>NZ_CP009287.1:2400000-4800000 GCF_000758705.1 Paenibacillus graminis | reverse complement strand
CCTCGTCAGGAGTGAAATGAGCTGAATTAGTTTCCCTTTTTCCACTTCGCATGCGGTGGATAGGGGGGAATGCGGCGAAATAGTTATCCTTTTTCCGCTTGGAATGACCAAAGGCGTTCTCCAGGTGACACGACGCTGAAATCCAAAACGGCTACGTTGTCCGGTGAAGGACTGCGCAGCCGTTTCTGCTTGAAAGGTGGAGTGATTAAGACCATCCCGCTGGAGATTAACCGGTTAGCTGGAGGCATCCGGCGAGGGAGGCTGCTGGGTCTTGTGCTTCTCTCTGAATCTGGGTCCCACATAATTGCGCTTCCGGTCACGGGTCAGAATCCAGCCGCCAAGAAAAGTCATGCCTGCCAGGAACAGGAGCAGCCCCCCGCCAAAATGCAGCCAGGCAAAAACCGGAGTGGCCGTCTCGTCGCCATGCATGGAAATATAATTGAAGATATCATCTTTCATCATCAGGAAGCCATTCATCGCCAGGAGGCCGGGCACAACCAGAATCAGGATGGCAATGAAGCGTGTGGTCAACAGTTTCATGAGTGTCCCCCTTGTCCATAATCCCTTTGAATTCACCCATATGATAACGCTTCAACGGGGAAAAGTCCATGGATATATGACGTTTGTAAGTTTTGTAATACACATAAAAGAGAGTACAATGTAATAGGTTAATTCAGAACAAGAGTAATGACTGGAGGATACATACATGACAATTTCATGTGACGTTGCCATACTTGGCGGAGGTACCGGGGGGTACGTGGCGGCGATCCGCGCGGCCCAACTGGGGAAATCTGTTGTTGTCATAGAAATGGACAAGCTGGGCGGAACCTGTCTGCACCGCGGCTGCATTCCGAGCAAATCGCTGCTGCGCAGTGCGGAGGTATACGCTGAAATACAAGAGAGCGAGAGTTACGGCATTGAAACTACTGGGGTGCAGCTGGTGTTCCCGAAGGTGCAGGCCCGCAAGGAGGCGGTAGTCGAGCAGCTTCATCAGGGCGTACAGTTTCTGATGCGCAAAAATAAAATCCAGGTGCTGAAGGGAAAAGGGCGCATCATCGGCCCTTCGATTTTCTCTCCGCGCAGCGGCGCGGTGGCTGTAGAGCTGGACAATGGCGAGATGGAGACCGTGGTCTCCGGGCATCTCATTGTGGCAACCGGATCGCGCCCCCGTGTGCTGCCCGGCCTGAAGCCGGATGGCAAGGTGATTCTGAGCAGTGAGGAAGCGTTGACGCTGGAAGAGCTGCCGGCTTCTATTATTATTGTGGGCGGCGGGGTCATTGGTGTGGAATGGGCCTCCATGCTGGCGGACTTCGGCGTGCAGGTTACGGTGGTAGAAGCCGCAAGCCAGCTGCTGCCGCTTGAGGACGAAGAGATTGCCCGCGAGCTGCTGCGGCTGCTGAAGAAGCGCGGCGTCAAGGTTCTGACAGGGACAACCGTAGATGCAGAGACCTGTGCGATTACGGAATCTGGAGTGACTATCGAAGCCCGCAAGGGCGAACAGAGCCAGAGCCTGTCTGCCCAGAAGCTGCTGGTATCCGTAGGCAGAGTAGCCAATATAGAGAACATCGGACTTGAAAATACTGATATTCATTTTGACAAGGGTGTTATTGAGGTCAATGGGAATATGCAGACGAATGAGCCGCATATTTATGCGATTGGCGACTGCATCGGCGGGCTGCAGCTGGCTCACGCCGCGAGCCACGAAGGCATCCGGGCGGTGAACCATCTGGCAGGTGAGACGCTCCATCCCTACCACCCGCATCTGGTGCCGCGCTGCGTCTACACACGGCCGGAGGTAGCGAGTGTAGGATATACCGAGAAAGAAGCCAAGGCGCTTGGCGCGGATGTGGTTACGGGTAAATTTCCTTTTTCAGCCATCGGCAAAGCGATTGTCTACGGGATGAAGGACGGTTTCGTCAAAGTGGTTGCCGACCGCAGCAGCGGCGATATTCTCGGTGTGCAGATGATCGGCCCCCATGTTACGGATCTGATCGGGGAGGCGGCGCTGGCACAGCTGCTGGATGCCACTCCCTGGGAGATCGGGGAAGCGGTTCACGCTCATCCGACGCTATCCGAGATCATCGGCGAAGCGATGCTCGCCGTGGACGGAAGAGCAATCGGATTCTAGTTAACGTTGAAAGCCTCCACGGGAATGCCGGGCGGAGCTGAAGGCGCCTTAGGCGTCAAAACAGCTGCATACCGGCTTTTCGTGGCTTTTCTTTTTCACGGGAAAGGGATTATAATGAATTGGAGCACGATTTAGTACCTGGTTTTAAGATCAGGGCAAGAATACGCTTTTAATGCGGGTTTTGTTCGAAGTGATTTAAGGAAGCGTATACTGACAAAACTTTTAGGAGGTACCTCATATGGAATCGCAAGGTACTGTAGAAACCGTTAACAGACACAAGCCGCTTGGACTTAGTGACGGCCAGGTCATCGATATGTACAGATATATGCAGCTCGGACGGAAATACGATGAGCGCAGCCTGCTGCTGCAGCGGGCCGGGAAGATCAACTTCCATGTCTCGGGCATTGGACAGGAGGCAGCCCAGGTGGGGGCGGCTTTTGCGCTGGACCGGGAGAACGATTATTTTTTACCGTATTACCGCGACTATGCCTTTGTGCTGACTGTGGGCATGACTACGCGTGAGCTGATGCTCTCTGTCTTCGCCAAGGCGGAAGACCCCAACAGCGGCGGGCGGCAGATGCCAGGCCATTTCGGAAGCAAACGTCTGCGGATCGTGACCGGGTCCAGTCCGGTGACAACGCAGGTTCCGCATGCCGTGGGTTTTGCCCTGGCAGCCAAAATGCAGAAGAAGAAATTTGTTTCCTTCGTCACGTTCGGGGAAGGCTCCAGCAACCAGGGGGATTTCCATGAAGCGTGCAATTTCGCCGGTGTGAATAAGCTGCCGGTCATTATTTTCTGCCAGAACAACCAATATGCGATTTCTGTACCAGCCCATAAGCAGCTTGGAGGCAAAGTCAGTGACCGTGCCCTGGGCTACGGCTTCCCGGGCGTCCGGGTAGACGGGAATGATCCGCTGGAGGTATACCGCGTGGTGAAGGAAGCACGGGAGCGTGCACTCGCCGGTGAAGGGCCGACCCTGATTGAAGCGATGATGTACCGCCTGTCGCCCCACTCCACCTCGGATAATGATCTGGCTTACCGGACGAAGGAAGAAGTCGATGCCAATTGGGCAAAAGACGGCATTGCCGCTTTCCGCACCTACCTGATTGAACTCGGGCTTTGGAGCGACGAGCAGGAACGCGATCTGGCTGCAGAATACAATCTGGAGCTCAAGGCTGCGATTGAATACGCTGAAAATGCGCCGTTTCCGAAACCGGAAGATACGCTGCTGCATGTATACAGTGAATCTGACCTCAAGGGAGGAGCCTAACCCATGGCCATTATGGAATATATCGATGCCATCCGGCTGGCAATGAAGGAAGAAATGGAGCGCGATGAATCGGTATTCGTGCTAGGAGAGGATGTTGGCGTCAAGGGCGGTGTCTTCACCACCACCAAAGGGCTGCAGGAGCAGTTCGGGGAAGAACGTGTGATGGATACGCCGCTGGCGGAGTCTGCGATAGCCGGGGTGGCTATCGGTGCAGCCATGTATGGCATGAAGCCGATTGCCGAAATGCAGTACTCGGATTTCATGCTTCCGGCGACTAACCAGATTATCAGCGAAGCAGCCAAAATCCGTTACCGCTCCAATAACGACTGGAGCTGTCCGGTGGTGATCCGCGCGCCGATCGGCGGGGGGATCTTCGGCGGGCTGTATCACTCCCAGTGCCCGGAATCGATTTTTTTTGGCACGCCGGGACTGAAGATTGTAGCTCCGTATTCGGCCTATGATGCCAAAGGGCTGCTGAAGGCAGCCGTGCGTGACCCTGATCCGGTCCTCTTCTTCGAGAACAAAAAATGCTATAAGCTGATCAAGGAGGATGTCCCGGAAGGGGACTACACGGTTCCGATTGGCGAAGCGAATCTGCTGCGGGAAGGCAGCGATATTACAGTGATCGGGTACAGTCTGCCTCTGCATTTTGCCATGCAGGCAGCGGAGGAGCTGGAGCGCGAGGAAGGCATTACTGCGCATATCCTTGATTTGCGCACCCTGCAGCCGCTGGACCGCGAGGCTATCATTGCCGCCGCCCGCCAGACCGGCAAGGTGCTGATTGTCCACGAGGACAACAAGACCGGAGGCATTGGCGGCGAAGTGGCAGCGATCATTGCTGAACATTGCCTGTTTGAGCTGGATGCGCCCATCTTCCGCCTCTGTGGTCCCGATGTGCCCGCGATGCCGATCAGCCCGCCGATGGAGAAATTTTTTATGCTGAGCAAGGATAAAGTGAAAGCCGAAATGCTGCGTCTGGCGCAGTACTGATTTTACTTGGGCCAGAATAAGGGGGGGAATGGCCGAGGAGAAGTCTGGAACGGCAGGAGCGGTGGAGCGGCTGGAACGGCAGGAGCGGGGGCGTCCCCCCGAATGCTTTCCGCAGGAAAACTGCACCGGAAGCAGCGGCAGTCTGCGGATTTAAACCGCGAACAGCGTATACAATCCGGGAATCTGCCAGGCAATCTGCGAGACGGGCAGCGGCCGGAAATCCAAATACTCTCCGTAGTCACGGTCAGTCCCAACCCGCTAAATCTCAGTTTATATAGTGGAAAAAGGACCACTAACCGAGCTCATTCGGCTTATGAAGAAGCTTATGTTGGAAAAAGTATCTTTAATCGAGCTTATTTTGCTTAAGGAATACTCTATGTTGGAAAAAGTACCACTATTTCGGCTGGAAATAGGTATATGGGATGAATATGCAGGAATTAAGTGTACAAAATCCCACTAAATCCTTTTACGGCCAGGATTTCGGCGGATTAGTTATACTTTTTCCACCTAGTTTCAGTTCCTGATGACTCAATATAGATAAGCATTGCTTACAAAACTCAAGCGTATGCTTCCGAAGCAAGTTTTGTACGAAAGTAATACTGTAAGCATCGCTTACAAAACTTTAAGGAGTGACATTATGTCTGACAACACAAAGCTGACTGATGTGATCATGCCCCAGCTGGCAGAGTCGCTGGTGTCGGCAACGATCGGCAAATGGCTGAAGCAGCCCGGAGATTCCATCGAGCAGTACGAACCGCTCTGTGATCTGATTACGGATAAAGTGAATGCGGAGCTGCCGGCCACTGTGGACGGCACACTGGTAGAACTGCTGGCC
This sequence comes from Paenibacillus graminis, assembly GCF_000758705.1. Lineage (NCBI taxonomy): Bacteria > Bacillati > Bacillota > Bacilli > Caryophanales > Paenibacillaceae > Paenibacillus > Paenibacillus graminis. The sequence continues at coordinate 4,794,777 of NZ_CP009287.1, read as the reverse complement.
GAAGAAGGCCAGACTGTCAGCGTGGGCGAAGTGATCGCCCGCATTGCCGTAGCGGCTCCGGCTGCGCCAAGCGCGCCGTCCGCTCAAACAGCCGCTGGCGCGCCAGCGGCGGACACTGTGCCTGCGGCGCAGGCTGTGTCCCGCCCGGCTGTGCCTGCCCAAGCTCCGGCAGCGGGCAGACCGGCAGCACCTGCCGCCGCCTTTGACGCATCGGCACCGATGCGCTCCCGGTATTCCCCGGCGGTGCAGACGCTTGCCGCGGAGCATGGCATCGATCTCACGGCTGTGCCGGGGACTGGTCTGGGCGGCCGTATCACACGCAAGGACGTGCTGACGTACCTCGACAACGGCGGCGCAGCAGCCGGAGCCACCGCAGCACCGGCTCGTGCAGCCGGACAGCAGGCACCGGAAGCTTTGCAGCAGCCTGCTGTCCAGGCGATTCAGGAAGAAGTGCAGGAAGCGCTGGAGCCGGTTCGCCATTCCGGCCTGCACCTCAGCGAAACTCCGCGTATCCCTACAATAGAAGTAGAGGGCGGGCGGGGAAGCAGCTCGGAATATCTGATAGACGTAACGCCAATCCGCAACACCATTGCGACAAGGATGCGCCAGAGTGTCTCGGAAATTCCGCATGCCTGGACGATGATTGAAGTCGATGTGACCAATCTGGTTATCCTGCGCAACAAGCTGAAGGATGAGTTCAAGCGCAAGGAAGGCATTAACCTGACATATCTGGCTTTTCTGATGAAAGCTGTCGTCAGTGCCATTAAGGATTATCCGATCATGAACTCGGTCTGGGCTGTTGATAAGATTATCGTCAAACGCGAAATCAACATATCCCTGGCAGTCGGCACCGAGGATTCGGTTATGACGCCGGTCATCAAAAAGGCGGACCAGAAGAATGTCGCGGGGCTGGCCCGCGAAATCGACGAGTTGGCTATGAAGACCCGCGAAGGCAAGCTGCGCCTGGAGGATATGCAGGGCGGAACCTTTACGGTGAACAACACCGGCTCTTTTGGCTCGATTCTGTCTTACCCGATTATTAACTATCCTCAGGCAGCTATTCTGACCTTTGAATCCATCGTCAAAAAGCCTGTAGTCATCAACGATATGATCGCCGTGCGTTCCATGGCCAATATCTGTCTGTCGCTGGACCACCGGATTCTGGACGGCGTGATTTGCGGCCGCTTTTTGCAGCGCATCAAGGATAATGTGGAAGGCTATACGCCGGATACGAAACTGTATTAAGGAATGGTATAACCCTGTAACAGGAGACTGTAATACAAAGGGGACCTGTAAGCATGAACAGCACAGAATTAAGCTTATTGGAAGTTTCATATCTGCCTCTCATCGAATATGGAGCTGCCTGGGAGCTGCAAAAGGCGGCAGTTCAGGCAATTGATGCCGGCACGGAGCCGGAGCGGCTGATTCTTTTGCAGCATCCGCCAACCTATACCATCGGCTCGCAGCATCATCCCGAGCATCTTCTCCTCAGCGCCGGGCAGCTTAAGGAAAAAGGTATTGCGCTGTTTGAAATTGACCGGGGAGGAGATATTACATATCATGGGCCCGGTCAGCTGGTTGGCTACCCGCTGCTGAAGCTGGGGGTGGACGGCAAGGTGGATTTGCATGGCTACCTGCGTCGTCTGGAAGCTGTCATTATTGACTTTTTGGCAGGTTATGGCATAGAGGGCAGCCGGAAACCGGAGTATACCGGAGTCTGGGTCGGTGATCAGAAAATCTGTGCCATTGGGGTTAAGTTCAACAAGAGCAAATTCCGCAGAGGCTTCATTACCAGCCACGGGTTCGCGTTCAATGTCACCGCGGGGATCGGAGAACAGGGATTCCAGGGGATTATTCCTTGCGGGATTGCCGAGTACGGGGTTACCTCGCTGGAGGAATGTACCGGGCGTTCCTTTGAGCTGGGGGATGTAGCCAGCGAGCTGGTGCCTTATTTTCTTAAGCATTTTCCTTACCAAACGGCTGCTGCTGTGGAGCAGACGGACGTGCAGCAGACCGATTAAGCCTGCTCCCGCAAGTACGCTCAAGTCAAATAGCGCCCGGAGCATCCGGACGCTATTATTAACGGGCCCAGGCGGCAATTAACCGGCCAGGAAGGGCTCCAGGACGAAGAGCACGGTAGAGGCGATCATGGCGAGCAGCATAACATAAATAACGATGCGGAACCATTTTTGACGTTGCATGAGTGACTCCTTTGAAATTAGTTTAAGTTAAAGGCATATAGAATGTTTAGCACAATACTACCATTGTAACGTATCCGTGAAAGAGAGGGAAGTCCGATGATCTCACAAGAACGCTTGATTCAGGAATTCATGGAGCTTGTCCGTGTAGATAGCGAAACAGGGAACGAACGGCAGATTGCCGACGTGCTAATCGCAAAATTCAGCGCCCTGGGCCTTACCGCCATTGAAGATGATTCCAAGGAACGCACGGGACATGGGGCGGGCAATCTGTTTGTGACCTGGCCTGCCGAAGGAGGAACGGCTGCGCCTAAGCTGCTCTTCACTTGCCATATGGATACCGTTGTTCCCGGCAAAAATATTCAGCCTTCCCTTGGTGAAGACGGCTGGATTACCAGTGACGGCAGCACGATTCTCGGCTCGGATGACAAGGCGGGACTCGCAGCCCTGTTCGAAGCCATCCGTGTAATTCAGGAGCAGAAGCTGGCGCACGGACAAATTCAGTTTGTCATTACCGCAGGAGAAGAGTCGGGGCTGCTGGGTGCCCGGAACATGGACCCGTCCCATCTGGATGCCGAGTTTGGTTTTGCGTTGGATTCCAACGGCGAGGTAGGCGCCATTGCTGTAGCTGCGCCGACTCAGGCGAAGGTGACGATGCAGATTTTTGGTAAATCCGCTCATGCGGGTGTCAATCCCGAGGATGGAATCAGCGCTATTCAAGTCGCCAGCAAGGCGATTTCGGCGATGAAGCTTGGACGCATCGACAATGAAACGACAGCCAATATCGGCAAATTTGCCGGCGGCGGCCCGACGAATGTGGTCTGTGACCATGTGCAGCTGGATGCGGAAGCACGGAGCATTGTGCAGGAGAAGGTGGAGCTGCAGATCGCTTCCATGCGTGAAGCGCTGGAGACTACGGCCCGTGACTACGGCGCAGAGAGTGAATTCCGCAGTGAGATCATCTATCCGGCGTTCAGTTTTAACGAGCATGATCCCGTGGTGCAGCTGGCGGAACGAGCGATTACCTCTCTGGGGCTGACCCCGCGGCTATTTCCGTCCGGCGGCGGCAGTGATGCCAACGTGTTCAACGGGTTGAAGGTGCCAACGGTAAATCTGGCGGTCGGCTATGAGAATATTCATACTACCAAAGAACGGATCAAGGCCGGGGATATCGTCAAGGTAGCCGAACTCGTTGTAGCGATTGTAAAAGAAAGTGTAAAAGGCTAACCCTGTAGGCGGCCTATGCTGCTGCTGTAAAATGTATGAAGGAGCTGTCTCCGGTAGATTCCCGGGAACAGCTCCTTATGTTTACGCGGCTTGAAGAATATCAAGGCGGGTGCCAAGCGGTAGACTATCCGGCTTTAGTGGCACTGTTCCGCGATTCGGAGTGCAGCATCAGGATGTAGGCCAGAGGCATATCACGTCCATATTGCTTGATCCACCCGGCGATGACGGCCCTTATTTCTTCCGGTTTGCCTACCATTGTGACGGCGGATGAGCCTGTATGGACAAGGATGTTATTCATGCCTGCATTCCTTCTTTCCTCTTAAGTTTGCTATAATACACCCTATGCATACCGAAGCTAAAGGAGACCATAAACCTATGAAAAAAGATGAAATTAACCGCAACCCCGCACTGGATGAAGAAACCTTGTCCACACAGCACATTTTTGAGGGCAAAATTATTTCGCTGCAGGTGGATACGGTCAAGCTGCCTGACGGCAATACGGCAACACGCGAGGTCGTGAAGCATCCGGGGGCTGTGGCCGTATTAGCGCTGAACCAGGGCAAAATGCTGGTTGTTGAGCAGTACCGCCAGCCGATGCACCGCACGGAAGTGGAGATTCCCGCTGGCAAGCTGGACCCGGGCGAAGACCCGCTGGCTGCGGCCGGGCGCGAGCTTCAGGAAGAGACCGGTTTTCACAGCGGGGAGCTGAAGCTGCTGAAGTCATTCTACACCTCTCCCGGCTTTGCCGATGAAATCATTCACTTATATGTGACAGATAATGCCCAGTCTGGGGATATGGCGCTGGATGAGGATGAGTTCCTGGAGGTTTCCGAGCTTACCCTGGAGGAAGCGTATCAATATATTGCGGATGGGCGCATTGCCGACGCCAAAACAATGATGGCGGTCTACGCCTGGCACCTATATACGCTTACAGGCCAATGGCACTAGGGGCTAAGCTGCGGAGTTATTATTGTGATCTGCATGTGCATATCGGGCGGACATCGGCAGGACAAACTGTCAAAATCAGCGGCAGCAGCAGCCTCACCTTCGCCGGAATCGCCAAAGAGGCCGCGCAGCGCAAAGGGATGGAGCTGATCGGCATCATCGACAGCCACGCCCCGGGAGTGCTGGCGGATATCCGCGCCCTGCTCGCCTCCGGCGAGATGAGCGAAGCGGAGGGTGGCGGAATTGCCTACCAGGGAACGACTATTGTGCTGGGGACAGAGATTGAAATCCGCGAGCCAGGACGAAAAGAGTGCCATGTCCTGGCCTTCCTGCCGGACCTTGCGGCCATGGAGGATTTCAGCAGCTGGATGGGCAAGCATATGCGGAATATTAATCTGAGCTCCCAGCGGCTGTATGTTCCGGCCCGGGAGCTGCAGGATGAGATCTGCGGCCGGGGCGGGATTCTGATTCCGGCACATATTTTTACGCCACACAAAGGACTGTACGGCTGTGCAGCCGAGCGGATGGCCGATTTGTTTGATCTGGCGCGGATTGCTGCGGTTGAACTTGGACTGAGCTCCGATTCGGAAATGGCCGGGTATATCTCAGAGCTTGATCCCTTTACCTTCTTGACGAACTCCGATGCTCATTCGCTTGGCAAGATCGGCCGTGAGTATAATGTGCTCGAAATGGCACAACCTTCGTTCCATGAGCTGAAGCTCGCCCTCGCGAGGCAGGAAGGACGCAGGGTCAGCGGCAACTTCGGGCTGAATCCCCGGCTGGGCAAATATCACCGCACCTATTGTGCGGGCTGCGGCAGCATAGCCGATGAAGCGTATGCTACATCGGAGCGCTGCCCGTATTGCGGCAGCCAGAAGCTGGTCCAGGGTGTATTCGACCGGATTCTGGCCATCGCCGACCGCGAGCAGCCTTTGATTCCGGCACACCGGCCACCGTACCACTACCAGGTGCCGCTGGAATTTATTCCGGGGCTAGGCAAGCGTAAGCTGGAGGCGCTGCTGGCGGCTTTTGGTACGGAGATGAGAATCCTGCACGCTGCCGGTGAGGCGGAGCTGGCTGCTGTTGCCGGAGCGGAGCTGGCTGCTCAAATCGTAAAAGCCCGCTCCGGCACGCTGGAGCTGTCGTCCGGTGGTGGCGGGACTTATGGCAAGGTAGTAAAAGGGTAGGACGGAGCTGTCTTATGAGCAGGTGGGCTGTAAGTGGGAATGAGAGGTAAAAGTACCTCTCAACTGGCGGGAAGCGAGCTGTAGGAGGAAATGAGAGGTAAAAGTACCTCTCATTTGGCATGAAGTGGGCTATAGGAGGAAATGAGAGGTAAAAGTACCTCTCATTTGGCATGAAGTGGGCTATAGGAGGGAATGAGAGGTAAAAATACCTCTGATTTGGCGTGAAGTGGGTTATAGGAGGAAATAAGAGGTAAAAACACCTCTGATTTCGGCCGGCAGACGGTTAGCCTGCACTGGCGGCCACGAAGCATCGGCAGAACCGCCGTTGCACTCCTGCATTAACCTGGACTGTGGTTCAGGCCAGCAAGGACAAGTCATAGAGCGGGAGGTTTCCTCATATGGTGTAACATATGACCGGAAAGGAGAACGTCCCGATGCGCAGTTTGCGGCTGATGATGAAGGAACAGACGCCTCTTTATATTTTTGTCGCGGTATTATTTTTGGTTGGGGTCGTTTTCGGGGCCTTGATCGTAAGTGCGCTGACGCTGGATCAGCAGCAGGAGCTTAGCGATTACCTGGGGAATTTCTTCGTCACCGTGGATCAGCAGGGTCTGCCTGCAGCGCCGGATTCCTACTGGGAAATTGCTGCGTTGAATCTGAAATGGATTGGCCTGATTTGGATTTTGGGACTGTCTGTGATCGGCCTGCCGGGCATTCTGATCCTTGATTTTCTCAAAGGCGTGCTAATCGGCTTTACCGTCGGCTGTATGGTCAGCGAATATTCCTGGCATGGCATGCTGTTCGCGCTGGTCTCAGTTGCCCCGCATAATCTCGTGCTGATTCCTGTACTCCTGGTAGGCAGCGCTGCAGCGATAGCCTTTTCCCTGCTGATGATCCGCAGCCGGGTACTGGGCCAGCGGCGTTCTCCGGTTACCCGCCCTTTTGTTATGTATACGATGTTATCATTTGGGCTGGCAGTGCTTGTACTGGGGATTTCCGGCTTCGAGGCCTGGGTTTCACCAACGATGATGCGCTGGGTTACACCCATGCTGGTTCCAAAAGGATAAGCGGTTTGCCCAATTTCTATCCGTGTAAGCCCTGTTCTAAAAGCGTTTGACTTCTCAAAGGCACTCACCCTATAATGGAAGAAGTGATTTGAAGCCCGGTGCGGTAATTTTCCAAGGGGGAGGCAGACAATGGAAGCCCGGATAGATAAGATTAAGCAACAGCTACAATCCCAAGGATATAAGCTCACACCCCAACGGGAAGCCACTTTAAGAGTACTGCTGGAGAATGAGGAAGATCATTTGAGCGCAGAAGACGTCTTCATGCTGGTGAAGGAGAAAGCTCCGGAGATCGGTCTTGCTACTGTTTATCGTACCTTGGAGCTGCTCAGCGAGCTTCATGTTGTGGAGAAGATCAATTTCGGAGACGGCGTGGCCCGTTACGATCTGCGGACAGATACAGCGAAACATCATCATCATCATTTGATCTGCGTGCAATGCGGCACGATGGATGAGATCCGCGAGGATTGGCTTGGACCGCTGGAAGAACGGCTTGAGAAGGAATATAATTTTACGGTACTTGATCATAGACTTGATTTTCACGGAATCTGCTACCGCTGCAAGGACAAGAACAACACAGACAGCAATGCTTCCGAATAAGCTTATATAGAGCGTGAACTTAAGAATGCTACATACTTCACTTCTTCATTCTGAAGTTCATCTTGTGTAGATGAGGATTACCGCATAAGCTCTCCCCGGTACGATTTGCCGGAGGGGGCTTTTTAAATGATTTACAGAGGCTTTATACATAAAGGGAGCCCCCGGCGCATACAGTGTAGGACGAGTCAGCGGAGCGGACGGCTGCGTTTTTTTGCAGTTGCTTGTCTAAGAGTACGGAGCAGCCTAATGCCGTTATTGATTCCCACTTTTTTTAGGAGGAATTCCCATGATCGTCTCTGTGCCCAAAACCATGCGCCGGCTGTATTTTATGACAATGCTGGTGACCTTGAGCTGTCTTGCTTATTATGCGATGAGCTGGATCGGCAGCTGGATCAATCCTTATGAACAGAGTGAAATCCCCGAAGGCACGGCAATCCGGGCATTCCAGGAGGTTCCGCATTCCCCCGAAGGGCTGAGTTCTGGGGAGAGGCTGCGGTTTTATTACTGGTACGGAGAGTGAGGAATGTGCCGCAAGCAGGAAATGGCTGTGAGTCTGTCGAAAATGCTAAGACGGGACCCGGCATGGCCTGCTTTTACATAAGTACGGCCTAGGCCCCCACATTAATATGCAGCAGAATGCCGAGCAGCCTGAGTAAGACAGGAGCGTGGATTGATGAGGTCACATTTGCAGCCGTTTATGCAGTATTTGTCCGAGGACAAAGGCTTATCGCCAAGCACACTTGAGTCCTACGGGCGGGATATCTCGCAGTTTATGGATTTTGCCGATGAGCGGGGGTTGTCCTCTCCGGAAGACATCAAAAGATCACATATTATGCTCTATCTCGCGGCACAGCGCGGAGCAGGGCGCGCAGCCGCAACGGTGAACCGCAATACGGTGTCACTCCGGGCTTTTTTTCATTATTTGCTGAGGGAACGCTTGATCGGGCAGGACCCGACGCTGGATATGGACAAAATCAAACCAAGCAGCAAGCCGCCTATGGTGCTGAGTGTGGAAGAGATGGAGCGGCTGCTGAATGCACCGGGCGACGACACTCCCCAGGGCAGACGCGATAAGGCGATGCTGGAGCTGCTCTATGCTACGGGCATCCGTGTCTCCGAGCTGATCTCGCTGAACGTGGAGGATGTGCACACGGAAATGAAGTATGTCCGCTGCACCGGAGCTTCCGGCAAGGAGCGGATCGTTCCCATTGGCGCGATGGCGGCTGAAAGTGTAGCCCAGTATGCCGCTGGCATGCGGGAGAAGCTGCTGCGCGGCAATCAGAAGGAATCGGCCTTATTCCTGAACAGTCTGGGCGGAAGGCTGACCCGCCAGGGGTTCTGGAAGATTATTAAGAAATACGCCCGGGAAGCCCAGATTGAGCAGGATATTACACCGCATACTTTAAGACATTCGTTTGCGGCGCACTTGCTGGAGGGCGGAGCAGATCTGCGTTCCGTGCAGCAGATGCTTGGACATTCCGACATTTCGACTACCCAGATTTATAGCGGAATTGCCCGCAAGAATATGAAGGAAGTCTATGAGAACCATCATCCGCGGGCAAGATAGCCGGTTTCAGTGGCCGGATAGAAAAACATACCGCTAACCCTATACATGCTTAGCAGGTGCAAAAGATGCTTTTTGTGAGTAAGATCGCTATGATGGAATCATACTGAAACCTAAGGCTCCACTTGGTGGAGCTCTCTTGTTTGATCTGTGCCCCAAAGACTTGCATACTATCAAAGGAGTGAAGACGGCAATGTCCTCATTTAAACGAATCGGATTTATTGTACTGGACAGTGTAGGTATCGGCGAAGCGCCGGATGCTGAGGGGTTTGGAGATAAAGGGGCCCATACCCTGGGTCATATATTAGAGCGGGTGCCGGGTCTTAAGCTTCCTAATCTGCAGCAGCTCGGCCTTGCGAATATCGCACCGCTGCCGCCGCTTGAGCCAGTCGCTGCCCCAACCGGATATTACGGTAAAATGCAGGAGGTCTCTGTCGGCAAGGATACGATGACCGGCCACTGGGAGCTGATGGGACTCAAAATTGAGATTCCCTTCAATACCTACCCGGACGGCTTCCCGACTGAACTGATCGGGAAATTTGAAGCGGCTACCGGCCGCAAGGTGATTGGCAACAAGCCGGCCTCCGGCACCGAGATTCTGGTGGAATATGGTGAGGAGCAGATGAAGACCGGAGCCTGGATTGTCTATACTTCCGCAGACAGCGTGTTCCAGCTTGCTGCGCATGAAGATATTATCCCGCTGGAAGAGCTGTACCGCGCCTGCAAAATCGCCCGCGAGCTGACGATGGCTCCCGAATTTTCGGTAGGCCGCGTGATTGCCCGCCCTTATATCGGCGAACCGGGGAAATTCGTACGTACGCCGAACCGTCATGACTACGCCGTGAAGCCGCCGGAGCCAACGATCATGAACGCGCTGAAGGATATCGGCAAGGACGTGATTGCCGTCGGCAAGATTAACGATATTTTTACGGGGGAAGGGGTTACGGCAACCTACCCGACCAAAAGCAATGAGCATGGTATCGAAATTACGATTGCGGAGCTGCGCAAGCCGTTTGACGGCTTTTTGTTCACCAATCTGGTAGACTTCGACTCCCTGTACGGCCACCGCCGCGACCCCGAGGGTTATGGACACGCGCTGGAGGTGTTTGATCAGGCGCTGCCAGAGCTGCTCTCCACGCTGACGGAAGATGATCTTCTGATTATCTCGGCAGACCATGGGAACGACCCGATCCACAGCGGAACGGATCATACGCGTGAATATGTACCGCTGCTGGTCTACAGTCCAAGATTCAAGCATCCGGACAGCCTGGGCATCCGCCAGACCTTTTCCGATGTGGCCGCGACGATTGCCGATAACTTCGGGGCGAAGGCACCGCAGTACGGGACAAGCTTTTTGGCGGAATTGAAGTAATGAAGTCCCTGACAAACTCTTTAGGAGGCAATATAACCATGAACGCAGTAACCCAGAGCAACATTCAGGAAGCAGCCATCTATATCAAAGATAAATGTCCCGTCGCCCCGGAGATCGGCCTGATTCTCGGTTCGGGCCTTGGTGTCCTGGCGGATCTGATCACGGATGAGGTGGTCATTCCTTATCACGAAATCCCGCATTTCCCTGTGTCCACGGTAGAAGGGCATGAGGGGGAACTGCTGATCGGCATGATCGAGGGGCGCCGTGTGGTGATGATGAAAGGCCGCTTCCACATGTATGAAGGCTATGGACCGGAGACAACGGCTTTTCCGGTTCGCGTGATGAAGGAGCTGGGCGTAGCCAGCCTGCTGGTCACCAATGCCGCCGGCGGCGTGAATACGGACTTCACACCCGGCGATCTGATGCTGATTACCGATCATCTGAACCTCACCGGACGCAATCCGCTGACCGGACCTAATGACAATGCGCTGGGCGTGCGGTTCCCTGACATGTCTACCGCCTACAGCCCCCGTCTGATTGCGGTAGCCAAGGAAGCTGCGGCAGCGCAGGGTTTTGAGTTCAAGGAAGGTGTCTATGCCGGTCTGCTTGGCCCTTGCTATGAAACACCGGCTGAGATCGTAATGCTGCGCCGCCAGGGAGCGGACGCGGTGGGGATGTCTACGGTTTCGGAGACGATTGTTGCCCGTCATGCCGGTATTGAAGTGCTGGGGATCTCCTGCATCACCAACATGGCTGCCGGGATTCTGGATCAGCCGCTGAACCATGCAGAGGTTATGGAGACGGCGGATCGTGTGCGTGAGCACTTTTTGAAGCTGGTGCTGGCGTTGATCCCGAAGATGTAGGCCAGAGCATTCGGCTGAACTAACTTTTAACCATACACAATTGAATCCGGGAGGATGTTACTGATGACACAACAACACGCTAGTAGCCCTTATGGCATGCAGGTTAAAGAAGCTGCTGAGTATATTCAAGCCAAACTGGGAGCCTACGCTCCAAAAATCGGGCTGATTCTGGGTTCGGGACTTGGCGATCTGGGCGATCAGATTGAAGATGCGGTTTACTTGCCCTATGAGGAGATTCCCCACTTTCCGCGTTCGACGGTGGAAGGCCATGCCGGGCGGTTCGTGATCGGGAAGCTGGAAGGCAAGGACGTTATGATTATGCAGGGCCGTTTCCACTACTATGAAGGCTACGCTATGCGCAAGGTTGTATTGCCTGTATATGTAATGGCCAAGCTCGGCATCGGTACGCTGGTGATTACCAATGCGGGCGGCGGCATGAACCGTTCGTTCAAGGCCGGTGACCTGATGCTGATTACCGACCATCTCAACATGACCGGCGACAACCCGCTGATCGGACCCAATGATCCGGAGCTGGGTGTGCGGTTCCCGGACATGTCCCGTGCGTATGACCCTGAATATATTGCTCTGGCCAAGAAGCTGGCAGGTGAAGTAAAAGGAGTGAACGGCGAAACGCTGGTGCTGCAGGAAGGCGTCTATGCCGGAATCAGCGGCCCAACCTACGAAACACCGGCTGAGCTGAAAATGCTCGCCTACCTCGGCGGAGATGCTGTTGGGATGTCCACCGTGCCGGAAGTCATTGTGGCCAGCCACAGCAGATTGCGTGTGCTCGGCATTACCTGCATTACCGATATGGCGATTGGAGATGAGCTGGAGCCGCTGACGCATGAGCAGGTGGTGAAGGTAGCCAACCTCACGAAGCCGAAATTTATCGGCCTGGTGCGTGCATTTGTGCGTGAGGTAGAGGCGTAATGCGGGCAGTTGACCTGATTCAGAAAAAGAGAGACGGCGGAGAATTAAGCCGTGAAGAAATTGCCTACCTGATCCAGGGCTACAGCAAGGGCGAAATTCCGGATTATCAGATCTCCGCTTGGGCGATGGCAGTCTACTTCCAGGGGATGAACGCACGCGAAACCGGCGACCTGACGCTGGAAATGGCAATGTCCGGCGATCAGGTTGACCTTAGCCCGATTGCGGGCATTAAGGTGGATAAACACTCTACCGGTGGTGTGGGCGATAAAACGACAGTTGTGCTTGCACCGCTTGTTGCCTCCGCCGGCGTCCCGGTCGCCAAAATGTCCGGCCGCGGACTGGGGCATACCGGAGGCACACTCGACAAGCTGGAATCCATCAGCGGCTTCTCCATTGAGATGGACCGGGAACGCTTCTTCACCCAGGTCGGCGAAATCGGGGCAGCGGTGATCGGACAATCGGGCAACATTACACCTGCGGACAAAAAGCTGTACGCGCTGCGCGATGTGACGGCTACAGTGGAATCGATTCCGCTGATCGCAAGCTCCGTCATGAGCAAAAAAATCGCTGCTGGTGCGGACGCCATTGTGCTCGATGTCAAAACCGGCAGCGGCGCGTTCATGAAGACGCTGGACGATTCCATTGCGCTGGCGCAGGCCATGGTCGATATCGGCACGCATCTTGGCCGCAACACGGTGGCCGTCATCAGCGACATGGACCAGCCGCTTGGATACGGCATCGGCAATGCCCTGGAAATCAAGGAAGGCATCGAAACCTTGAAGGGACAAGGGCCGGCTGACCTGGAGGAAGTCTGCCTGATTCTGGGCAGCCAGATGCTCGTCCTCGGCGGCAAAGCAAAGGACGAAACGGAGGCACGCGCGATTCTGAAGTCCCACATCGAGGACGGCAGCGCGCTGGCTAAGTTCAAGCAGATCGTTGAGGCACAGGGGGGAGATGTCTCTCAGGTGGAGTCTCCCGGTACGCTGCCGACTGCGCGGGCCTTCATTGAAGTGAAGGCGGTAACTGCCGGGTACGTGGAAAGCATCCAGGCCGAAAAAATCGGCATCGCGGCCATGCTGCTGGGGGCTGGACGCGAAACAAAGGAATCGGCCATCGATCTGGCTGTAGGCATTCAGTTGTCCAAGAAAGTCGGCGCCGCCGTAGTCGCAGGTGAAACGATAGCAGTGCTGCATGTGAACGACGCTGGAGCGGACAAGGTGCAGGAGGCGGAGGCCAAGGTGCTGGAAGCCTACCTGATTTCCGCCGAGCCGGTGCCGCCGCAGCCGCTGGTGTTCGCGCTGGTAACCAAGGATGGGGTAACGCGGTATTAATAAGACTTGGTTTGTAAAGCAGCATAAGGGATCCGTCATTGACGGACCCGAAAATAAGCAACAGCGGCAGCCATGGACGGGAAAAAGTCCTGAACTGCCGCTGTTTTTATTGATTAGGAAATGATGATTTCTTTCGCCTGTGTATATCATATGCATGAAATTTGGGCTAAGTAGACGCGAATTCAGCGAATTCACCCAGCAGGGTCGTATCCAGCCGGATTCAATTGCCTCTTGCCACCTCTCGCTGGCGAAGAAGCAGATGAACAACCGCTAGTTGGAAAAAGGGAACTTATTTCCCCTCCAAAATCACCAAATGAGAGATTTAAGTGGAAAAAGTAAACTTAATTGGGCAATAATACTTCTTCAGGAGCGGAATGAGCTGAGTTAGTGATCCTTTTTCCAACTTAGACTGCGGAGAGCAGTGTGCTGTGGCGAATTAGTGATCTTTTTTTCACTTGGCATTGCCGCCGGATTCATGAAGGTCCAGTGAAGGACGGCGCAGCTGCTTTGTTCTTGAACTGCCATGTATCTTTGGTTCTTATTGAACAGGCACGCAAATTTCGCAATAATGATGATTCACAAGTTCAACGGTGTACCGCTCCAGGATGGGTCTTGTCTCATCCAGACTGAGCCCTCCGCGCTTAACCTCCATGAATATTTCATCCCAAGCCTTTTGCACAGCTTCTGCGGTATGAGGGATCATAAATACAGCGTAGCTTCCTCCGCTAATATTACCCACGCTGACTTCATCAGAATGTACACAGTAATCTTCTGGAACTACCAGACATGCATCGTAGCGGCAATTTTCCGGTTTCACCCATGCCGGATTGTCTTGGGCAATCCCGAGGATAACAGACAGACTACTAGTAACTGAATCAGATTCTACCCAGCCTTTAAATTTATCCATTAACTGTAAGTTGGCCATTCCATAAGGACCCGTCTGTCTCATATATACAATTTTACAGGATGGTATTTCTTCAATGTTTACGTTCATATTATCTTCTCTTTCATTTAGAGTACATCGATGCCTGAACCCATCTTATGATGCTTTAAAATGAAAAACAACCCATCTTTTATAATTAAATGTAAAACCGGTGTTCGAATTCTGCCCGTGTTATATATCCGTATATGAGTCCAAGCAATCCTCAATCGCCCGCATCATCCGGTATGCGCCCCGGCTGTGGTTGCAGAGAACGGCAGTGGCAATGCCGCTGGCCGGATAGTAAGCAGAGTGGAAGGATACGCCGGGGTCGTAGCCCATCACATGGTATTTGTAGACCCCGCCGCCGCGTTTTGTAATCCACACCCCGTAGCCGTAATATTCTTCTTTGTCCTCATGAATGTGAGGGGTAAGCAGCAGGGCAGTCAGCTCCGGTCCCAGCAGCTTATGCTGGAGCAGCCCTTCCCACAGCAGCAGCATATCCGGAGCAGTAACGAACGCGCCGCCGTCGGCGCCTCCTTTTACCGGAATAGAGTAGATGTTGGTGGTCCAGGTTCCGTCTTCTTTCACTATGTATCCATGGGCCGTATTGGCAGGGAGTGCATCCAGTGTAAAATACCCCGAGTCTGCCATCCCGCTAGCCTTAAAGACATACTGTTCCACAACATCCGTGAATGCCATCCCGCCTAGCTTCTCCACAAGCAGCCCGAGCAGAATGTACCCCGCGTTATTGTAATGGAATCTGGTCCCTGGCGTGAATTTCATCGGCAGCTTTTGAAACATCGGCAGGAAGTCCTTAAGCTCCCGAACCTGGTACATCGGCCGTGTTGCCCACAGCGAGGCGAAATCATCCATCGTCTCTTCATCAAAATAATCGGGAATGCCCGAGCTATGGGTCAGCAGGTGATGAACAGTGATGTCAGTGCTGAACTGGGGAAACTCTGACTGCTCCAGAATATTCATGACTTTGCTGTCCAGTGCAAGCCTGCCCTGCTCTACCAACTGGCAGACGGCAATCGCTGTGAACAGCTTGGAGCCGGAAGCATTGCCATACCTTGTGTCCGGACGGTTGGGTCTTGTGTTTGCTTTGTCGGCGTAGCCATATGCGCCGGAGGCTGCAGCCTGGGTACCGCTTTTTACAAGTACGGTTCCCGAAAAGCCTGCTGCTTCAGCCTCAGATTGAATGGTGGTGTGAAGTTGTTCCTGCGTCATGATGTTGTCCTCCTGATAATCTTCCGCTTCCTTGTCTGACAAAGTTGGCGTGGTTGTATGATTTGCAGCAGAGAGTGCAATAGATTGTCATTTCAGTGAATTAAAGGAGTTGTCCGTTTGCTTCATATTCACGATAACATGATGCCTGCTGAGCGGATATGCCGACTTCTTTTAGAATGGTTTATTCCTTGTGTTTTCCCGTATGCTCCCGGTTTGTTCCTAATCACATGCTGTCCGGTGCAGAGCGTACGCCTCGCGTAAGGTTTATCTGCAAAGGACAAGAAAAGCAGCGCAGTTTTGGCAGGGCGGTACATTGTGGAGCGTTTGGAATTTAAGATAGTATAACTCTAACAGATTGAGAGAAAGCACATCCGGGGAGGAATTATAAATGGCACTTCATCAGACGATAACGGTTTTGAACACGATGGACAGCGCTTATGTAAATGGGGAGCAGATCAGGCAGTTGTTCGCTGCGTATCCTGCGGTTCAGGTAGAAGTGAAGAAGGTGGAAGGCGATAAAGGCAGCACAGAATTCGTGAAAATGACAATCCCGGGCAGTGACGGCAAGGGAGCAGGCGGCAAGGCGCCAACGTTTGGCATTGTGGGCAGACTGGGCGGGATCGGGGCGCGCCCCGGACGGATCGGGATTGTCTCGGATGCGGACGGAGCGGTGGCAGCCGTAGCTTCAGCGCTGAAGCTGGCCGATATGCAGTCCAAAGGAGATGTTCTGAAGGGCGATGTGCTGGTCACGACCCATATCTGCCCGGATGCGCCGACACTGCCGCATGAGCCGGTGGATTTCATGGACTCTCCGGTCGATATTCTGCAGATGAATGAGCATGAGGTACTCCCGGAGATGGAAGCGGTTCTGTCCATTGACACCACCAAAGGCAACCGCGTGATCAATCATAAGGGAATTGCGATTTCGCCTACCGTCAAGGAAGGCTACATCCTGCGGGTGAGCGAAGACCTGCTGCGTCTTCTGGAAATGACGACCGGCCGGCTTCCGGTGACATTTCCGGTGACGACCCAGGACATCACGCCATACGGCAATGACCTCTACCATATTAATTCGATTCTTCAGCCCGCCGTGGCTACGGATGCTCCGGTGGTCGGTCTGGCGGTTACCGCCCAGTCCATGGTTCCGGGATGCGGAACCGGTGCGAGCCATGAGGTCGACATCGCGTCGGCGGTCCGTTTTGCCATTGAGACGGCGAAGGAATTCACCCAAGGCCTGTGCTCGTTCTATAATCCTGCCGAATTCAAGCGCATTACAGAGCTGTACGGCTCAATGAAAGTACTGCAGACTTCCGGCAAACCGGCAGTCCCAACTGCCTGATGTGGTGCGCATCCATTCTGAGCCATGATGGGCCGGAGAGGCGTGAGGAGGGAACCAGGTTGAAGCAAATAGGGCTGATTACGATTGGGCAAGCCCCAAGGACCGATGTGGCACCCATTCTGGAAAAATATCTGGAGGGACGTGCGGAACTGGTCCAGTCCGGGGTGCTGGACGGTTTCACTCCGGCACAGGTGCGGGAGAACTACGCTCCGGGCGAGGGAGAATATGTCCTGACCTCCCGAATGGCCGACGGCTCGGCCGCCGTTGTCTCCAGAGAACGGATAAAGTCCGTTCTCCAAGGGAAAATTGATGCCATGGAAGCGTCAGGAATTAAGACGATTCTGCTGCTTTGTACCGGGGAGTTCCCCGGTCTGCGCACAGTCCGGGCGCATTTGATCGAGCCGGACCGGATTATTCCTCCGGTAGTGCAGGCTTTGACCGGCAAGCGCCGCCTGGGCCTGATCGGTCCCTTGCCCGAGCAGGAGCAGAACCTGAACGAGAAGTTTGCCGCATCAGGCAGCGCTTTGCCCTTTGCCGCCGTCTCCCCGTATACCGGAAGTGAAGCCGATTTTCGTGCAGCAGCGGAGAAGCTGAAGGATCGGGCGGATATGATTGTGCTTGACTGTATGGGCTATCTGGAGCAGCATAGACAGTGGGCGGCATCAGCCGGGCTCCCTGTCGTGCTGTCCAATGCGCTGATGGGGAAGCTGATCGCCGAAATGGTGTAATCAGGAGGAAGTTAACATGAGTGAACAACGGATCACAATCAGTATGAATGTCCTGAAGGACTGTCTGGGGCTTGGCAGCCATGAACAGCTGGTTGTAGTAGCGGATGACGACAAGCGGGAGCTTGCAGAATCGGTCTACGAAGCAGGCAAACGTCTTGGTGCCGAGACAGTGCTGATGATTATGAAAGAGCGGACCCGGTCCGGTGAAGAACCGCCGGCCGCTATTGCCGAAGCGATGGCCAAATCGGATGTAGCGGTATGCATTACGACTCATTCGATGACCCATACGGCAGCACGCAAAAAGGCGGCAGCCGCTGGTACCCGGGTAGCTACAATGCCGGGGATGACCGATGATATGTTCAGTCAAGGGGCGATTACGGCGGACTATGGGCAGGTCAAAATCTTGACCGAGCAGGTAGCCGCACTTTTGTCCGGCAGCCGCAATGTCCGTATTGAGAAGGATGGATTAAGCTTATCTTTCTCCACTGAGGGACGGGAAGGCATCCTTAGTACCGGTCTTTATCTGAATCCCGGGGAATCCGGCAATCTGCCTTCGGGTGAAGGCTATATTGCACCGCTGGAAGGCACTGCTTCTGGGAGCATCAGGGTAGACGGCTCTGTTGCCGGAATCGGTGCGCTGCGCAGTCCGATGGTGCTTACAGTGGAGCAGGGCCGCCTGACTGCAGCTGAAGGTGAAGGCGGAGACCGGCTGCTGGAGATGCTGGGTGCAGGTGATGGCCGGCTGCTCGGGGAATTCGGGATCGGCACAAACAATAAAGCGCGGATTACCGGCGTTGTGCTGGAGGATGAGAAGGTATACGGGACGATTCATGTGGCTTTTGGCAGCAACAATACCTTCGGCGGAGTGGTGGCCGCAGGGGTGCACATCGATGCTGTTGTGATGAAGCCGGATGTCTACCTGGATGACAAGCTGATTATGCGTGGCGGAGAACTGCTGTAGGATTGAAATAGCGGCAAACAAGGTACGGCTGCCGGACAGGAGGGATAAGGATGCTGGGAATCATACGCGTCATTACACTGGAAGAGGAAGCTGCGGTTCATTTGCACGGAGCGCTGATTGAGCGCCGCTTCGGACTGCCCGTCATGAGCCGCTGCATTCAGGATCAGCCTCAGGGGGTATTCGATGAGGAGACGGAAGCACGATCCGTCCCCAAAATTATTGCCCTTGCCCGCGAGCTGGAGCGCAGCGGCTGCACCGCTATCGGGATCAGCTGCGCGGCAGATCCCGCGCTGGAGGAGGCCAGAGCCGCGGTCCGGGTGCCCGTGCTGGGTGCCGGCTCCTGTGCTGCTCATGCAGCGATGGCGTATTCCACACGGGTGGGGGTGCTGACCATCCTCACAGAGGTTCCACCCTTGATCCGTAGCATACTCGGAGAGGCTTACGTGGGCATGGACCGTCCGGACGGAGTCCGGGCGACGCTGGATCTGAACACGCCCGGCGGACGGGCCGGTGCACTCACTGCCGCAGCGCGGCTCAAGGAGCGCGGAGCGGAGGCCATTGTCCTGGCCTGCACCGGCTTCGCCACCATCGGCCTGGCGGCAGAGCTGGAGGAGAAGCTCGGTGTCCGCGCGCTGGACCCGATCCTGTCGCTCGGCGCGATGGCTGCATCTGCGGCAATACTGCCGGAGCTGCTCCGGCGGCAATAGCCGGAATCTGGAATGTCTTGATATGATGTGCAAAAGCAGATACCTTCTTAGTCTAAGGAGGGTATCTGCTTTTTTTTGATAGAATCTAAATGCTTCACACTCTACATTTTATCCTTCTATTTCTCGCTGAAACGGGTACCGTTGTCCCAATTCCTAATGGCCTCCACGGGATCTCTCCTTTTCCCATGTAACTACAATGATGGGGAAGGGCAAAGCCGATTCTGGTTGTGGTAATTCGACAAATTCTGATAAAATATTCGGAAGTTGAGGTTTGGCATACTTCAGGAAAATTCATGAAATGCTAAAGACAGCAGAAGGGGGAGAGGATCAATGAATACTCGGGGCATAACCTTAAGAGAGCTGATGCAGCTTCCGATTCTGTCCAAAGCGACCGTGATCAGCGGCGTGCAGGGGCTGGACCGGGTGGTGAGATTTGTAGATGTTATGGAGGTTCCTGATCTGAAGGGCTGGATCAGCGAAGGCGTGATGCTGCTGACCACAGCGTATTCTATCCGCCATGATCCTTCACTGCTGACCGAGCTGATCTACACCTTGGACCAATTAGGCGCAGCGGCGCTGGCAATTAAGCCGGCGCGGTTCCTGAAGGAAATTCCGCAGGGGGCGATTGAGGCGAGCAATGACTGCGGACTGCCGATTGTGGAGATTCCGCCCGAAATTCCCTATACGGATATCACACAGCCAGTTATGGAGCTGCTGCTGGGCCGCCAAGCCATGCTTCTGCGCCGTGCGGAGGAAGTCTACCGGACCCTGACCACGATGGTGCTCGAAAACAGCGGGATACAGGCCGTCAGTGACAATGTGGCTGATTTCTTAAAAGCGCCCGTCGCTCTGGTTGATCCGGAGCGGAACATCATCGTTTCTTCGCCGTCCCAGTTCGACTGGACGCAGGCGGTGCAGCCGCTGAGCTGGAACATTCATGTCGACCGGCGGACAGTAGCGAGGCTGCTGGTGGATAAAGAACAGCTGGATGATATGGAGGAGGTCGGGATTGAGCAGGCCCGGCTGGTGTTCGCCCTGGAGCTGATGCGGAAAAAAGTAGCCGAGGATACGGAGTTCAAGCTGCGCGGCAACTTCATTGATGAGCTGCTGACGCCCCCTTTGCCGTCCCGGCATGAAGTGGAGCGGCGGGCGCGCCAGCTGGGGATGAACCCCGAGCACAAATGGGAGGTAGCTGTGATTGAAGGGGAAACTGCGCCGAATGAAGAGACGGTGAACCGGCTGCTGGAGCAGGAAGCGCGCAAACGCGGCGTTACCCCCCATGCGGAATTCCGTTCGAACCGGGCGGTGCTGTTTCTGCCGACGCCGGAAGGCCGCAAAATCGGCATTGCCGGTGACAAGGCGACGTCCTGGGGGGTAACACTGGAAGGCTGGCTGTCGGACAAAGCAGAAGGACTGGGCGGCTTCCGGACGGGAGTAGGGACTTCGGAATACCTCTGGGATATTCAGACCAGCTACAATGAAGCCCGCAAAGCGCTGTCCGTCGCCAAACGCCTGGGTCAGGGGACAGGCGGAGTGACCCGTTATGAAGAGATCGAGGTGTACCATCTGCTGGAGGGACTGAGCGGGGAGGGCTTTGCCGCCTTGTTCGAGCGCAAGCTGGGCAAGCTGCGGCAGTATGACCAGGAGCATGACAGCAATATGCTGCTGACCTTTTATCATTACCTGGAATGTCGGGGGAGCCTGATTGAGACGGCAAACAGCCTCTATATCCACCGCAATTCGGTCAAATACAGACTGGAGCGTATCCGCGACATTACGGGCTTTGATCTGAATGATCCGCGCGAGCAGTTTGTCTGCCATTTGTGCCTGATCTACTACTACCTGCAGGAAAAATAGTATGGATTGACATTTTTATGGATCAACGCGTTAGAAAAGGTGACATATAAGCAGGGTTGTAGTGCACAATCGACAAACGGTTGTGCTTTTTTTTAGCTGAACGGGACGTAGTGAGGGGTTCAAATTCTATGTAGAATTAGCACAACTACTACAGAGACTCAAAAAACCGCATGGTACCTGACATGGAATTCTGCGGCAGCAGCACAGGTGCGGCTGCAAGCAAGAAGGTAACAGAGCCTTAAGGGGGTTGATTCATTGTTTGCTTACACATTAAAAAGACTGGCGCAGATGATTCCGGCCTTGCTCGGGATTATCGTGATCACATTCATTCTCTCCAGAGTATTGCCGGGCGATCCCGCAATCATGCTGGCCGGGGAACAGGCCCCGGAGGAGACAGTCAACAAAATCCGCCAGGACATGGGACTGGACAAGCCGCTGTACATTCAATTCTTCAGTTACTTCGGACAGCTGTTCCAGGGGAATATCGGCTATGCCTATCATACGGGGCATTCGGTGGCAAGTGATCTGGCTACGCGGTTCCCGGCGACCCTGGAGCTGACGATTGCGAGCATTCTGATCGCTATCCTGGTGGCTGTTCCTGTAGGGATTATTGCTGCTACCCGCAAGGAGTCGATTCTGGACCATATCTCACGTGTCTTTTCACTGATAGGCGCCTGTGTACCCATCTTCTGGCTGGGACTGATGTTTATTTATATCTTTTATTCGATACTGGGCTGGGCGCCTGCTCCAATGGGACGAATCAGCGGGGACCTGAATCCGCCGGCGCATATCACCGGATTGTATGTTTTGGACAGTCTTTTATCGGGAGATATGATGGCTCTAAAAAGCAGTATCGTCCACCTGGTGCTTCCGGCGATATGCCTCAGTACAGGCACGATGGCCATTGTGGCCCGGATGACCCGTTCCAGTATGCTGGAGGTCGTCGATCAGGACTTCGTCCGTACCGCCCGGGCCAAAGGACTCAAGGAATCCGCCGTTATTTATAAGCACGCGCTGGTTAACGCTCTGATTCCAACGCTGACGGTGCTCGGATTGCAGTTTGGTTATCTGATGGGGGGCGCGGTGATCACGGAGACGATCTTTTCCTGGCCGGGGATCGGCGGCTATGTTACGGATTCCATTCTGGCTGCGGATTATGCGCCGATTCAAGCCTTTACGCTGGTCAGCGCCATACTCTACTGCGGCATTAACCTGGCGGTTGACCTAATCTACGGCCTGATTGATCCGCGAATCCGCTATGAATAAACGGACGTTCCGTAACAAGGAGGAGATTACATTGAGCACGGCAGCACACTCAGCGCAGGGCAGTCCTTCAGCACCCGCAGCTGTACACAAACCCAAAACACTGCTCCACCTGCTTCTGCATAACCGGCTTGCCGCACTCGGCCTGATCTTTATTCTGATCTGGACCGTGACCGCCCTGATTGCGCCCTGGTTGGCTCCGCATGATCCCTATCTGACGGACATGGCGAACAAATTGCAGGCCCCTTCCGGCAGCCATTGGTTCGGGACGGACAACTTCGGACGGGATATCTTCAGCAGGGTGCTGTACGGGGCACGGATCAGCATCTGGACCGGCCTCATCGCCGTAGCCATCTCGTTTCTGATCGGGGTTCCGCTTGGCGGGGTAGCCGCCTATTACGGCGGACGGACCGGAACGATTATCATGCGCCTGATGGATGTTCTGCTCTCCTTTCCGTCGCTGGTGCTGTCCATGGCGATCGCCGCTTCCATCGGGGCGGGCCTGACCAGTGCGATGATCGCGGTCGGTATCGTCGGCATTCCGGAGTTTGCGCGGCTGATGTTCGGCCAGACCGTCTCGCTCCGGGAGAAGGAATATGTGGAAGCGAGCCGGGCTATCGGGGTGAAGAACTCGGTCATTCTGTACCGGCATATTCTCCCGAACGCCCTCGCCCCGCTGATGGTACAAGCCACGCTGGGCATGGGCTTCGCGATCCTGACTGCGTCCAGCCTCAGCTTTCTCGGCCTTGGCGTCAAACCTCCGGTTGCCGAGTGGGGCGCGATGATCTCGGAAGGCCGGGAGTATATTATCTCCGGCCAGTGGTGGCTGGTCACCTTCCCGGGCCTCGGGATTGCCACCTCGATTCTTGGTTTTAATCTGCTCGGCGACGGGTTCCGGGATGTGCTTGATCCACGGTTGCGTTCGGGCAAATAAAAGGGGCGGCTGGCGGCTGGGTCCGCCGCTGCTCCGGATACACAGCCCGGTATAGATAAATCAGCAGCACCATGTTAGTAGCCAGTGTATAGAAAAGGGAGGAATTATTGATGAAAAAAGTAAAACTATTGTCCACACTCACCGCTTTTTCAATCATGCTGGCAGGCTGTGCAAGCAGCGCCAATCCACAGACGCCTGCTGCCACTTCGGCTGCTGAGGGCACCGCAGCACCGGCGGCTGCAGCCAAGCCTTTTCTGACGGTGGCTTATTCCGAAGGCGGCACGACGCTCGATCCGGCGGAAGCCAACGATTTGACCTCGGATACCCTGGTGCTGGCGGCATATGACCAGCTCGTCACCTACGGCATCAAGGCCGACAATGGCGCAAATATCGCCAATACCGAAGACATCAAGCCCATGCTTGCCGAGAGCTGGGAAACATCGGGCGACAATACCGTCTATACTTTCAAGCTGAAACCCGGCGTGAAATTCCAGAGCGGCAATCCTGTAGATGCAGATTCGGTGGTGTATTCCCTTGACCGTGTGGCGAAGTCCAGCTCCGGCAGTTTTCTCTACGGCATGGCGGCCATCAAAACCGTAACCGCCAAAGATGATTCCACCGTTGAAATCGCCCTGACGAATGCGAATCATAATTTCCTGCAGATTCTGGCGATGTACACCTTCTCCATTGTGGACAAGAAGAGTGTTGAAGCCCAAGGCGCCGACTATCTCAAGACCCATGCGGCCGGCTCCGGACCGTTCACTCTTGAGAAATGGGACCCGGCCACCGA
Source organism: Paenibacillus graminis (assembly GCF_000758705.1). Lineage (NCBI taxonomy): Bacteria > Bacillati > Bacillota > Bacilli > Caryophanales > Paenibacillaceae > Paenibacillus > Paenibacillus graminis. The sequence goes on along the minus strand of NZ_CP009287.1, from coordinate 4,770,765 downwards.
GGCGGTCTTTACACCGAACGAAGACTACTGGCAGGGTGCGCCGAAGCTCGGCAAGGTGACGATGAAGTTCACCAAGGAAGCCTCCAACCGTGTGCTGCTGCTGAACAAAGGCGATGTTGACATGGCGATTGAAATTCCGCCGAAGGATGTGGATTCCTTAAAGAGCAACAGCAATCTGACTGTAGCCTCCAATGCGAGCAACCGGATTCTCTTTTTTGCAATGAACAACAAAGTGAAGCCTTTTGACAACGAAAAGGTCCGCCAGGCGATCAACTACGCGATTCCCTATGACGAATTGCTGACGGGTGTAATGTACGGGCAGGCCAAGCAGATGAAGAGTTCGGTTGCCAGCAATACGCCGGGCTTCTCGGATGCAGGTTATGTCTATGAGCATAATCTGGACAAAGCGAAGGAACTGCTTAAGGAGGCCGGTTATGAAAAAGGCTTTACCTTTGACTTCACGCTAGGCTCCGGCTTTGACGACTGGGAAGATGATGCTGTCCTGATTCAGGCGGAGCTGGCCAAAATCGGCGTTACCATGAACATCAACAAGCTGGCCCGGGCCCAGTTCCTGGAGCAGCAGAAAACGAAAAACCTGACTTCGTATATCTCCAAATGGACTTCTTTTGTCAACGATCCGGGTTATCACCTCGGGTTCCTGATGTACGGCAAAGGCTCTTCCAACTACAACAATTACCAGAATGCCGAAGTAGACAAGCTGTGGGAACAGGCCAATACGGAGACTGATGCCACCAAACGCGCAGAACTGTACAAGCAGGCTCAGGAGATCATTACAACCGAAGCACCATGGGCTTACCTGTATGAATACAACCGCATTGTCGGCATGAACAACAAGATCAGCGGCTACGCGTTCTACCCGGATGAAGTCATCCGCTTCTACCCGCTGTCGATTCAGGAGTAATCCTCCACAGCAGACTAAGACTTACATGTTGACAAAAGAGCGGACGGGCCTAGGGGCTGCGGTCCCTCTTTTTCCAAATTACAGCGGACCAAAAGGAGATTAGAACTCATGACAGATTGGAAAAGCAAGGTGCTGAGTGCAATTGATGCGGAGCAGGAGCGGTTGCTGGAGCTGTGTTCACAGCTGATCCGTTTTCCTTCTGAGAATCCTCCGGGCGATTCGCGGGATATCAGCAGCTTCATCATGGAGTATCTGAAACAGTCAGGAATAGACACAGAGGTGCATCCGGCCACCGAAACGATGCTGAACCTTGTCTCGACATTGAAATCCGGGGCGGCAGAGCCTTCTGATAAAAAACTGATCTTTTGCGGACATACGGATGTGGTGCCCGCCGGGGACCTGTCGCGCTGGGATTTCGATCCGTTCTGCGGCGACATCGTCGACGGCTATATGCTGGGAAGAGGCGCTTCGGATATGAAAGCCGGATTGGCCGGGCTGATCTTCGCCATGGGGCTGCTGTCCAGACTGGGCGTACCGCTGCGCGGCGATCTGGCGCTGCTGGTCGTGCCGGACGAAGAAACAGGCGGCCACCTGGGCGTGCCGTGGGTGCTTGAGCGCGGACTGGTTACAGGAACGGCTGCCGTCATTGCGGAGCCTTCCGGCCCGCTGAATCCGACCATTGGGCAAAAGGGCAGCTGCTGGTTCGAATTCACCGTGGAAGGTACGCCGGGACATGGAAGTCTGGCTCCGGTTGTAGGCGACAGCGCGATTGTCAAAGCGGCCAAGGGGATTGAAGCCCTGCAGCGCCTATGGGACATCAAGCCGGATATTCCTGAAGAGGTCCAGGAGATCATCCGCATCTCCCAGGATTATGTGAAGGAACGTGAGCAGGACGGCTCCATCGCCTACCAGGTGTTCGATCATGTGACGGTCAACATCGGAACGATTCAGGGGGGGACAAAAGTGAATGTGGTTGCAGACCGTTGTACGGTACAGGTAGATTCACGGGTTCCGTTTGGCGTTGATTACCGGGATGTGCTGGACCGTGCCCGTTCGCTGCTGCTTGAAGCCGGCATTGAGTCTGAGGTCAAAGGTTTCGGCTTCCAGGGCAATGCCAACTGGACTTCCACGGAAGAGCCGATTGTCAGCAACCTGGTAGAGAGCATTTGTGAGGTAAGCGGCGAAGAAGCCTACGGGGTGCTGCAATGGGCCTCCAGCGATGCCCGCCATTTCCGGACCCATCAGATTCCGGTGCTGCAATACGGCCCGGCTGAGCTGTCCACCATTCATAATTTCAATGAAAAAGCACCGGTCTGGCAGATCATCCAGTGCGCCAAGGTATATGCGTTGACCGCCCTGAAGTATCTTGGAGTCGAGGAGAGCGGAAAGTAAAGCGGACCTGAAGCTTACTGACAAATTTTACGCTAAAGGTCTGCGTGGGATTGATGTTACGATAAGAATGCTAAGGGATTTGTGTGTGTACCTGATTGTATTTCGTGCAATAGAATTTTCGATTTATAAGGAAATACGCATTTTTCGCTTCATTCTTTTGTACAGCGTGCAATAGAATCAGTTTTCCGGCTGGATAAGGGGCATCTGCTGTAGAAAATACAATAGAATGTGTCTCGGGAATTTGTCTCGACCTAAGCCTGAATGGAATCTGTTCTAATGCAGAAGGGGAATCTGGATCATTTTATTTTATACAGATAATACAGACTATATAAATCTAACGCCGGGAGGGATACAGATGACAGAACTGCTTGAAGTCTCCGGGCTGTGCACCGAATTCACAACGGCCGCGGGAACCATCCGTGCGGTTGACGGCATCAGCCTGTCCGTGCGCAAAGGGGAGACGCTGGGCATCGTCGGCGAATCCGGCTGCGGCAAAAGCATCACCTCGCTGTCTATCATGCAGCTGCTGCCGAAGCGGATCAGCCGGATTGCCGCCGGGCAGATCCGTTTTGAAGGCAAGGATATGCTGGAGATGCCGGTGAAGGAAGTGCGGGGGATCCGGGGCAACCGGATTGCGATGATTTTTCAGGAGCCGATGACCTCGCTGAACCCGGTGTTCAAGATTGGCCGGCAGATTTCCGAATCCGCCCGGTTTCATCTGAAGCTGAGCAAGAAGGAAGCGGACGGGCGTGCGGTTGAAATGCTGCGCAAGGTTGGAATTCCCCGTCCCGAAAAAATTGCCCAGCAGTATGCCCACCAGTTATCCGGCGGGATGCGCCAGAGGGTCATGATTGCCATGGCAATGGTCTGCAACCCGCAGCTGCTGATTGCCGATGAGCCGACGACGGCCCTGGACGTAACGATCCAGGCACAAATTCTCGATCTGATGCGCGAGCTGCAGCAGACCGAAGGGATGTCCATTCTGATGATTACCCATGATCTGGGCGTCGTTGCCGAAATGTGCGACCGGGTTGTGATCATGTACGCAGGCCAGATTGTCGAGGAGGCGGATGTGGCGACGCTCTTTAACAAGCCGCTGCATCCTTACACACAAGGCCTGGTGGCTTCGCTGCCCCAGCTTGCCGGTGAGAATGACCGTTTGACCTCAATTCCGGGGCAGGTCCCGAATCCGGCCAATCTGCCATCCGGCTGCAGGTTCGCACCGCGCTGTCCGCTGGCGGTTGACCGCTGCCGGGCGGAACGCCCGGAGCTGCTTGAAACCCGGCCAGGACACAGCTGCCGTTGTCTGCTGCAGCAGGAGGAGGAGGTATCATGAGCGCCATTCTGGAAGTCCGCAATTTGAAGAAGCATTATCCGATCCGCAAAGGCTTTTTCGCCAAGCAGGTGGGAGCGGTAAAAGCGGTGGACGGCATCACCCTCTCCGTCGAGAAGGGGGAAACCCTTGCTGTCGTTGGTGAATCCGGCTGCGGCAAGTCCACCACGGGCCGGGCCATCCTGCGGCTGATTGAGCCGACGGGTGGCGAGATCCTGTTTGACGGCACAGATGTCCGCAGTCTGGATACCGAGCAGCTGCGGCGGTTCCGCACCGATATGCAGATGGTATTCCAGGACCCGTATGCTTCACTGGACCCGCGTTGGACTGTGCAGCGCATCCTGGAGGAGCCGCTGCGGACGCATGCAGCCGCTAAGAACCGTGAGCTGAAAAGCCGTGTCGAGGAGCTGATGCAAGTCGTGGGCCTGTCGCCTTATCAGGCCCACCGCTTCCCGCATGAATTCTCAGGCGGCCAGCGGCAGCGGATCGGCATTGCCCGCGCGCTGGCGCTGAATCCAAAGTTCATCGTCTGCGATGAGCCGGTCTCCGCGCTGGATGTATCGATTCAGGCACAGGTGCTCAATCTGATGCAGGATCTGCAGGAGCAGTATGGTTTGACCTACATGTTCATCTCCCATGACCTCTCGGTCGTGAAGTTTATCAGCGACCGGGTGGCGGTGATGTACCTGGGCCGCATCGTAGAGCTTGCTCCGACTAAGGAGCTGTTCGCGAAGCCGCTGCATCCGTACACGCAGGCCCTGATGTCTGCCGTGCCGGTGCCGAATCCGGGGCTCAAAAAGTCGCGGATAGTACTGACCGGCGACGTGCCGAACCCGGAGACGCCGCCCTCCGGCTGCGCTTTTCATCCCCGCTGTCCCTTCGCCATGGACAAATGCCGCAAGGACGAGCCGGTGCTGCGCCCGCTGGACTCGGGACATCAGGTATCATGTCATTTGTATTAGCAGTAAGGCTGGAGCCACCCGGGGACGGGTGGCTCTTTGGATTCAACGGCGTACTGCCGTTGAATCCACTGCAGGGCCTCCCTGGCGGAAATCAAAGGTAGAAATACCTTTGATATGCGTCGCCGGGGCGCCAGGGACGGAATCAAAGGTAGGAATACCTTTGATTTCCCTTTCGCGGGCGCCAAGAGACAGAATCAAAGGTAAAAATACCTTTGATATGCACCGTAGGGACATCAGGGACAGAATCAAAGGTAGAAATACCTTTGATATGCGCCGTAGGGACATCAGGGACAGAATCAAAGGTAGAAATACCTTTGATTTGCACCGTAGGGGCACCAGGGACGAAATCAAAGGAAAATACCTTTGATATGCACCGTAGTGGCGCCAGGGACGAAATCAAAGGTAGAAATACCTTTGATTTCCCTGCACGGGGGCCTCTCGGTGGCAAGCCAAGTGGAAAAAGGCACTTAAATTTCTCGAAAATCAAGAAATTGCGAGGGTTAGGTGGAAAAAGGGCACTTAATTCAGCGCTATTCCTTTATCTGGGGCGAATTAGGGTGAATTAGTGATACTTTCCACTTAGCTACCGAGTTACTTGATGCTCGGTCATATTAGTGATACTTTTTCCACTTAACTAGCTAACTTAACCAGCTTATGAAGCGCCAAGAAGGTACGTAATTCACTTACACAACTTTTGGACAATACCCAGGACCCAATCAAAGGTAAACGGCCTTGGATTTCCCCCGCAAAGGCGCCAGGTACCAGCTGCTTCCCACACACCCCGTCGTCTGTACCACACAGCTTACCCGCGAGACTCCCCGCAACTTGAAAAACTTAGTTCAACGCTCCTATATAGACCACTTTCAGGCCTATTTCTAACCCCTTCATCTGAAACACACAGAAACGGCTGTTTTGCAAAGGGTCCTACCCCTGCTGCATCTGCGACTTCTGATTCAATTATGACAAAAAAGTAACTTTTGGTTTGAAATGAAAAGTAAACTCCCCTATAATTACAATAAATATAAATCTGAACTGGGAGGAGATGGAAGGAAAGGTGAATAAACAACGTGAGCTGTGGATTGACGCAGCCAAGGGTTTCAGTATTATTTTTGTGGTCATGGGGCACTCCGGCGATGCGGCAGCCAACCATTATCTGTCCTGGTTCCGGATGCCATTGTTCTTTATGCTCAGCGGACTGGTCTTCAAACCGGTAGATGCCTGCCGGTACCTGGGCTGGGCGGCCAAACGGACCAAAGGTCTGATGACACCCTATGCAGCCTACGGAATGCTGATTGCCACGGTGCTGCTGCTCTTCAGCTTCAATGTTAGAGGTTTTGCCGAGAATATCGCCAGGCTGCTCTATGGGGGATTGTCGCTGACCGGCCCATATGGTGTGTTCTGGTTCATCACCTGCCTGCTTTTTACACAATTACTGTTCGGATTTATCGTCCGCTACCCGATGAGAACACAGCTCCTCCTAATCACCGCTGCCTATTCTCTCTCCCATCTGATCTCCCTCACTTCGCTGAGCACCTTCAACCTTCCCTGGAACATTGACGTTTCCCTATTGGCTGTGACTTATTACGCTGTCGGCTATTATGGCAAAAAAGCGATTCCCGCGCTGATCCGCCACCGGCTTACCCTGCCGCTGCTGCTGCCGCAGTGTGCAGGTGTTTTCGCTCTGGAGCGCACCGGAATGATCCGCTATAGCCTGAACATGAAATACAAGGAATATGATGCTGTGGTGTTGGATCTCTTCATTCCGCTGCTGATCTCCTTGACCATTTGCGCCGGGGTGTACGGGTTGACCAGGATTCTTCCGCTGCTATGGCTGGGCAGTTTGGGCCGTAATACGATCGCCATCATGTATCTGCATCTGCCGGTCAATTACGCGCTGAAATATCTGCTCGGCGCAGACTACGGCCTGGTGCCATTTACTGTAATCGGAGTAGGTATCCCGCTGCTCGCCGCAATGTGGATTAGCCGTTATCCTTTACTGTCCAGATGGTATCTCGGTCATAGCGGAGCCCGCCCTGCCGTCAGTTATATTGAACGGTCCGCTGTATCGCGCCGCTTCTCTGCCGGTGATTAACTGCCGCGCCAAGTATGCAATAGAAGGTTTCATTTGTACCAGCCCGCTGCCCTGCAGAATTTAGTGATCTGCTCCAGGTCCATAAACTTTGGTATCCGGCTAGAAGAGTAAAGGGATTAGGCATTTTTCACGTACAAATGGAATAATTTTCACCCTTTCTGACCAGACTGGAACACAGTACCTGTGAAATGAAGGTTAATGTTCAGGAGGGGAACCATTGTGAGAAAAATGCGTTATGTACTGCTCGTGCTGTGTGTTGCTGCTTCGGTTCTGGGATCAGCTTCAGGCGCATATGCAGAGGAAAAGGCCAAGGCCAAGGACACCGGCAAAAAAGCCGCTGCTGTAGATCTCGCACCCGGAGCACGCTCCGCGATCCTCATGGATGCGAACACGGGCACCGTGATCTATGAGAAGAACAGCCACGATAAGCTGCCGCCGGCAAGCATTACCAAAATCATGACCATGCTGCTTACCGTCGAAGCACTGGACGAAGGCAGGCTGCAATTGACCGACAAGGTGCGGACGAGCGAATATGCCGCGTCGATGGGCGGTTCGCAGATTTTTCTGGAGCCCGGCGAAGAAATGACCGTGGATGAAATGCTCAAAGGCATTGCGATGGCCTCGGGCAATGACGCTTCTGTGGCCATGGCCGAGAAGCTGGCCGGGTCGGAGAGCGCTTTTGTGGATCTTATGAATCAAAAGGCCGGGGAGCTTGGCCTGAAGGACACGCATTTTGCCAACTGCAACGGTCTGCCGGCCGAGAATCATTATTCCTCCGCCCATGACATTGCCGTCATCAGCCGGGAGCTGCTGAAGCATGAACGGATTATCAAGTATACCGGCTCCTATCAGGATTATCTGCGCAAGGATTCGGCCAAGCCGTTCTGGCTGGTGAATACGAACAAACTGGTGCGTTTTTATACAGGAGCGGATGGTCTGAAAACCGGTTATACGGCGGAAGCCAAGTTCTGCCTCTCCGCTACAGCGGCCAGAGATGGACTGCGTGCCGTCGCGGTTGTATTAGGCGAACCTAACACCAAAACGCGCAACAGTGAAGTATCGGGGATGTTCGATTACCTCTTTTCCCAGTACAAGGTTCATACGATCCACAAAGCGGGAGACGCCATCGGCAGTGTGAAAATTGAGAAGGGCGTAAAGAAACAGCTGCCGCTGACTGCAAAGGAAACCTATAGTGTGCTTTTGAAAAAAGGAATCACCCAGGAAGGCATCCGCAATGAGCTGGTTCTGCCTGAAAGCATAAAAGCTCCTGTAAAGGCAGGGCAGACCGTCGGCAAGCTGGTCGTATATCAGGGCACGGACAAAATCAGGGAATATGAGCTGAAGGCAGACACGGATGTGCCGAAGGCGGGCTGGTGGAAGCTGTTCAAACGGACCGCAGGCTCAATGTTCGGGGTGGATTAATTTCGTGTTTTTTGTAGATTGGCTGCAGGCTTTCTGTTGATTCGTAGGGGTTTTCTTCTAGTTTTGTCGTGAGGCAGGATTATAGATTTCCCGCGTAGAAAACCTTGTCCTTGTAGGGGGAAGAACTGATGTGCAGGACGGTTTTTCAAAGCAACGAAGAGGAGAGTGGCAAGCATGAATTCTCATGTGGAGATGGAGCATCACCGGGGTGTGCTGATTGTCCGGCTGTCTGGAGAGCTGGACCATCATGCAGCCGAATATGTACGTATGGATATGGATGAAGCTATTATGCGGGGCCAGGTGGAGCATCTGATCTTAAGTCTGAAGGAACTGCAGTTTATGGACAGCTCGGGACTGGGCGTCATTCTCGGGCGGTATAAGCTGATCCGCAGCAAAGGCGGGAAAATGGTCGTCTGTGATGCCACCGCACCTGTACAAAGGCTGCTGGAAATGTCGGGCTTGTTCAAAATCATGCCCCTATATGATGACGAGAGCGCTGCACTCTCGGATTTGGAGGTTGCGTTATGACAAAAAGCGAAGCGGGTAACTTCATGAGCGTCCAGTTTGCCGCACTGTCGGAGAACGAATCGTTCGCGCGCGTGGTAGTGGCGGCTTTTGTCTCCCGGCTCGATCCAACGATGGAGGAGCTGAATGACCTGAAGACGGTTGTCTCGGAGGCAGTCACCAACTGTATTATCCACGGATATGACAGCGATCCTGAAGGCATTGTCAGCATCTCTGCCTCCATTGAGCATGAAACCGTGCAGCTCACGATTGAAGATCAGGGTAGGGGGATCGAGGATCTGGAGCTGGCCCAGCAGCCGCTCTATACCTCCAAGCCGGAGCTGGAGCGTTCGGGTATGGGCTTTACGATTATGGAAAATTTCATGGATGAATTCGAAGTCACAAGTGAACCGGGGCGCGGTACCTCCATTTCAATGAAGAAAACCATCGTCTCGAAAAAAGCTTTATACAATTAGGGGTTGGAGCCATGGATGCAGAGTCAAAAAAAGCTCCGCCGACCTATTTGGACGATGCGGAGGTCAAACGTCTGATCGCACTCAGTCAAGCCGGAGATAATCTGGCCCGCGATACGCTGGTCAACTGCAATATTCGCCTCGTCTGGTCGGTGGTGCAGCGGTTTATGAACCGCGGGTATGAGCCTGACGATTTGTTCCAGATCGGCTGTATCGGACTGCTGAAGTCCGTTGATAAATTCGACCTCAGCTATGAGGTCAAATTCTCCACCTATGCCGTGCCGATGATTATCGGCGAGATCCAGCGTTTCCTCCGGGACGACGGCACCCTCAAGGTCAGCCGTTCCCTCAAGGAAATGGCCAACAGGGTCCGCAAAATGAAGGACGAAATGTCCAAAACACTGGACCGTCTGCCGACCATCGGGGAAGTTGCGGAGGCGCTGGGGGTCACGCCCGAAGAAATCGTGTTCGCCCAGGAGGCTAATAAGCCGCCGACCTCGATCCACGAGACCGTCTTCGAGAATGACGGCGATCCGATCACGCTGATCGACCAGATCGCCGACGAGACGCAGGAGCGCTGGTTCGACAAGCTCGCGCTGAATGAAGCCATCGGGGCCTTGACTGAGCGCGAGCGCCTGATCGTCTACCTGCGCTACTACCGCGACCAGACCCAATCTGAAGTCGCCAGCCGCCTCGGCATCTCGCAGGTCCAGGTGTCGAGGCTGGAGAAGAAAATCCTCGCGAACATCCGCGAGCAGATCGCACAGTAGCACAGCAGGCTGGCAGGAGTAAGCAGGGTACAAGCGGAGGCAAGTAAGGTAAGCAGGAAATAGCATGTGGCCGGCTTTTACAAGTAAGTATGAGCAGTGAATGTGACGGGTGAAATAAATGTTTCTGTTGTCCGGAAAATTATCTATGGAGTTAGACAGTTGTAAGAATATCAGCCAACCCAGATTGAAATGATAAGAAAAAGTAGGCAGAGCAGCGATTCTCCTGTTATTGGAGGATCGCTGCTCTGCTTTTTTACGTGGTATACACCCCAGTGCCTACGTATATCCCATTCCAAAGCAACAAGGGCAGGACCAAGCAGTCATTTCATGGCTTTTGGGTCAGCCCTATGAGATGACTTTAATAATATCTGTGTTTACTCGTTTTCCAAGGATTGCGTGAATGGCAGGGTCTACAACTGTGATGTGGTACATGTCTGCAAGGTACTTCTCTGCAATCTAAGATCTTTTTCTTTTTAGAAACACAAACAACTACCGGTTCATATTTAACTTTTATAAACTTTTTAACCACTTCTTTTTCCACGAAGCATTTTTTAACAGGTGGAACACAGCAATGTCTAGATTTTTTATATCCCATTTCCAATTCCTCCCTTTTTTTAGATGCCTGATAATATACGCACATAGACAATAATCGGAATGATGTTTCTGCCTAATATGTAACGAATTGGGCAGTACTGTTACTGTTTTTGCTGAAGAGACGCTGGAGGTAAATCCTGAAATCAAAACCTGAAAAAGGGAAAAATAGAACATCTTAATTCTATAGGAATAAATTCCGATAATAAAAGTGTCCTGTACATCTAAAGTCACAATTACATAAGCATAAAGGGATAGAAAAACCGAGTTTGGAACAAAGGCAAATCCGTACGAAAGTCGGAGACGCAAAGCCACGGGCCTACTTCATCCGGAAGGGATGTCAGGGCAGCCGGGCCGCTCAAGGCACTTGGTTTTTTGGCGTGCCTACAAATAGCGCTGGGGGAGAGAAGTGAATGAGGTTCGGACAAAAAAGGAAGTTTGCGCAGGCAGTTATTACTGTTTGTGCGGCGGTGTTTTTACTTGGAGGGCTTGTCAGCAGTAGTCTGGGCGTAAGGCAAGCATCGGCTGCGGCGGCCAATCCGGGCAGAACAGACTATAGCGTGTCGGGTGATAGGCTAGTGTGGCTGGAACCGGACGCAGACGGAGTTAAGCAGGTGCACGCGCTGAATCAGCGCAATGGTGCAAATGCGGTGCTTACAGCCGGTCAGTCAACCAAGGACGCGCCGTATGTGAATGGAGCGGTTGCGGTATGGGCGGACAAGGGAAGTGAGCCGGAAGCTTCACTCCACTGGGATATCTACACTGCCGATCTGGAGACAGGCAAGCAGATGAAGCTCAACAAGCAGGCCGGCCCATACGGCAATCCGACAACGGACGGCGTAGGTGTGGTCTGGTATGAACGCAAAAATTACGGCAGCATGATCTATCATGATCTGGCAACGGGTGTTGAAGCGGATCTGGGCGAAGGACGTTTCCCGGTACTGGCCGGCGGAAATGTCGTCTACAAGAATGCCCGTGACGGGGGGCTTAGCCTGCTGGATGTGAGCAGTGGCGTAACCCGCGCACTGGTTAGTCTGGGTGGTGCGAATGCGGTGGACTGGTTTGTATTTAATGGCAGCCATGTGCTGTACAAGCAGAAAAACAGTGCCACAGGAAGCAAATATGTGCTCCTGAACATCAAAGACCTGACGGCACAACCTGTGGATCTCACCGGGATGAAAGCCGGGGGAACTGAATATGCCTTTATGTCCATAGGTGAAGATCAAGCTGTGTTCCAAGAGGAGGATAACGGCGCTGTCACCCTGAAGCAGGTGGACCTCACTACATATGCAGTAAAACCGCTGCCGATAGATGCCGGGGTGAAGCTGATCGGAATTAGCGGGAACAAGCTGCTGTACAGTAAGAAGGACGATTACATAGAATCAGTGGATTTAAAAGAAAATCCCAACCCGACTCCTGATCCGGGAACGACTCCATCGCCAGGTGAAACCCCACATCCGGGTACAGACTCTAACCCGGGTCCGGCACCGGAGGCCAAGGCCCCTGTAATTACCGGAGCTAAAGTTACTCAGGCGATCGGCAGTGCCGGCGGAACCTTGACTGCACTGAACGGCTGGGCACGGCTGGAGATTTCCGCAGGAACCTTCCCGGACAATACCACCGTAAGCCTGGCTCAGGCTGAACTGGAAACGAAGCAACTGCTGGATGCAAGCGGCAAAACTCTGCTGAAGGCCGGTTCCGCCTGGCAAGTCCAAGCGGGCGCTCCGTTCCTGATCCCGGCTAAGCTGGCAGTCCGGTATCCGCAGGAAGAGCCTTGGACGTCGAAGCGTGAGAAGCTTGGGATCTACAGCTACAATCCGGACAAAGGCATCTGGAGCTATATCGGCGGAGTGACTGCGGCGGAAGACGGTTTTGTTCAGGCTAAGATATCAGCCTCAGGACTGTACGCGGTCATGCTGCGCGAGGCACAATTCACAGATATATCAGGCCACTGGGCCCAGCAAGCCGTTGAGGTGCTGGCAGCAAGAGGCATCGTGAACGGGATGAACGGAACCGTGTATGCGCCAAAAGCCATCCTGACCCGGGCTGAATTCACCAAGCTGCTGACAGCAGCTCTTGGGCTGCAGCCGGTGCGGACGGATAAGCCAACCTTCCGTGATGTTTCCGCTGCGAACTGGTCCTGCCCGTATGTAGAAGCGGCAGCGGCGGCAGGAATTGTAACCGGGGACGCAGGGCTTTTCCATGGCAATGATCCGCTGACCCGCGAACAGATGATGGTGATGCTGATGCGGGCGGTTGACAGCACTGCTATTGGCAATCCGGCATCTGCTGCGGATTCGGTCAAGCTTCAGGCTGTACTTTCCGGATTCAAGGACAACGGTAGCATTAGCCGATGGGCACGGGAATCCGTAGCGGCGGCGGTTGACAAGAAACTGGTGCAGGGCAGCGGACAGCTTTTGAAACCCAAAGATTCATCCACAAGAGCCGAAGCGGCAGTTATCATGTACAAACTGCTCGCTGAGCTGAAATTACTCTAATTTATTAAGGATAGGAGACCGATCTATGAAATTCCGAGCGTTACAAAGGAAGCGGCGCAGCGGCAGCCTGAAGGCACGTCTGAACGTCATGCTTGTGCTGCTGCTGGTCATATCTTATTTTCCTGTTCTTCCGGGACTTACCAAGCTTGCATCGCCGGCCTACGCGGCTACCAATATGCGGATTGAACCAGGTGAGCTTAGCCCGGGACCCGGGAAAAGTGTGGAAATTTCGTTCAGCTTCAACGCAGCGGATGACGGCCAGGACCAACATGAAACCAACATCAGCCTGTGTACTCCGCAAAAAGACGGTTCTGCCCCGATCTTAGGGGATCTGATTACGAGCGGCGTGTATCCGACGAAGCAGGACGGGCAATATATCGTTCATAAATATGTGTGGGATGGCACTATCGGAGGCGTGCCGCTGGACGAAGGGCGCTATAACATCTGCATTTCACCTGCTGAATATAACGGTACCGGTGTGTATTACGGCCAAATCGCCAGCTTCGAAATTCTTGGCGGCGGCGAAGTGCAGCCTCCGGCAGCATTGCAGATTAGACCTGCGGCCTCAGGACAATCTGAAGTTTCCGGGACTGCTGAACCCGGAACCCTGCTGGAAGTAGAGCTCTATTATCCGTCCAGCGGGGAAGACAAGCTGTACTCCAATATTGCAGTCAACAGCGCAGGACAATGGAGTCAGCAGCTTGGGATCACGCTGAGTGAATCTGTCCATATCACGGCGAGAGCGAAGAAGGACGGTAAGTTTTCGGGGTATTCGGAGCCGCTTGCGGTGCTGCGTGCGCCTATGCCCGCTTTTTCGCTGAGCTGGGAAGCTCTGGCTGCCTATTATTATAAGCTGGATTCTGCTCAGGCGATGAAGGAAAAAGCCCAGGACATCGCTGTATTGAACCAGTCTGCGGCCTCGTCGGGAACCATCAGCGGGTTGACCTCTATTTTGTTGACTGATCCACAGACTACCCGTGCGATTTCCAGCGGGGATCTGCCGCAATTTACGGAAACGGCCATCCAGGACCGGCTGCGGATTGTGAATCCGTCAGGGCAGGCGCCGGTTGATCCGGCCCGCGGGGATTTTGTCTACTCCAGTGAATCGATTAGTCTGCAGGCGCTGATGCCGCTTCAATTCGGACTGGGCTATTTAAGCCGTGACCCTTATAAGGGAGTCAATGGACCGGGGTGGCATCACAGCTATGAATGGAAGCTGAACCCGCTGAACGGCGGTAAGGTGGAAGTTATGAGCCCGGACGGTTCGCTTTTTGAATATGTGCCTTTGGCGGGAGGCCAGTATCTGACACCGCGTGGTACCGACTGGACGCTAAGTGCGCCATCTGCAGGGACTTATACCCTCACATCACCTCAAGGGGATGGTTACCGGTTCAATGCGGAAGGGCTGCTGCAATCGGTCACGGATTTGAACGGGAATCAGATCACTTTTGCTTATGAGGGCACGAAGCTGGAAGTGGTTAGCACAGCCGGGGCTTCTCTAAGCTTAAGCTATGACGGAGCAGGAAAGCTGATTTCTGTAAGTGATCGGGCCGGCCGCCAAATGTCATTTCATTATGATCCGGCAAATGGAGACATGACCTCGATTACTGATGTGGATGGGACCACAACCAAGCTTACCTATGATGACAACCATCACGTACTGAGCGTAACGGACGCCAAAGGAACTGCGGCGATGAGTGTTGCCTATGATGACCATCAGCGCGTGACCAGTTTCACCGATTTCTATGGCAATACGAGTTCCTCCACCTATGAGGGGCGCGTGGCGCCGGTAGTCCGGGGAGAAGAGCCTGAAGGCGGTGAGACGGGGATTGATCCTGCGAACGGCCGGGATATACCGGAATCGGATGAGGTGATTTTGTCCGGGACGATGAATAATCTGGCCCACGCACCAGCATACCGGAAGGTTGAAGGGCTGAAGCCGCTCATAGCCGACTACTTAGCGGGCAGCATAGGAACAATCGAGAGCAAACGGAATGCCTATAGTGCTTCAGCGGTCGCCGCTCCAGGCGGAATTGCCGATATTCAAAGCGCGATTGCGGCCAGCAGCGCATCACCGGCTGTTGTGAGTTCCGGCCATTTGAATGTTGAAGAGAGCGTAACGTTCGGATCGCCGGGCAAGCCTGTCGTCCTGATCGTGGACGGGATGAATACGAACAAGGATATCACTGTGCGCGTATACGGCACGCTGATTCTGAAGCAGGGACTTAACGCCAACACCAAGCTTGCACTCGATGTGCAAAAGGTTCAGGGCAAATACGGAAATCTGTGGTCCGGGGGGACGATACATCTCAACAATGATTCCTCTGTAACTGTGGGGGATACACTGCAAACAGGCAGTCTGACCTACAACAGCGGCGGGCTGACCGTGGATGCCCAGCGGATGCTGATTGCCGGAGACTTGTCGATCAATACACGCGTAGAGATGAACATTGCCCAGGAAATGACCGTTGGCGGAATTGTGTCCAACAACCAGACGGCGAATCTGACCGTGACCGGCGGCGATCTGTTCGTCCGCGACAACGTCAGTGTCAATAACAATCTGAATGTGAAGACAGGCGGTCTATTTGTTCTTGGCGGAGATATGACTCCGAACCAGACACCTGTTGTTCGAACCGGGGTTGGCTCAGGCAAAACCATTCTGACTTATCCGCAGAGCGGTACCAGCAGAGCAAGTTCCGAGAATGCCGGCAGTATAAGTTCCGGGAATGCCAGCAGTGCAAATTCTGGGAGTACTTCAGTGGTAACTGCTGCCGGATTAGCCTCATCGATTGCCACTACCGCGAATAAGACAACATGGACGAATGCTCTTCATCAGGATACGTCATATATATGGAATAATCATTTCCAGGTTGTTCAGCGGCAAGCAGCAAATGGCGCCATCGTCAAATACAGCTATGACAGCAGCGACCGCGTAACCGCAATTACGGACGCTAACGGCAACAAAGGCAAATTCGCCTATGACGAGCGCGGGAATCTGACGCAGAAGACGGACGAGAGCGGATACTCTTCACTCACCCGCTATAATGCTAAGAACCGCCCGGTTGCAGAAATCGATGCTCTGGGCAACCGTGCCGCCTATGAATATGATACAGCAGGCAACCTTGTCAAAAGCACGGACGCCCTCGGCGGCGTTGTCTCCATTGCCAGAGACAGTGCCGGGGTTCCGCTCTCCGTTACGGATGCCGAAGGACATACTACAGCCTACACCAATGATGCTGACGGTTTTGCCAAGGAAATCAAGGACCCGAGCGGCTACACGACAATTATTGAACGTGATTCTCTGCACCGCACCACTCAGATCAAGGATGCGGAAGGCAAGCTGCAGGCAGTCGGCTATGACCTGAAAGACCGTGCGGTTGAGGTTACCAATGCATTGGGCCAGAAGAGCGGTGTCACCTACGATGCCAATGGCAACCCGGTGGAGCACACAGATGAAGCCGGGACCAAGACAGTGAGTAAATATGATGTGTACCGGCTAAGCGGGACTGAGGATGCGCTTCAGAACAGCACAAGCAACACTTATGATGCCCTCGGCCGCGTCACAGAAGCGAAGGACAAAGCGGGAGCAGTTACTTCTTACAGCTACGACAGTGCCGGACATCTGAAAGAAGTTACAGATGCAAAAGGCCAGTCCAGCACGTATACCTACGACGATAATGGAAATATGCTTACCCAAAAGGATGCGAAGGGCAACATCACCTCCTACACGTACAGCAAGCGGAATGAACTGCTGAGCGTAACCAATCCGCTTGGAGCCAAGACGCGTTACCGCTACGATGCGGCAGGCAATACCATTAAAGAGACAGATGCGCTGGGCAACAGCACCTACTATGACTATAATGCACTCGGACAACTGGTGAAGGTAACGGATGCGCTTGGTTCGGTAACCGAATACCGGTATGACAAGAATGGCAGCCAGGTCGCAATGATTGATCCTAACCATTCAGTCTGGACGACCAAATACGACAGCCGGGGTCTGGAAGCGGGAACTATTAATCCGCTGAATGAGGAAACTACAGTAACCCGTAATCCCCGCGGCCAGATGACCGAATTCCTGGATGCGGCGGGACAGAAGACTACTTACGATTACGATGCTTTGGGACGGAATACACGGGTGCGCAATGCGCTCGGATATGAAACCTCTTATGCTTACGACGCCCAGGGCAATGTAGAAAAGATCGTGGATGCGAATCATCACGAGACGGCTTTTACGTATGATCCGCTCGGCAGGTTGACGGAAGTCAAGAACGCGGAAGGCAGCACCACTAAGTACTCCTACGACGCCTCCGGCAACCTGCTGGACAAAACCAATGCTCTTGGAGCAGTGACTTCCTACCATTACGATGCACTGAACCGGGTGACGGAATCGGTGAATCCGCTGCAGGAGAAGACTACACTTGCCTATGATGAGAACGGGAACCTGCGTCAGGTCACAGAACCGGACAGCAATGCAACCGTCTATGCCTACAATAAAGGCAATCAAGTGGAACAGATTCAGTACGGTAATGATCTCACGGTAAAATATAAATATGATCTCGCGGGACGCCGTACCCTGATGACAGACAGCACCGGGGACACGCGGTATACCTATGACGCACTCAACCGTCCAACCTCGGTAATAGATCCGCGCGGCAACAACGTGCGTTATGAATGGACGGCAACCGGACAGCGCAGCCGGATCATTTACCCGGATAACTCCGTGGTCAGCTATGACTATGACAAGCTTGACCGCATCAAGCAAGTAACGGATGCGCAGAACCGGATTACCAGCTATCAATATGATCCAGCGGGACGCCTGACGGAGAAGCTGCTTCCAAACAATGGCCGGAGCACCTATCACTATGACGGCGTTGGACAACTGCTGGAGATGAAACATACGGCACCAGGCGGTGCACTGTTGGAACAACTTACCTACGTGTACGATCCGGCAGGGAATAAAATCCGCAGTGAACGCCACGAAGGCGGCAGCGATGAAGATAACCCGACTGGAGCACAGCGTCCGGCGGACATCTCGGATTATGCATATGACGCGCTGAATCAGCTGGTCCAAGTGCAGAAGCAGAACGGGTCCAAGGTCGTCTACTCTTATGACACTGTGGGCAACCGGCTGGGAAAAGAAACCACAGAAACCGGAACCACTATCAAGGAATTGTATACCTACGATGCGGCGAACAAGCTGACCCGTTTTGAAAAAGGCAGCGACTACAAGGACTACACCTACGACAAGCGCGGCAATTTGCTGAAAGTGAGCGGTATCGACAGCCAAGCATCGCTGAACCTGTTCACGGCGAAGGCGAGTGCGCAGAAGATTTCGGTGCCGGACAGTGTCTATTCGGAGACGGGGACAAGCGGACTGAAGGCGGGCGGGAATGCAGATGTAAACGCAGATGCAAGAGCAAGTGCAGCCGCTACTACAGATGCTGACGGAATTGCAGATGCAGCCACAGGAGCAAATGCGTTGACTGAGCTTTTAGATCCGTTGTCATCGATTCCAGATCCGGCCTCAAGTCCAGCCGGAACGATTTCAACCGGTGATGAAGGAGCTTCATTATCCGGTCTGCCGGATGCGAATGTTAAAGCGGGAGTAACAGGGGATGTCTACGGGGCAGATAAGGCTCTTAATCCCGATGCGCTCTTGAAAGCCGCGCAGGCGGCAGGCCCGCAGGTGCTGGAGAGCAACCGCTGGGATGCATCAAACCGCCTGGTCGGAAACACCAATGCGTACGGCGACATTACCACATACCAGTATGACGGTGACGGCAACCGGGTCAGCATGCAGACCATCCTCGGTGACGGTGCGGTTCAGGATGCCTACCCGTCCGGCAACCCTGCTGGCAACCGGGACGGCTGGGAGCCGCAGTATAAGAAGCGGCAGCTGGATATTTATTTTACCAATGACACCACCATGAGCATTCCGCAGCCTTTGACCGCAACTGGAGCTACCGGACAGAACTGGAAGCAGTCTTATGTGTACGGAGCCGGTGAAGAGCGGATCAGCATGAGCTATCTGGTCAGCGGAGACAAGAGCAACGATTGGGAGCCGACCGCCGGAGCCAGCGGAGCTAGCGCAGCGGCGGGTGCGCCGAAGACACTCTTTTATCTGAGTGATGCACAGGGCAGCGTCATCGGACTGGAAGGCCAGGACGGCAGCATGTCCGCACGGTACCGCTACGACGAATTCGGCGTGGCCGAAGCCCCGGAGAAATTTGACCTGAACGGGCCTGGCCCGGACAACTTGTTCGGCTACACCAGCCTGGGCTATGATTACTACAGTGGCTACTCCCATGCGCAGGCGCGGGATTTCGACTCCAGTGTGGGACGGTTTATCAGCGAGGATACGTATGAGGGGCAGATTAATAATCCGCTGAGTTTGAACCTTTATACTTACGTAGAAAACAACCCTCTAATGTTCAACGATCCAAGCGGTAATATTAAAATGAGAGTTGATGGTAATCTCGCACTTGAATTTTTTGGCATAACTTTTTCAGATTATCATCCAGATAATACTCCAGTATGTAGAGGTTTATATACTGCTGAAAGTAACAGAGCAAAGAAAAAACTTCATGAACAAGAAAAATATGTTGTTAATTTGTTGTTAGAAATGGGGAAGGATGTTTATCTAAACCCAGAAGCTAAAGGTGAATCACCACAGTATGATTTTATAGTAAACGGTTATTACAAGGTTGAATTAAAGACAGCTTTTCCTGAAGGAGGTAAGTTCAAACTAGGTAGTGCATATGATGCAATTAAATACGGGATAGAGGAGCAAGGTGCAGATGTTGTTATATATGATCTAACATTTGACAATGTTGAATTCGAACTAACGGATATCATCAATCTTAGTTCTAAATTGTACAATTATTTTGAAGACAAACCATTCAGATATGATGTTCAAGTTTGGACGAATGAGGGAATATACTTTTTTGACGATAGAAAACCAGATATTATTTAGGAGGAGCTTTCATGGAAAAGCAGGAGATATTTATGAAGGGTTACATAAATAAAGTTATCAAGATAACATTTCTTGATAACTTATATGTAACGGGAATGTATGTTGATTATTATTATTCTAATAATGTCATAGTTTTAGTACCTGAAGACGGGCATGATGATGCACGGCTTTTAATTCCGCTAAGTGCAATAAAAACTATAGCTCGTTGGCTCCATTAATGAATATGCTTACTAGGAAGAATTTTAATAAGAGAGTTGACAACTCTCTTTACTTTAATTTTGGATATGGCAAGATGGAAATTACTTACTTATAGTATTAGGAGGGGTATCATGGAAAAACAAGAGGTTTTTATGGAGAATTATTTAGATAAATATATTAAGATAACATTTCTTGATAATTTACATGTAATAGGAATGTATATTAGTTATTATTCATTCAACAATACTATAGTGATAATGCCTGAGGAAGACCATGATGATACACGGCTTTTAATTCCGCTAAGCGCAGTGAAAACGATTGAGCCATGGCCGATTGACTAATGTGATGTTTGGAATTGATAGATTAGCTAGAACCACATGTGATGAATACCCCATGTGGTTTTTTTTAGTTAATTATAGCCCTATCCAGTGCCTAAAGAATCGGTCGGCTGTGTCCAAATGGATTTAACCCTAGTAAGTTACGTATGAATTTTTGTCTAAACATGAATGTACCCACGAGTTTGTTCAGGTACTTAAAGTTATCCTGTTTCAGCACAACTCTCCTGCCCCTTTATAACTTATAATTACTAATGATAACTTTTTTTTGGGTTTTGTTACTGCTAACCCATAATGACCGGAGGTTGATGGTGTAAGCTGTCCTGCTATTGATGGGCCATGCTGTCCCCAGCAGGGTAAAAAAGCAGGGGGACGATTTTCCCTGGATCACACTTCACCATATGGTCGTCTACAATCCGGTGCTTGTTCTGTGTGCCGTAAATAAAGTTATGGGTACAGAGATTGCTTACACCCCAGCGCTTCGTGAACATATTATTATCTGTTTAATGGTCACGGTGCTGTGATACAGATTATTGATACCAACGGCGAGGTTAAGAAAAATTATGTGTTCGATGGATTGGGAATACTACTTCTAAAAAAGAGGAGATTTTACTCCTTCAAGTATGCTGGAGAAAGCTATGGTCCAGAAAACAGACTGTGATCCGAGCATGGGACAGTTTTTAAATGAGGATACGTATGAGGGACAGATTGATAATCCGCTGAGTTTGAATTTGTATACGTATGTAAGCAATAATCCGTTAAAATATATTGATCCTACCGGAAATAGACAATGTATATATGCAAATTCGTGTGATGTCAAGGAGACAAGAGCTCCTGGTTTTTGGGAATCAGAGTGGAATGCAATAAAGGCAGCTCACTCTTCATGGTTCTCTGCCATAGATTTTTGGACAGCAGGGCTTTTAAGCGAGACCAAAGAATATGCTCGTATCTCTCAAGAAGACACGTGGTCAGTAAGGCATTTTGCTAGTGCCGCATTATTGATGATGAATTTCTGGCCTGGAGGGAAATTTGAGAAGCAATCAGCGGATCTAACAGCAACTATATGGGGAAGAATTACGGCAACACAAAGTGTCCGTCAAGGAACTTATATCCCAACTTCATTCGTTCTTGAAGATATCACTGTTAACGGGAATAAACTTTGGGTTCACGGAAATGCCACGAAGCATATGGAAGAATATATGAGGAGCGAGAATATTTCTATGCTTAGTAATGATGCTCAGCGGATGATTCAGTAGTCAATGTTAGCAAGCTTTGAGTCTGCTGTCAAGAGTTTAACAATCAAGGATGGCAGACATATGTATAATATTGATGGATGGGAAATTGGAATCGATATTACCGATAAATCATCAGTTATATATCATGCAGTATATAAGGGGAAATAAACAATGACACTAAAATTGCATAAGTTACTAGGAAATTTCATACAAGAAACTTCGCTCGATATTGATGTTATTGGAGACGGGTTCGCGTTAGTAAGAATAAATTTTCAATATGAGCAACCTAAAGACTATTACGGCAGATGTGAATGGAGATTTTATAATGAAGCAGAACCTGTAACATTCTATTTCAATAAAAGAAGAGATATTATTTCGGACCTAGAACTGCTCCTTCCATCTGAACTAACTTTTTTTATTGATAGATTTAATGAATCTCAAAGGCAACACAAGGATATTCCATTTTTTAATGGTTTTCCCTTGTTTCAATTGATTAATTCTAATGTAATGAGCGATGGATTTTCTTTTGAAGAGAAGGGAGGGATATTTATAGATTATTACGATGACTGTATTGTCTGTAGTTTGCGATCAATAGAATTTGATACGGTAAGTCGTGTTTCGGATAATGTGGATTTCTTGTTTAATCAGGAAAATTTTGCAGGAGTGAAGTTAAATCTTAACAATCAACATAAGTTGCTGTTACAAGGAGCGTCATTAATTTAACAAAGCTTGGCCACATGCGAGTAAAATCCATGTGGTCTTTTCCTTTATCTTACTCAGTGCGCTATGGGGACTGCAGCAGGAGTAACTAAATTAATTCTAAAAGCGCCAAGTTTGCTTGCTTCAATGGGTGCTGCTAATATTATCAAAGCTGTTCCTAAGCTGGAGAGTTTGGCAAGTAGTGCCATTAGTAGTAATAGACCGATAATTGGTATTCTAAGAGAAAATGGGTTTTAAGTCATGAGCAGTTGGGACTTACAAAAGGAGACTTAGGATTTGGGCTATCCTATTAAGATGGACAGTGGGGTGTTCGTGGTTCGGGATATGCTGCGGCTAAAAACTGGGCACAACCAACACCAGAACAGGCAGAAATGATTAAAAAAATTATTTGGTGTAGGTGACTAAATTTGAATTTAAAAAGAATTATTACACGTCGTTACGGCGTTTACTGCCCTAACTGTGGACATGAACTTTCTATTTATTCTACATTTTCATCAAATAAGTTTGCGGTAAAGTGTAATGAATGCAAGAACGGATACATTTTTGAACGTAATAATAATCAATTACTTCCATCAACCCAGACTGATGAAATTGAGAAGTTATGGGAAAGTGATGAATATCATGAATATTACAAAGGAATTCCTACTAGTGAGGCTTTCATGCCTAATTGGTTAAAAAAGCATTCTAAAGATTAGATTATAAATGGAAACAATTCATTTATTCAAATTAGCCACGTGTGAGTCAAAGACTTCATGTGGCTTTTTCTTTTTGAAAAAGTGATTGACATTCTTGGTATGGCATCATATAATCAATCTCGTAAGGCATACTAGGTATGGCGGTGATTGGGATGATTGGATTACAATTTATAGCTGACACGTTTCACATGGAGTACAAAACAGTAGCAGAAGCAATCGGGGTTTCCAAGCAAACATTTCAGGATTGGATCAAAGAAAGACGGAAGATTCCCAAACCACGTCTGAAGCAGTTATCCGAGTTGTTTGGAATCGAAGATCAGGTATTGTTCCAGAAGGAGTTGCTTCCATCCGAAAAGTCAGAAATTCTAATGATTTACTTAACCAGAACAGATGAACATGAAGAAATCGAGCTGACAGGTGTTGATGATGAAGGATATGAATATACAACAACAGAGCATTATTCGCATAATAGGCAGCTCATTGAGTATATACATGAAGAGCAAAAAAAGGAACGGCTGATTGAACTGTTGGAAGTATTGGTCAATGATGAAGAAAATGAGGATTTTAAACGGCTTGAAGATGTAGTTACGGTATTCCGAGAACAGAATCGTAATAAAAAGACAGTATTGGAATTGGTCTTATATTATCTCGTTCACCGAGATAACGAATGGGGAGTACATCCAGATTACGCAAAATACGAACAGAAACAGTTCTTTGAGAAGCTTGACAAGCTGTTCGAGGAAACTGGAATTAAACCTTAATAGGTGGTGAATACGATGAACAAGATAGACACGAGTTGAACAATTGCTGGACTCCAGCCGTGGGTTCCCATTCTTATAACATCTCCAATTACATCTAATATTTTAGATTACTAGAAATGAAAGAAGGTTCCTTATGTTTGACACTATCGTACTGAAAGCAAGACCTATTCCTATTGATCCAGATATATTGAATCAATACAACGAACATTCAACTACATTCTTAAGCAAAGAAACAGGTGCATTGAATACAAGCTATAAGATATACGACGAAAAGCTGCCATTCATGAAGTATATCGAGAACAGCCAAACACTCACAGTACAAGTATCTATACCGAAGCTTCTATACGGAGACAACGTAACTATGCTCACAGAAGCAGACATTCCCTTGTTCTTTGAACGATTGCAAGAAAGGCTACTCCATCTCTTTGATGTGCATATTCCACATTCTGACTGGACTTTAAGTAGATGTGATGTCTGTTGTAATTTTCAAGTGGGCAAGAAGGTTAGTGAGTATGTACGGATGTTCAGCAGGCAGAAACTTGCCTACAAGAACACTATTGCTTATAACCAAGATCAGACCGTTGAATATCGGAACAATAGCAGCAGAATTATGTTTTATGATAAGCAAAAGCAGACCCGGAAGGAAGAAGAATCAAATGAGATTATTGAACGTTCCAAAGGTGTATTGCGACTGGAAGTCCGACCTAGCGACAATGATCTGAGAAAGTTTTCGCCAACGAGGAAAGCGGTAGAAATACTCGAAAAACCATTCTTTAATTATACGATTGAGAGGACACTTGCACAGATAGAGTATCCAGAGGAAGTCAGCGATTTGGAGTTGTCTTGGCTAATGGAGAACAGAGAGAACATATCCAAGATCGAAACTGTTCTTGGCTTCCAAATACTGCAAAGCATATTCGATGAGTCCGTATTAAGGCAGCTTTATACATCATCTACGTATGCCAATCGCAAAAACTTGGCAAAAAAAATAGCAATCCCCCAAGGGGACTGCCTAGATCGTCTTGCTATAAATAGCTAGAAAACACATCCTCGGCGATGGACACGTTATTTTGCCGATAACGATAAAAAGTCCAACATGCTGGATGAAATAAAAATAACATTGTCTCTATTGTACTTGAAAATAAAGAGATTTCAACCCCTACCTTCCAGGAAATGTTCACCATTACGATAGGGAAACACCCGGGGGTGGTTTAAATCAAAAACCATGATAATTGTTGAGGAATAGAGCGTAGCACATCCAGCTACCAACCCGACTTACATTTCAACACCTTAAGTCTCCGTATCTTCAACAATCAACTCATTGATGGAGATGTCTAGGGCTTCACATATCGCTTCCAGCGTTCGGATATAGACTCTGTCTACTGAATCGGAACAGAGATGATTAATGGTACTTGGACGTAAGTTCATTTGTCGGGCAAGTTCTCTTTGTGACATTCCTCGTTGATCTAATATATCTTTTAATCGAATCTTTATCTTCATGTTTTCCTCCATCATTCCAGCAGCTAAATATAGAAAGATTATACCATGAACTTGTCTGGAAAATCATTGAATGTAACTCTTAAAGGTTATATAATCATAGTGTGGAACGGTTAAGAGTTACACTAATTACAATTCCCGTAACGATGGAGGTTTAAACATGAATGTCATAGGATATGTGCGGGTCAGTACACAAGGTCAAGTGAAGGATGGCTACAGTTTGTCCTACCAGCAGGACGAGATTCAGTCGTACTGTGAGGATCAGGGATGGCATCTGGTTCACGTCTTTACAGACGAGGGGATCAGTGGAGCAAAAGTGGATGAAGAGGCCTTAGAGGTCGAACGAGAGGGCTTCCAAGATATGCTGACTTATGTATCAAGTCACAAGGTAGATTACGTTGTTGTCCTGAACACAAGCAGATTATGGAGAAGTGATATTGTCAAAGTCCTTGTCCATCGGGAACTGAAAAAGCGTAGTATCGACATTCGGAGTATTGAACAACGAACCTATAGCATTTTTAAGAAAGACCCGTCAGACTTTTTAATTAACGGTTTGATGGAATTGTTAGATGCTTATCAACGGCTAGAAATTGCTATGAAACTGGGACGAGGACGAAACAAAAAAGCATCCGAAGGCAAGTTTGCTGGTGGTGGTATTCCTTTTGGTTACAAAGGGAAACGGGGATCAAAGCAAATGTTCATCGACGAACAGAAAGCATCTACGGTTCAACGGTTATTTGAATTGAAAGAGCAATACCCTAGATGGTCATTGTCGGCTTTAGCCGAGAAGTTAAATGAAGAAGGATTCACAACGGAACAAGGGAAGAGGTTCACCAAAGTACAGGTGAAACGAATCCTAGACCGTAAAGCATTTTACCAAGGAACATATCGCTACGGACAGATTGAAGCAGACGGTAAACATCAAGCCATCCTAAATTATGGGGGAATGTGCTTGTGACGATATTACAAGAAAAGTACGAGTTACTGGTAGAGCAAGAAGATCAGCTTCTAACAAGTCTCCGAACAACTGCCGCTTATGAAAGTGCCATATTTCAAATTACACATGAACAAGCTGTGGAGATTGACTTGCCGACAGCGGAAAAAATCATAGATAAGTTTCACGAGTACACAGAAGAACTGCGGCTAGACCTACTTTATGTACGGCTGGAGAAGTCACATGTTGCTGGGATGTTAAAACTTACAGCTTTCTAAGCATTAGGTGAACAAGAGATTGCTTACGTATCTTTGCGGCACCGACCGCTCGAACTGAGGATGCAAACTTGTTTATCAATAATGTTTTAGCCACTCGTTTGAGTGGTTACTAATGGGCTGGATACATACAGAGCAAGCGATGAGGGCAGCAAGGATTCTTGACCGTAATGAATCGAATCCATTGGTAACAATTCAAATACAGAGGGAGCAACAGAAGCATGATTGAACAGCAGAATCTAATCTATGTAGGGGTTGACCTGCATAAACAGCATCATACAGCTGTCATTATTGACTGCTGGAGTAAGAAGCTAGGAGAAGTTAAATTCGATAACAAGCCGTCTGCCTTTCCTTTGCTGCTTAAGGAATTGAAGAAGTACACCAAAAAAGGCTTGTCCGTTGTCTATGGATTGGAGGATGTCGGAGGATATGGCAGAGGACTCGCTGTCTACCTCAAGGACAATCATTGCTGGGTGAAGGAAGTGAACGCAAAACTCGCCAACGCCAGAAGACAGAGCCATGTGACCGTTCAAAAAACGGATAGCTGGGATGCGGAATGCGTTGCCAAGGTACTTAGAGACGAGTTGGAGCGCCTGCCAGATGCCAAGCCCATTGATCTGTATTGGGCGATTAGCCAGCTTGTGACGCAGCGAAGATGGTTGGCTAAGATTTTAACAGAAACGGTAAAGAAGTTACACCAACAAATTAGCTATTCTTATCCCAGTTATAAAAAGTTCTTCTCTGAAGTGGAGGGGAAAACGGCACTCGCCTTCTGGGAAACGTACCCATCACCGTATACCTTGAAGGACGTGTCAGAGGAAGCCCTTGCGGCATTCTTGCGAAAGTACAGCAACAATGGATTGTCTCATAAGAAGGCAAATCAAATTCTTACTCTGATCGACGCAGACGGAGAAACGTATCGGGATTATCAGCAGTCACGAGATTCAGTAGTGGTGAGTCAAGTGGAATCCGCTCGGTTTTTTCAAGAACAATTAGTCAGTATAGAGGACGAAATTGATTTCTTATTGAAGCGTCTTGGCTTCCAACTTGAATCCATGACTGGGATAGATGTGGTGACAGCAGCACAGCTTGTGGCAGAGATTGGCGACATCTACCGATTTTCATCTCCCGACAAGCTTGCTCGTTTTGCTGGTATTGCACCTGTAACTGTAGGTTCAGGAAACAAGTCACGAAACTACAAAAGTAAACAAGGCAATCGGGAATTGCACGATATCATCAAGAGCCTTGCGATTCGTCAGATTGGTGTCACTCGTACCAAGAGAGAACCAAAGAATGCTTATTTTCATTCTTATTATG
The DNA here is from genome assembly GCF_000758705.1 of Paenibacillus graminis. Classification (NCBI taxonomy): domain Bacteria; kingdom Bacillati; phylum Bacillota; class Bacilli; order Caryophanales; family Paenibacillaceae; genus Paenibacillus; species Paenibacillus graminis. Next base: position 4,742,866 of record NZ_CP009287.1, on the reverse strand, counting down.
AGCGCAAGATAGCAGAGGGGAAAACCAAACAACAAGCGGTTGTCTGCTTAATGAGGAAGCTGGTAAACATCATCTACGCCATGATGAAGAAAAAATCAGCCTACGTGATGCCGAATATAACTGTACGGCAGGCAGGATGATAGAATGGGTGGTAATTGGGAGTGCTTTCTCCGTTGCCACCTTATTTTTACAAAGCTCCGCTTTATAAACTAGGATACGTATGAAGGGCAGCTGAATGATCCGCTGAGTTTGAACCTTTATACTTGCGTAGAAAACAACCCTCTAATGTTCAATGAACCAAGCGGTAATATTAAATTGAAAACTATTTGGCAGGCAGTCGTATGCCGCGCCAGGCGCTTACATCGCATTGGCCATATTTATTATCACCCACAGCGACCACCGTGCCGTCCGCTTTAAGTCCCACGGTATGGGCACACCCCGCCGCAATCGCTACAATCTCGCGCCAATCGCTTACATTACATTGGCCATACTCATTCCAGCCCGCAGCCGCCACGGTACCGTCTGATTTAAGCCCGATGGTATGACTGCTGCCCGCCGCAATCGCCACAATACCGCGCCAGCCGCTTACATCGCATTGGTCATGTTTATTCCAACCCACAGCTGCCACCGTGCCGTCCGATTGAAGCAGGGCGGTATGAAGGTAACCCGCAGCTACCGCAACTATGCCGCCCCAACCGTTTACATCGCATTGGCGATACCGGTTATTTCCCGCAGCCGTCACCGTGCCGTCCGATTTAAGACCGATGGTATGCCAGTCACCGGCGGTGACCGCCACAATATCATGCCAGCCGCTTACATTGCATTCCCCTTCATGATTTCGGCCCACAGCAAGCACCGTGCCATCCGATTTAAGCCCAATGGTACGGCACCAGCCTGCTGCAACCGCTACAATATCGCGCCAGTCGTATACATCGCATTGGTTATGCTTATTCCAACCCACAGCGGTTACCGTACCGTCAGATTTAAGACCGATGGTATGAGCATTACCCGTGTTCGCCGCCATATGAACATTACCAGCCGCAACCGCCACCATATCGCACCAGCCGCTCACATCACATTGGCCGGATTTATTATCACCCACAGCTGCTACCGTACCGTCAGATTTAAGCAGGGCGGTATGACGACGACCCGCCGCTATGCTATCTTTAGGGTACTGTTTCGCCTTTAGGACCGCCTGGTTCGGTGTAATGTAATCCATGTCTTTCCTCCTATTCACAATCATAACGCCGAGTAAATAAGCCACAACTCTTGTCAATTACGCTTATTCGACCTTTTCAATCAAATAGCCCATATAAAAAACGGCAACTTTTATTGCCGCTATCCTTCTCGTAATGTAGGTCTGCTGCCCACTGCCCTCTTTGGATTTCTTAAGAAAAGAAGGAAGTGTCAGCAGCAAACTCTCCAGCTCCTTTTTTGCTTCAATTAAGTCTGTTTTGCAGATATCCGTTTCCCGGCCCTCCCAACGTGCAAGAAGCGTTTCCGCGCCAATCTGGGCAGCCTTCATTCGCCTCTGGAGCAACCTCGTCTGTGGTGCATCTGTTTTCATATGAGAGAGCGCCTTTTCCGATTTACGAATAATCGACTTAAACGCTTCAACCGACTGCTGCTTTTCTTCTGCTGTCAAATTTTCCATGAACAAATCACCCTCCTGCATCGATCATACAACATTCATGCAATATTTCGTTTGATCTACCAGGAATCCTTGTCTGGACGGCTATTGTTTCTTATAATATTGTTGCTATACTTTAGAGTTTGACTTTAAGGAAGGTGCCGCAGGTGGACAAAACTTTTACGCCGAAACAGATGGCAATGAGACTTCAGATCAGCACTACAACCTTGCGAAGATATGAAGATCTCGATTTGGTACCTGACGTACCTCGAACAGCCAGTAATAGAAGATTTTATGCACCGGTCCATGTTCAAGCATTCATTGCTTTACGTACCTTGATACAAGGATTCGGTATTCCTGTCAGCTACGATGTCATGAGTCTGTTAAAAAAAGGTCACGTCGAACAGGCACTTTGGAAAATCAATTCACATCAGTACAACATCCAGATGGAGAAACAACGGGTTGAAGAGGTCATGAGCTTAATTCAAAAAACCGGCTTTTCCAAGTACAAGAATGTGCAGGTAACGGAAGAGATGAAAATCGGGGAGGTTGCCGCAATCACTGGTGTAAACCCGTCCGCTATCCGCCATTGGGAAAAGGAGGGGCTTATCCGCGCCAAGCGGAATCCGGAAAACGGGTATAGAGTCTTTACATCCCGTGAATTAAAAAAGATTATTGTGCTGAGCAGTTTAAGGAAAACCGTCTTTTTCATTGATAGCATGAAACAGTTGCTTGAAGCTTTAGAGATACATGATCTAACTACAATTGAACGCTCCTTCAAAGTGGCTCTTCAAAAACTGAATGAGCAATTGGAAAAGCAAATGAATGGCATAGCGGAAATGATGAGATATATACAATTCTGCAAAATGGAGTAACTGGTTCAAATTGCGCCGTTGCACCTTCTGCGAAAATTTAACCGAATATCGGGCATAGTAAATTCCCATCCTTGATTAACTTGGAATGAGAGAAAACAGGATTATCACCCGTGTTTTTTGCTATGCCGTAAACAGTAACTGTTTCGTGATTCTGCTGTTAGCGGGATACGATGAAGGTCGTACCCCTTTGTGAACATAAGCCGGTTTTTTGGCTTTTCGCCGCGATACAGCACCTGCTTAGGAGGCTGCTTGTCCGCGGTATTTTTATGCCCAAAAACAACTTCAATTTTTAGGAGTAAAGCCATTGTTATGTATGTTTTGATGAATTAGGTGTTATAAAAACGATTGGAAGACTTCATAATGAGCGAAATAAATCCAATGGATGTAACCTTTTCCCTTAACAATGGCACCTATAGATTAAGAACATGAGAGAAAAGAGGCTGGCGGCGTATGCGGCAGTGGGTAGAGAAGGCGAGACAGGGGGATACGGAGGCGTTCGCCCAGCTGATGGCGCATTGCCGGGGGATGGCGTATGCAGTGTCTTGCGACATGCTGAAGGATGTCCATTTGGCGGAGGATGCGGTTCAGGAGGCGTTCCTTGAAGCTTTTCTGAATCTGCATAAGCTGAGTGAGCCGGCCGCTTTTCCCGGCTGGTTCAGGACGATTGTGGTGAGGCAATGCCAGCGGGCCTTGCGGCGCAAGCGCCATACCCTGCTCCCTCTGGACGAAGCTCTGAAAGGTTTGCAGAATGAGCCGGGTGCAGCAGACATCCTGGAACGGAAGGAAGCAGAGCAGGTGCTGCAAAGCTCAGTGGCAGCATTATCCGCCAAGCTTAGAGTTCCGGTGCAGCTGTTTTATTTCTACGGCTATTCCCTTCAGGAGATTTCCGGATATCTGGGAACTCCGGTGCAGACCCTTAAGAAGCGGCTTCACGATGCCCGCCAAAAGCTCAAGGGCACACTTCCGGTAGCCGATCTGGCATCCGTGTTCAATCATTTGTATGAAGGAGGCAGAAATATGCTGCATATTGTGAATGGAGATGTTGTGGGTAACATGCTGAAGCATGGCATTGTTCAAGGTGATGTTTTGGTGTGGAGGGAGATATACTCTTCCGGGCCTATATTTGCAAATCTCTCCGGGTCCCGGGAACGGGCCGAGCGCGCGCGGGTGCTGGAAACAGCACTGGGAATTCCGGCCGATAAGTATATCACAAACTGTGAGGAACAAGAGCGGAAACTTTGTGAATATACCCAATACGATGAAGTCGTACTGTGGTTTGAGCATGATCTGTTCGACCAGAGTATGCTTGCCTATCTGCTTCATTGGTTCAAGGGGCGGAAGCTGGGCCGGACCAAGCTTAGTCTGCTGTGCATTGGAGAGTTTCCGGGAATTGAACGGTTTCATGGGTTGGGACAGCTCACTCCGGCCCAGCTTGGAACGTTATCCGGGACCTGGCGGAGTATTGGGCGGCAAGAAATAGAGCTGGGAAGTGAGGTGTGGCAGGCGTATGCTTCTCCTGATCCCGCCCGAATGGCTGATTTACTGGATCAAAAGAAGGCAGAACTCGCAGCATCCGGCCTGCCTTATGCTTCTGATGCTTTCCGAACGCATCTCATGCGCCTGCCTTCGGTACAGAATGGCCTTGGGATTGTGGAACAGACCACACTTCAAGCTGTTGCATCCGGGGCAAATACGCCGCTGGAATTATTCCGTCAGGTGACCGACGCGCTGCATGTGCTCGGAATGGGGGATCTCGAATATTGGAAGGTTCTGCGTGCGCTCACGGCAGGGGAGCAGCCTCTGCTGCACATCGAAGGTGCTGAGGCGTACACGGATTTCCGGCAGATTCCGGAGTTCCTGAACCGCAGGGTTACGGAGACAGCGCTGGGGCAGCAGATACAGGAAGGAGCGGCGGACCGCGTCCTGGTCCAAGGAATAGATGAGTGGTATGGAGGCCTGCACATGCAGGGGCATGAGGTGCCGTGGCGGTGGGATACTGAGGCTGGGCAACTGGTCCGCAGCGAATAAATTAACAGTAAAGATGGCTGCCGGGAACGTTTTAAAAATTGTTTTTTGCCGCTGACCATAACAAAATAAGATTTTTGACGTATAATTATTGTTCTGGTCTTTATGTGCTGAAGGGCAAAGCTCGAAAAGATCCGCTGCGATACAAACATCATCTGGATTTTGAAGTTCGCAGCCGCTGTATTATGAGACAAAGGGAAGGGTCTGGATATCAGTGAAACCAGCGGATACCGGACTCATTTTATACGTTTGGATACAAATAAATGAACTCCTGTAACATTTCGGAATAAAATAAATATATACCCTGCCCTTCTTGTATCTGCAAGTGGGTCTTTTTTACTCATTTATCCGGTTTGCTGGTTAAGGAAAATTATGGGTGGTATGATGGGGATACCTTTTTCAGCGGGTCATGAAAAACGGCCTAGACCAGAGGGCGAATCCAAGTATAGCTCTGCGCCTTAAGCATCAATGTACGCAATTAGTTTATTTTCCGCCTCGGTTTAACCGATGTAATACGTAACAGACGAAACCTTAGATGAACCAGAGAAACCTTTGGAGGAGAGAGTACCATGGCTAAGAAACAATTTATTTGCAGTAAATGCGGATGTAAAGAGTATGCCGTGGATCAGTTTCAGGCAACCGGCGGCAACTTTGCTAAGCTTTTTGATGTCCAGAACAAAAAATTCATTACCATCAGCTGCCGGGAATGCGGCTATACTGAATTATACAAGTCCAATACGGCAAGCGGCATGAATATATTGGACTTCTTAATGAATTAGAAATAGATTCCCTTGAATTACATATCTGCAGGCCATCCCGGATATAAAACGGAGTTCATTGACGGATGAAAATATTCGTCCAGCGGTTGAAAATTATGCTTGAAGCGAGACCTTTTGCCTGTTACTTGCTATTGTTGCAAGTGTGGAGTAGTCTGGCGGACATACTTGAACTTCTGCCCGCCAGTCTTGTGCTTATATTCACAATATGAACACACCGGATCGATATAGCCGGTCATGCACCAGCCGGATAGCGGACGAATTCTCCGTAGCTTCCCAATCCTCAGTTGTTCCCCCGCTGCCACGCCTCAAAGACAATGTCGGATCCCCGTTTTCCCGTACCTTCTGGTATGCAAGCGAATTCCTCCCTGCCTGATATGGTAACATTCGTACGATGATGGTGGAGGCTGGAAACAGGGGTTTCTGAGCGTACTATATTATACACAAAGCAATAAAACCATCTGCCTGAATACCTTCCATTCGCTGGGCCGGGAGCATTTGGAGAGCTTTTTGTACGGGGTGGTTTATGGAGTAATGATCCAGGTCGTGGAAGAACTGGACGCGCTTGAACCGGAACGGGCGGGCTTGCAGGCCAAGCAGGAGATTGCTGATTTCTATACATTGGCTATTCTTGGACAGGTGATTAATTGGCTAAAAGCAGGGGCGAACTCTGACCCGGCCCGGATTGTGGCAAAGGTTGCCCGGATTATGGACGGAAGCATCTCCCGGGGGCTGGCCAACTATCATACCACCTCGCTCAAATGAAATCAGGCTATCATGATCCAATCTTCCGCAGATGCGTAACCGCTGTGAGGCTGCTGGAGCTGACCATTGCGGTGATCGTACTACCGCATCTGATTTCATACGTAACACTTATTTCAGAACCCCGGCAATCGTCGCTTTTACAGGATGCTTGCCGGGGTTCTGGCTTTTTTTAAAGTAACGAATTAGATTTATCCATTGCCAAAAGAAGGCTTTTTCCTTTACAATGTGATAATGATAATGATTATCAATTTCATAAGAAAAAGGTGGAAGATATGAGTCAACAGACAGCAGCCGGTACAGGTCCCCTAGGGCGGCTGGATGAGGTGAAGCTTCGTTCGCGGCCTTGGGCGGCTACGCTGATCCTGGTTGGCGGTCTGGTTGCCCTGGCGCTGGGTATTGCAGTATCGGTCTCGTTCGGGGCTGCGGATATTCAGCTGCCGGTGGTATGGAACGCTATTTTTCATTTCAATCCGGATATTACGGATCACCAGATTATCCGGGAGCTTCGGCTGCCCCGTGTGCTTGGCGGTGTGATGATCGGTGCCAGCTTTGCTGTGGCAGGAGCGGTTATGCAAGGGATGACCCGCAACCCGCTCGCGGATTCCGGGCTGATGGGCATTAATTCGGGGGCAGGATTTGCGCTGGCGCTTTGTTTCGCATTTATGCCTAATCTGCCATTCATGAGTTTGATCCTGTATTCCTTTGTGGGTGCAGGTGCGGGGGCGGCGATTGTGTATGGTGTCGGGTCCTTGGCTAAAGGCGGATTGACTCCAGCCCGTCTGGTGCTGGCCGGTGCGGCTTTGAGTGCGCTGCTCTCGGCGTTAAGCGAAGGCGTGGCTTTGTACTATAAAATCGGACAAGATCTGGCCTTTTGGTATGCAGGAGGCATAGCCGGAACGAAATGGTTCCAGCTGAAAATTATGTTTCCCTGGGTTTTTGCGGCGGTTCTTGGGGCCATCGCGTTGTCCCGCTCCATTACCATGCTCAGCCTGGGCGACGATGTTGCCAAAGGGCTTGGGCAGCGTACAGGCCTGGTGAAGCTGGCAGGTGCTCTGATTGTCCTGGTTCTTGCCGGTTCATCGGTATCTGTAGTAGGAGCTGTCGGTTTTATTGGTCTGATCATCCCCCATTTGACGCGGTATCTTGTCGGTGTGGATTACAGGTGGATTATTCCGTGCTCTGCTGTGCTTGGCAGTCTGCTGGTGGTGCTCGCTGATCTGGCGGCCAGAACCATCATTCCGCAGCATGAAACACCGCTCGGTGCCGTTCTTGCACTGATTGGTGTGCCTTTCTTTCTGTATCTGGCCCGTAAAGAGAGAAGGGAGCTGTGAGTATGTCCAAGACAACGGCCATAAGTTTTGATGAAGTTAGACGCAAACGCGGATTTCGGGTGCTGGCAGTCATTGCTGTCTTGATTGTTGCTGCTTTTATTATCAGTGTGAATACAGGATACATACGTTTGACACCGCTGGAGCTGCTGCACACCCTGCTTGGCCGGGGGACGGATAAGCAAGAGCTCATTCTTTTCGATTTCCGTCTGCCGCGGATTGTGATTTCGATTCTGATTGGAGCCGGTCTGGCGGTTTCAGGAGCGGTAATGCAAGGCGTTTTCCGCAATGATCTGGCCGACCCCGGCATTCTCGGGATCAATGCCGGAGCGGGACTTATGGTCATGCTGCTGATATCCTTTTATCCGGCAACGTCTGCGGCACCGGTCTTTATGCTTCCGCTGGTGGCCTTTGTGGGGGCTGCATGTACTGCGGCAATGATCTATGCACTTGCCTATAAGCGGCACCAGGGAATTTCGCCGATCCGCCTGCTGCTGACCGGTGTAGCGGTTGCTGCCGGGATGAGTGCAGCGATGATTGTGCTTACCTTGCGCCTCGATCCGGATAAATACCAATTTGTTGCCACCTGGCTGGCGGGCAGTATCTGGGGAACCAGCTGGAAGTTCGTGCTGTCCCTGCTGCCCTGGATCCTCATTCTGCTGCCCTATGTGATCTATAAGGCAAGAGTGATGAATGTATTGAATCTCGGCGATCAGACTGCAACCGGATTGGGGGCGGCAGTAACCAAGGAACAATTCCGTCTGCTCGGGGCTGCAGTAGGATTGGCAGCGGCCAGTGTAGCCGTAAGCGGCGGAATCGGGTTCGTGGGCTTGATCGGCCCTCATCTGGCCCGGCGCCTGGTGGGGCCGAAGCATCAGCTGATGCTGCCCGCTTCGGCACTGCTGGGCTCCTTGCTTGTCCTAACGGCGGATACCATTGGCCGCTGGATTCTGCAGCCGTCTGAAATACCGACGGGCATTGTTGTCGCTGTAATCGGTGCGCCTTATTTTCTGTATTTGCTGGCCCGTACCAAATCTTGATGAGCAGAAACAAATTTTTTGAGAATATAGATTGTACTTGAAAAATTAAAAATAAGGGAAAAGTGACGAAGGAGAAGTCTGGAACTGTAGGAGCGGAGCGGTAGCGTCCGCCTTTGTCTACGGATTTCCACTATGAACAGCAATTCAAGAAATCTGTAGACAACAGCGGCCGGAAATCGAAAGATTCTCTGTAGTCATTGCCAGTCCCCAAATAGAAAACACAAAGTTCAGTTTATACTGCTATAAATACCAATACACCTTGGAGGGGAAAATATGAGCAAAGAGCTGGAATTATACGATGTGACGATTATTGGCGGCGGTCCTGCCGGCATGTATACAGCCTTTTATAGCGGAATGCGGGATCTCAAAACCAAACTGATAGAGGCTAAGGAAGAGCTGGGCGGCAGAATGCTCATTTATCCCGAGAAAATGATCTGGGATGTGGGGGGAGTCACCCCGGTTCTCTGCCGTAAATTGATTGATCAGCTTGCCGAGCAGGCCCGGACCTTTGATCCGGCCATCGTGCTGGGTCAACAGATTATTGGCCAGGAGCGGCAGGAGGACGGCACATATATTCTGACATCGGCGACCGGTGAACGGCACTGGACACGTACTATCATTCTGACCATAGGGTATGGCATTCTCCAAATGGCGAAGCTGGAAATAGAGGGAGCGGACCGATATGAGGTTACAAACCTTCATTATACTGTACAGGAGCTGGAGCCTTTCCGCGGCAAGCGGGTGCTGATCTCTGGCGGCGGTGATTCGGCGGTGGATTGGGCTAACGAACTGGAGCAGATTGCCGCAAGCGTGACAATCGTGCACCGGCGCGAGCAGTTCGGCGGACATGAGAAGAACATTGCCCGCATGAAAGCTTCGTCAGTCCAAGTGCGGGTTCCGCATACAGTCAGCCAGCTGCACAGCAGCGACGGGGAGAAGATAGACCAGGTTACGATTAGCCATATGGAATCCGGCGCATCCGAGCAGCTTGAGGTCGATGCAGTGATCGTGAACCACGGGCTGAAGAGTGATTTTGGTCCGCTTAAGGACTGGGGGCTGGACATGGGCGAGTGGTGGGCCAATGTCAGCAGCAGGCTGGAGACCAACCTTCCTGGTGTTTTTGCCGCCGGAGATTTCGTGGATTACAGCAGCAAGGTCCGGCTGATCGCCGGAACGTTCACCGATGCGGTTCTGGCTCTGAACAGCGCCAAGCTGTATATAGACCCTGATGCACCGAAGGTGGCTTACGTCTCCTCGCATAATGAACGTTTTAAGGAGAAGAACAAGGCGCTTGGCGTAGCGGATGAACACTAGCAGGCTATTAATGAATTATCAGCGAATAGAGGCTGGCCTTATGCAGAAATTCTGCGCGGCCAGCCTCTTTGTGCTGTATATACCCGATGGTTTCACTAAGGCAGGGCAAGCGTCCGGCTATTCCATAACCTGCATAAAAAAAGGATAGCGGGCAAATAGTATGTGCAGGAGGTGCTTGCGATGGCTGCTCAAACAAAAGAAAAAAAACAGTCTCAATCGGCTGATAGCAATCTAAGCTCCCCGCTCTCCGGGAACCTGGAAGAAGATTTACAGCTCATCGGGCAAGGTCTGGGGAACAGTATGGATCTGATCATTCGCCGTTTCAAAATGATAAATCCGGCACCCCAGGTTGCTGTTATTTATATGGAAGGCCTTACGGATAAGGAGTTAGTAGATGACTTCATCTCCCATGCATTGTCCTATCAATCCGTTGGTGAGGAAGGGCGGAAGCTGTCGACCGTCCAGGAGGTTTTTAACTATATCAAGGAAAAAGCACTGACTCCGGGCAAAAGCCAGTCGCTCACAGACAGGAATGGGCTGTATGAAGCCCTTTTGTCCGGCAACACACTTGTACTGGTTGAAGGTGTACCAGAAGCACTCAGCGGCGATACAAGCGGAGGCGAGGTCCGTCCAGTCTCTGAGGCAGGGACGCAGGTTTCGATCCGGGGGTCCAAGGAAAGCTTTACCGAAACGATAAGTGTCAACATTTCTCTGGTCCGGCGAAGAATTAAAAATCCGAATCTTTGGGTAGAACCGATGAAGCTGGGTGCTGTGACGCAGACTAATGTTGCGATTATGTATATCCAGGGGTTAGCTGATAAAGATGTGCTCCAGAAGCTGAAGGAGAAGCTGAAGGAGATCAGAGTGGATTCCATTCTGGAATCGGGATACATTGAGCAATTAATAGAAGAGAGCGGGTACACCCCTTTTCCGACACTGTACAACACAGAACGGCCGGACAGCGTGGCCGGGAATTTACTGGATGGAAGAATTGCCGTTTTTGTGGATGGAACCCCTTTTGTACTTATAGCCCCTGCAACTTTCTTTATGTTTTTTCATACTGTGGAGGACTATTATCAGCGGTTTGATATCGCTACATTGATCCGTTTATTGCGTTTTCTCTGTTTTCTTATTTCGATGTTTGGCCCTGCTATCTTTGTTGCCGCGCTTAATTTTCATCAGGAGATGATCCCTACTCCGCTGCTCATTAATTTAGCTTCACAACGGGAAGGGGTTCCTTTTCCCGCCTTTGTTGAAGCGTTGATGATGGAGGTCACCTTTGAAATTATCCGTGAGGCGGGAATCCGCCTGCCTTCGCCAATCGGACAGACCGTCTCGATTATTGGAGGTCTGGTTTTGGGGCAGGCCGCAGTACAGGCGGGCATTGTTTCACCTGCCATGGTTATTGTGGTTTCTTTAACGGGGATCTCCAGCTTTACTACACCTGCTTTTAATATGGCGCTCTCCGTACGTTTTTTGCGCTTTGTTATAGTGTTTGTGGCCGCGTTCATGGGCCTGTACGGCATAGTAATTCTGGCCTTGATGATGATCGCGCATTTATGCAGCCTGCGGTCACTCGGCGTTCCGTATATGTCTCCTTTGGGACCCTTTGACCCTGAGGCCCAGAAGGATACCCTGATCCGGTCACCGATCCATTTTATGAAGATACGGCCGCGTCTGGCAGACAAAAGCAATGTGCGCAAGAAAGCGGACAAGGAAAAACAGGGGAACCAGGCATGAAGACAAAACGCCTGTCTGTTCTTATTCTCTTTGCCGTTCTGTCTCTTAACCTGGCCGGATGCTGGAACAGCAGGGAGCTGAACGAGCTTGCGATCGTAAGCGGGATTGGCGTTGACCGGCTTATGGACACGGGTGAGCTTCGGGTTACCTTCCAGGTGGTGAATCCGTCTGCTACCGCCACTACCCAGGGAGCGAGCACCAGCCAGTCGCCAATCTCCATTTACTCAGTCAATGACCGGACAGTATTTGGGGCGCTCCGCAGAGCTTCTAAGCAGGCGACCCGTCAGCTTTTTTTTGCCCATGCTCAGCTTCTGGTGATAGGAGAATCGCTCGCAGAAAGCGGTATGAACGATGTGCTTGATATTTTTGAAAGATCCCATGAGCTTCGGCTGAATACAACTGTACTGGTATCAAGAGGCACGGATGCAGAGTCCATCATGAAGGTGTTGCTGCCTCAGGAGAGCGTACCCTCTATCGGGTTGGGCAAAAAGGCAGAAAATACCTCCAAGGTCTGGGGGGAAACACCACAGGTCAGTGTGTTTGAAACGGTCAAGGAAATTACAGGCGGCGGAGGGTTTACGATCAGCGGTGTCCGGATGCGCGGCAACGTGGAGGAAGGACAGAAAAAGGCAAGCCTGGAGCAAACGAAGGCGGAAACCTCAATCCTGATCAGCGGCCAGGCCGTATTCAAAAAGGGAAAGCTTGAGAATTGGATCGACGGGCCTGAAGCGAGGGGCACCCAGTGGATTCTCGACAAAATTGTCGAAACTAATTTGAATATTGATTCCGGGGATCAAGCTAAGGCCGTTGCCGTAAACGTGGTATACTCCAATACCAGGATCAAGGTTGAAATGCGTGACGGGCTGCCTGTATTTAAAGTCTACATCAGCGAGGAAGGGAATCTCAATGAGACGGAAAGCGATGTAGATTTGAGCAAAAACCAGGAAATTAAAAAGCTGGAGGCAGAGATGGAGGAATTAACGAAGAAGGAAGTCCGGGAAGCTTTTCAAGCCGCACAAAGGTTAGAGTGCGATTATTTCAACTTTGCCAATGAATTCAAACGCGTTAATCCGGCGGAATGGAAAAAAGTTGAGAAGGATTGGAATCAGATTTTTGCCAAAGGCAAACTGGATGTTCAGGTTCAAGCTTATATCCGGGCTACAGGGATGCGGCTGACCCCGCTGAAGGCCCCGGAATAACCGATGCTGATTGAATAGGATAGGGAGACTGCTATATGAAAAAAGAGGTCATCGGCCCCAGTCAATTATTTGCTATGATTGTGCTGTTTGAACTGGGAACCGCATTAGTTATTCCCATTGGACTGGAAAGCGGCCATGCGGTATGGCTGTCAATTCTGATGGCACTGCCCGGTGGGGTTATGCTGTATCTGATCTACAATGATCTCTACCGCCAATTTCCGGATTTGATTATCAGCGGCTATACCCGGAAAATACTTGGCAAATTCATCGGCTGGCCGCTTAGCTTGCTGTATATTCCGGTGCTTATGTTCAACGGCTCCAGAAATTTGCGGGAGGCGGGAGATCTTCTAATCTCGGCCTCCTACGACAGAACGCCGATCCTGATCATTAATTCCATTATGGTCATTGCTGTTATGTATATTCTGAACAAGGGAATTGAGGTATTTGCCAGAACCGCAGAGATTTATTTTTGGATAATGATAATCATGGGCCTGGTATGCAATGGAGTGGTGATTATCGCGGGTCTGGTGGATTATAAAAATCTGTTTCCCTTGCACTACAATGATTGGGTGGATGCCTTGACTTCCGCATATCCGAACATCTGGATATTCCCCTTCGGCGAGCTGGTTTGCTTCTCAACGGTTTTGCCCTATTTAAAGAAATCCGGAAAATCGAAAAAAACAGGCGTTGCCGCGATCATTCTAAGCGGATTTCTGCTCTGCTTCACCCATGCGATTGAAATATCCGTTCTCGGAGTAGACATTTACAGCAGAGCAGCTTTTCCCATATATACGACTATAACACTGGTTAACGTTGCTAATTTTATCCAACGTCTGGATGCGTTTGTGATCCTGACCCTGATTATCGGGGTTTTCTTCAAAATGTCAATTTATTGTTTTGCGGCGACCGTCATCACAGCGGATCTGTTCAAGGTTAAAGATTACCGGAGGCTGGTTGTGCCTATGGGAGTCATTGTACTGTTCATTTCGTTTATCAGTGTGGAGAATTACACCAGCCATTTGAATGAGGGGAAAGTGTTTTTGAAGTACTTCCTCCCCGCTATTTGTGCGGTTGTACCGATTCTTTTGTTCCTTGTCCATCGCATACGGAAGCGGTTTGGCTGGTACAGGTAGCCTTATTGGCGTTGTTTCTTCTTTTGGCGGGCCTCTAGCGCTACTTGGATCACTGGAAGAAAAAGAAATACAATGATCACCACCAGTTCCTGAAAGGTTGTAGTGACTAAGATTGAGGTGAGGAAGCTGAACGACCGGGAAAACGGGGTTCCGGTTAACCAATCTATCGAAATCACGATGGACAAGCCCAGTATGGCAAGCACGGCGTAAATCAAGAGGATTTTTATTTTCATGGGTGTTGTTCTCCTTCTTCCTATTCATCAAAGATAAACCCTTATAGATCTGGCGGGCTAACGGTATTATCCCCATCCAATGAGGCGGATAACCAAGATTCCGGGATGAGGATTCAAGGCGGAAAAGATAACCACGCTTCTTGACGGTCCTCCAAGGAATCGCTAGAGTTTAGATTGATCCGTATGCGGGGTATTAGTGTTCAGAAGGGGGTATGGCATTCATGACGACCTGGAATTTGCAAGGAACGCTCCACCATCTGCTGATCTGCGGCGGCAGCAGCTGCAGGAAGAATACCGGCGAAGAAGTTGCAGAAGCCATTGAGGATGAAATTGAGAAGCAAGGGGCAGGTAGCAAAATACATACCACAGTGACCGAGTGCAATGGAAGATGTTCGGATGCCTGTATTGTTATCGCTTATCCGGAAGGCGTCTGGTATAGGGAGATGACGCCCAAGGCAGGTAAAAAACTGGTGCGGAAGCTTCTCAAAGGGAAGCAGCTTGAAGATCATATCCTCTATACCTACGATGGCGGGCTGCAGGCGAAGACCGAAAAAGGCGCCAAGGGTAAAAAGAAGAAATGAAAAAAGGAGTAATAAGGGGGAAACGGCCGGATTCTGGTCCAGGGTAAGGGATTCGCCGTTCTATGCAGCCTGCTGCCAGAAATCCATTGGCGGCGGGCTATTTATTTTTGCAAAAGGGAGGTCTATGATAAAAGAAACAGGAAAATTAAGGGGGAACTGTGATGTTTGAGAGCTTTGAGACGGGGGATAGGGTGCTGCAAAGCGGGGCGTTCATGCAGGAGGAGGTGCGGTATAATCTGATCCACCGGATTACCGAATATCCCGAAGCGATCCGTCTGACCACGGCAGACCGCAAGCTGATCTTTACGCAATCCCAGGGACATAACCCCTGGCTGTGGGTGTCTGGAGAACTTCACGAAGGACAGCAGACCGAGCTGTTGCAGCAGCTGGCGGAATGGGTGCGGACTTATGAATTTCCGGGGATTTCCGCACGGCCGGAGACGGCGAGGGCGTTTGCGGAAGCTTTTTGCGGAGGCAGGGGCAAGCGTTACCATATGCATATGATGCTGGAGGCCTATCAGTGCCAGAAGGTGCGGAAGCCCGCTGGGGTGAGGGGAGGCCTGGAGCAGGCCGAGGACAGGCATGTCCCGGTAATTGCCGGGTTTTTGGCCGGTTTTATGAAAGATGCGTTTGGCGAAAGGCTTCGGGCTGAGGATTTTTTGACGATTGCAGAGGAGAATGCCGCGTCCGGCAATCTGTATTTGTGGATGGCAGATCATACTCCCGTATCGATGGCCAAAATCACCCACCGTTCCGCCAGACATGCACGGATAAATGATGTATATACCCCTTCCGGCCACCGCAAGCAAGGCTATGCCAGCGCATTGGTTGCTGCCCTGTGCGGCAGGCTGCTGGACGAAGGGTTAACGCCGGTACTCTATGCGGACGGCAAGAATCCGGACTCCAACAAGGTCTATCAGTCGATCGGCTTTCAGCACGCGGGACAAATTGCAGATCTCAAGTTCGACTAAGCTTACACGCACTTAAGTGGAGGTTCCGGACAGCAGGGAATTCCAGGTTTCACTGTCCTGCCGTAAATTTGACTTGCTGCCCCCATGTTGACTATGCTAATACAAAGTGCAAATAATCACACATACAAAAAGGCTTTTGTGTTAAGGGGGACGGGAGTGATGGAGAGGCTGCAGGTATGGCCGGAGAAGTTCAAGAAGTTTTTTCTTAATAACAGATTTGTGGTAACACTGCTGATTGTGCTGCTGATCGGAGTAAATATTCTGGTGTTTGCCAAAATTCCTTTTATCTTCAAACCGATTTCAGTCCTGCTGCATACCGTGGCCGCACCGCTGCTGCTGTCAGGAATTGCCTACTATCTGTTGAATCCGCTGGTTGACCGGATGGAGAAAAGGAGCAAGATCAGACGCCCTTACGGCATCGTCATTCTCTTTCTGCTTATCGCCGGTATCATAACGCTGATTCTGCTTACGGTAATACCTATGATCCGCACCCAGCTGGTTGGACTGATTGATAATTTCCCTAAATATAGTGACCAGATCCAACAGGAATTTATCGACTTGACCGGCAGTAAGCTGTTCGGACAAATTCAGGAGAATGTAGGGACGGATTTCACAGACATCACCAGCAAGGTAACCAGCTGGGGTACCTCTTTCCTGAACAATGCCGTGAACGGCGTCGGGAATTTCGTGGGCGCGCTGACGGAAATTGTGCTGGCACTGGTGACCACTCCCTTTATTCTGTTCTATCTGCTGCGCGACGGCAAAAGGCTGCCGGACTATTTGATGCGGTTCATCCCAACCGCACTGCGGCCGCAGACCCGCATGGTCATGTCGGAGATGAACAGCCAGGTGGCTTCCTATATCCGCGGGCAGATTATTGTAAGCTGCTGTATCGGCGCCTTGCTCTACATCGGGTATTTGATTATCGGACTCGAATATTCGCTGGTGCTGGCGGTTGTCGCTGCCTGTACAGCGGTTGTGCCTTATCTGGGTCCGGCAATTGCGATTACTCCGGCCCTGATCGTTGCGCTAGTGACCTCTCCGTTCATGCTGCTGAAAATGGTGTTCGTGTGGACCGCTGTTCAACTGATCGAAGGCAAGTTCATCTCCCCGCAAATCATGGGCAAATCGCTGAAGATTCATCCGATTACGATTATCTTTGTCATTATTTTTGCCGGTAAAATGTTCGGAGTGCTCGGAATCATTCTGGCCGTACCGGGTTATGCTGTGCTAAAAGTGGTCGTTACCCATGTCTTCCAGTGGTTCCGATTCCGCTCCGGACTCTATAAGCAAATTGAAGAAACCAAGGAATAACGGGAAGAGGTAGATAGATATGACAGCAACACTGGTTACCACTCCATATGGAAAGCTGCAGGGTACAGAGGAGGAAGGCGTGAAGGTGTGGCGCGGGGTTCCTTTTGCCGCTCCGCCGGTCGGGAAGCTGCGGTTCCGTGCACCGCAGCCGCCGCAGCCGTGGGATTCCGTCAGAGAAGCCTTTTCGTTCGGTCCGGTCAGCCATCAGCCTGTGAGCACCAGCAGCACCCGGTTTGGCGGTTTATCTCCGGAATATTCTGAAGACTGTCTCTACCTGAATGTCTGGTCGCCTGCTGAAGCCGGGGAGAGCCTGCCGGTGATGGTCTGGATACACGGGGGGACCTTTGTGACCGGAGCTGGAAGCCAGCCGATGTTCGACGGTGCCCGCATGGCCCGTAACGGCAACGTCGTTCTGGTTACAGTGAATTACCGGCTGGGACCATTCGGATTTCTGCATCTGTCCCCGTTTGGCGGGGACTTTGCCTCCAATGCTGGCCTCCTGGACCAGATTGCTGCCTTGGAATGGGTACAGGGCAATATTGCCGCCTTCGGCGGGGATCCGCAGCGCGTTACCGTTTTTGGGGAATCCGCTGGCAGTATGAGCATCGCTGCACTGCTGGCGATGCCTGCTGCAAGCGGCCTGTTCGCAGGCGCGATCATGGAGAGCGGTGCCGCCCAGAGCCTGCCGCCGCAGCAGGCGCAAGAGATCGCCGCTGCGCTGCTCGCTGAGCTGGGGCTTACCCCAGGCAGCGATCCCCAGCTCCTGGACCACCTTCCGGCGGAGCAGATTATGGAAGCGGCGGCGCGGATGACCTATAAGCTGTCCGGTGAAGCGCTCAGCATGTTTTTTCAGCCGGTCGTGGAGCCTGCCACCTTGCCGGCCGATCCTGCTGAAGCTGTAGCGGGCGGAGCAGCGCGGGGGATTCCGCTGCTGATTGGCACCAACCTCCATGAAGGGAACCTGTTCTTCCGGGAAGAACGCCCCGGTGAAAGCTTCGGGCAGTCACTGAAATCGCTGGAGCTGCTGATGGGCATTGACGATCTGGCGGAGCTTGCCGACGGTTACCCGAAGTCCTGGGAGGGACAGGCTGAGTTCCTGACCGACCTTTTTTTCTGGGGCAGCTCGATTGCCTTCGCAGAGAGCCAGTCTGCGGCAGCACCTGTATGGATGTACCGCTTCGACTGGACGGTTGAAGGCCATCCGCTGCTGGAGAAGGCGGTTCACGGCGCTGAAATTCTGTACGTGTTCGGCAATCTGCATCTGCTGAAGCAATATGGCTTGTCGGTAACTCCAGAAATGCAAAGGCTGTCCGAGGTGATGCAGAAGACCTGGACGGCATTCGCGCATCATGGAAATCCTTCCATTGCCAATCTGGAATGGCCGCAGTACAGAAGGGACTCGCGTGCGACCCTTATTTTTGACAGGGAGACACGGGTAGTGCAGGACCCGGATGCAGACAAACGCCGGCGTCTGTTTTCTGCGCAGGCCAACTGGCCTAAGGTTTTTTCCGCCGGGGCCAGCGATTCACGGGGATGACTGGTTAGAGGGGCCGGCCAGCCGGCCCCAGTTATTGGTACCCGCTGCGGTGAATTTGAATTGTGATAAGACTTGGACCATCATTAATCGCAGCAATGGGAATTAGGGCACTTAATTTCGTTACAATATGGCTCATGCCAGTAACAGGTGGAAAAGTATACTTAAACTTGATGATTTACCTGTAGTTCGTTGCTATCAAGCGAATTAGATTTACTTTTTCCACTTAAATTCTGAAAAATCGTTAAATTTGGGAAATTAGTTTACTTTTTTTCACTTGATGCCACTCCACCCGCTCCACCCGCTCCTCCAGCTACCCAATCTGCTTTTTACTTCAACCTCGCTACCTTGCTGCGCCAGTACCCGTTTGGAAGTGTTCTCCTGCTACTTTATTGAGGTATAGCCCGTCTTCTCTACCAGTTCCTGCCCTTCGTCTGATTGGATCCAGTCCAGAAACGGCTGGACATTCGGGTTAACACTCCCTGCGGTCACGGCATAAAATTCGGCGGTCATCGGATACTTTCCACTGCGTATGCTCTCTTTGTCAGGCTGTACACCGTCGATGGCCAGCAGCTTGATGTGATGATTTGCATTCATCTCCGAGGCATAGAACAAAAAGCTGAAGCCCAGCGCATTTTTGAAGTTGCGGTAGTCGGAGGTTTGGCTGATGATGCCGCTCATCAAATCCATCACATCCTCCTGCGGGGGTGTCATCAGCGTACGGCCAGCCATGATTTTCTCGAGCATGGTCTGGCTGCCGCTGCCCTGATCCCGCTGAAAGGCCCGGATGCGTTCATTTTTGCCGCCAACCTGTTTCCAGTTCTTCACTTTGCCGGAATAAATGTCTTTAACCTGATCTGTACTCAGGGAAGACACCGGGTTGCGCTTGTTGACAAAAAAGACAAACGCTTCGCGTCCAATGGGCGTAAGCTTCAGCTCTTTGCCCGCCCGCTTGGCCTCTTTCTGCTGGGCGGAAGAGGGAGCTGCGGCAAAGATAATATCACTGTCCCCGGCAATCAGCCGTTTATAAGCAAAGGCGGTAGAGGAGCATATGAGAATGTTCGCATCATTAATTTCATAGGGATCGTAATTGTCTTCCGGGTACACCGCCTGTACAAAAGCGGAATAGAGCGGATAAAGCGCAGTTGCTCCATCCAGACGCGGAAGCTGGTCAGTGATATGATAGGATGCGGGATGCTGCAGAACGGCGGCCTTGGAGAGGGCATCAAACGGCTTGTACTGAGTAAGATCAACCTCCCGGTCATCGACTACAGCGATGCTATTGACATAGGCCTTGTTCAGCTCATATCCGGCGGTTGCCAGCAGGCAAAGCCCGGCAAAGACGGCAATGCCCAGGTTCCGGGTCCGGGGGGAGAGCCATTGGAAAACGGTCATGATGAAATAAGCGGCCAGCCCGCAGGTGACGACGACGATAAGCGGTGCGTAGAAGGTCAGTCCAAGCGTTAGCGCAGTGATGAAGTACCCGATAAATCCGGCGAAAGCAAGGGCAATTAGGATCAGGACTGTATACAGCAGATTTAGAGCAAAGGATCTTTTCACAGCAGCCTCTCTTTCCTGAAGCAAAAATATGGATACACATACATTTCTATTATATCTAAACTATCATGCCTTCTTCCAATTTTTGAGCGGGGGCGGCCTCTGGAAATGCTATGGCTGATGAAAAAACTGTGAATATTTTCATAAGGGACTGGACGAAAAGCGTAAACGGCGTTATTCTGAGATTGTGAAAAATATAACGGAATACAAGATTCTCGGGGTAAGGTGAAATTCCTGACCGGCGGTGATGTTCAAAGCGAACTAAGCCCGCGACTTCTTTTCTCTGCAGGCAGAGAAAAGGACTGATCTGGTGCCATTCCAGAGCCGACGGTAAAGTCCGGATGGGAGAGGATCATAAGGAGCAAAGAAATCAGGTTTATTTCTGTTGTCTTTGCCCTAAACAACCCCCGATGTACGCCCTTTTCAGGCGTTTCGGGGGTTTTGGTCTCTTATCGAGGGTTTGTATCGACAAGGAGAATGAGTTATGAGTCAAGCTACTGCTTCATCTTCAGGAGTCCGCACAGCGCCGCTGCGCAGCGGATTCTGGCTGGTCGTCCTGGGCGCGGCGCTGTGGGGCATCGATCCGCTGTTCCGCATTATCCTGCTGAAATCATTGACCTCATCACAGATTGTGCTGCTGGAGCATGTCGTGCTCTTTCTGGCAGCCGCTCCTGTTCTCTGGCGCCACCGTGCCGAACTGAAGGCCGTCCGGCTGCGTCAGGCCGCAGCACTGCTGATTGTATCGTGGGGCGGCTCCGCCGTGGCTACGATTCTGTTCACCCAAGCTTTGGCAAGCGGAGACTTCAATGCAGTTCTTCTGCTGCAGAAGCTGCAGCCGCTGTTCGCCATTGGCCTGGCCGCTGTCATTTTGAAGGAACGCTTGCCTAAAAACTTCGGTCCGCTGATTGTTGTCGCTCTGGCGGGAACATACCTGCTGACCTTCGGTTGGACGATTCCCTTCGGACACGTGAACAGCTTCATCAGCGTCAGCAGTCTGATGGCGCTGGGAGCAGCCGCATTATGGGGCGGTTCTACGGTTATGGGACGATACCTGCTGGGATCCATGAAGTATGAGACGGTCACTTCACTGCGTTTCATCCTGGCGCTGCCACTGCTGTTCGTGATTACGAGCATGGAGGGGGCCCCTTGGCAGAGCCCTGGCGGCATGGGCGCATCTGCAGCGATTGGGATCAATCTGCTGCTGCAGGCACTGCTGCCTGGACTGCTCAGCATGCTGCTCTATTACAAAGGCCTCAACACCACCAAAGCCTCTTACGCAACGCTGGCCGAGCTCAGCTTTCCAATGACGGGCATCCTGATCAACTGGATTGTCTATCATCAGCTTGTTACCCTGCCGCAGATTGTCGGGTTTGCGCTGATCTGGACAGCATTGTTCTTCATCTCGAACCAGCAGAGCCGGCAGGCTGTGCCGGCTGGCTTGGATTTATCCCAAACGAATCAGCGCAGCGCCTGAGGGGACGGACCCCAGGTCACTGATGTACCAAGAAAGATGTCTCCTTAGCCATATGGCCGGGAGGCATTTTTTATTACGTCTGCCCGTTTTACTAACTAGGTGGAAAGATTCTCTTGAGGGGGAATAAAAGAGAGATTACCCCCAAGGAGAGGCTTTATTACCTACACCGAAAAACTCCTAAAGTTGTTTGAAATTCCGGCGCACCAAAACCAGCTACTGCCGAATGACGGGACTCCGGCTGGCATAAAGGATGGGAATCCAGACTACATGAAGGCACAAACAGTCTTGTTTTCGCCGAGATCCCCATCTTTATATAAGCCGTCTCGAAAACTGTATTTGTGCGCAACTCCAAAATCCTTGTAATTGAGTATATGGACGGCATGAGCGTCAAGAGCAGCACCCCCGTTCTGGAAGCACGCGGCATTGACCGCCGTGAAGTCCAACGGCAAATTTTTGATTGCGTGCTGGAGCAGATTTTTTTTCAAGGGCATTTTTCATGCCGATCCCCATCCGGGCAATGTCTACATCCTCAATGACGGGACGCCCGCACTGCTCGATTTCGGATCGGTTGGACGGATCGGCACACTGCAGCAGGATGCGCTTAAGCGGCCCTTGATCGGATTCGAGCACCGCAACACCTATGTCGTTATGGAATCGCTGCTGCTGCTGGTTGAGTCGCGGCCCGATGTAGACAAGGAAGGACTGGAGCAAGCGGTCAGCCAACTGCTGGTGCAGACGGCATATGATCCGGCGGGGGGCTCGGAGGCATTCATTCAAGGCCTGTTCCGGATGATCGCCGAATTTGAGTTTTCGTTCTATCCTAATGTGGCTGGCGCTTTCCGTTCACTGATTACGCTAGAAGGTACATTGCTGCAATTGAACCCCTCGTTCAGCCTGATGAATGAAGCCCGGAGGTTTGTGCAGGAGCATTCGCCGGAATTTATGCCGGCCGGAGGCTCCGCCGATTGGAAGCAAACGGCCGCGGACGAACTGTTGGAGCTGCTGCCTGTCATCCGCAAGCTGCCTCGGCGGCTGGACAATCTGACTTCCATGCTGGAGAAGGGTGAAGTTTCGATTAAGGTCGGTTTTTTTGCTGACAAAACCAATGCTTCGTTCATCACCCGTTGGATTTCTCAGCTATTGCTCGCCTTTATCGGAACTGCCTTCGGTGGGATTTCCATCGGTTTGCTGTACCTGGGGGACCGCTGTTCGGTTACACCGGTCTGGTGATTAGTGCGGTGCTGCTCATACGGGTAGCGATCTATTCGGTAAGGAATTTAAAGCAGATGAAGGAGTAAAATATACGCGGAAATCTTGCTCCCCCCCGGCCGTTGGACGGGAACTTAGAAACGACGGTGAGTGGATCAAGCGTCAAGAGAACAGATTGTAAGACAGCGTAAAGCTGGATGTCTGCCGGGTGAGGGGGCAGGCTGAATCCATTGACGATACAAAGAGAAGGCAGACCGGGATTTTCCCTGGTCTGCCTTTTGTGCAGGTTAAGAGTAAAAATAAGCCTTTTCTCCCATACTACCGTTATTCTTGAAATATAAGACTATGCAGCTTCTCATCAGATCCTGTAGGAGGTGTCCGCGCATGACTGCCCATTCGGCTCCCGCTATTTACATACAGCTGAAAAACCGGGTGACGGTGCCCAAAGGCAAAGGGGTTCTGCTGCGTGATGTGGCCTATCTAATTACCGATCCGGAGTGGAGGGAGCCGCTGTATTCACTGCTGCTGCTGGACCCTGTCCAAAGCGACGGAAACCTGATCCTGATTGATCTGCTGACCGTCATTCCCAAGATCCATGAGCTTGTGCCCGGTGCCGATATTCAGCCGATCGGAGAAGGCCGGACGCTGGTGCAGATTGAAGGGCCGGTGGAAGCACGCAAACCGTCCATTGCCTTATTCGTGCTGGTCTGGCTGCTGCTGTTCTTTGGCTCCGCATTGACGATTATGAATTTCCATGCTGATGTCAGCATGCTGGAGGTGCAGGTCAGGACTGTGGAGATGCTTACAGGCCGCCGGGACGAGCATCCGTATGTCTTTCAAGTTGCCTATTCCCTGGGCATCGGATTTGGCATGGTGATTTTTTTCAACCATCTTTTTAAGAAAAAATGGAATGAAGAGCCGACTCCGCTGGAAGTGGAAATGTTCCTTTACCAAAAAAATATTGACCACTATGTAGTCAACGAGGAGTACAGCAAAATGAAAAGCCATGGCGATGAATCCTCCAGGCTTCCGGAGAGGGGGGAAAGGTCATGACCGCACCGCTGTCGCTGGGCCTGCATCTGCTGCTGGGGATTGCCGGAGGCATTGCGGTGGGCGGCGGGGTAATCGCACTTTTCATTGTGCTGGACATGGTACCACGGCTGGCCCAGCTGACATCCTCCTACGATAAAGTGCATTGGTATGAAGGAGCAATGATCGGGGGCTCGCTGCTTGGCACCGTGTCTGATTTCTGGAATTGGCGGATTTCCGCCGGGCCATTGGTAGAGCTGGGAGTAGGTCTGTTTGACGGGGTATTTGTGGGCATGCTGGCTGCGGCGCTGACCGAGGTGCTGAATGTGCTGCCCATCTTGGCTAAGCGCCTGCGTATGACCCATCTGCTCTTCGGGCTGCTGATGGCGATGGTCTGCGGCAAGGTCGCTGGCTCTTTGTTTGATTGGTTTGTGTATCAACAGTAGAAGGAGGTTATGGCGTGGTTAGGTATGTTCACAGCGGAGATTTTATCGAAGTTCCAAAAGACAAGAGCAAAACGGCCGGTAAAGACAGTGTGGAGACGGAAGAAAAGCCAGAGGCGGCAGCTGATGTGGAAGACAATTCTGTAACCGCCGGTACCGCTACGGGAACTGACGGGGAGGATGCGGCTGATTCAGAGAGAGGGACACAGGATGTGGAAGCTTCGGCGGAGCTGGGCGCAGGTAATGTGGAGCAGCAGGAGACAGAGCAGGGAGACGGGGAGGCCGGTTCCGCAGCCGTGGACCCGGCAGCTTCTGAGGAGAATCAGGATGCGGATGAAGAGAAGGTGTCC
This sequence comes from Paenibacillus graminis, assembly GCF_000758705.1. Classification (NCBI taxonomy): domain Bacteria; kingdom Bacillati; phylum Bacillota; class Bacilli; order Caryophanales; family Paenibacillaceae; genus Paenibacillus; species Paenibacillus graminis. The sequence continues at coordinate 4,718,346 of NZ_CP009287.1, read as the reverse complement.
GGTAATGAGACGGCCAAGAAGGACGCTAAGGGGTTCCTGGCATCGTTGTTCAGCGACGACGAAGAGGAAGATAAGGAACCGGATGAAGCCGTAGAGGAAGCCGGAACCGGCGGGACAGATGGCGGAGATGGCAATACTGTGGCCAGTGGAGAGGACAGTGGAGAGGATTCGGGCGCAACCGGATATGGGGATGAAAGTCCATCCATGAGTGAGAGTGCAAAGGAAGGAGCCGGACCGGAAGCTGGATCAGAGAAGGAGTCTGCAGAGCCGTCTGCTTCAGGAAGCTTGGATTCGGAGTCTGCCGCCGCTCAGAACCGATGTGCAGCAGCAGATTCCGGCAAGGGAGGCCTCGGCAGGGACAGCGGAATGGACGCGCATGCGCAGGATGCGGAAGCCTCGGAAGAGCTGGGTGCGCAGGATGCGGAAGCCCCGGAAGAGCTGGGTGCGCAGGATGCGGAAGCCTCGGAAGAGCTGGGTGCGCAGGAGCCGGAGAGCGGCAAAAAAGGTTTTTTTGCCAGATTGTTCGGGGATGACGAAGAGACAGACGACGATGCAGGCCAGGCTGAGGATGAAGGACCTCCGGGTGCACAGCCTCAGGCAGGGGCAGCAGGCAAAACCCTGGAGCAGCCGGAGGAAAACGGGAAAAGTGCAAAGGAAAATGCTGCTGGCGGGGCTGAAGCGAAGAAGGCCGATGATCCGCTGCAAAAGAAACGCGATGCCGAACGTTCCGATTCTTTGGAGGAATCGATCATTTACTGGCAGGGCAGTGACAACATTCCGGCTAATCTTGAGGATACCAAAAAGACACTTGCGGAGGTCATGGGCCTTCATTCGTCCTTTGATGTAGTGTTCCGGGAAATGACTTTTGGCGGACGCAAGGCGGCGCTGCTGTGCATCAGCGGGTTCGCCAAGGATACGATCATCGATGAAATTCTGAAGCGCCTGACGTACCTCACCCCGGAGAATATCTCTACGGATGTGCTAGCCAGCTTTATGAGCGAGTTCATCCCCCACATCCAGGTGGAGAAAGGAGAATTGCTCAGCGAGAGCATTAATAAAGTGCTGTCGGGAATGAGCGTCTTTTTCATTGAAGGTCAAACTGAAGTTATTATCATGGATACCCGCTCCTATCCTTCACGCAATCCGGACGAACCGTCCATTGAACGGGTGGTGCGTGGAGCGCGCGACGGATTCACAGAAACCCTGCTAAGCAACGTCGCGCTGGTCAGAAGACGGGTCCGCGACCCTGGATTGAAATATGAGATGCACCAGGTGGGCCGCCGGACGCGCACGGATGTCTGTGTCGCGTATATCGATGATATCGTCGACAAAACGCAGGTTAAGGCCGTCACCGAAAAAATTAAGAGCGTGAATATTGACGGCATTCCGCTCGCGGACAAACAGCTGGAGGAGGCGATCGTCGGCGGAGGCTGGAATCCCTATCCGCTGGTGCGGTATTCGGAGCGTCCGGATGTTGTGGCTTCCCATCTGCTGGAAGGCCGGGTGGTTATTTTCGTAGATACTTCCCCGAGTGTCATGATTTTGCCGACCACCTTTTTTGATTTGTGCCAACATGCGGAAGAGAACCGCCAGACACCGTTTATGGGCACGTATCTGCGCTGGGTGCGGTTCATCGGGATTTTTGCTTCCATGTTCCTGCTTCCGCTCTGGATGCTGCTTGTGATCCATCCGGAGCTTAAACCGGCGATGCTTGAATTCATCGGGCCGCAGAAAATGGCCAAAATTCCGCTGCTTGCCCAGTTTCTCCTTGTTGAGCTTGGGGTCGATCTCCTGCGCATGGCTGCCGTGCATACACCGACTCCTCTAGGTTCGGCTATGGGTCTCATTGCCGCGATTCTGGTTGGGGACATTGCTGTCCAGACCGGTCTTTTCGTCAATGAGGTCGTGCTGTACATGGCTGTTGCATCCATCGGTATGTTCGCCACGCCCAGCTATGAGCTGGGGCTGGCCAACCGGATTGTCAGGCTTGTGCTGCTGCTCGCTGTGGCCGCATTCCAGGTGCAGGGCTTTATGATCGGCACAACACTGATTATAATCCTGCTCACGACACACCGCTCCTACAATTCATCATATTTGTGGCCGTTTATACCATTTAATGCAAAGGCGATGGGGGAGATCATTATCCGCCAGCCTGTGCTTAACTCCAAAACTAGGCCATCCTTCAACAAAACAAGAGACAATACGCGGATGCCGCCGGTTCCGGAGAAGAAAAGCAAATCGTAGGAAAATACAAATCAACTGCAAATTAGTCCATTCAATGGTGTTCCCACTGTCTGTTATACTGAATACACTAAAAGATAGGGTGGAACAAGAATTTCCACAGAAATTGGAGGACTGCGCAAATGTTTTTACACGGGACGAGCCGAATTAATGATGCCAATCATCTGGAGATCGGCGGATGTGATGTGACCGAATTGAAGGCGGAATATGGTACCCCGCTGTATATAGTGGACGAGCAATTAGTCCGTCGCCGCTGCCGCGAGTACATGGAGGCTTTTACTGCATCCGGTCTCGGGTTCCAGGTGGCCTATGCCAGCAAAGCCTTCTCCGTAATGGCGATGTGCCGTTTGGCTGACGAGGAAGGGCTGTCGCTGGACGTTGTGTCGGACGGTGAGCTGTATACCGCGCTGCAGGCCGGATTTCCGGCTGAGCGCATCCATTTTCACGGCAACAACAAAACACCGGATGAGATCGAAATGGCAATTGATGCCGGGATCGGCTGCTTCGTAGCCGACAATCTGGTAGAGCTGCACATGCTGCAGGCCATCGCCCTCCGCAAGGAAGTAACAGTTAACATCCTGCTGCGCGTGACTCCGGGCGTAGAGGCGCATGCCCACCATGCGTATGCCTCCACCGGCCAGACCGACTCGAAATTCGGCTTCGATATTGGAAACGGTTCTGCACTGGAAGCGGTAAGACTCGCCTCCGCACAAAGCAATCTGCGGCTGCTGGGCGTTCATTCGCACATCGGCTCACAGATTTTTGAAACCGAAGGTTTTGAGCTGGCGGTTGAACGCATTGCCGAGTTCACGCGCAAAGTGAAGGAAGAACTGGGTGTAGAGTTCCCGGTGGTTAATCTCGGCGGCGGCTTTGGTATCCGTTATGTCGAAGGCGATACACCGCTGCAGGTGTCCGAATATGTGGCCGCCATCACAGGTGCCGTGAAGACGCATTTTGCCGGCATTGGCGAGAAGCTGCCGCAAATCTGGGTAGAGCCGGGCCGCAGCATTGTCGGCGATGCCGGAACTACGCTGTACACTGTGGGCACGAACAAGGAGATTCCCGGTGTGCGCAAATATGTCGCCGTTGACGGCGGGATGACGGATAATCCGCGTCCGGCGCTCTATGAATCCAAATATGAGGCGCTGCTGGCCAACCGTGCCGCAGAACCGAATGAAGAAACGGTTTCGATTGCCGGCAAATGCTGCGAGAGCGGCGATATGCTGATCTGGGATGTAGAGCTTCCTAAGGTGGAGAGCGGGGATCTGCTCGCTGTGGCCTGCACAGGGGCATACAACTATTCCATGGCCAGCAACTATAACCGGATCCGCCGTCCGGCAGTGGTGTTCGTACAGAATGGGCAGAGCGACCTTGTGGTCCGCCGTGAGAGCCATCAGGACATTATCGCCAACGATATTGTTCCGGCGCGCATTGCGAAGCAGGCGGTGGCGAAGTAAGTGATTTTCTGCGGCAGATGCGGCAGACAATGAAGAAGGATGCAGCAGGCGGAAGGACTTCCGCCTGCTTTGCTTTGTGCGTCATTTCATAGTAAACTAATAAACGTGTTCAATATCTGTTATTTCGAAAGGGGTATTTACATATGGCAAAGCAAGCGAAAATTACACTCGAAAATGGCGGCGTCGTGCTGCTTGATCTGTTCGAGAAGGATGCACCCAACACGGTTGCAAACTTTGAGAAGCTGGCAAAAGAAGGGTTCTACAACGGTCTGGTATTTCACCGTGTAATCCCAGGTTTCGTAGCCCAAGGCGGCTGTCCAAATGGTACAGGCTCCGGTGGTCCGGGATATACCATCGACTGCGAAATCAACCCGAACAAGCATGAGCGCGGAACGCTCGCTATGGCTCATGCCGGTAAGAACACAGGCGGAAGCCAGTTCTATATCTGCTACGCTCCACAGCCGCATCTTGACGGCGTACACACTGTATTCGGCAAAGTGGTAGAAGGTATGGACAAGGTTGATGCTTTCCAGGGACGCGACAAAATGACTTCGGTGGAAATTATCGAAGCTTAATTATTAATTTCTCGGGTTTATCCCGTATGTACCAAGCAGAGCAGACTTCCGGTATGGAGGTCTGCTTTTTGGCGTTTTTTATTCTTATAGTTTGGTTCGTCTAGCGCATGGCGGGGCATTCCAACGCTGCGGAAACCAGAAGAACACAAGATACATCAGGAGAAATACCACAAAAGCAAACGCCTCTTCCGCAAGCAGATAGTACGGGTAGGGACCAAAATAATCCAATACTGAAAACGTGCCCGGCTTGTGCGCCAGAAACATATAGTTGGCCCCGAGAATCCGGTCTGCGGCATAGACGGCGGCCGCCACGATATTGAGGCAGAGCATGGTGAAGAACAGCGATTTCCAGGTTGGCCTGTAACCCTCGATCCAGGTCATGTACAGCGATGCCAGAATAATCCCGCCGTGGGCGGCGAAAAACAGCAGAAAGCGGAAATGGGGAAAAGGATACACCAGATTGGGTGTAAGCAGCGCAATGAATGCACCGCCGATGCCCGCGAAATAGAGAAAGGAGTACAGCAGACGGCTCCGGGTAAGCAGCATCACAATGGATAAGAGCAGCGTGATTCCGCATAGTTCCAGCGGCAGGGAATTCCCTTTTTTCCAGACCTCCTGAGTGATGTACCACAGCTGCAGACCGCCTTCAGAGAACAGCAGCACAGCAACAAGCAGCAGGCGGATAGACTGCTTAAGTCCCGGGTTGGAACGGATTGCCCGGCGCAGGCCAAAGAGGATCATACAGAAACATGCGACTAAAGATATAGCCATCCAATGCGAAACCGAGAACATGATGAAATCGATATCATGCTGCCGGCCGAAAAAAGTGTTGTGGCTCACAGCTTTCCCCCTTGAAAGACGAGAAATATTTGGCAAAAATAAAATTCTGAAATTTTAACAATTTCTGATTCTAATGATCTACACTAAGGTGATATAAGTATATATCGCAGTCTCTGGCCAGAAAAGAAAAAAACGCAGAATATTCACATAAGATGGTCGCAGGATTTTCCGGAATACATAACTGGCTTTCAAGCGGAATATGTCTTAACCTGGGCATTCGGCGGTAATCTTCGGCAGCGGCAAGAGAATTTTGCGAATCCGATAATACGATGGGGAATGGGGGCTTTTTGAGTATGGTGAAAAAAAGAATTAGTGTGGCCTTAGTCGTCCTCATGCTGTTTGTGCAGTATGCATACGGCATCGGGTTTAGTATGAAGGCTACGGCTGCGGGAATTGAGAATGACCGGGACATTATTACCAGTGTGTCGATGGCCGTGTATGGGCCGGATGGACAGACGGTAACAGGCAGCGTGTATGACGTTGATTCCAGTGTGAAGCTGGATTATACGTGGGCGCTTCCTAACGGGCATGGCTACGTTGACGGTGACACTTTTGCGTTCCAGCTGCCGGCGCAATTCGAGCTGTTCAATGACATTAACGGATCACTGGTATCAGATGATGGGGAGGTAGGCAGTTTTACAGTCAGCCAATCCACACACCAGGTGCTGATGACCTTCAACAGCTACATCGAGACCCACGATAATGTTCAGGGAACGTTAAGAATTAATACCCAATTTGATAAAAAAGTGATCTCGGGCAGCACGGTGCAGGAAATTGTGTTCCCGGTCAATGGCGGCGCTCAGACCATTGTTGTGAACTTCAAGCCTTCTGTAGGTTCAACGATCGAGAAGAAAGGCGTCTCGGGCGGTTTCAATGCCAATCACATTGACTGGACCGTCGATGTCAACAAAAAGCTGGAGCCGGTAGCGGGTGCTGTCGTTACAGACCCGATTCCTGAAGGCTTGTCCCTGGACAGCACCGTTACGCTTGCGGTCTATCAGCTGTCGGTTCAACTGGATGGCACGGTCACAAAGGGGGCATTGCTTGACAGCAGCAAGTATATCGCCGAAGTAACGGACGGAACGCTGAAGGTACATTTTACGGACCCTGTTATCACGGGCGCTTACCGGATTGCCTATACGACTGCAGTTGTCAGCGATACGTTGAGCAGCTTCACGAATACGGCGTCTTTTAGAGGAGATGGCCGTGAACCAGTCAGCTCATCTGCTACCGTAACTATCGAACGCGGCGGAAGCCTGAACAAACTGGCTACGAATTATGAATGGGGTAAGCAGGTGATTTCCTGGGCCATTGAATACAACTACAACAATAAGGCTATCCCGCAGGGCAGCGGGGTGCTGACCGATTTGTTCAATAACTCGCAGGAGCTGGTTCCGGGTTCGGTGAAGATCTATCCGGTGACGTTGAACTCCTCGGGGACGGCTATAAAAGGCCCCCCCCTGGTAGAGAACGCAGACTACACGGTGACGGACGTAACCCATGACGATAAAAAAGGCTTCAAGCTGGAATTTTTGAATGATATCTCTTCAGCCTTCCGCATTGAATACAAAACCAAGTCGGCAGATCGTGTACTCACTGATACAACAATCACCAACACGGTTTCGGATAGCACCTACAATGTGGAGGCTTCACAGCTGATCCGGTCGGCAATCATTTATAAAAACCTCTCGGGTGTCGATTACAAGAACCATACAACGGACTGGAAAATTACCCTGAATGGCGACGGCTACCCAATGAATGATGTAGCCGTTACGGATAGCTTCCCGCAGGGGGGGCAGAAGTTTATTCCGGGGACTCTGGTCGTAAGGAACGCAAGCGGCACAGTACTTGGTGCCTCTGCCTATACGCTGGAATATAATTCGCCCGTGAAGCCGAACGCCGGGTTCAAGGTGAAGTTCACCTCACCAATCTCAGGAACCTATACAATTGCCTACCGCACAGAGTTCAGCAATGACTGGCTGTATGGCAGCACGGATAATTTTGTCAACAATGCGCGGATTGATTGGATAGGCGGAGACGGCAAAGCGCTATGGGCTGAAGCGAAAGGGCTGTTCATTCCCCGTGCCGAGGTGAAGAACAATGGCTTCAAAGCCGGTTCTTATAATGCATCCGCCAAAGAGATCACCTGGACCGTAGGAATCAATTACAACAGCAAGTCCATCACGGACCCCAATGTAGCAGACCTCCTGAAATCCGGGCAGGCCCTGGTGCCAGGCTCACTTAAAGTCTACAACATGAATATCAATGCAAAGGGAGATCCATCCCAAGGCTCCGAGGTCAGCGCTGACGCCTATACCTACAGTGTTGGCACCGGCAATGAGCTGAAGGTTAAATTTGCGGATGCCATCAGTTCTGCCTATTACATTGTTTTCAAGACGAGTCTGGATGGGCAGCTGATTCATTCCACCGTTGACAATACGGCGAAGCTGCTGGACGGCACCCGAAAAGTATCCAAGGATTTATTCGCCTCGGTCAACATTCCTTACGGTGGTGAATATGTCTACAAAAATGGCCTGCAAAAAGGTGATAAACTGGATTGGACGATTGCAATCAACCGTTCACAGTCCACTATAAAAAATGCGGTGCTGACCGATATACCGAGCCGGAATCAGATTCTGCTGCCGGATTCCTTCCACCTTTATCCTGCCTCTGCGGGGATGAACGGAGAAGTGACCAAAGGCGGACCCGAATTGGTTAGGGATTCTGATTACACACTCAGTGTCATCACGGATGAGGGCGGCAGGCAGAGCTTCGTGCTCAGTTTCCTGCATGATATTAATTACGCGTATATCCTTGAATACAAGTCTCTGATTGTCGCGAATACAGGGGAAAAGCTGGTGAATACCGTCAAACTCGCCGGCACTAATGTAGAGCGGGTCACCCAGGAAACAACCAAAGAGATTATCGTTGGTGTTTCCAGCGGTTCGGGAACAGGCAGCGGTGTGCGCGGAACCCTGGCGGTTCAGAAGTTGGATGCGGCAGACAGCCAGCTTCCACTCGCGGGGGCGACCTTTGAGCTGTACCGTCTGAACGGCTCCGAACGGGTGCTTATCAATACCCGGACCACGGATGCCGCAGGCAGCGCGGTGTTCAACAATATATGGCTGGGAAGCTATGTATTGATTGAGACGGCGGCTCCTACCGGTTACGCTCTGGATACGCGTGAATATCCGGTTACCATTGGCTCTTCAGCCACAATCAACTTAACGGTGCTCAATACGAAGCTGGCCCCGGCTACAGCTACGCCGACACCGACGCCTACGCCGACTCCAACACCGTCAACAACACCAACGGAGTCGCCGGCAGCAACCATAACACCGTCAGAATCACCGGCGGTGACGCCATCGCCAGCACCGACTTCAGGTCCTACGGTGGCGCCAACGCCACCAGATATTCCGTTTATTCCAATACCAACACCTACAGTGTCCAGTGTACCGGGAATAATCATTGATGAGCCGCAGATTCCTGCAGGGCCCGCAGTAACTCCTACACCTCCTGCAGCTACTGCGGCAGCGTCCCCGTCACCTTCTGCTGCGCCTGCAGCCGGAGGCAATACGGATCCGGATACGCCTATTGACGATGAAGTTCCGCTGGGCGGAGTGACTGTCGACGAAGATGACGTTCCGAAAGGAACTGCTGTAAAACCAGCAACTGACGGCAAGCTCCCTCAGACTGGTGAAAGCAGCCCGCTGCCTATATATGCGGCAGGTCTGGCTCTGATCCTTGCCGGGTTTATTCTCAGCAGAGTATTCAGAAACCGGAAAGAGTAGGAACAACCCGATACAGGAAAAGAAGGCACACGGCAGATTCAATGCCGTGTGCTTTTCGTCTTGTGCGCCCGGCATGGGCGATAACTAGGCGGTGAAAGTCCGCTACAGGCTTGGCAGTAGGAACTGTTAGCCAAGGGCAAGGGTGTCCGCCGCGAGGCGGAATCTGAAGGAAGCCGGAGGCAAACCCTCGGTCTGACGAATAGAAATCACATACAAGGCATGCTGGGACGGACGAGCTTGCAATCCAAAGCAAAGTCCAATACTGCCCGAATCTCAGGATGTAAATGTGGCAGATAGATGAGGGGAAGGTTACCGCTCTTACCCGGGGAGGTCTCACAGACGTCCGGTAGGAAAAAAAATCCGAAAGACGGAGTAAAGCTTGCTGTGAGAAGTCAGCAGAGGCCATAGTACCGGGAAGTTTTTTTTTTCGGAAAGAGCCGAACAATCGCAAGTCTCGATTACATACCAGAAGGGAGTTGGCGCGATGAAAGCAGAATACCGAAAGGGCTACCCGCAAAGGGATAACGTGGAACGCGAAGAGTATGCGGGAGCGCGGAGCGCCAGCGTTCGGGAACGTAGAGAAAGAGGCGGTGCAACAGACCTGCTAGAGCAGATTTTGAACAGAGACAATCTGAACAGGGCCTACAAGCAGGTGAAACGTAACCACGGAGCGCCGGGAATCGACGGAATGACCGTAGAAGACGCGTTGTCATGGTTACAGGAGCATAAGGGCGAGCTTTTACAGAGTATCCGTGAAGGAAAATACAAGCCAAGCCCGGTACGGCGCAAGGAAATTCCCAAACCAGATGGAAGCGGAGTCCGGAAGCTGGGCATCCCTACGGTCATAGACCGGGTGATTCAACAGGCGATCTCCCAGCAGCTACAACCCTTGTTTGAACGGCTCTTCTCTGACGGAAGCTACGGCTACCGCCCCGGGCGGAGTGCGCAGCAGGCCATTCGAAAGGTAAGAGAGTACGCACAGCAAGGCTACGGCTACGCAGTCGAAATCGACCTCTCCAAATATTTTGACACCCTGAATCATGAATTGCTGATGAATCTGCTACGCAAGCAAATCCAGGATCACCGTGTAACCGACCTGATTAAGAAATATCTGAAAAGTGGGGTTATGGAGAACGGGGTACACTGCAAAACGGAGGAAGGCTCTCCGCAAGGAGGCCCCTTATCTCCACTGCTTGCGAATATTTATCTGAACGAATTCGACCAGGAGATGAGCAGCCGTGGAGTGAACGTCATTCGGTATGCAGACGATATCGTGGTACTAGCGAAAAGCAAACGGGCAGCAACGCGGCTTCTGGAATCCTGCCGGAAGTACCTGGAGAATAAACTGGGACTCCAGATGAATGCGCAGAAAAGCAAGGTCGTGAGCGTAGTGGCTCGGAAGCATTTCAAGTTTCTTGGCTTTGCCTTGGGCAAGAACGGAAATGGAGTGTATATTCGCGCCCATGGTCAATCCCTCGCCAAAGCAAAGAAGAAGTTGAAGGAACTGACGAGCCGCAGTCAGGGCAGGAATGTTCGACAAGTGATGGAGAAGGTGAAAGTCTACATTCGCGGCTGGATCGGCTACTTCTACGTAGCCGATATAAAACGGATATTGCAAAGCTGGAGCGAATGGCTGCGTAGAAGGCTGCGAATGTACATCTGGAAACAGTGGAAGAAGCCCAAAACAAAGGTACAAAACCTACGGAAACTGGGAATACCGGAGTGGCAGGCTTACCCATGGGGGAACTCCCGCCTGGGCTACTGGCGAGTGGCCGGAAGCCCGGTGCTGTCCCGTTCCATAACAAACGAAAAGCTCGCACAGGCCGGATATTATGACTTCCCTGCACAGTATGAGCAATTACGTAAATTGCACTTATGCGGTTGAACCGCCGTATACCGAACGGTACGTACGGTGGTGTGAGAGGTCGGCTACTCAGTCAATGGGTAGCCTCCTACTCGATTGGATATGTTTTAAGATGTTTTCTCTTCCGGAATGTCAAAAAACTGATTTAAATTCATCTCCTTTGTCCCCAGGGTCTTGACTTCTCCGTTAGGCTCCACGAACCCGTATTTTGCTTCTCCGACATGCCCCATAAATTCAAAAAAAACTACACGACTCGTTATTTTTGGAAGTTCGCCGTCCTGGTTGGTGATTTTTAGAGGCAAAAAGAACAGGCCGCTGGAGGCTTTAACCGAATCAAAGGTGGCCGTCCATTTTTTCTCGCTGTGGTTTCCCACAACTTCGTAATATGAAATGCTGTTGCCTCCAGTCAAGAAAAATTGGTCCGCTTTTCCTTCCGGGAAATAATAACCTTGATTACCCCCTACTTCGCTGGGAGTAATATCCAAGGCTTTCAACGAGCTAACCATTGGAAATTTTAGCGCTGCGCTTCGGGCTTCGGCCAGGCTGGACGAGGCAAATTGTTCCTTTAGCTCTTCCTCTTCACTGGATTTGGCGACGAATACAATCCGTTGTTTGGGATTCCACAGTACATACGCCCCCGTCGATTCTGCGATAAAACGCAAGGGAACCATGACACGCCCTTGTTTTAGGGTCGAGGCTGCTTCCAGTTTCACTTCTTTATTTCCAACCTTTGCTGTTTTCTGTCCCGCCACTAAGGTGATGGTTTCGCCGTTTCGGGTAAGCGTGACGGTCTTGGATGCGTTATTCCATTGTACCGAGCTGCCGGGTATTTGTTGGGCTACCTGCAAAGGAACCATTGTGGTTCCTTTGGTTATATAAGGGGCCACATCCATATTTGCGTAAATGCCATTGATACTAATTTTGATAGCTGAGGAAGCTGCGGAAGCCGTTCCTGTAGGTAGGGCACTTCCTACGACTAGCAGGGACGCGATGAGACATCCGATGAATCCTCTTTTCAACATCTTGTTCACGTTATCATATCCTCCTTGTTCCATTTTTGGTCTTCACTCCCTGTATTATAGACGCACGAAAATCCAAAATGTTACTAAAAACAAAGAAGAAACTTCTATAAAAGAAGTTTCTTCTTTGTTTTATATGACTACTCCTGTTAGGCAGGGTCAAGCTTGGTAATAAGCGGAGCGAAGTTATAGATGGTGAATTTGTCGGCGCTGGTGGGATCAGCAGGATGTTCCTTGGTGCTGACTACTACACGACTGGTGGAAGACAGATTGTCCGTCCATGTATTGTAAATCGCTCCCGCGGTATCCATTCGCAGCTGGGTTTGCGAAAAGCTGGCTTGGCTGTACGAGCTACCGCCCTGGTCTTGCACGCCATGAATCATTTTGACTTTGTTGTGGGTACTCAGCAGGTTTTTGGTAGCACCGACGTTGACGTTATTCGTCCAAGGCAGGGGTGAACCATTTACGTACAAGGTTGCCCGGTTCGTCGCATAGTCGTATACCAGTTTCAAATCTACGGTCTGACCTTTGGCCAGGCTGGCCACCGGATGAGATTCATTATACGTTGATACGTCCCCATAGGAAGAGCCGAGAAACACCTTAAATCCTTCGTAGGAATACGAAATGCCGCTTTCAATGGCCGCATCCCCAATGCCCAGATACCAATCAACATAGCCGTTGACAGCGTTAATAGTCGTGGGCAAAATGAGCTTGGTTGTCACCCCCGTATAAGAGGCCGAGTTGGTAATTGTTCGTATTTGTGTGAGATGAGTAGCTTGGAAGCTGGCGCGCCGTCTTGCTTCTCATCTATTAGGGAGAATTTAGAGGGTAATTTACAACCTTTTTCTTTTTTTAATCTCTGAACGGCGAAACGACGCCGGGGGAAACGGAATGATACGTCCAGGTGAAGCAGTATTCACTTGGGCGCTTTTTGTGTTCAGCCAGAAACCCAAGAGCTGAAGGATAAAGCAAACGACCGGTCGGGCTGAGGCTACCGGCTCTAAGGCGTCTGAAAAACACCGCCCAAGAGCCGGTACGCCCCCTGCGGGGTTACTCCGGCCGATAACAAGAGCGCCTAAGCCGGGCAAAAGCGCCCCGGCCAAGGCGCTCTAGGTTCCTGTCCGTCGCTTCACACCCCGTACGGAGCTTAAGGCCAGGTCAAATGCGTTGTGGGCGAGATCGAGGAAGGCATGACGGCACCATGACTCCGCTGGCGCTCATGAAGAAGCGGGCAACGCCTTGGCGCTGCCCGCTTTTTGTGTGGAAATGCTTTAAAATTTGTTCTCTTTCGGAATGTGGAAAAACTGATTTAACTTCATCTCTTGCTGCCCCAGGGTAGTGACTTCTCCGTTAGGTTCCACAAACCCGTAAGTGGCTTCCCCGATTGGCCCCATAAAGTTGTAAAAGACCACGCGCTTCGTTACTTAAGGAGAGAGGCGACCGCCGGTTCTTTTTGATGTGGCACATAAAAGGTTAACCCCCCCCCCAGCAGAGGTTAACCTTTAATTCTTTATTTGATGTGAAAAGAGTTGCAAGAACCATCTCAATGATCAGCTAGACAGATCATTGAATATCGATATTATCAAGAATATTGCTTTTAATTATTTCTTGTTTGATTTGTTGTTGTTTTTCATTCTGGCTTTCATTGAGGTCGGTGTTATCAATATTATATTTCCCCAACTCGGCAGCGATAATAAAGTAAAGTCCCTCTGAATTTTGTTTAAGGTAAAGTAGGTATTCGCTGGATTGTTGTAATTCGGTATACTCATCCCGTGTTATCTTGCTTTTACCTGTAAGTGTTTGAACGTAACCTATGGGTTCGCCGACTTCAATTATTGAATCATTTGGCACATCACCCTTTAGGGCCTGCTTTACGGAAAAATCGGTTTTTGTATAAAAGTCCTGAATTGCTCCTGTTGGGTAACTTACATTAATGTGTTCTCGATTCTCAAAGCTTTGATCAGTGGAGCCAACTACAACTAAATCTGCTTCATTGAAGAGTGCTTCTTCTGTTTCGTAGTCAGGATATACAGCCGCTGTGTTAATTACTGTGCTTTTAACTGAATTATAAATGAAAAAATAATAGGCACTAGCGAAAACAAAAAATAAAAGTAGGATTGTTAAGAACATATGGAAAGGTTTACGAATATTATAAGTTTTCATATTTAGTCTCCCTTAATTAATTTCCGTAAATAGATTTTAATTGATTTCTATCGTAAGTTGTAGGACTGGCAGATGTTTCGTTACCTTGCCAACCGCCTTTCATTACAGAATTTTGAGCATTTGTACCTGTGGTGTGATCTAATCCTAAAGAGTGACCGATTTCGTGTGTTGCTGTGAATCGAGCTTTAAGTGCAGAGGCAGCAGCGTCATTAGGAACAGTAACGTTATTGTGATACAAAGAATTTACTGAATAATCCCAATTTTTTTCATATTTATTAACAGGAATATTTCCCGGCCAAAAAACATTATAGGCAACATTTAAACCTAACAGTAAGGGATCGCTTGTAGTCCCAGCATAGTACTCATCAATACTATTCCCATTAGGTGATGAAGCTTTACTAATAGAGACATTGGAACTAATTCCGCCCCAATTAGAACGTGCTGTATCATACGTACCTATATAACCATAGGATGCAACTGACGAGTCGTACCATGCGCTAAAAATACCACCATTTTTACGTTTATATCCATATAAATCAGCATCAGCATTTCCGATAAATATTGTGCCTGCTAGAGTTCCGAGTAGAGATAGGGACAAGATAGCCTTAATTTTACTTTTCAATTTAGAACCTCTTTTCTGTAAAAGGATTTGGAGTGAAATTTGGTTTGAAGCAAAACAAAAAAAGGTGTATTTTACTATAAAACCAACTTCCTTGTATTAAAATGAATATAATTACAAGGTAAATTTTACTATAAATATATTTATGAGTAAACAATTACATATAAAATAAATACAAATAGGCTACTAATTATGGAGGAGTAATAAAAAAGCATTCAGGTGGTTTCCACTTGGGCGTTTTTTGTTCTTACAAAGGAAAGAAACAGAAGGTCTAAATAGAGGTTGGGCTGATGCTGCCGGCTCTTAGTGGGCCGCTCTTGCCGCCTTAGAGCCGGTACGCCCCGCTGCGGGGTTCTCCGGCGATAACCAGCCGAGCAAAAGCGCCCCAGCCAAGGCGCTCTAGGTTCCTGTCCGTCGCTTCACACCCCGCACTGAGCTTAAGGCCAGGTCAGACGCGTTGCCGGTGAGATCGGGGGAAGGCATGACGGCTTGATGCGCGCTCTGCTAGGCTGCGCCCGCATCGAGCCGTCATGCAAGAGTCGGCACCATGACTCCGCTGGCGCTCATGAAGAAGCGGGCAACGCCTTGGCGCTGCCCGCTTTGTGTGATACGCCCGGCATGGGCGATAACTAGGCGGTGAAAGTCCGCTACAGGCTTGGCAGTAGGAACTGTTAGCCAAGGGCAAGGGTGTCCGCCGCGAGGCGGAATCTGAAGGAAGCCGGAGGCAAACCCTCGGTCTGACGAATAGAAATCACATACAAGGCATGCTGGGACGGACGAGCTTGCAATCCAAAGCAAAGTCCAATACTGCCCGAATCTCAGGAAGTGAAGTGGAATTAGGGAACCTAAATCGGCTCAAAAGCCTTCAACAGAAGGTATTAGGTGGAAAAAGTAGACTTATTCGAAGTGGATTTACCCGAAACGGCCGAAACGGCCGAATTAAGTTTACTTTTTCCCACTAACGCTTGCTGAGGGGCAGGAAAGGAAAAATGAAGTGGACTTTTTCCACTTGAGCTGCCGTTTGGTGCAAAGAGGAGGTTGGAGCTGCAGAAGTAGAAGGGAACATAAGGTTACCACGGAGATGGAAATGAGGCTCCACGGACAACCCTAACCCCAACACGGCTGCTTACAGCATCGGCGTTCTCAGCTTCCCTCTCAAACATGAAGCTCTGAAAGTGGTTTCTGCGTACAGTATCGTCGTTTCAGCAGCCTTCTCAGGCATGAAGCTCCGGAAGGGGTTCCTGCTCCTGCATGCTCTCCAGCTCCCGGCCGTTTTTTAGTCCTTTTCGTCCTAACAGTGCGACTAATACAATCGCAACGCCGGAAGCCAGCAGCAGGAGACCGGACGGAATCCGGTCCAACAGCAGCCCATACACAATCATCCCTGCTGGCGCGATGGCTCCTGATGCAGTCTCGACGACTGCAAACACTCTTCCGCGATATTCTTCTTCAACCGTTTGCTGCAGGTAAACCTGGACGGGAATATTGATATTTATCACCGTGATACCTACAAGAAACATCAGCACAAGCAGAAAAAGATAAGCGGAAGTGGTGCTGAACGAAAACAGCATTGGGAACGCCATTGCTATAAACAGGAGGCCAAGTGTGGACAGGCCGAGGATCAGCGAGCTGGCGGGGCTGCTTTTTTGGCGGCGGACGGTCAGCAGCAGGGACATTGCCAGTATGCCTGCCGCCAGCATGGCATTAATGGTGCCATATTGGCTGGAAGAGAGCGAAAGGGACTTCACAGCGACAAAGGGCATTACAACATTCAGCGATACCACGAAAAAGTTGACCCAGAAAACGATGTTGATTACTGCGCGGATGACAGGTTTCTTAAAAACATAAGAAATGCCTCCGGCAAGGCTGCTCCGCAGCTCTGCCAATACTTTGGTTTGTACCTGCGGAACATCGTTTCCTGGGACTGGGTCAGGCAGCTCACCGTGCACTACGGTAGCTGCGGAGGGTTTGAACCGCAAACCACAGCTCATGAGGGTCGAAACGGCAAAGCCCGCCGCGTTCAGCAGCATGAACAGCTTGAGGGGGACCATGGCGTACAGCATTCCGCCGAGTACTGGCGCGAGCAGGCTGCCGATGGAACCGGCCATTTGATTAAGCGACCCTGCCCGCTGGATTTGTCCCGTATCCACAAGCTGCAGCAGTGAGGAGGAGACGGCAATTCCATAAAAGGTGGAGCAGACGGACAGCAGAACCAAGGACGCATAGACAGGAAGCAGGGACACACCTCCCAGGGAGACGGCCAGAAAGGCCAGCAGAAGCGTCAGGACGGCGGCAAGATCAGAGCAGACCAGCAGCATGCGGCGGTTCATCCGGTCTGCGGTAACGCCGGCGAAGGGTGCAAGCAGGATCCGGGGCAGCAGTCCGCATACCATCGTAACTGCAAAGCTTCCTCCAGAGCCTGTGAGCTTCAGAATAGATAATCCCACAACGAAGGTATACATTCCGGAGCCCAGGACAGATGCCAGTTTGCCTGTAAAGAACAGCAGCATATTCCGGTTGCTTGGGGATGAAAAAACATGGGCATTAATCTTCATGCGCAGCTCCCTTCAAATAAAGTTAAATATTATTAAACTTATTCTAAGCTGGAAGTGGTTGATATGCAATAAAAAGTTAAATTATATTTAACATCACTTTCTCAGAGTTTTCGTTTACGCTATACTGGAGACAATACGGACAGAAGGATGGCCCTTATAAATGACAAGCAAACAAACGATTGGAGATAAGATCAAATCCTTGCGTACAAGCAAACGGCTCACACAGAGTGATCTGGCCGGTGATGATATGACCAAGAGTATGCTCAGCCAAATCGAAAACGGCAGAGCGCTGCCTTCCATGCGCAGTCTGCAAATTTTGGCTGCGCGTCTTGGGGTGGACGCAGGTTATTTTCTTGGAGAGGAGCAAAGCGCAGATCTTACCCGCCTGGTGCACGATATTGAAGCCCTGTCCAAGCACAAAAACTATCAGGCGGTTGTATCCGCAGTTAAACCCCTAATGGACGGGAGACTTCCCATGACGGTGGATGCCGCACGGCTGATGGGATTCTATGTGAATGCCTGCTACTATACAGGAACGGAGGGAGGAGAAGAGGCGATCCGGCGGGCCGTCGAGATTTACGAACGGTTCAATTTATACGTGGAAAGTGCTAAAGTTCAGTATTTGGCCTATGCCCTGCTTTTCACGCAGAGCCGGTACAGCGAGAGCCTCGAACTGATCCTGCGGGTCAGGGATGACTATGTAAGTAAAAAAACCGGCAACGATTTTCTATTCGAAATCGACCTGCATTATGCGGAGAGTGTGACTTTATCGGCGCTGGGTCAATATGATGGAAGCCGGAGGGCGGCGCTTGCGGCCATTGCCCTGTCACGGGAGGAGGGCGTGTATTATTTGACAGATCATCTATACCGTGTATTGTCCAGCCTTGCCCTGATGTCCGGGAATCTCGAAGAAGCGGGGATGTATCTGGATAAGGCTAAGCTGTTCGTGCAGTTTACAGAGGATGAGCAATCTGTGCAGCTTGTCCATCTGGCCGAGATCAGACTGGCTAATGCGGAACGGCGGTATGAAGAGGCCATCGTGCTTGGGCAGAAGTATCAAAGCAAGGGGAGCAGGTATGAATCGAGTTGTTTCCTGCAAACCGGTATTGCCCTGTATCATTTGGGCCGGGATGAAGAAGCGCTCGCGGCCCTGTCCAAAGTTACCCTGCCTGACGATGCCTACCATCCGCTGGACCGTGCAGCTGTCTTCACTTCATATGCCTACAAAGCCAAAATTTACGCAAGACAAGGGAAAATGGAGGAAGCACGCCAACAGTCGGAAATCGCAAACGAAAGAGTAGGGAAGTACCCTTCGTCGGTCTACACCCAATTTATTCAAGCAACTTACCTGGAACTGCATGCATAGGCTCTTTCGCAGCAAGAAAAAACGCTATACCCTCCAGATGCTTCTTAAACCGTCGTCAGAAATGCTATAATAACTTCAAATTCAAGATGTTGGAGGAAGACAAATGTGGGAAGAATTTAAAAAGTTTGCTTTGAAGGGGAATGTGCTGGATCTGGCGGTGGCGGTGGTCATTGGTGCAGCGTTCGGGAAGATCGTCTCTTCGCTGGTGACGGACATTATCATGCCGCTGGTCGGAATGCTTACCGGGGGTATTGATTTGAATGGACTATCCTTTTCCTATGGAGATGCCGTAGTGAAATACGGGGTGTTTCTGCAGTCGGTTGTCGATTTCTTTATCATTGCCTTCTCAATCTTTATGGTAGTCAAGCTGGCTAACCGTTTCAAGCGCAAGGAGCCCGTGAAAGTGGAGGTAGTGGAGACCCCTGCACCGGCACCTGAAGTAGCCTTGTTAACAGAGATCCGTGATTTATTGCGTACAGACAAGCAGGCTCAAAAGGATAATTAAGTTACATAAATAAAGTTAATTTCATAAACGCACTTGCATTTCCGGTAGCAAAGTGATAATTTTGTTGTAGGCAAAACCTGAAAACTAATTAAATAGATCAATCCTTCAGGGCAGGGTGTAATTCCCTACCGGCGGTGATGCAACTGTGATTGGCTGAACAAGCTGATTGCACTGCTTAGTCCGCTACCCGCTTCGTATATATTATACGGACGGTGGACCCGGTGCAATTCCGGGACCGACAGTATAGTCTGGATGGAAGAAGGAGAGATTAGCGTTTGTGCTTATATAGACAGGCGTACTGCAGTGTATTCCAATATTATGTGCGAACTTTCACATTCGGTCTTTTTTGACGGTGAAACGTACAGTTTTATTAGAACTGCCAGTAAACTCTCGTATAACCCGTCTTGAACTCCACCTGGAGATTGAGGCGGGTTTTCTGTTTTGAACTGGGCAAAAGCTAGAGCAGCACAACGATCGGAGGCAGGACATGGATACAATGAATGACGAATTTTATATGTCACTCGCACTGGATATGGCGGAAAGAGCGCAAGGCCAGACCGGCATTAATCCGGTAGTCGGCTGTGTTGTCGTGAAGGATGGAGCCATGATTGGCCTGGGCACCCATCTCCAGCGCGGCACAGGCCACGCCGAAGTGCACGCGCTGAATATGGCGGCAGGCAAGGCTCAAGGGAGTACGGCTTATGTGACTCTGGAGCCTTGCAGTCACTATGGCAAGACACCCCCCTGCAGCCAGAGGCTGATCGATGAAGGGGTTGCCCGTGTGGTCGTGGCCTGTGAGGACCCCAATCCCCAGGTTGCCGGACGCGGCATCACCATGCTGCGGGAACAGGGAATTGAAGTTGAGGTAGGGCTGCTCCGAAGCCGGGCTCTGCGGCTGAACGAGAAATTCATCAAGTATATCCTGACCAGGCAGCCTTTTGTCACGCTGAAGAGCGCAAGCACGCTCGATGGGAAGCTGGCCACCCGGACCGGGGACAGTAAATGGATATCCAATGGACAGGCGCGGGAGATTGTGCACACGCTGCGCCACCGTCACCAGGGAATTATGGTCGGCGTCAACACCGTGATTGCTGACAATCCCTCCTTAACCACGAGGATGGAAGTACCGGGACTGAATCCGGTCCGGATCGTGATTGACTCTATGCTGCGGATTCCGCTTGATGCTGCTGTCGTCCTTGATGGCCGGGCACCTACCATTGTCGTCACTACCGAATCTGCTGATCCGGTGAAGCGGGCGGCACTGCTGGACGCCGGGGTGCAGATCGTTGTCAGCGGCGCCGGACCGCGGGTGGATCTCAAGACAGCGATGACCCGCCTGGGCGAGCTGGAGATAGGTTCGATCCTGCTGGAAGGCGGCGGAACTCTCAACGGTGCAATGCTGGAGAGCGGTCTGGTGGACCGTGTGATCCTGTTTTTCGCTCCAAAAATCGTCGGTGGTGGCGCAGCCGCACCCGGAACCTTCGACTTTCCGGGCGTAGAGCTGATGCAAAGCGCGATCACACTTGAAGGATTGGAAGTGGAAGTGCTCGGGGATAATGTGTGTATCAGCGGCACGCCTATCCGTTAAAGCAAATATCAGGAGGCGATCAGATGTTCACAGGTTTGATTGAAGAGGTCGGTGTGCTGCGGGGGGTGACCAGCGGAGGCGAAATGATGGTGCTGAACATCGGCGCATCCCTCATTATGAATGACTTGAAAATCGGCGACAGCGTGTCGGTGAATGGCGTCTGTCTGACGGCAACTTCAATCGGCGATCATTCTTTTACCGTTGACGTCATGCCTCAGACTTACCGCAACAGCACGCTCAAGGAGCTGCGCAGCGGAAGCAGGATGAACCTGGAGCGGGCCATGGCTGCCGGCGGACGATTCGGCGGACATATTGTGCAAGGCCATGTAGACGGAACCGGTGAAATCCGCAGCGTCAAGCGCGACCAGAATGCGGTCGTCTTCGAGATTGCTCCAGAGCGTACATCTTTGTTTAAGTTCATTATTCCCAAAGGCTCCATCACCATTGACGGCATCAGCCTGACCGTGGTCGACGCTTCGGCTTCTACCTTTACCGTATCCATCATTCCCCATACGCTCGGTGAGACGGTCCTGGCCCATAAGCGGACCGGGGACCGGATCAATCTGGAATGCGATGTGCTTGGCAAGTATGTAGACCATCTCCTTAACTATGGTTCACGTGCAGGGAATGTGGAAGAAGAGAACAGCTCCCGGATCAGCCGTGATTTTCTGGCGGCGAACGGGTTTGTATAAATAATGAGCAGGCTTGTGCCTAAGCCCTGATAAGGGTGCGCCAAGCTGTCAGGAGGACAGAAAGATGAGCGAGCCAACCAAGAACGATAGTGTTCTGGACCCCATTGAGGACGCAATTTATGATCTGATGCGCGGTAAGGTCATTATCGTAGTGGATGATGAGGACCGTGAAAATGAAGGGGACTTCATCGCACTTGCCGAACGCTCCACACCGGAAGTGATTAACTTCATGATTACAGAGGGACGCGGGCTGGTCTGTGTGCCGATTACGGCAGAGCGGGCCGCAGAACTGGATCTGCAGCCTATGGTTGCACATAATACCGACAACCATGGCACGGCTTTTACCGTATCAGTCGATCACATAGATACCACCACCGGTATCTCAGCCGCAGAAAGATCCAAAACCATTCAAGCGCTGATGGACCCGAACGCCAGGCCTTCCGACTTCCGCAGACCGGGGCATATGTTTCCGCTGATTGCCAAAAAAGGCGGTGTGCTGCGCCGCTCCGGACACACGGAAGCTGCTGTGGACCTGGCCCGCATGTGCGGCGCCTATCCTGCCAGCGTGATCTGCGAAGTGGTCAAGGAAGATGGAACTATGGCCCGTCTGCCGGATCTCGTCGAGATTGCCCGCAAGCATGAGCTCAAGCTGATCAGCATTAAGGATCTCATTCATTACCGTAATGAGAAGGAGCATCTGGTCACCCGTGAGGTTTCGGTCAACCTGCCGACGGATTTCGGTGACTTTCAGACGATCGCCTACACGAATGAAGTGGATGACAAAGAGCATGTCGCTTTGGTCAAAGGCGATATTTCCGGTGAAGAACCGGTGCTGGTCCGTGTGCATTCCGAATGCCTCACCGGGGATGTGTTCCACTCCCACCGCTGCGACTGCGGCCCGCAGTTTGAAGCGGCGCTGCGCCAGATCGAAGCAGCAGGCCGGGGGGTTCTGCTGTATATGCGCCAGGAAGGCAGAGGCATCGGCCTGATCAACAAGCTCCGCGCATATAAGCTTCAAGAGGAAGGTCTGGATACAGTGGATGCCAACCTGAAGCTGGGCTTCCCGGCAGACCTGCGCGACTATGGCATCGGAGCTCAGATTCTTAAGGATCTGGGTGTGCGCCAGATCAGGCTGCTGACCAACAATCCGCGTAAGATCAAAGGACTGGAAGGCTACGGTCTTGAGGTTGTGGAACGTGTGCCGATTCAAATGCCGGAGAACAAGGACAACACCAATTATCTCCATACCAAGCAGGCCAAGCTGGGCCATCTGCTGACTTTTGACAACATCGAGCAAAATGAGGATTCCAAGCTGTAACATCCATATCACTTACTAATGAAGGGTAGATGAATACAATGCCGAATTATTTAGAAGGACATTTAGTATCCGAAGGACTGAAGTACGGGGTAGTTGTGGGACGTTTCAATGAGTTCATTACCAGTAAGCTGCTGTCCGGTGCGCTTGATGCGTTCAAGCGTCATGGTGTAGCTGATGATGAAGTAGATGTGGCCTGGGTTCCGGGAGTGTTCGAAATTCCTCTGATCGCCCAGAAAATGGCGGAAAGCGGCAGATACGATGCGGTAATCGCGCTGGGAACCGTCATTCGCGGATCTACAACCCATTATGATTATGTGTGCAATGAGGTTGCCAAAGGGGTGGCGGCAATCAATCTGAAGACCGGTATTCCAACCATTTTTGGCGTAGTGACTACCGAAAATATCGAGCAGGCCATTGAGCGCTCCGGAACCAAAGCTGGCAATAAAGGCTGGGATGCTGCGACCTCTGCCATTGAAATGGCGAACCTGAACAAGCTTTTTAAATAAGAGACCTCTTGACGAATCAGCTGAAATCGTGCTTATTTATATGTATGAGAAGAAAGCATGAACCATAAGATCTTTCTACTTGTGTAGCGCCCGGGCGGCGCTGCACTTTACTTTTTTTTGGCGGGAGGAAACCGCGTGACTGTATTGTACAAGCTGGAGACGTTCGAAGGTCCGCTCGATTTGCTCTTGCACTTAATAGACAAGGCGGAAATCGACATCCAGGACATTCCGGTCAGCGAGATCACCGAGCAGTACATGGAATATCTGCGGAGTATGCAGGAGCTTGAGCTGGATATCACCAGTGAATTCTTGGTGATGGCTGCAACGCTGCTGTCGATCAAGAGCAAGCTGCTGCTGCCGAAGCCGCCGGTAATTGAAATCGAGGATTTCGAATATTACGAGGACGATGATTATGATCCGCGTGCAGAGCTGGTTCAGCGGCTGATCGAATACCGCAAATTCAAGAGCATTGCCGTGCAGCTGCTGGATATGGAGAGTGAACGCAGCCTGATCTTTACCAAGGAGCCGGAGGACCTGGGTCCTTTTGTGCCGGCCCAAATCGATAATACGCTCAAGGGCTTGCATACGGCCGACCTGATCGCCGCATTCCGGAAGGCGCTAAGCAAGGCGGCCAGGAGATCCTCCTACCAGCGGATTACCCGGGATGAAATATCCGTAAAGGACCGAATACGGGATGTATCGGCTGCGCTCCAGCGCAAGGGGACAGGCGGCAGAATGCGCTTCTCAGCGCTGCTGGATGATGAAATGGCCCGCCATGAGATCGTGGTTACCTTCCTCGCCATCCTGGAGCTGATGAAGATGAAGGCGATATTCTGCTACCAAGAGAAATTATTTGATGACATTGTCATGGAGTGGAGAGGGGGAGAAGATCTCAGTGGAATTCAAAACGCTGAAATCAATTATTGAAGGCCTGCTGTTCCTGTCCGGAGATGAAGGCCTGTCTGTCCGCCAGATCGCCGAGATTACGGAGCAGCGGCCGGATATTGCCGGCAAAGCGCTGCAGGAGCTGAAGGAGGATTATGTATCCCAGGAACGCGGCCTGCAGGTAGTGCAGATTGCCGGGAACTACCGCCTGGCTACACTGCCTGACCATGCGCCTTATTTCGAAAGGCTGGCTTATTCACCTTCACGTGCATCCCTGTCCCAGGCTGCGCTGGAGACACTGGCCATCGTCGCTTACCGCCAGCCGATAACCCGTGTGGAAATTGAGGAGATCCGCGGTGTGAAGTCTGAGCGGGCCATTCATACCCTGAACAACAAGGATTTGATTCACGAGGTCGGGCGTGCGGAAGCGGTAGGCCGCCCCATTCTGTATGGAACCACCAAATCATTCCTTGAGAGTTTCGGGCTGGCTGATTTGAAGGAGCTGCCGGAACCTTCAAACTTCGACGCTTCCTCCGACGACCTGGAAGAGGAGACACAGCTTCTGTTCAGCAAGCTGGACAGCCAGATGACCTTTGAGGATACGGAACAGGCGTAAGCCGCCGGATGTATACAAGCAGAAGCTCTATAGCCCATTCACCTAAATGCCGAAGGCATCATGGATGGGGCTATGGGGCTTTTTTGCATGTGCGCGGAATTATTTCCAGCCCTGAATGCCATACTAGTGCAAGGCTCCTCATTATTGTTGCATGGAGGTTACATTCGTGACGTTATGGCTGGCAATACCCTTAGCGCTGCTGCTGCTGGTGATTGTAGTGCTGTTAGTGATTTTTACTTCATACATACATTTTCATCTCCGGGTGTGCAGGCTGGGAAAAGATGACCGGATCGAATTAGATTTGAAAGCCCTGTTTGGCTTGGTCAAATTTCACTATGAGCTGCCTAAACTCGTGTTCCAAGGAATGGAGCAGGGCATCAAAGTAAAGCTTGAAGAAAGCGGCATTGCACCCATTCGGAAGGATCAAGACAAGGATGAGCAAATCGACAAGGAGTCGGTTACCCGTTGGCTGAAGAATATCCGTAAAGCCATTAAGGCAACGCATGGTCTGAACAAATGGCTGAAGGATACACTTTCTCATGTCGAGATTACCAAGCTGGATTGGTCTACCGATTTCTCGCTGGGCGATGCAGCATATACGGCAACGGCAGCGGGAGCATGCTGGGGGCTGAAATGGACGCTGGCAGGGTGGATATCCAGGTATGTCCGGCTGAAAAAATCTCCGCGGATGTTTGTTGCGCCTGTGTTCTCAGATGAGATATCCTTTGCCACGGAGGCGGTATGCGTAGGCAAGCTTTCAATGGGTCATGCCGTTTATTCGGGGCTCCGGCTTCTGCGGCGGGCCTCCAAGGTACAGGGCGGGCTGCGGTACTGGAAAGAGCTGCTTAGCCGCAATCCCGCGGTTTCCCCACAGAAGGAGGCGGATTAACCCGGCTGCGGCAGTATCGCACCAAAAGGCAGCGCCGCAGGGAGTGCGGGCTGCCAGGGAATTTTGCAGGGCTGTTACGGGCGCTAAGCGAGAACAGGTGTCTTCATTTGAGGATAGAAGCTTTGCGGATTCTTTTCGCGGTCTCCCGTCTTATGCATGATGAGATCAAAGGACTTTCCGTTAAGCTCCATAGGGATCTGGGTCCGGCCATCCAGATAGGCTACGGTTCCCAGGGCCATCAGCCCTTCCGCACTGATCCCTGCAAACAATCCGCCAATATCTTGGCTTTGGGTCTGCTGGTCCCCGTTGTTTTGGGTTTTTGCAATTGTATATTTTATGGTGATAACTTCAGCCAGGTTGTTTTTTTCAGTCTGCCCGGCCCCGGCATGCTTGGTAACGACGTTAGAATCCTCTTTCACGAGAGATTCGTAAGGTTCCTCATTCAGATAGTAGTTGTACCAAAATTGCGGTCCGCCCCATTTGCTGCCCCGTTCTCCAATAAAAACATGCTCAAAAAATGAGGTGCCGTCTTTATGGGGCTGGAACCAGATTGATCTAAGCGTCTCCACCCATTCTTCTTTGGAGCACCCGGCCTTAATCTGATGGTGATCCTCGGCATACTTGCGGGCCAGACGTAAAGGTGCCGAAACCGCGGAATAGGACAGAAATTCATGAATATCTTCATGTTCTGCAGCCGAAGCCGCCTCTTTGCCGCCAAACACCGATTCGTAATTATTCTTCAGCTTTCTGAACAGGTCATAGGAATGCCGTTTGCCGTCAGGGATAACGACCTCCTTGAACACAGTGATTGGAGTCTTGCCGGTCCCCGCCCCGGCCTTCTCACCGGACAGTGGATTCACATCTACGATCACGTACCCCTTTAGGGGGTCTTTTTGCATGTCGCTCCCACCCATAATCAAAGGCAGCAAACCATTGCCTTCCATGTCTGCCTGCCAAATTTTCGCGAAGTCCATTGCTCAGCCTCCTTATATAGATTTTACTGCTTAGCCATCATTCTGGCCTCTTAAGCCGATTTTATGTGAGGCGAAATTGCGAAGGTTAGATCTGGACAAAGCACCAGTCGGCAGCTTCACATCCAGCGTATTTTTTTATTAGAGTGCTGTACATATCATGCCCGATATATGAGCAGACTGTACAAGAGTAGGCAATTCCCCTATCTTTCAAACAGCAGAGGAGGAGTACTTAGATGTCAGATCACCCGATTCAAGGTCTCATGCAGACCGCTATGGAAAATATTAAAGGCATGGTGGATGTCAATACGATTGTCGGCGACGCGGTAGAAACTCCGGATGGCAGTGTCATTCTGCCTATCAGTAAAGTTGCCTTCGGCTTTGCCGCAGGGGGCAGTGATTTCCGCGTGGAAGACGATGCTCCGGGTATCAATGGCACTGGAAGCGGCGTCAAAATGCTTCCGTTCGGCGGCGGCAGCGGCGGCGGGGTATCCATTCGGCCAATCGCATTTCTTGTTGTCGGCAAAGAAGGTGTGCACATTGTGCCGCTGGATAACCAGACCCATCTGTTCGAGAAAATTATTGATGCGACTCCGGGTCTCATCGACAAAATTCAGACCATGTTCCCAAGTAACGCATCGTCTCAGAATGGCGAATCATCACAGAATGGCACACCTGTTGGTTCGCAGGTAGTAGCTTCAGTTACCGAAAAAGTGGTTAAAAAACCGGTCACTTCAGATTCCTCGACTCATTAGCGTTATGGGTACTACCTGAAGGATGCAGCGGCAGACAACAGGGATATCGCCTCAAACAGGCGGTGTCCCTTTTTGTGATGATAAAGCTTGCAGCGGAAGAGATGGACATACCATCCCATTGCCCCGCATACACTTGTACAACACAAGTGAACAGATAAGAAGCCGGAGGATGAACATGAAGACATCAAACCTTAAGGTACTGCTGATTCTAATATTGTGCGCACTGCTGCTGTGTGTGGTTCCCCAGCCCTTAATCCGGGCCGAGAACAGTTCCATATCCACCCATGCCAGGGCCGCGGCGCTGATTGATGTAGAGTCCGGAAGGCTTCTGTACAGCAGCCGTGGGGACGAGCCTATGCTGATTGCCAGCCTGACTAAGATCATGACTGCGCTAGTTGCCATAGAGAACGGTGATTTGCATTCCAAGGTCAAGGTCGGCAAAAATGCCTTTGCTAAGGAAGGCTCCTCCTTATATCTGAAGCAGGGGGAGGAAATGCCGCTGGAGGATATGCTCTATGGACTGATGCTGCGCTCAGGCAATGATGCGGCTACGGCAATTGCCGAGCATGTAGGAGGGTCGGAAGAAGGCTTCGTCTATCTGATGAATGCCAAGGCGGAGGAATTGGGGCTGCAAAACACCCATTTTGCCAATCCCCATGGACTCGATGCGGAAGGGCACTATTCCAGCGCGAATGACCTGGCTGTGCTCACAGCCTATGCTATGCATAATCCGGTATTCAAGCAGATTGTGAAGACCCAGGTGAAAACGGCAGATAACCCGTATGAGCCATGGGACTACAAGTGGCTGAATAAAAATAAAATGCTGCGCCTGTACGAGGGAGCGGATGGAGTAAAGACCGGATATACCAAAAAAGCGCTGCGCTGCCTCGTCAGCTCCGCCACCCGCGGCGGCCAGCAGCTGGTCGCTGTTACGCTGAATGACGGGAATGACTGGAATGACCATGCCGCGCTGCTGGACTACGGCTTCAATCACTACCCGCTGAAGACGCTTATCGAGCGCGGTGAAGGCATCAGCGGCTACAATTTCGTCCCCGGCAGGACGTTTGCCTATCCGCTTGGCCAGGGAGAGGAAGCGCGGCTTGTGACCAAGCTGGAACTGAGCCGCGGCACTTCGGAGGCAGAGGGGAAGGGGGCACGAAGCAGCAGCTTTGGCATCAAGGGCGTGCTGGTGCTGCAGCTCGGCGGCAAGGAGATCGGCCGGGTTCCGGTCTATTTGCCGGATCAGCTGCCTCCGGAGCAGTCACCTTACGAGAAGAGGTTTCAACCGGCAGGAGCCGCCGCCTATCCGGCGGACAACTGGCTGCAGGCACTCGGCAGTGCGCTGCGGGCGCTTTTCCGAATAGGCGCCGGGAAATAATCAGAAGCGGGAGAAATGGGGGAGAAGCATATGATTAACGGGATCTGGCTGGGGATGATCCTTATCGGCTTTGTGTTTGCGGCCGTGAACGGCCGCATGGATGCATTTACGGCAGCCGTGTTCGATGGAGCCAAAAGCGGGGTTACTGTCAGCTTTGGCCTGATTAGTGTACTGGTGTTCTGGATGGGAATCATGCGGGTGGCGGAGGATGCGGGCCTGCTGAAGAAAATTGCCAAAGTGCTGGGGCCGGTTGTATCTTTTCTGTTCCCGGATGTGCCCAAGGGCCATCCGGCGATCGGCTATATCCTTTCCAACATGAGCGCCAATCTGCTGGGGCTGGGCAATGCAGCCACACCGATGGGCATCAAGGCGATGCAGGAGCTGCAGACACTGAATCCGGACAAGGAGACGGCGACCCCGGCCATGTGTACCCTGCTGGCGCTGAACACCGCAAGCATTACCCTGATCCCTGCAACGCTGATTGCCATCCGGCTGAACTATGGCTCGTCCGACCCGGCAGCCATCGTCGGCACAACACTGGCGGCTACGGCGGTGGCGACACTGGCCGCCATTGCAGCAGACCGGCTGTGCCGCCGCCTGGCTCTGCTGCGCAGGCCGCCCGGACCGCCAGCCGCCAGGTCCGGGGATTCTACCAGAGGGAACACTCCGCTCCCGTATTCTTCTCTGAAAGGGTGAGCCTGCCTTGTTCCAGCTAATCAGTCTTATCTCGGCCTGGGCGATTCCGGTCATGATTACCTTCATCCCCCTGTACGCCTTTACACGCAAGGTCCCGGTCTACGAGTCCTTTGTCGAAGGTGCCAAGGACGGCTTCGGTACGGCCATCGCCATTATTCCCCATCTGGTGGGCATGCTTGTCGCCATCAGCGTCTTCCGCGCCTCCGGCGCGCTGGACTTCCTGATGGGCTTCATCGCTCCCGCCCTGAAGGGAATAGGCGTGCCGCCGGAAGTGCTGCCGCTTGGCCTCCTGCGTCCGCTCACAGGCACCGGCTCGCTGGCGTATACCACCGATCTGATCAGCGTTCACGGTCCTGATTCCCTGATTGGCATGATTGCCTCTACCATCCAGGGCAGCACGGATACCACTTTGTATGTGCTGACCGTCTATTTTGGTGCTGTGGGCATCCGCAACGGGCGTTACGCCCTCAAGGTCGGGCTGTTCTCAGACATTGTCGGCTTCATCGCAGCTATTGCTGTATGTCTGCTGGTCTTCGGCTAGCAGGCAACCGGATAGCACGGAGTGTCCTTTTTAGATGGCCCGGAAGATCCTTTTTAATAGTTACGGGTTGGCGGGGATACTTTATCAATGACGATCAGGCCGTCGAACTGCTCCTTCGGCACGAATTTCATCGCCATCGGAACAATAACCTCTCTGGTCAGCCCGTCTTCAGCAGCATATTGCGGCTGAAACATCCAGCTGTTGCCTGGGCCTGCTTTGGTATGCCCGGCGAGGTCTACAAAGGTCCGGGAATACCCGCTTTGCATGATTCTCGCTTCCAGGGTCCCCTTCGGCATCGGGCCGATAGGAAATTCCTTCAATGTTGAAATGGCTGCCGCTTTGCCCCGGTTCATATAAAAGCCTACCACATACATTTTATCCTTCAACTTCTGATGCAGCAGTTCGCCCATGCTGGTAAAACTGTTTTGCCACTTCCCTTTCTCAAAGACGCGTATGTCTGAAGTGTTTTTAGCCAAATGGTCATTGTGGGCCCACAGAATGATCTTTTTGCCGGGGTATCTGGCCTTCATCAGCCATTCCACATGCTCAGCCATGATTCTGTCCCGGGCTTCGTATATTTCACGTACACTCTTGATCTGTGCCTGCGTGAAAATTGCCACACGGTCCTCCAGCCCTTTCAGGATGGTATCTGCCGTGTGGGGCGCATTGGGGTAAGCTGCGTCTAACGGTACCCGGTGTTCCTGAATGAACCTGATGTATTCCTTATATTTAGGAACATACTTTTGGATGAGTTGGCCTATCTTCTGCTGGTAAACAGGATTGCTTTTGGTCTCCAGGCTGTATTGATTGATCAGTCCAAAGTATTGTTCAATGGCTTCTTGGTCAAAATCCATAAATTCTTTGCCATAAGCAGCGTTGACCTTAGAAATGAAGCTGCGGACTGCCAGCGTCAGCATTGGGGACGTATATTGCATATCATATCCGGCCAGCTGCAAAGGCTTGTCCGTCTGCCTGGATTGTTTGATGTAGTTGAACAGCTCCAGGGTTTCTGCGGATTTCCAGATATCAAAAATGGAATTATCCATCATATCTGCTGAAGTCAATTCATCAGCCACATCGTTGACGACAGAAGCCTCAGCCACCCCCGATTCAAAAGCGATGACCTCAAACCCCAGCTCCTCATGCAGATATTTTACCAATCTCGTCTTCATGCTGGCATATTCGCCAACCCGGTGGAAATTTTCGCCAAGGCTGACGACCGTTTTGTCCTTCAGCAGCGGCTTCAAAAAAGAAAGGTCGCTGTAGTTTTCGCTTGTCAGTGATTTAATCTCATGCGCATAGGGCAGCGGATTTAGAGCCGGCTGTGCGGCTGAGACGGGTCCGGAACCTCCGAGCAGCATCCCGGCTGCAGTTACAATGGTGATGATCTGTTTTTCCCATGTTCTTTTAAGCAGCATTCATTTTTCCTCCGTATTAAAATATAGTTTGATTAGCTGTCCTCTTTAGTGTAAGAATCTCCCATATCCCGAACAATCGATTTAGATGACTGCTTCCTTACATCATGGTTATGTTATGTTCGCATTTTCCGCTGCCGCTATTTATGAACGATTTCTATGGGGCAAAAAAACAGCATCCGCAGGTCACCCCGTTCCTCCTCCGAACATATGCTATTCCAGCAATACGGAGGGAGGCCGACATACGATGGAGTATAAAGGCTTTATTCTGCATCATTCCCGCTGTCCGTCCATTAATGGCAAGGGCTTTGACTTTTGGGTGGGACCAGATGGATCCATTTATGCTGCGCCGCTGCTTACGGACCCGGAATATATCCATGTTTGCCTGGAAGGGAACTATGGCGAAGAGTACACGCTTCCGCCTCTGTCCGGGCGGGAGAATCAGCTGTTTGCGGCAGGCAAGCTTATCCTGGAATTGGCTGCGCGTTATCAAATTGACCCTCTTATCGTGGAACCCCACACCAAAACCTGTCCGGGAGCATTTTTTCCATGGAATGAACTTGTGATTTATCCCGCTGATGGTTATCATTAACCTGAGGTGAATAGTCAAAAATGGAAAGACTACAAAAAATATTGGCGCAGGCAGGTGTGGCGTCAAGACGCAAGTGTGAAGAAATGATTTTGGCCGGTAAAGTGGAAGTCAACGGGGAACTCGTAACTACGCTTGGCACGAAGGTGGACCCCGCAACAGATATAATCAAGGTCGCCGGTAGACTGATCCGGGGCGAGAACAAAATCTACATTATGTTCAACAAGCCCAAGGGTGTGATTACAAGCGCTTCCGACGACAAAGGACGCAAGGTAGTAACGGACTACCTCAAAGGCATCAAAGAGCGCGTATACCCTGTGGGCCGTCTGGATTATGATACGGAAGGGCTGCTGCTGCTGACGAATGACGGGGAGTTTGCCAACCTGCTCACGCATCCGAAGCATCATGTGCCCAAGACCTATCTGGCCACGGTCAAGGGTGTGCCGCATGGCACCGCGCTGGACAAGCTCAAAGCCGGCATCAAGCTGGAGGATGGGATGACTGCTCCGGCAGAAGTGGAATATAAGGATATTGATGAAGCAAACAAAGAAACGGTCATCAGCATTACCATCCATGAAGGCCGCAACCGTCAGGTACGGCGGATGTTCGAAGCCATTTCCCATCCCGTCATCCGCCTGAAACGGATTTCCTTTGGGGATATTTTGCTGCAAAATCTCAAACGCGGCTCCTACCGCCATTTGACCAAGGATGAGATCAATCATCTTCAGCAAATCGCCAAAGCCGGTATGCTAAAAGCGAACCCAACACGCAAGGACACATAATGTTCACAATTCCCCCTCCTAATTCGGTGACAATATTCGTTATAATGTTCATAGGATGTTCACACCTATCAACTAAAGTAATGAGTTGCGTCACAGAAGGGGGCCTGGCATGTGGGCAGAGCGAGAAAGCCGGTTCAAATCATCATTCTGTTCGTAATTATTTTGCTTGGGGGTTATGCCATCGGCTCCTCGGTGTTCGGAGGAGACGGGAAACCCAGGGAAGGCGGAAAAGCACCTTCCTTTGACCTGCTTGGACTAGACGGTCTGACCCATACGCTGGACGAATACAAGGGGAAGTCTGTTGTGCTTAATTTTTGGGGTTCCTGGTGCGCCCCTTGCGTCAAGGAGATGCCTGCCCTGCAGGCCCAGTGGGAGAAGTGGAAGGAGCAGGGTGTTGTGGTTGTCGGCGTAAATGTCGGCGAAGACCAGATGACCGTGGAGAATTTTGTCAAGCTGGTTGATATTAATTTTCCGGTTGTCATGGATACCGGGCGCGACGCTGTCCGCAGCTACGGCGTGTCACCGCTTCCAACCACTTTCTTCATTAATGCCAAAGGCAAGATCGACAGCATCCATATCGGCCAGCTGGATCTCAGCACGCTTGATGATCAGATCGGGAAGCTGGTGAGACCGTGAAGGAGCGTAAGCCACTGATCAGCAACACCAAATGTGAATGCGGCCACCAGAACCCGGTAGGCACGGTCCTCTGTGAAGCCTGCGGCAAGCCGCTCGACGGGGAGGAGCAGCGCTCTTCAGGGAACCTCGAAATGCGGTATGATGGTGTTGCCCGCCGTTCACAGCGGGTGAATCCCGGGGTGATCGACCTGATCTGGAACTTTTTTTCCTCGGTCAAGATCGCCATATACCTGATTGTATTGACATTGCTCGGTTCCATGCTGGGAACGATATTTCCCCAGGAGAGCACTTTTCTCAATATTGATGCAGCAACCTATTATCCAGAAAAGTACGGAACAGCCGGGGAGATTTATTATAAACTCGGCCTTTCGCACACCTACGAATCCTGGTGGTTCGTGCTGCTGCTTGTGCTCATTGGAGCGTCGCTGGTCATTTGCAGCCTGGACCGTGTACTCCCTCTCTACAAGGCGCTTACCCGTCAGAAGATCCGGAAGCACCGCCAGTTCCTGACCCGCCAAAAGGTGGTGCTGGTCACTGAACTGAAGGAGGAACCTGAAGCCTGGGTTGCACGTATGGCGGAGCCGCTCCAGAAGAAAGGCTACCGTGTCCGTACCGACGGTGGCGCACTGCTGGCCGAGAAGCACCGCTTCAGCCGCTGGGGGCCCTATGTCATACATATTGGCCTGATTATTTTTCTGCTGGCTGTGCTGGCCAGAGGGCTGCCCGGTCTGAACATGGATCAGCATCTTGCGTTTCCGCAAGGTGACACGGTCAGAATTCCGGAAACTACCTATTATCTAAAAAACGAGAAGTTTACCGTGGAGTTTTATACTGAGGAGGAAATGCCCAAGGAATTCCGCGGGAAGAAGATCCTTCCGAAACTATACGAAACCAAAGCTGTTCTCTATGAATGCACTGCTGACTGCACAGATCCCTCCAAGGAACCGCAGCTGGCCGAGGTGGCCAGGCATGATATTCAGGTGAACTCGCCGCTCAGCTACAACGGATTGAAAGCGTATCAGTTTGATTATGACCTCACTCCGGTGCTGCGCTCGGTGCAGCCCGAGCTTATCAATGCGAAGAATGGAGAGGTATACGGCAAGTTCAAGTTGGACATGAACAATCCGCAGCGGTCGTTTCAGGCAGGCCCCTATACGCTGTCTTTGAAAGAAAAATATATGGACTTCGGTTTGAACGAAGAGGGGCGGCCAGTGTCCAAATCTCCTTACCCTAACGCTCCAGCCTTCCTGTTTCTGATCACAGGGCCGGAGCTGCCGGCCGGAGGACAGCAGTATTTTTATTTTCCGAAGCAGGTCGACAAGGAAAAGTTCCAGATGAAGGCGATCAACGACAAGCTTGGCGGCAGCGGGCGGTTCCTGGAGCTTGAGGTAGGCAGCATGAGTGATGTGGATTTCTCGGAATCCACGGCGTATCTGAACATTCGTGTGGACCGTGCGATGCCTTTCGTCTGGGTCGGGGCAGGTATTGTCATGCTTGGACTGGTTCTCGGCTTCTACTGGCAGCATAGGCGCATATGGCTTGTAGCCGGTCATGGTGAGCTGGTACTTGGAGGCCATACGAACAAGAACTGGTTCGGCTTCCGCCGGGAGATCGTTTCGATTCTGGCGAAGGCGGATTTGACAGTGGATGAAAAATCTCTGGACAACGGGGGAGGTCTGGCATGAGCTTGCTCGATTTCAGCAGTGACGTCTTTATTGCCGCATTTTTTTTGTACAGCGGATCATTCATGTTGTATACGATTGCTATCATGGGCCGCAAATGGTCCGGAAGAAAGCCGGAGGAGCACACCGCCCGCTGGGGCAGGATCGCTTTTACCGTATCCTCTCTGGGCCTTATCTGCCACCTCGCTTATTTCTTCACCCGCTGGGCAGGCTCAGGGCATATTCCAGTCAGCAATATGTATGAGTTCATGACGTTTTTATCCATGATGGTCATGGTGGCGTTTACCGTGATCTTCTCGATTTACCGCAAAATCATTCTCGGTGTCTTCGCGGTGCCGATCTCGATTATAGTCATGGCTTACGCGGCAGTATTTCCGCAAGAGGTTCAGCCGCTGATTCCTTCACTGAAATCCATTTATCTGAATATTCATGTCACGCTCGCCGCGCTGGGCGAATCCTTCTTCGCGGTTGGCTTTGCGGCCGGGCTGATGTATCTGCTGCGCACTGTGGATTTTGCCAGTAAGGAGAAGAACGACCGCAAGCAGCAGCGCCTGGTCGAATTTACTCTGTTCTCAATCATTGTTATAATTGGGTTTCTTGGATCAGTATTTGCTTTTCGCGGCGCAGGGTACGAAACGGTTTTCGTCAGATCCAACGTTACGATTGACAGCCCTGGGCAGGGAGATAGTACAATAGAGAAAGTGAGCTACAAAATGCCACCCATTGTGGCACCTTACCATAGCGAAATTGAGCGCTTCCAGCCGTTTCTTGGAATGAGTGAGCCGCTTTTTGAAGCGCCTTCTTGGATGAATGGCGTTAACGCCGGTCGAAAATTCAACACGGTCCTCTGGTCGCTGATTTCCGGTCTGCTTCTGTACGGAATTCTGCGTCTGGTTGCCCGCAAACCGCTGGGCAAGGCGATCCATCCCGTTCTGGATGGAATTGATGAGAATGACCTTGATGAAATTACGTATAGGGCGATTGCCATCGGCTTCCCGATCTTTACCTTGGGGGCTTTGATTTTTGCAATGATATGGGCCCAGGTGGCCTGGGGCCGGTTCTGGGGATGGGACCCCAAAGAAGTCTGGGCTCTGGTCACTTGGCTGTTTTACAGCGCCTACCTGCATTTACGTCTGGCACGCGGCTGGCAGGGACGCAAATCCGCTTGGCTCGCCGTACTCGGCTTTCTGGTCGTAATGTTTACCCTGGTTGGCGTTAATCTGGTCATCGCCGGACTTCATTCCTATGCAGGAACGGATTAAGGCAGCGTTTGTGCCGAAGCGGCAATGAAGAGTAAGGGTAACGTTGTACTGTAATTGATGAAGGGGTTGTTGTGAAATGGCAGAGCATTTGAACAGAATACTGGTGGTGGATGACGAGGAGCGCATTCGCCGCCTGCTGAAGATGTATCTTGAAAAAGAAGGCTACGAAATTGATGAAGCAGAAGACGGAGAAATCGCTCTGCGTAAAGCAACGGCCAATGATTACGGCTTGATCCTGCTGGATGTGATGCTGCCGGGAATCGACGGCATTGAAGTGCTGACCCGGCTCAGAGGCGTCAAATCGACGCCTGTTCTGATGCTTACAGCCAAAGGCGAAGAGATCAACCGGGTGCAGGGCTTCGAGATGGGGGCGGATGACTATGTGGTCAAACCCTTCAGCCCGCGCGAAGTGATCTACCGGGTGAAGGCGATTATGCGCCGTTCCTCGGCGACAGCCTTTTTGTCCAAAGAGAGCAACTCCAGCAATAATATCGTGTTTCCGCACCTTATCATTGAACATGATGCACACCGCGTAACCGCAGGGGGCCAGGAAGTCAGCCTGACTCCAAAAGAGTACGAGCTGCTGCATTATTTGGCGATTTCGCCGGATAAGGTGTTCTCGCGCGAAGAGCTGCTGAAGGATGTGTGGAACTATGAGTTCTTCGGGGATTTGCGCACCGTGGATACACATGTCAAGCGGCTTCGCGAGAAGCTCAACAAAGTATCACCGGAATCGGCAGCGATGATCACCACGGTCTGGGGAGTAGGCTACAAGCTAGAGGTACCTAAATAAGTGAAGTTCTGGAGAAGTCTTGTCGGAAAGCTGTGGATCACGATCATCTGTCTGGTTGCTGTCGTGCTTATCACACTGGGGCTGTTTCTTCTGCCTTACATCGACAGCAACTTCGCCAATTCCGGGGCGATCAAACGCTTGTTCACGTATGTCTGTATGATCGGGTTTTCTCTAACGACGTTTTTCGCTTTATTCCTGTTCACGAAGATTACCCAGCCGATGCAGCAGGTGATTGAAGCGGCGAATAATATCCGCCGGGGGGAATACGGGACGAGATTGACACTGGTCACCAGTGACGAGATCGGCCAGCTGGCCACCTCCTTCAATCATATGGCAGAAGAGCTGGAAGAGAACATCCGCAGTCTGAACCACGAGAAGGGGCATCTGTCCAGTGTATTGCGCAGCATGAGCGACGCTGTCCTCACCTTTGATACCGATGGGAAGATCATATTGACCAACCCGCACGGCCAGGCTCTGCTGGAGCGGTGGAGCGATCTGGACTGGGAGCAGGAGAATGAATCCGAGCTGTACCCGCAAGGGGCAAGTGACAGCGAGGTACCGCCGCCCTTGCGGCCTTTGTTCTTCAGTACACTGAGCCAGGGCGGGGATCAACGCTCTCAAGTGCATGTCCGCCAGGGAGTCTGGTCGGTTCATATGGCTCCGCTGTATTCAGAAGATACGATCCGCGGAGTAGTAGCTGTTCTGCGTGATGTTACCGAAGAGGTTAAGCTGGAGAAAATGCGCCGGGACTTCGTGGCCAACGTATCGCATGAGATCCGCACGCCGCTGTCGATGATGCAGGGCTACAGCGAGGCGCTGCTGGATGGAATGGCTTCCTCTCCCGAAGAGAGCAGTGAGCTGGTTCAGGTTATCCATGACGAGTCGCTGCGGATGGGCCGGCTGGTGAAGGATCTGCTGGACCTTGCCCGCATGGAGGCCGGACATACCGATATGATGAAGGTGCCGGTGGATATGGGGGAACTGCTGGAACGGGTCTACCGCAAATTTACTGTCCGGGCCAAGGAGCGGGGGCTTCAGCTTGAGCTGAAGCCCGGCAGTGACACGCAGCTGCTCAAAGCCGCTGACGAAGATAAGCTGGAGCAGGTGCTGACCAATCTGCTGGACAATGCGTTTCGGCATACGCCTGCGGACAAAACCATTACAATTCTGACCTCCACAGCCGTTCTTGAGGGCCGCCGTTACCTGGAGATCACCATCCGTGATGAAGGGGTAGGCATTCCTCCGGAGGATCTTCCTTTTATCTTTGAGCGCTTCTACAAAGCAGACAAGGCCCGCGTGCGCGGAGAGTCCGGGGGAACCGGACTTGGGCTGGCGATTGTCAAAAATATCGTCGAGTCCCATCATGGTACGATTACTGCCTCCAGCAGACTGGGGGAAGGTACCGAGTTTATCCTGCGGCTTCCTGTCGAAAAACAGTAATGCCGAGACAATGTATGACAGCGCCTCTGACTGCAGAGGTGCTTTTTGTTGAAATCACCACATAAATCTTGTTCATCGTGGAACAACCCGCCAGGTTTACCAAGCCAGTGTTAGGAGGCACACGTAGATGATTCTATCATTAGACCAAGGCACTACCAGCTCGCGGGCAATCTTGTTCGACCAGGAGGCCGGTATGGTCTCGCAGGGGCAATATGAGATCAGACAGTCCTTTCCCCGCCCCGGCTGGGTAGAACATGATCCGGATCAGATCTGGGAGACTCAGCTCGCAGCGGCCAGAGAGGCCATTAGCGAGAGCGGGAGGCCTGCTGCGGAGGTATCAGCTATCGGTATTACCAACCAGCGGGAAACCGCGCTGGTCTGGGACAAGGCCACCGGGAGGCCTATCTATCCGGCAATCGTCTGGCAGGACCGCCGCACAGCCGGACAGTGCGAGGAGCTGAAGGGGCGCGGGCTTGCAGATACCATTGCCGCCAAGACCGGCCTTGTAGTGGATGCCTACTTCTCGGCAACCAAGCTGGCCTGGATTCTGGATCATGTGCCCGGAGCCCGGGCGCGTGCCGAACAAGGCGAGCTGCTGGGGGGAACCATCGATGCCTGGCTGATTTGGAAGCTTACCGGAGGAGCTGTGCACGCTACGGATGTTACGAATGCTTCACGGACCATGCTGTATAATCTGCATGAGCGCAGATGGGACGAGGAGCTGATGGAGGAGCTGAGAATTCCGCGTGCGATTCTCCCGGAAGTCCGAATGTCCGGCGGGGATTTTGGAACTGCCGGGAGTGAATGGTTCGGGGAAGAGATACCGATTCGATCTGTACTGGGAGACCAGCAGGCCGCTCTATTCGGGCATACCTGCCTGGAGGCCGGGAGTGCCAAAAATACATACGGCACTGGCTGCTTCATTCTCATGAATACCGGGAATGAAGCAGTAGCCTCCAGTCATGGGCTGCTGACCACAGTGGCCTGGGGCATGGGCGATGAATTATATTATGCCCTAGAAGGCAGTGTGTTTGTAGCAGGAGCCGCGGTACAATGGCTCCATGAAGGGCTGGGCCTGATTGAAGGCCCGGCAGACTCGGAGGAAAAGGCCGGGGAGGTGGAGGACAGTGAAGGCGTTGTAGTGGTACCCGCTTTTACAGGACTCGGAGCCCCTTACTGGGATATGTATGCCCGCGGAGCCGTGTTCGGCTTGACCCGCGGTACGACGGCAGGCCATCTGGTCCGGGCGACTCTGGAGTCCCTTGCGTTTCAATCCAGGGATGTCATCGGCGCAATGGAAAAAGACGCCGGAATGCCGCTGACAGGACTGCGGGTCGATGGCGGAGCAGTGCGCAATGATCTGCTAATGCAGTTTCAGGCGGACATTCTGGGCAGCGAGGTGACGCGTACAATGTACGCAGAGACGACAGCGCTGGGGGCTGCCCTGCTCGCTGGTCTAACGTCGGGGGTCTGGACGAGGGAGCAGCTGGAGAGCTTCAATAAGGCAGAGAAGATCTTCGCTCCGTCAATGGAGGCAGAGGAGCGCGAGCGCCGTTACCATGCCTGGCAGGACGCCGTATCGCGTACCATGGGCTGGGAGAAGCATGAAGGGCGCCGATAAGGGTATTGGCAGGACGATAAGTGAATAGCTGAACATAATGAGCTTACAACAAAGCGGTCCGTTAGGCAGATCATCTGCCTGACGGACCGCTTTGCTGTGACTGGATAAGTTGAATTAAAAAATTTTAAAGGCCAGCCCCTAAATAACTAGTATTCCATTACAAAAGCTACATTCTGCCAGCCTGCGCCAACGGTCCAGAACAGGACTTTATCGCCGCGTTCAATCTTTCCTGTAGTTACTGCTCTATGAAGGGCGACAAATGGGCTGCTTGTAGAAGTATAGCCGAATTCATCACCGATGTAGACAGCAGCGTCGTCGCGGATCCCTGTTTTGCCGGAAACGGCACGGATATTAGGCAGGGACAGCTGCGAGAAACAGGCGGCTTTGATCGATTCAGGGGCAATGTCATTATTGCTAAGCAATGTATTAATCGATTCAGAGGCGGCATCCACACAAATCGAGTCATCAAAAGGAATGAACTTCACATTGAATTCTCCGGCAGCCACACCCTTTCTTCCGAGGTTAGCCAAGCCTTCAGCAGGGAACATCGAGTTGCCGTAGACACAAGTGTCTGTCTGATAGATGGAGTCGATAAACCCTACAGAATACTCATCCCTTTCCAGAATAAGAGCTGCTGCTGCGTCGCCGAAGTTGGCGTAGTAGACAGGATCATTTTTGTCGGCATGCGGAGCCACGTGATCGGAGCCGATGACGAGCGCACGGCGGATTCTCGGGTTGGCCATCATTTGACGGCTTACCTGCTCCACCGAGGCAGTCATGCCTGCACAGTTCGCGTTGCTGTCAATGCAGATGGCATGAGAGGGGCCGCCGATCAAACGGTGAATCATGAGAGAGTTGGTCGGGAAGATATATTCAGGAGTTTGGCTGGCATATGCAATCAGGTCAATGTCGGCACCGGTAAGTCCCGTCTTGTCCAGCACATTGCTGGCTGCTTCAAAAGCCATGGTCAGAGAGTTTTCTTCACTGCTGTCGATGCTATACCGGCTTTCACGGCCCAATGTAGCCAGAAGTCCACGGATATCAATACCCTTTTCGTCAAAATGCTGTATGAAAAAATCGTTGCCAATCTTTTTGCTTGGATGATAGATATCAATATCCTTAATTCGTATCCCGGCCATGGTTAATCCCCCTAAAAGTATTATGTGCGCTTCTTCACAGCCATAGATTTGTACAAAACCCGCTTCGCCACCATCCTGCAGATTTGTGATCCGCCGGCCAATGACCTAAGCCTGAACAGTCGAGGTAATTTCCAAATTTTCAAGCCCCGCTTTGCGGCCCAGACGGGCAAGCTGCATTTTGAGGATCGGGTTATTTTCAAGAGTCAGGCTTACCCTTTCGAAGCCATCCGCTTTGAACATGACGAAGCATCCTTCCAGCAATGGCACAACATCAGGAGCAGTCACATTCAGTTTTCTGCAGTCAATCTGCAGTGCATATTCTGAAGGGGTAATCGGGTTTACAGTTTGCTGATAGGCTTGGATCGATTTGAGGCCGTCCTCATTGGAGAAGGTTCCTTCTAATTCAATATTAATAATTTTTTTTTCGGAATCGGTTTTCAAAATAAATTTACCCATGTGTTCATCTCTCCCAAATTTGAATGTGTTTCAGTTTTTGAATCTATCCGGAAACTTTAGAATTTTATGCCTTAATTCGACATAAAAACCTTAGTTTTGGGATAAATTCCCTTCAATATAATCATAGATTTATCGAATATGCAATAAAAAAGTCGAATTTTGTATAAATAAGTCGAAAAAAATTATTCGATTTCCTCAAGTGTGGCCAGCAGCACATTAAAAGCTGAAATCACTCTGGGCGCACCAACAACCGGCACCAGATGCAGTAAAATACCTTTGATCTGATCTACAGTCATTCCGACGCTGAGCGCCATCACATAATGGACTCCGAGCTGCTCGAACTGTCCCATCGTAATCAGGGATGAAATAACGGCAATTTCTTTCCAATCCGAACCAATCGTTGTACGTTGAAAAACGTCTCCATAGGCGTTGCCCATGATATACTCGGCCAGCTCCGGGAAATGCTCCTTGATTGGAGCCAGAGCTTTGGCACCGTAATTGCCAGATAAGTTGGAAAAATGCCTAAGACCGCTGTTAATCGTATTTTCCACAGAGATGCCTCCTGAATTGTGATGAGCGGCAAGGAGCAATCAAGTGAGGAGAGGTCCTTGCCGCTGTTGATTCTTAGTTGAGATTCAAGGTTCGATGGGCCGTCGGAGGCACTTCGGCACGGTCGGTCAGCAGTTCAATTACAGCCACGCGGTTAGAGGCCACTGCGGCATGGATAGCAGATGTGAATTGTTCCTGAGTCTCGCATCTGTAGCCTGTGGCTCCCAGTGATTCGGCAAATTTCACGGCATCCATAGGAACTTCGAAGATCGTGCCATCGATTCTGCCTGTTGTTTTTTCCATGCCCTTTAAGGCCATATCCAGCTGCATGTTGTTCACTACGATAAAGATCACCGGGATATCCTTGCACACGGCCGTATTGATCTCTGTGCCAAGCATCATGAAGCAGCCGTCACCGGTAATGCAGAAAATCGTTTCTTCCGGTGAAGCCACCTTAGCTCCGATAGCCATGCCGATAGAATTTCCCATGCAGGCAAAGTAAGCATCGAAGACAACGCTGCCGGGCTTTTTGACTTTGTACCATTTTGCGGCATTGAAGCCATGGCTGCCATCATCAACAAAAATGGTGTTGTTGTAAGGGATCAGGTCGCTTAATGTGGACATGACCGAAGCAAGCGAAAGCTTGGACAGAACCGGCAGCTCTTCCGCATAATGAACATCGGTTTCTGCTTCGTGTTTTTTTATAGCGGATAAATCTGCTTTCTGAAGAAAGAATGTAAGATTGTCGTGTAAGTCCCCGCTTACAGCGATTGTTTCTGAGGTTAATATTTTTCCTACAAAGGTAGGATCGACGTCAAATTGAATCAATGTTTTGGGATGATTCTCTG
This sequence comes from Paenibacillus graminis, assembly GCF_000758705.1. Classification (NCBI taxonomy): domain Bacteria; kingdom Bacillati; phylum Bacillota; class Bacilli; order Caryophanales; family Paenibacillaceae; genus Paenibacillus; species Paenibacillus graminis. Next base: position 4,675,304 of record NZ_CP009287.1, on the reverse strand, counting down.
GCTTGAGATTGCAGATGGTCATATCGCTAAGGCGTGAGCCAAGCACGATGAACAAATCACTGCGGTTTAACAAATCCTCGCCGTGCTTGCAGCCGCCGACACCAATAGGACCGTGATACAGCGGGTGATCCCAGGCGATGGCACCCTTGCCGCCGGGAGAGGTGACCACCGGAATATTGAAAGTTTCAGCCAGTTGAACAAGCTCCTCGTGCGCCTTGGAACGATTGATGCCTTTGCCGGCAATGATCAGAGGATGGCTTGATTCATTAATTGCAGAAAGTACACGTTCCAAATTACCGGCACTTACCAGACGTTCGCGTTCAGGAATGACAATCCGGCATTCTTCCAGCATTTCGGTCTGTACATCAAACGGGATACAGAGATGAACCGGACCCCGCTGTCCGCTCAAGGCAATGGAGATGGCATGACTGAAGATCGTGCCGAAATGATCGCCGCGTTCCACCAGCTTGCTGTAAAGGGTCGCGGGTCTGAACATATCCGCCAGATCGGCCAGATAAGCCGAAGAATCCTGGCACTGGGGAATCCCCAGTTCCTTGATGGATTGATGTCCTGTTATAAAAAGTACGGGAAGATTGTTCGCTTTGGCATGTGCGGCGGCGGTGAGAAGATTGGTCCCCCCCGGCCCGGAAGTCCCAAAAGCCACCCCGAGTCTGCCTGTTTTGAGAGCATAGCCCGCGGCTTCGAACCCGGAACTGGATTCATGTCTGCCGGGAATAAATTCAATACCGTAATCAACCATTTTCAGGACTACGGGACAAATAGACTTGCCGATTATGCCAAAAGAATGTGTTACACCAAGGTTTCGTAGTGCCTCAGCCATATAATCTGAAACTGTTTTCAAAGGAAATCCACCCCACCCAATGTTTTTTTTATTTTTTTCAGCAAAATAGAAAACCTGTACTCAGGAGAGCACAGGTTGGCTGCGTAAATAACCATAGAGAACGCAGGAAAACCCGGACGTTCGGCTGTTCAGCAACCTGGCAGTCATGGTCCCATAAAAATGAGACTGTAGATCCATGGCTTTGCGTCATTCCCTTTCGGTGAATTTTGCCAATATGTGTTAAAGAAAATTATACCTTTTTTTATTTTACAATATATTTCTAACTCTACTTTTGTCAATATATTTGTGCTGATATCCTCGGATTTTGGCGAATTCTGCCTGCCGGTACATGTGAAAAATAGTATAATTTTGTATATATATAAGAATGGGTAAGAAAAAAGGGTTAATGAAAAAAAGTCCGAAAATGCAAACTGTGAAGAAATATTGAAATTATCTAAAAATAAGTATTTTGCACTATAAACTCAATTATTATAAGCATATTTTGCCTTGATAATGGAATGCATTGTAAAATCTACTGTGTAAAAAGAACCATTGAACAAAGAGCAGCTCATCTCCAAATGTCTATAATCCAAAAACGGAAACAGGCTAAGGCAAAGAAGTGCAAAAGAATGGAGGGGCTCTTCTAATGCAAAAAAACTGTAACCGATGAATATAACAGCGAAATTTTTGTGAACAAAAAAACTGCCGCAGGAAGGAGGCGGCAGTTCCCTCGTAACATTTAAAATTTGAAAATGTGAATCGTTTTTTGCAGTTGAAATACAGCTTGGGTCATTTTCTCCGTTTCTTCGGCAACGGATTGCAAGGCATGAATTTGCCCGTTCATCGCTGCGGAGACCTCTTCTGTTCCTGCGGCCGTTTCTTCGGTAATCGCAGAAATATTTTCGATGGCTCCCGAGATTTTATGTGCGCTTTCCAGCATGAGGTCGCTTTCAGCAGAGAAGGAAGCAATTTGCTCGGTTATGTATTGAACGCTTTGCACAATCTGTGCGAAAATATTCGCTGTTTCGATAATCATCTCGTTCTGTACCTGAACGACTTCCTCATTAATGGCTATGTTCTCGATCGCTTGTTTGATATCGTTCTCTATGCTGCGGACCAGACTGAACACCTCTTTGGTAGAGGCGGTAGATTCCTCGGCCAGCTTGCGTACTTCCTGGGCCACGACGGCAAAACCACGGCCATGTTCACCAGCCCGTGCTGCTTCAATAGAGGCGTTGAGCGACAGGAGGTTGGTCTGCTCAGCGATTTCTGTGATGGTTTTGGTGATCATCGTAATCCCCCGGGCATTTTGGGAGAGTGCTTCAATCGTGCCGGCCACCTTCTGGGTAGCTTGTATATTTTTGCGCATGCCTTCAGCTTGCGTATCTACCGATTGCCGTCCTTTTTCTACCAGTTCCAGTGTATGTACAGACCGTTTATTCATTTCCTTGGTCGAGCTCGTGTAATTGGAGACCTTAGTCTCTATGTCTTTGATGGATTCGGTCATGTCGGCAATGTCCACGGAGATTTCATTAGCGCCAAGAGCCAGTTCATTGGACGAAGAGGCGACTTGGGCCATTACTATCTTCAGATTCTGGTTCTTGTCTTCAATGCCGCGGCTGGCATCCATAACCTGGCGGGTAATCTGCGAAGCATCGGTAAGGATTTTTTTGAGCTTATCGATCATGGTATTGAAGGAACGGCTGATGTCCCCCATGGAGCCGTTCTCGTCGGCCCGGTTAGTAAAGTCGCCTTTTGCAATGGTGTGTGTAACATTAGAAATGTCGTCAAATGAAGATGTAAGCGTTCTCTCAATGAAGCGTGAAAGAGGGAAGGTGAGAGCTGCCAATACGGCTACAAGGATAATTCCGACAACAATTTTGCCCATGACCAATAAAGTGACCAGTACAGGAATTGCGAATAAGGCGGCGATCAGATAACATCCGGCAACAATTCTCTGTTTAAGCGGAAGCTTGTTCATCCAGTCCATAATAACTATTTCCCCCTAATAAAATATGTTGTGTATTGTAATATTATAGGCGAATTCAGGACGTTAGGTCTATTGTAAGAATTGACATAAATAAAATTGGGAAAACAGCTATCCTTGTTGGAAGGCCCAGGAGTCTAGTCATGCTGCGGCTGGGAATTTCCCAGAAGAGAACGTCTTACGCTGCGGCCCAACAGGACTGTTTTTAAGGCAGCCTTATAAACTTTTAAACGCAATTCTTCCGGTGCCTCAACGATCACATTTGGACCTAGGGACAACATCACCCGGCAAGCTGCTTCTAAGGTGTTGAACTCAGCCTCAACCTTCAGCCACTCAGCCTCTGGGGAATCACTTATGTCTAGCACTGTAACATAACGTTCATGTCTTAACTGTTGAAGCGAAGAAGACTTTAATGAGAATTTGGCTTGAAAGCTGGGGAGGGCAGATTTGAAGGAGGTTTTGGAGGACTCCCAGTAGCGCGTCAGTTCAAAACCGTCAGGACGAGCATAAGCTTCATCTATCATTTGAGCCGCAACGATTCTCGAGACCCGGTAGGTTCTGAGTTGCTCTTCATGCTCCCCGATCACATACCAGACCCCTTGTTTAGCCACCAAACCCAGCAGTCCAATCCTTCTGTTCTTCACTTCCCCGTTGCGCAGGTAGGAGATATTTACCTTCCGGTCTTCCCGCAGGGCCGTCTGCAATATGGAAAGAAAGGGAAAACTCTCTTTGGATGGAAGCCATCCTTCATTGTCTATATGAATACGCTGGTTAAAATAGTTGGCGGAAGGGTGTGTATTCGCAGTTGCAGCCGCCTCCAGCTTGCGCGAGGCAAGCGTGTAATCCTCATGAATACCGAGAGCCTGTAGAATGGCCGGATCGGCTGAGAGCAGGAGTGCCCCTACTTCTTTGGGCTTCATTCCGGTAAGCGAGGTTCTGTAGCCTTCTGTGAGCCTCCAGCCTCCTTCCCGGCCTCTTTCAGCCAATACGGGGATTCCGGAGGCGCTCAGCGCCTCCATATCGCGAAAGATCGTTCGTTCAGACACCTCCAAGGTGCTGGCCAGCTCACGGGAGGTGACTTTGCCGCGGTTCTGCAGCAGAAGCAGGATGGATAATAAACGGTCGGCTCTCATAACGTCCTCCTCACAGGGGTACCCCTAATTTCAATCTTTTTCAGTTTATCATATATATATGTCAATTGGTGTCATATATAGAGTTTATGATAACTACAGCAAGCAAAAGAACACATGAGACATGAGGGGAGCGGTAATGATGACTAATCTGCAAGGGAAAGTGGCGCTGGTTACCGGAGGAAGCCGGGGAGCCGGCCGGGGAATCGCTTTGGAGTTGGCAAAAGCGGGTGCGTATGTGTATATCACAGGCAGAAGCAGGGGACTTTCGCACGATGAACGGCATAAAGGGACCATTGACAGTGTGCTCAGCGAGATCAGGGCAGTTGGAGGAGAGGGGGAGGCGATCCGCTGCGACCATACCCGGGATAGTGAGACAGAAGCAGCCATCCGGCGGATATCGTCAGAGCAGGGCAGGCTGGATATCCTGGTCAACAATGTATGGGGCGGCAACGAGCGGCCTATCGAGAGCAAGCCTTTCTGGGAGCTGCCTCCAGACCATTGGAGCCATATGTTCGATGCGGGGGTCAGAGCGCAGCTCATGACCAATTATTACGCGGTTCCGCTGATGCGCAGCACCCGGAATGACGGCGGAATCATTATTCATACAACGTATTGGGACCACTACAAATACATTGATAACTTCTATTATGACTTGGCGAAAAATGCGCTGGTACGCATGGCTTTTGGATTGTCTGTAGAGCTTGCGGCAGACAGAATAGCCGTGATCCCGCTTTCGCCCGGTTGGATGCGGACCGAACTGGTTCTGGAGAGCCTGGATACGGATGAAGAGCACTGGCAGGAGGTGACTGAGCTGCAGGCCAGTGAGTCCACAGCTTATATAGGGCGGGCTGTAGTCAGGCTGGCTGCTGACCCTGAGGTAATGTCCATAACGGGAATCCCGCAGCAGGTAGGCAGCCTTGCGGCAAAATACGGTTTCACTGATGTGGATGGCCGGCTTGTACCGGTATTTAAAGTACCGGAATAAACAAGTGGAGACGGCTTCGCTGTCCTTTTACAGGACGGTACCGTTTTAGCGGGAAATATAAGGAACATTTATTGCGTGAAGCATACGTATTCTTATATTTTAAAAAAAATCGCTCTTTTGAAATGGCTGCAGGAAGCATCCATTTTCGCAAGAGCGATTTTTTGCTAATTTACCAGAGCTATAGATGAGGTGGAATGGTTTCTACACCAGAACAATCTCTTCGGCAGTGTTGATTTCCGGCAACCCGGCGAGCTTCACTAGCACCTGCTGCGGCACCGCTTTATCCACGGTCAGAAGCATGATGGCTGCACCGCCGACAATTTTGCGTCCCACCTGCATCGAAGCGATGTTAACATCGTTCTGTCCCAGCAGCGTGCCGACGAGACCGATAATCCCCGGCTTGTCGTTGTGGGAGATTACAATTTGATGGCCTTCCGGAGCGATATCGACCGGGAATTTATTGACCTGAACAATGCGTTCCCCGTAACCCTGGAGCAATGTTCCGGCAACCAAACGTTCTTCATCCGGCTCGGCTTTCAGTGTAACCGTGATAAGGTTCGTGAAGCCTTTGGTCTTGGAAGCTTTTGTCACGACAACATTGACATCGCGCGTTTTGGCCAGATGCATGGAATTGACGATGTTGACATCGCTGCCGAAGTGGCGGGTGAACACGCCTTTCACGATATAGCGGGTTAGCGGCTGAGTATCCACATCCGAAAGGTCCCCGGCATATTCAACGTGTATTTCACGGATAGCGCCGCCGGTCAGCTGTGTTGCAAAGCTGCCAAGCTTTTCACCCAGCGTGAAGTAAGGCTGAAGCTTGTTCATTACGCTTGGCGCCACCGGAGGAATATTCACAGCGTTGATGAACGGCTCGTTGCGCAGAATATGCAGCACCTGCTCCGAAACATCGATCGCCACATTCTCCTGGGCTTCTACGGTCGAAGCACCCAGATGCGGAGTCACGATAATTTTCGGATGGGAGAGGAACGGGTGGTCCGCTTGAGGCGGCTCTTTTTCAAATACGTCAAACGCAGCTCCGGCAACGATGCCGCTGTCGATGGCTTCAACCAGTGCCATTTCGTCGATTACACCGCCGCGGGCACAGTTGACGATACGCATGCCTTTTTTCATGACTTCGAATTGCGGACGGGAGATCATATGGCGGGTTTCCGGGGTGAGCGGGGTATGCACAGTGATGAAATCAGCACCGCGGACAATATCATCCACTGAAGCCAGCTTCACCTCAAGTTTTTCCGCACGGTCAGCGGTCAGGAACGGGTCAAAGGCAAGAATGTTCATGCCGAAGGCTTTGGCCCGTTTGGCTACCTCGCTGCCGATCCGGCCCATTCCGAGTACGCCCAGCGTTTTGCCGCGAAGCTCTACGCCTAGGAAAGTTTTTCTATCCCAGACACCGGAGATTGTTTTGGCATAGGCTTGAGGAATATGGCGGGCCAAAGCCATCATCATGGCAAAAGCGTGCTCACAGGTCGTAATTGTATTTCCGTCAGGAGCGTTGATGACAACAATGCCGTGCTGTGTGGCTGCTTCCAGTTTAATATTGTCGACGCCCACACCAGCCCGGCCGATCACCTTCAGGTTAGTACCCGCTGCAATAATCTTCTCTGTCACCGTTGTCTGGCTGCGGACGAGCAAACCGTCATATTCCCCGATGATGGCGATAAGTTCGTCTTCACTGAGTCCGGTTTTTTTGTCTACAGTCACATCACTTGCGTCCATTAATTGCTGAATGCCCAAATCGCTGATCGGATCCGATACTAATACTTTAAACATGGTTTCTTGTCCTCCTTAAATTTGGAAAGCTATATATGCCCAAGGATGCCCTGAAGAGGCAGTCCACAGTACCAGAAGCAGAGAAAATGCATGAAAATATGACAAAATAACAAGGCAACGCGCTGTCGCATAAAAGAAAAAGTGTGCAGTATACCGGCAAAACCGGGAACATGGGCGTTAGGGCCATTCACCAGAATTTGGATAACAAAAAAACTCCCAACCCCATACTACTGCCGTAGTAAGGGACGAGAGTTGTCGTGGTACCACCCTAATTCACTGCAACGTTGAAGAAGCAGCCTCATTGGCCTGCAAGGCCACACTGGTAACGGAGATGATCCGATTATGCCTACTGTAAGGTTCGACACAATATCTCAGGAGCGCTAAAGAGTTCTGTCTGCCACCGGTTTGCACCAACCACCGGCTCTCTGAAGACTTGCAGAATCTTTGTTCCATCATCGGTTTTGCTTGATTAATTTTTCATAATGTAACATGACGGCGCCAGATGTGTCAATAGGCTTATTGCAAAGCCGCTGTCTTGAAGTGAACCTCATTTTTCGTTATGATGCAATAGCTGGTTCTAACTGTAATATCACTGTCCGATGTGTACAGCATCATTATGAAAACCCCGGATTTGGTAAAGCCCAATGGAGGGTGCCTTTCCGAAATTTCATCGCCTGAGGACCGCGATATGAGCGGCATAGGCAGCTACTCATAAAAAAACGGAAGCTGGGGCATCGTTTCTTTGCCATAATATTGTTCGCGCCATTTCATGAAATCCTGTTCCTGCACTGCTCCCGTGGAGATTAGAAGGGAAACGGAGGATTGAACATCCTTAAGGTTCAGCGAGCTGGCCGTGCCGGAATAGATCATATCGTCAATTTTGGCCGTAATATCCTGCGGGTCATATGCTGCATAGATTGCACGGTTGAGCATAATGTCAGCGATGGATGCGTTTTTGAGCAGCAGGGGCATCTTTTTCCATTGCACGAAAGAGAGGGTTTTCAGCTCTCCGGCTTCCGCAGGGATTTTGCTGCTGCTCTTAGCTCCCCATTTGAGCATGGAGTCATAGAAATTTTTCTGCGCCAGCAGGCCGAACTTGACCGCACTGGCTGTAAAATTGTCGTTTTTTAGTATTTTTGCCGTTTCAGCCCCCGATGTGCCTGCGGTTACCTTACTGGAGGCCTGGGAGAACAAGGTCAGACTCTTCAGGATATTCAACTGGGATTCATAAAGCAAAGGCGAACTTGTAAAAATGGAATCCTGTGTCACCTTGTCATACTGCTTGTCTGCCAGAATGCTGAGATTCTTCAACGTTGCAGCGTTCTCACGCGCATCTGTGCTGCGGGCCAGGTTGCCCAGCTCATCGTTCCAATTGCGCTTGAATTCCCGGTAGGGCAAAAATACGTTATGATAGAAGGTAACCAGATCCTGCTGCTGATAGGAGCCGGAGAATTCCTCAACAGCTTCTTTATTGTCGAGGCGTGCGTATTTAGCCTCTGTCTTGTCTGCCCCGACCTTCACTCCCGTAAAAAAAGCGGCGAATGCAGAAATCAGAAAAAATAGAAAACCTAGTGTGTATAACATTTGAGTGCGGGAGGTACGGCTGTTCATAATTAATGCTCCTTCGTCTAGGGAAATTATCTTATGTAAAAACAATATAGAACAGGCAGGTTACGATGAAAAAATTCAAAATTGGCGATATCAAGATCAAAAAAGCTGATCCTCAGCAGTTAACTGACAAGCTTCTTTTACTTAATCTCTATATAACGCAGGGTCTTACTTTATTTATCGGCTTGATATGGATATTATTGCAGAAAAGAAACCCCATTCACATATTAAATTTTCCGGACAACGCACATTTTGTGTTTTGGGCCCTCGGGCTCGCTGTAATTATGCTGGTAGTGGACTTCCTGCTGACCCATATTGTTCCTGAAGACAGCATGGATGATGGAGGGATTAATGAGCTGTTATTCGGTAAAAGGCCATTATGGCACATACTTGTCATTGCTGCCATTGTGTCCGTTTGCGAGGAGCTGTTGTTCCGGGGAGCAGTTCAGCATACGTTTGGGCCTTATTGGACCAGCATTTTGTTTGCCGTGATCCATGTCCGCTACCTGCGCCACTGGATTCCAACGGGATGGGTGTTCCTCAGCAGCTATGGTCTGGGCTACATATATATTCATTCCGGAACGCTTTGGGCACCGATTCTGTGCCATTTTATTATTGATGTGTTCTCGGGTCTTGTGATCCGTTACCGGAGGTCGTCATGAGTGAAGAACTTAGCCGGGTGAAGTCCCGCAAGAAACCGAATAAAGTTGAACAACCCTCTGCCGCCAAAAGGAAAAATCGATCGCGGGTGCCATCCGCATCCCAGACAGCCGCTGAAACGCCCCTAGCGGGATCAGGTACTCTGTCGAGAAAAAGCCGCTATTCCACAGCACCGTCCAGGAAAGCGTCCAAACGGGACGAAAGCCCTGTGGACGGAGATACCGCCACACCTTCCCGGACCGAAAGCTACCCCTCCGAGCGGCTGCGTTTCAGCAAAATGTTCATTAATTCATTAATAATTATTTTTATGCTGCTGCTCGGCTTCCTGTTGTGGTGGGGACTTATCGGGGCGCCGGATCTAAATACCTTATGGTAGCTGTATGGCTGCTGGGTTTTGCGGGAATCTGCATGCTGCTTCTGGTGTTATTTGGATCTCTTATGCTGGCAGCTGCCTTTAAAAACCGGATTATTGCCGAGGAAATACTTCTTGAGGCTCTCCCGAAGGAGCTGGACGGCTTCCGCATCCTTTTTATTTCAGACATTCACCGGCGCCGCCTTCCAGCCAAGCTGCTGAGTCCGGTGAAAGGGAATATAGATGCCGTCTTCCTTGGAGGAGACCTGACGGAAAACGGCGCCTCCATGAAACGCCTGTATGATAATATGACACTGGCGGCGGCGCTCGCACCGGCCTATGCTGTGCACGGGAATCATGATTACCGGGCGAATATAACGCTTGTGGACAATATCATACGCGGCTGTGGAGTAAAGCTGCTGCAGGATGAGAACATTATGATACAAAAAAATGGGGGCATGCTCCTGCTTACCGGGGTGGATTTTCCGCGCACAGGCGGCAAGAAGGCATATAGGCCGCTGCCGCCGTTGTCCGGTGCAGAGGCCGCGCTCTTCCGGATCATTCTTGTCCACGATCCGCTCTGGCTGTCCCGGCAATCCGAAGTCCCGGCTGACCTTGTACTTGCCGGCCATACCCATGGCGGCCAGGTGGTGTTGCCTTTTGTCGGCCATAGGCATGTTGATCCTTTCTACCGCCACTATAACGCCGGCCACTATGTTATTCCGAGAAAAGACGGCTCCGGAACAAAAGCCAGAATGCTGATCAGCCGCGGCTTCGGCACCGCTCATCTTCCGCTGCGCTGGGGGAGCCGCGCAGAAATGCATGTTCTGACGCTCCGCCGTGGAGCAGGGCAGCGCTGTTAGTATCTGCGGCAGATACACAGTAGAACATTAAAAAGCCGTAAGATTGAAAACCCCGCATGAGGGTTGATGTGAAGCGGCTGGTATTCCAATCCGCCTTTCAACACTTCCTGCCGGTTCAGATTCAGATCTGTTAAACCTTTCATTCAGCTTGAAATGAAGGGGAATCGGTCCTGTAACGGAAACTCTTTGTTCAACCCACCTCAAACGGCTTCGTTGTCCATTGATGGACGACGGAGCCGTTTATTTTATATAGCTTCTATGGGAGAAACAGTCCGTTTGTGCTGCGGAATGGCGGATTGGGGAACGGCGCATTGGCGGAATGAATGACACCTCCGCCAATAACGGCTTTCGCAGTCCGCTTTAGCGTGGAAGGGCCTTAAAGGGAACTCATCGTGTTGTAAGGAACTCTCACAAGATGCACGGTCAACAATGGATGTCCTAACCATGCTATGCGGGAGAGCGTACCGCATTCCAGTCTGTCCGAAAACAACGGCTGAAGCTGTAAATACCTTAGATTTGTTCAGAAGTGGGCGGCTGAGTGAAAGGAGAGGTAAAAATACCCCTGATTTGGCTAGAAGTAGGCGGCTGAGTGAAAGGAGAGGTAAAAATACCCTTGATTTGGCTAGGAATAGGCGGCTGAGTGAAAAGAGAGGTAAAAATACCTTTGATTTATTCAGAAGTGGGCGGCAGAGGTAAATGAGTTCCCTTTCTTCCACTTGGAGTTACCGCAGGATTCATGGGAGTCGTTCCAGGTAACGCTTGACTGAAATCAAAGACGGCTGCACGGACACGTGCAACTGAAGGACAGCGCAGCCGTTTTGTTCAAAATATAATTTATATGCTTCGCGTTATAAGTTATCCCGTTAAAATGGGTACCGCCCTATAAGGACGGTACCCGTTTCTACTTGTTGCAGCAGCAACTATACTCGAAGCCGTGTTGCTCATTAGGCAGCTCCGACAGTACCCATCCATTTTTGTCCATTGCCGCAGCAACTATACACGTGTTGCTCATTGCAGCAGCAAGTTCTGCAGCAGCTTAGCGCATCTTGAGTTCGATGCTCCGGGGATCGACAAAGCTGTAACCCTTGCCCTCCAGAGTGGTCAGCAGCTTATCCAGCGCTTCTACGGTCCACGGAAGCTCATGCATCAGGATGTTGCTGCCGGAATGCAGCTGATCTGTCACGTTGGTGATCAGCTTCGCTGTTTTGTTGCTGTCCTTCTCCTTCATTTCCCAGTCCAGGGAGCCGACGGACCAGGTCATATACAGCAGGCCGTTTTCAGCAGCAATCTTCTTGCCTACATCTCCGCCTGCCCCATGGGGCGGACGGAAGAAGTGCGGAGCTTCACCGGTGACTTCCTTGACAATATTCTGCACATCCTCAATCTGCTTCTTCACTTCAGCGGCTGGCTTGTCCTTCAGTACGATATGGTCCCAGCTGTGGTTGCCGATAATGCCGCCGCGGTCTTTGATGAGTTTCAGCAGCTCAGGGTGTTCCTTCACGCGGTAGCCGTTTACGAAGAAAATAGCCTTCGCATGATGCTTATCGAGTGTATCGATCAGGGAATTGATCATATCCGCTTCCTTTGGTCCATCATCGAAGGTGAGCAGGACGACCTTTTTGTTAGTGCCTTCCTCATTGGGTACAATGTCATAATTTTTGTTCATGTGGTAAAGCAGCGGGACTTCTGCGGCGGCAGTATCACCGCCGGCTGGCTGCTCGCCGGACACCGCAACGTTGTTGCCTGCAGGCTGCGGCGCGGTGCTTGAGGCTGCACCCGCTGTGGCCGGTGCGGCAGACGGTTCCGCCTCAGGGGCTGAGCTTGCTTCCGGGCTAGCGGTGGCCTTGGCCGAAGGCTCCGGTGCTGCTTGTGCGGCAGCTGCTGTGGGCTGCACTGTAGCTTCAGCCGCTGTATTCCCGCTGTTGCCGCCATTGCTGCAGGCTGACAGCAAAAGAGCGGACAGCAGCAGCATTGATGTTGTTTTACCCACTTTTTTCATCTCGCTTTCTTGTTGTTTGGCTGTATGAGCCGCAATCTTTCCGCGAACACTAAACATGATTTTACCATACAAGGAGGTTAGAGATATGAATACTTCGTCATTTTTAAGCGGAGTGCTGCTGGGTGCAGCCGTCAGTATGATGATGTCCAAAAAACGGGGAGCCCTGATGTCGGGCCTGCTTCAGCAGAACGGTTCGATGCGCGGCGCCGGTGATAAAGCGAAGGATAAAATCATGGACATGGCCATGACCGGCTTCGGAAGAACGGCTTCCAGCGGGAATCATGACAGCGGGGCACACAGTGCCCATAGCAGCAGTGAACATAAGGGAGAAACCAACGCCCAAAACAGGGAAAACAATCTTAGAATGCTGAAGGATTTTATCCGCAGCAACCCTGATGTGAAGCATGAAGTCGAGCAAATTCTCAAGGATACACATACCGCCATACCGGGACTGTAAAAGCGGGTAAGCTGCAGCAGAATCATTTTGGGGATCAAGTGTCGTCAAAATGATTCTTTTTTTTAGCAAACCGCTTCCGGAAATAATTTTTTATTTACGTGCATTTGCCGTTGCAAAATGATAACATACATACATAGTAACTATTTTTGGCTCATTACTCGGGACTCATCATACATTATAATAAATGAGCTTGCAAAAGGAGGATCCTGTCATGAGAATAGAGCGATTAAGTCAAGATAAGATACGGATTTTCCTCACTTTTGACGACCTGAGCGAGCGGGGCATCCAGAAGGAAGATATGTGGCAGGAAGTTCCCAAGGTGCATGACTTGTTTACGGAAATGATGGATCAGGCGTACAGTGAACTTGGTTTCGACGCTACAGGTCCGCTTGCCGTGGAAGTATTCGCATTGCCCGCGCAAGGCATGGTCGTTATAGTGACTAGGGGAAAATATGATCACCATCAGTACGGTGCGTCCGGTGAAGAAGAATTGCCCGAGGAAATTTACGAAATGGAAGTAACTCTGGAACAAAGCGATTCCATTGTATATGCATTCCGTGATTTTGAGGCTTTGGTTGAAGCAGCTCATGTGCTCATCGGCAATATTACTTCTCAAGGAAAACTGTATTCTTATAATGATATATGGTATCTCTACTTTGATCCGAAGGAATTTGAGGAAGCCACATTGTCCGGGCTTGTCGGTGTGCTCTCCGAGTTCGGCGATTCGTCGCCGGTAACCGAAGCTATGCTGGCTGAGTATGGTAAGACGGTCATGCCGGAGAATGCTATAGAACTGATCTGCACTCATTTCAAACGCCAGCAATAACGGTGGAAGGGCTTGGAAGAGCATTACTCAGGGCCCTTTTCCGTTTATCTTAGGGCAGTATGCACAGAGGATAATTAGACGCGGGGAGGGGAATCGGTGCTTTTGTTATCGGTCATTTCGTCAGCAGTGGCACCGGGACTTGCCCTGCTGACTTTTTTCTATCTAAAGGACAAGTATGATCAGGAGCCGCTTCATATGGTTCTGAAGGTGTTTCTGCTGGGTCTTTTGATTGTGTTTCCCATTATGATTATTCAAAGAGGGCTTGTGCTTGGACTGGACGGCGGACCTTACGTTGACTCATTTCTGATTTCGTCCGGCGTAGAAGAATGCTTGAAGTGGTTTGTGCTGTACCATATGATCTACAATCATACCGAGTTTGACGAGCCATATGATGGAATACTATATGCTGTAGCGATATCGCTAGGCTTTGCAACAATAGAAAATATAATGTATGCCTGGTACAGCCACGCTTCAATCGGCTCTATGTTCATGCGCGCGCTGCTTCCGGTATCGGGGCATGCTATGTTTGGCGTCATTATGGGATACCATATGGGCAGGGCCAAGTTCTCAGGAGGAGTCCGGACAAGAGGGATTTTATTCATATCCTTGCTGCTGCCTTGGTTGTGGCATGGAATCTATGATTTTATCCTCAGTACGATGACCAATACCTGGATTTGGTTCATCGTGCCCCTGATGGCCGTATTATGGTATGGCGGGATGGGCAAGGTTGCCCGTGCCAACAGCCGCTCCCCATTCCGCTTCCTAAAGCGTGAAGAAGAGATTAACCTATAGTAGAGGTGGACACACTTAATCTTATCGGATAGTTCCGTATGCAAGGAATTCCAGAGAGGAGCGAGGTGTCTTTTTTTGCGTGTAAAAGTCCGGATCATCTGCAAACAGTGCGGCGAAAGCTACATATTAAGAGGAAACAAGGAGCAGGGAATTATCCAGACCGGCTTCAAGCAATGTCTCTGTAACAGCAGCAGCGGCTTTGAGATTGAAGAACGGGCTTAGCCGGGTTTTTGGAAGTATTCTCTTCAAGTTGCAGGCCGTTCCGGTGCATAAGACTTCTCAGTTATTGTCAAACTAACGGCAATAAGCTATTGAAGGGAGTCTTGCGGTCCTATGTACAAAAGATTAAGTGCTTTAATGTTCCCGATTACCGCGCTCTTGCTGGTCGGAGCGCTTGTGTGGGGGTACCAGGAGAACCAGGAAAAGAACTCGATTCTGATCAAAGCGGAGAACCAGTACCAGCGGGCCTTTCATGACCTCTCCTATCACGTGGAGCAGCTGCACGGGGAGCTTGGGAATACTCTGGCTGTTAACAGTACTTCGAATGATATGCACCGCAAAGGTCTTGTGAATGTCTGGCGGTTGACCAGTGAAGCGCAAAATGAGATCAATCAGCTGCCGCTAACCCTGCTGCCATTCAGTGAAACAGAGGAGTTTTTATCAAAAATCGCCAACTTCTCCTACAAGGCTGCGGTGCGCGATTTTACCAAGAAACCGCTCACTGACAATGAAATTGGCAATTTAAAGGCGCTCTATAAGAACTCGGGTGAAATCTCCAAGGATCTGCAGGAGGTACAGAACAAAGTCATCACGAGCAGGCTCCGCTGGATGGACGTAGAATCTGCACTGGCAACAGAGGATAAGGCGGAAGATAACACGATTATCGACGGCTTTAAAACGGTGGACAAACGGGTGGCTGCTTATCCTGAACTGGATTATGGACCTTCTGTAGCCAGCATTTATGATAAACGGTCTGTGAAAAAGCTGGGAGGCAAGCCGGTTACAGCCGAAGATGTGAAACGCAAAGCGCTCAAATTTGCCGATATCGGCAGGAATGCGAATGTAGAAGTTAAGGAGAACGGCAAGGGAACCGAGTGGGCATCCTATACCGCTACGGTTTCAAGCCAGAATCACCAACAGCCGATCAGTATGGATTTTACTGTGGAGGGTGGACTGCTGATCTCCTATAATGACAACCGAAGCGTCGGTCCGGCTCAAGTCTCGATGAAACAGGCCGTTGCCAAAGCGGGGGCCTTCCTGGAGCAAAAAGGGTATCCGAGCATGACGGCTGTAAGTGCAGACAGATACGATAATTTGGGCAACCTGACCTTTGTAACAAGCCGTGACGGGGTACTGATCTATCCGGAGAAAATAACTGTCCGCGTTGGATTGGATACCGGGGATGCCACAGGTTTTCAGGCAAGCGATTATGTCCGTGAACGGCAGGAGAAGCGGAAGATTCCCAAACCGGGGATGACACTGGCCGCTGCCCGCAAAGTGCTGCATCCGGAATTCAAAGAGATGTACAACAGGCTGGCCTTGATTGAAAATGAAGATGCCGAAGAGGTATTGACCTATGAGTTCGGAGGCAGAATCAACGGCTCGCAGTACCGGATTTACTTAAATGCGGCAGACGGCCATGAGGAAGCGGTGGAAGAGATCAGAACCTCCTCAGGGGCACAGGATAAATAATTTGTTCCGTATAATACGTTGATCAATCATGAAGGGGCAGTCCGTTATGGAATGCGCCTTTTTGGTGTGATTCAAAACCGGAATAATATTTCTCACCAGGTATTTAACCTCCATGCTATAATCAGCTTTAGAATTAATAACTTAATCATGTGGCGGTGACAGGCTTGTATCCGAAAATCAACGAATATCTATATATACAGGTTGCTTCAAGCGATGCTGCTGAGGCAGAAGTGGAATATAGATCCAGAATTGCAGAAATGGAAGAAGAGGCTTTTCTGATTGAAGTCCCGATGCAGGAAAACAACGGAAGGCTGAAAAAGCTGTTTATCGGGGACGAGCTCTCCGTCTATTTTCTCACAGAGGGCGGGATCAAAAATTATTTTAATACCCATGTCATTGGCTTCAAAGAAGATGTGATCCGTATGGTCAAAATAAGAAAACCGGCGGCAGATTCCATCTTCAAAATTCAGCGCCGCAGCTTCTTCCGGGTGAATGCCGAGCTTGAACTGGCGGTAAAAGATGCCCTCGGCAGCCGTTTTCTGGTGCGTACTGAAGATATCGGGGGCGGCGGAACTTCATTTCTGAGCGATGCTAAGGTACAGCTTGAGGTAGGAGGGAAGCTCTTCTGCTGGCTAATGATTCCCTACCGGAACGGCAGCACGGAGCATGTGAACTTCGAAGGTGAGATCGTGCGGATCAAGACTTTGGAAACCGGCCGCAATCTGGTGATGCTGAAATTCGCATCCATTACAGATTCGGAGCGGCAAAAAATTATCCGGTACTGTTTTGAGCGCCAGTTCGATTTCCGCAACCGGTGAAAGGGACAAAAAAGGCGAAAACAGACACTTTTTTCTGTATAAAACCCTCTGTGCCATTTTGCACTGAGTTATAAACTGTGGTATAATTTTATAAGTCGCAGGCAATGCCTGCTTTTTTCTTGATAATAACAGCAAACTTTTTTGCTAACTGAAAGAGTGTTTGAGGAGGAATGCCCCGTTGGATAGGCAGGGTGCACATACTTACGACAGAATTAACGTCGCCATCGACGGACCTGCCGGGGCAGGCAAGAGCACTGTAGCCCGATTGGTAGCCAGGAAGCTGTCCTACATTTATGTTGATACGGGCGCTATGTACCGGGCGATTACCTGGTATATGATCCGTGAAGGCATTCCGGCTGAAGATGATCAGCAGGTGGATCTGAAGGTCCGCGACATGGTGATCGAGCTGATCCCGGAGCAGGATGTGCAGAAAGTGCTGATTAATGGGGAAGACGTGACTCCGCATATCCGCAGTCTTCAGGTCAGCGGCCTGGTGTCGCAGTATTCGAAGATTGAGGGTGTAAGATCCAGGCTGAGCCATTTGCAGCGCCAGATGGCGCTTCGCAAGGGAGTGGTGATGGACGGCCGCGATATCGGGACAACCGTACTGCCGGATGCCGAAGTGAAGATTTTCATGACGGCGAGTGTGGAAGAACGGGCTCTTCGCCGTTACAAGGAACTGAAAGATGCGGAAACAGTGACGCTCCAGCAGCTTGAACATGATATCGCCATGCGGGACCGTCTGGATGAAGGACGGGAGATTTCACCGCTGCGCCGCGCAGAGGATGCCATTCTTCTGGATACGACGCATATGGATATCCATCAAGCCGTAGAAGCGATCGTTTCCCGCTGCAGATCTTATGTAGACGGGGAGAGAAATCCTTTATGATTTATGTGATATGCCGTGGATTGCTTCGCTTCATTTACGCCATTTTGTTTCCGCTTAAGATTATAGGGAAAGAGAATGTGCCGGAGGAAGGCGGAGTGCTGCTGTGCGCCAACCACATCAGTCTGCTTGATCCGATGACCATCGGAATTAAGCTGAGACGCCAGGTGAAGTACATGGCCAAGGCGGAGCTGTTCAAGGTTCCGGTATTGGGCTGGCTTATTGACAAGCTGGGTGCTTTTCCGGTCAAGCGTGGCGGCGTTAGCAAAGAATCCATCAAAACGGCCCTTAATACGCTTCGCAGCGGACATGTTATGGGCATCTTTCCGGAAGGGACACGAAAGTCAGACTCCGGTGCGGCGAAGAAGGGCGCAGCAAGTTTTGCGCTTCGCAGCGGCGCAGCAGTTGTTCCTGCCGCAATTGTCGGGTCTTATAAGCCTTTTCGCCGGATGACCGTCATTTATGGGGCTCCCATAGATCTCAGTTCATTTGCAGGCGCAGGCAGCGAATCTCTGGAAGAAGTCACCGATGTCATTATGGGACGCATTCGTGAGATGGCAAAGACCGGAAAGCCTACTGTGAACTAAGCAGTGGCAGGCAAGCGGATGTTCTGCTGATTAAATAACGGCATAACCGCTATTTTTTGGAACATACTAACGTGAAAGTGTAAGTGCATCATGCATTGCTTGTTTTGAACTCTGCTCTACGCGGGTTTAAATAAATGGGGTTTTGAATCGAGGAGGGTAATCACATGTCTGAAGAAACTAGAAATCAGGAAACTGCGGCAAACGTTGACAACAACGAAGCCGTAGAAGCAACCGAAACTGTGGAAACCGCAGCTGAAGAGACTAACGGTGCTACAGAAGCAGTTGCTGGCAACGAAGAAGAAGTGACTAGCCAAGAAGGTTTGGAAATCATTTCTCTGAAAAAAGGCGATACCGTGAAAGGAACAATCGTCAAAATCGAAGATAACCAAGCTTATGTAAGCATTGGATATAAATACGACGGCGTGATTCCGATTCGCGAATTGTCTTCCGTACAACTGGACAACGCTGCTGCAGCGGTTGAAGTTGGACAAGAAGTGGAATGCAAGGTTGTCAGCATCAATGACAACAAAGAAAGCCTCGTGCTTTCCAAACGTGCAATCGACAGCGAAAAATCATGGGAAGATCTCGAAAAATATTTTGCGTCCCAGGAAGCGTTCGAAGTCACTGTGGCTGATGTTGTCAAAGGCGGCCTCGTGGCTGATGTTGGCGCGCGCGGATTTATTCCGGCTTCCATGGTTGAACGTCACTTCGTAGAAGATTTCAGCGACTATAAAGGCCGCACACTTCGCGTAAAAGTGAAAGAATTGGACCGCGAGAACAGCAAGGTTATTCTTTCTGCCAAAGAAGTCCTGGAAGAAGAATTCGAAGCCAACAAGCAGAAGATTATGTCCGAGCTGTCCGAAGGACAAATCATTGAAGGTACAGTGCAACGCTTGACTCAATTCGGCGCATTTGTTGATGTAGGCGGCGTTGATGGTCTGGTTCACGTATCCGAAATCGCTTGGAATCATGTAGAGAAACCTTCTGATGTGGTTTCTGAAGGCGAAAAGGTTAAGGTTAAAGTACTTAAGGTTGACCCTGAAAAAGGCAAAATCAGCCTCAGTATCAAAGCTGCCGCTCCAGGTCCTTGGGATTCTGCTGCAGGCAAAATCAACATTGGCGATGTAGTAACAGGCGAAGTTAAACGCCTCGTGAACTTCGGAGCATTTGTTGAACTGCTTCCAGGCGTGGAAGGCCTTGTGCACATCTCCCAGATCTCCCACAAGCACATCGGAACTCCGCATGAAGTGCTGAAAGAAGGACAAGAGGTACAGGTTAAGGTTCTGGACTTCAATCCATCCGAGAAGCGCGTAAGCTTGAGCATCAAGGAAACCGAAGAAGCTCCTGCTCAAGCGGCTAGACCAGAACGCAGCAACAACAGAGACAGAGCGCCAAAAGAAGTGCTGAACAACCCTAACGTGTCGCTCAGCAATGAAGGACTCAGCTTTACGCTGGCTGAACGTTTTGGCGACAAGCTGGACAAATTCAAGGGCAATAACTAATCCCTTCGTATTTCCGCTCATATACGGGTATAGTAATCGGCGAACCCTCGATACGGGGGTTCGCCGATTGTATTTTAAGGACCCGTTCCGCGCGGAAACAGCGGGATGGACCAAGCGTTAGGGTGTTAGCCAATTGAATGGTTTTTTGCTATGATGAGTAGCGTAAGGAAGACAGGAGGAATGAATATGGCAAGACCCGTTGTGGCCATCGTTGGGAGGCCTAACGTCGGTAAATCGACGATATTTAACAGGCTGATTGGCGATAGATTGGCCATCGTAGAAGATAAACCGGGGATTACACGCGACCGGATTTACGGCGTTTCCGATTGGAACGGCAAATCCTTCAGTGTCATCGATACCGGAGGCATTGAAATTGACGGTGAAGATGCAATTCTGAAATCAATCCGCGTTCAGGCGGAGCTGGCGATTGAAGAAGCGGATGTCATCGTCTTTATGTGCGAGGCAAAAAGCGGGCTGACGAATGCGGATGAAGAGGTAGCGCAGATTCTGTTCCGCTCCGGCAAGCCGATTGTTCTTGCGATCAATAAAGTTGACAACATGAAACGTACAGAGGATATTTATGAATTCTACAGCCTTGGCATTGGCGATCCCATCGGAATATCCGGCAGCCATGGCACGGGGATTGGCGATCTGCTGGATGCGGTTACCGAGCGTCTGCCGGAGCCTGTGGAAGAGGAATACGATGAGGATATCATTCGTGTGGCACTGATCGGCCGTCCGAATGTAGGCAAATCCTCCCTGGTCAATGCCATTTTGGGCGAGGAACGTGTAATCGTCAGTGATGTCGCCGGTACTACCCGGGACGCTATTGATACGCCTTTTGAACGGGATGGGCAGAGATATGTGCTGATCGATACTGCCGGAATGCGCAAACGCGGCAAGGTATATGAGACTACAGAGAAATACAGTGTGATGCGGGCTATGCGTGCGATTGAGCGAGCTGATGTTGTGCTCGTCGTCATCAACGGCGAGGAAGGCATTATCGACCAGGACAAGCATATCGCCGGTTATGCCCATGATGCGGGCAAGGCTTCCATATTTGTGGTGAACAAATGGGATGTTGTCGAGAAGGATGACAAAACCATGCAGAACTTCGAAAACACAATCCGCGACCACTTCCTGTTTATGTCTTATGCGCCGGTCGTCTTCTTGTCTGCGCTCACCAAGCAGCGCCTGCAGAAGCTGCTGCCGGTAGTTCAGCATGTAGCCCAGCAGCATGCGCTGCGGATTACGACGCATCTGGTGAATGATGTGGTCTCCGATGCTGTTGCCATTAATCCTCCGCCAACGGATAAAGGCCGGCGCCTGCGCATCAACTACGTGACGCAGGTAGCCGTGAAGCCGCCGACGATTGTGGTGTTTGTAAATGATCCTTCGCTGATGCACTTCTCCTATGAACGGTATCTGGAGAACAAGATCCGCGCTGCGTTCAATTTTGAAGGCACACCAATCCGTCTGTTTACACGGCGCAAGTCCGATAACGAAGGTTAGGGGAGAAGACAGTGGCGTTTGAACTTCTGGTTATCGTTGTAAGCTATCTGCTTGGTTCTGTGAGCTTCAGTGTGCTGCTGGTGCGGCTGCTTAAGGGTGTGGATATCCGGCAGTATGGAAGCGGAAATGCGGGGGCTACCAACACACTGCGTGTGATGGGAAAAGGCCCGGCGATTCTTGTGCTCGTTCTTGACGTGCTGAAGGGAATTGCTGCGGTCTGGCTTGGAACCTGGGCCGGCGGCTGGGGAACGTGGGTCGCAGTTGCCTGCGGGATCGCCGCCATTATCGGGCACAATTGGCCGCTGTACTTCCATTTTCGCGGCGGAAAAGGCATTGCAACCACTATTGGCGTCATGGCTACACTTGCGTTTTGGCCTGCGCTGATCGCCGGCATTATTGCCATTGTGGCGATTGTGATCACAAAGTATGTATCCCTAGGCTCACTGCTGTTTGTGGCATTGACCCCGGTGTTTTTGATTTTTACCGGATTTACAGCGCCGGAGCTGTGGGGCAGTCTTATTATTGCCATCTTCGCTTTCTGGCGGCACCGGAGCAATATCGTGAAAATCAGCCAGGGACGGGAAAATAAAATCGGCTCCAAAGTCAAGGAGGGGAACCGCGTTGTCTGATAAAATAACCGTGCTGGTCGCGGGCAGTTGGGGAACTGCGCTGGCATCTGTGCTGGCGGCTAACCACTCGGAAGTTTATCTGTGGACACGGAAACCCGAACAAGCGGCCGAGATCAACAACTCCCATACGAATGAGCATTTTCTGCCCGGAATAACGCTGCCGCCGAACATTATTGCGACTACAGATATGGAGACTGCCGTCAAGGATTCCAAAGCGGTTGTTATTGTTGCGCCTTCCTCCGCCATGCGGCAGGTTGCCGGTGCTTTGAAGCCCTATTGGAAGGAAGGGATGCTCTGCATTCATGCCACCAAGGGGTTTGAGACCGAAACTGTAAAACGGATGTCGACCGTGATCTCTGAGGAGCTGGGCTGTACCGAAGGGGAAATTGTGGTGCTGTCCGGACCGAGCCATGCGGAAGAAGTAGTCCGTTTGTGTCCGACTACTGTAGTTGTGGCTTCGGCAGATGAACACCGCGCAGCGGCCGCGCAGGAGCTCTTCATCAACAATGATTTCCGCGTTTATACGAACCGCGACCAGGTGGGCGTGGAATTGGCCGGGGCATTGAAGAATATCATTGCACTGGGTGCAGGGCTGTCGGATGGCCTGGGTTTCGGAGACAATGCCAAGGCAGCGCTGCTTACCCGTGGACTTGCCGAAATCTCACGTGTTGGGGTGGAGCTTGGCGCCAATCCGCTTACCTTCTCCGGCCTTGCCGGTCTGGGGGACCTGGTGGTAACGGCAACCAGCAAGCACAGCCGCAACTGGCGGGCCGGCTCTATGCTGGGCCAGGGCAAACCTTTAGCTGAGGTGCTAGAATCGATGGGAATGGTGGTTGAAGGCATACGGACCACGAAAGCGGCTTATGCGATTTCGCTTAATCTTAATGTGCAGATGCCGATTACCGATCAGATTTATCATGTGCTGTTCCAAGGCAGATCTCCACGCAGTGCGGTGGAGGCCTTGATGGGCCGGGACCGCAAGACGGAGATGGAGGCCATTTCCCAGGAGACCTGGGAGCAATGGCATTCCTGATGAACGTTCACCTTTTGCCGGAAATCCTCATATGTTGTAATGGGGATTGACGGAGGAGGGATGAAAAGTGAGCAGAGATTTTTCCAAGGATGCATTGAACGCTATTAACAAAAAGGCGGGCAAGAACATTACGGAAGGCGCCGTCAAAAAGCTGGCCAGCACGGTCAAGCCGGGAACAACGCAGAATGAAGCCCAGCTCCGCCAGTTGATCAAGCAGGTGTCATCAATGGCTAAGGTGCCAGTTAGTGAAGCTACTGTGCAGGAAATTATTAACGCAGTCAAAAAAGGCGGCGCAAATTCCGGCACAATGGAGTCTTTAATGAAAATGATGATGAAAAAATAAGTCAGAGCTTAGCGCAGTAAAGGGCAGAAATCCGGAATCCACCCAGATTCCGGATTTCTGCTCTTTTTTACTGTGAATTCCAAACTTTTCTACTTGCAGAAATGGATAGAGTTTCATGTTATAATATTCGCAATCCGAAATTAGCCGAATAGGGGGCGCAGCGCATGGACCCGATGACAAAGATGTGGTTATCCCTGGTCGCAATCCTGATTATGGGACTATCCGTGTTTCTGATTACCTTTGCCCGCAGTAAAACCAAAGGCCTGTTAAGGGGCATTTTGTCTGTGATCGCTTTTGTGATTATGCTAATCGGCTTGCTAGGAGGAGCTGCTTCGATTATGTAAGCATTTACATTCATTCAGTCAGAAGTATTTCTGGAAGAAGCGCTGACTTTTTCATGAATGGAGTGTGTGGGGTATGGCTTTAACCGGGGTACCGGAACCACTGGTTACTGTGCTTGGGGAATTGACGGAAAAGTTAAGCTTGCCATGGCTGGAGCAGCCGCCGGCATGGCTGCTGGGAGGAAGCTGCGGGCTGCTGCTTCATGGGGTCACGCTGGACGCTGCTCCACATGACATTGACCTGTATGCGGATATACAGGATGCCAGGCGCCTCCATGACGTGCTTAGCGGGTATACCGTAAGCGGTCCGGAGGAGGATTACAGCGGAGGCTGTTTTTCGCTGCGCAGCTGCTATTCCCTGGGGAATACCAGTATTGAACTGATAGGCGGATTTGAGATTGGACATGGCTCCTGGCAGTACTCTGTGAACATCCAGCGGCTGCTGGCTTATGCACCTGTGCAGGATTTTACGGGAATCGGCCTGCTGCGGCTAATGCCTGCAGCTCATGAACTGATATTCAACATCCTGCGCGGCAGGGATGAACGCTGTGCAAGCATCGCAGCTTACCTGAGACATGATCTGTCCGCCCACCTGCCATTGCTGCAAAGTCTGATTCTGGATAACGGACTGGACCTGTCCTTCCAGATGCAACTGAATCAACTGCTGGGAGTTTCCCCATTAATTGAAACATAACAAATGCGAAGGAAGGAAGCTGCATCATGAAACGGCAAAAGGGATGGATTGTTACTTTTCAGCCGGAAGGCCGTACAGCTGAAGTTATGCAGGGCACCTCGCTGCTTGAAGCAGCCCGTAAAGCAGGGGTTGTCCTAACTACCCGCTGCGGCGGAAAGGCCGGTTGTCTGATGTGTAAGGTGAAGGTTGAGGATCAATCAGCTGCGGGTATACAGCCGCCTGGCGATGCGGAACGGCGCAAATTGGGCAGTCTGCTGGATGAAGGTGTCCGTTTGGCTTGTCAAGCAGCCGTACGGAGCAATGTAACAGTACATACCCCGGAAGACCCTCTAAAAGCAGCCGTGCGGCGCAGGCTTGAAGCGGCGCGGCGCGGGGATGAAGACGAGCTGTGGTAGTTCTGTAAGCAACAACCTTACGAAGTGGAGGGATTCAGGGTGGTGAGCGGCATAAGGCGGATGAAAAAGCAGAAATCCAAAGGTGCAGCATTGCTATTGATGGTGTTCATACTCTTGGCTGGCTCACTCTCAGGCTGCATGTATCCCGGCAAGGAGCAGCAGACAGGCGGCAGCTACCGGGAAAGCGTAAAGCGGGTACAGGAGGCTGTAGAGGATTACCAGCAGCAGGAGGGCCTGCTGCCGATTTTGAATGCGGATGAAGCCACCCCCAGATATGAGAAATTTGTGGTAGATCTCGGGAAGCTGCATGAAATGGGGTATCTGGATGAAATTCCCGCGGCAGCTTTTGAAAAAGGCGGCAGCGCGTATTTTCTAATCCTGGATGAAGAAACACGCCCATCCGTTAAACTGATGGATCTTGTTACCGTGCAGAAGGTGAATGATGTCCAGCGCAGGATCAACCGGTACAAGTCCGGGCATGGCGGGAATCTTCCAGCTGCGGATGAAATATATCCCGATCTTTTTACCATAGATGCCCAGCAGGCGGGAACCGGCTCCATTACCTTGAAAAGTATATATTCCGGCCAGCCGCTGCAATTCATTATGGATAAAAACGGCACTGTATACGCTGATTACAGTCCTGATATTTTGGCCGTGGTCGGCAAGAATGGTATTTCCACAGAAGCAAATCGCGATCTGCGTCTTAAGCTGGAGCAGGCCTCATATTATGTGCCTGTCAAATCCTTGCCTTATTACTGGGTGGAGGACCGCCCGGTCCCCCAGTCTCCGCAACAATAAAGATACCATTCCGGTCCACTGCCAACAGGTAGTTCTACTCCTCTATTCACTCTCATATATTAGCTGAGAAGGCTTCCGGGCGTCGTGACGCTCTGCGGCGCGCATCAGCTGGTTTTTTTGGAAATTCCCTATTAATTTGCGCGGGTAGCGGGTCATAAATCCGTTCTGGATACATATGATGATACTAGTCCAAATGCATGTCCGAGCATTCGGGGTTTAGCGTGGGGCAGTGATTGCTCCGCCCTGAAGTCAGCAGCTAGGCTCCCTGGCGGACAATGTCAAGTCCGGTGGATGTCCTGCAAGGGTCAGAAAAGCCGGCGGAACGCGAAGTCGATGCTCTTCAGGCATTTTTTCTTCGGAGTAATATGAGGAGGGGATCTCTTTTGGAAAAAGTGGATATTTTCAAGGACATTGCCGAGCGTACCGGCGGAGACATTTATCTTGGCGTCGTCGGCGCGGTTCGCACAGGGAAATCAACATTCATCAAACGCTTCATGGAAACGATCGTCTTGCCGAACATTACGAGCGAGGCTGACCGGGTAAGAGCGATTGATGAGCTTCCGCAAAGCGCGGCAGGTAAAACAATCATGACAACAGAGCCGAAATTTGTGCCGAACAATGCGGTACAGATCAAGGTGGCGGAAGGGCTGGAGGTCAATGTCCGCCTGGTTGACTGTGTGGGGTACGCTGTTGAAGGTGCCAAAGGCTACGAGGACGAGAATGGTCCCCGCATGATTTCCACCCCTTGGTTTGAGGAGCCGATCCCTTTCCAGGAAGCGGCGGAGATTGGCACCCGCAAGGTTATTCAAGAGCACTCCACACTGGGTGTGGTAGTGACTACAGATGGAACGATTGCTGAAATTCCGCGGCATTCATATGTGGATTCCGAAGAGCGTGTAATCGCTGAGCTGAAGGAGGTTGGCAAGCCATTTGTGCTTGTGATTAACTCGACCCGGCCCCGCAGTGAGGAAGCGCAGCAGCTCCGCAGCGAGCTGGCCGCGAAATATGACATCCCGGTTATGACTCTAAGTGCAGCCAACATGACTGAGGACGATGTAACCGGCGTGCTGCGCGAAGTGCTCTATGAGTTTCCTGTTCATGAGGTGAATGTGAACCTGCCGAGCTGGGTGATGGTGCTGGGAGAAAACCACTGGCTGCGCAGCAGCTACGAGAATTCAGTCCGTGACACGGTGAAGGATATCCGGCGTTTGCGTGATGTCGACCGGCTGGTGTCCCAGTTCACGGAATACGACTTCATTGAACGAGCAGGCCTCAGCGGCATGAATATGGGCCAGGGTGTGGCAGAGATCGATCTGTATGCGCCTGAAGAGCTCTATGACCAGGTTCTGATGGAGGTTGTGGGTGTTGAAATCCGCGGCAAGGATCATTTGCTGCAGCTGATGCAGGATTTCTCCCATGCCAAACGTGAATACGACCGCTTCTCCGAAGCGCTCGAAATGGTAAAAACAACCGGCTACGGTATAGCCGCACCATCGCTTGCTGAAATGGCGCTGGACGAACCGGAGCTGATCCGGCAAGGGTCGCGTTTTGGTGTCCGGCTGAAGGCTACTGCCCCCTCCATTCACATGATCCGGGTAGATGTTGAATCCGAGTTCTCGCCGATCATTGGTACAGAGAAGCAGAGTGAAGAGCTGGTACGGTACTTAATGCAGGATTTTGAGAACGATCCGATCAAGATTTGGGAATCCGATATTTTTGGCCGTTCGCTGCATTCAATAGTGCGGGAAGGCATTCAGGGCAAAATCGCCATGATGCCGGATAACGCCCGCTACAAGCTGCAGGAAACGCTGGGCCGGATTATCAATGAAGGCTCCGGCGGACTGATTGCTATCATTCTGTAACCAATCCTAGCGTATTAAGAGAGCAGAGCGGAGAAATTCCGCTCTGCTTTTGGTATGAAAGGATACCCGTACAGTACATTTTTCGGCCAAAAGTGCTACTTTCTGCTTCTTTTTTGAGGAACGCCTTGAAATTATGGATGGGCTGTATTACTATAAGTTTGTTGCGCTTCTAGGTAGAAGGGCGCCAGTATCTAGTAAAAAACGGGATTATCACGTATATTTTGCGTTTAAACGGAAACAGTGTATGATACCGGAAATTTGCCCAGGGAGGTGAGAAGACATGAATAAATCAGATTTGATCAACGTGGTTACAGAAGCAACTGAACTTCCCAAGAAAGATGCTACTAAAGCGGTAGATGCCGTTTTCGAAGCGATCACAGGTGCTCTGCAAAACGGAGATAAAGTTCAGCTGGTAGGATTCGGAAACTTTGAAGTGCGCGAACGTTCCGCACGTAAAGGCCGCAACCCGCAAACTGGTGAAGAAATCGAAATTCCTTCGAGCAAGGTACCGGCATTCAAACCGGGTAAAGCTCTGAAAGACGGAATCAAATAGAGATTTCTACATATCTATCCCATAGTCTTTCTGAGTAACAATGATGCCGCCCTCCAAGGCGGCATTTGTTGTTGAGAGGGTTGGCTTAATCTCACAATAATTTATAGGAGGGTTTGGCATGACTGAGAAGAATAATGGCGTTAATCCCGCACCGGCAGGCAGCGACTACATCGTAATCAAAGCCAAGGAGAACGGTGTTCAGGTGATCGGGCTTACCCGGGGGCTGGACACACGGTTTCATCATACGGAGAAGCTGGACAAAGGCGAGGTGCTCATCGCCCAATTCACAGATCATACCTCAGCCATGAAAATCCGCGGCAAGGCCGAAATATGGAGCAAACACGGACAATTG
Source organism: Paenibacillus graminis (assembly GCF_000758705.1). Taxonomy (NCBI): domain Bacteria; kingdom Bacillati; phylum Bacillota; class Bacilli; order Caryophanales; family Paenibacillaceae; genus Paenibacillus; species Paenibacillus graminis. Next base: position 4,647,010 of record NZ_CP009287.1, on the reverse strand, counting down.
GAAAGTGAAAGCTGAAAAGCAGGCATAGCCTGCTTTTTTTCAAAATATAACTAAGGATAGCCATGTCTCGTTTTCCGTATATTCGTTCAAAGAGGCGGCAACTATGAATGATAAGGGAGGCTTGTCATGAACAGGAGCTGGCTGATTGGAACGGTGGTGCTCATTACCGCAGCTTCCGCGCTGATTCTGCCGCAGTTGGCTGCGCTTGAGCCTGCCCTGCACCGGCAGGACGGGGTATTGGAAACCTTAAGCGGAGGCGGAGTGGTTCTGGAGAGCAGCAATCTTGTGGATATGCTCGAGAAGCTCCCGCTTACCCTGACCATTGACAGGGCCGGGTGGAAGGGGAATGTTCTTTCTCTGGATCTGAAGGTGACCGGCAATGATCCGGAACCGCAGGAGCTCTATCAGAACATGGCCCGGGTCATTTCCTTTGCTTTTCAGGAGACGGTTAACGTTGACCAGCTGTTGCTGCGGATTGTTGCCGAGGATAAATGGCTGGACAGCAGGCGTCTGCTGCTTGCCGGGGATATCCGGCGCAATGAATGGTCGCTCCGGCTTCAGGATGCGCTGGAGACGGCACCAAGCCGTCCGCTGCCCGAATCTGTGAAGATCGGACTGCGCATCAGTGAGAGCGAGCTATGGAAGAAGCAGTTCATTTATCCCTAATCTGGGTAAAAGAAACTAGAATAGCCCACAGTGCGTGACCAAAAAACATGTGATATAATAGACAAGATTGTGAACAAAGATATTGTCATAACGTCAATGGCTCCGGAGGCTGAAATGAAACCGTACCGCATACCGCAACTGGCTAAACCTTATACCGACTACGACATGATTCAGCGGCATACGGAATTGCCGCCGTTTCCAGACGGGCGTGGTCATTTGTTATATATTTTTTTAAGTTATGGCTCCCCTGCGGGCATAAAGGGCGGAGAGCTATTTACACTCGTGACCGGTCTCGTGCAGCTGGGGCTGGATACCCATGAGTGCATCGACCAGGTCCAGAACGAGCCGGGGGGAGATCCTATGCGTTCCCGCCAGCTTAAAGTGCTGGCCGGCGATTATTTCAGCAGCTGGTTTTATCATTTGCTTGCCAAACGGGAGCAGATTGAGATGGTCGGTATACTAAGCACCGCCATTGCCGATCTTAATGTGATGAAGGCCCATCTGTACAGCAAGATGAAGGGCATGTTCCTGTCTGCTGAACAATATTTGCGTCACACGGTACAGCTCAATATGAGGCTGTTCCTTTCTTTTACACCGATGATTGAGGAATCCCTTGCCGAGCTGTGGGAGAAGCTGCTGTCTGAATTCAGCCAGTATGAGACCGTCCTTCTGGAGCTTCGCCGCGGAGGCGACCCTGTAAATGCCATGGAGGGTTATTGCTACTGGAAAGTGCTGGAGTCGGCTACTGAGGATGAACGGCGGCTGCTGCTGGAGCAGGAGCTCGATCACAAGGATTGGAAGAAGCTGAAGATGAAGTACAAATGCGATTCTTTGCTGACAGACAAGCTGCATGGATCGATCCGGTCCATTCAGGGACTGCTGCAGGGGGTGAAGGAGGAAAATCTGTTCGCCGAGCTGAGTGCTGCGCTTGACCGCCTTCTTCAGCACATGAAAATTTCCGGACAAGCAGCCGTGGAGGGTTAGGAAATGACTATAGAGAAAACTACTGCAACCGGTGATCAAGGCACTAAGCCCAAGGAGCAATTTGTCCATTCGGTTTTTGAGAGCATTGCCGGCAAATATGATCTGATGAATGACATTCTGAGCTTCCGCAGGCATAAGGCCTGGCGCAAATTCACCATGCGCAAGATGGGGATGAAGCAAGGAGACACTGCGGTTGATCTGTGCTGCGGCACCTGCGACTGGAGCATTGCGCTGGCTGAAGCCAGCAGGACGGGCTGTGTCATGGGCCTGGACTTTAGTGCAGGCATGCTGGAAGTAGGACGGCGCAAGGTGGAGGCACGCAATCTCCAGGAGCGGATTTCCCTGGTACAGGGCAACGCCATGGAGCTGCCTTTCGGCGACAACTCCTTCGATTATGCGACCATAGGATTCGGGCTCCGCAACGTACCTGATCCAGTCCGGGTATTGAACGAAATGAAACGTGTGGTGAAGCCGGGAGGCATGGTGGTCTGCCTGGAATTGTCCAAACCGATGAAGCAGCCGTTCAAAGGCATTTATTATTTTTATTTTCAGCGGGTGCTGCCGCTCCTTGGCAAACTTTTCGCGAAGAGATATGAGCAGTACAAGTGGCTTCCGGAGTCATTAGCCTTGTTCCCGGACAGAAAACAACTAGAGGTAATCTTCCGTGAAACCGGACTGCAAAAAGTGGAATCCTATCCCTTGACCGGAGGCATCGCGGCACTACATATTGGGCTCAAGGAGAATTGTAATGCTTAAGAAAATCGCCATTTTTTTGCAAATGATCAAGTTTGAACATACCGTTTTTGCTTTGCCTTTTGCTTTTATGGGTGCTCTGCTGGGTTCGGTCGTGATGTTTGGGGCCTTGCCCTCCTGGGGCCAAATCGGCTGGATTGTCATAGCCATGTTCGGTGCACGCAGCGCGGCCATGGGGCTGAACCGGCTGATTGACCGGATCAGCGACGCCAAAAACCCCCGTACAGCCGGCAGAGCCATCCCCGCCGGACTGCTCAAGGTTGGAGAGGTGTCCCTGTTCATCGCCTTCTCTTTCTTTTTGCTGTTCTGGGCTGCATTCAAGCTGAACCCTTTATCGGCGAAACTGCTGCCGATCGCAGTTTTTCTTCTTGTTTTTTACTCATTCACTAAACGTTTCACCTGGGCCTGTCATCTGATCCTCGGTCTGACGATTGCACTCGCCCCGCTCGGGGGCTGGGTTGCCGTTACCGGAACGGTGGACTGGACTTCCATGGTATTCTATTTCACGATCGTATTCTGGACAGCAGGCTTTGATATTATTTATTCCTGTCAGGACGTTGAATTCGATAAGAAGGAAGGCCTGTATTCCATTCCTGTCCGCTTTGGCGTTGCCCGTGCACTGACCATTGCCAAGGTGTTTCACATGCTGACGGGTATCGGTTTTGTTTCGCTGCTGTTTATTACCGACCTTAGCTGGTGGTATGTGGCAGGGATGCTGATCGCCTATATTATTCTTTTTTATGAGCACCATATTGTTTCTCCAAGCGACCTTAGCCGGCTGCAGACCGCTTTCTTCACTATGAACGGTGTGCTGAGCATTGTTGTATTTTCCTTTACTCTGATTGACTTGGTGGTGCAGTTCTACAAATGAATAAGCTTAAGCCGAAAAACTATGTTGTGGGCATCACGGGAGCCAGCGGCGGCATTTATGGCGTCCGGCTGGCCAGAACACTGCTTGCACTGGGACACTCGGTCCATCTTGTGGTAAGCAACGCCGGCTGGCGCGTATTTAAGGAAGAACTGGGCTTTGCCGCCTCAGACCGGGAGGGCTTTCTGAACGAACAGTTCGGAAGCTATCCCGGTTCTCTGCATTATCACCCGATTGCCGACATCGGGGCTTCCATTGCCAGCGGCTCCTTCCGCACAGCGGCCATGATTATTATGCCTTGCTCCATGGGAACTTTGTCAGCCGTTGCCCACGGAAGCTCGGATAATCTGATGACCCGGGCTGCGGATGTCATGCTGAAGGAAGGACGTCCGCTTGTGCTCGTACCCCGGGAGACACCGCTTCATGCGATTCACCTGGAAAATATGCTGAAGCTGTCCCGGCTCGGGGTAAAGATGATACCGGCGATGCCCGCATTTTATTACGGCCCGACAACGATGGATGACCTCATTGACTTTATGGTGGGCAAGGTGCTGGACAGCTTGGACATTGAGCATTCATTATTTCGCAGATGGGGGGAATGAAGGATGAATGATCCTGAACCTACCGTTATCGGTAAAATCAGTTATACCAATTCATGGCCGGTGTTTCACAATTTCTATCCCTCATCCTTAAGCTTTCCTGCAGAGATGGTGAGTGAGGTGCCAGCCGTTCTTAATCAAGGTATGACCAGCGGAAGTATTCATGTAGGAGCGCTGTCCTCTTTTGCCTACGCGGCTGCGAGCGAACGGCTCCTGCTGCTGCCGGATTTGTCGGTTAGCTCGGATGGCCCGGTGAAGTCTATTCTGATGTTTTCGCGTGTGCCGCTGGCGCAGGTGGCCTCAGGTACGATTGCTGTAACCAACACGTCGGCAACATCCGTCAATCTGCTGAAGATCCTGATGGAAAAAGCAGTTAACGGCAAACCTGAATATATCAGCGCTGCGCCTGATCTGGATAAAATGATGGCCGGGGCGGATGCCTGTCTGCTGATCGGTGACAATGCGATCCGGGCCTCGTGGCAGGATCAGGGTTATATCGTAACCGATCTTGGCGAGCTGTGGAAGGAATGGACCGGATTCGGTATGACTTTTGCCGTCTGGGCCGTGAACCGGGAGGCTGCCGGAATGAGACCGGAGGCAATTGCTGAAATCGCCGACGCCTTTGTGGAGAGCAAGAGACGCGGCCAGCAGAATCTGGCCCCCATTATCCGGGAGGCCTGCTCAGCTATCGGGGGGACAGCAGCCTATTGGGACATGTACTTCCGTAATTTATGTTATGACTTTGGGGAAAGGCAACAGGAAGGGCTGAACCTCTATTTCCGCTACGCCTACGAGCTGGGTCTGCTGCAGCGTGAAGTGAAGATGGAGATGTGGAGCCATAATCTGCTGACACGGGTGAACGAATGAAACGAATGCAAATATTTGGCTTGCTGAACAAGGATATGGATCAGATCGAAAAAGAGCTCTACCGCAGCGTACAGGGCGACGATGATTTGCTGACAGAGACATCCCTGCACCTGCTGAAGGCAGGCGGCAAAAGGCTGCGGCCGGTCTTTGTGCTGATGGGCGGCAAATTCGGGCAATATGATCTGGAGAAGCTGAAGCGTGTTGCCATACCGCTGGAGCTGATCCACAGTGCCTCGCTTGTTCACGACGATGTGATCGACGATGCAGAGCTGCGGCGCGGAGAGCTGACGGTCAAAGCGAAATGGGGCGATAAAATTGCCATGTATACCGGGGATTATATTTATGCCAAGGCGCTGGTAATGACCTCGGAGCTGGGCAATCCGCGAATACACCAGATCCTCTCCAAGGCGATGGTGGAAATGTCCATCGGAGAGATGGAGCAGATCCGTGACTTCTTCAACAGCGAGCAGAGTGTGCGCCATTATCTGCGGCGCATCCGCCGCAAGACGGCACTGCTGATTGCCATCAGCTGCCAGCTCGGTGCGCTGGCTGCGGATGCGGAGCCGGATACGGCCAGGCTGCTCTATGATTACGGATATAACGTCGGTATGGCGTTCCAGATCCGTGACGATCTGCTCGATCTTTCCGGGACGGAGAAGCAAATCGGCAAACCTCCGGGCAGCGACATGCGGCAGGGCAATATTACATTGCCGGTTATATACAGTCTGGAAGACCAGCGGCTGCGGAGTGCGCTGCTCACGGAGCTTGCTTCCATCCGCGAAGGAAATAGCGGCGTGGGGCGCGCCATTGATCTGATTCTGTCGGGTGAAGGCATTTCCAGGGCAGAAGAGCTGGCGTCCCGCTACATTGCCAAAGCCCTTGCAGCACTGGACCAGCTGCCGAGCAACCGGACGAAGCGCAATTTGAAGGATATTGCTTTTTTTGTGACAGGGCGGTCTTATTAATCTGCTGCATTCAAAATATTAAGCGTTCACAGATGGCAAGGTTTCTGATACTATCAAAAAAACAGCTTATTATTCGTTGGGAATAATAGAAAATGGAGAGTGACTCTATGGAGCAAACGTATCTGATGATAAAACCGGATGGGGTACAACGCGGACTGATTGGGCGGATCGTCGCCCGCCTGGAGGACAAGGGGCTCAAGCTGGTTGCCGCGAAGCTGATCATTATTACAGAAGAGCAGGCAAAGAAGCATTACGCAGAACATGAAGGAAAGGATTTCTTTCCGGAATTGGTGCGCTTCATTACCTCTGGACCGGTATTCGCCATGGTCTGGGAAGGTGACGATGTAATTGCGCTGTCCCGCTTGATGATCGGAAAAACCAAGGTGGGGGAAGCTCTGCCGGGTACGATCCGTGGTGACTTTGCCAGCCATACCCCTCTGAATCTGATCCATGGTTCGGATTCGCCGGAAAGTGCAGCACGTGAAATTGCCAATTTTTTTGCTCCGGATGAACTGGCAGTTTACAACAAAGACATCGCGGCCTGGATGTAGTTTCAGGCGGGAGGCAGGGGAACATAATGGCTGAACGAGAAGAAGTATCAACAGCACCTGACCCGGATTATACCGGATTTATTCATAACGTTAAGCAAAGCACCGGGATTGACCTGGCCCAGTACAAGGAAGCGCAGATGAAACGGCGACTGACCACGCTCCGGATGAAGAACGGCTATCAGTCCTTCAGTGATTTTTTCGCCGCTATGATGAAGGACAAAGCTTTGTTCTATGAATTCCTGGACCGCATGACCATCAATGTCTCGGAATTCTGGCGCAACCCGAACCGTTGGGAGGTTCTGCGGGATGTCATTCTGCCTGAACTGCAGGGTTCGGGCCGCAGGCTGAAGCTGTGGAGCGCTGCCTGCTCCACCGGTGAAGAGCCATACACGCTGGCTATGATCCTCTCCGACAAAAATATTCTGGCGCAGACCGGAATTCTGGCGACCGATATCGATGACGGCGCACTGGCCAAAGCGAAGCAGGGCATCTATCTGGAGCGTTCGCTGAAGGATGTGCCAAAGGATGTCGCCGGCCGCTATTTTACACCGGAGGGGCCTGTTTTCAAAGTCAGCGACGGGCTCAAGAAAAGCATTGATTTCCGCAAGCAGAACCTGCTGCTGGATAAGTTTGATGAAGGCTTCGATTTGATCATCTGCCGCAATGTCATGATCTATTTTACGGAAGAAGCCAAAAGCAAGCTGTATCACAAATTTTCAGCCAGCCTGCGACCGGGCGGATATTTGTTCGTGGGCAGCACGGAGCAGATTTTCACCCCGGCCCAGTACGGGTTCGAATCGACGGAAACGTTCTTCTACCGCAAGAAATAAATTGGCTGTGCCCCGGAATATGACATTCCTAGGGATACGTATACTTTCGCTCGTTTTCAGTGATACTGGACAGTAGAGGAAGATTACGTGTGTCATGCGAAAGGTCGTACATTCCGATGGATAAAAGCAAGGTCATAGATGCCTACAGACGCGGCTTTCTGACCGTCCGTGAATGCGGGCAAGTTCTCGGTGTTGAAGAGCGGCAGCTGCAAAGTCTGCTCGCGCTTGAAGATGACAAGGCGGCATGCCTGCCGCCAAGCCGGAGAATCGGCAGTTAAAAACTCGGTTCTTTTGGGTACACTGCAGCGTCGTCTTTACTCGCAAGAGTAGAGGCGGCGCTGTTCTTTTTCGTACCGGACGAGGGCAAGCCGGGCTTATCCCTTTCTTGTCAAAGCGGATTCCCTATACTATAATGAGCAAAGACATTTAACATTTTAGCGGTTTACAGTTTAAAAGTGTGAAGGGGGAAAGCAGCATGAGTTTACGCTACTTAACAGCGGGGGAAACGCACGGCCCCCAGCTTACAGCTATTATCGAAGGACTGCCCAGCAATTTGACACTTGATTTTGAAGAGCTTAATTTTCAACTGCAGCGGCGGCAAAAAGGGTACGGGCGCGGCCGGCGGATGCAGATTGAGAAGGATTCGGCAGAAATCGTCGGCGGAGTCCGTCATGGTTACACTACGGGTGCTCCTGTAGCTTTGGTTGTGGAAAATAAGGATTGGACGCACTGGAAAAATATTATGAATATCGAGCCGATCCCCGGCAGCGATGAAGAGAAGCGGCGTGTGAACCGCCCCCGTCCCGGACATGCGGACCTGAACGGCGGACTGAAATATAATCTGACTGATCTGCGGAATGTGCTTGAGCGCTCCAGCGCCCGCGAAACGGCGGCTAGAGTGGCTGTAGGCGCAGTAGCCCGGCAGCTTCTGGCTGCGTTTGGTGTGAAGATTGCAGGACAGGTGATCCGTATCGGTGAAATTGAAGCACCTGCGAATGATCTGCCGATTGACGAGCTGATCGAGCAGACAGAAGCTTCTTCTGTGAGAGTTGTAGATAAAGAAACTGAGAAGAAGATGGAAGCCTACATAGATAAGATCAAGGAGGAAGGCGACTCTATCGGCGGCATCGTGGAGTGTATCGTTGAAGGTCTGCCCGTCGGTCTGGGAAGCCATGTACAGTCTGACCGCAAGCTGGATGGCGCCATAGCCGGTGCTGTGATGTCCATTAACGCCTTCAAGGGTGTGGAAATCGGCATTGGCTTTGAAGCAGGCAAGCTGCGGGGCTCGCAGGTCCATGATGAGATCATGTATGAAGCATCCCGGGGATACTACCGGGCGAGCAACCGTCTGGGCGGCTTTGAAGGCGGAATGACCAACGGAATGCCGGTTGTGGTCCGCGGGGTGATGAAGCCGATTCCGACGTTGTACAAACCGCTGCAAAGTGTCGATATCGACACGAAAGAACCTTTTACCGCCCAAGTAGAACGTTCAGACGCCTGTGCTGTGCCGGCAGCTTGTGTGGTGCTTGAGAATGTAGTGGCCTGGGAGATCGCCAAAGCCTTTATGGACAAGTTCGGCGGCGATTCCATCGAGGAGATCAGAGCGAACTACAACAACTACCAGGCACAGCTGGAGTGCTACTAATGATGCGCAGCATTACGGTAGAACTCGGTGAACGCTCTTATCCGATCCATATTGGAAGCGGACTCTTGCGTGACATTGGCCGGCATTGCGTGAAGGCCGGATTTCCGCTGCGCAGTCCGCTGCTGATTGTCAGCGACAGCGAAGTGGCCCCGCGGTATCTTCCCATGGTTGAGGCCGCCCTGCGCGGAGAAGGATATGTTGTAGTCAGTCATGTGATTCCGGCCGGAGAGGCCTCCAAATCACTGGCCGTTTATGAAGAAGTCATCACAACGGCAATCCAGGCCGGTCTGGACCGCAGTTCAGCTGTTCTGGCGCTGGGTGGCGGTGTGGTAGGGGATCTGGCAGGATTTGTAGCCGCATCCTACATGCGTGGAATAGGGTTCATTCAGATTCCTACTACCATATTGGCTCATGACAGCAGTGTAGGCGGCAAGGTTGCGGTTAATCATCCGCTGGCAAAAAATATGATCGGCGCCTTCTATCAGCCGTCGCTGGTGCTCTATGATTTGGATACCCTGAGCACACTTCCGCCGCGCCAGATCTCTTCAGGACTGGCTGAAGTGGTGAAGCACGGCCTGATTCTGGACCGTGACTTTGCTTACTGGTGCCTTGAACATGCTTCTGAGCTGCTCTCCCTGAATACGGAGGCACTGGGATATGCTCTGGAGCGGGGCTGTGCGATCAAGGCCCGGGTCGTCAGCAATGATGAGCGGGAGCATGGGCAAAGAGCGTTTCTGAACCTTGGACATACGATCGGACACGCGATTGAAGCTGTGGGCGGGTACGGTGTATTCCTGCACGGCGAAGCCATTGCCATCGGAATGGCAGGCTCTGCGCTTCTCGCCGCCAAGCTTGGGCGGGAACGGGTGATTTATGAGGATACCATCGCCATGCTGTCCGCACTCTCGCTTCCCGTGAGATTGCCTGCTGAGTACAGCGTGGATGAGCTGATGGAAGCGATGATGCATGACAAGAAATTCAAGGAAGGCAAGATGACCTTTATCGTGCCGGATTCAATCGGAGCTGTCAGCATCGTGAATGATGTGCAGCAGAGTGCCGTGCGCGAGGTTCTTGCACAGCTTAAGAAGGAGGGAAGCCCGTGGTAAACCGGGGAATACGCGGTGCAACAACCGTAACCAACAATGAGGAAAACGAGATTTTGCGGGAAACGGTTGTACTGCTGCGCGAGATTGTAGAGCGCAATGATGTCATTGCGGAAGATATCTGCAGCGTGTGGATTACTGTGACCGGAGATTTGGACGCCACCTTTCCGGCGCGGGCGATCCGTGAAATTGAAGGGTGGGACCTGGTGCCTCTGATGTGCTCCGTGGAGATTCCCGTCAAAGGCGGCCTGCCGAAGTGCATCCGGCTTATGGTGCAGGTCAACACCGATAAATCCCAGCGGGATATCCGCCATGTCTATTTGAATGAAGCCCGGAAGCTTCGTCCCGATCTTTCACAGCAGAAGTAACAAATTCCTTGTGCGGGGTTGCCATGGACCAAAGGCATCATGTATAGTGTAATTAGCCGAGTGAAGCAGAGTTTAGTTTAGCTGAGATGAGTATAGTTGAGCAGAGTGCAGGATTTTAGTTGAGTTTAGGCATGTATTGCGTATGTTTGCCATTCTCTTTTTAGGTTACACTTTAGTGCGCGTATTTGCACTATCGCTGTATTCTTCTATAGGGGGAAGTGCATCCTCTGCGATGGTTATATGCCGATCCTTTGCGCTTTTCCATATACTTACTTACACAAACCTCTACTTCGGTAGAGGTTTTTCTGTATTTCGGACAATATAAACCAACATTTCAAGGAGGCATCCCAAGTGACGAATCCAAGAGTAGAAGAAGTGGTGTCGCTGTCGCGGGAATATAATCTGATCCCAGTAGTTACGCGGCTGCTCGCCGATATGGAGACACCCATCCGGTTATTCCAGCGGTTTGCCGGGCAGGACCGGGCCTTTTTGCTGGAGAGTGTAGAGGGTGGGATACAGTGGGCCCGTTATTCTTTTATCGGCAGTGATCCCTTCCTGATGGTCTCCGGCAAAAAAGGCGAAGTCCATGTGGAGGTCGCCGGCGAGAAGAGACAGCTGTTCGGCAAACCCGTAGAGGAGCTGAAAGCACTGCTCCGCTCATACCGCAGTCCCAAGCTGGACGGGATGCCTCCTTTTACAGGCGGGGCCATCGGATTCTTCGGGTATGATCTGCTGCAGTATTATGAGAAGCTCTCCGCCCATGCAGTCGATGATTTGAATATGGATGATATCCGCTTCATGTTCTGTGACCGCATTATCGTATTCGATCATGTGAAACAGCAGATTCTCCTGGTAGGTAACCTGCATATCAAGGACGGGGATACGGATTCCGATATCCGGGCCGGATATGAAGACCTGAGCCGCCGTCTTGAGACTATGGCTGAAGAGCTTCAGAAGGAAGGACCGAAGGAAAACGTCAACCGGCGCAGCATTCCCCAGGATATTGAACTGGGTGAGATACATTCGAATCTTACCAAGGAACAGTACATCAGCAATGTGGAGCAGGCGAAGGAATATATCCGGGCGGGAGATATTTTTCAGGTGGTGCTGTCTCAGCGGCTGCATATTGAAACAGAAGTGTCCCCGCTGCATGTCTACCGGATGCTTCGGACGCTGAACCCTTCCCCGTATATGTATTATCTGAAAATGGATGAGGAAATCATCGTCGGCACTTCGCCCGAGGCGCTGGTGAAGGTGGACGGAGGCCGTGTGGAAACCCGGCCCATCGCCGGGACCCGTCCCCGTGGAGAGAACGAAGCGCACGACCGGGCGCTGGCCGCTGAACTGCTGGAGGACGAGAAGGAACGGGCAGAGCATCTGATGCTGGTGGATCTGGGCCGCAACGATCTGGGCAGAGTGTCCAAATTCGGTACGGTAAAATGCGATTCCTTCATGGAAATCGAGAAGTACTCGCATGTGATGCATATCGTCTCGAATGTGTCAGGGACACTGGACGAGGGCAAGGATTTCTTCGATGCCTTCCTCTCCTGTCTTCCGGCAGGGACTGTATCGGGTGCGCCGAAGCTGCGGGCGATGGAAATCATCGCCGAACTGGAACGGGAAGCGAGAGGCGCTTACGCCGGGGCCATCGGCTATCTTGGATTTTCCGGAAATATGGATTCGTGCATTACGATCCGCACCATCATTTTCCGCAAAGGCCGGGCTTATGTGCAGGCTGGGGCAGGGATCGTGTGGGATTCGGTTCCCGAGAAGGAATATGAAGAGACGCTCAACAAGGCCAAAGCGATGCTGAAGGCGATCCGGATGGCAGAAGCCATGTTCCCCGCTGAAGTCAAAGAAAAGCAGGTAATCAACCAGGATTACATGTATGAGTATACCCCTTGATCCCGGAGGGTCAAGCGGAACAGCAATGGATTCCAGAAGCCTGAGACGGCACAATGAACAGGAGGAAATCAGGATGGACGCAAGCCAAAGGATACAATCAGGGATTGCCAGTATAATTGAAGGCCGGGATCTCAGCCGGCTGCAGGCGCGGGAGATTATGGGGTCCATTATGGAAGGATCAGCCTCAGCGGCGCAGATTGGGTCGCTGCTGACGGCACTCCGGATTAAGGGAGAAACGGTTGAAGAAATCACCGGATTCGCGGAAGCGATGCGGGGGTTCAGCACCCATGTGGCTACAGAACGTTCCCAACTGCTGGATACCTGCGGAACCGGCGGCTCGGGCATCCATAAGTTCAATATTTCCACAGCCTCGGCCATTATATCATCTGCAGCTTCCGTCAGAGTCGCCAAGCACGGCAACCGTTCCGCCTCCGGCAGAGCGGGCAGTGCCGATGTGCTTGAGGCACTTGGAGTCAATATTCATCTGAATGCAGAGCAGGCCCGGCAGTGCCTGGATACCATCGGCATCTGCTTCCTGTTCGCGCAAATCTATCATCCGTCGATGAAGCACGCTGCAGCACCGCGGAAGGAGCTGGGGTTCCGCACTGTATTCAATATGCTGGGGCCCCTGACCAATCCGGCAGGAGCGGACCGTCAGCTGATGGGGATCTACGACAGGGACAAGACACAGACTATAGCCCATGTGCTGAAAGAGCTTGGCTCCAAGCGTGCGATGATTGTGAGCAGTCTGGACGGCCTGGATGAGATCAGTATTTCCGCTCCTACACAGGTGTCTGAACTGAAGAACGGAGTGGTGACGACATATGAGATCACCCCTCAGGAATTGGGACTTAACACACATCCGCTGGAGGATGTGCTTGGCGGTGATGCGGCGGAGAATGCGGCAATAATCACCGGAGTACTGCAAGGAGATCGGAATCCTTACCGAGATATTGTCCTCGCCAATGCAGGCGCCTGCATTTATGTGGCAGGACTTGCGAATACCTTGCAAGAGGGTGTGGAAAAAGCAAAGGCTGTAGTAGATTCCGGTGCTGCGCTGCTGAAGCTGGAGCAGCTCAAAGCCATGACAAAGGAGCTTGATTATGTATCTTGAGCGGATTGTTGCCACCAAAATTAATGAGGTTAAAGCATTAAGCCAGACATTTTCTCTGTCCGGGGCAGAACGTCAGATTGCAGCACTGCCTCCCACAAGAGGTTTTCGAACAGCGCTAACGAAGTCGCGGAACAGATCCATGGGGCTGATTGCCGAAGTAAAGAAGGCTTCCCCCTCCAAAGGCTTAATCCGGGCGGATTTCGATCCGGTGTCGATCGCCAAGGGGTATGAAGCGGGCGGAGCGGATTGCTTATCCGTCCTTACGGATAAAGACTATTTTCAGGGCAGCGGGGCTTATCTGCAGCAGGTTAGGGAGGCAGTTAAGCTTCCGCTGCTGCGCAAGGATTTCATTATTGATGAACGGCAGATCTACGAATCCCGTCTGCTGGGTGCCGACGCGGTGCTGCTGATTGCAGCCATTCTGACGCCAGAGCAGCTGATTTCGTTCACCGGTGCAGCTGCCTCGCTGGGACTCGATATCCTGATTGAGATTCATGACCGGAGCGAGCTGGAGACCGTTCTGGCTACCGGGAAATTGGAGCACCCGGGGGTGCTGCTGGGGATTAACAACCGCAATCTGCGCACGTTCGAAACGGCACTGTCTACGACAGCTGAGCTTGCAGCGCTGCTTCCCGGCACCGTTCCCGTGATCAGCGAGAGCGGAATAGCCGGACCCGGGGATATTGATTATCTAAAAACTACCGGAGCCAGCGGAGTGCTGGTTGGAGAATATCTGATGCGCCAGCCGGATGTGGAACAGGCAGTGCACGGGCTGCTTGGTGCGCTGCCGGAAGGGAAGGAACGTGCCGCCCATGGCTGAGACGCTGGTAAAAATCTGTGGACTTCAGGACGTTGAAGTGCTAAAATCTATGAAGCGATTACCTGTGGATGTTATCGGGTTTGTGTTTGCAGAGAGCCGCCGCAGGGTGAGCCCCGAACAAGCAGCAGAGCTTATTGCCGAGCTTGCGGAATGGGAGAACGGGAAACCTCCGCTCGCCGCCGGAGTGTTTGTAAATCCTACACTTGCTGAGCTTGCAGCGCTGCTCTCCACCGTACCGCTGAAGGTCATCCAGCTGCATGGCCAGGAGAGTGCAGATTTGTGCCGGGCCGTCAAGGCGGCTTTTCCGCAGGTGCAGCTATGGAAGGCTCTTTCTGTAGCCACAAGCAATGCAGAGTCAGCTGCGGATGATCCTTATTCCTTGCATCACTATGCCGGAGCCGTAGATGCCCTGCTGCTGGATACCTATGACCCGGCGGGCAGCGGCGGCTCCGGGCGGACCTTTGATTGGGAGAAGATTCCTGCCTATAGACAAGCGGCTTCTGCTTATGGCTTGCCTTTATTTATAGCCGGTGGACTGCACCCGGAGAATGTGCGTGAACTGCTGGATGGCTATGCTCCGTATGGTGTAGATGTATCAAGCGGAGTAGAGAGCAATGGAGTTAAGGATATCGTCAAAATGACAGCTTTTGTGGAAAGGGTGAAGCAATCATGATACAAGTACCGGACAAGAATGGACGTTTTGGTTCTTTTGGAGGCCGCTTCGTTCCTGAAACGTTGATGAATGCGCTGATTGAGCTGGAGGAAGCCTACAACAGATTTTCCGCCGATCCTGCTTTTCAGAAGGAAGTGGATTATCTGCTCAAGCAATATTCCGGACGCGAGACTCCGCTCTATTATGCGGAACGTCTCAGCAAACATCTGGGAGAAGCTAAAATATACTTGAAACGTGAGGATCTCAACCATACAGGTGCTCACAAAATCAATAATGCGATCGGCCAGGGCATTCTCGCCAAAATGATGGGCAAAACCAAAGTCATCGCCGAAACCGGCGCAGGCCAGCATGGTGTGGCTACAGCTACAGTAGCAGCCCTGCTCGGGATGGAGTGCAAGGTGTTCATGGGCGAGGAGGATACACGCCGCCAGGCGCTCAACGTATTCCGCATGAAGCTGCTGGGGGCTGAAGTCATTCCGGTGACTTCCGGTTCACGGACATTGAAGGACGCTGGAAATGAGGCCCTCAGATACTGGGTCAGCAACGTGGAAGACACCTTCTACGTGCTGGGTTCTGCTGTGGGCCCGCATCCGTACCCGATGATGGTCCGCAATTTCCAGCGGATTATCGGGGATGAGACGCGGCGCCAGATTCTGGAAGCCGAAGGCAGGCTGCCGGATCTGCTGGTCGCCGCAGTGGGCGGCGGCAGCAATGCGATCGGCATGTTCTATCCGTTCATGGAGGATGAGCAGGTCGGGATGATCGGGGTGGAGGCTGCCGGCAAAGGCGTCGAGACTCCGTTCCATGCGGCAACGATGAGCAAAGGGACCCGGGGAGTGTTTCAGGGTTCTCTGAGCTATCTGCTGCAGGATGAGCATGGACAAGTACAGGAGGCGCATTCGATTTCTGCCGGTCTGGACTATCCCGGAGTAGGCCCTGAACATTCCTACCTCAAAGACGTCCACCGAGCGCAGTATGTGCCGGTTACGGATGATGAAGCCCTGGAAGCCCTGAAGCTGCTCTGCGTAACCGAAGGGATTATTCCGGCGCTTGAATCCGCCCATGCCATCGCGCATGTTGTAAAGCTTGGACCGGCATTGACCAAAGATGATATCGTGGTGATCTGTTTGTCGGGACGCGGGGACAAGGATGTTGAGTCCATAATGGCCTACACGGAAGGGGCGGGTAAGTGATGACAACCGTAACGACAAACCGGATGGATTTGGCCTTCCGCAGGCTGAAGGAGGAGGGCCGGACAGCGCTGATTCCGTTCCTGACTGTTGGCGATCCTGATCTGGAGACTACGCTTGAGATTATCGCCGAGCTGGAAGCGGCAGGGGCGGATATTCTGGAGCTGGGCGTGCCTTATTCCGATCCGCTTGCGGACGGTCCGGTGATCCAGCGGGCCTCTTCCAGAGCACTGCAGGGCAATATCCATTTGCGCACCTGCATGGAAACAGCGCTGAAGGCCCGGCAGGCGGGCAGCAAGCTGCCTTTCATTCTGTTCACCTATTATAATCCGGTCATGCAGATGGGACTCGACAGCTTTTTCTCCCTGCTGGATGCCCATGAGATCAGCGGGCTGATTATTCCTGATCTTCCAGTGGAGGAGTCAGAGGACATGCGTCAGCGCAGCCGCGCCGCCGGCGTGAATCTTATTCCGCTTGTAGCGCCTACGTCCAGCGAACGGATTGAACGGATTGTCGCCGGGGCCAGCGGTTTCGTGTACTGCGTTTCTTCGCTTGGAGTTACAGGAGAACGCTCTTCCTTTCATTCCGGAGTGGATGAGTTCATTGCTTCTGTCCGCCAGGCCACGGACCTTCCTGTGGCGGTGGGCTTCGGCATCTCAACCGGTGAGCAGGTAGCCCGGTTTGCCCGCATCTGCGACGGTGTAGTGGTAGGCAGCGCAATCGTCCGCAAGGTCGAGGATGTTATTCCACTGCTCAACAATGCAGCTACACGAAGTGAAGGCTTGTTGCAAATTCGTGAATTTGTGGCACAATTAAGACCATAACCGTCTGCTGGCAGACCTGAAACCGTTGGAGATTTTTATGGAGAGTGAGGACCGTTCATGAACCCGAAACCAAATATCGTTAACCTCCCTGTATACAAACCGGGGAAACCTATCGAGGAAGTGAAGAAGGAGCTTGGCTTAAAAGATGTTATTAAGCTGGCTTCCAACGAGAATCCGTATGGATCTTCACCAAATGCCAAAGCCGCTATCCTTGCAGAGCTGGAGAACTTGTATCTGTACCCTGACGGCTCAGCGGCTGAATTGACGTCTGCGCTGGCCAATCATCTCGGAGTACGGAATGACAGCATTATCTTTGGCTGCGGATCGGATGAGATTATCGCCTTGCTTGCCCGCGCGTTTTTCCTGCCGGGAGACGAGACGATTATGGCGGACCAGACCTTTTCCGTATATAAAAGCAATGCCGATATCGAAGGTGCAGTCTCTATCGAAGTGCCTCTGGCCCATGGTACGCATGATCTGGACGCGATGCTGGCCCGGGTTACAGAGCGGACCAAAGTCATCTGGATCTGTAATCCCAATAATCCTACCGGGACGATTGTGCCCGAAGAAGCCTTGATCACTTTCCTGAATGCGGTGCCGGCCGGGGTGATGGTTGTCCTGGATGAGGCGTATTGCGAATATGTGACTGATCTTTCGTACCCGAATGGAATCAAGCTGCTGGAATCCTACCCGAATCTGGTTGTATTGCGCACATTCTCTAAGATTTACGGCTTGGCTGCACTGCGAATCGGGTATGGGGTAGCAAGTCCGCAGATTATCTCCTTGATCAATAAGGTGCGTGAACCGTTTAATACCTCGCGTCTGGCGCAGGCCGGAGCGCTTGCAGCGCTCGCTGACCAGGAATACGTGCAGGAGTGCCGCCGGTTGAACAGTGCGGGCATTCTGCAGCTTCAGGCTGAATTTAAGCGGCTGGACCTTGCATTCTTCCCGGCTCACGGCAATTTCATTATGGTAGATGTACGGAAGCCGGCAGCCGAAATTTTTGATGCATTGCTGCGGCGGGGGATTATTGTCAGGGCAGGTCACAAGCTGTACCCGACCTATATTCGGGTCACTGTCGGTTCGGCGGAACAGAACAAGGCTTTTATCGCTGCGCTGGAGCAGGTGCTCCAGGAACAGGGCGTACAAGTCTAAGGTACAGCGTACAAGACGAATCTACAGAAGGCAGGTAGTTCAGAGAACATGACGACAAAAATAGCAATTTTCGGTGTCGGTCTGATCGGAGGCTCTCTGGCCCTTTGCTTCAAAGGCAAGGAGGGCCTGACCGTTATAGGCCATGCCCACCGTCCCGAATCGGCACAAAAATATGTCAGCCGAGGTGTGGTCGATCAGGCCACACTTTCACTTGAGGAAGCGGCACTGGATGCCGATTTCATTTTTTTGTGCGTGCCTGTAGGCATGCTGGAGGCTTATTTGCAGCGTCTTAGCAAGCTTCCCCTGAAGCCCGGCTGTATTATTACGGATGTTGGCAGTACCAAGGCGACGATTGCCGCCTGTGCGGTTTCGCTGGATCTTCCAGACGTCCATTTTATCGGTGGGCATCCCATGGCCGGATCGGAACGTTCCGGTGTAGAGGCTGCTTCTTCTCTGCTGTTCGAGAACGCCTATTATGTGCTGACACCGCCTCCAGGAGTCCCGGAGGAAGCCTATCAGGCCCTTGAAGCTTTGCTTCTACATACCAAAGCGCAGGTTGTCCGGCTTAATCCGGAGCGCCACGATGAGATTGTCGGAGCCATCAGCCATTTGCCGCATATCATTGCGGTTGCGCTGGTGAATCAGATCCGGGCGTATGACGACACGGACTCTCTGTACAGTACTTTGGCTGCCGGGGGCTTCCGTGACATCACACGGATTGCATCCAGCGACCCGATTATCTGGCGGGATATTCTGCTGAACAACCGCTCGGTTATGCTTCGTCTGCTGAAGGATTGGAATGATGAGGTTTCCTCATTTGTTCAATTGCTTGAGCAAGCGGACGGAGATGGCATAGAGGAAGCTTTCCTTGAAGCGGGCGGCTTCCGCAGCCAGCTGCCGGAGCGGCGCAAGGGGATGATTACTCCGCTGTTCGATCTGCATATCGATGTTCCCGATCATCCGGGGATTATCGGACGGATTGCCACAGAGCTGGGGGACCAGGGCATCAACCTCAGCAACGTGCAGATTATCGAGAGCCGCGAGGATGTGCCGGGCATAATGCGCCTGTCCTTCCGGCAGGAGAACGATATGGAGCGGGCTAAGATTCTGCTGCAGCACCATGATTATACTGTGTATGTGTAAAGATTGAATGAAATCCCCTTGAAGCATTCACTTCCCAAAGCCCATGGTTAACATGAGCGGAGATGTGAGCTTGAAGGGGATTTTTGATGCGGAATGGGTTACCTCTGAGAAGACGGAGAATAATTTCCAAGTATATCCCAATTAGGTGTTGTAATGTTCGCGCTACTCTTCAGATCATTAAAGGCTTGGTATAACGCAGAAATCTCGTCAGCGGACACCGCTTTATCACCCAAGAGTATTTTACCCACAGGGGTTGACAGCATAAATTTCAGCAGGAGATAGAACATTTTTCGTTGTTTCCGGGCTAATTTGATTTGACTTGCCGGCGTTACCGTATACCCGAGCTTTTCCAATACCTGATTGCCCTCATCTACAGCAGCAATGACCTGATGAAGCAGCTTGTTGTCTTTTGCAGCCTTGCGCAAATCGCCATTATAGGCAGGCGCGATAAAATTTAAAGGCAAGACCATCATAAAGTGGCTTTTCAACCATTCATCCATGTTCTGTTGATAGACCAATTTATATTTGGTGTTCACAAAAGCCTGGTCAATCACGGTTCGCCAACGCAGATCCTCCCCTAACCCGCCGAGGGTCATTTGCACCTGTGGACCACGTACGCAGAACATCCGGCCGGTCTCCCTCCATCCGGCACTCACCTGAAAGCCAAAGGCAACGTGTTTCTTCAACGGGCTGCTGGCCAGCAAATAATCCCGCATCTCTAAGGGGCTGGCATTATTCCCCACGAGTAGGATATGGCTGCTGTGGTTTGCTGCAAGAGCAGGCAGTACCGACTGGAAATCCGGATATTTCATCACGACAAAAATAAGGTCATAAATATCCTTCGGCTGCAGTTCACTGATCACATTTACTTGATCGACCGTGCTACGGAACTGGAAATAATGCCGGATCACATTGCCGTTCTTTTGCAATTCATCGAGCCGACTTCCTCTGGCCAGCATGGTCACATTGTTGCCTCCACGCACCAGCACATGGGCTAAATAGCTTCCTAAGACTCCTGCCCCGTACACTAATATTCTCATGAATAGCCCCTCCATCTCATGTATCCTATTCTGTATATAAGTTTTTAAATATACAATCACATATTTAAAAATTATTACAGCTCGATTCTAGCTCTGCTTCAAACCGTCTGTCAATAAGTTTTTAAATATCGGAGTCGTTATTTCAAAACTAAACAAATCATGATATATTAAAAATATGAATATGAGGCGGGAAGTGAGTAGCGAAGTATGAACAAATTTGAGATACGAACCCAAACCAAGAAGGATGCGATCGTTACAGCAGCCCTGAAGCTTTTCACAGAGAAAGGCTTTATCCACGTCAGTATAAAGGACATTGCCGCTGAATCCGGCGTATCTTCCGTGTCGCTATATAACTATTTCGGTAACAAAGAAGGGGTGGTCAGGGAATGTGCCAACGTTCTGATGCAGAATACCGTGCGCAAGGCGAAGGAGCTCATGAACCAAAATATCGATTATAAAAATAAAATTCTTCAGGTTCTGGAAATCTGCTCCGAACAGGATTATCAATTACTCAGTTCCCCGGGGGCTGTAGAGGACCAAGTGCTGTCAGGGTTGTACAATGAAAATACAAATCGGATCAGAATTGAAATCATAGAGGAGTTCATTGCGCTGGGGAAAAAGGAAGGGGTTATTGATGCTTCTGTTTCACTAGAAACCATATTGGAATTATTAAATGCCATCGGGGCGATCCAATCCGCCTGGGCGAGAACTGAAAATTACAAAGAGAAAATGGCAGAGCTTAACCGTCTGCTCTTGTTTGGATTGATCGGCCGCCCATAAATACAGGCTTTGAACCGGCAGGGGAGGGAATTAGAAGAATTTATGAGTTTCACCAATTGGTACTAAAATAGACAAAAAAAGACCGCTTATACATAATAAGCGGTTACAGTTCACAATTACTTGGAACCGTATAGTATTTGGATAGGAGTGGAGAGAAACCATACTGTACTTTTATTATATGTATCCGTTTACATCTTGTCAACACTTTATTCAAAAAAATATGAGTTCATCTTCTGGAGCTTGAATTCGGCCGGATTCCTTTTTTTCGACTCCACACTTGGAAATCTGACGCATTACGGCTGCAATGAGTCTATTAATGTCATCCTGTAAGAATATGTGTTATACTAGACTAGGTATGTTTATAGTTTCCAGGGATATAACAGGCGAACCGGTATTTGGTTGCACATAAATCCATGGACATGCGTTTTTCTTTCTGTATTTACTTACAGAGTGCCTTATTTGCCGGGTGACGGAATATACATAGGAAGTAATGCCTTTAAATTTGTGCAAATTTGCAGGAAAACCGCAACTTTTTAAGCCTCGGCCGGTATAAGAATTATGGACCGGACGGGATTATGCGTGCTAGGGCGAGGAGGGCCGAACTCACCATGACGGATTCCCAGTTGATCCAGCTAATCAAGCAAGGTAACACAGAGATATATTCAGAATTAATGCGGCGGTACCAACGTAAAATATTGGCTTTTGTCTACCATATGCTCAAGAATTCCCACATGGAGCTTCTTGCAGAGGATTTATGCTCGGAGACCTTTTACAAGGCGTTCCGGAGCCTGCATTCTTTCCGGGAAGTAGATGCATCATTTTCAACATGGCTGTATACGATTGCCCGGAATACAGTGCTTAGCGAGCTTCGCAAGAACCGTGCCGGAAATGTGTCACTTGAGGAAAGCGGGTATACGCCGGTAGCCCCGATGGAGGTGGCTCCAGAACAGGCCGCGCTCCGCAAAGAGCGGATGAACCTGGTCCGTGAAGCGATTAATAATCTGCCGGAGAAACAGCGTTCCGCGCTGATCCTCCGGGAATACGATCAAATGGACTACCAGGAAATTGCAGAGATTCTGGACCAGAGTGTCAGCTCCGTGAAATCATTATTGTTCCGTGCCAGGAGCAGTGTGAAGCTCCAACTCGAGTCCTATTTTTATGAGCCTGAAGCAGAAGAAGATGTGCAGGCTGAGAGGGTGTAAGGCCTATGAATTGCAGGGAAGCGCAGGATTCCATTCCGCTTTTGTGGGACGCTCCCCCCACGGACCCTAAGCGGATTTTGCTTGAAAGGCATATTGTGAATTGTCCCTACTGTTCCGCAGAATGGACGCTGTGGCAGGAGAGCAGTGAACTTATGCGGGAAACACAGATTGAAGTCAGCGAAGAACGTGCGGAGGCTGTGAATCTTCGGGTAATGGAGCGGATTTATCTGGAAAGTCCCTGGCTCCTGCCGGGGGATGGTAAATCTGCCGGGAATTCTGCCGTTTTCCGCCGCCGGCTCAGTCTCTGGATTGCCTGTTTTCTGGCTGTTTTTATATCCAGCTTTTTGTATTTTACAATGTTCAAAACACCTGCCAACACTACTGTGGCGCAGAGCGGGATTGTGGAGACCGGTGTAGCCGGCTTGTCTCTGGATTGGTCCTCCTCGTACCCTGACTCTGAATCGGGCGGAGGCATCATTGAACCGCTCGTGGTGAGCATGGGACCTACCCATCCGCAATATTGGATGATGCTGTCCATGCTCGGAGTAGGCCTGTCGATATTTTTGCTGTACCGGCTGAACCGTTACCGCAGACATTAGAAAGCTCTCTTTACTCCCAAGTAAAGCGGGCTTTTTTGTTGTCATCGTACCGGATATGCCATATTAACATTTCAAAAAGAAGACATTTGTTTTCATTCGTGTTACATTATTAAGCAAACATAAGGGAAGGGCAAGGTGATTGTGATGCTGATTGGCTTAATCCGCCATGGGCTGACGGACTGGAATGCGGAAGGGAGAATACAGGGACAAAGCGACATTCCGCTCAACGATGAGGGCAGGAAACAGGCAGAGATGCTGGGAGACCGGCTTCTGCAGGAAACTTACCGTTGGGACTACTGTATCACCAGCAGTCTTTCCCGTGCTGCGGAGACAGGCAAAATTATCGCGGCCAAGCTGGGCATTCCATTGCTTGAACCGGACGATCGCATCCGTGAGCGGGCCTATGGCCAGGTTGAGGGGATGACTGCTGTGCAGCGTGAAGAGAAGTGGGGCAAGGACTGGAATCTGCTGCCGCTTGGACAGGAGTCGGATGAACAGCTTCAAGCGCGGGCCTTAGCTTTTATGGAGGAAATTGCCGCGTTTTATCCGGATAAGAACATTCTTGTCATCTCGCATGGAGGCTTTTTGTCCCAGCTCTATATCGCCTTATATAAGGATAAGTACTCAGAGCGTCTCGGCAATCTATCGCTTACTATCCTGGAGAAGAACGAGAAGGAATGGAATCCGCTGCTGTACAATTGTACACGCCATATTCTGCAGCAACAGCATTAACCCGACCCTTCGGGTTATTTTTTTTGGGCCACAAGGAATAAAATGGGCAGTATTTCCCATAATGGTAGTAAAACGGTGAGGCGATAAATGATGAATCTGGCGGATATGCTTAACTTTGCAGACATTAGTCAGCTTACCGCCATTGCGGGACGCTACCAGTGTGATTGCAAACGGAATTCCAAACATGATTTGATTCAGAGTATATTGATCACACTGGGGAGCCGCCAGTTTATGGAATCCCATATCCGGGAATGCGCTCCTGAAGACCTGCGGTTTCTCAATACGCTGTTGTTCGACGAACGCAGCCAGTTCAGTCTTGAGGATTTGCTAGCTGCGGCGAGGCAGGCTTCCTTCGATTCGGTTCCCGGACAAAGCGGGAGATACCGGGAGATGGTTGCAAGGTTCAAAAATAGCGGTTGGCTCTTTAGCGGCGCTTCTCAGCAAAGCAGGTATTTATTTCGTGTGCCGCAGGATCTGAAAACCCGTTTCCGCGAACGGATGGGCGATTATCTCAAGGAACGAATCCCTCCAAGCGCAGAGCCTGCGATTTACCGGGGCGAAGGCGAGATGCTTGCTGGTGACCTGCTGCTCTTTCTTCGGTACATCAAAGAAAATGAGCCGGAGCTGAACCAGGAAGGAGCGCTGCACAAAAGGTATCAGCAGGGGGTCATGAACGCAATTCAAATTCCTGAACCTCTTCTCGGCAAAGGCGGCTGGAGATTCGGCTATGGAAGAGCCTGTGAGCATTACCCGCCCAGACTGGCTCTGATCGTGGATTACGCCCGCCACCGCCGCTGGACTACCGAGGAGGGCTCGCGTTTGAAGCTGACATTGGCGGGAGACACGCTGCTCGGACAAGGGAAATCTGAAAAGCTGATACAGTTATACTCCTTTTGGTTAAAACTGTATAAAGGCGCTATACCAAATCTGCCATCCCTCGTATACTGGATTAGTGTAAGTGCGGGGAAATGGGTTGCCGTGTCTTCAGTCATCGAGGGTCTGGGCTGGCTGGTCAAGCCATTTTATTACGATGATGCCGCTTCAATTCTGGAACAGCGCATCATCCGGATGATGCTGCATCTGGGCATGCTCCGGCTCGGCGAAACACCGGAGGGGCCGGTGGTCATGATGACGCCGTGGGGACTGGAGGCGGCTGTGCCGAAGCAGCTGCAGTAGGCAGGGGGGGAGAAGAATGCGGATTGGTTATGGGAACTACATACCGCAGCTTGACGAATCTGTATACGTGGCGGAAGGTGCAAAGCTGGTAGGTGACGTAAGAATTGGACGGCAGTCCAGTATCTGGTTCAACGCCGTACTGCGGGGGGATTTAGCTCCGGTTATCATCGGTGACCGCTGCAATATCCAGGATGGTACCGTGGGACATGTGGCTGAGGGACTGCCGCTGGTATTGGGAGATGACATATCGGTTGGCCATTCTGCAATCATCCATGGCTGCAGGATAGGCAAAGGTACATTAATCGGAATGGGTGCAATTGTATTGAACGGTGCAGAGATTGGTGAATATGCTTTAATAGGAGCCGGATCTATTGTAACCGAAAACAAAATCATTCCGCCCTATACCCTTTCACTCGGTTCACCTGCCAGAGTGATTCGTGAATTAACGGAGCAGGACCTTCAGCGGATGGCCCGCACATGCGAGAGCTATGTACTTAAAGCAAGTGAATATGGAAGGATCTAAACAGCGGAGGTGTATCGAATGGACAAAATGAAGGCTACCTATGAAGTGATGCTAGGACTTGTGGCAGAAATGGTGTGGGATGAAGCGCTGCGAAAGCGTCGTACCGACATCTTGTACCGGGAGATCGACACGGCGCTGGCTGCCGGAGATAAAACGGCGTTCCGTAATCTGACGGAAGAATTGAAAAGTCTGGCCTAAGCATAAAACGGGAAATGCGCCTGGCGCATTTCTTTTTTTGTTACAATGAAATTTCATAAGGAAACTTATATCATTAAAAAAAGGGTGAGTATGATGAAATTCAGTGATTTTACCGCCGAGAGCTGGTTGGAGAACCGGAAATACTACGATACCTGCCTGCTCCCGTATACAGGACTTAGCGGTACAGAGAGTCCGCCTGAAGCGGCGGAGGCATTGGAAAGATTGCGGGATTTTTTGGACCTCGTTGAAAAACCATATCAGGGCCGTATCGTAACTTATCCGGCTTTACAGTACAATGGGACCGGAAGTACAGCTTATTTGAATGAGGTTTGCCGAAAAGTCAAATCCAGTGGTTTCCAGTATGTGATTGTGCTGTCAGCGGACATCTCTCTGGCCGGGAGCGGGATTGTTGAAAGCGATTTAGTCCTATCCCTGCCTGACATTGAGGCTTCTCAGCACAAGCCGGTGAGAAGCTGCGTCAGAGATGAAATCGAGGCATTATGGAATTGATGAAACAGATGTAAATGTGACAAAAAATCAACAATTTATAAAGGGAATCTAAAATGAGGTCGTCACAATTTAGACAATATTCTTGACGGGTTTTGGAGGCTAAGCTATGATTAGATTGAACTTGTGACATGTGACAATTATCATTGTAAACGGATTATTTACAGAAAATTGCATTGTTTTTACACTGCAGGTGCCTTCTCAAATGTGAAAAGGGGGTTACACACCGTATGAGCAGCCATAACAACGAGCACGAGTCAATTCCACAAGGACCTCCCAGCCGGAAAGAGATGTCCAGGCGACAGTTTTTAACGTATACACTGGGAGGGGCAACGGCATTTATGGGAGTAGGGGCGATTCTGCCCATGATCCGTTTCGCGGTGGACCCGGTATTACATAAGAAAGGTGCGGGGGAGTTCATCAAGGTAGCTGAAACTGCCAAGATTACCGACGTCCCTCAAGAGTTCACTTTCGAACTCCCTCAACAGGACGGGTGGTATGCCAGTACAGCTACACTGACGGCGTGGATCCGCAAAGACGAGAACGGAGAAATTTATGCGCTTTCACCAATCTGCAAGCATCTGGGCTGTACGGTGGGCTGGAACAATGACAAGGCGTATCCTGATGAATATCACTGCCCTTGCCATGGAGCCAGATACACGAAGCTTGGCAAAAATCTCGCTGTAGCCCCAAAGCCCCTTGACCAGTACAAAACCAAAATTGATGGAGACTGGGTCTATCTGGGTGAGATCGTACCCAATACAGAGGTTAAGAAGGAGGCGTAGATCTGATGTTTAAAAATGTCTACAACTGGATTGATGAACGTCTGGATATTACGCCGATCTGGAGAGATGTCGCCGACCATGAAGTTCCTGAACATGTCAATCCGGCCCATCACTTCTCGGCATTTGTGTATTGCTTTGGCGGCCTTACTTTTTTTATTACAGTCATTCAAATCTTATCCGGCATGTTTCTCACGATGTATTACGTCCCGGATATTATCAACGCTTATGCCAGTGTGGAATATCTGCAGACCAAGGTAGCTTTCGGGCAAATTGTTAGAGGCATGCATCACTGGGGAGCGAGCCTGGTCATTGTCATGATGTTCCTGCATACCATGCGTGTATTTTTTACCGGATCGTACAAAGCTCCGCGTGAGATGAACTGGGTAGTGGGAATGCTGATTTTTTTCGTTATGCTGGGCCTTGGCCTTACCGGCTATCTGCTTCCTTGGGACAATAAAGCTTATTTCGCCACCAAGGTAACCCTCGAGATTGCGAATTCCGTACCGGTCATGGGTCCGGTGCTGAAGGAGCTGATGCAGGGCGGCACGATTGTCGGAGCGGAAACGCTGACCCGTTTTTTTGCACTCCATGTATTCTTTCTCCCGGCGGTCCTGCTTATTCTGCTCGTCGGTCACTTTATTATGATCCGCAGACAGGGGATTTCTGGCCCGCTCTGAGTCCCGGCCACAGCTAAAGGAGGAAATGCAATGGCTCACGGAGACAACTCCAAGGAAAAAATTGTATATGTGGGGGATTCACGGGTGCGCAGGGGCAGCGGCTTCATTACGCCACCGGATTACACAGCCTATCCCGGTAAATCGGAAGCCTTTATCCCTAACTTTCTGCTGAAGGAATGGATGGTCGGGGTGGTTGTGCTGGTGGGCATACTCGTCCTGACGATTTCTGAACCGGCTCCGCTGGGATTCCCGGCAAATGCCAGCGCCACGGTCATTCCGATTCCCGACTGGTATTTCCTGTTCCTGTACCAGTATTTGAAGCTGCCTTATGCATCCGGCGATTATATTGTGCTGGGAACACTTGGCGTTACCGGTGTTGCTTTTGGCTCGCTGCTGCTGGCTCCTTTCCTCGATACGGGCCGGGAGCGCCGCTTCTACCGCCGGCCGATTGCTTCCTCGCTGATGTTTTTGTCCCTGATCGCAATCATCTATCTGACCAATACGGCCTGGACGGAATACAAGCACGAGATGGCGGAAACCGGCCAGATTCCCGAAGATGTGCAGCGTGAGGAAAAAGCGGCTGAGAACAAGGCAAAGGGCTTGCCGACCACCAGTGCGGTGCAGGCCAAAGAAATAGCTATTGTGGACAAGGATGATCCGGCCATGGCGCTGTTCAAACAAGCCACCTGCGTAACTTGCCATGCGGTGGATATGAAAGGCGCCGGAGGCCCGTCTCTGCGCGGGGTGGGAGACACCCATGATAAGGAAGCGATCCTCGCGATCATCAAAAATGGCCAGGGCCAGATGCCTCCGATGTATGATACTGCCATGGCAGCGGGGCTTAGTGAACAGGATATTGACAGTCTGGCTGCCTGGCTTGCCAAACAAAAAAGCGAACAGTAAAATAATAATAACGCACCAACCTGATCGTACCTGCGGTCGGGTTTTTGTATGCGTTCATATGAAGCTGCCACATTCGGGAGGTTAAAGATTGTATATGCCGGTTCACTGGTTTGAGAGACTATTTAGGCACCGGGGAGTCATGTGGCTGCTCTTTATTGTGAATTTCCTCGGAACGATTTACGGGTACATATGGTATGGCAATCAACTGGAATTTACAGCGGATAATTATCCCGCATGGCTGCTTCCCTTTGTTCCGGACAGCCCGACTGCGAGCCTGTTTTTTACGCTCGCCTTGCTGCTGCTGCTCTATCCTCCAAAAGGGATCAAAGGGACACTCCTACGCGAGCTGATTGAGGCGCTGGCGGTGGTTACCTCCGTGAAATATGGCATTTGGGCGGTCAGCATCATTTTTGCTGGCGGATACCAGGGAGATACGGTGAGCTGGAAGGACTGGATGCTGGTGGTTTCGCACACCGGAATGGCGGTAGAGGCACTGATCTACGCCCGGTTTTTCTCCTTCCGCAGAATGCTTCCCCTGGCATTGTTCTGGGCCTTCGCCAATGACATGGTGGATTACTCGAAGGGTGTCTTTCCCTGGCTGCCGGATGTGCTGGAGGATAACGTGAATGAAGTGCAATATTTTACCATTGGCTTAACCTTTCTGAGCACTGCTGCGGCTTGGTTATGCGGGAGAAGGTACCGGAAGGCTTGACTGCTGGACAGGCCCCCTATTAGACGACGCTGAAAGGCTTTGTAGCTCTATTGGAATGCTGAACAGCTCTGTAGCCCTATTGGAATGGAATGCTTAACGGCTTTGTAGCCCCTGTTGGAATGCTGAATTTCCGGTATTCCTGTAGGCACCTTGAAAGACCCGGCAGTCCTGTTGGAACGCTGACAGGCTGTTCTAACTCTTGTCCTCCTGCCATACATTTAGGGTAGGAGGGATGTCTCATGCCGCGCAGGAGATATGTTGTGCTGACAGGATTGATGTTGTGCTGGCTGCTGGCCGGCATGAATGCAGGTGTGGTTCACGCAGATGCAAAGGCGGAAGTACAAGGGGCAGGCGGGAAAGTGGTTCTCCGGGACGGGAGTTCCGCAACCAGTCTCGCGCCGGCGCTTACAGGCAGAAATGCTGCCCAGCGGCTGGATGAAGCGGCGGAGGCTTTGTATGGTTATGTGCTTGAGGGTGACGTGGTCAAGGCGAGGCAGGCGAGTGAGAAGGTTTCACAGATTTTTGTCTCCTCTTCATTTGAAGGCCTGACTTCTGTGGAAGGAATAAATGCGTTGTCAGACGTCATTATTGACTTGAAGGCGACGTTGGCCGCTGCACAGATTCATCCGGAGCAATGGGAAGCGGCCGCTGCCAAACTCCGGCTTGCTGCCGACAGTCTCAACCATCCGCGCCAGCCCATGTGGATGCAATATTACAAGCTGATCCGCGAGGATCTGAACGATATGGAGCAAAAAGCTGCCGCAAATGATCTCAAAGGCTGGCAGAACACGCTGGAACGTCTCCAGAGCCGGTACGACAACATTCGGCCTGCGGTTATCATTTCCCGGCCGCCGGAAACGGTCAGTGCCTTTGATTCCTGGCTGTCCTATGCAGCAGGAATCCCTGCATCCTCACAGCCGGTGAGCCGTACCCGTCTCCTGGAAATTGTCTCCTACGGGCAGGATGCAGCCCGGGTGATGTTCGGCAAAGAACGGGATGAGCCGGCCTTAACCCTCCCGCTTGCCGAGCAGGGATATGGAGGTTGGGGACTGCTGGCCGGAGGATTCATCATTGCCGCATTGGCCTACGCTGCGTTCCGGAAGTATCGGGGTGAGAATGAGGATTGGAAGCCGGTATAAGGCTGCTAAAGTGAGGATTGGAGAACGGAAGCGGCCTGTCTTATCAGGCGCTGCCCGGCCAAGGGACAACAACGGCAGAACTAAGAACAGCCATCCTTAGTGGAAAAAGTATCACTAATATAACTCATTTGACTTAAGGAAGATCTTATGTGGGAAAAAGTACCACTAATTCAGCAGAAAGTGGCGGTATAGGATGAATATGCATGAATGAAGTATACTAATTCCACCTAAAACCTTTTGAAGCCAGGATTTCAGCTAATTAGTTTTACTTTTTCCACTTAGCTTTAGTTCCTTATGAGCTTTAATGTACTCTAAGCTTTCAAGTTCTCCACTTCAACTCATTAGTATCCCGTTCACGGCGGAAACAAAGGTACTAAAACCTCACATTTGGCCGATTGGGCCTGCCTGTTTACGGGCCCACTGCCCACAGAGAGCTGAATGCTATAACATGAGCCGGATTATTGAGGCGTATAGCAAGTCCAAAAAAAAGACTGGTCAAACCTGCAGAGGATTCTGCAAGTATGCACAGTCTTTTTTGTCGTATGCTTGAGCGCTCATCACTGGTCAAGTCTGCCGGAAGCCCTCGCCGTGGACATCGTGAACGTCACTGATGATAACGAACGCCTTGGCATCAACCGACTTCACCAACTGGCTGAGCCGGCGGATTTCCTGTCTAGAGACCACGCAGTATACCATATACTTGGCTTGCTTAGAGTAAGCGCCGATAGCTGGAATCAGCGTTACACCCCGGTCCATTTCTGCTGTGATGAGATCAGCGATCTGCGGGGCATCATCACTGATAATCGTGAAGGCTTTGGCGGCATAGGCGCCCTCTTGAATGAAGTCGATGACACGGGAAGAAATAAAGACGGCCACCAGAGTGTAAAGTATCTTTTCACGGGGAATATAGAGCAGTGAGGCGCCTATAATGATAACGTCGACGGCCAGAATAATCTGCCCCATGCTCCAGCCGAACTTGCGGCCGAGAATTCGGGCAACAATATCTACTCCGCCCGTAGTGCCTCCGAAACGGAACACGATGCCAAGTCCCAAACCGAGCGTAACCCCCGCATATAATGAAGCGAGAATAAAATCATGCTCGGTGCTGAAGGTTACGATCCAGCCGGCATCGATCATCCGCTCGAACAGCCAGAGGAAAAAGGACAACGAGCCGATCCCGACACCGGTGTAGGCGATTTGCCGTCCGCCCAGTACTTTCCAGCCCAGTAAAAAGAGAGGGAGGTTGAGGAGCAGAGTGGTCAAAAAGATAGGGATGTTGAAAGCATAGTTGAGCAGGATGGTGATCCCGGTTACGCCGCCCTCCATCAACTGGTTAGGTATGATGAAATAGAGCAGGCCAAAAGCGTATACGGCGGCTCCCAGCATAATCGGTGCTGCCGTTTTGACAATAGTGGAAGCTACTTTGGAAGATGAATTCATGTAATCCCTCGCCTGGCCCGTTTAGGGCATAGTATATTGGTATCCTTTATTCAGGATTGCTGTTCTTAAGAGCTGTTTTGTCAGATTATTGCATTCACCGGCTTGCCCGGGACCTTGAGAAATTCCTTATATTTTAAAAAAGATTTGTCTTCAAAACGTCTTTACGATAACATAGGGGCAAACAGAAGGCAAGATCATACAGGGGGGGCAGAGAAACAAATTATGGATAAAAGTCTTGGTGACATACAGCATGAAGTTGATGCTTATATCTCACAATTTAAAGAGGGTTACTTCAGCCCGCTCTCCATGCTGGCCCGGATGTCGGAGGAGGTAGGCGAGCTTGCCCGGGAAGTCAACCATCAGTTTGGCGAAAAACCTAAAAAAGTCGATGAAGCAGAAAATTCGATTGAGCTTGAACTGGGAGATATTTTGTTCATTACAGTTTGCTTCGCCAATTCACTGGGGATTGATCTAACTGAGGCACACAATAAAGTGATGCACAAGTTCAATACCCGCGATGCCGGTCGTTGGACTCCTAAAAACACCGATTAGGTTTCTATAACATATGCTGTACCAAACGAACGGGATTTAGCCGTGAGGATGGTGGGCAAATGAATCATAACGACTATGTCAAAGCGGCATACCGCTCTATACTCCGCAGTGACTTCGCCGAGGCAATCACGTTGTTCGAAAAAGCAATAGCGGCCAGTCCGGACGATGCCGAGGTAAGGTACCGCTGCTCGATAACGTATGCCCGAAGCGGCATGCTGGTTAAAGCGCTGGATCATGCCCGGGCAGCAGTGAAGCTGGATGGAGGGAAACCGGAGTATCAGCTCCACCTGCAGCATTTGCGGGCCCTGCAGTTGGTGCAGGAGGCCAAAAAGCTCCTGGAGGATGAAGTTACGGGTGCCCATAACCCGTATCATCCGGTTACTTTATTGAAGGAAGCAATAGCTCTAGACCCCTTGTACGGGGATGCCTATGTTTGGCTTGCCATCGCATACAGCCGGATTAATGAGCATGTGCAGGCAATGGCCGCGCTAAAAGAAGTGATGTCCCTGCATCCTGATGATACCGGGCTGCGGGAGCTTATGAAGGACCTTCAGAAATCGTTGCAAAAATACATTCAGTAATTTGGAACCAGTAAAAGCGAGGAGGAATAAGGGTGAAGGCCAAGATCAGAGTTATCGTCTCCGGTGCAGGAGGCAGAATGGGCAAAGAAGTTGTGAAGCTGGTACTGCAGGATGAAGAACTGGAGCTGACAGCTGCTGTAGACCGTTCGTCAAGCGGCAGTGATGCCGGCCGTCTGGTTGGATTGGAAGAGAGCGGCATTGTGGTTGTATCTGATTTGGAAACTGCCCTGGCAGAGAGCGGCGGAGAGGTTCTCGTGGATTTTACCACCCCGCAGTCGGCCTACCCCAATACACTGCTTGCCATAAAATATGGAGTGCGTCCGGTAATCGGTACTACCGGGTTCTCTCCGGAGCAGATTACTGAGTTGGACAAGCAATGCCAGGACCGGGGGATTGGAGGGCTCATTGCCCCCAACTTCTCGATCGGAGCGATTCTGATGATGAAGTTTGCAGCCCAGGCTGCGAAATATTTTCCGCATCTGGAAATTATCGAATACCATGGGGACCAGAAGCTGGATGCTCCTTCAGGTACGGCAATTAAAACGGCAGAGATGATTTCGGAGGCAAGGCAGGAACTGCGGCAAGGCAATCCGAAGGAAGAGGAAGTGATTGAGGGTGCGCGCGGAGGCTACTATAACGGGTTCCGCATTCACAGCGTCCGGCTTCCGGGTGTTTTTGCCCAGGAAGAAGTGGTTTTTGGCGGATATGGGCAATCCCTAAAAATCCGTCATGATTCCTATGAGCGGGCAGGCTACATGCCCGGTGTCAAAATGGGAATCCAGAAGGTGATGGGCTACACCGGATTGATTTATGGTTTTGAGCATTTTATTGAATAGACGGGGGAGAACACCATGTTGAAAATCGCATTTATCGCGCATGACCGGAAAAAAGATGAAATGGTTAATTTTGTGACTGCCTATGAGCATGTATTTGTCGGACACCAGCTGTATTCAACCGGAACTACGGGCCAGCGTATTATGGAAGTGACAAATCTCTCTATCCACCGCTACATGTCCGGGCCGCTTGGCGGCGATCAGCAGATCGGCTCTATGGTGGCGACGGACGAGCTGGATCTGATTATTTTTCTGCGTGACCCGCTCATGGCACAGCCGCATGAACCGGATATTACAGCATTGCTTCGTCTTTGTGACGTGTACGGGATCCCGGTGGCAACGAATATTGCCACAGCCGAGATTCTGGTCAAAGCCATCGACCGCGGCGACTTCGCCTGGCGTGAGCTTGTACATAAGTATAAGCCGGGTGTGGATGAATGAAGCTGGATATTCTTGTATTCGGTGCGCATGCTGACGATGCGGAAATCGGCATGGCCGGAACCATTGCCAAACATACGGCTGCAGGATTCAAGGTCGGCTTGTGTGATTTGACCGCAGCGGAAATGTCT
Source organism: Paenibacillus graminis (assembly GCF_000758705.1). NCBI lineage: Bacteria > Bacillati > Bacillota > Bacilli > Caryophanales > Paenibacillaceae > Paenibacillus > Paenibacillus graminis. Next base: position 4,613,039 of record NZ_CP009287.1, on the reverse strand, counting down.
TCGAACGGAACCGTGGAGCGCCGTAAAATGGAGGCTCAGCAGGCGGCCGATCTGCTCGGCGTTTCCATTCGTACGAATCTGGGATTGCCGGACCGGGGATTATATATGACAGAGGAACATCTGGCGGCAGTGACGCTGGAAATCCGCAAGTTCGCTCCAGATATCGTATTTGCCCCTTATTGGGAAGACCGGCATCCGGATCATATTGCCTGCAGCAAGCTGGTGGAAGAAGCGGTTTTTAATGCCAAGCTGCGCAAGTATATGCCGGACAAGCCCGCTGTTCCTGCGCCACAGCTGTACTTTTATTTCATTAATGATTTGGGGCGTACTGACCTTATTGTGGATGTGACCGGGCAATACAGCCTTAAAGAGCAGGCGCTGTCCTGCTACCGTTCCCAATTTGAGAAAAGCCCGGGGGAGGACGTAGTATCCACTCCTTTAAATGAAGGATATATCGAACGTGTCCGCTCCAGAGATATGCTGCTTGGACAGCGGCGGCTTATTCCTTACGCTGAAGGCTTTGCGAGCAAAGTGCCTCACACCGTAGAGCTGTTCAACACACCGCATAAGCAGGCTCAAGCTTAATAAACTTTATTAAATGGTCATAATCCACTATAATAAATTCATATCATTACACTCAGTAATGAACTTAAGTCTTGTAAAGGGGACGGGGCAATGGACCGTTTAAAAATAGGCATCACCTGTTATCCGTCTCTTGGCGGCTCGGGTGTGGTGGCGACGGAACTGGGCAAGCTTTTGGCCGAGAAGGGCCATGAAGTCCATTTTATTACACATAGTATCCCGTTCCGTTTGGGAACGTTTCAGAAGAACATTTTTTATCATGAAGTTGAGGTTAACGATTATTACGTCTTCCGTTACCCGCCTTATGATCTGGCACTGGCGACCAAAATGGCCCAAGTAGCCAAAATGGTGGGCTTGGACCTGTTCCATGTCCATTATGCAGTCCCGCATGCAGTATGCGCTTATCTCGCCAAACAAATGCTGGGCAATGATATCAAGGTGGTGACTACCCTGCACGGGACCGACATTACGGTGCTTGGGCAGGATGAGTCGCTGAAGGACCTGATCCGGCTCGGCATCAACGAAAGCGATGCGGTGACAGCGGTTTCGCAGGATCTCATCAAGGAGACGCGCAAGGTGCTGGATATCACCCGGGAAATTGACCTCACTTATAATTTTGTCGACAAACGTGTGTATTATCCCCGGGATGTGACCGATCTGCGCGGGGATTTCGCGGAACCCCATGAGAAAATTCTAATGCATATCAGCAACTTCCGGCCGGTTAAACGGGTATCGGATGTGGTCGATATTTTTGCAAAAGTAAGCCAGGAGCTTCCTTCACGGCTGCTGCTGGTGGGGGAAGGGCCGGAACTGCCCAAAATCCAGGCAAAGATCTGTGAAATGGGGCTTGAGGACAAGGTTCGGTTCCTCGGCAAGCAGGATGAGATTGCCCAGGTGATTTCCTTGGCGGATCTGCTGCTGCTGCCTTCGGAGAAGGAAAGCTTTGGTCTGGTGGCTCTGGAAGCGATGGCTTGCGGGGTTCCAACCATCGGTTCGGAGGCCGGAGGCATTCCTGAACTGATTCAACATGGCAAAACCGGATTTCTGGCCCCGATTGGGGATACGGCTACAATGGCGAAGTATGCTGTCAAGCTGTTGTCTGATCCCCTGATGGAGGAGCAGTTCAGACAAGCGTGCCTGAAACGTTCCTGTAATGATTTCAGCAGAGATGTGATCACCAATCAATATGAAGATATCTATTACCGGGTGCTTGGATGCAAGGTGCATGGTCTGGATACAATCCAGAGGTAGGGAGTGCTTGAAATATGGACTGGACAATGGCCCCTTCCGGAATGGTTGCAGCGGGTAACCTGGTATTAGCAGGTCTACTGGAGCAAGGACATGAGGCTTATTTTGTAGGAGGCTGCGTCCGCGATGAGCTGCTTGGCCGGCCGGTGCATGATATGGACCTGACGACTTCGGCGCGGCCTGAAGAGGTCATGGGTATTTTTCCGCGCTGTGTTCCCACCGGACTTGCGCATGGCACCATCACTGTTCTTCAGGATGGCTGGAGTTTTGAAGTGACGACGTACCGGACGGAGAGCGGTTATGCTGACCACCGCCGTCCGGAGCATGTCTTATTTGTAAGTGATGTTAAGGAGGATCTCCGCCGCCGTGATTTCACGATCAATGCGATGTGCCGCGGGTTGGATGGGATTGTCGTTGATCCCTATGGCGGACAAGAGGATTCCGAGCGCCGGCTGATCCGCTGTGTGGGCGATGCCGAGGCCCGTTTCGAGGAGGATGCGCTGCGCATGCTGCGCTGTGTGCGCTTTGCGTCGGTTCTCGATTTCAGCATCGCCAAGAATACTTGGCGGGGATTGCTGCGCCAGCGGGACAAGCTGGCGCATATTGCCGTAGAACGCGTTCGCGCGGAGCTTGAACGCATCGTTCTCGGCCCGCACCCGCAGCGCGGCCTCGGTCTCCTGGCGCGCAGCGGGCTGCTGCCGCGCGGCAAGGCGCCGTTCCCCTGGACCGGCAGCGACATGGCGGCAGCCGCCGCCCTGACAGCCGGGATCGGGGACCTGCAGGACGCCCACCTGCGGTGGGCGCTCCTGCTGCATGCCCTGAAGCAGCCGGCCTCCGAGTCCGGCGAGCTGCTGCGGGCATGGACGTTCCCGGGGGCGACGCGCAGCGCCGTCGCCGGGGTGCTGCGCGTCCGCGATGCATGGGACGCGGCGCTTGCGGAGGTGCCGCCAGGTTCCCCTGGCGGTACGGAGGCCCTGCGGCGGCGCTGGATCGCCGCCGTGCTGGCCTGTGGCCAGTCAGCCGCCGAAGGGTGGCTGACGCTGCTTGCGGCGCTGCCGCAAGCAGCGTCGCCTTGCCCGGCAGGCGTTGCGCAGCCGCCTGCGCCTGCACTGGGAGCGCCGGAAGCAGGCGCCCCCGCCGCACAGCGGCTTAATGCGCCGGACATCGCTGCTTTGCGGTCCTGGACCGCGGAGATGCCGCTGCACACACTGGCGGAGCTTGCCGTGACGGGGCATGAGCTGGCCAGGGCGCTGCAGAAGCGTCCAGGCCCGTGGCTGGGCGAGCGGCTGCAGCAGCTGTTACTGGCTGCAGCAGCGGGAGACGTTCCCAATGACACTCAATTACTGCTGCAGGAAGCAAAAAGGATGGATCGGAATGAACCGTAATGAAAGGCTCCGGCTGGCCGGGGGGCGGGATACTTTTATACCCGGCTGGGTGGACCGTGTGCGATTGTTGGAAGCTGTGGTGTCCACGCAGGAAGAGGCCAAAAAGCTTGCTGAAAGCGGCGCTCCCCAAGGCACCACCGTCCGGGCGGAAGAACAGACCGGCGGAAGGGGCCGGATGGGCCGGAAATGGCATTCTCCGCGCGGCAAAGGCATCTGGATGAGCGTGGTGCTGCGCCCGGAGCTTCCGTTGTCATTGACGCCGCAGCTAACCCTGCTGGCCGGGGTTGCTGTCTGCTTAGCCATCCGGGAGGTCACGGGTGTCCAGGCAGGGATCAAGTGGCCGAATGACCTGCTGGCAGGCGGACGCAAAGTATGCGGCATTCTGCTGGAATCCTCCCTGCGTGAAGGCAGGCTTCATTATGCAATTGCCGGTATTGGGATTGCAGCCAATCTGACGGAAGAAGATTACCCGCCGGATTTGCAGGGCATCGGCACCTCGCTGCTGATCGAAGGAGGCGGGATTCCTGTAGACCGTTCAGCACTTACAGCGGCTGTCCTGACCGAGCTGGAGTACTTATATCTGGTATATATGGAACAAGGATTTGCGCCGATCCGTGAACTGTGGGAATCCATGTCAGTTACACTGGGGCGCCAGGTAGGCTTCAATACCCCGCAGGGACGCTGTGAGGCTACCGCTGTGGGGCTGGATGATAATGGAGGTCTGCTGCTTAAGGACGGCACGGGAAGCGTTATCAGAGTGCTCTCCGGAGAGATAGAAATGATCTAGGATGACAAGGTTCCATCCCTTGTCATCTTTTTTTGTGTACATACTTGCAGATTTTGTTATAATAAGGGCAGAGACAGCATCGGTACCCGAGCTGTACTCGGGAAGAAACCTTTTATCAGGAATTTGCTTTTGGATTCACCTTCTTAACTGTATTTCACGGTTACGTTGGATTCTGCTCTGAGCCGTAAGGACCGAGACAGAAGGGACGATCGCGAGTGACTCTTTTTTGCCCTTCGGACCTTTTTAGCGGACTATGCTAAAAGGTTTTTTTGTTTGCGCGTCTATGCGTAATTAACTGCGAAAAGGGGAATAGAGCCTATGGCTGACAAACATGCATTGAATATTGTGAAAATGAAAAAAATGAAAGCGGACGGCGTGCCGCTGAGCATGCTGACGGCTTATGATTATCCTTCGGCGCTGCTGGCTGAGGAAGCGGGGATCGACCTGATTCTGGTCGGTGATTCGCTGGGGAATGTAGTGCTCGGCTATGATACAACGCTGCCGGTAACCATAGAAGATATGGTTTACCACACGCGCTCCGTCACCCGAGGAGCCCGGAATACGTTTATCGTGGCCGATATGCCTTTTATGACTTACCATGGCGGTATTGACGAAACTCTGCGCAGTGTGCGCAGACTGATGCAGGAAGGACGGGCACATGCCGTCAAAATGGAAGGCGGAGTGGAAATTTGCAGCACGGTATCTGCTGTTGTGTCTGCCGGGGTTCCTGTTCTTGGCCATATCGGCCTCACTCCGCAGTCGGTCAATATGATCGGCGGCTACCGCATTCAAGGGAAAGATGCCAAGGATGCGCAGCGGCTGATGGATGAAGCGAAGGCTCTCGAAGCTGCCGGGGTGTTCGGAATTGTACTGGAACTGGTGACCGAGGAAGTCGCGGAAGCCATCTCCAAGGCTGTCAGCATACCGACCATAGGGATCGGCGCAGGCCGTTATTGCGATGGCCAGGTGCTGGTCTTCCATGATTTGCTGCGGTATGCTTCCCCTTACCGGGATAAACGGTTTGTCAAAACCTATGCCGATGTGGGCACGCTAATCCGGGAGGGGATCAGCAGCTATGTCCAGGAAGTGAAGGAGCGTTCCTTCCCGGCGGAGAGTCATGTTTTTAATGCAGATGAGCATGTGCTGGATTCGTTATACGGCGCGGCCGGAAAAGGAGAGGAATAAGATGAGAGTAGTCAGAACGGTTCTGGAGTTGCGCGAAGCGCTGGATTATATGCGGATGGGGGGACATACCCCGGTCGGTTTTGTGCCCACCATGGGCTATCTTCATGAAGGGCATGCCAGCCTGATCCGCAAAGCGGGAGAAATGGCCAACACCGTTGTGATGAGCATTTTTGTCAATCCGCTGCAATTCGGACCGAACGAGGATTTCTCGTCCTATCCGCGCGACGAGCGCCGGGATCTGGAGCTGGCGGAGCGTGAAGGGGCAGATATTGTTTTTATTCCCGGCGTTGAAGAGATGTACCCTGAGCCCATTCGCACCAAGGTTAGCGTGGACTCGCTGACCACACAGCTGTGCGGAGCTTCCCGCCCCGGACATTTTGACGGCGTGACTACGGTTGTCAGCAAGCTGTTCAATATGGTACAGCCGGATTATGCTTTCTTCGGTTTGAAGGATGCCCAGCAGGTAGCCGTATTGCGCCGGATGGTGTCCGATCTTAACATAAATGTGGAAATTATCGCTTGTCCGATTGTCCGGGAAGGGGATGGACTGGCGTTAAGCTCGCGGAATGTATACCTTAGCGGTGAAGAGCGCACCCAAGCACTTGTGCTGTCCCGCTCCCTTCGCGAAACCCGCAAAGCGATTGAAGAAGGGACTGTGAGAACGGTGGAAGAAGCGCGCAAGCTGCTGGAATCCGTTATTTCATCTTCGCCGCTCGCAGTCATCGATTATGTGGAAATTCTCTCTTTTCCAGACCTGGAAACTTTGGAAGGCGGGTCCCTGCTGAGCGATGCAGAGGGAGAAGTGATCATGGCGCTGGCTGTGAAATTTGGCAGAACCCGGCTGATCGACAATAATGTTTTTATTCCCAAGGAGGTACACGCCCTTGTTTAGACATATGATGAAATCCAAAATCCACCGTGCCACCGTAACGGAAGCCAACCTGAATTACGTGGGCAGCATTACCATTGATGAGGATCTGATGGAAGCCGCTGACCTGCTGGAAAATGAAAAAGTGCAGATAGTCGACAACAATAACGGTTCCCGTCTCGAAACCTATGTCATTCCCGGACCGCGCGGCAGCGGCGTCATCTGCCTGAACGGTGCTGCCGCCCGGCTGGTTCAGCCCGGGGATACTGTGATTATCATCTCCTACGCCATGATGTCCTCCGAAGAGCTGGCTGCCCATAAGCCAACGGTTGTATTCGTGGACGCAGATAACAAACCGGTCAAGCTGGCGGACCATGAGCTGCATGCCACAATTGCCTGAAGCTAAATCCCAGCAATGAATGGCAGGGATGAAGAGACCCGTACTTGTGAAAAATGAAGGCAGGCAAGCTTAAGCTGATTTCATTTTCAGTAAGGGTGGGATGTCCCGTGTTTCAACATTTATTTGCTGAGATGAACAAGATGCTTCAGGAAATCGCCGCCGACTTCCCAACTGCGGAGGGCGCCCGCCGGAATGAACTTTTATGCAAGTACAACATGCTGCACAGGCTTAGCGATGAAGTGATGGATGAGTGGCTGGCTTTTGCCGAGAAGCTGAGTGATTTCCGCCAAAATGCGGATTTTTCGCCTGCTTCGGAGGAAGAAATGCCACAGGTTGAGGCTCCCGAGCTGGCAATGGACTCTTTTGTCCGTGGCCAGGGCTACTACAAGCTGCTGATGTACCGCAAATGCATCGAGCAGTTCAAGGATGTTATCACCCGTTATCCGGACAGTCTGGCAGCACGCCTGTATTTGGCCATGGCCTATCTGCAGGAAGGGGAGCTGGACGTCTCCTGGGGGCATCTGCATCACATGCTGGCCCTGATCCGCGAGAAGAAGCTGAAGGCCATGATTTACAATGCGCTGGGCTGTATTAGAGCCTCCCAGGAGCGGTACCCTGAAGCCCAGGAGCTTTTTAGCCTCTCTTTACAGCATGATCCCCTGCTCCCTGAACCCAGTTTGAATTTGGAGGTCTGCCGCAGGAGAGGCGGGAAGCTGCAATTTGGATATCAGCTGGTTTCGCTTTTATAATTCTTCATCCATTTAAGCGATGCATCCCGCTTGCCAAGGGGTGTGCATCGCCTTTTTTCGTAACTTCTGTTATGCTGATAAGGAGTCTCAAGTGAAAGGGATTAGAACTTATAATGAAATTTGCCGTGCTTGATTTTGAAACAACAGGAACCCAATCCGTGGGTGAAATCATCCAGGTTGGCCTTGCCATTATAGAAGAAGACCGGTCCATTTCCAGGGTGTATGGTTCCTATGTCAAGCCCGGAACGCCAATTCCCCCCTTTATAACGGGATTGACCGGAATTACGGACAGTGATGTGCAGGACGCCCCTGAACTGGATGAGATGATGATGGAGCTTGTTCCGCTGCTCGACGATGTTGTGCTGGTCGGTCATAATGTGGCTTTCGACTTTCATTTCCTGCAGAATGCGCTTGACCGGTGCGGTTATTTGCCGTTCCAGGGCCGGATTCTGGATACGATTGATTTTCTTAAGATATGCTTTCCGTCACTGACCACCTATCAGCTCGGGGCAGTAAGTGCCCATTTCGGCCTCACACATGAGCGTCCGCACCAGGCGGACAGTGATGCTCTTGCAACTGCACTGGTCCTGCTGAAATGTCTTGAGGAGCTATACAGCTTCCCCCTGCTGACCATCCAGCGTCTGAATGAACTGTTTGCGGACGAAGACAGTGACCTGGCCTGGTATTTCGACGGGCTGCTGCATGAGCGGGAAATGGAGACTTTCCAGCCTGAGGGTGAGCTGACCTTTTACCGCCAGCTGGCGCTGGCTGCAGGAGACTGGACCGAGCTGATGCCTCCCAGAGAGGAAGGAACCGGCAATCCTCTGCAGAATATTACCTTTAAGGAATATATGGAAGAGGTGACCCAGCGTCTTAAGGAGGCCCTGCCCCAATACGAAAGCCGTGAAGCCCAGGAAATTATGATCCATGAGGTGATGACGGCACTTGAAAGTGACAAGCATCTGTTAATCGAGGCGGGTACGGGTACCGGCAAATCCCTGGGTTATCTGCTTCCGGCCATCTACCACAGTGTGCGCTCGGGACAGAAGGTCATGGTGAGCACACATACCATCAACCTTCAGGACCAGCTGCGTGAGCGCGACATCCCCCTTTTGACAAATGTCGTGCCATTTCCGTTTAAAGCTGCGGTCTTCAAGGGGAGAGGACACTATTTGTGTCTGCGCAAGTTTGAACATAAAATAAATAAAAAGGACTTCGCGAGTCCCCGGGAAGAAGCGCTTACTGCAGCGCAGATGATTGTATGGCTGACACAGACCCAGTCAGGTGATGATGAGGAGCTGAATCTGAACGGCCGCGGCGGTGATTTCTGGGAGACTGTGGCCAGTGACACGGATTCTTGTCTGGGACGCTCCTGCCCCTGGTTCCGCAAATGTTATTACCACCGGGCCAAGCACGAAGCCGGAATCGCTGATGTCGTAGTGACCAACCACTCCAAGCTGTTCGCAGACGTCAAGGCCGGCCATCAGCTGCTACCGGCGTATGAGCACCTTATTATTGATGAAGCGCATCATCTGGAGGACATTGCCGGGAAGCATCTGGGCATGCAGATGAAATACTTCACGGTTGCCCATACGCTTACACGCCTCTATAAGGACAGCAAGAGCGGACAGCTGCCCGTTCTGCGCCAGACTCTGCAGTCTTCAGGCAGCGAGCAGGCGGCTGAATGGAGCGGGGTGATCGATAGAATCTACCCGGAACTGCTTACGGTAAAGGAATCTTGGGACGCGCTAAGCGACAAACTGTTTGCATTGCTGCCCGAGCGCAGCGATGCCGCAGCAGGAGAAGCGGGACAGCTGGTTACGCGACTTCTGCCGGGTGTTCAGCCAAAGGGCTGGGAAGAAATAGCTGCGCTGGAGAACACCCTGAACCTGAGCCTGAGCGAAATTATCCGCAAAGGTGACAAGATGCTTAGCGAAATGCGCGAATCGGAGAGCCAGTCTTCCTCGGACAGTCTGGTGACGGATATCGGCGGGCTGTTCAAGGACTTGGCCTCCATCCGCGAGCAGGTGCGGTTTTTCATGAACCTGAACGACGAGAATATCGTCTACTGGATGGAGGGCAGCGGCAATTACCGGGGGAAATCACTGCAGCTGTATGCTGTTCCGGTGGATGTCAGTTCCCAACTCAAGGAGCTGTTTTTCGATAAAAAGAAAAGCATTGTCCTGACCTCAGCCACACTGTCCGTGGATAAGTCCTTTCAATTCATGATTGACAATCTTGGATTGGGCGAGTCCGCAGAACAGGGGCGTCTGATGACAGCGCTGCTGCCGTCGCCGTTTAAGTATCGTGAACAGGCACTTCTGGTTATCCCGCGCGATTTCCCCAGTGTCAAAGGCAGTGTGGGGGATGCCAGGTTTGTCGATAAGCTCGTGCATTCACTGGCGGAGGCTGCAGTGGCGACACAGGGCCGAATGCTGGTGCTGTTCACATCTTATAAAATGCTGCGCCAGGTTTATGATCCTCTGAAGGAGGCGCTTGCCTCACAGGACATCACTGTTCTGGGGCAGGGCGTAGAGGGCGGAAGCCGCAGTAAGCTGATCCGGCGTTTTCAGGATAGTGCCGCTTCCGTGCTGCTGGGGACAAGCAGTTTCTGGGAAGGGGTAGATATTCCCGGTGAGGCGCTGACCTGTCTGGCTATTGTCAGGCTGCCGTTTCAACCGCCGAACCATCCGCTTGCGGAGGCGAAGGCTGAACTGCTGCAGGCACAGAAAAAGAACCCTTTTATGAAGCTGTCGGTACCCCAGGCGGTCATCCGGTTCAAACAGGGCTTCGGCAGGCTGGTTCGCACTGCACAGGACCGGGGGATTGTCATTGTATATGATACCAGGGTTATCGAATCTTATTATGGAAAGTACTTCCTGTACTCGCTTCCTGGACCCAAAATGGAGCATATGCTCACCGATCAGATGGTCCCGCGTATCGCCGAATGGCTTGAAGACGGCAGTGTGTCCTGATTCTGCTATACATTCTAATTTTTATTATTAGAAATTATGATTATTTTCTGTTGCGGATCAGAAATTTTGTTAAGTAGAGATAAATAAAATTTAGCTTTTGAAAAGCCGGGGCTGGTTTATCCAGAAACAACGGCAGAAATGCCGTTGTTGAGGAAGCGGAGGCTGGTTTCTCTAGAAACAACAGCAGAAATGCCGTTATTGGAGTGTAGAAGGCTCGTAATGCCCGGAAATAACAGCAGAAATGCTGCTGTTGATGCGTTGAAGGCTGGTGAGTTCAGAAACAACGGCAGAAATGACGTTGTTGGAGTGCTGAAGGCGAATATGTCTTTGGTTATCACCTATAGTTCGGTCCTCAGGCGTTCTGCTAACGAAAGGGCGCCGGGGGATGGACTATAATTTTGGAGCGCTAACAAACTTAAGATGATGCTTTCGAAGTGAGTTTTGTACGAAGTATTTCAGGAAGTATACGCTAACAAAACTTAAGATGATGCTTTCGGAGTGAGTTTTGTACGAAGCTGATCTAAGAAGCATACGCTAACAAAACTTTTAGGAGGAGAAAATATGAAATCGGACAAAATATCGGAGGCTGTGGTGCGCAGACTGCCTGTGTACCTGCGTTTTCTGAATGATCTTCAGAAGCGTGAAATCTCCACCGTATCTTCACAGGAGCTGGGGCAGAAGCTGGATCTGAATCCGGCGCAAATCCGCAAGGATCTGGCCTATTTCGGCGATTTCGGCCGAAAAGGCATCGGCTATGATGTATCATATCTGATTGAGAAAATCCGCCATATCCTAAAGCTTGACCAGCAGATCAATGTGGCTCTGGTGGGTGCAGGTAATCTTGGACACGCATTATCCAATTACAATGCCTACTTAAAGGACATGATGAAAATCACCGCAGTCTTTGATTCCTATCCGCCCAAGATCGGGCAGAAAATCAACTCACTGACTGTCCAGCCTATGGAAGAGCTGGGGAGCACAATCCGCGAGCAGGGCATTCGCATCGGTATTATTACTGTACCGGACAGTGAAGCGCAAACCGTTGCAGATATTCTGGTGGATTCAGGTATTGAGGCGATCCTCAATTTCGCACCGGTGATTTTGAAGACGCCTGCCAACATCCGGATTCACGCCGCTGATTTTACCACTGATTTGCAGAGTCTGGCCTATTACTTGCATGATGGAAAGGACGAAACGGAAGATGAGCAGCAATAAAACTGTAATTGTAAATGGGCGGTTTCTGGTACCGGGTACGGAGCAGCCGGTGTTAAGCGGTTATATGACCATAGAAAATGATCTCATCACATACATAGGAGAAATTGAACCTGTCATTGAAGAAGGTACCCAGACCATTGACGGCAGCCGTCTGCTGTTCATGCCGGGTCTGGTCAATACCCATGGCCATACAGCAATGTCCCTGTTGCGCGGCTACGGGGATGACATGGTGCTTCAGAACTGGCTGCAGGAAAAAATGTGGCCGATGGAAGAAAAATTCACCGGAGACGATGTCTATTGGGGGACTTCCTTGTCTGTACTGGAAATGCTGAAAGGCGGCACCACCACCTTCCTGGATATGTATGACCACATGGACCGTGTTGCCGAGGTTACCGAGCTGTCCGGCATCCGTGCCGTGCTGATGCGCGGGGTTATTGGCCTCTGTCCGGAGGACGTGCAGAACCATAAATTGGCCGAAGCGGTTGCTTTTGCGCGGAACTGGCACGGGAAAGCGGACGGAAGAATCACAACGATGATTTCACCCCATGCCCCGTACACCTGTCCGCCGGAGTTTTTTGTGAAGTTTGTTCAAGCCGCCCATGATTTGGATCTGCCGATGCATACGCACATGTCGGAAACCCGGCGTGAAGTCGAGCAGAATGCCGAGGATTACGGCCTGCGTCCGGTAGCCCATCTGGAAAAGCTGGGAATGTTCACCCGCCCGTCCCTAGTTGCACATGGTGTTCATTTGACCGATGAAGAGATTGAGATTCTTGCCCGTTACAATGTAGGAGTGTCCCATAATCCAGGCAGCAATCTGAAGCTGGCAAGCGGAGTAGCCCGGGTACCGGAGCTGCTGCGTGCAGGAGTCACAGTATCGCTTGGCACCGACGGCGCGGCGAGCAACAATAATCTCGATATGTTTGAGGAGATGCGTCTAGCTGCCTTGATCCACAAAGGCGTGAGCGGAGATCCGACGGCGGTTCCGGCACCGGAAGCGCTGCTGATGGCGACCGAATACGGCGCACAGTCGATTTTTCTGGACCGGGTCGGCCGGCTTGCTCCGGGAATGAAGGCGGATTTCATTGCGCTGGATATCGACCAGCCGCATTTCCTGCCGCATACGGACCTCCTGTCCCATGCCGTATATTCGGCAAGCGCAAAGGATGTAGCGCATGTCTGGGTGGACGGCAAGCAGGTTGTGAAGCATGGGCAATGCCTGACGCTGGATGAGGAACAAATCCGGCGCAAGGCGCAGGAGACTTTTGAGGGCCTGCTGAAGCGGTAAAAGAGCATGATCGATGAAGCATTTTGAGAAAGGGAGCTGTACTTTGAAGAAAAGAAGAAAATGGCTTCTGCTGGGAATACTCCTGGTTCTTCTCCTTCTGTTCGGACTAAGCCAGTTCTATGCTTACGTGATGAAAGACCAGTGGAGCGAACGCAGCGCAGCCACAAAGGTTGCTGAAGCCCGGGCAGGACTGACAGAGGTGACCCGAGCCCAGAAGTCTGTCTGGGATGAAAACTCGATTTACTGGGTTCTTACAGGCCGTAACACAGCCGGGACGGAGCTTATGGTCTGGGTCCGCTTTACGCGTGACGGCAAGCCTGCCGGAGGGAACAATGATGTGTACGCTGAAGAAGTCTCCAAAGGGATGTCAGAGCAGAAGATCCGTTCCATCATTGCCTCAGACTTACCGGGAAGCACCGTTGAGCGGCTCCTGCCGGGTGTGTACAATGGAGAATATGCGTGGCAGCTGTTTTACAAGTTGGAGGGACGCTATTATTACAAGTTTTACCGTTTTGCGGATGGAAGTGCGATTGGCGACGGCTATAGCTTGCCTAACCAGTAATAAGCGCATGAGCCAATATACAGCGGGTAGACAAGTTATTGTCTGCCTGCTTTTTTTGTAACTTGAAGGTTGACGGTAGTGCAGGAACGTGCCGGGCTTATCAGCAGCTTGAAGCGGACATGGGGAGGAAGCAATTGAGCGGGCGCTAGTTGGCAAAAGGGAACTTATTTCTCCCCAAAATCAACAATCTTGAGTGTAAAGTGGAAAAAGGATACTTGTATGGGGTATATTCCTTTGTGAAGAACAAAATGAGCTGAATTAGTGTGCCTTTTTCCATTTAATTTACCGGAGAACAGGGTGCTGAGGAGAATTAGTTATTCTTTTTCCAACTAGCACCTGCGGGGAAGCGGTGTGGGGGTGAACTGGGATGACGCGAACACGGCAGCTTATCGGGAAGGTAATGAATGGAGGGATGGTCAGTAGAGATTTTGAATATATCTTCGGGTATATACATATGAGGCGGATCTAGCAGCGTCTGTTGGATAAATTTGTGCTTATCCGAAGCATCCCAAAAAGACCGCAGCCCTAAACGTTGCGGTCTTTGCTGTCGATATAAGGGGAAACAGGCTGTCATTTTGCCCAAAAATTAGTACTGAAAATTTTAAATATATTCACACTTTTCTTCGAATTCGTATATACACCTGTGATATACTACTATTTGTACTTAGGCATGTTTAAGAGCATGCCAGTCTCGGAAGAGCGCTAGACCCGCTATTTTTTAAAATTTATTATGTTTTCACTTTTTTATCATTGAGAGGAGGACGTTTCTTGAAACTACGTCTTATGCCAGTACTGCTAACGTCTCTGCTGTCGGCTGCGCTTTTGTTTGGCGGCTGGTATTCCTATCGGGAGTTCGCTGTGCAGGAGCCGCTGCAAAAAATTGTATCTGCATATGAGGGAGTGAATGATTCCCATATCTCTATTAAACGCAATGAGGTCACTTTGAAACTGGATTTGCAGCCGGGCACTAAATTGCGCGAACTGGTGCAGTATGTGAATACCGAAGGCAGATCGGCGATTGACGGCCGGACACTGAAACTGGATGTGGAGCAGCATTCCAGCGAGCTGCTGGATGAATATTGGGATCAAGCGATGTTCTCGGTTGCTGAAGCAATGGAGAGCCGTAAATATACATTAATTCCCGCGAAGCTGGATGAACTGAAAACTCAGAATTCCAAATACAGCGGTGTAACTGCAGCAACCGAAATTGATGACAATAACGTATATGTGAGCCTGAGCGACGGCAAGAAAAGCAAATTTATGATTTTGCCACGCGCTGCGGCAACGATGGGAGTGTGGAATAATGCCTAAGTTCTGGAAAGAGGTATTAATCGGATTTGTTCCTGTACTGGTGATATTTATGGCTTTTGTCGGGATTAATATTTTCCCGGTGATCATCGCGGCAGGCATGGTCGGCGCACTTCTGCTCATTGCCCATCTGCGCGGGGGGCTGACCGTAAATGCCGGAGGGGACAAAAAACGTAAAAAGAACGGCCCGTCGAAGCTGACTTTTGAAGAAATCGGAGGACAGGATAATGCCAAGCAGGAGCTGCGCGAAGCGTTGGATTTCCTGATCCGGCATGAAGAAATCAGCAAGTTCGGCATCCGCCCGCTGAAGGGGATTCTGCTGACAGGCCCTCCGGGAACCGGGAAGACCCTGATGGCCAAAGCGGCAGCGCATTATACCAACTCCGTATTCGTAGCCGCATCAGGCAGCGAGTTCGTTGAGATGTATGTGGGGGTCGGCGCCGGACGTGTGCGCGATCTGTTCAAAGATGCGCGTGCGCGTGCCCTCAAGGAAAATAAACAAAGCGCGATTATTTTTATCGATGAAATTGACGTCATCGGGGGCAAACGCGAAGGCGGACAGCAGCGTGAATATGATCAGACGCTCAATCAGCTGCTGACGGAGATGGATGGAATTTACAATAATGATACGCCGCGCATCCTGCTGGTTGCGGCAACGAACCGCAAGGAGATGCTGGATTCGGCGCTGCTGCGCCCCGGCCGCTTTGACCGTCATATCCAGGTGGACATGCCGGACAAGAAGGGCCGCAAGTCCATCCTCGATCTGCATGCCCAGAACAAGCCGCTGCATGAGGAGGTTGACCTGGACAAAATAGCGGAGGAGGCTTATGGCTTCTCCGGTGCCCAGCTTGAGAGCGTGATGAACGAAGCGGCGATCTACATGATGCGCGAGAACCTGACTCAAGTGGAGCAGCGCCATCTCTCGATGGCGATCGACAAGGTCATGATGGGCGAGAAGACGGACCGGGAAACCAACCATGAAGAGAAGAAGCGGGTAGCTATCCACGAGCTGGGACATGCCATTATGGCCGAGCTGCTGCGTCCGGGAAGCGTTAGCCAGGTTACGCTCACACCCCGTGGACAAGCCCTGGGTTACGTGCGGCATAATCCGCAGACCGAACAGTATCTGTACACTAAGGATTACCTGGAAAATCAGATTATGATTGCCCTTGGCGGCGCTGTGGCGGAAGAAATGTACTATGGTGGCCGAAGCACAGGATCACGCGGAGATTTTGACCAGGCGCTCAATATCGTGGAGACAATGATGAAGTCAGGGCTAACCTCACTGGGTATCGCGAATCTGCAAATGGTTACCACAGAAGAGTTAATGAAGGAAAACAGTAAAATTTTGGACGAGTTAATGGTACGGACGCATGAGCTTCTCGGCAAGCAGCGAAATGTATTTGATTACTCCCTTGACATTTTAATGAAAGAAGAAGTTCTCTCCGGAGAGCAATTTCGTTGTCAATTTCGTGACAGTGTCCTTTTACCGGCATAATTCTTTATGCCGGTTATTTTTTTTTACTTTTCAGACATGCTAAGATATTATTATATGTCGGGCTACTTATTTTTTACGACAGACAAGGTACAATACAAAAGTATAGATACCTGAAAGGATGGAGACTTTTAGATGAATTTTAAGAAAATTGGTGTCATCGGTGGTGGCACAATGGGCCAAGGGATTGCTGAAATGCTGGCAGCCAAGGGCCTGGATGTTATGCTGGTGGAGAAAACCGCAGAAAGACTGGACTATTCTTATGCAATGATCGAGACAAGTCTCGACAAACAGCTTGAGAAATGGGCTATTACCCAAGCCGAAAAGAAGCTTATCCTCAGCCGTATTCAAAAAGTGACACACTTCGCAGAACTCAGCTCCTGTGATATGGTTATTGAGACCATTACCGAGGATCTGGAAGCGAAGCAAAAAGTATTCAATCAGCTCGATCAGGTGTGTCCGAGTCACATTATTCTGGCCAGCAACACGTCTACACTCAGCTTGACTGAGCTTGCCAGTTCTACAATGTACCCGGAACGCGTCATCGGCATGCATTTTATACATCCTGTAGGGAAGGTGGATCTCGTTGAGATTGTGCGCGGACTGAAAACTTCCGACAGCACTTTTGAAGATACCAAAGCCTTTGTTGATGAAATTGTTGAGAAAAAGGGCGTCATGATTTACGAATCCCCGGGGTTTGTATCTTCACGCCTCATTTGCCTGTTTATAAACGAGGCTATGCATGTTCTGCAAGAGGGTGTTGCTTCTCCTGAAGATATCGACGATGCTATGCGTATCGGCTACCAGTTCCAGCATGGGCCGCTTGAAATGGCTGACCGTTTTGGTCTGGATTCCGTTCTTGCCGCACTGGAAAATATGTTCCGTGAGTACGGTGAACTGAAATACCGTCCTTCCACGATTCTTAAGAAAATGGTGCGTGCGGGACAACTGGGCATGAAATCGGGCGAAGGCTTCTTCAAGTATGACAAGGATGGTGACCGTGTATGAATATTCTAGTTATTAATTCAGGCAGTTCTTCTCTAAAGTACCAGCTGTACAATATGACCGATGAATCCGTACTTGCCAAAGGTTTGGTAGAGCGCATCGGGATGGATTCCTCCATTCTGAACCATAAGCCGACCGGGAAGCAGGAAGTTACGGAAGTCAGCGAAATTCTTGAACACAATACAGCGATCCGCAAAGTGCTGGCCTGTCTGACTGACAAGGAGCACGGTGTGATCTCTTCGATCGACGAGATCAATGCTGTTGGACACCGCGTAGTTCACGGCGGCGAATTTTTCAAGGCTTCCGCACTGGTTGATGCCGATGCGAAGACCAAGATCCGCCAGCTGTTCGATCTTGCACCGCTGCATAATCCGGCTGCAATGATGGGGATTTCAGCAACTGAGGTCAACATGCCCGGCGTGCCGCAGGTTGTTGTTTTTGACACTGCGTTCCATCAGACGATGCCTGAGAAGGCTTATATGTATGCCATTCCAAGAGTGCTGTACAACAAATACAAGGTCCGCCGCTATGGCGCACACGGCACCTCCCATGATTTCGTCAGCAAGGCTGCTGCTGAATTCCTGGACCGCCCGCTTGAAGATCTCAAGATCATTACTTGCCACATCGGTAACGGTGCCAGCGTGACTGCCGTTGACGGCGGCCTGTCTATCGACACTTCAATGGGGATGACACCGCTTGAAGGTCTGATGATGGGTACCCGCAGCGGTGACTTGGACCCGGCTATCGTTCCTTACGTAATGAACAAGGAAGAGTTGTCCGTGGGTGAAGTTAATTCGATGCTGAACAAGCATAGCGGCCTTTTGGCTATTTCTGGCGTCAGCAGCGACATGCGTGATATTATTGATGGTGCGGAAAAAGGCGAGCCTAACTCTACGCTTGCTTTTGATATGTATGAGTACCGTCTGCGGAAGTATATCGGTTCTTACGCTGCAGCGATGAACGGAGTAGATGTAATTGTATTTACTGCCGGTGTTGGCGAGAATGCCGCCGTGCTGCGTGCCAAAGTGCTGAATAACCTTACGTTCCTTGGAATTGAACTGGATGCAGAAGCCAATAAGGTCCGCTCCGGCGATCCGCGCCGTATCTCTACGGCAGAGTCCAAGGTGCAGGTGCTCGTGGTTCCGACAAACGAGGAGCTTGTCATTGCACGCGATACTTATCGTATTGTGCAAGGAATTAACGGCTAAATCAGAGGAGAGATCATTAGGCATGGCTAACAAGAGTGTAATCAAGAACGTGAATGAGCATGTTGGAGAAACTGTTGTGATTGGATGTTGGATCAATAACAAGCGCTCCAGCGGCAAAATTCAGTTCCTGCAGCTCCGGGATGGTACAGGCTATATTCAGGGCGTAGTGGTGAAATCGGAAGTGCCGGAGCAAGTATGGGATGATGCCAAAAGCCTGACGCAGGAAAGTTCACTGTATGTGACCGGAATCATCCGCGAGGAGCCGCGCAGTCAATCCGGATATGAAATGACTGTGACGGGGATACAAGTATTGCATCTTACAGAGAATTATCCGATCACCCCGAAGGAGCACGGCGTGGATTTCCTGATGGATCACCGTCACCTCTGGCTTCGTTCCGCGAAGCAGCGGGCTGTGCTCGTGATTCGTGCGGAAATCATCCGCGCGGTTCAGCAATTTTTCAACGAGAACGGATTTACAAAGGTGGATCCGCCAATCCTGACGCCAACCTCGGCAGAAGGTACTACCAATCTGTTCCACACCAAGTATTTTGAAGAAGATGCCTATCTGACGCAAAGCGGACAGCTGTACATGGAAGCTGCGGCAATGGCGCTTGGCCGTGTCTATTCCTTCGGTCCGACCTTCCGTGCCGAGAAGTCCAAAACCCGCCGTCATCTGATCGAGTTCTGGATGATTGAGCCGGAAATGGCCTTCACCGACCATGAGGAAAGCTTGCGAGTACAGGAGGAATTCATCAGCTTTGTAGTGCAGTCCGTGCTGAAGAACTGCCGTGCAGAGCTGGAAGCGGTTGGCCGCGATGTCTCCAAGCTGGAGAATATCAAAGCGCCGTTCCCGCGTATCACCTATGATGATGCGATCAAGTTCCTGAATGAAAAAGGATATGAGATTGCCTGGGGGGATGACTTCGGGGCACCGCATGAAACAGCGATTGCCGAGGCCAATGACAAACCGGTTTTCATTACGCATTACCCGGCTTCGTTCAAGGCATTCTATATGAAGCCGCATCCTGAACGTCCTGAGGTTGTGCTCTGCGCGGATATGATTGCTCCTGAAGGCTATGGGGAGATCATAGGCGGATCCCAGCGTATCGATGATCCGGCATTGCTCGAAGAGCGCTTCAAGGAACATAATCTTTCAATGGATGCCTACAAATGGTACATGGATCTGCGCACATATGGTTCTGTGCCGCACTCCGGTTTCGGTCTTGGACTTGAACGGACAGTAGCTTGGATTTGCGGTTTGGACCATGTGCGGGAAACGATTCCGTTCCCTCGTACGTTGTACCGTCTGTACCCATAGGCTGGCAAAGGGGGCTGCGCATGGACGGCAAAGGATGGAATACCTGGGGCGAAGGCGTGTCATTTGGCCTCCAGAACGGGATGGCCGTCATTCCTTACGCGCTCTTGAAGTATTACCGGAAGCTCAACTTGACTGGCAGTGAAGCGATGCTGCTGATTCATCTGTTCTCTTTCCGCCAAGTGGAAGGAATAGAGTTCCCTTCCCTGGAGGAACTGCAGGCGGTGACAGGGCGGAGTATTACCGCAATAGCAGGAGAACTGCAGAAGCTGATGAAGGAAGGCTTCATCAGCATTGATGAAGACAACGATGAGCTGAGGGATATCCACTATGAACGCTATAATTTCTCTGGATTGTACGGCAAGCTTGGCGCATTTTTGGCAGGAGCTGTTCAGGAATCGGCCAATTCCTCCAGCCCCAAGCCTGCTGGAAATCTGCCAAGCCTTCGTGAATCTGCCCATCATACCGGAGCTCCTGCTCCTGATGGCGGATACGGTAGAACGTTCCCTTCTGCAGCGGGTAAAGACGCTGAAGAGAACCGCAGTCTGTTTACCATTTTTGAGAAGGAATTCGGACGCCCGCTTTCCCCCATGGAATGTGAAACCATCTCCGGCTGGGTAGACCAGGACAAATACCCCGAGGAATTAATTCTGCTGGCTCTGAAAGAGTCTGTATTCGCCGGAAAGATTCATTTCCGCTATATTGACCGCATTCTCCTGGAATGGGCCCGCAACCGGGTGAAAAATGCCCAGGATGTCAAAGCTTATACCCAGAAGTTCCGCGGCGGCGGGAGATAACTAGGATACCTGGAAAGATATAACGCACAGCGGTTTAATCTTATATTTAATAAAAACACCCGTACTATACCTGGCTGCATCAGCCTGGAAGTACGGGTGTTTTAGATTTAAGGTTAGCTATGGAATCGCCTGGTGTGTATAGGATCCATCGTTTATGAGAGCTCTTTTTCCAGGGCCAGACCCATTTCACGGGAGCGTTCGGCACAGCGGTTCACAGCGGAAATTACCGTCTCGAAGAAATCGCCCTTCTCCAGCACTTCTAGTGCTGCTTGTGTGGAGCCGTTCGGCGAGGTCACTTTTTTGCGCAGGGCGGCTGGTTCTTCACCGGTCTGCTGCACCATCCGGGCAGCGCCAAGGACAGTCTGAACCGTCAGCTCTCTGCTCTGTTCGGCCGGCAGGCCTCCACGGATTCCTGCGGCGATCATCGCTTCCATCATGTAATAGATATATGCTGGACCACTGCCCGAAATCCCGGTCAGGGTCTCCATACGTTCTTCATCAATGACCGAGGTTAATCCGACAGCCTCAAAAATATTGAGCGCCGTCCGGCGGCTCTGCTCGTCCACTTCTTTGGAATAAGCGATGCCGGTTGCTCCCAGTCCAATGGAGCTGGAGGTATTAGGCATGGTGCGCACTACCGGCTGGGACTTGCCGAGCAAGCCCTGCATCGTACGGATGGTCATCCCCGCGATCACGGAAATCACCAGCTGATCCGGAGAGAGCAGAGTTCCTAAGCTGCGGAGAGCCTCGGCAGCATCCTTCGGCTTCATGGCAAGCACGATGACCGGGGCTGTGCGCAGATAATCATTTTTTTGTTCAGGATCATTGCTGCCGAGGACTCCGTACCGGCTGCGCAGCTCGCTCAGGCGTTCACTGCTGCTGCGGTTCAGCATCACGATATTACCGGAATCGACCACATTGCGGGCAATCATCCCGCGCACAATCGCTTCCGCCATCGAACCCGCCCCGTAAAAAACAATCTTATGATTAATTAATGGAACTGCAGGTTGCTGACACATGGCTCTTAGTCCCCCTAAAAGTTTTGAGCGTATTCTTCATCGAATCTCTCCGAAAAACTTGCATCGGAAGCATACTCTTAATTTTGTGAGCTAGGCTCACTGTAATATATGCTTACCCCCGGATTTGTCCCGAGCCGTGAATTTTGTATTTGGTTGAGGTCAGCGCCGGCAGTCCCATAGGGCCGCGGGCATGCAGCTTCTGGGTGCTGATGCCGATCTCTGCCCCAAATCCGAACTCGAAGCCATCGGTGAAACGCGTCGAGGCATTATGATAGACAGCCGCGGCATCCACTTCCTGCAGGAAACGTTCGGCGTTTCCAACATCCCTGGTTACAATGCATTCGGAATGTTTGGTGCTGAACTCGGCGATGTGCTGCAAGGCTTCGTCCAGGCCATCGACAATTTTGATGTTAAGAATATAGTCATTGTACTCGGTGGCAAAATCTCCTCTGGCTGCGGGAATTGCCCACGGTATCAGGGCTACAGTCTCCGAACAGCCGCGCAATTCCACAGGGATCTTGCGGAAGGCTTCTGCTAATGGAAGAAGATGCTCTGCGGCATAGTCCCTGTGGACCAGCAGCGTTTCCATGGAGTTGCACACAGAAGGGCGTTGGGCCTTGGCATTTAAACTGATGGATAATGCCATTTCCGGGTCAGCGCCGGCATCTAGGAAGGTATGGCATATGCCTGCTCCCGTTTCGATGACGGGTACCGTGGCATTGAGCACGACGTTCTGGATCAGCGCACTCCCGCCGCGCGGAATAATGACATCAAGCAGTCCGTTCAGCTTGAGCATTTGATCCACAGAGGAGCGGTTCGGATCTTCGATCAGCTGCAGCGCCTGGCTTGGAATGGCTGTTTCGGCAAGGGCCCGGTGCAGCACTTCGATGATTTTGCGGTTGGACGACAGAGCGGAGGAGCCGCCGCGCAGGACAACGGCATTTCCGGTTTTTAGACATAACCCGGCTGCATCTACGGTTACATTGGGCCGCGCTTCATAAATAATGCCGATGACACCCAGTGGAACGCGGATCTTTTGAATGTGCAGCCCGTTCGGGCGTTCGAAGGTTTCCAGGCGGTCGCCAATCGGATCTGGGAGCTCGGCTATTTGCTGAAGCCCCTCTGCAATGCTTGTGATCCGGCTGACGTCCAGTGCCAGACGGTCCAGCATCGATTCGGGAGTGCCGCCGAGCCGTCCGCGCTCCAAATCTTCAGCATTGGCGGCGATGATGGCTGGAGCTTCACGGATCAGGGCTTCTGCCATGATCTGCAAGGCCTCATTTTTTTGCCCGGTACTCAGGCTGGCCAGAACACCGGCAGTTTCCTTAGCTAATGCTGCCTTGTCAACAACCTCACTCATATTAACCCTCCTAAAAGATTTGTTAGCGATACTTCCTGAATTGACTTCGATCAAGCTGCTTGGGAAGCATACGCCATATTGTGTTTGAAGATGTTACCGCAGGTTAGCGCAAGGTAATCCATTCATCACGGTGGATGACCTCCAGGCGGTGAACCTCGCCCAGCCTCGGTACAATCTGACCGCTGGGCAGCCCCTGGATCGTGCGCAGCTGGGAGTCGTCGTAATTCACAATTCCCCGTCCGAGAAGCTTGGCGTCCGGACCAAGGACCTCTACCACATCACCGGAATGAAAGCTGCCTTCAATCCGCTTTACCCCAACCGGCAGCAGGCTGTGCCCGCCATGGAGCAGCGCCTCTACTGCACCTTCATCTACATACAGGGAGCCCAGCGGGGTGGACATGAAGCCAAGCCACTGTTTCTTAACAGGCAGGGAAGAGAGCGTTGTGTCAAAATAGGTACCTTTGCCGGTGCCTGCCGCTGCCAGCTGCAGATCGCCAGGTTCGGTTGCCCTGCCTACAAAGACGGGCACTCCGCCGCGTGTGGCGATTTTGGCCGCATCGATCTTGGAGCGCATGCCGCCAGTGCCTACACTGGAGCCCGCTCCCCCGGCAATGGCATAAATCTCCGGAGTAATCTCCTCAACACGCTCATACCGTGTGGCGCCCGGATGCTTGCGCGGATCTCCGCTGTACAAGCCGTCCATATCCGTCAGAACGAGGAGATGGGAAGCTTTCAGGAGATTGGCTACCAGCGCGGATAAGGTATCGTTATCCCCGAATTTCAGCTCATCTACCGAAACGGTATCATTTTCGTTGAATATAGGCACAGCTCCCTGCCGGAGCAGCTCTTCAACCGTCATTACAGCATTATTCATTGCCCGGCGGCTGCAAAAGTCGGTCCTTGTCAGCAGAATCTGCGCGGTGGGGATGCCATATTTCGCAAAAGCCTCTTGATAGGCCTGCATCAGCATCACCTGGCCCACCGCCGCTGCCGCCTGCTTCTCATGCAGCAGCTTGGGACGTGTAGGGTAGCCGATGCCCCGGAATCCGGCAGCTACAGCTCCGGAGGTAACCAGCAGCACTTCACAGCCGTCCTTCTGCAGACCGGCGATCTCAGCGGCAAAAAAAGCAACCGCTTCACGGTTCAGTCCGCCTTCCGGTCCGGTAAGCGAGCTGCTGCCGATTTTGACCACGATTCGTGTTGTCAATGTCATTCACTTCCTTCTCGATTGTACAATATTTCATGCGGGAAATGACAAAAAGCCCCCATCCTTAGACTTAGCAAAGGACGAAAGCTTGTTAACTTCCGCGGTACCACCTTCATTGATGAGGGTTCATCCGACTTCATTCTCATAACGGGAGTTTCCGTCCTGCTAGGCAGGCCGCTCGGGGGTAGGATTTCCGAATGGACAACCGCGGTGAATTCTCCCAGCCTGCCGGAATTCACTCTCTGATCGCGGGTAAGCGCCTATTCGTACTGGTCCCGTCTGCACGTTTCACTGTTTGTCATCTAGAATACCATGGAGGAGTGGGGTTTGCAAAGAGCAGGGGAGGATTATTTTTGGCAGGGGCATTGTCAGGGAAATCTAATGTTTATCCTGTAGGAGATGGGGTAAAATACTTATAATCTGTTACCAGGAGGTGGATAGACTTGAGTAAGAACGACAACGTCCAGCAGGAACAGAATCGAAATTCCACGGAAGCAGCCGAGGTTCAAAACAAGGCTATGCGGGAATTTGTTGAGGAGAACACCGTGGATTCACGCACAAAAGGTCTGGTCGACGAGAGCACAGCCCGGATGACCGATGATCAGAACCGTCTGGTCACCCAGCATAATTTGCGCAAATAAGCTGCAAGCCGAAACGGCTGCAGAGGCAAGAAACGTTCCGTTTCAATGAGAAAAAGAAAGAACCTTTATAGCATCGGTATATAGCGTTTCATTTCATTTTTTGAAAAGCCCTCCCAGCCGCAAAAGTGAGCCGGAAGGGCTTTTTTCATAGCAGTAAACTATACTGGACAAAAACAAGTATAACTTGAATTTTAGTAACTATTCCACTGATAGATCTTTGACCGTCGTTCTGAACGTTTCCATAAAAGCCTCGGCAGCGTTGGACAAATAGCGGCCGCGCCGGTAGGCGACGACCAGTGTACGGCTGGGCACCGGATCGGCAAGCGGCAGGTATACAGGAACAAATTCACTGCGCGGCGCACGGGCGATAAAATGGGGAACCAGTGTCACACCCATTCCGGTAGCAACAAGCGATTGAACCGTTTCCATATTATTGCTTTCAAATACAATACGCGGCTCAAAACCGGCGGCACGGCATAATTCGACCGTCATTTTACGGAAACCCTGGCCTTCTTTAAGGACAATAAACGGTTCATCCCTTAATTCCTCCAAAGCAGTGCGAATTCCGGAGGCGCTCCGCGAAGCGAGGGAATGCTCTGGAGGCACGGCAAGGTCGATCCGCTCTTCACCCAGCACCTCGTAGGCAAGTGTAGGGATCTCCAGCGGCAGGGAGAGCAGGCTAAGGTCGGTTTGACCGCTGGCTGTCAGTTTTTCCAGGTTCATGGAGGAGTCCTCCAGCAGTGTAATTTCGACCTCGGTATACTTACTCTTGAACACGGGAAGTACATGCGGCAGCAGATGGGCGCCGGTAATGGGCATGCTGCCTACAACCACACGCCCCTTCCGCAGCTGGGAAATATCCGACATCTCCTGGCGAAGCAGCTCCACAGCATCAATAATGGTCTGGGCCTGCTCCACAAATTTCTCGCCGGCGTGCGTAAGCTCCACCGAACTGGTATTGCGCTGGAAAAGGAGGACACCCAGCTCCTTTTCCAGTTTTGAAAGCTGCTGGCTGAGTGAAGGCTGGGCGATATGCAGTTTGTCTGCTGCCCGGGAAAAATTCCGCTCTGCCGCAATTTGCAGGGCATATTGCAACTGTCTGAGTTCCATAAACAGATTCCTCACCTTTAAATAGATTGTTGCTTATAAGTATAACCTATAAATATTGTTATTAGTATAGGTGGTATATCCGAGAAGGATGAGCCAGAAATAAGATCCCCGATGTTCAAGCCAAAGGTTATCCATTAGCCTGCAACTGCAATTCCAGAGATGGTATAGCTTATGGGAGGGAAGGATAGATTGCATGGACAATTTTTCATAAAAAAATAAAGGGGACTGCCTGCCGCTTATAGGCCAAACCTATGGCTTTTATAGAAATCATATCTTGGAATTATAAACACCGCGATGTTATATTTAGATCATTCAAGAGAGACTCCACTTTCTCTTCCAATGAACGATTCTACTTTATGAGGTGAAGACATGGGCAATAAGACAATGTTTGAAAAGATTTGGGACAATCACGTAATTCATCAAGAGGAAGGCAAGCCAAGCATTATTTACATCGACCTGCATCTGGTGCATGAGGTCACATCCCCGCAGGCTTTTGAAGGACTTCGCCTCAGCGGCCGCAAAGTGCGCCGTCCGGGCCTTACTTTTGCAACGATGGATCATAACGTTCCCACTAAGGACCGTTACAATATTACCGATCCTATCTCCAAGCAGCAGATTGATACGTTGTCACAGAACTGCCGTGATTTTGGCGTAAGATTGTTTGATCTGAACGATATTGACCAAGGTGTAGTCCATGTTATGGGGCCGGAAATCGGATTGACTCATCCCGGCAAAACTATCGTCTGCGGCGACAGCCATACTTCCACACATGGTGCTTTCGGCGCACTGGCATTCGGGATCGGCACCAGTGAAGTTGAACATGTGCTGGCAACCCAGTGTCTGCAGCAGTCTAAGGCCAAAACGATGGAAGTCCGTTTCACGGGCAAACGCAATCCCGGCGTAACGGCCAAAGATATGATTCTTGGTGTTATTGCCAAGTACGGCACTGATTTTGCCACGGGTTATGTCATTGAGTATACCGGCGAAGCCATCCGTGAGTTGTCGATGGAAGAACGTATGACGGTCTGCAACATGTCGATCGAAGGCGGGGCAAGAGCGGGGCTGATCGCTCCGGATGAGACTACCTTCAACTATCTGCGCGGACGCCAGTATGTGCCGCAGGGCGCGGCCTATGAAGCTGCGGTTGAAACCTGGAAGGGGCTTGTCAGCGATGAGGGTGCCCAGTATGATACCGTTGTTGAATTTGATGTGGAGACATTAATTCCGCAGGTAACCTGGGGAACCAGCCCGGGTATGGGTACGGATATCACCTCCACTGTGCCGAACCCGGCAGATTTCACGACGGAGAACGAACGCAAGGCAGCTGAAAAAGCGCTTGAATATATGGATCTGGTACCGGGAACGCCGATTTCCAAAATCGGGATTGACTATGTCTTCATCGGCTCCTGTACGAATGGACGCATTGAAGATCTTCGCGCCGCTGCTGAAGTAGCCAAGGGGCATAAGGTATCCAGCCAGGTTACAGCTATTGTGGTACCGGGATCGGGACGCGTGAAGATGCAGGCCGAGAAGGAAGGGCTTGACAAAGTATTTACAGAAGCAGGTTTCGAATGGCGCGAAGCGGGCTGCAGCATGTGCCTCGCCATGAACCCGGATGTCCTGCAGCCCGGACAGCGCTGCGCATCCACCTCGAACCGGAACTTTGAAGGACGCCAGGGACGCGGCGGACGTACGCATCTGGTATCTCCTGCTATGGCGGCTGCGGCTGCGATCAAAGGCCATTTTACCGATGTCCGTGACTGGAACTACAAGGCGGAAGCCGTTAACGCATAGAACTTGAGAGAGCAGGAGGAACTAATCATGGAAGCATTCAAGAAATTAACCGGAATTGTTGCCCCGGTAGACCGGGTAAATGTAGATACGGACGCTATTATCCCTAAGCAATTTTTGAAACGGATCGAACGTACAGGCTTTGGACAGTTTTTGTTCTACGAATGGCGTTTTGACGAAGCCGGAAATGACAATGCTGCGTTTGAAATGAACAAACCCCGCTATAAAGGGGCTTCGGTTCTGATCTCGCGGGCGAATTTCGGCTGTGGCTCCTCACGTGAGCATGCGCCTTGGGCCATTATGGATTATGGCTTCCGGGTCGTCATTGCCCCTTCGTATGCCGATATCTTCTACAATAACTGCTTCAAAAACGGGATTTTGCCGATCAAGCTGTCGGAATCCCAGGTAGATGAGCTGTTCAAGCGTACAGCAGAGCATGACGGCTACGAATTGACGGTGGATCTGGAGAATAACCTGCTCCGGGATGATTATGGACTCAGCATTACATTTGAGCTGGATGAACACCGCCGCCAATTCCTCCTGCAGGGACTGGATGATATCGGGCTGACGCTTCAGCATGCCGATGAAATTGCCGCCTACGAGGAGCGCCACGCTGCTAAGCTGTTTGCATAAGAAAAGTCAATATAAAAACTTTACAAGATTTACACAAAACTTCTATTTCCGGGTGTCGGAAATAGAAGTTTTTTTGCTATAATCGATATATTCATTGCCCGAGAAGGCAACTTTTGGAGATTTCTGTCGTCTTAATCTTATCTATGTATTTAACATTTGCCAGAAGGAGAGGAAAGGATGAGAAGAGCCGGACAACGAGTGCTATTTCTATTGCTGCTGCCACTGCTACTGCTATCATTCGCCGGCCATGAAGCCGCAGCTGCCGGGAACAGCGCGGGCAGAATTGTTATGGACAACAAAGAGCTGGAGATTCCCAAAGGAATCAAGTTAGAGAACGTAAATGGAAGCGTTATGATTCCCATCCGTGTAGTCGTTGAGAATTTGGGTTTTGAGGTGCTGTGGGAGCAGAAATCCCACAAAGTAACAGTCCAGCAGGACGGCAAAAGTGTACAACTGGCTGTAGGCAGCAAAACGGCCGATGCCGATGGAGTCACACTGGCCCTGAATGCGGCACCGAAACAGACGGGCGGGACGGTGCTGGTGCCTATCCGCTTTGTAAGTGAGCAGTTCGGGCTGAAGGTAGGCTGGGACAACAGTGACAAGACCGTCTACTTGAGCGGCGGAGCTATCGACAGCCCAGGGGATTCAAGCAGTTCCCAGCCTTCTGCCGCACCGTCTCCTACAGCAGTGCCAGCCCCAACCTCTGTTCCGGCAGTCAGCCAAGGGACAGAAGGAGATATTGTAACCGGAGTGACAGAACCCACTCCTACTCCTATTCCTGGCAGTGCGGGTACGCCTGCAGGTTCGCCGCAGGTCATGGGGGCGGTGTTCAGCGAGAACCGTTTGATTGTATCCGTAGCAGGGTCGGTTAAGCCTAACATAACCCAAATGGGCAGCCCGGACCGGATTGTCATTGATTTTCCGGGAGCTGGCTTTGCACCCGGTTTTGCTGGCAGCTTTCCGGGAGTTTCTGCCAGCGGAAGCCCTCAGGGCAAGCTTGATGTCAGCGGATACCCGCTGATTACCGAGGTGCGTTACGCGCTCTTCAGCGTGAGTCCGCCTACCGTAAGATTTGTAATCCAAACTGTTGGCAGCCAGCCTTACCAGCTAAGTAAGGATGATAGTACAGGATTGGTAACCGTTGACTTGAATGTTGCAAGCAGCGGAACAACTCCCACTGGGGGGACCGGAATCACCGGCAAGCCGGTAGTGGCACTTGACGCCGGTCATGGCGGCACTCAATCCGGAGCCGTCAGTCTTACAGGCAAGCTGGAGAAGAACTTCAACCTCGCTGTGATTCAAAAGGCGGGAGCATTGCTCATGCAGTCAGGACTGGTTGACGTAGTATTCACACGCACAGAGGACGTTACGCTTGGATTGCAGAAGCGTGTAGACATTGCGGAAGCGGCGAAAGCCAATCTGTTCATATCCGTCCATGGCAACTCATTGCCTGTAGAATACCCGAACAGGGATAAAGTTAACGGGAGCGAGACTTATTATTCACGGGCCGAAAGCCTGCCGCTTGCCCAGATCCTGCATAAACACCTGGTAGCAGCGACGGGGTTCAAGGATAACGGAATAAGAAGTAAAAGTCTCCATGTCACGAGAGAAACCAGCATGCCGGCAGTGCTTCTGGAGGTAGGTTACCTTACTAACCCGGGAAATGAATCGGCCATGTACAGTGAACAGCTTCAGGACAGCCTGGCCCGGGAGATCGTTGCCGGAATTATAGAATATCTCGGATTGTAACTTGGCTCTACCGGAAGATGCAAGTGAGGAAATAGGTTTGGATATGGTATATATTCGCAACTTTTAAAGAAACCCGGCGTCTAATCAATGTCGAAGGCTGTCAGGCAGACTGGCATCATGAACGCTTTTTTTGGGCGGAATACTAGATTCTTGAGGTGAAGAATGAAGAAATTTGCTTTTATGCTGTTGCTGCTGCTCTTTGTAGTTGTTCTGCCGGGGCAAGGACATGCCGCTGGCGGGAACAACAAGATTTTTCTCGATGGCAAGGAGCTGACGGCAGGACAAGACGTTCCAGTCGAAAATGTGAACAACTCCATTATGGTGCCGCTAAGAATGATTGCCGAGAATCTGGGGTACCAGGTGAATTGGGATCAGAAGAGCAAGACGGTTACAATTGAACAGCAAGGCAAGACCATCAAGCTGATTGTCGATCAGACTGCAGCTTCCGTCGATGACAAGACCGTAGTACTTACGACAGCACCGCTGCTTAGGAGCGACACGACGTTGGTGCCGATCCGGTTTATCGGTGAGCAGTTTGGCTTGAAGGTGACCTGGGACAACACAGCCAAAGTTGTAAATCTTATTACCCCGGAAATTCCCGATAGCACCAATAATACGGGAGAAAGTTCCGGTGACGGCGGGACAAGCGTAGTCGTGCCTCCGGTGGATACAACGACAAATCTGACCATGGTTAATGGTATCAGCTTTAGTGAAAACCGTCTGACCATTGCGATGGATGGAAATTCGCAGCCCGTGGTATCCAAGGCAACAGGGCCGGACCGGATAATCATTGATCTTCCGAATGCCACGTTCTCAGATGTATTCGGAACGGGTCAGATGCTGAGCCCGGATCTGAATGGTTCGCTTGCAGTGACGGATTACCCGGATGTTTCAGGAGTGCGCTACTCGCTATACAGCACTAATCCGTACACTGTCCGGTTTGTGATTGATCTGAATCAGGCCAAGAATTATAGTGTTAATGTGTCAGGGGATGTCTCCAAGCTGGTCGTTGTGGATTTGAATGCGGCAAGCACTAATGACACTGCCACATTACCCGGCAACAGCGGACGGAAGCTTGTGGTGCTGGATGCAGGACATGGCGCCAAGGATTCCGGGGCAGTCGGGGTTACAGGCAAATACGAGAAAAACTTCAATCTGGCAGTTGTCCTTAAGGCAGCTGCACTGCTGAAGCAGGAAAACATGGTGGACGTCGTACTTACCCGCAGTGATGATACTTTCCTGGAATTGAAGGAACGGGCAGGAATGGCCAATAATCTCAAAGCCGATCTGTTTATATCCGTTCATGCGAACAGTGGATCATCATCTGCAGCCAGCGGCTCGGAAACCTATTATCAGCGGGCGGCAAGCAAGGCTCTGGCGAATGTAATGCATAAATATTTAGTCCAAGCTACCGGATTAAGCGACAGGGGAGTTCGTTATGGGAACTTTCATGTGATTCGGGAGACTACTATGCCTGCCGTGTTGCTGGAAGTCGGATATCTGAGTAATAAGGGAGACGAATCCCTGCTGTTCTCGGAAGATCTGCAGAACAAGGTAGCCGCCGGCATTGTCGCCGGCATTAAGGAATATCTCAAATTATAGCAGCAGCCAAGCGGCACAGCAGGGCCGCAAAGTCAGCTTTCGGCCTTAGCAGGTCAAAAAGGCTTTGCGGCCCTGTCTGCCCATATTCATCCAGAGGGGGTAATTGTTGATGAACAAGAAATTGACATATGCAGGTATTGCAGCTTTGCTTCTGCTTGTGATATCCGGCTGCGGTGATAAACCTACAGCAGCTCCGGCCAATGAACAAGGTCAAGATTCCACAACGGTTGTCAATGGAGCAGGCAGCAATGAAGGAGGAGAGGGCGCTACCGCTACCGCTACTGCAACAGCATCCCCATCCGCTCAGCCGACAGAAGAACCTACAGCATCCCCTGCAGCTACAGAGCAGCCCACAGCACCAGCCAAACAGAGCAAGAGCATTTCCGTGTATTATACGGATCCTCAGCAAATGAAGCTGGTTCCTGCCAAGACCGATATAAGCTATACCAATGATGTGGAGAAATACAGTGAGGCTTATAAATCGCTGCAGAGCAGCAGCAATTCTGACCAGGTGCCTTTATGGGGGGGAATTGAGCTTAAATCGCTTAAATTCACTGACGGGCAGATTATTATGGATATCCATAAGCCGGATGAGGCACAGCTCGGAGCGGGCGGCGAAGCTTTTGCCATCAGCGCGCTGGTCCAAACCCTCTTTCAATTCGAAGAAGTGAAGAGCATTGAGGTTCTTGTGGATGGCGAGCAGGCGGAAAGTCTCATGGGCCATGTGGATCTGGAACATCCGTTTACCAGAGAGAACAGCGGGTTGTAAGGAAAATGCAGGAATAAGCCTGCTGACTGGCGAAATACCTACAGTCTATTAAAAATACAACCATAGAGAGGGGAATAACCTATTGTCCGGGCAAAAAAGGTCAAAACGTTCAATTCATACTTACTCCAGCAAAGCGGCAGCCGCAATTCTGGCCGGAACGATGGTGTTTGGCGGAGCAGGTGCGGCTTTTGCTGCGACCGCTGCACCGGCAGCAACCTCTGGAGCAAATAATGGTTCTGCTCCAACAGCCTCAGCAGGAATTTTTACAGATGTAAAAATTGGCTTCTGGGCCGAAAAACATATCTACAAGCTGGCTTCTCAAGGGATTGTAGTAGGTAATAACGGCCTATTCCGTCCGGGGGATTCCATTACCCAGCAGGAAGCGGTGCTGATGGCGCTGCGTTTCATGAAGCTGCAAGGCAATGTGCAAAGCGATTCCGATGTAGTCTTTCCAACGGATTTCAAAGTAACCAACTATTATAAGCCTTATGTCGTGCTTGCTTTCCAGCAGGGGCTGCTGGACAAAGCGGTAGAAATGGCTCCTGATAATCTGAAAACCTCCTGGGGAGAACGTAAAGCCAGCCGCGAATGGGTAGCTGAGCTCCTGATCCGGGCACTCGGCAAAAATACGGAAGCCGCTGCTGTATCGGGCAAACCTACCGGGTTCGCAGATGATGCGAAAGTTGCCGCCAACAAACGGGGGTATATTAACGCCGCAGTGGGTCTGGGGCTGGCCAACGGTCTGGACGGCAACCGCTTTGATCCGCAAGGTGCGGTCACCCGGGCGCAATTGGCTACTTTCTTCAGCCGTGCAGAAGCTCACAATACGCTGGAGTATGACAATACTGTCAAAGGCACCATCAGCGCAATGCAGGACGGGAAATTAACGCTGTTCAACAATGGCAGCACATCTGTATTCAATGTAACCTACAGCACCGCCTACTTTACCAGTACCGTTGATACCAGAATTAACTTTAGCGATCTTAAGCCTTATACCAAAGTGACTGTTATTGGAGCTACCTATAATGCCGCTTATGTAGAAGTAACAGATCCGGTGCAGCAGGTGCAAACTATTGAAGGTGTATTTGCCAAGGTTACTCCAGGAACGATCTGGCTGGATTCTCCAGCCGGATACGACCAGTACAGCTATGATGGAAGCACCAGCTTTGTAGATGTGAACGGAGCTGTCATTTCTGCCTCCTCGATCACCCCTGCCAGCAAGGTTGCTCTGCTTCGGGAAACATACAGCGGGGCGGGCAAGCTCGTGAAGGTACAGGTGACCTCGGGAATTGTCAATAAAACGGCGAACGGAACCATTCAAAGTGTAGATACTGCAGCAAAGAGCATAACGTTCAAAACAGCTGAGGGTGCAACGGAATCCTACAAATGGGAGGATGGCACGACCCTGTTCAGTTCGCAAAATGCAGTGCTGCTGCCCGCTGATCTGAAGACGGGGGCAGCCGTCAAGTATTCAGTCAAGGATAATCTGATCCGGACAGTGGAAGTGACTTCTGGGGTAGAACGGACTGTCCAGGGGGCGATTACTGAACTGTCAGGTTCAACGATTGTCTATAAAAAGGCTGATGGCACACGTGAAGTGAATCTGCTTGGCACATCGCCAGCCGTCATCATTCCCGGCGTGGCCACACCGTCCATTGGAGATCTGGTCGCTGATGCAACGGCCGGAGACAATGTACAGCTCACCTTGAACAGCAGTGACCAGGTGACAAAAATTGAAGTTTTGAGCCGGCAGATCAGCCAGTTCACCGGTGCAACTGTGGTCGATTACAGTGCAAAAACCCAGCTTCTGACCGTTACGGACAGCAGCGGGAAAGCACAATTGGTAAAGATCGATGCAAATACGAAGCTTGCTTATGATGGCGCTACGACCACTTCTCTCGCAAATATGGGTTACAGACTTGCCGAAGGCCGCAAAGTGGATGTTGTAGCTGCAGGCCAGCGCGCATTATCTGTGGAAACTAGCACCAAATATGACGGTACATTGACTGCTGTGAATGTAGCGAACAGAACGATCACACTGAAGCTTGCCAATGCGCAGCAGGTTACCTTGCCTTATCCGCAGTCCGTGGAAATCTTCGGACGCACAACATCAGCAATTACAGATGTGGCACTTGACAGCGCAGTTACTGCTGTTCTTGCGGATAATCAGAGCGGGGTATCGGTTCTCCGCGCAAACTCATCCATGCAATTGGAGATTGCTACTCTGGACGCAACAGCGAATAAGCTGGGAGTGAAATGGTCGGGGGGAACTACCGTATTGAATACCTATACGCTCCCTATGACGGATGAAACCGGAAAAAGCATCAAGATCGGTGATTTGAAGGTCGGGGATTTTGTAAATATCACCTTTAATGGAAGTGCGCCGCTCTCTCTTAAAGCGGTAAAACTTAACTCAGGCCAGCTGACCGCAGTGGATGCTGCTTCCGGAACGTTTACCTTGAAGGATTACAAAGGCGGTGCACAGACGTTCTCAGCGGCTGGCGGAGTCAAGATTATCCGTGACGGGTCTACCACGACAACACTCGGTTCACTGACTACTGCCGACCGTGTGGAAGTACGCAAGGATTCAGACGGGTCGACAATTATCCGCGTACTCAGCCAGCTGAACCGTGTGTTCTGGCGTTACGAGAGCGGAACAAATGAGATTCTGGTAAAACGCTCAAGTGCTTCGGATAGTAATTACCGCTTTGTTCCGGGTCCGAATGTATATATTCATCAAGGCGACACGACTTTACCCGTGCAATCTCTCAAAGAAAATGATAATATTATAATGTATTTCAATAATAATATTCTTGTTGAGATTGCGAAACAATAAGAGCTTGGTGATTTTCCGCGTGAAACACCGTCTTGATTCAGGCATTTGGCCTGCTTCAAGACGTTTTTTTTGAAATATAAAGCTGGTCATGTATTAGCTCTGGTGTATGAACATGTACATGTACATTGCGATACATACTATGCTTGTATTTCCTTACAATCGAGAAGTTACGCTCGCTGCTGCCGGTGAGATAACAATCCGTGGAGGGGACACTATGAAAGCTGCAGAGGTCCGCCACATCCTGGATACCATCGGTGAGCTATTCCCTGATGCGCATTGTGAGCTGAACCACAGCAACGCTTTTGAATTGACGATAGCCGTGCTGCTCTCAGCCCAATGTACGGACGCAACAGTGAACAAAGTCACTGAGGACCTGTTTCAAAAGTACAAAACTCCGCTCGACTACGTTTCTGTACCCGTCGAGGAACTGGAGAGTGACATCCGGCGTATTGGTTTATACCGCAATAAGGCGAAGCATATTCAAAGTCTGTGCTCCATCCTGATAGAGCAGTATGGCGGCGAGGTGCCGCAGGCCCATGACTTGCTGGTAACCCTGCCGGGTGTCGGGCGCAAGACTGCTAATGTGGTAGTTTCCAATGCTTTTGGAGTCCCGGCCATTGCGGTGGATACACATGTTGAGCGGGTAGCCAAAAGGCTCGCCCTTGCGGGCTGGAAGGATTCCGTGCTGGAAGTGGAAAAGAAGCTGATGAAGGCGGTGCCGCGTGACGAGTGGACACTCACGCACCACCGGCTGATTTTTTTCGGACGTTATCACTGTAAAGCCCAGAATCCAAAATGTCAGGTATGCCCGCTGCTGGATGTCTGCCGGGAAGGCAAGAAACGTATGAAAACTACTGTAATCAGGAAAGCTAAGAGTCATACGGAAACAAATAGCTAAGAATTAGAGATGAAGAAGAGGATGGGATAGAGATGAAGTGCATTTCTGTATATACCGATAATTTTGAAGCTTTTTCCGATATTTTCGAACGTGTAGTTGAAAGTCCGCTGGAGGAAAATGAAGAGCAGGAAGTGGAAGGCATCACGATCAGCCACTCCGGCGATGTGCCTGAGCACTATCTGGAACGTATGTCTCAAAAACCTGAAGTTGTAGTGATGAGAGACAAGTCCCGTGGTCTGACGATTCTTCAGCATGGCAAAGTATTCGAAATTTTGCTGCCTGTTCTGGAAACTGCCTGATTGTTCAGCTTAGCTGAAGAATTGGAAGCAGCGATATGTGATGAGAAAAAGCCGGCCCTTGGGCCGGCTTTTTCTGCTTCAAGCTTTCATTGCGGATCAGGTTTAACCTCTACGAATTCCTTCAGGAGTGACAATCTGTCGTCCCAGTATGTCTCAAAGAAGTCCAGCCAGTCTCTTAGTTCAGTGAGCGGCTCTGGCTGAAACCTGTACCTGGTCTCCCGGCCTACCCGCCGTGAGCTGACAAGACCTGCACCCGACAAGATATGCAGATGTTTGTTAATAGCAGTTCGCGACAGAGGGAAATTCTCCGAGAGGGCTACAATCGGCATTTCTTGATGGGCGAGCAGTTTTAATAGGCTGCGGCGTGTCGGATCGGCAACCGCCTGGAATACATCATGTTTGAGTGCGGGGGCAGACACTGTTTAAGCCTCAACATAATGCACAAGACTTTGATTGACGATTTTTTCCCAGCCCCCGTTCATGATGCCGCGGATAACCGAATGGGGTTGTCCGAATTCAGTGACCTTTGTTTCATCCCAGCCGGAATGAATCAGAGTGAATTCTGTCTGATGGTTCTCCAGCTCTTTCAACTCAAAAGCGAGATGCCAGTCTTTCCCCCAATCGAAGCCCAGCCGGTGAGGCGGCTCAAGTTCGGTGACTTTGCAAGGAGAATCGCCAAATTGTCCGGACCGGAGAATAAACTCCTGGCCTAAGACGGGCTGAAAGGTGTTGTCCATCCACCAGGCGGCAAGGCCCCCGGAAGTGGCAACAGCCTTCCATACTTTATCGATGGGAGCATTAAGGACTAGAGTTTTACGGATTTCGGGCAATGTTTCTTCAGTATGCATGAGCGACCTCCTGATTTTTATAACACCTTTTGGTTTCGTTTTTATAATAACACCAAAAGGTGTTATATTGCAATTGGATTTACATACTCATCACTTTTTTCGTTTATCGTTCCGCACAACGACCCAAATTATAAACAGGTTAGAAATATTGCTCTGCAAACTTAGTACATTCTCCCGCTTTGCCCGAAGAAACAAGTGAGGTAATCCGCAGTTTTGTAAGGGGTTTACCGGATTGGCGAGATTCGTAAAGGATTATAGGGGATTTTGTAAATAGTTCTGATTTGAATTGTGGCAAACTGGTGATAAAATGTAATTATTCTATTCTTGTCATACGCACGATACTGGAGGCTGCGAAAGTGGGAGTTAATGTGGGAACGGGTCGGGGTGAAATACCGAATGAGATTTTGAAAGAGCAGCCTTACCTTGGGCTTAGAATGCTTTTGGAACAGTGGGGAGACTCCGCTGCAGTGCAAATTATCACAGATTTGGAGACAAAAGCAGCTGCCGGTGAGCTGACGTTTGCTTTTTGCGGCCATTTCTCGGCAGGAAAGTCGAGTATGATTAATCAGCTGTGCGGCAAACCTGTCCTGCCGTCAGGTCCGGTTCCAACCAGTGCCAATATCGTATCCATCCGCAGCGGGTCCCCCCGCGTTCTTGTCTATCCGCGTACACTTGAGACCGAAGCTAAGCCGGAACCCTGGGAGACAACGCCGGAGCAGCTCCAGGATTTTTGCCGCAAAGGCGGGGAATATTCCGCGATTTCCGTGTGGGAGAATGTCCCGCTCTTGGGGAGCCACGGGGTTCTGATGGATACCCCAGGCGTGGATTCCACCGATAGCGGACATCAGGCGGCAACGCATTCGGCGCTCCATCTGGCTGATGTCGTTTTTTATGTAATGGATTACAATCATGTGCAGTCCGAGAATAATCTCGCCTTTGCCAAAGCTCTAAGTGAATGGGGAAAACCGCTGTATCTCATTATCAATCAGATTGATAAACACCGTGAACAGGAGATTACCATCGAGTTGTACCGCCAGCAACTGGAAAGCGCTTTCGGACATTGGGGGATTCATCCGGCGGGCATTCTTTTTACTTCCCTTAAGGTACAGGAGCATCCTCTGAATCAATGGGAACATCTGCTGGGCCTGATTGACAGCCTTCTGAAACAACGGGAGGAGCTGCTGGAATACAGCCTGTCCCGCTCTCTCTACCATACCGCAGATGCAGCTCTGGGAGCTTACAGGGAAGAGCAGAGTGAGGAAAGAGAGCGTCTGGTCGAGGAAGCGGGAGCGGCAGAACGGGATTACGTAGAACAGGAGCTTCAGAAGTGTGCGGAGGCGCTGGTAAGTCTTGACGGGCTTGGTGAGGAGGCGCGCTTGAATCTGCGCGCCGGTGTGGATGCGCTGCTGGGGAACAGCAGCCTGATGCCGGCAGAGGTCCGGGAAGCAGCCGGAGCCTATGCTGAAAGTGTCAGTCCCGGCTTCCGGAAGGGACTGCTCTTCACGGCAGCAAAGCGGGAGAAGGAGCAGCAGAAACGGCTTGCCGCCTGGCACACGCTGCAGACCCGGGAGATTGCCGCCCAGCTGGAGTGGCATTTGCTCCAGCTGGTACGGCAATGGGGAGAAGGCCTCGGCGTCTGGGATGAGGCGGCGGAGACGGCACTTAAGCAGGCGTTCCCGGCGGTCAGCCCCGCGGAGCTGGCGGCTGCCGTCAAGCCGGGAACCGGCTTCAGCGGGGAGGCGCTGCTTAATTTCTGCCGCACGCTTGCGGCTGAAATGAAGGCGCAGTTCCGCCGCGCTGCGCTGGGCGTTGGCGATGAGCTGCTGGCGAAGCTGCCGCCGCTCGTTGACGGGCAGCGCGCGGAGCTGGCGCGCCGCGAGGCCGCCTTGCAGCGGCAGGCGCGCGCTTTGGCCGCGCTGGCCGCCCTTGACCGCGCGGCGGATGCCCGCGCGGCAGAACTCGCGGCGCAGCTTCCGCCGCGCCGCACCCTCACCCCCGGCACGCTGCCGGAGGTGAGGGTTACCCCGCGGGCAGGCGCGCTCAGCGCCGCGCCGCGCAAGCCCCAGCCGCTGCGCCAGGCTGCGGCTGGAAACCCCGCCGCCGGCCTGGCGGCGGGGACGGCTTCGCCGGCGGGCGGGCGCCGCCGGCTTGGGCAGGCCGCAGCGGCGCTGGACGCTGCGGCGGAGCTGCTGCGCCGCGAGCCGGCCATGGCCTCCGCTGCGCGCAGCCTGGCGGCGCGGGCGGCGGATCTCGCCGGCGGCCGCTTCACCCTGGCGCTGTTCGGAGCATTCAGCGCCGGAAAGTCCTCCTTTGCCAATGCCCTGCTGGGCGAAGAAGTGCTGCCTGTGTCGCCGCATCCCGCCACAGCGGCGGTGGGCCGCATATTGGCGCCGGAAGGGGACTTCCGTCACGCCAGCGCGGTGGTCACCATGAAAAGCAGGGAGGATTTCTGGGAAGACATCCTCCATTCCTTCAGCGTGCTGCAGCTGGCCGCTCCGCAGCCGGAGACCTGGACCGCTGCGGTCGTGGATCTGCTGGTCGGCGGACTTCACCCCTCGGCACTGCCGCATGCCGGTTTTCTGCGTGCCGCAGCCGCAGGCTGGCAGGAGGCAGAAGCTCTGCTTGGCACGGTGCGTACCGTCGATCTGCAGGAATACCGGACCCTGGTCGCCGAAGAGACCCGGGCCTGCTTCATCCAGGGGATTGATCTCTATTACGACTGCCCCCTGACTGCCAGCGGGATTGTGCTGGTCGATACCCCTGGGGCGGACTCCCTCCATGCGCGTCATACCGGAGTAACCTTTGGTTACATGAAGAATGCGGATGCGATATGTTTTGTAACCTATTACAATCATGCCTTCTCCAAGGCGGACCGGGGTCTGCTGGCCCAGCTGGGGCGGATCAAAGACAGCTTCGCGCTGGATAAAATGTTTTTTATCATCAATGCCTCCGATCTGGCCTTGGATGAAGAAGAGCTGCAGGAGGTTCATCAGCATGTTGCACAGAATTTGCGGGCCGGCGGTTTGATGAAGCCGCAAATGTACTCTCTCTCCAGCCTGCTTGCACTGGAAGGCAAAACGGCCGGCAACCGGGAGCTGTATGAGGCTTCCCGGTTCAGCAGCTTTGAGCAGGCGCTGGCGGATTTTGCCGGCGGGGAGCTGCCGCGGCTGTCTCTGGCCGCAGCCAAAGACAGCCTCAGCTCCGTCCGCCGCCGGACAGAGGAGTGGCAGGAGAAGGCCCGCCAGGCGGCCGGACAGCGTGAAGCGCAAATGCGGGAGCTGCAGGACCAGCGCCGCCTGGCAGAGCAGCGGCTGCGCCTGCTGACAGAAGAGGAGCGGCCGCGCCGGGACTTGCGCCGGGAAGGCGAAGAATTGCTGTATCATGTCCGCCAGCGGATTTCCTTTGCTTTCGGCCGTTTCTTCCAGGAGTCCTTCCATCCTTCGCTGCTCCGCGAGGATGGCGGGAATCTGAAAGAAATCTTCACAGCTTGTGGAAGAGAGCTGGAACGGTCGGTCCAGCGTGAGCTGGAGCAGGAGCTGTGGGCTACCACGCTGCGGCTGGAGGCGGCCGGACGGCGGCTTGCGCATGCGGCAGCGGCCGCTGCGGCAGAAGAACTGTCCATCCCCGCAGAGGAGCTGCAGTTCCTGCAGAACGACAAGGAACTCTGGCCTTCGCCGGCCAAGCTGGAATGCAGGCTGGACCCGCTGGATTGGCCGGCGCTCTGGAGCCGCTTCAAATCGCCGCGCCACTTCTTCGAAGGGGCAGGACGGAATGAGGTCAGAGCAGCGGCAGAGCCTTGGATGAAGGAGTCCGTTGCAGGGGCAGCTGAAGCACTGGAGGCCTTTCTACTCGATTTCTATGCAAGCAGTGTGGAAGCTGCATTATCACGCGCGGGGGATGCACTGCGCGAGAGTCTGTCTGAACGGGAAGCGGCGATCACAGAGCTCCTGAAAGGGGGTGATTCTGCAGAGCACTGGCACAGACTCAGCAGAGAATTGCTGCAACTGGAAGGAGCTTTCGACAATCTCGTGGACAATGATCTGTGAAGGTTGTAGGAAAATGTCGAAGAACACTTGCATTCTGACGGATGATGGAAGAAAATAAAGGAGCCTGAAAATTTACAATTAGAACTGCTTTATTTACAGAAAAATAGAACAGAGCAGTCAAATTGCTGAAAGAGGTTGGAATCGACAATGTGGGGAGCTCCTTTTTCATCCCAGAGCCGTAAGCTGCTGCTCTTGGGCAGCGGGGAATTGGGTAAGGAAGTCATTATCGAAGCTCAGCGCCTTGGCGTAGAGACCGTAGCTGTGGACCGTTATGCAGATGCACCGGCGATGGGAGTGGCCCATCGTTCCCATGTTATTGATATGCTCGATGCCGAAGCGCTGAAGAAGCTAATTCGTGCCGAGAAGCCGGATCTGATCGTACCGGAGATTGAAGCTATCGCCACACATGCGCTGCAGGAGCTGGAGGAAGAAGGATTCCTCGTGGTTCCCACCGCCCGTGCGGCCCGGCTGACCATGGACCGGGAAGGCATCCGCCGGCTGGCCGCCGAGGAACTCGGTTTACCGACGGCAGACTACCGCTTTGCCGATAGTCTGGACGAGCTGCGCCAGGCCGTAGAAATCCTGGGCACCCCTTGCGTGATTAAGCCGATTATGAGCTCTTCAGGCAAAGGGCAGAGTATCTGCAGGAAACCAGAGGATGCGGAGAGCTGCTGGAACACAGCGCTTGAAGGTGCACGCGCCAAAGGAACAAGGGTGATCGTGGAAGCTTTTGTCACTTTTGAAAGTGAAATCACACTCTTGACTGTACGTTCGGTCAGCGGAACAGTATTCTGTCCTCCCATCGGCCATATCCAGAAGGACGGCGATTATGTGGAATCCTGGCAGCCCCATCACATGAGCGCAGCTCAACTGGCTGAGGCTGAAGGCATTGCCCGGGCAGTAACGGATCAGCTTGGCGGATTTGGAATTTTTGGAGTGGAGCTGTTTCTTACGGATCATGGGGTGTTGTTCAGCGAAGTTTCGCCGAGACCGCATGATACCGGTATGGTTACCATGGTTACACAGGATTTATCGGAATTTGCTCTGCATGTCAGAGCCATTCTTGGATTTCCGCTCGACCCGGTGCATTTGCTGTCACCGGGCGCATCAGCAACATTGAAGGCAGAAACAGCCGGACAAGCTTTTCGGGTGACCGGTATTGGCGAAGCGCTGGCGCTTCCCCGTACGCAGGTTAGAGTGTTCGGCAAACCGGAGATCCGTCCTGGACGGCGGATGGCCGTAGCATTAAGTGCAGCGGAAGATGTGGAGATCGCGCGGACAGCAGCCAAGCAGGCGGCGTCTATGCTAAAAGTGGAGGTTATTGAGGATGAACAGTAGTACTCAGGAGCAGGTACTGCAAATTCGCAAATGCGGCTTAAATGATCTGGAGAGAGTCACAGCCCTTTTGCGGGAATTCGGCTATCCGACAACGCTTAGCGTGATGAAAGAAAGAATGGAAGACATGGAGACGGATCCGTTCCATTGCACACTTGTTGCAGAACTGGATAATGAAGTTGTGGGAATGGTTGGACTACGGAAGGTAAGATCGTATTACAAACATGCAGATTGTATTACGGAAATTACCGCACTGATTGTAGCAGAGGAGCTCAGAGGCAACGGCCTTGGCAAAAGACTGGTGTCCGCAGCAGAGGAATGGGCCCGCCAGCAGGGATGCTGCCAGCTCTTCCTGAGAAGCGGCAACCGTGTGGAGCGTGCGCCGGCACATGCTTTTTACCGTCATATCGGGTTCGAAAAAACAACCGGTTACCGTTTCAACAAATCATTGTTATAGGCCTATATGCGCCAATCATCCCCATCCCGGGTCAAGCGGGATGGTTTTTTTTATGCATAGGAAATTTTGCAATGAAAAAAATGTGGACATCTAGAAGTTTGACATCAAAAAGAAGCATCCTGCGTCTTGTACAACAAATGCGGACTTTGTAACCTCCAAGGCCTTATTCACCCGTTCCGCCCTTAGTATGCGGTCCTGACGGGAATTTTATGTATTTCCTTATCCCAGCCACTTCCTTAACTTAACCATAGATTGAGCCGTTCGAATCAGCTAGAATGGTTGTAGTATGACCTAAACCTGATTCAAAGAGGGATGAAGTATGTATAAATTGATACTTGCCGAAGACGAAGAAGATGTAAGAGAAGGGATAATCGCGCAAATCGACTGGGAACAGTACGGGTTTGAGGTTGTGGATCAGGCAGAGAACGGACGGGAAGCCGCGGATTCCATTGACCGGCTGCTGCCGGATGTGGTCGTTACCGATATTCAGATGCCATTTATGAACGGGCTGCAGCTGGCCGAGTGGATCCGCAGCCGTCATCCCAATACGAAGATTATTATACTGACCGGCTACGATGAATTCGAATATGCCCAGAAGGCCATCAAGCTGCAAATTGATGAATATATTTTGAAACCGTTTTCTGCACAGGAGCTGATTGACGTTCTGCTTAAGGTAAGGTCCGCGATCGAGGCTGAGATTGCCGAGAAGGAGAATGTATTCGTGCTCAGTGAGCATTACCGCAAAAGCCTGCCAGTGCTACGTGAGCAGTTCCTTTCCTCCCTGGTTTCCCGCAGGCTCCGGCCGGAGGAAATTGCCGAGAAGAGTGCGGAATACGGAATCCATCTTAGCGGCGAACTGTTTCAGGCATCCGTAATCAGTGTCGATTATATCCGTGAAGGCGGAGGAACAGGTACTGCCGGCAGCGGACCGGTATCGCTCAGGGACACCGGAGACCGTAATCTGCAGCTCTTCGCCGTGCTGAATATTGCCGAGGAAATATGCCAGAAGCACAGCTTCGGTAAAGTATTTATCCACCGGGATAATGTGGTGCTGCTCTCGGTAAGCGAAGAGAAGGATGAGGCATCCATTACCGGCAGGACGTATGCCACCCTCGAAGAAATCCGCCAGAATGTCCAGCGTTTTCTTAAACTGACGGTAACCGCGGGTTTCGGTACGGCTTGCCATTCTCCGTCACTTTTGTCCCACTCCTTCAATGATGCGCTGCAGGCGCTTGATTACCGGCTGATCCTTGGGAACAATAGGGTCATCTGGATTGAAGATGTGGAATCCCGGGTAGGACGAATGCTCGCCTATGACGAGTTGACCCAGCAGTCGCTGATCCGCACGATTAAGCTGGGCACCCTTCAGGAACTGAAGGAGGTTGTGGACGAGCTGTTTGGCGGATTGGATGCGGCTCAGGTAAGCACACAGGAATACCAGATTTTCCTGCTGGAGGTCATCACTACGATTCTGCGGGTAGCCAAGGAGTCGGGCAGTGAGTTAAACGATTATCCGGGCTTAGGGTTTTCTTCCCTGTCAGAGATTCATAAGTTCAACAATATGGGTGAAGCTAAAGAGTGGATTATTGGGGTATGCAGCCGGCTGATGGACTCTATTGCAATGGAACGGCAGTCCAGCTACAAGCAGCTCATTGATCAGGCCAAGGACTATATCCGCAGCCATTATGAGGAATCTGATATTTCCATCGGCAGAGTCTGCCAGCATTTGCACATCAGCACAGGCTAT
The DNA here is from genome assembly GCF_000758705.1 of Paenibacillus graminis. Lineage (NCBI taxonomy): Bacteria > Bacillati > Bacillota > Bacilli > Caryophanales > Paenibacillaceae > Paenibacillus > Paenibacillus graminis. The sequence goes on along the minus strand of NZ_CP009287.1, from coordinate 4,568,320 downwards.
TTCAGCAGCATTTTTAAAAAAGAAATGAAGATGACCTTTGTCAGCTATCTGCTGCAGATTCGTCTTGAAGCCGCCAAGGAGCTGCTGCGGTCGACTGAACTGAAGGCGTTTGAAATCGCCGAACGCATCGGCTTTGCCGACCCGAACTATTTCAGCTTCTGCTTCCGCAAGAAATATGGACAATCACCCAAAGAGTACAAAAACAGCTCCCGGGGAGGATAAGCCATGAACAAGCCGAAGCCTTATTTTTTTCCGCACCGCCCGCAGCCGCGCAGAGGCAAGTTCCGCTTGCCCTCCAAGCTGCGGAGTATTCAGCTCATCATAACCTTAACCTTTACGGCGGTCACAGTGCTCGTTGCAGTGATCGTCAGTTTTATGCTGTACAACAAATTTGCCACAACGGCCGAAGAGAATGCCAATATGAACATGCAGCAGATCATTGAGCAGGTGAATTACAACCTGGAGCTGTATGTCAAAGGGATGGCGAATATCTTTGCAACCGCGGAGGAGCAGCTTACATCCAGTCCGTCCATTGACTCCCCCCTGCTTGGGGAACGGATGGATACACTGATGAGCAGCCGTGAGGACCTGGTTTCAGTAGCGGTATTCACTCCCCAGGGAAAATATGTTGTCGGTACCCCTGGCCAGCACATGCGGCTGAACACCCAGCTGCAGAGTCAGAGCTGGTTCACCTCGGCGATCAAAAACCCTGAAATTTCCTATTCCGCTCCCCATATCCAGAATTTGTTCAAAGGACGCTATACCTGGGTGGTCTCGATCAGCAAAATGATTGAGTACAGAGAAAACGGGCAAATCAGGAAAGGGATTCTGCTGATTGATTTCAACTTCCGCACCATTGATGAGCTCAGCAGACAGGTTAAGCTGGGTAAAAGGGGTTACGCTTACATCCTTGACCCGTTAGGCAATATTGTCTATCATCCGCAGCAGCAGCTGATCTATGCCGGACTGAAGTATGAGAATGTGGAGCCTGTGCTGGAGTATGAATACCGCAGCTACCTGGACGAATCGACAGGAGAGAAACGTTTTATTACGGTACGCACCCTGGATTTGACAGGATGGAAGATTGTAGGTGTGGCTTATTACGATGAGATTGTGACCACCAAACGTGACCTGAACCATTTTTTGGCCTGGTTTCTGGGCGTCGTGATTATAGGTGTGATCGTATTGTCCATTCTCCTCTCCTGGCTGATTGCCAGTCCCATCCGCAAGCTGGAGCGTACCGTCAAGCAGGTAGGGGAGGGGGACCTCAATACGCCGATCAATGTCAGCGGCGCTTATGAGGTGGAGCAGCTGTCGCGGCGTTTCAACATGATGCTGCAGCGGATCAGACAGCTGATGGACCAGATTATCTACGAGCAGGAAACCAAACGTAAGGGGGAGCTTGAAGTCCTTCAGTCGCAGATCAACCCCCATTTTCTGTACAACACGCTGAATTCGGTCATCCGGCTGGCAGAACGCGGCAAAACGGATGAGGTGGTGACGATGATTCAATCGCTGTCGAAATTTTTCCGCATCAGCCTAAGCAAAGGGAAGAATATGATCACTATGCAGGAGGAGCTGGATCATATCCGGCATTATCTGGTCATTCAGAGCTTCCGCTTCAAAAATAAATTCCGTTATGAGATTCGGGCTGAGGACGAAGTGCTGGCCTGCCAGACGATTAAGCTGATTCTGCAGCCGATTGTGGAGAATGCCCTCTACCATGGCATCGAAATGCTGCCGGATGAGGGTCTGATTACTATTACCGCCGGGCTGCAGGAGGGTCTGATTGTCATCCGGGTCAGCGATAACGGACTTGGCATGAGCAAGGAGACGCTGGGTACCCTATTGAGCGGCGGCGGCAAGAGCAGCAGCGGTTCAGGTGTAGGCGTTCGGAACGTGAATGAACGGATCGGACTGGTCTACGGGCGGGAATACGGACTTGCTTTTGAGAGTGAGCTTGAAGAAGGAACTACAGTGACCATTTGCTTTCCTGCGGTCACAGCCGGAGAAGGGCCGGAAGATGGAATGGAGGAATCCATACAATGAAAAGCTTGCGCTTAGGGCTTGTGCTGCTGCTGTGCGCGGTGTTGGGGCTTGCGGTTACTTCCTGTCTGGGCACCTCTCCGGCATACATCAGCACGAATAAAACACACAATGTCCATATGATTGTAAAAATGAACCGGGGCGATTACTGGAATACAGTGAAGCTCGGTGCGGAAGCCGCCGCCAAGGAGTTCAATGTGAAGCTGACGTTCAAGGCGCCGGATTCGGAGAGCGACATTGATGAACAGATTACCATGGTGGAAGAGTCCATTAAGCAAAAGGCCGATGTGATCATCCTTGCAGCCAGCAGCTATATGGGGCTTGCACAGGTTGTGGATCAGGCGGAATACTACAGGATTCCGGTGATTTCAGTCGATGCGGAGGTGGGTTCGGCCAAGGTGAAAACCTATGTGGGCTCAAACAGCTATGAAGCGGGGCAAAAATCCGCAGAAAGACTGATTGATCTTTTGAACGGATATGGGGAAATCGGAATCATCAATTTTACCAATTCCACAAGCGGTCAGACCAGTTCGACGGGGACGATTGATTACGGTGCGCGGGATGCAGATGAACGGGAAAAGGGGTTTCTCAACTATGCTGCGCGTTTTCCCAATGTTGAGGTTGTGCAGATTTCTTATACCTCCTCCAACACTGCCGATGCCGAACAGCTGACCCGGGACATGCTGCTTAACCATCCCAATCTTCGCGGGATTGCCACACTGAATGAAACGGCTTCGCAGGGTGCGGGCAAAGTCGTTCAGGAATTGGGCCTCAGTCCGCTGAAGATGGTGGCCTTTGACAGTTCGCCTTCCATGCTGGAGTTGCTGCAAGACGGTACAGTTCAGGCCACAGTGATTCAGAATCCCTTCAATAACGGATATTTAGCGGTCAAATACGCGGTAGAAGCCACGGAAGGCATGGATGTGCCGGAGCGCGTAGATACCGGAACGAAGCTGATTGACCTGGATAATATGCTGTGGCCGGAGAATCAAAAGCTGCTGTTTCCGTTTGTAAGATAACTTACGTCATCGTCCTATTAACTGTTTTGGCTCCGGCTGTGGAGAAAAACCGCACCGGCCCGGGCGGCAAACCGCCAGTCCATAAGCGCCCTTCTGTGGGGAACCGCTCTCGGGGCCAACTCTCTGCTGCTGCTCAATGTACTGACCAATTCTGCCTTGGCACAGAATCAACTTCAGGTTGGGAATTGTACCCGTTGGGTTTGGGCAGGTCTGCTGCTGCCCGCTCTCAAAGGAAAGCCAACCCGGCCATCTCCAAACCAGAAATGGGCTTGGGCTGTTATGACGGCGCTTCTTGTCGGCCTCGTCGTACTGCTTGGCCTTTTTTTTGCGCAAATATAAGAAAGTATATGTTGCACAATATCCTTTATCCTTCCATTTCTCACTGAAACGATACCTGAAAGCGATACTCTGTATCGCTGCTTCCGAAGCATAGGCCCTTAAAAGGGCGGCGAAGCCGTCGGTGAACAATCAATAAGTGGAAAAAGGGAACTTATTTCTCTTCAAAATCAACAAATCGGAGATTTAGGTGGAAAAAGGAAACTTAATTGGGTGATTTTACTGATTCAGAAGCAAAATGTGCTGAATTAGTGATCCTTTTTCCAACTTAGGGAGCAAAGATCGGTAGTGCCGGGGCAATTAGTGATCCATTTTCCACTTGGAATTGCCGCGGTTCATGAAGGGTTCTCCAGGCAAACGCTAAACTGAAATCCACAACAGCTGCGTTACCCAGTGAAGGGGGGGGCAGCCGTTTTGTTCTTTTCAGTATATGAGAATTTTCATACAACAGATGAGTATTTTATATTCGCAACCGCTTTCACCTCGGGCATAATAAGAATGTACCCGGGACATACCGGATACAACTAAAAAGAAACATTATCAGGAGGTCAAATAATTATGAAAAAAATCACTTCCGTTTTACTCGCCAGTGCTTTGCTGGGTGCGGCTTTGGCAGGCTGCGGCGGCAACAATAATGCCGATACAGGAAAAAAAGACAACGCTGCAGAAGCCACCAGCAGTACCAACTCCGGTGCTGCTGCGGGTAAAACTCCTAAAGTCGGCGTGGCCATCTACAAATTTGATGACACGTTCATGACCGGTGTCCGCAACGCGATTGACTCGGCTGCGAAAGACATCGCTACCGTAGACATCGTAGACAGCCAAAACTCACAGCCTACACAGAACGACAAGGTGGACCTCTTCATCACAAAAAAATACGACGGCATGCTGATTAACCCGGTTGACCGCACGGCAGCAGGCGTAATTATCGATAAAGCCAAAACCGCAAACATCCCAGTGGTGTTCCTGAATCGCGAACCGCTCCCGGAAGATATGAAGAAATGGGACAAAGTGTACTATGTCGGCGCTAAAGCAGAAGAGTCCGGCACCATGTCAGGCCAGTTGATTGTGGATTACTGGAAGGCGCACCCTGAAGCGGACAAAAACAAAGACGGCGTGCTCCAATATGTAATGCTGAAAGGCGAACCGGGACATCAGGATGCTGAGCTGCGCACCACATACTCCATCCAGGCGATCGAAGATGCCGGTATCAAGGTAGAGAAACTGGCTGAAGATACCGCAATGTGGGACCGCGTCAAAGGCCAAGAAAAAATGGCAGCCTTCCTCGGCTCCCATGGCGACAAAATTGAAGCCGTTCTTGCCAACAACGATGATATGGCCCTCGGCGCGATCGAAGCTCTGAAAGCTGCCGGATATTTTACAGGTGATAAGTACATGCCGGTTGTAGGGGTTGACGCAACGGCTCCGGCGGTTCAGGCGCTGCAGGATGGAACCATGCTCGGTACAGTGCTGAACGATGCCAACAACCAAGGTAAAGCGGCGATTACACTGGCTGCGCTGTTGGCCAAAGGCGAAGCCCCAACCAAGGAAAATGTAGGCTTTGACATCACCGACAACCAATATGTATGGATTTCCTACAAAAAAATCACCAAAGACAATGTAGCTGACGCAAAATAAGCTTGAACTAAATAATGCCGGGGGGCGGAAGGTCCGCTTCCCGGAATTCCTTACGGGTAGGGAGCAGGATAGAACCGCTGTGCCTCTCATGGAAAAAGAAAAAAAGCGTAGGGGGCGTATCAACATGGCAAAAACAGAATTTTTGCTGGAAATGAACAATATCACCAAAGAATTTCCCGGCGTTAAGGCGCTGGACGGCGTCAGCCTTAAGGTTAGGCCGGGTTCGGTCCATGCACTTATGGGCGAAAACGGCGCAGGCAAGTCTACACTGATGAAATGTCTGTTTGGAATCTATTCACCGGATGCCGGTGAGATCTATCTGGATGGTGAAAAGGCTAATATTACGAATTCCAATGATGCTCTGGGGCACGGAATCTCCATGATCCATCAGGAGCTGCATCCGGTTCCGTTCCGCAATGTGATGGAGAATATCTGGCTGGGACGTTTTCCGACGAAGGGCTTCGGACCGTTTCAGTTCATCGACCACAAGAAAATGTTTACTGACACTGAAAACCTTTTCAAGGATCTGGATATCGATCTGAATCCCGAAACCTTGGTGGGCAAGCTGTCCGTATCCAAAATCCAATCGATCGAAATCGCCAAAGCGGTCTCTTTTCATTCCCGTGTCATCGTAATGGATGAACCAACCTCCTCGCTGACCAGCGTCGAAGTGGAGCATTTATTCCGGATTATCCGGGATCTGCAAAAAAGAGGCGTAGCCATTATTTATATATCTCACAAAATGGAAGAAATCCTTGAAATCTCCGACGAAGTGACGATCATGCGTGACGGCAAAAAAATCGGCACCTGGCCTTCGGCGGAGCTGACAACAGATCTGATTATCTCCAGAATGGTCGGCCGTGACCTCACTAACCGGTTCCCAGAACGTCATAACGTTCCAGGTGAAGTTTTTCTCAAAGTGGAAGGGCTTACATCGACGGAGCCCCGCTCGTTCAAGGATGTGTCCTTTGAGCTTAGACGCGGTGAAATTCTGGGCGTTGGCGGTCTGGTCGGCGCACAGCGGACAGAGGTTATTGAAGCCTTGTTCGGCCTGCGGGCCATAAAATCCGGAAGCATCTCCATTGGCGGTAAAAAGGTCAACATTCAATCGCCGCAGGATGCCAAAAAGCACGGGCTGGCCCTGCTCACCGAAGAGCGCCGTGTAACCGGTATTTTCCCGGTGTTGTCGGTTCATGAGAACGGTGCGATTGCCAATCTGGATCGTTACAAGACCCCATATTTCCTGCTTGACGGCCAAAAAAAGAAGGTGGAAGTCGATAAAATGATCGAAAAGCTGCGAACTAAGACACCAACGACCAAGACGCAGATCATGAATCTGTCGGGCGGCAACCAGCAAAAGGTGCTGCTGGCCAGGTGGCTGCTCACCGAGCCTGAGGTTCTTCTGCTGGATGAACCCACCCGCGGAATAGACGTCGGCGCCAAGTTCGAGATCTATTCGATCATTGCCGATCTGGCGAAGCAGGGCAAAAGCATTATCATGATCTCGTCCGAAATGCCGGAGCTGCTCGGGATGTCCGACCGCGTGATGGTCATGTCGGAAGGCCGACTAACAGGAATACTAGAAGGCGAGCAGGCTACGGAAACTGAAGTTATGCGTCTCGCCGCACAGCACTAAGGGGGAAACTACTAATGAACGTTAAAAAAGCTCAATCCTTTGTCACTCAGAACGCGATCTATATCGTATTGGTACTGTTAATTCTAGGAATTATCATCTATGAGCCAAGCTTCATGTCCATCAATACCCTGCGCGACGTGCTAATTCAGTCGTCCACCCGGGTAATCATCGCCCTTGGTGTCGCCTTTATTCTAATCACAGCCGGTACGGACTTGTCAGCGGGCCGCGTTGTAGGCTTCACAGCCGTTATCTCCGCCTCTATGCTGCAAATTCCGGATTATTCACGCCGTTTCTTCCCGGATATGCCTCAGGTGCAGGTATGGCTGCCCATTCTTATTGCCATCGTTGCCGGTCTCCTCTGCGGTCTTATCAATGGTATCATAGTTTCCAAGCTTAACGTTCCGCCGTTTATCGCCACACTGGGCACGATGCTGATCGTTTACGGTCTGAACTCGCTGTACTTTGATATGGACCCGAACCAATCGCAGCCTATCGGCGGCCTGCGTCCTGACTTCACCAAAATAGGCTCTGGTTTCATAGGCAGCGGACAATATTCGATACCGTACATTGTAATCATAGCTCTGGTGGTCGCGGCCATTGTCTGGGTGCTGTTCAACAAAACCAAGCTGGGCAAAAACATGTACGCCATCGGCGGCAACATGCAGGCTGCCAAGGTATCCGGGATCAATGTATCCAAGAACCTGATCTACATCTATGCTATCGCCGGCGCTCTTTATGGTCTGGCTGGTGTGCTTGAGGCTGCCCGGACAGGCGGCGCCACGAACAACTATGGCAACATGTACGAACTTGACGCCATCGCAGCCTGCGTAGTCGGCGGCGTATCCACTACAGGCGGTATCGGTACCGTACCTGGTGTCCTCGTCGGTGTTATTATCTTCACCTTGATTAACTACGGCCTGACCTTTATCGGCATCAGCCCTTACTATCAATTGATTATCAAGGGTCTGATCATCATCGCTGCGGTATCGTTTGATATGCGGAAATATTCGTCGAAGAAGTAAGCGAAGTGATGAGGGGAAAATGCTCTTGAGGTGATAAGGACGTGGCTGCAGGTAGTGTTTAGGCTTCCAGCCGCTGTTGTTCTCGGATTTCCTGATTTGAACTGCTGGCAGCGGCAGAATCCGAGGACAGTGTATGCATCGATGTGAGCTGTCCTTCGGAAAGCTTTCAGGCGGATGCATTCGCTCCTACAGCTCCAAACCTCCCTTCCGCTACTTGCATCACCTAAGGTAGTTCCCTCCCCGCTTTGCCGGGGAGGAACAGTATAATAGCGTTTGCGGGGTATCCGCAAACGCCTTTTTTTGATGATACGCCCAGCATGGGCGTTATCTCTTGGATAAAAGTCCCGAACGGGGGGGCTGGTATTACCTAACCAGTAGCCAAGAGCAAGGGTGTACACCGCGAGTTGCGACCTGAAGGAAACCAGAGGCAAAATCCCGGCCTGAGGTACCACTAATCCAATTAGAGGCGGTTGTAGCCGATGAGTCACCCATTCGTGACGAAATCCAAAGCTGCCAATGGATTCAGCGTAAATTTGGGCAGGTGCGGGCGGAATGATGCTGTTCTTATCTGGGAGGCCTGTTGGATAAGCGAGAATAAAACTCCGCCTGAACAATTACCGCTATTTTTTAGGTTGAGCCCTTATATTGTGTAATTAAAATCCTGACGGACATGAAAGTCAAATTTTTTTTTGTAGGAACGTCCTAAGGGGAGAATTTTTTTATTTATTAATACTACTGTGCTATAAGTGAATTTATGTACATATTTAGTATTTACAATGATTGATCTATGTATTTGACAAAAATTCGTATCCAGTCTTTCAATAATTTGATTTAAAGTGAGCCTTGAGTAAAAAACATTATCTAATGTGTATATTTCTATCTCAGTCTTACTTGTTTTTTCCAAGTATATAATTTGATGGGGTTTAATCCTTAGTTCTCCATCGGTTGTTTTTAAAGTTATTATTGGACATATGACATTACTTATAAAAGCAAAGGCTCTTTCAAGTAGCGACTTAAATGTTTTATAGACAATAGGTTTAATTTGATAATAATACGGTTGTACATAAAAACTTTCTAGCATGTGGTCTGAATTATTTGAAATAAAAATAATCTGCACCTTATAATCTCGCATTGCTCTAATCCTTAAAGCAGTCTCAATGCCATTGATTCCGCTCATCTCCACATCAAGAAAGACTAAATGGAAACTATAATGACCTGGGATGCTGTAGTATCGAAGTAATTCCTCACCAGATGGGAAATATTGTACGAAACATGTGACTGTTGACTCTATTAAATACCTCGAAAAAAAATCCTTGAAAATCATATGAGTATCATAATCATTATCACAGATCGCTATGTTCATCATTATAACAACCTCCATATATCCCTTTATGATCCATATAAGTATTATTATATCGAAAAAAATTGGTGAATACAAAAAAATGGAAGCGCATTGAATGGAGATATATCAAGGAAATGATGTTATTAACATTATATGTAATAAATTTTTGAAAGTCGTCGTTCGTCATTATATTTTCTTAATACATCCTAAATTTAACAAATAAATCTTTTTTATGGTATATTATAGATGTGGTTGTGGGATTCATACGACATTATGTGAAAAAAATCCCATGATTAAAATTTAAAATACCTCTAATGCTTATACCAGTCAGAGATTTATTTACGTAGAGATACCTCTATTGTTTTTTTAAAAGGAGTTTTTGTACAGAAGGTAAGAAGGTTAGTTTGTTTAAGAAATTTATTTAGGGATAAGGGGGAAAAAGCATGAGTTCGTTAATACACCATGAAGAAATTGAACGTTTATTCGAATTAAAAAGAAATAATGGAATTCATCGTCTAGGAAAACTATTTACAACGGCTTCAAATACATATTATTACGATACAGGTACAGGAAAAGTGTTGCAACTGGACAAGGATTCTTCAATAATTATGCATTCTTTATTTGAATTAGTAAATGTTAATACTCCCGAAGGCTTATTGGCTATTGAGCAAATATCCATATCAGCAATTAATGATTTTTGTCAAACTGTACTCAATGAACATTTATTCAGAGCGCATAAACCTTATCGACTTTACACACCAGGTCATAATGAGCTACTAGAAGAACAAGTAAATAATGAACTATCCCAAATTATTCTAGAACTAACGGGGCGCTGCAATTTACGTTGTGGCTATTGTATTTATAATGAAGAGTGCGATTTAAATAGAGACTTTAATAGTAGTGATATGAGTTTTGAAATTGCCAAAGCAGCGGTCGATTATGCAGCTATGCACTCAAAAGATAGAATAGCCGTTACTTTTTATGGAGGGGAACCTCTTTTGAAATTTGATCTACTTAAGTGGGTGATTGAGTATTCTTTAAAGACCCTGAAAGGGAAGAAACTCACTTTTTCACTAACGACAAACTTAACATTAGTAACCAAAGAAGTTGCCAATTACTTAGCAACTGTCCCGGGTTTGGGGATTGTGTGCAGTTTAGATGGACCTGAAAATATTCAAAATGAATATAGAAGATACAGTAATGGAGAGGGAAGTTTTTCAAAAGCCTTCCGTGGCTTGGAATTGTTGAGCGACTCTTTTTCTCTCAGTGAAAATTCACTGTCTATTAATGCAGTGTTTGCACCACCGTACTCACATGAAAAATTAAATGAAATAAACTCTTTCTTCTCAGGTCTGGAATTCTTACCAGCCAACACAAATATTAATATTGGCTATGTAGCAGAAGGCAGTCTTCCAAACGCCAGTATTAAAAGAGATGAAAATCAAATAAATCCTGTACTATTAGACCCTCTTTGGACTTGGTTAGAATCAAGGGCCCTTAACCGTTCCTATATCAGGGATGAAACTAATGATATTTCATCAACAGGAATAGAGAGTTCCTTAATTAGTATAGAAAAGAGATTTCTTACTGACAAACCTCAAGATCTTTATCCATTCAATGGTTGTTGTATACCAGGGGCACGTAGACTTTACGTCAATACTTCCGGTCAATTATATGTTTGTGAGCGTGTTGGATTTTCACCATCCATCGGGAACATTTTGGAGGGAATTGACTTTACATCACTGAAAAAGCACTATGTTGAAGATTATTCTAACGGTTCTATAGAACAATGTCAGGATTGTTGGGCTATTAGATTATGTTCTGTATGTTATGCTCACAATTACACTGAATCCCAATTTGATTCTTCCGAGAAGAATAGAAAATGTGATTTTCGTAGGAGAGTGCACCTCAAAGATTTAGTACTCTATCACACTATGCTTGAGAATTGTCCTGAGAAACTAGAATTTTTAAAAGATATTGTGATAACCTAAATGATATTTTTCCTCAAACCCGAGGATTAATATAAATTGATAAGTGGAAAGGGGGTGAACAACAATGAAAGTCATTAATCCATTATTCCGTAGTCAAGGAGACGCAGTGACAGCAGCTCATAAGTGCAATTGTATTTGTAATGTTGATACCCCGAATCAACATGATAATACTGGAGACAGCGCTTGGTGGTGGGGAGTACCTGATTGTGGTTGCGGTTGCAACAGCAATATTAAAGGCAACAATGAAGGTAATACCACTACAGCCCATGATGGATCTTAATTATAGGTAAATTTCAAAAAGGTGATCTAACATAAATGTTAGCTCACCTTTTAGCTTAATAAACGTTAACTATTCTTAATAAGGAGAGAACAATGTATCCTCAATTATCTCGCTTTAGTGATGGGAAATTACTTATCGTTAATGATGATTGTGAAGAAACTATGGTAGTTGTATGTGTTCAAGCTGGTTGTGGACAAGAGCCACTCGGGAAAAATGGAGTAGCGCACTTAGTAGAACACATATGTTTAGCTTATGAGAATTACATTTCTTCTAATTACGAACATACCTATAAAAATATTAAATTTTGTTCTACTGGATATACAAATTACGGACAAACTGTTTTGATGTTTACCTTTCAGTCGCATCTAGAGAATATTTATATATTTAGTCGACTTTTGAGGACTATTATGGATGCTGATATCGTAACTGAGGATACTTTTAAATTGTCTCAAACAGAAATCCTTGATGAATGTATGACGAAAAAATCTCAGTGGGAATGGCAACGAGAAATTATAACATATATTACAAATAATCAAGTGCAGAACCTTCCAGTTGGGAGTGAAGACGAAATTAAAAAACTGCATTTTAATGATGTAATATCATACATTAAAGATTTTTATAATATGGATAATATAGGGATTGTATTTTTTACTAATATTCTATCACAAGATATTATTCCTATTATTAAACCTGAAAAAAGAAGAAACACCAAAAATAAATACTTCAATTTTCAAATTAAAAAGATTTCGCGAAATATAATAAATAAAAACGATGAATTATCCTTACTACAACTTAATCATCCTTTTAAGCTAAAAACAGTAGAAATATATTTTCATAAACCATATATTTCAGTGAATTTGAAAAGAAAGTTGACTAGAATGTTATTTGAAATTATATCTAAAAATTGTATCGAAAAATATATAGAAAAAACTGAATATTGTAATTATTTAAATAATCTATCTGTTTCGGATAAGTATGTAAGTGATTATTTTTACTTTGCTGTTTTCAGCATGGAATTCTCTTTTGTTGATGATAAAATCACTCTTTTGGCTAATGGTATTGTTAATCACTTGAAAAAAGCTAACTTGACAGAACGAGTCTTAGTTGAGTCGAAAAAAAGAATCATTCCATTTTTAAATGAGTACTACAAATCAAGCAGAGAACAACTATTTCAGAATATATCCTCCCACTTTTTTTACGGTGAGCCGATTCATATTACTAGAGAGCACTATAGGGATATAGAGGAAATAATGGATGAAATAAGTATTGGAGACATTCTCAACTATAGAAATTGGATTCTAGAAGAATCTGCAAAAATAGTAATTTCGACTTAAAGGAATGATGGCCTTGATACAAAAATTAAAAAGTGTTATACAAAATCTTCTGGTTTTTTTAAAAACCATTATTTTACTTTGGAAGACTAGTCGGGGAACGTTTCTTTTCATTCTTCTTGTTGATACCTCAATCGGCCTTACAATACCTGGTAAGTTGTGGGTCTGGAAAGAATTTATTGATGCTGCAGCTGAAATTTTGTCTGTTCCTTCAACTTCTTTTAAAAAGATGTTTTTTTGGTTGTCCATTCACTTCTCTTTAGTATTGTTTAGCTCTGTTTTGGGGAGAGTTTCTAATTTTGTACAGAATGTTTTTTCATCCAATTTGAATAAGACAATAACTGAAAAAATTTCTGAGAAAACAATGGAATTAGAAATGAAAGATTTCGATAATTCGGAGACATACAATCAAATTCAAAAATCTAGTGACCAATCATTAAACAGAAGTATAAGTATTCTACAAACGACAGTGAATTTTATAAATAATATAACCACTTTCATTGGGATTGTGGGAATTCTTATCTTTCTTGATACTTCTATTGTGTTGCTTTGCTTAGTTTCTTCGATTCCTATGTTTTACATTAGTATTAGAATACTCAATAAATGGTTTGCTGTGTTCAATGAAAGGTTTGAACAGAATCGATTTGTTAAACACTTAAAAACCATTCTCATTACTAATCATTATATAAAAGAATTGAAATTATCTAGTTCAGATCGATATCTAACAAATATAATCCTTGAGATTATGGATAAGTACATAAACGAAGATAAAAAAATAAGAAAGCGTTTTTTATTTGAGACGTCATTGGTCGATGTGATTGATAACGCTATTATGTATTTTATTAAAATACTGGTTGTTATTATTTGCTTAAATAGCAAATTAACGATTGGATCATTAACAATGTATGTAACAGCAATTGATAACTTGAAGAATACAGTCTCGAATATATTAACCCTTTTATCTTCGGCTTATGAGAACTGTTTATATATGCAGAGCATTTTTCAGCTATTAGATACTCCAGTAGAGAAAAAAGACAATAAAAGAGAATTTCCAATTCCATTTCAAAGAATAGAATTTAAGTCTGTTTCATTTTGTTATCCAGGTACAGAAATTTACGCTTTAAAAGACATTAATGTTGTTTTGGAAGCTAATCATGCTTATTCTCTTGTTGGGTTAAATGGTTCTGGTAAAACTACATTCATTAAATTACTTTTGAATTTATATCAGCCAACAGAAGGGGAAATACTTGTTGATGGAATAAACATTAACGAGTTTAATCGTTCAAGCTTGTTTGAAAATGTTACAGCTGTATTTCAAGACTTCATCCAATATCCATTTGATGTCAAAACAAATATAGGAATAGGAAATTTGGAAAATATTGATAATATTGATCGAATTATTAGCGCTGCAATCAGTTCTGGTGCAAATGACTTTATCATCAACCTTCCTAATCAATATGATACTAAGTTGAAAAAAGAATGGTCTGGAAGCGTAGATTTATCCCTAGGTCAATGGCAAAAATTGGCGATTACCCGTGCATTAATGAAGCCCTCTGCTGTATTGATTTTGGATGAGCCTACTGCATCTTTAGATGTCATAGCTGAACATGAGATTTTTATGAAATTCCAAGAAATGAGATGCAGTAGATTATGTATAATGGTAACCCATCGTTTTGTAAATACACGCCAAGTTGATAATATTATTGTTCTAGAGTCAGGAAAAATGATTGAATTCGGCAATCACAACGAATTAATTCAGTTAAAAGGAGTCTATGCTCGTCTATATCAAATGCAGGCGAATTCTTACGATAATGTAAATAATAGTGATTTTCGCGAAAAAGTCACAATATAAAATCACTTTTTTTCATCATAATACTGTTATACATATAGAAGGGAGGAGACGTGGTGGATGAACGGGAATGGATTCGACGTATACAAGAAGGAGAAACAAAATACCTGACTCCATTGATTGAACGGCATTATAGCGGAATTCAGAAGTATTGTTACTATCGGGTTAGAAGTGAAGAAGAGTCCAAGGATTTGACTCAGGAGACATTTTTGCGTTTTTGCAGATATATTGAAAAATATACAAATTCAGGGAAGTGTCGTGCGTACTTGTATACCATTGCCCGTCACCTGTGCAATGACTACTTACGGAAATGGACTCCACTGCCTTGGGAGCACGCTGAAGAAGCCTCAGACCTAGCGGCATTGCAGCGAGGAAACTCTGTCGAAGAGCAAGTAGAAAGAGAACAATTGATAGGTGAACTGCTGCAATTGCTGCCTGAAGAGCAGCGTGAAGCAATTTTTATGAGGTTTTGTCTGGATTTAACCTTTCGAGATATTGCTCAGATTTCTGGGATAAATGTATGTGTGGTGCAATACCGGGTTAGACGCGGATTATTGGTCTTGAGACGTCACTTAGAAAGGAGCGATTCGTTTGCCCAAGAAACAAGAAATCATCCTTGGTTCAATGAAAAACTTCCATTCGTCTCCCATTGATCAGCAGCATTTGGATAGAACAATTACTTCTGCAACTGTAGAATTGCGCCAAACACTGGGGAATCGCAGAACAACTTTCTTGGAGTTTTATATCAGTCAAATTCGCTTCATCAGTTGGAAAGTGTGGGCTATGCAACTGTTGATTGTATTGGGAATGGGTATGTTATTACACAGCCTTCTCCTAGGGTCAGAGGAAAGCTCTGATTTTATCATGTTGGCTTCAACCGCTGCACCATTGTTGGTCATGACGGGTATCCAGACCCTTACTTGTTCTATGAGTTCAAATATGCTTGAGATTGAACTTAGTACACGTCATCTTTTTCAAAAGCTAATGCTTGTAAGGATGAGTTTGTTGGCCATAACAGATCTTATAGGACTTACAATATTGGCGATATTATTGAATTTTTGGATACAAGCGGATTTCGTAAAGTTGATGCTTTTTCTGCTGGTCCCTTATAATGTGACTTGTTTTGGTTGCTTGTGCATTCTTAATAAAATTCGAACTTCTAACTGTGGCAACTACTGCTTTATTTTTTGCAGCCTAATTCTATTAATACAGATCATGTTAAAGATCTCTGCAGCGCAGACGCTATTTGATTCTTTGGAAGTATGGCTGGTGTTATTAATGCTCACATCTTTAGGTGTGGTTAAGGAGGTACGAGGTGTAAATAAAGTTTGTTGCAGTTTAGATAGTGCTTACCGAATATATAACTGAGTTTTGGAATTTAGGAAGGAATAACTGAGGAGGAGATAGGATGCTGGATTTGAGCTTGAATCAATTAAACAAACATTTTTCTGCTAAAAGAGCAGTTAAAGGAATATCCTTCCGACTCACTAGTGGTGTGTATGGTTTGCTGGGCGCCAATGGAGCAGGAAAAACGACGCTAATGCGGATGATATGTGGCATTTTAAACCCTACTTCAGGATCAATCCAGTTGAATGGTCAGGACATTGGACGAATGGGAGAGCGGTATCGCGATCTTCTGGGTTATCTGCCTCAGGACTTCGGATACTATCCCGACTTCAGTGCGGAGGAATTTCTTTGGTATATCGGGTCCCTGAAAGGATTAACGCCTTCGGCTTCAAAAGGAAAAACCCGAGAGCTTCTGCGGACGGTTGCCCTGGAAGATGTATCTAGAAAGAAAATACGTACATTTTCTGGTGGGATGAAACAACGTCTTGGAATAGCACAAGCCATGATTAATGACCCCAAAATACTGGTTCTGGATGAGCCAACGTCGGGACTTGATCCAAAGGAAAGAGTGCGTTTTCGCAATCTCATCGCTGATTTGGCCAGAGACAAGATCGTTATCCTCTCAACGCATATTGTTTCGGATATAGAATACATAGCTGATCAGATTCTCGTGATGAAGCAAGGTGAATTATTAATGCATGGTACCGTAGAAGATTTGACGGCAACAATGGAAGGGTTTGTATGGGTGTGCCATATTCCTGTCCGTGAAGCTGAAGAATGGAACGCTCGATATTGTGTGAGCAATCTTAGGCACGAAGGAAATCTGGTTGAATTGAGGATTGTGTCTGAGCAAAAACCTGCTGGACAAATAACATCAGTAGCACCTACGTTAGAAGACTTTTATTTATATCATTTTCAGGATGAACAGGACGAAATCAACAATGGAAGAAAATAGGGGGCACGAAGAATGGATACGCTCACCCGGTTTGAGTTGAAAAAAATTATAAGAAGGAAATCTTTTTATGCAAGCATACTGATTGTTGTATGTACGGCAATATTCTTATCTGTTGTCCTGATTACAAACGCTCGGATAACAGGCAAAGACGGGCAATTTTTACATGGCATACCCGCTATTCATTTGGAACAAAATTACAACCGAGAACTTGCTGGCCTATTAACTGTTGATAAATTGAAGAATACAATTGAACGGCATCAAAGTTTGATGAGAGATCCTAAAAACCTTGATGGCAACGGAGAAATGACAATTGAGGCAAATGGAACATTTGATGTGAAGGATTATCAAATTCATTCTTTAATCTCGTATGCTTTTTCTCCTATAGGTGGATATGATTTTTATATTATAGATAAAATGAGCCCAAGTGATGTAAATGAGTTTTATCAAAAACGGTTAGGTAAAGTTCAGGAGTATTTGAATACGGAGTATTCTTATGGTGACTACACGCAAGAAGAAAAAGCATATTTTAAGAAAATGAATGAGGACATTTCCATCCCATTCCAATTGGATTATGTTACTGGCTGGAAAAATGTATTTGAGAATTTACCCAATCTTTTTTTAATCATTTCATTCGTTATTGCAGCTTGTCTTGCCCCTGTGTTTGCCAACGAGTATCAGAGACGGACAGACTCCATCATTTTATCCACGAGATATGGCCGTAATAAGCTCATAATCGCAAAACTAAAAGCTAGCTTTCTGGTGTCAGCAGGATTTATTATATTGGGTCTTGCCATATATACATTGCTGCTGCTAGGAATATTCGGTTTTGATGGCGGCAATGCAAGTGTACAAATTATTGATTTTTTTGCCCCTGTTTCTTTCACAGTATTCCAAACTTACCTATGGGCTATCTTCATAGGAAGTACGGCTAGTTTGCTCATAGGGGCAGTTACGCTGTGGCTGTCTAGTAGGTTGAGTAGTTCATTTCCTGTTATGGTTACAATGGGAATAGTTCTTATTGGTCCTCTATTGATTCCTGAGAGTAAAAGTAGCCGGTTTTTAAATTATGCAATGGATTTACTGCCTGCGAATATGTTTGACGCATTTAATAAAATTACAGATTATAAATTGTTTCATTTTTTTGGAAGACTTATTCCCGAATACCAGGTATTAGCAATTTTTCCTATATTAGTTATAGTTGTAGTCCTACCATTTGCTTATTGGGCGTTTAAAACGCATCAAGTTTTTTAATGAATAGGGGGGTTGTTCTTGGATGCGTTAACCCGGTTTGAACTCCAGAAAATAACGAGGAAAAGATCATTTCTTGCAGGGATTATGATCGTTATACTGGCAGCTCTATTCTTGACTAATATGATGGTTGCGGGAACATGGATAATTAATGAAGATGGTGAGAAACTAAAAGGTTTAGCCGCTATTTCATTAAGAAAAGAATATGATCGCAAGCATGCAGGTCCATTAACCGTAGACAAAGTTGCAGAAGCAGTTAAGCGACACAAAAAAATAACATATGATCCTAAAAATCTGAACGCAAATAAAGAACTGACCAGTGAGGCATATGCAAAATTTGAAGTAATGGACGAACAGATGGACAACTTACTCAGGTTTACATTTTCTCCAGTAAAAGAATATGATTATCATGTAATAGAAAAGTTAAATTCATCATCTGCCCAAACATTCTATCAAAAACGAATCGAAAAGATTATTGATTATTTAAATTACGATTATTCCTATGGTAACTATTCTGTGAATGAAAAGGATTTTTTTATAGAAATGAATAAGAGTATTCCTGTTCCTTTTCAAATGGATTATGTGACCGGCTGGCAGAAGGTGTTTCAGTCACTTAGAAGCTTTTTTCTAATTATTTCATTTGTCATCGCAATAAGTCTTGCTCCTGTATTTGCGAGTGAATATCAGAGTGGAACAGACTCTGTGATTTTATCTACCCGATATGGCCGGAATAAGATCATTACAGCAAAATTCAAAGCCAGTTTTATTGTTACATGTGGAGTTACCTGCATTGCAATCGGAACATATACCCTTTTACTTCTTGGCTCATTTGGGTTTTATGGAGCAGATGCCAGTGTACAGATGATAGATCTATTGTCTCCTGTACCCTACACGGTGTTCCAAACGTACTTATGGGTGGTTTTTATTGGAATTCTTGCTTGCATGCTTGTAGGGGCTGTAACATTGTGGTTATCCAGTTGGATGAATAGCCCATTCCCAGTTATTATAGCGATGGGAATATTTTTGATCGGGCCACTGTTTATCCCTGCCAGCAAAAGTAGCCTATTGTTTAATCAACTGATGGATTTATTGCCTGGAAATATGTTTGATGGGTTTAAAAAAGTAACAGGATATGGTATTATCCATGTCTTTGGACAAATCATTCCCCAATATAAGTTCACGATAGGTTTTGCAATAATAAGCATCGCTTTATTATTGCCACTTACTTATCACAAATTCAGAAAACATCAGGTTACTTAAAATAGCTCTGCGTATTTGCAAGTCTCGGCATATATTTGCTCATAACCCTGCTCCGACAGAGTCCCGCTACCGGCAGCGGCAGGGAGGTGAGAAACCTGCCGCGGTACCACTGTCAGCCCCGCCGTTCATGGCCTCGATGTGCCGGGTAGCGGTGAACAGCTCCTGATCGGAGACGACGGCGGTGGTGGGCTACGCTTGCCAATGGCTCCTGTAGCAAACTGGAAGCCTTTTCGTTGCCGGCATAGGAAGGAAGCATGACATAAATATCCACTGGCAGGTCTCTTGGAGCGTCCCGGAATGTACCCTATGCCCGCCACTCCTGCGACGCTGCCGATTTCGTGCGGATCGGTGAGACAGCGTTTACCCCGTGCTGAAGCACCACTTTGGAGAACTCACAAGGGGTCCGCCGGGATTTGCTTGCCTGCCACTTGAATGCGTCTGAGTGCAGAGATTTAAAAGTGTTCATAGGTTCTACATCCTTTTCTATTTGTCCCGGGTATGCTAAAAAATCCTGATTACAAAAAATGCACACTGGCACTTATTTGTAATCAGGATTTACGGTGCCTGGTAGAGATCCACGACCCTAATCGCCGAAGTTATACAAAAATGTTATGTCTATACTATGCGGAGAAACCATGAAATTCAAGATCACACTACATGACATATAGAACCGTGCCCCGTTACGCACATAAATCCGCCCTTGCCCATATCCTGTAGGCATAAGGCTATGGTAAAGGGGAGCGGATAGATGCTGAGGATCAAATTAAATGAGCTGATCAAAAGCTGGGATAACGGCCTCGTGCAGACAGAGGTGTGGCGTTGGGATGGAATCGGCTGGAACGAGTGCATTCCCCAGCAGGAAGAGGATTTTATCCGGGCGGATGAAGAGTTGTTCGTAACGATCCCTGCGGTGGCGGGCTTATACCGGGTGGATTACTCCCGGAAACCGCTCGAACCGCTGTTTGTTCTCCCTGAGGTGGAGGAGAGTGCGCTGAGGGCTGAACTGCTGCACCCGGCGCCTTTTAAGCTGAAAGAGGGTACGCTTTGGGGTTATATCAACAATGAGGGCAAGACTGCCATCGAGCCCCGGTACGATTATGCCGAGGAATTTCAGGCGAACGGGCTGGCTATTGTGCAGCGTAAGGACAAAAGCGGACTGATTGACAGTACCGGCCGGGAAAGAGTGAAACCACTCTATTCCTTTATTGCCCCTTTTTCTGAAGGCAGAGCTGTAGTATCGGATGCGAAAGGCTACACACTGATTGATGAGAAGGGCAAAGAAGTCACTTCGGCGCGCGCGGATTATTTGAATTCACTCCAGGAAGGCCGGGCATTGTTCTCCAAACAGAGCACTGCCGGCAATTCGCGTTACGGTTATTGGGATGCGCAAGGTAAAGAGGTGCTGCCAGCCGTTTATGAGGATGCCGGTGATTTCATGGATGGGGTTGCACTGGTTAAGATCAAAGACGGTGAGTATGCGCTGATCGATCCGCAGGGGGCCGTATTGCACACGTACAATTATCCTTTTGTCGGCTACCCGGGAGACGGCTTGCTCGCCTTTCAGGCGGAGGAAAACGGCAAATACGGCTATCTCCGCACAGATGGCACTATAGCGATACAACCGCAGTTTACGGCTGCGCTGCCTTTTTCCGGAGGAAGAGCGGTGGTTAATACAGCATCAGACTATGGCAATGCCTACGGGCTTATTGATAAGCAGGGCAAACAGATCATCCCGGCCACCTATTATGAAGTGCTGCAGCTTGGCGAAGACCGGGTTGCACTTGGAACCCCTTTGATTGCATCCCAGCCTTACCGGGGATCACGCTACGCTATTGCAGACGCGGTGACAGGGAGAATCCTCAGCAGCCATCCTCTGCTCGGCGTGAACAATTACCAGAACGGCCTGGCGTCGGTATACGATGCCCAGAATACTTATTTTATCGATAAAAGCGGCAAAAAGGCTGCCCAACCTCCGGTCATCCCCGGCTCCGGCACACTCTCCTTCAGCGGCAGTCTGATCCGGGCAGATGTAGACCAGAGGATCTCTTATTATGACCGGAGAGGCAAACAGGTATGGAGGCACAACGGTGTGATACCGCTCCGGCCGCCTTATTCTGTGCTGGAGAAAAAATATAAGCCGAACAGAGACTACCTGGTGTACTATCCGGTGGTGGAAGGCATCGCCATTACGGATGTGTCCAGAGAAGTGAATGATAAGCTGCGGAGTCTTTCTCTGGCCGAAGGTGCGGGAACGGGAGCGCAAGACTTCAGTTATACCGGCGATTTCGCCGTATCCTTCTTCCGGAAGGTTTTGCTGGTCCTGGAGCTTAGCGGATACCGTTTCCCGTTCGGAGCGGCCCATGGCATGCCTACCCGGATCTATACGCATATCAATCTGAAGAACGGCAGGTTTTACCGGCTCGGTGACTTGTTCAAGCCGGGCAGCAAATATGTGCAAAAGCTCAGTGATATCGTCGGCAAGCAGATTGCGAACGATCCCCGGTATGATTATGTTTTTCCGGACACTTATAAAGGCATTACTGCTGATCAGCCGTTTTACGTGGATGAAGAGGCGCTTTACCTGTATTTTGCCCCGTATGAAATCGCGCCGTATGCCGCCGGGTTTCCGACCTTCCGTATTCCCTATGCGGAGATCATGGGCCTGATCTCAACTGAAGGTGAATTCTGGCAGTCTTTTCATTAGAAAAGCTCTTTGTGTGCCGATACCGATTATAATGGAAGAAAATTAAAATTTTTAAATATGCGGCGGCCGTTCCTTCGGGAACGGTTTTGCTGTTTTGGCATAGTGAACCAGGCCTTGGACTTTTTGCTGCCTAAAGGGACGAGCTTTCTGCCGCTCTATTAATCTCCAGAATTTAGAAGCGCACTGCTGATAGATTTGTGTTACAATGACTGAGGAACAAATTACAACTTTGTAATATTTGATTCAGCAACTCTTGGCAGCCCGCCACAATACAACACGAATAAGGAGATGGCAGAATGAAGAGCAAGACTTTAAGAGCGATGTTAGGGGGAAGTGTAGCAGCTGTTATGGCGCTTAGCATTTCTCTTCCATTACAGGCAAATGCAGCATCCGAAATTCAGACCGTGACCCTGAAGACTGACAACTTTGCACAGTTTATGGAATATCTACAACAATACAGCACTAATGGATTTTCGTTTGAGGGTTCCACTGTAACCATTACCAAGCCAGTCACTACCAGACCGGCGGCTGCAGTCCCAACAGCTACAGCCAAACCAGTGGCGACACCAGCGCCAACAGCCAAGCCAGTGGCAACACCAGCGCCGACAGTTAAGCCTGCAGCGCCAGTCGCAACAGCTAAGCCTGCAGCAATTCCTGCAGCTCCGGCAGTTTCGGATGCCACAGGAACCGCTGCCTTTACCCAGCAGATTGTAACGCTGGTCAACAAGGAACGCGCCGCAGCCGGACTTTCGCCTGTGTCCGCTTTGGCCAGCCTGAACAAAGTTGCGGCAGCGAAAGCCACTGACATGCGTGCGAATAATTATTTCTCCCATACCTCCCCTACGTATGGATCACCTTTTGACATGATGTCTGCGTTTGGAGTTACTTACCAGTATGCTGGTGAGAACATCGCCATGGGGCAGCGGACACCTCAGGAAGTTATGACCGCCTGGATGAACAGCGCAGGACACCGGGCCAACATCTTAAGTGCCAATTTCAATTATATCGGTGTCGGTTTTGATAACAATTATTGGGTTCAGGAATTCATCGGAAAGTAAAAATATTTTGCTGCAGCAGATCCTAGCTGCTTCAGCACTAAAAACCGTCCTCCGGCGCAGCCGGGGACGGTTTTTTGTCAAAATATAAGAATTTATATCCTTCGCGTAATAAATTATCTTTCTATTTTTCGCTGAAAAGGTTACCTTACTTTTAAGGACGGCGAAGCCGTTTACTACTTGTCGGAGTATTTGCAAATTGCACATAGAAGAATTATGTTTATCTACATAGTTAAGAACTTTGTAAAATGTGGAACAATGCAGAATAGAACGGCATACGGGGGGATAGCTTTTGAACGATTCCAAGTGGACCTGGCGGGCAGTCAGCCTGATTTCCATCGCGGCTACAATTCTTTTGCTGGGCGGGTTTGTTTATGCAGTGAAGGATATCTTGTATCCGAGAGGGGAAGCCTTGCTGACCACTTTACCGCAGGAAACAGCAGCTCCGGCTGCTGCAACTGACGGAGTAATCAAAATAGTGGCATTAGGGGACTCTCTGGCTAAAGGAACGGGCGATAACGAGGGAAGCGGCTTCGTAAAGCGCACAATAGATGGCTTGACAGCAAAAGGCAGCAAAGCAAGTCTGACCGGCAACCTGGGGATCAACGGCATGACCACAGCCGGACTGCAGAGCAGGCTCCAGCAGGAAGGCGTGAAATATGCGCTGCGCCAGTCCAATGTGATCCTGGTCTCCATTGGCGGGAATGATCTGTTCAGGGGCTCCGACCTTTTAGGGAGCAGCAGTAAAGGCCAGCAAATAGCGGTACCCGAAACAGAAAGTACCGACAGTGGAGGTACAGGTACCAGTGCAGGCTCGGGATTAGGAGCTGGCGAGGGGATGACTGGTGGTGCTGAAGGGGCCGGAGATCTAACCCCCGAATCTCTGCTGGCAGCACTGCCGGAAGCGGCTAAACGGCTGAATACGATACTGGAACGCATTGCGGAGATTAATCCTGAGGCACAGATCTTTTATATGGGGCTTTATAACCCCTTTGGAGATATTCCTGAGCTGCTTGTACCCGGCAATCAGGCGGTCACCGCCTGGAATAATGCGGCGATGGATATTATTAATAAGCACAGCAATATGACGCTTGTCCCAACCTTTGATTTGTTCAACCGCCATCTGGACAAGTATTTATCGGGCGACCATTTTCATCCGAATGGCGATGGATACCAGCGGATGAGTGAGCGGATCGTTCAGGCGGTGCAATAAGCCTCATGAACAGTGAAAAGGACACAGAAATGGAGAACAGGGGGCTGTGAGAAAGATGACAAAAGATCAAAGCGGCGGCTCCGGAACGGTAGTGCTGTCTGTCGAGGGTGTCCGCAAAAAGATAGGCCGTAAATGGATTATTAACGATGTAACCTTTGATGTGCGGGAAGGCGAAGTTTTTGGCTTTCTCGGTCCGAATGGAGCCGGAAAAACGACGACAATCCGCATGCTTGTGGATCTGATCCGTCCCAGTGAGGGGAGTATTACCGTATGCGGCTATAATGTGAACCGGCAGCCCGAAAAAGCGCTGCAATATGTCGGCTCCATTGTAGAGAACCCGGAGGTATATACCTACCTGACCGGGTGGGAGAACCTGCAGCATTTTGCCCGGATGCAGCCGGGAGTGGACAAGGCCCGCATTGACGAGGTAGTGGATATTGTCAGGCTGGATCAGCGGATTCACGATAAGGTGAGCACGTATTCGCTCGGCATGCGCCAGCGTCTGGGCATTGCCCAAGCCCTTCTAGGACGGCCCCGGCTGCTTATTCTGGATGAACCGACCAACGGGCTTGATCCCAAAGGAATCAAGGAACTGCGGGAATTCATCCGCCAGCTTGCTGCTGAAGGGCTTGCTGTATTTGTATCCAGCCATCTGCTGAGCGAAATTCAGCTGCTGTGTGACCGTGTGGCAATCATCAGCAAAGGCCGGGTACTGGCTGTAGGCGGAGTAGAGGATCTGGTCGCCCGGAATTCTCCTTATGTACTCTGGGAACTGGAACCGTTAAGCAGAGCAAAAAAGATCCTGGACAGCCGCCCGGATATTTCACTGATGGAGCTGGATGAGGTGACGCTGGACGATTCCATAATTGCCGGAATGGGGGCGAATTCTCTGGTTACGGTGATGGAGGAGGATTTGATCCCAGAAATTGTAGCCGTGCTGGTTACAGCTGAAGTGGAAGTAAGAGCCGTGCATAAAATCAATCCCACACTGGAACAGCTATTCTTGAAGCTAACGGAAGGTGAAACTATTGACTAGCCTGATGCCGCTCATCCGCAATGAGTGCCTGAAGATTATAAAAAAGAAGCGTTTCTACATCATTTTGCTCATTCTGGTTGTTCTCGTGCCTATGTTCACCTATGCACAGATGCGGATTGCCGACCGCAACAAGGATAAGTTCAATTCGGACTGGAGGCTGGAGATTCAGCAGCAGATCACGGACAACCAGAATTCGCTGGGCAGCGACCGGATTCCGGAGGAATGGAAGTCATACCGGAAAATATTTGTCCAGCAGCTGCAATATTATCTGGATCATGATGTGAACCCCAATGAGCCCAGCGGGGTAACCTTCACCCGGGAGTTCTTGGACAACTCGGTATCCTTGTTCATTCCGCTGCTGATTATGGCTGTAGCCTCTGACCTGGTCTCTGGAGAGCGGACCACCGGGACCATCAAAATGCTGTTGACCCGTCCGGTGAAACGCTGGAAGGTGCTGTTCAGCAAAATGGCGGCGCTGCTAATGTTCGTCTCGCTCATTGTGCTTGCGGCCTTTGTGATCAGCTACCTTATTTCCGGTCTTGCTTTTGGCTATAAGGGATTTAACGTGCCAGTCTTTACGGGTTTTCAGCTGAATGGTGACACCGTGGACATGTCCTCCGTACATGCGGTGCCGCAGTGGAAATATCTGCTGATGCAAGGCGGCTTGATTTGGTTCGTGAGCGTAGTTGTTGCACTCCTGGCCTTTATGGTGTCCGTGCTTGTCCGCAGCACAGCCGCAAGTATTGTGGTCATGATGGCGGCGCTGATTGCCGGCACCATTCTGACCAATATGGCTTCGGCGTGGACGACGGCCAAATATTTATTTATGGTCAATCTGGGTCTGACCGGGTATTTGGCCGGATCACCCGCTCCCATTGAGGGGATGACGCTGTCTTTTTCCATGGGGGTACTGGCCGTTTGGGGGATTCTTTCGGTGATCATTTCATTCGCCGTCTTTACGAAACGGGATATTTTGAATTAGAATGTACAAAGTGAACCAAAACGTTTGTTTGCATTTCGCAGATAGAGAAAGAAGGAGGAGCATGAATGCTCGAACAGATCGATATGTTTGCAAAAGTCTCCAAGAACGGCGGCACTGCCGCGACTGGATACGATGCTGACGACATTCAGGTGCTCGAAGGTCTGGTTGCAGTACGCAAACGGCCCGGCATGTATATCGGCAGTACGAGTTCTTCGGGACTGCACCATCTGGTATGGGAAATCGTGGATAACGCCGTAGATGAGCATTTGGCTAAATTTTGCTCGAAGATTGATATTACCCTCCGCAAGGATGGCTCAGTGACCGTGCTCGATAACGGACGCGGAATTCCAACCGGAATGCACAAGACCGGAGTGCCTACACCGCAGGTGGTATTTACGATCCTCCACGCAGGCGGTAAATTCGGAGGCTCCGGCTACAAGAAATCCGGCGGTCTGCACGGCGTAGGGGCTTCAGTCACGAATGCTTTGTCCGAGTGGCTGGAAGTTGAAATATACCGGGACGGCAAAATCCACCGGCAGCGCTTTGAATATTGGGTAGATAAAAGCGGGAAGGAGCATGTCGGTGAGCCCGTAACGGGGCTTGAAGTTCTGGGGAATACGAATAAGACCGGATCGAAGATTACGTTCAAGCCGGATATTCGCGTCTTTCCAAACGGCATTGCCCTGAATTATGATACGCTTGCGGAACGGGTGCAGGAGATTGCATTTCTGAATTCCGGACTGCGCATTATGCTGACGGATGAACGCAGCGGCCGCCAGGATGAATACTATTATGAAGGCGGGGCCAGCCAGTTCGTGCAGTTCCTCAATGAGGGCAAGGATGTGCTGCATGATGTGATCCATTTCAGCTCGGAGAAGGATGATATTGAAGTTGAGGTAGCGCTGCAGTACAATGCCGGTTATACAGAAACGCTGGCTTCCTTCGTGAACTCGATTCCTACCCGCAGCGGCGGCACGCATGAAACAGGCTTCAAGACAGCCTACACCCGGGTGTTGAATGATTATGCCCGCCGGACGCAGCTGCTCAAGGAAAAGGACAAGAACCTGGAGGGCAATGATCTCCGCGAAGGCATGATGGCGGTAATCAGCGTCAAGATGTCCGAGGTGGAATTCGTCGGGCAGACCAAGGACCAGCTTGGCAGCGCCTCTGCGCGCAGTGCCGTGGATTATATCGTATCTGAGAATATGGCCCGTTTCCTGGAAGAAAATCCGCAGGTGGCTCAGAGTCTGCTGAAGAAGTCCATTCAGGCTTCTAAGGCTCGGGAAGCGGCACGCAAAGCCCGCGATGAGATCCGCAGCGGCAAAAAACGCAGTGAAAGCTCAAATCTTGGCGGCAAGCTGTCTCCTGCACAGTCCAAGGATGTGACACGCACAGAGCTGTTCATTGTCGAAGGCGATTCTGCCGGAGGCTCCGCCAAGCAGGGCCGGGATTCCAAGATTCAGGCCATCCTGCCGCTGAAGGGCAAGCCGATGAATTCCGAGAAGGCCAAGCTGCTGGATGTGCTTAAGAACGACGAATTCAAGGCGATAATTTCCACCATTGGTGCAGGGATCGGACCGGATTTTGCCGTAGAAGACAGCAATTATTCCAAGATCATCATCATGACCGATGCCGATACGGACGGGGCGCATATCCAGGTGCTGCTGCTGACCTTTTTCTATCGTTATATGAAGCCGCTGATCGATGCCGGCAAGGTCTACATCGCCCAGCCTCCGCTTTATAAGCTGACGCGCAAATCGGGCAAGCTGGAGACGGTACGCTACGCCTGGAGCGATGAGGAACTGGCGAACTACCTGAAGGAGTTTGGCAAGAATTTCGAGCTGCAGCGCTACAAGGGACTTGGTGAAATGAACCCGGATCAGCTGTGGGAGACTACGATGAATCCGGAATCGCGCAACCTGCTGCAGGTGCAGATTGAGGACGCCGCCAAAGCCGAGCGCCGTGTATCCACGCTGATGGGCGATAAGGTTGACCCCCGCAAGCGCTGGATTGTGGAGAATGTCGATTTCACGGAGATTGAGGAGTAGCAAGAATTAGGCGGATACGGAGTAACTTCCGTGATTCACCCTTGCACCGGTTCAGCGGCAGAGTTTCGTAGAGATGCCGGGGCACAGCTGGCACAGAAATGTGTTTATCGGAAATTGACGAAAATTCCGGGGTTGGAATAGCTTGGTGATGAAAGGAGCGTAGGGGAAGTTTGGAACTGTAGGAGCGGCAGCGTCCGCCTTTGTCTGCGGATTTCACCGATAACATCGGTATAAATCAGGAAATCTGGAGACAACAGCGGCAGGAAGTCCAAACATTCACCGCAGTGACGATGATTTCACCACACTATTTTGAGTTGGATAGATTGAGGAACAGAAGGTGAGCGAATGAGCAGTTTATCAGAACAGTTTTTGCCGGCTTTTCTGGAAGAGGTCGTCGGTGACCGCTTTGGCCGGTATTCCAAATATATTATTCAGGACCGGGCGATTCCGGATGTCCGCGACGGGCTGAAGCCCGTGCAGCGCCGGATTCTGTATGCGATGTACGATTCAGGCAATACCCCTGACAAGCCATACCGCAAGTCCGCCAAGACGGTCGGGGATGTGATGGGGAACTATCATCCCCATGGAGACTCGTCCATCTACGAAGGCATGGTGCGGATGGCACAGCCCTGGAAGATGGGCCACGTCCTTATAGACGGCCACGGGAACTGGGGTTCCATGGATGATGACCCGGCAGCAGCGATGCGTTACACGGAAGCGCGGCTGTCGCCGATCGCGATGGAGATGATGCGCGATATCGAGAAGCGTACGGTGCTGTTCAAGGACAACTTTGACAATACGGCCAAAGAGCCGGTGGTAGTTCCTTCACGGTACCCGAATCTGCTGGTCAACGGAACCAGCGGCATCTCTGCCGGGTTCGCGACGGAAATTCCTCCGCACAATCTGCGTGAGGTTATTGATGCTTGCATCGCTGTCATGCAGAAACCGGATATTGCGCTGGAGGACATCATGACCTTTATCAAAGGTCCGGATTTTCCGACAGGCGGCACCATTATGGGCGGCGATGGCATCATGGATGCTTACCGCACCGGCAAAGGGCGCATCTACTTACGCTCCAAGACGGAAATTGAGACGCTGCGCGGCGGAAAGCAGCAGATTGTAATTACTGAGGTGCCGTTCCAGATCGTCAAGTCCCGGCTGGTCACCTCCATGGAGAATATCCGGCTGGAAAAGAAGATTGAAGGTATTGCTGAAGTCCGCGATGAGAGCGGACGCGATGGCCTCCGGATCGTGGTCGAGCTTAAGAAAGAGGCGGATGCCCAGGGTATCCTGGCTTACCTGCTCAAAAAAACCGATCTGCAGGTTACTTATAATTTCAACATGGTGGCCATCGTCAACAAGTCTCCACAGCAGCTTGGCCTCAAGGCTATCCTGGAGGCTTACATCGCCCATCAGCGCGAGGTGGTAACCCACCGCACCCGTTTCGATCTGGAAAAAGCAGAAGACCGCGCCCACGTCCTGGAAGGGCTGGTCAAAGCGCTGAACATTCTGGATGAGGTCATCGCCGCCATCAAAGCGTCGAAGAACCGCCAGGATGCCCAGAACAATCTGGTCTGGATGTTCGGCTTCAGTGAACGCCAGGCGGATTCGATCCTCACCTTGCAGCTGTACAGATTAACCAACCTGGAGATCCATTCGCTCCAGAAGGAGCTGGACGAAATGCATGCCCGCATTGCCGTGCTGCAGGGGATTCTGGACAGTGACAAGAAATTGATCGCCGTAATCCGGAAAGAGCTTATTGAAATCCGCGACAAATACGGCATCGACCGCCGCTCGCTCATCCAGGGCGAAGTGGAGGAGCTTAAAGTCAGCCTTGAAGTGCTCGTCAACGCCGAAGATGTTCTTGTAGCTCTTTCAGCGGACGGATACATCAAACGGACCGGCATGCCGTCCTTTACCCGGTCAGGCGGTGAACGCCATGCTTCAGGTGTGAAGGAAGGCGACCATATCATCAAGCTGATGGACCTGAATACCCGGGACAGCCTGCTTGTGTTTACCCGCAAAGGCCAATATTTCCTGCTTCCGGTCCATCAGATACCGGAGTTTAAATGGAAAGAGCCGGGTACGGCGATCGTCAACGTGATTGGCCTTGCCAAGGGGGATGGGATTGCCGCTATTCTGCCGGTGGGCAATATGGATGATCCTGGAGCCAGCCTGGTCTTCGTCACGCGCAAGGGCCAAGTGAAGCGTACGGAGCTCAAGGAATACTCTACCAGCCGCTCAGGGGCGGTTGCAGCCTGCAAGGTGGCTGAGGGGGATGAGGTCATTACTGTGGCGTTAAGCAGCGGTGACAAGGAGATTGTGCTGGTGACCCGTGAAGGCATGAGCATCCGCTTCCGTGAGAACGAAGTGAACCCAATGGGCCGTGTTGCCAGTGGGGTGAGGGGAATACAATTGCGTGAAGGAGACGAGGTGGTCTCCTGCTTCTGGGTCAATGAAGATGAAGGCGAAATCCTGGCTGTAACTGAAATTGGCTATGCCAAACGCACGCTCCTCCTGGACTATCCTGCACAGAGCCGGGGCGGCAAAGGTATGCCAACCTTCGAATTCAAGGAAGGCAAACGTGTCCGTCCGAACGGCAGCAGAATTTCAGGTGCCTTCTATTGCCGGGAACCGCTGGAACTGTTGGCTATTACCCGCGAGGGGGCAACGTTTACCTTTTCCTCTGAATCGGCGCCGCTCGGGGAACGCCGTTCGATAGGCAAGCAGCTGATGGCCGTAGAGAAGAAGGACGAGATTACCAGTCTGTTTCCCGCGATCAAATAAACTGTGATTCGTAATTCCAGCAAGGGCTGAAGAAATGAACGGTGTCCGGGACCTCCCTACGGAGAAGACGGACACCGTTTTAAGATATACCCGCAGTACCAGATATATAGTCCAAAAGATTCATTTTTATATGGCAGCGGGCTATTTATTTTTTTCTTTTGCAGGAAATGGAAGTTATCTCGCGAAAATGTAGTTATAGCGGCCCGATAAGATACCATCCTAATTGATCTAGAAAGGAAGGAATAAGTGTGCACTCCACTGAATTCAGTAAGATCTGGCATAAATTATTGAAGGATTATAAGTTACATATGGACAGCAACCTTGCCCCTACACTTACAGATGCCCAACTCACCGTACTGGAATTACTGCAGGAACGTGACGCGATGAAGCCTTCCGATCTGGCTCCGCATCTGGCGACCAGCCCGGCAGCGGTAACGATGCTGCTGGACCGGATGGAGAAGCATGGTCTGATTGTCCGGGAGCGTGATGCTGCCGACCGGCGGATTGTATGGGTAAGCATCACGGAAACGGGCAAGCGGGAGACTGAGCGCGGGCTTCAGATCCGCAGTGATTTTTTTGCTGAGGCACTGGACCCGATTTCTTCCCATAACCAGCAGCTCCTGCTCTACCTGATGGGCAAAATGGTTGTCGCTCCAACACCGGAGGGCTCAACCCCCTAAGATATGTGGTCAAGCCATACAAAAAAGCTGTTATATTGAAAGTTGCCGATGCTGCAGAAGCAAGCGGTTTCATCTGCAGCATGAAGTGCTCCAGTGAAGGCGTTATTTTACGAAACACACACCTTTTCCGGATCAGTCGGACTCAGGAGCCGTTATATTGTTCTTTCGGGCCCAAAATGAGGGAGAGCTGGTCAAATAACGGATGTAAGCACCACATGTCTATTCACCGGCTGAGGTGAATTTGAATTTTTTTGCCGCAGCTGAATCATCTCCATGACATAAGAGAAGCCGGCATGCTTGTGCAAGATGGCATTTGAACAGAGCAAACTATATACAAAAGCAGGCCTCCGTTAAAGGATGGCCTGCTTTTGTATATGCTGTGACCACAGGCTCCACGGATGGGTCTGCGGGGGGATAGAGATCAGTTCAGTTTCCTCTTTGGTCACGGGATGCGGGAAGCCGACAACTGCAGACCACAAGGCAATCTGCTGGCCGGGCTTGTTGACAGCGGCTCCGTATTTCTGGTCACCATACAGGGGACACCGGATACCGCTAAGCTGCACCCGGATCTGGTGGGAACGTCCGGTAAGCAGGTCAATCTTAAGCAGGCTATAGCCTCCGGCGCTCCCGATCACCGTATAATCCAGAATAGCTTCCTTGCCGCCGGGCGTGCCTTTGCGGACAATCGTGACCGTGTTGGTCTTGGCATCCTTCAGCAGCGTGTTGACCAGACGGCCCTGCGCGGCCGGAGGTTTGCCATGAACCACAGTTAAATATACTTTGCGGAAGTGATGGGAGCGGACGCTTTCGGACAGCCGGGAAGCAGCTTTGGAGGTCTTGGCAAAAATCATCGCCCCGCCGACCGGCCGGTCCAGCCGGTGGACCAGACCCATATATACATTGCCCGGTTTATGGAAACGTTCCTTCACATCTTGCTTCAACAGACTGAGCAGATCGGGATCTCCTGTGGCATCCTCCTGTACAGGAATATTAACGGGCTTCACAATGCCGAGCAAATGGTTGTCTTCGTACAGGATCTCGAACCGGGAGCTTCCGCTGCCGGAATCCCCGGCTGCACCGGGCAACATTCCTGACATGGCTTACGCCTCCCAGCGGCCCAGAATTCCGCAAGGCAGGTTCATCCCGGAGGCTGTAATCGGCAGGCCAATTTCACCGGAGGTCAGCTTGCCTCCATAACGATTGCCCATCGTCATCGAGAGCATGTTGCGGAGAACCGTTGGCGAAATGCCGGTGGTGTAGGAGTTGATCAGCATGAACAGCGGCCGGTC
Organism: Paenibacillus graminis; assembly: GCF_000758705.1. NCBI lineage: Bacteria > Bacillati > Bacillota > Bacilli > Caryophanales > Paenibacillaceae > Paenibacillus > Paenibacillus graminis. Next base: position 4,535,226 of record NZ_CP009287.1, on the reverse strand, counting down.
GCTCATAATTTCCAGGCAGCTCTCCAGGAACGGATACAGGCTCGCTTCCAATTTCCACATTTCACCCCCGGGTCCTCTGCCATAGGATGGCGGGTCCATGATGATTGCGTCGTACTTGCTGCCGCGGCGCTGCTCACGCTGTACGAATTTGAACACATCGTCGGTAATGAAGCGGACCGGACGTTCAGCCAGACCGGACAGCTGCACATTTTCCTTCGCCCATTGGACCATGCCTTTAGCGGCATCCACATGCACGACGGAAGCACCTGCGCTGGCTGCTGCGACGGTAGCGCCGCCAGTGTAAGCAAACAGATTGAGTACGGAAATCGGACGGCCCGCTTCAGCGATCTTGTCCATCATCCAGCGCCAGTTGGCCGCCTGCTCGGGGAACAGGCCGGTATGCTTGAAGTTGGTGGGGCGTAAATGGAATTTCAGCTTGCCGTAGCTAATTTTCCAGTCGTCCGGAATGTTTTTTTTCATTTCCCATTGTCCGCCTCCGGCGGAGCTGCGGTGATAGTGTCCATGCACGTCGCGCCATTTTGCCGTCTCATTGGCCAGCGGCCAGATGATTTGCGGGTCAGGACGGCGGAGAATAATGTCTCCCCAGCGCTCCAGCTTTTCTCCGCCTCCGGTATCGATGACTTCGTAGTCCTTCCAATCACTTGCTATATACATCTTTTTATCCATCCTTCAAAAAGTCATTTAGCCTTTATTGTACAACATTTAACCTTGCGGCTACAAACAAAATGGTTGCAAAGCTGCGACTATTCTCATTTTGCCCCATTACACCGGAGCGTATAATATTTCCACCCTATATCGGGAAAGCAAAGTGAATTATGCGGCAATGAAAAGAATTAGCAGCCGTTGTAAATCTGGCGCTTTCATCAGTGATTGTGTATGATCGGATTATATTTGGAATGGAGGCGGAAGGGGATGTTTGACCTCTCAGAGCTGTATTATCCGATTACGGCCAACCCGGCGGGTGCCAGTGAGTTTCTGCCTAGTAAGGCATTGCGGCCTTATATCCGCTGCTTCTGGGGCAGTGCGGCTCTGCAGCAGGCAGGTGCATTCGAAGCCAAGACGCCCCGTGTTGAGACAGCATCCCTGATTCAGGGGCCGGAAGTGATTATACCGGATACCTGCATGGATATTATATGGGAATGGGATGCGGCTACAGGTGAAGCCGGAGGGATGTTTTGCGGAATCAATGATGCCCCGTTTGAAACTGGACAAGCTGATCAGCCCGCAGTCCAACTATATTTTGCCATCCGGTTTCATTTCTGGGCCGTGCATTTGTTTGCGGATGAGCATCTCAGGGATGTGCTTAATGTACACGTTCCGGTCGAGCAATATTTCGGGCTATTCTGCAGCGAATTAGGCCACAGGCTTCAAGCTTCGCGTACATTCACAGAATGCATCGCTGCGGCAGAAAATTATCTGCTGAGGCGTCTGGACCGGAGGAGCGGAGGAGGCTCTGACAGCATGATGAATGCCGTCTACAGTATTCTTAAACATAGAGGTGTGGTTAATGCCAAAGAGCTTGAGAACAGTGCAGGGGTGAGCAGCCGGCAGCTGGAGAGGCTTTTTCGCGAATATATCGGCCTTACGCCCAAAAAGACTGCGGATCTGGTACGGTTTCAAAATGTATGGCTGGACCTGTATCTGTCGCCCCCGCCTCACAAGGCAATGCTGGATATGGTTTACGATTACCGTTACACCCACCAGTCCCATATGATCAACAGCTTCAAGAGATTCGCCGGAAAAACGCCGCTGGAGGCTTTGGCCTATGCCCGGAGGTAGATGTCGTTTTTTTGCAATACAATAATTCCACTAGCATGTACACTATGTTCAGCGGGCCAATGTGCAGCTAAGAAAATAATCTTGAAGGAGAGCGGACAGATGATTTCTTCATTCGAAGGTATTAACCTGTATACAAAGGATACGGCTGCTTTGGCAAAATTTTATGCGGACCTGCTTGGGGTTCCGGTGCCTTTTGAGGGATTTGGCAATTATGACGGGGCGAAGATCGGTTTTGACAAGGGACAGCCGGGGCTGATTATTTGGGATGAGAACAAATGGGGCAAGCACACTACAGGTGTTGTCAATCTGGTGTTCTCTTGCAGCAGCCTGGATGAGACTTATGAGCAGCTGAAGGCGGGAGGGCTGGACTGCCAGCCGCCGGCCACCATGGAGTATGGGGGCAAGGAAATGAATTTCCGTGACCCGGACGGCAATGGGATTACTCTCCTGGAAGGGGCATATTGTTGAACCCATAACCACGCCAGCAGATGATCACATCGAAGCAGTGAACGCGGGCTCTATCCGGTTGATAACCGGGGGGACGTGTTTACTGCTTTTTTGATATTGACAATGAGAATCATTATCAAATAGAATGAGGTTAGCATTATATATACATGACATATTTCTGCGCGAATTTCTACATGAATTTCTACAAGAATTCCGGCTTGCATTTTGGCGTGCATTTCGGAGTATTGGATTGAATTATCGGACATATTAAATGTTTACTTTGGGAGGAACCTATACATGGCTAAGGTGCTTGTAGCATATGCCAGCTTGACTGGCAACACGGAGGAAATGGCTGAACTGATTGTGGAAGGCATACGCCAGGCAGGCGGTGAGGCTGTGCTGAAATCGGTCACTGACTGCAATGCGGATGAGATCAAAGCCTATGAGGGCGTGCTGCTCGGTGCATATACCTGGGGGGATGGCGAGCTGCCGGATGAATTCCTGGATTTCTACGAAGAGATGGATGAGCTGGATCTGACAGCCTGCAAGGCAGCAGCCTTTGGCAGTGGAGATACAGGCTATGAAATATACTGCGGTGCCGTGAATCAGATCGAAGAGAAGCTGCGGGAGCGCGGGGCAGAGATTATTCAGGAAAGCCTGAAGATTGAATACGGACCTAATGCTGCAGAAAAAGAAACCTGCCGCAGCTTCGGCCGCCAATTTATCGAAACCTGCGCGGCGGTATCTTGAGAATGGGCGGCGCGGCGGGGAGCAGGACAGCGGGGAGACGCGAAGCACCGGCCGAACAATACAGCCGGCTGAATGATTTCCGAGTGGAGCATATTATGCTGGGCGGAGCGGAGGCTGCCGGCAGCGGAAAGCCGTCCACCGGTCTTCCGCGCTGGAGGCAGCAGGTGCAGTATGCGGTAGGGCATACGCTGAATGATTTCTATAGTCTCCAGCCGGAGGTGCGGAGGGAAACGCCAATCCAGTTCCTGCTGGAACGCCGCTGGCCTCCCAAAGGGATTGCTTTTCCTTCATTGATGCACTATTGGGAGGTTAAGACGGCGATCACCGATGAGCTGATGCGAAGAGCCAGTATCAATCACCTGCAGGAGATCCCGGTGCTGCTCTATGAGCAGTGGCATGTGCCGTTGCCGGAGCTGGACATTGAGCTGGCGATGATTTTTCAGCTGGCCTGGAACTCTGCAGTCCCGGGCCGCTGTCTCAGCATTCAGAAATTTATGGTGAGCAGTAATGACGAGGTTATCACCGGGTTCCTGCATATGGCGAATGTATTTTGCCACCGGGCCTATGGAATGCCAGCGGAAAAGGTAGAAATTTATTCGCTGCTGGACGGGCGCCAGCATATTTTTGATGGAGCGGGAATTCCGCTCCGGGAATCCCTCGATTATGTGCGGCTGCTGTCCGTGTTCCTGAAGCAGGAGGAGTCGGCCGCACGGATGCTGAAATACGGAGAACGCAGGAGTGAGCAGGAAGAGCTGGTTCAACGGGGGTATGGCCTGATGTAAGTAAATGGTGGCAGCTGGGGTGCAGCTTGACTTGCCAGCGTACTGCCGAGGCGCTATGGTTAGAGCAGGGGGTGTTCGTAACCATGCCGGAACCGATCAAAACGTATAATACCGCTGTGGAAGCCACGCTTGAGGTGATTGGCGGCAAATGGAAGCCGGTGATCCTGTTCTTTCTTACCTTCGGCAAAAAGCGCAACGGAGAATTTATAAGCCTGATGCCCGTCATCACCCAGAAGGTGCTTACGCAGCAGCTCCGGGAGCTGGAAGAGGATGGGGTCATCAAACGGACCGTATACAATGTGGTTCCGCCCAGAGTCGAGTATGAGCTGACCGATTACGGCTGGAGCCTTAAGGAGATCCTGCATTTGATGTGCAGGTGGGGCGATGCCCATATTGAGCGGGTCTACGGGGATCAAGCCGCCGTACTGGCCCAGCCGCAAACGAAAGAATAAAGAAGCCTGGGCCTATAGAAGGGCCAGGCTTTTCCCGTTGTAACAGCGGTGGCAAGGAGATGCAGGGAAGTGAGCTGAAGTGAGTTGAAGCGAGTTGAAGTGGAATTAGAGAGACATAGTGAACTTGTTCGAAGCGAATTTACCCGTACAGGTGCTGATGGGTCGGATTAAGTCATCCTTAGTGGGAAAAAGGATCACTAATCGAACACAATTTGGCTTATGGAAGTTCCTATGTGGGAAAAAGTACTACTAATTTGGCTGAAAGTGTATGGGATGAATATGTATGAATTAAGTGTACCAATTCCAACATAAAACTTCTGCAGCGGGGATTTCAGCTAATTAGTTATACTTTTTCCACGTAACTAGGCCGGACAGCCCGGAAACAACGGCAGAAAAGCCGTTGTTGAAGCACCGCAGGCCGGTGAGCCCGGAAACAACGGCGGAAATGCCGTTGTTGGAGCGCCGCAGGCCGGATAGCCCGGAAACAACGTCAGAAATGCCGTTGTTGGAGCGCGGCAGGCCGGCAGGCCTGGAAACAACGGCAGAAATGCCGTTGTTGGAGCGCCGCGAGCCGGATAGCCCGGAAACAACGGCGGAAATGCCGTTGTTGAAGCACCGCAGGCCGGATAGCCCGGAAACAACGGCGGAAATGCCGTTGTTGAAGCGCCGCGAGCCGGACTGCCCGGAAACAACGGCAGAAATGCCGTTGTTGGAGCGCGGCAGGCCGGATAGCCCGGAAACAACGTCAGAAATGCCGTTGTTGGAGCGCGGCAGGCCGGATAGCCCGGAAACAACGTCAGAAATGCCGTTGTTGGAGCGCGGCAGGCCGGATAGCCCGGAAACAACGTCAGAAATGCCGTTGTTGGAGCGCGGCAGGCCGGATAGCCCGGAAACAACGTCAGAAATGCCGTTGTTGGAGCGCCGCGAGCCGGATAGCCCGGAAACAACGGCGGAAATGCCGTTGTTGAAGCACCGCAGGCCGGTGAGCCCGGAAACAACGTCAGAAATGCCGTTGTTAATGCACCGCAGGCCGGACAGCCCGGAAACAACGGCGGAAATGCCGTTGTTGGAGCGCCGCAGGCCGGGTGTCCTTGTTTCGGACCCGTCTGGGTGATGTTGTCTGAATATAGAATTTATCTATTCTCCGCTATAATTTATCCTTCTATTTCTCGCTGAAATGGCACCTGAAAGCGATACTCTGTATCACTGCTTCGGAGCCATAGGCTCATTAAAAAGAACGGTGAAGCCGTTTCTGCTTGGAAACGGAGGTTAAAAAAACGCGCGGCCGCTATTCGGCTCCAAGCCAGATATTCGCAAGAGGACTGATGTTGTTGGTTACGGGATCACTTTCCGGCTGCGGAGGTCCGTAAATATGCTCACAAACATCGCTTCGGTATCGATGAACTCATGGAATCCGAACCGCCGCGCCTTACTCCCGTCCGCAAAAAAATCATAATCCCAAGAAAATACAAAATCCCCGAACCCCCATGAGGACACATCGCGGTAGCTGTTCGGCTCCAGGCCGTATTTCTTCACCATCCCGTTCCATAGCGGCTCTTTGTCCTCCATGACTACTGACAGGGACATGGGCAGCGGAGGGGCCGTCTCCAGCCCGAAAAATGCGGCAAGCTTCGGCCAGAGCTCGTCCCAGCGGAACAGATCGCCATTCGTAATGTTGAATGCCTGATTGGCGCAGCGGCTGTCGGTTGCTGCCCAGACGGTTGCCTGGGCCAGCAGGCCTGCATCCGTCATTTCCAGCAGACTATGGTAGGCGCCGGGCTTCCCGGGGAATCGGAGCGGAAGTCCGAGCTCCTTCGATATAGATGCATATACTGCAATCACCATGGCCAGATTCATCGGATTGCCGAGTGCAAAACCGCAGACCACAGAAGGCCGGATCGCCGTCCATGTCCAGTTTTTGCCTATCTGGCGCTGCTCCAGGAAATTCTGCTGATCGATATTGAACTCCGGCGGCATGTGATTCGCATCCGTCTCCCGGGCCGGGGTCTTGAAGGGGCCCAGGTGGGCACCATATACTTTATAGCCCTGCATCAGGCTGATGTGCTGCAGACTGCGGGCAATGGGCTCAACAGCTTCTACGGCGTTCACAAGCATGGCCAGATTCGGAGGCACCAGCTCCGCCCAGGTGGGGCGGTCCTGATAAGCCGCATAGAAGATATGCGTCACCTCCGGCAGAGTCCCCAGCTTCAGCCGGGATTCGTCTGGGTCGAGCAGATCGGCGGCGATATAGCGGACACGGCTGGTGTTCACTCCGCCCCGGCGGGAAACTCCGATAATATCCCATTCAGGAAGCGTAGCCAGGTGCCCGATCAGATTGCGCCCGATCACACCGTTCGCTCCAATAACCAGTGCGGTTTTGCGCTGTGCAGTATTATTAGGATTCATAAGCAGGTTCTCTCCTTCAACTTGGGTATGCCATCATTATGTCTGCTGGGCCAGGGGATGAATAGTACGCACTTTGGGGTTATATAGGCACCTTAAAGTAACAATACATAGAGTAGCCTTTAAATAGAGTGACCTAAATAATGAGTGACCTAAATAAAGTGTGACCTTAATAATCTAGCCCCATGTCCAAGGAACCAAAAAGCCCAAAGCGCAAAGCGCAAAGCCCAAAACGCAAAGCCCAAAGCGCAACCCCCAACCCCCAAAGCCCAAAGCCCAAAGCCCAAAGCCCAAAGCCCAAAGCCCAAAGCCCAAAGCCCAAAGCCCCAACCCCAACCCCAACCCCAACCCCAACCCCAACCCCAACCCCAACCCAAAAAGCACCCTTCCTTAAGGCGCGGACGCCAAAAGAAAGAGTGCTGTACAGATTGTAATACTCCTTAGCCGGTATAACGGTAGTAATCCTGTTTGTTCAAAATAACAAAGCCGCAGCTTTCATACAGTCTCAGCGCATTCGGATTATCGAGTGCAACCTCCAGGTTGACGCCATTGTAATTGTGCCGTTCCCGTTCAATCGTCTGCAAAAGTGCGCTCCGGCCGATGCCCAGCCCGCGCAGGTTCTTGTCCACTGTGAACCCGTAGATCCAGGTTTCGTTGTCCTCCGTCCACAGCCGCATCTTGCCGGCGGGTTGTCCGTTCATTTCGATAATGATCTGTTCCTGCTGATTCTCGTTCATCTGCTGAGTGTACATTTCGGCGGCATCTTCTTTGGACATGTTAAACCCAGCGCAGTCCAGCTCAACAAGAATATCCGCTTCATCCTGACGTGCAGGCCGCAGGATTACGGCCCCTGCGGCTGAACTGGCTTCCGGCGAACCTTGCGGTACAGAAGACCCGTCCCATTTCATCTGATATTCCGCATGGTTGAATGCCAGGGGCAGGGTCTTCAGAAAACCTGCCGCCGAGGCTGAACTGGCCGGAGCATTAAGCAGCAGCGTCCTGATATTATTACGCTTGATAATGCTCTGTGCCCGCTCCCAGAGCGAGGTGAATATTCCTCTGCGGCGGTACCCCGGCCGCACCATGCCGCAGATTTCCATATCTCCTGCGAATCCGTATAGTCCTATAAAACCTACCAACACTTCTTCTTCATAGATGACCAGCCATTCCGCTCCCCCGGATTCCGGAGACAAGCGCAGCATGTCCCAGTTCAGCTTCAGGCTGATGCCTTCGTATTGCTCGCAGCGCTGCTGCAATTCCTCTATATCCTTCAATGTATCAGCGGTAGTCAAACGCATATCCTCCTAAAAGTTACTATGGTCCTATAGACCATTCTCAGCTGCTGCTGAGCACATCCCCGTATTCCTCATGCTTCTTGAACTGATGGGCAGCATAAGGGCATTGGGGCACAATCTTAACCTGCTCTGCCCGGGCTTTATCCACAACCGCCCGCACGAGCTTCTCACCGGCACCTTGGCCGCGCAGATCTTCTGAGACAAAGGTATGGTCGATAACCCAATTTCCCGTTGCTTCATCCGTTCTGTATGTAATCTCGGCAAGGTCCTTACCGTCACCAGCTATATAAAATCTTCCTTCTCCCTGTTCAATCGATTCCATATTCTTCACTCCAATCTAATATAGTGACTATATTTTACTACCCTGATCTGGAAAAAGCGAGAAGGCGAACTTGCAGTAGATTGTAATTAAGCCGCATCTGTATAACTGGATAAGTAAGGTGATTTAGAATAACTTGCGTATGCTCCGTGAAATGCCATAATATTAAAACACTATCGCTGTGATGAATAGAAGTTGCATCAGGGGGAATGGCCATGGAATATGAGGTTGAGATTGAGTTTGAGCCGGTATATGAATTAGTGAGCAGCATACATACGTTTATATGCAAGAAATCCAATAAAAAGATGGATCTGGGCACCTCCTGGTCTGCTGAAGTAGCGGGCAAGCTTAGCCCGGAGCTGTTGTCCGCTCTGGAGGAGACGGAGCTCGGCAATGACTGGAAGCTGCTGAATCTGCTGATCTATCAGTGTCCTGTGAAGGAAAGCGTAGACATTGTCCTGGACTGGCTGGAGCGCTTGCCGGTAGGAGAGATTTATGAGACGCTTGCGGAATACGTCAGCGTGTTCCCGGTGCAGATGGATCATTTCCGCAGCCGTATGCACTTTCTGCTGTCCGAGTGGAACCGGCAGTATTTCAGGGGCACTAGCCCTGAGATCATCGGCAAACTGCGGCAGCATGCGGACAAGCAGAGACTGGAAGCGGACAAGAAAGCAGTATCCGATTTTGTGAACAGGACAACGAACGGTTTTTATTTTCTGCCGGGAGACGGACTGCGCAAGCTGGTGCTGATTCCGCAGTTTCATTTTCAGCCTGCCAATATTATCTACAGCTTCGGTCCGCTGACAATATGCCATTATGCGGCGAGAGTCTCAGTAACGGATGAAGAAATATCGCCTTCGATGTACAGGACTCTGCGCAGCCTGGGGGAGAAGAGCCGTCTGAAGATCCTCCAATCGCTTGGCGGCGGGCGCAAAACCTTTACCGAAATCGCCAGGCAGGCCGGAATCTCCAAGGGGATTGTTCATGACCATCTTTTCAGCCTCCGATGTGCGGGCCTCCTTCATGCCTACATCGAAGGGGAGAACGTTACCGCCTATAGTCTGCGCCTGGAAGGAATCCACCGGATGAATGAGCAGCTGCTTGAATATTTGCAATAACTTCCGGCCCTCCGGCATCATAACAAGTCAAAGTATTCTCTGCAGAAGAGAAAGCTTTGGCTTTTTATGCTGCGGTTTTTCCGGATGAATTCTGTTTACAGAGAAATTTAGTGAAGTTCTCTCTTTACAGAACCACAAACTTTTCCTATAATGTGAACTATCGGTCTTAAACATACTTAGTGGGTAGGAATTATAAGTTTTATTCATTTTGGAGAGAAGAGAGATGATTGTATGAGAAAAAGTACGCTCGTATTGTCTACACTGCTGATTGCCGGTTCCATGCTGCTCGCAGCCTGCTCGGACAACAGCAGCAATTCTGCATCAGGCAACACTCCGGCGTCTGCAACTGCTGATCCGGGTACAGCCGGAACTGAGGCGCCGGCATCACCGGCACCAGTGCCTGCGGGTGCGCTGAGCGAGCCTTTTACAGCAGCGGATTTATCCAAGCTTCCGGCTGTCGCCCAGAACCGCACGGATACGATTATTGTCGGCCTGACCGATCCCAGCGGCGCATTTACGCCTTATTTTCAAGAGAGCGGCTATGACGGCAACGTATCTTCCCTGCTGTATGCCTCCCTCGTAACGGTGGATGACAAAGGTATTCCTGCACCCGAGCTTGCCGAGAGCTGGGATGTATCGGATGATCAGCTTACATACACCTTCCACTTGCGGAAAGGCTTGAAGTTCAGCGACGGCTCGCCGCTTACCGCGGATGATGTGGCTTTTACCTGGTCCATTCAATATGACAAAGCCTATGACGGCGGCTCTTCTGTGCCTTCCATGAACGTAAAAGGCGGCAAAGCCTATAAAGAAGGCACGGCCAAAACAGTTGAAGGCATCAAAGTCATCGACCCGCAGACGATCTCGGTAACATTGGAGAAACCAAATGCTACAGCGCTGGTGACACTCGGCTCCAATGTGCTCTCCAAAGCTTATTACGGCAAGGACTATACGTTCGGCCACCTGGAATACATCAAAAAGCTGCACGAGCATCCGCTCGGCGACGGCCCCTACAAGCTGGAAAAATTCCTGCCCGGGCAGGAGGTGCGCTTTACAGCCAATGAAAATTACTTCAAAGGCAAACCCAAAACAGAGCATTTCATCTATAAAACCTCCGAAGGCGATGTGTGGCAGTTCCTGGAGACCGGAGAGGTCGATTACGCCTCCTTCAGCGCCACGGATGAAAATATTGAGAAGCTGAAAGCACTCGGATTTGTAAACATCATTCCATATACACCCAGCAACTACGGCTACATGCAGGTCAATCTGAAGCATGAGCAGCTGAAGGATAAAGAGGTCAGACAGGCAATTATGTACGGGCTGGACCGCCAGAGCATTTACGTAGATGCTGCGCAGGGAGCGGGCTCCATAGCCAATATTCCGGCTTCTCCGATCTCCTGGGCCTATACCGAGGAAGGCATCAATCCTTACAAATATGATCCGGAAAAAGCCAAACAGCTGCTGGATCAAGCCGGCTGGACTGTTGGCGCAAACGGAATACGCGAAAAAGCCGGCAAACCGCTGACGATCCATTATCTCGGCTCCAAAAGCAAAAACACCGATATTTTCATCGCTGTAGCCAAGGAGAACTTTGAAGCGCTGGGTATTGAATTCCAGCCGGAGGTTTTTGCCGACTTTAACTCGCTGGTGTCCAAGGTAGAAGGCGGAGATTACGATCTGGTATCCTTCTCTACCAGTATGCTGACTGATCCGGCAGACGGGTTCATGCAGTTCTTTGACGGAGAGATCACTGACTATGACAATCCGAAATTTCTTGAACTGTACAACAAAGCGCTCGCTACCACCGATATTGAACAGCGCAAAGCCGTCTACAAGGAGCTGTACCAGCTTTTCAATGATGAACTGCCGATACTTTTCACCAGCTACAAAAAAACAGTCTATGCCTACAACGGGCGCATACAAAATTTGACCGTCAGCCCGTTCATCGGACTTGCCGGCAGCCTTCCGGAGTGGACACTGAAATAACTACACGTTCGTCCCCTGCTTAGCTGTAACGGGCAGGGGACGACTTATAAGGAGCGGCGCATGAGTACCTATCTGACAAAAAGACTGCTGTACATGCTCATCATTCTGTTTGCGGCGTCACTGCTGATCTTCGTCCTGTATGCATCGACGCCGGGCGATTTCATTACGGGCAATATTAAGCTGACTGCGGAGCGCAAAGCAGAACTGCGGGAAATCTACGGCTTGAACAAGCCGGTGCTGGAACGTTACGGCATCTGGATGAACCATGCTTTTCACGGGGATTTCGGGTATTCGCTTGCCCAGCAGAAGCCGGTGCTTCAGTTGTTTAACGATTATATCTGGAATTCTTTTTTGCTGGCCGCCGTGTCTACCTTTCTAACCTGGGTAATTGCGGTCATTGTTGGCGTGATCTCGGCCTATAAGCAGTATTCCTGGTTCGACACGCTGGTAATGGTGGCTATCTTTGCCGCAATGTCGCTGCCGTCCTTTTTTATCGGCTTGTTCCTGATCAAGATTCTGGCGGTGGATCTGAAGTGGCTCCCGCCGGGCGGGATGATTACCACGGGCAGCCATGCCGCGGGGATGGCCTATCTCAAGGAAGTGGTGCGGCATATGGCGCTTCCCGTCGTGGTGATGACTCTGCTTGGCCTGGGTTCATTAACCCGTTATTTCCGCAGCAATATGATTGACGTGCTGAAGCAGGACTATATCCGCACCGCGCGGGCCAAAGGGCTGAAGGAGCGGAAGGTGCTGTTCCGCCATGCGCTGCGCAATGCCCTGCTGCCGGCCATTACCCTGGTCGGCTTCGAGCTTCCGGCACTGTTCGGCGGTTCGCTGATCATTGAGCAAATCTTCAACTGGCCGGGGATCGGCCAGCTGTATATGAAATCCTTCGGGCTGCGGGATTACCCGCTGCTCATGGGCTTTACGATGTTTATTGCCATTCTGACCGTTATCGGAACGCTGCTCTCGGATATTCTGTACCGGGTTGCCGATCCGCGCGTCCGGTTATAGGAGGGAGATGCCGTTATGACAGTTGACAGCAGGTTGGCCGGGCTGCGCGAGCCGCAGGTACAGAGGTTAAAGTCCTCCCTGTTCAGACAGTCTTTGAAAAGGCTGATGAAAAACAAGCTCGCTGTAGCAGGTTTTGGAGTGGTTGTGTTTATGTTTGCTTTATGTTTTATCGGCCCGTTCTTTTCGCCTTATGCGGATAACAAAATCAATATGGCAATGATGAACAAAGCGCCGAACCTGCAGCATTTGCTGGGGACCGATGCCTTGGGCCGGGACATCCTGACCCGGGTGATGCAGGCCGGACGGATTTCACTGACTGTAGGTCTGGCTTCCATGGTGCTGTCCGTGTTCATTGGCGCTCTGCTGGGGGCGGTTGCCGGTTATTACCGCGGCATAGCAGATCAGATTATTATGCGGATCGCCGACCTGCTGATGACGATACCCGGCCTGCCGCTGCTGTTTATCTTCGGGGCGCTGCTCTCGGAATGGAAGGTTCCGACAGACTACCGGATGTATATCGTCATGCTGATGCTCAGCATTGTGAATTGGCCGGGACTTGCCCGGATGGTACGGGGGCAGATGCTCAGCCTGCGGGAACGGGAATTTATGCAGGCTGCTGTTGTGCTGGGCCTGCGCGACAGCCGGAAGCTGTTCCATCATCTGCTCCCGAATGTAGTCCCGCTGCTGATTGTCATGGCTACACTGAACATCGGCGGAGCGATTCTCAGCGAATCGGTGCTCAGCTTTTTCGGGCTGGGCGTCATGCCGCCTACGCCGACCTGGGGCAACATGATTGACGCGGCGAACAATATGATTGATTTTCAGGATCATCCATGGCTGTGGATTCCTCCGGGCTTGTCCATTTTTGCCACAGTGATTGCCATTAATATATTCGGTGACGGCCTCAGAGACGTGCTTGATCCCAAACAGAAGAGGTAGGTGGCCAGCAGCTGATGAAGCATTTAATGAAAATTGAAGGACTAAACACCGTTTTTCATACAGAAGAAGGAAAAGTGACCGCAGTGGATAAAGTAAGCTTCCAGGTCCGCGAAGGAGAGACGGTCTGCATTGTCGGTGAATCCGGCTGCGGAAAAAGTGTAACTGCCATGTCCATAATGGGGCTGGTGGAAGCGCCAGGCGGACAGGTGAACGGAGGGCGGATTGATTTTGCGGGGGAAGATTTGCTGCGGCTTGACAAGAATACACTGCGTGCTATCCGGGGCAATGAAATCGCCATGATTTTTCAGGAGCCGATGTCATCGCTCAATCCGGTCATGAAGATCGGGGAGCAGATTATGGAGCCGTTGATGGTGCATATGAAGCTGACCAAGAAACAGGCGCGTATCCGGGCAATCGAGCTGATTACGCAGGTGGGCATTGCGCGCCCTGAGCAGATTTTTGGCAGCTATCCTCATGAGTTAAGCGGCGGGATGCTTCAGCGGATCATGATTGCCATTGCCGTCTCCTGCAACCCGAAGCTGCTGATTGCCGACGAGCCGACCACCGCGCTCGATGTGACCATCCAGGCCCAGATTCTCGATATGCTGCGGGAATTTAAAGAAAGCGGCGGAATGTCCATTCTGCTGATTACCCATGATCTGGGAGTTGTTGCTGAAATGGCCGATTATGTGATTGTGATGTATTCGGGCCAAATCGTTGAAGAGGGCGGGGTTGTGGAGCTGTTCAATCATCCCAAGCATCCATATACCCGAGGGCTGCTGAAGTCCAAGCCGGTGGTAGGCCAGCGCCTGGAGGAGCTGTATTCCATTCCGGGTCAGGTGCCAAATCCGCTTACACTTGAACCCTCCTGTTATTTCCATGACCGCTGCGAGCATTGTATGCCGGTCTGCCGCAGCCGCCAGCCCCTCTTAAAGGAGCTGGGCGGCGGACAAAAGACAGCCTGCTGGCTGTACGAGGAGGCGGAAGTCCATGTCTGACGCACTGCTTGAGGTTAGGCATCTGAAGAAATATTTTCCGGTCACCCAGGGGCTGCTGAACCGCACCGTTGGGCATGTGAAGGCCGTAGATGACATTAGCCTCACACTTCAGCCGGGCGAAACCTTTGGGCTGGTCGGAGAATCCGGCAGCGGCAAAAGCACGGTCGGCCGGACGATTCTGCGTTTGACCGAGAAAACGTCCGGCGAGGTGAAGTTCAAAGGAGCAGACATTCACAGCCTCTCCCCTGCAGAGCTCCGGCTGCTGCGGCCGCGGATGCAGCTGATCTTTCAGGACCCGTACAGCGCACTCAATCCGCGTGTGCGGGTAGGCGATGCGATCGGCGAAGCCCTGCTGGACCATGGTTTATGCTCCAAACATGAAGTGCGGGAGCTGGTTCTGGAATCGCTAGCAGCCTGCGGGTTATCCTCGTACCACATCGACCGCTTCCCGCATGAATTCTCCGGCGGACAGCGCCAGCGGATCGGAATCGCCCGGGCGCTGATTTTGAACCCGGATCTCATCATTGCCGATGAGCCGGTATCGGCGCTGGATGTGTCGATCCAGGCCCAGATTATCAATCTGTTCAGCAAGCTGCAGCAAAGCAAGGGCCTGGCCTATTTATTCATCTCCCACGATCTTAGTGTAGTCGAGCATTTATGCTCCCGGATCGGGGTCATGTATCTCGGTTCCATGGTCGAGACGGCTGCCCGGGACGAGCTGTTCCATAACCCGCTGCATCCCTATACCAAGGCTCTGCTCTCTGCGGTGCCCGTTCCGGTTCCGAGGCTGAAAAGGGAACGGATCGTCCTGAAAGGGGATATTCCCAGCCCGGCGAATCCGCCCTCCGGCTGCAAATTTCATACCCGCTGCCCGTTTGCCGTAGAGGTGTGCAAAGCAGAGAACCCCGTTTTCCGTGATGCCGGAGGCGGACATTTTGTGGCTTGTCATTTGGCTTGATTCAAATAAATCCGGCTCAAAATTGAAAATTTCCTTTTTTTGACTTGCCATATCAGCAGTGCTATACTGATTCCAATGTAGGTAAATACGTTTAATAAGAGACTAATTAGACCTGCAGCTCTAATTGGTCTTGTTTTTTTGTTTTGTACAATGAACTATTCAATGCTGCTATCGCTCAAAAAACTTTTAGGAGGAAATATCATGAATACCACAGTACGTTTGACTGAAAGATCCGGCTCGACCTCTTCACAGCGGAGCAAAGGCTTTGTACCGGTTGTCGTCTACGGTGCAGGTTCAGATAGCCAGTCCTTTACAGCGGATGCGAAGACATTGAACGAGATTCTGGGCAAAAACCCGCGGGCCATCCTCAAGGTGGAACTACCGGATTCCGGCTCCAAAAACGTAGTGATCCAGGAAGTGCAGCGCCAGCCATTGTCCCGGAAGCTGCTGCATGTGGACCTTCACCAGATTGACATGAAGGCTGAACTGGATACCAAGGTGGCTTTCCACTTCACCGGAGATCCTGCCGGCGTGAAGAGCGGCGGCATTCAGCAGGTTGAATTGTATGAGCTGGATATCCGCACACTGCCGGACAAGCTGACCGCCACCTTTGAAGTGGATATCAGCGGACTCGACGTTGGCGACCAGCTGCTGGTTTCGGATCTGCCGAAGCATGAAGGCTGGGAAGTGCTGACCCCTGAAGATACGCTGATTGTGCGGATTGCACCGCCTGTAGCACAAGAGCCAGCAGATGCTGAAGCGGACGAGCCTGCAGCTTCCGAGGCTTCCGCAGAACAGAAGACAGAGGAATAAATCGTATTACGATCTGAATAGCGTACTAATATACGCAGCTATCAGGAGCAGACACATCCTTTCCGGGGAGCTGTCTGCTCCTTTTGCTGCATAGGAACGGAATGGGGATTAACACCCTTAACTTGGGAGCAAAAGGAGAACTGCATATGGACGGGACAATCATTAATCTGATCAGCGGCTCAAATGCCAAACTGGATGAGGCTTCAATGAATGCGACAGTGAAAATATCCTGCAACAGCTCCCCCGCGGAGCTGGATCTCAGCTGTTTTATGGTGGGACCGGACGGAAGGGTGCCTGCGGACGATTATTTTATTTTCTATAACCAGCCCGTAGATCCGCAGCGGGCCGTGCGGTTTGAGCCGATCGATAAATACAGCGGCGAGTTTGTCATCGATCTGCGTGCCTTGCAGAGCTCTGGTGTTGAAAAATGCGTGTTCGCCGCGACGCTGGACGGGCCGGGAACCTTTGCCGAGGTCAGAGGCTGCAAGATCAGTGCTGCGGCAGGGAATACGGAGCTTGTATTCGCCATGACTGAAGGCAAGGCTGAAACCTCCCTGGTTCTTGCCGAGCTGTACCGCCACGGACAGGGCTTCAAGCTGCGGGCCGTTGGGCGCGGTTTTCACGGCGGGCTGAAGCCGCTGGCGGAAGCCCATGGCGTGGAGGTGGAGGATGAACCGGCAGCGGAGGCTGCCAGTACAGGCGAACCGGGTCATACGGCTGCGGCTGCTGCCGAGCTGTCAGCTTCCTTCGCCGAAACGGCAGCAGCATCGGCGGCATCGCCGCCGGCACAGCCAGCTCCCCCGCTGAGGCTCAACCTGACCAAGATCGACCTGCACAAGCAGCAGGTGAAGCTTTCACTGCGCAAAAAGAATATGGAGCAGGAAAAAGCACGCGTAGCCGTCGTTTTTGACGCGTCCGGTTCCATGTCAGCGCTTTACCAGAAGGGAGTGGTCCAGCGTGCTTTTGAACGGATACTTGCCGTGGCCGCCAGCATGGATGATGACGGAATGCTGGATGTCTGGTTTTTTGCCACCAAAAGCAAACGGATGCCCAGTGTAGGTGAAGCCGGATATGAGGACTATGTGAAACGCACCTATCCGGGGCCGCGCATGTTCGGGGGCCTTGGCATCGGCAATAATGAACCTGTTGTCATGGCAGACATCATCAAAAAATATACCAGGGAAGATCCGGGCACCCTGCCGGTGTACGTCGTATTTTTCAGTGATGGCGGAATTTACGAGACGCCGAAGATCTCCAAGCTGCTGATTGACAGCTCAAAGCACAATATTTTCTGGCAATTTGTCGGTCTTGGCCATGCGGATTACGGCGTGCTGCGGGAGCTGGATGATCTGCGGGGACGATATGTGGACAATGCGGATTTTTTTGCCCTGGATGACCTGGATGAAGTCAGCGACGAAGAGCTGTACGACCGTTTGTTCAACGAGTTTCCCAAGTGGCTGCGTGAAGCCAGGGAGAAAGGTGTGATCAGAAGCTGATCGTTAACCGTTATTCGATTTTGAGGCCCGAAGTGTTATATACTGCTGATATAATCGGCACGGACCATGTGCTGCGAAATTAATGCAGCGAGATCTGAGCGTATGGGAGAGAGGAATGGAACATGGGCGATATTCGTTTTGTCTCGCGTGAAGAATTGAAAAAGGCGGCAGAGCTGTCGGATCTGGTCTTTCGGGGAGAGGAACAGACCTCAATGGCAGCCAAATTTCCGGGGATTTTCTCCGGCAGTTTCATGAGTTCACCCGGTGTATTTAAGGACGGGCAGCTTGTTGCTTTTGCCGGACTTGTTCCGGGTTTTATACAGATAGGCGCTGCGTCTGTGCCGATATTCTCACTTGGCTCGGTATGCACGCACCCTGAATATCGGGGAAAAGGCTATGCTAATGCCATACTGCAACGCGTGTTTGATCATATCGACAGATCAGGCGGTTCGCTGCTGCTCGTATCGGGTACACGGGATCTCTACATTCGGCAGGGATGCCATACCTTCGGATCTGTGCGCAGCTACCTGCTGACTACAGAGAATGAAGCAGTCAGAAAGGCAGCAGCTGGCCCGGCCTTCGTCCGCGAGGCAGAAGAACAGGACTGGTTTGGGCTGCAAAGGCTGGCAGAGAACCGTGAAGTGCGGTTTAATCGCAGTTTATATGAGCTGGCCACACTTGTAAGAGCTGAAGCCATCTCAGATATATATAAGCTAAAGCAAAAGATCTATGTTGCGGAAACGGATGGCCGCTTGCTGGCTTATGCTGTTATCGCCGTAAGAAAGGAGCTGAAGACGGATGCCGTACCGCTTGTTATCGAATGGGGCGGAGCACCGGAGGCCGCCCTTCAAGCGATCACCTGGGCGATTGCAGCGAATGGGATTTCTGAGCTTATGTTACC
Organism: Paenibacillus graminis; assembly: GCF_000758705.1. Taxonomy (NCBI): domain Bacteria; kingdom Bacillati; phylum Bacillota; class Bacilli; order Caryophanales; family Paenibacillaceae; genus Paenibacillus; species Paenibacillus graminis. The sequence continues at coordinate 4,516,755 of NZ_CP009287.1, read as the reverse complement.
GGTTCCATGGCATGAGACGGAGATGATAGAAGCCTTGGGAAACAGCGCTTATCTGGAAACACCTAATCCTGGCACAGTCAAAATCATCAACCCCGTCCGGCTCTGGCTGCAAATTCATCCATATCTGCAGCAGAAATCCCCGGAAGCCGTCAACGGTGTTAAGGTTCACTATGCTGCTCCAGGGGGAGAAACTGTGCTGACTGTGAATGGAACGGCGGTTCATCTGAATGACAAGGAGCTGATTTCGCTGTTTTTTGACACCGATCCGCAGCTTGAACTGCCGGCCGCAAGCCGGGAACAGCTGAAGGAGCTGTTCCCGGTTCCGCTTCCCTATGCTTCGGGACTGAATTTTGTATAATGCAATAGAATAGGCTTGAAGAATGAGCGGAAATCCTCCTCAGGGCGGAGGTCCGCTTTTTTGACATGGAATACAATCGGAAGTGCAGTGAGACAAGTTAGAAAGCTTACGGAAATGGATAGGTAGGCAGGGACTCCTTTGTTTACAACGTAACAGTGTTATGTTACGATGCTGCTAGGGGTGATCACCATGGAAGAAGATTTGATCTCCAAGAAGGAGCTGCTGGATTTAACCGGAATCTCTTACGGACAGCTGTACCGCTGGAAACGAAAGCAGCTGATTCCGGAGAATTGGTTCATCCGCAAGTCAACATTTACCGGACAGGAAACCTTTTTTCCGAAGGAACGAATGCTGGGGCGCATTCAGCATATTCTGAGCAAGAAAGATGACCTTTCTTTGGATGAGCTGGCAGGCAAGCTGTCGGATATGACATGGGTGCAAAAACAATTGCTGACCTTGGAAGAGGTCAGAGAACGTAACATTGTTTCATCGATAACTTTGGAGCGGTATGGGCAGCGTGACAGGAACGAACATAAATATTCATTTGATCAGCTGCTTCATCTGGTTGCTGTTGACCTCCTGCTCGGCAAGGGGGAATTGAGCCTGGAGGAGGCCGATCTCCTACACCACACGCTGAATGTGAATCGGCCGCAATTTCAGGGCAAGCGCTGGGAGCTGTTTTTTGCACGTAAAATGGGGGTCGGCTTTTTCCTCCAGGCTCTGGCTCCGTCAGAGCTTGTTTTTGATGAGGGAGTACGGCTGATCAGCAGGATTACACTTGATGATCTGACAGAACAGCTGCAGGGCAAGCTGGGTTGAAGGACTGGGGCAGGCCGCAGACAGATAATGAGTGATTCAACCGTTTGCGGTAGGTTGGCATAATTGGGGAGGTTAGATTATGGATAAAGATGCAGCGGCAGATTTACAGATTGCGGGGATAGGAGGGGCAGCAGGCGGAGCCTATAACCATGTCAGTCTGGAGGGACTAAGCCGGATCAACGGCCCGGTGACAGCCCGGACATTTACAGGAAACGGCCGGATGAGGTTGGGCGGCAGTCTCACGGTAGAGCAAATGGAAACGAACGGTGATCTCAAAATAGGCGGCGGCCTGCGGGTCGGCACGATGAAGCATGACGGGCTGCTGAAGGTTGAAGGCGGCCTGCACGGAGAAAGCTTTACGCTGAACGGGATGGCTGACATCAAAGGCGACTGTGAGCTGGAGAACTTTACCGCTGAAGGTGTTGTTGCGATCGGGGGCTTCCTCAGCGCTGGAAGTGTCGAGTTGGTTTTGCAGGGTCAGGCTAAGGTAAAAGAGATAGGCGTGGAGAGTCTGGTTATCCGCAAAGGCGGTTCGGGAGCCTGGAGCAGGCTGGCTGGCGGCATGATCCCGAAATTGAGGGCAGAATTACAGGCAAGGGTAATTGAAGGTGATTTTCTTGACCTGGAATATACGGAAGCAGAGGTTGTAAGAGGTACTGTAATTATCATTGGAGAGGGCTGCCGCGTTGGCCGGGTAGAGTACCGTGACAGGCTGACGGTGCATCCCGGAGCCCGTGTGGGAATGGAGGAGAAGATCGGTGGATGAGACAGCAAACCGGACAAATCTGAAAATACTGGGGAATTCAACATCGGCGGGCGGATGTTTCCTGGACGTCAAGGTGACCGGGGAATGCACATTCAATGGGGATGTGGATTGCCGGAAATTGACACTGATGGGTGAAACCAAGGTCAATGGCAGCCTGGTCATGGAAAATATGAAGCTTACAGGAGAATGCTCCGTGAAAGGCGGCATCGAGGGTGAGTCCCTGCGCGGACAAGGGGAGATCAGGGCGGAAAGCGTACATGTGGATGGTATCAAATTCACCGGGAATCTGAGCGTAGCCGGCAATTGTGATGCTGAGGAAATGCAGATTAGCGGTGCGGTCCAGGTAGACGGGCTGCTCAGTGCGGAGACGCTGGAAATATCGCTGTATGGTCCGAGCAGGGCAGCCGAGGTCGGGGGCGGAAGCGTCAAGATCAAACGCAGCCTTGGCGGGGCGCTGATCAGACCGGGACATCCCGGACATTTGAGCTTCGCTGCGGGTTTGATTGAAGGAGATCAGGTGGAGCTGCAGGGTACGGCAGCCGAAACGGTCAGAGGCGGGAGAGTGGTCATAGGTACCGGCTGTGAAATTGGCACAGTTGAATACCGTGATTCTCTGGATATCCATCAGAATGCTATTGTGAGGAATCAGATGAAAGTGTAATGCCCCAAGTGAAATTCATACTATAAAAAATAAGGAGTGGGTCCTATGAGCTCAGCTCAAAAAACGCCGAATCTCGGCATTGTTATTGCAGGTTTACTGCTGGGCATCCTGATGGCCTCCATGGACAGCACGATCGTGGCCACAGCCATGGGCAACATCGTTGGTGAGCTGGGTGGAATGGACAAATTCGTCTGGGTTACTTCGGCGTATCTGGTTGCCGAGATGGCGGGGATGCCGATTTTCGGCAAGCTGTCTGATATGTACGGGCGCAAAAAATTTTTCATTTTCGGGATCATTGTATTTATGACCGGTTCAGCCCTGTGCGGGACCGCAGACACCATCACCCAACTGGCAGCTTACCGGGCCCTTCAAGGAATCGGCGGCGGCGCGCTGGTGCCCATTGCTTTTGCCATTATGTTCGACGCTGTTCCGCTGGAGACACGCGGCAAGCTGGGCGGCGCCTTTGGTGCGGTGTTCGGGCTGTCCAGCATTTTTGGGCCGCTTCTCGGAGCCTACATTACGGATCACATTGCCTGGCAGTGGGTCTTCTATATCAACCTTCCCCTGGGAGTAATCGCATTTGTTATGGTGGTCAGCTTCTACCGGGAATCGGTGGAGCATTCGAAGCAGCCCATTGACTGGCCGGGTGCGGGAACATTGCTGGGCGCTGTAATCAGCTTAATGTTCGCACTCGAACTGGGCGGCAAAGAGTATGCTTGGAACTCCGCGCTGATCCTGGGCTTATTCGCGGCGTTTGCCGTACTGGCGGTGCTGTTCCTGTTCGCAGAGACGAAGGCCAAGGAACCCATAATCTCTTTTGCCTTATTCAGACAGAGATTATATGCCTCCAGCATTTTATGTGCCTTGTTTAGCGGTGCGGCATTTATCGCCGCCTCGGTGTATATTCCAATTTTCATCCAAGGCGTGCTGGGCGGCTCGGCCACGAATTCCGGGCTGGTGCTGCTGCCGATGATGGTCGCCTCGGTCATTACCGCCTCTACCGGAGGGTTCCTGATGGCCAAGACCAGCTACCGCAGCCTGATGGTGCCCACACTGGCCCTGCTTGTACTCGGTACGGGTCTTGTAGCGACCCTGGCACCGGATGCCTCGCGCCTTCTCGTCACGCTCTATATGATCCTCATCGGACTCGGAGTCGGCGCCTCCTTCTCGGTGCTCAGTACGGCCGCAATCCATGGCCTGACCCCCCAGCAGCGCGGCTCGGCCAGCGCAACGCTGAACTTCATCCGTTCGCTTGGGATGACCATCGGAATCACAGCCTTCGGGATCATTCAGAGCCATTATCTCAGCTCGAAGCTGACCGAAGTATTCACGGGGACTGCCGGAGCCGCACCTGGCGGCGCGCTGGATTTCAAGGACCCGCATGCGCTGCTCTCCCCGGAGACACGGGCACAGATTCCGCCGGAAATTCTGAGTAAAATTACCGACGGGCTGTCATTCTCCATTACCAGCACCTTCGCCTGGGCTGCTCTACCTGCGCTTCTGGCACTTCTGGCCGCCTGCTTCATGGGCCGCCAGAAGATGGATGCTTCGGCTGAAGGGCAGATGCCTTCCGGACACTGATGCTGCCTGCGGGGCGGAGTAGTCCGGCAGGCAGACCGGCTGCAGACTACTTCTCTTCTGCGACCAGGAAACGCAGCACGGTTTTCAGCTTCCCGGGCTGTGTTCGGCGCGCATCCGTGACATAAATTTCCCGGTGGGTCTTGGAGAGCCGCCGCAGTCCATGCTCCGCGCAGTATTGTTCCATCTTCCTGAAGCTTGCAGGTTCCTCATCATAAGGGCCTGTATGCAGCATTTGGACAGATAGGCCGTCTTCGGAACTGCCGAAGACGGCTTTTTGCAGCAATGGGTGCGGCTTCGTGCCCTGCACCTTCTCCAGAATACCGCCGGCAAGAGCCGGGGTGACGAAATCCGGTAGCCGGATCTTTATAGTGTACACCAATTCGTTTTTGTCGAGGGCTGCCTGGCTGCGGCCTTTTTCGCTGAGATCCCATACTCCCTCCAGGGGGAAAATGCTGTATTCATAGTAATCTTCCGGTGCCGGACCTTTTTTGGGCAGCATTTTGATCGCATAAGTGAGGGAGTAGAGCACACCCACCGCCTGGGCAAAGTCCTCACTGTTTGGGTTACCTTCACCCTTCAGCATGAAGTAGTTGTATTCGGGTACCGTAATCAGCGCTTTGTCCTGTTTTTTCCATTCGTATTTCATTAGTATCCCTCCGTATTTTTTAGTGGCTATCCTTTGAATTCATGCCTAACTTCAGAATATCATGTGAAACTGGACAGGTGTCTGTCAGGTCGGCGGATAGTGGATAATTATACTCTGCACAGGTAGAATGAAGAGAATGGTGTCATATTCTGGAGTGGAGTTAGGAGGATTACCAGTGATTATACAGGCTGAAATGATATTGGACGTACAAGCGGAGCTTGGCGAGGGGGCTCATTGGGATTCAGAGGCTGGCCGGCTGTATTGGGTGAATATTGATGGCAGACAGCTGCGGATTGTCGACCCCGTGACACTCAGCGAGCGGATTTATGCTTTTGGGCAAAAGATCAGCGCGGCTGTTCCCGCAGTTAGCGGCGGCTGGGTGGTGGCTTTGCAGGATGGGATTTACAAATTTCAGGAAGATCAGTCTTTGGAGTTGCTGGCTCAAGTAGAGAAAGATCTTCCCGGCAACCGGCTGAACGATGCGAAATGCGACAGCAAGGGCAGACTATGGTTCGGCACCATGAGCATGGAGGACAAGCGGGATGCGGGAAGCTTATATGTGATGGAGCCTGGAGGCAAAGTGCGGAAGGCACTGTCGGGGATCGGCATCTCCAACGGCCTGGCGTGGGATGACAGCCGCGGACTGATGTATTACATTGATACCTTGACCCGGGGCGTGGATGTAATGGATTATGATCTGCAGAACGGCACGGTCAGCGGACGCAGAACAGTGGTGCGGTTCCCGGAAGGTGCGGGCGGACCGGATGGAATGACCATCGACAGCGAGGGAATGATCTGGGTGGCCCATTGGAACGGCGGCTGTGTCTCCCGCTGGAACCCCCACACCGGCGAACAGCTTGGAAAAATTGAAGTACCTGCACCGCTCGTAACTTCATGCGCTTTTGGAGGCGAGCACCTGGATCAGCTGTATATTACTTCGGCACGTGGCGGTATGAGTCCTGAGGAGTTGCAGCGGTGGCCGCTTGCAGGCGGGCTGTTCAAGGCAAATACGGGCATCAGGGGAGTGACGGCGAATCGTTTTGCAGGTTAAACCAGATAGGAGAGGCACAGATGAAGCTAATGAATTTTTGGGAATCAGGCAACCTGCGGCTGGGTGTGAAGAGGGAAGAGGGCATTCTGGATGTGGCGGCGGCGCTGAATCCACTGCCGCAGCTGGCAGCGGAGGCTGTTCCGGCAACGCTGAGAGAATTGCTCGATGGAGGGGAAGCGGCGCTCGGCAGCCTGCGTAAATTTGCCGGCACGCTGCCTTATCATGATGAAGGAGCGAAGGCTTTTTACAGAGATGAAACCTTGCTTGAATTCGCACCGTGTACAGCCATCCCGGCAAAATCATCTGCATCGGGCTGAATTACCGCAGACATGCTGAAGAAACCGGAATGCCGCTGCCGGAATACCCGATTCTTTTCAGCAAGTTTTCGAACAGCCTGGCCGGTCACGGCATGGAAGTACCGCTTCCAAGCTCGACGCAGAAGGTCGATTATGAAGCAGAACTGGGCATTATGATCGGCAGGACGGTCAAAAACGTAAGCGAGGAAGAGGCGCTTGATGCAGTGTTCGGTTATTTTGCCGCCAACGATCTGTCCGCCCGTGATCTGCAGACGCGCACCAGCCAGTGGCTGGCGGGCAAATCCTGCGACCGGTTTGCGCCGGCCGGGCCTTATGTAGTAACGGAAGATGAGGTTGGCGATCCCGGATTTCTGCGCATTAGCTGTTCAGTGAACGGAGAAGTCCGGCAGGACTCCAACACCTCGGACATGATTTTCGGCTGCAGGCAGATCATCAGCTACATCTCCAGCTGCATGACCCTGTCGCCGGGTGACATCATCCTTACCGGAACTCCGGAGGGTGTCATGATGGGGTATCCGCCGGAGAAGCAGGTCTACCTCCAACCGGGTGACGAGGTTACCGTGGAGATAGAAAAGCTGGGAAGGCTGACGAACCGGATGGTTGCGGAAGAAGCTTAAGCCGGTCAGTATAGCATTGCTTAGACTGGCTGCTGTAATCAGGCAGCAGCAGTATTGATGAGATGGATGTAAAAGAGCTGTTCATTTGCGGAGCTTGCAGATGAACGGCTCTTTTTTTACATATCAGAAAGTATAAATCGGGGTCCCCGCAAAGTACCGGAATCAGCTCCATGCAAAGGCCCAGCATAAAGGCCCAGCATAAAGGCCCAGCGCAAAGGCCCCGCTCGTGGGGATATTTTAAGTTACTTAGGAAAAATATGATGATCTTCTGTAGGGGGAGAAGCAACGGCAGAACTGCCGTTGTTGGAGCGCCGAAGCGGCAAGCCAAGTGGAAAAAAGGAACTTAAATTCCTAAGAAATCAACAATCGAGAGATTTAAGTGGAAAAAAGGAACTTAATTTAGCAATTTTCCCTTATATGGAGCGAAACGGGCTGAATTAGTGTGCCTTTTTCCACTTAGCCTGCCGGGTTGCTCGATGCTCAAGCAAATTAGTTATACTTTTTCCACCTAAACAACTAATGAAGCGTAAAGAAGATACGTGCACTTCTTACACAAACTTTTTGAACGGGCCCCGTTAGGGGGATGTGCAGAAACAACGGCAAAACTGCCGTTGTTGGAGCGCCGTAGGCGGGTTTGTGCAGAAACAACGGCAGAACTGCCGTTGTTGGAGCGCCGTAGGCGGGTTTATGCAGAAACAACGGCAGAACTGCCGTTGTTGGAGCGCCGTAGGCGGGTTTGTGCAGAAACAACGGCAAAACTGCCGTTGTTGGAGCGCCGTAGGCGGGTATGTGCAGAAACAACGGCAAAACTGCCGTTGTTGGAGCGCCGTAGGCGGGGATGTGCAGAAACAACGGCAAAACTGCCGTTGTTGGAGCGCCGTAGGCGGGTTTGTGCAGAAACAACGGCAAAACTGCCGTTGTTGGAGCGCCGTAGGCGGGTTTATGCAGAAACAACGGCAAAACTGCCGTTGTTGGAGCGCCGTAGGCGGGTTTGTGCAGAAACAACGGCAGAACTGCCGTTGTTGGAGTGCCGTAGGCTGGTCTGCCTGGATACAAAGGCAGACCAGCCTTTCTTTAGCCCTCACAGGGAGGATCAGAAAGGCGGCAGCAGGAAATTCGTCCGCTCGCCTGTGAAAATCGTCCGAAACTGTATTACCGCTCTCCCAGAAGGCCATTCCGGCCTCTCTCCCGGGAGGGAGGTTTTTTAGTCTAAGATGAAAGCGCAAACAAAAATCTGGATAGAGGAGATTCAATATGGGGGTACCTTCAGGCGAGCTGCTTCGCGGCGTGGAACCGGTCCGGCCATCCCGTTGGAAACTGCAGAACAAATACAAGCTGTTTCTTTTGGCGCTTCCTTTTCTTGCCGTGACCTTTGTGTTCTATTATTTGCCGGTCAGCGGGTGGATCTACGCCTTCTATGATTTCATCCCCGGCATTCCGCTGTCGGACACACCCTATGTCGGGCTGAAGTGGTTCCGCACCCTCGTTGCCAATCCCACGCAGACCGGGGAGGTGCTGCGCGTGCTGAAAAATACGGTGGCGATGAGTTCACTGGGGCTGGTCACCTCGGTTTTTCCGGTCATTTTTGCCATCCTGCTGACGGAGATACGGGCGGGCTGGTACCGGAAATTTGTGCAGACCCTGACGACGATTCCGAATTTTATCAGCTGGATTCTCGTTTATGCGCTGGCCTTTTCACTGTTTTCCGTGGATAACGGTGTTGTGAACCACTTTCTGGTGCAGCTGGGGATCGTGAATGAGGAATTCAATTTTCTGGCTTCCAGCTCTCATGTCTGGTTGACCATGATTGCCTGGTATTGGTGGAAATCCCTTGGCTGGGGTGCGATCCTGTACCTGGCGGCGATAGCCGGCATAGACCAGGAGCTGTATGAAGCGGCGGAAGTGGACGGGGCCAGCCGGTTCCGCAAAATCTGGCACATCACCGTTCCCGGCATCATCCCGACCTTCTTCGTGCTGCTGCTGCTCTCCATCGGCAATTTTGTCAATAACGGCATGGAGCAGTATTTTGCCTTCCAGAATGCGATGAACAAGGATGCGATAGAAGTGCTGGACCTGTATGTGTATAACATCGCTTTTGCCAACAATTTTCCGTTCGCCACGGCGGTCAGTATGCTGAAGTCGGTCGTCAGTGTCATCCTGCTGTTTGCGGCCAATACGCTGTCCAAGGTAGTGCGCGATGAGTCGATCATTTAAGGAAGGTGATTCCATTTGCTAAAAAAGCTGAAGCCCGGCGATGCCCTGTTCCAGGGAATCATCTATGTGCTCTTCGGTGTGTTCACCCTGAGCTGCATCTACCCGTTCTATTACCTCTTCATCAATACCATCAGCTCGAATGATCTCAGCGCGGCGGGTGACATTAAGTTCTACCCCCAGCAGATCCATTTTGACAACTACTCGAAGGTGCTGCGGATCAGCGGACTCAGCCATGCGGCGCTGGTGTCTGTATATCGGACCCTAGCGGGCACCTTCCTCACCGTGGGCGCTTCAGCCTTTCTCGGCTATCTGTTCACGAAGAAGGAGATGTGGGGCCGGCAGATCTGGTACCGCAGTGTTGTCGTCACCATGTATTTCAGCGCAGGGCTGATTCCCTGGTACATCACCATGCACAATCTGCACTTGACCAACAATTATCTGGCCTATATTTTGCCGACAATCATTACTCCATTCAACATCATTCTCGTCAAAACCTTCGTGGAGGCTGTTCCGCCTTCACTGGAGGAGTCAGCAGCGATGGACGGGGCGGGTGTTCTGCGGTCCTTTTGGAGCATCATCGTCCCGCTGACTACTCCGATTCTGGCGACGATTACGATTTTTTCGGCAGTCAACCAGTGGAATTCCTTCATTGACACGGCATTTCTGATGACGGATACCAAATATTACACGCTGCAGTTCCTGCTCTGGCGGTATCTGAATGAGTCCAGCTCGCTGGCTGCACTCATCCGCAGCTCCCCGGATATGGCGGCCAGCGTGCAGAACATGCAGACACCGACCTCCGTCCGGATGACCGTAACGATGATCGTTGTGCTGCCGATTCTGATCGTGTATCCGTTTTTCCAGCGTTTTTTTGTTAAGGGCATTATGATCGGTGCCGTCAAAGGCTGACCGGTGTGTCCACCAGCCTTAAGTCAATGCTTTCGAAGCGGGTTTTGTATGAAGTAATTCAAGCATGCGACGCTCACAATACTTAAGTCTATGCCGTTCGAATCGAGTTTTGTACGAAGACTTTCTAGCAAGCAACGCTCACAAAACTTTTAGGAGGTATGAAGCCATGAAATTTAAAAAGCTGCCGCTCATTCTGCTGAGCATGGTGCTGGTGCTGGCATCCTGCGGCGGAGGTAACGGAAACTCAGGCAAGACGAACACGGCAGAGAGCACCGGCAAGCCGGCGGCTCAAGCGACGGATGCTGCGGCTGGGTCCGCAGTGCCCAGTGACGGGGCGCTCGACCATTCCAAGCCGCTGAAGCTGACAGTATTCTCTACCACTGCCAACTATGCAGGGCCGCAGACCGGCTGGTTCGCCAAAATTATCAAAGACAAGTTCAACATCGAGCTGGACATTGTCGCCTCCAATTTAACCGGCGGGGACACCAAAATCTCCGCTATGATGGCCTCCGGCAATCTCGGCGATATCATTGTCTTCGGGGACGACAAGAACCATTATCCGAATGCGATCAAAGGCAAGCTGCTGCTGGACTGGACCCGGGATGGGCTGCTGGATAAATACGGTACGGATATCACGAAGCAGTTTCCGAAAGCCGTAGAGAAAGCAAAGGTTGCTTTTGGCGGGGGCAGCGCGGTGTACGGCATCGGGAACAGTGTTGCCACGAATCCCTCGGGACCTTCCGAAGGAAAAGATATGACTTGGGGACCGGATCTGCGCTGGGATCTGTATCAGCAAACCGGTGCTCCGGAAATCAGCACCATTGAGGATTATCTGCCGGTGCTGAAGAAGATGCAGGAGCTTGAACCCAAGAATGAGCAGGGGAAAAAAACCTATGCCTTCTCGCTCTGGTCCGACTGGGACGGCAACTATAAAATGACGCTGGCAAAGCAGTTCGCGAATATGACGGGCTATGACGAAATTCCCGACACAGCACTTTATGTCAAAGCGGACGAAGAGAAATATTATGATTTCATCTCCGGGGACAGCTGGTACATGAAATCGCTCAAGCTGTATTACGAGGCGAACCAGATGGGGCTGCTGGACCCCGACTCGCTGACGCAGAAATTTGATGATGTGGTGGCCAAGTATAAGGATGGCCGTCTGCTTTTCTCCTGGTTCCCGTGGCTGGGCGCTGCCAACTACAATACGCCGGAAAGAACAGCAGAAGGCAAGGGCTTCGCACTTGTACCGTTCAAGGATGAGCTGATGTATTCCACAGGCTTCAACGTTTACGGCGGGAATGGCATCATCGCGATCGGCGCGAAAGCCAAGGAGCCTGCGCGGATTATGGAATTCCTCAATTGGATGTATACGCCTGAAGGCGCGATGATCTCGGCAGGCAGCGGAACGGCGGTACCGAACGGACCGCAGGGGCTGGCCTGGGATATTGACAGCAGCGGCAAGCCGGTAGTTACCGATTTCGGTTGGAAGGCGTACGCGGATCAGCAGAACACGAAGGTTCCCGATGAATACGGAGGCGGCGACTATTACTATGGCTCGAATCAGATGAACTTTTCGTTTATTGTGCCCGCAATGGTGAATCCGCAGACCAGCGAGCCTTATGACCATAACTTATGGACAACATCATTGGAGCGCAACCCTACGAAGCTCGATAGCGACTGGAGAGCAAAGATGGGCGTGCTGACAGCGAAGGAATATTTTGAGAAAAATAAACGGCTTGCCGTTGCGCCTCAGGGCTTCACCGGTAAAGCACCGCTGACGATGGACAAAACGCTGGAGCAGAAGAATAAGCAGATTGGAACCGTGATTCAGCAGATTTCCTGGAAGATGGTTTTTGCCAAAAATCAGGCGGAATACGACAAGCTGAACAAAGAAATGCATGATAAAGTGAACGGACTCGGCTATGCCGATGTGATGGACTTCTCGGTCAAAAAAGCGGAAGAGCTGTTCGAAGCCCGCAAAAGTGTGAAGTAAGCCACTCGGGCAAATAGAAGCAGGGCAGGGCGGTGAGGTAGCTGCTCTGCCTTATTCTGTTCGAATTAAGATAAATCTGGTATTCTTGGAGTACTAGGTGAAACGCTTTCATTGGAGGAGAAGAAGGACGTGCGGATACTCAAAAGGAAAGCGCTCCGGCAGACTCCGGCAGGCCAATCGCTGCGGACGACGCTGGTGATATATCTGCTCGTCGGAACGCTGCTCCCGCTGCTTATAGTCGGAATAGTATCCTATACATCGATTTATTCCATTCTTTCCGGCAAAATCGGCAGCGGCATCCGGGCAAGCCTGCAGCAGGAGGCGCTGATCCTGGAGAACGCCATCGATAATCTGGATTTTGCCTCGAAGCAGTTTGCGCTGGATGGTCAAATCGTGGAAGAGATGTCTTCCTTTCTGGAGGAGAAACAGATTTACCGCAAATCCCGGATCATGAATTCAATCAACCAGAAGATCAATCTCGTCAACTTCACCAATCCTTACATCGGCTTAACGGCATATATTATGCCAGGCAGCGATGACCCTGTTCTGTTCACTAATATGAGTACGCGGCGGGATTTCGATCTTGGCAGGCTTCCGTCCTTTATGCGCTACAACGGGGCTGATTATTACGGGCCGCACGAAACGATGTATGCGGTTGGCGACAATGTAGTTTTTTCGGAGCGGCGGATCGTCCGTGTGAACGGCCGGCATGAGCTGTACATCTATCTGGAGACGAATTACAGCCTGCTGCGCAAAATCTTCAATCCGCAGGCTTACGGGATGCAGGTGAATCATCTGCTGGTCAACCAGAATAACAAGGATGTTCATGTGATTGACGGTGAATTGCCTGCATCTGTTGTGGAAGCAGCCCGGGCAAGCAAGGGTCCTGCCCATGAGGTGCTGGATGGCTATCATCTGTTCCGCTACGAGAGTCCGCAGGGCTGGAAGCTTATGGCCGCGGTTAAGAAATCAGTATATAGCAGTGAAATCTCTTCCTGGTTCTACAAAATGATTTTGCTCGCCCTTTCGACTCTGCTGTTTGCCGGAATGCTGGCCTGGCTGATCTGGAAAAGGATCTACGGCCCTTTGCGCAAGGTGAACCTCGAAATTATCCGGATGGCGGAGAATGTAACGGCTCCGGTGGCTTTTACGAACGTTGCGGAGTTCGACTTCGTGCTGATGAACTTCCAGCAGATGAAGGATCAGGTCAATGAGCTGATTCTGGCTGTAGCCCGCAATGAGAAGCAGAAAAGCCAGTTCGAAATCGAGAAGCTGCTCAGTCAGATCAACCCCCATTTTCTGCATAACACACTGAATACGGTACAATGGCTGGCCCGCCTGAACGGCCAGAAGGAAATCGACAAGCTGGTGACGCTGCTGGTGAAGGTACTCCATTATAACCTCGGCAAGCAGAGTATTATTGTTACGATCGGGGAGGAGATTGAAGCGATACGCAATTATATGGAGCTGCAGCGCATCCGCTATGACTATGAATTTGAGTTCAACGTGCAGGCGGATGAGACAGTGCTGGGCGCAGCGGTCCCCCGGTTCCTGCTGCAGCCGCTGGTGGAAAACTCGATTTATCACGGCCTTAACGACAACGGCAGAGTGGATGTGATTATTACGGCGCATGGCCCCGGGGAAGTGCAGCTGTGTGTCAGGGATACCGGAACCGGCATGGATGAAGCCCGGATCGCAGAACTGCTCTCGGATGACGGGGTAACGGGGCGCGGGCTTGGAATCGGATTCTCATACGTCATGCGTATGCTGAGAACGTATTACGGAGAGCAGATGACACTGCAAATCCATAGCGCTGCAAATGAAGGAACCACCGTATCCATTATCATCCCCATAAAAGGCAAGGAGGACTTCGATGATTAAAGCTGTTGTAGTCGATGATGAGCGTCTGGTGCGCAAAGGCTTCATCTCGCTGATTGACTGGTCGTCCTTCGGAGTGGTGATCGTCGGCGAGGCGGGAGACGGCAACGCGGCGCTTACGCTCCTCCGGGAGCAGGAAGCAGACCTGCTGTTTGTGGATCTGACCATGCCAGGCATGTCCGGTTTCGAGCTGATCCGGCAGGTCCGCCAGCGTTATCCGGCCATTCGCTGTGTTGTGCTGACCTGCCATCATGAGTTTGATTATGTGCAGGAGGCGATGCGTCTGGGAGCGGTTGATTATATTGTCAAAACATTGCTGGAAGTGGAGAACGCCGATGAGACCATCCGCCGCCTGGTCGAGCGGGTGAAATGGGAAGACAGCACCCGGGAGTTGCTGGCGCGTGGAGAAGGCAAGGTGATGGCTGCTGATCTCGCGCTGCTCTATCTTCCGCAGCTGCCGGGAGGCAATGAAGAAGAGCTGTTTCGGCTGTCGGTAACAAAAAATAATCCGCTGATTGCGTTTCAGAACATGTGGATGACGCCGCTGCTCAGCCGGTATCCGGACAACGAAACCTGCCGGGAACTCCAAACGGTGCTGGGCGGAGGCTGGCAAGCGGCGCTGGTGAGCGGACTGAAGAATCAGCTGCTTCAGGAGGCAGAGGAAGTGCTGGGCAAGACTGTCCGGCATGCGCTGTTTTATTACTGCGGGGCTGAGGAGCCGGCCAGGCTGGATTTTGGCGGGCTGAAACGAATAGCCGGGGAACGGCTGCCTGCAGGAGAAGATATGCTGTCAGAGGCGCAGAATCTGAGATGGACCCTGGACCGGGAGGCTTGGGAGGGGTTTACAGCCGGGGTGCAGCAGAGGCAGCCCGCGCAGGAACAGATTTCGGCCTTCAGCCACTTGCTGCTCCATGACTGGAGCGGACTGCTCCTGAAGGCTGAAGAAGCGGCACAGCTGAAAGCCTCTGCTGCCGGGAACCTGAACTGGGGCCAATGGAAAAGCTGGCTGCGGCAGTTTTCCGGGTGTGCCCAGCAGCGGATGCTTGAGCTGGGGCTCAGCAAAGAGGTAGTATTCTGCCTGATCCGTGCGGTGCGCTACATGAGGACCCATGCCGGAGACAAGATCAACCAGGGCGATGTCGCCGCCGAGATCAACATGAGCCGCGGCTACTTCAGCCAGTGCTTTGCCCGTTTTGCCGGTGAAACCTTCGGCGAGAGCCTCCGGGGCATGCGGCTGGAGCTGGCCAAGACTCTTCTGCTGGAAACTTATGATCCGATATGCGAAATCGCCGGCAGATCAGGCTTTGAGGATGACCGCTATTTCAGCAGGCTGTTCCGTGAACATGTCGGCAAGCTGCCAAGCGAATACCGTGCGGAGGGGATGGAGCGGTGAACAGAGCCGTCAAATATGTTCTTCCGGCTGTGGCGCTGGTCTGCCTCGCGGCCTGCCGGGAGGGGAATGCCCCAGCCGCAGGCTCAGGGGGTACAGACACTCGGGCAACTCAGGCGGAATCTGCTGCTTACGGGAGATATGAAGAGCCGGTAGTGATGCGGATCGGCTTCAAAGTGCCCGACTCCCGGCTCAATACGGGAGACAGCAATGATAATAATCCGATTTCCCGCTACTTGGAGAGTCTGACGAATATCAAGGTCATTCATTCCTGGGAAGCGAAAGGGGAAGAAGCTTTTACGCAAAAAGCGCAGCTGGCCATCGACAGCAACGATCTGCCTGACGCAATGGTTGTGGACAGGGACCAGCTGAAAAAATTGATCGATAGCGATATGATTGCGGATCTCACCGAAACCTATAAGGAGTACGGGTCTGAGCTGATCAAGGATATGTACGATTCGACCCAGGGCGAAGCGCCTCAGGATGGAATGCGGAACGGCAGGCTCTATGGCCTGCCCAACGTGGCGATCCATGCGGATTCGCCGTCCCTGCTGTGGGTCCGCCAGGATTGGCTGGACCGGGTGGAGCTGCCGGCTCCGCGCACCTTTGAAGATATTGAAGCCATCGCCAAGGCGTTTATCGAGCAAGACCCGGATGGCAACGGGAAGCGGGATACCGTTGGCCTTAGCGCATACAACAATATCGTGTACGGCACGAAGCCCCATGTCAACGGCTTGGACACCTTGTTCAGCGCATTACATGCGTTCCCTACCAATTGGATCAGGGACAGCCGGGGCAACATTGTCTATGGTTCGATCACCCCGGAGGCCAAGGAAGCGCTGGGCAAGCTGGCCGACTGGTATAAGCGGGGGTTGATTGACCCGGACTTTGCCCTGTATAAGGAAACGCAGGAGCCGATTATTTCCGGCAAAGCGGGGATGTTCTTCGGCCCGTGGTGGATGCCCTATTATCCCCTGTCGGAAGCGGTTGCCCTGGATACCAGGGCGGAATGGAGGGCCTTTGCCGCCCCGCTTGATGCCTCAGGCAAATTCGTAACTCATATGGCTCCGGTCACCGACCGCTATCTTGTCGTCCGCAAAGGCTATGAGCATCCCGAAGCTGTGGTGAAGCTGCTGAATGCGTTCACCCGGCTGGAACGGCGAAGAGATCCGAATCTGGAGGCGGTCCGGAGCCTGGATGATTTCTCGGCGCAGACCGGCATCCAGCCGAGGGCGTATTATCCTTTCGATCTGCTGATTGATTATACAGATGCCATTGAGAAGCATTATGCGGATATGCAGCAGGCACTCCATGGCAAGATTGATCCGGATGCTCTGGACCCGGACACTCATTTGTTGTATGATCTCTGGCTTGCCGATGAGGAGCAGCCCAAAAAAAATCTGGAGGGCTGGAAAGCGGCCAATGCCTACAAATACGGAGTCTCTGTATTATCCACAACCCCTATAGAGAGAGTGCGCAGTGTCTTTTACGGAAGCACAATGCATATGCGGAGCCATTGGCCCGAGCTGCAGAAGCTGGAGAGCGAGACCTTCCTGAACATTATTGTCGGCGATTCACCGCTCAGCGATTTTGACCTCTTTGCAGCCAAGTGGAAGAGCCTGGGCGGCGATGCCATTACCCAAGAGGTGGCGCAGATTGTGAACAGCAGGGATGCGGGGAGGCAGGAATCAGAATCAGCAGGAACTTGAACATGTAGGGGCGTGGTTAACTCATTCCCACGCATCTCCTACATCGCCTTAGTAATCGATGGCCAGTTCGTCACAGTTCAAGCTTTCATATTGCCAGAATCAAAAAATATTGTGGCATATTCATAGATTGGCCGAATTTTTGCTGACCTTTTGAAGCAAAGCAACAAGCTGGTCGGCTTCTTCTTCAGTTAATTCGAAGGTAAGCTTGCTGTCTAAGTCTGCCAGGATCGACTGAAGGACAGGAGCGAACTTAACCGCCTTGGGGGTCGGATACAGCAGGGAAGAGCGGCGGTCCTTGGGATCGGTTCTCCGCTCAATATAACCGGCTTCCTCCAGCTTCTTCACCGAGCGGGCAGTTGTGGCTTTATCGAATTTCATTTCATTAGTCATTTGATCCTGGGTAATGCCGGGACGGTTCACAATCAGCTTCAAAAAGATGTGCTGTCCGCCGCTGCCGATACCGTAAGGCAGCAGTTCTTTGACCAGAAACTTTTGATTCTGGCGATAAAGCTGGGAGATCAGCTTCCCGATGGGTTCTCTATTTGAATTCAACATGGACACCTCTTTGGTTAAAATCCTGCGGACAGCAGGCACTTTCTTATAATTTAAAATAGTACAATAAAATAGTTGCGCACGCAACTAAGTTGCGGTACACTGGGAAGACGAAGTTTGGTTGCGGGCGCAACTAGTTTTGGAATAAGAGTTAGAGGTGTTGATCATGAGTACAATGACTGCTACTTATCAGGAGGATGCGGCGGTCCAGAAGAAACGCTGGATCATTCTGATCGTGCTGAATCTGTTCACCTTTATGTCCACGCTCGACGGAAGCATTGTGAACATTGCCCTGCCGGTACTCGTGAAGCAGCTCCACCTGCCGGTAGCGAAGGTGGAATGGGTCACGACAGGTTATTTGATGGCGATTTGCTCAGCCGTGCTGTTCTTCGGAAAGCTTGGGGATATCGCCGGTAAGATCCGGATTTTTAAAATCGGCACGATTATCTTCGTCGTCGGCTCGCTGCTCTGCGGCCTGAGCGCAAGCCTGCCGCTGCTGATTGCTTCGCGGGTCGTTCAGGCAATCGGCGCTTCGATGACCATGGCCAACAGCCAGGGAATTGTCACGGATATTTTTCCGGCCACTGAACGGGGCAAGGCGCTGGGACTGATCGGTACCTTTGTGTCGCTTGGCAGTATTGCCGGCCCCAGCCTGGGGGGGATAATCGTCTCTTCTTTGGGATGGGAATATATTTTCTGGGTGAACGTTCCGATTGGTCTGATCGCCATCGTGCTGGGGTGGAAGGTTCTGCCCAAGGATCTGATCCGGGTAAAAGCCAAGATTGACCTTCCCGGCAGCCTGCTGTTCGCCATATTTATAGTGGCCTTGTTTGCAGGCCTGCTGCTCGGACAGCAGCTCGGCTATGGAGACAGCCGGATTATCTCGGCGCTGGCGGCCGCAGCCGCAGCTTTTATGGTCTTTCTTATTGTAGAGCTGCGCCGGAGCCAGCCGCTATTGCAGCTGTCCCTGTTCAAGAATCCGTTATTTTCGCTCAGCATACTATGCGGTTTTCTGGTATTCGTAGCGAATTTCTGCTTTAACATCATCGCCCCGTTTTATGCGCAGAACATGCTGAACCTGTCGCCATTTTATGCAGGTTTTCTGCTCATGCTGTTTCCGATCTCCATGGTCATTGTCGCTCCGCTGAGCGGGGCATTGTCCGACAAAATCGGTTCGGAATTCCTTACCTTCGCCGGTCTGATTGTCATGGTGATCGCACAATTTGGTTTGGCCCGTCTGCATGATGGAAGTGCCGTCGCGCTGGTGGGCGTCTGGATTGCCATGCTGGGGATCGGCAGCGGGTTGTTCCAGTCGCCGAATAACTCACTGGTGATGTCCACCGTCCCGCGGACCCAGCTCGGCTCAGCGGGCAGCGTCAACTCGCTGGTCCGCAATGTGGGGATGGTTGTCGGCATCACCATTGCCACCTCTATACTGTTCAACGTAATGAGCAGCAAAGCCGGCTACCGGGTAACCGACCTTATCCCGGGTCGTCCGGATGTATTTCTCTCCGGCATGCATGTCGTGTTCATGACCTCTTCGGCTATCTGCCTGGTATCGGCGCTGCTGACAGGCTGGCGGATGATATCGATCAAAAGAGCAAAGAAGGCAAAGAGAGCCGCAGCCTGAGATTCCCTCGGCCTCTCCGCTCACATCGTAAGCCCAATTCAAGTCAAAAACCTTCCAGCCTGAGTTCAGGCCGGGAGGCTTTTTTTGTCATCTGGCATGGCCGACATCTTCATGGGGAAGTTCCCGGCGGATTCTTAAAAGCACCCCAAGCGCAAGACATGGAGGCTGAGTGGTAAAGTTCCGCTAGCTCCGGAGCCAAGGGCGATAGCCTTTTCCAACCCGCGCTGGCGAAGAAGCAGGTGAACAACCGCTAGTTGGAAAAAGGGAACTTATTTCCCCTCCAAATCTACAAATGGGAGATTTAAGTAGAATGAGGTAACTTAATTGGTGATTTTACTTAATCGGGAGCGAAATGAGCTGAATCAGTGATCCTTTTTCCAACATAGACTGCGGAGATCCGTGTGCTGGGGCAAATGAATGATCCTTTTTCCACTTGGAATTTCCGCCGGATTCATGAAAGGTCCTCCAGGCAACGCTAAATTGAAATCCAAGACAGCTACGTTATCCAGTGAAGGGCGGCGTAGCCGTTTTGTTCTGCTTTTGAGGTCTTTGTCACAAATCCGCAAGGTACATTGTCTTCAGTATGTACACACATAATGGAGGCGATTAGAATGAGTTTAAGATTTAATTACAGAGCGGTAAATGAGCAGGCTTTCCGGACAATGATGACACTGGAGCAGTATGGAGGCGGACGAATCAAGGATAAGGTATTATATGAGTTAGTGAAAATACGCGTCTCCCAGATCAACGGCTGTGCCTTCTGCCTGGATATGCATGCGAAGGACCTGATGAAGCTGGGCGATTATGCGGACCATATTTTGCTGCTCAGTGCATGGCATGAGGTGCCGTTGTTTACGGAAAAGGAAAAAGCACTGCTTGAACTTGCCGAGACAGTAACCCTTATTAGTCAAGCTGGGGTTCCTGCGGCGTTGTATGACAAGGTTATGGAGCATATCAGCCAGGAGGAGTTCGTGGACTGGATTATGGTCATCAATACTATCAACAACTGGAACCGCATCGCGATCTCTACCGGAATGTATCCGGGTTGTTTTAACTGATCCACAACAGAATTTAGGTTAGAAGCACAGGAGGGACAGCAGTGAAGGACCGGGACAGCAAGGCTGGCAGCATGACTCCACAGACAGTGGAAGATCTCACGGTGGAGGAAATCTACCGCAGCTATAATCGTTATGCCTTCTCGATTGCTTACAGAATGCTGGGAACTGTGGCTGATGCGGAGGATGCCGTGCAGGACTGTTTTGCCGGGCTGCAGCAGAGGGAGCTCAGCGGTATTCTCAATATGAAGGCTTACGTGGCTAAGGGGATTACCAACCGCTGCCTGAATATTCTCAGCTCTGCGCGCAGCCGCAGAGAGACTTATATTGGAGAATGGCTGCCCGAGCCTGTAAGCGAGGCTTACGACGGGCCGGAAGCGTCAGCGGAGCGGAAGGATACGCTGTCATATGCTTTTCTGGTGCTGCTGGAGCGGCTGTCTCCCACGGAAAGAGCGGTGTTTGTGCTGAGAGAGGCTTTTCAGTACGAATATGATGCTATAGCGGAGATGGTTGGCAAGTCTGAGAGCAACTGCCGGCAAATTTTCAGCCGGGCCAAACGCACGCTGCAATCGGAGCAGTTGCCGCCAGCGGCATCAGGGGAGGGGAACCCCGCTTCAAGAGAAAAGCTGCTGCAACGGTTCACCGCCGCTTTTGCCGCTTATGATGTTGGCGGAATGCTTGCGCTGCTGGCTGAACAGCCTGTGCTTGTCGGTGACGGGGGCGGGCAGGAAGTGCATACGATTCTTAGACCTATGGTGGGACGCAAAGGCGTGCTGGCACTGCTGACTTCGCGGAGAGTACTCCAGCGGATGCGTGAGTGGGAGGGCGCGGTCGTCAGCATCAACGGCGAGCCGAATCTTGTGTTCAAGCAGCAAGGAGAGGTCCGAGCGGTGCTCTGTCTAACACTGGACAAAAGCGGGGAGCAGATTCAGGAGCTGTACCTGGTTATGGCTCCCGGCAAGCTGAAGCATGTGGCGAACTGACCCTTGCGGCCCCGCCTTTGGAACATTCAGCTCCTTTTCAGGAGCTAGGTCTCCGGTATCTATAATACACAACAAAAGCGCCGTCTCCCCGTTGCCGGGCAGGCGGCGCTTCTTCATAAGTCTAGTTCTTAAAGCTGTGGATCGGAGCCGGAATACGTCCGCCCCGGTTAACGAACCCGGAGCAGTCAAACTTGTTCACGGCCATCACCGGCGCATAGCCGAGCAGACCGCCGAACTCCACCATTTCGCCGACTTCCTTACCGATAACCGGAATTACGCGGACTGCGGTGGTCTTGTTGTTGACCATGCCGATGGCGGCTTCGTCGGCGATGATGCCGGCGATGGTTTCTTTGCTGGTGCTGCCGGGAATAGCAATCATATCCAGGCCTACCGAGCAGACACAGGTCATCGCTTCCAGCTTCTCCAGTGTCAGCGCCCCGCGCTGCACCGCCTGAATCATGCCGTGGTCTTCGCTGACCGGGATAAAAGCGCCGCTGAGTCCGCCAACGTAGGATGAAGCCATAACGCCGCCTTTTTTGACATTGTCGTTAAGAATAGCAAGTGCGGCAGTTGTGCCGGGTGCCCCGGCTTCTTCCAGCCCCATCACCTGAAAGATCTCGGCGATGGAATCCCCGATCAGCGGGGTTGGCGCCAGAGACAGATCGATAATGCCAAAAGGCACGCCCAGCCGTTTGGAAGCTTCCTGGGCAACCAGCTGGCCCACGCGGGTAACCTTGAAGGCGGTCCGCTTGATCGTCTCGCAAAGAGTCTCGAAATCATGCCCCTTTACTTCCTCCAGCGCCCGCTTAATAACACCGGGACCGCTGACGCCCACGTTGATCACACATTCGCGTTCACCGACTCCGTGAAACGCACCGGCCATGAACGGGTTGTCCTCCACGGCATTGCAGAAAACCACCAGTTTGGCGCAGCCGATGGAGTCGCGCTCTTTGGTGCGCTCTGCGGTCTGAAGGATGATATCGCCCATCAGCTTCACAGCATCCATGTTGATTCCGCTGCGCGAGGAGCCGACATTGACAGAAGAACATACTCTTTCTGTTACGGCCAGCGCTTCAGGAATGCTCTCGATCAGAATCCGGTCGCCTGTGGTGCAGCCCTTCTGCACCAGCGCCGAGAAGCCGCCGATGAAGTTCACACCGACCTCCTTGGCTGCCTTGTCCAGAACTTCGGCAACCGGCACGTAGGTATCGGTGTGGACCGCTCCGGCGGCAATGGAGATCGGGGTAACCGATATCCGTTTGTTGACGATCGGCACACCGAATTGCCGCTCCAGATCTTCGCCGGTTTTGACCAGCTTCTCGGCGGAGCGGGTGATTTTATCATACACATTCTGATTGAACACACGCATATCTGCGTGGGCACAGTCCATCAGGCTGATTCCCATCGTAATGGTACGGACATCCAGGTTCATTTCCCGGATCATTTTATTCGTTTCCTGTACTTCCACAATTGAAATCATAGGTTTAACTCCTTCATTTATTTTTGCCATATCTTAATTTTTAATGGTTTAAATCCGATGCATAATATTGAAGATATCCTCATGCTGAAGCTTGATTTCCACGCCGATCTCTTCACCCACCTGCTGCAGATCCTCCACAATCTCCTCAAAGGATTTGCTGGGTGCGGAAATATCCACGATCATCATCATGTTGAAGTAATCCTGTATGATGGTCTGTGAGATGTCCAGAATGTTCAAATTGTGGCCTGCGAGATAGGTGCAGACCTTGGCAATAATACCGACTTTGTCTTTTCCCAGTACTGTGATAATCCCCTTCAATGTAAAGCCTCCTATTTATACTGATTTATCTGGTGCTTTGTCCATCCGCCGCTTTAACGGAATGAACCATTTCAATCATTATGGCAAAGGAACGGCAACTCTACAACCGAAGTTTTTTTGTCCATATCTTCATAGATTTGATCTTAAGCCCCTTTTTTCATAGAATACAGTTGACAGGGCTGAGAAGCTATGATTAAGTAACTTGTTTATATTAGCGGCTTGAAGGAGAAATAATGACAACGAGAAAATACAAAGAGCTGGTCGAGCAGCGTACCAGACAAACGCTCCACAATTGGTCTTCACAGGAATTTGTTAACGAAAAAGATATTTACCGTTTCCTGCATAATCTAAAGGGTACCGCCGGAACTGTGGGACTCGTCAAGGTCGAGAAGCAGGCGGGCAGCATCATGCTGTATTTCTCGGAGGATGTCCAACGAAGCTGGACGGAAGCGGAATGGGGGGATTACTTATACCCGCTTTTGGAGCTTTTTGACGATGAACAAGATGCAGCACATCCGATGCTGCACGGTTCTCATCCGCCGGAAACGGATCCCTTACACGGCATTCACCACCAGCATGAGATTCTGATCATTGATGATGATGTTGAGCTGGTGGCTTTTTTACGCGAATCTCTAGAAAAGCAGTCCTATTATGTCAGCATCGCCTTGTCCGCCGAGCGCGGACTGAAGATATTTTATGAGAGCAAGCCGGATCTGATCCTGCTGGATATTCTGCTTCCGGACCAGAGTGGAATTGATGTGCTGAGGCAAATCATCGGCAAGGCCAAAAAAGAACGGATTCCCATCATCATCGTCAGCGGCGAGCATTCCAAGGATATTCAAATGTACGCCTATTCGCTCGGTGTGATGGACTATCTGGCGAAGCCGCTGGACATCGACCTGTTCCTGGTGCTGATCAAGAACCGTTTTGAGCTGAAGCGGGAGTGGCAGGAATCGGTTATTGTGGATGAGCTGACCGGTGCGTTCAACCGCAAGTACTTCAATCAGACGATGAAGCAGCTTGTCTCCGATTTCCGGCGGACCGGCCGGATTTTTTCGGTGGCGCTGATGGATCTGGATCATTTCAAGCATGTGAATGACAGTTATGGCCACCTGGTCGGCGATGAAGTGCTTCAGGCCTTTTCCGAGGTGGTGCGCCGTTCCATACGTGTAGAAGATACCTTCTGCCGGTTCGGCGGAGAAGAATTTGCCTTATTTATGCCGAATACGGATTCGGCTTCAGCGCTTCTGGTGGTGCAGCGGATTCAGCATGAGCTTGCCGCAAGAAGTTTTACCGCCAAAAAGGAGCAGTTTCATGTTACTTTCTCAGCCGGCATTACGGAGGTCCGCGAAGAACTTCATGAACCGGACCGGCTGATCGGGGAAGCAGACCAGGCGTTATATGCCAGCAAGGCTGAAGGAAGGAACCGGACCACCCTGTATACCAAGCAGCTCGGCACAGGCTTAGAAGAATCGCTGCTGAATGTGATTGTCGTAGATGACGACGCTCTGATCCGCCGGATTGTGACCCATCATTTTGCAGCCTGGGAACCGGCGGGCATTGGCCATGTGAAGGTCAGCAGCTATGCAGGCGGCCCGCAGTTTCTGGAATCGGACTGGTATGCGCAAGGCGGCAAATATATTATTTTGCTTGATGGCATCATGCCGGAGCTGGACGGGCTGGAGGTCCTGGAGCGGATTCGCAGCAGCTACCCGGAAGTGAATATTCTAGTGATTATGCTGACCGGACGGAATAACCAGCGCGACATCATCCATGCCTTGCAGACGGGGGCTGACGATTACGTGGTGAAGCCTTTTCATCTGCCGGAACTGCTGAGCAGAATAGAGCGGCTGGCACACAGATTTCTGTTCTGATACAGAAAATTGCACGTCATCAAGAGGAGCAGAAAGGTGAGAAGCAGAAATGCAAAAAGTACTTATAGTGGATGATGAAGAGGTTCTGCGGATGCTGATTGAAGACACGCTGGAGGACCTGGAGCATGTGGAGATTCATACAGCCGAGAACGGTGCCGAGGCACTTACCAAGCTGTCAGAGCAGCTGTATGATCTGGTCATTCTGGATTATATGATGCCCGAGATGACCGGAATTGAAGTGCTGGAGGCGCTGGACGCAGAACAAAAAAACGCCATGCCCATCATGATGCTGACCGCCAAGGCTCAGGAGAACGACCGCAGTAAAGCCCGGGAAGCCGGAGCGCGGTTTTTTATGCCCAAGCCGTTCAGCCCTATGGAACTCCTGCAAATTGTGGAGGGCATTCTAAATGAGAACAGCGATACTCTCTAACCGCAGCATCAAAACGAAATATTACCGTATCATTACCTTATTATTTCTGCTCCTGGTCGTGACAGTGACCATCCTCTTCTTCTATATTAACTCGCAGCAAAGCAGGCTGAGGGCGGAGCGGGAGGTCTTGCAGACCAAAGCAAATACCATAGACGCGCTGGCCGGTGCGCTGAACGAGGTGTTTTTCCGGGCCAGAGGTTATGTTGCCCTGAAGAACAGCAATGAGCTGACTCTGCTGAATACAGCGCTTGAGAATCTGGACGGCATTCTGGATCAATACGCCACGCTGAATTTGTCGCCGGAGGAGGCGGAATACCGGGATGCGCTGTCAACATTTTATACTAACTACAAAAGCAAGACGCTGCCAAAGGCGATTCAATTGGTTGAAAGTGATGATTATGAGGGAATCCGGACCCTTTCGCAGAGCGGCAGCACGCAGGCTTTGAATGATTTTCTCGCCTATACCAAGGCCTTCAAGGACAACTCTGATAAGCAATTAAGTGAGATGGCGGACCGTTCGATCCGGAAGGCCGACGGCTATACCGTCGCCGCTTTTGGCATCAGCGCTTTTTTGCTCCTCTTTTTCACACTGATGATCTGGCGGATGCTGAAAGTACTGATTGATCCGATTGTCCGGCTGGAGGAGGCTACCCATTCGCTTGCGGCGGGTGAGGCGGTTCTGCTCGGCAGACTGCATAAGCAGGATGAGATCGGACGCTTGTATGAGGCATTTCTGAATATGGCCCACAGCATCCAGGACAAGGAAGAAGAGCTGACGATGCAGAACGAAGAGCTGCAGGCTCAGCAGGATGAGCTTCAGGACCAGCAGTTCAAGCTGGAGCGCTCTCTGATTGAAATTGAAAGCATCATGAAGGCGCTCAATCAGACCTCAGCCGTCGGTATTTTGTCGGATAAAGGACTGTTCACTTACGCCAACGACAATCTGAGCAAATATACAGGTTACAGCCATTCCGAAATGCTAGGTTATCCTTTCCGGTTATTGGAACTGCTTAATATTACCGATTCCCAGCTTGAGCAGATCTTCAACAAACTATCGACCGGCGGGATCTGGAGCGGAGAAGTGGAGACTCTGGTGAAGGATGGTTCGGCGTCCGTGTGGCTTCATATGACGGTTATGCCATATTTGAATGATGAAGGCAGGGTCTACCAGTATATCCTGATTGCGAACAATATCACTTCCCTCAAAAGTGTACAGCAGCAGCTGGCGGTTACGCTCCAGAATACGGAGCAGACCACAGTGATGCTTGAACGCTATAACCAGTTGAATCATGAGCTTACTTATACACTGGACAAGCAGGAATTCGCCGAGAAATTCAGCAGGTTCATGAACCAGATTTATGCGTTTGATTCCAGCCTCTTTTTTCTCGTCAAGGACAAAATCGCCATTGTCAAAGGTGTGCCGCAGGAGAAGGTGGAGCAGTACCTTGATCATAACCATCTTGATATGCTGCATCGCCTGCAAGAGGATAAATCCTATATTGTCAAAAGAACAGGTTCGCCGCGGGAACAGGGCATTTCACCTGATGAAGTTGTTTGCTACGACTACTATACTTCTGTTGTGGGCGGAAGCGGCGAGATACTGGCGGTATTCTGCGGCAGCCGGATCGGCCATCCCTTCACCGAAGAGGAGATCAGCGAAATTCAGGGCCTTGTGAGCCGGGTGGCGCTGGCCATTGAGCGGATCATGATGTACGAAGAAATCGAACACGGGCGCAAGCTGAACCAGGATATCGTCAACAATGTCAATGAGGGAATCCAGTTCGTCAATACCGAAGGCGTCATGCAGCATATCAACAAGGCTCTTAGCCAGTTGTTCCACTACGAATGGACCGAAGGCTCGCTTATTCCTGCGGAGGATTGGCTGGATGCGTTCACCGGCAAGTCCAATGAATCGGCGGAACTGCGCAGCTTCTATGAGAATGCGATGGCTGAAACAGCGATGGATTCCAGTACAATGAAATACTCGCTGGGCAAGGAAGAGATTCAGCATGTGGACGTCTATGCCATTCCTGTGCTGCGGCGTGAGGAACGGATCGGCACGTTGTTCGTACACCGCGATATTACCCGTGAATACGAGCTTGATGTGATGAAGTCAGAGCTGGTCAGCACGGTCAGCCATGAATTGCGGACACCGCTGTCGAGTGTTCTTGGTTTCACGGAGCTGCTGCTGTCCAAAACCATGAAGCCGGAGAAGCAGCTGAAGTATCTGGAGACGATTCACAAGGAAGCCAAACGCCTGACGGAGCTGATCAATGATTTTCTGGATCTGCAGAGAATGGAGTCAGGTACACAGCAGTATAATGTGGAACCGGCCCATCTCAGCGAAATTGTGCTCGGCGTGATTGACCAGTATAAGCTCAGCAGCACCCATCATATCCTTTTTGAAGACGAGGCAGTGCTTGATGAAGTGTCTGTGGACAAGGACAAAATAGTCCAGGTGCTCACCAATCTGCTCAGCAATGCCATCAAATTCTCACCGGGAAGCCATGAAGTCAAGGTGATGCTCCACAATGAGCCGGGCCGGATTCTGGTACAGATTCAGGATCAGGGGCTGGGAATCCCCAAGAATCAGATTGGCCAGCTGTTCCAGAAATTCAGAAGAGTGGACAACAGCGCCTCCAAGCGGATTGGGGGAACCGGGCTCGGTCTCGCCATCTGCAAGGAAATTATTGAAAAGCACAAGGGGACCATCGGCATTGATTCGGTGGAGGGTGAAGGTACTACCGTATGGTTCAGCCTCCCTGTACAGCTTGCGGAAGACAGCAGGCCTGTGGAGGAAATGTCCAAGTGGGGTGCGGACAAGGAAGAGAAGCCGAGTGTGATGATTGTGGAGGATGATTACAGCCTGTCGCTGCTGCTCTCGGAAGAGCTGAAGGGCAAAGGCTTCCGGGTCACCCATCATTACCATCCGCAAAAAGCATTCGACCAGGCGCTAAAGACGCCTTTTGTGGCCATTGTCGTAGATCTGATGCTGGGTGTGGAGCTGGACGGGTGGGATCTGATCCGTATGCTCAAAAATGATCCCCGGACGGAGAAGGTTCCGATTGTGATCTCCTCGGCACTGGACCAAACGGATAAAAGCCTGCTTGAAAACGTGAAGACTTATCTGACCAAACCTTATCCTCCGGGTGAGCTGTCGAATACACTGCAGGAAATTGTAGAAATCAAGCTGAAGTCGGGGGAAGTACTTTTTCCCGATAATGACTTGTAAACAGGGCTTGCCTTACAGTGGACTCTAAGGTATATAGTGGAATCGAAGCAAACAACCACTCAGGAATGAAAGGGAGGAATTGCGGATGAAGTACAGTTATTTGGGAAAATCCGGTTTGAAGGTCAGCCAATTATGCTTGGGGACGATGAATTTTGGTCCGGAGACTGAGGAGAAAGAAGCATTCCAGATTATGGATGCCGCCTTGGATGCGGGCATCAACTTTTTTGATACCGCCAACGTGTATGGCGGTAATGACCGGCGCGGCTGGACCGAAGAAATTATCGGCCGCTGGTTTCAGCAGGGCGGCGGCCGGCGGGAGAAGGTCGTGCTGGCGACCAAGGTATACAATGATATGTTCGACGAGCAGGACGGCCCCAATTCAGGCCCCGGTTTGTCCGCATACAAGATCAGACGGCATTTTGAAGGCTCGCTGAAACGCCTGCAGACCGACCATATTGAACTGTACCAGATGCATCATATTGACCGCAATGTTTCCTGGGATGAGCTGTGGGGGGCTTTTGAAATTCTGGTTTCCCAGGGCAAAGCCGATTACATCGGGTCCAGCAATTTTGCGGGCTGGCATATTGCCTCCGCCCAGGCTAAGGCCAAGGAACGCCATTTCCTCGGGCTTGTCTCCGAGCAGCATCTGTACAACCTGCTGGAACGGACACCGGAACTGGAGGTCCTTCCGGCTTCGCAGGAGCTGGGCCTGGGAGTCATTCCTTGGAGTCCGCTGGCCGGCGGCCTGCTGGGACGCAATGCGCTGTCCAAGACCGGCGTGCGCAGCGCCCGCTCGGCCAAGCTGGAGCAGCACCGCAGCCAGCTGGAGCAGTTCTCCGCGCTCTGCAAGGAGCTCGGGGAGCATGAAGACCAGGTGGCGCTGGCCTGGGTGCTGGCCAATCCGGCGGTGACCGCGCCGATTATCGGGCCGCGGACGCTCGAACAGTTCGAGGACTCGCTGAGAGTGACCGAGATCGTGCTCGAAGCGGATGCGCTGAAGAAGCTGGACGAGATTTTCCCGGGACCGGGCCGCCCGGCACCGGAGGCTTACGCCTGGTAAGCGTTCCGGCGGAAGCAGGGCGAGAGGCCGGTTGGTAAGCGTTCCGGCGGAAGCAGGGCAAGAGGCCGGTTGGTAAGCGTTCCGGCGGAAGCAGGGCAAGAGGCCGGGGGTAAGCGTTCCGGCGGAAGCAGGGCGAGAGGCCGGGTGGTAAGCGTTCCGGCGGAAGCAGGGCAAGAGGCCGGTTGGTAAGCGTTCCGGCGGAAGCAGGGCGAGAGGCCGGGTGGTAAGCGTTCCGGCGGAAGCAGGGCAAGAGGCCGGGGGTAAGCGTTCCGGCGGAAGCAGGGCAAAAAGGCCGGTTGGTAAGCGTTCCGGCGGAAGCAGGGCAAGAGGCCGGGGGTAAGCGTTCCGGCGGAAGTAAGGCAAGAAGACGCCTTGTAAACGTTCCGGCTTGACAATGTAGGCAAGGCAATGCCTGCCGCAGAAACATGCGGCGGGCGGACAACGCGAGTGTATCCTGCGGGAGACACTCGCGTTTTTTGGTAGATTAGGAAATGGTGGGTTTTTTCTGTTGTGGATAAAGGGTGTAAGAAGTTAGGGGCTTTTTAAAGGCCGGATGTGGACCGGAAACAACGGCAGAGAAACGCCGTTGTTGAAGGGCCGAAGGCAGGTAAGCCTGGAAACAACGGCAGAAATGCCGTTGTTGAAGAGCCGAAGGCAGGTATGACCGGAAACAACGGCAGAAATGCCGTTGTTGAAGTGCCGAGGGCAGGTATGACCGGAAACAACGGCAGAAATGCCTTTGTTGAGTGGCCGAAGGCAGGTAAGCCTGAAACAACGGCAGAAATGCCGTTGTTGAAGGACCGAAGGCAGGTAAGCCTGGAAACAACGGCAGAAATGCCTTTGTTGAGTGGCCGAAGGCAGGTAAGCCTGGAAGGGGCTGTCCCAAAAGCCATGAAATGGCGCTTGGGATAGCCCTCTGTTTTTAAGTAGGATCAACGTGAGTACTTGGGTGGACGCTGCGCGAACAGACCGTTGTTCCAATCGCTGTGCTCTCCAGATTTTTTTTATTCCCCTTAGCGGTGAAAATCCGGAGACCAAGGCGAACGCTTCCGCTTTTCCACAATCAGTCCGTCCTCTCCGCTGTTTAAGCGGGAAAAGTTTCTAAATTCTTCTCTTAAATCACAAAAGAAATCGCCCTTTTGGTAAAATGGAAGTACCACCAACCATCTCAAAAGGAGCGATTTCTTTGTACATTCAATATACCATGGACCAACTTTACCTGCCAATGGATTTAGAAGAAGATATTTCCAGAAAACCACCTCGTTCGTGTCGTGAATGCCGCTATAAATCGGCTAGACGACGCCATCTTTGACGCGGCTTACCCCGGCGGCGGCCGCGACAGCTATCACCCTAAGATGCTCACCAAAGTCATTATCTACGCTTACGCCCAGCGAATGTATTCCTCTCGTCAAATCGCCAAAGCAGTACGGGAGAACATTCCCTTTATGTGGATCGCCGGACGGCAACGCCCCAACTTTCGCACGCTGAATCGCTTCCGTTCCCAGCGAATGAGGAATGTCCTTGAAACGGTATTTACAGCCGTGCTTCAGTTTCTGGCTGACGAAAAATACGTGTCTCTGGAGCATTACTTTGTGGATGGTACCAAGATCGAGGCCAATGCCAATCGCTACACCTTTGTTTGGGGGAAAGCCGTTAGTAAACATAAGTCCAAGCTGCAAGAAAAGGTACATACATTGTTTGCCGACATTGAGGCTGCGGAGGAACAAGAAGAACAGGAACACCGCGGCCAAGACCTGAGCGAACTAGGTGAGCCCACCGAGATGAGTAGTGAGAAACTTGAACAAATGACCCGGGAGCTAGAGTCGCAACTGCTGGACAAGCCTAAGGACAAACCACTGAAAAAAGCCGTTCGGCAGCTCCGCAAGGATCTGCTGCCCAGACTGCTGAAATATGAGCAATACCAAACCCTGCTCGGGGACCGAAACAGCTTCAGTAAGACGGACCCGGATGCCACCTTCATGCGGATGAAGGAAGATCACATGCGAAATGGTCAACTCAAACCGGGCTACAATGTACAGATTGGGACCGAAAACCAGTTTATTTTGGCCTACAGTCTACACCAAAGACCCACCGATACCCGCTGCTTGCAGCCACATTTGGAAAAAGCAAGACAGATCCTGGGGAAGCTTCCGAGGGCGGTGATTGCGGATGCAGGCTACGGCAGTGAAGAGAACTATGCGTATTTGGAAAACGAACACGTGAAGGCCGTGGTCAAATACGGGAGCTACCACAAAGAAAAGAGCAAAGCCTGGAAAGAGAGTATCGGAAAGATTGAGAACTGGACGTACGACGAAGCCGGGGATACATGGACATGCCCAGCCGGACAAACGTTGCATTTCCGCAAAGAAAGCAAGGAAACGTTGGAGAGCGGATATAAAATCAGAAAACGTCATTACCGTAGCCCAAGTTGCGCTGGTTGCCTACTGAAGGAACGTTGTACAAAAACGACGGGAAATCGGGAAGTGGTCGTCAGTTTGGAACGGCTGCGGTACCAAAGTCAGGCTCGGGAGATTCTACGGAGTGAAGAAGGTTACGATTTGGCCGTGCGCCGGATGACAGAACCGGAGAGTGTGTTTGGACAACTGAAGAACAACCGGGGCTTCCGGCGATTTCTGCTTCGAGGGATGGAAAAAGTGACCCTCGAAGTCGGGTGGCTTTCCCTCGCCCATAATCTGCTAAAGCAAGCAGCCAATGACCAAGAACGCAGAGCAGCGATTCTCCAGTAACGGGAGAATCGCTGCTCTGCTCACTTTTTGTGGTTTTAAGAATGAAGAGAACTGTCCCCCTTCATAGAAAATCTACTTTTGGGACAGCCCCTGAAGGACCGAAGGCAGGTAAGCCTGGAAACAACGGCAGAAATGCCGTTGTTGAGGGGCCGAAGGCAGGTAAGCCTGGAAACAACGGCAGAAATGCCGTTGATGAAGAGCCGAAGGCAGGTATGACCGGAAACAACGGCAGAAATGCCGTTGTTGAGGGGCCGAAGGCAGGTAAGCCTGGAAACAACGGCAGAAATGCCGTTGTTGAAGGGCCGAAGGCAGGTATGCCTTTGTGCAGGGAATTTATGTCGTAAGATAGGGCGGGTAGAGAGCTAGGGAAGGCAATTTGAGCTCAAAGCAACCCAAAAGCAACCCAAAAGATGCTAATCTTGCTCTTGTGCAACAAAGTGAGCTCTATGCAAGTCACAAGACGCTAATCTTGCCAATGGTACAACAATCCGGGCCTCCAGCGTGCCCCCATTGATTTTGGAATGGTGGTGAATCCCTACGGTTGTAAGCTCCTAGTTGGTTTCAATCCGCCATGATGCGGTGTTTTATTCCCGGGCTTAATATTCACCTGGTTTCGCATGCTGCAAGGTTGAAGGGATGATTGCCAGCTCCCCCTCTTCGTTGATTTCCGCATAAGCTACAGAATCAAGATCCGGGTGACCTTCCTCCTGAAGCTTCCTGCGCAGCCAGGTCTCGTCGTACCCCAGACTGGCCAGCGTGGCCTGCTGCACCACACCGGATTCCACCAGACTGCGGGGCAGCCGGGTGTGCTGCGGTTTGATGTCCAGCTCCTCCCGCGTGGCAGGCTCGAATTGCGGCTTCTTAAGGATGCTCAGTGATCCGTTGGTTTCATAGATGGCATATGCCACCTCATTCATCGAGAACGTATCCTTCGCACGCAGCATCATCCGCAGCTGCTCGAAGTCAAGATTATTTTTGCGCAGCTTGGCGAGGTCGATCTTCCCGTCCCGGATAAGGATCTCCGGCTCTCCCTCCAGCGGTTTGCGCAGCTTGCGCACCCGCTGGGTAATCTTTTCAAATATAATGGAAAGCACCGTCCAGACAGCCAGCGCAAACAACAGCAGCAGTACAGATTTATCCGGCTCATAGATGGTATTCCCTACCAAATCGCCAAGAATTACGGCCGAGATAAAATCGAAAGGGGTTAGTGCGGAAATTTCCTTTTTGCCCAATAATCTTGCCATAGCCCATAACCCGACAAATCCGGCTGTAAGCTTCACCAGTACAGACACATAATCCATGGAATCATCCTCCAGAATCATTTGTTAACTTAAGAATGTTTAACCCATGCACTATCCGCTGTAACATGAAGGATCTGGCTGGTGGAAGGGAAGTGTGGGAAGTGAGGGGACAGAGGGATGATTCCAGAGGCTGTAATGTGATAAGCTGTGTTTAGAATCCATAGGCTTGTTCATTTTTCCGGATGAAGAGGGGGGCGGCTGTGATGCTATTTTATCTGATAACCATCTTGGTTGTAATCGTAGACCAGGCTGCCAAGTGGGGGGTACGCTCCAATATGCAGCTTGGGGAGACCATTCAGGTGTGGAGCGGACACTTGCAATTTACATATTATGAGAACAGCGGGGCAGCATTCAGCTCATTTCAGGGTTATGGCAAATATTTTGCCATCATCGCTGTGCTCTTTGTTGCTGGAATATTTTATTACAGACGCAAGGGGGAACTTCGCGGCCCCATTCTGGAAGCGGCCACGGGGTTCCTGGCCGGCGGGGCTGCCGGCAACGCCATTGACCGGGTTATTTACCACCAGGTGACCGATTTTCTGGTCTTCGGCAGCCGGGGAGGCATCCTGAATCTCGCAGACCTGGCGATCAACGCCGGAGGTCTGCTGGTAGTAGTTCACCTGCTGAAAGAACCGCTCAAGCGGGTTATGACCAAAAGATAAAGAGCAAGGTACGACTCACTCCTCCAGTTGCTGCAGCCAGTTCAGAATCACATTAATGGAAAGACCGATATTTCCTACGTGACAGTGGTTCTGGGCCTGCTCCTTACGCGTGAACAAACGGGTGGCCAGTGACCGTACAGAGGTGAGGGAGCTGATCTGCTCGCCAAACTGAACAAGGGGGATGTAATGATCCTCCTGCCCCGCCAGAAGAAGAACATCCTGTGAGAGAAGCGGAGAAATCTCCGCTGTAGTATAGAGCATCGATTGCTTCAGAAATCCATAGGGTGTCTGGCTTCCGGTTACATGCATCCCCTGCCGGATGCCCCATTCCAGCATTAAATTCTGTTTCATTAAACGGCTGAAGAGCGCATTGATTTCCGCTTCATTTTCTTGTACCATCAGAGTGCTGATGCTGTCTTCCAGGGGCCCCGTCTGTCTTAATAGAACTTTGTAAAAGTCTGCACATATATCATCCGCCACCACCCGTTTGATCCTGTTATTTTCATATGCTGCAGCCCGCAGGGCCAGACAGCCGCCGAGTGATAAGCCGATCAGGGTCACCTCTTTTAAGTTGAAAAAATCCAACACCGTTGTTACCGGCTTCTCCCATTCATGGGTCATCGGCAAATGCCAGTCCTCCAAAGCAGCTCCTTGTCCGGGCCCGTCAAAGCAAACCACATCATAGCCCGCATCCTTGAACACAAGCGCCATCAATAAGATTTCTTCGATATAGCTGTCAAAGCCGCCGAACAGGACGATAGAACCCTTTGCCGGTGCTTGTGGTGCGAAACGGTAGGCGGAGAGAAATCCTTTGCCATAGGAAATGTCAAAATGCTGCTTGTCTTCCACATGATAATGTGTTCTTGCTAGAGCAATGAATTGCTGGCGGGAAGTGTGCTTCAAGGGATGGTCCTCCGGCATATAAAATTCGGCACCGCGCAGATAATTGGCAGCTTTGAGCTTTTTATCCGCCGCCACTGCCTGCTGTCCCAGCTTCAGATAAATTTCGATTAACTCCGCGTAACTATGAATGTCCGGGGCCGCTGAACGCAATTCCTCAAGCATCTCCGAATCATTAGTCCAGCTGTAAAACCGGTTCATTTGAAAATTGATACTGAACTCCGGATGAAGCTCCTCATCAAAGCCTACCGGAAAATCTGCTGTAGATCTTTGTCTCTCTGCCATACTTCAATCGCCTGCTTTCTCTATCGGATATAACGAACTATAATTTTCTGAGAAGCTGGCCGCAATGACTGATTCTTGGGTTTTTGCCGGATAAGGGCCAATACGGCTGCAAGTGTGGTGTATCGCGGAGATGATAGACGGAGGGGACGAATATGTCTAGAGAAACCGATTTGCGTGTAGTGAAGACGAAAAAGCTGATCCGGGATGCCCTGGTTAGCTTAATCGCCGAAAAAGGGTTTGACAGCGTGACTATTAATGATATCGCCGGCCGCGCCAAAATAAACCGTTCTACCTTTTACCTGCATTACACGGATAAGTATGAGCTTCTGGAGAAAATCACCTCTGAAATTACCGGCAAGGTAACGGCACTCATTACTCCTGCTGCTCATGTGCAAGGGGGGCTTTTGGCCGTCGGGGATTTAACCCGTAATTTGGAAAAGATACTGGCAACCGTTGCTGAAGATGCACTCTTTTATCAGATCATGCTCAGCGGACGGGGAATTCACAGCTTTCGTTTCGATCTGGGAAGCCTGCTTAAGCAAAAGCTGGATGAAGGATTCCGGGATCAGCCCTTAATTTCGAAGGATTTATTTGTAGAGCTGATGTCCTCATTGTATCTTGGGGCAATTACGTGGTGGCTGGATAACGGGATGAAATATTCGCCTGCGTTCATGGCCGGACAGTTGGTGCAGCTGCTGACTATGGGCCCGGCT
This sequence comes from Paenibacillus graminis, assembly GCF_000758705.1. NCBI lineage: Bacteria > Bacillati > Bacillota > Bacilli > Caryophanales > Paenibacillaceae > Paenibacillus > Paenibacillus graminis. The sequence continues at coordinate 4,480,621 of NZ_CP009287.1, read as the reverse complement.
AAAGTCTCTGGACTGGTTCCGGGGCAAATTTAAGTATCATTTTATCTAATAGAAGTTATCATAAATTATAATGAAGCTGGTTAAATCAGAGCTTTTTACTCTGATTTAAGCGGCTTTTCTGCGTTTTATTGAATTTATTGGATTAAATGATTGATTTTGGCTGGTTGGAGGTTCGTTGATCGTTTCAAATAATTGTGATAGCCTGAATTTATGATGTTAAGAGGGAAGCAAGATTTTTATGCTGAGGAGAGGTCGATATTGTTGCAATTACAAGTTACGAACAGTCCTTTTAACGAGGAACAGGTTGAGCTTCTTAACCGGCTTCTGCCGACATTGACGCAGACACAGCAAATTTGGCTTGGCGGTTATATATCGGCAATGACCCTGCAGGGGGCAGCAGCGGTTTCCGCCGCAGCGCCCGCTGTGCTTGCAGCCCCGTCCGCAAGCACGGCAGCCGCAGGCGGTGTGGTAGAGCCAGCCATTTCCCGTGAGGTCACCGTGCTATTCGGATCACAGACCGGCAACTGCCAGCGCCTTGCATCCAGCCTGTCGGGCAAGCTGAAGGAGCAAGGGTTCGGGATCACAGTGTCTGCAATGAACAGCTTTAAGCCCAACACGCTGAAGAAGGTGGAGAACCTGCTGATCCTGGTCAGCACTCATGGCGAGGGCGAACCACCGGATAACGCACGTTCTTTTCATGAATTTCTCAATAGTAAAAGAGCCCCGCGGTTGGAGCATTTGCGCTTTTCAGTGCTGGCACTCGGGGATACCTCTTATGAATTCTTTTGCCAGACCGGCAAGGACTTCGATCAGAAGCTGGAAGAACTCGGCGGCCACCGTCTGAGTCCGCGCGTCGACTGCGATCTGGACTATGACGAGCAGGTTGCTGCGTGGATGGAACAAGTGATTACCGCTCTGAACGGTGCTGGAAGCGCTCCGGCTATTGCTGAAGAAGCCGTGCTTGCGGCAGAACATGCGGAATCGCTGCAATCGGCTTATTCACGCAATCATCCTTTTCAGGCTGAAGTCCTGGAGAATCTGAATCTGAACGGCCGCGGCTCGGACCGGGAAACCCGTCATCTGGAGCTGTCGCTGGCAGGATCGAACATAACCTTCGAACCGGGCGACGCCCTGGGAGTCTACCCTGAGAATCACCCCCGCCTGGTAGATGAGATTATTGCCGCTATGGGCTGGGGTTCCGAAGAACCTGTTCCCCTGAATAAAAAAGGCGAAGAGGGCCCGCTGCGTGAAGCGCTCCTCCGCCACTATGAAATTACGGTTCTGACCAAACCGCTGCTGGAACAGGCAGCGAAGCTGTCCACAGCTGCAGGTCTTCATGAGCTTCTGCTGCCGGACCGGGCACCGCAGCTTAAGGAATATATCCAGGGACGCGATCTGCTGGACCTGATTCAAGACTTCTCGCCATGGGATGTTCCGGCCCGCAGCTTTGTAACGATTCTGCGCAAGCTGCCGGCCAGACTGTACTCTATAGCCAGCAGTTATAATGCCAATCCCGATGAGGTTCATTTCACGGTACGCGCGGTACGTTATGAATCCCATGGACGTGAACGCTATGGTGTCTGCTCAGTGCACTGCGCCGAACGTGTGCAGCCTGGAGACACGCTGCCGATTTATATTCAGAATAATCCGAATTTCAAGCTTCCGGCGAATCCCGATGTGCCTGTAATTATGATCGGACCCGGCACGGGAGTTGCACCGTTCCGTTCGTTCCTGGAGGAGCGGGAAGAGCAGGGTGCAGAAGGCAAGACATGGCTGTTCTACGGCGACCGTCATTTCGTGACGGACTTCCTCTACCAGACGGACTGGCAGCGGATGCTCAAGGACGGGGTGCTGACGAAGCTGGAAGTGGCTTTTTCCCGGGATACCGAAGAGAAGGTATATGTGCAGCACCGCATACTGGAGCACAGCCATGAGCTGTATGCCTGGCTTCAGGAAGGCGCCCATATCTATGTCTGCGGTGATGAGAAGCATATGGCTCATGACGTACACTCTGCGCTGATTAGTGTCATCCAAGAGGAGGGCGGACTTAGCCCTGAAGCAGCAGCGGCCTATCTGGACAACCTGCAGCAGGAGCAGCGCTACCAGCGCGATGTGTATTAGCATTAACAAACAGTGAGTGCGGAAGGAGACTACCAGCAATGGCGAATAATGAATCAGCGGTGAAGCCCGTCGGCGGCCCGCCAAGCGATGTTGAACATATTAAGCTGGAGAGCAACTATCTGCGGGGAGCGCTTGTCGAAACGCTGAGTAACCCGATTACCGGGAGCCTTCCTGAAGATGACAACAGGCTGCTTAAGTTCCACGGCAGCTACATGCAGGATGACCGGGATTTGCGCAGCGAACGGGAACGCTCGAAGCTGGAGCCGGCTTTTCAGTTCATGCTGCGCGTAGTAGCACCAGGCGGTGTGGCTACTCCGGCCCAGTGGCTGGTCATGGATGAGCTGGCCCACAAATACGGCAACGGCACCTTGCGGCTGACTACCAGACAGGCTTTTCAAATGCACGGTGTACTCAAGTGGAATCTGAAAAAAACGATCAAGACCATTAATGATACGCTGATGACCACCCTCGCTGCCTGCGGGGACGTCAACCGCAATGTGATGAGCGGTCCCAATCCGTACCAGTCGGAGGTCCACGCCGAGGTCTATGAGTGGGCGCGCCGGATCAGTGATCATCTGTCGCCGCGCACGCCGGCCTACCACGAAATCTGGCTCGACGGTGAAAAGGTAGTGGACAGCAAAGAGGGCGTAGAGGTGGAACCGATCTATGGCCCTGTCTACCTGCCGCGCAAGTTCAAAATCGGCCTCGCCGTCCCTCCATCCAACGATGTGGATGTGTTCTCCCAGGATCTTGGCTTGATTGCCATTCTGGAAGACGGCAAATTGGCCGGGTTCAATGTTTCGGTAGGCGGCGGCATGGGGATGACCCATGGCGACACGAATACTTACCCGCAGCTTGGGCGGGTGATCGGCTTCTGCCGGCCGGAGCAGGTAATTGATCTGGCAGAGAAGACTGTCACGATCCAGCGGGATTACGGCAACCGCTCTGTCCGCAAAAATGCCCGCTTCAAATACACCATCGACCGGCACGGTCTGGAATGGTTTACCGGCGAGCTGCAGCACCGGCTGGGCTGGGCGCTGGAACCGGCACGGTCCTATCACTTTGAACATAACGGAGACCGTTATGGCTGGGTGAAGGGTGTGAACGGCAAATGGAACCTGACGCTGTATATCCAGAGCGGACGGATTCAGGATACGGAAAGCAGCAGGCTTATGACAGGCCTGCGGGAAATCGCTCTAATCCACGATGGGGATTTCCGGCTGACCCCCAATCAGAATCTGATGATCGCCAATGTCAGCAGTGCGAAGAAACGCAAGGTTGTGGAGCTCGCCAAGCAGTATGGATTGACGGATGGTGCGCATCATTCGGCACTGCGGCGGAGTTCAATGTCCTGCGTGGCGCTGCCGACGTGCGGACTGGCCATGGCCGAAGCAGAGCGTTACCTTCCGCACCTGCTGGATAAGCTGGAGCCGATTATTAACGAGGCGGGGCTGCGGGATGAGGAAATCATCATCCGCATGACCGGCTGCCCCAATGGCTGCGCCAGACCCGCACTGGGGGAAATCTCGTTTATCGGGAAGGCTCCAGGCAGATACAATATGTATCTGGGGGCAGGCTTTACCGGGGACCGGCTGAATAAGCTGTATAAGGAAAACATCGATGAGAAGGAAATTCTGGAGACGCTTGAACCAATCATTCACCGCTACGCCAAGGAACGCCAGACCGGCGAGCACTTCGGGGATTTTGTAATCCGCAGCGGATATGTCAAGGCGGTTACCTCTGGACTCAACTTTCATGACTGAACCGCAAATGAACCCGTTCTCCCTTTATAGGAGGGCGGGTTTGTTCTTTTTTTAGGAATTTATGATTTCTTTCTTGTAGATTAAGTGAATTCACCCAAAGGATAGAAATTAGCCGGATTCGATAGCTTTTTTCCAGCTAGCACTGCTTACTTGCTTGCTTCTTTGCAGCGCTAGTTGGAAAAAGGGAACTTATTCTTCCCTGAAATCAACAAATGTGAGCTTCAAGTGGAAAAAGGAAACTTAATTGGGCCATATTCCTTCTTCAGGAGTGAAATGAGCTGAATTAGTTATCCTTTTTCCACTAAACTTGCGGGGAACATGGTGCACGAGCAAATTAGTTACCCTTTTTCCACTTAGAATTGCCGAAGGATTCATAAAGGGTTCTCCAGGCAACGCTAAACTGAAATCCCAACCAGCTACCTTATCCAATCAAGGACGGCGCAGCCGTTTTGTTCGTTTTGGCAGCCAACCTATTGGTTAGGTTCAAATCAGTTCCTGGAATCTGAACAATCCCTCCTTACAGGCCGCTGCATTGTTTATTTAGTGGGATTTTGGAAAGATTGTTACATAGACAAGATTAAATTTGGATTTTCGACGGTTATCTTTCATAATATAGAGGAGTACCATTAAATCATATCCAAGAGCCATTATAGTAAGTAATGTGTTCTGTACAGAAGAGGCGAAACGAATGATCATCATGAAAACAATGGAAGAGATTGAAAAAATGCGGGCAGCCGGCAAAATTCTTGCGGAATGCCACCGGCAGATCGCTCAAATGATCCAACCCGGAATAACCACCTGGGAAATCGATCAGTTTGCAGAGAAATTCATCCTCTCCCAAGGAGCAACCCCGGAGCAAAAAGGCTATCACGGCTATCCTTACGCAACCTGCGCATCCGTAAATGATGTGATCTGCCATGGATTTCCGAAGCGGGAGGAGCTGAAAGACGGGGATATCGTGACCATTGATATGGTTGTGAACCTGAACGGCTGGCTGGCCGATTCGGCTTGGTCCTACGCAGTCGGCAGCATCAGCGAACAGGCACAGAAGCTGCTGGATACCACTAAAGAATCTTTGTTCAAAGGCATTGAGCAAGCCGTCGCCGGCAACCGGATCGGAGATGTCGCCCATGCCGTACAGGTCTATGCCGAGTCGAATGGCTTCTCGGTCGTGCGTGACTTTATCGGGCATGGCATCGGCTCCGAGATGCATGAAGCACCTGAGGTGCCGCATTATGGACCTGCAGGCAAGGGACCGCGCATCAAGGAAGGTATGGTATTTACCATCGAGCCGATGCTGAACACCGGAAGCTACCGTACCAAGGTCGATGCGGACGGATGGACTGCACGCACCATCGACGGCGGCCTGTCCGCACAGTATGAGCATACGCTCGCCATTACTCCGCAAGGCACCATTATTTTAACAGAGCTGTAAGCTGCATATCCTGGAACCGGGCGTTCACCTTCGTAGGAGGGAGCGCCCGGTTTTTTATGTGGTGCTAGGTGCCTCCCGGAAATACCCTTGATTGGCCAGAGATTAGTCCATATGGAGAAAACAGAGGTATAAATACCCTTGATTGGCCAGAGATCGGTCCATATGGAGAAAATAGAGGTAAAAATACCCTTGATTGGTCTGAGATCGATCCATATGGAGAAAACAGAGGTATAAATACCTTTGATTGGCCTGAGATCGGTCCATATGGAGAAATCAAAGGTATAAATACCTTGATTCGTCTAGGATCGGTTAATTTGTCCGAGATTGGACTATTTAGAGAAATCAGAGCCTCAAGAATGCTATCCGAGGATTTCCCCAAAGCGTAGTCAGGCAATGCAACTATCAGAAGTAATTTTCGTGTATTATCTCCCATGGCGTTATTGACACGGATCGAGCTTCTGACAGGTTTTTTTTGCTGTATGTGTCGGAATTCACGGCTGAATGCAATTGAAATGCATATAATGGTAAGACTTCAATAGCTGAATCAGAATAGAGGAAGAAATATGGCAGTAGACAAACAATGCAAAAATCTGTACAGGAGCCCCAGCCCGGCACAGTGCATGGAGCATTATGGCTGCATTTATGAGAACAATCATCTGATCACTTTGCTGGTGGACCCCGTGGATGGTTCCATCACCGATGCCAACCGCGCAGCCTGTGATTTCTACGGATATCCGCTCCGCATCTTCCGGAAGCTCCATATTACCGATCTGCAGGCGGATCAAGCATCCGGGATGGAAACATTCATCAAGCACGGGATGCCTGGCGGGGCGCATGGCAGAAACAGGGTTTATATGGACAAGCACATGCTCGCGGGAGGACAGCAGATTGATGTGGAGATTCACACCGGGATGATGTCCATGCTGGGGAAGTCATGTATCTATACAGTGATTCACGATATCAGCGAACGTGTGCGCTCTGAGCAGCGGCTTCGGGAGAGTGAGGAGCGGTACAGGGATCTGGTCGAGCTATGCCCCGAAGCCATCCTGGTCTACAGCGGAGGCAGGATTCTGTTTGCCAACAAGCAAAGTGAAAAAATGTTTGGCAAAAAGAAAAAAGAGCTGATCGGCCAGAGGATCGAAGCTTTTTTTAGCGAGGAATATCTTAAAAGCGCCAAATATAATAAGCTCATGGCCTGGGGGGCAACGGTCAAAGAGAGGTTCCGTATTGAACAGCGGCTGATCCGCTATGACAAACGGATTTTTGATGTGGAGATTTCAGGGGTGCCGATTATTTATGAGGAAGAAAAAGCGCTGCAGCTGGTGCTGAGGGACATCACGGAGAGCAAAAAAGAAGTGGAGCGGGCGGTTAAGCTGCAGAATCACCGGCATACTGTAGTTTTTCCGCTGGAAGACAAGGCAGAGCTGGAGAAGCTGTATATTCCGGCACGAACCCTTAGCGGGGATTTCTTCATTTTTCATAAGATTGATGAGGAGCGGGTGATCGGCATGATCGGGGATGTGACCGGCAAGGGGATCACGGCCGCACTGAACATATCAGCTCTCCGGGTGCTGTTTGCGGATTGTCTGGAGGTTACCGTTGATCCGCTGCAGGCCATCAAGGAGCTGAACCAGAAGGCAATGCTGCATCTGGGCGAAGATTATATTGCCGCCTGCTGCTTTCAGCTCGATTTTGGAGCAGGTGTGCTGAAGGCGGCGGGTGCAGGGATTAATGAATTTATCTATGTGCCAAAGGACCAGGATAGCCAATGCCTTACGGTGAGGGGCGCGCCGCTTGGCATGTTCGGAAACAGCGAGTTTGAGGAGATTACCATCCCCTTTTACTCCGGGGACCGTTTTTGCTTCTACAGCGACGGGATGGAGCTTCTCTTTGGCAGTCAGGAACTGAGCCGCAGCTATGAGTATCTGACGGACAAAGTTGCTGAGGCTCCGCTGCAGGATGACTGCACCTGGCTTAACCTGAGCATTAAATGAATGAATGAAGGAGTGTATTATGAACGCTGTTCAAAAGGAAATTCGGCTCTATGGATTGGAGCAGCATCAGGGAATCATCGACGGGATTATTCAGGAGCTTGGACTGGAGGACTATGCGTTTGATATTCGGCTGATTCTAATTGAGGCCATCACCAATGCCTACTATCACGGTAATCTTAGCGACTGCACCAAGCCGATTATTGTCCGGTATCTGCTTAGCGGCAAGCAGCTTGAGCTCCAGGTCGAGGACTCAGGAGAAGGATCAGGGTCTTTGGTGTTCCCGGAAGCGATCAGCAGTGATGAGCTGCTGGATGAAGGCGGGAGAGGTCTATACCTTATCCGCTGCTTCTCGGACAAGGCAGAGATGATTTGCAACACCATGTACATAAGTAAGTGTGTATGTCCTTCGTAGACTGAAAAAGGAGAGAATTCTGTGAAATTAAGTTTGAAAGTAAAGATAAGCATCCTGCTGTTTCTGATTATCAGTGTGCCGTTGGCGATTTCAGGCATTATTTCTTATAATCTGGCCTCTAACACACTGCAGCAGACCATTGAAGAGGAGCTGCGTGATACCACAGCCTCGGCAGCAAAAGCGGTTGATTCCGAACTTGATGCTGTGGGGAGTTATCTAAGTATAGCGAGCAAAAACGATACTCTGGCCGCCTTTGCCGCTAACCCGGCCGGTGATGCTGCCAAAAAAAAGGCTTATACCTATATTTCCGGGATACAGCAGGATCATGCGAAGCAGCTGGAGTCGTTAATGATCGCCGGCACGGACGGACAAGTGCTGCTCACCAGCAGCTCGGGGAATCCTGGTATAAGTGCGCAGGACCAGGATTATTTTCAACAGGCTCTGCAGGGGAAAGAGGCCATCAGTGAAGTCCTTTTCTCCAAAGACAGCAACCAGCATATTGTCGCCATCGCCCGGCCGCTGGAGCAGAATGGACAAATTACCGGTGTGCTGATCGGAACGGTTATGTTCAATTCCCTTTCCGCACCGGTAGCGGAGGTCAAGATTGGTGACAGCGGTTATGGATACATGATCGATCGGACGGGTCTGATTGTCTATCATCCGGAACAAGGCAAGATTCTTAAGGAGACGCTGGACGGCAACAGCAACAAGGAATTGAATGCTCTCGTCCAGGTCATGAAAAGCGGCAAGGCCTCCGACGGCTTCTACACCTATGAAGGCGTACATAAATATATGTCCTTCCAGCCTGCGGGGAACTGGGTAGTGGCCACTACCGCCAATGTCCAGGATTATATGGCCCCGGCAACGGAAATCCGCAACACAACCCTGATCATTATTATAGCCTTCATATTGATCGCCTTACTGGTGGCTTATTTCTTCACTACGCGGAATATTGTGAATCCGGTTATTAAGCTGGAACAGGCAATGTCACGTGCCGGTGAAGGCAATCTGACCGTTCATACCTCCATCCGCTCGGGAGACGAGCTGCAGGAGCTGAGTGAAGCTTTCAATACGATGATTGACAAGCAGAAGGCCATCATTGAAAAGGTAAGGGCAGGTTCGGTCTCCCTGACCTCGATGTCGGAAGAAATGGCAGCCTCTTCGGAGGAAATCAGCGCATCGATTGAGGAGATCAGTTCGAGTACTCAGGAAATTGCCGCTGGAGCGGAGAACAACAACCAGTCAGTTGTAAATGCCTCCCAGGTGCTGGTGCAGCTCTCCAGTCTGGTGCAGATGGCCCAGAGCAAAGCAGCGGCTACTTCCGGCAATGCGGATATCACCAATCAGGCGGCCCAGCGGGGAAGAGCGCAGGTGATGGACACTGTTGAAGCGATGAACACCATCAGCAGCAGCACTCAGGAGACGGAAGAGCAGCTGCAGGCCGTTAGTGAGCTGTCAGACCAGGTATCCACAATCATTGGCACGATCAACGCGATTGCCCAGCAAACCAATTTGCTGGCACTCAATGCGGCTATTGAAGCGGCACGGGCAGGGGAACATGGCCGGGGGTTCAGTGTGGTGGCCGAAGAGGTGCGGAAGCTGTCAGATGAAACCCATAGGCAGGCGACTGAAATCTCAGCTCTGGTGAGCGACATGATAACGCGGATTACTCAGGCGGTAGATTCCATGAGAGGGGCAACAGAGGCGGTTGAGGGCGGCGTACGCGTGGTGACCGAGACGGATCATGCCTTTGTACATATTATCAATTCTGTTGAGCTTATTACGGGCAGTGTTAAGGAGATTCTGGATATTACCCAAGACGAGGTGGCAACCTCCGATCAGATTATCAAGCTGATTGATTCCATGGGGTCCATTTCGGAACTGGCAGCCATCAACAGCGAGAATGTATCCAGTGCGACAGAGGAGCAGGCGGCAACCGTTACAAACTTTGCAGCTTCAGCCCAGGAAGTAAGCGCCATGGCGAATGAACTGGAGATTCTCGTAGAGAAATTTATAATCAGGGGTGAGCAGGTTGAGTGAAATTGTAATTGACATGCCGGAGATGTTCTCCGTGGAAGAGGCCAGTGAATTCAGAGAAAAGATCAGGGGACATATTGACGAGGGGTTCTCCAGCTTTGTGCTTGATTTTGGCGGCTGCGCCTTTATCGACAGCACCGGGCTTGGGGTGATTGTCAGCTCTTACAAGAAATGCGTAGAGAATGGCGGCACCATAAAACTTAAGGCACTAAATGCCAATGTGCTGAAGATTTTCGAATTAACCAGATTGACCCATGTGTTTGAAATTGTATAAAAGCATACATGCAACAGCAGCGGCTGCGCTGTCCTCCAGAGGACGGCGCAGCCGCTGCTGTATGCAGATTGAACATGAACTAATCGGTGATATTCCGGGTGTAATATTCAATGATATCTTTCCGGCGGATGATGCCCAGAAAGATTCCCTTGTCATCGACAACCGGAACGAAGTTCTGGTCAGCCGCCAGTGTTAGCATATCCTCCATCTGGGCGTGAATCTCGACGCTCTCGTTGTGCACATGCTGCTGAATTTCGCTTACGGTCACTTCACGCATATTCTCAAAATTCAGGCCGGCAGTATTCTTAAATTTCCACAATAAGTCGCCCTCGGATAGGGTTCCTACATATTTGCCTTCTTCATTAATAATCGGAATGGCTGAATAATAATGATGCTCCAGTTGTTCAAGGGCTTCCAGCATAGTGATTGAAGAAGTAATGTACGATACCTGATCTTTGGGCAGCAAAAAGGCGGATATTTCCATAAGTATTGGCTCCTTTGCAGCTGATTTTTCCGATAACGGTATCCTTATTAAAACACAGATTAGCATGTAAACGCATATAAAAATGCTATTTGCCATGCCGGGATACCCCGGTGGGCTTAGCGATGCCGGAGGGAACCGTTCATTTTCCTTCCGGGTTACCCGGTTCCGGTATCATAAAAGAGACAGAGGTTCCTTGTCCCGGCTCACTCTGAATAGACAGTCCGCGGCCATACAATTGGGTCAGACGGCGGTTTGTATTGAGCAGGCCGATCCCGCGGCTGAATTTGCGGGAATTGTCCAGGAGGCGGCTGACCTGTTCCTGCGTCATGCCTTTCCCGTTGTCCCTGACCTCGAAGAAAGTGAAGCCTCCGCTGCTGCGAATGCGGATGGTCAGCAGGCCTCCGCGCGAGCGGCTAAGCAGACCGTGTCTGACCGCGTTCTCCACCAGAGGCTGCAGCGTTAGGGGCGGGAGTGAAGGATTAATCCCGTCCTCGATATCCCATTCGACGGCCAGCCTTTCTTCGAACCGGGCTTGCTCGATATACACATAAGCCCGGACCAGTTCCAGCTCATGGGAGAGCGCAACCCGCTGGTGCGAATTCATATAATCGAAGCTGATCCGCAAATAGGAGGAGAACGCCTCACTGAGATCGCGCATTTTGGCGGTATCGATTTCGCTTAAGGCCATAATTGAATTTAAAGTGTTGAACAAAAAGTGCGGCTGAATCTGCGCCTGGAGATAGGCGGCTTCCATACGCAGCATCTCATCTATGGATTGCTTCAGTCCCGTTAGCGAACGGACTCTGTATTTCAGCTCCAATCCGTCAACCGGTTTGACCAGGTAATCGTTCGCACCGGACAGAAATCCGGTATAAATATCTTCAGGCTGTGTGCGGGCCGTCAGAAGCAGAATGGGCAGCTCCGATAATGAAAAACGCTCACGCACAATTCGCGTCAGCTCATAGCCGGACATGTGCGGCATCATCACATCGGCGATCAGCAGATCCCACTGCTCTGTTCCCAGCATGGCCAAGGCTTCATGAGCGCTTAGCGCGGTCCTGATATGGTAATTCTCTGTAGAGAGGATACTGGCCAGTACCTTGAGATTAACGGAATCATCATCCACGGCCAGAATATGGATCCGGCCGCCAGCCCCTTCTGATTCTACGGAATGCGCAGCGCTCCAGATTGTGGACAAGTCTGCGAGAGGGCTGTGTGCCGGAATGGAAGGTCTGGTTGATTCCGCATTTTTCGGCAGCTCTTGCCTGGAAAATGGGGAAGAAGGTTGGCCGGTTACCTCTGCCAGGGGAAGAGTGAAGGTGAACTCCGAGCCTTGCCCTGGTTGTGAACGGACCGTCAGGGTTCCATGATGAAGCTCAACGAGTTGTTTGCAAATGCTCAGCCCGAGGCCGATTCCGCCCCCGTCATTAATCCCCTGCTGCCCTTGCTCATAGCGTTTGAATATCCGGCTGAGTGTCTCCTCATCCATACCGGCCCCTGTATCGGCAACATGAATGATCATTTGCTTGCCCTGAGTTTCTGCAGTTACAGCTATACTGCCTTCAATCGTATATTTGACTGCATTGTGCAGCAGATTGAATAGAATCTGGACCAGTCGCTTCTCATCTGCGAACACCGGAGGAAGAGAGCCGGCAATGTTGTTTTTCAAAGTGAGCGCCCGGCCCTCTGTCATAAATTCGAACATATCAATCACGCCGGAGACCAGCGACTGGATAGACAGCGGCTCCCGCTGCAGCACAATCCGTTTATCCTGAAGCCGGGTTACGTCCAGCAGGTCATTCAGCAGATGTGACATCCGGCGGCTGATGGTCAGGAGCAGATCCATGTCCTGTACACTTTTCTGGTCCATCACGGCATGTTCCTTGGCTGCGACAGTCTGGGCAATACTGATAATGCCATGAAGCGGCGTCCTAAGCTCATGCGAAGTATTAGCCAGGAACTGGTCCTTTAGACGGTCATTATCCTGCAGTTGCCGGTTCAGCTTGAGGTTCTCCTCCGAATTACGGAAGTAACGCTTGAACCAATAAGCGGAGAACCCGATAATTGCAATAATAATATCAACAGGATAAAAGAAGCTGCTGGTACTTCCCGTGGATTCCAAAGCACCCCAAAGCACACTGGACAGGATGGCGACCGCGGCACACAGCAGAAATACGGCATCCTCTTGTTTTCCCAGCACCATTTGCACAATCTTCCAGACAACACCGGCTACAGGGAGCAGATACAAAATACTGAACAAGGGAGTAGTGTACAGAATAAATTCTGCAGGCATAATTATGATAAAAGCCGAATACAGGCCCAGTACCGCAGCATAGCTTCTGAAAAGAATACCGGCCTTCGGCCTTCCCGAGAAGCTTTGTGACAGCTGCAGCATAAAAAAAGACAGCCACATATAAGACAAAAGCTTAATCTTCAGCAGCCAGGTATAATTAATCGGCAGCCAGAGCCTCAGCAGTGTATCATTATCCGAGATGATGGACATGCCGACTGCGACAAGGAGCAGGAAAAAAAGAAGAAAGACTTTTTGCCGGTTAAAGCAATATAAAATCCCTGCATACAAGGCGTGCAGCAGCATAATAATGAATGCGACCAGCTGAAAGCCAATGGAATACCAGCGCTCCGTATCTACCGCAGCTTGTGATCCGAAGCGGATGGAACGGACGATGCCCCCTTTCCGGGGGTGGTCGAAATTGGCGGCGCGGACGAGCAGCTCAATCTCCTGCTTTGCTCCGGTTGTATAAGTCGCGGTGTAGGACACTGCCCTAGGGGTATAACCTTCCTTGTATTCCGCCAAACGGCCAAAGGGATTCTCCTTCTGTCCGTTAATCTCAATCTCCGAGGCCGCCTGAATGCGCTGAATCCAGAAACCGTAGGGGTCTTTTAGCGGCTGGCCGGTCAGAATCCGCAGTCTGTATGTCCCGTATCCGAAGGAGGAATGGCCTTCTTCCGTAAATCCGCTGCTCCAGTCACCCGGAACTTTCACAAGACCATGCTTCTCCATGTCTTTACCGGACTGAGGGAAATCCTCATGTGTTAAAAATTGTTCAGGGTAAAACTCCCATTCGCCATCCAATGTAATCGACCGGGAGTTTTCAATATCAAAGCTGCGCAAATCCAGCACGCCCTGAACCGCCTGTGGGTGCTCGGGTGCGGCATAAGCTGTGAACCAAAGCCAGCGCAGTCCTAAAAGGATGACCAGATACATCAAGACTATAGCTATGTTTTTCAGAAAAAAAGCAACGGGTTTCTTCATCATGAATCCTTTTATTCGACACAAATTGCGTGTTTTCCTCTTTCGCAGCAGGTTCACATGCTTGCATCAAAAAAAGGATACAGCATCTCCTGAACCGTTCAGAGAGCTATATCCTGTGGGAGTGAATTTAAGCGTTGCCAGCGCCCTGGCCGTTATCATGACTTAGCTGCCAAATGATCCCGAATTTGTCCTTCAGGCTGCCATAGCATTTGCTCCAGAAGGTTTCCTGCAGATCCATGATGACGGTCCCGCCTTCTTTAAGCTTGTTGAACCAGTCCTTGATTTTGCCGGTATCGTCGCTCATCAGCGTAAGGTTTACGTTGTTCCCTTCTACATAAGGCATGCCAGGGAAAACATCCGAGAACATCACGGGACTGCCGTCAATGAACAGCATGGCATGCATTACCAGATGTTTGGCCTCCTCGGGAAGAGGGTGGGAAGGGTCTGGGGGCGCTTCTCCAAAGGTCATAATCCGCGGGGCTTCCGTTCCAAATACCTCGGCATAAAACTCTACAGCTTCACGGGCATTTCCATTAAAATTGAAGTACACATTAATTGCCACAGCCTTCACTCCTCTAAGATTGTTAATGTAAGGCAAGCGCTTGATTTCCACATTGTATCATGCGCCTGTCCTTTTAGAAATATACAGAACCGTTAACAATGCCGTCGACCCAGTCATAACACTGCTGTAATTGGTCGTCAGTGATCAAGTCGGAGCGGTGTTCGAACATAATTTTTACCCGGTTGTTCTCCTCGCGGATGATCTGCAAAAACTCGGCAATAGGTGCCCAGCCGTCCTTCACGCTTAGCTCCGGCAGCACCGGATAATGGCTGTTCTGGACCGTGTGATTGACTTGAACCGTGGAGAGATGGAGCAGACCGGCATATTTGGCATACTTCCGTAAGACGGCTTTTGCGTCAAACCGGGGATCAAGCTTGTCCTGCAGATACAGTCTAGCGGTGTCCAGGCACAGTTGAATCTGCGGGTACTTCAGCAATAGATTTTCAAAAAATTCATGTTCGTAAACATAGCTGTTCAAAGCGTCGAATTCAAGAATAGGGGTGAAATGATACTCCCTGCTCCTGAGGTCCAGCCACTCAAACAAGAATTCACTGCGTTCAATCAACCCGCCTAAGGTGCACTCACTTTCAAATACGTACTCGCGGCGGTCCCCGAACCTCCACAGCTTCCAGTCTACGCGGTCATCCAGAATGACCGGCTTCGGATAATGAAACAATACATATTCCGGCTTCAGCGAAGTCAAATATTCAAGCTCAGCCCGTATATGCTCAAAGGCAGCCTCGCGTTCGTCCTGGTCAGGAGAGAGGAACAGCGCATCCCGTATGGTTGAACCATTCGCCCGGAACGGATAATGAACGCCTACCCGAAAGCCTTTGGTTCTTGATTCCTTCATTAAATGGCGGCAGTCTTCATCTCCCGGGAAGGAGCAGGCTTCAATGCCGTAGAATGCAGGCTTGAAATCCCGATGGTATTTGTTGAAGTCAAATCCTCCGTATTGCCCAATCATGAACTGGTGCAACTACATCCACCTCGCATAAAGTTAATAAAATCCAAGCCGAAGCGCACCATACGCCCCGGCTTGGTTCATCCGGACATCGCCGCCCCCTTCCGGCGGTAACCGGAAGGGGAGACGCCAGTCTCTTTTTTGAAAATCCGGTTAAACGATCTGTAATTCTCGAATCCGATGGATTCGGAAATTTCGAATGTCTTGTAATCGGTGGTGAGCAGCAGCAGCTTCGCCTTCTCAATGCGCAGGCGGGTCAGATATTGAACGAAGCTTTCGCCGACGGCTTTTTTGAACATGGAGCTGAAATAGGGCACGCTGTAATTAATCGAAGCAGCCAGTTCCTCCAGCTTGTAAGGGTAGCTGAGATCTTCCCGCATGTGCTGAATAATCCTTGAGATGGATGAGTCAATCTTTTTGCCGCCCTCCTGCAGCTGCTGAAGCTTGTGGAAGTAGGCGCAAGTCGTTTCGTGTACAGAGTCAAAGGTTTGGCATAGCTCCAGCTTTTTCCGCAAGGCCGCTTCCAGCTCCGCACCCCCTTCGGCTCCGATGGCGGTATGGCTCATATCCAGAAAAACTCTCAGATACAGGGATTTGATCTGTTCCGGGTCCCAGCCATGCTCTGTGGCCTGGCGGAATAAAGAACTGCGTTCCTGTTCCAGCGCAGCGGTGCTGAGATGCGGCTCCAGCAGCGCTTTCTTGAGCACCTTGCTCCAGAATCGGCTCATCGGTTCCGGTATGCGCTGAAAGAAAGCGAACCGTTCCCATTCCTCAATGCCGATGCTCTCATCGGAGCGGTAAAAGAAAGGGTAGGGGGCAGACGCTAATCGTTTGAGTGCCTCAGGCCGTCCCTGCAGTCCTTGCCCGAACCTGCACTCGAGGAAAAAGCATTTCATTTTGAGATTCGCGGCAAAGGACTCCAGCACCTGATCCAGAAATCCGGGGCGCTCCAGCTTCAGGGCACCGGTATAGACGGCAAGAAAACGCCCTTTGTCTAGCGCGATTACCTTGTTTGCGCCTATGCTGCCCAGCAGTTCTTTCAGCACGTTGACTCCGGCAAACTGCCACAGCTTCAGCTCTTCAATCTGTTCGATCGGGAAACGCAGAGAGCCCCGGTCCAGCTCCAGCAACAGCACCTTGAATCGGGCTTCCTGTAGCGGGAGCTGCGATTCCTCCAGAGTGCGCAGCCATTTAGCTTCAGCGGCGGGATTCAGCAGCATGTCCAGAAACAGGCTCTGCTCAATCTCAATTTCACTGAGCCGGACCTGCTGTTCCAGCTGGAACTGCTTTTCCCGCGTTTCATCAATCGAATGGACCTGAGAAGCCAGTTGCTCCATCGTCCTGGTCAACAGGCCAGGATCAGAAAGACAGTCATCCTTGATCAGGTAGGAGGCTGCTTTCAGATGAATGGCCTGCTGGGCGTAATGGAAGTCCTGATGACAGGTAAGAATGATGATTTGCGGCGGGCGTTCCCCGCTTTTTTCAATTTCACGGAGCATCTCCAGACCGTTCATTCCCGGCATCGTGATATCGGTTACGATTAACTCCGGTTTGTGCTCCAGGAACAGCTCCAGTCCGTCTTGCCCGTCTTCCGCTTCGCCGACAAGAGTGAACAGATCGCCCCGCTCTTCAATAAAATGGCGGAATACGGTTCTTGCCGGAATCTCGTCTTCCACGAGTACTACCCTATAGTGGTTCATGATGCTCCTCCTTCACAAGAACAGACTCAAACGGCAGCGTGATACGGATGGTCAGACCTTCTCCGGGGGGGCTGAGGAGCAGGATCTGCGCGGCATTTCCGAACAGCAGCTTCATCCGCATCCATACATTCTGCAGCCCGATATTCTCTGTGGACTCTTCCCGGAGCAAGTGGAGCTGCAGGGTCCCCAGCTCGGCCTTCCCTAGTCCAACACCATCGTCGCTCACTTCAATGACGATATGGTTTTTTGGGGAATCGGCATAAACATGAACCTTAATATGCCCTTCAGGCGTTTTGTTCGGAAGAATACCGTGAAAGACGGAGTTTTCAATCAGCGGCTGAAGGCTGAGCTTCGGAATCTGCATGCTCCGCAGCGGCTCCTCAATTTCGGCCTCCAGATGGACTTGGCACTTGTAACGCATATTAAGCAGCCCCACGTAATCCGCGAGATAATCAAGCTCTTGCTGCAGCTGTACCGTCTGCTCATAATTTTCCATGGAATACCGGAGAAGTGCAACCAGCCGGCCCATCAGCGTATTGATCTTTTCATAATCCTTCATCATGGCGAACATGCGGATTGTGTTGAGTGTATTGTACATGAAATGCGGGTTGATCTGCGATTGCAGCGCCCGGATTTCCAGCTTGCGCTTCAGATCCTCCGAATCATGGAGATCTGCCAGCAGGTCCTGAATGCGTACAGCCATGGTGTTGAGCATCCGGCCCAGGTCGCCGATTTCATTGTTGGCAAAATGAGTGACCCGGGCATCGAAATGGCCTTTTTTGATCGCATCGACCTGCCGTTTCACCGCCTGCAGCGGCCGGTATAGCTGATACCCGAATCCGACAACGCACAGTGCACCGAGAAAAACCAGAATCCCCAGAAAGTAAGCTACGGTTCTGCGGATGATGTCTGCGCTGGCGGTAAGCTCCTTGGACGGTATCTCCGAAACCACGATCCAGTTATCATAGGTAGAGGTCTGCTTGACGGAGACGATGGAAGAGCCGACCGCGAATTGATTCGGCCGGTCCAATTCCTTCCAGTGCTTGAGGATATTCTGCACCCGCTGGGTATCTTCTTTCGGCTCCAGCCTGCTGGTCGTGGCAATCGTCATCCCGTCTCCGGTCAAAAGAGAGATAGACCCTTGATTACCCAGCTGAATGTTCTCAATCTGCCGCTGGTATTGGTCATTGTTCATTGAGATCAGCAGAACCCCTTTCAGGTCTTCATACAGGTCAAAGGGGACGCGTGAAATATAGTAGGTTGAAGAATCCAGAATCGCCAGGTCCGGCAGAGCGTGCTTGTCCAGGAACAGATTGGCCTTGCCTGAGGATAAATAGGCTTCGATCAGCGGCCGGTAGGGAGAAATCTCAAGCATGGCCGGGGCTTCCGCAGAAGAGAGGACTTCCCCCGTAATGGCTGAATATACCTGAAGCCCCTCCACGTTCCCGATAATCGCCGAGGCATTGCTGAGCACGGCGATCAGATCCTTTTTACGGACAACCTCCTCGAAATATTGCGCCGATGGTGATACCAATGCGCTCTGAATGGAAGAAATGCGTGAATACTGCTCGCTCAGCTCCCGCAGCCTGGTCATGGTTAATTCAATCCGGTCGACGACCTGGTTGACGAGCTGGGCGTTCAAGCGGTTCACCTGTTTTTCAACAGTAGTACTGGAGACGCTTACAGAAATAAAGGACAAAACAATCAGAGGAATTACGGAAATGGCGAACATCACCAGAATCATTTTGAAATAAAAGCTCCGGCGCAGAAAGCTTAAGAAGGTTGAACTCATAGGAACCACTTCCGTTACTTGGTTTTAGGCTGGGGATGGCGGATAAGCTATCCTATAATTATTATAGTACATTGAAGGATGGCTATGGAACACAGATTCCGGCGGATCTTAAAAACGGTTACACATTGGCGCGAATCCGGCATGTTCACAAGATACGCTGTCTTCTATAATCCAAAGTGTAAAGACGATGTAAACGCAATCAATACAAGCAAACGGGGGATGACAATGAATTTCAAAAGAAAGCTTGTACCGCTTGTGGCAACAGCGGCATTGATGGTAACCACACTCGCAGGCTGCTCCGGCAGCAATAATTCCGCAGCGGAAAGCTCCGCTTCACCGGAAGGGGCCGCTAAGACAGAAACGGGCAGCAAAACGGCCAGCATCAAGGCGATGACCATTCTCTTTGGCAACCCGCCTGCAACGGAAAACAACAAAGCCCTGGAGGACCTGGAGAAGCGGGGGAATGTGGACCTGGACGTGACCTTCGTGCCATCCGAGGCTTACACGGACAAGCTCTCCGTAGCTGTATCGGCAGGCAACTCCTATGATTTGCTGTTGATGGATGGCGGAAAGGACGACAAGTTTAGCAACCTTGTGAAGATGGGGGCCTTCCATGACTTGACTCCTTATATTGAGAAAACTAAGAACATCAGCAAGATCGACGATACAGTCTGGAATGGAATCAAGGTCGATGGCAAGGTGTACGGAATTCCCCGGCCGCGGGGCCTGTATGGCGGAGGGGAAGCCAATATCCTGATCCGCAAGGACTGGCTCGACAAATACAACCTGGCTGTACCGAAGACAGTGGATGAGCTGACGAATGCTCTGGCTGTATTCAAGGAAAAGGACCCGGCAGGCGGAGGTAAAACCATACCGTTCTCGATCTACGGTGTAGATGGCATCAACAGCCCTGGACCTTTTGCCGGTGTGGCGCCGATTCAATTCGCCTTCGGCGTCCCGAATATCTGGAAGCTGGATAACGGGAATGCCGTCCGCGACTTTCAGACGCCTGAATACAAGGCATTTCTGGAATGGCTCAAGGATTCATGGAGCAAAGGGCTGATCGATAAAGATGCACCGGTGCTCAAAAATCAGGGGCAGGCGCGCAGCAAGTTTTTGGCCGGGACAGCAGGCGCCTTTGTGGGGAATGTGAGCGATATGGCTGAGACCAATATTGAAAAGCTGAAGCAGACTGATCCGAACGCCGAAATCGCCATTGTCGATGTCCTGGAAGGTGCAAACGGGCAAAAAGGCGTAGCTTTACTTGGCGGATACTACGGACTGTGGGCCATTCCAAGTTCAGTGAAGGAGGACAAGGTTCAGCAAATTGTCGATTTCCTCGATTTCTCAGCCTCCGAGGAGAATGTAGCGTTCTCCAAAGCGGGAGTGGCCGGAATCCATTCCAGTGATTTCAAAGATGGCATCGCTGTACAGACAGAAGAACAGAAAAAACAGTACGATTTAGATAAACCGAGCCAATTTGTGCTGGAAAACAGAGTCGACCCTTACGTATATGCCGGCTCCAAGGATCCGGAGATTCTGAAGGCTCAAAGGGCTACTCTGGATGCCATCAGCAAGGTTGGAATTGAAAATCCGTTCCTCAGCTACAACTCGGCAACCGCGAGCAAAAATCCGGACAGCTACAAAAAAATGAGTGCCGTGATGACGAAGTATGTGCTGGGTGAAGGGACTTGGGATGATGTCCAGAAAGAGATTGATGCCTGGACGAACGGCACAGGTGCGCAGATTGCCAAGGACCTGCTGGACCAGTACAATGCAGAGCATAAATAAGTAAAACTAAAAGAGACACGGAGGCAAAGAAGGGGGTTCTCCCCTTTCTTTTGCCCATGGATAAGGAGGTTTGACCTGTGCAGAGAATTTTACGCCCTAAACGATTTAATCAGCTGTGGCCCTTTTACTTACTGGCGGCACCGGGAATTCTCTATTTTGTGATTTTTCATTACATTCCGATGTCGGGATTGATGCTGGCTTTCAAGGAGTACAGCCCGTTTAAAGGCCTTATAAACAGCTCTTGGGTCGGGCTGGATAATTTCAGACAGTTTTTCGGAACTTCCGATTTCTATATTTTGCTGAAAAATACGCTGCTGATCAGCTTGCTGAACCTGGTCATTTATTTTCCCTTTACGATTATTCTATCCCTGCTGCTGAACGAACTGCGGCTTAAGGTGTTCAAGCGGGTCTCGCAGACCATAGTGTACCTGCCCCACTTTCTGTCCTGGGTGGTTATTTACGGGATTACCATCTCCTTCTTCGGTCCATCAGGAGTGATTAATCACTATTTCACCGAATGGTTTGGCGGCAGCGCCAATTTCCTGGTCAGCAACGAGTGGTTCCGGCCGCTGGTTATTTTCCAGTCCATTTGGAAGGATGCGGGCTGGGGGACAATTATTTTTCTGGCGGCACTAGCCGGGATCAACCCTGAACAGTATGAAGCGGCCAAAGTGGATGGAGCGAACCGGTTTCAGAATATCTGGCATATTACACTGCCCGGCATCAAAAGCACCATCGTCATTCTCCTGCTGCTCCGTCTCGGCTCGTCCATGGACTCCAACTTCATGCAAATTTTCCTGATGACCAACAGCCTCAACCTCGATGTCTCCAATGTGTTCGATCTGTTCGTCTACCATATCGGTCTGGAGCAATTCAACTACAGCTTCGCGATCACCGTAGGCATGTTCAAATCCGTTGCCAGTCTGATCCTTGTACTCGGGGCCAATTATGCGGCAAAGCTTCTTGGAGAAGAAGGCATATTCTAGAACTAGAACAGGAGTGGAGACGTTATGAAGTTGCGGGTAACATGGTTTGACAGCCTGATTGTAGTGATTATCTGCTTAATCAGCTTGCTGGTGATATTGCCTTTTCTGTATATTATCGCTGTATCCTTTAGTCCGCCCGGTGACTCACTTGCAGGGAATTTCTTCATCTGGCCCAAGCATTGGACGCTGGATGCTTACTCCTATCTGCTGAATGCGGATACCTTCCTGACTTCGGTCAGAAACTCTGTGGTGATTACAGCGATGGGAACCCTCTTAAGTCTGTTTGTATCCGTTACACTGGCGTATGCATTGTCCAAAAAGTTTTTGCCCGGCCGGCGGATCATGCTGCTGTTCATTTTCTTCACCATGATCTTTCACGGCGGCATGATTCCCAGCTATCTGGTGGTTAAAAATCTGGGTTTGATTGACTCCTACTGGGCTGTGGTGCTTCCGGCGGCTTCCAGTGCTTTTAATATCATGGTTATCCGCTCTTTCTTTCAGAGCCTTCCTGAAAGCCTGGATGAAGCGGCCAGAATTGACGGTGCAGGTGAGTTCAGAATTTTGTATTCGGTTGTGCTTCCGCTGTCCAAACCGATTATCGCCACCTTTACACTGTTCTTTATGGTGCAGTTCTGGAACGAGTTCTTTTCCGCCGTAATCTACTTAAATGATACGTCGCGCTGGCCGATTCAACCGCTTCTCCGGCAGATGGTGGCGATCAGTGCCTCCAATATTTCGGCAGAAGCCGCAGTGGATGCACAGATGGCCGCGAATCTCGGACCCAATGTGCAAAATGCTGCAATCCTGCTGGCTATGCTGCCTATTGTTATCGTGTACCCGTTCCTGCAGAAATATTTTGCCAAGGGGGCCATGCTGGGCTCCATTAAGGAATAAATGCGGATAAGCTCCGCTGGACAAAAAGGTGATGATCCCCATGACTGTTGGTTATAAAGATTTGCGGCACAATCCCGCGTACACAAGACCGCAGATGTCTGATGAAAAATTCCTAAAAACGAAGCTT
The DNA here is from genome assembly GCF_000758705.1 of Paenibacillus graminis. NCBI lineage: Bacteria > Bacillati > Bacillota > Bacilli > Caryophanales > Paenibacillaceae > Paenibacillus > Paenibacillus graminis. Next base: position 4,458,011 of record NZ_CP009287.1, on the reverse strand, counting down.
GACCTGAACAGACCGGAGCTTGCAGAGGTAGCCGCCAAGCTGCAGGAGGGCAATGTCCCTGGGGCAAGAGATGCCTATCTGGAGGTTATTGCATCCGGTAACAACGGAAGATATTACTTCGAAGTGAAGGATGTTCCCAGCCTCATGGCATATGCGTTGAACAGTTACAGCCAAGAGGAGGAAGCCAAGCAGGACATTGCCGAGGCCGACCGGATTGTAGAGGGCGATATCCCGCTGTTCAAGAATAAAAGAGTGGTTTTCCCGAAGGGAGCCTATGATTGGAACAGCTGGCTGTACGACAGCTCGCAGTATCAGCTGCATCTGACGCGGTTTGTTTATGTCAAACGCCTGTCCAGAGCGTACGCGCTGACCGGCGATGAGAAATACGCCAAATGCTTCAATGACATGATGAGCCACTTCATTGACGATAACCCGATGCCGGTGGACGATACTTTCCGGGCCGAGCATTCCACCTGGGACCCGCTTTCTGCCGGGGTGCGGCTGTTTATGCTGCCGGAAGCCTTCATCACGTTCTTCAGCTCTCCTTCGTTTGAGCCTGAAGTCCAACTGAAGCTGATCAAATCCTTCCATGAACACGGCCAATATGTACGCAAATATCATGCCAGCCATGGAAATCATGTCTGCATGCAGCTTCGCGGATTAATCCAGACGGCACTGCTCCTGCCGGAGCTGAAGGATTCCGCAGAATGGCTGGATTACGGCATGCGTGAAATGCCGGGGTATATCCGGCAGAATGTATACCCGGATGGCGTGCAGTTTGAAGGCAGCCCTAACTATCATCTGGTGGTGATGCGCGATGTATATGAGCTGGTGGCGCTGTTCCACAAGCTCGGCATCGCCGCCGGTGAATATCAGGAAATCCTGGAGAAAATGTATGTCGTCATGATGCATCTGCTGGCACCGGACGGACAATTGGTCAAATTCGGCGATACCGACCTGCAGGTAGCCAGTGAACTGCGTGATATCATGAGCCTGGGGGCATATCTGTATCAGCGCAGCGATTTCAAGGCCCTGGGACATGAGCGGCTGCCGTTCTCGCTAATCTGGAGAGTGGGACCGGAAGCTGTGGAGAACTATAATCAGCTGAAGGCTGTAGAACCAACTGAAACGGCAGCCTGCTTTCCAACCGGGGGATATTTAACCTCCCGGCAGGGCTGGAAGCATAGCGACATGTACATGGCGATGCGGGCGGGCGTTGGAGTAGGCGGACATGCCCATTCCGATGCGCTCAGCCTGGTGCTCTATGCCGGCGGGCGTGAACTGCTGGCGGATTCTGGAATGGGGCTGTTTGAATGGAATAAGGAGCGTAAATATGCGGTATCTACCCGTGCTCACAATACAGTAGTTGTAGATGGACAAGATCAGCATGTCCGCAGCTTTCACTGGAATACGCCGACTACCGCTGCCTGCCGGATCTGGGATTTTCAGACGAATGGACAATATGACTACACCTGTGCCAGCCATTACGGCTATACCCGCTATGATGATCCGGTGGTCCATACCCGGAAAGTTCTGTTCATCAAAAACAGCTATTGGCTGATCGCGGATCTGTTCGAAGCTAAGGAGCAGCACCGTTATGAACAGTACTTTCATCTGCCGCCTGGAGAAGTAGCGTACGATTGCCGCACAGGGGAGATATCCACGCAACTGGAGGCTGCTAATCTGCTGCTTGTGCATCCGTCTGCCGGGCAGCAGGTGGATCAGCTGTCCGTGGAACCGGGACGGATCTTCAAACAGGGCAATTATTATGATAACCCGGTGGTGAAGCGTTCTTGGACTGCTGCGGGAAGAACGGTCATTGAAACGCTTGCCGTTCCGTTCGGAACCGCAAGACCCAAGGTGAAGGTCGAACGCCTGCCTGCCCGGAGAAACGGGGTAGAACTATCCGCCGTAGAGGCTACCGCCCTGCGTATTGTAATGGAAGACAGAGTGGATGAAATCTGCTTATTCCATAACAGCTTCAACGTTGAGGGGTACCTCAATCATACCGGCAATATCATTGCGGAAGCGCTGCTGCCCCGCAAGAACGAGCCGGAAGCATTGGAGTTTGCCGGAGCCACTCACAGCCGGGATGTTATTGTTTTATCGAACCGGAGAGTATAGTTGAGGTTATTTCCGAGACACCCATTCCGCTCAGGAATGGGTGTTGTTTGCATTTCATGCTAACGGGGAAACTGGCGGAATGAGAGGTAAAAATACCTCTGATACTGGCGCTAACGGGGAAACTGGCGGAAGGAGAGGTAAAAATACCTCTGATACCGGCACTAACGGGGAAACTGGCGGAATGAGAGGTAAAAATACCTCTGATACCGGCACAACCGGGAAACTGGCGGAATGAGAGGTAGAAATACCTCTGATACCGGCACAGGCTTCCCTAAACATACTGCGGTTGAGCCGAGCGGTCGCTGAGAGTCCGCTTAGAATATTCTTTGTAGTCCCGGCCCATCCCAAAATAGAAAAATTACAAGTACAACTCTATATCATGCACCTTTTTCTTCTAAATTGTATAACTGTTCCTGGCTGTACCTTTATAGCAGTTTCAGCCGGATTTCCGATGGACAAGCTGCGGATGGTTTCAATATACTTGAGGAAAGTATTGGATGGGTACGAAAAGCGGCCATTCAGCTTAGGTTGTATCCGGTAAAGGGGATAAAAAGGATGAATACTAACATCGCATACCGCAGGCTGGCTAACCAGCTGATCAACAGCCCGATCTCTCTTGAGCCGGAGGAAGTTGTCCGGAGACTGGGTGCGCTTCAGGCACAGGATTATCTGCAGGCAGTATGGGCGGTTGGCCTGCGCACGCCTTCAGCAACGCTGGCCGCGGTTGAACGGGCGATCGCGGAAGGAAAGATTGTGCTGACCTGGACACTCCGCGGAACGATTCATTGTGTGCCGCCGGAGGATGTGAAATGGCTGCTTCGGCTGAGCGGGCCCCGTCTGCTCAAGCAAGCTGTGCGAAGAATGGCGCAATTGGAGCTGGATGAAGGAACGCTGGAACGGTCGAGAAAAATCATCTATAACGCACTCAAGAGCGGCGGAAGCATACGGCGGCCCGATTTGCTTGCCCTGCTTGAAGGCGAAGGCATCCGCACCGAAGGGCAGCGGGGCTATCATATTTTGTGGCATAGTGCGTACAGCGGTCTGATCTGCTTCGGCCCCCGGAACGGTAAACAGCAGACCTTTGTCCTGCTCGACAAGTGGGTGGAGCATTCCCGGCAGCTGTCCTTCGAGGAATCACTATCGGAGCTGGCCTTGCGCTATTTTACAGCCCATGGACCGGCGACTGTCAAGGATTTGGCATGGTGGGCCGGAATCACACTAACGGAGGCCAGGGCAGGGCTTGAGGCAGTAAAGCCTAAACTCATATCTGAAATCATTACAGGTGCTGAGTACTGGATGCCAGCAACACCTGCCGAGACACAACTCCCCTCCAAAGAAGTTCAGTTGCTGCCGGGTTTTGATGAATATATTCTCGGCTACAATGACCGCAGTGCTGTGCTTGAACCGGAGACGGCACCGCGCATTGTTCCTAGCAATAACGGTGTATTTCTGCCGGCGATTGCTGCGGACGGCCAGATCCTCGGCACCTGGAAACGGACCGTCAAGACAAAGGGCATTGAGTTAAAGTTCAGCCCGTTTGAACCTCTGGAACACAAATGGAGAGAGAAGCTTATGCAGGCTGCTGAACGGTATGCCGCCTTTTTAGGACTCCCGGTGTTAAAGACTGAATGTGAAGAAGCGCACACAGCCCGATGATCCTGTGATGGAGGTGTAACGCCGGGCCAATTCAGTGGAAGCTGCCATCTGCGGTCATCCGGCCGGGACGATGCTGTGAAGCTGCTTCGGGCACCCGAAAATACTGCTAATCCTGAAGTGTTTCATGGCGCCAGCCCTGGGTGAATATCGGACCTACCCCATATACAACCGGCGTTCCGCAGCCATATCTGGCATCTGGAACGTCTTTTGCTTGTTTGCTGCCAGGTCCCCCCGAAAAAAGGTAGAAAGGCAAACTAACCAGGCAGGAATAATCTGGACAGACATCGAATAGTTCCGGTTATCAACAAACTCAACTTTTTCTACATAAGAGGGGTTATGGCCATGCTGAGAAAAAACAAGATCTTGTTCCTGATTGTGACGTTTGCTTTGATTTTTCTGCTCCCCTTGATTGGCAGCTTGTCCAAGTGGAAGGGACTTCCGCCCGGCTATGGCGAATTTCCCGCACAAAAAGCGGAGGCCGACCCTGGCTTCAGCCTGCTGTACTTTTCCCTGGCGTGTATTGTCGCGCTGGTCATTACGCTGGTTCTGGTTTTTCCCCGCTGGTTTGGCTTTAAAAAGATCAAAGAGGAAGCTGCCCCGACAGACGGTGCAACCCCATTCCCGGTCTGGTTCTGGTGGAGCCTGCCGGTGTTTGCAGTGAGCTGGTTCCTGATGTGGGCACGGGTCAAGCTGGTCATTTCCCTCGAATATTACACCTTTGTCCCCTTATGGTGGTCATTTATTTTAATTCTGGACGGGCTGGTATACAAAAGAAATAAAGGTGCGTCGATCATTTCACGCAAGCCTCATGTCATGCAGCTGCTGGCTGTGGTGTCCTGCTTCAGCTGGTTTGCTTTTGAATTCCTGAATTTTTTTGTGATCGAAAACTGGTATTACCCAAACGATAAAGTGTTCTCGAACTTCGGCAATGTGTTCTGGTTTTCCCTCTCTTATACAACGGTGCTCCCTGCAATCTTTGAGTGGTACCTGCTGCTCAAGACCTTCAGCGCATTCAGGAACCGCTACAAAAACGGACCGAAATTTAACGTCTCCCGGGCGTTTCTGATCCTTTATTATGTGCTGGGGCTGATTTTGGCTTTTGGTATGGGGTATTATCCTTATGTGCTGTTCTGGGTGCTGTGGGTAGCGCTGGTCCCCATGCTTTCTGCCGCCATGGCGCTTGCCGGTTTCTGGACACCCTTTACTCCCGTCAAGAACGGGGACTGGTCCAGTGTCATTCTGATTGGACTTGCCACACTGTTTAACGGATTTTTCTGGGAGTTGTGGAATTTCGGAAGCGAGTGGTTCCATGATTCCCTGCCGACCAATCCTAACTACTGGAAATATTCTGTCCCTTATCTGGACAAATTTCATATTTTCTCCGAGATGCCGGTTCTGGGATATTTCGGGTATCTCTTTTTTGGATTGAACTGCTGGATTATCTGGCTGATTGCCGCCTATATTTTTAAATTCAATGCGGATATTGATGTGACGGGAGATCAGAGCTAAAGGTGGAGTGGGTATGGTTGCGTTGGGCCATTATGAGATAGTGGAGACGATTTCCGATCAATATATAAAATCCATTTACAGAAGCATCGACCCCTTAACCGGTGAATCGGTAATCCTGAAAGTTCTTAAGTCAGAGTTTAGCGGAACTGAAGCAGTGATGCGTTTTAAGCAGGAATACAAGCTCCTTAAGGAGCTTAGTGAAAGTATACCGGGTGTCATCAGACCCTGCAGACTGGAGGAGCAAAACGGCTCTTATGTAATGGTGCTGGAGGATATCCGCGGCCGGTCGCTGAAACGGATTATGGCGGAAGAGTCCCCGGATCAGGTGGCGCTGCTGCAGCTTGCAGTGAAAATCGTAGATATTCTTGGGGCAATCCATGAACGGAATGTCATTCATAAGGATATCAAGCCTTCCAATATCATTTGGAACAGGGAAGAAAATATTGTACAGATCATTGATTTTGATCTTGCCGTGAAGCTGTCCAGGGAAAAACGGGATTACCAGAACAGCGGTGTGCTGGAGGGAAGCCTGCTGTATATTTCACCTGAACAGACGGGCAGAATGAACCGCAATATCGATTACCGCAGCGATTATTACTCCCTCGGAGTCGTTCTTTATGAGATGATGACGGGAACGAAGCCTTATGATGCCGGTGAGATGCTGGAGCAGATCTACTCCATTATTGCCAAAGAAGCGGTACCGCCTTATAAGACAAGCGGAGGCAGGGTCTCTAAGAGTCTTTCAGCAGTGATTATGAAGCTGATGGAAAAGTCCTCAGAGGACCGGTACCGAAGCGCTTATGGCATTAAGGCGGATCTGATGAAATGTCTGGCTGGGAGGGAGAGCTTTGTGGTTGGCGCAGAAGACCGGATGAATATCTTCCGGATTCCGCAGAAATTATACGGGCGTGAGGAGGAGCTTGGACGCCTCGTGGAAGCTTTTCGCCGGACTGTCCGGGGCAGCTCGCAGCTGATGCTGGTGACAGGTGAGGCCGGTGTGGGCAAAACCGCATTGGTGCATGAGCTGCACAAGTATATAAGCCAGGAGAAGGGCCTGTTTGCAGAAGGGAAATTTGACCAGTACAACCAAAATATTCCCTATAGCGCGCTGATCCAGGCTTTCCGGCGGATGATCAGCCAGTTGATGGATAGTCCGGATGAGGAACATAAGGCGTATATCCAGCGTTCCTTAACCAAAGCGCTGGACGGAAATGGCAATCTGATTACCACTCTTATCCCTGAGCTGGCTGGCTGGATTGGCGTTCAGCCGGAGATGGAGCCGCTGAATCCGGCCGAGGAGACCAACCGGTTCTATCTTACTTTTGCCAAGTTCATCGAAGGGATCACTCATAACGAGAGGCCGCTGGTTCTATTTCTGGATGATGTGCAGTGGGCCGATTATTCAAGTCTGCAGCTTGTCGGGAAGCTGGTGCTTGGGTCCCAGCTGCACAAAGTGCTTATCGTCTGCTCATACCGCCAGCATGAAATCCATGAGGGTCATCCGCTGTTCGGGGTCATCGCTGCTGTTGAGAAAAATTACGGGGTTGCCAGAATTGTCTTAGATCCTTTGAGCGCAGAAAAAGTAGGCTGTCTTATAGCTGAAACCCTCTACACTACGCCCCTGCGCGTGCAGGAGCTTACAGAAGTGATTGTTAAGCGGACCAAAGGCAACGCCTTTTTTGTAAATGAAATTATGAAGGATTTATATAAGAACGGATATTTATATTTCGATGAGCTTACAGGGGGCTGGAACTGGCAGCTGCAGCAGATCATCAGCTTGCCGGTCAACGACAGCGTTGTGGATTTCCTGATGCTGAAGCAGCAGGAGCTGCCGGGGAATGTGCGGAGAATTCTGATGCTGTGCGCTGCTGTAGGAAATGTATTTGATTTTGGTCTATTGGCGCTGATTGCAGATGAACCCCTTGAGGTGGTTGCCCAGGCCATTGCAAGAGCGGTTGAGGAGGAATTCATTGTACCCGAAGAACACCGCTATGTTCTGATTTCCAGCTTCCTGGCAGAGCCGGAGGAGGAAGCCCTGCAGAATCTGGATCTCCGGTTTAAATTTGCCCATGACAAGATTCAGCAGGCCTTTTACCAAATGCTGGATAACGGCGAAAGCGGTGCTCTGCATCTGGCTATAGGCCGGCTGCTGCTGGAACGGCTGGCTCCCGGGGAAGCGGACGGTATTCTCGTCGATATCGCAGCACATCTGAATAAAGGACTGGACAGACTGGTCTCAAAGGAGGATTTCGATCAAGTCATCGGAATCAATCTAAGAGCCGCGCGGAAAGCCAAGGCAGCTTTTGGTTATGACTCGGCTTTTAAGCTGCTGGAAGTGAATATCAGCCTCCTTAAGGAGGAAGCCTGGGAAGAGAATGGGCCGCTAACGATGGAGATTTATCAGTTGTATGCAGAATGCGGATATCTGACCCATCAGGTGGAGGCGGCCGATTCGGCATGTGCGATGCTGATCCGGCATACGCGGGACCGGCTTGCCCTCGCCCAAATCTACGAAATGCAGGCTAATCACTATATGTACCTGGGAATGATGAAAGAATCTATAGCGTCGGGCCGGCTGGGGTTAGCTGTAATGGGCGTTCCCATTCCTGCCCGTGTGGGGATGATGGCTGTCCTGGGGGAGCTTGTGAAGATCAAAACTGCGCTGCGGGGAAGAACTGCCGAGAGCATATTCGAAGCGGGTGAGATGGAAGATCCGGAGATGAAGCTGGTGATGCGGCTGCTGATCAACTTTATTCCGCCGGCCTTTATTTCCGGGGAAACCTCTCTGTTCGGGCTGGTTGTCCTGAAGAAGGTGGGGCTGACCCTAAAGTATGGGAATGCTCCTGAGTCGGCTCTTGCGTTTATCGGCTATGGGATGCTGCTGTCCGGTTTTGGAGATTCCAAGGGAGCCTTTGACTACGGCCGTTTGGGGATCCGCATCAATGACAAGTTTAACGATCTGCAATGGAAAGGGGCAGCGTATGTATTATACACCTTGTTCTGCCATACGTGGACCGAGCCTTGGGATACCCTGCAGGAGTGGTTTACCGCCTCTATAGATGCCAGCCTGCGGACTGGAGATCTGCTCTATCTGGCCCATTCCTGCTTCTATGTGAACCTCTGGAATCCGGGGATGGATATTGCGGCGAACCTGCAGGAAAGCTCCAGAATGATCGCCATGATCGAAAATACCAAATACAAAGAGTCCCTGGCGACCGCGCAGCTGTCCCGGCAATATCTGCTGAATCTGGCAGGGGAGCTGGACAACCGCCTTTCCTTTGACAGCGCAGATTTTAGTGAAGCGTCCTATCTGAGGGAGCTGGAAGCCGCTAAATATTATTCAGGAATTGCCATTTATTATATATATAAAATGAAGCTTCTTTTCACCTATGAAAACTATAGCGGGGCGCTGGCCTGCATCGACAAAGCTTACCCGATCATCGGCACGCTTGCCGGGTCCGCTTTTATGGAGGAGTTCGCCCTGTACACCTTTTTGAACCTGGCGTATGCCTATAAGGATTTAGGCGCCAGCCGGAGGAGGCAGGCCAAGGCCCGAATGCGCAAGGAATACCGCCGGGTCCGTAAATGGGCCAGACACGCCCCGGATACCTTCCGCCAGCACGAGATGCTGATGAAGGCGGAATGGGCCAGGATCGCAGGCAGGGACGATGAAGCGGGGCAATATTACGATTTGGCCATTGAGGCCAGCGAGCAGGGCAGCTTCGTGCGGTACAAGGCACTGGCCAGTGAGCTGGCAGCCCGGTTTTATTACCGGAAAGACTTCAAGGAATTCGCCGGCTATCTGCTGAGACAGTCAGAATATTATTATTCGGTCTGGGGGGCAAAAGGGAAAATTGCCTTTATTCATGAACGCTATCCGGATCTGGTCAGAAGAATCAGCACCAAGGAGTTCCTGCATGGCCGGACCGTTACGGACTATACGGAAAGTCTGGATATTAACTCCATGCTGCTGGCTTCGCAAGCCATCTCCAAGGAAATCGAGCTGAGCAATCTGCTGGAAGCCTTGATGGAAATCGTCATCAAAAATGCCGGAGCGCAAAGAGGCTGCATCCTCATGACCTCCAAGACGAACCTGCTTGTGGAAGGCGAATACTGTCCGAAGGAGGACAGAATAACCGTAGCGGTGCATGACCGGACCAGGTACGATCATCTGCCATATTCTATTCTGAAGCAGGTGGAAGAGAGCCGTGAGAGTGTGATCTATAACGATGCGTTCTCTGAAACTCCATTCGTCAATGAACCTTATATTGTCAAACACCGGCCTAAATCGATGGTCTGCATGCCGCTGATCAACCAAAACAAGACCATTGCCGTCATTTATCTGGAAAACAACCTGGTGACGGGCGTGTTCACCAAGGAGCGGATGAAGATTATCAATCTGCTGTCCCGGGAAATGGTCTTCTCGCTGGAAAATGCGACGCTGTATTCCGAGCTGGAGCGTTCGGAGGAGAAATACCGCGAGCTGGTCAATAACATGCAGGACGGCATTTTTATAACCCAGGATAACATCTGCAGATATGTCAATGAAGCATTGGCGCAGATGCTTGGCTATGCGACTGAAGAAATGGTGGGGCAGCCTTTTCAGCAGTTCGTCAGTCTTCCGGAGCGGGAGAAGGTGACACATTATTATAACCGCCGGGTGGAGGGGAAGCAGGCCCCTTTTGAATATGAAACGAAATTACTCCACAAGGATCAGACCCGTGAGGTGATTGTCATCCATAAGGTCACACGGATCAATTATATGAACCAGCCGGCCATACAGGGAACTGTTAAGGATATCACGGAACGGAAAAAGGCGGAGCAGGAGCTGCTGCGGCATAAAGAGCATCTGGAGGAGCTGGTCGCAGAGCGCACCAGGGAGCTGGAGCTGAACAATGAGGAATTGAATAAGTACATTGAGCTGATCGAACAGATATCCATCACCGATGAGCTGACTGGCCTGTATAACCGCAGATATTTCAACAAGCTGTTCCTGGAGGAAGTGGAGAAGGCTGCAGCGAACAAGCGGCACCTGACCTATCTGATGCTCGATATTGACTATTTCAAAAAATACAATGATACCTATGGCCATTATGAAGGCGATTCGGTATTGCGGCGGGTCGGAACCCTGCTCCAGGAGCTGGCAGCGCGTGCCAATGGGTATGCCTTCCGGCTCGGCGGTGAAGAATTCGGGATCATCGTCAGCGGCTTCACCCCCCGGCAGTCGCGTGAATATGCCGAGAGCATCCGCAGAAGCATTGCCGATCAGCGGATAGAGCATGCGCTTAGCACGGATTATGGAATCATCACGGTATCGATTGGTGTCGCTGCGGTCTATGTGGACAATGTCCGTGAAGAGGATATTTATAAGCTTGGCGATGATGCGCTGTACCAATCCAAAGCTCAAGGCAGGAACTGTGTAACGATGTTTCAATAGCCTGAAGCAGCCAAACTTCTTATGGATCTAACCTCTTCAGCCGGCAGCTGCTAAATTTCCATGGGTAATTTCCCCGCTTATTGCAGATACTCTCCATAAAAAGAGCGGGGAGGCAGCGGTATGGGGAAAGAGGAAAAAGGACTATCGGTGTGGGGGCTGACGATGCTTGCGCTGGGAACGGTGGTTGGCGGCTCATTTTTTCTGGGCTCGTCAGTGGCGATCCGTGCGGCAGGACCGTCTGTGCTGCTGTCCTATGTGATTGGAGGCATACTCGTTTATTTCATCTTGTCCGCGCTGTCGGAGATGACGGTATCGAATCCGGTGTCGGGGTCTTTCCGGACCTATACCGAGCAGGCTTTCGGCCGGGGAGCGGGCTTCACGGTCGGATGGGTCTACTGGACAGGCCTTGTACTGGCGATGTCCAGTGAAGCTACGGCGGTGTCCATCCTGCTGCGCGGCTGGTTTCCCGCTTTGCCGCTTGCGCTGCTTGGATCGGGGATCATCGCGGGGGTGACGCTGCTCAACCTGCTGGGCGCCAAACGGCTGAGCAGGCTGGAGAGCGGACTTGCTGCGTTCAAGCTGCTCGCCATTGCCGCTTTTGTGCTGATTGCTGCGGCTCTGATCGCAGGCTTCGGCACGGGAGGTGCTGGCGCGGTAGGCCTTGATGTTGTGCGCGGGCAGAGCTTATTTCCGGGCGGGATTGCCGGAATCGCCGGAAGCATGCTGATGGTCATGTTTACCTACGCAGGGTTCGAGGTGCTTGGACTGGCAGCATCGGAGACAGAGAATCCGGGCGTAACGATTCCCAGGGCGATCCGGTATACCATTATGCTCTTGGTCGGATTGTATCTGGCGGCCATCATTGCGCTGTTCCTCCTGCTGCCCCCGGCACAGGTATCCGAGCAGGTAAGTCCATTCGTGTCCGCGCTAAGCCTGTACGGGCTTGGCTGGACCGGGACGGTCATGAATATTGTCCTGGTATCCGCTATCCTGTCCACCATGCTGGCTTCGGTATTCGGCCTGGGCCGGATGCTCCGCTCCTTGGCGGAAGAAGGGCATACTCCCGCCTGGATGCGGGACCATACAGACATTCCCTACCGGGGAATCCTGATCTCCGGCGGTGCGATGCTGGCGGGTCTCTGGCTTGGCATGCTGCTGCCGCAGGGCGTATATCTCTTCCTGGTCAGCTCAGGCGGCTTCTCGCTGCTGTTCTCTTATGTCATTATCATGGCCAGCCACTACCGGCTGCGCAAGCGCTATGGCGGTCCGCTGATCAGGCAGCATGGGCTGCGCGGATATCCCTACACCTCATGGATTGCCATATTAAGCCTGGTGGCGATTCTGGCCAGCATGCCGCTGATCCCCGGACAGGGCGGAGGACTCGCTGCGGGGGTGATGTTTGTTCTGTTTTTTTCAGGAATATATGCGCTCGCAGCCTTGCGGAAGGCCAGGGAATCCGGCAGGTTGCAGAAACGGCCCTTGCAGGTGCCTGCAGTAAGGGTGCAGATGGAGGCCGCGGAAGAGCTGGAAGGGAAGAGGGAGCGGGAGCAGTAGAAGGAGCGGGGAAAAAGCAACTGAAAGTAAAAAGGTACAGGGTAAGGGGCAGGGTCAGCGTAGGAGGTGCGTACAAATGTGCGTGCCTTTTTGTGGTGATCAGGAACTCATGATTTGCTGCCAGTGCGGGAAAATTTAAAGGGGTCGAATTGGATTGCAATCCAATCGTGCTGTTATCGTGCTTAACCTGTGATTCGCAGAGGGCCTTGGTGAGAAATCGGCCGGATTAGTTGTCCTTTTTCCCACTAAAGCTTGCCGGAAACGGGATGGGGAAGAATGAAGTTCCCTTTTTCCATTTTGCCTTGCCGCAGAGGCGCCAAGGAGGTCTGGAATGGGGAGGCGTCCGCCGCCCCTCACTCACAAGCTTTGAGCAATATCCAAGATTTTTTGCAAAGTAGCCGGGACCTCATTACTATGTCTAATCACGAACAAATAGTCCGCTTCATCTTCTGCCGGTGCAATAACATCGCCATGATCTGTCTCGGCTTGCTGGCGGAGAAGAACTTCTTCAAAAGTAGAAGCACTCCTGAAAATCGCTGTACTTCGCTGACTGCCGGCTATCCGGGCTTCAAGAACCTGATCGGGAATATCAAAATGAACAAGTATGCGCACAAAACCTTTGAGTTGAAAATATTCAAGCAAATCCAAACGGCCTCTGCGGCCGCGATTAGCGTTGCATAAGATGAGATGCAAATTGGTTTCATGGACTGCATAATCAATAATGGTCCGGGAGATGGCGTTTTTGAGGGTGTTGGCACCTTGTATGGGCAGCATGCTTTTATAATAGGTGTTGATAAATTCAGCATGGGTATCCCGGTCAATTACGACTGAGTTGTACAAGTGCTGCTCTAATTTTTGGGCAAAAGTAGTTTTCCCGCTATGTGTTTTCCCGACGGTAATCATCACTAATCTCTTCATTCGTACCTCTGCATTCCCGCATGATTGCCCGGGGGATACAGGAAGGGGATTCCACCTGAAATCAGCGGCACTATTCTTTGGGCCAAGACTGCCGGGGATTCTATTCTTCCTTCCCTATTCCAGCGGTAGGTTAAGCCATAGACCGAGCAGCTTAACATGATTGCTGCCGTTGTTATCTCTTTCAGATCCGCAGTGTCTGCTGCTGCTCTAGAGAGTAATTGAAGCAAGAGTTTCTCCAACTGGAGCTTAATATTTTCTTCAATCATCAGGGCTACTGAATCGTATTTCTTAACGCAATGGCGGCTTGATTCATGATAATCACACAAGGCAATAATAAGCTTCTGAAGCGACTCCTCTGTCAAAGGTGCCTCTGCATCAATTTTGTCAAGCACAAGCCGGCTGAATGCTTCTGAGAGCATGGCTTCAAGCAGTGCATATTTATCCGGAAAATGCGCATAAAACGTAGCACGGTTAATAGTAGCGCTGCTAGTTATATCACTGATCGTTATGGAGTTGAAGTCCTTGCGGTTTAACTGCCGGATGAAGGCGTCCAGAATTAATTGCCGTGTCCGGATGACACGCGGATCTTTGGGGTTGGGAGGAAGCACACTGGCCATCTTCTGAACCCTCCTTTCATACAAGAAAATATCCCTCCTTATTATAAACATCTGTTGTTTGGACAACAATTGATTTTTTATGTGCGACAGTTTCTTTCAGCTTTTGCTTAAACAACAAATCCGGCGGATTGTTGGTTGAAGGGCGGTCAGCTGCTTGTTACACTTGCTTTCATATCCCGCCGGGAATCAATTTTTACATTGATGCCTAGGCATACAAAACATTTAGGAGGCGTTGTCCTTGAGCAACCAGCAGCAGCACATTCATTCACTGAAATCCTTGTTTGAACCGTATAAGGTTCATAAATTAATTATACCTACCCGCATCGTAATGTCGCCAATGGCGCGGGCTTTTTCACCTGGAGGTGTTCCCGGAGAGGACGTCGCCGCGTATTACCGCCGCCGTGCGGAGAATGAGGTGGGGCTTATTATCACGGAAGGTGTGGTTATTGGCCACCCGGCTGCCAGCAGTGAACCGAGACTGCCGGGAATTAATGGGGAAGCTGCTATGAACGGCTGGAGGGAAGTCGTCCGGCAGGTGCATCAAGCTGGAGGGACTATAGTTCCGCAGCTTGTGCATATGGGAATGATTCGTCCAATGGGAGCTGAGCCCTTCCCGGAAGCACCTTCTATGGGCCCTTCAGGGCTGGATATGGAAGGAAATCAAGTGACTGTGCCTATGACAGAAGAAGAAATTGCGGACGTTATTCAGGCTTTTGCCAATGCGGCAGCGAATGCCAAGCAGATTGGTTTTGACGGTGTTGAGCTTCATGGTGCACACGGTTTTCTGATCGACCAGTTTTTCTGGAAAAAAACCAATCAGCGGACGGACCGCTATGGCGGTGATTTCCTCCAGCGTACCCAATTTGCTGTACAGGTTGTGCAGGCGGTCCGCGCAGCTGTGGGGCCGGATTATCCGATCTCTATGCGGCTGTCCCAATGGAAAATGGGAGATTACGCTGCGAAGCTGGTGGATACCCCGGAACAGCTGGAGCAATTCCTGAATGTGCTGGTCCAGGCAGGGGTGGATATATTCCATATCTCGACGCGGCGGTTCTGGGACCCGGAATTCGAAGGTTCGGAGCTTAGCTTGGCCGGATGGGTTAAGAAACTTAGCGGGAAAACAACGATTACAGTTGGCTCCGTCGGGATGGAAGATAATTCAGCGGAGGACGGGGATGCCAGTCATCCGGGACTGGAGGAATTACTGAGACGGCTGGAGCGTCAAGAATTTGATCTTATTGCCGTCGGCCGTGCACTGCTCGGCGATCCGGCTTGGGCCAAGAAAATACGCGAAGGGCGGTTTGACGAGATTAAAGCCTTTACACCGGAAGCAACGGCTGTTCTGTTCTAATTTGTACGCTGCTCACAAAAAGCAGATCAAGGTATCCAGCCTTAATCTGCTTTTTTGTTTTTAATCATTTAAGAAAGCGGCCAATAGTTTAGCTCTTGCTTGTCGGCTCGATACCTTCAAGCTGGCTGACCAGTATTTTGTACTGTTTCAGCAGCTCGTTCAGGGATTGCTTAATCGCAGCGGCATCCTTGGACTCCACGGCTTTGGACAGCTCAGTCTGTGCGGTAATGAAGGCAATATCTGCAACGGAAGGCGCGGCAGCCTCGGTTAATGTGACAGCGACCCCTTCGTGCCCTTCTCCTTTGGAAGACACGGCTTTAAGCTTACCATTCTCAGTACGTTCTACGGCAATAGGGGCAGGGATCAGATGATCCGGGTTCACTCCAGGAGTCGCAGCAACTGCCTGACCTATACCTATAGCTTTTGCCTGCGGATATGATGAAGCATCTCCATCGGGCAGCGGAATGGCTTTCACAACCTGCGGGTTGTTTATAACCAACGCGGTGAGCCCGGATATCTTTTCATATTTGTCCAGAACCTCTTTCCAGTCTTGCGCTGTATCCGGGGAATAAGTTGCCACAAGATCCAGCAATCCCGGAAATGCAGCTGCGATGAAAATCGAATCGACAGGTTTAACCGCGCTCGCTGTAACAGGGGTTTCCGTGCTCTTTCATCCGTCTGTTGGGGTTCCGTTACCCGAATCTGCAAATACCGGGCTGGCTACTGCAGACAGCAGCAGGGCTTCTGCGTGAATATACAGCAAACCGCCCGTGAGCGTTCACGGGCGGTTTACTATTGTAGAGCTTAGTATTCGTTAAACATTGCAGCGATTTCCTCATATCCCGTTGTTTGGGTCAGCGCCAGCGAGAGCAGGATCCGTGCCTTCTGCGGCACCAGGCTGTTGCAGGGAATCGAATTGGCAGAAAGGTCGATATAGGAATCCTTCAGCGTAATCCCGCTGGAAATCCGCGAGCAGCGGACAACGGGGATATCGTTATTTTTGAGCTCGCCGACTTTATCGATCCAGGGTTTGCTGTAGATGCCCCCGCCTGCTCCGGCAATGACAATGCCTTTGGATAGGGTAGCCAGATAATCCAGGATTCCCGGATCGGCATCGACATGGAAGTAGGCTACGGACACCTGCGGCAACTGTTCCAGGGCGGAAATGTCAAACTGGGCGGCGGTGGTATGCTTTTTGAGCGATCTGGTGTAGAAAAAAGCCTCGCTGTCCCGCATATAGCCGAGACATCCAAAATCCCGTTCATCAAAGGCATTGGCCTTAAAGGTGTTGACCTTCTGCACATCCCGGCCGCTGTAGATCCCTTCGGCAAACACCACCATGACTCCTTGGCCGGAAGCTTCCGGGTTGGCCGCCAGAGCTACCGACTGGTACAGATTCAGCGGCCCATCTGCACTGATTGCCGTAGCCGGACGCATGGAGCCGGTGATGATAACCGGTTTGTCCGTTTTGATCACGAGATTAAGAAAGTACGACGTTTCGTCCAGGGTATCCGTGCCGTGCGTGATCACAAAACCATGCACATCTTCGCGGAGTGCCAGGGTGTTGATCAGGGCCGCCAGGGTCAGCCAGTGCTCACTGGTTATATCGGCGCTGCACAGATTGCTGACCTGTACTCCCGCACAATTAGCAACACGTTCAAGATGGGGGACGCTGTCCAGCAAATCCTGTATCGGCAGGGCACCGGGCTCGTAATTCAAGGTTTTATGCGCTTCGCCGCTGCCGGCAATGGTGCCGCCGGTGGCGAGAATGACCACATTTCTGAGGCTGCGATTATAAAAAGGGGAGGCTGTAAAGTTCACTTCCGGAACTGGAATAATCATCGCTTATATCCTTTCAAGTCAGATCATATTTCAATAGAAGCAGTTAATAGAAATAGGCTGAATGTATTATAACATACGATTAACGGACATAAGGTTGTTTTTTAATCCCATTATTGCAAGATATGAGACGCATTCTGCCAAACTTTCCAACGCATAGTGCAAATCAGATTATAGTATACTGAGGAAAATTATTAATCTCTTGAAAGGAGTTAGAAGATGATTGAACTGGAGGTTCAAGACTATTACAAAGGGCTGCCCGCGCTGGATCAAGTGAAAATAAACACACTTTTTGCCAGAGCTGTGCTGGAGCAGCGTATTCCGGGGAAAGTGTATGCCGACAGCAAAGAAAAGCCGGATGCGTTCTATGTCGTCCATCCTTATGGAATGTCATTGGTCTATGGAAATGCAACGAACCCAGACATTCAGCGCTGGTTGTCGGATTACATAACAGACAAAGCGGAAATCCGCGTACACGCGGAGTGGCTGCAGGGTGATCCCGCCGGAGCATGGAGTGAACGGATCGATGCTGTAGCAGCTGCGCATAACAGCGTATTACCGGGGAGCGGCGGGGTGTCTCAACAGGACGATCAGCGGGCCATACAGAGAAATACCAGAGTGAACTTCCGTTTAGACCATGAAGCCTATTTTGCAGCCCGCGCACAGTTCTTCAAGCAGGATGCAGACCTGGTACGAACAGGAAAAGAGCATTTCTCTGCCCAGGCCGGTTCTGTGGTTCCGCGCTTTTTTTGGCGGGATGAGGAGCATTTTCTGGCTGAAGGCATCGGCTACAGTATACTGGAGGATGGCCGGGTTGTTTCTACTGCGTTTTCATCCTGCTCCACGGCGGATCAGCTCGAAATCGGGATTGAGACAGGGGAAGCCTCACGGGGGAAGGGGTACGCATTTACCGTATGCGCAGCCTTGATCGATTATTGCTTTGACCATCATCTGGAGCCGGTATGGGCCTGCCGCCTGGAGAATCAGGGGTCTTATCATTTGGCGCAGAAGCTGGGCTTTCGGCCGTCGCTGACGCTGCCGTATTACCGGCTGGTGCACAGGTAAGAAGCAGAGCCGTGTTTTGATCTGACCGGATGCTGTTCCGGGGAAGGCTGCTTCGGAAGAACTTCTACCTGTCACAGCCCCTGTTTGGTTCAAACCCTCTGCACCAGTCCGGCATCCACAAAGCAATGCAGGTGCAGCGGCGACAGGACCTTGAACCCTTCCCCGATTTCAAAATCCTTCCCCTCTGCCAGCTGGTGTCCTTTCTCCTTGAAGTACAGCCGGTATAGTGCCAGCATTTCCCCGCTGAACTGGCTGCTGTGCAGCGCCATAGCAGCCAGCTTCTGATCGAAGCAGCCGGTAATATCAATCACCGTATTCGGTTCCGAGGTCAGGTAGAATCCCAGCGCTTTCGGCTGCCAGGGCCGGGTGCTTGTCCCGCGGGGATACAGCGGGAGACCCGAGGAGAGGAATGCTTGTGCTGCCGCCCGCCCGGTCACAATATGATCGTAGTGGGCTTCATAGGGAAGCCATGGATCAGGGCAGAATACCGCATCAGGCTGGACGGTGCGGATGATCTCGGCTATTTCCGCAGCCAGCGCCGGAATATGCTCAAGTGTGCCGTCACTGTGTGGAAGCTGATGGAATACGGTGGCGCCAAGCGAGCGTCCCGCTGTTTCCAGCTCCCTGGAACGGATCACAGCGATCTCGGCGGGAGAGTGCTTCCCGTCGCTGCTGCCTAAATCCCCATTGGTCACCGTTAAGTAATGAATCTCGCAGCCCTTTGCGGCAAAAGCGGCAACCGTTCCGCCCATCCCCACTTCATTGTCGTCGGGGTGGGGCTGAATGCACAATATTCTGCGGCATTCCGCGAGATCGGGAGGAGACATAAGGCTGTACAGGATGGATGAATCCATGTTAAATCACTCCTTCGTTAATGAATGTTTGAGAGATTATACTGTTGTGGCTTACATAGCACGGTGCTTCTCCAAATCCATCAATACCTGTATCCGCTGCTTGTCGCTAATATTATAGAACAGAATTGGAATAATGGCAGCCAGGAAACAGAGTGCGGGCAGTAAAAACATCACCAGGCTCAGACCATGCTGGAGCCGCGGTGTAACCGGCTGGTTCTCCACGTAGTTCAGCACTCCCAGACTTGCCCCAATGATCAATCTGGATACAGCCCCGCTGAATTTGGTGATAAAGGTGTTCGTTGAGAACACAATCCCTTCCCCCCGGAAGCCCAGCTTCCACTCTGAATAGTCAATCGTATCCAGCAGCATCGATGTGCTGACAATGATGGTCATCCCCGAGAAAAAGAAGCTGATCCCAAAGAACACGAGCGTAAACAGAACATTCTGGTCCCCAATGAGATAAGGCACAAGGCAGGAGAGACTGCCCAGAATGCAGGACCAGATGAACACGCTTTTCTTGGAAAAGAAAGCAAGCAGTCTGGGTGCTGCAATCATGCCGAGCAGCATGCCCGCTACCAGGCTGATTCCCACCTGGGTTCCATAACCGGCATCTCCCCAGACATAAACGACATAGTAGAGCTGAATGCTCTGCCTGATGCCGTTGACCAAATTGATAATCAGCAAAGAGGCCAGCAGGGTGAGCAGAGGCTTGTTTCTGTAAACAGTTTGCAGATTCTTCCGGAAAGAAATCCGTTCTGCAGAGGGGACTACTCTTTCCCGGGAGAGGATTCCCGTCAGAAATATGGACAACGCAGCAATAACCGCCACGATCACCGCAGAATACAGGTAAGCCGTAGTACTTCTCTCGCCGCCAAACGCAAGCAGAAGCTGAATGCCTCCAATAGTGATGACTACTGCACCGATGGTTCCGCCGATTTTGCCCAAAGTGACAACCAGTGTCCGTTCCGCCGGATCTTTGGAGATTACAGAGGATAACGCCCAGAGGGGAGTGTCGCAGACGGTATAAAGCATACCCCACAGCAGGTAAGAGAGGGCTGCAATAGTTACGGTAAGAGTAGAAGAAATGCCAAAATCCATGAAGCATAGGACGGTTGCGGCAGCGATCAGGAAAGGGGAAAACAGCAGATAAGGCCTAAACTTCCCCCACCTGGACCGCGTTTTATCCGTGATCATCCCCATCACCGGGTCCAGGCACGCGTCAACAACACTTGCGGTAACCAGAATGGCACTGGCTGTCGTTGTGGATATGCCCAGCAGATCCGTATAGAAGAACAGGATGTACATCGACATGAAGCTGTAGAGCATATTTTGGCCCAGCAATCCGCCGGAGAACACCATTTTTTCGGCCAATGATACTTTGGTGGTCAATCGGCAGCCCCCTTTCTGTAGACAGATTCAGAGAATCCGTTTCTTTGTAATTATGTTTATTTATAACTTATTCGCATTTATTGTCAAGAAAAATATCCCGTAATTATGAGAGCGATTACAATTGGCGGGCCGGATCCGCAATAGGGTAAACGGAGGAATAGATTGAATTTTACCATAGTGAAAATTAACTATTAAAATTTTTGCGAAAAATGTCGAAAGATAGCTAAGAAGTCTTGGTGGCATGCCGGGGGAAGCAAGCAGGCGTGTCCATCAGCTGAAGCAACGAAGTTAATCTTAGGGGGAGTTTACATGAAATGGTTCGGTAATTTGAAAACAGCAACAAAAATCATTTCCGCGTTTTTGATTGTATCCTTGATTCTTGCAGGACTTGGCGTGTTCTCGATCTTTACGCTGCGCAGTTCGAACGGGAATATGAAAGAAATGTACAACAACAATCTGATTTCAGTCCGGGATTTATCGGCAGCCCAAATCAAGTACCAGGCCATTAGAGTATTCCTGCGGGATATGAGCATTGCCACAACGGCTGAAGAAATATCCGGATACAAGGAGCAGATTGAAAAAGCAATCGGGGAAATTGAGAAGCACATTAACAATTACCGGCCGCTTGCTACTACGCCGAAAGAACAGGAACTGTTGGGTAATTTTGATAAAGAGTATGAGGTTTACATGAAAATGTTTAGCCAGGGGCTGATTTTAGCAGAGAAAGAGGACCCGACTGAATTTAATACATTTAGATTGCAGCTGGCGAAGCAAGGAGAAAAAGTCGTTGTCTATATGAATGGTTTAACGGATGAGAATGTGCGGCTCGCAGACGAAACGAACAAACACTCCCAAGACACGTATTCCTCCGCGCTGACCTTGACTATCTCTGTAGTGATCGGGGCGGTAATTATCAGCATTCTTATTGGTTATGTTATTGCCAGATCGATCTCACGGCCTCTAATGGTGATGCTGGGATTGGCTTCCGAGGTGGCAAACGGCAATTTGACCCAACAGGCAGAGATCACAAGCAAGGATGAAGTGGGACAATTGGCCAGTGCGCTGAACCGGATGGTCAACAATTTGAAGGACCTGATTAACGGCATTGTGATGAACTCGCAGAGTGTTGCCGCTTCTTCCGAGGAAATCTCCGCGAGCACACAAGAAATCGCCAGTACCAGCACAACCCAGTCCGCAGCGTCCGCAAGTATTACCGAATTGTTCAAAGAGCTGTCTCTGGCAATCAACTCAGTGGCAGTAAGCGCGGAGGAAGCTGCCGAGCTGTCCAATGACACGGTAAGAACAGCACGTGAAGGCGGTTATGTGGTAGAAACCTCGCTGCAGGGAATGCAGGCCGTAAATCACCAGATGACACAGCTGGAAGAAGACTCCCGCAAAATCGGTGATATCATCGAGGTTATTGACGATATTGCCGAGCAGACCAATCTTCTGGCACTGAATGCAGCCATTGAAGCTGCCCGTGCCGGCGAGCAGGGCCGCGGCTTCGCGGTTGTTGCCGACGAGGTACGCAAACTGGCGGAACGAAGCAGCGACGCCACCAAGGAAATCACCAAGATCATTAAAGCCATGCAGGAGAACACCAAACAAAGTGTCCGGGCTGTTGCCGAAAGTGTTCAGCAATCGTCGATGACCAGTCAGGCTTTTGAACAAATAATCAGCATGGTGAACACGTCTTCACTCAAAGTCAATGAAATTGCTGCGGCCTGCGAAGAGGAATCCGCTCAAGCGGCCGAAGTGATGAATTCGGTTGAATCCATTGCCGCCTCCAGTGAAGAATCAGCTGCCGCATCGGAAGAGACTGCGGCAACCTGCCAGTCACTGGCCCAACTCGCCGAGGAGCTTGCCCAGTCCGCAGCCGCGTTCAAAACCCACTAACCTACAGACTGAAGGTGTTATGATGTCAACACTGCAGAAGGAACAATATATAGAGCTTGCCGTAGGCCAGGAAACTTGCGCCATCCGCATCGAGGAAGTGCATGAAATTATCAAAATGCTCAGTATTACGGACATTCCCTTCAGCCGGAATGAAGTGAAGGGAGTCGTCAATCTGCGCGGCAAGGTAGTCTGCGTGATGAGCCTGCGTAATTTGCTGGGCATGCCTGATGAGCCGCATACCCGGGCCACACGGATTGTGGTGGTCCGTTACCGGGACGAATTTGTGGGACTCATTGTAGACAAGGTGAATAAAGTTACCACTTATGGAGAGATTCATCCTCCTTCCAGCGGACAGGGCCGGGGCCGGGAAGGCGTATTTATGGGTATCGGCCAACGCGAGGACCAGCTGATCGGCATTCTGAAGCTTGAGGAAATATTGGGCGGTTAGGAAGGAGAACGATTGATGATGATGGAGCTGTCTGCCTACCGCGATATTTTTATCGAAGAGTTGAACGATCAGCTGGAACGGATGGACCAGTCGCTGCTGGCCCTGGAGCAATCGCCGTCCCCGGAGCTGATCCAGACCATTTTCCGTGCAGCACATACCATTAAAGGGTCTTCCTCCACCATGGGCTTCAAGGAAATGAGTGACTTGACCCACGAAGTGGAATATATCCTGGAGTGGGTACGGGAAAAGAAACCGGAGATCACCTCCATGCTGATTGACACCTTGTTCCGTGCGCTGGATGCGATGAAGCTGCTGCGGACAGAGTACATCAGCGGCAGTAAATATACCAACTGCAGCAGCGTGGTGTCCGAAATCAAGGCACTGCTCGGCAAACCTGCCGAACCGGAGCGGAACACGCTCCCGGCTCTGAACGCAGCCGAGACGCTTCAGGCGGAGGCGGCTGTGGGCGCAGGAGAGCAGCTGATCGCTGTAAGCATCACGCTGAAAGAAGACTGTCTGATGAAGGCCGCGAGGCATTTTATCCTGCTGCAGCGGCTGGAGGCTGTGTGCGGAACGGTCATTTCCGTCTTTCTTTTTCCGGCCGTAACTCCCGGTACAGATGAAGATGAACGTTACGGCCAATTTACCGTAGTGGCTGCCACAACGAAGGAACTGCAGGCGATTCAGGACCAGCTTGGTGACGATTCTGATATTCAGCGTCTGCACATAGCCCCATACAAGATTAAGCTGTCCAAAGAAGCGGAAAGGATGATGGATGTTCCCGAGGCGTCTGCCCAGCAGGCAAACCCGAAGGCCGAGGAACGGGGGAAAGGCACCCATCCGACGGTGAGGGTTAACGTGGAGCGGCTGGATCATCTGATGAATCTGGTCGGCGAGCTGCTGATTGAGCAGACCTCCCTGGCCGATCTGAGCGCTGCCGGCCAGCGTTCAGATCCGGCCAGAGTCCTTCCGGACATTAGCAGCGTATCGGATCACATGGGCAGTATTATCAAAGAGCTCCAGGAAGGTGTAATGAAGACACGAATGCTGCCTATTGATCAGCTGTTCAGCCGTTTTCCCCGGCTTGTCCGGGATCTGGCCCAGAAGCTGGACAAGGACATTGAGCTTCTGATCCAGGGCGGTGAAACCGAACTGGACCGGATGATCATCGAAGAGCTGAGTGATCCCCTGATCCATTTGATCCGCAACAGCGCGGACCACGGGATTGAGAGCCCCGGGGTCCGCGTCTCTGGAGGGAAGCCGGCTAAGGGAAGGATAACCCTGACTTCTTTTCATGAAGAGAATCATGTGGTCATCCGTCTGGAAGACGATGGGCAAGGCATCGACGCCGGGAGAATCAAAGCTTCGGCACTCGGTAAAGGAATCATTACCGAAGAGCAGGCCGGGTACTTGACCGCTCAGGAGGCGGTCCACCTGATTTTTGAGCCCGGATTTTCGACAGCTTCAGAGGTCAGCGAGGTCTCCGGCCGGGGGGTCGGCATGGATATTGTGCGCAGTCAGATCGGACGGCTGAATGGTATTATCGATATTGAGACAGAGCCCGGCAGAGGGACCGTCTTCACAATCCGGCTCCCGCTTACGCTGGCTATCATTAAGGGCCTGCTAGTGAAGGTTTCCGGCCGGGTACTGATTCTTCCGATGTACAATGTCGCCGAAATTGTGCGCATCGCCCCGGAAGAGATTCAGGTTGTTCAGGGAGAGCAGGCGATAATCAACCACGGGCGGATTGTGCCGCTCTCCTGGCTGAGGGACAAGCTGCATTATCCCCGGGCGGACCGGGGCACCAAGACCATTCCGCTGGTCATCGTCAGATCTGTCGATAAGATCGCCGCTTTTGCCGTGGATGAGATTATCGGGAACCAGGAGGTTGTCATTAAGTCTCTTGGAGCTTATCTGGGAACCCTGAACCATCTCTCGGGAGCGACTATTCTTGGGAATGGCCGGGTTGCACTCATCCTGGATGCCGCTTACCTGGTAAGCCATTAATTCAATAGGGGAATTCTACTTTTTTATAGATGATATTCAAACTCTTTACTTGTACCAAGTCAGAAAATGAGACCTTACACTTCATGCAATTTATCCCATTGGTCAACCATAGGAGGACACTCTCAAAGAGAGTGTCCTCCTAAAATATACGCCGATGTCAGTGCTAAGGTGAAAAAGCAGACTTCGGTGTATCACCGCGCGTTGTTTGCTGCAAATCACTGTTACATACGTCATATAGTTCTAAAAGTGTTACTCATTAGGTATTGTAAAAAAGTCCTCTATTGAAGTGATATCATCATTAGTCCCCAGTTCAGTAACCTTGCCTTCCGAATTGACTAGTCCGTACCTTGCAATCCCGCCCATAATAGCCATGTTATAATATACGTACTCACCTGTAATTTTAGGCCGTATTCCCTCTTCCAATAAAATACCAACATTACCTTTAAAAGCTAACCCTTCTTTGTTATTTATAAGCTGAATAGAATCATTCGAGGTACCAATCTTTGCCTGCCAAGTTTTGTAATCGATGTTTTTTTTGATTTGATGATATTCGATTACATCACCGTATAAATAGAAGTATTGATTAGATTCACCTTTTGGAAAATAAAAAACGTCATTGTTATTTACCTTACGATCAGCAGAAGGAGAGGCCAGTACATCAATTTTTGGTGTCTCCGAAACTGCAGCTTTTCTTCTGACTGACAAGTCGTTCGACTCCAGATCTTGAATGGTTTGATTTGTTGGTTTGGCAATATACACAGTCTGTTTTTGTTGTTCCCAAACGACAACAGCTCCAGATGCTTCACTGATAACCCGAAGCGGAACAAGGACTCTGCTGTTAATAATAGAAACAGGAACCTGAATTTCTTTGCGCTCATTACCAATCATGACATATTTGCTATTTAATTTGAATGTTGATGTCTTAAGCGTTATCTGATTGACTACAGTAACAGTCTTTGATGCATTGTTCCAGGATATTGTTGTATTGGGAAGTACGCCTATAGTTTTTACAGGCACTAATGTAACCCCATTTTTAAGTATTGGGATGATCTCTGTTTTCATAGCTTTACTATTAACGATAATTGAAGGAGTGTTCACAGCAAATACATCAGTCAAAGGTATTAAACTTAAGAGTGCAGCAAGAGTTCCTGATAGGATTTGTCTTTTTTTCATTTAATGGACCTCCTAATTTTTAAATGTATCATTTTATTAGACGCTTTATTAGACGCTTATTTATGGTAAAAAGTTTCATTAAATAACAATACCTGCACATTTCTGTGCAGGTATTGTTATTATACATACTCAGTTTGCATTTAATGACGCACTCAGTGGGACATAAGAGCTTAGATTAAAACTAGATGCGGAACCGCTGGGCAAAGGAGTATAAGGAACATTGCTATTCCAATCGATCCAGGTACCATCGGTCTTCTGGAGTTTAAGCAAGGTGAAGCTTCCTTGGCTATAGCTGGAAGCTCCTTGATCATCTAGACCAAAAACCATTTTGGCAGTACTGGCACTTCCCAGTACGTCATTACCATGTGAGTCAAGAATAGAAATGGAATTCCATATCTTTACACCATTAATCCAGACAGAAATAGTATGATTCGGTCGGTCATGCAATAACTGAATAGGAACGGTAGCGCCTGGGGTAATACCCGTGATATCATCTTGACTTGTGCCGATTATTGGTTCCCCGCCAGCAGAAGTAATCTTAATGGGAGTGCGGAATTTGGTACCTGTATACGAAATGCCAGCTTCTACGATCGCGTTACCAAGTCCAAAATACCAATCGACATAGCCTCCTGAAACATTCAAGGTTGTTGGAATCTTAATACTGCCTTTTATGCCAATAAAGCTAGGGTTTGTAGCAAATACACGAAGTGTTGTCTCGGGTCTGGGTGTTGACATATGAATCCCTCCATAATATGAAATGAGGATTAAGGACAAAGCAACGATAGTGTGTCCTCACTTTCGTTACCACTAATCATCCTCTCGCTATTAAGGAAATTTTAGTAGCAATAATACAACTTACTACTTACTGGCACTTTACAGGATTCAACTCAAAAACATGGGTACAAGCATTGGGAAAATCCATTTCACTAACGGAGGTATAAAGCGATAGGGAATGTTGAGAAGTAGACACAAAGAGCAAACCCTCTAACTCTATTGAAATTGAGGTAGAGGTGACTCCCCGTTTCTTGACTTTTTTAATAGAATTATTCCAAGGGAAGTATTACAATTAATCCATTATTGGCCTCATGGGCCAATGAAAACAGCAAATGATTATAAGGGAGACGAGCTATGAAAGAGCACTTGGCAAAAAAAGGACATCCGGTTTTATTTTCACTCATGCTGGGCATCGTACTGACTCTGCTGGTATCGGTAGCTTCAGCGGCAGCGAGCATCATGGAGCTTGACGACACGGGAATCCGGTTCGCCCAGGCTTGCGCCTTTTTCCTCATGGCCGTGATAGTTACGGTGTATATGAGCAGGAGCAGCAGGCCGCGTGGCAGCTACGGATTCAAAAGGTTCGAAGGGGCCAAGGAAAAGCGGGCGCTTTATTACATTCCATTGCTGGTCATCGCGCTGCTTCAGCCGGCCATGGCCGGGATTAACACCAAGCTTTCCTGGGTAGAGGTAGGGAGTATTCTTCTGCTGACCGTCTGTGTCGGTTTTACAGAAGAAACGATTTTCCGGGGGATCATCCGGGAGAAGCTTCGTTTCAAGGGACCTGTGTTTTATATTGTTTTTTCTTCAGTGTTTTTTGGCATCCTGCATATGGCCAATGCGCTGAACGGAACCGATCTTATACATATTGTTCTTCAGGTGATCAATGCGCTGCTGCTGGGCTGTATTCTAGCGCTGTTAATTGAAACAACGGACAACATTATTCCTTTGATTGCATTCCATTTTATTTATGATGCGCTCGCTATGGTTTGCAATGAAAATTTGGACCAAGAGATTCTGGTAGTTTCTCTATTGAATATCCTCTATCTGCTGTATGGAATCTATCTAATTGCCGTACTGTTGCGGAGAAATAAGGCTCAGAGCTTGTCTATGTAAAAATAAAGCGGTCAGCAAGCGGGAGTATTCCTGCGGGCTGGCCGTTTTTTATAGGCCGACGGTCGGTCTCTTCAATCGGTGGTGACTTATGGTCTAGCCAAGACTTGTCACTTTGTTTGCTTTCCGCCATAAAAGCTGGAAATGAAAACGCAACCAAAACGGAATAAACTTCAGCAATTCTTAGGCTTGGGAAGATCAGGCAAGGAAATGGCGAATTATCAGGGAATAGGAGGGAATATAAAGGCTTTTGAAGTTTTAAATTTTATCCTCTATGCGTTAGAATGTAGACATCACCACAGGAACCACTTAAGCAAACAGCAGGGGTTACCCGGGTGAC
The DNA here is from genome assembly GCF_000758705.1 of Paenibacillus graminis. Classification (NCBI taxonomy): domain Bacteria; kingdom Bacillati; phylum Bacillota; class Bacilli; order Caryophanales; family Paenibacillaceae; genus Paenibacillus; species Paenibacillus graminis. The sequence goes on along the minus strand of NZ_CP009287.1, from coordinate 4,429,947 downwards.
TGTCTCATTCCTAAATTTAGCAATTGAATGTAGGAAAGGAGAGAATCCAATGTACTGAGTTAGCGAAGCATGCCGGAATCGGCTGCGGGTAGAAGGGTGGACGTGACAACATTCTTCGGCAGACCGTGGGGATGCGGGTAACCAGGGCAGCAAATCTTTAGTAAAGGAAAAAGCTATTCATTCAAGCAAGAGCAATCTTGCGGAAGAAAGAGCGTGATTCCGTTGAAAAAGGTTAGCGAAGCGTACGAATACGATATTCACAGCAGGAAAAACGCCGGTGAAAACGTTTTTCGTGGAATCGTGTACGCGGGAATTCACCCCCATATGCAGGACATGGATTAATACTCCGGACAGGAGAGTACGGGCAAAACGGTAAGTTGAATATGAGAACAATCACCATGTCAGGGATATGGCTTGTTACTTGGAGGAAATGATAGAATTGGATACAGGAGTTAGCACATAATCCCCGTTGCCTTAATACATAAGGTTAACGGGGATTTTTGCGTACATAGAGGAGACAGTAACCAAAGGAAGCAGCGTTTAACAAGACATCTACAGCCAGTTTGGATTCACAAACAGTGGCGCAATGTGTTCGCTGAAGACATCCGCAGGCGGGTTGTTCTTACCGCGTTTGTTATCCTGAGTCAGCACAACGACCGTCTGAGGCTCTGGCAATACATATATAAATTGTCCGGCATATCCCCTGGCGTAATAAAATGGAATGGCGGCTGGAGGCTTTCCGTCACTTGCAGCAAGAAGATAGGAATCTGTCCACCAATGCCAGCCATACCCTCCGCGGCGGGGAGCTTCCGCATGCATTGCCGTTGTCACTGAACGTGCAAGCCTTTCCCGCGAAACCAGCTGCGCCCCTTCCCAGCGCCCTTGCTGCAAATAAAGCTGTCCAAATTTCAACAGATCTGCCGGCCGCAGCTTAAGTCCGAACCCGCCTGTATGAATGCCTTGAGGATCAGCTTCCCATTGATATTCTTCAATTCCAAGCGGTCCAAACAGATATTGCTCGGCAAACCGTGCCGTGGTCATCCCCGAGGCTTGAACCAGAATGGCTGATAACAGCTGCGATAACCCGGAGTTGTACTCCATGCGTATCCCCGGAGCATCCGCGAGCGGTTGTTCCAGCACATACTCCACCCAATCGGGGGAGCGGGTCATCTTGGGGAAGGAATTCAGCCCGCCGAATTCGCTCCAGCGAAAACCGGCAGACAGGGTCAACAGATGTTCCAAGGTCATCTCCTGTTTGCGTGTGTCCGGGTCCCGGCGGAGCTGCGGGAAAAATTCGGCAACACTGGACGAAGGGGCCGGCAGCAGCCCTTGATCCATTGCCATGCAGATCAGCGAGGAGAGCACGCTTTTGGTACAGGAGTTGATTTTGGCAATCTCGGAGGCGGTGCGGTCATCCCGATAATGCTCAAACGTAAGCTCGCCGCGGGTACTGATTAGGCAGCTTCTGAGATTCAGCGGGGCAATCGCTTGTTGTAACGTCATCTGATTCATCCGGCTCATCCTTTCATAAGACGTATCATACCATTGGTTCATATAATACCCCAATAGGCTTGCGGACAATCCGCATCATAGTAAAAACTGCCCGGAGCAAATCCGGGCAGCTTTGTATGAGTACAAAGGGCTATACCCATCCGGAGTTCGCCGAATTGTCCGGCGCATTTAGCGTAGTTTCCGGATACAAAATCCGGAAATCTGTTGCACGAAATACAGCAGAATGCGATTCAGCGCAGAACAATAAGTATTCTATTGCACAAAGTGCATCCATGGAAAAATTCACTATTATTAATGGGAAGACTCGTGATCTCAAGTTCATTCTATATGGTATAGTGGGACTGCCATTTTGCAAAGTTTAAGTGTAGAATGGTCTGTAGATGAATGCCGCAGGAGGAACAGGGATGTCAAAAGAGTATTCGCGCACGTATATAGAGAGTGTAAAGCTGGAGCTGCTGAACAGGCTTGGCCTGAAGCAGGTCTATTACAAGGGACAGGCAGGCGATGATTTGCTCTATGAAGCTACGGGCTTTGACAGAAAGACCCAGCATAAATTCTGCGTCAGAACCAAAACCGGGACCATCGATGAATTTGTGGCCGGGAAATGGATGAAGGTCCGCAGCTTTGAGATCAAGAGCAAACATCAATAGGACTTGAGCATCTGGAAAAACAAAGCCGCCTAACCCGCGATTTAGTGGGATAGGCGGCTTATTTATGCTGCAGGCTACATGGAAAAATCGTTGCCGAGGTACACATTCGGCGCAGTCAGATACAGCTCCCGGACCACTACGTTCTGCGGCTGCTGCAGTGCGTAGACTACGGCTCTGGCGATATCATCGCCACTCAAAAAGGTCTGCCCCATCGCCCCGCGAATCCGTGCAATCAGCTCTTCCGGCAGATGGTCCCCCTGCTTGTATTCGACCTCCATCCCCAGCTTGCGGGCAAGCTGAACGACCGCCTCCGGTTCAAGGTTTCGTCCAAAGTTGGTGGCTACAGCGCCGGGTAGAACCGTTGTTATCTGAATCGGTTCTTGGGCCAGCTCCCGTGTCAAGGCCTGTCCGATCGCATTCACCATATGTTTGGTGGCGCTGTAGAAATCCCGTCCCGGTTCGTAGGCGTTGCCTGAGGAAATATTAATAATATGGCCTGGGGCGCCGCCTTCATTCAGCCGCATGGCCTGGACAGCTGCCTGCGAGCCGGCCAGGAGCGCCACGATGTTGACATCGATCATTTCCCGCCAGTCCTCCACCTTCGTATCGACAATATTCCCGTGGATATGCAGACCGGCATTGTTGACCATAATATCCAGATGACCGGTCTGCGTCTGGGCCTGGCGGATGAAATCCTGCAGCCTGCCGGTATCCCGGAGATCAAATGCGCTGCAGGTTGCTTGTCCGCCTGCCTGTCCGATTTGTGATTTCACCTCTTCAAGCTGTTCCCGGCTTCTTCCAGTGATGAATACATGTACACCTTGCGCTGCGAGCTGGGTGGCGATGGCGCGTCCAATGCCGCTGGATGCCCCGGTAATGACAGCTGTTTTATGATTTAACATGCTGTTTCCTCCTTCGTATAATGAACAATGTGTTGATTTATGAACCATGCGTTTATTATAATCAGGGTAAAATACACTTACAATAATCACTATTTTGAATAGTGTTCATTAAGGTTAAAGTGGAAGAAATGGAGGAGCTTTATGGAAAAAGCTGCTGATCTGCGGGTGATCCGCACTAAGAAACTGATCGATGAAGCTTTTCTGTCACTTGTTGACGAGAAAGGGCTGGAAGGTGTGAATGTCAGAAGTCTGACCTCCAAGGCAGGGATTAACCGCGGCACCTTCTATCTGCATTATCAGGATATTTATGATCTGATGGAGAAAATGGAGGATCAGATTATAGAAGAGATGGATGCTCTGCCGGCACAGAGCATACCTGAACAGCTGCTCGGCAGCGGGAGTGTTGAAGAGCCTTTTCCCTCGATTGTGGAATTTATCCGCTTTATGAACGAGCGGCACCGGTTTTTTGCTATTTTTTTCGCCCAGGAAGGGACCTCATTTGGAAAAAGACTGCGAACACTGATTCAAAGCCGCATGTATGAGAAGCTGCCCCGGCAGGCCATGAACCCGGACGCCTTGGCGGTCCCGGACGATTATATTGTCGCTTATTTCAGTTCAGCTCATTTTGGGGTCATCCGGCACTGGTTTGAATCGGGGAGAACACTCCCCCCGGAGCAAGTGGCGCTGATCTTAACCCGCCTTGTCCGCGACGGCCCGCTGCTGACCGCGCTGAACCGCCGGCCTGAATAGCCAATTAAGTCTTTGCGGGATAAAAATTGAAGAATAATCGGCACTATTTCCCAGAGTGTCTGATAACAGACAGTTTGCAGAATATTGTGTTTTGTCATTTGGGGGACATGGCAGTACACTGATTCCACGACGTCGTGCTACTTTTTTGTTTAGAGGATGAGTGGAGATGAGTACAAGCAACAAACCAACCCCAATACAAAAAGGCCCGCTGCTGTTTGTCATGATTCTCGGCGCGTTTATCGCTGTGCTGAATCAGACCCTTATGAGTGTGGCTACACCTGAGCTGATGGGAGATTTTCAGATATCGGCGGCTACAGCCCAGTGGCTGACCACCGGGTATATGCTGGTTAACGGGGTCTTTATTCCTGTGACCGCTTATTTTATGCAGCGCTTCACGACCCGTGAGCTGTTCCTGTCGGCAATGCTAATTTTCCTGGGCGGTTCAGTTCTCGCCGGTGCGGCCCCAAATTTCGGAATGCTGCTGGCAGGACGTCTGATCCAGGCTGCCGGGGCAGGAATTATTATGCCGCTGTTGATGAATGTTGTTCTGGCAATATACCCTGTAGAGAAGCGTGGGGGAGCGATGGGAATGATCGGCTTTGCCATCATCTTCGCTCCGGCAATCGGGCCAACCTATGCAGGCTATATACTGGATCATTATTCCTGGCGGTCACTCTTCTATGTCATCATTCCTTTTGCCGCATTAGTGGTGGTTCTGGCCTGGTTTTATTTAAAAAACGTGACAGAACGGACCCATCCCAAACTGGATGTCTGGGGCCTCATTTTGTCAACCCTGGGCTTCGGGACATTGCTGTACGGCTTCAGCCGGGCGGGAAGCATTGGCTGGTCAAGCGCTGAAGTGGTTTCAACCCTTGCTTCAGGTGTGGTTCTGCTCATTCTGTTCACTTGGCGGCAGCTGACCGGCAGTAATCCGCTTCTGGAGTTAAAAGCCTTCAAATACAACATGTTCACGCTGACCACCTTAATTAATATCGCGGTAACCGTGGTCATGTACGCAGATATGATGCTGCTTCCCCTGTACCTGCAGAATATGAGAGGCTACTCCGCGCTCGATTCGGGGCTGCTGATGCTTCCGGGTGCACTGCTGATGGGCGTGATGATGCCGCTCGCCGGTAGAATGTTCGACCGCTTTGGGGCCAAGTGGCTGTCCATAATCGGCATTCTGATAACGATTCTGACCACATTTGGTTTCATCCGCCTTACAGATTCTACGAGTTACAAATATCTTCTGCTGATGTCCACCGGAAGACGGCTCGGAATGGCTCTCTTTCTGATGCCGGTTACAACCGCAGGACTGAATCAGCTCCCGGAAGCTATGAATGCGCATGGGACGGCAATCGCCAACACTGTGAAGCAGGTAGCGGGTGCAATTGGAACGTCACTTCTGGTCACGGTTTTAACGAATCGTACCCAGTTACATCTGGCAGATATAACAGCTGCCGGAGTCTCAGGCGATCCACGGCATTTGCTGCTGGAAGCCTCCATTTCCGGAATGAACGATGCTTATCTGGCTGTTATTATTTTCGGAGGAATCGGGCTGGTTCTTTCATTCTTTATTAAGAAGACGGGGAACGTGGAGACAGGTGATCAGGAACTGGCGCCTGTCCGGTAACAACATATCATCTCTCTAGTTTTTCCACAAAAAGGCAACTCCGCGAACCTCGCTGAGTTGCCTTTTTTTACATTTGAATGTTGGGATTCCCGCAATAACCAAGCAGCTTCCATGCAAAGGTCCCGCTTGGCAGCATTTAGGATATCAGCTTCTCGGAGTGTACTCAGGAAGAATTATCTAATCCGTTGTTTGTTGCAGCTTAAGAATTTCGTAAGATTCCGGTAATAAAAAAGAAAATTCCGCTGTTTACAATAAGAACTAGAAAAAAACGAAGAAGCTAAAGGGGATAACGGAATGACCACTATATTGCGGACATGGGAGTTAACCAAGGAGTATCAAGGCAAAGAGGTTGTTAGCGGTGTGAACATGAACATTAAGCAAGGCGAAATTTACGGGTTCCTGGGACCAAACGGAGCGGGCAAAACTACGGTATTGAAAATGATCACCAATCTGGTAAAGCCGACAGAGGGGTATATCGAATTTTTTGGAGCGAGCATGACAGACCATTCCTATGAAATGCTGAAGCGTATGGGCAGCATTATTGAATATCCGGTGTTCTACGACAAACTGACGGCGAGAGAAAACCTCCAGCTGCACGGGGAGTATATGGGGTACTACGATGCGAAGGCCATGGAAGAAGCGCTGGAGCTGGTCAAGCTGAGGGGTGTGGACAAAAAGCCGGTCAAGCAGTTCTCCCTGGGGATGAAGCAGCGGCTGGGCATTGCCCGGGCGGTAATGACTAAACCGGAGCTGCTCATTCTGGATGAGCCGATCAACGGACTGGACCCCATGGGTATCAAGGAGCTGCGTGAAGTGTTCCGCATGCTGAGCCGGGAATATGGAATGACGCTGCTGATCTCCAGCCACATTCTGGGGGAGATGGAACAGGTTGCCGATACCATCGGCATGATCCGTGACGGAATTTTGCTGGAGGAAGTGGCGATGGATAGGATCCGGAGCAAGAACACGCAATACATCGAACTGATTACCGGAGAGAGCAGCAAAGCGGTGTATGTGCTGGAGCACAAGCTGGGCCTCACCAACTTCAAGGTGCTGGGTTCCCGGAAGATCCGCATTTACGATGCCGTACAGCAGCTTGAGCTGAATAAAGCACTGATAGAAGCGGGCGTGGAGCTGGAAAGCTTGAGTAAAAAGAATCATTCGCTGGAAGATTATTTTGTGGAACTGATGGGGGGAAGGGCATCTTAAGCTGATACAATGGGAAATCCGTAAGAACAAGCTGGCAGGGATGCTAAGAGGTGCAGCCCTTGCCAATCTTGCAATGTTTGCCTTCATGATTCTGGTCATTTTCATTTTTTTAATTAGCGGGCAGGGAATCATCAGCGTGAAGCGTCAAACAAAGGAGACAAGATAAGAGATTATAACTATTAATCGTTGTTAGGGGAAGGTGAACGGTTTGGAATCTAAAATACTCAAAAACACCGTACAGTCGCTCTGGATGGCCTGGGAAAAGGTGTTTGCACTGGGTTCACATTTTCGTGGAGCGGGGACTTCACACTTTGGAATTTGCAGCGTAATGCTCAAAAAACACAGAGGCCAGGCAATCGTATGCCAGGATGCTACCGTCATTCATGACGGGGAATGGGTAGGAGAGCTGCACCTTGATAATGGCAGCATCCTGAAGCTGATTCAGTCGGAAGGTTCAGACCGGGCTGCACTGCGCACGGCAAGAATGCTGCGTCAATCGATGCGCCAGATTAATGAAGCCTTCGAATCGCAGTCAGAATTTAAGCAGGTCAAGGCGCTGCTGGGGATCACGCTGCTGCACCGGGGGATCACGCATGGGCTAGGTTTTGAGCAGCAGGCCATGCAGCCGGGATTTTTCAGACGGATGACGACGATTTATCTCCGCCTGCTGCTGTCTGCACTGCACCCGGAAGGGAAGCACAGAGTCAGTCAACATACCGAAAAGCTGGTTCCGATGCTGCTGATTCATTCACGCGCCTCACTGAAAAACCGTTTTTCTCCCGGGCAGAAGCTGTCAGGAGAAAAAATATCGATTTGAAGGAGAAGCTATGCTATTACATTTGACTATTGGAATCATCAGCATCTTTATTCTATATATGGTAGTTCCCAGTCTGATTACGCGGCTGGCCGGGTATGGCGTCATGCGCCGGGGGACGTCACCCAAGGAGGTGGCTTTCACCTTTGATGACGGGCCGCATCCGGAGTATACCCCCAGATTGCTGGATCTTCTGGCACTGCATAATGTCAAAGCCACCTTTTTCGTCCTTGGTTCGCAAGCGGAACGATATCCCGAGCTGATTAAGCGAATGGACCGGGAAGGCCATCAGATTGGCATCCATAATTATATTCATACCTCCAACTGGCTTATGCTTCCCGGCACCATCCGGAACGGACATCTGGAGCGGACTGCAGATATTGTGGAGTCAATTGTCGGAACCCGTCCTGATTATTACCGTCCGCCCTGGGGGTTGATCAATATGTTCGATTTCTTTCGCCTGAAGCAGTACCGGATCGTGCTGTGGTCGCTGATGGCACATGACTGGAGCCGGGAGAAATGTCAGACTTCCCTGCGTTCAACCCTGTTAAACCGTATTAGGGACGGGTCTATCATTGTGCTGCATGACAGCGGGGATACGCTGGGGGCCGACGGAAATGCCCCTCATTATATGCTGCTGGCTTTGGAGGAAGTACTGAACCAGTTGAAAACCAGAAACCTGAAATGTGTCCGGCTGGACGAAATGGCTTAACCTGAGACAAGTGCTCCGTTTGGATTAACACTGTCAGTCGCTGCTGTAAATCTTACATAATTTTTGCATGAAAGCGACTGCACTGCCATATAGTCCGAATTTGTATAATCAAAAAATGATAGACACAAATTTGTGAAATTCATCACGTTGTTATTATTAAAATTTTAATATATACTATGAATATACCAAAAAACAGGGGGAATTGTTGTGAAGCTAGTAAAAGGACTTATTGTTGCAGGTGTGGCGGCAGCGTTGCTGTCGGGTTGTGGAAATAATAATGATAAAGCCAAAGAGGCGGCAAGCGCATCTCCGGCTGCAAGTGCAGCGGCTGAAACTACAGATGCACAAAGCACAGCGTCCATCGTAAACCAAGCGGATGCTTTCACCAAAGCAGTAAGTGCAGAAGGCAACTGGATCGTAGCTATTCTGAATGACCTGACCGTGGACACCGATGTGGTTGTTGCCGGTGAATTCCATGACAAAGGCAAAGCAGAAAATGCAATTTACCGCAAACTGGCTCTGTATGCTCAAGACGCTGACCACAAGATCACTGCCAGCTATACACTGACTGCTCCTAAGGTGACTGTTCAGAGTGAAAACTTCAAAGTGCAGGGCGGAACAATCAAAGGTGACGTTTATGTAGAAGCCAAAGGATTTACACTTGACAAAACAGCAACAATCGACGGCAACCTGTACTTTAAAAGCGATGATCTGAAAACAAGTGCAGTCCTCGAAGGTAAAGTAACCGGCGAAACAGCCGTTAAATAATTCAGCTTCAAATAAACAGCTATCATTTCATCTTCATTAAAAAAAAGCCTGTAGACCGTACCCGATCAGGGTTCGAAACCTACAGGCTTTTTTTTGCATAATTGTAGATAGTGGAGGCCGTTCCTTAAGTAGATTCTTCCCTGCACACGCGGCAGTCCACTGTTGTAAGAAAAGCATCTGAAGAAACTGGGTGAGCAACCAAGGTGGAAAAAGGGAACTTATTTCTCCCCAAAATCAATAAATGTGCGAAAGAAGTGGAAAAAGTAAACTTAATTAGTCCATATTCCCTCTTCAGGAGCGAAATGAGCCGAATTAGTTAACCTTTTTCCACTTCACTACTCGGAGAACAGGGTACTCGGATAAATTAGTGTGCCTTTTTCCACTTGGAATTGCCTAAGGGTTCATTAAAGGATTCTCCAGTCCAGATGAAGCAGGAATTGACGTTCCTGTTGGTTAAAGAAATCGAGTTAGGATTGGGTACGTTAAGAGCCGGATACCCAGGGGGCTAACTAAGCTGCGACATATATTCATAAGCCGTAATTCCGAACATGCTTTTGAAATGCCGGTTGAGATGGGTCAGATTGGCAAAGCCGTAATCCGCCACAGCTGCATAAATATCCCTTGAACGTTCAATGGCCTGTTTGGCACGCTCCACCTTGCAGTTCAGAAAAAATTGATAGGGTGAGATGCCGGCATGGCTTTTGAACTCACGGATAAACTGATATTTGGACAGGCCGAATTCTTGACACAGGTCATCCAGCTTCAGCACTTGATCTATGTGGGAGTTCATCATTTCTTTCGCTTTATGCACAAAAGCATTGTTCTTCCTCCTCGGTGCGGCGATCTCCGTCTTCGACACAAGGCCTCCCAGCTTGAACAACAGCTCACTGGACCAAGCATCATCTGCACCGCTACGGATCGATTGGTCCAGGCTTAGGATGCAGGAAGCCAAATCTGCATCGTAGACAATAGGGGAGGTGAAGCGCAATTCTTGGCCCCCGAGGATTTCAGAGAACAAATCCGGTTTGATGTACAGCATTACATAATCAATGCCCTCCCTGTCATAGGAGCTGCCGTCATGATACTGTTCACGGTTGAACAGCATGACGCCATTTTTATGAGAAGCCTGCAAGCTGCCTTCCAGGTTATACTGCTGAATCCCGCGCAGGGTTACTCCGACGGCATACTCCTCATGGCAATGCTTTTTGTAAGTGAAATCGGTAAAGCTTGCTGACAGGGACAGGATATCTGCCGATTTGGCATAGTTGAATTTCTCCACGGAACTCACCTCCAAGGCTTTATAGAATCCCTGACACCATCACTGCGGAATACACGAGAAACAGTGCCATCAGGGTATTGAACAACCGGTGATGCTGCTGCAGCAAATTTTTGAAGACAGCGCCGCAAACCACCCAGGTTACAAACGCCAGAAATCCGATGACCGTAATCATCAGCACAAACAGAAACGAAGCCGAAGCCGAACTATAATAAGGCAGGACATAGCTGGGAATAACGGTTAAGGTGAACAGCAGCACCTTCGGGTTGATTAGCTGCATAAGCAGGCCTGAGGCAAAATTGGCGGTCTGCACCGGTGCGGCTTCTGCACGCCCCATCCGATAGATTTGATAGGCCAGGTAGAGCATATAAAGACTGCCAACAATCTGCATGATGACCAGTATATTTGGAATAATGCCGGCAAGCACATGATTAAGCAAGGCAGAAGCGGCAAGCAGCAGACCAAAGGCGATCGTTGCTCCCCAGACGTATTCCATGGTTTTTTTGGCACCGTGATGCTGCACAGATGATAAAATAACTATATTGGTAGGCCCGGGTGTGAATGTGACCACAATACAGTAAATAATGAAGGATGCGATGTTCATAATGACCTCCTATACAAGTAGTCACATGAATATACACCCTGTTGCGAAATGGCTATAGTATATTATTGCAGCGTCCAATAAAAGAAGCACCCGTCAAATCTGTGCACGAACTGTCGGAACCGGGTCCTGAAAGGCTGTTATTCTAGGTTCGAGGGGAGGATTCAAAAGCATGAACGTTCTTGAGAACATGAATGATGCATTATCCTACATTGAAGATCATCTCACAGATGAGATTGATTTTAAAGAGGTTGCCAGACGGGCATTATGCTCCGAATATCATTTCAAGCGGATGTTTTCATTCCTTGCCGGGGTGCCGCTCTCGGAGTATATCCGCCGCAGACGACTTACGATTGCCGCATTTGAGCTGCAAAAAAGCCAGCTGCGGATCATCGACGTGGCGATGCAGGTCGGTTACAGTTCACCGGATGCGTTCACAAAGGCGTTCCAGCTTTTTCACGGAGTGACTCCATCTGAAGCGCGGGCGGGTAGTCCCTCTCTGAAGTCCTTCCCCCGGATGACCTTTCAGTTGACTATAAGAGGAGGCAGTGAAATGAATTACCGTATCGAGGAAAAAGAGGCGTTTCGTATTGTCGGGCTGAAGAAAAGGGTTCCCATTCAATTCAGCGGTGTGAACCCGGAGATTGCCGCCATGGCGCAAAGCCTGAACCTGCAGATGATCACCGAACTGAAGCTGCTGTCGAATACCGATCCGGCGGGGATCATCAGCGCATCGGTCAATTTCTCCGAGGACCGCATGGAAGAAAAAGGGGAGCTGGATCATTACATCGGGGTTGTTACAACACTGGAAGGTCCGGAGCCTTTTGCGCAGCTTGAGGTTGCTGCTTCTACATGGGCTGTATTTGAAGCCGTGGGGCCGTTTCCGGATACTCTCCAGAATATTTGGGGCAGAATTTATTCCGAATGGTTTCCTTCTTCCAACTACGAGTTAGTGGAGGGGCCGGAAATGTTATGGAATGAGAGCCAGGATACCACCTCGCCTACGTACAGAAGTGAAATATGGATACCTGTTCAAGTGTCGAATTAATTCCGTTCAGTAGAACGGACAACCGAGAATCCTGCAGGGTTAGCCTTGAAAGGTTCAACGCAGGCGGCTGTATTTTTTAACTAAAAACGTTCTCTGATCCCAGCAGCCAAGTTCAATATGGTATGGTTACTATGTATTTATCAACAGCAAGAGTGAGGTGTTATGGTTATTGGTTCAAGCCCGGGAAGTATTGAGCAACCAGTTGCTCGCGAATGCAAATGACCCCAGCTGGTATGTGACTTTCACAGAATCCGTGCAGGGCTTAAGCGAAGAAGAGGCTGCATGGAAGGCGGACGAAGACAGCAACAGTATTGCCGAGCTGGTCCAGCATCTGCTGTACTGGAATCAGACCTGGCAGACCCGGTACCGGGAAGCCAGTATTCAAGCGGTACCCTCTGTGGAGAGCAACAGCCATACATTTGAGCTACCTCAGGGGATCCCGTTCGAGCAGCTCCATACAAGATTGCTGGAGGTGCTTTTGGCTTGGCAGAGCCTGTTAACCGAAGCGCAGCTGGCAGAAGACGTACAGGAATTCCCCGGCAGCCAGTGGTGGGAAATCGTCGGGAATGTGACTACCCATAATGCCTATCATATCGGGCAGATCGTCTTCATCCGCAAGCTGCAGAAGAGCTGGAAGCGGAATCGTTAATAGATATTCTATAAAACCGTAAAATCAGTACTTCTTACAATCGGGCGGACCTCATTGAAATCATCCTCACAGGAAATGTGGTGGTGGTTATCAGTGATGGTCCGCCTTTTTTGCGTTTGTCCATGCTGTAGGGGAGATGTAACTAAGTCATAATTTTTGATAGAAGTAGAATCGTGAGAGTGCAGATTCAAATGAAGCAACCCAGGAAAATATTGCTTACGGGCGGCTAGTTGATTATACTTCCAATATAAGAAATTAAAATTTGAAATAGCGGAGAGGGGTTTGACGAAGTGAAGAAGAAGATGACAGCTGCGTTAACTGTTTTTGCTGTACTTGGGGGCATGGGGACTGGGGTATATGCCGGTTCCAATCTGCAGGAGATCAAGGCTTTCCTGAATCCTGGTATCAAATTCAAAATGGACGGACAACCCGTTCAGCTTAAGAACAGCAGCGGCGCAGTTGTCGCTCCGATTACTTATAATAATACAACGTACTTACCGGTTAGAGCTGTATCCGATGTGTTAGGGGTTACCGTTAATTTTGATGCGGCTGCCAACACAATCTTGTTGGGTGAGCAAACGAAGGGAGTATCCATTGCTGCCGGATTCGATTCCTCCTATCACACCAAAGATCCGGATAAAACAGTCTACAAAGACAAGGACTATAAAGATGTCCATTTCGATAACGGCAGTGGAACACGAGGAAGTTCTTTTATGCTCTACCCTAATAAGAAATATCAGAAACTTTATCTCCAGGTTGCAGCTATCGGCGACGATATTGAAGATTTCTCCATTATAGACAGTGATACCGACACTGTGCTTAAGAAACAGAACATTACAGCTCAGGAAGGACTTGTAACGATAGAAGCGAACATTGCAGGAGTAAGCAAACTTTATGTAACAGGAGAAGTGAAAGACGGCTCATCCGTGTTCATTCCCTTGACTACTTCATACTACCAATAATAACCTACTATAATAAAGTGTACCCGTTAGATTCACATTGGATAAACCGCTGGTTCTCCGATTGAATGCTGAGGGGTACTTTTTTTATGGCGGGCTTCGGAATCCGATTTGCAATACAGCGTATTTTTTGGAAAAATAAGATCTTATTAAGCTTCACACGGTTCATGCGGCAAATCAGGAGGGAAGCATAACGATGAAGCTGGGCCATCTTTTTTTTCATATTCACTACTGTAACTTCAGATCAAGGAAGGATACAAGGCCCATTTCAAGCCGGCTCAGCCGGACGTTGGATCATCATGAGCTTATATTCGCCAGCGCTGGGAAGGGCAGTATTACCATTGAGAACAAAAGGTACCTGTTAAAACCGGGGATGCTGTTCTATCTCACACCCGGTCTGCCCCACGTGATAGAGATAGATAAACGGGAGCCGGGCAATTTTCAAACCGTTCATTTCAGTTATTCTTACGTTGGCTTTGCGGAAGGGGAGTGGTTCGTCAGAGCGGAAGCGGAGAATCTCCCCTTGCAGGCGGCACAGGAACTGAAGGATTATTACCGGGTGGAGGAGCAGTTTCAGAAGGTAATTGACAGCTGGAGTGCCAAACTGCCGGGATATGAATTCGTGACCAAAACAGCCTTTCAGCAGGTTCTGATCGCCATCTACCATAACACCAGGAAGCACAATCAGAATTACGCCACCTCTTTAAAAGTTGAAAAATTGATTCAGTATATGCGTGAGAATATCCACCGCAAAATAACCTTGACTGAATTATCCGGGCAGGTTCAGCTGTCCTCCACTTATCTATCCAGGGTATTCAAAGAAATTACAGGGACCCCGATCATCGAGTTTCTTCAATCAATTGAAAATGGACGCCGCTAAAGAAATGCTTCTGGAAGGCGAACTGAAAATCAAAGAGGTGGCCGGAGCGCTAGGATTTGCGGATGAGTTCTATTTCAGCAGGATTTTTTAAAAAAACAGAGGAGATCAGCCCTTCACAATTTCACAGCAAAAATGTCCATGGAGTCTAAGATTATACATGGTTTGAAGACCTTCCTGCTGCTAGGATAAGGATATAATCGTGAAGCAGAAGGAAGGCCGCATGTCATGCCGGGTTGGAAAAGAAATTTGCTAGTCTGCTGGTTCGGAATTTTTGTCACAGGCGCGGGAATGAGCCAGATCGCACCGGTATTGCCGCTCTATATTACAAGGCTTGGTGTGGAAGACGCTGCTTCCATTGCCCAGATCTCCGGGATCGCTTTTGGAATCACTTATGTGATATCCGCGCTGTTCTCACCCGTATTGGGCCTCGCAGCAGATAAGTTCGGCCGGAAACCGATGCTTCTGCGGGCAAGCCTGGGGATGGCGTTAATCGTGGGGAGTATGGGATTTGCCCACAATGTCTATGTGCTGATCGGGCTGCGCTTGTCATAGCCGGGTTAATCTTCATCCCGCAAGCCTTTGTGCAGAATCCCTGGCAGCTGATGGGACTCCGTTTTGCGCTGGGCCTTGCAGCTGGGGGGCTTATTCCTTCCGTGAACATTTTGGTCAAAAAAATTACGCCTTCTTCTATCACCGGCAGAGTGTTTATCAGGGGACGTACACACTTACCAAGCATCAATGGGGAGCATTTTTCGGGACCGATCTCGACCTTCAGCTCCGCCGGCGCGGGATTCGCACGATCGTTCTTTGTGGTATATCTACCTCCATCGGGGTGGATACCACCGCAAGAGAAGCTTATCAGCTGGGGTATGACCAGGTTTTTGCAGAAGATGCCATGGGGGCTTCCAGCCGGGAGGAGCATGAGTTTGTCTGCAAAACGATCTTTTCCCGCATTGGACGGATTCGTACGAGCGCAGAAGCAGCTGCTTTATTAAAATAACACGCTGCGTCCCGGCGTCCGGGACCAGGCTTATACGGTCCCTCGGCCGACGAGGAAGCTTGACAAACAAAGTCAAATGAGAACGTTCGGTAAAATATTTATTTACTGATCGTTCTCATTATGTTAAGATCATTTCGAAAGCAGTAGATTATTTTTTTGATAATAATAGAATGATCGTTCTCATAAAGGCCTCAATCGGTCCAAGAGAACGAATCGGAAAAGGAGAAAAGGGCAATGGGTAAATTGGACGGGAAAGTAGCTTTTATTACTGGAGGGAACAGCGGCATCGGGCTGGCCACTGCAAAATTATTTGTGGAAGAAGGAGCCAAGGTAGTGATTACCGGCCGGAACCAGTCCACTCTAAATGCGGCAGCAGAGGAGCTTGGTGCAGCGAACGCAATGGGGATTCAAGCAGAAACTACTGATCCTGTAAGTCTGGAACAGGCGGTTGCGGCTGCGGTAGAGAGATTCGGTGCGCTTGATATAGTATTTGCGAATGCCGGTATTTCAGGCTACACTCCTGTTGGGGGAACAGAGCTCCCGCTTTTCGAGAAGGTGCTGAGAACGAATGTTACGGGGGTCTTTTTCACTATTCAGGCAGCAGTTCCCCACCTGAAGGAGGGAGCTTCCGTGATCTTGAACAGCTCTGTCCTGGCGAATGGGGGCAGTCCGGGCACATCAGCCTACGCAGCCAGCAAAGGAGCGGTCAGCAGTATGGCAAAAGTAATGGTGTCAGAGCTGGCACCGCGCGGAATTCGTGTGAATACGATTTCTCCCGGTGCCACACGGACGCCAATCTGGGGAGACTCTGAAGGTTTGGCCGCCAAAGAAGCGGCACTCACACGTTCAGTTCCGCTGAAGCGCTTAGGTGAACCGGAAGAAATTGCTGAGGTAGCCGTATTTCTGGCATCAGACGCAGCTTCCTATGTCAACGGAGTGGATATTGGTGTGGATGGCGGTTCAGGTTCTTCTCCATTTGGGGCGCCGATCTACCAGTAAAGTACAGCCAGTGAGTTTTGAATCCGCATGAGCTGCAAATATACTAATCGTTCAAGCCGGGGATGCCTTCTTACAGGGCATCTCTTTTTGCACTTTCATGTGTTAAAATAACCCTGGACGGTCAAGATCCATATCAGGCTGCATGATTGAGCATCCCGGTCTTGTCCAACATCTGACGGCCCGGGATAATCTGAAGCTTCACCGGCTGATGCGTGGCATCCCAAATAAGAAAATTAAACATGAACAATGGAATGTTATAATCAGGTAAATCACTGTACAGGAGGCGAAAGGTGAATGAGGACCGGGTTACCCAGGGTATTATCGCTGCTGGCCATATGCTGGGTTGCAGCGTCTTGTGGCTCAGGCGGGACACCTGAATCTGTATCTGTTGCGTTGCCCCGCAAGCTGACTTCTGAGCAGGCGGGCAAGTTGATTGCTGCTAATATGAATGAAACCGTTTCCCGTGTGAGTTCGGCTTATTTGATCGACATCACACCCCCGGATATCTGGAAGCAAACCGGACATCAGCTTTTTAAAAATACAGAAGAGGCTTCAAGCCGGGATACCTATGCCGTGTCTGACGGGAAGGCAGTGCAGATCGGTATTGGATTCGGCGGGTATGGTGTAACCAGCGCTGTTCCTTACGACGTGAACAAGGACGGGACAACGGATATCGTCTATGCGTATTCCTTTGGCTCAGGTATTCATCGCTCGGTTATTGCGTGGCTGGACTTGCAGAATTTCACAGGGCATATCGTCTCGAATAAACCCGAGGCTATGGAATTCCGGCAGGAAGATCTTATCCTGAAAATCGAAAATAAGCACATAGCTGTTTATCGCATTAAAGGCATGGATAATAACAACAGCTTCGGTGTATTGCGTAAATACCCCACTTCTAAAGATATTGAGAAAATGACTCTAGTAAAAGAAGGGGAACTGGTATGGGAAAATAGTGAATTCTTTAATATTCCCATAAGTGAATGAGAGAATAACAAATGCGGATTAGGGGGATAACCTTGTTTCATCCTGTGAGTCTTTGGGTACCGTTGTTGATATTGCTGCCCAATCTGCTGTTTTTTAGATTTGAACCTCAGAACATGCCGGACAAGACGACAAGGAATCGCTTTTTTACGGGGGCTGAATTCATCGGGCGAATGGGAGTGATTATGGTTCCGCTTTTTTATACCCTGCATTTGCAGAACGGTTTTGAGGTCCTTGCACTGACCGTTATGCTGTTTTCGCTGGGCATTTACTATTACGGTTGGGTCAGATATTTCAGGAATGGAAGACCGTATAGGCTGTTGTTCACGCCGCTCATGGGAATTCCCGTGCCTCTGGCGTTAAGCCCTGTTCTCTATTTTCTGTCTGCTTCAGTACTTCTGCACTCCGGCTATTTACTTCTCTTCAGCTTTATTCTTGGAGCGGGGCATATTCCCGCCAGTCTAAGTGACTATCAGCGAAATGCGTAAAACAGGTCGGGAGGAAAAGAGATGCAGAAAGGTTTATCTTTGAAAATACACTGGATGGCAGCTGTTGTATTGATAGCTTTTGCAGGTATGTTTATCACCGGCGGTACAAGCGAAGGCAGCGGCTCAACGATCAAACCAGGCACTGTGTATACACGCAACTCGGCTGGAGAGCAGGTGATTGCCTATGATGCGGGTCATTCGTATGCGCTGGACAAAGAGGGCCGGGTCATTATTTCATACAACAACGGCAAATCCAAGGTAAAAGCTCCACTGGCTTTGAATTCAGGTTATGCCGAGGAGTCGGGTATGACCGCAGATGGAGCAGGTTTCTTTATTTCCACAGATAAAACAGCCATTGTGTATGGAGGCTCCGGGGCAATTCCGGTTCAGGTGCTCATCACCAACGATCAGGGGAAGACCTGGAATACCTACCCAGTGACCAGGGAGATCACAGGTACTACCAAAAATGTCGGGTTCATTACCCAAAATGACGGTTGGATGGTACTTAACAGCTTTAAGGGGATGGGCAGTGAAGACCATTATATCTACAAAACGAGGGATGGAGGAAAGACGTGGAGCGAAGTGAAGGGAAACGCCAATGAAGTGTATGCAAGAGTATTAACCGGAGCAGGATTCGCAAATGACAAGATCGGTTTTATGGGGTTCAGATATGAGACGGACTTCCAGCCGGCCATTTGTTGGACGCAGGACGGAGGTAAAAGCTGGACCAAGCTCCATATCAAACTGCCAGCCGGCTTTGAAGATTATGGCTTGACGCCGCTGTCTCCGGTATTCAAGGGGGCAAAGGGAAAGTTCCCCATACAACTCAGCAAGGATGGCGCAAGTAACGTTGTGGGTACTATTTATTTGACCAGCAATGATTATGGGAAAACATGGAGGTATGATAAAAAATAAGTGTCATCCCGGACTAATCTCATTCCGCTCAAACAATCTCCACACCTGCTCCGCCATATATTGAGGGGGGTGAGGCATATTGTTCCGGATCCAATACTCCACGATTCCAACAAAGGCAGAGGCCATGAACTGGGCATTTAGCTCATGATTAATGAGAGTGTCGGCCTTTTGGCTGTCGAGTTCTTCTTTGATGTTCGCGGAGACGAACTCCAGCAGACGTTCCCGGAAAACCTCTGTCCGCTGATTCTGAAGCATGGCAGAGAAAAACAGAAAATTCGTTTCCAGGAATTCGAAAACCGGCTTCAGCTCACTGGCTAGCGTTGTAATACCCTCGCGGGATTTATTGTGGCTGCAAAAAGTGAGGAGCTGCTTCAAATGCTCTTCAATGCATTGATCCAGCAGATCGTACTTATCGGTGTAATGCAGATAGACGGTCCCCCGGTTCACATTGGCCCGCTCGGAGATATCATGGATGGTGATCTGACTGAATTTCTTTTCGGAAAAGAGCTCCAGAAAGGCCTTGCTGATGGCTTCCCGGGTTCTTGCTACCCGTCTGTCTAATTTCATTTCGGTGTTCATGCTCCCTTGCCCCCTCAGTTACTGAACAGTTTCATGCCAGTTGTTGTGTATGCCACATTAGCCGCCGGATTAGCGATTGTATTGCCTCCCGGCCTCTTTATAATGATAATCAACGAACGTCAAAGAATCAACAACTGTTGAGTACAGGCGTAGTTATCATTATATATTGAGGAGTGGAGCGCAGTGAATAACGTCGATGCCAAAGTAGTGATTATTACAGGTGCGTCCAGTGGAATCGGAGAAGCTGCTGCCAGATTATTGGCCCAAAAAGGAGCCAAAGTAGTATTGGCTGCCCGAAGAGCAGAAAAGCTGCAGGCGATTGTGCAGGAGATTACGGAAGAAGGCGGCGTAGCCGCAGCTTTTCAGGCGGATGTGGCTTCTTCGGTGGAGGTACAGAAGCTGGCCCAGTATGCGCTGGCCCGGTATGGCCGGATCGATGTGCTGGTTAACAATGCTGGAGTCATGCCGGTATCCCGGCTTAGTGAATTAAGAATAGCCGAATGGGAGCAAATGATTGACGTGAACATAAAAGGCGTCCTGTATGGAATTGCTGCCGTTCTGCCAACCATGAGGGAGCAGCAGGGAGGGCATATTATCAACATCGCTTCGGTGGCCGGACATGAGGTCAGTCCGGCATCGTCTGTCTACAGTGCTACTAAGTTCGCTGTCAGAGCTATATCGGAAGGGCTGCGCCAGGAGGAATCTCCGACTTCGCGTATCCGCAGCACTATCATTTCTCCGGGGATTACGGAGTCGGAGCTGGTAAATACGGTGAAAAGCCCTGAAGTACAAGCAATGGCCGGCCATTTCAGCGCGCTGAGCATTTCGTCCTCCCGGATCGCTGATGCGATTCTCTACGCCGTTAATCAGCCGGAGGATACCGGAGTCAATGAAATAGTGATTAGACCGACGGTTCAGCCGTAAACTACCCGACAAACCTGGACAGCTCCCTGTTGAATTTCTCACGTTCGTCATAGAACAATCCGTGCCCGCTGTTCTCAAATGGCACAAGCACAGAATTCCGTATGCCTTGATGTTGTGCCACAGCCAAAGGGTATAAACAAACCTGATCATGGATTCCATGAAGAATCAATGTGGGAACCTGCACTTTGGCAAGATCATGAAATAATTCTTCGGCGAGCCAAGCTTTGGAGACCGCTATTGTGGACCAGCTTGCCGCCTGCAGCCCCAGCTGGAAGAACCAGTCCGAGAAGGGTTCCGAAACCTTTTGATAGAAAAACAGTTCTCCGAAGTCGCGGAGCATCTTGGGCCGATCCCGGTAGGTCGCCTGGATGATCTGTTCTACAGTTTCTCTTGTGGAGCCATAGGGGAAGCCCGGCCGCTGGATCAGACTGGGAGCTGCCGAGGCAAACAACGCCAGCTTGGAAACTCCATATCCGTTGTGGCGGGCCATATACCGGATCGTTACAGCACCGCCGGTAGAATGCCCTCCCAATGTGATATCCCTAAGTCTCATAGCTTCAATTACACACCGGATGTCATCAGCTAGGCGGTTGTAGTCGTATCCGCCCAGTGGTTTATCCGAATTGCCGAATCCCCGCATGTCCATTCCGATACAGCGATACCCGAGGGGCACCAGATGATTGTACTGATATTCAAACATCTTATGGTTAGCGGGCCAGCCATGGATGAACAAAATGGTCTTCCTGCCCAGCGGATTGATATCATTGACATACACGTTTACATCCGGCTCTGCTTTAATCCAATATTCCATAAGGTTATCCCCACTTATCCCTTGATTTGGTCTAATCGGGATATTCTATTCAACTGGCAGGGTTAAGTGCCTAGAAACTGTGTATCGGATCGCTTTTCCGGTTCTTCGTGTTCACATGTTATATCAGATAACAGTAAGAGTCCCTCTCACTATTATTTTTGTGAGAGGGACCCTCAAAATCTTTTGCCCTATTCAGTTAAGCTTCATAAGGTCAATCACTGCCAAACTTAAGCAGAAGGACGTCATAATCGCTGTTCGATAGATACGAACCTGCAACGACATAGCCGCCATCACTGGTAGCTGCGACGCTTCTGCCTATTTCACCAGTGTCGCCAAAACTGTAGGTATTGGACCATAACGCATTTCCAGAGCCGTCAATTTTCAACATCAACAGATCTTCTTTGGACACTGCAGGAGTAGTAAACCCTGTCACTATAAAGTTACCATCCTTCGCAAGCTTGATGTCGTTGCCAAAATCGCCATTGGTCGCATGGAACTGCCGGCTCCAGCTTTGACTGCCGGACGTACCAACTTTGGTTACAAAGATATTGTAAACTTGAGTATTATTGGGTAGATCAATATTATTGATGGCCCCGGCTGCCACATAACCGTTTGATGTTGCAGCAACGCCGTTCAGCATGGAATAGCGGTCCAACGTGGATTCAAATACGGTGTTACCGCTTCCATTTACTTTTACCATTAAGCCATACATCCGTTGAGCCGTTCCTGGATTAATGATTTCGGAGACCGTTTTATAGCCGACCGCTACATAACCGCCATCCGGTGTCACTGCCACCCCGTAAAAACGGTCCTCAAGGTTATCCTTGCCGAAAGTCCGGGTCCACTGGATCCCGCCGTTAGCATCTACCTTCAGCATATAAGCGTCGTTGGAATTGCTGCTGCTTTCCTTGGTACCGGCAACGATATATCCACCGTCAGTGCCAAGCTCCATAGCCTGGGCCTCTTCCTTGGCTGGCCCTCCGTAGGTCTTCGACCATTGAACTGTACCGCTTGCATCTGTCTTGATCAGAATGACATCTGAAGAGCCGCTGGCATTGCTTGTCCCGGCAATCATATAACCGCCATCGCTGGCTACCCGCACCTCTACACCGGATTCGGCTCCCGTACCTCCGTATGTGTAGGCCCATTGAAGCGTTTGGGAGGCATCCGTTTTGGCAAACAGGATATCGTCATTTCCATTAACGGTGGTTGAGCCGACAAACACGTAACCGCCATCGCTCGTTTGTACGACGGAAGTACCGAAATCACGCGGCGAGAAATTGTAATTGTGGGCTGCTTGCAGCTGGGGAGGCAGGAGTGCCGCCGCTTGCTGGGATAGTGTTGACTTTTGTCCCTCATCTCCTGGAATGGACTTGTCCAACAAATCAATAACTGTAATATCAGCTTTCTGTGCAATTTCTTGACTTTCGGTTGGCGGAAGAATGTTGTTGGCTGGAAGCTCGGCTTCCTCTGCAAATGCTAATTGCGACGAAAACAGCATAGTGACGGCCAGTGTAGAGATAACGGAAATGGACTTTCGCATAACCAAACACCTCCAAGTTTTATTTAGGAAAATATTCCCAAACTTATTCTATTCCTTTTTTTGCGGCAAATCTACCACTTAGAATATATTTATTGAATTATTTGTTATATTTACAAATATAGAGGTATTATTCTGGCCATAAAAAACCCACCTCGATTACGAAGTGGGATTCGGAAATCTAAGTATGCTGGTACTTGCTGAAAAAGAGAGTTAATTTTCTTCGTCTTTAACTTCTCTGTCAGGCAATTGAGTTACATAGCTGTCAGACAGGTGGAGCAGCTCCAGGGCACGGTTGAATTCATCTTCTGTAGCCTGCAGGGGCCCAGTGCCATCGCCGGATAACGTATAATGCTGGCCATCCTCGAACCCGCTGCCAGACAGAAAGAGCTCTTCGTTATTTACAAATGAGCCTGTTGGCAAATAATAGCGCTGTGGAAGCAGGTTATAAGAAGATTGATTCAAGAGATCCTGTCCGAAATGAATATGGCCGGCAAGGGATACCCCTAATAGATTGGATACTGTTGGTAAAATATCTACCTGTCCGCCTAGTTGTTCCTTCACGCTTGACGCCGTTATTCCCGGAGAGGCGATGATCAGCGGGATATTAATCAAATCGCGTTCCGTATATTCATGATTCAGAATTTCCTCCAATAAGACCTTATCCTCTTCCTTGAGCGAGAAGATAGGAAGCCCCCGGTGATCGCCATACAACATGATTAAGCTGTTATCCCATACACCATTCTGCTTGAGCTCATCGATAAACTGGCCAAGCGCATAATCTGCGTAATTCTGGGCGCGAATGTAATTCCCGACAAGCGTTCCTTCGAAACGTTCCGGCAGAGTCATTTTGTATTTATTTTCAGGGATGGTGAATGGATTATGCGATGACATCGAAATCACATGGGAATAGAACGGCTGGCTGCTCAGGTCCATTCTCGCCAGCTCTGCGGAGGTCTTCTTATACAGAATTTCATCAGAAGCCCCGTAGAATACCGTGTCGTCTTCACCAAAAAAGGCCTTGTCATAGTAGCGGTCAAAACCCAAGGCTTTGTACAGGTCTCCACGGTTCCAGAAGTCAACCTCATTGGTATGAAACGTTGCCGTGTCGTACCCATTCGCCTGGAGCAGCTTGGGCAAGCTGGGAAGCTCCTTGGTAGCATAGATATCGGTAGCCGGTCCATCCGGCGGAACATAGAAGGAAGTGTTCACAATAAATTCCGCATCTGAGGTATTGCCTTGCCCGACCTGCTGGTAAAAACGCGGAAAGTAAAAGTTTCCTGCGGCCAGCTTGTTCATATTAGGTGTAATCTCTTGCCCGTCAATGGACAGATTAATCAGGAAATTCTGAAAAGACTCCATCTGAATGATGATCAGATTCTTTCCCTTGGCGGCACCGAATAGGGCCGGGTTGGATTGCGCCTGGATACCCTTTTTTTGATCGATGGCGGATTGTGTGATTTGGGAGAGTTCAATTTGCTCTTCCTTATGCTCTGCAAGCAGGGCGTAGGCTTCATAATTAAGAATTCCCATTTGCTCGGCCTGAATCGTTTCATTCATACTAGCCTGATTCGGAAAAATATTCATCATACAAATGATTAGGGAAATGCAGAACAGGGCAGCGACCGCTTTGCGGTTGCTCCGGCGAGACATGGCTTTTTTCCAGGCGACGGCTTTCTTCCGGCTGAACATCACCAGGCTAATAATAATGATATCCAGAAAAATCAGCATATACTGCGGGTGGAGCACCGAAAAAATGCTTTTCTTCACGGCTCCAACCTGTTTGGCCTGACCGATTACCTGGGAAGTGGCAATAATACCAAAATGATTGTGATAGACAATCAAAGAGAAAAACAAAACCGTAATCAACAAATTGACAAACATGTAGATGGCAATCTTCCGTTTCGTGGCAAACCATTCAATCAGGCAGAATATCAGCAGCACGAATGGGATTTCTTTCAGCCATGTTGTCCAGGTAGGACCATCTTCGAACAAGTAATACCAGGCAAAATAGCTTTTCGCAAGCATGATTAATGAGAAAAAAAGTATGGATCTTTTGCTGAGTGTGCGTGGTTCCTTCAACCGCATTTCCTATGCGCATCCTTTTCTATATAATTAGTTCATTCTATTACATGAAAGCGCTCAAAATCAACTAGATAGAGAACCAGATTTTGCAAAATAGGTGCTATTGTTCGATTACATAATGTGGAACATATGTTACAATCACTTTGCACAAGCATATGGCAACAATACATATACATACGGAGGGAATTACAGGATGAAGATTAAGGGTCTGGAAGGGTTAACATGGGAAACGCTGGAGCAGGAAGTAGGACAAGGCGGCAAATTTGTCGTATATACTTTCTGTATCTCCATCCTTATTATGACCTTCCGGAGAAGCTCGGCAATATATTACATAGCGCCAGGAATGGGTTCAGTGGGCACAGGATTGAGATTCACTCTAATTAGCGTTTTGTTCGGTTGGTGGGGCATACCGTGGGGGCCAATATATACTATTGGGGCGCTGATTACCAATTTCAAGGGGGGCCGTGATATGACCGTAGAGGTACTGAACTCCCTGGCAGAACAACGGGGACCGCAGCAGCAAATTGGATAAGTGCGAATCAGCAAGGGCTCTCAACAGGGCCTTTTTTTTGTGCTCGTGGACACACTCCTCCATGTTGAAGCAAGGAGGCCTAACCCAAGCTGCAGCTTCTATGATAAAATAACCCTGGATTACATACTGCGTTACACAGATTTGAAACGAGGTGGGCTTTTTGTTCAAAATTATGCTCATTGAGGACGATGTTACCCTGTTCGGTGAGATTAAGGAGCGATTATCCCAATGGTCGTATGAGGTATACGGCATTTCCGATTTCGGGAAGGTCCTTCAGGAGTTTACGGCTGTCAATCCTGAACTGGTCATTATAGATATCCAGCTGCCGCAGTTTGACGGGTTCCATTGGTGCCGGATATTGCGCGCCCATTCCAATGTGCCGATTATTTTCCTGTCTTCCCGTGACCACCCGAGTGATATGGTCATGTCCATGCAGTTCGGAGCAGATGACTTTATCCAGAAGCCGTTCCATTTCGAAGTGCTTATCGCCAAAATCCAGGCCACGCTCCGCCGGGTGTATAACTACAGCACCGAGCGGATCGAGCTGAAGACATGGCGTGGAGCAACGATTGAATATGTGAAGAACACGATAACAAGCGAACGCGGATCTGCTCTGCTGACGAAGAATGAAATGTTAATCCTCAAAATACTGGTGGAGAGTAAAGACCGGATAGTTGAGCGCGAAGAACTTATTAGAAAACTGTGGGACAATGAGCATTTTGTGAGCGACAACACGCTGACCGTAAATGTGAACCGGCTGCGTAAAAAGCTGGAGCCGCTGGGTCTGGATGCATATATTGAAACCAGGGTGGGGCAAGGCTATATGGCGACCGAAGAGGCGCTGTTATGATCAGGAAATACATAGAGGAGAAGTTGAGCTGGCTCCTCCTGCTTGGCGGGCTGCAGATCATTTTTTTGTTCGTGGCTTATGTGGATTCTTCCATTCCGTTTCTGCCCGTATTGTACATTGTCGGACTGAATGTGATGGTATGTACAGCTTTTGTGTTTCTCAGATACCATAAAGAGACCCGTTTCTATCAACGGATGGAAGCCTGGGATGAGGTTTATGATCCGAGCACCTTCAAAGAAGCGGACAGTCCGTTTGAGAAGATGGTGCAGGAAGCGGTGAATGCCCAAACCGAACGTTACAAAAGGGAATCCTCCGTAAATTTCCAACGGCTTGAACAGGAGAAGGACGACCTGTTGTCCTGGATTCATGAGGTCAAAACTCCGCTTACTGCCATGCAGCTGATGATCGAACGGCTGACGGACGAAACGCTGAAGCTGAAATTAATGTACGAATGGCTGCGGATTCATCATTTGCTGGACCAGCAGCTTCATCAGAAACGGATTCCGTTCATGCGCAACGATCTGTATATCGAGATGACCCGGCTTGAACCCGTACTGAACAGAGAGATTCAGGCGCTGAAATCCTGGTGTATCCCCAAAGGAATTGGTTTTGACGTTGACCTTACTGCGGAAGAGGTACTCACGGATGGCAAATGGCTTGGGTTTATTCTTAGGCAGCTGCTGACGAATGCCGTAAAATACAGTGAAAACTCCGATATTCTCATCCAGAGCAGGGAAACGGCGGGCCACACCGTACTGGTCATTGAAGATCATGGAAGAGGAATTGACCCCAAAGATTTACCGCGGATATATGATAAAGGCTTCACTTCTACCATCGGCCGCCAAGAGGGAGCTGCCACAGGCATGGGGCTCTACCTGACGAAACAGGTGGCGGAGCCGCTGCTTATTAGCATTCATGCAGATTCCATACCTGGAGAAGGCACTACATTTACCTTGACCTTTCCGCGTAAAAATGACTTCCTGCGCATTACGGGCATGTGACAACAATGTCACATGCCTTTTCATTTTGTTCGGGGAAACGCAGGATAATATATCACAACCCGCTTATGATAGAACTATAGAGATCAGACATAGTGCAACATCAGATGATCAAGGGGTCTTTGCTCTTGGTGTTTTGATCTTAGTGTTTTGATCACAATGTTTTGATCTTAGTGTTTGTAGAGATCAGACATAGTACAACATCAGATGATCAAGGGGTTTTGATCTTACTCTTTTGATCTTATTCTTTTGATCTTATTCTTTACCCCGTATCCAGGTACCGCTGCAGTTAAGCGTGTCCCGCAGGGACGGCAAGCGATCCTACTCCCCACATTCCCAAGTCCAGCCAGTCTGAATGCCTACGCTAATTGCACTTAACCGGGTGTCCAGAGGGCAGAGCCCTTGGGGCCCTCCCTTGGCTAAGGGAGGGTTTGGGAGGGATCGAAATTATTTTAGGAGTGAATACCACATGATTCTGGAAGCGAACAAAATTTATAAAACGTATGGCAACAAATTCAATAGACAGGAAGTGCTGAAAGGAATCGACCTTCAGGTCAGCAAAGGCGAGTTCGTCGGCATCATGGGGGCTTCCGGTTCGGGCAAAACCACCCTGCTGAACGTCCTTTCCTCCATTGACCGGGTAAGCCAGGGAACGATTGAAATTGAAGGCAAGGAATTTACAGGGATGAAAGAGAAGGAGCTCGCAGAGTTCCGCAAAAAGCATCTGGGCTTTATTTTTCAGGAATATAACCTGCTGGACACCCTAACGGTCAAAGAAAATGTGCTGCTTCCGCTCTCGATTACCGGTATTTCCAAGAGAGAGGCCCATCAGAAGTTTGAACAGGTGGCAGGAGAACTGGGAATCAACGAATTGAAAGACAAATACCCGGCGGAAATCTCCGGCGGACAAAAGCAGCGGACCTCTGCGGCACGGGCGTTTATCCATGACCCGAGCATTATTTTTGCAGATGAGCCAACCGGTGCGCTTGATTCCAAATCAGCCTCCGATCTGCTGAACAAGCTAGCCGATATGAACACGAAGCGCCAGGCCACCATTGTGATGGTTACCCATGATGCTGTAGCCGCCAGCTATTGCAGCCGGGTAGTGTTTATCCGGGATGGGCAAATTTACACTCAGCTGAACAAAGGCGATGAACCGCGCCAGTCCTTTTTCAATGATATTATCAAGACCCAGAGTGTATTGGGCGGTGTCCAGCAATGAGCCTGAACTATATTATTCTGCGTAATCTGCGGAAAAACATCAAAAACTATTATCTGTACGTCTTCGCGCTGATCTTCGGTGTGGCACTGTATTTCTCCTTTGTTACGCTTCAGTATGATCCGTCCATGGATGAAGTTGCCGGTTCAGTGAAAGGGGGAGCCGCCATCGGCTCATCCTCGGTGCTGCTGGTGGCCATTGTCGCCATTTTCCTGTTATATGCCAATACGATCTTCATTAAGCGGCGCAGCCGCGAGATTGGGCTGTTCCAACTGATCGGACTAACGAAGGGGAAAATCTTCAAGCTGTTAAGTGCCGAGAATCTGATCCTGTATTTCGGGTCCATGATTCTGGGGATCGGTGCCGGGTTTGCGGTGTCGCGGCTGATTCTGATGATTTTGTTCAAAATTCTGGCGATTGAATCTGTAGCAAAGCTCCGCTTTTCACTGGAGGCGCTGCAGCAGACCGTAATCGTCTTTGCCGCGATATACCTGCTGATCATGCTGATGAATTATACCTTTATTAAAGCACAGAGCATTCTCTCTCTGTTCAAGGTCAGTTCCACCACACAGGAGCGCATCCGAAAAATGCCGCTGTGGGAGATTGTCCTCGGACTGCTAGGCATCGGCTTTATTGCGGCGGGATATTATTTATCGACCCTGCTCTTCAATGGAAAAATAAACAACATGACCGGGCTGATGATCTCGATGATTGTTATCCTTGGTCTGGTTATTATCGGCACGTACCTGTTCTACAAAGGTTCGGTCAGCTTCGTATTCAACGCCATCCGCAAGGGTAAACAGGGCTATCTCACTATCAATGAGGTACTCTCGCTCTCATCCATTATGTTCCGGATGAAGTCAAATGCGCTGCTACTGACGATCATTACAACCGTGTCCGCGCTGGCTATCGGTCTGTTGTCACTTAGTTATATCTCGTATTATTCGGCAGAGGCGACAGCCAAGGAAAGCTCTCCTCACGATTTTGGGTTTGCCCGGGTGGAAACCAAAGAGCAGTTTGTGCAGGCACTGGATAAGGCGCAAATCAAATACAGCGAAGTCCATATGCAGCCCTTTATGATGGAAGTCGATGCTTCGCAGATTATGCAAAAGGATTTTAAAGATACCGTTATTTCCACATCTGTAGTCAGTGATAGCAGTGTTAAGGGCGTTGATCTAAAGCCTGGAGAAACACGGCTTATGGGATATAACAATGCTTTGAGCAGTCTTTTGTCTCTGAAGGAAACCGGCGAGATTGGATTTAAGACCATAAACGGCACGGTAAAGCAGCAGCTCGCAGGTATCTCCAAGAAAGCGATTATGCCTTATTATTACAGCAAAAACTCCGGAGTGTTTGTGGTCGATGAGACGGTTTTTGAGGAGCTGGCCCAGGCGAAGAACCCCAAGCTGCAAAGTGCTAAGGAAGCGGCACCAGCAGATTACTTCGGGATAGAACTTGCCGACCGTTCACAGCTAAAAAAAGCAAATCAAATTTTTATGGATCTGAAGCCGGATAAGAAGAACATCTCACAGTATGAATACGAAATGAACCAGCGGAACAATATGGGGCTCATTATGTTTATTGTCGGGTTCCTCGGCTTAACCTTTCTCATCACCTCCGGCTGCATTCTGTACTTTAAGCAGATGGATGAAGGGGAGGAAGAAAAGGCAGGCTATACCATACTCCGGAAACTGGGTTTTACTCAAGGCGACCTCTTGCGAGGCATCCAGTTCAAGCAATTGTTCAATTTTGGCATCCCGCTGGTCGTTGGACTGAGCCACAGCTATTTCGCCGTTAAGTCCGGCTGGTTTTTCTTCGGCACGGAAATGCTCACTCCGATGATTTTGGTCATGCTGCTGTATACCGCACTGTATTCTATTTTCGGCTTCCTGTCGGTACTGTATTACAAGCGAGTCATTAGCGAGTCGTTGTGACCCAAGAGCATATTGGGAATAGGGAGTAAGAGGAGCCTGCTTGGCAGCAGCTCCTTTTTCGTTTGTTGACATAAATAGTTTTATTAAAAACGGACTAATTTGCTCACAGAGTGGAAATCTGGTTCATATCTGGTATAATAAAAATAATACTCAGGAAATATATTGCAATATAGCTATAACATAAAAGATGAAGAGGATAGGTGGAAATGGCCCATGGCGAAAATAGATCGTCATACGTTTCAGACCAGAACCAGACATATGTCTGCCGATTTGAAGCAAAAAATCAACTCCGGGGCTTACAGTCCGGGAGAATACCTGCCTTCTGAGCTGGCACTGACAGAGCTGTACAAACTAAGCAAAAATTCCGTGAGGTATGTTCTGGATGAGCTTGTTCAGGAGGGATTGATCATTAAAATTCCCCGGGTAGGCACACAGGTGGCAAAGTCTATTGCCAAGGAAACCATCCGCTTTGGAGTCTATCCCTCGTTGTATAAGGAAGCGGGGATGGAGGAGCTGATTAAGCGGTTCCACGAGAAGCATCCGTATATTCATGTGGAAACGATTGAGCTTCCATACGTGAGCTCCGACAGCATCGCCAATCTCATCAGGCTGGGGATTGTGGATGTGTTAACCGTCAACCTGCAGGATATGTACCAATTCAAGGAGAGAAATTCCCTCGATTTGTTTGCCGGCCAGGACCGCCGCGACAATATATACCCTTTTCTTACACCTTATTTTGAGAAGGAACCAGGTGTTTTGGCAGCCCAGCCGTTCGTGTACTCACCCGTTATTTTGTGTTACAACAAGGAGCATCTGAAGGAGAAAAGACTGGGAGAACCGAACAGCAGCTGGAGCTGGGATGAGCTGGCAACGCTGCTTCGGGAACTCAAGGCGCCGCATCGCTACAGTATCGCTTTTCAGTTGTTTTCCATGAACCGGTGGCCGATTTTCTGGATGCAAAATGAGGATGATCCAGCTCCGGCTGATTCCAATCCGTCTCAGTACGGAGCCAGTATGCCTATAGAAGGGTTACGCTGGCTCAGGGATCTTGTGACGGAGGAAGGAATATTTCCGCTTGCCTTGGCACAAGGTGAATTCGAAGCTGAGAAGTTGTTTAAGGAGCAGAAGGTTTCGGTCATGCTAACCACATATTACATGCTGAATGAGCTGAAGAATGCGGACTTTTCCTTTGATATTGCTCAGCTGCCGCATTTTAAGAATGATAAGACACTCCTTCTGTCCACAGGCATTGCCCTCAGTGCGGAATCGGGCCATAAGGAACCGGCAGCCTGCTTTGTGAATTATCTCACTTCAGACGAGGCGCAGAGCTATATCAGGCAGAACACCTACAGTTTACCTGCGAGCAGATATATTACAGAAACGGTTTCCGTTGATATTAAAAACAAACCGTCCAGGTTGGAGCTGCACCGTGACTACAGTTCAAAATACACGACGTACCGCGACCTGTCTATCTCCATTCAAACGCTGATCCGGTTCGAAGAAAGCCTGAAGCAGTACATGTCTTATTTAACGGATGAAGAGGGACTGGCTGAAGTATTGCTTCCGGCTAGAAGTCTCCATTTATAAAAAAGCATAGCAGGTTCAAAAAAACACTTCCCAATGGGTAGTGCTTTTTTTGAATTTATATGAACCACAAAAGAACCAGTTGACAGATATCGTGGTATATGATAATTTCTTATTGAAAAATAAGAACCACACATGATCTAAAAGGATGAGGGTTAATAAGGAGCTAATCAACAGCTATACAGTGGAGGGGGGAGAGTTTATATCGTCTTTTATTAAGGGAAATTGTATCCGTTTTCATTGGCAGTTTACATGAAGGAGGAACGTTTAATGATGCTGAAAAAGAGGATTTCCATTGTGCTTACGGCCACGCTTTTAACCTCGATCCTTGCTGCATGCAGCAGCGGTACGGACAAAGGCGGTTCTGCCGCCTTGCCTCCTCAGGAGCCCGGACAATACGGAGATACGGGCAATTTGGCCCTGCCGCTGGTAGATGAGCCGACCACGATCACTTACATGCTGCCCAGCAATGCCAAAGATCTCGGCCCGGGCAAGCTGGTTGTCCAGGAGCTTGAGAAGCGGACTGGCATTAAAGTGAATTTTCAGACCTATTCCCCGCAAACCTATCAGGATAAATTAAAAGTCATTGTCGCCTCCGGTAAGCTTCCCGACATTTTTACAGGGCTGAAACCGGCCGAACTCAAAAAAATAGGCAAACAAAACGGCGTGGTTGCCATCAATAAATATGCCGATCAGCTCCCTAACTTCAAAAAGCTGTATATGGAAGAAAATGACTGGGTCCTCAAATCCTACGGCGATGAAGCCGGCAATCTATATACCTGGCCGATTTATAATCTGAACCGCAAAGTAAATCACGGATTCATGTTCAGAAAGGATATCTTTGATGAACTTGGCATTAAAGAATGGACGAACACGGACGAGTTTTACGAAGCTTTGAAAAAAGTAAAAGCAGCTTACCCCGATTCTTACCCGTACGCGTCAAAAAGCCTGGCCAATATTTTCAGGGATTGGGCCTTCGGCTGGGGACTGGGCAACACGGATCAGTACCCCGCCTATTACGATGAAAAAGACGGCACCTGGAAGTACGCTGCAGTGCAGCAGGCGCATAAGGACATGCTCGATTTTATGAAAAAGCTTTACAATGAAAAGCTCCTTGATCCGGAATTTTTGACGGATACCCAGGACTCCTGGACAACCAAGATGACGACGGACAAATCGTTTGTCACGTTTGACTGGATCGGACGCCTTGATCTCTTTTACAACCAGATCAAAGAGCAGAATCCGGACTATGACCTCAGGTATGCCAATCCCGTCGGACCGACCGGTAATGTCAGAACGCTGCCTGAGGTTTCGGATTTCAGCGTCGCCGTGGCAAAAAACAAAAATACAGAAGTCTCGCTCAAACTGCTCGACTATCTGACCAGTCCATCCGGAAGTGAACTTATGACCATCGGTGTGGAGGGGGTTAACTTCGAATGGGGCGGAGACGGGTTCCCGGTCTACCCTGAACTGAAGGATCTTCCGCTTGTGGATATCACCGTGCTGGAGGACCGTTATGCAATGTGGCTGGAAGGAGCGTACCTGAGACCGGACCATCGGAGCATCTACTATCGTTTCTCGGAAAAAGAGCAGGAGGCCCAGGATAAAATTGTGAAGGAGGATCGTTTCGAACCGCTGGATCCGATCCTTAATTTTACGGACGAAGAAACCTCCAAGCTCGCCGAGCTGCAGACCTCACTGCAAAAATCCGCCGAGGAATTTAATGCGAAATATATCCTTGATGCAGGTTATGGTGAAGCCCAGTGGGCGGATTTCCAAACTGAATTGAGCCGTAGCGGTGTGGAGGAACTGATGTCGATCTACAATGCAGCCCAAAAAGATACGAGGAGTCCAAATAGAAGGCCTTAGGCCTGCGAATTAACGGGAGGGGACGAGGCATGGAACACCCGGCAGCTAACTATAAAACAGTGCCAAAGAAGAGCTCCAGAAGCCGTCTTGGAACAACATGGAACCATATCAAGCGCGACAGGCAGCTGCTTCTGCTGTTTCTTCCTTGCATCCTATTTTACGCCATCTTTCGTTATGGGCCATTATATGGACTGATTATAGCCTTCAAGGACTACAGCGTATTTTCGGGAGTGCTTGGCAGCGAATGGGTGGGATTTGAGCATTTCATCACGTTTTTTACGAACCATGACTTTTGGATGCTGTTCCGCAACACGCTGCTCCTTGGGTTGTATACGCTCATTTTTGGCTTTCCTTTTCCAATCCTGCTGGCCCTTCTGCTGAACGAAGTCAGAAACAAATGGTTAAAAAAATCCGTGCAAACCTTCAGTTATTTTCCGGCATTTTTATCCGTTGTCATCATCAGCAGCATGATCATTGATTTCCTGTCTCCCAATCACGGCATTTTGAACCAAATGCTGGCCGCGTTCGGATTCGAGACAAAGTACTTCCTGGTTGATCCGGGCTGGTTCCGTCCGATTTACGTCATTTCGGAAATTTGGGCAAATATGGGGTACGAATCAATCATTTATCTGGCAGCGATTGCGGGAATCAGTCCTACGCTCTATGAAGCGGCTAAGGTGGACGGCGCCAGCCGTTTCCATATGATCCGCCATATTACGCTGCCAGGGTTGTTTCCCACGATGCTCATCATGTTCATCCTCAAAACCGGCTCCATGATTCGTGTCGGCTATGAGAAAGTACTGCTGCTGTACAACCCGATGACGTATGACGTAGCAGATGTATTTTCAACTTATGTATACCGCAAAGGACTGCTGGAATCCAATTACAGTTACGCAGCCGCGGTAGGGCTGTTTGAAGCACTCGTGGCAATGGTGATGCTGCTGTCCGCGAATGCGGTCAGCAAACGGCTGGGAGGGAACGGATTATGGTAGGAGAACGCAAAATATCTTTGTTTGGTGTCATCAATACGCTGATACTCACTCTGGTTGCTGTAGCCACACTCTATCCCATCGTGTATATTACGGCCATCTCTTTAAGCGATACGGTGTCGGTCGTTCAAGGCAAGGTTTTTCTGTTCCCGAAAAGGCTCAACTTTGAGGCCTACGGCGAGGTGCTTAAGAATGACACGATTCCAAGAGCCTATCTGAATTCTGTTTTCTATACAGCACTTGGCACGTTCGTGAACTTGCTCTTTACTGCGGTGGCAGCTTATCCCCTGTCCCAAAAAGGTTTTTTTGGAAGAAAGTTTTTTATGACAGCGATTGTTCTGACGATGTTCCTGAATCCCGGCATTATTCCCACTTATGTGGTCGTACAGCAGCTGGGGTTGACGGATTCGGTTTGGGCCCTTGTGCTTCCCAACGCCATCTGGACGATGGAACTGATCATTCTGAAAAGCTTTTACGAAAACATGTCCTCCCAAATCCGGGAAGCCGCCCTGATTGATGGAGCCTCCGAATACCGGATTCTGTTCAATATTGTCATTCCCTTATCCAAACCTGCGCTTGCGTCCATCGGTCTTTTTTATTTCATGGGGCACTGGAACAGCTTTTTCCTGCCGCTGATTTACTTAAACGATCCGGATAAATATCCTTTGCAGGTCGTGCTGCGGGATATGCTGATCTACAGTGCAGAAAATGATGCGGGACTCGTGGATCGTTCGGCTCTGGCCCCTCAATCGATCAAAAATGCAACTATCGTGCTGTCCATGATCCCTGTTCTGCTCCTCTATCCTTTTGCCCAGAAGTATTTCGCTAAAGGGGTGATGCTCGGTTCGGAAAAAGGCTGAATAGACATAAGGAGGAGCCATTTCTAATGAAAATCGTTGCTGCGAAGGAAGGAAAAGTCACAATACTTCAAGCGGATATACCGGAACTGAACAAACGGCATGTCCAAGTGAGAACCGAATATTCGGGCATTAGTCCGGGTACGGAACTTAGTGCGATTAAGAGATCCGGATTATCTCCCGTATATCTTGGTTATAGTGCCGTTGGGATTGTGGAAAAGACGGGAAGTGAGGTCAGGGATATTCATCCGGGAGACCGGGTGGCTTGTTACGGCGTGCCTTACGTAAGACATGCAGAAGTGATTTCGGTACCGACCAATCTGGTAACCAAAGTGCCGCTTCATGTCAACCCTGAGGAGGCGGCATTTACAGGGCTCGGGGCCATTGCCATACATGCGCTGCGTACAGCTGACGTGAGGTTCGGTGACAAGGTGCTTGTCGTCGGACTGGGTATCCTCGGTAACCTTGTGGCCCAAATTGCCTCTGCCGCTGCATGCCATACTGCTGCCTATGATCTGAGCAAAGAACGTGTGCAGCTGCTGCGGGGACAAACGGGAATTCGATGGGGCTTTACAAGTGAAGAGGAAGTGGAACGTTTTGTGTTGAACGAGACGGGTGGAGCCGGCTTCGATTCCATACTCTTATGTGCTGGCGGACCCGGCGAAGCGCTGATTAACAAGTCGCTTGAATGGCTTCGTGACCTGGGGAAAATCGTGATCGTCGGTGATTTGTCCATGGAGTTTTCAAGAGATCTGATGTTTCGCAAGGAAGCGCAGATTCTCATCTCGAGAGCGGGCGGCCCGGGAAGATACGATGTGCATTACGAGGAGGACAATCTCGATTATCCCATCGGTTTCGTGCGGTGGACGGAAGGAAGAAATATGGACGAGTACGTAAGGCTGCTTGCTGATAAGCGAATTACGGTAAGTCCTGCCATCACGCATAAGTTTGCGCTGGAAGAGGCGTCTGCAGCCTATGGAAATTACCAATCCGGCCCGGATCAAGGAGCCCTCGCCACGTTGATCAAGTATTTTTAATGACATGAAGAAGGGGAGATAAGTGATGAAACAGCCTTTTTCCAACCTGATCACCATGTTCATGAGCTGTTTACTTGCATTAGTGATGTATCCTGTACAGCCTGCTCCTGCCGCAGCGGAGGATTCCAGACTTTCTCAAAAAAACTTCAGCGCACCCGAGGAATTGCTTGTACCCAACAACTACACGGTAGCTGTATTTAATGGAGCCGTCGGCTATGAGGACGGCAAGCCTGTAATGTATGCGACGAGCAAAGGGAAGCCGGGGGTTCTGAATGTGATAGACCTCGAAGAGTACAAACTGCTTCGGACTGTTTCGCTTGCACCTTCCGAAAGCTCTTGGGCTCATACCGTTGCCCCAAACGGTACGCTCTATGTGGCGGCCGAAGGAGCAGGTGCGAGATTATGGGAGTACTCTCCAGTTACGCATGAGGCCGTTCAAGTGGCTGAATTTGCGGGGCAGTCTGTCTCTAACAGCATTACGACAGATGAACAAGGAAGAGTCTACGTCGGAACGTACCCGGGGGGGAAAGTGTGGCAGTATGACCCGGCTACCAGGCAAGTAAGAGATTATGGCCGTGTTATTGGTGCGCTTGATCAAGAATACGTCCGCTCCATTGCTTACCAGGGCGGATATATTTATGCCGGAACGGCCCATAAACAGATCGTCCGCGTGGACCTGAACACGGGAGAAAAAACGGATATCGCAGCTTCGCTTAACGTTAAAAATGATACGGTATACGATTTGAGTACGATTGATAACCGTTATTTGTTCGCCCGCTATACGGATGGA
The DNA here is from genome assembly GCF_000758705.1 of Paenibacillus graminis. Lineage (NCBI taxonomy): Bacteria > Bacillati > Bacillota > Bacilli > Caryophanales > Paenibacillaceae > Paenibacillus > Paenibacillus graminis. Next base: position 4,392,603 of record NZ_CP009287.1, on the reverse strand, counting down.
AGCGGGATTCCGGGTGAAGGCTACATCTACGATACGGCAACAGGATCATGGCTTGATGTAGAGCTTCAGCAGGTCACCGGCCTTCATGCGGCCGACTCGGTGGATGGAAAGCTGTATTATATGGCAGAGAAAAAACTGAAAACCTTTGACCTTGCGACTCATCAGGTAGAGGAAACCGGCATGACCTATGAGAGCGGATTGAGAGGGGCGGATTGGGTCGAGTTCAATCATCCCGAGCTTCCAGGAAAAACGCTGGTCACGGTCCGTTATGACGGCGGGGTAGCCATGCTGAATATCGATACCCAAAAAGTAATTGTAAAGCCGCCGATTATCCCGGGATTGCCGGGCGTGGTCAACCGGCTTCAAAGCGTATCGGATACACAGCTGATCACAACGGGATCTCAAGCCAGGTCTTCGTTGGTTGACTTAGAGAACATGACCGCCAAACCTTTCAGTATAGGTCAGGCGGACAGTGTCTACCCGATTGGAAATAAAGTCTATATGGGGGTCTACCCGGAAGGCGGCTTATACGTTTATGATCTGAATCAAGAGCCGGGGAGCACGAATCCGCAGCGGCTCGCGGTACTCGGAAACGATCAGGAACGGCTTGTGCATATGTCTGAAGGAGACGGTAAACTGTTTATTTCCACTATCTCCGGTTATGGTACGCTGGGAGGGTCGCTTACGGTCCATGATACAGCGACAGGGGAAACCAAAGTTCACCGCAACGTGGTCCAGAATCAGAGTGTGCTCAGTACCGCGTACGTAGACGGTAAGATTTTCGGATCTACGACCATCAGGGGCGGACTGGGCTCCATGCCAAGCGAGCAGGAGGCCAAAATTTTCGTGTGGGATGTCCAGAAGGAGCAAAAAATCACGGAGTTTACCCTGGATATTCCCGAACTTACCGATCCGATTTTCATAGGGGATCTGTCTCTTGGACCGGATGGGCTGATCTGGGGGGCATCCTATGAATATATTTTTGCGATCGATCCGGACACGTACAAGCTTGTAAAATATAAAAAAATCTATCCGCAGCTGTATTACACCCAGTGGCATCATCATCCGATGCGCTGGTCGGAAGACGGACTTTTGTATGTGTTGTTTAATAACAAACTGACAGTAATTGATCCGGAAACGCTGGAATCCAGAACACTGACGGATGCATCAAGATTTGATCTTGGAAGGGACGGAAATCTTTATTTCACCGATCTCGCAACGAATACTATTCTCTATAGAATCAAGATCGGTGGAGAGATTGTGCCCGAACCGCCGGGCCTGCCTTTGCCGGTAAACAATGCGGGGGTGGAACAAGCGCCGGGTGGGAGCGGCAAACTGCCGGGCTGGACTTCTTTGTTTGCGACCAGCGGGGATGTTTATTTTGAACGAAGCGGCGATAAAAGCTTTGCGGGTGCTTCCAGCCTGCACACAACGGATCTAGTCCGTACCGCCTCGGTGGCGGTGCAAAGCGATCCAATCGCTTTGTCTCCGGGAAAAGAGTATAGCGCAAGTGCTCAAATCTATATCGAATCCGGCCAGCCCGGATTGATGTTCAGATTCTATAATGCGGAAGGGCAGACGTTGTCCACTTTGGAAACGCATTTAGATGAATCGCGGCTCCACCAATGGCAAAAGGTAACCCTCCGCGGTAAAGCACCGGAAGGGGCAGCTTCTGCCAGAATTATCGCGGTTACCAGCCGCTATAACATCTCATCCGCTTACTATGATGATTTTTCCGTATACGAAAAAGATAATACGGCTCCCTTGACTGAGGTTACCTTTAATCCACAGCCCAATGAGCAGGGCTGGCACAATGAAGATGTTTCCATAATGCTGAACTCGGAAGGAGCAGCCGCCCTTTTCTACGAGGCTAAGGGGGCTGAGAACATCGATCAGCGTGAGGCTGCAGGCAGTAGCACGGAGTTTACAGTAAGCGCAGAAGGCGTAACGGCAGTAACTTATTGGGCGAAATCTGCTTACGGTGTGCCAGGGGTGCCTTCTACTACCGGACTCAAGATAGACAAAACGGCCCCCTTAATCGAATTTTCAGGAGAATCCGTCTACGAAGTAGATGATGTGATCCGGATTGAATGCGCTGCAGAAGATGCATTATCAGGTGTAGCTACAAGTGATTGCGATACTGTGCTTGCAGATAGCCCCGCCTATTTGACGGGCATTGGGGAGCATATGGTTGATGCAACCGTGAGTGATGCAGCCGGGAACTCTGTAAAATCCTCTTTTACTTATGAAGTGATCCTGACCTATGAGGGCATTGCAGGGCTGATTGACCAGTTCCTCGCTCATGATCCAGAGCTGGCTGAACGGCTGAAGAATCAGCTGATGATAGCACAAAGAGCGGATGAATCGGGTAATATGGGAGAGAAAAAAGGCGCAATCAACGGGTTTATTTATCAAGTGGAAGCCAAGAGCGGGAAGGGATTAGCTCAAGATCATGCCGAGCTGCTGGTACAGCTTGGAACCCAGATTTAAGTTCATTTGAAGCCGCCGTAATGGCGGCTTTTTTCAATTAACGCTGGTCAAGAAGCAGGTGAACAGTGCTAGTTGGAAAAAGGGAGCTTATTTCTCTCAGAAATCAACAATTGTGAGATTGAAGTGGAAAAAAGGAACTTAATTGGGTCATATTACCCAGTTAGGGGCGAGATATGCTGAATTAGTTGTCCTTTTTCCACTTAACCTGCGGAGAACAGGAGAATGGGGCAAATTAGTTATCCTTTTTCCACTTGGAATTGCTGATGGACATTTATAGTTTTCTTGCAAGTGGCCTCAAGATCGGTAGTCCAGCCCTATTAATGAGCAATGTGACAATTATGTTATACCGACTTGAGTATTGTTATGTAAATCGATGGGAATATATAGATGTCCCCCTTATACTGGGATTTGTCTGATAGAGTTAATTTCCAAAGGGGGATATCCACTGATGACTGATGTAATTAAAGCAATAATTCTTGGCGTAATAGAAGGCTTAACTGAATTTTTACCGGTTTCGTCTACTGGACACCTTATTTTAGCAGGCAATTTGCTTAGCTTTGAGGGAGACGCTGCCATAACTTTTAAAATCGTAATACAATTGGGTGCGGTGATGGCAGTTCTAATTCTTTATTGGCGAAGGTATTTGGCGATTGGGTCTAATTTGATTAGAATGGATTTTTCCCAAAGTAAAGGGTTAAATGTCATTCATATGATTTTGGCCATGTTACCAGCATTAATCCTATATCTTCTCTTCAAAGACATCATAAAAAGCCAATTATTCGGCCCAACCCCTGTTTTGATCGGTCTTGTTGCCGGCGGTTTGCTGATGATCATCGCAGCACGGAGCAGGAAAACTGAAACTGCTGATACGATTGATGGGATAAATTATAAGCAAGCTTTCGGGATCGGCCTGTTCCAATGTTTGGCTTTGTGGCCCGGATTTTCGAGATCGGGTTCGACGATTTCAGGGGGCCTTTTGCTTGGCACCAGCCAAAAAGCCGCCGCAGATTTTACTTTCCTTATTTCAGTCCCTGTTATGTTTGGGGCAAGCTTGTTGGATTTATACGATAGTCGCGATTTGCTGAATTCTGACAATATAATTTTAATGCTAATTGGCTTTACGACATCCTTTCTTGTGGCAATGATTGCAGTAGTGACGTTCATCAAGCTGATTAAGCGGCTTAGATTGGAATGGTTTGCCCTATACCGTTTTGTCCTAGCGGCGCTTTTCTATTTAATCGTCATATTGTAACTATACTCCATCCGAAAATTTCTGCTGTCAAAATAGACCAGATCTCCGCTGTCATAATGCCATACTGCCTGCAAGTGGGTAGGCTGTCTAATGCCGTCAATCCGCTGGTAATCCTTCATGAGCGCCGACCATCCCACCCGCTGTTTGGAGCCGTCCATTCCGATGGCGGTGCGGTCGTCCGTTGTGAAGGACAGGCATTCTCCGTTACTGCTAAAGCTGAAGATTCCCCGTGCCGTAATCCCATAGCAGGAAATAGTTGCCCCGGCATGAGTATCGTCAATGGGTTCCCAAGTAATGCAGCTCTGTATAGCGGCGCTTGGCAGCAGAAGAGCTTCCGACAAAAAGGTGACCAGACACGCCTGATCCATTTCCCCGCCCTGCTGGTTGAAGAGAGTGAACATCTTCGCCAGAACGCCCTTCATGCTGCCTTTTCCCTCGGCATAGGTATCCAGGCCTTGAAAAGGAATGCCGTACATAGAAGTTTTTATTAGGGCAATTCTGATTGGATGCTCACTGAAATTATACTGCGTGTAATCTATCTGAATCGCCGGTTTCTTGGGGGACAGGATGAAGTTTACGCCTTTGAATACGGCTTTCATCGAGGACATTTTGCGTGCGCCGGCCCATCCGCTGGTTTCAAAATATTTCCGGACAGGGTAAGGCAGAAGCTTCCAGTCTTCGCTTGTGAACACATCGTTTAGGGTGGCGGGCGTAGTGAGATAGTGGTCTGCAGTCCGCTGAAATTCTGCTGCGGTTTTGGAATAGGGGATTTTGAAAAATACCGTCACGCCAATCGCGGTACCAGCCAGGATGACCAGTAGAAGAACCATCAAGTATCTACTCCTTTTCTGGATCAGATGTGTCAGTTTCCATTCGCGCGATGTTCTCTGTAAGCCGGGTCAAACCGTGGAACAGTCCACGGGTTAGCTCCGCGTCGAAGGACTGGAACAACGCCTTCATAAAATGGCCTTCCCGCTCGCTTCTCCCCGCAAAATATACCCTGCATTTATCGGTAAGCTGAACCCGGAGAACGCGGGCATCCCGGCTATCCTTAGTCAGCGCAACAAATCCCTGCTGTTCGAGCAGAAGAGCCATCTTCTTCACATTCTGCCTGGAGCTTCCGATCATCTCAGATACTTCACTCAGGGTGGGAGCGGGTGAACTGCTCTTCAGAATGACTGCGATCAGCAGCCACTGCTTCATGGTCATTTGGTCATCCAATTGATCGCCTAATACCTGCAGGCGGTTGGCGAGTGTGAGAACAGCTCCAAGGATGTAAGCCTGCTGTTCTGTTTCGTCCATCCAGTTCATCTCCTTACATTCTATAGGGTAACCTGTTACGTATATTATATGTAATAGGTTACCTTTTTGTCAATGAGCAATGATTCATGTTTCCCTCTACCTTGCAAAAGCTTGGGACAAAGGCAAACGCCTGATCTGAAGCCTTTTTGTGTAATGATTTTGTTGGGGTCTACATCCAGGGACCGAGGCAAAAATGCGTTTGGAGACCGTTAAAGGGCATATCCGTTAGGATTATAATGAAGCAGCACTATAAGAAGTACATACCAAGTTTATATTCCGTTTAAAAAAGCGGTTTATGATCCATCTATATTAGTTTTCTAGGAGGAGTAGCAAAATGAGTCAAATCAAGAAACAACCGCTGCAATCGAAAGATTGGGCCATTGAGGCGCATGGGCTTGTCAAAGTTTTTGGGGACAACCGGGCGGTGGACGGGGTGGACCTGCAAGTGGCCACCGGTTCGATTTACGGCGTGTTGGGTCCGAATGGCGCGGGAAAAACTACAGCGATCCGGATGCTGGCGACATTATTAAGACCGGATGGCGGTTCCGCGAAGGTGTTCGGGCATGATGTGGTGAAGGAGCCGCAGATTGTGCGCCAGCTGATTGGGGTGACCGGACAATATGCGTCAGTGGATGAGTCGCTTAGTGCGACCGAGAATCTGGTGATTTTCTCCCGGCTGCTGGGTCTGGGACGTGCCGAAGCGCGCCGCAAGGCAGAGGAGCTGCTGGAGGAATTTGGATTGACTGAAGCCGCCAAACGTCCGCTCAAAAATTTCTCCGGCGGGATGCGCCGGCGGCTGGATCTGGCCGCAAGTCTGATTGCGCAGCCGCCGCTCATTTTCCTGGATGAACCGACGACCGGTCTCGACCCGCGCACCCGCAACCAGATGTGGGATACGATCCGGCGGTTGATTCAGTCCGGTTCAACGGTTTTATTAACCACGCAATATCTGGAAGAAGCAGATCAGCTGGCTGACCGGATCGCGGTTATCGATCATGGCCATGTGGTTGCGGAGGGGACGGTAGATGAGCTGAAGTCATCGGTTGGCACCTCGTCCCTGCAATTAAGAGTTGAGAATCTGCGGGACATTGGCCTTGCCCGTCAGACCGTTGAGCGGGTGCTGAGGGTACCGACCAGTATTTCAGCGGAAGCTGCGAAGATTACGGCACCCCTAGCCAGTGCAGACCGGGTTACTGATCTGCTGATTGCTCTGCGTGAGGCAGGAATTTCTTTGGCGGAGCTGAGTGTGCAGAAGCCAACGCTCGACGAGGTTTTTCTGAGCATCACAGGCCACGGGGTAGAGGAAAAATCAGCTCCGGCGTCGGCCAAATCATTGCAAGTGGAGGGGCAAACCGTATGAGTACAATGATTAAACCAGGCGCCCAGCGCCAACTGAAAAACCACACCAGCTTCGGACAGTCGGTACGCAATTCACTGACCATGGCCTATCGGGGGCTGCTCAAAATCAAACGCACACCCGAGCAGTTATTCGACGTCACGTTTCAGCCGATTATTTTCACCCTGATGTTTACGTATATTTTTGGGGGGGCCATCTCTGGAGATGTCCAGAATTATTTGCCGATGATCATCCCCGGTATTCTCGTTCAGACCGTCATCACGACCTCGATTGTGACAGGTGTCCAACTGCGTGAGGATATGGAAAAAGGGGTCTTTGACCGCTTCAAGTCACTGCCGATCTCGCGGATAGCCCCGCTTGCCGGAGCCTTGTTGGCGGACACTGTCCGGTATACAATTGCAACTGTGCTTACTTTTGCGATGGGGTATGTGATGGGATTGCGTCCTGAAGGCGGACTCGGGCATGTAGCCATGGCCGGTATACTGGTCATTATCTGCTCCTGGGCCATCAGCTGGATCTTTGCTTTCTTCGGGGTTATTGCGCGTACAGCTTCCAGCGTGCAAGGGATCTCCATGATCGTGCTGTTCCCGCTCACCTTTTTGTCAAATGCTTTTGTACCGGTGGATACGATGCCGGACTGGCTGCAATGGTTCGTCAAAATGAACCCGATCTCCCATCTGGTCACAGCGGTCCGCAATTTGGTCAACTTGGGAACTATGGGCTCGGATATGGTCTTTTCCCTGGTTGGCGCTGCTGTGATTGTGGCGGTCTTTGCACCGATCACAGTGCGTGCATATATGCGCCGTACGTAAGGGATTATAGTATCTATGGAGAAATAGAGATTACATGTTTGGTTACAATAAGAAAACGGCTGCAGCCTAATTGCTCAGTCGTTTTTTTGTTGCGCTCGTTCTGTATTCAGTAGGGGTTCAAATTTGCTGATGCGAAAATCGCATAAATATCAATACATTTATCCATATTGAGTACACTTGGAGTAAACTGCTATAAGCCAGGAGGTTCAGAATTCGAAGAAATCGAAAGACTATTAGATCTCGTTGGTGAGCTTAACTCCATGCATGCGGCGGCAGCTTTTGTTCAAGGGTACCGGATGGGGGCATTAATGATAACTGAGGTATATTGCGGATAAGAATTAAAACTTATCTAAAAAATATAGTTTAATAGAATCCCCCAGCCGAATGTCGACAGCCTTCAAGAGATTTTTTGTGGGATATCTGTTCTTTTGACCTTTTGTGACAAAATAACCCAAATAATAACATATTAAAAATGTTACTTATTTACTATATACATATATATTTACTAAAGTTATCCTATAAATAGGAAATGATTAACATTTCCGCAAATTACAGCTTGGTTTCGAAGTGTCAAAGGAGGAATGAAAAAGACAAAAAAGTGTACAAAATGTATGTGTCTCATCCTTGTGGGCTCAAGACTCTGCTGTAAAAATTTGAAATTAGAGGAGCGAGAACTGTGAAAGCAATAAAAAAACTTTTTGCTGGATTGATGATGTTTACTCTGATTTTTGGTGTATCCTTTGTGGGATCGGCATTTGCCAGCGGTGATGAGGTCAAGCTTATTGACTCGGATGTCAGCATTATTTATAAACCCGGATATGTCGGATTTAGCGGAAATGTTGATGTTGCGAATCTGGGACCCGTGAAAAATGTCACTATCCATTACACGACAGATAACACAACTTGGTATAATACGAGTGCGAATTATGTAGGGCCGTCGGATGGAACCCGTGAGAAATGGCATTTCGGCATTTCCAGAACTGATGCTTCAACAGATCATAACGAGTTGAAGAATCTGAGCTTCATTAAATTCGCAATTGAATACGAAGTGAATGGCCAGGTCTATTGGGATAACAACGGTGGAGCAAATTATTACAATGAAGTCAATCATAATGTTCCCCTGAGTTCCGTGATTTTGGGAGCACCAAATGTGGTGAACGCCAAAGGTACTCTGAGCAATGGTGAATTTAGCGGAGTAATCTATGTGAAAAACCTGGATCCGACAAAAACAGTAAAAGTAACGTACACAACGGACAACTGGGCAACGACTCAAGAGGGCTTCGCTACTTACAATGGCTCCTTGAATAATTTCAATAGTGTTGAAAGATGGAGCTACAGTATCAATGTTCCGGGTGCCACAGATGTTAAATATAAGATTTCGTATACAGCTGGCGGACAAACGTACTTGGATAATAACTATGGCCATAATTACGAGGCCAACTAAATCATTATAAAATGCAGTTGATAAAGGATCACAGGCGGATAATTCCGCTTTGTGATCCTGTTCTCTGTGGGGACCTTCTTACTCGGTAAGCCAAGCCGCCAGCTCTTCCGTTTGGGAAAGAACAGCGATGGGATCATAATACCAGGATTTTTCTTCTTTCCAGACATAAATATGATTGTTTTTGACTGCGGGCAGGCTGCCCCAGATCGGATCATTCTTGTAGTCCTGCACAGTTTGGTCGTTGTCGGTTACGATCAGGTAATCTCCGGCATATTTGTGCAGCACCTCGGCAGAAATTTCCGCCCACTGCTTCTCCATGATTTCCTCTCCAACCTCTGCAGGAGGCTTGCGTCCCAGAGCCTGATAGACAGGCTGTCCACCGCGTCCAAAGTTGTCTCCATAAGCCCAAACCTTTTTGCCGCTATGCTCCAGGATGCTGAAAGTAGCATCAGCAGGAATAGCTGCATTCACTTTGGCCTTTGCCTCGGCAATACGCTGGTCATATTGAGCGAGCCAAGCTTTGGCTTTCTGTTCCTTGCCCAGCAGCTCTCCCAAATAGGTTAACTCTTCATGAGCATTTTTTAAATCCCCGTAAGGCACGATGATGGTAGGAGCGATTTGGCTTAAGGTTTCATAGCTGTCGGCCATGCCGGAAATGATTAGATCAGGTTCAAGCTCGAGGATCTTTTCGGGCGACATTTTCCCGTAGGCTCCGGTATCGGCGACCCCGGCAAGCGCTTCTTTAAAATACATATTCTCCAGGGTCAGGCCCGGAGCGCCGACAGGAATCGTATCCAGGGCGATCAGGCTGCCCAGGTATTCCTCGGCAACGATCCGTTTGGGTTCAACCGGTATTTTTATTTCCCCGTTTATTGTAGTAACGGTTTTGAATGCTGCGGGTTCCCCCTTCTGAACCGGTTGCTCCGAGGCAGCTGGAGCTGCGGCGGCGTTCCTTGTATTTGCGTTGCCCCCTTCGGAAGTGTTGTTTCCGCAGGCAGAAACTAACAAGAGTATGGTGAGCAGCGGCGGGAAGATGAACCAATGTCTCCGTTTGAGGCCGGGGTGTTGCACGTTAATCAACTTGAGTTCCTCCTTATGTAAAATGATTATCATTCTCAATTACACTTTACAGATTTCCCTTTAGGAAGGCTATGGCTTGATGTGATCTTGTCTCATGTAAATTTGTGATGTTATCGCCTGCATGAACGTTTTCAATTGCGCCAGTGAGGATAAGGGATCGAAGCCATAGAATTTATCCGGCTGGTTCAGTGGATAGACACGCCCCTCTTGTACTGCATCAAGCTTCTGCCAGCCTGGCGATTGAAGGAGTGCTCTGAACCGCGCCTGGCCTTCACGCGTTGAAGGGGTGCTGGTAATAAAAATATGTTCAGCGGGATATGCAGGGATATGATCAATGGATACTTCCAAATAACCGTTGTGGAGCAGGCCTTGCTCCAATAAAGCGGAAGGTGGCCGGAATCCCAGCTCACCATATAAAATCTGGCTTCCATGTCCAAAACTGCTGCTGTAGCAGTAGGCTACTTCTTCGTCAATTTCCCAGACGATGGCGGTACCCCTTGCCCCAAGCAGACGGCCCAGCTCCAGGTTGGCAGCATGACACAATGCGTCATAACGGTTCAACCAGGCCTCAGCCTGCTGCTCACGGTTTGCAATCACAGCGATCTGCTGGAACTGCTCCCGCCAGCCCATCTGCATGTAAGGCAATTCAACCACCGGTGCTAGCGGCAGCAGCAGCTTGTTCTCACCGGGAAGTGAATAGCTGATGATAACATCTGGCCGTGCAGCGGCTACTGAACGATAGAGTGAAGTGTTGCGGCGTTCTTCAAACCTTAATTTTTGCTGGGAAGGAGCCAGCTCAAGACGTTCCATCCAGCTGGAGTACACACCGAGTTCAGGCATGACCTCAAGCGCTCTTAGGCTGGCGGTGTGATTGAAATTCAAAGCGACTATTCTTTTGTTCTTGCGGTGGTAGGCTGCCGGAGATATACCGACCACCTGCTTGAATTTCCGGCTTAAATAGGTCCCCTCTCCATAGCCAACCTCCAGGGCCAGTTTAGTCAAATTTGGCGTATCGGTCAGTATGCGCTGCTGTGCCCTGCGAATCCGCAGTAAGGAAAGATATTCGTTGAAGGTTTGACCGGTGGCTTTCCGGAAGGTGCGGGAGAAATGCTCCGGGCTGACTCCAGCCCGTTCGGCCATTTGTGCTCTCGTCAGATCTTCATTGTAATGCGTTTCTATATGCTGCAGCACCAGGTCAAGCCAATGGGCTGAAGCTTGGATTTCCGCTTGTCTGCTGAAGCACTCTGCCAGAAGCTCCGAGAAAAGCAGCTGTGCAGCGAACGGTTGATCCTGTGCCGGTTTTTCCCAGGTATTCAGCAGCTCTGAAGCAAGTGTACATGCTTTTGCGGATACTGCTCGTACTGGTGTGCCGTTGTTCAAGGGATTGGCACCAGGATGCTGCGGGGGGTGAGTGTTATATTCAATCCACACGCCATGGAACTGATATTGAGGATCAAAGGAGATGCTTAACGGGCTGCTGCAACAGAGCATGATTCCGCAAGCCAAATTATACTGTTGCCTCTCAAGCTCAATGGTGCCGTGTCCCCCGGTAACGATCATCAATATTGAGGAGTGCGGCCGGATATTATGCTCTCCACCGACGGATAATCCGTTAAGATTTGCAATCCGCAAGGGGAAATGAAAGCTGTGGGGAGGAGTAAGGGAGCTGCCGGAACCCAAGGTGTGCATAGGACTGTCACTACTTTCGTATTTGATAATCATTCTCAATTGAAGTATAGCAGTTTTTAGATTTAACTCAACTTAGAGACACCATCCGGCAGCTAGTCCTCTTTTAAAAAAGTCAGCAGCCCCAGTTCAAACCCCTTCACGATGGCTCCGATTCGGGACGTCACCCCCAGCTTCTGATTCACCGAAGCCAGATGATATTCGACAGTTCGTTGGCTGAGCGCCAATTCATGGGCAATTTCTTTGTTCGTCTTCTCCTTCGCCAGCAGTTGGAGCACTTTCCGCTCGGCAGGGGTCAGCGCATCCTGTGAGCTGTGCGCAGTGCCTATACTCTCCGGAATCAGAATGTGGCCAAGCATGCTTTGCTTAATTGCATTGATAATCTGAGTGTAGGAAGCTTGCTTAGACAGATAGGCATGGACTCCGATTTTGTAAGCCTTAATGTAGAACTCCTCGTAAGCGTAACCGGATAATAAAATAATCTTCAAAGTATTCCCGTATTGCTCCTTCAGCCTCCGGGCCAGCTGGAATCCGTCCATGTGCGGCAGTGAGATGTCTATAACGGCCACGTCGGGGCAGAGCTGTTCAGCCTGGGAGATAAATTCGCGCGGATCGGTGAACGTATGCAGCACTTCAATACCGGGCTCTGCATTAAGGCGGTTTTGAAGGCCTTCGAGTACGAGCGGGTGGTCATCCAGTAAATAAACGCGAATGTTTTCAGTCATTGGCAGTGATCTCCTTCACAAGAGGTAGTTTTAACGTAACGGTTGTTCCCTGGCCGGGCACGGAGTCAATATCGGCGCTTCCGCCCAGGTGCTCCATCTGATCACAGACAGACATCAGGCCAAAGCCTGAGCCGCGTTCAGCCGCCGGACGGGCAGTCGCTTCGGAGAAGCCTTTGCCATTATCGCTGACAATGCAATAGAGGCTGCCCTTGCCCATCCAGACGCGGACATAGATTTCAGTTGCCTCTGCATGTTTGAACACGTTGACTATCAGCTCGCGTAGCGCGCGGAACAGATTGGTTTTGACGAAGGAGGGGAACGGCTCCGGTACCGGTGCTTCGTATTGCAGCGTCACGGCAACTTCATTCAGCCGGTTCATATCACGGAGCAGCCAGTGCAGCGCTTCTTGAAGATCGCCCTTGTCCAGAATGTGTGGATAGAGCTGATCGCTTAGTGAACGTATACTGCGCTGCGAATCATACAGGCACTTTAGCCATGTGGCATTGCGTTCGCGTTCATACTTGCCGGTGTCATACAGTTCCTCCAGATCGCGGGACAGGAAAATCAGGTTTTGCAGCAGGTCGTCATGCAGGAAATAGGAGATTCTGATCTTCTCGGCTTCTCTTGCTTCCAGCGCCATATGGCTGTATGTCTGTAGATCACGCAACCGGCGCTCATGATGGGCAGCCTGCACCTTGTTCAACTGCTCATACTCCTGTCTTAAACGGAACGTCTGTCTGGCGTTCAGCAGCATCTGAATGGCTTCGCTGCGGAACTTCTCTACAAGGCGGTGCTCCTCGGCCGAGAGAAGGGTGTGGTTGGTTTTCAGTCCCAGGCACAGGTAACCCAGCTTTGGTTCTTCAGTCCCGTGCGACAGTTCGATCACCTGGGCGTATTTCTCGCTGCCGCTCCAATCGTTATTATCCGGCATATTTGCGGTTCCGGGAGTCAAGGTGTTCAGGTAAATGCCTGTGCTGTACACAAGCGGCAGGGCGTTGTCATCCATATAAACAAGGGTAAGGCCTTCCACATCAATTAAATCATGGAGAAGGTCTGCAGATAATTTTAGAATGTCGCGGATATTTTTCTTCTCGGCGAGCTGCAGCGACAGGCGGAGCTTCTGGTGCTCCAGCCATTCTGTCTTGCGGTTCTCCTGCCGCTGCAAACGAAGGAGAAGACGCTGATAACCGAAGGTCAGCATGCCGAAAAGGATAAAAAGGCCAGCGGCATAAAGCAGCGAATCCCACACCGCCGCAAGCAGAAACAACACCAGCATGGCGGAGTAATACAGACTGTGAACGGACAGCCGGGTAATATAAAATTTCATATCCACGATCTGCCGCTGGACCAGCAGATAGGCCAGGGTGCCGGATACTGGCACCAGTCCGATCAGCACATACTCGGCGGGGATCAAAGCACTGCCCCGAAGCAGTTCTGGCAGGGCATACAGCAGGACATAAGGCATCAGGCTGGTGAATATGCCGACAAACAGCAGGAACAGCTGGTTTTGTTCGATCCGGTCGAGTTTATTCCAATAGAAAGCTGTAATTCCGGCCATGAGCAGCAGTGTGAAGATAAACACGATGTTCAGTAAATGGGACACCCAGTCATATACTTCCCGCCGGAGCAGGAAGAACGCCGTGAACGCGGAGCAGGTGAAGGCATAAGCCAAATAGCCCATCAGCAGGAAGCGGAATTTGGCATAAATGCTCCTGAAAGCAAATAACAGATAAAAGGACAGCATTACATAGGGCAGCCAAACGGCACAGTAAGAAAATAAATAGCTGGATATTTCGATCTCATCCGAAAATAAAGTGATAATGGTAGAGGCAATCAGCACGTTCAGCAAAAAGAACCTGTGAATCAGATGGGAACCCGGTTTCTTAAGGAAGGCATATCCGCCAACGCCGATGAGAAACAGCTCCAATAGAAACGCCAGCCCGTTCTCCAGCTTATCCTCAATAGTCGGTTTCACAATGAACAAGCGGGGGAGACCTGTGCTGCCGAGAACCTCAATTCTGGTAGCCCCAACGAGCATTTTCTCTTGGGCTGCGGTGAAAATCTTTGGGGTTGGCTGTCCGTCAACCGATACGATGCGGTCTCCGGGTGCGATATTCCAGTTAGCGGCGATGGAATCGTTCTGGATGCCAGCAATGGTCCATTCCAATGAGCGGTTCTGTTCGACCAGGATTCCCGAATACGGAGTAGCAAATGACCTGATTTGAATATATAAAGATGTAACAATAAAAAGCGCCAGGCAGACATAGATGTAGCAATGTTGTAAGCGCCGGTGCCGGAGCAGGCTGGACATGGCAGGTTCACAATCCTTCAGATCAGTTTCCTTCTATTATAATGAAAAGCAAGCAGATCGTCTTGATCCGCTTGCTTGTCTATTCGCCTTTCATAAAATTAATGTCTAAAAGAGCTTCTGAATAAGCTTGTAGATCAATTCCGCGGCTTCCTTGTTCAGCATTTGATCCTTCGGCCTATACTCCAGCGCTCCGCCTGCGGCCTGAACGTCAGGGCCGAACAGCTGTTGTCCCACAATGTACTGTACCCCTTCGGATGCCCAAGGGGAGGCGGGGGTTCTCAAGTCAGACTTGACCGGAGCAGCATTCAGCGAGATCTTGACCATCCGCCAGATGAAGGTGGCGGCTTGCTCACGTGTCAATGCCTGGTTAGGGCCAAAGATGCTGCCGGGGAGTCCCTGAACAATCCCATAATCTGCCGCCGTCTGGATAGCAGCTTCATAGGGGCTGCCTTTCGTGTCAGAAAATACAGATGGCTGGGTAGAAAGCTGGAATCCCGCTAGCGGCATGAGTTGCGCGAGGAACTGGCCCCTCGTAATTGGCATGTCCGGTTTGAATTCGGCAGTACCGCCCGGAAGGGCTCCCAGCTGAACCAAATAATATATAGATTTGGCATAAGGATGCGCTTCGGGTACATCGCTGAATTTGGCCGGTTCGGGAATCTTCTCCGCCCAACTGTCCGGCATGTTGTAGGAAAAGTAGACAATGTTCCCGTCCGCATCAAGCTTAAAGCCGGCAGGAGTGCCCTCTTCGTCATAGAACAACAGATCGCCCGCCTGGCGCAGGGTATGTGTGCCCAAAGCATCCCGGACAATCAAGGCCCCGTCCGCAGCGGTAATGTCATAACGTAATACAGGTGTACGGAGATGGCGGTACAGTCCCTCAAACCGTAGAAGCTGCTGCTTGTCCGGTGCCGGTTTCACAAAAGCTGGTCCAGCATCCGTTCTGGGAAAATAACGGCTCATGAACTGCTCAAAGAAAGGAAGCCGCAGGTTGCCTTTGTCGCTGTTTAAGGCGAGGAACATACCGGTGTTCTGACCGGGCAGCAGCCATAGATTGGAATGGAAGCCCGCTAAATCGCCGCCTTTTTCCACGACTGTATACCCGTTGTAGTCTTTCGGGTAGTTCGTCTCAAAGGCATAGCCGACACCTGGAATATCCGGATGGATTGTGACGCTTGTATGCTCCATCGCTTTTATTGAAGCTTCCGTAAGGAATCGCTCACCTCCGGCTTGTCCGCCGTTCAACATTGCGAGCATGAACTTGGCCATATCTGCGCCTGTAGAGAACATCCCCCCTTGCGGCGAATTGTCGGGCACGTTCGGGATTTGCGCAATTGGCTCCAGATTGTTGTTATGGGGGGTAGCAATGGCTTTTCTTACTTCATCGTTGAAAATAAAGCTGCTCCTGTCCATGCCTAGCGGCTTAAACATATTTTTGCGGACATAATCCTGAAAAGGCAGGCCGGACATCTTCTCGATGATATAACCCTGCAAAGTAAAAGCAAAATTATCGTAACGGAACGCTTCCCCCGGCTTGCGTACGACAGTAGGCATCATATTCTTCAGATAATCCTTTAGGGTATAGGCTTTATCGGAATCCAAACTGTCGGTATTATCGAATCCGGTTGTATGGGTCATCAGATGCTTAAGTGTAAGCGGCGCTCCCGTAGTATTAGGGATTTGCAAATCCGGCAAGTAGGTTTGGACATCCTTGTCCAGATCAACCTTTCCGGCTTCAGCCAGCTGCATAATGCCTGCAGAGGTGAACAGCTTGGATACAGAAGCCAGACGGAACAGTGTTTTGTCAGCGTCAATCGGCCTTTTTGTAGCCATGTCAGCATAACCGTAGCCCTTGTTCAAGAGCACCTGTCCGTCCTTGACGATGACCAGCAGGGCGCCTGCCAATTGTTCCTTGACTTCCTTTTGTTCAAAAAATTGTGCTGCAAAGGCTGCGGCCTCAGCTTTATCCAGCTTCACGGCGGAAGGGGATGCTTGCGGGTCTGCCGCAATTCCCCCGGTCGGAAGGAATAGGGCGGCAGCGAGGATGGGCAGAATGAGCTTTTTCATAGTTGATCTCCTTTATGATGTGACGATTGAGATGGGGATGCACTCCATATTAACATCCGGGCGGCGGGAAGGAATCCGTAGAAGGAGGCGAATGACGGGAGACCCGCGCATTCGTTTTGCGTGACCGCGCAAAAGGTGTCTATTGTACAAAGTGCAAGGTGGGATCACTCATAAAGATGAAGAACCCATTAGCTGGAAGAAGTATTCGGGTTGATGAGTCTTATGAAGTTGATACCATGATTGAAGTGTATCGGTTAGCCAATACATCCAACTTCTTCAGTACTTCAACGCAAATTCGAGAGGCGCTACTCCGCAAATTGCAGCTACAATAGTTCCTTTCGTTAAAGCTTCGCCAATTCTTGTCAAGATAGGTTGATGAATATGTTCTCCCCAAGTATTCCCTCCAATCTTTGATACAGCCTAACTTCCCTGACAGCTAACGTCAGGGAAGTGATAATATTTAATGGAATTTTATATTCCAGGGGTTAAACCCTAATCGTTTCTTCTGGCATTTCTTCCAGGACCGGACAAAAACCCGGACTTGCGGAGCACAGCTGGCGGGTAAACGCCGGCCGGAGCGTGGAGAGCTCTTTGAAATAACTGCTGAGTGCATGATTCATACTGACGGAGCCTTTCTGGAACGAAAGGGGATGGAACTCTCTGACATGGCTGTAATAATACCGTTTGTCCCGCTTGGGCAGCTTGAAGATCGAGGGCGGAACATAAGCGGCAGCGTCAAAAAGATTGGCAATGCGGTTGCTGTTAGGAACATAGCGGGTGCAAGCTTTGGCGAAGGCCGGATCACCCGCACGGGGTGAACCATACGTATACAGATGCGGTGTGCTGAATAAAGTGTTGGCAGCAACATCAGGTGCGCACAATGTGGCCAGTGCTCCGCCGAGGCTGTGGCCTGTAATATATAGTCTTTTGCCTGAGGATAACCGGGAGAGTGCGGAATGAATCCCGCTTCGGGCTGAGGTATAAATATCGGTGAAGCCGCGGTGGGTCAGGCAGGTTTCCTTGATATATTTGAACTTTTTTTGCGTGGCATTGGCGTTGGAGATCCAATTGGCTGTAGAACTGCTCCCGCGGAAGGCGATGATAATCTCTTCTGGAGATTCGATAATGAACCCGAACCGTTCCCACACATTTCCTAATGATTTTGCTTGAATGGTGTGAATGACAGAATAGCCAGTTGGAACGGTGAACGAACCGTCTGTACGATTAAACTGGGCGTAGGTTTGCCCGCAGACCGCTGCCAGAAAGATGGCCCGTTCTTCAAAAGCCTGATTATTGCTCACATGCATCCCGCCTTCCCTCTAATCTATGTATGTCAAGAGCACAGGAGGGGTGCCTGTGACTGGAAGAAAAGATTTTCTAAAAATGTTTCTACCATTTTCTGTATCAATCTATATGGTAAAATGATTGCAATGACCCAATAGGTTACGTGAGGAGCAGGATAATTGATTATCAAGTGGGGAGAGAACAATGCTATCAAGGGAGGATATTAAATGATGCACAATGATAAGCTCTATCTTATTACAGATATTCCCGGATATTCACCACAAATCAGCCGTTTGATCTCTATGATGAATTACGCAAGATTTACAACTATTGAATCTGTTAAAGGACTGAGCGTTGACCAGTTGGATTTTTTGATCGATTCTCAGAGTAATTCAATCGGCGGGTTATTATTACATTTTGCCGCTGTAGAATATGCCTATCAAGCTGCAACCTTTGAAGGAAGAGACTTAACTGAAGAAGAACTGGCCAGATGGGGAGCGGCGTTAAATTTAGGTGAAGAAGGACGAGTGCAAATTAAGGGCAATGAATTGAGTTATTATATGGAGCAGTTGGATGCAGTAAGACGGACAACGCTGGAATGGTTCCAAACTGTGAATGACGAGTGGTTATACGAGGAGGAGCCATTCTGGGGTGATCAACCGGCAAACTACTATTTTATGTGGTTTCATGTTTTTGAAGATGAGATTAACCACAGAGGGCAGATCCGAATGATCCGTAAAAGATGTGAGGTTACAGGGTAACGGGAGAAAGCTCAGGTTGTATACCGGTAATGAGGAAGCAGTAGTGGCTTCTTTTTTAGTAGAATAAAGGTGACAGGAATAAGGATCTGATTGAGTTGGAGAGGATGGAGATTTATGGTTAAAAAATGGCTGGTTGCTCCAATGCTTGCCGCTTCATTGCTTATGGCTCCAATGACGGATGCTGCTTCCTCCGCATATTTCAAGCACACACTGGAGAACGGAGGGCAGGTTACCAGTCCGGCGCTGCTCAAGAATGGGATTACCTATGTGTCAGCAGGTCTTTGGGAGTCATCAGGCCTTCGGGTCACCTGGGATAAGGCACATCAGAAGGCACAATTTCTGGGATGGAACAAAAAGGTTGGAGTTCGCATAGGCAGCGCAAAAGGGGTTCTCGACGGTACAATCGTTGATCTTGGAGGTATTCCATTTGTGTATGAAGAGCAGTTGTATGTTCCGGCACGCTTTCTGGTCCGTTCACTGGACGGAACAACGGTGAGCTGGAATGCGGCCCAGAATCTTTATATTGCCCAAGGGCTGAAATATTTCTCCAGCGCAAGCGTAAGTTATGGCGGAGCTACATATACCGTGGATAAGAAAAACGGGAACTTATATGTAACCGCTCCAACGGGAGAGCCCAAATTGCTGGCAAAACTCGGGTCTGAGCTTTACGACATGGTTCAATTTGATTTTAAAAAGACCCCAAAGGGCCTGGTCTACCTGACCATCACGGATGTCTACGGGGAGCCGCATATCAACAATAAATGGTATACGCTGATTCTCAAAGATGGAATGGTCATCCGTCAGGACAGCGTAAAATACTGGATGCGTTATGGGGAGAATGTGAAAATGTACGGCAATACCCTGGTGCTTACCGATGGAAAGAAGCTGCGGCTGATCGAAGATGGAACAGGGAAGGTGACTGCTGTAATAGATTTGGTCAAGCTTGGGGGTGAAGCTGATACGTATTTGGTAGAGGGGATGGATGATGATTTTCTGCTGATTCGTCCGAATCAGAAGGGGCTTCTCCTGCTGATCGAACGTAAGACAGGGAAGCAAACGTTATTGTACCAAAAACTGCTTGACACTGAGCAGCAGAAATATGCAGAAACGAATGATCTTCCGTTTTATGGAGATTATCTGAAATTCATCAAGCGTGAAGGGAATGCGCTGCTTTTTACCAATGAGTATGTGCGGGATGGCAAGATTTATAAATACCTTCTGGCGGGGAAATAGAGCTGCCGCTGGCAACAAAAAGCGCTCAAGACATGTGCTGCCATGCTTGAGCGCTTATATGTGCTGTTATTGCGGGGTCAGCTGGGTGATCTGGTTCAACAGCTCGCTCACCTTGTTGATCGTCTCGGGAATGCCCGTCGATTCAAAGGCGGCTTTTCCTTGTTCCAGGTTGGTTATTGCCTGATCCACTCCTTGCTGCAGTGTTTCATTGTACCCCACGATCGATTGGTGCAGGTCTGCTGCATATTCAGGAACCTGAAGATCAGCATATTGGACGATCTGTTCCTTGAGTGCCGCAAGTCTGTCTGTCAATGCCTCCCTGGCCTGCGTATCCGTGGCAGCATCGGCAGCCAGGGTATCCATTTCTTGGCCGAACTCTGTTAATGTTTGCATATAAGAAGCTGTATCAGTGGCAAAATTGACGCTGTTTTCCACCTTTTCCGCAAACCCGCAACCCGGTACAACCAGCAAGATGAATAGTAAAAGACTTAACCTGTATTTCTTCATTCGCCTCACTCCTTTGAGTTATCGTATGTGCCAAGTTTACTGTAGTTCATACGGCCAGAGGCACTCCAGGTTGCGTGAAATTTAGAAAGATCTTCTGATTCCGGACAATCAGGCCACCAAAAACTGGGCCAAATCATCTAATAAACAGGCCATTTAAAAGGAGACTATCATTTGAACCAGGTATTATTAATCATCGATGCACAGCAGGAATTAATAGATGGGTACCAAGAGGAAAGTGCAGTATTCCATAAAAAACAGCTTATCCAATCGATCAATAAAGTGATTGAAAAAGCCAAACAATCCGGTGTTGAGACTGTATTTGTACGGGATCTTGATGTTGCCGGGGGAAAAGGTCCAGGATTTCAGGTGCACAATGAAATTCGTATGCCTGCTGATGCCAAAGTGTTTGATAAAAAGGCAACGAATGCTTTTCACGGAACCGGGCTTCTGCAATATTTAAAGGATCAACAGATTGAGCATCTGGTTATTATGGGCTGTAAAACACAGCATTGTATCGATACTGCAGTGCGGGCGGCTACCGTCAGTCAATTGGACGTCACCTTGGTTGGCGATGGACATTCTACAACAGACAGCGATGTTCTGAGTGCAGAACAAATCATCAGGCATCATAACAGTACGCTGCACGGGCACGATAATGTCGAACACTTTTCAATGGTTAGAGGGTCGGAAGAAGACTTGTTCCGTCCAACACATGACTCATACCGATAACATAAATGGATGCAAAACGGCTCCAATACGGTTCGGCGGGGATGTTTTTTTCGGCGTTCCTCAATGAGAAGAACCTGACCAAAGAAGACATCGACAAATTGAAAAAAATTGTGGAAAGCTTAAGCTGAGGCGGCGATGGTGGATATTCTACGGATGAGTATTTCGGCGAGTGTGCGGATCGTTCTTGTTATCCTGCTGCGGTCTGTGGCCATCCACAAATTACCCAGGTTGTTATTTCTCGTTCTGTGGGGAATTGCGGTTGCCAGACTTCTGGTTCCAGTTTTTTTTCCCATTCTTCCGCAGTTATCCCCAGCTGAAATCGCTGATTCAACCAACAACATGAATGCACATAGAGCAGCAGTATATCCATTGCCCGATCAAACTGCCGGGAACACCGGGATGCTGACCCGTGATACTGAAGTTCCGGCAGATTCAGGCGGGGTGCCGAAGCTGGAGTCGAAGCCAGAGCTTCTGACAACCTTGTGGCTTGGGGGTACTGCTTATGGCGCTAGTGGTGATCAATTTCAGAAGCAAAAGGGAGCTGCGGACAGCACTGCCTCTTCAAGGGAGCCATCCCGTTATTGAAGCTTGGTTAACCAAACATCCATTGCGGCGGAGATTGACGATATTGACCAATGACCGGATGGATACGCCTATCACCTTCGGAATATTGCACCCGAAGATTATTTTGCCCAAATCACTGGATACCGGCAACGAATCCGCAATGGATTATATTCTTACTCATGAATACATGCACATCAGACACTTTGATGCGGTGTGGAAATTGGCTGCGGCTGCTGCCCTATGCCTGCACTGGTTCAATCCGCTGGTCTGGCTGATGTATCTCTACCTGAACCGGGATTTGGAAATGGTGTGCGATGCAAGTGTGATCCACAAACTTGGTGCTGAACACAAGGCAGACTACGCTTTATGTCTCTTGGCGGTGGCAGAACAAAAAGGGAGATTTGCTCCCCTGTACAGTGGCTTTAGCAAGAATGCGACTAAAGAAAGGATTGTGTCGATCATGAAATTGAAAAAATTGACGGTAGTGACGGCAGCCATTTCGCTCATTTTGATTGTAGGAGCGGTATCTGCGTTTGCAGAGCAAACGAGCGGAGTAGAAAGCGGCGGTACTTCAGGAAACTCTGTTGAGATGAAAGCCGTGGAAAGCGAAGACAACACCGGGGGTGGTTCTGCTGCTGCGTCAGCCTCCTCGGAAGACGGCGGAACAGTGACCGATTTCAACTATGATGCACTGAAGGATTACATGGCCTATGGACTGACGTATGACAAAGCCAAAGACAGATTTCTGTACAATGGCAAGCATGTCACTTTAGCCATAAGCGGAATGGGAAGGTTGAAGGAAATGTTAAAAATTCCCTCTAAAAAACATGTCGAACAATGTCGATATATTACATAGGTTTGTTAACTATCATCAGGAAATGAGGCTGTAATCGATGCAACTAAGAAGCATTAAAGCAAAAACACTACTTCTCATTCTGCCGCTTTTACTTGTAATTGTTATTGGAGTATCTTCTGCAGTAATCTTTAAATCCCATCGTTTATTGCTTGATCAGACGGAGAAAAGCATGGAGGAGCAACTGGCAAATACCAGTCAAAGCATTCAGAATCGGATAACCTCTCACGGTAGAGTGCCGGAAACGATAGCAAAATCCATTCAAGGCCATTACAGCAAGCTGAGCCTGATGGATTATGATGCAACTCTCAAAAACTCGCTGGAAATCAACAAAGATACCTTCGGTGTAGGCATTTATTTTGAGCCTAATTTATATAAAGCGGATACAAAGTTTCTTTCTTCTTATGCCTTTCGCGATCAGAATCAAATAACCGTTACACATGACTATAGCGACCCCAGCTACAATTATCCAGCACAAACATGGTATAAAATTGCAACCAATCAAAAAGAAATACAATATACTGCCCCTTTCTATGATGAAAAAACGAAATCAACCATGGTGACGGCGTCAGTTCCTGTGTATGATGACCAAGAACGGTTCGTTGCAGTAGCAACTGGAGACATAAATTTGGATACTGTACAAAAGATCATCACAGAGACACTTGTAGGAGACAGCGGATGGGCATTTATGCTTGATAAAGACGGTACTTATTTAGCCGGACCTGACACGGATAAAATCATGAAGGTAAAACTTCAGGCAGAGCAGGACCCAGTCATTTCCACTTTAGCGAAAACGATTCTGCAAGATGGAAAGGGCGCTGCAACCTATACTTCTTCAGAAGGACTTGTTCATGTCTATTTCACAAAGCTGGAGCAGACAGACTGGATTGTCGCTCTAGCTTTGCCGGATCGAGAGCTTAAAGAAAAAGTGAATTCATTGCTGCTGCAAACTTTGATCTTTCTAATCATTGGCATGGTTCTGATTGTAGTGGTTATTCTACTCTACACTCGTAACCTGGCCGCTCATACGAATCGTGTAAATTCTATGGCCGAGCATTTGGCTCAAGGGGATTTCACCTATTCCATTGAGGTAAAAACGAAAGATGAATTTGGTAAGATGGCAGAAAATTTAAATTATACAAGCGATCTTCTGAATAAAATGATGGCTAAAGTCACCGAACATTCCTTGCACGTTGCCTCTACAGCGGAAGAGCTGACGGCTAGTGCAGACCAGACAAGTATAGTGGCTGAGGATATTGCCCATACCATTCAAGCAGTGGCTGCCGGTGCGGAGACACAGCTTGCGGGAACACAAGAAAGCGCCAGGTCGCTTGAGGAACTGGCAATGGGCATCCAACGGATTTCTGAGTCTTCGTCCGTTTTGCATGACGCTTCACAAAACACCTCACAGCAGGCGGAGCAGGGGAATAAGATCATTCAGCAGGCAGTCCATGATATGAACGAAGCCAATCGTTCTGTCTCGGTCACGGCTTCGCATATGGAGCAGCTCAGAGAGCGTTCCATAGATATAGGCAATATAATCAATGTGATAAGCGGGA
Organism: Paenibacillus graminis; assembly: GCF_000758705.1. Lineage (NCBI taxonomy): Bacteria > Bacillati > Bacillota > Bacilli > Caryophanales > Paenibacillaceae > Paenibacillus > Paenibacillus graminis. Next base: position 4,368,587 of record NZ_CP009287.1, on the reverse strand, counting down.
TAAGTACACAAACCCATCTGCTGTCCTTGAATGCCGGGATTGAAGCAGCGCGCGCTGGCGAGCATGGCAAGGGATTTGCTGTAGTTGCTGCGGAAATTCGTAAGCTATCCGAACAAACCAAAGATTCTGCCGGGAAGGTTCGGGAGATTATTGAAGAAATGCAAGGAGAGACGCAAGCTGCGGTACAATCGGTTGTAATCGGAACAAAAGCGGTTAATTCCGGCACTGTGCTCGTGGAACACGCAGGAGAAGCATTCAACGGAATTGTACTGGAAATTCAACAAATTGTTAACCAAATTCAGGAGGTATCTGCAGTCTCCGAGCAAATGTCTGCCGGCTCCCAGCAAATAAGCGCTACTATGGAGCAGCTTGCCCGCATTTCCGGCGAAGCGTCAGATGCCACCCAAAATGTTGCTGCAGCCAGCGAGCAACAGCAGGCTTCCATGGAGGAGGTTTCATTCTCCGCTAAATCATTAAGTTCCATGGTTCAGGAACTGCAGAGCTTGCTTGAGCAATTCAAGATTAAATAAATTTGAAGCACGGCAGAATCCGGAAACCCGGAAAAAATAGGGATATTCCTCCTTGGGAAAACCGGCCTCCCCTTCAATTATCCGCTGATGCAGAACATGCAGGAATAACGCCATAAAATGAATGCTGCTTTGTTGACGCTGCAGGAAGGCAATTATTATAATCTAGCTATGACAATAACCATTGTAGATGCAAAACTGTATATCCCCCCGGCCAGGTCAAAAGCCGTTGCCCGCCCGCGTCTGCTGGAGCGGCTTAACGAGGGCTTGCAAGGCAAGCTGACCATCCTCTCGGCCGCTGCGGGTTATGGTAAAACAACACTCGCCAGTGAGTGGCTCTCCGTCTGCGGACGCAGAGCCGCATGGCTGTCGCTGGATGCGGGAGATAATGATCCCGCACGTTTTCTCACGTATCTGTTCGCCGCTTGCAGGTCAATCGGGGTGAACACCGGAGAGAGTGTGTATGCGTTGCTTCAATCTCCTCAGCCACCGCCAATCGAATCGCTGCTAACGGCACTGTTGAATGAAATTAGCGCTGAGTCTGAACCCTCTGTGCTCATCCTTGACGATTACCATGTGATAGATGCCGGACCGGTTAACCAAGCAGTTGTTTTTCTGATAGAGCACCTGCCGCCGCAGATGCATCTTATCATCGCCACACGCGAAGATCCGGTGCTGCCTTTGCCAAGGCTCCGGGTGCGGCATCAATTGACTGAACTTCGGGCTGCAGACCTGCGGTTCAATGCCTCCGAAGCTGCTGAATTTCTGGGCGGGGTGATGGGTCTGGCGCTTTCCGCTGAAGATGTCAGGCTCCTTGAATCCCGCACAGAAGGCTGGGTTGCCGGCCTGCAATTGGCTGCTCTCTCCATGCAGGGGCGCAATGATAATACCGGCTTCATCCAATCGTTCACCGGCAGCCATAAGTTTGTCGTGGATTATCTGATTGAAGAAGTGCTGCAGCAGCAGTCCGCAAGCATTCAGGCTTTTTTGCAGTTCACATCGGTCCTGGGCAGAATGTGCGGCCCGCTGTGTGATGCTGTTCTTGGTGAAGACCCGGAAGGATCACCTCTTGCTTCCGGACAACGGACCTTGGAATATCTTGAACATGCGAATCTGTTCCTCATCCCTTTAGACAACGAAAGACGCTGGTACCGCTATCACCATCTCTTTGCAGATTTGCTGCGGGAGCGGCTGTCTCAAGGCATCTGCCCATCAAAAGGGGAGGCGGAAAGGACCGTTTCTGCATTACACATACGGGCCAGTAGGTGGTATGAGGACAATGGTTTTGAACTTGAAGCGTTTCATCATGCAGCCGCTGCCGGAGATACCGAACGCGCCGCCCGGTTGATAGAAGGAGAGGGGATGCCACTGCTTTTTCGCGGAGCAGTAACTCCTGTACTGAACTGGCTGCAAGCCATGCCGGGGGAAGAACTGGATGCAATTCCTTCCTTGTGGGTGATGTATGCCTCCGCACTCCTGATGACGGGGCGGCTATCCAGTGTTGAACAGAAGCTGCAGGCTGCCGAACAAGCGCTGCACGGTGCCGTACAGGACGAGAAAACCCGTGATCTTATAGGACATATTGCTTCCATTCGTGCTACGCTCGCCGTCAGCAAACACCAGGCCGATCCCATTATTGCCGAGTCGCGCCGCGCCTTGGAATATCTGCACCCTGACAATCTGCCGGTCCGCGCAGCGGCTGCATGGACGCTGGGGTATGCTTATCAGCTCCAAGGAGAGCGCGGCTTAGCCGGAGCAGCCTACAACGATGCCTTATCGGTCAGCAAGAGGATCGGACATCTCATGATTACAATGATGGCGACTCTTGGCCAGGGGAATATACAGGAAGCCGAAAATCAATTACCGGCTGCAGCCGGGAGCTATCTGCAGGTGCTGGAATGGGCAGGCGATCCGCCGCTGCCTGCCGCATGCGAAGCACACCTGGGATTAGCGCGAATCTATTACGAATGGAACAAATGGGACACGGCTATGCTGCATGGTCAACAGAGTATTCTGCTTGCCGAGCAATTTGAAGACAGTGACCGGGGGGTTGCAGGAAAAGTGTTGCTCGCAAGGCTGAAGCTTGCGCGGGGAGAGGTGAGCGAAGCGGCTGCTATTCTGAAGCAAGCGGACCATGTCGCCCGCCAGCGTCATTACTGGACACAGATTCCCCATATTGCAGCCGTGCAGGTTCCGGTAATGCTTCATCAAGGGAATCTGGAGGCAGCCGCTATCCTCGCGGAGAAGCACGGGCTTCCCCTCAGCCAGGCCAAGGTAAACTTGGCTCGCGAAGACACTTCTGCCGTGCTGGCGGTGCTGGAGCCGGTGCTTAAGCAAGCCGCGGCCAACGGCTGCGAAGACGAACGGCTTAAGGGAATGATTCTCTATGCGGCTGCGCTTTATAGGTGTGGAGATCAATCCGGGGCGGCGCATACACTGGCCGAAGCTATGAGGATTGCTGAGCCGGGCGGTTTTATCCGCATCTTTGTCGATGAGGGGCCGGAAGTTGAAAGGCTGCTGCGCGGAGCAGCGGTTTGTGAGGAAATGCAGGACTATCGGAGGAAGCTGCTGGCTGCATTTGCAGCGGAGAAACCATCATCTATCCCAATGAGGTCTTCCGGGCATCAGGTCCGGTCTGATCAGCCCCTATTCGAAAAACTGAGCGGGCGGGAGCTCGAAGTACTGCAGCTCATTGCCCAAGGCCTCTCAAACCGCGAGATTGGAGACCGGCTGTTTCTTGCACTCAGTACCGTTAAGGGCTATAACCGGAATATCTTTGACAAACTTCAGGTTTCGCGGCGCACGGAGGCGATAGCCCGTGCACGTACGCTGGGTATATTGTAAAGTCTCCAACAGCTATTAGCAGCTTTTTGCCTAAGACCATACTTAAGTATCTACATGACCCTCCCCCGCTGAAGCTATACTTGTTGAAAATCGACATCCGGGAGGAAACTCATGAAAGCCATTGTATGCACAAAATACGGTTCACCGGAAACTTTGCACCTTATAGATATGGAAAAACCTGCCCCCAAACGCAAAGAGCTGCTCGTAAAGGTTCATGCGTCAACTGTAACTGCAGGGGACATTAGAGTACGGACTTTTAAGAGTCCTGCCCTGTTATGGCTGCCAATGCGTCTCGTTTTAGGTCTCAGCAAACCCAGGAAACCTGTTTTGGGAGTGGAATTAGCCGGTGAAGTTGTAGCCGTAGGCAGTGAAGTCGCAAGGTTTAAGCAAGGCGACCCGGTTTTTGCCTTAACGGGGATGCGTTTTGGCGCACACGCTGAGTATGCCTGTCTGTCTGAAGACGGAATGGTGAGCATCAAACCGGCCAATACGACCTATGAAGAAGCTGCCGCTGCGCTTTATGGGGGGACCACTGCACTTTATTTTCTCAGAAAAGCCAACATACAAAAGGGACAAAAGGTTCTAATCTATGGAGCTTCAGGCACAGTAGGGACCTTCGCGCTGCAGCTTGCGAGGCACTTTGGGGCAGAAGTTGACGGGGTATGCAGCACTGCAAATCTGGAATGGGTGAAATCGCTGGGCGCCTCTCAGGTCATTGACTACACGGCTGAAGATTGTACCCAAAGAGGCGGACAGTATGACATCATCTTCGATGCCGTTGGCAAACTCCCCAAATCCAGCCGCAAAAAAGCGTTAAAGCCACACGGATCATTCGTCACAGTAGATGGGCAGGGAATTGCCAAGGTACGCATCCAGGATCTGCAGCTCCTCAAAGAACTGATGGAGTCAGGTAACATTAAGTCGGTGATTGACCGGTACTATCCGTTAGAACAAATGGCAGAGGCTCACCGGTATGTGGAACAAGGGCATAAAAAGGGCAATGTAGTCATCAGAGTCAGTCAGGGCTTGAATCAATAAGGTTATTAAATGAACAAAATTGTCCTCCAAAGAATAGCCTTGGAGGACAATTTTTATTATCAAATGGAACAATGTGGCGACAAATGGGGCATATGCCTGTTGCTCGAAATTCAAATCCAGATGGCTGTTATTCTTATGGGAATCCCCATTCTCGCTTTGTGTATATTTACTATCTTATGGGAAAGAGAGTTGATCCGCCAAGTTTCATACCAATGGGATTGGTCATTATTTTCGCCTCAATGGTGCTTGCCGTTTTTGCTGCTGTTCTCCAAAGACTTTTACAAGAAGCTATTAATATAAAATCAGAAAATGATTTAACGGTCTGAAGTGGGCGTATGATGTTAATTCATTCTAAAAAAATAGGAAAGCAAAAGCGGTTCGTTGTTTTTCGACAATAGCGCATCTAAGGTTCAACGGGTGCTTTTTACCTAATAAGCAAGCTGGAGCATGAGGCACTATGCATTCCGGCTTTTTTGTGATACTTTATATGACGCGAATTGCGATATTATGTGTTTTTAGAGCGTTTTCTAAAAAAAATATGACGAAATGTGATGAAAAATGACATGAAAGTATAGACAAATTGATTTTCAATCGGTATTATAAGCCTAAATCTACAAACCGCAGAGAGAAAGGGAAGAGAGAGGTGAGACTTTTGTGCTAATTGTATACAATTATACAGTTACACAAATGCACAATGGAGTGATTGGAGTTAAGAATTCGCAATATAGAGGAGAAGCGCCCATGAGCAGCTCAATGTTACGGACACGCAGGCTGTCCAAGGATAACACCTATTTGGAACTGAAGCAGAAGATCATTGATAATGAACTGAAACCAGGCCAGAACGTACACGAAGAAAGCCTTGCTGCACTGCTCGGCGTCAGCCGTACTCCATTGAGAGAGGCGATTCAACGATTGGAGAATGAGGATTTTCTTGTCCGCCAGCCCAATGGAAGGCTGAAGGTAGCGCCGGTTACTTTGGAAGAGCTGGAAGAGATTTTTCTTGTTCGCGGCATGCTGGAAGGGCATATTGCTAAAAATGCCGCCAAAAACGCCACCCCGCAAGATATTCAACATATGACGGCGATGGTTGAAAAAACGAATCAATCCTTGCATTTAGGCTCCGATAAGGATGCTCTGCCGTTTGGTTTTGAATTTCATGATTATTTATCGGAAATAAGCGGCCTGCATACTTTTGAAAGAATTTTGAGCCAGCTCCGGGATCACACGCTCCGCTATTGCCGCTATGTCTCCCTGCACGGAGAATGGAACTCGCAGGCCTATGAAGAGCATAGCCTGATTTTGCAGAGGATCGTTGACCGGGATGAAGAAGGCGCGGAAAAAGTAATGCAGGATCATATTTACAACAGCTTATCCACAGCGCTAAAACGTCTAAAAGCGGTTGACGAAACCAGAAAGGACTGAGCCGCATGCAATCAGAATGGAAGATGGACACAAAGATTATCCATGAGAGCCAGTCTCCCGATCCCCGGACGGGCGCCATTTCCCAAAGCGTTATCCCTGCGGTTGCCTATGCGTTTCCTGATGCGGAAACGGCAGCCTCCGTGGTGGCAGGTGAAGCGGAAGGCGTGTATTACGGCAGATACGGAAATCCGACCTCCCGCACACTGGAGAAAAAAATCGCCGCACTGGAAGGCGCTGAAGACGCCTTGGGGGTTTCCAGCGGAATGGCCGCCATCTCCATTGCCCTGCTTGGCTTCCTGAAGCATGGAGATCATGTCCTGGTAACTAAGGATGTGTACGGCGGAACATATAACTTCCTAACTTCCCTCGCACCTCGTTTCGGTATCGAATGCGACTTTGTCGACTGTACGGATACTGCCGGAATGCTTCAGGCGATTAAACCCAATACGAAAGCTGTCTATATCGAAACACCCTCCAACCCGAAGCTGACGATCCTTGATATCAAGCAAATTACCCAAGCCTGCAAGCTGCATAAGCTTCCTGTCATTGTTGACAACACCTTCATGAGCCCTTGTCTGCAAAAGCCTTTGGAGCTGGGAGCCGATGTTGTGGTGCACAGTGCCACGAAATACATCAACGGCCATGGGGACGTGCTTGCCGGATTCGTCGTGGGCAGCAAAGAGGTGATCCGCTTTATGCGAAAAAGGCTGATGGGCGATTTGGGGCAGAATCTGAACGCCTGGGATTCATTTCTGATCCTCAGAGGGATGAAGACGATGGCTTTGCGGGTGGAAAGACATTGCCGCAACGCCCAGACTGTCGCTGAATATCTCGAGGCTCATCCTTATATCGAAAGAGTGTTCTATCCGGGCCTTGAATCCCATCCCCAGCACAAGCTGGCTCTTGCGCAGATGAAAGGCATGGGAGGTATCGTCTCATTCGAAGTCAAAGGAGGGATAACAGAAGGGAAAAAGCTGATCAACTCGCTCAAGCTGGCGATGATTTCTTTCAGCCTGGGTGATCCCGAGACGCTGGTGCAGCATCCGGCCTCTATGACCCACGCTTCCATTCCGCAGAAGGAACGGGTTCAATTCGGAATTACGGACGGTTTGATCCGGGTTTCGGTCGGGCTGGAGGATGTGCACGATATTATCGCAGATTTCGATCAAGCGCTGGCAGCATTGTTCCCTTATACGGAGCGGAACTCCATTTCTAAATAAAATATGACATAAACAAGAGGGGGAATGATCCCGGTGAAACCGCAGGATGAAATGATGCAAGCACTGGAACAACACTTGATTGACGTTCGCAGAAGTCTGCATCGCGAGCCGGAATTATCTTACGAAGAATTTAAGACAACGGACAAGCTGCGGACATGGCTGGCCAAGGCACATATTTCCGTCTTGGATCTTCCTTTGCCAACCGGGCTTATTGCCCAAGTCGGGCAGAGTGAAGGACCCGTCGTAGCTATCCGCTGCGATATCGATGCACTTCCGATAGAGGAACAGACCGGGTTGCCGTTTGCGTCGGGAATTCCGGGAAAAATGCACGCCTGCGGCCATGATTTTCATACAGCGGTCATGCTGGGAGCCGCAATGTTGCTGAAAGCCCGTGAAGCCGGGCTGCCGGGCAGTGTGAAAATTCTGTTTCAACCAGCGGAGGAAACCGGTCATGGCGCCGAGAGTGTGCTGGCTTCGGGAGGACTGGACGATGTGGCCGCCATATTCGGGCTGCATAACTCGCCGGAACTGCCGACAGGAACCTTCGGGACGAGAACAGGACCATTCACGGCAGGGGTCGACCGGTTTGAAATTTCGGTGGAAGGGATAGGCGCCCATGCCGCCACACCGGAGAATGGCGTGGATGCGATCGTAACGGCAGCTCAGATTATTACTACGCTCCAAACCATCGTCAGCCGTCAATGCGGTGCAAGGGAAACGGTAGTGCTGAGTGTCACCCGGATCAACGGAGGCCATACCTGGAACGTATTGCCGGAACGGGTGGAACTGGAGGGAACCGTCCGCACTTATAATGAAGAAATTCGCGCAAGCATGCCGGAGAAAATGACCCGAATCATTGAAGGCATCGCTGGAGCCGCCGGAGCGAAGGCACGGCTGCATTGGGCTCCGGGACCGCCGGCGACGATCAACGACGGCGTCTGGGCTGACTTCAGCAAAGAGATCGCCGGGCAGGCCGGGTATGAGGTACATGATATCCCGCCGCAAATGGGGGGGGAAGATTTTGCGCTGTATTTGCAGCAAATACCGGGCGCTTTTGTAAATATCGGCACGGGTCCCGCTTATGCGCTGCATCATCCGCGCTTCGACGTGGACGAAGCCGCTCTGCTTCCTGCCGCCCGTTATTTTGCACTCTTAGCCGAGCGGGCGCTGGTGCAGCTGAAGGAGCAGGCTTAGCCCCAGAACATTTAATGAAAGGAGCGGATGGGTGATGATCGAATTAAGAGACGTTTACAAGACGTATCTCCGCAAGGGAATCTCAAATGATGCCATTAAGGGAGTTCAGCTGAAGGTTGATAAAGGCGATATCTTCGGAGTGATCGGCTATAGCGGCGCGGGCAAGAGCACGCTGATCCGGCTGGTCAATTACTTGGAAAGGCCGACGAAGGGGCAGGTGTTTGTCGACGGGCATGATTTGGGAGCGTACACCGATAAAGAGCTGCGTGCCGCCAAAAAAAATATCGGCATGATCTTTCAGCATTTCAACCTGCTGGAATCCAAAAAGGTCTTTGACAATGTGGCAATTCCCCTTGTGCTGCTCAAAAAGAATAAAAACGAGATTCACCAGCGCGTCATGGAACTGCTCGAGTTCGTCGGCTTGAGCGACAAAGCAGGGAGCTACCCGAGCGAATTGTCGGGTGGACAGAAGCAGCGGGTGGGCATTGCCCGTGCGCTGGCTTCGAATCCTTCAGTGCTGCTATGCGATGAAGCAACCTCGGCGCTGGACCCGCAGACGACCCGCTCTATTTTACAATTGCTCAAGAGGATTAACGCGGAATATCATATTACGATTATGATTATTACCCATGAAATGTCTGTAATACAGGAGATTTGCAATAAGGTGGCGGTGATGGAAGGCGGCCGGATCATCGAGCAGGGCAGCGTGCTGGAGGTATTCGGGCATCCGCAGCATCCGACGACACAGAATTTTGTGAGTACGGTTATTCAGACCAGTATGACTGGCAGCATGAGGAAAACATTGACGACAGATGAGGGAGGCCGTTTGTACAAGCTGGAATTCTTCGGGGAACGCGCCTCGGAGCCGGTATTGTACGAATTGATCCGCGCAAGCGATGTCAAGGTCAATATTCTGTTTGCCAATATGACGGAGATTCAGGACACCACCCTGGGGACGATGATCATTCAACTTAAGGGAAGTTCTGAAGAAATGGACAAAGCGCTTGCCTTCCTGAAGCGTAGAGAAATCGATTTGGAGGAGGTGGATAAGCATGTTCTCAACAACAGTGACCAGTGAGCAGTTTATACAAGCAATCATCGATACGGTCTATATGGTGGGGATGTCCTTGTTCGTAGGCTCGTTGATCGGGATACCCATCGGCATCTTGCTCGTCGTTACCCGTCCCGGGGGTGTTCTGGAGAACAAGCTGCTCTATACCTTGCTTAATCCGGTTATCAACATTATTCGTTCTCTGCCTTTTATCATTTTGCTTGTCGCAATTATTCCGTTCACCCGGATGATTGTCCATACCTCCATCGGAACAAACGCCGCAATTGTACCGCTCATCCTGTATATCGCTCCGTATATCGGTCGTCTGGTCGAAAATTCCCTGCTTGAGGTGAATCCTGGCATTATGGAAGCGGCAGAATCGATGGGAGCCACTCCGTTTCAGGTTATCCGCTATTTCTTGCTGCCGGAGGCTGTCGGCTCGCTGATTCTGTCTTTGACCACGGCAACCATCGGGTTGATTGGCGCAACGGCGATGGCCGGAACGGTCGGCGGCGGCGGTGTCGGAGACTTGGCGATTGTGTATGGGTACCAACGGTTTGACACTGTAGTTGTAGTTGCGACGGTGGTTATACTTGTTATTTTCGTACAGGGAATTCAATCTTTGGGCAACTCGTTAGCGAGAAAGATCCGCCGCTATTAGAGCTTGTCTTACAATAGGAGGCAAACGAATTGAGTAAATGGAGCAGACAGGAACGGTTTCAGGCGATTTTATCGGGGGAGCAGGCGGACCGGCCCATCGTCAGCGGCTGGCGCCATTTCATTGACAGGGAGCAGAATGCGGACGATCTGGCTGAGACGACCATCGCTTTTACCAGGCAATATGATTGGGACTGGGTGAAGATCAACCCCAGAGCCACCTATTTGGCCGAAGCTTGGGGAAATGAATATGATTTCGGCCAGTATAGGACGGTATTTCCCCGGCAGCTTACAACGGCGGTTCCGGCAGCATCTCAGCTGTGGCAGCTTGAAGTGAAAAAGGCCACACAGTCAGCCCCATTATTGGAGCAGCTTGAAGCTGTAGCCAAAATCCGCCGGGGGCTGCCGGATACACCCTTAATCCAGACAGTCTTCTCCCCGTTGACGGTGCTGCTGTTTATTGTCGGGCGTTCCGCTTATGTGTACCCGACCGTGTTCGGCATCGAGCAGCCGGTGACCCTGGATTCCTTGTTCAAAGAACACCGGGCGGCAGCGCACCATGCCCTGCATGCGATCTCCCTGACGATGGCCGATTATGTGCAGGAGCTGAAGCGGGCGGGATCAGACGGCCTGTTCTATGCGGTGACGGGGACTGCACACCCTGGGATGTTTGATGAGTCGTTATTTAACGAATTTTCGAGACCTTATGACAGTATTGTATTGGACGCTGCGGGCTATGGGAAAAATGTGCTCCATACCTGTGGAGCTCATGCCCATCCCGAACGGTTCAACGACTATCCGGTGGACGGGATCAGCTGGGATACGAAGGCTGAAGGAAACCCGGGGCTGGAAGCCGCATTGACCGCGACGAAGGTTGGCGGTGTCGATCACGCCCTGTTTGCCGCCAACGACGTTTCGCAAATTCAGCGGCAAGCTGCGGAAGCGCTGGGTCAAATGAAGGATCAGCCTTTTATACTCGCTCCCAACTGTGCCATTCCGCTTAATGTTACCGACGAAGCATTGGTACAGTTAAAAAAATCCGTATTTGAAGGAGAGATTCGCGTATGAAAAAAGCAATGACCCTATTCCTGATTGGTTTCGTTCTGGTTCTGACGGCTTGTGGCTCCAACAATGCGGCGGATAACTCGAAAGCCGGTGCAGCAGAAAGTGAAAAGAAGGAGATTGTTGTGGGATTTGGCGTCGGCACCTATGAGGAGCAGTTCCGCCAAGCGATTCTGCCGATTCTGGAGAAGCAGGGCTACAAGGTTGATATTAAGACCTTCTCGCAAAACATGCAGGTCAACCCGGCGATGAAGGAAGGTACGATCGATGCGAGCATCTTCCAGAGCACAGCGTATATGGAAGCTATTAACGGCGAAATTGGCGCGGATATGGTAGGAATCGCCTATGTGCCTGGCGCGCCGCAAGGAATCTACTCTGTCAAGCACACTACGCTTGACGATGTGAAGGACGGTACAACGGTAGCTGTTCCCAATGACCCGGTGAACCAGGAGCGGGCACTCCGCATTTTGGAAGAGCTGGGCTGGGTTAAAATTAAAGAAGGCTCAAATCTAGCGGACTTCAACATCAACAACATGGAGCCGGATAAATATAAGATCGATATCAAAATTCTCGACCCGGCACAAATTATGGTATCCCTGCAGGATGTGGATTACGGCGTAATTAACGGAAATTACATCGCCAGCGCCGGCAAGAAGATTACCGACGCACTCAAAATAGAAAATACGCCTATGCAGCACCGCATCATCGTATCCGTGAACCGGAAGGATGAGAATACGCAGTGGGCCAAGGATCTGAAGGCTGCCTACGAGTCCAAAGAGTTCGAGGAATACATTACCGGGTTGGAGAAATACGACGGATTCATTCTGCCGGAAGCGTGGAAGAACAACTAATCAGAGGGGGAAGATCGTTGATTGAGCAACGGATTCATTTTATCGGGGGCGGGCAGATGGCTGAGGCCATTATCCGGGTAGTCATAGCCAATCAGACCATTGCCGCCGGCCGGATCAGTGTTACGGATATCAATGAGGCGCGTCTTCAGGTGTTGACCAAGGCCTATGGTGTGGATACGGGCCGGAGCCAGGAAGCATATCTTACTGAAGCCGGACTGATTGTGCTGGCCGTCCGGCCGCAGGATGCACTGGACGAACTGGGACAAGCTGTAACCCGGCTCGCTTCGCCGGACGCCGTGGTCGTTTCAATCGTGGCCGGTTTGACACTGGAAAAGCTGGCCGGAGTTTTCGGAGCCGGACGGCCGATTGTCAGGGTCATTCCAAATACGCTGACGGATACGGGATACGGCTACAGCGGGGTCGTGCTGAACGCCAGCGCTTCGCGGGCGCAGGTAGACGAATTCCTGCTTGGGTTCGGCAAAGTCCAGTATATGGAGGAAGCGCTCCTGGATGTCTTCACCGGATACGGTGTAGCCGGGCCGAACTACATCTATTATTTCATTGAATCTCTTGTGGATGCCGGTGTGCTGGCAGGATTGCCGCGTGAGCAGGCCTGGAATGTCGCGCTGGAGAATATGGCAGGAGCCGTGCTTATGCTGCGGCAGACGGGGCTGCATCCCAGACAGCTGCTGGACATCAATAACTCGCCGGGCGGGGTGGGGATGCACGGTCTGTATGAACTGAACAACAGCGATTTCGCGGCCGGACTGCAGCGCAGTGTAATGGCAGCGGTCAAGCGAACGACTGAACTGGGAGCGAAATAGACAATGGCGAGCAAACAATGGGATCACTTGGTTCATTACATTAACGATTTGGACAATGTCGTTGAGGTCTTTGGAGAAAACGGTCTGATTGCCTTTAAAGGAGGGTCTCATAAGGACTGGGGCACCTTCAATACGTTAAGCTACTTCGGTCTGACCTACATCGAGTTTCTGGGGATTGAGTCGCCCGAATTGGCCCGGTCCACCGGGTACAATCTGGTAGTCAAGGATGCCGTTGCAGCTTTGCCTGAACATGAAGTGCTGAGCCGGGTAGTGATCCGTACCGATGATATTGAGGCAATGGCAGCTTCGTTAACCGCAGCGGGCTTAACCTTGTCACCCATTATGGACGGCAAACGCCTCGATATGTCCGGCAGCTTGATCGAATGGCGTATGATGACCATCGCCGGAGATTTCGGGGGGCTGGTCTATCCGTTTATTATTCAGTGGAAGGGAACGGATGAAGAGCGGTTGGCCAGGCTGACGGCTTCCGGCCTCGTCCGGCCTCATCCTGCGGGCCATGCCGAGATCAGACGGGCGGTCTTTCACGTGTCGGACCCTGCCGCTGCCGCCAGGCAATGGGCGAATTTGTTTGGCCTGGAGTTTGTGGAGTCAACGGATACATCCGCTGTCTTGCGGATCGGAGATAAGTTCTACGATTTCGTCAAAGGGGAGGAGAACCGGTTCATGCAGGTAATCCTGGACACGGACTCCGAACTGCTGGCGGGACAAACCATCCGGATTGGCGAAGGGGAGTATGTGTTCCAGGCTTCGAATTAACAGACGGGATGCAAAAGAAGCGCGCTCCGATGCCTCGGCAAGGGAGCGCGTTTTTGTTGCATTTTCATAATTAAGCAGATAATTATTCTATACGATTTCGGTTTATGACTTTACGTATTTAGAATAGGTATTTCTCCAAGAAGATTCTTTAAATTAATCGAATCCCATGGCATATGCTCCGTTATACCTAATCCGACCACCTCGGTTGCTTCCGATAGTTCTTTCATCAGATGCAATAGCAGAGGCATTGGCATGGTTCCCGCAGGAGAATAATTATAAGGGGCTTCAGGGTTGGCAAATAATAAGGAACGGAATGCCTTTGGATCAAGCACATCTAAATCCAGGTGAATAGCCAGGTGTTTAATGCCACTTTCCTTAATCCACTCTTTTATAGATTCAGTACTGTTCATTAACTCTTGGGTTCCGGCAGTTCTTATACCCAGTCTCTGAATCATCTCTGTATCTTGTTCTTCAGGAGTTATGCCAAGACTATGAAACGCTCCTGAAATCACCTCCATTTCTTGCTCTGTAGGAGCAGCTAATCCCGCAATAAAGACATTTTCAGGTTTGAGCGGGGTTTTCACATGTCTTGCAAACTCCTTATCTCCTTCTCCCAAAAGATTCCCAAGAGGTAAAGTATGTCCGTTGTCATAGCCAATATATCTGACTAAATCACTGTGGGCATCGATCCAGATTAAACCTAATTCCCCGTCATAACGTTCGTTTAAATAGGCAAATGGGGCTTGTTCGACTAAGCAGTCGCCGCCAAACATTACAATACGGTCCGGCTTATAAGCATCGATGAGATGCCGGGCAGCCTCTAATTGCTCAAGCAGCTGTGTCCTTCCATACATGCCTTTCTCGTTGTGCAGCGGGGTTCCATCATAGGCTTGAACGGGTACGTGAATAAGGGGTTGATCATTGTCCGGAGCCAGCCATGCAAGCAGTTCGGCACCAAAAGAGTAGTTTGGGTTGTTACCGCCTTGCCATTGCGGCATTAACAGACGAATTGTTTTTTGGGTCATTTCTTGCTCTCCTTTACATCAAAGTACGGTTAGTATAAACTGGGCACAAATAAAAAAGTAGTACGCACTAATAGGATAGGTACTACCCGAAAGGATAGTGTGAATATGAGTATGGCCGAATTTAAAGGAAAAGTTAAAAATGTTCAAGATACACCTTTTGGTTATACATTGTCAGTGATCGGCGGCAAATGGAAAATGGTAATTATTTACCTTCTGGCAGAAAATCAACCGGTCCGCTTTAATGATCTGAAAAGACAGATAGGTGCGATTACTTTTAAAACTTTGAGTTCACAGCTTAAAGAATTGGAAGCGGATGGTATGGTAACAAGGAAGGAGTACCCTCAAGTTCCGCCTAAAGTTGAATACAGCCTCACAGATAAAGCGGAATCGCTGTTGCCTGTTTTGGAAGGGCTGTGTGAGTGGGGAACAAAAAACCAGAATAGAAGATAGCGGGAAAAGTAGAGTTAATATGAGCTTGAAACCGGCGTTAGTAATATTCTTCCATCCCATAGTATAATATGATCTAGTACACCGTAACCAATCTATTATTTTTGACCTTGAGTAATTGAAAATAAGGAGATGAATGCATGGCAAATACCGTTGCGGAGCAAGTCCGGATTATCGAATATGACCCTTCTTACGCGGGAGCGCTTGCAGAAATGTGGAACCGCAGCAATGACAGCTGGGGCGGCGGAACCAGCCAGAAAACAAAGGACAGTATCCGCCGGATGATGGAAGTGTCGTCTCATCTTCATGCGTTTCTTGCTGTGGACGGCGGGGAGGTTGTCGGCTTTTGCAGCTTCTCGCACTACCATCAGGATGAAGGCGCGATGTATGTCCCGCTGCTGAATGTCCGCCCTGATTATCACGGCTGTAAGGTTGGCCGCAATCTGATTCTGAAAGCTGTCCGCCAGACGGTAGAAGCGGGCTGGCCGCGGCTCGATTTATTTACCTGGGCAGGCAATACCAAGGCTGTACCGATGTACAAGAAATGCGGGTTCTTCTGGGAAAAAAATGACGATTACGTTCACCTCATGAACTTTATTCCGACTCTTTTACAGACTGAGGCCTTGGCTCCTTACTTCGATGAGCTGGACTGGTACGCTGACAGTACGCGTGAACTGGTGATTGAGCCGGATGGCCGCACAGAGCGCGGTTTCGATTTCTTCGATTACACTTGGCGCAAGGGAGCGCTTGCCTTACGGGCGGAATTTGAGAAAAGCGGACGCGGACTGACCGCGCTGGATACACCGGATTATGCAATCTCTACATTTATCGATGATCATGATCTCGTATTCGGTTCCGCCTATAAGGTTCAGTATCGTATTGAAAACCGCTCAGCCGCTGCCATGACGATTGAGATCAAGGGACAGAATAATAAGTGTATCCGTTATGCCCTGGATGTCTCGCAAACGATTGCTCCAGGTGAAACGGTAATGATAGAAGGAGAATTTGAACTGGACCCGATCCTGGAAGAGCAGAACAACAAGAAGACCCATCCTGTGGTTATGAGCATATGGGTCATCAATGGCAAACGGGCCGAATTCAGGATTGGCATCGCACCGGAATTCCCGGTCAAGATGAAGGTTGCATTGCAAGCGGGCGGGCTGTATCCGGGTATTCCGGCCATGCTCTACCTGAATGCAGAAAATCATTTTGCCACGGAAGCAGAGTTCTCCTTCGAATGGCCGGAGACGGATATCGTGGAATGGGCGGACCGTAAGGTGCGCTTCACGGTACCGGCGAAAGGCAAAGCAGCCATACCCGCACCATTCCGACTGCGGTCCTACGGGCTTTTATCACATGAGGTAGAGGTAACGGCTGTCCCCGCTGGACAAAAAGAGTTCACCTTCACAAGCAAGCTCTCCGCTTTGCTCAAAGGCACGCAGGGCCGGTACGGAGGGCAAAACGGTGATCAGTGGGTCGCCGTGAACGGGGCATGCTCGTTACATATGAACAAGCTGGATAACAATATGTGGATCGAGTATCCCGGCTCCCGCCACAATTTCTGGTGGAACTATCCGAAGCTGGGCAAGCCGTTTTCACAGGAATTCTCCAAAAAGCAGGCTGCAGAAGTGAAAATCTATGCCGAAGGGGAGGACCAGGTTCTCGAAGCCCTATATGAGTCGGAGGATTTCTCCGGCCTGCAGATCAAGTCGGTGTCCAAGCTGTCCGCGAACGGCATTGCCGAATTTCATTACGAAATATGCAATACCAGCAGCAGAGCGCTGGAAGAAAACTTGCACTTGCTGACGAACTTTGGTTTCTTCGGCAGCCGGCTCATCCTGCCGTACCAGGGCCGTTATGTCGATATGGGCAACTCCTACTCCAGCGATCCTGCGAATTGGGATAGCGCTAAAATTACAGAAAACTGGCTGTTCTCCAAAGAAGAGAGCGTCACATGCGGGATCTGTTGGGACCCTTCCTTGAAGCTGCTCCGCTCGGATTATCCACTCGGCTTGGAGCATGAGCTTGGCCGGATTGCTGCCGGAGCCGTAGTGAAAACGAACCCGGTTATATTTGCGCTGAATACCTTCCTCAAGTGGTCTGATTTCCGCTCCTTTGCCTTGAAATTGACCGCCCCGGTTGTTCCGCTGCTGGACAATCACCTGGAACTGGTAGTCGGCGGCGGCAATCCGTTTGCAGCAGGGCTGCTGAGCGCGGAGCTGATCGAACGAAAGATGGCACCGCTTGCCGGGAGACTCGAGCTGCATATGCAAGAAGGTGGGGAACCTGAACGGCAAATGGCTGTGGTTGAACTGGACCCGGAACAGCACCTCCATTCAGCCCATATAGAGATTTCCTCCGAGAACAAGAATGGCCAGGGACAAGGCGAACCGGGCCGGAAACTCCGGGCCGTGTACCGCGGCGAGGATTGGATTCAGGAGCGGTCGGCTCTGTGGTTCCCTCAGACTGACGGCAGCGTCACCTGTGAAATAGATGAGAGTGCAGCAGGTCCTGTGTATACGGTGAACAACGGGGTTCTTTCCATAGCGGCTGCGCCCGGCTTTGGCAGTGTGGTGCATTCCTTGAAGCACAACGGCGCAGAATGGCTGGATACTTCGTACCCGGAACCGGTCCCGCATTCCTGGTGGAACCCTTGGCATGGCGGGCTCGGTGTGGATATCCCCCGTTTAGGCGGATTCAGCCGGGAGCAGGAGCCGAGAAGTACAGATTGGGCAGAGCGGAAGGATGTGTACGGCAATGTCTGGAAGGGACTCCGTATTACTACCAGCATCACGAAGCACGAAGTGAACCGGGGAATAGTCATCCATCAGCATTACCTTATGCTGCCGGGTGTTCCTGTTCTCTGTGTGCAGCATTCCGTGACCAACGGAAGCGGCGAAGCGCTGCCGCATTATTCGTTCGCCGATGATAACTTCTTCAGACCTTCGCCTGAAGTCTTTACAGAAGGATGGGTAGAAGTCCCGGGGCAAGGGCAATTCTCGCTCGGCAAGCTGGAGGCACAGCTTCAATCCAAGGGACTATTGCGTATCGGCGCGGCTTCACGTCAGGATATGCTGCAGGTGGTGAGCAGTTATCCTAATCAAAGCTCAGCAGTTTATGTGAACAACAAGGGGATCTGTCAGGGTGTGAATTATCAGCTTTCTCTTCTGAACGGGGAAACGCTCTGGACACAGCCTACCTTTCTGATCTTGGGACCTATCGCACTGGACCCGGAAGATGTCCGGGGTTTACTTCATCTGAGCTTTGCAGGTACAGCCGACGGGAAGGAGAATTCACATGCCGATCATTGATATTCATATCCATCTGTCAGACATCGACAGCTTCCACCGGACAGCAAGTGATCTATCCAAAGTCGATTACACTGCTGCTGGCCTCAAAGCAGAGTTTGAGAAGAACAACGTCATTCTCGGCATCGGAATGGGGGTTACGGAGCAGACGAAGGGAGCTTTTCCCGATTCCAGTTCACCCAATCCAATGGGTCTTGATCTGGAGGAAGATGTTCCTCCATTCCTGATGGAATGTGTAGGCATCAATCCAAACCGGCTGAACGCGGGGCAGGCCCAGGAGGAGCTTGACCGGATCGAAGCGCGGATGCAAGCACCGGAGGTAGCGGGAGTTAAGCTGTACGCCGGATATTACCACCATTATGTCTATGACAAGATCTATGGTCCGGTCTATGAGCTGGCAGCTAAGTATAGCTTGCCCGTGGTGATCCATACCGGCGATACCTACTCGATGAACGGATTGCTGAAGTATTCGCATCCGCTCACTGTAGATGAATTGGCCTATCAGCAGCGTGGAGTTAACTTTATGATCTGTCATCTGGGAGATCCCTGGGTGATGGATGCTGCTGAAGTGGCAGCCAAGAATCCGAATGTATACGCCGATTTGTCCGGCCTCGTCGTCGGTGACCGGCCTCATTTTGAGCGGTTCATGAATGAACCGCTGTTCATGGACCATTTCCGCCGGGCGCTGGTCTATTGTGATCATTATGAGAAAATGCTGTTCGGAACCGACTGGCCGCTGGCGCCAATCGATCTGTACGCAGAATTTATCCGCAGGCTCGTCCCGGAGCAGCATCATGAAAAGGTATTCTACCAGAATGCCTTCGGGCTATTTCCGCGGATTCGTCAGCGGATCGCGGAGCATAAAGCGGATTGACAAGTTCCATCTCCTGAATCTCAAGACAAGATATGCATAAAATTCTAAATATAAAGCGAATATGTGCAGTTCTGCAGACCCATAGGGGTGCCGGGAACCCCTTAAATTGAAGAGCAGCGGTTTCTGAGTGGGCAGGGCATAATAAATGAACACCAGTGTACACTACTAAGAAATTGAAGCCCAACAGAAAAAAGGAGACATTATGACGGTGGATACAGGATGGAACTTTGACAACAGCTATGCGAGACTGCCGGAAGCATTGTTTACACGAATCAAGCCAACGCCAGTCCGTTTACCGAAGCTGATCATTGTTAATAATCCGCTGGCGGTAGCCCTGGGGCTGAACAGTCCAGGGCTGCGCGGCGATAATGGCACTGCAGTTTTTGCAGGCAATGAAGTTCCCGAAGGGGCAGAGCCGCTTGCTCAAGCTTATGCAGGCCACCAGTTCGGGCATTTTACGATGCTGGGTGACGGCAGAGCAGTGCTGATTGGCGAGCAAATCACTCCACAGGGGATGCGGGTTGACATTCAGCTCAAAGGGGCAGGCAGGACGCCATACTCCCGGCGGGGGGATGGCCGGGCTGCTCTAGGGCCAATGCTCCGCGAATACTTGATTAGTGAAGCCATGCATGGGCTTGGCATTCCAACGACCCGCAGTCTGGCCGTAGCCGCCACCGGTGAGTTGGTAATCCGGGAAACCGAGCAGCCGGGGGCTGTCCTCACCCGGGTGGCTGCCAGCCATCTGCGGGTCGGGACCTTTCAATACGCTGCCGCAAGAGGCGTTACAGGGGAGCTCAAGGCCCTGGCAGATTACACTTTGCAAAGACATTATCCGGAAGCTGAAGGTACAGCTAACCGTTATCTTTCCCTGCTGCACGAAGTGATTAAACGTCAGGCAGCTCTGATTGCCAAATGGCAGCTCGCCGGCTTTGTTCACGGGGTAATGAACACCGACAACATGGCCCTAAGCGGAGAAACCATCGATTATGGTCCATGCGCCTTTTTGGACACCTATAATCTTGATACTGTATTCAGCTCTATTGACCGAGAGGGGCGGTATGCCTATGGCAATCAGCCTAATATTGCTGCCTGGAATCTGGCCAGGTTTGCTGAAACTCTTCTGCCGCTGCTTCATGACGACGAGTCGCAGGCGGTCCAACTGGCAGAGGAGGCAATCTCCGATTATACAGAGCTGTATCACGAGAACTGGCTAGCGGGAATGAGGGCGAAACTGGGAATTTTTAACGAAGAACAGCAGGATGAATCTTTGATTGAGGAACTTCTTGGCATGATGCAGAAGCATCGCGCGGATTATACCAATACCTTCAGAGCTCTAACTTTGGGCAAAACTGAAGAAATGGTGCTGTTTGGCACTGAGGAATTTGCCGGCTGGCAGAAGCAGTGGGAGGCTAGATTGGGCAGACAGGAACAATCGCAAGACGCCTCCAGGCAGCTGATGCGCAGCAGCAATCCGGCCCTGATCCCCCGTAACCACCGGGTAGAGGAGGCCCTGGAAGCAGCGATAAAACGTGACGACTACAGTGTGATGGAGCGGTTTCTTGAGGTGCTTTCGAACCCCTATGCCTACTCCCCAGAACAGGAGGAGTACTCAACACTGCCTGAGAGTTGCTCCAGTCCTTACCGTACCTTCTGCGGTACCTGATTTTTTGGAAACCTTGAACAGCAAGCCGTTCCTCGGGTTATTTTAATGGCCGTTTGGGGCGGATTCTCTATTTGGAAAGTATCGAGGGGAGAGCAGTATAAATCTGATACATCATTTATTAGGCAACAAAGAAGGCTGGGTCTACATGTTGACGTGCCTAAAGGGTTACCAGGAATTTGGCGTTACTAAGCTGAGGGCAGGATTAGTATAAGTGCGGTGCTTTGTTTTTATTTTTAAAACCTGTCTGGAGTTGTGGCGCTTTAGCCTTTATAATATGACGAGATACTGTATAAAGGAAAAGGTGTTTAACTCATGAGTATACTAAATGTAGAACGGCTGAGTCACGGTTTTGGAGACCGGGCGATATTCAGCGATGTATCCTTTCGCCTGCTAAAGGGTGAACATATCGGCCTGATCGGCGCGAACGGTGAAGGGAAATCCACCTTCATGAACATCATTACGGGCAAGCTCCAGCCGGACGAAGGCAAAGTCGAATGGGCAAAACGTATGCGGGCGGGCTACTTGGACCAGCATGCGGTGCTGACGAAGGGACAATCGATTCGCGATGTTCTGCGCGGGGCGTTTCAATATCTCTTCGATATGGAGCAAGAAATGAACGACATGTACGGCAGAATGGGAGATGTGTCCCCAGAGGAACTGGAACAGCTGCTGGAGGATGTCGGAACGATTCAGGACACACTGACAAGCCAGGATTTCTATATGATCGACGCCAAAATCGACGAAACTGCCCGCGGGCTGGGCCTTACGGATATCGGTTTGGATAAGGATGTGCATGATCTCAGCGGCGGGCAACGGACCAAGGTGCTGCTGGCCAAACTGCTGCTGGAGAAACCCGACATCCTGCTGCTTGACGAACCTACGAACTATCTCGATGAACAGCATATCGTATGGCTGAAGCGCTATTTACAGGAATACGAGAATGCCTTCATTTTGATTTCTCATGACATTCCTTTCCTGAACAGCGTGATCAACCTGATCTACCATATGGAAAATCAATCGCTGACGCGTTATGTGGGGGATTATGAGTATTTCCAGCAAGTGTACGAGGCGAAAAAGTCGCAGCTCGAATCAGCCTTTAAACGTCAGCAGCAGGAAATTGCCGATCTGAAGGACTTCGTTGCGCGGAACAAAGCCAGCGTGGCTACGCGGAACATGGCGATGTCCCGGCAGAAAAAGCTGGACAAGATGGAGGTCATCGAGCTCGCCAGGGAAAAACCGAAGCCGCAATTCAACTTCAAGGCCGCGCGCACTTCCGGCAAGCTGATCTTTGAAACCAAAGATCTCGTCATCGGCTACGATTCTCCGCTGTCCAGGCCTCTGAACCTGCAAATGGAGCGGGGACAAAAAATTGCGCTTGTCGGTGCCAACGGGATCGGTAAGACCACGCTGCTGCGCAGTATTCTCGGCCAAATTCCGGCGGTTTCAGGTTCAGCCAGACTTGGCGACCTGCTGGAAATCGGCTATTTCGAGCAGGAAATCAAGGGAACGAACTACAATACCTGTATTGAAGAGATCTGGACGGAGTTCCCTTCCTATACCCAGTTTGAAATCCGGGCAGCACTGGCCAAATGCGGTCTGACGACCCAGCATATTGAGAGCAAGATTGCGGTCTTGAGCGGCGGCGAGAAAGCCAAAGTCCGTCTGTGCAAACTCATCAACCGCGAGACAAATCTGCTGGTGCTGGACGAACCGACCAACCATCTTGATGTGGATGCGAAGGATGAGCTGCAGCGTGCGCTCCAAGCGTATAAGGGCAGCATTCTGCTGATCTCCCATGAACCCGAATTCTACCGCGATATCGTGACCGAAACGTGGAACTGCGAATCGTGGACTACGAAAGTGTTTTAACGGCTGGCAACAAGGCTGGTCTGAACAGTGGCCCGTAAGAGGAAAGCTTAAACAAGTGGCCCTCTTACGGGTTATTTGTGTTGAGTTGGAGTATGGGTGCAGCACATGCCCAAAATGTGCCCTCCGCTTTGAATGAATTGCACTAATTGTTGGGGTGCCTCACCCTCTTGCCGCTATGCTATAGTAGATGTTAAAAGATAGGCCAAAAATATCTGGCCGGATATAAAGCAAAGAGTGCAGGGGGAACTTTTATGGAAGTACATAATCAGGAAACGTCTGTAAATCATTCTAAAAGGAGTGCGGTCAATATCATTATTGACGGTATCTCCGGAATCTTTCTTCCAATTGTCAATATTCTGAGTGCGGCGGGTATTATGAAAGGGCTTTTGGCCGGTGCAGCGGCGTTGAAGCTGCTCAGTACAACAGAGGATACATATATTGTGCTGAATGCGATGGCGGATAGTCTGTTCTACTATCTTCCTATTCTTCTGGCGTATACAGCAGCCCGTAAATTCAAGGCCAATCCTTTTACCGCCGTTGTGATCGCCGGGGTGCTGCTGTACCCGGGTCTGACCACCCGGTTTGCAGACCATGAGTCGATAAGGTTTCTCGGCATGGACGTGACATCCGTCAATTATCCGGCGAGTGCCATCCCCATCATTCTCGCAGTAGGCTTGCTGGTGTATGTCGAACGAATCTGCGTCAAAGTGTTGCCCGAGGTCATTCGGGAATTCTTCACTCCCTTGATCTCGATAGTTGTGGTGTCATCTGCGACGCTGCTGGTGTTCGGGCCGGTGGGCTCACTTGCCGGGAACGTACTCGCCCAAGGTTACAGTCTGGTGTACCATTTCAGTCCGGTAGGAGCGGGAATCGTTCTGGGTGCAATTATTCAGCCGATGGTTATCTTTGGCTTGCACTGGAGTCTGGTGCCGTTGGCGATCAACAATATCAACTTAAGCGGTTCGGATACCATTCTGGCCCTGATGGGCCCGGCTGCCTTCGCGCAGGCGGGGGCTGCGCTCGCGGTTTTCTTCAGAGCCAAAGACAAGAAGTTCAAAACCCTAAGCTTATCCGCCTCCATCTCCGCTTTGTTCGGAGTCACCGAGCCTGCGATGTTCGGTGTGAACCTGCCAATGCGCAAGCCGATGATTGCCGTCTGCTGTGCCGGAGCTATCGGCGGCGGAATGGCCGGGATGTTTGGCTCGTCTGCGATCTCTTTCGCTTTTCCGGGACTGGCAACCTTGCCCGCTTACCTGGGAGACGGGTTCGGCGGCTTCCTGATCGCCTGCACGGCAGGATTCCTAATCGCGCTGATTGCGACGCTGTTCGTGAAGCTGGAGCCTGAACTTGGACGGATGCAAACACCAAGTAAATGAATGAAGACTCATATAGCTCTGGATTCAGATAGCAAGGATGTCCAGCCCGCTGCCCAAATGCTCGATCTGGCTGTTGACGGATATGAGTCAGAGATGACTGCCATTCATAAAGCTGATCGGTTCCGAAAAAAAGTTTGCGTCAAAACCTTTGCCATGATCAACACTCCTTGTGTTGGATAATGTGCTCACAAGGAGAATAGCATACGACTGAAATTATGGTATCCGTATCCTATGGCGCATTCGAGGGAGGACACGCCTTTTTTTTGCGAGGACACGCAAAATGTTCGATCATTTCCTGTAAAAGATATTATGAGATAACATTTACAAGCTTGCTCTCAGCATCTACCATGAGGGTATGACTCTGCAGCCCTTCTCGAATGGCTTTGATCGGGTGGAACAAGTGGATAACGGGCAGCATGGTAAAAAGCGCAGTGTGCGGCAAAAGGCTTGCCTTAGAGTTTACTCTAAGGAATAAACTGCTTTAGGAAGGAAAACATCACAACGGGAAAGTGAGGAACAGTCTAATGAAAATTGTGAAGCTTGGAAATACGGGGTTGGATGTCTCCCGGCTGTGCCTGGGCTGTATGAGCTTTGGTGAAGCAGACCGATGGGTCCATCCCTGGGTACTGGATGAAGAGCGCAGCCGTATTATTATCAAGCAAGCCCTTGAACTGGGTATCAATTTCTTTGATACGGCGAATGTATATTCAGATGGAACGAGCGAGGAAATTGTGGGGCGGGCTTTGAAGGATTATGCCCATCGGGATGAAATTGTCCTGGCGACGAAAGTACATTTCCGTATGCACCAAGGCCCCAATGGCGCCGGGCTGTCCCGGAAGGCAATCATGAGTGAAATCGATAAAAGCTTAAAGCGGCTGGGAACCGATTATGTGGATCTGTACCAAATTCACCGCTGGGATTACCATACGCCGATCGAAGAGACGATGGAAGCTTTGCATGATGTGGTGAAGGCCGGGAAGGCCAGATACATTGGGGCTTCAGCCATGTTCGCATGGCAGTTCCTGAAGGCACTGCATGTCGCTGAGAACCATGGATGGACCCGGTTCGTATCGATGCAGAATCATTTAAACCTCTTATACCGTGAAGAGGAGAGGGAGATGCTCCCGCTGTGCAAGGAAGAAAAAATCGCTGTGATTCCCTATAGTCCGCTGGCCTCAGGCAGATTGACGCGTGACTGGTCCGAAACCACACACCGCTCCGAGACGGACCAGGTTCAGAAATCCAAATACGATGCAACGGCCCATACTGACCGCCTGATCGCAGAACAGGTTGCAGCAATCGCCGAACAACGCGGCGTTCCCCGCGCTCAAATTGCCCTAGCCTGGTTATTGCAAAAAGAACCCGTGACCGCTCCCATCATCGGTGCGACCAAAAGCTCCCATCTCGAAGATGCAGCCGCCGCCCTGTCCATTACACTAACACCTGAAGAAATTGCTTCACTGGAAGAGCCGTATGTCCCTCATCCGGTGGTGGGTGCTGAGGTTGTGAAGTGAGGAAGAGAGTTCCGAAATAAGATTTCAGATGAGCAGCCTGATAGGCTGCTTTTTCTATGTGATAATAAAAAATGTTAGTGATTATATCGCTAAAATGCAATAGCACTGCATTTTGATCAAGAATGCTACAGCAGACGTACACTGCGTCCGAGAGCTTTCATTAGCTATACAAAGGAGGAGAAGCATGGCAAGTATATTGGAAAGCTTGTTCTGTGGAAACATCAAACCAGACGAAGGTCTACACCCTAAACATTCCGAATACTACGACCTTACCAAAGGATTTCTTCATTAATTGAAGCTTATCACAAGAAGCTATTCACCGGAAAAGTACGATGAGTTGGAAGAGTTAATTGATCTGTTGGGGCAAAGTACATGTATTCTGCTGCCGTATATACGGAAGGGTTCCGGCTGGTGGCGCTGATGATGATTGAGGTGATGAGGGTGGAAGGACGGGGATGTTGGAGTTTAGGGGGAAGGGACTTGAAAGCTCATGCTGTGACTAGATCTTGAAGGAAATATGATATCATCATAGAAAAGATTGTAGTAGATATTTGAAGGATAAAACAAATATAATTTCCTCATGTTAGATAAGTCTGGATTTAGCGGAGGTGTGTTTTAATGGATCAAATCACGGCACAACGTTACTTGTATTATTTTATTAAGAATAAGAAGGACGAGCACTCTATCCTAGCATTTGAGCAATGGGTGTACGATCATGATGAAATGGAAGTGATTTTTGGTGAGAAGGAATACTTCGAACTCATCTCAAGAGACTATAAGGATAAATTGGCATTTCACGAAATAGACAAGCAAATCAGAAGATTGATCCATTTCGGTCTGTTTGAGCATGAACGAATCATCTTAATTTTAGATGATCTCTTAACGAATGAAGATGCAATAGAGCAATTGGAAACGTTGGAAACATTGTACGATGAATATTGCGACGGCTACAACTTTCTGAGGTATATTGCTTTAACCTATATTACAACTTCTGACGAATACAAGGAGATTCTCAAAAAAGACCATTCGAAATTTCAAAGTTACATGGACAGCATAAGGAAAGAGGCAGCCAGATTGCTCGGGTTCTTGAGAAGTAAAGAGATCCTTATAGATGACGAACATGAATATACGGATAACCGGGCTGAGAAAGACAGGATTGAATGGCATAGTATAAACGTGATGTTAGGGGCACAGTAGATTTAACAATTAGCAGAAGCCGACAAAATTTTAGGGATAATAATCATGTTTTATTAGTCGCAGCTACCCTGGTAAGAAAAGTTGTGTTCGCTAGAATACTTTCGCTTTAAAAGTAGTTGATTTATTTAAATTTTTATAGATGGTTGAGTAGATCTCATACAGTTCCAAATTACTGATGTTCCTAATTTCTTGCTGCAGATTATGTTCAATAATTTTTTTAATATCCTGTAGATATTGATCCTGTTTATTTTTTTTACAGAATTCCAGAATAACATTTTTGTTGATTTTTACTTCGACCAGTTTAATTTTCGGGTTTTCGTTTATGATATTTTTTAGAATATTAAGGACTTTTTCAAGAGAATAATAGGAGATTTTGAGGTCAGTCTCTAATCTTTTGTTTTTACGATCTTTATAGCTTTGGATGACTGTATCAAAAATGATAAAGGTCAAAGTTGCCTCTCTAAGTGCAGGGAGTAATCCCTTCACTGTCACCAAATAATCTTCATATGATAAATCGGACACCAGTCTTTTCATTTGAGGATAAAAGGCATCTGAAACAAGATTATATGTAAATGCATCTATAACCAGAAAGATATACAGTAATCCAGCTCCTAAATAAATCCTATTTCTGTATTTAAACAATAGATAGTAAACCATAATGATTCCCAAGGCTGTAAGGTACAGATTGGCATTCATCAAATTGTCGTCCAAATCGCTTATCTTTTTCATATAAGCTATAACATGGTCTACGGTGAGATTATTTTTTTTTAAATAAAGCATATATTCATTATTTGACTCTAATGTATGTCTTAAGGAATCCTCCTTTTTTAGTACAGCAGAGAAAAGATCCTGCGGTCTTTTGAAGACTTGACTCCCTACAATACTTTCTAACATAGAGCTTACTTCGATTTCTTGACCCATAGCTCCCTTGAAAAAGATATCCTCTGTGTATTTACCATCGGTGGCATATCTATAATATGCATTTGGCTCCAGCCAACTTATCACTTGAAAACTACACATATACAGTAAAAATGCTATTGGAAGATAAACATACATTAGTAATAGAGCAAATATTGTTTTTACGGGATGCTTCATAGCAGTACACCTTCTTTTCATATTTGATCCGAGCATGTATGATCGTGAGCGCCTGCTCTAGTATAAAATAACGGAAGTTTTATACAAATTATTAATACTTTAATAAAAGTAAATGAATTACATATGAGCAGGGTAGTGATGTATGGATTGGTAAAAAGAGTGCAGAACTGCTGCGCGAAGCCGGTTTGGCAATGCGCCGAAGCTTCCTTCGCTGCATAATATGTTTTTCTTGCTGGCCTATAGCCAGACCTA
This sequence comes from Paenibacillus graminis, assembly GCF_000758705.1. Classification (NCBI taxonomy): domain Bacteria; kingdom Bacillati; phylum Bacillota; class Bacilli; order Caryophanales; family Paenibacillaceae; genus Paenibacillus; species Paenibacillus graminis. The sequence continues at coordinate 4,340,500 of NZ_CP009287.1, read as the reverse complement.
CAACCAGCCGAAAGCGCCCGCTCCCTTTACCTTAACAACAAGGCACATCCTTTACCAGGAGTGTCTTTTTTGTTGTCCATCAAGGCTTGACACTTCCGCAGAGCAGCATTATAGTGTGTTGCAATACCAACATACCGATAGGGTGAGTGAATGAAAACAAATTTCGACTCAAGTCAGCCCATATTTCAACAAATCGCCGAAATGATTGAGGATGACATTCTGAACGGAACCTACCAGGAAGATGATCAGATTATCTCAATGGCGCAATTCGCAAGCACCTTTCAAATTAATCCGGCTACGGCTGTGAAAGGCATCGGGTTACTCGTGAACGAGGGAATTCTATACAAGAAAAGAGGGCTGGGTATGTATGTTGCCAAAGGGGCAAAGCAAACGATAATGGGCAAACGGCGAAGCCGGTTTTATGATGAAATGGTCCTGAAATTGCTCGAAGAGGCGGAGAAGCTGGGAATGACCAATGAGGATGTTATTGAAATGATTAAAGAACGGACAGGGGCTGATCGAAAGTGAGTGTGATTCTTGAATGCTCGGGCCTGAACAAAAGCTATGGTAAAAAAGAGGCTGTCCGCCATTTGAATATGACGCTGGAAGAGAATACGATTTACGGCCTGCTCGGCCCTAATGGAGCCGGAAAAACAACGCTGCTTAACATGTTAACTGGAGGCATTTTTCCTGACTCCGGCCGGATTGAAGCTTCGGGTTCACGATTGGATCAGGGCGGAATGCCGCCGGAGACTTGTTATATCAGGGAGAAAAATCTGTACTGGAGAGGGGCCAGAGTTAAAGAGATTCTGCAGTTTGCTTCCGCATTTCATCCCCATTGGGATTGGTCGTTTACGGAAGAGCTGCTCAACACCTTCAAGCTTGATCCCAGCACAAAAATCCGACAGCTCTCCAGAGGGATGGAGTCCCTTGTCGGTAATATTATTGGCCTCGCAAGCCGGGCCCGGTTAACTATTTATGATGAGCCCATGCTTGGACTTGACGTGCTGATCCGGGAGAAGTTTTATAGAATTCTGGTGGAGGATTATGCAAATTATCCAAGAACGATTGTGCTGTCGACCCATTTAATTGACGAGATCGCGAAGGTTGTTGAACGTGTCTACATTATGGACGCCGGAACAATCTTGCTGCATGACGATGTGGACCATATCCGCAGCTATTCCCATGTTCTAACGGGCAGTTCTGAAGCCGTACAACAATTCACTAGCGACAAACAAGTAATTTATAACGAAACCTACGGGAAAGGTACTCTTTCCGCCATTTATGGCGCACTCGGGGATAAAGACAGAACTCAGGCGAATAAGCTGGGCCTCACGATCGAAGGGCTTACACTTCAGAAGTTTTTTTCGTATCTGGTCGAAGGAGGTCGCCGCATTGAATAAGTTAATAGTCATGCTGAAAGCATCCTTTCTGCAGCTTAAGCTGTATCTCTATGTCATTCTGGGTGTTGTTGCTGTAAGTGTTCTGTCAAACATAATCGTAAGCCTGTCAATAGGTCCCGGTGAGAACCGGCAAGTCTCCGCCGCCAATGTTCTTACTGTGTTTCTGATTTTCGTCGGCAGTATTTTGCCGCTACAGCTTTTCAAAAGGATGGTTAATTTAGGAGCAACCCGCAAGGATTATTACTATGGAATATTGGTGGTGTATGTTTTGTCTGCCGCTTTTTTTGCGGTGCTTAATACGGTATGGTTTCAGATGGAAAATTCCTTTATCCGCAGCTACGAGACTACATATAATATTCTTGAGATTTTTGGCTGGAGTCAATTCGGTATAACCGGCATGCTGATTTACCAATTCGGAGCATACATGCTGCTCTTGTCACTGTTAAGCCTTTTATTCTCGGGTATACGCCATGTGTTGGGGTGGGTGATCTGGGTGGTTATCCTAGCTGCCATTCCGGTCTTTACATCGATTGCGCCACTCCGGCATAAATTAGCCAACGGATTAATGGTGCTGCTCTCCAATGATTCGCTGCTGGCTGGTTTTGGGCTGACCTTCCTGATAGCGTGTGTACTTCTGGCTGGCGGATGGTGGTTTACGGCAAAACGGCCGATATTTTAAGAGGCCTTGCCAGCTTTTTCATGTCTTGGGCGAATTTACGCTCAGGACATTTTTTATTTGGTTTCACAATATGGGGTGGTTGGATGTGTGTTGACATTTTTTTGGCGTGGTATTATAGTATGCTACAAGACTAACATACCGATATGGTTCAACTGCCGTCCTGTTTGTACAACGGGGGATTTCACCCAAGGAAGGGGGCGTGGGAGCTGGTTTTTGTTAAGCAACATGAATCGGATTATTCTGAATAGTCAAGAGGAGGGAATTTCATGAAGATAATATTTTCGGTCTTATTGGCCAGCAGCATAATGCTAACCTCTTCAACCGCCTTTGCGCAGGAGCTGAACAGCCCGTTGCACAAGAAGGCAGATGAAATTGCCAATACTTTGGTCACTCAATATGGTGAGACGAGCGTACAATATGCACTTATGGATAATGGAAAAATCATTTTATCAGGAAATAAGGGCGTCTACGCTAAAGATAGCAGCCGGCCGGTCACCAAAGATACCATGTACGGGGTCGGTTCAGTTAGCAAAATGTATGCCGCCGCAGCCGTGATGATGCTGGTTGACCGTGGCAAACTGAATTTAGATGAGCCTTATGTAAAGTATGTGGCGGATTTTAAAATGGCAGATGAGCGGTACAAGCAGATCACGCCCCGGATGTTGTTAAACCATTCATCAGGGATCAATGGCACAAGCTACGGGAACACCTTTTTATTTGATGATATCAACCCGGACTTACAGGAAGATGTACTTGCCAGTCTGCGAACCCAGACCCTGAAAGCCAATCCCGGTGAATTTTCGGTATACACCAACGATGGCTTCACGCTGCTGGAAATTCTGGTGGCGCGATTAAGCGGCATGAGTTATTCCGAATTTATCGCAAAAAACCTTAGTGAACCTTTAGGTCTTCAACATACGAAGACGCCTATGGATGAGTTCGACCGGACAGACCTTGCCAGAGCCTACCTGCCGAACTATGAGGGGGCGTTGCCCACGGACACTATAAGTGCAGTTGGAACGGGCGGCATTTATTCAACCGCCGAAGATATGCTCAAAGTAGAAGAAGTATTAATGGGTACAACAGATTTGCTGTCTGAGAAATCGGCCAAGGCCATGTTAAATCCAGAATATAAAAATGGAATTTGGCCGTCAGACGGCGAGGAGAACTTTTTTGCCTATGGACTTGGCTGGGATAGCGTGAAATTGTCCCCGTTTGGAGAATACAATATCCAGGCAGCATTTAAAGGCGGCGACTCAGTTTTATTTAAAGCTGCTATGATCGTACTTCCACAGTATAATATTTCTGTAGCAGTGGCCTCTTCTGGCGGCTCGTCTATTGTTAACAGTATGCTGGGAACCGGGATTTTGCAGGAATACCTCAAAGAAAAAGGCATAATCAAAGAAATTAAACCGGATAAGATCTTCACTCCTCCTGTAAAAGTGCAAATGCCGGACAGCATGAACCAATACAACGGTGTCTATGCGGCTGCATCGGATAGCCCTAAGGAAATTGAGATCAAAGATGGAGAAATCGATATGCCTTTGATCTTTGGCGGGTTCATTCCGGCACAGAAATATGTGTATGTGGGGGACGGCTATTTTAAAAGTGCAGACGGAACCGTTACCTTAAGTTTTGACAAGCAGATCAACGGCATCACTTATATCAAGGCCAGCGCTTATCTGAACTTTCCAGGACTGGGTCAAAGCCTCTTTACATTCTATGATTCGCAAAAGGTAGAACCGGTCCACCTGGACAAAGCGGTGTCAGATGCATGGTCAGAGAGAGTGGGCCAAGACTATTTGCCCCTTACGGAGAGACCAAGCTCAGAAGTCCTGTTTGTTCCTTTGATACCCAGCAAATTATGGATTGATGTGAACAACGGGTACGTTGCCGGAAGTAAAATAATCGATCAAAACCATGCTATAAACGCTGTACAAATTCCGGTATCCTCGGGCAGAGATACGACGAATTTGAAGTTTTATAAGGAAAACAATGCGGAATACCTCCAAATGTATAATATGAGTTTTATTAAAAAAGCCGATACCCCGTCAATCTACAGCGGGGAGGCATCCTCGACGGTCATACAGGCCAATGGTTTTGCCCGTTGGTATCAAATTAGCGGGGAAGCGGCCAACAAAACCATAACCGTTAAATTGCCTCCAAACGCCAGCTTTGCAGTTTATGACGAAAACAATACATGTGTAAGTTTTTCAACCGTTAACGGGCAGAACACCTCTAAACTTCCGGTGAACGGATATATAGGATTTTTTGGCAAGGCATCTGACGTATTTTTGATTACATTGAAGTAATAGTGTTAATTAGGATTTTAACTAAACCCCGCCAGTGTGAATAATTATTCCAAGAAGCTTCTGCTGATTTTTGGCGGGAGTTTTTTGTTTATATGGCTGGAGCAGCTTTCGGTGTACACTGAGAAGGCTATTTTGAAGCTGCACGGAATTGGCCCATCATCCATGCCGAAGCTCAGACAAGCATTGGCGGAAGAGGGCCTGGCTATTAAAAAAGCTGATTCTTGATATTTAATAATCTGGTAGACAAAAGGACACGTGTATGAATAAATATGAGGGCATTGGAATCAGTGCCATAAAATACGCAGTATTGAATTTGATTCTTATATTTAATAATCTTCTGTTACTGGCTTCGGGTCCATATGGGGGAGGGACAGGAGGGTTCTTCAATGATCTGGGGGTGAAGGTCTTAAATCTGAATGCAGATTTTCTAATCTACCTCATATATTTCTTTATTCTCTTTGCTGTATGTTTCTTGCCGATATAGATCCAAATTCTCATCTAGTGAGGTCTCGATTATTTTTTCATAAATTTTACAGTGACGCATTGCGGTATCTTTATTAGTAATCTCTCCTTTAGCGTTTGATCGCCTGCTTGTCAGGTTATTATCTTAATTGGTTTACTAGTTGCATTATTCTACAACATATGATATTTTGTGTAAAAATAACATACTATGTTAAAGTTCGTCTGCAATCTCTTTAAATTCAGAAAGCGCTTACAAATACTATGAAAGGAGAAAAATGAATGCGGGAAAAAATCATAATCATTGATGATGATACTGAAACTCGCAGGTTCTTGGTTCAATCCTTAATAGAGCATGGATATGAAGCTGTTGGATATACTCACAGCGGACAAGCAGCGGTCAGCTACATTCATTCTCACGATCCTGATTTAATAATTCTTGACGGGGCGGGCGGCTTGAACATATGCACGGAATTACGCAAATTCAGCGATAAACCAGTGCTTTTTACAAGTCACCATTCCGAAGATTATCTCAGGATTGAAGCCTTGAACCGGGGGGCAGATGAGTTTATTGCCAAACCCTCCAGCTTTGAAGGATTACTCGCCCGAATCAGAGCACACCTCCGTAGGTATAAACAGGCTTTTCCAGTTAATCAACGTCATTTGATACTTTATCCAAATCTGCAGATTGATCCAACTACCCACTCAGTAATGGCCTATGGCAAGGAAGTCTCTTTATCTTCTAAAGAATTCCGACTCCTTGTTGTTCTGGCAAAGAACCCGAACCGCGTATTCCACACCGAAACCTTATATGATCTTATTTGGAAAGACATGAAGCAAGGGGACATACGAACCGTCATGGTTCATATTTATAACTTGCGGCAAAAAATCGAGAAAAACCCGAGTGAACCGCTATTTATCCATACTGTCAGAGGTGCTGGTTATAAATTTAACGGATCGGTTTCACTAATGATGGAATCCATGGATGCGTAATATTAAACATCGCTGATCGAATAATATGACTTTTCATAAAATCTTATTTCATTACTTTAACTAGATTTTAACACAAGTTGGTAAGATGGATTTAAATGCAAACGATTGCAATCCGCAAAGACCAGCTTTTTTAGTCGTATATCGCTTGCTGGTTTACGGATCCCGTCACTCGTTTCATACCAAAAGGTACAGGAGGAGAATAAGCTAATGGTAGAAAAGGGTTGCAAAGTTTTACTAAGCATGATGCTGCTCTGCTCAATGCTATGGAGTGTTGTGGTATTGCCAGCGGGCCAAGCAACAGCGGCCACAGTGACCCCGGCCGCAGCGCCTGCAGCAAGCAGCAGCGCGCCGGTTAATGACGGCCAGCAGCAGGAAGCAAGCCCATTCAGCTGGGATAATGCAAACGTTTACTTCGTGATGACAGACCGTTTCAATAACGGTAATACCAGCAATGACGGCGCTTATGGCAGACCTAAGACAGATGCCTGGGGCTCGGATGTGGGTACATTCCACGGCGGAGATATTAAAGGTCTGACCAAGAAGCTGGAAGAAGGCTACTTCACGGATCTGGGTACGAATGCAATTTGGATTACAGCTCCTTGGGAACAAATGCACGGCTGGGTAGGCGGTAAGGACGGTGACTTTGCCCACTATGGCTACCATGGCTACTATGGACTTGACTTTACTGAAATGGACAAGAGCATAGGTACCATTGATGAAATGCGCGAGTTCGTTGACCTCGCTCACGCCCAAGGAATCCGTGTGGTCCTGGACGTAGTTATGAACCATGTCGCTTATCCGACACTTGTGGATATGGCGGAATACGGATACGGTGACCGCGGCGGACTCGCCGGCAACTGGATTCCGGACAAAGGCCAAGGCCAAAACTGGCACACGCACAATAACATTATGAATACGAATAATTCCAGTGCATGGGCTTCCTGGTGGGGCAGCAGCTGGATTCGTGCCAACAATATTGCAGGTTACGATCAATGCGGCGGCAACGATCAGACGCTGTGTGTAGGGTTCCTGCCAGATATCAAGACCGAATCTACTAGCGTCACCGGTTTGCCGCCGGTACTGAAAACGAAGTTCAACAAAGAAACGAGCGGTTACGACAACTGGATCGTTCCGGCTGCCAAGCAATACCGCAAAGATCTGAACGTTGCCCCTAAGGATTATATGATCAAATGGCTGTCCTCATGGGTCGAAGAGTTCGGAATTGATGGTTTCCGTATTGATACTGCAAAGCATGTTCAAGCAGACAAATGGAAAGAACTCAAGACAAGCGCAAGTAGCGCGCTTGCGAAATGGAGACAGAACAACCCAACGAAACCTGGAGCAGATTGGACTGATAACTTCTGGATGACCGGGGAAGTTTGGGGTCATGGCCTCGGAAGAACCGGCACTTATTTCGATAACGGATTTGATTCCCTAATCAACTTCTCCTTCCAAAGCGCAAATATGAGCGATCTGGAAGGCCTCTTCTCCCGATATGCAAGTGAATTAAACGGGGATCTGCCTAACTATAATATGATCAGCTATCTTTCTTCTCACGATAAAGGGTTGTACAACCGTGGAAACTTGGTTCAAGCAGGTACCGCGCTTCTGCTACTTCCGGGCGGAGTGCAGACTTACTATGGAGATGAAACGGCAAGACCGTTTGGGGCTACCGGCTCTGACCCGAATCAGGGTTCGCGTTCATTCATGAACTGGAGCAGCCTTAACCAAGGTGTTCTGTCACACTGGCAGAAGATTGGACAATTCAGAAACAACCACATTGCCGTAGGTGCAGGAACTCATATGAAAATTGCAGACAGTCCGTATACGTTCTCACGCACCTATGAGAAGGGGGATGTTCTGGATAAAGTAGTTGTGGCTACAGGTGCCTCGGGAACTGTAGATGTAAATGTATCCGGCATCTTCCCGGATGGCACTACTGTACGCGATGCTTACACGAAGAACGAAGGGGTTGTAAGCGGAGGCAAGGCCAAGTTTACCGCAGGAACCAACGGCGTTATTCTGATTGAAAATGTTGGCGTAAACAAGAAGTTCCCGGTTCTGACTGCTTCACCAGCAGGCGGTAAATTCAAAACCGAAACTACCACTGTAAAGCTGTCGATCAAGAATGCGGACAGCGGCAAGTACACGCTGGATGGCAGTGATCCCATTAACGGAACTGCGTTTACCAATGGAACAACAATCAAGATTGGTGCAGACATGGCCATTAATGACACGAAAACGCTGAAGATGTATGCTGCGAATGAAAATGGCGAAGGTACTGCCTCGTACGAGTTCACGAAGGGCGATCCTAACGCTAAGCTGGAAGTCTACTTCAAGAAACCGTCCGGATGGGGAACACCATCCATCTACTTTTATGACACAGCACCAAAGGATAATGACCCAACCTGGGCTACAGCTCCAGCTATGACAAGCGCTGGCGGAGACTGGTATGTCTACAGCTTCGACAAGGCTGAACAAGCTAAGATTATATTTAAAGATACTACTGGCAAACAATTGCCTGCTCAGAACCAGGCTGGGTTCACCAGAACAGCAACAGGCTGGTATGACGGAAGTACTTGGACCGGTACAGATCCGCGTGTCGTGACTAAACCGACGGCTCCATCGAACCTGGCTAGTTCTGTAAAGACAGACAAGACAGTAACATTGACTTGGAATGCATCCACTGACAGCTCCGGAATTGCCGGATACGACGTATACCGCAACAATGCGAAGGCTGGTTCGTCAACAACAACAACTTATAAGGATACAGGCTTGACTGCAGAAACAACGTATACCTATAAAGTGATTGCCAGAAGCCAATCGGGCGGCACATCCGATCCAAGTAACGAGATCAGCGTTAAGACTTTGCCGTCTGGACAAGGCAATGACAACACCGCTACGATTTACTACAAAAAAGGATATGCAACTCCTTACATTCACTACCGCGCTGAAGGCGGCAACTGGACAGCCGCTCCTGGCGTGAAAATGGCGGATTCTGAAATTTCTGGATATGCTGTGTACACGATTGACCTGGGAACCTCGGCTACACGCGCAGAGGCAGCTTTCAACAATGGCAGCGGTCAATGGGACAGCAACAATCAGAAGAACTATTTCTTCAACAAAGGCGACAATACCTATGACGCAGGTAAAGTGACTGCCGGTAAACCGGGAACTCCAAATCAGGGCAATAAAGTTACCGTTTATTACAAAGAGGGCTGGACAAATGTTAACATTCATTACCGCGCCGAGGGGGGTACATGGACATCCGCTCCAGGCGTGAAGATGGAGAATGACTCGTTGAACCCTGGCTACAAAAAAATAACGGTTGATATTGGAACCGCCAGCCGTCTGGAAGCTTGCTTTAATAACGGAAGCAATATTTGGGACAGCAACGGTCAGAAGAACTACTTCTTCAACACAGGCGACAATATTTACATTCCTGGCAACAACAATGCTCCCGGACAAGTGAAGCTTGGGGAGAAGCCTGCCGGTTCCGATACGAAGGCTCCTTCAATTCCAGCTAACCTGGCTGGCAATCTCAGCAGCGGAACTCCTAAGACGGTCACTTTGACTTGGAGTGCTTCTACTGACAATGTTGGCGTAGCAGATTATCAAATTACCCGTAAGGCTGGTACAGGCACGGAGACATTTACGGTGAATGCAACAACTTTCATCGACAGCACGGTGAAGGAAGGTACGATTTACAAGTACCAGGTTCGCGCCCGTGATGCTGCAAGTAATTTCTCCGCTAACAGCAATGAAGTAACCATTGAAGTACCGGGCGCTGGTGATACCATCGCACCTTCGGCGCCGACAAATGTAAAAGGTACAGCAACTGCTGCCAGTGTTGCCCTTCAGTGGACAGCTTCAACGGATAATGTGGCTGTAGCAGGTTACGACATCTATCGTGATGCAGTAAAAGTAGGAACATCCGCAACTCCTGCGTTCACGGACACCGGTTTGGCTGAAGAAACTTCGTATACCTACACGGTAAAAGCTTTCGATACTGCAAATAACTTCTCAGCAGCAAGCACTGAGCTTACAGTGGTGACATTGAAAGGAACGATCGTAATTCCTGGTGGAGACAAGCCATATTCCACTAACCCTTCATTTGGTAAACGCGTATCGACTCCAATTACAATTGATGGAACGAACAGTGGAGAATGGACAGATGACATGCTGATTGCTATTGACATGGCCGGTGATGATCCGCGTACGCTTGGCAGCAACTGGTCGCTTCATGAATCGCCAATGGATCTTAGCCATCTGTGGGCAGCTTGGGACAACGAGTTCCTGTATCTGGCTTGGCAGTATGTAGATGTTACAGACATCGTTGATCCTGCTAATGCTGGTTCTGCTGGCGGTACGCCAATCCGCTCCATGGATATGCCGCAGACAATTGCCATGGATACGATTCGTGGTGCTGGCGCAACACATGATATGTGGAAGAAGAATGGCAAACAGCCGCTCTGGGGCGGGCTGGATCTTCCTGATTATCAATTCAACATCGCTTCGAACATGTTCCACTCCGGTTATATTTCCAGAGCCGTAAACGGTGTTTTCCCTGTCGACGATGGTGGAGTAAACTATAAGACAGGGGCAGCAGCAGGTATTACGGTTAAATTTGCTAAAGGCAAAGGTTATACATCCCTGTGGGGCGTAAAAGATGCTGATGATGTTAATGATTCAAGCAAGCTTGTAAACTTCATGACGCTTAGCCACGATCCCAATCGTGACACTTTCTATGAAGCAAAAATTCTACTCAGCGCACTCGGAAATCCGGATATAGAGAACGCAGGTATCGGTGTAATGCTGCACCAAGGCGAGTACTCGCCGATGGATACCCTTCCTAATGATCCAGCGACTTCCGATTCGCCAGGGGTATCGGATTCGAACTCTCCTAAAGAGTGGGGCGACATTGATTTATTGACTGCTCCGTTCGCACGTATCGGCAAATAATCGCGGACGGCTATTATTGAATTACACATTCCCCGCAACAACACAAAGAGGTCTGCCAGTATTTTGGCTGACCTCTTTTCAATGAAAAACCGTCGTTGAACAACAAAAATATACATAATTTTTTGCACATTGATATTTCAATATGTATAAGTTTTAGGCAGAAAAAAAACTGTTCCGCAAGGTATCAAAGTCGGAAGTGACAATGGAAGTGTGATATTGGAAAGCTTGTTCTATGGCAACATCAGGCCTGACGAAAGCATACACCCTAAGGATTCCGAATACCACGAGCTTAACCTAAAGATTTCTTTGTTAATCAATGCCTCTCACAAGAAGCTGTCCCCGGAAGATTACGGTGAGTTAGAAAAGCCCCATTTGAAGTTGAATCCTTTTGGTTTCAAGTATTATCTAAAATTGGTATACTAATGATATTAACAGCTTTAAAGATATTTCCTGGTTTTCCCAAGGCCACAAGATTGAAGTAACAGTTAGCGGACATAACATACATATTGAGAACCCGCAGGTGGTTATTGATTCGATAGTTGAAATACTCAAAAAACAGAGAAAACGGGCCTATTAAGCTAAACACGATCTATTAAGGAATGAGCTGATCAGCGAAAGATGGATAAACAGCGGTTGATAAATATTTTTGATAGGCAAGCCACCCAATATGAGAATAAAAGAGAAGATCCCAAACAACAGCGCTGGCGGCAGAACCTTATAGGTCATGCTAAGGGCAATGTGCTTGAACTTGCAGTAGGCACAGGTGCTAATTTTCCGTTTTATCCTCCGGAAGTCAAGATTACTGCAGCGGACTTTAGTAAGGCAATGATAGACAAGGCACGGCAGGCAGCAAAGTACCATCATCTGAATGCCGAATTTATGTGTTCTGATATTGAGGAGATCAGCTTTTCCGATCAGTCGTTTGATACTATTGTTTCTACATTATCCTTTTGCAGCTATAAGAATCCGCTAAGGATGTTGGACAAAATCAACTGCTGGTGTAAACCGGACGGGAGAATCCTGTTCATGGAGCATGGGATCAGTTCTAACTTTATGGTATCTGTTTTGCAAAAAGCGCTTAATCCGCTGTTATATCGTGTTTATGGATGCCATCATACAAGAGATATAATGGGACTGATGCAAGAGTCACATGTGCAAATCGATAAAGTGGAAAGCCACTGGCTGAATATGGTTCATCTGATTTGGGCGAAACCGACAATAAATAACTAATAGTTAGGAGAATTTAAATGGATAGCATGATCTTTGATCTGGATGGAACGTTATGGGATTCCTTGGATGTTATTGTAGATGTATGGAACAAAGTATTGAGCGAATATAAAGGGAGCATAGGGGAAGTAACTAAGGAAGATTTAAGAGGAATTATGGGTCTGCAAGCGGATGAGGCCGGCCGAAAAATGTTTCCCGGCTTAGATGAAGAGGCACAGCAAAAGTTTTTAGGACAGTGTTATGAAGCGGAGTGTGTGTCCTTGGTTGAACAAGGCGGAAGGTTATTTGAACAGTTGGAAGAGGTCCTTAAAGTTTTATCTGCAAAATATAAGCTGTTCATAGTAAGTAATTGCCAAGACGGATATATAGAAGCTTTTTATGAATATCATCAATTACAAAAGTATTTCGTAGACTTTGAGAATCCGGGGAGAACCGGGTTGTCCAAGGGTGAGAATATCAAACTGGTCATGGAAAGAAATAACTTAAAGAACCCTGTTTACGTAGGCGATACGGAAAAGGATCTGAAGGCTGCAAGAGATGCCGGAATTCCTTTCGTATTTGCGAGTTACGGATTTGGAGAAGTTAGTGATTATGATTATATCATTCATAGTTTCGAGGGGCTTTTGGAGCTGTTTTAGCTAGCGTTTCTGTACGAAAGGGGGATAACTATGAAAATTAGCACACAGGTATATGTCAAAGGAAGTATAGAAGCTGCTGATTTCTACTGTAAAGCCTTTGGTTTGGAGAAAAGTCTGGAAATAAAAAACGAAGCGAAGAACGAATACATGCATTGCGAATTAACTTTAGATGGAAAGTTATTTATGGCTGTGAGTGAAGCACCAAAGAACTGTGACACAAGTGAAAAAAAGTCCTGGCAGACGATGGCATTTAATGTCTCTGACATGGGCAGTGAAGAAGCTGTTCGAAGAGCATTTGATGTATTGAGCAATGGCGGTAACGTTATTGATTTTTTGGGGCCATGCGACTGGAACCGGTATTGTGCAAATCTGATTGATAAATATGGAGTGTTTTGGTGGATAGCTATTTAACAAAAGGGAAGCCGGATAGCCGACTTCCCGATTCTATGTTATACGCTGCCGCCCATAAAACGTTTGGTTAACTCTTCAATAGATTCATAACGGGCTACTTCCCTGCCGGCTTTTTTATATTCATCAAGGTATTCATCCATCATTTCCATAAAACGTTCCTGAAAAGTTTCCAGCGCATCCGGCGAGAAATGCTTCATGACATCGAACTTCGCGGTTCCCCGGCTTGCCAGCATCTCATCCAGGAAATCCTGAGCGCTTAGCGCGGTAAGAAAGGCATATGACTTATCCTTGGCCTGTGTGCTGGCAATGACCTTATTTCTCTGATTGGACCACATTTCTTCATATGTACCTTTAAGATTATCATAGGTTGCAACCGGAGGTTCAACCAGTTCGGCTTGCATTTCATCGTAAAGCACAGTTGTATTTTTCAATAAACGGAAGGCCTCACTTCTGAGTTCATCCGCCGACCGGGCATTCACCAGGTCCAGATAAGTTCGCTCGAAATTATGGGGCAGATATTTTAATGGGCGCAGCTCCTCCAGGTATCGCTTGGTCCCTTGCTGAAAGAAAGTATTATTGAGACAGTTAATCGCGTTGAAGAGTTCAAGAGCCAGATTGCCTGACGCATAACGTACAGCGCCGATCTCCTCTGCCAACAAAGCTTCTGCATAGTATTGCTTTGCCATACTGATATACACCTGTGCCCTGGCAAGGGATGCTTCGCCAATAGGCTTAGCCAGTTCATCAAGCGCCTTTTGCTGATAACCCTTCAATCTCTCCAAATCTTCCGGTTTGGCACAGTAAAGCACCTTCATATTGATAAGCGAAGAAATAGTGGGACTTTTCAGATTCGCTTGCTGTTCAATGCGCGGATTCCACGGAGTGCAGTAGATATCATAACCAACGTCATCCAATATAAAGCAAGACGATATCTCCCAACCTCTGTCCGTATTGTTAATGATGATCAGATCCAGGTCGCTTTTTTCATGAAAATCACCCGTTACAAACGAGCCCGAGAGCCCTATAATAGCGATGTCTTCCGGAAAATCACGTTTTACGCGCTCAATGACCATGTTGATGAGGCGTTTGTTTTTTTCTAGCAATTTGTGTTTCGTATGTTCATCCATAGTATATAGCTCCTTAGCATGTTCACCAGTATTTGTCATTCCAACATACCATGAGAGGGATGCATCATATAGTTACTAAATGGTTATAGTTATTCTTGGTCAAAAGGCATGTCTACTTTCCGGATGTGGAAATAAATTACTGTTCAAGTTCTTTTCCAGAGTATACCATAGGCGCATTGATGCGGCTGGGGTTCCTTGGTAAGGAGCAGAGAGGAATTATTGGAAAGCAGGATGATGGGAACGATGAGAATGCAAAATATAGAATTTAAAAGCTTGAGCCTGGATGATTTGCAGCCGGGCCTGCTGGATTCCTTCAACAGATTTCAACGGGTGACCCGTGCCTGGCGCACAGTTGAGGGGGAACGGAAGCTGGTCGATGCACCGTTCATTGACAACTGGGACGCCGCAACCAAAAACGAAATCATTGCCGAGGATTTTCATAGATGTATTCATCATGGGGGGAAGGTCATATGTGCTGTACATAACGGGCAAATCGCCGCGTTTGCCGCATTGCTGCGCGAGCTGTTCGGCAGTGCGCAGCAGTATGCGGACTTAATGCAGCTGCATGTCTCCACGGATTTCCGCCATGCCGGGCTTGGAAGACGCTTGTTTATGATGGCGGCACAGCAGGCTGAAGCGTGGGGTGCGCAGAAGCTGTATATCTCTGCGCATTCCGCGGAAGAAACACAGGCCTTTTACCGGGCGATGGGCTGTGTTGATGCGGTGGAGATTAACGCGCATCATGTGGCGCTGGAGCCGTATGATATACAGATGGAGTATGTGATTGGCCGGAATAAGGAATTCAGAATGAAGTTGGGTTAAGTGGAGCGGACGAAAAAAGGGCGCTCCCAAAAGGAGCTCGATAGTACGAAAGGGGGAGAATAGGTGGGCGGTTTCAGGGAACCGGGCGGATTTTTTGACTTTTTCAGTGAAATACCGGTGTTTATCAGGTTGTTCATCGGCTTTATTTTTCTGGTCGTGATCAGTGTTTTTGCCTATGTCATTATCAAAGGTCTGCGCATCTGGCTGTCCAATAACGCTTCTGAGCTGGAAATCCGCATGGGCACGGCCGTTGTCAAACGAACGGAGGTATGGGGAGGATCGGGGGAGTCCCGGGCTAACACTGATTATTTTGTGACCTTTGAATTTGAAGATTTCAACCGCAAGGAATTGCAGGTCAGCGGACAGACATACGGCATGATTGCGGAAGGAGACCGCGGAGAGCTTCGCTTTCAAGGGACGAGATTCAAAGCTTTTAACCGGTCGATAGCTGGACGGGGAATGAACTGAGGGGAAGCAACAGGTGAGCTGTTATGACAGGATTACACGAGTGAAGAAATAGCTTGTTCTCCTTTGAGCCTTCCTCCGCCTTTTTGGGTAAATTAACCATAAGTATGTGTTTACTCAAATATCGGGAAATGAAGTAGAAATAAATTTTGGAGGAAACCCATTATGACAAACTCTAGCATGAAAAAAGCCGCAATTATTTTGAGTTTCTCAATTGTCACCACAGTATTTTCCGGTCCAGTTTGGGCTGAGCAAGCTAGCAATACTTCAACACCAGCTTCCGTAACGAGTTCAGATAGCAGTAATCCTTATGAGGTTGCGGGCATAAACGATCCTGCAGAATTTACTACTTATTTTGCAAAATTACAAAAAGCAGTTAAGGGAAACAAACCAGCAGAAGTGGCAGATCTGATCTCTTATCCAATGAATTTAAACAAAGACAATAAAAAATATATGATCTATAGCAAGAATGAATTTATTAAGAAATACGATCGTATCTTCACTTCTAGTGTACGTGAAAATCTGCTGGCTCAAAAAGTCGATAAGCTGTTTGTGAACTATCAAGGAATCATGGTTGGAGATGGAGATTTGTGGATAGGTAAACAAAACAATAAACTTGGAGTTATTGCGGTTAATGTCACTAACAATCCTTATGAAGTTGCAGGCATCAAAAATCCAATCGTATTTGAGCATAACTTCAGTTTGCTCCAGAAAAACGTTAAAGAAGGAAAAAAAACCGAAGTAGCCAATTTGATGGTGTACCCGTTGAAAGTGAACCATAACGGAAAAACCATGCAAATCAAAACCAAAAAAGATTTTATTGCGAAATACGACAAAATCATAACTGCTAAAGTTAAGCAGGCATTATTGGCGCAAAAAGTCGATAAAGTATTTGTCAATTGGAAAGGTGTTATGGTTGGTAACGGAGAACTGTGGATGGGACAGGTTGGAGAGCAGGTGGGTGTATTTGTTATAAACCAGTAATTGGTGTGACCAATAATAAAATTAGCAGTATATTTGAAAAGCCGCCTACTAGGCGGTTTTTTTTGTGCTCGATGAATTCTATTTTTATTACTACCCTCTTGTTATAGCCAAGGAAAAATCGCTGTACCTGTTGCAGCATGATATCATCCGTTGAACTGGTTCCCTTGGCCCCTGTCGAAAAATGCTGTAATTTTTATTATTGGTGTATTTTTCATCAGATGTTAAAATATATACCACTCAGAAAGAGGAGGAAGTCATATTTATGAAATGGGTTTGGGGAGTAATAACAGCGGTAGTATCAGTAATTGTTCAATTGCTTATCTTGAGTATCCTGGGTTTTAACTTTTTTAGCTTTTCTATGTTTTTCGTTATTCCGGCAGGGGGGATTATTCTCGGAGGTATAGCCACCTTCGGGTATTTTTATAACATTGTGAGACAGGGATTAAAGCCGAATACAAACAACTACTTAATATCGATTATCTTCATATTACTTTCATTTAGCGGGTTTATGTATGGAGAATATCAGATGGCATACGTCTCACCATCGAATGAGATTAATTATAAGTTTGAGGGGGAGCATATAAGCAATTTTGTGTTTGGAGAATCAGATGAACCTATAACACTATTGAACTATTATGATTATAAATTTAATAATAGCAGTTTAAGCATATTTTCAAGAGGACATGTTAGCAATGCAATAGATATTGAACCAAATAAGTGGGTAAATATCAGCAAATTCCTCATACAATGTGTTGGTTTATTAATTGGTGGTCTATGTGCCGGATTAGTGGTGACAAGTGGTAAGACACATTGTTCTTCGTGTAAAAAAGCGTATTTACAGGAACATAAACTTTTGGACGTAAATGATGAGATGATAGAGCCGGTAGTAAGTGAAATCAATCAGTACATACATAATAACAACGGCGAAGGATTAACAAAGTATATCACTGAACAAAAGGAGCTTTGTGAGGATGTAGCTTCCGATACGAATGTTAAATACGGATTTAAGTTTGGTCATTGTCCCAATTGTCAACAGGGCTATCTGATAAAAAGTTGTTATACGCTAGATAAACATGGGAACTTTGATGAGCAGGAAGATAAAAAGGCAGTAATTTCTATCAGCCAAGAGATTGTAACTAGTGTACTAAAAGCAGAAAAAGCATCATAAATGAAAAGAAAAGCGATCTTGAAACAGCTGTTTAACGGACTTTTGTCAAGATCGCTTTCAGGATTTTCTAAAAAATTACAACTCAGACCAGGTTAATGTCAGCTCCACAGTGTCTTCCTGCGTGGATAACGGACCACCGATCAGTGACCAGCTTTCAGCATCTGTATCTCCTTGGATGATGAGGTTTTTCTCGTCAATGGTCTCCGATGTGTCCGTGACCCCTTGATCCTGAAAGTACTGTTTATAAGTTTCTGCCAGTTTGTCGAGTTTTTCTTGGGATTTAAAAATTAAAAGAGCCGATTTTTTGCCGTCGTTTTGCTCGGAGTGGGAAGTGGTTATTTCAGCATCATCTGGGAGTGGAAAGTCCTTTGGCAAATATTCCGGTCTCTCTGTTTCCTCAACCTGAACGGCCGCTGCGATATTTTCCGGTTCTTCAGATGCGGCGGAATCCTTGGCAGAACACGCCCCCAGGACCCAGGCCAGCGCAGTCGTCATAAGAATCAGTTTACCAATTTTCCAATGATTATGAATCATGTGTTCCCTCCGTTTCTGTAATGATCTAACGTTGTGACAAACCTCACATGGAATCATATCCAGTATATAACAGGAGAATTTGGGAAAACAACTTTATTTGACAGAAGATGTGACATAACAGATTTGGATTGAAGCTGAACAGTGGGTTAATGGGGAATGGAATCAGACACTCGTTGAAAAGAATCAACTAACTGGCGAGTGTTGACATGCTAAGTATTTTTGGGAAAGTGACATTGTACTTGTGGGTGAATGTAAAACGATTGATAATTTTGTAGGTATGCGAAACTATGAGACACTAACCCTCTCGTTAGTGTCTTCTTTGCTTCTAACGGGTAATACTAACATGACTTATACTGCACAAGGAGGTTACACCAATGGAGAGTAAAGATGGCAAACAGCCTAATCAACTAATAAATGAAAATCCCCGTATTTATTACAGCACACCTATAACCCCGTGATATAAAAAACTTCTGCTATATTTTGGCGGGAGTTTTATTTCTGTTTAGACCAAATGAGAGTTCTTTGTGAGGAATTAGAGCCCTGTAGATAAATTTTTTGAATGTTACCAAAATCATTATTAATTGAAATATTAAAATCCCCAGCTGATCCATTAAATGATAATAGACTTCCTTTTATTTTTATATAGAGCGTATTATCTTTATAAGTAAGTTTATATCCTCTATACTTATTTGCACTATCTGTAAAAGCACCTTTTATTGATATTGAATTATTTGTTACGTTGCATTGTGACACAAAAATTGTGCTAGGATTTATTATATTGGTAAACATAAAAAGAAACCCCAGTATAAAAATTATTGGTATAGCAACCACTGCGATTACAAAGTTACGTTTTTTTGTGGTCATTTCATCACCTCATTAATTAATTCAAATCAATGCACCCAATTAAATGAGTGCATTGATTAAAATATTTAAATAATTTTTAAAATTGTGTACTTCTTATAGGAGTACCAGTACCTTGAGCGTAATAAACTGCATAATCATATGGAACGTAAGCATTGGTGTTATAAGCACCATCTTTAATTGAGTAATATAAATTTTGAGGCGTATTAATTGTTCCAGCAGAATAGTCGTCAGAGGATATCGAGTTCCATAGACCAACAGCAAAGGAGGAACAATTGTTTGTTAAACTCCATGAATCATGATTAATAATATAACTATTTACGCTACTTAACTGGGTAGAACTAATATACATGGAATGAGAAACCCTACCACTGTACGCACTGTAGTTATTAATGAACATTGCCTCTAAATTATACCATATACCAGTATGTTCTGTTTTATTCCCCCAAGTTCCAACTGAAACTAGTTTATTTGCTGCAATACCAGATAATTTACCAATTGTAATACTTGAAGCACTAATATTTTTTACAGTAATAAATGAATGAGTCCCAAAACTTGAAGATCCATCACCACCAGAGCTTCCGGTACTACTACCACTCGGAACTGACCATAAAGTTAAAATTGCAACGTCTGTCGCTAGTGCTTGTACCGCATTACCGCTCTCATCTGTTACAATAGGACTTTGAGTTTGAATGGTGAGGTCTTGTGCTGCAGTTGGATCAATATGTGGTTCCGCAACCACCTCATTAGACGCAGCGAAGCCAGTTCCAGGAAGTATACTTAAGGCAAGAAATACGGTTGCTAGGACCATAAATGGTTTCTTGAAGAATTTTTTCATTTTAATAGCCTCCAATTAATATTTATTATTTTCCTTAACTTGCCGGTTTCGATTGAAAAACCTCAATGTATACGCACCAACTTCTGTATATACATGTAATTAATCCCAACAAATTTATTTTACATATATTTCTATTACAATGAAATACGTCTTTAGAATCATCTTTTAATATATTCAACTTCCGTAGCTCAAAACCTTAATCAATCCCTATGTATAACTTTTAGAACGTAAATAAGAAACTAACGAAGTCTCTCAAATCGCAAAACCGGGTAATACATTGTAAATGAGTTCAAGGTAACGATGAAAATAAGTAGTGAAGAAATTATACATCCATGAAAGAGACATATGGTAAACGGCTCTACGAAAGGTATCTAGTGCCCCATCCGAGATCATAGTTGGGAAAACGGGTAATTATACGTAAATCCAACTCTCTCGAGGTGAGCGACATGACTATTTTTGTTCGTGACTTAACTCAGGAAGAAGGCAACCGCCTCCTGCGGATTGCCCGTAAGGGTGCCGATCCGGTTCAGGTCCGTCGAGCTTTACTCATTCTGGCCTCTGCTCAAAAAATGAAAGTCCCTGAAATCAGCAGGCTTTATATATCTCAGGTGAACATATCCGGCATACGATTCATCGATTTAATCAAGAAGGATTACCTTCATTGAAACCGAAATACGGCGGAGGACGCCCGCACACTTTCACTCCAGAAGAGCGTAGTGAGATCATTGAACTTGCCCAAATTCCTCCTAAAGTGGCGGGTTATCCGTTTACGAATTGGTCGCTCTCGAAATTGAAACAAGCCGTGGAGGAACGGAAGATTGTGTCGTCCATTTCCATCGAAACCTTACGGGTAATCCTGGGGGAAGCCAAAATCACGTATCAAAACACAAAAAACGTGGAAGGAATCAAACGATCCGGAATTTGAGTCTAAAAAAAACGAATCGAAGACCTCTACTACAACCCTCCAGCGGACGGGCGTGTAATTTGTATGGATGAGTTTGGCCCACTCTCACTTCAACCTTACCGCGGGAAAGGCTGGTTTCAAAAACGCAGACCGATTCGACTTCGCGCGACCTATAACCGGCCCCATGGCGTGAAACATTTGCTGGCTGCTCTGGATTTGAAAACAGATCAGTTGTATGGCCATGCTACAAAAACGAAGAAGCATCAGGATATTCTTCGTTTCTTCCATGTGCTCCGGCGCCGGTTTCACTGGTCGGAACGCTTGTACATCATTCTGGACAATTTTTCTCCACATGTGCACCACAAAGTGAAAGAATGGGCCGCAGTGAATAATGTAGAGTTAGTCTACACGCCAACCTACGCATCGTGGCTTAACCGAATCGAATGTCATTTTGGACCCCTACGAAAATTTGTCCTCGAAGGTAGTGATTTTGCTAAACACCAAGATTTAGGGTTGGCGATTCAAGCGTATCTTCGCTGGCGAAACAAGAACAAACGTAAGGCCATTATTCTACGTGAGCAAAATAAGATCAAGGTTGTCTGAAGGGGCACTAGCGGTTCGCCTTCGTCTTGAAGGACATACGTTTGATGAGATCGATGATGTACTAAGCAGTGCGCGTCAAACCATCAGTATTTATTGGCAAATCTGTCAAACTTAAAGTAGTCCGGTCTGAACATGGATCATTCTCCTGGACAACCGACGAAATTCACGGAGGAGTAGCGACATCAGTTAGCATCGATGCTCGAACAGCAACAGCCAGCCGATGTAGGGTTTGAAGCTCTGTACACCTAGACTCTTCCACTGGTGGAGCAGTGGAATAAAACGGGAATACGGCGTTACCATGAGTGTACGCGGCATCGGTGCGATGCTAAAACGGATGAACTTCAGCTTTACCAAAGCCACCTATACACTCGCCAATACCGACGTGGAGGCTGAAAAGATCGATCATCTGCTTTTTGAAAACGAGTCCATGAATTGCTCCTATCAATTCCGGTATTGTTGTAAGCATTATTGCAGGTATTATTTTGCAATTGATTGTTTAACTTTGAGGGGGAAACCCCTCTTTTTTCTTCTGTGATTAATATCTAAGGATGTGATTAGGTATCGTATTCGCGGTGCCTTTTTTCTATTTTTGCGCCCTTCCCCAACTTTTTGGGTAAACTAACCCTAAGCAATACTCTACCCAAATCCAACACGAAACGAGGTGATGCCCCATGACAACTCACAAAGTACCCAATAGATTAGCCAAGGAAAAGTCACCATATTTGCTGCAACACGCACATAACCCGGTGAACTGGTTCCCTTGGTCAGAAGAAGCTTTTGAAGTCGCCAAGCGTGCTACAAACCTGTCTTCTTATCTATTGGGTATAGCTAGTTGTTGATTCACACGTACCTGTTAATAAAGGGATGTTCGCGTTAATAAATGATTTTTGGAACTTCTGCTGAGAAAATTAGTGGGAGTTTTTTATTTGGATATTAATAACGTTCATCATATTCTTCCATTTTATTGTATGATAAGACAACAGTTCATATGATCTATATTCTCGGGTTTTCAAGAATGAGTTGAAATTGATTTTAACAAAGTCATGTACAAGAAACGTAAGATTCTTTTGAAAGGAAGGGGAGCATCCTGTCTAATAAGCAAGTGATCGCAAAATACGGGGAAGAAATTATACATATCTCAAATTATCAAAGATCGGTGCATTGGGGAGAAATATATTGCCCTTTCTGCGACCCACCCCTAAGAGTGAATTACAATGTAAATGGTTATTTCAAGGCTTGGCCAGACGAAGGTGGGCATAATTGTCGGAAGATAGAGGCGCAATATTTTGATGTGGATTGGGAAGGGAAAGAGTATGTTGAACTCATGAAATCTGAAAAAAATTCTCTGCAAGTTATTATAGATATGGAGTCTTTGACGAAATTGTCCCCACCAGTACAGAGAACTAAGCAGCAGTTGGTGAAACCAGAGGATTCTTACTCTAAATATTCAATTTACGAGTCAAAGAAAAAAGTGTTTAGAGACGTAATTCGTAGTATTTATCAAATGAAGAGACTTATAGAAAACAATAAGTTTAAGTCTCTCGATAAAATTCAATTCTTCTTTAAATTGGACAGCAACAAACATCTAAGTATTCATGAATTAGTACTGTTAGGAAATAATTTGAAGGCTGTACCAAACTATGAACATAGATTCTTTATCTTTAAGGTGGATCGCATAGTCCAAAAAGATGGAGTGGTCTATTACAACGGTTATATCATGGACGAGTATCAAATTGTAGCTACTTTAAAATATCCATATTCGTTCACAAAACTAAAAATGTTAGAGAAGTGCTATCTGTTGCGGAAAAGTTTTTATTTTTGTAATGTTAAATGCTAACAAGAGGCTAGGTAATAAGGTTGGTGACTACGATGCACTATCTAACCGCGTTGCTGCTTGTTCTTTGGATATAAAGGTATTGCAGGTTCGTAATGCAAGAACGTAAACTTAAATACCTAAAAACATAATTTAAGAGGAGAAGAAGCTCGTGGAAATTAACCAACATTTATATTCAGATAATTATCAAAATTTTGATGAATGGTTTCAACTTATCATTAACCACGAAAATGTGTATCCACAACTGAGAATCCCATATGATGAATGGTTGCAAGAATATATTGATAATATTGAAGAGATAAGTATTCCAAAAGTAAAGATGTTGTTACGACATTTGTTATTTCCTATTAATAGATTATTAGATGTTAGTGAATATAATATCGTTAAGGAACTATTTCAACAAAACCTTCTAAATGATGTGTCATTAAAGATGAGAGATGCTATGAATTCCAGTGAAAAATATAAAAGAATAGAGAACGGTAATGATGCTTGGGACGGATTAACGTGGGTTTTGGAATTATTACCTTATTCACCATATCAGGCTGTTACTGCACTAGAAGGATATGCATATTCACAGATGGGGCTTCCAGATGACAGAATTATAGGAATTGATCAATGTGTTAAAATTATCTACGCAAAATTTATATATGTTAATAAACCAAGACAGAATTTATTACAGTTAAAGCCCTCGGAATTTGAAAGATTAATTGAGAGATTATACTCGTCAATGGGATATAAAACTCAGTTGACTTCTGCAACACGTGATGGGGGAAAAGATGTTATTGCTTCTATTAATCGACCTGACGGTGAAGAAAGAGTTTATATTGAATGTAAATTATATAATACTTCAGAACTAACCAATACTCATGTTAAGTCTTTTGCATACACAGTTAATAACGACAAAATTAATAGAGGTGTAATTTTTTGTACCGGATATGCTAGTGGTTCATTAGGCAAAATTGATGAAAGAATAACTATTTTAAATTACGAAAATATAATTATTTTGTTGAACTCTCATTTGGGGAGTGACTGGGATGAGAGATTAAGAAATATTTTATTATTCTAAGATGGAATTTATAAGAAGTTACTATAGTTTGCTATGTTTTTAGTTAAGAGCATATTCATTCATCGGCTCTACCTTATTATTAGAAGTGAAATCAAATAAGCAAGCTCAGATAACAAACAAATCAGAATAACTGGGGCGTTGTAATTAGCATTCAAAATGAGCTGGTTTTTAATTCATGAGCCTTCCCCCACCTTTTTGGGTAAACTAACCCTAAGCAATACTTTACCCAAATCCAACACGAAACGAGGTGATGCCCCATGACAACTCAAAAAGTACCCAATAGATTAGCCAAGGAAAAATCACCGTATTTGCTGCAACACGCACACAACCCGGTGAACTGGTTCCCTTGGTCGGAGGAGGCTTTTGAAATCGCCAAGCGAGACAACAAGCCCATCTTCCTTTCTATTGGGTATAGCTAGTTGTTGATTCACACGTACCTGTCATTGGTGTCACGTCCGCTTAAGCCTCAAAATAAAAACCCTTATTCTATAAGGGTTTAGTTGAATTGTATCGAAATATTAAGTTCATCCGATCCTTTCTCAAATACATATTCTATTCTGGAAATAATCTTTTTCGCAATCATATTTTTATCATTTTCAGTCGTGGATTCAGATGACCAAATGTCTTTAAATGAATTTATTAATTTGATCCGTTCTTTATTTTTCTTGCGGCTATCGTAGTTTATTTCGTAACGGTGGACAGACAATTCGGATTCAAGCGCGGCTATCTCTTGCTGCCTTTTTTCTTTACGCTCCTCATATTCCTCCCGCGTATATTCGTCCATTTCATACATTTCCTTTATTTTGGTTAGAGCCCTATTCAGTTTTTTCAACTGAAGTTCTTTTTCATTTATAGTTCTTTCTAATTGTTCAATCAAGTTGTTATTAATATAATTTTCGGTATCAAGGATCCTTTGTTCATATTCCGCTATTTCTCCATTTATGAAGTCAGTGAGAACACTGATTTTTATCCCACGATTTGAACAATAGTTACCAAAATGATCGTATTTATTACAAGCCTTTATGGAGTTCGTAGGATAAGTATCGGTCCGGACGTTATAACGCATCATCTTTTTACATTTTCCACAAAAAACCAAACCCGACAAGGCGTATGTACCAGCTTTAACACGGTCAGGAATTATTTGATTTTTATCTAAAATGGATAACAATCTCATGTGCTCTTCTTCGGTTTTTACAGCCACATGACAATTTTCAACAATTACCCACTCATCTTTTGGATTGATTACTAAGGGTTGAGACTTCTTTTTTTTATGTCCTGACCCTTTTGTTTTATTCGTAATTATTTTCCCTAAATGAGCTTCATTCGTAATAATTCTACGTATTGAATTCGCATGCCACAATCCACCTTTTGGACCTGGAATGCCTCTTTTATTAAAATCCCAGCTCATACTCTCTAAGGAATCCCCTTTAAATATCCGTTCTTTCATCTCCTGATAAAGAACATTTTTCTCAGCGACCACTTCAAGTCCCTTGATAGCAGCCACGTATTTGTAAGGAAACGGTGCAGGGCCATTCACCCAGTTACCAAGACGGGCACCGATCTTCTTACCGCGCTGCAAGTTTTTCGTAATAGTCTTGTACTCTTGACGGGCAAGTAGGCCCCGAACATCGACCAGCAAGTCGTCCGTATCGTCTACGAGGTTGTATATTTTGTCAGGTGTAACTATGTATGTTTCGCTGTCCCGGAATATCCTTTTTATCTTGCCTTGGTCTTCGAGTTCACCCCGGCCCAGCCTTTGGTAATCGACAACCAACACAGCATCATATATTCCTTCCCCAACGTCTGAAAGCAGGCTTTTGAACTTGGGACGGTACTCAATGGTTTCAGAACTGGCTATTTCAACATACTCTACGTATTTCCATCCATGCTTAAGACACATCTCTCTTAAAATGTAGCGGTGTTTTTCTAAATCGGAATCCTCTTCACCCCGACTCTTTCGGAGGTAGAGCGCTACGTATTTGATTATGAATTCCTCTCTGGACATTACGTGTCACCTCTTCCATATGTAATGACACAAATATACATCGATTTGGAATAAAATCAAATATTATTTGTTGTTTATTTGAAATACCTATAAATCATTAGGTGTTATATAGGTTATTCTTATAGCATGGAAAACAAAGAGAACAGCACCCGACACAACCAATTACCTGTTTGACGGTGGTAGGCAATCAGACGGCGGCATCAGTTGGCCCTCGCAATCAGACCTACACAGAGCCGCAAGGGTAGCACACGCGGGCAGGCTGTTCTTTTTGCTACCTGTGTGAGTCAGCAAACCGCACTGCTTGTCATGGCCTCCTGGGGCGCGCAGCCGCGTCTTCGGATAAGGAGGGGCAAATTACACGCCCTATGAGTCCAGGCTGTACGAAACGCGTTCGTGCGGTCTGGCAGGGGCAATCTATCGAGGTCGGTTAATGGCAAACCTGCGGATTCCAAACCCGCGACTGGAGGTTCGATTCCTTCCCTCGGTGTTTATGGTGTGTAGTGTTGGGCCGGAGCCTCTTAGGAGGTAGGGAAGTCGTCCGTCCGGGGTCGGAAGGTGGAACCGACTAAAATATGATGTGGTGGCGGAAAAGGTAGACGCAATGTAGTGGTGTAGCTAATGGCTCTCGGTAAAAGAACGCTGAAGCTCCAGGCAATATCGGGCATAAACGAGATACCACGAAATTTACCATGCAAGGTGCAAATCCTTGCCCATATCAATGATCCTGCGAAAGCTCCAGCTTATTACCAAAAGTGCGGCGTTAAGCACAGGCCCAGAGAACGCAGCAGGATCAAATTTGCGGGCATGGTCTAAAGGTTGGGCCTCAGTCTTCCAAACTGATGATGCCGGTTCGAGTCCGGCTGTCCGCTTCAACGAAATATAAAGGAGTGTTGTCCATGTGGGTTAAGCATGAAGGAGAAAAAAGGAAGGAGCCGGTCAAAGGTCAATGCGTGATCTGCAATGACCCGAAGCCTATAAAGCATACAATCCTCAAAGCTTCATTTTGTCAGACATGCTGGGACCTGATGCTCGCTGGCAATGAAGAGGAAATGAGCAAGCGCACAGTTTGGGATTAGCAGGACTTATCTTCTATACACCGAATTATGGTGGTGGGAGGTGAAAATGATGAATAAGGTGAAGATTTACCATAACATTTATGCAGAGCCACTAGAAAGCGAAATTAATGAGTTTATTAATGGCGACGAGGTAGAAACTGTATTGGACATTAAGTTCAGTACAGCTGCTATAGCAATGCCGGATGATCGCGGAATTGTTGATCCGTTGCCTCTGTACAGTGCGTTAGTTTACTACCAACAGAAAGCCAATAAACCTATTGACGGCAGTCATCCTGCATTCGGTAGAGGTTAAATGATAGGGATGAAATGAAAATCTCATAATTAGTACATAAAGCCATCCACTAACCCGGGTGGCTTTTTCTATGCCTAGAAAGGATGGTTCGGTGAATCTTTATTATGTTGTCAATGGCTATATGGGTAACGGTCCACACTTCGTAACGGTTATTGCTAAAAATGAAGCAGCAGCCAAAACAGCCGCATCAGAGATGTTCAAGAAACACGCATTCTCGTCCTATCGTGGGCAATACCGGTATCCAGAAGAATACTGGACAAACCTTGAAGTGATTTTCTTGTCTGATGCTTCGGTTCCGTTTGCAAGTGAAGTAGATGAGGGGTGAGTGAATATGAAAATCCATGAGGACGGAATGCTCGAAGGCACACCTGAAGAACTGGCGGTATATTTGAAGCTTCAGGCAGGACAGCAGCCTTCCAAGTTTGTTGGTCCAACTGCACCTAGGACGGGAGAGCCGTACACCATACCGAGCACAACCATCAGCACAACAGGTGTAGATGCCGGGAAATACCCCAGGAGTGACCAAGGGCCGTACACACTGGACAAATCCAAGCTTCCTAATGATTGGTCAAAAAGGGTGTCTGCTTATAACAGTGATTTAATTATCACAAGAAAGAGCGCATTTGCGATGATATTAGAAAGTCTAGTCAGAAGAAATACGAAGTCTATATCGTAAATAAGTAACAATCCCATAATCTAAACCCAAAAAGCTCAGAGGTGAGAGCGAACTAAGGTACATGGGAAATTGATATGACGGAGGTGTCGTATGACTTGCATTGTTGGGTTGGTGGATAACGGAAAGGTATATATGGGCGGTGACAGCGCCGGAGTTGGCGGGCTCAGCCTAAGTATCAGAGCAGACGAGAAAGTCTTTAAAAAAGGCGAATTCATTATGGGCTTCACATCGTCATTCCGGATGGGGCAGCTGCTGCGCTTCAAGCTTGAGATTCCTTACCATAAACCGGAGATGGATATATACGAATACATGGTCACTGAGTTTGTGGAAGCCGTTCGAACCTGCCTGAAGACAGGCGGATTCACTCGCACTGAGAATGGCGAGGAAACAGGCGGAAGGTTCTTAGTAGGATACAGAGGGCAGTTATTCGTTATCGATGGGGATTTTCAAGTAGGCAAGCCGGCAGATGGTTATGATGCTGTGGGTTGCGGTGACGACATCGCGAAGGGCAGCTTATTCAGCACCGGAAGATTGGCTGACGCTTCTCCTGATGAAAGAATACGAGATGCCCTGAAAGCCGCAGAAAACTTCAGCGCTGGTGTGAGAGGCCCATTTGTTTTAGTGAACACTGGAAAGGATGAGATCCATGGACAAACCACTGCGGATCATTGACGAGTATCACGACCACCCAAGACCGGGTTTTAAGCTTCCAGTGTGGAGCAGAGAGTGTGGGGCTCACTTTATCGAGGTCCCACCAATTACGCATAAGAATGAACAAGCCTGCGGTGTATGCGGAACTCCGATTGTTCATAACGCAGATGGTGATGAAAGATGTGGTTGTTTCTTCAATAGCGACCTTGATACACGAAAGGATGAAACGCAATGAGCACAGCACAGGCCAGTAAGGCCATACCAGCCATATGCAATGAAGGCTGTGGCGAACAGTTTGAGGTCAAGGGTTTCCAAACAGCAAGGCTACCAGGAGCCGTTGAGAAGACTTATTTTAACTGCCCACATTGCCAGCGTGAATATGTGGCCTACTACACTGATTCAGAAGTGCGGCAGCTGCAGGATAAGATCCGGCGCATACAGAGCCAACTCCAGAATCCGCGGGCTAATCAGTCTGTCATTCTGAAGAATATCAAGAAGACGCAGGCCGATATCAAGGCGGGCATGGACCGGGTACGGGCTGCCATAGCAGAGAAAGGGTGAGAACAATGTTAAGAGTACAGACCACAGTAAGTATGGGAGAGCACTACATTGAGCGTGTGCTGGAGGTAGACGACATCAGTACACTATCCGAGGAAGAAAGAGCCGCCATTATAGATGGAGCAATTTCCCCAGTATCATATGACCAAGTAGATACTGGATCTGACGTCTGCTTGCATGACTGGGAAAAGGCAGAGCCACAGGGCGACACGTCAAGTGCTGTAGGCGATATTAAGGTCAAGTTAGGTATGGATACATCCGGTATAGACGCAGCCCTTGAAGGAGTGCGTGAACTACTTAAACGACCGCTATCTGATTTTATATCTGTTCAGGTCGGTGAGGACAGTGACAAACAGGCTTGATCAGGACCGTTACTATGATCGTTACAAGAGAGACAAGACCTCTCGATCATTCTATAAGTCTACAGCATGGGAGCGAGCAAGAGAGCAGGCGCTCATCAGGGACAACCATCTATGCCAGCACTGTATGATGCGCCATCGCCTGACACTGGCAGACATGGTGCATCATATCAAGCCTATCAGCGAGTACCCTGACCTTGCTTTAGTATTAGAGAATCTATTATGTCTCTGTAACAGCTGCCACAATAAAGTGCATGGTGTGGGTGAAGGGGAGAGAGAGCCAACACCAACGAGCCGCAAGGCGAGATTCATAGTGTCCAAGGCTAATGGTGAGGTGATCTGATAGGGGAGTGGTGAGGAGAAGATGATGAGAGGCATTGTTGAAAGCTAGCGTACGTCAGTAACCAACCAGAGGCCTATCCTGACATCCTGAATTCAATCTTCCACACCTATTATGGGAAAACGGACCGAATCGTAGGAGGCCTCCTTGAACGTCTGAAGACATGGGGCGAAAAGCGACCAGCCCCCCTCCCTTCGAGGTTTGGATTCAAGTCGCAGGGGACCGGTCCGCCACATTCGTTTACAACGCATGACACTTTCATATATGAGGGGGGGGGGTGCTATGGAGCACAAGCCAAAACCGGAGATAACACTGCAAGCTGCAAGGCGATTATTTGACATCATAATTCGAGAACTTGAGATAGATGATAACCTGTCTGATCGGACAATCATGCTGGCGGACAATATGGCCCTGCTGGAACAACTGAAGCAGCAGCATATTAAGGACATCAAGTCGCGCGGAGCGGTTGAGCTGTTTAAAAACGGGACGCAAGAGATGTATCGGCAAAACAAATCAGTGGATGCAGTGCTGAAGATTATTGAGTCCCAGAGAAAATTGCAGGCCGAGTTGAAGCTTACCCCTGCCTCAGACAGGAAGGTCTCCGGAGTAGTTAATCCGGAAGGTGAGGGTGGCGATAGTGGTGACGACTTTACAAAGTATTAATCCATCAAAGCTAAAAACCACTCAATATGCAGAAGCTGTTGTTGCGCATCTTATCGTCACATCAAAAAAGGTTTATCAAGCCTGCCAGCGTCACCTGAATGACCTCAAGCGGCAGGGCACGAAAGGATTCCCCTTTGTATTCGACGAGGATAAAGGTTACCGGCCAGTCGGATACATTGAAAAATTCTGCAAGCCGTCGATGGGTGACTTTGATCGGCTAGAACTGCAGCCATGGCAGCATTTTATAGTTGGTTCGTTATATGGTTGGGTTCATAAGGATACCGGGCTTCGTCGCTTTCGCGAGGGGCTTATTTTTATGGGCAGAAAGAACGGTAAGACGGCTTTGGTGTCCGGCCTGTCACTCTACGGAGCCTCAAAAGACGGGGAGAACGGGGCGAGAGTCTATCAACTTGCTAACTCCAAAGAGCAAGCCCGAGACATGTTCGATGAATGTAAAGCAATGATCAAGGCATCCCCGTTGCTTCGGAAGCACTTTGATGAAACCCTTCATGAAATTCGTTTTCGCCGGACGATGTCCAAGATTCTTCCCTTGGCAACGGACAGCAAAAAGCTGGATGGTAAGAATTGCAGCATGGGGGCTTTCGATGAGATCCATGAGTACAAGACATACAAGCTGATCAACGTCATAAAGAACTCTACTGGTGCTCGTTCGCAGCCAATGATTCTATACATCACAACAGCTGGCTATCAGTTGGATGGTCCATTGATGGACTATTATGACAAAGCTGCTGATGTTCTGGATGGAGTCATTCCGGCTGATCATGCCTTTTATTTCATGGCCGAGTTAGACCCTGGAGATGACATCGAGAACCCAAACAACTGGGTGAAAGCAAATCCGAACCTTGGCGTGACAATCAAAATGGAAGATATGCTTAAGGAATGGGAAGACCGGAAGCATATCCCGGCTGAACGAAATGATTTCATCACTAAACGATTGAACATTTTTGTGAAATCTGACGAGGAATCATTCCTTTCATTCGAGGTACTGAAACGCAACAAGAAGGAACTGGACGCCAAGCAGTTTGAAGGCAAGGGCTGTATTGGAGCTTTCGACCTTTCGGACAGTGAGGACTTTACTAGCGGCTGCTTGGAATTTCCCATACCAGAGAGTGGCGAGGTGTTTACCATCAGCCATTCATGGATTCCATCTGCTAAGGTCGAGCAGGACAACGAAAAAATCCCATACAAAGAGTACGAAGAAATGGGCCTTTTAACGATAGTACCGGGCGAATATGTTAAAAAAGAGTACATTTTCGACTGGTTTGTGGAACAATCCGAGAAATACGGGATTGAGAAAATCATGTACGACCCTGCCAAAGCTTTCGGTCTTATTGAATCTTTGAAGGCTTATGGATTCGAATGTGAAGTAGTACGACAGGGTCACCTCACACTGGGGCCAGCAATGGACGATCTGAAGGAACTCTTCCTTGATGGCAAGGTCATATACAACAACAATCGGTTATTCCGGTGGTATATCAACAACGTGAAGCTGGTTGAAGACCGGAACCGAAACAAAATACCAACAAAACAAGGTCGCTACCGTAAAATTGACGGGTTTGCGGCCTTTTTGAATGCTCATGTAGAGGTAATGAAGCGGCTTGCTGTAGCTCAACCTTCAGGGGAAGTATCGTTCGTATCAATCAGTGAGCTGCTAAGGGGGTGATGACAAGAAATGAATTTATGGCAAAGAACAAAATTGGCCTGGAATGTTGTGCGAAACAAAGCTCCTGTGGGTGCAGAAAATTTCACTAATTGGTTCAGGAATGGCTTATCCATCTTTAGAGGTAAAGCCGGCGGCGAGCTTGCGTCGAACGAAACGATATTTGCGGCTGTCTCCCGCCTCTCGAACTCATTGGCGGTGCTACCTATCAAATTATACAAGGATTATAGCCCTGTTAATTCAGAGCTAAATGATCTGGTAGCCAACGCTCCAAACCGGAATATGACCTCTTTCGGCTTCATTCGGCTGTTAGAAACATTGAGGAACGCTCACGGCAATGGATATGCATTGAAGATGTATGACCGATTCTACAATGTTGAGTCGCTTTTAATCCTTGACCCAACCCGCGTTGATCCTGTTCTTGAGCTGGATACTGAAGAGCTCTGGTATATGGTCAGAGGGGATAAAGGTACCTACTATGTCCACAACATGGACATGATCCATATCAGCCATATTCACACCGTCCAAAATGGCTATAAGGGTATCAGTCCGATAGATGTTTTGAAGGGAACGATTGATTTCGATGCTGCCGTTCGGAAGTTCACTTTGGATCAATTGGATTCTTCGATTAAAGCATCTTTCATCCTTAAGATGGCCACACATATCGGAACCGAAAAGAAAAAAGAAATCCTTAGTAACTTCAAGGAATTCTACCAAGAAAACGGCGGAGTGATTATCCAGGAGTCCGGGGTAGAAGTTAAGGAAATCAACCGTAATTTCATCGACTCCAAAGTGTTCGAGGTTGAGAAGATAACCCGTTCCCGGGTCGCAACTGTATTCAATATGCCGGTAACTATGGTGGGTGAAACGGACGGTGCGAGTTACAGCAGTATGGAGCAGATGAGCCTTGAGTTTGTGACATACACGTTGTTGCCGATTATCCGACAGTATGAACAGGAATTTAACCGGAAGCTGCTTACAGCACAGCAGCGCAAACAGGGACTGTACTTTAAGTTCACTGTTGGCGCTCTTTTGCGTGGGGATATGCAAACCCGGGGTGATTTCTACTTCAAAATGATCCGGTCCGGTGTGTTTAAACCCAATGAGGTTCGAGCCTGGGAAGAGTTGCCGCCCGAATCTGGCGGGGAAAAGCTGCACATCAGCGGTGATCTGTACCCAATCGATACACCAGTTGAGCACCGGAAGGGGGTGAGTACAAAGAATGAGTAAGAAGTTTTGGGAATTCAAAAACCAAGCTGCTGATGAGGCCGACCTGTATCTTTACCTTGAAATCGCATCGTGGGGCGGTGGTTACTACGCTCACTCAGCAAAAAGCTTTAAGGCGGAACTTGATGCCCTAGGCGATATCAATACGCTCAATGTATATATCAACTCCCCTGGCGGTGATGTCTTCGAGGGCGTGGCTATCTACAACATGCTGAAGCGTCATAAGGCCACAGTAAACGTGCATGTGGATGGCCTCGCCGCCTCCATTGCATCAGTAATTGCTATGGCCGGGGACACAATTACTATCCCAAGCAACGCAATGCTGATGATCCACAATGCGTGGGTTTATACAGCAGGCAACGCAAAGGACCTTAGAGAGACTGCTGACATGTTGGATAAGGTTGATGATGGGCCGATCCGGCAGGCGTACCTTGCTAAGGCAGGCGACAAACTGGCTGAAGCTGACTTGATTGCCCTCATGGAGGCAGAGACTTGGTTGACTGCGCAAGAGGCATTTGATTATGGCCTTTGTGATGTTGTTGGACAGGCAAAACAAATAGCTGCACTGGCAGGCAAGGAGTTGCTTGCAAAATACCGGAATGTCCCTGCTGCCCTAAGTGCATTACAACCTCATACGCCTGAAAATGGGCTAACAGAGGAAAAAAGATCTGAAATCGCAAGAAATGCAAGTCTTGAATTACAAAATCTGCAATCATACCTGGGAGGAATCATTAATGGCTAAAACACTGTTTGATGTAAAAAATGATTTGGTAACTATCGGCGCAGCTTACGCTGCAGCGAAACAAGAAAAGATCGTGGAGGCTTCTAAGCCTGAAGCGAGCATTGAAAATATCAAAGCACTAGAGACGAAAGAAGCGAACTTGAAAGCTCGTTTTGACATCCTCCAGAAAGAACATGATGAGATGGAGGCGGCTCAAGCAGCTGCCCTTGCCGCCAAGACACCGGCACCAGGGGCAAACCTCTCTGATCCTAAAGCCAAGATTACTGCTGCTAAAGCTGGTTTGGTTCGGGCTGTTATCAGCGGAGAGAATGTTTCTCCTGAAATCAAAGCTGCTCTCGGTGATGGGAACTCAACTGGCGGTGAGAAGATCCTACCGTCCACGATGACCAATGAGTTGCTTCATGAACCGTTTGTTAAAAATCCACTCCGGGAATTGTCCACGGTTACCAGTGTGACCAACCTTGAGATTCCTAAAGTAACGTTCACCCTTGATGATGATGATTTTATTGCGGATACAGAAACGGCTAATGAACTAAAGGTTGATGGCGATGTGGTAACGTTCGGACGTCATAAATTCAAGGTATTTGCGCCAATCTCTGAAACCATTCTCGCGGCTACTGATACAAACCTTGTCCAAACCGTTGAGCAGGCTTTAGAGAGTGGTCTGGCTGCGAAGGAGAAGAAGGTCGCATTCGCTACAACTCCAAAGGTTGGGGAAGAACACATGTCGTTCTATTCCACACAAAATGCACTCAAGGTTGTTACTTCGGCGGGTACAGATTTCTATAAGGCAATTAAGGCGGCAATTGCAGACCTCCATGAAGATTACCGCGAAACTGCCTCAATCGTTATGCGATACACTGACTACTTGGATATCATCGAGGCGCTGGCTAACGGCAGCACAACGTTGTACAATGCTCAGCCTGAACAAGTTCTTGGAAAGCCTGTTGAATTCAGTGACTTGGCAGTATTCCCAATTGTGGGCGACTTCCGGTATTCGCATTTCAACTATGACCCGCAAATTCTATATGACCGGGATAAAAACGTCCGCACAGGGATCTGGGATTTTGTGCTGACGGCATGGATTGATCATCAAATTAAACTGAAGTCCGCATTCCGTATCGCAAAAAAGTCCTAGCTCCTTCGCCAGCGACATTTAATCCAACAGGTCGAGAGGGCGAACACAACGGTGTGAATCATACCGAGTTTGAACTGTTGGATGGTGCAGGAGTGAGAGTATCCCTCGCATCCGGGGCAGTGACGTACATCAAGAAAAACGGTGTGGACTTAATCCCGGATGACCAAGAAACGTTATGGTTTGGCGACAGCAATGTGGCCGGAAAGTACGACTTCGAAGTAAAAACCATTGCTGGAAAGGTGTATACTGCCGTGCTGGATTGGGTACCTACGGTGTAGGGCGGAAAGGAGCCTCATATGCTCAAATTACCGCTTGATGAACTGAAAGAGTATTTACGAATAGATGGGAGCGAGGAGGATGTCACACTCGCTCTTTTTGTTTCCGCAGCTGAGGAATATCTTGCTGAAGCAGGTGTTCCAGTGGAAAAGCAGGGTACGGCCAGATATAAACTGGCCGTACTGCTCTACTGTGCAATCCACTATGAACATAGAGACCCTTCTGAAAAAATTGAGAAGTTCAATTTCTCACTGGAAAGCTTGATTTTACAAATGAAAACGGGGTGATTTGACATGAAATATCCCGTATTGAAGAAATTCAGGGATAGAGGTTCTGGAGAAATTTATGAGATCGGCTCTGAATACCCTGCGGATACAGAGAGGGCAGCCGGATTGCAGGCTCTTGGGTTTCTAGGCCAGATTGACGACAAACAAACCACCAAGCGCACTCCCCGGGGTAACACCAGTAAAACCGTAATATCAAAGGCAGAAGATGAATCATGACGGTGCTCGTCAATCGTCTGGATAAACGTGCCGCAGTCTTCCGCCCGCCTGGTACCGATGATCAGGATGAATGGGGACAACCAACGGACGAGTGGATCGAAGTGGTGAAGCTTTGGGCTGCAATAGAACCACTCCGGGGCCAAGACAGAGCCGCAGCTGCCCAGGTTACAGCTGATGTGACCACCCGTATCCGAATTAGGTACCGCGAAGGGATAGATCGGACTATGGTTGTACGCTTCAAGGGAATTGAGTTTGAAATCCTGTACATCATTCATCCAGAGTACAACCGTAGTGAACTACAGCTGATGTGTAAGGAGAAACAATAATGGCCCGGCGCACCACAAGGTCAAACATTAGGGTTGATGGGGCTGAGGAGATTATCAGGCAGATCAAACGGGCAAATGCTGAGATTACCAAAGAGATACGGGACCTTATCTCCCAAGCTGCTGAAATAGTCTTCCGTGAGGCCGATTCACGTGTGCCTATTGGTGAAACAGGGAAGACACGGTTCTCACTGGAAATCAACATCGGCACATCAAAGAAAGGAAATTTTTACGCGAATGTAACAGTAGGGGCTCGGCGTGGAGATGTTTCAGCGTCAGCTCCTTTTTACGTTACTTTCTACGAATACGGGAGTAGCCACCAGCCGCCGCGGCCGTTCATGCGGCCCTCTATGGATAAGTCACGGGCAAAAGTCCGCAAGCTGCTTATAGAGGGTGTTAAGGCTGTGGTTGAGAGAGTAGGTGTCTAATGGCGATTGAAACAAAACTACGGGAATTCCTACTAGCCATACCAGAGATTCAGGGAGTTGTGGGCAGTCGGATTTACCCCGGGTGGTTGCCGGAAAAGCCAACATACCCAGCGATTGCCTATCTGGAGATATCAGGAGTTGCCCACCATAACATTCCCGTGGCCTACCCAAGGTTTCAGTTCTCGGTATTTTCAACTCGCTACGGGGAGGCCAAGGCAGTAGCTGAGGCCCTTCGTGATGCTCTTCAGAGGTACAAGGGCAGTATGGGCGGGGTTCAGGTGCTTCAAGGCGTCTGGGAGGGCAGCAGGGACATGTACGAGAGTGACACGAAGCTCTATCACATTGCAACAGACTTTAAAATCATCTACAGGGAGGAATAACCCATATGGCACGTAATATGACGACTGTCCAAAAGGCAAGCTCTATCCGGTTTGGTTCTGCGAAATTTGAGGTTGGCGAGGACGTGAACAGTCTCATTGACCTTGGGGCAATGAAAAGTATTGTGTTTGAAGAAACCTGGGACGAAATGACTGTAACCAGCGATAATGCCGGTGTCATCAAGACCGGAATAAATAACCACGCTGCGGGTATTGAGGGGGATCTGATGGAAATCAACCTCGCGACCTTGGCGACGATTCGGGGTGGGATCGATAAAATTGATAACATCACAGGCACACCAAAAACTGTGACCAATGAGTCCGTGACTCTAACCGGACAAACGCAGAAACGTCTTTTAAACAAGAATGGTGCAGGGACAGTCGTTACAGCCGTCACAGTAAAAAAAGGCGCAACTACATTGGTAGCCGGTACAGATTTCACCCTGGCTGTAGACAGTGCCGGATTCACCGTCATCTCAAGAGTAGAGGGTGGAGGGATTACTTCTGGGGATGCTCTTACGGTCAACTACACATACACCCCACTATCGGCAAAACGGTTCCTCTCCGGTGGTCTGGGAACCTTTCAACCCCGTGTAGCTCGAATCACAAACTATGATGATGCAGGAAAAGAATTCCGAATCACGATTTACAAGGCGACGCCTGAAAACGGGCTGAATATCACATTCCCGGAAGCGGACGCCGAAGATCCGGCAATTACTCCGATTCGGATGAACGGTACCCTAGATTCCAGCCGGGTTGTCGGTGAACAGTTGTTCGAGATTTATGATGAACAGGGGGTTTAATTAATATGTCAAAACAACCAGCAATTCTTGACCTGGATAAAGTCGTCCCTGCTGAGCGTATTGTTATTCTGAGCGGAAAAAGGATCGATGTGTCGCGCATCCCTTCCCGGGTGACGTTGGATATTGCCAAGAATCAGGACAAATTGAAGAATGGTGGGGATGATAGTTTTTCTGCCGTGCTTAAGCAAATCATTAGCATCTGCAAGCCATCTTTTCCTGAAATTACTGAAGACTGGATAGCTGACAACGCAGATTTTGAACAGTTGATGCAACTAATTGAATTTGTCTTGGCTCCTCTCAAGGAAAGGGCAGGCACGGAATCAGGAAAAAACGAGGAGAGCCCCAGCCAATAGAGTTGGGGCGTATTTTTGCGCGAA
Source organism: Paenibacillus graminis (assembly GCF_000758705.1). Taxonomy (NCBI): domain Bacteria; kingdom Bacillati; phylum Bacillota; class Bacilli; order Caryophanales; family Paenibacillaceae; genus Paenibacillus; species Paenibacillus graminis. The sequence continues at coordinate 4,301,715 of NZ_CP009287.1, read as the reverse complement.
TGGGCGCGATGTACTCCTGGGCAACACCCAGCTACATGCTGGACCATATGTCCTTTCCACAGATCATGATGTACTACGATTACGGTCTGGAACATGAAGAGAATAAGTCAAACATTCTGGTCGGTCGCTTAGCGGTCGGCCTTTTTGGTGCGAAAGAACAGCCGAAGAAAGAGCGACGGGTCCGTGGAGATGGTAATCAGACGCCGGATCGGGCTGCATTCCACAAGCAATATGGTGAGCGCATCAAGCGACCGGAAGGAGGGGGATCATGAGTTTACTTGGTAACCTTGTCATAAACATTCTAGGCAACAATACCGGCTTAGATGACGCCATGAAGCAAGCACAAAAGTCGGTTGATAAATTCGGCAAAGGCATGGCGGACGTAGGCAAGTCTCTGACTTCACTGGTGACGGTTCCCCTCGTTGCGGTCGGCGGTGCATCGCTTAAAGTGGCTTCTGATTTCGAATCTGCATTTGCTGGCGTCCGGAAGACCGTAGATGCCACTGAGGAACAATTCGGAGAGCTGCGGCAAGGTATCCGGGATATGGCGAAAGAAATGCCGCAATCAGCATCCGATATTGCCAAGGTCGGGGAAGCAGCAGGGCAATTAGGTATCAAGACAGAGGCGATCTTGGGATTTACGAAGACGATGGTCAATTTAGGCGTTGCAACCAACATGACAAGCGACGAGGCAGCGAGCGCGTTGGCCCGACTCGCGAACATCACTCAAATGCCACAAGATCAATTCGGCAGGCTTGGTTCCTCCATTGTTGCCCTTGGTAATAACTTTGCAACGACTGAATCAGAAATCACGGATATGGCCCTTCGACTTGCCGGAGCAGGGCACCAGGTGGGCATGTCTGAGGCGGACATACTCGGTCTTTCCGCAGCACTCTCATCCGTAGGGGTTGAGGCGGAAATGGGTGGTTCGGCAATCTCCAGAGTCATGGTCCGAATGCAAGTTGCGGCATCAAGTATGGGTAAAGTCGATGCTTTAACCAAAGCCACAGGGATGTCACTCCGCGAGCTACAACTACTCGCTGACAATAACAGCAAAGACTTCAAAGCTCTTGCCGATGCTCTGGGCATGACACAGACGCAGATGGGAAACATCGTAGAAGGCGGCGTGGACCTACAGAATTTCTCCAAGATTGCAGGGGTAACATCGGATCAGTTCAAGAAATCATTTGAAACGGATGCCGTAGGAGCTCTTACTGCCTTTATTAATGGTCTCGGCAATGCAGATCAGGCCGGAACATCCGCCATCAATATGCTGGAGGAAATGGGTATCACAGAAATCAGACTCAGGGACAGCTTGCTGCGGCTCGGTAATGCAGGCGATTTGGTTACCAATGCAACTAAGTTGTCAAATGAGGCTTGGGATGAGAACGCAGCGTTGACTCATGAGGCAGAGGAACGTTACAAAACATTCGCCAGCCAAATGCAGATATTTAAGAACAAGCTAACTGACATTGGGATAACTATTGGTGATGCCATTATGCCGGTGGTGCTCCAGGCGGTAGATGCTCTACAGCCACTCATTGATAAAATCACATCTCTTGCCGCGACATTTAGCACCTTGGAGCCAGCGAAGCAACAGATGATCATTGTAGGCGCGGCAATAGCAGCCGCATTAGGTCCTGTGCTTGTTATAGCGGGTCAAATTGTTAGCGCCATATCCTCGCTTATGCCAGTATTCGCCGCCTTAACAGGTCCAGTAGGTTTAATAGTTGCTGCGGTAGCCGGGCTTACTGCAGGGCTTGTTTATTTATATAAAACGAACGATACGGTGCGCGACGCCCTCAATAGCGCTTGGGAGTCTATCAAAGCTGTTGCACTCGCTGCGTGGGGAGTCATTGGGTCCTTTATCATGGGGCAGATCGACAAGATCAAAAAGTTCTGGGACGAGAACGGAAGTCAAATTTTGCAGGCAGTGACCAATGTGTTTAACGGGATCAAGAAGGTCATTGAGTTCATTATGCCTGCTGTTAAGTTCATAATCGACATGGCTTGGACGGCCATAAAAAATGTGATCAGCGGCGCCTTAGATATCATAATGGGCTTGATCAAAGTGTTCTCGGGACTCTTTACAGGGGACTGGGGAAAGATGTGGGAAGGTATCAAGCAAGTGCTGAGTGGAGCTCTTGACTTTGTTATGGGTTTAATGACCTTGAACTTTCTGGGAGGGCTCAAAACATTATTCACCAACTTACTGAAATCCGGTGTTGGGTTGATGAAGAGCATGGGTGAAGGGATTGTTAATGCTTTCAAAGGATTGCATGGTTCGGCGACAAGCCTAATATCAAAGATGGTGTATGGAGTCATCAATTTCTTCAAAAATATGTTCACAGAAGGAATCGGCATATTCACCCGGTTACGGACCTTGGGAGCTTCGATATGGAATGCCTTGACACAAGCAGTGACCGGCGCTGCACGGTCAATATATACTCAATCCGTTGAAAACTTCAAGACCATGCTGACAGCCATTAAGAACATCTTTAGCACGATTCAAGGTGTGATTGAGAAAATATGGACTAGTGTTGTTAATTTCTTTAAAAAGATTGACCTGGTTGGAATAGGAAAGAACATCATTCAAGGTCTGATTAACGGCATCGGGAGCATGGCAAGTGCGGTTACAGAAAAGACCAAAGAAGTATCAACAAAGATTAGAGATACCATCAAGAATTTCTTTGGTATTCATTCGCCATCCAAGTTAACAACCGGATATGGTGAAAATATCTCTGAAGGTTTGGCTGTAGGTATTAATAACTCCAAGGATAAAGCAAAGGCAGCTATCGAGAGTCTAACAGGTGAGGCTGCTGAAAAGGCGGCTAAGGCAGCAGCACAGGCTGCAGATAAGGCCCAGAAGGCAGCGGAGAAAGCAGCGGAAAAGGCGCACAGGGAAGCTGCTGCTGCAGCTAAAAAAGCCGCGACAGCAGCGAATAAAGCTTTCAATGATGCGCTCGGCACTGCCCAGTACAAATACAAGATGGGTACCATTGACGAGGCTGCCTACATTGCTTCGCTAGAAAAAGTGAAGCAAGCTTACGCTAAAACAACTGAGCAAGTCCAAAAAATTAATCTAGCAATAAAGAAGGCAAATGACGACGCTGCGAAGGAAGCAGCAGCTAAGGCCAAAGAGCAGTTCGAAGCTTCCAAAACTTATATTGAGGCTAAGAAACAAGCGAATGAAATATCTTTGCAACAGGAATTGACAGCCTGGGAAAAACTGCAGACTCGTTATAAAGTCGGCTCTACAGAACGTATCGCCATCGATAAACAGGTGAATAAGATCCGTGCGGACCTAGCTAAAGAAGCTGCGGATGCTGCTAAAAAAGCTTTGGATGCACAAATAGCCTCCTTGGATAAGCTCAATACCGCAGTCACCACGGCGTTGAAAGCACGATATGCCGCCGAGGAGAAGGCGGCAACTGAAGCATTGCAGAAACGCATTGATGAGCACAAGGCAGCGTCTGACGCTATTATCGCTGGGTATGATGCGGAGTATCAGGCGTCACTCAAAACGCTAGATGCTGAAACACAGGCTAAACTGCTGGGGCTGCAAGATCAGATCGACGGCATTGAAGGCCTGACCAAGGCAGAGGACATTGCCGCTGAGGAAGCCGCCTATCAGAAGAAACTGGCCGACAAGCAGAAAGAACTGACCGATGCTGACACTGCCGAATCCCGAGCAAAGATACAGCAAGAGCTTGATGACATGCTTGCCGAACGGCAGCGGAAATACTTGCTTGAACAGCGACAGGTACAGATCGACGCTTTGAAAGCTGAAATGACTCAAATCAAAAGCCAATCCGATCAAAAAGCTGAAGCCCTGCGGCTGGAATATGAAAACAAAAAGGCTACTGAGGAAAAGAACGCTCAAGCGACAACTGACAGCCTTACGGCGCAGATGGAAGCAACCAAGACGCATTATGCTAACCTCAACACCGAAGAGGCCTTACAAGCAGAGGTACGGCGTCTGGCGTTGGATAGCAACAACAAAGAACTCATAGACCTACTGACGCAGTATAACCCGCAGTGGCAGGACGCCGGGCAGACCTTCGGAGAATCGTTGCTCAAGGGTCTGAACAGCACCAAAACCAGCATACAGGCGGCAGTTAACGAGATTCTTGGGATGATCGGTAAAACAGCTTCAGCAGCAAATGCGGGAAATATGGCAAATGAGATTGCCTATCTCAATAATCTTCTGGCAAATGGGACTGCGGCACAGAAGAAGTGGGCTGAAGCACAAGCCAAGGAATATGGTCTGCAAATCGTCAACGGAGTAATTAAGGGAATGACGTCAGGTACAACTGCAATCACAAATGCAGCTGCAGCGACAGCGCAGGCGGCGACTGACAGCATCAAGGATACACTCAAAATCAAGTCACCCAGCCGGGTTATGATTGCCATCGGTGAGTTTATTGGTAAAGGATTGGCCCTGGGTATGGAGCGACAACTATCAGCGGTGGAGGGTGCCGCGCAAGATATGGCTGACGCTGCGGCTGTGGAGTTGAACACACCAGGGATGAACGCCATTGACAGCCGAGTACAATTGCCCGTCGCTAGTGGAAGTTCTGCTGGGACAGCAACGGGGCTGATGGGGGATGGAGAATTGGTCCTCAATCAGAACATCTACCTGGACGGCAAGCAGATTGAGACTAATGTCTCCCGCCGGCAGTGGAGTTCGCTGACTAAGGCAACAAGGGGGATGGGTCTAGTATGACAAGTAGTATAACTCTTGGAGGAATCCGGGATGTTGATCTGGGGTTCCGTGTCCTCGAAGAGAGCAAGGAGCCCCTGCTTCCCAGTACCCGGGATATTGGGGTAACCATCCCCGGAAAACATGGACAATATGACTTTGGCGCGGACCTTACGGAACGCGCTTTTTCTTATTCTTGCGCCTTTGTCTCAGATGGAACGAATTACGATGTTCCCAGTCCAGCAGGGTTGCAGCAGCGGGTACGCACTTTGGCTAGACACCTGACGGACTCCTATGGTAGGCCGCGAATTGTGCAATTAATTCGCGCTTTTGAACCGGATAAGTTCTACCTTGTCCGGTATGCCGGATCGGCATCACTAGAGCGATTGATCTATAACAGCATAGGGTTGTTTGAGTTGGAGTTAGTTGCTTTTGACCCGTTCGCTTATTCGGTTCAAGAGCATATCACTGAGCAGACGATTACATCCTCACCAACAAAGCTCGTGATTGAGTCGGAGGGAACTATCCGGTCAGATGCGCTTATCACCTTGACCAATATCGGCTCTACAACACTCAACAGTTTTAAGATAACGAACGAATATCAGATTGAATAGGAGGCGGCACATTTGGGAGTATCAAACTATTTATCAACCGCACTGCTGAACATGGTTTTTAGAAACACGGCTTACACACGGCCAACAACCGTTTACGTGGCACTCTATACCAGTAATCCAACAGCAGCAGACACAGGCCAAGAAGTTACAGGAGGGGCTTATGTTCGGCAAAGCGTGGCTTTTGCAGCACCTGCGGCAGTGGGTGGCGTGCAGACGGTGAAAAACAGCGCTGATATTGTTTTCCCTATTGCGACTGCAAACTGGGGGCTTGTGACCCATGTAGGGATTAGGGATGCTGCAACGGGTGGCAATTTACTATATTTCGGTGAATTAGATAATGCCCGAACAATCCTGACCAGTGATGTGTTTAAATTCCTTGCTAGTCAATTGCAGGCAACACTCAGCTAAGGGGGCGTAAATATTGGCACAACAGACAATGTATCAAGCAATCACAAATAGCCCAACCACAGAATTGTCAGCAGCCCTTACCGCAGCAGCAACAACAGTATCGGTATTGGATGCATCTAAGCTTCCTCCGGCTCCGAACCTCTTCACGATCGGAACAGACGAAGGCTGCGAAACCATTCTTTATACTGGGAAAACAGGGAACAACCTCACGGGCTGCACACGTGGCTTTGATGGTACGACAGCAAAGGCGTGGGTTATTGGGTCCAAGGTGGCTAGGTACTACACAGCCGCCGACCATAACGCATTTAAAGCGAACATTGAAGACCTGGACGCACGTACTGGCCGTGTAGACCTTACCCAAACCCTGGGACCCGGCTTGTCGTTGGTCACGGCAGACCAAAACGGCTCGGAGCTGGATCTGGTGGTTAACGGGCGGACGCTGGTAAATCTGCTTGGCAAGGACGGAAATTTTGAAGTGGATAGTAATTCTAATGGATTAGCAGATGGGTTGACTGGTGGTTCTCCAGCGACATATTCCCTTGTGCCGGGCAGATATGGTACAAACGCGCAGAGGATTACCAGTGGAACAACGGACACCAGCGTAGACCGGCGAGTATCCAAGACCTCTCTATCCGCAAGTGCCGGGAAGTACGTGTTTATAGCCGATGCTATGACGGACGGCACAAACGGATTAATGGGTATGTCTGTATACAATAACAATGGGTATGTCACTGGATCAGGTACATCGGCATCCACAACGTGGAAAACCATTTTTGTTAGGTTTACGCTTGCCACTGACACAACCAGTCTAGCGATACACCTATACAACCAAGCTCCCGCAGGGACCGTAGGCTGGGCACAGTATGACGGCGCTGGAGTATATGCGGTGGACGATGCTCTGTATGCTCGTATTGGCGTAGATATCACGGAGTCTAACATCCGGGATTACCTGCCCCATGTAGACGGCAAGCAGCACGTACAGGGTGTAGCTATTACCAAACAGGGGCGCAACCTGCTGGGGCCGTTTGCCGAGTGGACGCAGCTCACAAACTCGGCACTCAGTGGGCCTTACAGTTTGACCTTGACTGCGGCAGGACAATACCAAGGCCCAATGTATAAGCTAAACGCCTTGCCCAATCAGGCTTATACGCTGTCAGCGACACATAACGGTAGATTGGAGATACAGCAGTACGATGCCAATGGTACGTCAATTCTAAACCAAGCATTCACTGCACAAACGGCTACCATTACAACCAATGCGGCGGTAGCCTCTATCATAGTTAGATGCACGAACAGTGCTGCCGGAACTTTCACCTTTTCCAATCCGCAGCTTGAACTAGGCAGCGCTGCCACGCCATTTACCCCAGCCGAACCGCAATCCGTTATCCTCCCGGTCACTCTTGGAGAGGTAGGTGGTATAAGGGATAGCGTGTACTCGAAGGGCAGCGAGTGGATGTATATGGAGAGAGTCAAAAAGGGATATGTGCTTGATGGATCGTTATCCTGGTCTTTTGGCTCTGACGGTACTGGGCTGAAAAAAGTCTATACTACAAGACCATCGAGCATGATTGCTTCAGGTCCGTTTGTTGGTGCAATGCTTAGATACGATGGAAAGTTAATGAAGAGCTTTGATACATCAACCGCTGATGGGTTTGACGGTGGTGGAGCGGGTACGTTTATCCAACTATCCATCGCTGACATTGATGCTGGATGGGCTGAGACAATCAATCCTAATATCAACGCGATTAAGGCATTGTTCAACGGGTGGAAAGCCGCAGCCAACAACGGCACCGTCTATACATCTTGGGTGTCAATCCTAGACGGATCGGCCCCAGCAACGAATACAGAGGCGTGGGTATCCGCCAATAAAGCTTCAGGCTGGACGGGCTGGGCTACACTGGATTACGCGCTGGCCTCCGCAGCCGTGCCGGTGGCAGTAACCAACGCAGAGGGTAGCATAACGCTACATCCGGGAGGCAATCAAATTAGCGTGGATACAGGATTGATTCAGCGGGAAAAGGTAACTCCGGTACTCTATGCCCCTGACAATAAATACTATATCAACGCCGTTAGTACGAGCAGCAAACCTAAGTATAGAGTGCAGCGATTTTTATCTATATATAAAGGAGCGGAGGTTGATAGTGCCTGGGGAATTACCCCCCATAACGCTGTTGGTGAGGTGGTTTTTGGTTCTGTAGCGCTGGGTATAAGTGTCGCGAACTTTGATTCAACCAAGGATTATTACGTCACCTATATTGCTCTGGACAAATACGGACTAACAGCCAATGTCACGGAGACAGCGGCCACATGGCGGACAGGACTTAGCGGTGTGGTGTCCGATGTGGTCCAGAGTGTCGCGGAGCTGCGACAGGCGGATGACCGACAGGACTTTGCGGATGACTATATCGAGGCCAAGGCCGATAACCTACGGCTGGACTTTACAGCACATGAGTCCGATTTCGTACGGCATCCAGGATATGGTTTGGCAACCGGAGTCAATGCCAAGACAATCACATTGTCGCCAGCCTTCAGGGAATACCTGGACGGTGTCGGAGTAGTCTTCAAAAATTTGGAGACGAACACCGGGGCTGTGACGATAAACGTCAACGGACTTGGGGCAAAACCCATCCTTAAGGCAAATGGTAGTGCCCCAGCAGCAGGCAGTCTGAAGGCCGGAATCATTTACACGGTCCGGTATAACGGAACGGCTTTTATCTTACAGGGTGAAGGAGGTGAGGGAACAGCAGTAGCCGGAGACATCCGAGCAGGCAAAACGGCAGAGACTATCGCCGGGACGGTGACAGGTAGCCTACCGGTGCAAACTGGCGGCACAGTCACGCCCACAACATCGGTACAGACCAAGGCGGCGGGGATTTATGATACGCCCATTACCGTATCTGCGGTAAACGCACCGGCTAATAAGATATTGTCAGACACAATCATTGCAGGGGTGCAGGGGGGTGTGCCTGTAAAGGGTGCTTACACTGATGCGGACCTGTATGTGACAAACAGCGACGGAAAGTTATATGTAGGCATTCCACAGGGAGCGTATCAGACAAACGGAGGTTCAGGCTACCCTGAAATCTTAATCCCCCAAGCAAGAGTTGCAAATGCGATCGGTATTGCCGCAGGGGATTTGCGTTTGGGCAAGTCTGCTCTTGGGGTAGTTGGAACAATGCGTGAATACTACGGTGGGGCTTTTGGTGTAAACTTCGGTAGCCCAGGACCGGGTTCACCACCCCCGACAGGTTATCACGAAATCTTTAGAGTGCCAGCCGGTTGGACAAACATATCATATGCTGGATACATTAATCAGGACCAATCTTCCACTAATATCTTTCAAAAGCAAGGCATTATTCTGCAAGATATCCATGGAAACGAATTATTGTTAGCCGGATATGAGAGCAATGGCGGAAGCTGGTATTCTCAGCAAAGCGGTCTGTTTATTGACAGGGTTAATAGGCAGATAACTTCAACCAATACGCAAGGTGGATCTAATAATCAGGGTGGATGGTATGGTAACACTGACATAGGAGCCAATGGCACATTCACAAAACCCTTCAATCTTGACAATCGGGTTATTCTTTATTTTAAAGTGGAGGCTTCTATGGGCGGAGGCTATACCTCTTGTGCAGCTTCGGGGAAACTAGCATATAACTAATTTACGTTAACGCCATAGCAGGCGTTTTTATTTTGCTCTCGGTTGTCCCGGGGGCTGTCTTTTTTACATTAGAGAGAGAAGGGAGCGGGGGGAATGGATAGCAATGACGTATCAAATCTTGAAAAGCTGCTGCCGCTCGCAGATAAATATGGCCTGGCCTACATCGTCGCGCTGATATTGCTGATCATCGTTATCACGCTGGTCAGGTCCATCGTTAAGGGTAACCTGGTACCGCGTGAACTGCTGGACCGCGCGGAGGAAGACCGGGACCGGCTACAGGCGATATTGGATAAAGAGCGGGCCGACTTTATGGCTCCAACACTTGAAGTGCTGCAGAGACTCAAAATAGATCATGCTGCTGTTAACGGCAATGATGAGGATAGGGGAGGATAACCGTGCTTATGAAGTGGTTAAGACGAGTATTCCCCCGGTACCGCGATAAAGAGAGAGAGCTACACCAAGCGTCCGGGCGGGTGACTGTCTCCATTCGCCGTTACAAAGATGCCTCCAAGGAGATTCAGGAGGAAATCAGGAATAACGGCTTTGCTGAATTTTTAATATATGATCGGGGTGTTAATCATGGGGGGCATTGATATTTTGTTATTGATTGCATACGGTATTTCGTTTGTCTGTGCGTTGCTGCTGATAGCCGCGCTTTTTTTGTACTTTCGGAAGAGATTCCGGGCCAGGGTGGTTAGCCTATTTATGCTGGCGGCGTTCTTCTTCCTCGGGGCATACACGGTCAAAATGGCTGTGGCCTTCTGGATTCGCTTCAGCACTGCTACCGGCGGGGATGCAGTCTATGCAGCGCTTAAGTCTCAAGCCTGGACCGTAGCACAGACCGGCACGACATTGGGACTGGTGATCCTGACCGTGCTCATGTATACCCGGAGGCAGGATCTGTTTCTGTCCTTCCCGGCTGTTAAGAGAGAGGAGGAGAAGGAAGATGCTGACGCTTGACCAAGTAAAGCTTAAATCTCAGGCTCGCCTTGTTGGGCTACACCCGGTCCTGGTGGCGGCTACGGTGGCGCTCATTGAGCGCTGCTATGCGCGGGGTGTGCCAATCGTTATTACCCAGGGACTGCGGACAATCGCAGAGCAAGATTCTCTCTACGCGAAGGGTCGCACGAAGCCCGGCCAGATCGTAACCAACGCCAAAGGTGGACACAGTTATCACAATTACGGTCTGGCTATAGACTTTGGGCTGCTGCAGCTGGATGGTCGTAACGTCTCCTGGGACACGACGCGGGACGGTGACAGTGATAGGGTGGCTGACTGGCAGGAGGTTGTACAGGAGGCTAAGGCGCTGGGCTTTGAGTGGGGCGGGGACTGGACCAGTATAAAGGATTATCCGCATTTTCAAATGAGCTTTGGTCTGGCACTGTCCGCGTTGCGACAAGGTTATCAGCCAACAGCAGCACAGGTAAAAGCGGCATTTGCCGTCATTGATAAATTACAAGAGGAGGCAAGTGAGGATATGAGTAAAATCGCGGAGTTGGAGCAAGTAGTTGAGGAACAAGAGGGACGCATAGCGGCCTTGGAGAAACGTTTGAATATCTCAGGCAAGGAAACATATGCCACTGGTTACAAAGACGCACTAGAAGCTGCTAAGGCAGCGGGAGCGGTAACCACATCGGCGGACAAGTCAAAGCTGGAACTTAATATGATTCAAATACTCTTTAATCTTGGTCTTTTTACAAAGGGGGCTAAATAATCATGAATAGCAAATGGCGTAATTATGGCTTATGGGTATCCTTGACAGCGGCTGTGCTACTGGGTGTACAGACCATTGGGGCAATCTTCGGGTTTCAGTTGGCCCCGGAGAAATACGAAGAGGTTACAGCGGCGGTAAATGCTGTCTTGGGTATCCTGGTGGTACTAGGGATTGTAAGCAACCCGGAAGCAGGCAAAGGATACACTGATATAAAGTAAATTCCCAAGCGCTTGGGATTATGCCCTGCCCTTCAAGGCGGGGCTTATTTCATTTTTAGGATAGGAGACCTGTCCATGTTTAATAGAGGATCGTTTAACCGAATAGCGTTTAATCGGGAGTTTTCGGTTTTTGTATTTGGCAGCGCGGTTCTGCAAGGAGAAGGGGTACTAAAGGCAGGAGCTAACGTCATTGCTACCGGATCGGCAGGTATACAAGGCCAAGGCGGACTCAAGGCAACATTTATACGTGAGATTATGTTCGCTGCTGCTCTTAGCGGAGCAGGCGATTTAAAAGGATCATTTATCCGAGAGCTATCACAGCAGGCCGTTTTGCATGGGATTGGAAAGCTGCTAGGTAATGGCAGCAGATTCCACATCGATGAAATCAATTTTTCAGGAACCTTTGCTCCAGGTGACCGGATCATAATCGACAGCAAGAACCTGACCTTCACCAAGAACAGCCAAAATGCTCTTCACATGATGCAGGGCGATTTTTTTGATTTGAATCTCGGAGATAACAACATCGTTTACACAGACCCTGCAACAGGACGCAGTGTTTTACTCCGGATCACGTACCGGGATAAATTCATATAAGGAGGGCCACCATGATTGAACTGATATTAGCGGATATAAATCCTGATCTTTGTTGTGAATTTGAACAAGCCTTTGCAGGGCTGGAGGACGTCAAGGTCATGAATAGTCCATTCCAAGAAATAGAGGAGTGGGATTGCATAATCACTCCTGCGAATAGTTACGGCATCATGGACGGCGGTTTTGATCTCAGAGTGGCGGAGTTCTTCGGACCAGAGCTGCAGCGATCTGTCCAAGCGAGTATTTTCGTGTATCATGCCAGAATGCAGGCTGTTGGCACATCGCTGATTATTGAGACGGAAAACACAAAGCATCCATTTGTCGCGCATACACCGACAATGAGGTTTCCCATGATCATTGCAGGGACAATCAATGTTTTCCTAGCGATGAAAGCGGCGCTTCAAGCCATTCTTAATCATAATGACAACGGCGGCGGAGAACACCGGAAGTACATTGAGCGGGTCATCTGTCCGGGTCTCGGAACGGCAACGGGCGGTGTAACCTTCAACGTGGCTGCTGATCAAATGAGAGCCGCCTACGATATAGTATTTGATTCCCCGCGACGAATGAATTGGGAAGTCGTCAGGGAGATTGAGGGAAGGCTCAGAGGTGGTTATTATGCCTAAAGCACCAGTCACAATTTATGATGCTCAGATGCGGCGTGTGGCGCTGTTGGAGAATGCGTTTGACATCGAATATAGTATGCCACTCAATTCATTATGGACCGCGGGCTTCAGCCTGCCGGGGGATGATCCCAAGAATGTAGAGTGCCGGCCGTTCTATTTTGTAGAGCTGTACGATGATGACGAACGGGTGGAACTCTTTCGAATTGTACCGAACACCATGAACCGGAGCCAGAGCGGGCCGATTATCAAATATGAATGTGAGCATGTCCTGGCTACGCTGCTGAATGACGTACTGTTCCAATCTCATACGGTTGGTAATTTGGGTGTGTACACCGCTCAAGTGATTCAGTATATCCTATCCAAGCAAGTTATGCCTCGTTGGAAGCTGGGAACAGTGGGCTTCACGCGACAATTCGAATACAACTGGGAAAATGAGACGCTGCTCGGGGCGCTTTTTTCGGTGCCAAAGCCTTTTGACTCCGAATATCAGTGGACATGGGACACCACATCCTATCCTTGGACGCTGAACCTTGTGCCACCCGATGAAGCGGTTACGGCTTATATCCGGTATGGCGTGAACATGACGGAGATTGAGAAGGTAGTGGACCCGACAAACCTATGCACGCGGCTGTATGGTCTTGGATTTGGAGAAGGGGTTAATCAACTGACATTCGCGGGAATTAACGGCGGCCTGCCATACATCGAGGATGCAGCAGCGCAGGCTAAGTACGGTATACTTTCATCTATCTTTGTGGACCGACGTTTCGAATACCCTGAGACACTGCTGGCTCGCTGCCAGACACTGTTTAATGAGCTAAAGGTGCCTCGCATATCCTACCGCGTCGGAGGCTCTGAAATTCACCGCCTGACTGGACAGCAGATATATAAGTTCAAGACCGGAGCGCGTGTAAGGGTACAAGATGATGAGATGGGCGAGGATGTTATTGTGCGGGTGGTCAACGTGGGCAAGGATGACATGCTCGGCGCACCTGGAGACGTACAGATTGAAATCGCAAACCGGACAGAGGATATCGCGGGAAGCATAGCGGACCTGCAGAACCGGCAGCACATTAACGATTCATATGCGCAGGGGGCAACCAACTTAGATACCAGGGATTTTGCAGACAATGCAGACCCAACACATCCAGCCATCCTCAAGTTCTACGTACCGGAGGAGACGGCGCGGATCAATAAAGTCATGCTGTCGTTCCAGGTAGAGGCGTTCCGGGCTTATAGTAAGGCGATTGCTTCGGCTCCAGCAGTTTCATCCGGTCCGAGCAGCACACAAACGGCTGGACCGAGCACAAGAGACACAGCAGGGCCTAGCACAAGGCAGACAGCAGGGCCTAGTAGTACAGAAACCACGGCGGCAGGGGGGCAAACAACATCAGGTCCAAGCAGCAGATCAACAACAGCAGCTGGTGGAGGAGTGGTCAATACCAGAACCGGAGCTTATAAACTAGATCCGGGTTTTGCACCAGATCCCACAACATATGAAGGTGCCCATAATCATGGTGTGGCTAATGGAACTCAATTAGCGACACCAGGCGGGGGGTTTGTGACTTGGGTTACCCATGCGGGGCACACTCACAACCCGGCTATGCACTCACATTTAATAGATTTGCCTGATCATATACATGATATGGATCATACTCACAACATTGATTCACATACGCACAATATGGAGCACACACATGACATGGATCATACGCACGACATGGAGCATACACACAACATGGAACATACACATCAGATCCCAGCTCATACACACGGGATCGAGTACGGAATTTATTCAGGGCCATCACCAACGGCTTTAAACATAACAGTGGATGGTAATGTGGTCCCGTTTAACGAGACAAGTGGGACGGATATAGACATCATTCCTTATTTGAGCAAGGATGAAAGTGGAAAGGTTAATAGGGGGGTTTTTCACGAGATCCGCATAACGCCCGATAAACTCGGGCGTATAGCGGCCACAGTTGTTTCTCAATTGTTCGTTCAAAGCAGAGGGGGTGGGAACTATTAGAAATTAACTCCTAAATAAGAAGCTGCTTCTTTCGAGAGATAGATAGTCCCATCCTTAACAATGGCGGTATGCATACCATCAACGCTTGTATATTCGTCATTTACCAATTGCCCAGGCATTGAGAAAACTATCTTTTTATCGCCCAGCTCAAAACTGATATCTCTAATTTTTCCAGAAGCTGCTGATATGTCCACGGCGTAATCCTCAACTAATTTTTTAGCAGAAATCCATTCACTTAAATTAATTTCGTTTTCAACTTGTGATGTGGTCACGTTAGTTCCTCCCTTCGATTTGAAATCAATGAATTTTTTCGAATTATCAAACTCCAATGCGTACCCTGTCATTTCGGCCACTTCGCGGACTGGCAGGTATGTAGTGCCTTTATAAACAAGCGGATCATTCTTAAGCGTCTGCTTTTGTCCGTCGATGGAAATTGTGAATTTTGCAAGTACAGCCTGGACGGTTGGGGTGGTCGCAGCTGCGGCCATTCCTGCCGATCCGATTAACATACCGGCTACAAGTCCTATAATTGCTTTTTTCAAGAGAATCACTCCTTGGTTTCATATTACCATATTATACGGTATAATTTGCCAGAAGTTTTAGGGAGGAAATGTAAATGAATGAGGAAATGATCCGGAGAATTGTACGTGAAGAACTTGATAAGCGAGAAGCAGAAAAGGAAGCAAATCCGGTATCTACAGGAGCTCATAATTTTGGGATTCCGAAAGATAGCGACTACTTTAAGGTTAACAAGAATGGTTATGACTTTTCTCTCGTTCCTCCGATTAAAACGGATCATAATCACGGACAAACTGAGCTTATAGACGGAGGTTTTATCAAGAGTTCCTACATAGGATCAAATAAGGAAGGAGAAAAATATATGACTAATGAAGAATGGAACCTGGCATCCATTAAAAGTGCCATGAAATTTGTGAAGAAATTCTATGAAGAAAATCCGGAAGAGGCAACAAGCATCACGGGTTTCTGCAGCGCGTTTAGTGTTCTCATAAAAATCTCTTTGCTGAACGAAGATAATTTAGGAAAGGTCCGGGAGATTATTCGCGAATCTATCCAGACCTTCCATGACATCAAAGTTTAAATTGAAAAGTTCTTGCCTTTTTCGGTTAATTTGATCCCAACATCGGACGGTTCGTCGTCCGAGTTTAAAGCTTGAATAGTGATCAAACCACCGGCTTGCATCATGCGGAGCCGCACCATTATTCTTGTCCATGGAGCTTCAAATCTTTTCTCTGAAGCTTCGTCATTCAAGGGAGACCACGACTCTCCCTTTTCGTTTTCTTTTATCAGGAAAGATAAAATACTCTTCGCCAATTCATCCACTGTAATACCTCCCTTCTTGGTCAGATGACAAACTATTAGTCATTCGCCAATAAGGGAGTATTTTCCTTTATGTATGCCTCTGCCCAGCGCGGGGGCTTTTTTATTTTATGAAGAACAGTTGCGGGTTCCCGCGACTCACCCTCCAAGATTGGGGAGTGAGTTTCGGCCGTTTCCCTTCCGGCCATCGTCAGGCGGGTGAATAGGCCAAGCAATTGCCACTTAAACGCGCTGATTATCAATACCTAAATTCCGTTTCAATCCTTCCTGAAGGACCTGGCTAAAATTAAGGTGCTGACTCTCCGCTGCATCATTTAACCACTTGGGTACGCTCAGCGTCTTCTTTACAGCCTTGTTCTCCATAGCCTCCCGAACAACAGGCATATACACCTGAACGTCACATGCGGCTTCTCCGACATCTGCTTGTGCCAGTATCACATCCAATGGGGAAGGTGCGGGAATAGAGTCACCATCTTGCTCCATGACGTACAGAAATCCCTCCAGCGCTTCACGGGCTGCAGCATAGGCTTCTTCCGCGCTGTCTCCGGAAGTCAGGCATCCGGGAAGATCGGGAAAGCGAACAGAGATTCCTTCGTCTGCCGTATCGAGCAGCGCCCAAAAGCGGTATACATCTTTTTTACTCATATATAGTTTAGCCTCCTTGAGGGAGAGGAGCTTGCGCCCCTACAACCCTGCTGATTTAAGGATATTTGCTTGTGTCTTGGGAGGAAAGCTTTTTCTAGGATGTGGCACGGTAACTTTACCGAGCTTTGTCGAATGTTTGAAGTAATGGTGGCTCCCATTTGCTCCGATTATGTACCATCCGTCCTCTTCAAGAATTTTTATGATTTCTCTTGAACTGTAAGCCTTCAATCTCAGCCCTCCTCACACTCCTATTATATACGTATTAATAATACGTGTCAACGTATGAATTATACGTATAGATACTGCCCAGGAAAGTTCCCCATACCAGTGATTTAGAGTTCGTATCCTCGATTCAACCTGCATATTCCCTCCTCAATAACCCATAAGTGTATTGTAAATTTCTGTCGAATAACAGACTGTTTGTTCGCCTTTATTTAGTGTAGGCTTGATGCATACATATTAAAGGAGATGGATGTTTTGAAGAAGAAAGTAATTAGTTTTATGATTCTATGTTTACTTATCTTGATCGCCGCACCTAATTTAACTAAAGCTGCTGAAAGTCCTGTAGGTTTAATGGATGGTAAAGCAATTGGAACAAGTACAAATAATACGACTGTAATGGGATCAACGTTACAAGTAACCGATAATAATGAATTAACTAGTTACCCTTTGATATACGAAAGAAGTGATAGTTCAAAATCAAAGCAAGATTCCTTTCTCATTATATTCGACAGTCCTGTTACCATTAATTCATACAAAATGTTCATAACAAATTATAATAGGGAAAAAATGTATATAGTTTTCGAAGATAGTAAAGGTGTAGCGATTGAAGGTAGTATCGTTAATGAAGTGATTCCAGGTGATAATGGAATACATTCCTTTGCTAAGCCTTTGACTAATGTGAAGAAAATATGGGTAATACAAAAAGGTAGTGGAACACTAAATGTTGCTGAGTTTAATCTGTATAATATAGAACCGACACCGACTATAACACCAACTGCAGAGCCGGTAGCTACCCCAACCGTAGTACCTACAGCTACTTCTGAACCAACCATTGAGCCAACAGCAACTCCAACACCAGTACCAACAGCAACAGCAATACCAACTCCAACAGTGACACCAACGGTAGAGCCAACACCGACACCAACGGTTACACCGACACCAACGGTTACACCGACACCAACGGTTACACCGACACCAACTGTAACCCCGTCTCCAACTCCAGAGCAACCTACAGGTGACCGGGCAATCCTGGTTGTGACGATGAACACCGGCCTTGAAAAAGAGTTTGACCTCAGCATGGATGAAGTCAATTCCTTCATTGCTTGGTATGAAAACAAACAGTCCGGTACAGGAACTGCATCGTTTGCAATCAATAAGCACGATAATAACAAAGGCCCATTCACCAGCCGGAAGGACTATGTGATCTTCGATAAGATTCTTACGTTCAGCGTAGATGAATATTCTGCGAAATAGCATTTACAACTTGTGCCAGGCACAATAAAATAAATGTAACGGAAGTACCGTACCCTGCCAGTAATGGTGGGGTATTTTGTTACATAGGAGTGAACGCTTTGAATAATACTTATAAGGTTCTGGAGAGTGATACGGAATTCCTGGCTGCGGCGCTGGCTCAGTCTAAGGTGTCAGTGTGGTTTCGGTTAGAACCGGACCCAATAGGCCACATGATGGATTACGGTGGTATAGTTGAGGGATACTCGCCAGAGTCCGTTAAGATTGCCGGTGGGCGTTTTATCCGGGAACAATTTGAATTTAGAGTATACATAAAGTAAGCCCGTCAACCTAAAATGGTCGATGGGCTTTATTTCTGTTCATTGACTTTAATCCACATATTCCCTCAATAACCCTTAAGTGTATTGTAAATTTCTGTCGAGAAACAGACTGTTTGTTCGCCTTTATTTAGTGTAGGCTTGATGCATACATATTAAAGGAGATGGATGTTTTGAAGAAGAAAGTAATTGGTTTTATCGTTCTATGTTTACTTATCCTGATCGTTACGCCTAATTTAACTAAAGCTGCAGAGAGTCCAGTGGGATTGCTGGATGGAGTTGCAATAAGCACTTCAACAAGTATTACAAATATTAAGGGATCAACTGCAGCAGTAACCGATAACAATGAGTCTACATATTTTACTTTAATAACTGAAAGAAGCGATAGTACTGTAGTTGATACTTTAGTCTATACTTTCAATAGTCCACTTACTATAAGTGCATACAAAATGCTTATACCTAACTATAATAATGCTCCAGTGTCCATTGTATTTATGGATGCTAACGGAAATGAATTAAGTGGAAGCATTGGTGGGATTATACCCGCCGATAATGGAATATATAACCTATCTATTCCTGTTCCTAATGTAAAGAAAGTATACGTTTGCCAACGTGGAACGATATCTTTGAATATTGCAGAGTTCAATTTGTACTCAGCCCCATCAGCAACTCCAGAACCAACACCCACTGCCACGGTTGAACCTACTGCTACACCAGAACCAACCATTGAGCCAACACCAACTGTAACCCCGTCTCCAACACCAGAGCAGCCGACAGGCGATCGGGCAATCCTGGTTGTGACAATGAACACCGGCCTTGAAAAAGAATTTGATTTAAGCATGGAGGAAGTGAATTCCTTTATCACCTGGTATGAGAATAAGCAGGGCGGTACAGGAACTGCATCGTTTGCAATCAATAAGCACGATAATAACAAAGGCCCATTCACCAGCCGGAAGGACTATGTGATCTTCGATAAAATCCTTACCTTCAGCGTAGACGAATATTCTGCGAAATAGCATTTACACATTGTTCCTGCCAAGATAAAATAAATGTAACGGAAGTACCGTACCCTGCCAGTATTGGTGGGGTATTTTATATAGGGAGTGTTTGAATGAAAAAGACCTTAAGAGCGCTTGGTGTTCACTTTATTACGGCAACTATTCTTCTAGGCATGTCCTTATTCATCCATTATGACGGTGTAGATCGGGGACAACGATCATTAATTATGGTAACGATGTGTGGAGCGCTCGTATCTGTTGGGGGTATCTCTATTTAAAAAACAAAAAGGTAAATGTGATGATGGCAGTAGGGGTTGTTGTTTTAGGATTAGCTTTATTTACATATGGTTTATAGAGTGGTTAATTTGAGCACTACATACAAAGTCCTTGAGAGCGATACAGACTTTCTGACGGCTGCTTTATCACAGACTAAGGTATCAGTATGGTTCCGGCCAGAAGATGATCCAGAAGGGCATATTATGGATTACGGGGGTATAGTAGAGGGATACTCGCCAGAGTCCGTTAAGATTGCCGGTGGCCGATTTATCCGCGAACGATTTGAATTTAGAGTATACATAAAGTAAGCCCGTCAACCTAAAATGGTCGATAGGCTTTATTTCTGTTCATTGACTTTAATCCACATATTCCCTCAACAACCCTTAAGTGTATTGTAAATTTCTGTCGAATAACAGACTGTTTGTTCGCCTTTATTTAGTGTAGGCTTGATGCATACATATTAAAGGAGTAGATGAAGATGAAGTGGAAACACAAAGCAGGAGTAGCGATCGTTTTAATAGCTGTAACCCTTATTTTGAATTTAGTTGCATTACCGTCAAATGTAAATGCGGAATCTGTAGCATTATTATCTGGGAAAGTGGTTAAAACAGGAACTAATCAAAACAATCCGATCGGAACAACGACTTCGGTTACCGATAATAACACTAATACTGGTTTCGTTGTAAAAGCAGATACGAAATCAACCACGATCAACGACTTCCTGATTTATGATTTTTCTACGCCTCAGACTATCGACAGGTATAAGCTGCATATTGAAAATGCGGATGATCAGCCTCTTTACTTTGCTTTTTACGATTCAAAGGTAACATCGTTAACGGTTATAAGTAGTGTTCCCGGTGACGATGGAATATATGAGTTGCCTGCTAGAGTAAACAACGTAAGTAAGGTTTTCATTTGGAATAATAATAAATACGATATAAAGGTGCTTGAATGGGAACTTTATGAGGATACTGTTCCAACACCTACACCAACCGTTGAGCCTACGGCTACACCAGAACCGACAGTTACACCGACTACCGAACCAACAGCAACTCCGGAACCAACTGCGACACCTAGTCCTACTCCGGATCAATCTACCGGTAACCGTGCTATCCTGGTAGTAACGATGAACACCGGCCTTGAAAAAGAATTTGATTTAAGCATGGAGGAAGTGAATTCCTTTATCACCTGGTATGAGAATAAGCAGGGCGGTACAGGAACTGCATCGTTTGCAATCAATAAGCACGATAATAACAAAGGCCCATTCACCAGCCGGAAGGACTATGTGATCTTCGATAAGATTCTTACGTTCAGCGTAGATGAATATTCTGCAAAATAGCATTTACACATTGTTCCTGCCAAGATAAAATAAATGTAACGGAAGCACCGTACCCTGCCATTATTGGTGGGGTATTTTGTTACATAGGAGTGAGCGCTTTGAATAATACTTATAAGGTTCTAGAGAGTGATACAGACTTCCTGGCGGCAGCGCTGGCGCAATCTAAGGTATCTGTATGGTTCCGCCCAGAAGATGATCCTGAAGGGCATATCATGGATTACGGCGGCATAGTAGAGGGATACTCTCCAGAAAGTGTGAAGATTGCTAGTGGCCGGTTTATCCGGGAACGCTTTGAATTTAGAGTATATATAAAATAACCCGTCAAGCCTGAGCTTGACGGGTTTCTTGCTAACGTTGTATTTAAGTATTAGGCTGGTAGTCTGGATTGTTTAACATTTGATCCACAATGAAGAGTAGATCGTCATCATTAACGTATTCATCACCGGCTTGCTGTGCGTTGTACTTCACAGGGTCAACATCAGCCGCGAAATACTTGAAATATCTAGCATCAATTGAGAGATCGAGTAGGGTGTACTGTCCTGATTTGTTGACGTCAGCCGCCTCAATAATAATGCTGTCCTCTAAGCAGTTGTCTTTTTTTAGATCATATTCTTCCTTTGTGTCTGCGATCCTTGCCTTCGTAGAATCGATCACCGCCGTGCCTATAGCCTTAGCCTTAAACTTAAGTTTTATAACTACAGTGTCTTTGTTAATACCATATTCTTCGCCTTGGCTGGCTACTACAAAGCGAACGGAACCGTTTTGATCGGTTGGATTGTTATATACCTTATAGCCAGTTACTTCTTCAAAGCCTAGGTATTGGAGAAGCTTATTGTCATATCTGATTTCGAAGTCTTCAGCATAAATATCCTTCACGTTCTTAAGTGAAATATCAGCAGTAAACTCTTTGCCTACACCGATTTTTTCGGGAGCGATGGCTACATCAAGAGTAGGATCAAGCGCTGGTGTAGGTGTTGCTGTTGCCGTTGCTGTCGGTGTTGGTGTTGCTGTCGGTGTTGCTGTCGGTGTTGGTGTTGCAGTAGGTGTTGGTGTTGCTGTCGGTGTTGCTGTCGGTGTTGGTGTTGCAGTAGGTGTTGGTGTTGCTGTTGGTGTTGCTGTCGGTGTTGGTGTTGGTGTTGGTGTTGGTGTTGCAGTAGGTGTTGCTGTAGGTGTAGGCGTTACTGTTGGCGTCGGTGTTGGAACAGTCACAGATCCATAAAGTTTAAAATCCGCAATGCTTGATCCACCGAAGTCGTTGGAATATGTACCTATAACCTCAATACGTTTTACATTA
The DNA here is from genome assembly GCF_000758705.1 of Paenibacillus graminis. Classification (NCBI taxonomy): domain Bacteria; kingdom Bacillati; phylum Bacillota; class Bacilli; order Caryophanales; family Paenibacillaceae; genus Paenibacillus; species Paenibacillus graminis. The sequence continues at coordinate 4,279,475 of NZ_CP009287.1, read as the reverse complement.
GATAGCGCCCCAATGGTATATGTACCAGCCGAAGAGTTTGAATAATATATTTGTGCTCCCGTATCATCATATAATTTAACTCCAGCTTTAGAGTTTGAAGTATTAAGTATAAATCTACCACTAGAAATGTTAACTGGCTCAGAGAATTCATAATAAATAGTTTCAATTCCAGTCCACCATGATGTTGTACTGTCTTTATTGTCAGTGATATAAGCTAGATTGCTAACTTTATTATTAGGTGAAACAAATAACTTGCCCGACAATAAATCTTCATTTGCGGCTAAGATGTTGGAAATAGGAAAAGCTGCGAAAATAAGCAAAAACATTAATATTATTTTGATTTTCTTCATTCGGTACACTCCTTATTATGTATTAATGCTACCTGACTTTACAAAAACAAAGAAAGATTGTCTAAACAAATATGCCTATATATGTAATAAAGTGAGTAAATATGATGAAAATCTTTTTTATCCTAGTAAAAGAGTATCTTACATATTGTATATAGAACGTACGTTTGGTTATAATACAAACAAATGTTCTTATTTAATGGGAGGCGATCAAATGCACATTGGTCAAACCGTTGAAATCGTATATATGGACAAAGCGGGGAAGATCACGCAGAGGAAGATTGAAGTACACGGCATCCGTAATGGCCGTATACGCGCGACCTGCCTTTCCACCGGTGCGCCCCGGGTATTTCTGGTCGCCAACATCCTCGCTTGGCAGTCAGTGCAGGAGCGTAGATATGCTTGACGATACCCCGCGTAAGCTGCTGCGGATCATCGTACAGTTTCGTTATCACTTCAAACGGATGCCGACTCTTCCAGAGTTGAGGCGGTTAAGCGGGCGGCGACCAGCGGAGATATTCAAGGGATTAAAAGTGTTGGCCGCCGAAAATTACATACAATGGAGCGTGTCTGAACCTATCCAGAAGGCGGTTATACTAGAAGCGTGGGAACGCAACATTCCATGCGATACAGCGCCGCAGGGAGGCGCTCAGAACGCTAGAGGTGGCACTAACATAGATTACTGGCTGTATCATTAAGGAGGGGTCACCGTGTCCAAATTGGAGGGCAACGAGCGGTGGAAAACAAAAATGATCATGACTGAGCATGTGGAGCAGTTCGAGGAGCAGCAGCGTAATGCCGGAAGTAATATGATAACGATTGACGAGAGGACGATGGTCCGAGACTTCATCTTGCTCCCTTACATAGATACGATGGTTGGCAAGAGCCTGAAGGAGCTTGAACACTCCGGCAACATTCTGAAACGCGCTTATTCAATGGCCGGCCAAGCTATCCAGCGCCGGATTATGCAAGATACTTATCGGTTGCAAAAAGAGCTGAAGCAGCGGAATATCAAGGTGCTGGCGGATGAGCAGGACGAATTTATCCTATATCACAAAATCTTTTGCAGAGGATATCAGGAACGGTTTGGATTGACGAGGGATGTTATGCGTACCGAGATTAGCCTGCGGCTGACCAAGTACACAGCGGAGATCGGTGCCATATTAAAAGAGCCTACAACATAAATAATGCCCTGCTGGACGTAGTGAAGTGGTCTGCAGGGCTTTTTTTGTTGATGCTTCTTCATCTGATTCCTAGGTTGTTCGTAATATTTGCTTAGGAAGTTTTATTATATAATCTCTCTGTTGTTCGTTCAACTTTTTCCATTCTGTCTGAAATTTCTTTTACATGATCAAGTAAAGCAGCAAAGGCAAGAGTGAAGATTGCCGAAACCCCTCCAGCAGCCCAAAACATTAGCATATAGCTCCAAGCGAATTTTTTATCCTCGAATGAATACTCCGGTTCAGGTCCATAAGTTTTTCCCGCAACAATTCCACCGATAATAGCTAATCCTAGCACGATATAGCCCACCCACTTTAAAGCTTTAACCATGACATCTCATCCCCTAAATCTGATAATAATTAACAAAATCAGTCTATCAGATGCAGGGAAATATTACTATACGCTAATAGGTCTTCGGATATATAATTATGTCGAAAGATTATGAAGTGGGCGGTGTTGTAATGTGGGATTCAATCTTGTTTTTGTTTTTTTCCACGGTTGAAGCTTTTTCGCTTTACTTTTTGATTATGTGTCTTTTCAGGTTCAGATGGGAAGAACATGCCTGGCAAGCGTTGGTTCTGGTTCTTCTTATCAATCTTCAGAGCTTTATTTTAAGAAATGAATTTCAGCTTGGAGGCATAATGCCTATAGTAACAATATTTTACTTTATACTGTTTTTCGCAATTTTTGTAAGGATTCCTTTGGGGTTTTCGATTATTTTAACCATTAGTGGTTACGTGATTTTTGGTGTTGTTCAAACTGGATTAGCCATTTTATTTTTTGGATCAATTGGTGAGGCTCAGGCTACTGATTCGAATGGATATGTATTGCAGTTGGCAAGTGGTTCAGTGATTATGATTCTGTCATGGTTATTTTATCGTACAGGCCATGGATTCACATTTGAACTCCATAGACTTCGATTTAAATTTGAAGATATTATGGTTGTACTGCTTATCATACTCTTTTTCATAGGAATTTCGTTGCTTATGTTTTACAACGAGATATACATAAATATTTTATTCTTCACCGCTATATCGGCTTATTTGCTCTATTATGCAACACGGAAGGATCGAGAGAATGATTGAAAGGTTATCCATTGTAACGGCCAGAGCCATTAAGAGAGCCGCACCCGATCATCGAGCAAGTGAGGCAGTTTTGAAGTTTGCCTTAGAAGGTGTATATAACGTAGTCTTTATTCTAGTTTTAACCTTGACTATATCACTTCTAACAAGAAAGATTTCAGAAGTTTCTGTAATGCTCTTATCATTCGCTGTTCTTCGTCAAATTACTGGAGGAGTTCATTTAAGATCCGGAGTTCTCTGTGTATTAACAACGACAACAATGTTCACATTGTTTTCTTTTGTCGAAATGAGTCGGAAAATGAATTTTTACATGTCGATTATAAGCATATTTTGCGTAGTTATTTTTGCTCCATCTAGAATTGAGCGACAAAGCAGGATTCCAAAAAGGTATTATCCGATACTAAAATTAGCCGGTGTTTTGGTGGTGAGTGTGGCTTTTTTTGTTGACTATTCCGCATTATCATTAAGTTTTTTTGTTCAGTCATTGACGCTTATTCGCTTGAAAGGAGGTGACATTCATGATTAAAAAACGAATTGCCCATAGTCTGGCAACTGTTCTTTCCCTGGTTGCATTTGCATTTGTGAATACTGCAAGTATATTGTATATCCATCAACCTGAAGTGCCAGAAGAGTTATTGAAATAAATCGGGAGTTGGTATCAATGGTCATTTTAAGTGTTACTAAAGACCATGCCGGAAAACGTGGATTATATCCTTTGCCTGTCGAGGACATTCTTTATTTGAGATTTAGTAGCAAATACAGGTGTGTGGTTGTCACTACAGCGGTACGGGAGTATTATACAACAGGTACATTGAATTATTGGACTGAGGTCATCAACAATAGTGGTTTTAGATTTTCTCTTGCGGACCGGACAGCATCTATTAACTTGATGAAAGTCGTTCAAGTGGATCGTTTTTCCAAAACGGCTTTTTTTGATGGAGATGAAAAATGCATGTTATCGGAGAAGGGGTATAAGACTCTGATGAAGGAAATATTGGCATTACAGTTAAACTGTATATTTTCCTAGACCGCCAAAGGCGGTTTATTTTTTTGAGGATTATAACATGTGGATGACGCAAAGTCTGTCGAAATTTGAAAGGACTGTCATAGAATTCATATGACGACTAAACATTTACATAAATCTTGTAATGGGATTTAATAGTAATTGTAAAGGAGTTCACACGGTGAAAAAGTATTGACTAATAATAAGACCTGTGGTAATACAGGAAGTTGCCTTAATTTATAAGACAGAATGTTAAGTGTTACTTAACGTCCTGTTCAAGGGAGAGTAGAAAAACTACTCTGACCTGTTACCAGACCAATTCAATACATATAAGTCAGTTACCCGGCAATTAAGATAATGGGCCGCATTGATCGCAAATTCTAGTGACATTTTGGATTCTCCAGAAATCAATTGGCTCACAAAGGAGCGGGAACATTTCATGTGCCGAGCAAAATCGACTGGTTTAATACCTTTTTCTTTTAAACGGTCTGGTAGCAGGCATTCCCCGAGCAGGTATGCCATGCTGTTCTCCTTTCTTGAAAATCGTTCGTATTCTGTTCGCATTTATGGTATGCTCGTCTTATATTATCGCGGCGGAAATTTCCATAACAGGGAGTGATGACTTATCACAATAATCTACACCATCAGTACCGAAGAACTTTTACAACGCCTTAGTGCCCGTGGTATCGACATAACCGAAGCGGAAAAATACTTAAATTCTATTCCAGGTCCATCAGATCAAGAGCAGAATTCAAAATTTTCACAAGGTTCTTCTTCTGTTTCTCAGTAAGCGGAATTCCGTTTTTTGTCAGATTATGTATGTCTAAAGTTTCGATTGGTAGTTCGTCTAAGGCCGCCCCAGTTAAGTTAATGGGGAGGTCTTTTTTTATTTTCTCCGTGTCTCTAAATCTTGGGTCAATATCCCCATTGGCTACTCCGAGTTTCTCGGCGAAGAGAAAAACTGTACTGGGAGTCATTAGTGTTTTCCCGTTTGCATATTCAGATATCGCACTTGTTGAAATTCCAGACTTTTCAGATAGCTCTTTTTGAGTTATTCCCTGTTTCTCGAGAACCGCCTTTAAGTTACTAGCCATTTTCTCCATAAGTTTTTTATCTACATCCGTGAGTTTTCTACGCACTTTATTTATCCATTCCTTTCCTCGTCCGCTTTAACAGGATTTTCTACTTCATTATAGCGCAATTTTCCAAAAAAACAACTAAAAAAATCCGGTTTATCCGGTTGACAATCCGGTTTTAGGGGAATAATATAGGGTTACACCAAGAGGAAGGAGGGACGAAATGTTCAAGATTACACTTCGAGCGGCAAGAGTCAATAAGGGGATGAGTCAAGGTGAAGTGGCGGTGGAAGTTAACAAGAGCGTTGATACTGTTCAAAAATACGAAGAAGACTCTACTAACATACCACACGCATTCCTCCTTGAATTACTGGATCTTTATGATGTGCCGGATGAGCATATTTTTTTGGGTAAAGAATCCGTAAAAACCGGATTTAGAAAACGTCTTTATCAAAGAAAGACTGTGTAGTGCCATACCGTTCCTTGAAAACTGAATTCAAATTATCAGAAAGGATGGTGAACAACCTTGCTCACACCAATAAAGAGCATCAATATCGGTACTCGCATCCGGGAAGATATGGGCGACATCGCCGGATTGGCAGAGAGCATTCAAGCCCGTGGGCTGCTGCACCCCATCATCATTGATGAGGCTGGGAATCTAATCGCCGGACACCGCAGACTGGAAGCTCACAAGCTGCTGGGCCGGGAGGAAGTTGAGACCCGCACTCTGGCTGATTTAACAGAGAGGGAAAAGCGTCTGATCGAACTGGAGGAGAACACGAAGCGCAAGGCGTTGACAGAGTTTGAGGCATCAAAGAATCTTACAGAATTAGCTGAAGCGGCAAAGGATGTACTGAGAGAAGAGTTTTTGCCGAAGATCGGCAATAACCCCCCAGAGGGAGGTAGGCCAGCAAAACCTGATTCTGAAGCGAAGGTTGCTGAAAGGCTGGGCGTGCCCCGCCAAACTATCAATGATGCAAAACAGCATGTAAATGCAGTCGAAAAATACCCAGCGCTTGAGAACCTAAACAAGATCGAAGCCATCATTACAGCGCGTGATCCTGAAAAGGCAGAGCAGTATCAGAAGGCAATTGAAGACTTCCCGCAGCTTGCAGAAGCGAAGGTTCCAGTTGACTTAGCTATCAGTGGAGCTGAAAAGCTTCGCCAGGCACCGCCGGAGATGGCAAAGGAAAGACTGGATAAATTGACCGCCGACGAGAAGAAGTTTGAGCTTCGCAAGCAGTTGATTGATGAGCAATACAGGGACGCTAAGATCATAAACAACTTAATTGACGCTGCCGTGAGAATTCGCGGAACGGTGACAGAAGAACGAATGATGAATTGGATGGAGACTAGGCGTGATCGTAGTGAAATTGAGCTTAGCATGAGCCAGGTTCAAGGTGGAATCGACGAATTTCAAAGATTGAAAGATCAAATGAAGGCGGCACTAAAAGGCCCTCGAAGGGTGGGGAAATAACATGGAAAAACATAATCTTGATCGGGAGGACCGGACGGAATTCATTCTCGGATTCATGAGCAGGAAGTTCACCATAGACGAGGTTGTCTCTTTTCTCGAAGAGAGAATAACACTTGACGAGGAAAAGATGCGTAGGGATGCAATCAGGGCGAAGGCGCGGCAGTTGATCGGTAGCTTCAAAGACGGTGATGGTGTTCGATTAATTGCTGCATATGATGAGGCCGCAGATAATGAACCGCGGCGGATGGTCTACCAGGTAATTGACAGTTGTAACGACACTAAGATTCTTGATAGGCAGATTTTTAACATGGTAAGAAATCGTGATGGTGCAGATAAGCTGATCCAAAAGGCAAAGGCCAGAAAAGAGAAGCTTATTAATGATCCTAACCTGTTCAATTTCTTCGACTTTGAAGATCTGGAGAAAGGAGAATCCCAATGAGTACAATGAATGCTTCATCGGATTTATCAAACATTATGCAGGATTGCAAAAGGCGCAAATGCAGCAAAGACCAAATTCAAGAATTTATAGATCGGGCTCGGGCGTACTGGTCTGGTAACACAGGAATGCTTGTAGTGGTAGAGTCGCTGCAACTGGAACTGGAGGGAATGGCGTGAACGTAGAGCAAGCGGAAATCCGTTACCACCGTGAGCAGATGGCTAACTGGTTGAAAGTATTACATGCAGCCAAGGAAGCTGGTGACCAGAACATGGAACAGCAAGCTATCAGAGAGCGCCGGAAACACACAGATGCTGTTCTCGCACTATGGGCCTCGCCTGCTGAACAACTGGCGGTGTGTGTATGAGTGCTCTGTCATTCGGTGAATATCTTAAGCAACTCAGGAAGGCCAAAGGATTCAAAACTGCCAGAATGTTCGCCAGAAAAGTAGGCATATCAAATGCGACCATTAGCAGGATCGAATCCGGCGAAATTGGAACAAGTCCCCAGATGATTAGAAAGTTATCCGAATCATTAGGCGTTACTCACCCGGCCTCATGATCAAAGCTGGATACATCACAGAACAAGAAGTCCTCACCTTCCGGCGCGAACATGGCATCAATGACGGAGGAAAGCCATGACAATCATAATCCGCAGCACAGTCAAATGTCCTTATCCTAATTGCGGTCACACAGGCGATGTAATCACAAATTTGCATTGCCGCAGAGCTCACGCTATGGAGCGTAAGGAACTGTTTGGGCGGTACGGCAAGCCGCAAGGAGTCGGATTCGATACCACAGCCGCTAAGAAGAACCTTGAGGGCCATGTGGCAGCCCCGCCTCTGAATACTGGATACCCTAGCGATTCAAGTCAGGCGAAGGATATGAGGTCATCCAGGAGTAAGCGGAAATGAATTTCCTACTTGAAAGGGGGTGAACACGATGAAGGAAGTCACTGAACTGATCGGTAAAACAGGAACACTCATACAGTCCATCACAGTAATGGGAGCCGTGGAAGCGGAAGACGGCACAATTGATGTCCTGGTAAAGGATGACCATGGGAATGAGTTTTGGGTCGAAAAGGATGGCAATGTATCACTGTTTTAAAACGCGGATTTCATAACCGCTATTATTTTTTTGCCAAAATCGGGGTTTTGAGCCCAAAAACGTAGGGAGAAGTTGATCCAATGAGTAAAAAATGCAGCTGCGGCAACAAAGCAGATTACGCAGTTCACGATGATGCCCAGCCCAAGTGCCTGCTTTGCATGTTGGAGGCGGTGGACGTTCCAATCCCGGTTCTGGTCCGCACGCTGGACCCCTGGGAGGCCGAACCTGTAAAGCCTGACTTAGTAGATGTAATAGACGAATAACGCCCCTGGCTGCAACCAGGAGCGTTAAGCAAACCCTTATTCAAAAATTCACGGTCAATATAACACAAATATTAGGAGGCTGTAAAGATGCTCCATATTAAGCGCATTGAAATCAAGGATTGGCTGGGGATCAAAGAGCTGAACGTATCCCCAGGCAAGATCAATAAAGTGGATGGTGATTCCGGCGCAGGCAAGACCAGCCTCATTGAGGGACTGGAGAAGGCCCTGACGAATAACAGCCGGCGCACGGAGGTCATCAGCCACGGGCAGGAAGAGGCTGAACTGTTCGTTGAACTGACAGACGGCTTGCAGATTACCCGGAAGGTCCGGGCTGAAAAGGCTGACTATCTCAAGGTTAAGCACGATAGCAAAGCTGTGAACAGCACGGAGGGCTTCTTGCGGAAACTGATTAACGGCGAAATTTTCCGGCCGATTGAGTTTGTGCAGAAGGATGTAAAGGAGCAAACGAAAATCATCCTGAACATGCTGCAGATTGACTGGACGGTTGAGGATATCAAGTCATGGTTTGGGGAGATGCCGGAGGCTGACTACCAATTGCATATCCTTCAGATTTTGCAGCAGATCGAATCAGCATATTTCGAAGAGCGGTCCAGCATCAACCGCGAAATCAACCTGCTGCGGGCGAATATCGAAGGGATTAAGCGCGACCTTCCCCCGAACTATGACGGTGAAATATGGCGTGGGGTTAACCTGCAGGAGCTCTATCGGAAGCTGTCTAATGCAGAGGATGCCAATAAGCGGCTGGAAGAAGCTCAGCGTCTTGTGGATAGCCTGGCTCTGCGTATGGACGACATCCGGCAGCGGGCGGCTACAGTGCGGGAAGGCAAGCGCTTGGAGTACAAACGGCAGCGGGATAGCTTGCACACATCAATCTCTGTAATCATCCGCACCATTGAGGATGAGCAGGCCAAAATTGACGCTGTAGACCGCCGGATCAGTGACGAGCATATCCGGCTAGATAATCAGCTGCAACAGGAGATTGAGCGTCTTAAAGCTCAGTTTACCGCGAAAAAGCAAGTGGCGAAGGATACCATCCAGCAGGAAGCCGACCAGTCCCGAGCCTTCATTTCTGAATATCAAAGCCAGCTTTCAGAGGCCGGCACCAAGCTGGGCAATGTAGAAGCTCTGGAACGCAAGGATATTGAGCGTATCGACGAATACGAGCAGCAGCAGATCGAACTGGAGCAGACGAAGACTGGTAATGCTCAGCAGGTAGTAGCTGAAACAGAATGGTCTGATCCGGCTCCTCTGAAGGCGGCAGCGGATGAAGCCACACAGATGAAAGAGTTTCTGAGAGAGTGGGAACGGATGAACGACATCATCCGGGAGAAGTTGGCTCCGAAGGAAGCGCGGGCTGCGGACCTGACCGCGAAGATTGAAAAGGCGCGCGAGCTGCCAAAGGAACTGCTTAAGACCGCCGCACTGCCGGTAGATGGGCTGACGGTAGATGACAAAGGCCGTATCCGAATTAATGACACGCTTATAGACGGTTTGTCTGAAGGTGAGGCGCTGGACTTCGCGTTCAAGCTTGCCAAGGCTCAGTCAGGACCATTGAAGGTGATCTGCATTGATGGATACCAGAACCTCGGCAGCAAGCAGCAGGAGATCCTGGAGTCTGCACAGCACGATGATTATCAGTATTTCTTGCTCTCTACTGTAAAGGGCAAAGACCTGGAAATTGAAACCTTGGAGGGATAAACCGTGACCGTAGCTATTGAAACCCAAGTCCAAGAGACCTTGGATAGAATACTTGATTCCAAGCACGACGCGCTTCCGAGTGACTTCAAAAAGAAACGGTTTTCGGAAAACTGCAAGGTGTATGTGGCCGAGGAAAAGGACCTTCATAAATACACCATCGATGATATTGTAGCTAATCTGTTCAAAGGCGCGGTATTGGGGCTGGACTTCCTGGCTAAAGAGTGCCACCTGATTACGGGAGGCGTCGACCTCAAATTTCAGACGGACTACAAAGGCGAAATGAAGCTCACCAAGAAATACAGTGTCCGCCCAATGCTGGACGTATACGCCAAAAACGTACGGGAAGGCGACATATTTCGGGAACAGATCATTGAAGGTCGCCCGGCAATTCATTTCGATCCACTGCCGTTCAACGCCAGCAAGATCATTGGTAGTTTTGCAATTGCCCTCTTCCAGGACGGCGGCATGGTCTATGAATCAATTCCGGCAGGGGAAATTGAGGAGATTCGCAAGAACTACGGCAAATCCCTCGGGGACGCCTGGGAAAAGAGCCAAGGTGAAATGTACAAACGGACGGTGCTCCGCCGGTTGTGCAAGACGATTGAAACGGACTTTGATGCAGAGCAGCGCCTTATCTATGAAATGGGCGGGGCATTTGAATTCACCAAGCAGCCGACACGATCCCGGCAGCAGAGCCCGTTCAATCCTCCAGAGGAAAGCGAGGTGATCCAGAATGACCGAGCTGCTGAAACTGACCAAGGATAATTACTTTTCGCTGGAAGCCAGTAGGGCATATATGAGCGTCAGCCAGTTCAAAGGATTCGTCCCAGCCTACGGCGGCTGCGAGGCTGCTGCTATGGCGAAGCTGGCCGGAGAGTGGGAAGAACCCGATAAGGATGCGCTGGAAGAAGGTAAATTCATTCACGCATGGAACGAAGGCGCTCTTGAGGAATTCAAAGCGAATAACCCGCAGATGTACAGCAGCCGTGGTGCTACTAAAGGGGAACTCAAATCCAATTTCAAGAGATGCCTTACTATGATCGAGGTGCTTGAATCCGATCCAATGGTCCTCAAGGTGCTTGCCGGGCAGAAAGAGGTCATCCTGACGGCAGAGTTATTCGGTATCCAGTGGAAAGTGATGCTGGACAGTTATCAGCCAGGGATAGTATTTGCTGACCTGAAGGCTATGAAAGACATGGACAGCAAGCACTGGAATAAAGAGGCTCAGGCCTATGAAAATTTTATAGAGCACTATGGGTATGGCTTACAGATGGCAGTCTATGCCGAAGTTGAACGGAAGGCGAAGGGGCGTAAACCGGAGGAATGGCTGCTCCCGCATATGGTTGTTGTTACAAAGCAAGACCCGCCGGACCATGAAATCCTATTCTTCGATTTTGACGCCATTGCAGCAAGCCTTCGCGTTGTGGGCAATCATATCGAACGGGTGAAGCAGGTCAAGGCTGGGGAGGTCGAACCGGTACCGTGCGGTACGTGTGAGTACTGCAGGCAGACAAAGAAGATCACCCGGATTAAACACTTCTCTGAATTGAGTCTTTACTAATGAGCGCCTTCGGCTTTCATCCAGTGCAGAAGCCAAAGCACAAGCGCAACAAGCCCACAGCCAAGCAGCGGGGCCTGATATCAAAAGATGTATATGCTGCGGCTATGGAACGTTCAGGCGGTCGCTGTGAACGTTGCGGAAAGGCAGGGGAGTTACAGTGTGCTCACCTTCTCCGGCGCTGGCAGATCGAGGGAGAAACCATGGTGAATGATGTGGCGATGCTATGCGGTCCCAGCGTTAACAGCGGCACCTGTCACCATTACGTGGATTACACAAAGGAAGGGAAGCAATGGGGCTACGACTTCCGGGAGCGCCTGTATGGACGATAACAAGGCACTGTCCGTAGAAATCCACCTCCGGCTGCTGGACTGCCAGGTATGCGGTAGCGAGATCAATCCAGACCGGGAGGAGTATATAGGCCGGACGCGGGTATGTCCTCGCTGCTATGAACAACTTAATAAGACCAAGAGAAAACGCCGGAAGTGAGGGGATTGGATTGGACTTAAATGGGAAGTTGATCGAAGCATTGGCCGAATCTGGTCGCGTCATAGTGGAAAAAGACAAAGAAATTGCACGGCTGAAAGAATACAACGAAAAGTTGCGCCAAGCTGTAGCAACATTGATTAATGGGGATTTGGTTCAGTCTTCTTAATGCAAAGCAGGTGAGGTTATGGAAGGGCCACAACTAGAGGATGGTTACACCAGGGTAGCTAATGAAATTTTGGAGCAGGTGGCAAGAAGGAAGTTCAACGCCACTCAGTTACGAATCATCATGATTATCTGGCGGTACACCTATGGTTACCGCCGGAAAGATCACGACTTTGCTCTAACGTTCCTGCAGCAGCTCACCAGCCTCCCTGCCAGTACTGTTAAGAGGGAGGTGGGGCTGCTGATTAAATCGGCAGTTCTCATAGTCACCCAGAAAGAAACGAGCGTGCTGCCCCGAAGGCTATCATTCAATAAACATTATGAGCAATGGATTATACAGAAAAGCGGTGATGAGATGGAACAGGAACATGACTTGTTTACGTCATCCGAGGTATCAGATTTGAACCCTCCAGAATCCGAAGATTCTGAAATCCGAGGTATCAGATTTGATACCCCCGAGGTATCAGATTTGAGCCCCCAAGTAGACGTTTCGAGGTATCAGATCCGACCCCCATTAAAAGAAATAAAGATCTTAAAGAAAAGCTTTAAAGAAAAAATAGCGAGGTTTGATGATTTCTATCAAAACTACCCTCGCAAGGTATCAAAGGATGCTGCAAAAAAGGCATGGGAGAAGCTGTGCAAAATCGAAGGTCTTGATACGGATATGGTCATACAGAATACCGCCAATTTCACGGAGACCTGCAAGCTGCTTCAAACGGAAAAGAAGTACATCCCACACCCTTCCACCTTTTTAAACCAGAAGCGTTATGAGGATTATACAGTGGTGGACCCGGAAGGCTTGCTGAAGCCCGCTATACTGGAAACCAAAAACACAGGCGATGTGATTGACCGCGCTATGCAGAGGGAGTTGAACAATAGTGGATCGGATCGGCGTGACGGCTATTCTGAAGTATCTCCGCTCGGCATACCGCAGCTTTGTGATTGATGGCAATGAGATAGATGCGGTCATAACCACTTGGCAGGACATCCTTCAGGATATTCCAAATGAGGTGGCTTATAAAGCCGTGAGAGAACTTTGCAGGGTAAGACCAAAGTTTGCTCCAGACCCAGCAGATATATATCTAGCATGCATTGAGCGTGAGACGGAACTGACCGTCTACCAGATCCAGCAGCAGGAGCATGAGCAGCGCATGCTAGAGCTGAAGGAATATCACGAGAATGAGCAGGTCGGACCACCGCCGGAACATGTACGACAGAAACTCGATGCCATCTTCCAGAAAGTGCGGGTGACTGAGGATGAATCTTGATGCTGAAAGGGCGGTGCTCGGGTCACTGCTTAAAGATCACTCGCTGATGGATGACTGCTTCCTCAGCCCAGATGACTTTACAGAAAACGAAGAAGACAATCGGCTGATTTACAAGGTGCTGCAGTACGCGAAAGAAAATGCTGAAGGCGCAGCCGATCCTTTCGACCCAATTGTGCTGGTATCAAGATGGGGAGCCAGGCTGCAACGGATTGGTGGTTTAACAAGGCTCATGGCCTTGCGGGACGCCGTCCCTAGCTCCGACAGCTTCCTTTACTACCAGCGAGCAGTTCGGACAGATCGAATACAGAATGACCTGGTTCAGTTGGGCCGTCAGATCGCCACGAATGGCGGCGGAGACATCGCTGAGCTAAAAGCTAAGATGGAGCAATTGGAAGAACTGCTGCAAGGAGAGAGCGGAGGCCCCATCCACATGGCCCAGCTGCTTGAAGGGCATGAGAGAGTCATTGCAAAACGGGCCAACAGCGGGGGAATCACCGGGGCAAGGGCAGCAAGTGAAGAATTCACTCAGTTGAGTAAAGGTCATCAGGAAGGCGATTTGGAGATCCTGGCTGGCAGACCTTCCATGGGGAAAACACTCTACATGTCTAATGATGTGGACGCTGTGACTGCGTGCGGCTGGGGAGATGCAATATTCTCCTTGGAGATGGGTGCGTTGGAAATCGTCGAACAGATGGCTTCTTGCATCGGAGGCATTAAGAGGGACCGCATAGCTTCTGGTCAGATGTCGGATAACGACTGGATACGATACGGAGATGCTTTGGAAATCATAGCTGGCCGAACCTTATACATCGATGATAAAGCTGGCGCGACGGTGGAGTACATCCGACGGCAAGTGAAAAAGTTGAAGAAGAAGCACCCTGGAAAGCGCTGGGTTATCCATATCGACTTCTTGCAATTCATCCAAACGGAGAAAAATTTCAGCACCACCAAAGAGCGGATCGGCTACATCACAAAGTACCTCAAACGCATGGCAAAGGAATTGCAAGTGTGTGTCGTCTGCTTATCGGCGGTGGGCCGGAACTGCGAGCAGCGCCCGGATAAACGTCCGCTGATGTCTGATTTGCGTGATTCCGGGGATATCGAATCAGATGCGGATATCGTGACCTTTATCTACCGAGATGATTACTACTACCCGGATAGCCCCAAAAAGGGATTCGCTGAAATCATTGTCGCCAAAGGGAGGAAGATCGGAACAGGCACGTTTGATATGGGATTCACGCCGGGTATCAGTAGGTTCATCAATTTGACCAAAGACGAGAAATACAAGCTTGCCGAGAAGGTGAGAGAACATGAGCAGCAAAAAACGCATCGAAGATGAGGATGGTTATAAGACTGCGATTGATTATTTGACTGAACATGGACCTATCCTTGATGATCCATTGCCAGATCCGAAGCATGACATAGAAAAAATCAAGAGAATATACGCGGTCACAGAGCAACGTATCCATGAATACAAGCGCGGCCAGATGGTGCTGCTGTATCCAAGCCTCAAAAAGGTGTATAAGGCAGCAGGGGTTGAGTATCAGGAATTCAAAAGGGAGGGGCTATAGATGGGAGACTGCCAATATCCCGATTGCAAAGCAGCAGCTACGGAGACATGGGCTCTAGTACCGTTGTGTGAACACCACAGGGAAGCGGTACGAGCCGAAACTGCACAATACTACAACCGGAAAATCACTTATCATATGCGTCATTTTTACATGGGCATCATGCCGCTGATCCCTTGGAGCCGGAAGGAGTGAGGGCATGAGATTTGTGGGTATTGATCCCGCCACGACCACCGGCTTTGTCGCACTGGACGAGGATGGAAACGTCCTTGTGGCTACTGATGTCAGAGGCGAAGGGAAGCGAGTGCCCGGAGGGATCAGCACAAGCATGCTGGTATCGCTGGAGAACAAGGTTTACTCACTACTCAAGCCAGGTGACATTATCACAATAGAGCAGCCAGCAGTTGGCACCCAGATGGCAGTGACGACTGGTATGATTCACGGCGGGCTGAGGTCAATGATTTACCGAAAGGGGCTTGAATATATAGACGTCAACCCGCAGCGGACAAAGAAGTTTGTCAATCGGAATCAGCGGGTACCGACATCGGAGAAAAAGAAGCACATTGCCGCAGGCGTCCTGGAGCACTACGGATACCAGCACAGCAGCGACAACGTGACTGATGCTTATATCCTCGCTCGGATCGCTATGGAGTTGGAGGAAGCGCGAAGGACAGGATACATCAAGAAAACGCCTTTGTTCCAGTACGAAGTAATCAAGGCCATTCTTGAACCCGAACCTAAAACGAAATCTAAACCAAGCAAACGCCCCGGGAAGCCTGCGGCGGCGGGAAGTCACACCCAAAATACAGAACAGACGCTCTTATTTTAAGCGAGGTGGACGCATTGCACTGGAAAAAAGCGACTCTAGGTCAGCTCTATGAGATTGCCTATAACGACGAAGGAGCAGCAGCGATCTACAAGCGTAATGCCCAGGCGGAAATTGAGCGGAGACGGCAGAGACGCTGGGGCAGGGTGAATCACAAAATTAAGGCGGTGTACCCCAAATGAAAACAGTCATTCGCCTACGGGACGACAATGGGCGCATTATCGGCACGGCGCGGGCGGAACGGCAGCCGGAGGCCATCGAAGTACTCTGGGATTTTAGCCTGGCGCTGCTGCTCGGGTTGGTGCTCTTATGGATATGAGAGAGATCATAGTCGATTCCTTCGCCGGGGGCGGCGGGGCAAGTACTGGGATGGAACTTGCGTTAGGCTACAGCCCAGACATCGCAATCAACCATGACCCGGAAGCTATTGCTATGCACAAGGCAAATCACCCAGAAACTGAACATTACTGTGAGGATGTTTGGGATGTTGACCCCGTAAAGGCAACGCGCGGGCGTCCGGTTGGTCTGGCCTGGTTCTCTCCAGACTGCACACATCACAGTAAAGCACGAGGCGGGAAGCCACGTGAGAAGAAAATACGTGGCCTTGCCTGGGTAGTAATCCGATGGGCTATTGCAGTGCAGCCGAGGGTTATCATTCTTGAAAACGTAGAGGAATTTCAAGACTGGGGCCCGTTGGATGAGGAGGGGCAGCCGATCCCAGGAGAGAAAGGGCGTACCTTTGAATCGTTTGTTGAGTGCCTGCGGCAGCTTGGTTATGTGGTTGAATGGCGCGAACTGGTGGCGTGTGATTATGGCGCCCCTACTTCCCGCAAGCGGCTATGCATGGAAATGCGGCGTGATGGCAAACCCATTGTCTGGCCGGAACCCACACACGGAGCGCCTGACAGCCTGGAGGTGCAGGCTGGTAAACGGAAGCCATGGCGGACCGCTGCTGAAATTATTGACTGGTCCCTTCCATGCCCTAGCATCTTTGATTCAGACAAAGAGATCGAACGGAATTACGGATTGAAAGTGAAGCGCCCATTGGCAGATAGCACGCAACGGCGTATCGCTCATGGTCTTGTGAAGTTCGGTTTCGATAACCCTAATCCATTTATCGTAACAGTTAATCATTCCGGTGATGGATTTAGAGGCCAGGGTATTGACCAACCGCTCGGAACAGTGACATCGAAAAACGGGTATGGCCTAGTGCTCCCCTTCCTTACGAAATATCACGGGGAGATTAAAGGACAAGAGGCTCGCGGACAGACACTTGATAGTCCTCTGCTTACGCTGGATACCTCCAATCGGTTCGGGCTGGTCACTGCGAATATCATCAAGTTCCGAGGCACAAACATTGGTCAGTCTGTAAACGAACCCCTCCATACCATAACAGCCGGTGGCAATCACCACGGCCTGGTATATGCGTTTCTGGTGGAGTATTACGGGGCGAGTATCGGTCAGAGCTTAAATAGCCCACTGCATACAATACCGACACATGACCGTTTTGGATTGGTAATTGTGCATTTACATGGTCAACCGTATGTGGTGGTAGATATCGGGTTCCGAATGTTGACTCCTGGGGAGCTTTATGCGGCTCAAGGATTCCCCAGTACCTATATCATTGATGGCTACCGGGCAAATGGTCGCCCTGTTCAGAAACATCAGCAAGTAGCCAAATGCGGCAATTCTGTTTCGCCTCAAATGGCGAGAGCTATGGTTCAGGCAAGCGTGCCGGAATTGTGTGTTGGCTCTGGTCGGGCGCTGTCCCTGGAGAGATACAAGCCTGCTGCGGGGCAGATGGAATTCAGCCTATAGGATGTAACTATAAATAAAGGGGCTGTCATAGCCCCAGGGAGGGAACAGACATGCAGCATATCGTCTGCTACAGCGGCGGGGAAACATCGGGCATCGTGGCAGTCGAGGTCGCTGCCAGATACGGACCGGAGAATGTAATCCTAATTAACCATGATATAAACCCCTGGGTCGAGCATTGGGATATCAAGCGATTCAAGGCCGAGGTTGCGGATTATCTGGGCATACCCATCACATATGCAAATATGGCCGGATGGGATCAAAAGGATCAATTTGACGTTTGCATGGAGGCCAAGGCCTTCAAAGTGGGCGTGCATCCCCTTTGTACCAACCGGCTCAAGACAGCGCCGTTTCACAAGTGGCTGGCTGAGACTTATCCTGTGGAGCCAGGGAGCTGCCGAGACGATGTGACGATCTATTACGGTTTTGAAGCTGGAGAGACTGCCCGCGTAGAGCGGCGCCGTATCATTCTGCGGGCAAAGGGATATCAGACCTGCTTCCCTCTGGCGGAGTGGCCGGACCTGATCAGCAGCACCATGGATGTCGGCATAGAGCCGCCGGTGACTTATGAGATTTGGAAACATGCGAACTGCGCCGGATGCCTGCGGGCGGGGCAGCAGCACTGGTATGTAGTGTACTGCCGGAGGCCGGATGTCTGGGTCAAGGCAAAACATGCTGAGGATGTAATCGGGTACAGCATCCTGCGGGTCAATAACAAGCCGATGTTTCTGCGGGAGCTGGAGCCGAAATTTGCAGCCATGCAGAAGCTCGGCATCCAGGCTGATGAAAAAACAAAGCCCGCGACCTTTTGGGCGCAGGCTAAGAAATTACTTGGTACTCGTCCATTAGAAGATATTAGCGGATGTTCTGCTATTTAACTCTACTTTCATACTCAGCAATGAAGTTACGACCAGCAGGGGTTAATCTACTCCCATTTGCTTGAACCATTAATATTGGATTTCCCTGTCCACCTCTGCGGATGACGAGATTAGAGGCCAATCCTGCTTCGTCAATTTGTTCAATAACAGCGTGAAAATCATTTTTGTTAATGCCCATTTCTTGAAACTTAGGTTCCTTTCCTTGCTCAATAACTTTAAGAATCTGATATACGAGATCAGCGCTTGTCATATAAATCATTCCCTTTCTAATTATGAGTAGTTCCATAATAAGGGTTCGACATTATATTCCAAATCACCTTCATTAATTAATCGGGGCATAGCCCCTATAAGGAGAGAACGAGCGATGAGCGAAAAAAGCAGCCGCGAGATACTGCGGGAAGTTTATGGCTACGAGGAACAGGTTCTTGCCGGTTTGACTGACAATGAGTGCACAGAGCACCTGGAAGCAAACGAAATGTATCCAGAGGGTTAACCACCCTCTCCCCTATAAAGAGGAGCTGATAAGCATGCTGAAACTAACAGAGATTCTTCTGAATGGAAATGGAGAAATTGCAAGTGAAAATTCCGTATTCATTCCGGTAGATGTAGTGTTCAGAACATACAAAGTATTTACCGATGTTACGATTCCCGGAGCCGGGCATGCGTTGGTTAAGGAGAGTCCACAAGAGATTGCCAACATGATCCTTGATTACAAACTGGCTATGGAGAGATACAAGGCATCCAGTGTTGCGGCCTATCTGCATCACTCACAGGATGGAAATAATCCATATACGCCCCCACTCGACCAAGAGTTGATTTTTGGGAATTTGGCCGGAGTGGATCGCTTTAGGAAATCCACTGCAAGGGAGGCATAACCAGTATGAGCAGAATACCGAAATACCGCGCCTGGTATAAGCCGCTGGGCGTGATGATTGAGCCGGAAAATCTGGTCATGATCAACTTTGACACTAAGGTACTGGGCGTGTACTTGGAAATGGACGGCAAGGGTTACCATGAGCTCCGGATGTCCGATTTTGAATTGATGCAATATACTGGCCGTTGCGATCTTCACGGCCGGGAAATTTTCGAGGGTGATATCACCAAGCAGACATACCATGCAGAGGGAAGAGACGAAAACCATGAGTTGGTATCCTTCGATGGATGGCATATTGGCCCGGTGATGCTCACGCCCGGCGCCGGAATAGTTATGAAGCACCCTATAAGATACTCGCTTGAAACAGATGAAACGGAGCCTACCAAAATGTACAAAAAGGTTTCTGGCAAGAGAGCTGAGGTAATCGACAACATCTACGAGAACCCGGCACTGCTCGGGGGAGAGGCGGCGAAGGCATGAAGCCCGCCGAGGCAATTAAGGAATTACCTGCTGGGACCCGAATCACCATGACAGTCGAGGGATATTTCGGACAGCCCTTGCAGGTCCAGGCTACCACGATGGGCGAGACCCGGCACCATGGATATTACGAAGAGCTGGGAGGATGGGGGCTGTACCCCGTCAATCTCCCAAGATATAAAAACATTGAATGCTGGGAGGTCCTGGTCCGGCAGAAGCGAAAGCGGCATGCAGGCTGGGTCAAAATCGGATACACATTAAAGAGCTTTAAGCTCGGATGGGATGATGCGAAATGCGAGCCATTACAGTGATTCAACCTTGGGCCCAACTGATAGCCATCGGAGAGAAACATTTTGAAACCAGAGGTTGGGCAACCAAGCACCGGGGCGAATTGGCGATCCATGCTGGGAAGAATGTGAACCGAAAAGCCTGCCAGCAGCCGGATATAAAAGCAGCGCTGGCTCGGCACGGGTACACAGCAGATAACCTGCCGACCGGGGCGGTTGTGGCCGTCACAAAGCTTGAGGAATGCTGGGAGGTCAGCCGCTGCTTACGCGGGGATGTAGTGCTTGAAAAGGACGGCGGCAATACGATGCGAGAGGACCCCATCAGTAAAAAGGAAGAAGCTTTCGGCTGGTATGATGACGGCCGTTACGCCTGGGAGTTGGGAGACGTTAAGCGGCTGCCGGAGCCGGTACCCGCGAAGGGACAGCAAGGTTTATGGAACTGGGAAGGGGAACAGTTATGAGTGAAGCAGGAAAAGTTTCCTTACCTACTCCAGGCCAAATTGAAGAGATACGTTTGCTTTGGGAAGAGGGTTACACATTTAGCACGGAGATCGGAAGGTTTGCTCCCCAGAAAGTGATAGGCGGGTTGCTGGCTGCTCTAGAAGAGGCACAACAACAAGCGCAGTTAGCGTATGCGGCGTATGAGGATCTTCAGGGTTACTGTGTAAGCCGTAGAGAGTATGATTTCCTTCTTAATAAACACAGCGTACTAGCCAGAGCACACCAGGAGGCACAACAGACCATAGCCCGACAAAGGGAGGCACTGATTGCTACTGGATTGCCTGAATGGGCCGTCAATGCAATTGGAAGTGGGGAAGGGGAGACACAGCCATGACACAGGTAAAGGAATGGAGCAACCAGGAGCTTAACCGTAAGCTTGCGGAGTTGATGGGGTACAGCGTAAGAAAATCGGCGAATTGCTATCAGATCATAAAAGGTCCCTCATATGGACAATGGCAGGCTGATGAGTCGTACGCGTGGGCAGACGCTCCAGACTACTGCAACGACCCTGCTGCCTCTCTAGAGGTACAGACAGCAGCATGCAAAGTGGACGGAGAGCGCTACATTTGGGAATTAGCAATTATTCAGGGCTGGGTAGGCGGCAAAATTATTAGTCGAAAAGAAGGCGTACGGATAGCCACCGCCACACCCCGAGAGAGGGCAGAGGCGGCATATATCACGATGCAGGGGGAACGGACATGAATAAGCTATCGCAGAACGATATGGAACACTTAATAGATTTAGTCCAGCGTAGAGAGATAACAGCCGACGAAGCGAATGTGCTGAAGGTAAGGATGGCTCGATTTGCGGTGGTGACTAAGTTAGACGCCAATGTTCGAACCGTGCTTAATGCAGCTGTTAAGGCTGGCGAACTTGGTCACAAAAAAAGAGAAGGACATAAGCCGGAGGTATATTTCCATCCAAATTTTGAACATCTGGCGAATGAGGAACGCAACCATGCTGAAAAGAGGGCGCTTGAGGCGATTGCTGGAGTGCTTGGTACAGGCCGATAGGCCACCAATTCGACTAAATAACCCAGCAACGCGGGGGCCGAACCAGATCATTAAGGGAGTAGGAGTAACCCTACTCTCCCACTAAGGGAGGATATACAGGAAAACGAGCAGGAATTATTCCAAATTATATTCCGAGAGGAGCAATTATAAATGAAAACCACAATGAACGTGCTGTTTAAGTCGATGCAGAAGGACGACAAAAAGGAGATTTTGAAATTTGAGATCAAGGGAACGGAAGATGCAGGCGATGAAATTGATTTGTTTGAATTGTCCGGCAGCATTGTTGTTCTTTCCCTGGAATCCGGCGGCAATGATGTGTGCGGCGATTTGTCAGCAGAATTCGTCTCCATGCAACGCGACAGCAAGAAAACAGTTATGAAATTCGGCATCAAAGGCGACAGAGACGACAAAGCGCAGCAGCTCTATAAATTCGCAGGCCGAAATGTAACGCTCGGCGTCGCCCCCAGCCAAATGAGCATTGAGGAGTTTAACGAGCCCCGGGAAGGCGTTCGCGGGAAGATCAATGGGGACGGCACAGTTGATGTGGACGATCCGAATCAGGTCACCATGGAAGAAGCAGCAGCAGACAATGAATCTGAAGAAGATGAACAGGAAGACCCAGCCAAGGAATATCCGGACGATAAGAACGGCCCGCCAATGCCAGATGATGCGGACGATCTGCCGTTCTAAATAAGCACACTCCCCGGCTTCGGTCGGGGAACCTTTTGCAAAATGAGGTGATTATCAGGTGGGTCAACAAAGCTTTCTGCCAGAGATAGACCGAAAAAAGACGCAGGCAGCGGTTGAGGCAGCCCTTGAGAAATATAGGATTAATAAGTTTTTGACCTATGAGGATCGTGAGGCGACGACAACGACAGCATGGTCCAACACTCCAAAAGGATTCACGGGAGTAATATCGGATCAAACCGCAAATATAGCGATTTATAATGTGGATAGCCAGGCAGCACGTAAGGAGTATTGTGAACGTATTGAAAGAGTAGTCGGACGCATGCCGAAAAAAGAAGCTCTATTGATTAAAGAGAGATACATGACCATTGAATACGACTATATTACTGATCAAAGGGTTTACAGTTTTATCTTTGACCCACCAATCAGTGAGCCAACGTACAGTAAAATTAGATGGCGAGCTTTTTATAAACTAGCCTCTGATTTAAGGCTTATTGTAACGAAAGGAGATGGAGGGGATGGGAGAGAAAAAGATTGAAAATTTAAATGATACCCCTCCGATCATCAGCTTTAATGATAAGGGGCAAAAGGTCGTAAAATACCAACGCTGGGGATTAAAGATAACAGGTGTAATCATTAATCAACCCTCTGATGAAGCAATCGAAGCAGCGAATAAACTTTATAACGAAATGTTCTATAAATTCAATCCACAAGAGGATCTCTAAATGAGGTCCTTTTTTTTATTATGTTTGGATTGGGGTATATTAACTGTATCAAACCAAAAGGAGTTGTTCTTATGCGAGATAAAACAGTAAAGCATACAAACAGTCTAATTCATGAAAAATCACCTTATTTACTTCAGCATGCCCACAATCCTGTGAATTGGATGACTTGGGGAGAAGAAGCCTTTGCAAAAGCAAAGAGAGAAAGCAAGCCTGTGTTCCTGTCAGTAGGTTATTCCTAGTCTGAGGCTTAAGTCAACTTGTCATTGGTGTCATGTAATGGAGCGCGAAAGCTTCGAAGACCAAGAAGTAGCACAGCTCCTTAACGATAACTATGTCGCGATCAAGGTAGACCGTGAAGAGCGGCCGGATATTGATGCGCTGTATATGTCGGTGTGTCAGGCGCTGACGTGGAGCGGGGGGTGGCCGTTAACGGTGCTGCTGACGCCGGAGAAGAAGCCGTTTTATGCGGGGACGTATTTTCCCAAGCGGCAGATGTTCGGGCGGATTGGGCTGATGGATGTACTGGAGCAGATTCACCGTAAATGGGAGCAGGACTGCGAAGCGCTGGACCAGCTCGGGGACGAACTGCTGGCGGATCTTCAATCGCTGGACCGTAAGAATTCCGGACGTGCCGGAGAAGGCGGGGCAGGAGTTCCCGGAGAGGAGCTGCTGCATGAAGCGTATGCGCTGTACCGCCGCCAGTTCGATGAAGAATACGGCGGGTTCGGCAATGCGCCGAAGTTTCCTTCGCCGCATAATCTGTCTTTTCTGCTGGCGTACAGCCAGATGTATAACCAGCCGGAAGCGCTGCGTATGGTAGAGAAGACGCTGGAGTCGATGTACCGGGGCGGCATGTACGACCATGTGGGCTACGGGTTCTCGCGTTATTCCACGGACCGGGAGTGGCTGGTGCCGCATTTTGAGAAAATGCTCTACGACAATGCGCTGCTGGCTATTGCTTATTTAGAGGCGTACCAGATCACGGGGAAACTACTCTATGCGGAGATCGCGGAGCAAATCTTCACGTATGTGCAACGGGATATGACTTCGCCGGAAGGGGCCTTTTACTCTGCGGAGGATGCCGATTCCGAAGGGGTGGAAGGGAAGTTCTACGTC
This sequence comes from Paenibacillus graminis, assembly GCF_000758705.1. NCBI lineage: Bacteria > Bacillati > Bacillota > Bacilli > Caryophanales > Paenibacillaceae > Paenibacillus > Paenibacillus graminis. The sequence goes on along the minus strand of NZ_CP009287.1, from coordinate 4,255,501 downwards.
TTCTCCCGTGAGGAGATCGAGGAGGCGCTTGGCCTGGAGGATATGCACTCCTATTGCCATGTGTACGGAATTACACCTGAGGGGAATTTTGAAGGTGCCAATATCCCGAATCTGCTGCAAGGATTGCCGGACGACATGGCGGAACGGATGGGCATGAATCCGCTGGGACTGCGGACCCGGATGGAGGAATGGCGCGAGAAGCTGTTCGCCTACCGGGAGCAGCGCATTCATCCGTCGAAGGATGATAAGGTGCTTACGGCCTGGAACGGGCTGATGATCGCCGCGCTGGCAAAGGGAGCCAAAGCGCTGCAAAAGCCGGAGTACGCTGGAGCCGCAGCCGCGGCGGCGGACTTTATCTGGCATAAGCTGCGCCGCCGTGAGGACGGCAGGCTGCTGGCCCGCTACCGGGATGGCGATGCCGCGATTCCTGCTTATCTGGACGACTACACGTTCCTGCTCTGGGGACTGACCGAGCTGTACGAAGCTACAGGCCAAGCCGTTCATTTGGAGCGGGCGTTGACGCTTAAGGATGGACTGCTGGAGCTGTTCGCCGATCGGGAAGGCGGCGGGTTCTTTTTCACCGGTCATGACGGGGAAGAGCTGCCGATCCGTTCCAAGGAGCTGTATGACGGTGCGCTTCCTTCGGGGAACTCGGTGGCAGCGAAGCTGCTGTGGAAGCTGTCGGTGATGACTCAGGATGTGGAGCTGAAGACGGCCGCTGAGCGTACGGCAGCGGTAATGGCTACAGCAGCATCGGAGTACCCTCCGGGATATGCGATGTATTTGCAGGCCCATCTGGCGATGGCTTCAGGCGGCCGGGAATGGGTGCTGTCCGGGAAGCGGGACGATTCCGCGCTGCATGGTATGCTGGCCCAGGTGCAGCAGGCGTATCTGCCGGACGCTGCGCTGATTGTCCACTGGGAAGGAGATGCAGAAGGGATTCTCCGTCTGCTTCCCCACCTCGCGGACAAACCGGCGATTAACGGTGGAGCTACAGCTTATGTCTGCCGGAACTTCGCCTGCCGCGCGCCGGTCACGAGCATGGAGGCGGTCAGGGAGCTTTTAGCCTCCAGTTCGCGTGAGGCTTAGAAAGGAACGTCAAAAAGCAGCCTGTCACCAGGGCTGCTTTTTGCTTTTACCAATCGGGCAGGCTTCATGCATCTTCACCGGAATATCCAGTCTTGCGAAGGATCTCTAACTTTGAGTTTGACATATCGGGAATTATCGATATAATGATGGTTATGAACCCTATCGAAGTATTTAAGGCTTTGTCGAATGAATCCCGTTATCAGATCCTGCAGTGGCTCAAAGAACCGAACCTCCATTTTACACCCCATGAAGGGATTGATATGACTGAAGTTGGGGTATGTGTAAGCCAGATTACGAACAAGCTGAACATGACGCAGTCGACGGCTTCCCAGTATCTTGCGATGCTGCAGCGGGCCGGGCTGATTACAACGAAACGGATTGGCAAATTTACGTATTACCAAAGAGACGAGGAAGCAATTCGTCAATTGGCTGCTTTTATGAAGGATGAGGTATAGCCTATAAACTGAATTCTTGTTCGGAGGATTCAGTTTCTTTTTCGCCACAACAATTCGATAATTCGCGATTTGTTTATGTTATACTCTAACACATTAACAATTCGCGATATATCTTTATATAAAAGTAAAATAAGGGGTTGAACGATTCATGCCGGTTAGCTGGAAAGTTTATATTTTGGCTATTATTAGTTTTTTGGTGGGGACGTCTGAGTATATTGTGTCCGGAATTTTAGATCGCATTTCCTTTTCATTCGGCGTTTCACTGGCTTCTGCCGGGCAATTAATCACGATCTTCTCGCTCGTATATGCCATCTGTACACCCATTCTTATGGCATTGACGGCAAGCATGGACAGACGCAGCTTGATTTTATATGGTCTGGGCCTGTTTGTTGCTGCCAACCTTCTATCCTTTGTTCTGCCCGGGTATGGGTTATTCGTGGCCGCACGTATTATTATGGCGCTTGGAGCGGGAATAGTCGTTGTTACGGCACTGAATATTGCAGCCAAAATCGCCCGGGAAGGCCGGCAGGCGAGCTCTATCGCAACGGTGGTCATGGGATTCACAGCTTCTTTGATTATTGGCGTTCCTCTGGGAAGAATGACAGCGGATGCCGTCGGATGGAAGTTTATTTTCATCGGAATTGCGTTGCTGGGGCTGATTGCCATGCTGATCATTTTCCTTACGATTCCACGTATCAAGGGAGATGAGCCCATTCCGTTGCCGCAGCAGCTTGCTTTGCTGAAGGAACCGAAAGTGGCATTGGGATTAGCTATTTCGTTCTTCTGGCTCGGAGGATATTCTATCGCGTACACCTATTTATCTCCTTACCTGATTTCGATTTCGGGAATTAACGACAGCTACATCAGCGGTGCGCTGTTGATCTTCGGTATCGCCAGCATGGTTGGTTCGAAAATTGGCGGCTTCAGTGCGGATCGCTGGGGAGTGTATCCTACGTTATTTGGCGGAATGCTGCTGCATATAGTGATGCTTATCCTCCTATCTCTTGTCACCCATACTGTTGTCGGTGTACTGGCAGTGCTGCTGCTCTGGTCTTTTGCTGCCTGGTCAACCGGACCGACCCAACAGTACCATATCACTACCTTGAAACCGGAAGCGTCGGGGGTGATGCTCGGCCTGAACCAGTCGGTGATGCAGCTGGCAATGGCCGCTGGAGCTGGGATTGGAGGACTTGCGGTCCAACAGATTGCGCTGTCTTCGGTTACGTGGATCGGTGCGGCTGGTGTGTTTTTGGCGATTAGTATAACGCTGATTTTATATCGTCTTGGAGCCGTAAGAAAAACTGCGGTCGAACACAAGCTGTAATGCGCTGAGAAATTCCATATGTGAGCACGGGTTCCGGCGCCGCTTGCCTTACGTTTTTTGACAGGTGATGAAGTTGAAATATATTATTAATTCATACGTTCGTAAGTGAAATGAGTATACAGGAAAAGGAGAGATAACCTATGAAAATCATTTACCACGGCCATTCCTGCATTCAGATTGAGGTGAACGGCAAGTCGCTGATTATCGATCCGTTCCTTAGAGGCAACCCCGCAGCAGTCACCAAACCGGAGGATGTCAAGACAGATATGGTGCTGCTGACGCATGCCCACGTGGATCATATTCTGGATGCCGCTCCGATTGCGCTGCAGAATAATGTACCAGTTGTGGCGAACGTGGAATTGGCTGGCTATATGGAGGGACAAGGCGTCCAGACCATCGGGATGAACATCGGGGGGACGGTTGATCTTGGTTTTGCCAAGGCGACGATGATTCATGCGTTTCACAGCTCCGGCATTACGCTGGAGGATGGGCAGAAAGCGATTTATGGAGGCATGCCTGCGGGGTTCATTATTCAGGCGGAGGGACGCACCGTTGTGCATACGGGAGACACCGGACTGTTCGGGGATCTGAAAATGTTCGGCGAGCTGTATGACATCGATCTGGCGATTCTGCCTATCGGGGGGCATTACACCATGGGACCGGAGCATGCGCTGATCGCCGCCAAATGGCTGGGAGCCAAGCAGGTGCTTCCGATTCACTACAACACCTTCCCGCCTATCGTGCAGGATGCGGATGCATTTGTGCGGGCGCTTGGGGAAGAAGGAATTCAAGGCACGGTGCTTGCCTATGGAGAGTCACTGGAGCTGTAGACGATAGTCGATTGATCTGTGACGGCACAAGTGAATGATTAAGGAAAAAGAACATCACTTCGGTGGTGTTCTTTTTTTGGGGTTATATTGGCTGAGTTCAGTGTGAAACGGACAGAGAATATCCTATTTTGCGAAAAAACTGACCGAACGGATATGGGGGGACGAATACTTTCACATCAGGTCTTACCATATTCTACTGCACTAAGTACAGTCAGGTGAAAAATCCACAATTGTTAACCAATCTGCAGACTGCCGACTTCAGGTTCAATCTATATAGCCGCTTTGTTCTTCATTTGTAAATGTTAGTCCGCATAGGACCCTTATTTCTTCTCCGGTTCCTTCGGCACCACCCGTGACGGCCGGGTTACCCAGTTGCTGCGGTTCATCGGCTTAACCGTATCGATGCGCGGAATGAAGCTTTCCTCGGCGGCCTGATCCGGCTGGTGCTGATCCCCGCTTTCCGGCACCTCTGTATTTTTCTTCAACAGCCCCCGCCCGTTATGCTTGCCTTTGTTCCATACTCTTCCCTTGCTCATGATTACACTCCATTTCTGTAGGCTTATGCTTCCACCTTATCACATCAGGATACGTTAAGAAAGATCTGGTAGCATAAAACAGACAGTTTGACAAGTTATAAAATGTACTATTGATCGCCCTTTAGGGTAACTATAATGAAATAGAATTGAAAGGAGAGCACTCTGATGCCCATCAAGATTATTACCGATAGCGGTTCGGATTTACCCCAGGAGTATGCAGATAAATATAACGTTGACATCGTTCATTTGCCGGTTCACTTTGAGCATGAGCTGATGCCGGAAGGTATGGATACCCGGGCTTTTTATGCCAAAATGCGTGAATCCAAGGAGCTGCCCAAGACAGCCAGCCCCAGTCCGCAGGTGTTCCTGAACAAATTCAAACAAGTGGAACCAGGCACCGATATTATGGTCGTCTGTATGTCCTCCAATATAAGCAGCACATATCAGACTGCAGTGATTGCCAAGGAAATGTACGAAGAAGAAGGCCATCCGGGTGCAATTGAGATTATAGATTCGAAGAACTTTTCCGGGGGCCTGTCCCTCATTGTTGCTCTAACGGCCAAATGGTCGCTGACCTGCTCCAGTCTGGCGGAGCTCAAGCAGATGGTTCTGGATAAGATCGGGGAAGTGAACGCATACTTTACGCTGGATACGCTGGAGAATGTGATCAAGGGCGGGCGGCTGAACCGGCTGTCCGGCGCAGTGGCTTCCGTGCTGAACATCAAGCTGCTGCTGAAAATCAGCGACGAAGGGACTGTAGAGGTAGTAGAAAAAACACGCGGGCTTCCCAAAGCGTTGAGTCACCTGCTGGCGAAGCTGGAGAGTAAGCAGCATGATTACGAAAAAGCGGTGATTGCCATTGTGCACAGCAATTGCGAGAAGCTTGCGCTGGAAATCAAGGAGCGGATTCTGGAAAAGCATCCCTTCAAAGAGATCCTATTTTCCAGTATGGGACCTGTTATGGGCACCTATGCGGGCGAAGGCGGAATCGGCGTGGCTTTTTAACATCCGCTTTCAACGCTGTCAGGAAGGCCGTACCCGGAGACCCGCCCGGTGTGCGGTTTTTTTGCATCACAAAACTTTATCTATTCTTTAGATTTGGTTTAGACTGGATTAAGAATGGCAGGCTATAGTTACAATTAACGCGCCTTGCGGGAGAAGATAGAGGGGGATTCATAATGTATACCATTCTGATTGCCGACGATGAATTGGAAATTGTTGAACTTCTGCAGCTGTATCTGGAGAAGGAATACAACATTTTGCAAGCGCAGAACGGGAACGAGGCCTTAAAGCTGATGCAGAGCCACACCGTGGACCTGGCGATTCTTGATATTATGATGCCGGGTATGGACGGGCTGCAGCTGCTCAAGCGAATCCGTGAAAACGATCATTTTCCAGTGCTGTTTCTATCGGCCAAAAGCCAATACCATGATAAAATTCTGGGCCTTGAGCTGGGAGCGGATGATTATATCTCCAAACCGTTCAATCCGCTGGAAATCGTTGCCCGTGTAGGTTCCATGCTGCGGCGGGTTCATGAGTTCGATGCTCCGGCAGTCCAAGAGAAGAAGAAGGAGCAGATTGTGCTCGGACGGTTGCTGCTTGACCGGAGCAGCTGTCAGGTTGAAGTGGCCGGAGAACCGGTTGCACTGACCTCTACGGAGTACAAAATTCTGGAGCTTCTAATGGAGCAGCCGGGCCGGGTGTTCACCCGCAAAAAAATTTATGAAGCCGTCTGGGAAGACTTCTATGTCTATGAAGACAACAGTATTATGGTGCATATCAGCAATATCCGCGACAAGATCGAGCGCGATTCCAAGAAGCCGGAATACCTGAAGACGATCAGGGGATTGGGGTACAAAATTGAAGCACCCGTGGAAAAGTAGAGACAACCGCCCGCTGCAGACATCACTCACCCTGGATTTTTTGCTGTTCAACTGCATGCTGCTGCTGCTCGTGCTTGGAGTCTATCTTTTTATCCAGAAGGATATTACCCACATGATCCTTGACAAGCGGCTTACGGACCCCAATCTTTCGGTCGAAGCTGGTCATTATCTCGAAGAGCTGGGCGACGGCCCGCGAAGCACCCAGCTGCTGCACAGCGGAGGCTGGCTGGAGCTGCTTGATTCCAATAAGCAAGTGATTCGGGTCATTGGAAACAAGGAGGACCAGATCCAGTCCTATGATGAAGACCGTTTATTTCTGGAGCTGGAGAACCGCACGGATCAGCCTTACTATTATTCGATTGCCAAAATAGACGGAGACGGGCAGGCGGCCTGGCTGCTGCTCAAAATCCCCCGCGATGTGGTCAAAGTGTCCATTGATAATGCAATGCTGGTCTCCTATTTGAACCATTCTGTATTTTTCTACGTATTTTTGGTCAGCGGGCTCATACTGATGCTGATCTTTGTATATAGCTATTGGGTCACCAGACGTATCAAGAAGCCGCTGCGGGTTCTGAATCTCGGACTGAAGCAGATGATGGAGGGGCATTACAGCACGCGGATTGCCTTGTACGCGGAGACGGAATTCCTGAGGATCGGGGAAAGCTTCAATTACATGGCGGATGTGATTGAGAAGACTACAGAAGAGAAGCGGCGGGCCGAGAAAAGCAAACAGCGGCTGATGGTAGACCTGTCCCATGATCTGAAAACACCGATTACGAGTATCCAGGGTTATGCACAGGCCTTAATGGAGGGGCGGGGGACCGACCCTGAACGGCAGACAAAATACCTGAATTATATTTACAACAAATCCGTGCAGGTGACGAAGCTGATCCAGCATATGCTGGAGCTGCTGAAGCTGGACTCACCGGATTTCATTCTCCGCACGGAACGGCTTGAGCTCGGGGATCACCTGCGGGAGATTGTTGCCGACACCTACGGCGAAATCGAGCAAAAAGACTTCCAGCTTCAGCTTCAGGTTCCAGATGAGGAAATGTATGCCCATTATGATCCGGAGCTGTTCGCAAGTGTTGTCAATAATCTGATCTCAAATGCGCTGGCTTACAATCCCAATGGCACACACCTGCGGGTAAGCGTCTTCCCGGAGGACACAGAGATTCGTATTGAGATTGCCGACAATGGCGTGGGCATTCCGAAGGAGCTCTGGTCGACGATTTTTGACCCGTTCGTCCGGGGAGACGAAGCCCGCAGTACAGCAAGCGGCGGAACCGGGCTGGGGTTATCCATCGCGAAGAAAAACGCCGAGAAGATGGGCGGTTCACTGGAGCTTGCGAGCAGGGAGGGAGAACCGACGGTATTTACCATCCGGGTTCCGAAGTAGTGCGGACGGATGAATTTAGAAACGGGAGAGGATCATGGCCAAATTAAATTTGTTTATCCGCATTTGTATTGCCGTTCTGCTGGTGCTGGGCATTGTCTACTTAGGCACTCAGGTAAAATTCATTTTTACACCCATTCTGTCTTTGTTCCGTGTGGTCATCGTGCCGCTGATGCTGGCGGTGTTCTTTTTTTATCTGCTGCGGCCGCTGATCAACTGGCTGGAGTCACGCAAGCTGAACCGGACGGTAGCCATCCTGCTGGTCTATCTGAGCATTGCAGTTCTGCTCCTGGCTTTCAGTGTAGGGGTCTGGCCTTCATTAAAAAGCCAATTGGTGAATCTCGGCAACAATATGCCAAGTGTGTTCAATGCGCTGGGTGAACAGCTCACGAAGCTGGAGGACAGCAAGATGCTGTCTTCACTGATTCCGGCGGATATGAATCCGGCAGGACAACTGATGAACTACTTAAATAAAGGGTTTTCGCTATTGTCGAATTCTATGTCTGAGCTGTTCTCTTTTGTATCCAGTTTCGCAGTAGTGCTCTTTACCTTCCCGATTCTGTTATTCTATATGCTTAAGGAAGGCGGAAAGTTCGGCGTAAAGGTGGTGAGCTTCTTCCCCAAACGCTTCCATAAGGAAGGTGAGGGAGTCGTTGCTGACATTGATGAGGCGATGAGCAATTTCATCGTAGGCAGAGTACTGGTGAATCTGGCGCTCGGTGTTTTGATGTATCTCGGTTTTCTGCTCATTGGTCTTCCATATGCCCTGCTGTTGACAGTGGTGGCTGTACTGATGAACTTTATCCCTTTTATCGGAGCTATTCTGTCCGCCGTGCCCATCTTCATTATCGGACTAATCGAGTCGCCTTCGACTGCGGTCTGGTCCATCGTGGTTGTGCTTGTCGCACAGCAGATTCAGGATAATCTGGTGGCACCCTATATTTTTGGGAAAAGCCTGGATATCCATCCGCTGACTACGATCATTCTGGTGCTGGCCGGAGGAGATTTTGGCGGTATTATCGGGATACTGCTGATTATTCCGGTCTATATGATGCTCAAGATTATAACGGTCAAGCTGCATCAGCTGTATATGCGCCAGCGCTGGCCGGAGGAACCGCAGCTGTCTGCGGATTCAGGGGATTAAAACGGGGCAGGGGCAATGCCTAACCCTACTTAAGGAGGAATAGGAATGGAACAAGGTTCTCACAAAGGCCTGGTGAATATTTCCGATCGGGTGATATCGGCTATTATTGGCTATGCGGTGATGGATACTCCGGGAATTGCAGGCATGTCCGGCAGTACGGTTACCGGAAATCTGGCCAAACGCCTGGGCGGAAAAATCAGCAAAAAAGGATTGTCTGTGGAAGTTACGGAAGAGGATGTTGCCATTCATCTGCAAATCATTGTCAACTACGGATACGCGATCCAAGAGGTATGCAAAAGCGTGCAGCAGAACGTCCGCAGTGCAGTAGAGAATATGCTCGGCCTGACGCTTGGCGTAGTGAACATCCGGGTCGAGAAGCTGGTTCTTCCGTAAATCTGCTGCCCTGAATCAGGCACCGTGCTCTGGGCATCCGCATAGAATGGAGCAAATCCAATTACGGAGGTCATCAAGCGATGTCATTCTATCAGTCAGGCCAGCCTGCGACGGTTATCTATCAGGCCGATCCGGCCGTTGTACAGCATCTGCACGGAGTCCGCGAATCGCTGCATCACTCGTGTAAGCCATACTTAAACCACAAAGTCAGCGTTCAGACGATTGACGGTCAGGTGCATGAAGGAACCATTGCCGGAATGGACAACAAGCATATGTATCTTATGGTTGCAGGTTCCACGGATATGGTGCGGGGTTACTACAATCCCTATTACAAGCCTTATCCAGGCCCGGGTTATCCTTATCCCTATCCGTATCCATACCCGGGCAATGCGATCCTGCCTCTGGTCTTGTTCGAGCTGCTGGCCATTTCCTTGATCTGATCATGTGTTATGGTACTGGCCGGTGCTGTAACCGCAATAGACCGTCTCCATTCAGGCAGAGCGCTTGGTGGAAACGGTTTTTCTTTTCCCGGGCCAGGGAAGAATGATAAACTATGAAGAAAGATTAGTAAGTTACAGGAGGCTTAAGATGATTACATACCCGGTTACTAAAAAAGAGGCGACCATAGGCGTAACTGCTGCCTCTGCAGGGGTTGGCCCCCAATCTGTGGGGGTATTCGGACAAGCCTGCACCCGCTTGGAGGAAAAAGGTTATCATATTCTTTGTGGAGATACCGTCTTCCGGCATGACAAGGCGAAATCAGCCTCCGGTCTAGTGCGCGGCAAAGAATTTAATCAGATGATGAGCAATGATAAGGTTGATCTGATCATTCCGCCCTGGGGCGGGGAGCTGCTGATCGAGATGCTGGAGCATATCGATTTCAGCCAGGTGAAGAGCAAGTGGATTATGGGCTTTTCCGATATCAGCCTGCTGCTGCTGGTGATCACACTCCGGACGGGAAACGCGACAGCGCATGGACCCAGTCTGGGGGATTTGCGTGCGGAAGTTGCAGATGAGACTACGGCGATGTGGGAGAGGGTTTTATCCACAGTAAGCGGAGATTCCGTCATCCAGCGCTCCTCACCCACAGACTGGAAGACGGTATCCGGCAATTCGGTCACGCTTAAAGGCCGGCTGCTTGGCGGCTGCATTGATATCATCCGGCATATTATAGGTACACCCTACGGCGATGTGCGGCATTTTCAAGAAAACTTCATTCATCAGGAACCCATCCTGTGGTATTTAGAGAATTGTGAACTGAACACAGCAGACTTGCGGCGGTCCCTGGTGCAGATGAAGCTGGCGGGCTGGTTCGAGAACTGCTCCGGTGTCATGTTCGGCAGAAGCGGGTCCAATACGCCCATGGAAAATTATACGGCGGAGGATGTATACAGAGAGCTGTCCGAAGAACTCCAAGTGCCGGTTGTATATGATTTGGACTACGGCCATGTTCCTCCGCAAATGACATTGATCAATGGAGCATACGCTGAAGTGCATGTGGCCGGCGGCGAAGGAACAATAACACAGTATTTTAATGAATAGGAGGTTATATTTAAAGGTATAACCGGGGCTGTATGCACTGCAGAAGCTAGGATATACTCTGGAGGCTTCACCGGTAATTTTATTGGGATTGCGCCCATAACGTAGGAAAATTTGCCGGAAGCTATGCCGATTTTTTCTGCCTTATGAAGGGGAAATCATTAGTTTCCAAAATAAAAGGGCGTTTCAAGCCGGAAATGGCTTGGAACACCCTTTGTTTTTTCATGAGCAGTCTACAGAACTATTTACGTATCCACAACCGCCGTAATCTCCTCGTCCAGTTCCAGCCGCACATCCTCACGGTAAGCACGGATGCCATACTCACTGTGCAAATAGCGGAGGACGGCTTCGATCATATTGGACTCGACCAGATACTGGCTCCGGCCCTGGACCCACACCTCTGCGGAATAGCCTGTGTCTTCCTCCCAGCTAAGCTCCACCTGTACCTCCTGCACCCGGACGCCCTTGCGTTCAGCCATATGCAGGCAGATAGCGTTAATGATTTCATCCATGCTTAGAACAGTCAATGCCATATTAGTATCGACCATCCCGTTCCTGAAGTCTGCGGCGTTCCTTTCTGCGGCGGAAGAAGGACATTATCAGCATTACGACGAGGTAGATGGCCAGCATGTTGACGGCGAAGCCAAGCAGATTCCCGAAGGCGCCCATCCCGGCGAACATGCCGCCGAAGAGGAAGCCGGCAATCCCGCCGATCATCAGGCCTTTCATTAAGCTGCCGCCGCTGAAAAATCCACGGTTTGCTTTGGACGCGGTGCCGGCTTTTGTTCCTGTGCTGCTATCGCTTTGTTTCACGTTATCTGTGGTTGATTTCTTCGGCGTAGTGGTGTATCCGCGGGTACCGGATTTGAAGCCGCCCCCTCCACGTCTCGCATCCGCAAAGTCAGGAGCAGTGACAGCGAAGAATAGGGTAAAGGCCATGAGAATCATCATTACACGTTTCATTGGTTTCATTGAGTACAAGTACCCTCCTATAAGTATTTGTGTATCTGCCCGGTAATACGCAGCACACGGTAGAAAGTTTCAATTTGAAATATCACAATTGCTGGTATACAGGAAGTGGAAGAGGATGAGGATGAGGGCAAAAAAAATACGCGGATCCAAGATCCGCGCCACAGCAGTTTTTCAGAGAGTTGCCTTGTTCTCCACATACCCGTCAGACACCAGCTCAAGCGCTCCGGTGGCCGGATCGATGATCATGCCGTGAACAGGTACGTTTGGGGGGAGTAAAGGATGGCGCTTAATCAGCTCCACAGTCTGAATTACCCCTTCTTCCACATTGTCAAACCCGCGCAGCCACTTGGTCAGCTTAATGCCCGAATTCTCCAAAGTGGAGAGAACCTCCTCGGAAACCCCGCGTTCTTTAATCGAGTTGATCATTCTGTCAGCATTCAGCGATGCCATCCCGCATTCATAGTGGCCGACGACAATGACCTCATCCGCATCCAGCTCATACAGGGCTACCATAACGCTGCGCATTACGCTTCCAAAAGGCTGGGAAATGATCGCACCGGCATTTTTGATGATTTTGACGTCCCCGTTCTTGAAATTCATAGCCTTGGGCAAAAGCTCAACGAGCCGTGTGTCCATGCAGGTGATGATCAGCATCTTTTTGTCAGGAAAGCGGCTGGTCAGATAGGCTTCGTATTCTTTTTGTTCGACGAATTTCTTGTTAAACTCCATAATATCTGTGATTTGACTCATGACCTGCGGCCTCCTTAAAGTTTTGATAGCATAGATTCCCGGATTTACTTCGGAAAACTTGCTTCAAACGTATACGCCTAGTTGTGGGAGCATCCTGCTCCGTAATTGCTAACTCTTAATATACTCCCTTAAGACTCATTTCGAAACATTTAGTCACGAAACAAGATGTTTACAAGTTGCTGGTGGACACGCTAGACAGCGTTCCGGCAGCATGCTGGGACACGTTCCATAATTAAAAAGCTTGAATATCGCCGGTTGCTCCTTCAGAATTTGCCCTTAGCGTGCTCTCGGCAGGAGGTGTTATCTGAATGGTCATGGGCTGCTCACACTCCTTCTATATAGTATAACTTTCAGTATTTCAAATTGAAAATAAATTCTTCTGAAGTTGATTATACGGATTATAATGAACAGGCGTCAAGGACCCGCGGTATTCTTAGTTTTTTCGAAAACGTTTCCCGCACTTTACCCACAATGTTTCGATTTAAAGGCCATTTTGTTCAGCGGCCTCCGGCCCTGACGGGTCAAAGTGTGGATTCTGGAAGGGGATATTTGAGCACGTAGCAAAGCCGCCACAGAAATGATCCGGGGCGGCTCCAGGGAACAAACTCCTTACCCTCTCTTATCAATTAAGTAAGGGATGACTATTTGAAAATCAGTACTATTATTCCAGACAGTTATCACCCATTCGTTATCAGTTCTAGGATAAGATTCTGTTGAGAACACGTCTTTAGTTTTTGGATCACCAGGTCTAATTGACCAACCGCCAGAGATTACCTTCCTATTTCCTCCAGCTAACATACTAATTTCTACAGAACCTCCTGGTGCGATCACCTTTCTAGTAAATACGAAACGTCGAAAGCCATTCCCAAGGTTCTGTGTAATACGTGCTTTTGCTGCAACTAATTTAAAACTTTTCCGTTTTATCCCGAAACCTCCGGGGAAATACACTCTGTACGATCATTGTCCATTACCTGCTACTGCAATTCCGCTGAAACTTCTTGCTCCTAGAGTTGCAGTCCTAATGGCCGATGCTAAAATGGTATATTGAATTTGGCCTGTGAGCACATCACTAGCCGGGGGGAAGTCAACAGCGGTTATTCCTACCATTTCGTATTGGGTCACTGTATTATTGATGTTTCCCGGGTACGTTGTACTAAAGATTAATGTATTATTGCGGTAAATGCTAAAAGTAACATCATTCTGTACTATAACACTAACATCAACACTAAGCCTTACATAAGCATTTAATGTGACTCTTACCAGGCTTGCATTTGCAGGTGTGACATTTGAGGTTTGTAGTCCAATGTCACCGAAAATCGCACCCGAACGGACCAAATTAATACCTGGTATATCCACTGCACTATCCTGTGAGATGCGCATATCCAAAAACTGAATACTCATCATATTCACCTAGCCTCACTCTTAGTAGATGCTATACTTTATGAGAGGGAAGGATTGAATGATTGTGCATATGGCTGATAATAGATCGAAAGCTGGGTCCTCCGAAAATATTATGTTTGCTTTAGAATTGAAAGGCATTTCTGAATTGATTGAGTATGCAGAAGAGCCTAGTCAGGGATGACCTCGGGGGCTTTTGATGAATCGTGCTACCCGCAATTGACGGCCTGGACTCGTGTTAGCTATTTCTTGCAGGTGTTGTTGATTATATAGATTTAAAAAAGTATCATCAAGAGGAGCTGGTAAAAATAGAGAAAGCGGGTGTTAGGCCATGGAACAACTGGTCAAGGAAGAGTGGGAGAAATTCAGCGGGCTGTTATCTAAGCTTAGCGGGTACACAGAGGCAATAAGCCTGATGCATTGGGATTTGCGGACGGGTGCGCCGCGCAAAGGTGTAGAGACCCGTTCCAATTCTATTGGGCTCATCAGCGGGGAAATCTTCAGACTGCAGACTTCAACTGAAATGGGCGAGTTCACACAATTTTTCAGCCGCCCGGAGGTCATGAGTCAGTTGAGCGACGTCCAGAATAAAATCGTCAAGGATTGCCGCAAGGAGTATGAGCGCAGCCAGAGCATTCCTGCCAAAAGCTATGAGGAGTATTCCGTACTCACCGCTCATGCGCAGACCATTTGGGAGGAAGCCAAGGAGAGCGGCGATTTTAATTCCTTTGAGCCTTATTTGAGCAAAATCGTAGCCTTTACACAGGAGTTCATCGATCATTGGGGGGTAAAAGACTCCCGTTATGACACCCTGCTTGACATGTACGAGCCTGACCTGACGGTAGAGAAGCTGGACGACATATTCGGCCGACTGCGCAGCCGCCTCGTTCCGCTTGTGGAGGCTATTTCGGCTGCGCCGAACAAGCCCGATACGGAGTTTCTTGCCCAGATTTTTCCGAAGGAGCAGCAGGAGAAGTTCGGTTTGTTCATTCTTGAGCAAATGGGTTTTGATTTTGAAGCCGGACGCCTGGACGAGAGTGTTCATCCGTTCGCTACCGGACTCAATCCGGGGGATGTCCGCATCACGACGAACTACTTGCCGGACAATGTTACAAGTGCTGTATTCAGCTCGCTGCACGAAGGCGGACATGCACTCTATGAACAGAACATCAGCAAGGAGCTTGTCGGCACACCGCTGGCTCAGGGCGCTTCTATGGGCATCCACGAATCCCAGTCCAGACTATGGGAAAATATGATCGGCCGCAGCCGCGCCTTCTGGCACCGCTACTATGGCGATCTGCAGCAGCATTTTCCCGAGCAGCTTGCCGGTGTGGACATGGAGGACTTCTACCGTGCGATCAACAGTGTGGCGAATTCCTTCATCCGCATTGAAGCCGACGAGCTGACCTATAATCTGCATATCATTATCCGTTATGAGATTGAGAAGCTGATTTTTAATGAAGGACTGGAGGTTAAAGATCTGCCTGGGGTATGGAATGCCAAGTATCAGGAGTACCTTGGGATTACACCTCCAAGCAATGCGCTGGGCGTGCTGCAGGATGTTCACTGGTCCGGCGGGGACTTCGGTTACTTTGCCTCCTACTCCCTGGGCAATATGTATGCCGCGCAAATTTTGAATACGCTGCGCCAAGAGCTGCCGGAGTTCGAAAATTTGATTGCCGCCGGGAATCTGCTGCCGGTCAAGGAATGGCTTACAGAGAAAATCTACCGTTATGGTCAAAGCCTGACCCCATCGCAAATTATTGAACAGGTAACAGGTGAGCCGCTGAATCCCGATTATCTGGCCGATTATCTGGAAACCAAATATACAGAGCTTTATCAACTATAGCCGGCTAAAGACACGCTAACCAGAGCAAGGTGGAAGGTATTCGCCAAAAGGAATATAATAGAAGGAAAGCGTACAATGGAAGGATTAGTGAGATGGCTAATACACACACATACAGCCGCAAGGAAGAGGTTGCAAATGCGGTAACACATGGGATTGGAGTACTCTTAAGCATAGCTGCGCTAGTGCTGTTGGTTGTCTTCGCTGTACAGAACGGTACAGCCTGGCATGTAGTCAGCTTCTCCATTTACGGTGCCACGATGCTGTTGCTGTATATTAATTCAACAATGGTGCATAGTCTTAGGGAAGGAAAAGCAAAGGATTTTTTTGAATTTCTGGACCATTCCTCCATCTACTTGTTCATAGCCGGTACTTACACCCCCTTTATGCTGGTGGCAATCCGGGGGACACTCGGCTGGACCCTGTTCGGCATTGCCTGGGGCGTAGCAGTGTTCGGGGTGTTCTTCAAAGCCTTTTTCGTCAAGAAATTCCTGTTCATGTCCACTATTTTCTATATCGCCATGGGCTGGATGATTGTGATCGCCTGGAACCCGCTGTCTGCGGTGATGGCGGATGGGGGCATGACCCTGCTGCTGGTTGGCGGTCTGCTGTATACCCTGGGAACGGTTTTTTATGTGTGGCGGGGATTTCCTTATCATCATGCCATCTGGCATTTGTTTGTGCTCGGAGGGACGGTCGTCCACTTTTTTGTAGTCCTTCTTTACGTGCTGCCTATTCACTGAAATAGCGCTTTGTCTCAAGGGATTTGGACGATAAAACCGCTGCTGTTTGACAAAGGAAAAGATGACAAGCAAAAAGGCTTGACATCTTTCTTTGTTTTAGGTATCATAAGGGACGTTGTGAAGCTGTAAAGTGTTTTTCCTTGACGAAGGGAGTGCCCTTAATGAGTCAGGAGAATAGGCTCGAGAAAACCAACCGGATTAACTTGTTATTTGCTTTTTATGAACGGCTGCTTACGGATAAGCAGCAAACGTTTCTTAAATATTATTTTCACGATGACTTCTCCCTGGGAGAAATCGCCGCTGAATTTGAGATCAGCCGCCAGGCCGTATATGAGCACATCAAGCGTGCCGAACAGGTGCTGGAGAATTATGAAGAGAAGCTGGGATTGCTTAAGAAGCATGAGAGCCGCAACAAATACTTAGAAGAACTGCGCAGACTGCCGGAGAATGGGATGCTGCCTGAGCAATATACACTGCGGTTCGCGGAGCTCGTGGACCGTTTGCAGAGGTTAGAGTAGCATGAAGGGAGAAAGCTGCATATGGCGTTTGAAGGATTAACCGGAAGATTGCAGAATGTGTTCAGCAAGCTGCGCGGCAAAGGTAAAGTATCCGAAGATGACGTGAACGAGGCCATGCGTGAAGTACGGCTGGCGCTTCTGGAAGCCGATGTTAACTTCAAAGTAGTCAAGGACTTCGTGTCCAAGGTGAAGGAGAAGTCCATCGGCAAGGAAGTAATGGACAGCTTTACTCCCGGCATGGTGATCATTGATATCGTTAACAAGGAACTGACCGAGCTGATGGGCGGAAGCCAGGCCAAGCTGGCCAAGTCGAACAAGCCGCCAACAGTAATTATGATGGCTGGTCTGCAAGGGGCCGGAAAGACGACCACTTCAGGCAAGCTGGCTAAGCTGCTGCAGAAGGGCAACCACCGCCCGCTGCTCGTAGCGGGGGATATTTACCGCCCGGCTGCGATTAAGCAGCTGCAGATACTGGGAGAACAGATCAAGGTTCCTGTATTTACGCTGGGTGATCAGACCAGTCCGGTGGAAATCGCCAGACAAGCTGTTCAGCATGCCAAGGACAACAACCTGGACTACGTAATTATCGATACGGCAGGCCGCCTGCATATTGATGAAGAGCTGATGGACGAACTGAAGCAGATCCACACTGTTACCAATCCTGACGAAGTGCTGTTGGTCGTAGATGCTATGACCGGTCAGGATGCCGTCAACGTTGCGGACAGCTTCAACAAGCAGCTGGAGCTTACCGGCGTAGTGCTGACGAAGCTTGATGGCGACACCCGCGGCGGTGCTGCGCTGTCTGTCAAGGCCGTCACGGGCTGCCCAATCAAATTCGCTGCACTAGGCGAAAAGATTGATGCACTGGAGCCTTTCCATCCGGAGCGTATGGCATCGCGGATTCTCGGAATGGGCGATATGCTGTCGCTGATCGAGAAGGCCCAGGCCAATATCGATACCGAAAAAGCGAAGGAAATGGAACGTAAGATGCGCAATGCGGAATTTACGTTCGACGACTTCCTGGAACAGATGGATCAGGTCAAGAAACTTGGTCCGATCGACCAGATTCTCGACATGCTGCCTGGCATGAACAAAGCCAAGGGCATGAAGGATCTCAAGGTCGATGACAAGCAGATGGGCCGCGTCGAAGCCATTGTTCATTCCATGACCAAGGCTGAAAAAGCCCAGCCTGAGATCATCAACCACAACCGCCGTAAGCGCATCGCTGCCGGCAGCGGTACCAACGTGGCGGAGGTCAACCGACTCATCAAACAGTTCGATGAAATGCGTAAGATGATGAAGCAGTTCTCCGGCATGATGGGCGGCGGAGGGAAGGGCGGCAAGAAAAACGCCATGAAGCAGCTCAAGGGTCTTGGCGGCAAAGGCATGAAGTTTCCTTTCCGCTGATCTTAATAAGCTTTACCATAGATCAGACATAGTACAACATCAGATGATCAGACGGTTTTGATTTTAGTCTCTTGATCTTAGTCTTTTGATCTTAGTCTTTTGATCTTAGTCTTTTGATCTTAGTCTTTTGATCTTAGTCTTTTGATCTTAGTCTTTATAAAGATCAGACATAGTACAACATCAGATGATCAAGAGGGTTTTGATCTTTAGTCTTTTGATCTCAATTTTTAAATCTTTACCCGTCCCAAGGTGCCGCCGCAGTTAAGCGTGTCCCGCAGGGACGTCAAGCGGTCCTTACTCCCAATAACCCAAGTCCCGCCAGCCTGAACGCCCACGCCAGTTGCACTTAATCGGGTGTCCAGAGGGCAGAGCCCTTGGGGCCCTCCCTTGGCTAAGGGAGGGTTTGGGAGGGATCGAAACTATTTTAAGGAGGTGAATTTCGTGGCAGTACGTATTCGTCTGAAAAGAATGGGTGCACATAAAGCGCCTTTCTATCGTGTAGTGGTTTCCGATTCCCGGTCCCCTCGTGACGGCCGTTTTATCGAGGAAATCGGTTATTATAATCCGATTGAAGTACCGGCAGTAGTTAAGATCGATGAGGAAAAAGCTCTTAAATGGCTTCAAACAGGTGCGCAGGCATCTGACACCGTCCGCAATCTGCTTTCCAAAGCAGGCGTGATGAAGAAGTTCCATGAGCTGAAGCAACAGAAATAATGACTGATTGCGAGGGTCCTCTATGGAAGAATTAGTTGGAGTTATTGCTAAGGCTTTAGTGGATCATCCAGAAGATGTGGCTGTACGGACCGTGGAGAAGGATCACCTGATTGTATATGAACTGTCGGTACATCCAGAGGATGTCGGCAAGGTCATTGGCAAACAGGGTAGAATCGCCAAAGCGCTTCGTACCGTGGTCACATCTGCAGCAGTCAAGAGCGATAAACGCGTTACCGTGGATATCTTATCTTAAAGAATGCGTTCAATGAGGGGCTAGGGATAGTATATCCCGGCTCCTTTTTGTTGAAATATATAGAAGAGCTAAGTTTACGCTGTACAGGAACAGACGAAGGAGAGGATCAGATGACGGAAGAGCTGAACGTAGGCAGGCTGGTCAATACACATGGAATCCGCGGGGAGATCAAAATATTGTCCTCCACCGATTTTCCGGAGGTCCGTTTTGCACCGGGCAAAAAGCTGCTCGTGGTTCCCGCCGATGGAAGCCCGAAATTCGAGGTGACGGTGGAATCCTCCCGCGAGCATAAAGGGATGTATATTGTCAGATTAATGGGATATACCAACATCAATCAGATCGAGAAATATAAAGGAAGTCTCCTGAAGGTCCCCAGCGGGGATTTGGTGGAGCTGCCGGAAAATGAATATTATTTCCACCAGATCGTTGGCTGTGAGGTGTATACTGATGAGGATGACAGTCAGCCGCTGGGCACCATAAAAGAAATTCTGCAGCCCGGGGCCAATGATGTATGGGTGGTGAAGCCGGCTAAAGGTCAGGATATTCTGATTCCGGTCATTAACGACGTTGTGCTCGACGTAGATATTCAGGCCAAAAAAATCACGGTGCATCTGATGGAAGGGCTGCTGCCATGATGCGGATCGATGTGCTGACGCTTTTTCCGGAAATGTGTGAGGGCGTATTCAGCACTAGTATTCTTGGCAAGGCCCGTGAAAAAGGCATCGTCTCGCTGAATGCGGTCAATTTCCGTGACTACTCGGGGAACAAACACAACAGTGTTGATGATACGCCTTATGGCGGCGGCGGGGGAATGGTGCTGAAGCCTGACCCTATATTTGCCGCAGTGGAGCATGTGCTAGCCGCTTCCGGCAATCTGGAGCTGTCTGGATGGGAAGGCGAACAAGTTGGTGAAGCGAATAATGTGCATCTCCCGCATGGTAATGGAGAATCTGCTGTTGTTAACGGGGGAAGTACCACCCGGGCGCAGCCGCGCATCATTCTGATGTGTCCGCAAGGCCGGACCTATAATCAGCAGATTGCCGAGGAATTGGCACGGGAAGAGCATCTGATTTTTATCTGTGGCCATTATGAAGGTTATGATGAGCGGATCCGGGAACATTTGGTGACCGATGAGCTCTCTATTGGGGACTATGTCCTGACCGGGGGCGAGCTGCCTGCGCTGACGGTAATTGACTCGATTGTGCGGCTGCAGCCCGGGGCGCTGGGAAATGAGACTTCAGCGGTGACAGATTCGTTCAGCACAGGTCTGCTGGAGTATCCGCATTATACCCGTCCGGCGGAGTTCCGCGGCTGGAAGGTGCCGGATATTCTGCTCAGCGGGCATCATGCCAACATTGAAGTGTGGCGGCGGGAGCAGGCCCTGCAGCGGACGTTGGAGCGCCGGCCGGATCTGCTGGAGACAGTTGAACTAACGGCAAAGGACAAGGCGACGCTCAAACGCCTGAAAGAACAAGGCAGCAATAAGAATTAGTGGAAATTTACTATAAAATGGAATATTTGGCGTCCTGTTAACGTATACTATGTTGATGGGGCGCTTTTTCTTGTGAATATATCCTTTTTACGGGAAAAGAAAGTGAACAAAAAATCTAAGCGAATGCTGAAAGGAACATGAGAAAAACAGAATACTTTGAAAAATGCGAGCAGATGTGCGTTACTATCCTGATTTTGGGGTATATATTAGAGGTGCCGAAAAATACTTGCAGCCCAGATACAGCTATTTCAACTATCGAAAGGAATGAACAATAGTGACTACGAATACGCGTGAAGAACTCAAGCCAGACGTGGACACTGTCCACAAGGAAGCGGAGCCGCTCCGCACTGTAAATGATATTATTGATTTTTATACCAATCGTAAATCATAAGACCGATATAGTATGAACGAAAAACCACTGCCTCAGCTGACCCGGAAGCTGGCGTAGTGGTTTTTTGTTAGGCAGTCCTGTATAAATGGAAAATGAAAAAAGACCGTCCGAAGACGGTCTCTCTACCCGAGGCGCTAATTAAAAATTTGATCCGTATCCCGCGCCACCAGGGCCAATAAATCAGCCGTTGGTCCGGGTAAGGGATACGTTCAACATGTCATGATTGATGTGAACGCACCTCCTTTCCTTGTGCCAAGAGTATAGCATAGCTTCAGCGAAAAAACCATAATTTTTAAGAGAAAATAGTTTTTTAGAGTTGGGAATTTTTTGGTGCCCCAGCTGTTCTCAATGAAATTTTGTATAAAAGTGCAAAAACACCGCTGAGGATGGACAATGTAACGACATAAGTCTGTGATAGGATGAGCCCTTGCAGAATGGAATCTCTGCACAATATAAATAATAAATATGTCGCAGTCATACCTACAATAAAGGCGCATATTTCAGCAATATTTCGCTGGGCAAAAGCTTTGTTAGTAACGCTCGAAAAGATCGCAGAAAAGTCATACGAAATCAGCAGCAGCAAGCCTATTTTATAGAGAGCAAGCTTGTGGTGTTGAGAAATTCCATCCTCAATGAGGTATACGGATGCTCGTGCCGCCAGGATACCGATGATCCAGCCAGCAAGATGTGAAGCACACTCAAGGAAGAAGCTTTCTGCCAATTCTGCAGCAGTCAGCCTTGTCCGCATCTCCAGGCAGGCATAGATGAACGAATAGACCAGAAACACACCGCACCAGATGTAGAAATATCCAGGCAGCTCCCCGGATATTAAATCGGCGATAAATTGAATGGATATTTTAATGATTTCTACGATGAATACAAACAATAGATCACTCTCCAAAGCTTCGTTCAGTGCTTGAAATTAAGCTTCAAACTTGAGATTCTGGGGCTCCAGTGGGAAGTTTTCTGTCCGTGTGCGGATGTCGGTAACCGCAATGTCCGTCCCTACCTCTTCAAAGGTACAATCATCAAGCCACACTTTACCGCTTCCCGTAAGGAGAATGCCGATATTGATGCAAGCCGCCTCCTCCGGGATATCCAGGACACAAGCGTAATAATTCCAGTCATTTGTTCCTTTAATGTTTCTGTATTGCATATTGTCAAAGCCGAGCAAATTTTGCAGCTTATCATCAATGCGCATCCATAAACCGCACCAGCCGCTGACCTCGCAAGTACGTATAAAACCTGCAAACCGCATCCGTTTTCCCAAATAATTTTTAGCGTCAAACTGCTGCATTAAGGTGCCGAATTCAGCCCCGTCCGGCGAATCAGCGGCTGTTCGCTCCAAAGATACGGAGTTTCTGCCTCCGTGATAAATTTGCATATCTAACGATGCTTTGTAATTGCCGGGGGCTGTTCCGGTGATGAGCCAACCTTTAATTTCGGACATAGTGAATTCCTCTCTTTCTTGAATGAATAGTTTCATTTGTGCCCTATACTCAGCAGGGGGGAGGGCATAAAGCCTTTTAAACGCTCTTGTAAAAGCCTCCTGGCTTTCAAAGCCGTAATGTACTGCTATATCCAAAATCCGTTCCTCGGAATAGAGCAGAAGACGGGCGGCAGAGCTTAACTTCCGGGTGCGGATATATTCCGCCGGACTTTTCCCCACATATTTCTGAAAGATCCGGTGGAAGTGGAATTTAGAGAAGCCAGCTTCTCTCGCGATTCGGTCCAAGTTTAATTCCTCATCCAAATGCTGCTCAATAAAATCAATACTTTTGTGAATTACTTCGTAATACAGCCTGGGCACCTCCTTTTCTCTGGCATAAATATACTGTACCTATTCATCGCAGGTTTGATTTTTCTTGCTATTCTGTTTCGAACGATCTGCTTCGCATAATTTTTACTTGAATCTAATACTAATCTGCGGTATATATTAAATGAAGGTAAAAACATCACCTGTGCGGCGGTTCTATTTCTGAGTACAGGGCGTATATTGAAAAATGAGCAGTCGTACATAAGTGTCGGGGTATAGCGCAGCCTGGTAGCGCGCACCCTTGGGGTGGGTGAGGTCGCAGGTTCAAATCCTGTTACTCCGATTATACGTAATCAAGTCAAAGAGAACCACGTTCGGCCCGGCAAGTGTCCGGAAGCGAAGGGGTTCTTTTTGTTGTGGGCGTACAGCTGCCCGTGATTACAATAAAAAACACTCCCTCAGAACCAAAGGTTCAGAGGAAGTGTTATGAGAGTACAGGAGTTGAGGTTGTTAAGCCCTGCCCCGTTGTTCGCGGTGATCACGGGCCAGCATTACAATACCTGAGCCAAGCGCATAAAGGGCCACAGCCGAGAATAATACCACTACCCATGTGTAGTTGCGCACAGTATAGGTAAGTGATGCGAAAATAATAAACCAGGCGATACGGAGAATTCCTTCATTGATAAATCTTTTA
The DNA here is from genome assembly GCF_000758705.1 of Paenibacillus graminis. Classification (NCBI taxonomy): domain Bacteria; kingdom Bacillati; phylum Bacillota; class Bacilli; order Caryophanales; family Paenibacillaceae; genus Paenibacillus; species Paenibacillus graminis. The sequence goes on along the minus strand of NZ_CP009287.1, from coordinate 4,231,978 downwards.
CCAGCTGCACTCATGAGAGCTGCCTCCTTTACGGAATTGAAATTGTCTATAGTACGTAAGCGTTCTAATTATGAATATTATATTAATAATAACCCTTTTTGATCTAAATTGATACACAATGTTCACAAGTTCTTTGTTTCACAGCTATTTTATTTATTGCTATCTGTGGTACGGCAACCGCCGTGTCCGGCTTATCCCCCTCCGCATACCATACACCATCACGAATGGGGGAGGGGTTCTCAGGTGGAAGCCTATTATAATTGTCTGCATTGTATGAATAAAAAAGTCCGGATCTTAACTAACGACGGTAAACGGCATGAAGGAATCATTGTGGATGTGGACAGAAACAACGTGTATTTGAAAACAAAGGGCAACGGAAAAATGAAGACTTCAGCATTTAATCCTTACGGAAATTATTACGGCGGATTTTACGGGTACGGAAGCGAGATCCTGACATTAAGCTTGTTCACACTGCTCGCCATCGCGCTGATCTAAATTCAGACGCACAAAAGCAGCCAATCTCAACCCGAGACTGGCTGCTTTTGTGCGTTTGCAATAAGCGGGTGCATCTTTCAGATTCCGGTTCCTACCGTACTGTAATCGAACCGATTTGTGTGGACAATGACACCAGAGGCCCGCCGCCATTAATATCTGTATTGCCGGATTCAGTTCCGGTGATATGGCCGAGCTCGGTTTTTGCGGATACGGTGCACTTAAGGCTGTCCTGAAGTTCGGCCGTAACTTTGCCAATATCGCTGCGTGCTTTAAGGGTGCTGCCGGTTTTCATGCCGCGGATGTCCAGTTTGATGCTTCCCGTATTCGATTCCACTGTTGATTCTCCGCTGAACCGGGTATTGTCCATAACAATGGTGCCAACATCGCTGGCAATATGGAAGGTGCCTTGCAGGCCATGAAGCTGAATCGCTCCAACATTGTTGCTGATATTATATTCACCAATAGTAGCGGGTACCACTATCTCATAATCGATCGTAAAATTGGAGACCCCGTACTTTTTCTGTGCCCAGGCCCATAGATCTTTTTTAGGTTCATTCTTGGCATGGGTGGACACCTTAAGCTCATCGCCGTCCGCTTGGACCGTAACCTCTGCGTTGTCGAGGATTTTGCGTTCAGTCTCTTTATTGAGGCCGAGGTGTGTGATGACCGTTGCTTTTACTGTGATGGAATCACTGCCGCCAGAGGTGACTTTCACTTCTCCGACGCTGTTCTCCAGAATGATTGCCGAGGAAGAATCAGCTTTGCGGGAAATTACGAGCTCTTTGCTCATACTGTCAGAGTTTATTTCTTCAGACACCTTCGCCGCAGTATTCTGAACAGCCTGCTCTACGTTAGAAGTAATCTCACTTAATCCTTGTTTGAAAGTCTCTGCAGTTTCCTGCTGAGTATTTCCGGTTAAGCGCTGTTCAAGCTGATTGTCTGCAGCTTCCTTCCCCGGCAGTTCACGGCACCCGGACAGCATTGCAATAGAGAGTACGGCGACGGCCGCAAGCTTTGCTATATTATGATTTTTGCTCAATGTTCAGATCCTCCTAAGAGTTTGATTAGTCTTATGTATTATCCATACTATATATTATGGAAAAAAATTGACAAACAGGCTGGAGGCGGGTTGCTGTACTGGACTAAAGTCCAGGATGGTGCAATCAGCTACATTTCAATGAAGAGGTATGCTAGAATAAACGGTGAAACCGATGTTTTGAAGAAGAAGTTATGGTTTGCGGCACAGCAGGAGCAGCGGCTAATATATACTTTGAATGAAGGAAAGTCTGTTTACTATTAGACTGATACCAGTCAGGGGAGCGGATGATGCAGATGCAGTATGCGGCGACGATTGCAGTGGTCTTGTTAGTTGGTGTGATTGTATATTTTGGTTACCGGAGCCGGAAAGGGCAGCCCGCAGAACCGAAGCGCACCACTGCCAGTAATGTGATTTCTATGGACCGGCACCGGAAGGCTAAGCAGAGTGCGGTCGAACAGCCTTGCTCATCGTGCAAGAAGAAAAACGGCAAGCTGATCTTCTATGCCCAGGATAATGGAACGGTAGTAGGCTTATGCAAAGACTGCAAAGCGAAGGCCAAAAAACGCGATATGCTGCCCCTGTGAATCTAAAAAAATAGGTTGTCTTTACAGGGCGTTTATGGTAATATTATTTCTGTTGTGTGGAATACGGTGGTCCTCTGCGGATAATGAGGGAGAGCGATGATCTCTCCGGAAGAGGCATGAACACCTGTACGGAAGGAGGAAGTCCTAAATGAATATCCTACAAGCAATTACGCAAGAGCAGCTTCGCAAAGATATCCCGAGTTTTCGCCCGGGTGACACTTTGAAAGTGCATGTAAAAGTTATTGAAGGAACTCGTGAACGGATCCAGTTGTTCGAAGGCGTTGTAATCAAGCGCCGCGGCGGTGGAATCAGTGAGACTTTTACGGTTCGTAAAATCTCTTACGGTGTTGGTGTGGAAAGAACTTTCCCAATCAACTCGCCTAAGATCGAGAAAATTGAAGTGGCTCGCCGTGGTAAAGTGCGTCGTGCGAAGCTCTATTACCTTCGTGACCTGCGCGGTAAAGCTGCAAGAATCAAAGAAATCCGTCGCTAGTATTGCGGCAAGTGAAAGGGGCTTGATTTCAAGCCCCTTTCGTTTATTCTTGAAGAGAGCTAAGATTCATTATAATATATGCCTTAGGATCAGCTTCTCCGAAAAGGCCTCCTGACGGAGTAATCGTGGAGGAGTTTTTGGCAGGAGTTTTTTTGTTGTATAGTGAGGGTAGCATATAGAGAGGACGGTGAACTATGCAGCAGGATTTGCAGCAGGGACAAGGTGAGGTTGTTGAGCCTGACGGCAAGAATCCCCGCAAGCCCAAAAATGAAGTATTGGAATGGGTGAAGGCCATTGCCATTGCTTTGGTTCTGGTGATTCTGATTCGTTGGCTTTTGTTCAAGCCGTTTATTGTGGATGGGCCTTCCATGCAGCCGAATTTTCATACCGGTGAGCGTGTGATCGTCAATGAAATCTTATACGACATCCGTTCGCCTCAGCGGGGTGAGGTCATTGTGTTCCATGTGCCTTCTGAAGGAAGAGATTTCATTAAGCGTGTAATCGGTGTAGCCGGGGATACGGTGAAGGTTGAAGGCGATGTCGTTACTGTGAACGGCAAGCCGGTGAATGAAAGTTATATTCAAGGCGCGATTGACGAGGCGCACAATAACAACGCACTGTATAACAACAAGAATTTCCCCAATGAAGAATTTACGGATGGAACCGTTCCGGAAGGGCATGTCTTTGTAATGGGAGACAACCGTTCGGACAGTACCGACAGCCGCATGATCGGTTATGTGCCGCTGGGTGATATTGTCGGCCGTGCGGACCTGATCTTTTGGCCGGTAAAGGATATTTCAGTGATTAACCATTAAGTTGACGGAAGTCAAAGGAGGTGACGGCAATGGCCATTCAATGGTTTCCTGGTCATATGACGAAGGCTAGGCGGCAAATCGAGGATAAGCTGAAGCTGATTGATGTGTGTATAGAACTGCTCGATTCCCGTCTGCCGCTTTCCAGCCGCAATCCGATGATTGACGATATTTTGCGGGACAAGCCAAGGCTGATTATTCTGAATAAGGCGGACTTGGCAGACCCTGAGGCTACACGGAAATGGCTGGCCTTTTTCAAAGCGGAAGGCCATGTTGCCCATCCGGTGGATGCGGCTACAGGCACAGGCATCAAAGACATTCCCGAACAGGTGAAGCTGCTGCTTAAGGACAAAATCGACCGGCAGATTGCTAAAGGGATGAACCCGCGGCCCAGCCGGGCGCTGATCGTTGGAATTCCCAATGTGGGCAAATCTACGCTCATCAACCGCATGGCGGGCAAAAATATCGCTGCAACCGGTGACCGTCCGGGTGTGACCAAAGGACAGCAATGGATTAAGACCGGCGGAAATCTGGAGCTTCTCGATACTCCCGGGATTCTGTGGCCCAAATTCGAGGACCAGGAAGTCGGCTACCGTCTGGCGGTAACCGGTGCAATCAAAGAGGAAATCCTGAACATTGAGGATATCGCTTTTTTTGCGGTGAAGTACTTGGTTAAGGATTATGGCGCAAGTTTCCAGGAACGGTTTGGAATCGAGAAGCTTCCTGAAGATTTGAAAAATCCGGATGAAATTGTAGCGGTTATGGAAGCTGTAGGGCGTAAACGCGGTTGCCTGATCAGCGGCGGACGGGTGGATCTGGAAAAGGCTTCGCGGATCCTGCTGCATGACCTGCGGGCAGGCAAACTGGGACGTTTTACGCTGGAGACACCTTAATCAGAGATTGATATGGAGTGGAAAAACCATCCGGGCATCTGGGGTGGTTTTTTGTTGTGCTGGCTGAAGGGGGTGCCTGAATTTGGAAGGGGGATTTTGAGCATAAAGTGGGATGACCGCGGAGTGTTCTTATGATAAGCTGGCTGGTACAGGGAACTGGGAGATTAGAATTGGTGGTGGATGAACGGTGAGTTCAATGGATATGTTAATCTATGAAAAAGGATGCTGGGAACAGGATTACCGCCGTATTGCCGGTGTTGACGAAGTAGGAAGAGGCTGTCTGTTCGGCGACGTGGTGGCCGCTGCGGTTATTTTGCCGGAGGGTCTGATCATAGAGGGTGTGGATGATTCCAAGAAGCTGACCGCGAAGAAGCGGGAGATGCTGTTCGAGCTGATTATGGACCAGGCGCTGGCTGTGAGTGTGGGTCATGTTGACTCGGCCGTAATTGATGAGATCAACATCAAGCAGGCCTCCAGACTGGCGATGAAAAAAGCGGTAGAAGGCTTGGAATGCCATCCTGACTATATGCTGATTGATGCAGAAAAGGTAGATCTTCCGCTGCCGCAGCAGGCGATTATTAAAGGGGATGCCAACAGCCAGTCCATTGCCGCTGCTTCTATCGTGGCCAAAGTTACACGCGACCGTCTGTGTGAAGGCCTCTGGGAGGAATTATACCCGGACTACGGAATTAAAATACATAAAGGTTATGCAACTAAACTGCACAGGGAGCAGCTCCTGGCGCTGGGGCCAACTCCCATGCACCGCCGCAGCTTCCTGGGGAAAATACTCTCGGATGAACCGGTTTTGTTTTAGGTTGGGCGGATTGGCGGAGCCGAATAAAGCGATGTGAATGTAAAAGACCGGACTTTGGCCTATTGGAAGTTGTTCTATATGAGTTCAATTAAAAGCTTGGGTGTGCTGGAGCGCTAGTAAGGGAGGTTCTTAAGAATCCCTTGAAATTGCCGATATAAAATAGAAAGATGCATCGTAGGGAGGGGGAACGGCATGAACATCGGATCTCTGATTCGCGGATTGCTCGGAGACAATAAAACGGGCGAGCCCAAGTCGGTAGAGCTCAAAGAAGGCCAGGTAGTCCGGGGTGTGGTGCTCAGTGTGTCGGAATCCGGCAGAGAAGCGGTCGTTCAGATTCAGGGCACACCTGTCCGTGCGGAGCTGGAGACTCCGCTGCAGCCTGGACAAACACTGAATCTGCAAGTTGCTCCCCCGGGAGACGGAGGGCTGCCTGTTTTAAAGCCTGCTTCGCCGGGTGAGGCGATATTGGCATCTCCACAAAGTATGGGGGAAGCGCTGGAATCGCTGGGGCTTACGGATTCCAAGGCAGGCAAGGAAATTATACAGGCTATGGTCTCTGGCGGCATTGCGCTGACCAAGGAAACTGCAGCCAATCTGGAGGCTGTAATGCAGGCCAAACCGCCGAATGTTCCGGTATCGGAATGGCTGGAGGCGGCAGTAATTTCGGTAAAACGCGGACTTCCGGTCACAGCAGAAAGTGTGAGAGGGCTGCAGCAAGCGGTGTTTGGACCCAAGCTGCATCAGCTTGTGGCTCAGCTTGAAACGGCGATTGGCCTGTGGGCACAGCAGGAGAACGATACGGCAGGCGGAAGTCCTGCGCCGAGCGGTTTTAACCAGCCTGTATCATCGATTACTGCTGGAACGGCTGCTCCTGCCGAAGCGGTGTCTGTAGGCGGAATGCCTGCGTCACCAGTTCCTCCGTCAGCTAGTCAAGCAGAGGGTATGGATGCGTTACGTGCACCAGTAGCTCCAGCTGAGTCCGGGTCTGCTGATGAGGCGGCTCAAATTCCGGGAAAGACACCGGCAGGCGCTCTAAAAACGGAGCCGCCTGCCGGGAGCGCTGCTTCAGCTCCGGCCGGCAATCCAACTGCCGATGCAGAGCCGCCGGTTACCGCTTCAGCTAACCGGACGGGAATAGCTCCGGCCCAGCCGCCTGTGGATGGAGATGCTGCGGAAGCAGCGGCGGCTCCGAAGGCGGGCAATGCCCAGCCGTCCGCTGCAGGATTAGCTGCTGCAGCGAACGGTGGTATGCCTTCTGCGGAACCGGCAGAAGGCCTGGAACCGCGTTCCGTTCCGCAGCCGGAACGAAGTGCAGTGCCGGCAGCAGAAGCTTCTGCTGCCGGCAAGGGTCCCGCCCTGCTCGCGAAGCTGCAGGGCGTGCTCACCGAGCTGCGCGGCACGCTGCCGCAGCTCGCCGCAGCCCCGCCCGCTGACGCTGCGGGGCAAACCCCTGCCCCTGCGGCCGCACAGCCGCAGCAGGGCACCACAGCCCCGCCAGCGGCAGCGGGGCAAGAGCCGGCCCCCGCGCCTGCCGGGCAGCGCGGGGACGGCCCGTCTGCGGCTGCGGCCGGGGCGCAGCCGACGGGCACCGCCGCCACCCGCGACACGGAGTCGTGGGTGGGGCGGGTGCTGAAGCTGCTCGGTGCGGAGCACGAGCAGCACGCTGTTCGCGGCGGTGCGCAGCAGCAGCTCGCCGTGGCCCCGCCCGCCGGCGCGGCGGGAGCGGGGCATGCCCCTGGGGCGGCGCTGCCGCAGGCTGCGCTGGCCAGTGCGGCTGACGGCGGGGATGCAGCCGCCGATACGCTGAAGGGCGTGCTGCTGCAGGTGCTGGGCAGCAGCGAGGTGCCGCCCGCGGTCAAGGAAGCCGCGGGCCAGCTGGTGCAGCAGCTTACAGGGCAGCAGCTGCTCCTGAATACCGACCGTACGGCTCCGTTCGCGCAAGTAACGATGTTCCTGCCGCTGCGGGGGCCGGACGGCCAGGAAACGGCTTCCGTCCATATCCAGTCGAGACGGGGCCGCAAAGGCGAGCTTGATGCAGCGAACTGCCGCCTGTGGTTTGACCTGGATATGAAGCAGCTGGGACAGACGCTGGTAGATGTGCAGGTGGTCGACAGGATCGTCAGTCTGAAGCTGCATAATGATACGCCCTGGGTACTGGAGCTGCTGGAAGAACGCAAGGATGAGATTGAAGCAGCTGTGGAATCGATAGGCTATCAGCTGTTGAGTCTGCGGACGGAGCCTCTGCCCCAGCCAAGCGCAGTGTCTGCTTCAGTTGCGGGCAGCGTTGGCAAACTGGCAGATTATGTGCCGGATTCTTATAAAGGAGTGGATTACCGCATATGAGTGAGCCTGCTGATGAAATTTCTCCAAACCTCAAAAAAGCGGTAGCCCTGAAATATTCGCCTGGCCAGAGTGAAGCTCCAGTCGTTGTAGCCAAAGGACAAGGTGCAGTAGCGGACAAGATCCTGCAGATGGCCAAAGACAGCGGGGTGGCCGTTCAAGAGGATGCCGCCCTGGTAGAAGTGTTGTCCAAGCTTGATCTTGACCAGCAGATTCCTCCGCAGCTGTATCAGCTGGTGGCAGAAATCCTGAGTTATGTGTACCAGAGCGACCGCTCTGCCGGAGAGCGGAGGCAGAAGTGAGCGGGGGGCCGCCTGAAGAGTTTTATTCCCGCAAGCAAAAAGGGGCAGCCGGCGAAAAAGCCGCTGTCCGATATTTGTCTGCCCAAGGCTACAACATTATTGACAGCAATTGGCGCTGCCGCAGCGGGGAACTGGACATTATTGCTGAATACGGTGAGGTGCTTATTTTTGTTGAAGTACGCAGCCGTGGCGGGAGTCCGCTTCAGGGGACACCGGAGGAATCTGTGGATGAACGGAAAATCCGCCAGGTTCGGGCCACCGCCCGGGTATATCTGCATATGAAGGGCCAGGAGGAGCGCCGGGTTTCTTTTGACGTCATCACGGTGATGCTGAACGAGGACTTGGGAATCACGTCCCTTCACCACATCCGGGAGGCTTTTTAAGCTATAATATTCATTTGTTTTGTCTTTCCAAGCATTCAGTCTTGACTTAACCTCCGCACTATGGGTCATTTCTTCGAGGAAATGGGTAAACATTATTGTAACTTTTTAATGCCACCATGAGGAGGGCTGTCCGAGTGAAAAATCAACCATTTAATATACAGGTAAGTTTTACTTGCCAATATTGTGACAACAAAATCGCAGTAGAGCTGGACGGAGAGCCTGTATCCGTTGTATGCTGCAGCAAATGTAATAAGACTTTTACCGTTATGCGGCCCGCCATAGCGGAGGAGATATTGATTGATTGGGAAAATGAAGCATTATTTCAAAAAATCCGTGCCGAAAAGACCCAGAGCAGCAATAGCAGCCTGCTGTCGCTTGTGATTCGGGTAATAGAGCTGTTGACCTGGCGCGACAAAGGCAATGGACAAGTGGAAGCGATCAAGGAGATGCGCCAGTGGCTGATTGAACATGAGGAAGTACCTCCATTAGCCGAGCTGATTAAGCTGGATACGAACAGCCAGCGCTCTGCCAAACGGAACTGGAGCGATTGAAAGGTAGGGGAGCAGATTGCCGGATGTATTTTTTACTTCAGACCAGCATTTTGGGCACAAACTGATTATTGATTTTGAGTCCCGGCCCTTCGGCAGTGTCGAAGAAATGGATCAGGTAATGATCGGGAAGTGGAATGCTGTTGTCGGTGCAGAAGACACGGTATTTCATTTAGGGGATTTCTCTTTCTTGAACCTGGAACGCACGCGGGATATCGTCTCTGACCTGAATGGTTATAAAATTCTGATTCTTGGCAATCACGACCGCAGCCGTGGCCGGAACTGGTGGCTGAACGCCGGGTTTAATGAGGTGAGTGAATACCCTCTAGTGTATAAGGATTTCTTCTTTCTCTCGCATGAACCGATGTACATGAACAAGCATATGCCTTACGTGAATGTGCATGGGCATATCCATGGCCAGAGATATGAGGGAAACAATCATTTTAACATTTGCGTAGAACACTGGGACTATACACCTTTGTCTTTTTCCCAAATCACAGATAGAGTTGTAGTGAAAGAGGAAGGGTGATGGATTTTTCATCTCAAATAGCTTGCATATTTATGTAAATGTTTGAAATTCCCCTTCGCTTGAACCCAGGCTATTGATTATAGCATGGAAAGCTAAGTATACTGAGGATAATAGAATCGCCGGAAAATAGAGGAAGCACCCTTTTTCTTGAATCTAGTCCGCCTGCATGTGGGCGTATTTCAGGGGAAGAGGTGTTTTTTGTTATGTATGGAAAAATGCACAGCGCATGCCTGTACGGCATTGAAGGAGTGATGATTGGTGTGGAAATTGACCTGGCGAATGGTCTGCCGCAGACGAGTATTATCGGATTGCCGGATTCAGCCATTAGAGAAGCCGTAGAAAGAGTGCGCGCCGCCGTCAAAAATTGCGGCTACCGTTACCCTCAGCAGCGCGTCACAATCAATCTGGCTCCGGCTGACCTCCGCAAAGAGGGGTCCGCCTTTGATCTGGCCATTGCGCTCGGCATCCTGACCACAAGCGGCCAGCTGGTTATGCCCGAAGCGGAAAATTTGCTGCTCATCGGCGAGCTGGCGCTGGATGGCAGTCTGCGGCCGGTTACCGGAGTGCTGCCCATGGTCGAAGCCGCCAGGCGCGCTGGCCTTACGGCTGTGCTTGTACCTGCAGGCAATGCCGCTGAAGCGGCGCTGATCAGCGGAATGACCATATATGCTGCAGAACATTTGCGGCAGCTGCCGCAGCCGCAGGCAGAGGGTGAACCCTTGGGTGTGCCCCGCAAAACAAAACAGCATAAGCCGGAGTCTAAGGATGCATCCGCTGCAGGTTTTGACGGCTTACCGGAAATACTATCACCAGCAGAATCGGAGTCTTCGGCGATGCCATCTCCTCCTGTGCTGTTAAGCGAACTCCCTTTTCCTGTTACGGTTAGTTCAGGCCCAGCTGTGCCGGAGCAGTCTTTGGTTAATGTGCTAACCTTAGAGCATTTGAAGTATACCGTTGAATATAAGCGGACAGATCCAGGCAGCACCGGGGTGAACATAATGATGGAAGACTACAGGGATGTGCTTGGACAAAATCATGTGAAGCGGGCACTGATTATAGCAGCTGCCGGGATGCATAATATTATCCTGATCGGTCCGCCCGGAACGGGCAAAACAATGCTGATCAAACGCTTGCCAGGCATACTTCCGGAACTTAGCGAGAGGGAGTCGCTGGAGGTGACCAAAATCTTCAGTGCCGCAGGCAAGCTGAAGGATGCCCACAGCGGACTCATGCGCAGCCGCCCGTTCCGGTCCCCGCACCATACGATCTCGGCGGCAGGTTTGATTGGGGGCGGCGGGGTCCCGAAACCGGGGGAAGTTAGCCTGGCGCACCGCGGTGTCCTCTTTTTGGATGAGCTGCCTGAGTTCTCCCGCAATGTGCTTGAAGTGCTGCGCCAGCCTCTGGAGGATGGGGTAGTCACGATCAGCCGCGCCCGGGCGTCGTTTACATTTCCCGCGCAGCTTTTACTTGCTTGTTCGATGAATCCATGCAGCTGCGGGTATTTGGGAAGCGGAGGAACACATCTGAGATGCACCTGCAGTCCGGCGAAGATCGCACAATACCGCGGCAAAATTTCCGGTCCGCTGCTGGACCGGATGGATATGCAGGTAGATGTTCCCCGTCCAACGGACTGGGAGGGGCGGGGACCTTCATTGTCTTCGGCAGAGATGCGTTCTGAAGTGCTTAAAGTGCAAGCTATTCAGGCGGAGCGTTACAGAAATCTTCCAATCTCCTGGAACAGTGAGCTTTCAGGGGCGGCTTTGCGCCATTATGCAAGGCTGCAGAAGGACGGCAGAGAGCTGCTCAATGATATTCTGGACAATCTGGGTTTAAGCATGCGTGCTCATGACCGGATCATTAAGCTGGCCCGTACGATTGCCGATCTTGAAGGTGCTGCGGATATTAGCTCTGCGCATCTTGCCGAGGCTGTCCAATACCGTAATCTGGACCGGCAGGTCGTAATGGATGAGTGACCAACTCTGTGTAAACAGGATTTCAGCTCGCATGTCCGCATTGAGAGCTGCTCCCTTTAAGATGCTATAAGGTGAGGATGAATTTAGAGGATAGATTTCTGGGTTTCGGCTCAAAATTACCTATTCCATGGAATTCAGTCTCCTTCTTCATTTTTTTATATTCCATAACACATATTTATATAGCCAAACAAGCCACCCTTCAAAACTGGATGGCTTGCGCTATATTAACGAGATGTGCAGCAGGCTTTCTTACAGCACATTCAACTCGACCACGATATTTCCGCGGGTTGCGCGGGAGTAAGGACATGCCCCGTGAGCAGCTTCCACCAACTGGGCCGCGGTTTCCTTATCAACGCCTTTGACCAGGACATCAAGCTTCACGGCGATGCCGAATCCGCCATCCTCAACTTTACCGAAGCTTACAGTAGCCGTTACTTCACTGCCTTCAATTTTTACTTTACCCATACGGGCAACCATGTTCAGCGCGCTGTCGAAGCAAGCGGAATAACCGGCTGCAAACAGCTGTTCAGGGTTAGTGCCTTCTCCGCCAGCACCGCCCATTTCCCGTGGAGTACTGATGGTAAGATTCAGTTTAGGGCTCTCGGATTCGATATAGCCGCTTCTGCCGCCTACTGCTTTTACTGTGGTTTCGTACATTTTCTGTTGAATAGTCATCATAATTAATCGCTCCCGTTCATTCGTTAATGTATTTTACACAATTTAATTTAACACAATTAAAATAATTGTCAATATATTTTCCGCTATTAACATGATATTAAACAGGAATTGTGATAAAATAATGTCATAAAGGCAGGTGAATATGATATGCAAGAGACAAATACAACCCCTGAACTGCTGCTTGAAAATCAATTGTGTTTTACGATTTATGCCTGTTCCCGTGAATTTACGAAGCTGTACCAGCCGCATCTGGACAAGATTGGCCTCACGTATTCCCAATACCTAGTGATGCTTGTGCTTTGGGAAAGAAACCAATGTACGGTAAAAGAGCTGGGCGAAGCGCTTTTTTTAGACTCGGGTACATTAACACCGCTGCTGAAGAGGCTGCAGGCTGCCGGTCTGATTCTTCGTGAACGGTCGCTTCAGGATGAGCGTAAGGTATTGATCTCACTAACCGAACAGGGAAGGGCTCTCCGCAGTGAAGCGGCGTGCATCCCAGGCAAAATGGCGGAAGGAACCATGCTGACGGCAGATGAATTTGCGGGTCTGCTGGGCCAATTTAAGGACCTGCTTGCCCGTGTTCATGAAGCCAATACCCACGCTGTAAAATAGCTTGTTTGACTAAAGTCAATGCAATCGTTCGCATTTCGGCATGAAATCGAGCGAAAATGTATGTATAAATCGTGAAAGTTTTTAAGGAAAGCGTTTTTAAAACATGTTACAATATTCTGGGTTTCATATTATGGCTCTGGGTGAAAATCGGATCACACTGGTTATTCGTCCCCGGAAGCCATGGACAGAAACCTGTGCCGTTGTCAGGATGATGCGGCATGGGTATTCTGTATGTACCGGGATATTGTAAGTTTTCACCGGTCTGGACCCGGCTTTGGACAATCAAAACGGAAAGCGGAATGGCAGCAGGCTGCCTGCATAGCCACCGCAATACTTTAGGAGGCTTCCGGTATGAATATCCACGAGTATCAGGGAAAAGAAGTACTTAAGAAGTACGGCGTCGCCGTACCGAACGGAAAAGTAGCTTATACAGTGGAGGAAGCGGTGGAAGCCGCAGCATCGCTGGGGACCCCGGTGGTAGTGGTAAAAGCGCAGATTCATGCTGGCGGGCGCGGTAAGGCCGGAGGCGTGAAGGTCGCCAAATCAAGCGAAGAGGTACGGGCGTATGCTGAAGAGATTCTCGGAAAGACGCTGATTACCCATCAGACCGGTCCGGAAGGGAAGGTAGTCAAACGGCTTCTCATTGAAGAAGGCTGCCAGATTGTTAAGGAATACTACATCGGACTTGTAGTCGACCGTGGCTCCGGGCGTGTGGTGATGATGGCTTCGGAGGAAGGCGGAACAGAGATTGAAGAGGTTGCGGCAACGCATCCGGAGAAGATTTTTAAGGAAATTATTGATCCTGCAGTAGGGCTGCAGACTTTTCAAGCCCGTAAACTGGCGTACAGCATTGCGATTCCCACGGAGCTGGTCAATAAAGCGGTTAAGTTCATGCAAGCGCTCTATTTAGCTTTTGTGGATAAGGATTGCTCCATTGCCGAAATTAACCCTCTGGTTGTGACCGGGGATGGAAATGTCATGGCACTGGATGCCAAGCTGAACTTTGACTCCAATGCATTGTTCCGGCACAAGGATATTCTTGAGCTGCGCGACCTTGATGAAGAGGATGCAAAGGAGATTGAAGCATCCAAATTCGATCTCAGCTACATCGCACTTGACGGGAATATCGGCTGCATGGTGAACGGTGCCGGTCTGGCCATGGCTACAATGGATATTATCAAATATTATGGAGGCGAGCCGGCCAACTTCCTGGATGTAGGGGGCGGTGCCACTACTGAGAAGGTTACCGAGGCTTTCAAAATTATTTTGTCCGATGACAAGGTGAATGGAATATTCGTCAATATTTTCGGCGGGATCATGCGCTGTGATGTCATTGCGAGCGGCGTAGTGGAGGCTGCCAGACAGCTCGGCCTGACCAAACCGCTTGTTGTGCGCCTTGAAGGCACCAATGTTGCGCTGGGCAAAGAGATTCTTGCCGGTTCGGGGCTGAATATTGTGGCAGCAGACTCAATGGCGGACGGGGCCCGTAAGATTGTAGCTCTTGTGTAACTACCAAATTAAGTAGGGATGTGACTATAGCATGAGCATTCTTGTAGATAAAAATACGAAGGTAATCACGCAAGGAATCACGGGCTCTACCGGCTTGTTCCATACCAAAGGAGCCTTGGATTACGGTACGCAGATGGTAGGCGGGGTTACCCCCGGCAAAGGCGGAACTGCTGTAAACATCACTTTGGAGAATGGCAGTGAGGTCAGTCTGCCTGTATTTGATACTGTGGTTGCGGCCAAAGCGGCTACGGGCGCGACAGCAAGCGTAATTTATGTCCCGCCGGCTTTTGCCGCAGACTCCATCATGGAGGCAGTGGATGCCGGTCTTGAACTGGTTATATGTATCACTGAAGGAATCCCTGTATTGGATATGGTGAAGGTTTCCCGCTTTATGGAAGGGCGTTCTACCGTACTGATCGGTCCTAACTGTCCTGGTGTCATTACCCCTGGCGAGTGCAAAATAGGCATCATGCCGGGATACATTCATATGCCTGGTTATGTGGGCGTCGTATCCCGCAGCGGAACGCTGACCTATGAGGCGGTTCATCAGCTCACTGAGCGAGGAATCGGGCAGTCTTCAGCAGTCGGTATCGGCGGTGACCCGGTAAAAGGCTCGGAGTTTATCGATATCCTGAAGCTGTTTAATGAAGATCCGGGAACCAAAGCCGTGATTATGATCGGGGAAATTGGCGGTACTGCGGAAGAAGAAGCGGCTGAATGGATCAAGGAAAATATGACAAAGCCGGTTGTGGGCTTTATCGGCGGAGTAACCGCACCTCCGGGCAAGCGGATGGGTCATGCCGGGGCCATCATATCCGGAGGAAAAGGGACAGCGAGTGAGAAGATCGCGGTGCTGGAATCCTGCGGAATCAAAGTGGCGCCTACTCCTGCCGAAATGGGCTCAACCCTTGTCAAGGTGCTCGAAGAACGCGGTATTCTGAACGCTTTTACGACTCACTGAACATTCACAATACAATTGCGTCCAGATTAGGTATAATCAGCTTATAAGGTAAGCAACCTTTTGTTCTCTTTATGGGAATAATAGGTTGCTTTTTTGGCGTTCAGCCATTTTTAGAAGGGAGAGAGAGTACATATGGAAACACGGGAACTGTTGATCGGATTCAATGAAGTAGAGGGCATTGGCTGGAAAACTATCGACAGAATATGCCGGGAGGGACTTTTGACGGAAAATGCATTTTTCTGTAGTGCTGAGGATTGGGGAAGATTGGGAATAAATGCGAAAACTGCTCATTGGCTCGCTTCTGATTTTAACCAGGCGTGGATTTATGCACGCAGCAATTTAATGAAGGAAAGCGGTGTAGCGGCGGTAACTTTGCTCGATGAAGATTATCCTGAATTATTAAAAGAATCACCAGAGCCCCCGTGGGTATTGTATTACAGGGGCCGTCTGGAGCGGGCGAGCCGCCCAGCCATCGCTATGGTTGGCACCCGGGTGCCGACAGCTTATGGACGCAAGGTAGGGGGAATGCTGGCCTTGGAGCTGAGTACGGCGGGTCTCACGGTAGTGAGCGGGCTGGCCAGGGGAATTGACAGTGTCTGCCATGAAGCTGCTCTCGGAAATGCCGGCAGCACCATTGCCGTCGTTGCGACAGGTCTCGACAGGGTATACCCGCCTGAGAACAGGGAGCTGGAGCAGCAGATTTCACGTCAAGGGCTGGTCATTAGCGAGTACCCTCTGGGCACTACAAGCCATCCGGGGCTGTTCCCCCGGCGCAACCGGATCATTGCTGGCCTCACCTTGGGCACGCTTGTTGTTGAGGCGGATACCCGTAGCGGGTCTCTCATCACCGCCGATGCCGCATTAGAGGCAGGAAGGGATGTGTTCGCCATACCGGGACCGATTACTTCGCCCAAAAGCCGGGGAGCGCTCGACCTGATAAAACAAGGAGCAAAGCTTGTAACCGGAGCTGCGGATATTATTGAAGAATATCAGTCATATCTGCCTGCAAAGGCTGCAATCCAAGGGCAAAATGCCTCTGAAGTCACCCGGAAAGAGGACAGGTTTAGGGAAAAGAAATTGACAAGTGAGGAGTCTCACCTATACCATATACTGCATCAAGGCCCTTTTACACTGGATGAGCTGCTGCTCAGGACGGGATGGGATTTTGGACATTTGCATTCAGTTCTGTTATCTTTAATCATAAAAAAAGCGGTATCACAATTACCAGGGGCAATTTATAAGGTAATTTAATATAGAAGGATCACTTTTAGGAGGAACAACCTATGGCGGATGCGTTGGTTATTGTCGAATCGCCGGCAAAAGCGAAGACAATTGGCAAATATTTAGGCAGTAAATATATCGTAAAGGCTTCAATGGGGCATATCAGAGATTTGCCGAAAAGTCAGATCGGGGTAGAAGTAGAGAATGATTTCAATCCCAAGTATATCACGATCCGCGGCAAGGGCTCTATTCTGAAAGAACTCAAAGACGCCAGCAAAAAAGTGAAAAAAGTCTATCTGGCGGCTGACCCGGACCGCGAAGGTGAAGCCATTGCCTGGCATCTGGCGCATGCGCTGGATCTGGACAACTCAGAGGAATGCCGGGTCGTTTTTAATGAGATCACGAAGCAGGCTGTGAAGGATGCCTTCAAGACCCCGCGGAAGATTAATATGGATCTGGTGAACGCGCAGCAGGCGCGGCGGATTCTGGATCGTCTGGTCGGCTACAAGATCAGCCCGCTATTATGGAAGAAAGTCAAAAAAGGATTGTCAGCCGGGCGTGTGCAGTCTGTTGCCGTGAAGATTATAATGGACCGTGAGAATGAAATTTCTGCTTTTGTTCCAACGGAATATTGGAGCATTACTGCAAAGCTGGGTATCCGGGATGCACTGTTCGAAGCTAAGTTCCACAAACTGAATGGTGAGAAGAAAGAACTCGGAAACGAAAATGACGTTAAAGAAGTGCTGGAGGCTATTAAAGATGCTGCTTTCAAGGTAAGTGAAGTTAAAGAGAAAGAAAGACAGCGCCATCCTTCGGCTCCCTTCACAACCAGCTCCCTGCAGCAGGAGGCTGCGCGCAAGCTGGGCTTCCGTGCCGCCAAAACCATGTCTGTCGCACAGCAGCTCTATGAGGGCGTTGAACTGGGCAAAGAGGGAACCGTAGGTTTGATCACTTATATGCGTACAGACTCAACCCGGCTGTCCGCAACTGCGCAGGAAGAAGCCAAGGAATTGATTCTGGCTAAATACGGTGAGAAGTTTGTCCCCGAGACGCCGCGTCAGTATTCCAAGAAGGCCGCCGGCGCGCAGGATGCGCATGAAGCCATCCGTCCTACTTCCGCACTTCGTGAACCCGACATGGTCAAAGAATACATGAGCCGTGACCAATTCAGGCTGTATAAACTGATCTGGGAACGGTTCGTATCCAGCCAGATGTCCTCAGCAGTTCTTGATACGCTCTCGGTAGATATTACCGCAGGCACAGCTGTCTTCAGAGCCGTGGGCTCCAAAGTCTCTTTTCCGGGCTTTATGAAGGTGTATGTTGAAGGCAATGATGACGGTACAACGGATGAAGAAAAGTTCCTGCCGCCGCTCAAAGCGGGCGATGATCTGACCAAGCAGGAAATTGAGCCGAAGCAGCACTTCACACAGCCGCCTCCGCGTTATACAGAAGCGCGTCTGGTGAAGACGCTGGAGGAGCTCGGCATAGGACGTCCAAGTACGTATGCCCCGACACTCGAAACCATCCAGAAACGCGGGTATGTCGCTATTGAAGAAAAGAAATTTATGCCGACTGAGCTTGGAGAACTGATCATTGAGCAGATGGAGCAGTTTTTCCCGGAGATTCTGGATGTAGAGTTTACTGCGCATATGGAAGGCGATCTGGACCATGTGGAGGATGGCGAAGAAGATTGGGTGAAAGTATTAGCCGAATTTTATACATCCTTTGAGAAACGGCTGGTCTTTGCTGAAGAAGAAATGAAAGAAATCGAAATTGAAGATGAAGTTTCGGATGAAATGTGCGAGAAATGCGGCAAGCCTATGGTATATAAGCTGGGAAGGTTCGGTAAATTCCTGGCATGCTCCGGATTTCCCGATTGCCGGAATACCAAGCCGATTGTCAAGGATATTGGCGTAAGCTGTCCGAAATGCCATGAAGGCAAAGTTGTGGAGCGCCGCAGCAAGAAAGGCCGTGTTTTTTACGGATGTGACCAGTATCCTGGCTGTGATTTTGTATCATGGGACAGACCATCCATTAAACCATGTCCGGTCTGCGGCTCCTGGATGATAGAGAAGCGCAGCAAGCAGGGAACCAAGCTGCAGTGCACCTCTTGCGATCACACAGAGGCTGTGCTAGAGGGCGAAGAACTGGCAGAATAAATGTCGCTACAGGAGGAAAGGAAATTGACTGATACAGCTAAGGTTACAGTAATTGGGGCCGGGCTCGCAGGCAGTGAAGCGGCCTGGCAGATTGCTTCGCGCGGAGTCCCGGTCAGACTCTATGAAATGAGACCGGTCGTGAAGACACCGGCGCACCATACCGATCAATTTGCCGAGCTGGTGTGCAGCAATTCGCTGCGCGCCAACGGTCTGGGCAATGCGGTAGGTGTGCTAAAGGAAGAGATGCGGCGTTTGAATTCACTGGTGCTCGGTGCAGCTGACCGCCATGCGGTTCCCGCAGGTGGTGCGCTTGCCGTAGACCGTGACGGGTTCTCCGGTGAAATTACCTCTACCCTGCATAATCATCCGCTGGTGGAAGTCATAAATGAAGAACTCACGCATATACCGGAGGAAGGGATCGTTGTCATTGCCACCGGTCCGCTGACATCCCCCTCGTTATCCGCTGAGATCAAGGGGCTGCTTGGTGAGGAGTACTTTTACTTCTACGATGCTGCCGCTCCCATCGTGGAGAAGGACAGCATTGACATGAACAAAGTATATCTGGCCTCCCGGTATGATAAGGGCGAAGCCGCCTACCTGAACTGTCCGATGACAGAAGAGGAGTTTGACCGTTTTTATGACGCGCTGATCTCGGCCGAGACGGCTGCACTCAAAGATTTTGAGAAAGAGATTTACTTTGAGGGCTGCATGCCCATTGAAATTATGATGAAGCGGGGCAAGCAGACCGCTTTGTTCGGACCGATGAAACCCGTGGGGCTGATGAATCCTCATACCGGCAAGCTGCCCTACGCGGTTGTGCAGTTGCGGCAGGATAATGCCGCGGGAACGCTGTATAATCTGGTAGGCTTTCAGACACATCTGAAATGGGGCGAACAGAAACGGGTATTTTCACTGATTCCAGGACTGGAGAATGCCGAGTATGTCCGCTATGGGGTAATGCACCGCAATACATTTATTAATTCTCCGAAGCTTCTGCATCCCACCTACCAAATGAAGGGCCGGGAAAGACTGTTTTTTGCCGGTCAGATGACCGGGGTTGAAGGTTACGTCGAGTCCGCAGCATCCGGACTGATTGCGGGCATGAACGCCGCGAGAGCAGCACTAGGAGAAGAGGGGCTTATCTTTCCGCAGGATACGGTGCTGGGCAGCATGCCTGCTTACATCACATCTGCTGACCCGGAACATTTCCAGCCGATGAATGCCAATTTTGGCCTGCTGCCGAAGCCGGAGCAAAGAATCCGCAGTAAAAAAGAAAAAAATGAGCTGCTCGCCCACCGTGCTCTGGACAGTCTCGCCGGTTTTGCTGCGCGCACCGGCCTTGCGTATAAAGAACCGGAGGATGCTGGACAGACGACAGGATAAGCGGGTCTAGTGCAAACCGCCATAATGGTGTGCAACCCTCACAGAAACTGGAAATAGGCTTCCAAACGGAGCTTAGTACGTAGATATTTCAAGGTAGCAGCGCTCGCAAAACTTAAGAATTTGCTTTCGGGTAGGGTTTTGTAAGAAGATATTACAAGGAGTTGCGCTACAAACTTTTAGGAGGTTGCGTAAATTATGTTACCTAGTTTTCATGCGACTACGATTTGTGCGGTGAGACATAATGGCCAAGCGGCAATAGCCGGGGATGGGCAGGT
The DNA here is from genome assembly GCF_000758705.1 of Paenibacillus graminis. Lineage (NCBI taxonomy): Bacteria > Bacillati > Bacillota > Bacilli > Caryophanales > Paenibacillaceae > Paenibacillus > Paenibacillus graminis. The sequence goes on along the minus strand of NZ_CP009287.1, from coordinate 4,211,975 downwards.
GACATTCGGTGAGAGTGTCATCATGAAGACGACAGCAAGAAAAGTCCGCCGGCTGTATAGGGGACAGGTTATCGCCGGTTTTGCGGGCTCGGTAGCTGACGCGATTACGTTGTTCGAAAAGTTTGAGGGCAAGCTGGAAGAGCATCATGGCAACTTGCAGCGAGCAGCAGTTGAGCTGGCCAAGGATTGGCGCCAGGACCGCATCCTGCGCAAGCTGGAAGCCTTGATGATTGTGATGGATAAAGAGGGCATGCTGCTGATATCCGGCAACGGGGAAATTATTGAGCCGGATGATGATGTGCTTGCCATCGGTTCCGGCGGTAATTTTGCGCTTGCCTCGGGACGGGCGCTGAAGCGCCATGCGCCTAATCTGAGCGCACCGGAGATTGCCAAAGAAGCGCTGCAGATTGCCTCCGAAATATGCGTATACACCAATTCCAATATTATTGTTGAACAACTATAGGCACGGTGCCCAAGAAAAAGGGAGGAAGTCACAATGGTCAATCAATCGCTTACACCCCGGCAAATCGTAGCAGAGCTCGACAAGTATATTGTAGGACAGAAGCAGGCCAAGAAATCGGTCGCTGTCGCACTCCGCAACCGGTACCGCCGCAGTCTGCTGTCTGAGGAGCTGCGGGATGAGGTTGTTCCGAAGAACATTCTGATGATCGGACCGACCGGTGTCGGCAAAACCGAGATTGCCCGCCGTCTGGCCAAGCTGGTGAATGCTCCGTTCATTAAGGTGGAGGCGACCAAGTTTACTGAGGTTGGCTATGTGGGCCGGGATGTGGAGTCCATGGTCCGCGATCTGGTTGAAACCTCCATTCGTATGGTGAAGCTGGAACGGACCGAAAGGGTTAAAGATCGTGCAGAGGAACTGGCAAATGAACGTATCGTCTCTATTTTGGTTCCTGGAGGATCGAAAAATAAGTCGCAGCGGAATCCTTTTGAAATGATTTTCGGCGGAAACAACAATGCTGCTGAGGATACCAAGGAAGATGCCGAAGATGGAAGCCTCAGCGAACGACGCCGCGGAGTCAAGTTCAAGCTGCTGGCTGGCCAGCTGGAGGATGACATCATCGAGGTTGACGTAGAAGACACTGCGCCTACTATGCTGGATATGTTCGCAGGGCAAGGCAATGATCAGATGGGGATGAATATGCAGGAGATGTTTGGCAGCCTGCTGCCCAAACGGACCAAGAAACGCAAGCTTCCGATCAGAGAAGCCCGGAAAGTGCTGATTCAGGATGAAGCGGCGAAGCTGATCGATATGGATGATGTCATTCAGGAGTCGGTGGCACGTGCTGAGCAGTCTGGGATTATTTTTATCGATGAGATCGACAAGGTAGCCAGTCAAGGCAAGGGCTCCGGACCGGATGTATCCCGGGAAGGGGTACAGCGTGATATTCTGCCAATTGTCGAAGGTTCTACGGTAATGACCAAATACGGCCCTGTAAAGACGGACTACGTGCTGTTTATGGCCGCTGGGGCATTTCATGTGGCAAAGCCATCCGATCTGATCCCTGAGCTCCAAGGCCGCTTTCCGATCCGCGTAGAACTGAGCAGCCTCACCCTCGAGGATTTCGTGTCTATTCTGACGGAGCCGGAAAACGCACTAACGAAGCAATATGTCAATTTGCTGCAAACCGAAAATATTGAAGTTCAATTCCAAAAAGAAGCGATATACGAAATTGCACGGATAGCAGCCTCAGTGAACCAAAATATGGAGAACATCGGTGCGCGTAGACTGCATACTATTCTAGAGAAACTGCTAGAAGACCTATCTTTCGAAGCACCAGAGCTGACTTTAGATACGATGGTCATCACTCCGGAGTATGTGCGTGAAAAATTGGCAGGAATCGCACAGGATCGCGATTTAAGTCAATATATTCTCTGATGCGACAAGTTTCTGAATAATTAAAATTTAGGCATTTGGAATTAGTCCTATACAAAAAATCCCCCATTCCGGGGGATTTCGTGTTATAAAATGTTATTTTTCAGAAGAATTTGGGACCAAAATGTCAAATAATTGAAAAAACATGCTTTAAGCCCTCTCTTTTCAGAAAAGATAGGGCTTATTTCTTATTGTAATAATATACAAATTCTAAGAGAATCAATGTATGTGAGATTGACATTTATTTCGTCCATCGACATCTTTCGACCTTAATTCGGTAAGTTAGGAAGAATTTTATCCTTTTTTGTCGAATCAAGCAGGAATTCTTAAGAGGTTTGTGGAATTCATTTCAGAACAAAAGCTTTGGAAGGGGGATTTCCATTGGGTTTATTGAACAGCGTGAGTTTTCAAAGATTACAGGGAGGCCTTGATGCCGCCACCAAACGACAAAGTGTGCTGGCAAATAACGTAGCCAACGCCGACACTCCGAATTTCAAACGCTCTGATGTTAACTTTGAGAGTTATTTACAGCAGCAGGAGAACGGTCTTAAGTCCACACTAAATGCGAAGGTGACAGATTCCCGGCACTTCCAGTTCGGTACAGGTACTATTGTACCAACAGCAACAGTCAGTACCGATGAAACAACTTCTATGAACAATAACGACAATAATGTGGATATGGACCGGGAGCAGGCGTTAAGCGCAGAGAATCAGCTCCGGTACAATTCATATGTAGAGCAATTGAACAGCCAGATTAGAATGATGCGAACTGTAGTTGAAGGGAGGTAGCAAAAAATGAATTTTGGCAGCAGTTTTGGGATCAGTGCTTCAGCATTAACCGCCCAGCGGCTGAGAATGGATGTGATTTCCTCCAATATTGCCAATGCAGAGACTACAAGAGCTTCAGTGGTTGATGGCAAGGCAGTACCTTACAAGCGGAAACTGGTTGTACTGGGAACAGCCCAGAACGACAGCTTTTCCAACATCCTGAATTCCAAGATGAACAGCGGCGGCAGTCAGGGTGTGAAGGTGCAGTCGATCATCGAAGATTCTTCTCCTCTGAAACCTGTATACAACCCAAGCCATCCGGATGCGGATGCTGATGGTTATGTATATATGCCGAATGTGGACATAACCAAAGAAATGGTGGACATGCTGTCTTCGTCCCGATCTTATGACGCCAATGTCACGATGCTTAATGCATCAAAGGGTATGGTAACCAAAGCGCTCGAAATCGGGCGGTAAAATCTAGTGCAAACCGGGAGGGAATCTGTTGATACAGAATTTAAGCATTGGTGCGCAGGCTATTAAGCCGCTCTCCATGAAAACATCAGCCGCTGAGTCATTGCCCGCAGAAGGTTCGGGACAGAACTTTAGCGCTTATTTACAGAATGCTTTGGAGCAGGTGGCAAATCAAGAACAGCAGGCAAAAGATATGAGTAACAAGTTCGTCCTGGGTGAGGTCAATATTGATGAAGCTATGATTTCTTCCCAACAGGCATTGCTGAGTTTGCAGTTGACTACACAAGTCCGGAACAAAGTAATTGAAGCCTATCAGGAAATTATGAGAACTCAAATCTAAATAATCCTAGCTTAGTTTCGGATGGGGTGACACTGTGAATGAAAGATTTGCCCAGTACCGGGAGAAGGTGACCCAGTATTGGAACAGATTCAGCGGTAAACAGAAAATACTATTTTTCTCTACCTTGTTTATCATCATAATCATAATCGTGGTTTTGACGATGCAATTATCGAAAACGGAATACGAAGTGGCATTTCAGGATTTGGACAGTACCGATTCAGCCGGTGTAATGAAGTACTTGGACTCTGCTGGAGTTTCTTACCACTTGAGTCCGGATGGAAAAAGCATCTCCGTGCCAAGTACGGATGCGGCCCGCGTCAAAGTGGATATTGGCTCGCAAGGGATTGTACAAGGCGGTTCCATCGGTTATAAAGTCTTCGACGAGTCCTCGTCGATGATTGGTACTACAGACAGCGAATTCAATGTTAAGTATAACAATGCATTGAATGGTGAAGTAGAGCAGCTTATGAGACGGATGCAGGGGATCAAGGATGCCAAGGTCCTGATCAATCTGCCTAAGGAAACCGTATTTGCCTCACAGGAAGATCAGGAACGGGCTTCAGCTTCGGTTGTGCTTAGCTTCGATCCTGGCTTTAGACCTACACAAGACAATATTGATGGTTATTTCAACCTAGTAAAGACCGCAGTTCCGAATCTTCCGCTCGACAACATTACGATTGCCAATAATGAAGTCGAGTTAATGCCGACAGCCAAGGGCGGTCAAGCAGGAGTTTCCAGCCAGGTTGAAGAAAACTTTGCCCTCAAAAAGAAATTTGAGGAGGAAGTTAAAAAGAATGTGAAACAATTCCTTAGTACGCTCACAGGTCCGGATAAAGTTGACGTTCTGGTCTTCTCACAGTTGAATTTTGACAAAGAGAATCGCCAGGAGAAACTGGTCACACCGGTAGATGCGGAAAATATGAAAGGGATTGAGATCAGCTCGCAGATTATCAGCAATACCTATTCAGGTCAGGGAAACACTACCGGAGGAGTTGCAGGTACAGGCTCGCAAGATGTTGCGGGTTATCCATCGGATACGGGCTCGGGAACTTCTTCATCTGAGGAGTCTTCGGAGACAAGAAACTTTGAAGTGAACCATATCACTAAAGATATTATTGCAAGTCCTTACTCTGTTAAAGATTTAACCATAAACGTTGCTGTTGAACCACCTACCGGACAAAATTCTTTAGATGACACTACATCAGCAGCAATTCAGAACATTTTGGTGAATATCGTACGCGCTTCTCTGGCCGATTCAGGTGTCACTTATACAGACGCGGACTTAGCCAAAAAAGTTTCGGTATACTCCCAACAATTTGGAAGTACGGATGCAAATGCGGCCTCAGGCGGGCTTGCAACGTGGATGATCTGGGCAATTGCTGCAGCTGCCTTGCTGGTTGGGGCAGGCGTTGGATACATGATCTACCGCAGCCGCAAGAAGCAGGAAGAAGAGGTGGAAGAAGATATTCCGCTTCAGGTTCCTACAGAGTTCCCGTCCATTAATATGGATAGCATGACGAACGAAAGTCAGGTTCGCAAGCAACTGGAAAGTCTGGCCAAGAAGAAGCCGGATGAATTCGTAAATCTGCTGCGTACATGGCTAGCAGATGAACAGAGGTGAACTAATGGCAAAGGCCACTCAGCAGGTGCTTAGCGGCCGTCAAAAGGCGGCTATCCTGCTAATCACACTAGGGCCCGAGGTATCGGCGCAAATATTCAAACATCTAAGGGACGAGGAAATTGAACAGCTGACTCTGGAAATCGCCAATGTCCGTAAAGTAGACAGTGCGGAAAAAGAGTCCATTATGGCTGAATTTCACCAAATTTGCCTCGCACAGGAATATATCTCACAAGGCGGTATCAATTACGCCAAAGAAATTCTGGAGAAAGCGCTCGGTTCAAGCAAGGCGATGGAGGTCATCAACCGCTTGACGGCAACTCTGCAGGTACGGCCATTCGATTTTGCCCGTAAAGCAGATCCTAATCAGATTTTGAACTTTATCCAGAATGAAAATGTACAGACCATAGCTCTGGTCTTGTCTTATCTGCAATTTGAACAGGCGGCATCCATCCTATCCTCGCTTCCACAGGAGAAACAGGCTGAAGTAGCCAGAAGAATTGCAATTATGGACAGCACCTCACCAGAGGTAGTTACTCAAATTGAACGGGTGCTGGAGCAGAAGCTTTCTGCTACAGTAACTCAGGATTACACGAATGCCGGCGGCATCGAGTCGATTGTGCAGATTCTGAACGGTGTTGACCGTGGTACAGAGCGCACGATTCTCGATTCCCTGGAAATTCAGGACCCGGAACTTGCGGAAGAAATCAAAAAACGGATGTTCGTCTTCGAAGATATCGTCAACGTGGACAACCGTTCGATCCAGCGGATTATCCGCGATATCGAAAATGCCGATTTGCAGCTGGCGCTCAAGGTGGCCAGCGAGGAAGTGCGGGACGTTATTTTCCGCAACATGTCGAAGCGGATGGCCGAAACCTTCCGCGAAGAAATGGAATATATGGGTCCGGTACGGCTGCGTGATGTCGAGGAAGCTCAGACACGCATCGTAGGAACGATCCGCAGACTCGAAGAATCAGGTGAAATTATCATCGCCCGTGGCGGAGGAGATGACATCATTGTCTAGGCTGATCAAACATTCACAGTATGTTCCGGTTGATGTTCTGAAACGGCTGGAACAAGCCAGGCAGCATGCAGGCCTGACCGAGGAGTCGACTGCTTCGGATCAAGCGGCAGGCGAGGTGCACATTCAGGATTCTGCCAGGGAAGAGGCGGAACAGGCCCGCAAGCAAATGCTGAAGGATGCACAGGAGTTTGCCGAAGGACAGGTCCGAGACGCGGCACAGGAAGCTGAGAATATTGTAGAATCGGCACGGACAGAGGCTGAAGAGTGGTGGCGGCAGCGCAGGGAACAGGATGAGCATCTTGTCGAGGCCGTCAAATCGGAAGCCTATCAACAGGGATACCAGGAAGGACAGGCCCAGGCTGAACTGGAAATGTCGCAGAAAATGGCCGAGATGATGGAGGAAGCAAGACAGGTTCTCCAGGAGGCCTATCGGGCCAAAGAAGTTATTATTCAAGAGGCTGAGCCTTTTCTGGTAGAGCTTAGCTGTGGTATTGCCGAGAAAATTGTGGACAAGCAGCTGACCGTGGAGCCGCAATTTGCTATGGATCTGATTCGCAAGAATCTTGCCCGCAAACGCGAGCAGGGACTGATTTCGCTATGTGTGTCCCCGGCACAGTTCTCCTTTGTCAATGCAGCCAGGGAAGAACTGGCACTGGCAGTAGATTCTCAGGCGGAGCTGCAAATTCTGCCTGACTCAACTGTAAGGGATCACGGCTGTGTCATCCGATCTTCTTTTGGGAGTATTGATGCACGCATAGATACACAGCTTGCCGAAATCAAAAAAGAGCTGATCCGGATAGCACTGGATACCGATGAGAACAGAAATGGGGAAGACGATGCTTGACAGCGGACGGTATAAGGAGCAGCTGCGTAATTTTGACCCGGTCAGAATCAATGGCAAAGTTACTCAGGTGATCGGGCTGATGGTAGAGTCGGAAGGTCCGGATGCGAGTATCGGTGATGTATGTTATATCTATCCGGCCAAAGGCAACAAGCCGCTGCAGGCTGAAGTTGTAGGATTTCGCGACAATAAGGTACTGCTGATGCCGTTAGGTGAGCTGCAAGCCATAGGACCGGGCTGTGATGTTGTGGGGACAGGCAAACCTCTAAGTGTACAGGTGGGCTCGGAGCTGCTCGGCAAAGTTCTTGACGGGTTGGGACAGCCGCTTGACGGCTCGCTCATTCCGGCGCGCATGCCGCACAGTTCAACGTTCAACATTCCATCCAATCCGCTGAACCGCCCCAGGGTGCATGAGCCGATTAGCATTGGAGTCAGAGCCATCGACGGATTACTCACCATAGGCAAAGGCCAGCGTGTGGGTATCTTTGCGGGATCAGGAGTCGGTAAGAGCACATTGATGGGCATGATCGCCCGCAATACTTCTGCAGATGTGAATGTGATTGCTTTGATTGGTGAACGGGGCAGAGAGGTGCTGGACTTCATTGAACGCGATCTCGGTCCGGAAGGGCTGCAACGGTCCGTCGTTGTTGTCGCTACCTCTGACCAGCCGGCGCTTATCCGCATTAAAGGCGCGCTCATTGCCACAACGATCGCCGAATACTTTCGCGACCGGGGCTTGAATGTCATGCTGATGATGGATTCAGTAACCCGCTATGCAATGGCGCAGCGTGAGGTGGGACTTGCAGTGGGGGAACCGCCGGCAATGAGAGGGTATACTCCTTCTGTGTTCGCCAGCCTTCCAAAACTGCTGGAGAGGGCAGGGACGGGACCAGCCGGATCCATTACCGCTTTTTACACAGTGCTCGTGGACGGTGACGATATGAATGAGCCGATTGCTGACGCAGTGCGCGGAATCCTGGATGGGCATATTGTGCTGAACCGGAATATTGCCAATAAGGGACATTTTCCAGCCATTGATGTTCTCTCCAGCATCAGCCGCGTCATGAAAGATATAGCTCCCGAGGAACAGATTGCTGCGGCTGAGAACGTGAAGCGGCTCATGGCTGTATACAAGGATTCGGAAGATTTAATCAACATTGGTGCCTACCAAAGAGGCTCAAATGCCCAGATCGATGAATCCATACATTATATTGATAGCATATGGAATTTTACCAAGCAAAAGGTAAACGAAAAGGTCACGCTGGCCGAAGTCCAAGAGTCTTTAATTTCCCAGTTCTCAAGGAGTTGATTGATCATGAGATTTCATTATACTTTTCAAAAAGTTGTGGACTTGAAAGCAAATGAAAAAACGCAGGCAGAGTGGATGCTCTCAAGCGCCCTCGGAGAACTTCAAGCCCAGGAAAGAAAACTTCAAGACTTGTTGGAGCAACGCCGCGAGCTGATGCTGGCACTGCAGCATGCGGCTGAACAAAAAACACCGATGTCTAAGCTGCGCGAGATGCAGGATTATGTCGATTATCTGGACCACTGCATTGCGCGTAAACACTCGGATATCAGCCGTGCGCATATTGAAGTTCAGCATAAGCAGGATCATCTCAGCACGAAAGTGCTGGATGAAAAGGTGTGGCTGAAGGCTAAAGACAAGGCCCAGACCGCTTTTCAGCAAAGTATGATTTTACGGGAACAAAACGAACTGGATGAGATGGCTACCGTCCGCTTCGCGATGAAATCCCTCTAACCCAGGAGGTTTCCGCTAGTGGCTAACAATGAAATGGAATTTGAAACTGAAGGGTCAGCAAGTAAATTTGAACGGTTTTTGTTTTTGATGATACCGATCATTTTTACACTTGTCCTGCTTGGGGTATTGTTAACTCTGTTTAATATGGATATCCGCAACAACGTTCTGGCAATTGCGAACAAGATTCCTGTGGTGGAGAAGTGGGTACCTGACCCGCCGCAATCTGCTGATGAAGCACCCGATCCGAAAGAGCAGGCTAAAGAGCAGGCAGCAAGCTCTGATAAGACGATCAAGGAGCTTAAGTCTCAGCTTGCGGCACAAAGCGAGCAGCTTAAGAAGGCGAACGAAGATACTGCGGCTCAGGCAACAAAAGCTGAAGCGCTGCAGAAGCAGATTGACAGTATAAAGGAAGAAGCTGCAGCTGCAGAAGCAGGTACAGGAGATACGGACGACCCCTATGTGAAGCAGGTGAAAGATCTGGCCAAGCTGTATGCGGGGATGAAGGCCTCCAAAGCTGCGCCAATCCTGGAGAATTTGACCACCGATGAAATGGTGCAGATTTTCAGTGTGATGAATAATGCCAGCAAAACAGCTATTTTAGAAAAAATGGATCCCAAAAAAGCTGCGGATGTCTCCATTAAGCTAAAAGAAACTACAAATTCAACCGATATGGCTATTGCAGCCCTTCAATCCAGACTGAAGCAGGATGCGGGAGCTTCTACAAAAGCCACAGCCACAAATAACCTGGATAAAGAGAAGCTGAACCAGACATTTACCAGCATGCCTGCTGCTGATGCGGCAACACTGCTGGGCTCGATGTACAAGATCAGCCCGGACAAAGTGATCACGATTCTTAATACGGTTAGTGACACTGTCCGCTCTTCAATTCTGGGGGAGATGACCAAGAATGACAGTGCTCAGACAGCCAAGGTTGTAAACCGGCTGATGGGCGGGAAATAACACTGGAGAGGAGGTGAAAAAATGAGTTTAGTCGTTCCATCAATGAGTGGCGGGAATAAAGCCGCTGCCGCAGGGACTTCTACAACTGCAGGCGCGGGTACAGCCGCTGGAACAGCATCAGCCGCACCTTTTGCCCAGACTCTTGTTCAGACCCTGGGTGCAGTACAGACCACAGAAACAGCAGCACCGGCGGTGCTGGGGAATTTGGCTTCACTGCTGCAAGGTCTAATGAACGCCGTACAAGCAGCTGGTGAAGAAACAGGCACCGATGATACAGCCAAAAGCGCCGAGCTGCTGCAGGGACTTACGGAAGATCTCGAGAAGCTGGATGAAGACATTAGCAGTGATCCTGCACTGATGGCTGCCCTTCAAGGATGGCTGCTCCAGGTATCTGCTCTATTATCGGGAAGCGCTCCTGCTGAGGGAACCTCCACTGCGGGAAGTACACCTGCTGATACGCTGTCCCCACTTGCCCAGAATCCGGAGACGCTGCGTTTTGCCGTACAGGACGAGCTTAACAGTCTGGTAGGCCTGGTTCAGCAAGCAACCGCAGAGGGGAAGGAACAAACAGCATCAGCGGGAATAACCCTATTGAATCATTTTACGGCAATTCTGGCGGATACGTTAGTTCCTGACAACAAAGCTAAGGCAAAACCGGCTGTCAGTACTGATACCACACCAGTAGTTTTGAAACCAGTGTCCGAAACGGAATCCAATGTGGAGGTAAAAGCAAAAACACCAGTCTTGTCAGACCTCCGCTCCAAGCCAACTGCTGCAGCGACAACTGAGAATACCGCAGCGGTTCCAGCTGCAACAGTAACGGCAGAGACTGCGGAAGATACGGTTGCTGCACCGCTGGCTAAGGTTGCTCTTACAGCAGACGTTTCCAAGAACGGAGCGGAAACAGAAGTTTTGCCTGGAGCAAAACCGGCTGAAGAGGACCATGAAATCGTAACTGCCGGGCAGCTGTCATTAAGAGGCGGAATTACCGCACCGCTTAAGGCAGAGACACCACCGGTTCCTGTACATCAGTTCGCAAGTGAGATGACCTCGTTTATTACAGGTAAACTGGAGATTGTCAAAAAAGGCGGAGTGGCTGAGGCGACAATTACATTGTTCCCTGAGAATCTTGGACAAGTGGATGTTAAAATCACAATGCAAAACGGCCATTTGGTTGCCCAGTTCTTAACTGAGCATGCCGGAGCCAAAGATATGCTGGAACAGCAGATGAGCCAGCTCAGATCAGCATTACAGCAACAGGGCCTTCAGGTTGAAAAATTGGAGGTTACCCAAAACAATACACCGCTGCAGTCCCAGTATAATGGAAGCCATCAGGGGCGTGGAACCGGTTCAGGCAATCAGCAGCAGGAAAGACGTTCCAAAGAACGCACGGAGGAAATCAGTGATGCGGTACTTGCCGCTGAGCTGAACGGTGAATGGAAAGAATGGGTTGCGGGCACGCAGCAGGATAGCCGTCCGCAAGGTGGAAGTTTCTCAGCCAAGGTATAACAAACAACAAGCGAGGTGAACAAAAATGGCATCAAGTACTCCAGTCTCCACTCCCATCTCAACACCGGACCAGTGGAATTACTCTGCGCCGGACAGCACCAAAAAAACTACCGGAAACTCAACACTCGGCAAGGACCAGTTCCTGAAGATCCTCATTACCCAGCTGCAGAATCAGGACCCAATGCAGCCTATGGAGGACAAGGAATTTATCGCCCAGATGGCCCAGTTCTCCTCGGTAGAACAACTAATGAATATTTCAACACAAATGACAGCGATGAATCAGTCGCTTGGAGCGGTATCGGGACTGATTGGCAAAAATATTACCTGGATGGATGCAACGACTAAAGAGTCAAAATCGGGGAATGTCGATTCTATCGTTGTCAGCAGTGGCGTGCAGTACGCTGTTGTGGGCAAAGAAAAAATAGCGCTAACGGACGTCACGCAAATCCAGAATTCAGCTGCACCCGTAGAGAATGCGAATTCCAGTACAGGTTCTGCGGAGGGCGGGACGGGATCATGAGTGACAGGCTTACGATAGGCCAGCTGTATCCTGCCAGCGTACACCCGTCAACTCTTCAGCGGCCGGCAGGCTCCAAGAATCTTGTGAATTCAGAAGTTTCATTTGAGAGCGTGCTGCAAAAGAATATGCTGAAGTTCAGCCATCATGCGGCCAAACGACTGGAACAAAGAGGAATCGAGCTTGGAAGCCGGCAGCTGGATCAAATCTCGTCCGCAGTGGACAAAGCAGCAGCCAAAGGCAGCAAGGAATCACTTATATTAATGAAGGACATGGCTTTGATCGTCAGTGTGGCTAACCGCACTGTAGTGACTGCTATGGATGGCAACTCCATGAAGGATAATGTGTTCACACAAATTGACAGTGCAGTGATTATTTCTTAACCCGGCCGGTCCTAACTGGAGAGCCGGAATGGCTGCCGACCGATTGAAGCGGCCATAGCTCAATTTCATTTCAGACAAATTCGGAGTCTAAGAACTCCATCATCCGGGAGGAAGACAAATAATGTTAAGATCTATGTACTCAGGGGTATCCGGAATGCGCGGTTTCCAGACAAAACTGGACGTAATCGGCAACAACATTGCGAACGTGAATACCATCGGCTTCAAGTCAGGACGCGTCATGTTTAAGGATATTATGAGCCAGACGGTATCCGGGGTTACTGCTCCTGTGGATGGCGGCCAGGGCGGCGTGAACGCCAAGCAGATTGGGCTTGGAGTCAGCATTGGCTCCATTGACACCATGCATTTGGCCGGCAGCGCCATGACCACCAATAATCCGACTGACCTGCGTATTGATGGGGATGGATTTTTCCTGGTGAAGCTCGATGAAGAGCAGGCGACACCATTCCTTACCCGCGCCGGTGACTTTCATGTGGACTCCGCACGCAACCTGCTGACCTCTGATGGTTTGCATGTGCTTAATTCCGACGGTGATCCTATTCAATTGGGTGAGGATACAACTGCATTCTCCATCTCCAGTGACGGCACAGTTTTACAAACGTTAGCAGACGGAACCATTAATTCGGATAACAAAATCGGGGTAGCTAAGGTAAGTAACCCGCAAGGCTTGGAAAAAATCGGCGGCAATCTTTACCGGATGACGCTGAATGCCAACGCTGATGGAGCGCTAACTCCAACGACAGCCAACAATACTGAAGAAGGAACTGGAGCCATAGTTGCCGGCCAGCTGGAAATGTCCAACGTGGATCTGACCAGTGAGTTTACAGAAATGATTGTTTCCCAGCGCGGGTTCCAGGCCAACTCCCGCATTATCACGACCTCTGATGAAGTGCTGCAGGAAGTCGTCAACCTCAAGCGTTAATTTTTGGGGCGATAATCATAAACTTGCTGTATAATGGTAACGTTTCGTCTACTGGCGTAAAGGTTATTGCGAAGTCGTGGGGGAGGAACTCCTCCCCCTATTTTTTGTTAGGAGGCCTGTTATGATTTCGGTAACCAGATTGAATGGTACATCCATGTTTTTAAATGCTTTGCTGGTAGAAATGGTAGAAGAAAGTCCGGATACGTACATTACGCTCGTAACTGGCAAAAGGCTGATTGTGCTGGAAAAGGCCGATGAAGTCATCCGTAAGATCCGTGATTATAACAGGGACATTGGCACATATGCTGCCACCATTAAAGTCCAGTCAATGGAGGAGCTTTCATGAAAAAGATGCTGCCGTGGCTCATCACAATTTTATTAGCAATAACTCTTATCGTAGTAGCTGCATTTTTACTAATGGATAAGATCTTTCCCAGTGATACGAATGACGTGAATACGGCAGTTCAGAACGTGGAGACCAAAAAACTCAGCGCTGATGAGATTGTCGCATTAACGGCGGAAATCACTGATATCAAAACTAATACTGCCGATCCCGATTATATCCTTAAAGTAAACATCGCGTTCCAACTGGATTCAGCGAAGTCTAAGGAAGAATTCGAAAAGATAAAGGCAATTAAAATTGCGCCGCTTATTATCAAGGCAATTGCTGATGCCAAGCCTGAGGAACTGAACGGGGCTAAAGGCAAAGATCAATTCAGCAGCAAGCTGATGAATATAATCAACAAGAATTTGACCGAGGGCACGATAACCCAGATCGAATTCACTGATTTTGTTTTGGCTTCCATTTAGCTACTGGAGGATTAATTCTTTGATGGGGGGGTGATTGAATTGGTTGATGTACTATCACAAAACGAAATTGATGCTCTGCTTGCCGCACTATCATCCGGTGAAATGGATGCCGACGAACTCAAAAAAGAAGAAACCCAAAAGAAAATTCGCTCATATGATTTCAAACGGGCTGTACGCTTCTCAAAGGATCATATCCGAAGCCTCACGCGGATCCATGATAACTTTGCCCGCTATCTGACGACGTACTTTTCGGCACAATTACGAACCTTCGTGCAGATCAATGTCGTTCAAGTAGAGCAGCTCCCTTATGATGAGTTTATCCGCTCCATTCCGAAAATGACGATCTTGAATATTTTTGAAGCTGAACCGCTCGAAGGCCGCATGGTGATGGAAGTGCATCCGAATATTGCTTTTGCGATGCTGGACAGACTGCTCGGCGGCTTCGGGACGGCGCCTTCCAAGATTAATGCATTGACTGAAATTGAAACAACAATAATGGAGAGGATTTTCAGCAGATGTTTTGAGAGTCTGCAGGAAGCCTGGAAGACAGTGCTTGATATCAGTCCCCGCATGGAGGCATTGGAGACCAATCCTCAGTTCATGCAGATTGTATCGCCCAACGAAACGATTGCACTTATTTCCTTAAGCACCAAAATCGGCGATACGACAGGGATGATTAACTTATGCATACCTCACGTTGTTCTGGAGCCAATCATGTCCAGGTTGTCTGTGCACCAGTGGTTTGTTTCTGAAAAGAAGGTGCGGGATGAGGTTGAGCTTGAGGCAATCCGGGCAAGAGTTCACAGAGCTCAGCTGCCGATTGTGGCAGAATTAGGTGAATCGAGTCTATCCATTGCTGAATTTCTCGGACTCAATGTCGGTGACGTTATTTCTCTTAACAAGACTGTGGATTCTGGACTTTCCATTAAGGTGGGGGACAAGCTAAAATTCATCGGAAGTCCCGGCATGATTAAAGAGCGTGTGGCTGTGCAAATAGACGAGATAGTCAGCGAAGGAGTTGAAGATTTTGACGAGTAAAGATTATTTATCCCAAGAGGAAATAGATGCCCTTCTCAGGCAGTCAGCAGAAGGCCCAGTTGCTCCCTCGAAGACAGTGGATGATTACCTGACCCCTTTTGAGCAAGATGCTTTGGGGGAGATCGGGAATATCACATTCGGGAGTGCAGCCACTGCGCTGTCCACTTTGCTGGGTAAAAAGGTAGACATCACTACTCCTAAGGTATCCATCATCACCCGTGGTGAGTTCGAAGAAGCTTTTCCAAAACCCCATGTTGCAGTACATGTTCAATATGTGGATGGTTTTCAGGGCATTAACTCACTGGTTATCAAAATCAGGGATGCCCAGGTCATCGCGGATCTGATGCTCGGCGGTGAAGGCGAACCTAAGGACGAAGAATTGAACGAAATCCATATCAGTGCAGTTCAGGAAGCGATGAACCAAATGATGGGCTCATCAGCCACATCCATGTCGACCATTTTCAACCGCTTCGTGAATATCTCGCCTCCGGGTATCGATATTCTGAACATGTCCAGCGGAGAAGGGGTTGGCAGTCTTCCGGATGATGAAACACTGATCCAGATTTCATTCCGGCTCAAGATCGGGGATCTGATTGATTCGACAATTATGCAGCTGCTCCCGGTACAATTTGCCAAAGATATGGTGTCTATGCTTCTGGGCGATGTTCAGTCAGAAGAAGAGACGGCCGCAGCTGCGGCAGAGGCTCCGCCTAAGGCAGCAGCAGCACCAGAACCAACTGCAGCGCCTCCGGTGCAACCAACACCTCCAGCACAGCCTGGAGCGGTTCCGCCGCCATACCCGGGTATGCCCGAGGGCGGATATTATTATCCTCCCGCAGGAATGCCGGCTTATGGGATGCCGCCGTATGGAATGCCGCCTCAAGGTGTGCCTTACCAGCAGGCTCCGCCGCAGCAGCCCGCACCGAACCGCAATGTAAATGTGCAGCCGGTACAGTTTGCCAATTTAAGCTCAGGCGCCTTTGGAAATATTGACGAAAATAATTTGAATTTATTAATGGACATACCACTGAGAGTAACCGTAGAATTAGGAAGGACCCAGAAGCAGATCAAAGATATTCTGGAAATGTCGCAAGGCTCCATCATCGAGCTGGACAAGCTGGCCGGTGAGCCTGTAGACATTCTGGTTAACAACAAGCTTATTGCCAAAGGGGAAGTCGTGGTTATCGACGAAAACTTCGGAGTTCGCGTTACGGATATCGTCAGCCAGTGGGACCGAATTCAAAAACTACAATAAAGCATACTTAGGGAGGATTTTGTAAAAATGGCTAACCGAATTCTAATCGTGGACGATGCAGCATTTATGAGAATGATGATCCGTGACATTTTGTCGAAAAACGGGTTTGAGGTTGTGGGTGAAGCCCAGGACGGTTCACAGGCTATTGAGAAATTCAAGGAGCTGCGTCCGGATTTGATCACGATGGATATCACCATGCCTGAAATGGACGGTATTGCCGCCCTAAAAGAAATTAAAAAAGTAGATGCCAACGCCAAAGTCATCATGTGTTCTGCCATGGGTCAGCAGGCTATGGTCATTGATGCAATCCAAGCGGGTGCCAAGGATTTTATTGTGAAGCCTTTCCAGGCAGACCGTGTTATTGAAGCAATCAACAAGACACTGGGCGTGTAACCAGAACTTATGCCAGTCAGTGTAGAACCGCTGGGAACAGGTAACAATCTGCTGAATTTGTTAAACGTTATTTTTGTCCTTGCGGTAATTGTTGTGCTCATAGTGCTGCTTATCCGTTTTCTGGGACGCCGCAATCAGACCTTGATGAGCGGGCGTTCCATCCGTACGCTTGGTGCATTGGGCCTCGGGCCGAACAAGTCTATACAGATTATTGAAATCGGAGGCAGCCTCTATCTGATCGGGGTCGGTGAGAATATCTCCATGATGGATAAAATCACCGATCCGGCTGAGGTAGCACTGATCATTTCGGCATTTGAGGATCAATCTGCAGGACAGAGTAACTTTCTTGCGCCGTTTCTTGCCAAGATCAGAGCCAAATTCCGCGGAGAAGTGCCATCGCAGGAAATCGAACTTAATGAAACATCCTCTTTCTATGAGACTTTGCAATCCAAGCTTGCGCTCGCACCAGAGCGTAAGGAGAAAATGGAAGAGCTGCTCCGGGATGATGTGCTTAAGGATGAGTCGAGGGATTTATGAAAAATAAACTGATTTTTTCACTTCTGCTGCTTGTGGTATTCAGCGCCTTGCTGATGCACCCTGTACATGCTGATCCTATCCCTAATATTGATATTCAGGTTGGGGGCAGCGGTGATGGTTCAGGCAGCGGCACCAGTTCCATCTCTATTCTGCTGCTTGTAACGGTTCTGAGTGTGGCTCCGGCCTTTCTTGTGTTAATGACCAGTTTCACCCGGATTGTCATCGTTCTGGGCTTTGTGAGAACCTCGCTCGGAACACAATCTATGCCTCCTAACCAGGTGCTTGTAGGGCTGGCCCTGTTCCTGACACTGTTTATCATGTCTCCGACACTGGCAAAAGTGAATGAGACAGCGCTTCAACCGTATATGAAAGGGACAATTACCCAGACCGAGGCGCTGAACAAGGCGGCCGATCCCATGAAGGAATTTATGTTCAAGCAGACCAACACCAAGGATTTGCTGCTCTTTATGAACTACACCGGCAACAAAGCTTCGGTCAAGCCTGCAACGTATAGCGATATTCCATTGACGGTGATGGTCCCAGCTTTTGCAATCGGAGAGATGAAAAAAGCTTTTACCATGGGCTTTATGATTTTTATACCCTTTCTGATTATTGATATTGTGGTAGCGAGCACCCTGATGGCTATGGGGATGATGATGCTGCCTCCGGTGATGATATCATTGCCGTTCAAGATAATGCTCTTTGTACTGGTAGACGGGTGGTATTTAGTCGTTAAATCACTGCTTTTGAGTTTTAACACCTGAGATTCAAGAGGAGGCATAAGGGATGAATACGGAATTTATTATCGGCCTAGCCGGTCAAGCCGTATATTTAGTGCTCGAAACCAGCGCTCCCATGCTGATTCTTGGTCTGGTGGTAGGACTAATTGTCAGCATATTCCAGGCTACAACCCAGATCCAGGAGCAAACCCTGGCGTTTATTCCAAAAATCGTGGCGGTGCTGCTTGCACTACTGTTGTTTGGACCATGGATCATCACCAAGCTGGTAGACTTTACCGGGCAAATTCTGGGCAACCTCAATATGTACATCGGTTAAAAGTATGAATATGGAGACATGGCTTCAAAATTTTCCCGTCTTTCTGTTGATTTTTTGTCGAATTTCCGCTTTTTTTGTTGTTGTTCCTGTTTTTTCTACGAGAAGCATCCCGGCGACGTTCAAGATAGGACTCTCCTTTTTTGTAGCATTGGTCGTCTTCAGCTCAGGAGGGACGGGGATTGCCGTTCCGCAGGATCTGACTTATATTCTGCTGATTGCCCGTGAGGCGTTAATAGGCTTACTGCTTGGTTTCATCGCCTATCTGATGTTTATGGCCATTCAGACAGCCGGTTCCTTCATTGATATCCAAATCGGCTTCGGGATTGCGAACGTCATTGATCCAATGACCGGAACCTCAGCTCCTGTCATCGGGAACTTCAAATATTTGATTGCCACTTTGTTGTTCCTGAGCATGAACGGACACCATTATTTACTGGATGCTATCGTGTACAGCTATAAATGGGTTCCGATAGATAATGATCTATTGATCAAAATGATAGACGGAAGCCTGTCAGAATTTCTGGTCCGCACGTTTGCACAGTCCTTTATACTGGCTTTTCAAATGTCGGCCCCCCTGGTTACTGCACTTTTTCTTACGGATATTGGTCTGGCCTTTCTGGCAAGAACAGCTCCGCAGTATAACGTGTTCGTCATCGGGGTTCCTCTCAAAATCATTGTAGGACTTGTGCTGCTTCTATTGTTAATGCCGAGTCTGGCCGTGCTGTTCCAGAATCTATTCGACATCATGTTTGAGTCCATGCACAATTTGCTGGGCCTTATGGGGAAGAGTCCTTAGGTGACTTAAGGAGAGAGAGTTATGCCGAAAACGAAACGTTATGCACTCAATCTTCAGCATTTCGGGGGAGACAAAACAGAGAAAGCAACCCCGAAGAAGCGGCAGGAGGCACGTAAAAAGGGCCAAGTTGCAAAAAGTGCTGAACTATCCGGTGCGGTTGTGTTGTTATCGGCTCTTCTGACCTTAATGATGTTTGGGGATTTCATAAAAGAACGGGTTGTTAAACTGTATACGGATGTCTTTCAAAACCGCATGATGATGCAGGTGACTCCTGAGAATGTTTCCGAGTTGTTTAACCATTACGGTATACAGATATTAATTCTCCTGGCTCCGCTGTTCATCATTACGTTTGTGATGGCTCTTGTAGTGAATTTGGCTGAAGTCGGTTTTATGATGGTCACGGAAGGGCTGACTCCAAAATTCAGCAAGATCAATCCGATCAAAGGCTTCAAGAATATTTTCTCCATGCGTTCTTTTGTGGAGTTCCTAAAATCCATCTTCAAGCTTCTGATAATCGGCTATCTGGTCTACAGTACCCTTTGGGGTGAAAAGGAAAACTTCGCTTCCTTAGCCCATGTCAGTGCGGAAGGGGCTTACCGGTTTGCAGCAAAGATGACTATGAACCTGGGCATCAAAATCGGGGCGGCACTCTTGATAATGGCTGTTTTTGATTACATTTATCAAAAGTACGAACATGAGAAGAGCTTGAAAATGTCCAAACAGGATATCAAAGATGAATATAAAAAAATGGAAGGCGATCCGATCATTAAAGGCAAGATCAGGGAACGGCAGCGAAGAATGGCTATGCAGCGGATGATGCAGGAGGTTCCGAATGCGGATGTGATCATCACTAACCCGACCCACTTTGCAGTTGCCTTGAAATATGACGGATCCCAAATGGAGGCTCCGCAAATTATAGCCAAAGGCCAGGACTTTGTGGCACTCCGTATCCGTGAACTGGCTAAGGAGCATGGTGTTATAACTATGGAGAACAAACCGCTCGCACGAGCGTTATTTCACAGGACAGAAATCGGCGATGTCGTTCCTGCCGATCTTTTTCAGGCAGTAGCTGAAGTGCTCGCTTATGTGTACAAGCTTAATGGTAAGAGGAGATAAGTCGGGAGGTTGAGGACATTGAAAGCAAGAGATCTAACAGTTCTACTGGGTGTTATCGGTATTGTGCTTATGATGATTCTGCCCATCCCGGCTTGGCTTCTGGATGTACTGCTAATTATCAATATTTCGATAGCCTTAACTATTATATTAGTTGCAATGAATACTAAAGACCCGCTGCAGTTCTCGATATTCCCTTCATTGCTGTTAATCACAACCTTGTTTCGTCTGGCACTGAATATTTCAACCACCAAGTTGATTTTGTCGGATGGTCATGCGGGTGAGGTTGTAGCCACGTTCGGAAGCTGGATTGCCCGGGGACAAATCGCTATTGGATTCATTGTCTTCCTGATCCTTGTCGTCGTGCAGTTCATTGTTATTACTAAAGGTTCGGAACGTGTAGCCGAGGTAGGCGCCCGGTTTACACTGGATGCGATGCCCGGCAAACAGATGAGTATCGATGCTGATTTGAACGCCGGCATGATTAATGAACAGCAGGCCGGCGAACGTCGACGCAAGATTGAACGCGAAGCCGACTTTTTCGGGTCTATGGACGGTGCCAGTAAATTTGTCAAAGGTGACGCCATCGCAAGTATTATCATTCTGCTGATCAATCTGATTGGCGGTTTCATTATCGGTATGTCCGTTCACGGATTGTCTTTCCAGGCTGCTCTTTCGACATATTCCGTATTGACAATCGGGGATGGTCTGGTCAGCCAAATACCAGCGCTGCTCATTTCAACCGCAGCCGGACTTATTGTTACCCGCGCAGCATCAGATGGCAACCTGGCGGAGGATTTGACAGGACAACTCCTTTCTTATCCAAAGCTTCTGTATATCGTGGCCGTAACTATTGCATTCCTCGGTTTCTTTACCCCGATTACAGTGATGTCTACCTTGCCTCTAGCGGGGCTATTAGGCTATGCAGCTTATACTATGAGCCAAAAGGCTAACCGCAAGCAAATAGCTGAAGAACAGCTGGTTGAAGAAAAACAGATCGAGGAAGTACGCAGTCCGGAAAGTGTAATCAACCTGCTCACTGTTGATTCCATTGAATTCGAGTTTGGATATGGGCTTATTCCCCTCGCTGACACAGGTCAGGGCGGCGATTTGCTTGATCGTATTATCATGATCAGGCGTCAATGTGCTTTGGAGATGGGTCTTGTCGTCCCTGTTATTCGCATTCGCGACAATATTCAACTAAAACCGAATGAATATGTGATCAAAATTAAAGGAAATAACGTTGGCGGCGGTGAATTATTACTTAATCACTATCTGGCTATGAGTCCCGGGTATGAGGATGAGTCGATTCATGGAATTGAGACGGTAGAACCATCCTTTGGTCTGCCGGCACTATGGATTGACGAGTCCGTAAAGGAACGGGCCGAATTGTCGGGCTATACCGTGGTTGATCCTCCTTCCGTAGTGGCTACACATTTGACCGAGCTTATCAAACGTTATGGCCATGAGCTGCTGGGACGACAGGAAACCAAGCAACTTGTCGACAATCTTCGCGAAAATTATCCTGTGCTGGTGGACGAGCTTGTGCCTTCAGTACTGGCCATTGGGGATGTTCAAAAGGTACTCGGCAAGCTGCTGCGTGAGAAAATCTCGATTCGTGACCTGGTGACTATTTTTGAAACATTGGCGGACTATGGAACCTATACCAAAGACCCGGATGTTCTGACAGAATATGTCCGGCAGTCCCTCTCCAGACAGATTACACAACAGTTCTCCCAGACTGGAGAGACGCTAAAGGTTATCACAGTGGGACCGAATCTGGAAAAGAAAATCTCCGAAAGTGTGCAGCAGACGGAGCAGGGCAGCTATCTTGCGCTGGACCCAGTCTCGACACAGACCGTTTACCAGCGGCTTACGGAGCAAATTAACCGGTTGCTTCAATCGGGGCAGCAGCCAATTGTGTTGACCTCCCCGACAATACGGATGTATCTGCGTCAGGTGATCGAACGGACCATGCAGGACATCCCGGTGTTGTCCTACAGTGAGCTGGAGCCAAATATTGAAATCCAAAGCGTTGGGGTGGTGAATCTATGAGAGTGAAGCGTTATGTGGTCGACACGATGCCTGACGCCATGCATTCCATCCGCAGCGAGCTGGGAAGCGATGCCGTCATTTTAAGCACCAAGGAGGTCAGAGTCGGCGGTTTCATGGGGATGTTTAAGAAGAAGAAAATTGAAGTTGTTGCGGCAGTTGAGGATGCCCAGAAGCCTGGAGCTTCTGCAAAGCCGCCGGCTGCTCCATTGAACATTCCGCGCAGCGCAGTTCCCCAAGCATACCAGAAGGCTGCAGCCGCTGGCGCAAATGAACCAGCGGCTAGGGCGGCCTCCTCGGGAAATGAGGCAGCGGCAAAGCAGGCTTTTGCCGAGATTGCTGCAGCGTTGTCTGATAGCTTAGAGAACAAGGGGAGTGTAGCGGTACTGCCTGCGGTCCATGAGGAAGAAGATGCCGGCTACTTTGAAGCTGAGGAAGCTCCAATGCAGCATTCATCAGCTCCAGGTATTAACCTTTCAAGCATGGCTTCCATAGATGAGGCCCGGGAAAAGAAATTAACTGCAGCATCCGCAGCCGGACTGGAAAGTGATGTGCTGCGGGAGATTCGCGACATGAAGCAGTGGATGGAGCGGATTGCCCGTTATTCATCCGGCACTGTAGAGCTTCCAGAGCAGCTGGAACAATTAAGAGACCGTCTGATAGAGCAGGAGACGGATGTTGTTCTGGTCGATGAGTGGGTCAGCAATATTTTTGACCAGTGGAATGAGGAAGGCCGAATCTGGGCCCCGGATCAGTTCAATATTAGGATGACCGCTCAGGTTGAGGATTTTTTATCAGGGCGCATTGCTAACGGGATTGCACCGGATACGCGGATTGTTTATATCGCAGGACCTACAGGTGTTGGCAAGACCACTACGATAGCCAAACTTGCCGCTGAGCAGTTGTTCAGGCAAGGGCGCAAGGTGGGCCTGATTACCTCGGACACCTACCGGATTTCGGCAGTAGAGCAGCTTCGCACTTATGCGGCTATACTCAATATGCCTCTGGAGGTTGTACAGTCTCCTGGTGATTTGCAAAGAGCCTTGTTCCGGCTCGAGAGCTGTGATCTTGTGCTAATGGATACGGCAGGCCGGAATTACCGTAACGAGATGCTGGTAGCGGAGCTGCAGAGTCTTTTGGCCAAAGAGCTTAAGAGTGAGACCTTTCTGGTGCTCAGCCTGACCTCCAAAAGCCGGGATATGAAAAAGATTGCCGAACATTTTGACCGCTATCAGCTGGATAAAGTCATCTTCACTAAACTTGACGAGACAGGAAGCTATGGTCCGCTCTTCAATGTTCTGAATGATTTCCCGCTCAAGCTCTCTTATATAACCAATGGTCAGAATGTTCCCGATGATTTGCTGGCTGCTACCAAAGATCAGCTTAGCGGGATGATTTTGGGAACAGGGGGGCTGTGATGGATCAGGCGCAATCCCTGAGGAGGCTTGTGTCCAGCCAGGAACCCAAACGTGTATCCGGAGGGGAGGCATCAGCCCGGATTATCACTGTTTGCAGTGGGAAGGGGGGTGTCGGCAAATCGAATTTCACCTTGAACTTTGCACTCACACTCAAAGCGATGGGCAAAAGAGTGCTCTTGTTCGATGCTGATATCGGTATGGCGAATATAGATGTGCTTATGGGTGTATCGACTAAGTATAATCTTTATCATTTACTGAAAAGGGAAGCGGGTATCGGAGAGATCATTCATAAAGGACCCAACGGGCTTCCTTTTATCGCAGGCGGTTCAGGTATGGACGAGCTTTTTTCGCTGTCTGAGGCGGATTTGAGCTACTTCACGGACCAGATCGCCGGAATTGCGGACACGATGGATTTTATTCTCTTCGATACAGGAGCAGGACTTTCCAAAGAAACTATGAAATTCATTACTTCGGCGGATGACTGCCTGGTGGTCACTACACCTGAACCCACTGCGATAACGGATGCTTACGCACTGATAAAGGTAGTAAATAACTCCCACCCGAAGGTTTCCTTCCGGCTGATTGTCAATCAGGCAGGGGATGAGAAAGAGGCGCGCGCCACCAGTGATAAAATCCGCATGGCGGCAAGCCGGTTTTTACAATTGGATATTTCTTTTCTTGGATATATCAGCAGCGATACCCATGTAGTTCAGGCAGTAAAGAGACAGATTCCATTCTCGGTGGCTTTTCCGAACAGTTCGGCAGCCAAAGATGTGCATAGGCTTGCGCTTAGCTATTTGGCCGCTGATTCGGCAGACACCACTAAAGTTCAAGGCATCAAGGGATTTATCAGCAAGTGGTTGAAGCGAAAAGAATAATTGTTCTGAATTTGAGGAACAGAGGTGGAAATGATATGAAACCTTATCAAGTTTTGGTTGTTGATGATTCTGCATTCATGCGCAAGATCATTTCCGATTTAATTGAAAATGATGCTAACTTTCAGGTTGCGGCAACGGCATCCAACGGACGTGAAGCCATTGAAAAAGTCAACGAACTTTCTCCGGATCTGGTAACCATGGATGTCGAGATGCCGGAAATGAACGGCCTGGAGGCGCTCAAAATAATAATGGCGCAGCGTCCTCTGCCGGTAATCATGCTCTCAGGAATTAATGAAGAGGGCATGAAGGAAACCATTCTGGCACTGGAGTGGGGGGCTTTTGATTTTATCCGCAAGCCCTCCATATCGAACTCACAGGATATTATAGCTGTGGGCGTATCGCTGAGAGAGCAAATGAAAGAGGCAATGCTTGCCCGCCAGCAGCGCGAAGCCAGAGCTTCCGCATACAAGGTGCCTGAGCTGCCTGCTGCAGAGGCGGCCTCTGCACCGCAACCGGTGCGCGGGCCTGCCAAACAACCCCCGGAAGCTCCCAAGAAAGCTCCGGAGCTTCCACGCAAGCTGGCTGACAAACCAAAGGCCAAGCCGGAATTGAGTCCCGCTCCAGAGATGGTTAAGGGCAAAGGTTCGCCGGGAAGAACATCTCCGGAAGGCGCTCTTCCGCCAGGGGCGGCCAAGGGCCCCGCGCGGCTTCCCAAACCGGCTTCCGATCCCTCTAGGAACCGATCGAAAGAGGAAGCCAAACCGGTACAGCCGGATTCACGGCCAGCTGCTGCAGCTAATCTTGAATCCTCTGCTGCAGGCGGGGACCGCAAGCCCAACAATAAGGGATTGCGCAAGCTGGTAGCCGTCGGTTGTTCCACGGGCGGTCCTAGAGCTTTAAAAGCATTTCTTGAAAATATTCCGGCTGATTTTCCAGCACCTATTGTCATTGTGCAGCATATGCCGCCCAATTTCACCAAGTCGCTGGCACAGCGGCTGAATACTTTCAGTCCGCTTGAAGTGGCGGAAGCAGAACAGGGAATGATTCTGCGTCAGGGGGCGGCATACATTGCTCCCGGCGGCTATCATATGAGGGTAGTTCCGGCTGCGGGCGGCCAATATGCCATTGATCTGACTTTGGAAGAAGCCCGCAACGGACACCGCCCATCGGTGGATACACTCTTCGAGTCCATTCTTCCATACACCTCACTGGAGCGGCACGCAGTGATTATGACAGGGATGGGCAGTGATGGTGCCAGAATGATGAAGTCACTTTATGATTCAGGAGTGACTTCCACCTTTGCCGAAAGTGAAGAAACCTGTGTGGTTTACGGGATGCCGCGTTCTGCGGTGGAACTGCATTGTGTAAGACATGTCCTGCCTTTGCAAGAAATTGCTCCAAGGCTGGTGCAAGCCGTAAAATAATGGAAAAGCGAACTTGAAGGGGAGGTGCCGGCTCATGGACATGAACCAATATTTATCCATGTTTATTGATGAGTCAAATGATCATCTGCAGTCATTGAACGAAAGTATGATGGGGCTTGAAGCAAATCCTGAAGATCTGAGCATTGTACAGGTTATTTTCCGCTCTGCCCATACCTTGAAGGGTATGGCGGCAACCATGGGCTTTGAGGATTTGGCTTCACTTACGCACCAAATGGAGAATGTACTGGACTTAGTGCGCAACAATAAGCTGCGGATGCAGGATTTCATTTTTGACACGCTGTTCAAAAGTCTGGATGCCTTGGAATCCATGGTCGAGGATATTACAGGCGGCGGAGAAGGCAAGGCGGATGTATCGGCCATTGTTGCGTCTTTGCAGGCTATTGTCCGTGGCGAGATCCCGACTGCAGCCGGCGGTGCTGCTGCCGAAGTGGCTGCAGGAGCGACTGCGGAAGCTCCCGTATTTCTTGATGAGTTTCAATACTCAGTTCTGGAGCAGTCGCTTCAGGAAGGCCATAAGGTGCTGTATGTTGATGTGGCCATCCGCAAGGACTGCCAGCTCAAAGCAGTGCGGGCTTATATGGTCTTTGATCTCCTCGAACGTTCTGGCGAGGTCGTCAAATCCTTCCCTTCGGTTCAAGACATAGAGCAGGAGAAATTCGACCATAGCTTTTCGCTCTATTACATAACCCAAAAGGAAGCCAGTGAGATCCAGGCGATGATTCTGAATCTGTCCGAGATCGACAAGGTAACTGCGGTCGCCTTGGATCAGGAGTCCTTGCATCAAATGGGACAGGATACGGTTGCGGCTGCGGCCGAAGCGCCTGCTCCTGTCAAAGAAGCAACTCCTGTTTCTAATGCTTCACCGGCATCTGCTGCACATGCCAAAGAAGAAGCCGGCAAACCGGCTCCTGCGAGAACAGGGGGAGCGCCCTCACGGACGATCCGTGTAGATATAGAACGGCTTGATGTGCTGATGAATCTCTTCAGCGAGCTGCTTATCGACCGGGTCCGGCTGGAGCAGCTTGCTTCAGAAGTCCAAAATGCAGATCTGACGGAAACGGTAGAGCACATGGGCCGGGTCAGCGGAGATCTGCAGAATATTGTCATGAAGCTGCGCATGGTTCCAGTGGATACCGTGTTCAACCGGTTCCCGCGCATGGTTCGTGACCTCGCCAAATCCTTGGATAAAAAAATCGATCTGGTTGTTACCGGCGCCGAGACGGAGCTGGACCGCACCGTTATCGATGAAATCGGTGATCCGCTGGTCCACTTGCTGCGAAACGCAGTAGACCATGGTGTTGAAGGGATTCAAGAACGTTTAGCTGCCGGAAAGTCTGATACAGGAACAGTTAATCTGCGGGCATTCCATAGCGGCAACCATGTCTTTATCGAAATCGAAGATGACGGTGCCGGAATCAATCCGCAGAAGATTCTGCAGTCTGCGATCAAAAAAGGCATTCTCTCGCAAGAACAAGCATCGAATTATTCCGACGATGAGGCAATACAGCTCCTGTTCGCACCGGGATTCAGTACGGCTGAGGTAATCTCCGATGTATCAGGCCGCGGAGTGGGATTGGATGTTGTCAAGTCAAAAATCACCTCTCTGGGCGGGAATGTGGTGGTCTATTCCACACAAGGCAAAGGTACTAATTTCTCAGTACAGCTGCCGCTGACCTTGTCGATTATCGCAGCTATGCTTGTTCGTCTGGGCTCAGAGAAATACGCGATACCGCTCTCGTCCATTGTGGAAACCGGCATTGTGAAGCAAACTCAGATCCGGAGCATTCACGGCAACAAAATGGTAGAATTCCGCAACAGCCATATTCCGCTGGTTTCACTAAGCAAACTCTTTTCAGTACCGGATTATGATGAAAGCACAGAAGAAGAAACCGAAATTGTGGTCGTGCGCAAGGGGGAACGCCTGGTTGCTCTGGCAGTTCAGGATTTTATCGGACAGAACGAAATTGTCATCAAGAATCTCGGCAAATATTTGCCAGAGGTTCAAGGCATATCCGGTGCCACCATTCTCGGTGACGGGCAGGTCGCGCTCATTATTGATCCGAATGCTTTTATTAAATAATATAGGATAGAACAGGGAGGTTCATTCCATGGCTGAAGACATCAAGGTGATTGTGTTTAAACTCGGAACTGAAGAATACGGGATCGAAGTGGAAAAGGTGCAAACAATCGAGCGTATGATGCCGATCACCCGCGTGCCTAAGACGTATTCCTTCATCAAAGGGGTTATCAATCTGCGCGGAGTTGTGATTCCGGTTATTGATTTGCGCGGCCGTTTCGGAATTGAAGAGGCGGAGCACACAGACCAGACCCGGATCATTATCGTATCGGTCAATGAAATGGAAGTAGGCTTTATTGTAGATTCGGCCAACGATGTTATTGATTTGAACCAGGATGCTATTGATACCCCGCCGGATGTAGTGGGCGGCATCAAGGCTAAATATCTGGACGGGGTGGCCAAAATCGGAGAAGACCGTCTGCTCATTATGCTTAACTTGTCCGAAGTGCTGAACAAGAATGAAATTGTGCAGTTGGAAAGTCTAGAGGGCTAACCTGTGGAGCTATTCAAAAACTTCAAGGATTTTAAAATGGATGTGCTGAAGGAAGTCGGGAATATAGGAGCCGGCAACGCTGCCACCGCGCTGTCACAGCTTCTGGGCAAACCGATTGATATGGCTGTCCCCAAAGTTCAGCTGCTTAATTTTGAAGAAATCACCGACAAGGTCGGTGGGGCAGAAGAGCTGGTCTATGCCGTGTTCCTGCGGGTCGAAGGAGAAGCACCGGGCAATCTGTTCTTCATCCTGACACCTGAGGCGGCAATTAACCTGCTTAGCCGGATAGCCGGCATTGAACTCACAGGCAATGGAGAATTCGGCGAGATGGAGCTGTCGGCACTGAACGAAATCGGCAACATTCTGGCCGGCTCTTATCTATCTTCTCTTGCGGATTTCACTTCGCTGTCCATGTATCCGACCGTACCTGCGCTGGCTATGGATATGGCTGGAGCGATTCTAAGCTATGGCCTGCTGCAGTTCGGACAAATGGGAGATGATGCTTTACTGATCGATACCACTTTTCTTGAAGGGCAAAACGAAATTGAAGGGCAATTTTTCCTTATTCCCGATCCGGAATCTTTCCCGAAAATCTTCAAAGCATTAGGAGTACCGTTCGATAATGATTGAAGAGCAAAGCGTTATTAAAGTAGGTATGGCGGATCTTAACGTAGGCAGTGAGGAAAGTCTTGTTCGTACAACAGGCCTCGGCTCCTGCGTAGGAGTTACTTTGTTCGATCCCGGGAAAAAGCTTGCAGGGATGGCACATGTGATGCTGCCCTCATCTGAAATTGCCCGGGAGGGACAAATGAATATCGCCAAATTTGCGGACACTGCACTGCCGGAACTATTATCCCGCTTGCTCGCGCTTGGCGCCGTCCGGAGCCGTCTTGTGGCCAAAATGGCCGGAGGGTCCCAGATGTTCGCTTTTGCCGGGGGGAGTGACACCATGAGGATCGGGCCTCGGAATGTGGAATCCTGCAAGCTTGCTCTTGAGGCCTTGAACATACCGCTCATCGCAGAGGATACTGGCGGAAATTTCGGCCGTACTATAGAAATTGCCTGCAACACCGGAATATTGTATATCCGCAGTGTTCAAAAAGGCACGAAGGAAATATAGCCATGAAGGGTAAAATTCTATTGAGTCTGTTGTTCGGATTGCTTGGATTTGGATTCACCTTTCTCATCAATTATGGGCATAACTTACTGGGAACCAGCCTTATTCGCGGAATTATTGGTTTTATTGTCTGGTTTCTGCTTGCCTTCCTCTTAAGATGGGTATTGGGTTTTATTAATGAGCAATCCGGGTCTTTGGAGAGCGGCGAGACGGCCTCTGCTGAGGGGACTGGGGAACTTGGCTCCAATCTCGATATCAGCACTCCGGGCCAGGATGAAGAACTAATCAATCTGTTGAAGCAAAAGCCGGAAAAGGCAGGCAGGGACGCGGATGGCTTTACGCCGATGCAGCCTCCCAAGCTGGTCACTATGAAAGATCCTGAAGAATTGGCCAAGGCCGTTCGTCACCTGAAAGAAGAATAAGCGGGTTCTGTCTGGGCCCGCTGACTACACTTTGGGAAGGGTGAAAGCCGTTGAACGAGCATAAAGCTTCTCAATCAGAAACTGACGGTCTCTGGGAGCAGTGGAAAGAGCACGGGAATCCTGAAGCCAAAAAAAAGCTGATTGAGAGTTATCTCCATATTGTTGACTATGTATCCAGCCGTTTGGCAGTGGGACTGCCTAAGAATGTATCCAAAGACGATTTGGCCAGCAATGGTGTGATGGGCTTGATTGACGCGATTGAGAAGTTTGATTACAAACGGGGGCTGCAGTTTCAGACCTATGCTTCCTGGCGTGTGCGTGGAGCGATCCTTGACTCGTTGCGGCAAAGTGACTGGGTTCCCAGATCGGTGCGGGAAAAAGCCAAAAAAATCGAGGATGCCTACCAGCAGCTAGAACAGAAATACTTGAGATCTGTGAGTGACGAGGAAATGAGCCAGTATTTGAACATTACGGAGCCGGAATTTCAAAATATGCTGCAGGATGTGGCGGTCATGTCGCTATGCTCGCTTGAGGATCCTATCCGTGAAGAAGAATCAGAGACCCGTATGTCCATATTGGTGGACGATAAAGCCAAGAACCCGGATCGAAAAGTGAATGAATTTTATCTACGAGATACCCTGACCAAAGGCATCGAGAAATTAACAGTGAAAGAACGGACAGTTGTGTCCCTTTTATATTATGAAGATTTGTCTTTAAGCGAGATCGCCGAGGTGATGTCACTGTCTCCTTCACGGATTTCGCAGCTTCATTCCAAAGCTATTTTGCGGCTGAGAGGGACACTTGAGAAAAACCGGGATCTTCTCATGCAAAACGACTAACCGGGCGACGGTGACAAGGGGGAGCAGAAATTGATCGGTCATTATGTTTTGAGCCAGTATATGAATATCACCTTTTCAGAGGATAAGGGGATTGCTTACCTTCAGTTTTCTAAGAAGGATGAAAATTTCTCCTGCACAATTGAAGATCTGGAAAGCTTCCTGCACAGTCACAACATTCGCTACGGGATTCAGCGGGACATCGTTCAACGTATCAGCACCAATCCAGAAGAGTACTTTTTCAATCGGGTGCCTATTGCTATAGGACAACCTGCTGTGAATGGTATTGACGGAAGAGTAGTACTCACTGTCGATCTGGAAGAGGACCGCAAACCGCTGGAGATGGCGGATGGGAAAGTAGATTACAAGGATTTAGTCCGGCTTCATAACGTTCTGAAAGGTCAGATTATCGCCAAAATAATTCCACCCCAGCCGGGAAAAAGCGGTACGATGGTTACTGGGGAGGAGCTGCCGTTCAGACCAGGCAAAGAGGCTCATTTCAAAGTAGGCAAGAACGTGCTGGTGGATCAGGAAGAAACGGCTATGTATGCAGCAATTGATGGACTTGTGACCTTAACAGACAAAGGCAAGATCAATGTTTTTCCAGTCTACGAAGTCAATGGGGATGTGGATTACAGCACAGGCAACATTGATTTCGTAGGTACAGTTGTGATCCGGGGGAACGTGCTGACCGGTTTCACCGTCAAATCTGCAGGGGATATCCGTGTGGTAGGCGGGGTTGAAGGAGCAGACCTGATCTCCGGAGGATCCATTGAAATTACCGGAGGAATTATCGGATACAACAAAGGTCTTGTAAGCGCCGGTAAAAATGTGAAGGTTTCCTTCATCCAGGACGGGAATGTAGTCGCCGGTGAGGATGTGATTGTGTCGCAGAGCGTGATGCATTCCAATATCAGGGCCGGCAGGGATGTCCTGTGCAATGGTGCGAAAGGGTTGATTGTAGGGGGCGTAGTGCAGGCCGGCGAACGTGTTGTGGCACGAACCATTGGCAACACCATGTCGACAGCGACAGCAATTGAGGTGGGCGTTGTTCCCGAGCTTAGAAATGAGATCAACGAGTTGCGCCAGGAACTGCGCCATCTGCTGGAGAATGAGGATAAGACCAACAAAGCGTTGTATCTGCTTAATCAGCTTGCAAACAACGGTCAACTCTCTCCTGACAAGGTGGCTCTTCGTGTGAAGCTGAATGCTACCAAGCAATCCCATATGCGTGAGGAGAAAAAAATCAAAGAGCGCATTCTTGAGATTGAAAAAATGTTGGAGGATACCGGCAGAGCCAGAGTAGAGGTGATTAAAACCATCTATGGAGGCTCTAAGATTGTTATCGGCAGGTATACCCGCTTCGTGAAGGACCCGACGGAACGGGTTACCTTCATTTACAGCGAAGGCGATATAACTATTACGCCTAATCTGTAAAGCTGGAACAGCTGTGGCGGTATACCGGGGGTATAGGATTCATCTGCTTAGCGCTGCGAACATTTCAGTGGAGGAGAGGGTATTATGAGTCTGAAACCGGTGGAACTCCAAATTGCATTGCCCCGGACAACGGAGGCAGGCAAAATTCAAAATGGACTGCAGCATCGTCCCGCTCTGGACCAGCAGCAACTGGCAGGGCAGAATGTGAAGCAGACTGAACAGCTCGCCCAGCGGAGCAGTGAAGTGGATGAATCCGCTGAATCGGCTCTGCGCGATCGTGAAGGTGGAGGTCAACAGCCGGGTGGCCATTCTGCCCCGCCCAAACCTCAAAAGACGGAGACCGCTCACGATGCTGAGCACCCCTATAAGGGACACCGCATTGACCTGAGTCTGTAATGGATAGTATGAATTGAACTGCAAAAGGAGATAAGGCACTTGCAACCATGGGTATACATCGTGCTGGTTGGCGCTGTTGCTATCGTCTATGCCCTGAGACTGCCAGCCCGCAGCAAGAACGAGACAGCGGACCGACAAAGTTTAAAAGAGACCGAAGCCGCGCTTGAACTGTATATGGCAGACATTGAGCGTGATAATGACAACTTGCTGCAGCTGGTCAGCGGCATCAAGCAGCAGGCCCAGAATAACCGGGCCGCCCTCCAGGAGGAGATTGCCGGTCTGCGGGAGCAGGTGGCAGAACTGCAAAAAAGCTCGCTGCTGCTTGATGCACGGCTGACCGCTGAGGAAAAAAGCCTGCTCCAGCTGTCGGCAGCTTTTGGCAAGGGGAGCGCTGCGGAGACGGCTGAGCAGAGCGTCAAGGAGCCATTAACTGAAGAGCCTGTCCCCAAACCTAAACCTGTCAGTTCGATCAAACAGCGTTACCCCCGGTTGTTCGAGCTGCATGAGCAAGGCAAATCTATTGACTCTATCGCCAAGACGGCAGGTCTGCAGCGCGGAGAAGTCCAGCTGATTCTGCAGCTAGCCAATCAGGAGGAGTCGGTATGATCAAGAATCGCTCGTTCATGCTTGGCCTTGGTACCGGACTGATTAGCGGAGCGCTGCTGCTTCAATTGATGCTCTCGGGCGGAGCCGCTCCTATGACCAAAGAGCAGCTGCTCAAGGAAGCGGCCAAGCTGAACCTGACCGTAACCGACAAAGCTGCAGATGCACCGGCAGCAGAGGGAGAAGTAGATCCGCAGAGCAAAGATCCCGCAGCGGCAGGAAATACGGCCGTGAAGGCTCCGGCAGGTTCGGCCAAACCTTCTGTATCCCCGAAAACTTCGCCTGCAGCTTCGCCTAAGGCTGCTACACAGCCAACCGATGCTGTAACACCTGCGAAGCCTTCAGCACCTGCTGCACCAAAAACCACTGCAGCGGTGAAACCGCAGGTAAAGGAGTCACCGGTACAAGCTCCCTCGACACCCGATCCGGTGGCTGCAGGCGGGATTTCTCTAAAGATCCCTACAGGAGCAACGCTCTCCGGGACCGCCGATCTTTTGGCTGAGGCTGGAGTGATCAAAGATAAGGCAGAGTTTCTCAAAAGCGCCAACAGCCGTAAAATTAATACAAAAATTCAATATGGCGGCTATAGCTTTACAAAGGGAGAAAGCATCGATTCAATCATCGACAAGCTGATTACCGTGAAGTAAACGTCCGCGTGGCAGGGTCCGAAGAAATTAACATGAAGCGTTGCATACGTTGTTTTATTATGATATAGTAATAAACGGTGTTAAAACACACGCCGGTTGATTTCGACAAGGGGTGCTTTCTTCTGAAGAAAGTCTTGTAGGAAAATGACACGCGGCGGAGGAGACACACAATAAACCAAACCTAGGAGGTGTGTGAAGATGGCAGTAATCTCCATGAAGCAGCTTCTCGAAGCTGGGGTTCACTTCGGTCATCAGACTCGTCGTTGGAATCCAAAGATGGATCGTTATATCTTCACTGAAAGAAACGGAATTTACATTATTGACTTGCAAAAAACAGTCAAAAAGGTAGAGGAAGCTTACAACTTTGTAAAAAGCGTCGCTGGCGACAACGGCACAATCCTATTCGTAGGAACGAAGAAGCAAGCACAGGATTCCGTAAAAGAAGAAGCTGAACGTTCGGGTATGTTCTTCATTAACCAACGTTGGCTGGGTGGTACCCTGACTAACTTCCAGACCATTCAGAAACGGATTGACCGTCTGAAGAAATTGGAACTTTGGGAAGAAGACGGTACCTTCGCAGTTCTGCCTAAGAAAGAAGTTATCCTTCTCCGCAAAGAGAAAGATCGTCTTGAGAAATTCCTGGGCGGTATCAAAAACATGAAAGGCCTGCCTAGCGCGCTGTTCATCATTGACCCGCGTAAAGAGCGCATCGCTGTTGCGGAAGCTCGCAAACTGGGTATCCCTATCGTGGCTATCGTTGACACCAACTGTGATCCGGATGAAATCGACTACGTAATCCCGGGTAATGACGACGCGATCCGCGCCGTGAAATTGCTCACTGGTAAAATGGCTGACGCAGTGGTTGAAGCTCACCAGGGCGAAGATACAACTACAGCTTAAGCAGTAGCCGGTACTTAACAAGAACTTAAATGAAAAGGGTGGTTGGCAGGTGGATAACCTCTCACTGCCCTTTTTTTAGGATAATAGACTTGAAAATGTAACATAACGACAACTATCTGGAGGGAATTAACAATGGCAGTAGATGCAAAAGCAGTAAAAGAACTTCGTGAAAGAACTGGCGCAGGCATGCTGGATTGCAAAAAAGCGCTGGAAGAAGCTAACGGTGATATCACCAAAGCAGCAGAATTGCTTCGTGAAAAAGGTCTTTCCGCAGCTGCTAACAAAGCTGGACGTATTGCAACTGAAGGTGTTGTTGAATCTTACATCCACGCCGGCGGACGCATTGGCGTGCTTGTGGAAATCAACTGCGAAACTGACTTCGTAGGCAAAACAGATTCCTTCAAGGAATTCGCCCGTGATATTGCCATGCAGATCGCAGCAGCCAACCCGCTGTATGTTCGTCGTGAAGAAGTGCCGGCTGAAGCTGTGGAAAAAGAAAAAGAAATTCTGAAGGCTCAGGCGCTGAACGAAGGCAAACCGGAAAAAATCGTAGAAAAAATGGTGGAAGGCCGCATCAGCAAGTTCTACGAAGAACACTGTCTGCTGGAACAAACCTTCGTGAAAGACCAAGACAAAACGGTCTCCCAACTACTGAACGAAAAAATCAGCACGATCGGAGAAAACATCTCCATCCGCCGCTTTGTCCGTTATGAGCTGGGCGAAGGTCTGGAAAAGAAAGTCGACAACTTCGTAGAAGAAGTTATGGCCCAAGTCAATCAATAATAGCATGCTGTCTACAGCTTACAGAATTGAATAATGGCAAGCATCAAAAGAGCGGAACACATACACGTAGTGTTCCGTCTTTTGTAAGAAAGTGAGGGTATACAATTGGAACAGCCGGTATTTAAGAGGGTAGTCCTTAAGGTTAGCGGAGAATCACTCGCAGGTCAAAACGGATATGGCATTGACGCCGATACGATTATTTCCATCGCGGAACAGGTCAAGGAAGTCGTTGAGCTAGGGGTTCAGGTTGCTATTGTGTGCGGTGGAGGCAATATCTGGCGTGGAATCGCAGGCAGCGCAAGCGGCATTGATCGGGCCACAGCCGATTATATGGGAATGCTGGCAACGGTGATGAACTCCCTTGCCTTGCAGGATGCCCTGGAGCAAATAGATGTGCCGACACGGGTCCAGACCTCGATCTCTATGCAGCAGATTGCTGAACCCTACATTCGCCGCCGGGCGATACGGCATTTGGAGAAAGGCCGTGTAGTTATTTTTGCAGCGGGTACGGGCAATCCGTTCTTCTCTACAGATACGACAGCAGCACTACGGGCAGCTGAAATTGAAGCGGAAGTCATTCTTATGGCGAAGAACAAAGTGGATGGCGTATACTCTGCTGACCCGTTCAAAGACAGTACTGCCGAGAAATACGAGCAGCTTACGTATATGGAAGTGCTCAACAAAAATCTTGGCGTTATGGATTCCACCGCTTCCTCTCTATGCATGGATAATAATATACCGCTCATTGTGTTTGCTATTACAGAGCAAGGCAATATCAAACGTGTCGTTCTCGGTGAGAAGATCGGGACGATTGTTAAAGGGAGTGTAGATTAATGCCACAATCGGTGAAGAAAAATGCCGAAGAGCGTATGGAAAAAGCAATTTTATCGCTAAAACGCGATTTGGCGACACTGCGGGCGGGACGCGCTTCTACGTCTCTTCTGGACCGCATTCAAGTTGAGTATTACGGTGCGCCTACCCCTGTCAACCAGCTGGCCAATATCAGCACACCGGATTCACGGACATTGCTGATTCAGCCCTGGGATAAAACTTCGATGTCCGACATCGAACGTGCAATCCTCAAATCGGATATCGGGATTACTCCAGCGAACGATGGAACGATTATCCGCTTATCCATCCCGCCGCTGACCGAAGAACGCCGCACCGAGCTGGTGAAATTCACCAAGAAATTTGGTGAGGAAGCCAAGGTAGCTATCCGGAACATCCGCCGTGATGCCAATGATGACATCAAGAAGATGGAGAAGAACGGAATTTCGGAAGATGAATCCCACGGGCACCAGGAGGACATTCAGAAGTCAACGGATAAGTTCATAGCTGAAGTTGATAAAGTGCTCTTGGCCAAAGAAAAAGAGATTATGGAAGTATAATGGAATTCAAGAGACTTCAGGCCCCTCCGTTTATGGTGGGGTTTGTCTCTTTCTGATAAGAGCTTGGAGGAAACGGAAATGATCAAACGGATTCAAGCGTGGCTGAGCCGTAAAGACAGGCAGGAGCAGCCAGTCGAGATTTCACCGGATAACATCCCCCGGCATGTCGCAGTCATTATGGATGGGAATGGCCGCTGGGCGAAACGGCGCGGCTTGCCGCGAATCGTTGGGCACCAGAACGGGATGAAGGCAGTCAAACGTACCACGATTGCTGCGAATGATCTGGGAGTGGAGTTCTTGACCATGTACGCTTTCTCTACTGAGAACTGGAAACGGCCGAAGGAAGAAGTAGACTTTTTGATGCGTCTGCCAGTGGAGTTCTTGGCTCTGGAGCTGGATGAACTTATCGAAAAGAACGTGCAAGTGCGTGTGATGGGCGATACCGATGCCCTGCCCGCCCATACCCGCAAGGCGATGGAAGAGGCAGTAAACCGGACTAAGCATAATACAGGTCTTATATTAAATTTTGCGCTAAATTATGGCTCACGCAAAGAAATCGAAGATTGCATGCGCGGGTTGGGCCGGGATATTCAGGCGGGTTTACTGTCACCGGAGGATATAACATCTCAGCTGATAGACAACAGGCTGATGACCTCAGGTCTGCCTGACCCTGATCTTTTGATCCGTACGAGTGGGGAGATGCGTCTCAGCAACTTTATGCTCTGGCAGGTTGCCTATAGTGAATTTTGGTTTACCGATGCCTATTGGCCGGAGTTTGACAAAACGCATTTGCTGCAGGCTGTGGCGGAGTATCAGCGCCGCACACGCCGTTATGGTGGACTGAAGTAGCCTGATGGGAGATGGGAACCTTTGAAGCAGCGATTGATTACCGGAATTGTTGCCGGAGCGGTGTTTTTGGGATTGTGCTTTTGGGGAGGCTGGCCGTACCAGCTGCTGCTTACAGCTATGGCCCTCATCGGCTA
The DNA here is from genome assembly GCF_000758705.1 of Paenibacillus graminis. Lineage (NCBI taxonomy): Bacteria > Bacillati > Bacillota > Bacilli > Caryophanales > Paenibacillaceae > Paenibacillus > Paenibacillus graminis. The sequence goes on along the minus strand of NZ_CP009287.1, from coordinate 4,174,075 downwards.
TTATGAATTTGTGAAAATGACGGGCACGCAAACCTTCGGCGGTACCGCCATATTAGGTTATTTGTCCATAATGTGCTTTATGATCCCATGGGATTTAATGGGGGTTGCTGAATTTTTATCTTGGGAACAAGGGATTTGGCTGCTTCTGCTGCTGTTCCTATTGATCACGGTATTCAGCAAGAATAAGCAGGATATTAAAATTACGGCTCTGATGTTTACAGGGATTGTATACATAGGAATGGGTTTTTCCTATATGGCCATTGCCCGCGGTGCAAATGACGGGCATGGGGTAGTCTGGACCTTCCTGCTGTTATGCTGTATTTGGGGAAGTGATGCAGGTGCCTATTTTGTAGGCAGAAGCTTTGGCAAAAATAAGCTGTGGCCGGCAATCAGCCCCAACAAAACGGTAGAGGGAGCACTGGGTGGAGTCTTGATCTCCATACTGTTTGCTATTGGTTTTGCCTTATTTATTCCTGATCTGCTGACTATTGGACGCGCACTGCTTATCGGGTTATCATGCGCGGTTCTGGGTCAGCTTGGAGATCTTGTACAATCTGCCTATAAACGGGTGTACGGTATTAAGGATTCAGGCTCGCTGCTGCCTGGTCATGGAGGAATTCTTGACCGCTGTGACAGCTGGATTATCGTATTTCCTTTCGTACATATCGTAATGCTTATGCCTTACTATTAACGACAGGGAGAAGGTTCTACTGTGAAAAAAATAAGTATTCTCGGCTCGACGGGGTCGGTTGGCACGCAGACACTGGATGTCATCGCCATGCACCCGGATGCCTTTGAAGTGGACGGGCTTTCGGCAGGCAGCAATATTGCCCTGCTGCTGGAGCAGGTCCGGCGTTTCAAGCCGCGCCGTGTTTCTGTGTCCACGAAGGAACTGGCCGAGGAGATAAGAGCCAGTCTCCCGTCCGGTGTAGAGCTGTTCAGCGGAAACGAAGGAATGGTTGAGATTGCTGCTGGAGGAGATGCAGACACCGTTGTAACGGCGGTGATGGGCAGTGTAGGCCTGCATTCGACGCTTGCGGCCATTGAAGCGGGACGTCATATTGGACTAGCCAATAAAGAAACACTTGTAACAGCCGGACATCTGGTGACAGAACTGGCCGGGCACAAAGGGGTCCAACTGCTGCCGATCGACAGCGAGCATTCAGCTATATTCCAGTGTCTGAACGGTGAGAACCGGGAAGATGTTTCCTGCATCACGCTTACCGCTTCAGGGGGCTCTTTCCGGGACCTTACCCGGGATCAGCTTAAAAATGTTACAGTTGAAGATGCGCTTCGCCATCCCAACTGGAGCATGGGAGCCAAGATCACAATTGACTCTGCTACCATGGTCAATAAAGGATTGGAAGTTATCGAAGCCCATTGGCTGTTCGGTCTGCCGTATGAACAGATTCAAGTGCTGCTCCATCCGGAGAGCATTATCCATTCCTACGTGGAGTTCCGGGACAGCAGCATTATGGCTCAGCTTGGCAGCCCGGATATGCGGGTACCTATTCAATATGCGCTCACTTATCCGGACCGCTGGGCTTCGCCGGCGAAACGGTTGTCTTTGGCTGAAGCCCAGCGCTTAACTTTCCGGGAGATGGACTTTGCGCGTTTTCCGGCCCTGAAGCTTGCCATTGAGTGCGGCAAGGCCGGCGGGACAGCTCCCACTGCGTTTAATGCCGCTAACGAAATCGCGGTTGCCCGTTTCCTGCGAAATGAAATTCCTTTTTTGCGGATTGAAGAGATTATTGAAGAAGTGCTTCAGCATCATGAACGGGCAGCTTACCCGAATCTGGAGCAAATTGAGGACTGTGACCGGATAACCCGTGAGCTCGCGAGCAATCTATAAAACCGTGAAAATCAAGGTTTAGACTGGAAATCTTTGCTTTACCCTGAAAAATAGGCTGGAGCTGGTGATTCTCTTGTGCAAGGTCTTGGAATAATGATAAATTAAGAGGACATACTTCGGTCTTACACCAAAAGGGGGAAAGTTACGCATGGAAATGGTAAGAGTCGTTTTTTTAACGGTGCTCATGTTCTTTGTACTGGTGACAGTACATGAGTGGGGGCATTATTATTTTGCCAAACGCGCCGGTATTCTCGTGCGGGAATTTGCTATCGGTTTCGGTCCGAAACTGTTTTCTTATAAACGCAATGAAACCCAGTTCACCCTTCGTCTGCTGCCCTTTGGGGGATATGCGCGGATGGCCGGTGAAGACCCGGAGATCATTGAGATTGGCCCTGGACAAACCATCGCCGTGAGACTGGGACAAGATAATAAGGTCAAGAACATTTACCTGGATTCCCTCGATACGCGCAGAAATGTAATCCGTGGTGAAGCGCAGTATACGGATCTGGAGAACGAACTGAAAATCCGCCTTGATGTGGACGGGGAAGTAACTGTCTATGATGTTCATCCGCAAGCCATGCTGATCAAAGGTACCCAGCAGACGCAGATTGCGCCCAAGGACCGTCAATTTGGCAGCAAAACGGTTGGGCAGCGCGCAATAGCAATTTTTGCCGGACCAGTGATGAACTTCCTGCTGGCCTTTGTGCTGTTTGCGATTCATCTGCAAATGGCAGGTATTCCTATCGAGAACCCTACCTATGTGAAGATCGGTGATGTCAGCGCGAACATGCCGGCTGAAGAAGCCGGACTGAAGAAAGGCGATATTGTTGTATCTGTCAATGGGGAGAAAATTGGCGGGGATTACCAGAAGATGATTTCACTGACGTCGGCGTCCAAAGGCAAGGAGATGCAATGGACACTTCAGCGCGGCGAAGAAACCTATAACGTAGCTATGATTCCCCGCAGCATGGAGGGGGAAGAAGGGGGCAAAGTGGGGATTACCCCTGAACTGCCTACCCGTCAAGCCGGTTTCGGTGAGACCATAACCAAATCAGGCACGGCCATGGTTGATACAACCAAGCTGATCTTCATCGGATTCAAGCAATTGATCAATAAATTCAACATGGACGACATCTCCGGTCCTGTAGGCACTTTCCAAATGACAGGTCAGATTGCACAGCAGGGTATTCAGTATTTAACGTATTGGGCGGCCATTCTCAGCCTGTATCTGGGCATATTCAATCTGCTGCCGATTCCGGCGCTGGACGGAAGCCGTCTCGTCTTCCTCGGTGTAGAGGCGCTGCGCGGCAAGCCAGTCGATCCAAGCCGGGAAGGCATGGTGCATTTCGTAGGCTTCGCACTGCTGTTTCTGGTGATGATTGCCGTTACCTATAATGATATATTGCGGCTCATCAGCGGTTAATTTTCCTAGCTTCATATAATCTTTATATTTTTGCTGAAGGTCCTTAGTTAAGGACTTTCAGGTTTTACATTCTTTTGGGGTCCCTGCAAAGTACTTGATTCAGCTTCCATGCTAAATCAACACTTGGCGGGGAGGAATTTAGGAGGATTTCACGACATGGCCAAAGATAAGCAGTTCGTTACGGAGATTACGCCGCAGGGCGAGGATTTCTCACGCTGGTATATTGATGTAATCAAAAAAGCGGATTTGATGGACTATTCTCCAGTCCGCGGCTGTATTGTGTTCAAACCGGACGGTTTTGAAATCTGGGAGCATATTCAGGAGGAAATGAACCGCCGCTTCAAGGAGACGGGGCACCGCAACGCGTATTTTCCGATGTTCATTCCGGAGAGCTTTTTCCAGAAGGAAAAGGATCATATTGAAGGCTTCAACCCTGAGCTGCCATGGGTGACGGAGGCGGGCGGGGACAAATTGGAAGAACGACTGGCGATTCGTCCAACCTCGGAAACGATGATTGGCCATATGTACTCCAAATGGATTCAGTCTTACCGTGATCTCCCTGTCCTGATCAATCAATGGGCCAACGTGGTCCGCTGGGAGAAGCGCACACTGCCGTTCATCCGCACGAGTGAGTTCCTCTGGCAGGAAGGCCACACGGCGCACGAGAATGAAACAGAAGCACGTGAAGAAACGATGCAGATGCTGGAGATCTACCGCGATTTTGTAGAAGGCTATCTGGCGATACCGGTCATTACCGGCCAGAAGACGCCTTCGGAACGTTTTGCCGGTGCGGTGGACACGTATTCCATTGAAGCCATGATGAAAGACGGACGTGCTGTTCAGGCGGGAACCTCGCATTACCTGGGCACCAAATTTGCGGTTGCATTTGAAATCCAGTATCTGAGCCGGGACAACGTTCTTGAGTATGTACATACCACTTCTTGGGGGACAAGCACACGCCTGATCGGTTCCATGATTATGGTTCATGGGGATGACCGCGGGCTTGCACTGCCGCCAAAAGTTGCCCCTACTCAAGTCATTATGATTCCGATCGGCCCTCCCAAAACCCGCGAAGCCGTTATCGGACGTACGGACGAACTGTTCAAGGAACTTAAACAAGCGGGTGTCCGTGTGCGTGTCGATGACCGGAGTGATGTAACGCCTGGCTGGAAGTTCAATGAATATGAAATGCGCGGAGTGCCAGTCCGTCTGGAGCTGGGACCGCGTGATATGGAGAATGGTGTCTGTGTGCTCGTCTCGCGTATCAGCGGGGAGAAGAAGGTTATCCAGCAGGAGAACCTGGTAGAAGAAGTACAGGCGATGCTGGAGCAGGTGCATAACGAAATGTTTGAGCGCGCGCTGAAATTCCGTGAGGATCACTTCTATTCGGTGGATACACTCAATGAGATGAAGGCATCCATGGAGGAGAAACGCGGCTTCGCGCTGGCAGGCTGGTGCGGCTCCGAGGAATGCGAATCCAAGGTCAAGGAAGAAACCGGCGCAACCAGCCGCAACATTCCCTTTAACCCGGCCGAAACGAAGCAGGTCTGCATTTGCTGCGGCAAGCCGGCTGAGCATACGGTTGTTTTTGCCAAAGCCTATTAATTTGCTTCTGCATTGTTTATGATTATGATGCAAGTCACGTAAATCTAGCTTCTGGAGAGAGGAGTCGGCGGGCCGAAAGAACCCAAAGCTTTTTGACCCGGAAGCTTTTTACAATCTGATTTTTTATTTTATTCTGGAATTGGGCAGTTCTATCATTGCGTAAGTTAGGTGGGGGAAGCATGGAACAGAACGTGGAGAGAAGAAAGCGGTTCGAGCTTTTAATGAAGCAGGGAGAAATTCCGCCCTCGATCATTGATCCCTACTTCTTGGACGGACACATTGAACGTGTGGAGATCAGCCGCGGCAATCATGATTGGCATATTGTTATTGTCAAAGAAAGTTTGGTTCCGGCCCAGACGTACCGGACTTTTGTACTTAGAATGCGTGAGAAGCTGCAGCATATTGCCAAAGTCAGCTTTTTGTTCCTATATGATGAGAAAATTAGCAGAGCGGAGCTAGTGCAGGAATATTGGGGGCTTTTTCTGGAATGGGTCCAGCGGGAGATTCCTTCTGTCAATGGCTGGCTGACGCGTTCCACTCAGGAATTGCAGGACGGGACGCTGCTGCTGAGCCTGAACGACTCTATGTCACTCGAATTGGCCCGGAAAAAAGGCATCGAAGGCGCGATTGTGAAATTTTACGATAAATTTTTCGGCCTCTCCCTGAAGGTTAAGCTGCAGATTGCCGAGAATGAGAGCAAAGCGGATGCCTATGAGGAATTCCAGCAGAAGCTGCAGCAGGAGCAGCGGGAGCTGGTGGAAATGATGATGATGGCCAGCGAGCCGGACGAGCCTGAAGACGAAGGTGATCCGAACGAAGTGATCAAGCTCCAGGTAGGGTATGAAATCAAGGAGCAGGCTGTACCGATCCTTGAAATCCAGGATGAAGAAAAGAAAATCACAATCCAGGGAACCATCTTCGGACTCGAGAGCAAGGAGCTGCGCAACGGCAATACGCTGTTCACTTTCTGCATCACGGACTTTACGGATTCACTGCAAATTAAGATGTTTGCCAAAACTAAGGAAGATCTGAAGGTTATGGGACAACTGGCGAACGGCAAATGGGTCAGAGCACGCGGCAAAGTGGAATACGACCGTTTTATGCAGATTCCTGAGCTGGTCATGATTCCTTCGGATTTGTCCGAGGTGCAGGCACCGCCTGCCCGTAAAGATTTGGCTCCAGTCAAGCGGGTAGAATTTCATCTGCATACGACGATGAGCACGATGGATGCGGTTGCACCCATTGATGCCTATGTCAAAACAGCCGCCAAATGGGGGCATCCGGCCATTGCAGTCACTGATCATGGCGTGGTACAGAGCTTTCCCGATGCCGATCACGCGGCCCATAAACATAAAATCAAAATGCTATACGGTGTTGAAGCCAATGTCGTTAATGACTCGGTGAATATTGTCGAGAATCCGCAGCCGCTTGACCTGAAAAAAGCCACCTATGTTGTGTTCGATATCGAGACCACCGGTTTGTCGATTACGCGCAATAATATTACTGAGCTGGCGGCAGTCAAAATGTGCGAAGGCAAGGAGCTGGACCGTTATACGACATTTGTCAATCCGCATGAAAAGATCCCTTACCATATTCAGCAGCTGACCAACATTACAGATGAAATGGTGAAGGATGCGCCGGATCTGGAGCCTGTGCTGGAGGAGTTCGTGGAATTTGTCGGGGACAGCGTCCTGGTCGCCCACAATGCCAGATTTGATATGGGGTTTATCCAGGCTTCACTGACGAAGCTGGGCAAGCCGATATTGCCCAACCCCTCGCTGGATACACTGGAGCTGGCCCGTCTCCTGTTCCCCAGCATGAAGAATCACCGTCTGAACACATTGGCGGATAAATATAAGGTTCTGCTGGAGAGCCATCACCGTGCGGTGGATGATACCGTTGCACTGGCGGGCATCTTGAACGGCTTGCTGGCAGATGCGGAGAAGCTCAAGAACATCACCCGTCTGGAGCGGCTGAATGATTATGTCGGCAATGATCTCTCCAATGTCCGGCCGTTCCACTGCGGCATTTATGCGCTTAATCCGGCAGGCAAAAAAAATCTGTATAAGCTGATTTCCATGTCACATACGGAATATTACAAGCGCGTGCCCTGCATTCCCAAGTCCAAGCTGGAAGAGCACAGGGATGGCCTGCTGGTGATTTCCGGCTGTGAACGCGGCGAGTTTTTTGAGGCTGTGCTGAATAAGACGGTGGAGGAAGCGATGGAAGTCGCGCAATTTTACGATGTTCTGGAGATTCAGCCGCTGACGATGTACATGCATCTGGTGGACAAGGGGTTTGTGGCCAGTCCGGAGGATTTGCGTGGTGTTGTGCGCAAGATCTGCGAGATTGGCGAGCAGCTGAATAAGCCAGTCATCGCCACTGGAAATGTGCATTATCTGGAGCCTCGGGACAAGCTGTTCCGCGATATTACGATTCATGGGATTACCGGCTTCAGCCCGCTGAAGGACCAGCGCAAGCCGGACGCCCATTTCCGCACAACAGATGAGATGCTCACTGAATTTGAATTCCTTGGTGCGGAAAAAGCGATGGAAGTTGTCGTTACGAACACTGTTGCGCTGGCCGATCGGTTTGAGGAATATCCGCTTTTTCCAAGCGAGCTGTTCACGCCTGTCATCGAAGGTGCTGACGAAGAAATCCGCAATACCTGCTACAATACGGCAAAATCAATCTATGGCGAAGACCTGCCAGAGGTTGTCGTTGCCCGGCTGGAAAAGGAACTGGCGCCGATTATCAAATACGGCTTCTCTGCCAACTATCTCATCTCGGAGCGCCTTGTTAAAAAGTCGAATCAGGATGGATATCTGGTCGGCTCGCGTGGTTCCGTAGGCTCCTCTGTAGTTGCAACCTTCCTCGGGATCTCCGAGGTTAATCCGCTGCCTGCGCATTATATCTGCGCTAATCCGGAGTGCCGGCACAGCGAGTGGTTTCTTGACGGGAGCGTTCCAAGCGGCTTCGACCTTCCGGACAAGGATTGCCCGGACTGTGGAGGCAAGCTCAGGGGGGAAGGGCAGGATATTCCCTTTGAGACCTTCCTCGGGTTTAAGGGAGATAAGGTTCCCGATATCGATCTTAACTTTTCGGGTGAATATCAGCCGAATGCCCATAATTTTACCAAGACCATGTTCGGACCGGACAATGTTTTCCGGGCAGGTACTATCGGTACAGTAGCCGAAAAAACCGCCTTCGGCTTCACGAAGAAATATGAGGAACATCACCAGAAGCGCTGGCGCGGAGCCGAGGTCGGGCGTCTGGCGGCAGGCTGCACAGGTGTGAAACGGAGCACAGGCCAGCATCCCGGCGGTATCGTCGTTTTGCCGGATTATATGGAGATCGAAGATATTACTCCAGTGCAGTACCCCGCGGATGACGTCACTGCCGAATGGAAGACCACCCATTTCGATTATCACGCGTTCGATGCGAACCTGCTGAAGCTCGATATTCTGGGACACGATGATCCGACCATGATGCGTATGCTTCAGGATTTGACGGGCGTTGACCCGACGACCATTCCGATGAATGATCCCAAGGTTATGAGCATGTTCAATTCCACGGAGGCGCTTGGAGTCAGACCGGACCAGATCCGCACGCCGGTAGCCACCTATGGAGTACCGGAAATGGGGACGAAGTTTGTCCGGCAGATGCTGGTAGAGTCGAAACCGTCCAGCTTTGCCGACTTGCTGCAGATCTCCGGATTGTCCCACGGGACAGGAGTCTGGCTGGGCAATGCCCAGGAGCTCATCAAGAACAACACCTGCAACATCAAGACAGTTATCGGCTGCCGCGACGATATTATGCTCTACCTGATCTACAAGGCGGGAATGGACGCGGGGCTGGCCTTCAAAATTACCGAGAGTGTCCGTAAGGGGAAGGGCTTGTCCGCCGAATGGATCGAGGAAATGAAAAAATGCAAGGTACCCGCCTGGTATATTGATTCCTGCCTGAAGATCCAGTACATGTTCCCGAAGGCGCATGCTGCCGCCTATGTTATTTCCGCAGTACGCACCGCTTACTTCAAACTGTATTATCCTATTGAATATTATGCGACCTATTTTTCGGTCCGGGCGGCCGATTTTGACATTGAGTTATGCTGCAAAGGCTATGAGGCGATCGGCCGGCAAATCGTAGAAATTGAGCAAAAAGGCTTCCAGGCGCTGCCGAAGGAAAAAGCGATGCTGCCTGTGCTGGAAATGGCTCTGGAGATGACCGCGCGCGGCTTCACCTTCAAGAATATCGATTTGTACCGTTCCGACGCCACCAAATTTACCGTTGACGGCACCAGCCTGATTCCTCCATTCTCTTCGCTTGCGGGAATCGGGGACAATGCCGCCATCAATATCGCTGCTGCGAAGGAAGCTGGAGAGTTCCTGTCCATTGAGGACTTCCAGCAGAAATCAAAGGCGAGCAAGACGGTTGTCGAACTGCTGAACGGCATGGGCTGCTTCCGCGGATTGCCGGAGAGCAACCAGCTGTCACTGTTTTAACAGCCCCACAAAGTGGAGTTAAGATTCGAAGAACAGTCAGGTACTTTGCGGGGGCCCCGGGATAAGCAGCCCCACAAAGTGGAAATAAACATCCTTTTTTGCCCTGCAGAATGAGGCAGTCAAGGGCCGGCACTTGTCAGTGCAGATGCACTATGGTATAATTTTTTTGGTAATAATGAGATAAGTCCGTTGTGTAAAGAGTGGGGAAACCCACTCTTTATCTTTGGTATATAGCAAAAGACAAGTTCGTGGAGGTTATCTTCTTTTGAGCACACCCAAATCCAAAATTAAACAAACGGTAGAGCAGATGCTCGGGCCCTATCTCGAGGACAATGGTTTCGAACTGGTGGACGTTGAATATGTGAAGGAAGGCTCCAACTGGTTTTTGCGCATATTCGTTGATAAAGAAGGCGGCATTGATATTGATGACTGCGGTGCCATCAGCGAATATTTCAGCCAGAAGCTGGATGAGAATGATCCTATACCTGAGGCGTATTTTCTTGAAGTTTCCTCACCTGGTGCTGAACGTCCGCTCAAAAAAGCTGCGGATGTTGCCAAAGCGGTCGGCAAGGACGTCTATGTAACGGTATATGAGCCGATTCAAGGACTCAAGGAATTCGAAGGTCGTTTGCTCTCGTTCGAGAACGAGGAACTGCTCATCTCCGCGGGCAAAAAAGAACATGTTGTACCGTACGCCAAAGTCGCCAGTGCGAGATTGGCCATTATTTTTTAACGTCTTGAAAGGGGGACCGGAATTTCATGAGTATGGATTTTATCGAAGCTATGAATGAACTGGAAAGAGAGAAGGGCATCAGCAAGGATGTGTTGTTCGAAGCCATTGAAGCTGCGCTGATCTCAAGTTATAAACGCAACTTCAATGCCGCGCAGAATGTGCGTGTCGACATGAACCGCAACACTGGCGTAATCAAGGTGTTCGCCCGCAAGCTGATTGTCGAGGAGGTGCTGGATACCCGCACCGAAATCTCGCTGATGTCCGCACGTGAGATCAACCCTCATTTCCAGCTGGAGGATATCGCCGAGCTTGAAGTAACGCCGCGTGATTTCGGCCGCATTGCCGCCCAGACGGCCAAGCAGGTGGTAACCCAGCGCATTCGTGAAGCGGAGCGCGGACTGATCTATAACGCTTTTATCGACAAGGAAGATGACATTGTTACCGGTCTTGTACAGCGTCAGGATATGCGCAACATCTATGTTGACCTGGGCAAGATCGAAGCGGTTCTGCCGCTTAGCGAACTGATGCCGGGTGAGAAATTCAAGCAAAGCGAACGCATCAAGGCTTATATCACCAAGGTTGAGAACACGACCAAAGGGCCGCAGATCATGCTGTCCCGCAGTCATCCTGGACTCTTGAAACGCCTGTTCGAGCTTGAGGTTCCGGAAATTTTTGACGGTGTCGTCGAAATTCGTTCCGTTGCCCGCGAAGCCGGATTCCGTTCCAAGATTGCCGTCTTTTCGCGCAACCCGGAAGTGGATCCGGTCGGTTCATGCGTAGGCCCTAGAGGCACACGTGTTCAGACTATTGTTACTGAGCTCCGCGGTGAGAAAATTGATATCGTCCGTTATTCCGATGCGGTTCAGGAGTATGTGGCTAACGCGCTTAGTCCGTCCAAGGTGCTTGAGGTTCAGGTCTTTGAAGCGGAGAAAATGGCGCGTGTCATTGTTCCTGACTATCAATTGTCGCTGGCAATCGGCATTAAAGGGCAGAATGCCCGTCTTGCCGCCAAGCTGACCGGCTGGAAAATTGATATCAAGAGCGAAAGCCAGGCAGAGCAGGAATACGGCAGACCAAGAACTTCTAATGATGAAATGCATCAGGATTCCGTCTCCATTGACTAATCAACCTGCTCTATTATAGAGGGGAGGCGATTGACATGAAACAGCGTAAGGTGCCGCTGCGCAAATGCGTTGCCAGCCAAGAGATGATGCCCAAAAAAGAGCTGATTCGCGTGGTGAGAACGCCGGAGGGTGAAGTGCTGATTGACCTGACAGGCAAAAAGTCGGGCCGTGGTGCTTATATATGCGGCAAACTTGAATGTTTTAAGCTGGCACAAAAGAACAAAGCACTTGACCGTGCACTCAAATGTCAAGTGAGTCCTGAAATTTACGCCCAGCTTGCCCGGGATTTTGCATCCGTGGAGGAGCAGTTTCTGGCAGCGAAGGATAGTGAGGACAATGAGTAAGACACTTTCTTATTTAGGGCTTGCTATGAGAGCAGGCAAGATTGTCACCGGCGACGAAGCTGTGCTGAAAGCGGTACGGTCTTCGGAGGCGAAGCTGGTCGTCCTGGCTGGTGATGCTTCAGAAAATACTCAGAAAAAGTTCCGTGACAAGTGCGGAACCTACGATATTCCACTAGTAATCGCATTTCACCGGGATGAACTCGGTGCAAGTATTGGTAAAGACCAGCGCGTAGTGCTGGCCGTTACGGATAAAGGATTCGCGGAAATGATCTCCAGAGTGCTGGGAGATACTGTCGGAGGTGGAGTTATTGACTAAAGAAGACAATAAGGATAAGCTGCGCGTGTATGAATACGCGAAATCGCTCAACATGAGCAGTAAAGAAATCATCACAATTCTGAAGCGTTTGAATGTCCCTGTGAATAATCATATGAGTGTCATGGAGAATGGCTCCGTGAGTAAAGTTGAACAGTTCTTCAAGGATATTAAGTCAAATGCTGCAGCCAAACGGGATAGCGGAACCAGCAGCCGTCCGGCATCGGCCGGAACGGTAACCGCTGAACCCCAGAGCGCTCAGAATGCCAACAAAAATCAACCGGAAAAGCAGGTAGGTATGAACAGTAACCAAAACAACAACCAATCGACGACGTCCCCAAGGCCCCAAAGCGGACAAGATTCCCGCAGAGCAACATCAGGTTCAGCACAAAATTCACGTCCGCAAAGCAGCACAAGCGGTAACCGCCCGCAAGGCGGCTCCACCGGCAGCCGTCCGCAAGGCAGCTCCACGGGCGGTAACCGCCCGCAAGGCAGCTCCACCGGCAGCCGCCCGCAGGGCAGCTCCACTGGCAGCCGTCCACAAGGCAGCTCTACCGGCAGCCGTCCACAAGGCAGCTCCACTGGCAGCCGTCCGCAGGGCAGCTCTACGGGCAGCCGCCCGCAAGGCCAAGGCGGCGGTGCGCCGCGTACTGGCGACCGTCCACAGGGTCAAGGTGGAACGCGTACAGCTGACAGCCGTCCACAAGGTCAAGGCGGCGGTGATTTCTCCCGCGGCGGCGACAGAGGACCCAAGAAAAACGCAACCGGCGGCAGACCGAACAACAACAGCGGTCAAAAACGTTTTGAAGACGGCAAAGGCGGTAATTTCCGCGGCCGGGGCGGTAAAAACAACCGTGGCCGAAGCAATCAGCCTGTCCGTGAAAAAATCGACAACACCCCTAAAAAAATCATTGTCCGCGGCAGCATGACTGTCGGTGAAACTGCCAAGCTGCTTCATAAGGATGCTTCTGAAGTCATCAAGAAGCTGATTTCCATGGGGGTTATGGCTACAATTAACCAGGAGCTCGACATTGACACGATTCTGCTGCTCTCCGGTGAATTCGGAGTGGAAGTAGAAGTGAAGATTCCAGTGGATGAAGACAGCTTCGAGACGGTGGAAGAGAACGATTCCGAAGAGGATCTGCAGACTCGTCCTCCGGTCGTAACCATCATGGGCCACGTTGACCATGGTAAAACGACATTGCTGGATGCCATTCGCTCTACGAATGTAACCGGCGGAGAAGCCGGCGGAATTACCCAGCATATCGGTGCTTATCAAGTCGAAATCAACCACAAAAAAATCACGTTCCTCGATACACCGGGCCACGAAGCGTTTACAGCTATGCGTGCCCGTGGTGCCCAGGTAACGGATATGACCATTATCGTAGTCGCTGCCGATGACGGTGTGATGCCGCAGACGGTAGAAGCAATCAACCATGCCAAGGCTGCAGGCCTGCCGATCATTGTTGCTGTCAACAAGATCGACAAACCGGGTGCAGACCCTGACCGCGTGAAGCAGGAGCTTACCAACTATGAGCTGGTGCCGGAAGAGTGGGGCGGAGACACTATCTTCGTCAACCTGTCTGCCAAACAGCGCATCAACCTTGAAGAGCTGCTGGAAATGATTCTGCTCGTTGCTGAAGTGAATGAGTACAAAGCTAACCCTGACAAACGGGCGCGCGGTACCGTCATAGAAGCAGAGCTGGATAAGAACCGTGGACCGGTTGCCCGGATTCTGGTACAGAATGGTACCCTGAAAGTCGGAGACGCCTTTGTAGCAGGGAACTGCTTCGGCCGCGTGCGCGCCATGGTGAATGACAAAGGGCGCAAGATCAAGGAAGCGGGTCCTTCCACTCCAGTGGAAATTACCGGTCTGACTGAAGTTCCGCAAGCCGGCGATCCGTTCATGGCGTTTGAGGATGAGCGTAAGGCCCGTGCGATTGCAGACAGACGTTCCACAACGCAGCGCCAGTCTGAGCTGAATACGAACACCCGGGTAACGCTGGATGATCTGTTCAAGCACATCAAAGAAGGCGAGATCAAAGACCTGAACGTAATCATCAAAGGTGACGTGCAGGGTTCGGTTGAGGCGCTCAAAGGCTCCTTGGCCAAAATTGAAGTTGAAGGCGTGCGTGTGAAGATTATCCATAGTGGTGCGGGTGCGATTACGGAATCCGACATTACTCTGGCGGCAGCTTCCAATGCGATCGTAATTGGCTTCAACGTGCGTCCGGATGCCCAGACCAAAGCCGCAGCAGAGCAGGAAAAAGTGGATGTCCGTCTGCACAACATCATTTACAATGTAATCGAAGAAATTGAAAGTGCTATGAAAGGCATGCTGGATCCCGTCTACAAAGAGAACATTATCGGCCATGCCGAAGTGCGCAACGTCTTCAAAATCAGCAAAGTGGGGACCATTGCAGGTTGTATGGTTACTTCCGGCAAAATTACCCGCAATGCCGAAATGCGCCTGATCCGCAGCGGTATTGTTGTCTTCCAAGGCAAGATCGACACCTTGAAGCGTTTCAAGGATGATGCCAAAGAAGTGGCACAGGGTTATGAATGTGGCATAACTTTGGAACGCTATAATGATGTCGTCGAAGGCGACATTATCGAAGCGTTTATCATGGAGACGGTTGAGCGCTAAGCGAAGAGGTGATATAAATGTCTAAAATCAGAGCCGGACGGGTTGGCGAGCAGATCAAAAAAGAACTCAGCCAGCTTATCCAAAGCGGACTTAAAGACCCGCGCATCGGGTTTGTAACTGTAACCGGCGTAGATGTGACGAACGATCTGTCACAGGCCAAAGTGTACCTGAGTGTTTTTGGGGATGAAGAGCAGGTCACAGGTTCCTTAAAAGCGATTGAGAAAGCCAATGGCTTTCTCCGCTCGGAGCTTGGCAAAGCGATCCGTCTGCGGCATACGCCTGAGCTGATCTTCAAGATTGACGAATCCGTTGCTTACGGAAGCCATATCGAGAAGCTGCTCGGTGAACTTGGCAAGAATGAAGAAAGCTAGGAAACATAAAGGAGACGGCGAATGCAGAGCTATGAACAAAGTCTCCGGCAGACCCGTAAGTTTCTGCTGGAACACGATGACTATCTTGTAGTGTCGCATATTCAGCCGGACGGAGATGCAGTCAGCTCCACCCTAGTGGTGGGCTGGCTTCTCTCATGTCTGGGCAAAAAATATACTATGCTGAACGAAGGCCCGATCCCGCAGCGGATGGAATACTTATGGCATGCCGGTGAGATTGCCAATCTGGCAGAAGGGGATTTGCCCCGCGAGTACAGCCATATCATTTGCGTTGATTGTGCCGATTTTCAGCGTGTAGGACTGACCAAGCGCCATTTTGCCTCCGATGCCCTCATCGTAAATATTGATCATCATCCTACGAATAACGGTTATGGCTACGTTAATCTTATTAAACCTGATGCTGCTGCAACTGCGGAGATTTTATTCGACCTGCTGAAGACATTTGAGGTGGAATGGGATATTGATGTCGCGACAGCCCTCTATACCGGACTGCTCACGGATACCGGAGGTTTTCGCTACAGCAATACTTCGCCAAAAGTGATGGCTGCGGTTTCTGAGCTGCTTGAACTCGGTGTCAATGGTCCAATGCTTGCGGAAACACTGCTGGAGGAGATGACACTGGGACAGGTCAAGGTGCTGAACCGGGCGCTGAGTACTTTGCAGCTCTCCCCGAATGGCGACATTGCCTGGGTATCCATAACACCTCAGGATATGCTGGATTGCGAAGCCGCAAACGAGGATCTTGAAGGCATCGTGAACTATCCGCGCAATATCCGTGGCGTTGAGGTAGGAATTCTATTCAAGGTTATTCATGAGCGTGCCGTGAAAGCAAGTTTTCGGTCTGCAGGTAAAGTAGATGTTGCTGCTTTGGCGCAAGTGTTTGGCGGAGGCGGACATACCCGGGCTGCGGGTGCGCGGATCGATGCGACACTGGAAGAAGCTATTCCAATGGTGCTTCAGGAGGTCAGACGTCATTTATGAGTGAGCTTACAGGTGTTCTGGCTGTCTATAAGCCTGCCGGATTCACTTCACATGATGTTGTCGCCAAAGCGCGGCGCATTCTCGGCATGAAGCGGATCGGCCACACGGGGACCCTTGATCCCCAGGTGACAGGCGTCTTGCCTCTTTGTCTTGGACGGGCAACGCGTGTTGTAGAATATATCCAGGAACTGCCCAAAGAGTATGTAGCCACGCTGCGGCTCGGGATATCCAGTGATACCGAGGATTTAACAGGTACGATTACGGAAACCGTTGATGATGTGCATGTTACGGAAGCCGAAGTACTTGCAGTGCTGAATTCTTTTCAAGGTGTGATTTCTCAGGTTCCACCCATGTATTCTGCAGTCAAGGTTGACGGGAAGCGCCTCTATGAGCTGGCCCGGGAAGGCAAAACCGTAGAGCGTAAGAGCCGCGAAGTGGAAATCTATGAGATTGAAATGACCGGTATGGTCTGGAACGGCAATCATCCGGATGTTACGTTCCGTGTGCTGTGCTCTAAGGGCACATACATCCGTACCCTATGCGTAGATATTGGCCGGGCGCTTGGACTTCCCGGTGTTATGGTGAAGCTTGAACGGACGATGTCTGCCGGGATATCTGCAAGCCATTGCCTGACCCTGGAACAAATCGCTGAATACAAGGATGCAGGTACCCTGGATAGGTATTTGATTGCGGCGGACGAGGCGATCTCCCATTTGCCCAGGCATACAGTGATGGACGAGAAGAAAAAGGCAGCGCTGCAGGGGCAGCGTCTGTCCCTCCGTCATGTGGCGCCTGAAGTAAAGCGCAATGGGCATTTTCGGCTTTATGATGAGCAGGGGGGGTTCCTGGGGATATATGAACTGGAAGAAACCGGAGCCATCGCGCCTGTGAAGGTATTTGCACAAGCTTGACAATTAATTTCATTAGTGAATTGTAGGTGAGAAACAGCGTGAGAACCATAACCTTAAGCTATCCGATGCCGCCGGAGACTGCAGCGGAGTGGGCGCAGCCGCAAGTGGCTGCCCTGGGTCAGTTTGACGGGCTGCACCGCGGACACGCCAGTGTCATAGCATCCGCTGTTGCATTGGCCCGCAAAGAAGGCGTACCGGCTGCAGTCATGACCTTTCATCCGAATCCCAAGGATGTCATGGGCAAAGGAGATTATGACGGATATTTGACCCCGGCGAAGGACAAGCAGGAGATTCTTGCCGGCATGGGTGTCGATATTTTGTATATTATTGAATTTAACGAGCAGTTATCCCGGGTAAGTCCGGAGGACTTTGTGTCTGTGATGCTGCTGCCGCTGCAGATTTCAACTGCCGTGGTTGGCTTTGATTTCCACTTCGGCTATCTGGGCGCAGGTGATCCAGACCGGCTCCGTGAGCTGGGAAATGGGAGGATGGGTGTTCTAACTGCCCCTCCGTTCCTGATTGAAGGACAGAAGGTCAGCAGCTCCGGGATACGCAAGAGTCTCCAGAATGGTGATCTTACCCTGGCGAATACATGGTTCGGGCGCTGTTATCATCTGCGGGGAACGGTAGTTCATGGAGAGAAGCGGGGACGCACTATAGGTTTCCCTACAGCCAATGTGCAGCTTGAAGACCGGTATGTTGTTCCCGCCAAGGGGGTATACGCGGTCAGGGTCTTTTATAAAGATGAAGTTCTGCACGGGGTAATGAACGTTGGTGTGAAGCCAACCTTCCACGAAGGGGTAACAGCGCCCAGCTTTGAGGTGCATCTGTTTGATTTTTCGGGAGATATCTACGGGCAGGAGCTGAAGGTGGAGCTGGTCTCCTTCATCCGTCCTGAACGCAAGTTCGACTCCATTCATGCCTTGATCGCGCAGATTGGCGAGGATGCCAATACCGCCAAAAGCTTGCTGAGTGCAGAATCCTGATTCACTGTGGACATGCCGTTTACATTTGTCTTCGAAGGTGCTATACTGATTAACGTTGCTGGAATGACAGCATCATAACCTTAGCTTGGTTGCATGTTCTCACCGACGGTGACGAGGCTATTGGCGATTATATTGAAGGAGGTGAACAGGATGGCATTGACTCAAGAACGTAAACATCAATTGATTGACGAGCACAAAACTCACGAATCCGATACTGGATCTCCTGAGGTGCAAGTTGCTATCCTAACGGAGAACATCGTTAATTTGACTGACCACTTGCGTACGCACAAGAAGGATCACCATTCCCGCCGCGGACTGCTGAAGATGGTTGGACAACGTCGTAAACTGCTGGCGTATTTGAAAAACAAAGACATCAGACGTTACAGCGCCCTGATCGAAAAACTGGGATTGCGTCGCTAATTTTCCATAATCATTACCCTAAAGCAGCCTGGTTGTATACCGTATGTCCTTCTTACGAGCGACAGCGGGACAGCCGGGTTGCTTTTTGAAAATTTAGGGAAAACTATTGCAGGCGGCAAGTGGATATGATTTGCACAAAACGGCTATTTTACCTCTGCTTGAGGACAAGCCGTTTTTGCTTGAAAGATAAGAATTTATTAGTGTTATGCTGGAACCTGCGATAATAAGGCAGGTCTACTACCATTTAAGGAGGGATTTTATGGAAAAACGTGTAGAAATGCAGCTTGGCGGAAGACGCCTTGTACTGGAAACGGGCCGCCTTGCCAAACAGGCAAATGCTGCAGTCATGGTGCGCTATGGTGACACTTCAGTATTGTGTACGGTTACAGCCTCCAGCGAACCCAAAGATCTGGATTTTTTCCCGCTTACGGTTAACTATGAGGAAAGATTATATGCAGTTGGCAAAATTCCTGGAGGTTTCATCAAACGTGAGGGCAGACCCAGTGAGAAAGCGATTCTGTCCAGCCGTCTGACAGACCGTCCAATTCGCCCGCTGTTTCCGGAAGGATTCCGTAACGATGTGCAGGTACTGAATCTGGTAATGAGCGTGGATCAGGATTGTGCGCCGGATATTGCCGCTATGATTGGTACTTCCGCTGCGCTCAGCATCTCCGATGTGCCGTTTGACGGACCGATCGGTGGTGTGGCAGTAGGCCGTATTAACGGTGAATTCATCATTAATCCGGACGTTGCGCAGCAAGCAGCGAGCGACATTTATGTAGTCGTAGCCGGAACCAAAGACGCCATCATGATGGTGGAAGCTGAAGCCAATGAAGTGCCTGAAGATGTCATGCTGGAAGCTATCATGTTCGGACATGATGAAATCCGCAAGATCGTAGCTGTGATTCAAGAACTTGTTGCCGCTGCCGGCAAAGAAAAGATGGCAGTGAAGCTGCACACGGTAAATAGCGAAGTGAACGCAGAGGTACGCGCTTATGCGCAGATCCGTCTGGTCGAAGCTGTGAAAATTGCCGAGAAACATGCCCGCCAGGATGCCATCGACCTGATCAACAATGAAACGGTGGAGTATTTCGCAGAGAAATACATAGAAACACCGGAGCTTCTGAAGGATGTCAAGGAAGTGCTGCATGATATCGTCAAGGATGAAGTAAGACGTCTGATCACCCATGACAAGATCCGTCCGGATGGACGCAAGCTGGATGAAATCCGGCCCATTGAATGCGATACGGCTTTGCTGCCGCGTACTCATGGTTCCGGACTTTTCACGCGCGGACAGACTCAGATCCTTAGCGTATGTACGCTTGGTGCGCTTGGAGATGTGCAGATCCTGGACGGGATTGATCCGGCCGAGACGAAACGCTTCATGCACCACTACAACTTCCCGCCGTTCAGCGTAGGGGAAGCCCGTCCGCTCAGAGCACCGGGACGGCGCGAGATTGGACACGGAGCCCTTGGGGAGCGTGCATTGTCCAAAGTTATACCTAGTGAAACTGAATTCCCGTACACGATTCGTCTGGTATCAGAAGCTATTGAATCCAACGGCTCTACTTCCCAAGCGAGTATTTGCGCCAGCATCTTGGCCATGATGGATGCGGGTGTGCCGATTAAGGCGCCTGTAGCCGGTGTAGCCATGGGTCTGATCAAAGACGGAGAGCATGTCTCGATCCTGACCGATATTCAGGGGATGGAAGATCATCTTGGCGATATGGACTTCAAGGTGGCAGGTACGGCTAAAGGGGTTACAGCGATTCAGATGGATATCAAGATCGCCGGCATTGACCGCAAGATTCTTCAGGATGCGCTGCAGCAGGCCAAAGAAGGACGGATGTTCATCTTGGGCAAAATGAAGGAAGCTATCTCCGAGCCTAGACCAAGCCTGTCCAAATATGCTCCCAAAATCATTATCATCAACATCAATCCGGACAAAATCCGTGATGTCATCGGCGCAGGTGGCAAGATTATCAATAAAATCATTGAAGAAACCGGCGTGAAGATCGATATCGAGCAGGATGGCCGTGTCTTCATTGGCTCTTCGGACGAAGCGATGATTCAAAAAGCCCGCGGTATTATCGAAGGCATTGTACGTGAAGTACAGGTCGGTGAAATATATGTGGGTACAGTCAGACGCATCGAAAAGTTTGGTGCCTTTGTCGAATTGATTCCAGGCAAAGACGGACTGGTGCATATTTCACAGCTGTCTACTGAACGTGTAGCCAAAGTGGAAGATGTAGTGGCTATCGGTGACACGATTACTGTCAAAGTTACTGAAATCGACCAGCAGGGCCGCGTAAATTTGTCACGCAAAGCAGTGCTCACTGCAGAGGGTGCAGCTAAGGCTTAGATATTAATGTTTGAAACGAAATTAAATGTATGAACGGGAAGAGACAGAAGCAGTTTTGTTCTGGCTCTTTTTTAAGTTGTAGACGCTGGACATATTTTCCTTCATGGACTCATAGGCTGGGACAAAGCGTCTCTGCACCTGACTTGTGCCGGGACGGACAAATGAACTGTTCTGCCAGGGAGGAAAAGACGTCATGAAGACGGAAAAAGCGGCACTGGTGCTGGGCTGTATTGCTGTGGTGGCCGGGATCGGCAGTACATATGGGCCGGTGAAGGAAATGCTGGCCCAGCTTAAGCCGCAGACTGGACTGGCTGTATGGAGCAGGGTCTACACAGAACCCCAGGATGATCTGCGCACAAGCATTGAGAGTAAAGCCGCCAAGCTGAACAGCCCGCCTGTGGATGCAACCGTTGACCGTGTATGGAAGGCTATACCGGGTTATAACGGGCTGGAAGTGGATGTGGAGGCAACATACCGGAAGGCTAAGCTTAAGGGGCCTAATGCTGGCTTGAAGCTGCTGTACCGCCAGATTAAACCTGGAGTTTCACTGGATGACCTTGGGGCTCAGCCGATATACCGGGGCAATCCCGCGAAGCCGATGGTATCGCTGATGATCAATGTAGCTTGGGGCAACGAGTACATTATCCCAATGCTGGACATTTTAGATCAGGAAAAGGTAAAGGTCACCTTTTTTCTGGACGGCAGCTGGCTGAGCCGCAATAAAGAGCTGGCCGAGGAAATGCTGAAACGGGGGCATGAAATGGAGAATCATGCCTATACCCATCCTAATATGAGCACTTTGAGCCGGGCGCGAGCCACAGCCGAAATCCAGAAAACGCAAAACCTGCTCAAAGAGAGCCTGGGAGTGACCAATATCTGGTTTGCTCCTCCATCCGGCGACTTTGACCAGGAGACTGTCGACATTGCCGCCTCGTTAGGGCTGAAAACGGTGCTGTGGACGCTGGATACGGTGGATTGGCGCAACCCTTCCCCGGATTCGATCATTTCCAAAATCAGCAGCAAAGCGGAGCCGGGAACCTTGATTCTAATGCACCCGACAGCTTCCTCTTCGCAGGCGCTCCGGGGGATGATCCGGGGAATAAAAGCAAAAGGCCTGCAGCTGGGGACGGTCAGCCAGACGCTCTCAGCGGAGCGTGTACTGCCTGCTGATGTTGAGTGAGCCGTCTAATTCTGGTAGGATAAGAGGCGCGTATATCAAAATACAGATAGAACCAGGGCTATGCCAGGAGGACTTAGAAGTGGAAAAAATAGTATTGTCAAACGGTCTCAGGGTGGTTACAGAAAAAATTCCCACCGGCCGATCCGTTTCCTTTGGAATATGGGTCAAAACTGGCTCCCGTAATGAGACTCCGCTGAACAACGGGATTTCTCATTTTATTGAGCATATGCTGTTCAAAGGAACAGGCCGGTACAGCGCCAAGGATATTGCTGAACAGTTCGACGCTATCGGCGGCAACGTCAATGCGTTTACCTCTAAGGAATATACATGCTATTATGCCAAAGTGCTGGATGAGCATCTGCCGATTGCGGTGGATGTGCTGGCCGATATGTTTTTCCGATCGCGGATGGATGCCGAAGAGCTGGCGAAGGAGAAAAATGTCATTCTCGAGGAAATCGCTATGTGCGAGGACACACCGGATGATCTGGTGCATGATCTGATGTGCGCCGCAGCTTACGGTGAGCATCCGCTGGCCTATTCCATTCTGGGCCTCAAGGAGCGGCTTCAGGAAATGACCCCGGATGATCTCCGGGCCTATATGAAGGCACAATATACGATTGAGAACACAGTGATTAGTGTAGCCGGCAACATCAATGACGGGCTGGCAGAGCTGCTGGAGAAGCACTTCGGTTCATTTCAGAATCATGGCGAGTCCGCAGCGCTGGCTGCACCCGATTTCCATGGCGAGCTGCTGTTCCACCGCAAAAAAACAGAGCAAAACCATATTTGCCTCTCCCTGCCGGGTGTCCAAAGCGGAGGGCCGCTGCAATATCCGATGGTGCTGCTGAACAATGCCATCGGCGGCGGCATGAGCTCACGGATGTTCCAGGAGATCCGCGAAAAACGCGGGTTGGCTTATTCGGTCTACTCTTACCATAGCTCCCAGGCGGATAGCGGGATGTTCACGGTATATGCGGGGACTGCGCCGAAGCAGACTAAAGAGGTTACCGAGCTGATCAAAGACATGATGTATGAGCTTGCCGTCAAGGGGCTCAGCGAGGATGAACTGAGAAAAGGCAAAGAGCAGCTCAAAGGCAGCCTGATCCTCAGCCTCGAAAGCACCAGCAGCAGGATGAACCGTATCGGAAAAAACGAGCTGATGCTGGGAAGACATGATACACTGGATGATATGATCGCCAAAATCCAGCAGGTAACCATGGATGACATGAACCGGCTGCTGGATCATATGTTTGCGCAGCCGCTCGCTTTAGCGATGGTGGGCGCAACGGACAAAGCTATTGCCAATGTTAGGAGAGATGATCTTGTCTTATTACGTTCAAATTAACAAGCTTTCCGGGAATGAGGATGTGGAGCTGCCCCGTAAAATGTCGGAACAGGCTTCAGGTTATGACCTGTATGCCGCCGTACAAGAAGCTGTTGTCCTCGCTCCGGGCGAGCGTGCACTAATCCCCACTGGAATATCGCTGGCCATGCCGGACGGCTTGGAGGCACAAATCCGGCCGCGCAGCGGGCTGGCGCTGAAGCATGGCATTACCTGCCTGAACACACCGGGAACCATCGACGCCGATTACCGGGGGGAGATTAAAGTGCTGCTGATCAATCTCGGCCAGGAGCCTTTTGCCATTGCCCGGAATGAACGGATTGCCCAGATGGTTTTTCAGGCTGTTCCATCTGTGACACTTGTCCAAGTGGAGGAACTGTCGGAAACTGAGCGTGGTGCCGGCGGCTTTGGCCATACGGGGAAATAACAAGGGCTTAACCGTCTTTTCTGTAAGGCGCGCCTTGTATCAATAGCTGCACAATAAGCTTGCGGAGATACCGTTACCGGTATTTACCCGCAAGCTTTTTTTAATATAGAGAATGATCTGCTTCGTGAGATTACCTGGCCTTTTGCTGTTTTTTCCATGAAGAATCCGGGTGCCCATTATTTCTTCTCCGCTCATCACCCATCCGGAGCCTGCGGCATAAGATGCTCTATAGTCGATAGTGTGTATGTGGAAAGGAGCGTCATCCCTATGCTTACTGGCATCAGGATCGTGTTCCTGGGCGGGGACGCGAGACAGATTGAAGTGATTCGGAAATGTGTGGAAATGGATGCTACGGTAAGCGCTGCCGGGTTCGACAAGTGGGATGCCCCAAGCCCAGGGGTGAGCCTGGAACAAATGTCGGCAGAGCTGCTGAGCCGCGCGGATGTGCTGGTACTGCCAACGGTGGGGTGTGATGATGAAGGCAATATCAATGCCCTCTTGTCTACGGAACGCCTGCAGCTGCTGGAGGAGCATATTGCCGCACTTCCGCCAAACTGTATGGTCTATACCGGTATGGCCAAAAGCTACTTGCGCGGCCTGTGTGACAAGCATTCGCTGAAGCTGGTGGAGCTGCTGAACAGGGACGATGTAGCGATCTACAACTCCATCCCTACAGCAGAGGGAGCCTTGGTTATGGCCATTCAGAATACGGATTTTACGATTCATGGCTCTACCTCAATGGTTCTGGGCATGGGCAGAACCGGGTTTACAATGGCGAGAGTGCTGCAGGGCCTCGGTTCAAACGTGAAGGTGGGCGTAAGAAAACAGGAGCATTATGCACGGGCCGAGGAGATGGGCTGGAAGCCCTTTATGACCGGAGAGCTGGTGGCGCATGCGCCGGAGGCGGATCTTATTTTCAACACCATCCCTAGTATGATTATCACCGCACAGGTGTTATCGCGTCTTCCCAGACACTGTGTAATTATCGATCTGGCTTCCGCCCCGGGCGGATGCGATTTCCGCTATGCGGAAAAACGCGGGATCAAGGCCATGCTGGCACCGGGACTGCCCGGAGTCGTTGCTCCCAAAAGCGCCGGAATCATTATGGCGGGTGCGCTGGTACAGTCGATATCGGACGAGACTTTTAACAGGGGGGACGTTTAATGGATTGGCATGGAAAAACAGTAGGTTATGCAATTACCGGCTCTCACTGCACGTTTGCCGAGGTAATGCCGCAGATTCAGCGGTTTATGGATGACGGAGCCAGTGTGGTGCCGATCGTGTCCGCATCCGTGCTGAATACGGACACCCGCTTTGGCACATCGGAAAATTGGCTAAAACAGTTGAAAGATATAACAGGGAATGATATCATTTCTACAATTGTTGAAGCGGAACCGCTGGGTCCCTCCAAGCTGCTGGATGTGCTTACTATCGCGCCCTGCACTGGGAATACGACTAGTAAATTGGCTAATGCCATGACCGACAGCCCCGTGCTGATGGCCGCCAAATCGCAAATGCGCAACAGCCGTCCTCTGGTGCTGGCCATCTCCACCAATGATGGACTTGGCCTGAATGCGGCGAATATCGCAAAGCTCCTGGTTACAAAGAACATTTATTTCGTTCCGTTCGGCCAGGATAATCCGCAGGGCAAGCCGAATTCGCTTGTGGCACAGATGGACCTCATTCCCGAAACCTGCTATGCGGCTCTGCAGGGCAACCAGCTGCAGCCGATGATTATCGAACGGTTTCATTCAGCATAGACATATGTTTTATGCAGGCACTCTGACCATACAAGTATACATTGCCGTCCTCATTCCGAGGGCGGTTCAACACTTTATTCAGCTATCTGAATACGGAACCGCACAAGCGGATTCTTTCCATTTAGTATTTTGGATAGAATGTGTACGTATTAGTGTGCTTGCTTAGAGAAGTAATGGAGGAATTATACATGGGTATTTTGGTGCAAAAATTTGGCGGAACCTCACTCTCCACACCAGCGGCCAGAGAACACGTGATCCGTCATGTCAAACGTGAACTGGCCAGCGGCTTCAGTCTGGTCGTGGTCGTGTCGGCCATGGGGCGCAAAGGCGAACCTTATGCGACCGATACGCTGCTGGACTGGGCGGTACAGAATGGGGATGCTCTGCCGAACCGGGAGAAGGATCTTCTGATGTGCTGCGGAGAGATTATTTCTGCTACAACTTTGTGCGGCTTGCTGGAGCATGAGGGTGTCCCTGCAACCGTGCTGACAGGAGCACAGGCCGGTTTTGTGACCGATAACAACTACGGCAATGCCCGGATTCTGGATGTGCGGACCGAACGTATTCTGCGCGAATTGCGCGAGCACAAAGTAGTGATTGTAACCGGGTTCCAGGGGCAGACCGAAGCCGGTGATTTTACGACCCTTGGACGCGGAGGCAGTGACACTTCTGCTACGGCGCTTGGCGCTGCGCTGCGGGCAGATATGGTCGATATCTATACAGATGTGGATGGTATCCTGACCGCTGATCCGCGGATTGTTGAGGATGCGAAGCAGCTGACTTATGTCAGCTATACGGAAATCTGCAACATGGCATATCAAGGCGCCAAGGTCATTCACCCCCGTGCTGTAGAGATTGCCATGCAGGCCCAGATTCCTGTACGTGTCCGGTCTACATTCTCTGAAGCCGAAGGCACGCTCGTGACCCATCCGGAGGGGTTCAGCGATGTTTCACATGGAGTGGTTGACCGCTTTGTCACGGGGATCGCTTATGTCAGCAACGTTACCCAGATATCCGTGGAATGTCCGGAGGGCAACGGTACCGGTGTGCAGCTCCAGATTTTTAAAAGCATGGCCGACAACGGCATCAGTGTGGATTTCATCAATGTAACGCCGACTGAAGCGCTGTATACAGTGAATGATGACAAGTCAGAGCAGGCGATTGCTGCACTTCAGGAGCTGGGGCTGCGTCCTTCGAGCCTGTCCGGCTGCGCCAAGGTCTCGGTTATCGGAGGCGGGATCAACGGGGTCCCGGGCATCATGGCCCGCATCGTTGAAGCGCTTAGCTCGCAGAATATTCAGATTCTCCAGTCTGCCGATTCCAATACAACCATTTGGGTGCTGGTCAAAAAAGAAGATATGGTGCAGTCGCTGCGCGCTTTGCATGCCAAATTTGAATTACACCGCTGACAAGGAGGAATTCAAAGTGGACTTCGGAAGATTAATCACCGCTATGGTAACCCCCTTTGACAGTTCTGGCGAAATCAATTGGGAAGCTACCTCACGCTTGATTGACTATCTCATTGAGCAAAAGAAATCTGAAGCGCTGGTGGTCTGCGGGACGACGGGAGAATCCCCTACCTTAAGCGATGAGGAGAAGCTGGAGTTATTCGCTTATGTGCTGAAGAAGGCCGCAGGCCGCTGTAAAATCATCGCCGGAACAGGCACCAACAGCACCAGACATTCCATTCATTTGACGAAGGAAGCGGAGAAGATTGGTGTGGACGGTGTGCTTCTCGTTGTTCCCTATTACAACAAGCCGAATCAGGAAGGGCTGTACCGGCATTTTGCTGCCATAGCAGGGGAGACAGCGCTGCCTGTTATTCTCTATAATGTGCCCAGCCGGACCAGCGTCAGTATGAGCGCAGCCACGACACTGAGGCTTGCCGAGATTCCAAACATCGTGGCGACTAAGGAATGCCAGTCAGTGGATCAGATTACACAGATTGTTTCAGCCTGTCCCGCTGATTTCCGTGTGTATTCAGGGGATGATTCCGCCGGACTTGCTGCGCTTGCCGTTGGGGCCTACGGTATAATCAGTGTAGCCAGCCATGTGGTTGGTGAGCAGATGGCAGAGATGATCGGAGCTTATATCTCAGGGAATGTCCAACGGGCAGGCGGACTTCACCGCAAGCTTTTCCCGGTGTTCAAGGGGCTGTTTGAATGTCCGCATCCGCTTCCGAATCCCTCTGCCGTCAAGTATGCGCTTGGCCTCCGCGGTGTGGATGTAGGTACGGTACGGCTCCCGCTGGTATCTCCTACAGAAGAAGAAGCATCATTTATCGCTGCGCTGCTGGAGTAGCGCATTTACGTTTGATCGATAGCCAGATTTAAGCCGGCATTCCCCGTCACAGGGGTGCCGGCTTTTATATATTTTATGTCAAAATTATAAACGCAGTATTAAGTTTCTTACCTGAAATTAAGGAAAGAAAAGGGTTACGGTGCCGATGACTTGTCTTTTGCCAAAAAAATCATGTATAATGTCATTAAGTGACTGGGTGCGGTTAAAATTAAATATGCGGTAATCTTCCGTCAATGTATTTTTACATTGTGAGACAGGATAGGTCCTTGAATAAGTCTGTGCTAATGTGCCAGATTTTCGCGCAAGGGGCGCGGGCAGTGAATTTTGACGGGGTTTTTCCGCTCAAGAGGGGTTTCACTGCCCGATTCAGGAATTTTCGCAATGCGAAATTTTACAGACTTATGGAATTTCCTTGTTGATCGTGGAAGCTATCAGCAATTTGAAGAAGTGTTCAGCGCCGCTGAGATAATGAAGCTTATTGTTTGCAAATAAAAGTATGACGTCCAACATCATAGGAGGGTTAGATTCATTTGTCCAAAAAAAACAACAACGATAAATTGACGATTTTCGCTTTGGGCGGAGTCGGAGAGATCGGAAAAAACATGTATGTGGTACAATACGGAAACGATATTGTGGTCGTGGATGCGGGACTTAAGTTCCCGGAAGAGGATATGCTCGGGATTGACATTGTTATTCCTGACATCTCTTACTTAACTGAAAACCGTGACAAAGTAAGAGGTATAGTTCTTACCCACGGACACGAGGATCACATTGGCGGGTTATCGTACGTGCTTAAGAACCTGAATGTTCCGGTTTACGGAACAAGACTTACGCTGGGCCTTGTAGAGAATAAGCTCAAGGAAGCGAACCTGCTTGGCGAAACTAAACGGATTCTGATTAATGAGGATTCGGAAATTGAACTGGGCAGCTCACTCAAAGTAACTTTCTTCAGAACAAATCATAGTATTCCCGACTCGGTCGGCGTATGCATCGAGACACCGGAAGGCAATGTTGTTCACACCGGTGACTTCAAATTTGACCATACTCCAGTTAATGGCCAGTTTGCTAATTTGCACCGTATGGCTGAAATCGGACAAAGAGGCGTGCTCGCACTTATGTCAGACAGCACAAATGCTGAGAAGCCGGGCTTCACTCCTTCGGAGAAGAATGTCGGCATCGTTCTGGAGGACATTTTCCGCAAAGCCGAACAGCGTGTGGTGGTTGCAACCTTCGCTTCCAACGTGCACCGCATCCAGCAGGTAGTAAATGCGGCTGAATCGACCGGACGCAAGATTACCGTTATCGGGCGCAGCATGGTCAATGTAGTGTCCATTGCTTCCGAACTTGGGTATCTTCACGTTCCCGACGGTATGCTGATTGAGCCGGAAGAAATGAACAGAATGGCTGGCAACCGCGTAGTGGTATTGTGCACAGGCAGCCAGGGCGAGCCTATGTCGGCGCTTACGCGTATGGCGCGCTCCAGTCACCGCAAGGTTGACATCCTGCCGGGCGACACCGTAATTATTGCGGCAACTCCGGTACCGGGCAATGAGAAATATGTCGGCCGTACCATTGATGAATTGTTCCGGCTGGGCGCCAATGTGATTTACAGCGGCTCCAATTCCGGTGTCCACGTATCTGGACACGGCAGTCAGGAAGAATTGAAGCTTATGCTCAACCTGATGAAACCGAAATACTTCCTTCCTATCCACGGTGAATTCCGGATGCAGCGCAGACATGCACTGCTAGCCGAATCTGTAGGTGTAGAGCCAGCCAATATCTTCATCACCGAACTGGGTGAAGTGATTGAGATTTCCGGCGGTTCAGCACGCAGAGCCGGCAAGGTAACAGCAGGCAATGTGCTGATTGATGGACTTGGTGTAGGGGATGTAGGCAACATTGTATTGCGTGACCGCAAACTGTTGTCCCAGGACGGTATTCTTGTAGTGGTTGTGACGCTGAGCAAGCAGAACGGCGCGATTGTTTCCGGACCGGATATTATCTCCCGCGGCTTTGTTTATGTACGGGAATCCGAAGGGCTCCTGGACGAGGCAAACCGGATTGTATCCGGCACGCTGCAGCGCCTGATGAGCGAGAAGGTCAATGAATGGGCTTCTTTGAAGACCAGCGTCAAGGATTCACTTGGCCGTTTCCTCTATGAGCAAACCCGCCGCAGACCGATGATCCTCCCGATCATCATGGAAGTGTAATCAAGAAGCTAACTTCTTAATCAATAAATACGCAGGGCCAAAGGCCCCTTCTCCCCGGAAATATTGGACGGTTTCCAGGGGGGAGGGGCTTTTGCTGTGTTGTGGATCTTATAGCTCAGCGCTTTACCTGGAGCTGCAGCGGATAATATATTGAGGCCGGGTGCATAAGGGGGTCCCCTGAAATGTCATACTAATCAAAGCTAGTATGGCTGCAGCCGCAGGTGCTGCAAGCAGAAAGGGAGCGCTGCGAACAATGGAAGCAACAGAAGGGACAAATGGCGGCACAAATGAAGAGGTTCTTCCGGATGTGGTGAAACCGCAAATCGGCGAACCGGTTATTCCGGGAACGGCGGGAATTGTGAAAGAACTGGGTCAGACCGCTGTGCCAACCGGTGAGCCGGATATTTTCTGCATGACCATTATCGGACAGATTGAGGGGCATTTTGTGCTGCCTCCGCATAATAAAACCACCAAATACGAACATATTATTCCTCAGCTGGTCGCTGCAGAGCAGAGCAACACCATCAAAGGCCTGCTGATTATACTGAATACTGTCGGCGGTGATGTTGAGGCCGGGCTTGCGATTGCTGAAATGATCGCCTCGCTGTCTAAGCCTACGGTGACTGTGGTCATTGGCGGAGGACACAGCATCGGGGTGCCGATTGCAGTTGCCTCAAGCTACTCCATCATTGCCGAGAGCGCAACGATGACGATTCATCCGATCCGTATGAACGGCCTGGTGATCGGGGTACCCCAGACCTTCGAATATATGGAGCGGATGCAGGAGAGGATGGTGAGGTTTGTAACCTCCCATTCACGGATTTCCGAACAGCAGTTCAAGGATCTGATGTTCCGGACCGGTGAGCTGAACCGGGATATCGGTACGGCAGTCGGCGGTTATGATGCGGTCAAGTACGGGCTGATGGATGAGGTAGGCGGAATCGGTGCAGCGCTGTCCCGGTTGAATGGAATGATTGCCGGTGAGATGGTACAGCAGCCGGAGCAGGTTAATCAAGGAGGGCTTACGCAATGACCTTGTATACTGTTATTCCGCTGGAACATGTATTTGAAGGGGCGGTCAGCTTCATGGAGCCGCTGGAGGAAGTCAGCTTCCAGGGGCTGCTGCTGCAGGTCGAGCCGTTGGACCGGGGACGGGCGCGTATCGTCAGACTGCTGGATTGTCCGTTAGAAAAGTATCTGGACCCGGCATTTTCACCGGGAGCCATTATCAGCTGGAAATAAAATAACCATTCCCCGGAACTTTGGCAGGAAAATGCGAACAACATGCAGAAAGATGCATTTTCTGACAAAAGAGAACATAGGTACGCCACGCCATTATATGGTATAATATTGTTCCGGGGGTGGCTGTTGTGGCTAAACGAAGAAAGAAAAAGAAAAAAGCGCTGCTCGGCAGCGTTTTAAAATATGAAATTTACGGGATTATGCTGATTACAATCTCCGTCATCGCATTATCCGGTGAGGCAGCGGTAGGGCGCTCTCTCTCGAATATATCAGGCTATTTATTCGGCAGATTCTATTTTGTGCTGCCGCTGGTAGGTATTTTTTATGGATTGATGGTAATGATTCACCGGAGGTGGCCTTCCAAATGGACAAGCCGCCATTCGGGTGCGCTGCTGCTGGTGCTGTCTATGTGCCTGATGAGCACGATCTCGGCCATGGAACAGAAACTGGGCCCGTTATCGATGCTTCATCCTGGCAATGTGCTTGCCCAAATACATAATGATCTGTCAGGTTCGCTCTCATCCGGTGCGGGCGGCAGTGAAGTATACATGCTTGGCAAGGACATCAGCGGAGGTTACGTGGGGGCACTGGAATACGCAGCATTGCTGTGGTTGTTCGGCAGTCTGGGTGCCAAGCTGCTCATGATCGTTATGCTGGCGATCAGCTTCATGCTGATCACGAACCTCTCCTATGTAGAGCTGTTTACTTTGCTGCGGGTCCGGGTAGTAAAGCTGGCGGAAGGCATCCGGCAGAAGGCCGCCAACCGGCCGGCTGCCGTACCGGTGAACACTAGGCCTGCCAGAACCGGAAGGACAGCCGCTCCACAGCCTGTGCAGGATGACGGCGATGAGGATGAGGACGAACAGCAGCTTCCAAGCCGCAACCAGCCGCAGTTCCTGCGGAGAATCGGGGGCTGGTTCAGCGGAGGGGCAAGGACCGGACAACCTGCCGGCGAAGGCCATTCAGCGGATGAAGATGCAGATGCGGTGTTTACCGGCACTCCTTCCAATCCTATTATCTCGGGTCTCCCCGGCGGGGATTTGTCTCAGCCGGACGATGACGAGGATTATATTGGTGATGATGCGGAGCCTGTTACTCCGATTATTCGTGATTTCTTCGAGCATATCCGCGCGGAAGGCTTGAATGCGGAAGATCGCGAAGAGTGGAGCGAATTTTCTCCTGCAGCGCGCAATGGAGCGGTCAGGGAAGCCGTTTCAGCGATACCTCCGGTTCACGGAGGTGTCCCGGCTGAGGAGGTGCCGGAAGAGGATCTGGCTCCGCTCGAACTGAACGGGCTGCTGGATTCGGCGGAGGGCGGAGAGCCGGTTCCCGTACCGCTTCCTCCTCCGCCCAAGCCGTACAAGCTGCCGCCTTTCCGGCTTTTGGCCAAGCCTAACAACGGAGCCAAAGCTGGTGACCAGAATGATTACATGCAGACAGCACGCAAGCTGGAAGCCACCCTGGAGAGCTTTGGCGTGCGGGCGAAGGTGCTTGAGGTTGTTAGGGGACCAGCGGTGACAAGGTACGAGATTCAACCGGATATCGGCGTCAAGGTCAGCCGCATTGTGAATCTGACGGATGATATTGCGCTGGCCCTGGCGGCCAAGGATATCCGTATGGAGGCGCCTATTCCAGGTAAGTCTGCCATCGGGATTGAAGTGCCCAATCCGGAGGTGTCGGTCGTAACCATGCGCGAGGTTATGGAGACCCAGATTTTCCAGGATGCCGAATCCAGGTTATCGATTGCCTTCGGGCGCGATATTTCCGGGCAGACCATTGTCGGCAATTTAGCCAAGATGCCCCATCTCCTCGTAGCGGGAGCAACGGGTTCCGGGAAGTCTGTCTGCATTAACGGCATTATAACCAGCATTTTATATAAGGCCAAACCGAATGAGGTTAAGTTTCTGATGGTTGACCCCAAGATGGTTGAGCTTAATGTGTATAACGGGATTCCTCATCTGCTCGCTCCAGTCGTTACAGATCCCAAGCGGGCCAGTCTGGCGCTGAAGAAAATCGTGGTTGAAATGGAGAAAAGATATGAACTATTCTCCAAATCGGGCACACGGAATGTTGAAGGCTACAATAATCTGATGAAGGATAACCCGGCTGCGGTGCTGCCCTATATTGTTGTGATTGTGGACGAGCTTGCCGATCTCATGATGGTTGCGGCGAGCGATGTCGAGGATGCGATCTGTCGCCTGGCCCAAATGGCCCGAGCAGCAGGCATCCACTTAATCATTGCAACCCAGCGCCCGTCAGTCGATGTCATCACTGGACTCATTAAAGCTAATATTCCTTCACGTATTGCGTTCGGGGTATCCTCTAATGTTGATTCGCGGACCATTCTGGATATGCCGGGAGCGGAGAAGCTGCTGGGGCGGGGCGATATGCTCTTCCTGCCTATGGGCGCTTCTAAGCCGATACGCGTCCAGGGTGCTTTTATGAGCGATCAGGAAGTGGAAACCATTGTCCAGTATGTCAGCAGCCAAGGGGAAGCCAATTACGATGAGTCCATTGTCCCTGAAGTGGATGACACGGTAACTGAAGACAATGAGCCGCAGGATGAATTGTATGAGCAGGCGGTACAGATTGTGCTGGAAGCAAAGCAAGCATCGGTATCGCTGCTTCAGCGGCGCATGCGTGTCGGTTATACCCGCGCTGCGCGGCTGATCGATGCGATGGAGGCCCGGAGCGTGATCGGGCCATACGAGGGCAGTAAACCTCGCGAGGTGTTGATGTCGCTAGAGCAATACCAGCATAACCGGATTAGCTCTTAGCTATTGCTTTTATTTTTTCGGCAACAACCCCCTTTCCTTAAGGAAAGGGGGTTGTTGCATTCCAAGTCAAACGGATCGACCGAGACAGCTTGTTTCGAAGGCGGTAATGCATAGGATGCCCTGCCAGTCGTCATAATAACTTTAGCCATCCATGCAGAACTTACAAGAGAAAGGTAGAGCGATCCCCAATGACAAAGCATAAGCAATGGATATTTGCCGCACTAACCCTTACACTGGCAGCTGCACCATTCACAGCTATTCTTATCAAGGAACCAGGTGCAGTCTACGCAAATCAGAATAATCATACATCTCCAACGACGGGGAGCACTGTTCCGGAGGAAGAGGCACTGCCTGCATTTGGGACGACCCTGCTTAAGGTGGGTTCTTCCGGACAGGATGTCTACGAGCTGCAGGGCAGGCTCAAGCATCTCGGATTTTATGCAGGTGCCATAGACAGCCAATTCGGGGCCAAAACTAAAAATGCAGTTACCTGGTTCCAGTGGAAATTTGGGATGAAAGCTGACGGTGTTGTCGGGGCCAAAACAAAGCTGAAGCTCTATAACGCCACCAAAGCCTGGAAGCCTACAGAACCTTCAACCAGCACCGCCAAGAAGAATGGAGGCAACGGAAACGCCGGAGCTTCAAATGCGGCTAACACGAATACAGCCGAACTTAGCTCAGGCAACACCATGGGGTTGTCGGAGAATGATCTCAAGATTATGGCCAATGCCGTATATGGAGAGTCGCGCGGTGAACCGTTTGAAGGCCAGGTTGCTGTGGCCGCAGTGATTCTGAACCGGGTGAAATCACCAAGCTTTCCGAATACACCTTCCGGTGTGATTTTTCAGCCGGGCGCTTTCACCGCAGTAGCAGACGGGCAGATTTATCTTGAGCCGAATGAACAGGCGCG
This sequence comes from Paenibacillus graminis, assembly GCF_000758705.1. Taxonomy (NCBI): domain Bacteria; kingdom Bacillati; phylum Bacillota; class Bacilli; order Caryophanales; family Paenibacillaceae; genus Paenibacillus; species Paenibacillus graminis. Next base: position 4,139,331 of record NZ_CP009287.1, on the reverse strand, counting down.
CAAAGCGGTGCAGCAGGCCCTCAACGGCTGGGACCCTTCCGGCGGCTGCATTTATTACTTCAATCCGAAGACAGCCACTTCCAAATGGATCTGGGGCCGTCCGCAGGTGAAGACCATCGGCCAGCATATTTTCTGCATGTAGCCAGCAATAAGATAGCACATATCAGACAGAAATCGACCAAGAGCAACCGGCAGCCTGCTTCCGGTTGCTTCCTTACTTTGGAATGGTTTAGAATGGATAATACTTCATAAACTTGTTGTATGGAGTGTGAACTTAAGAATTCAGCTTGCCATTACTCTTAAGTTCAGCTTATATGACAGTTATCCCCGCTGCAAAGGAGTTTTGGACTTGACAAATATTGGATTCCAACATGGCAGCGCCGCAGGTATGCGTATTCACGTCCTGCCGACCAAGGCGTTCAAGACATTCGCCATCTCACTCTATGCCGGTGTTCCGCTTGATGAAAATACGGTAACCCCGACTGCGCTAATTCCCTTTGTGCTGCGCAGAGGGACGGCGAATTATCCCGAAACCACACAGTTCCGTGAGCGTTTGGAGGAGCTGTACGGGGCCGGTTTCGGTTTTGACATTTATAAAAGAGGCGACTATCAGATTGTCCAGTTTCGCATGGATACGATCAATGATTCCTTCGTGCAGAGCAAAGAAAGCCTGCTGGGCGAATCGTTTGCGTTTCTCGGAGAGGTGCTGACGAAGCCGCTGCTGGAGGCAGGGTGTTTCCGTGCTTCCTATGTAGCTACAGAGCGCGAAACCGTGCGCAAGAAGCTGGAGGCCATCGTCAACGACAAAATCCGTTATGCTGCCGAACGCTGCATTGAAGAAATGTGCCGGAAGGAACCTTATCGTCTTCACCCGCTGGGCCAAAGAGCCGACCTCGACGGCATTACCCCTGAATCGCTCTATCAGTCCTATAATTCCTGGCTGGGCGGGGCCATTCTCGACCTGTATGTTGTAGGTGACACCACCCCTGAGGAAGTTGAGAAGCTGGTAACCCGCCATTTCGGCCGTGCCCATGGGAACACAGCGGGATATTCCTCCAATTTTTCACCGGTAACCGTTTCTGAGGTCCGCACGGTGGAAGAGAAGCTCGATGTCAGTCAAGGGAAGCTTAACATGGGTCTGCGCACCTCAATTACTTACAAAGACGACAGGTATGCTTCAGCGCTTATGTATAACGGCATTCTGGGCGGATATCCGCACTCCAAGCTGTTTGTGAACGTGCGGGAGAAAGAGAGCCTGGCTTATTACGCATCCTCGCGTTATGACGGTCATAAAGGCATTGGCACGATTCAATCGGGGATTGAGACACAGAATTACAGCAAAGCCGTGGACATTATCCGCAGGCAGCTGGATGAGCTCCAGGCCGGGAATATCACCGAGCTGGAGCTGAGCCAGACCAAAGCCATGATCCGCAATCTGCTCTCCGAAATTCAGGACTCCGCTTTTGAAATGATTTCCTTTGATTTCAACCGCCAGTTGTCCGGAAAAGACCGCTCCGCCCAGGAACTCCTGGCTCAGGTAGACAGCACGGGAGCAGAAGATGTGAAGGCTGCGGCCGGGACCTTTGAGCTGGATACGATTTATTTTCTGACAGGGAAGGGGGAATAGCGGTGGAAAAGATTCATTACGAGAAACTTCAAGAAACGCTGTATCACGAGGTTATGGATAACGGTCTGCAGGTGTATGTGCTGCCGAAGCCGGCTTTTCTCAAAACCTATGCTACCTTTGCAACCAAATACGGGTCGGTGGATAATCATTTCAAGGTTGCAGGGAGCGAAGAAACGACAGTTCCTGACGGCATAGCCCACTTTCTGGAGCATAAAATGTTCGAGGAGCCGGAAGGCGATATTTTCGCCACCTTTGCCTCCAACGGAGCTTCAGCCAATGCGTTCACCAGCTTTGACCAGACGGTATACCTCTTTTCGGCAACTGAAAATATCGAGACCAACCTGAGTACGCTTGTGGATTTCGTGCAGCGGCCTTATTTCACCGATGAGAATGTGGAGAAGGAAAAGGGCATCATCGGCCAGGAAATCAACATGTATGCGGATAATCCCGACTGGCGCGTTTATTTTGGTTTGATCGAAGCCATGTATTCCAAACATCCGGTCCATATCGATATTGCCGGTACCATCGAATCGATTGCCACGATTACCAAAGAAACCTTGTATACCTGCTACAATTCCTTCTACCATCCCAGCAATATGCTGTTGTTTGTAGTCGGCGGAGTCGATCCGGAGAAGGTGTTCGAGCTGGTCCGCAGCAACCAGAACAGCAAATCTTACGGCAAGCAGGGTGAAATCCAGCGTATATTTGAGGAAGAGCCTGCCCAGGTGGCCACAAAAGTCAAGGAGAGCAGACTGGCGGTATCCATGCCGAAAATGCTGTTTGGCTTCAAGGAAAAGGCGGAGGGCCTGACCGGGGAAGCTGCGGTGCGCCGCGATTTGACGACCAAGCTGATGCTGGACCTGCTGCTCGGGAGCAGTACGGCACTGTACCAGAAACTGTATGACGAAGAGCTGATTTCGGACAGCTTCGGACATGAATTCAACAGCTCGCCGCAATATGCGTTTTCGGCTATCGGCGGTGATACCAAAGACACTGATCTGCTGCTGAAGCGGATTAAAGAAGAAATTAATCTCGTGCTGGAGTCTGGTTTTGCGGAGAAGGATTTTGAACGGGCCCGCAAAAAGAAAATCGGCGGCTATCTGCGCATGCTGAATTCGCCTGAGAGCATTGCCCATGAATTCACGCGGTACCAGTTCCGCGGAGGGGACCTTTTTGAAGTGCTTCCGCTTTATGAATCGATCACCCTGGAAGAAGTCAACGAACGTCTGCGCTCGCATGTCGACTGGGAGCAGCTTGCAGTGTCGCTTGTGGTGAGCCCTTAATGACGCTTTCGGGAGAGAACAGCAAACCAATCGGGGAAATGACCGTGCTTATTACCGGAGGCAGCGGGGGAATCGGCGGTGCGATTGCCGAGCGCTTTGCCTCGGTCGGAATGAATATTGTGATTCATTATATGAATTCGCACGAAGCGGCGAATGATGTGGCCCGGCGCTGTATGGCGCTTGGAGCCAAGGTAATGACAGTGGCTGCGGATATGAAGGACCGCAGCCAGCTTGTGCGCATGGCCGAAAGGCTCGCAATCAGCGGAATGCAGCCGGATATTCTGGTAAATAACGCCGGCAAGGCGCATTACGGGATGCTGGCGGATGTGACTGAGGAAGAATGGGACGAGATCATGGCGGTCAATCTGAAAGGCACCTTCCTGTGCAGCCAGATTTTTATGCCATATATGGTGTCCCAGCGGTATGGACGGATTATCAATGTATCCTCGGTCTGGGGAATTTCCGGCGCCTCCTGTGAGGTCGCTTATTCCGCCAGCAAAGGCGGTGTGAATGCCTTTACTAAGGCACTTGCGAAGGAATTGGCCCCATCGGGTGTCACGGTCAATGCCGTAGCCCCTGGAGCCGTACAGACGGCGATGCTCGCCGGCCTGCAGGCGGATGAGATGCGGATGCTGGAGGAGGAGATTCCGGCAGGACGTCTGGCTTCTCCAGAGGAGATCTCTTCGCTGGTGTATTTTCTGGCGCTTCCGGAATCCGGTTATATTACCGGGCAGATCATCAGTCCGAACGGCGGGTGGATCACCTGAAGTTTAAATGCAGTCATTATTCCCCACTAAAGCGGGTGCCGCCACATTACGGGGGCACCTGCTTTTACTTGGACTTGGAGAAATGCTCCAGCATAAGAATATCCGGGCGGAGACATATTATAACTGTTGCTTTTAAATCTCACGTAACCCACAACATTTTGAGGAGGATTTAAGATGTCAACAGACTCCGTAGTGAAGAACTTTGATACCTGGAAGAGCTTTCTGGGAGACCGGGTCATTCAGGCTGAAAAAATGGGGATGAGCGAAGAAACCATTTCCAAGCTGGCTTTTGAAATCGGGGAGTTTCTCGATAAAAAAGTCGATCCGGGTAATTACTCCAACCGGGCGATCAAAGAGCTGTGGGATGTCGGCACGGATGATGAGAAGCATACCATTGCTTCCCTCATGGTGAAGCTGGCGAAGAAAAACGCATAGCTCGCGGAACAAGCTCCCCTCGCGGGAGCTTTTCTGCAATTATTACAATAGTGTCCTTGCCTTTCAAAATTATTTTATATATCATTAACATGACCCGTGTTCAGAACACTTTGCCGAAGCCGGCTTTTTTTGGTGTATGCCGCAAAGTTACGGGAAAAGGAATCTATGAGGTGTAGCAAGTGGAATATAAACAATGGTACATGGAGTATAAGATACATAAGAACAGACCTGGTCTGCTTGGTGATATCGCTTCAATGCTCGGAATGCTGGAGGTCAATATCCTGACCATTAACGGAGTAGAAGGCAAGACCCGCGGAATGCTGCTGGAAACAAGTGACGATGAAAAAATCATGCTGATGGGCGAAATGCTCAAAAAAGTTGATAATATAACGGTGACTGCGCTGCGTTCCCCGCGGCTTGTTGACAAGCTGGCCGTACGGCATGGGCGCTATATCGACCGTGACTCGGATGACCGCAAGACGTTCCGGTTCACCAGGGATGAACTGGGGCTGCTGGTTGATTTTCTCGGTGAGCTGTTTAAACGGGAAGGAAATCAGGTTATAGGTCTTCGGGGCATGCCGCGTGTCGGCAAGACGGAATCGATTATCGCCGGCAGTGTCTGCGCCATGAAGCGCTGGACGTTTGTCTCTTCGACGTTATTGCGCCAGACGGTGCGCAGCCAGCTCGCTGAAGATGAAATGAATCCGCACAATGTATTCATTATTGACGGTATTGTCAGCACGATCCGTTCCAACGAGAAGCACTATAATCTGCTGCAGCATGTGATGAGCATGCCAAGCACGAAGGTGATTGAGCACCCGGATATTTTTGTGCGGGAATCTGAATACACCTATGATAATTTCGATATTATTATCGAGCTGCGCAATATACCAAGCGAAGAGATATTGTACGACTCGTTCACGACGAGCTACAGTGATGATCTATAAAAAGCTGCTGATAGCGGCACTACACACTTAGGAGGTGATGGTATGTCGGAACTGGGCCGGCATTTGAAGGAGGCGCGTCTGCAAAAAGGGATGAGCCTTGATGATGTCCAGGAAGTAACGAAAATCCGCAAAAAATATTTAGAAGCCATCGAAGCGGGGGATTATAAGGTGTTGCCGGGAAGCTTTTATGTCCGGGCATTCATCAAAACCTATGCGGAGGCCGTGGATGTAAATCCCGACGAGCTGATGGAGGAGCACGGCAACGTGCCTGCCGCTCCGGTAGAGACACCGATGGAAACAGTGATACAGAAGCGCAGCCGCAGACCAGAAACGGAACGGAATGCGAAATGGCTGCCAACAGTTCTGATGTGGACCTTTCCCGTGCTTATTATCGTGGTGATTTACATGTACGCTTCTTCCAATATGAACAAACCGGAACCGGACAAAGCCGAACCTGGCAGTCTGACCACGGCTACACAGGATCCATCGAAGGTTCAGCCTTCACCTACTGCAGTGGGAGGAGGTGTTGCAGCGCCTTCCGCTTCGGCAGGTGCCGGTTCGGGCACAGCAACTCCTGAGGCGACAACAGCTCCATCGGCTTCACCATCTCCATCCCCATCCCCATCCTCCGAGGAGGTTACGGTCACTCAGGACCGCAAATCGGGAAAAACGACGGTGTATAAGGTGTCAGCACCTGCTGGAAGCGCTGTTCAGGTGCAGATCGCTGCGAGTGGGGTGAGCTGGCTTGAAGTCTACAAAGGCGAGAACTCCAAAGGAGAGAAGCTGAGCTTCGGCAATACTGCTGCCGGGGACAACCTGAGCTTCACGCTCGACAGTGAAGGCATGTACATTAAGTCCGGGTACTCCCCGGCTACGGAAATAACAGTCAACGGACAAGTAATCACAGACGGCAAAACCTCATCCCGGCTTCTTCTGGAGCTGGATGATAGCTCAGCGTCCGGAGACCCAACAGGAACACAGAACAGCGGCACTGAGGGAAGCCAGGACAATGTAACCAATCAGGAGAATACAACTCCCGAATGAGCATCCAATGTATATACTTTGGCTTTTAGGAGAACCTAAGACTGATTTACAGTTCTTACGCCAAAGTGAGGTGTATTCTCTCATGACCGCTAGCTGGATCGTAACAGGGCTTGGTATTATCGTCAGTCTCCTCGGTTACTATCTGACACCGAGTGCCTGGGGTTATGGCATTTTGGGCTTTGGACTGGCACATATTCTGCTCGGGATTTTGGATATGTTCCGGGCCCCCTCACGCAGCAGACAATAGCGACACGCGGCGTCTCCCCATTCATCGGATCTGGGGGAAGAGGGTTCCTGCCTTTACACAGAACGGCTCCACTTTGGTGGGGCTGTTTTGTGTGTCGGGTTTTATCTGCCAAATTAGACTTAAGAGTTCCTTTCTCATATAATAGGAAAAGAATATTTGCTAACAAAGGAAGTGGATGAATTGAGTTCGGAAAGTTCATTTGATATCGTGTCCAAAATGGACATGCAGGAGTTGACCAATGCTGTTCACCAGACGGAGAAGGAGATCGATAACCGCTTTGACTTCAAGAACAGCAAGAGCAGTCTGAAGCTGGAGAAGGATGCGCTTATTATCGCTTCAGAAGATGAATACAAGCTGAATGCCGTCATCGATATTTTACAGTCGAAGATGGTCAAGCGCGGCATTACACTCAAGAATCTGGATTTTGGCAAAGTTGAACCGGCTTCTCTGGGCACTGTGCGCCAGCGTCTGGGTCTTAAGCAGGGAATTGATCAGGAAAATGCCAAAAAAATCAACATTCTGATCCGTGATTCGAAGCTGAAGGTGAAAAGTCAAATCCAGGGGGACCAAATCCGCGTAACCGGCAAAAGCCGTGATGATCTGCAGCAGATTATCCAGATTCTGCGCAAAGCCGATTTACCGCTGGATCTGCAGTTTAATAACTTAAAGTAAGATTTTCGTACCCCGCACTGCTTGCTGATTTCTCGCCTGCGGGGTGCTTTGTGTTTTTTTGACACCTACATAGGGCTATAATATACTTGCGTAAGCAGTTTTTTAGAAAATGTAAGAATATATGCTTCGTACTATAAATTATCCTTCTATTTCTGCTGAAACGGGTACCTTAAAGCGATACGTAGTATCGCTGCTTCGGAACCAAGCATAAGCTTTTACAAGGACGGCTAGCCGTTTCAGCCTGAGATAGTGGAATATCGGATTCGTACGGATCAAGGGAGGAACTTCTGTGAATTTGCCTAACCGCATTACGCTGGCACGTATTTGTCTTATCCCGATTATGATGTTTTTCTTGCTGATTAATTTCAGCTTTTATCCGGAACCGATTCATTGGGGCTCGTTCCAGCTTTCCTTTAATCATCTGATTGCAGCGGTGATCTTTTTGCTTGCGGCCAGCACCGATGGCATAGACGGTTATATCGCCCGGAAATACAACATGGTCACCAATCTGGGCAAGCTGCTCGACCCTCTTGCGGACAAGCTGCTGGTCTCGGCTGTGCTGATTTCCCTGGTGGAACTGGGCAGATGCGACTCATGGATCGCAATCGTTATTATCAGCCGCGAGTTCGCAGTAACCGGACTGCGCCAGGTAGCGCTGCTCGAAGGTAAAGTGGTTGCTGCCAGCAGGTGGGGCAAGATAAAGACTGTTATTCAGATTGTTGCAATTTCACTGCTGCTGCTGAATAACTTTCCGTTTCAATTCGTCAGTATTCCTGTAGATGATATTGCCATCTGGGCTGCAGCACTTGTTACTATCTATTCCGGCATTGACTATTTCGTAAAAAATAAAGATTTGCTGGAGCTTCATAACGCTTAACCGCTAAGCCCAATATAACTTGTGTTACTCTACATCCAGGAGGAGAAAGCCAGCTATGAAAGCGGAAATTATTGCCGTTGGTACAGAACTTTTACTTGGACAGATCGTAAACAGCAATGCCCAGTTTCTATCCCAGGAGCTGGCGGCGCTTGGAATCGATGTGTTCTTTCAGACCGTCGTTGGGGATAACAGCAGCCGCCTTCAGCAGGCCATCGAAATTGCCCGCAGCCGTGCGGATGTCATTCTTTTCACCGGCGGAATTGGCCCCACCGAAGATGATCTTACCAAAGACGCGCTTGCGGCTTCCCTGGGCCGCAGCCTGCATATTGATCAGCTTGCCATGGATCATGTCCAGCGTTTTTTTGATGAACGCAAGATTGTAATGACCGAAAATAACCGCAAACAGGCACTTATCATTGATGGAACCACACCGCTTCCGAACGAAACGGGGCTTGCTGTGGGCCTTGCGCTTGCAGACGGAGGCAAATATTACATTGTACTTCCCGGTCCTCCGCGTGAGATGAAGCCTATGTTCACAGGCCAGGCCAAACCTTGGCTGCAGCAGCATGCACTGACCGGTGAAATGCCGATTTATTCGAAGATGCTTAAGTTCGCCGGCATTGGAGAATCCCTTTTGGAGGATAAGCTGATTGACCTGATTAGGAATCAGAGTGATCCGACTATTGCTCCTTATGCCAAGGAGGGCGAGGTAACGGTCCGCATATCCACCAAAGCCCCTTCTGAACGGGAGGCCATGCAGAAGCTGGAAGTGCTGGAGAAGACAATTCAGGAGATCCTGCCGGAGCATATGTACGCCAATATCGATGTGCCGCTGGAACAGCTGATCGTCGATTGGATGGCGGATGCCGGATTGACTGTGAGTGCGGCGGAGAGCTGCACCGGCGGCCTGCTGATGGAGAGCATTACGAATATTCCGGGCAGCGCCTCGATGTTTCTCGGAGGAATCGTATGCTATTCCAATGATATGAAGAAGAAGCTGCTGAATGTGCCGTCAGCCCTTCTGGAGGGACCGGATGCGCCGGGCGCGGTAAGCCGGGAAGTAGCCGAGGTGCTGGCGGATCAGGTCAGAATGATTGCAGACAGTGATTTCGGATTGTCGGTTACCGGTGTAGCCGGTCCGGGATATTCTGAACGCAAGCCGGTCGGGCTTGTGTTCATCGGACTGGCGGAACGCGGCCGGCCTACCGAGGTCTATGAGCTGAACCTTAAGGGTACGAGGGAGAACATCCGTTTGCGGACGGTGAAGTCGCTTCTGTACCGCCTCTGGCGCAGACTGGAGGAGCGCAAGGTGGATACACCGCTTGAAGGGTCAGCCTTGCAATAACCTGAATACCCAGTATATAATTCAAGTATACGGAAGAACCGTGGCACTGAGACATCCCTGCTGCGGTTTTTTGTTATATTAATAGGCATGAACCTGCAGCCTGTCCTTTGGAAGAAGGCACTGTCCGGCGTCCGGTGATCGAATATTCTGGGTTAGCACCAGATCCGGAAGGAGGCTTACAATAAAAGGGAGTATTCCCCCGCAGGACAAAAAAAACGAATGTATGTTCGAAAAAAAGCTTGGCAAGACCTCCAAAACACGTTATTATAGTACTATAAACAGTGAAGGAAGTGGTCTGATTGTCAGATCGTCGTGCGGCGCTTGATATGGCGCTTCGTCAAATAGAAAAACAATTCGGTAAAGGTTCGATCATGAAATTGGGAGAATCCAACCACATGAAGGTGGAAGTGGTACCTAGCGGATCTTTGGCACTTGATATTGCACTAGGTATAGGCGGACTTCCCAAAGGACGTATTATTGAAGTATATGGACCGGAATCTTCCGGTAAGACAACAGTTGCCTTGCATGCGATTGCAGAAGTGCAAAAGGTTGGCGGACAAGCTGCATTTATCGATGCTGAGCATGCGCTTGATCCTAAATACGCTAACGCGCTTGGCGTTAACATCGATGAGCTGCTGCTGTCCCAGCCGGACACCGGCGAGCAGGCGCTGGAAATCGCTGAAGCACTTGTCCGCAGTGGTGCGGTCGACATCATCGTAGTGGACTCCGTGGCAGCATTGGTTCCGAAAGCGGAAATCGAAGGCGACATGGGTGATTCCCATGTAGGCTTGCAGGCCCGCCTGATGTCTCAGGCTTTGCGGAAGCTGTCCGGGGCAATCAACAAGTCGAATACCATTGCTATCTTCATCAACCAGCTTCGTGAGAAGATTGGTGTAATGTTCGGTAACCCGGAAACAACACCCGGCGGCCGGGCATTGAAATTCTACTCTTCCGTGCGTCTGGATGTGCGCCGCGTTGAGAGCATTAAGATGGGCAACGATGTGGTGGGCAACCGCACCAAGATCAAGGTTGTGAAGAACAAGGTAGCTCCTCCGTTCAAGCAGGCTGATGTTGATATCATGTATGGTGAAGGAATCTCCAAAGAAGGAAGCCTCGTGGACATTGGTACTGAAATGGACATCGTCAACAAGAGCGGTGCCTGGTACTCTTACGAAGGTGAGCGTCTTGGACAAGGCCGTGAGAATTCTAAGCAGTTCCTGAAGGAACACCAGGATATTGCCCTGTTGATTGAGAATAAGATTCGTGAAGCAAGCAATCTGTCAACAATTGTGGCTGCGCCAACTGAATCTGATGTGGCAGCGGAGCAAGAGGAAGAAGAAAAGCTGCTGCTTGAAATCGAATAACTTGATATTCAATCTTCTAAATTGAATACTTGGTAAGATATCGAGCGCCCTGTGAATGATCTGACAGGGCGCTTTTTCATAAAATGAACCAGACTTACAATAGCAATGAGGTGAGAGCCATCCATGGTCATACAATTAAATCCCGAACCCGAAGAGCAGGACGAGCAGGTGCTGGCTGATTTTCCTGCGGATGAGCAGCTGGTGATTACACGGGTGGAACGGCAGAAAAAGTCTGACCACCGTTATATTATTCATTTCGGCACCTATCAGATGACCGTTCATGAAGATGTCATGATTAAGTACCGGATGATTACAGGCAGCTCTTTCATGAAGACTGATCTGGAAGAGATCGTTGTAGCGGATGAACGCCAGCGGGCTTATGTGGAGGGCCTGCGGTATCTGGAGCGTAAGCCCCGGACGTCTCAGGAGATGGCCCGCCGTTTACGGGAGAAGGAAATAGGAGAGACTATTATTGCCGAAGTTCTGGTGCGGCTGCAGCAGGAGCGTCTGCTGGATGATCCCCTGTATGCCAAGCAATGGGCAGAGCAGCGTATTACGAACCAGCGCAAAGGCAAGCTGTGGATCCGTCAGGAACTGCGCGAGAAGGGCATTGACAAGCTGCTGATTTCCGAGGCGCTGGAGAATATTACTCCCGAGCAGGAGCTGGAGAGCGCTTTGCAGACGGGAAGAAAGAAATGGAATTTGATCCGCGGCGATGTGAATGACAAGCGCAGAAAGACCGGCGCATTTCTTATGCGGCGGGGATTTTCCGGGGATATGGTGCGCCAGGTACTGAATATTTTACGCGAGGAAGAAGATTTTGAAGGCGATGAAGAGGAAATTTACTTCCCCGACTGATTGTCTTGACTTTAATGCAGTTATCGACTCTCTTGACAATGTCTTTTTATAAATAATAAAATATAACATGAATCGGCCTAAATAAGAATCCTTTTTCCTTCCCAAAAAGCAGACTCTTATGGTGCGGTTCGCGTACAACTCATATGAAATGTAATCGCCGGATAAGGCGGGCAGTGTGCATGTGCAGCATGTGCAGTATGGCAATCGGTGTATTACCGGTTTTTTGTATGGTGATGAACGGATTAGTTTAACAACTGCACAAATTCCCAAGGCTTGTTCTTGGAGGAACCAACGAGGAGGTGAACAGAATGCATCCTGCAATCTGGGTCATAATCGTTCTCGTTGTAGCTGCATTATTCTTTGGATTCGGTTATTTTATTCGTAAATCCCTTGCAGAAGCTAAGATTTCCAGTGCTGAGAAGGAAGCCGTAGTCATCGTGGAGAACGCGAAGAAAGAGGCAGAAGCACTGAAGAAGGAAACGGTACTTGAAGCTAAGGACGAAGTCCATAGAATCCGCACCGAAGCTGAGAAAGAAACTCGTGAGCGTCGGAATGAAATCCAACGGCAAGAGAGACGTTTGCTGCAAAAGGAAGAATCGCTGGATAAAAAAATGGAATCGCTCGAACGAAAAGAAGAACAAGTAGCTAACAAAGAGAAACGAATTGACGAAACACAGCAGCAAATTGATGTTATTTACAAGAATCAAGTCACTGAACTGGAACGCATCTCCAATTTGAGCATCGATGATGCCAGAAGTATCATTCTGAGCAATGTTGAGCAGGAAGTTCGCCACGAAACCGCACAGATGATCAAGGAAATTGAGCAGCAGGCCAAAGAAGAAGCGGACAAGAAAGCCCGTGAGATCATTACATTGGCGATCCAACGCTGCGCTGCTGATCATGTGGCGGAAACGACCGTGTCGGTCGTAACACTGCCTAATGAAGAGATGAAGGGCCGGATTATCGGCCGTGAAGGCCGCAACATTCGTGCACTGGAAACTCTCACTGGTATTGATCTCATCATTGATGATACGCCGGAAGCGGTTATTCTGTCAGGCTTTGACCCGATTCGACGCGAAGTGGCCCGTACGGCACTTGAGAAGCTGGTAGCGGATGGACGTATCCATCCGGCTCGAATCGAGGAAATGGTAGAGAAGTCCCGTAAGGAAGTAGATGAACGGATACGTGAATACGGTGAACAGGCTACCTTCGAGGTAGGCGTTCACGGATTGCATCCGGACCTGATTAAAATCCTGGGCCGTCTGAAATTCCGTACGAGCTATGGTCAAAACGTACTTAAGCACTCCATGGAGGTTGCTTATTTGACTGGACTGATGGCCGGTGAGCTTGGGGAAGACATCGTGCTTGCAAAACGCGCCGGACTGCTGCATGATATCGGCAAAGCGCTGGATCACGAAGTGGAAGGTTCGCACGTGGAAATCGGCGTCGAACTGGCGAAGAAATACAAGGAACATCCGGTGGTTATCAACAGTATCGCGTCCCATCATGGAGACTGCGAGGCTACCTCGGTTATCGCCATGCTGGTTGGAGCAGCCGATGCTTTGTCGGCCGCACGCCCTGGCGCACGCCGCGAGACCCTGGAAACGTATATCAAGCGTCTGGAAAAGCTGGAGGAGATCTCCGAATCCTTCGAAGGCGTGGAGAAATCTTATGCCATTCAGGCGGGCCGCGAGGTTCGCGTGATGGTGCAGCCTGAGAAGATCGACGATGCCGAAGCTTTCCGGCTGGCCCGCGACATTACGAAGATGATCGAGAGTGAACTGGATTATCCGGGTCATATCAAGGTTACCGTAATCCGCGAGACACGGGCAGTAGAATACGCTAAATAACCAAGGAAATCGGCCCCTCTGCGGGGCCTTTTTTCTTTCAGGAGGAGAATATCATTAAAGTTCTATTTATCGGAGACATTTGCGGGAATACCGGCAGAAAAGCGCTGCGCGAAATGCTGCCTACCCTGAAGGATAAATATCAGCCTCATATCATTATCGTCAATGGGGAGAACGCTGCTGCCGGCAGAGGGATTACCTCAGCCATTGCCAATGAATTTTTCAATTGGGGTGTGCATGGCATTACGATGGGTAATCATACTTGGGACAATAAGGATATTTTTGAATTTATCGACGATGAGCCTCGGCTTATCCGTCCGGCTAATTTTCCTCCAGGCACGCCAGGCCGCGGCTATACGGTGATCAAAGCGAATGGGAAACAGCTCGCGATTGTCAATCTGCAGGGGCGTACGTTTTTGCCGGCTATTGATGATCCGTTCCGCATTGGTGAAGAGATTGTACAGGAGCTGCGGCAGAAGCACAAGTGCATCCTTGTTGATTTTCATGCCGAAGCTACTTCCGAAAAGATTGCCATGGGTTATTTCATGGATGGACTGGCTTCCATTGTGGTCGGCACCCACACCCATGTGCAGAGCAACGACGAAGTCATTCTGCCGGGAGGAACTGCATATTTGACCGATGCGGGGATGGTTGGTTCAAGAGAAGGGATTCTGGGTATGGAAAAGGATGCGGTACTGTATAAATTTACTACCCAGCTTCCGGCAAGATTTGTAGTGGATGAAGGCAAGTGGCAACTGCATGGATTGTACGCAGAACTTGATGAAGCTACGGGTAAGGCGACTCGTGTTGAGAAGATCCGGATGCGTGAAGGCGAATGGGTCATGAGCTAAGTCGGGTTCCAATTCAATAGGTTTTTTGAGAATAATCGTTGGTTTTGGGTAAAGTGTGATATTTATTATATCGAGAAAGAGTATCTTTTGTCCTAATTTCTCCGGAATGGTCCGCAAAAAGAAGGAATTAATTCTTCTAACGCGAATAACATCTACAGTAGTGGAAGAACACCATCATTTTCCCAGGGGAGGTACTTACTATGGATGTATTAAAAGTATCAGCTAAATCCAATCCTAATTCCGTCGCCGGCGCGTTAGCAGGTGTTCTTCGTGAACGTGGATCGGCCGAGCTGCAAGCTATTGGAGCCGGAGCACTGAACCAAGCCGTCAAAGCAGTTGCCATTGCCCGGGGATTTGTCGCACCCAGCGGTGTCGATTTGATCTGCATTCCCGCTTTTACAGACATAGTGATTGATGGAGAGGACCGGACCGCGATTAAACTGATTGTAGAACCTAGATAATAGAAACCCATAAGTAGATTTTCGAAGTGAGTTTTGCGCGAAGCCCCATCTTTGAGTTGTCCCCGCAAAACTTTTAGAATGAACCTGTTTACTTCGGTAAGCAGGTTTTTTGCTGTATATATAAGGATTTATGTGATTCTCGCCCTCACTCATTATTCTGAAGAAATTACAGATGACAAGTTGAAAGATAAGTTGTGGGAGCATAGGCTTTGTAGTAGGGCAAAAGCCCAAACGAAAGCGAGGTTTATTCAGTGGTGAGAAACAGGCAGCGAAGAGTGGCGGATTTTCACTGTGATGTGCTTAGCAAGCTGCAGGCTTCACCGGATATAGATTTCAGGAATGACAGCCGGCTGGATGTAACCCTGGACCGTTTGCTGGCGGGGGGTGTCGAACTGCAGGTTTTTGCCGTTTATCTGTCTACCCGACGGGAAAAAGCGAGCTTTGAGCGCATTCTGGGACAAATCGAGTCGTTCCGCAATAAAGTAGCCGGCATAGGAGGCCTGCAGTGGCTTCGCTGGAAGGAGGAGGCAGCAGAGCAGATAAACACACCCACAGGGCGGGGAATGCTCTCCCTGGAAGGTGTGGACGGTCTGGAGGGCAATCTGTTCTATGCCCAGCTGTGTTTTGAACTGGGTGTGCGTTTCATCGGAGTAACCTGGAATTATGCCAACTGGGCAGCGGACGGGGTGCTGGAGCAGCGGAACGGCGGTTTTACGGAGCAGGGGCGGAAACTAGTGGATTGGTGTAATGGGAGCGGAATGCTGCTGGATGTATCGCATTTGGCGCCTGCCGGGTTCTGGGAGCTTGCGGAACGGAGCATACGCCCCTTCATTGCTTCTCATTCCAATGCTGCTGCTGTGTGCGGACACCCGCGTAATCTGAGCGATGAGCAGATTAAGGCATTGATCGCAATGGACGGGCGGATCGGGCTGACTTTTGTCCCCTGGTTTGTCCGGGATGGCGGGTTGGCGAAGGCTGGGGATGTCCTGCGGCATATTGAGCATATCTGCTCGCTCGGCGGCTCCGGTCAGATCATGTTCGGGTCGGATTTTGACGGCATTGATTGCTGGGTGGAGGGCCTGGAGCATCCGGGAAAATATGCCGAGTTCGCCGAGCTGCTGCTGGCCCGTTATCCTGAAGATGCGGTGAACGGCTGGCTGCACGGGAATGCCTTAGCTTTTCTCGCCAAAAATCTGCCATCAAAGGAAATCCAACCCTGAGCTGTGAATACCGGTCCCGTAAGTGGCGATTTTTTGACAATCCTGTTCCAATATCGTAAAATGTCGAAAAAAGCTCCCTCTATATGAAGAGGGGCTTTTTATTTTCGGAGAAATAGATGTATAATGTTCAGTGGCTTGTACAGATAATAGAGAAAATACAAGGAGTGACATTACAATGAGCAAGACTGTACCCGTAGGTGTGTCGGCCCGGCATATTCACCTTACGCAGGAGCACGTAGAAGCATTGTTTGGCCCAGGATATCAATTGACGGAGTTCAAACCGCTGTCCCAACCCGGACAATTTGCAGCTAATGAGCAAGTAGCCGTAATCGGCACTAAAGGAAAATTCGACAAGGTTAGAATTCTTGGACCTGTGCGTCCGCAATCGCAGCTGGAAGTATCCCGCACAGACGCATTCAGCCTCGGCGTGAAAGCCCCTGTCCGCGAATCCGGCCACATTGAAGGCACACCAGGCATTACGATCAAAGGACCTGCCGGCGAAATTGAGCTGGAAACAGGTGTAATCGTGGCAGCGCGCCACATCCACTTCCACACTTCCGAAGCTGAAGCTTGGGGCATCGCCGATAAGCAAATGCTGAAGGTACGCCTTGGCGGTGAACGTGGTCTGGTATTGGAGAACGTGCTTGCACGTGTATCCGACAACTTTAAGCTCGACATGCATATCGACACAGACGAAGCCAACGCTGCAGGTGCCAACAACGGCGATATTGCTGAAATTGTGGATTAGTCTTAATTTTTTATAAGAGTGAAGGAAGCGGGGGAGCGATCCTCCGCTTTTTTTGTCGTCTCAGAAAGCATATATTGGGGTCCCCGCAAAGTATCTGAATCCTTTTATGCAAAAGCCCCACGTTATGGGGTTATGCTGTCGTATAAAACCATCGGCTAAGCCGGTGGTTATGACTCAATTTGATCTATATGCAGACCGGCCGAGTTTGACGTAGGAGCCTATGTATGAGCAACGATAATGAAATAAATGTGAAGGCGGAAAAATAACATTCGGATCTCAAGCAGTTGCCTAGCACATATAAATTTTTGCCTCAATATGATGTTATGGAGTCTACTACGGCAAGGAGGCAGGTGACACATGCAAAAGAAATACCCCAGAATAAAGAAAGTTACATCTTCAAAACAGGCACAGCGTCACGTACATGAATTTGAAGGCAGTACTAAATTGGCCGAAGCAGGCGCAGACCGGCATAACCATCGGTTCGCAGGAGTTACGGGGCAAGCAATCCGGGTAGGGAACAGCCATGTCCATGAAATTGATCTCAATAAAACTGATTTTTTGAACCATTTTCATAATCTGAAAAAGATTAGAACCGGCCCGGCTATTCCGGTTGGAAATGGCAAGCATGTGCATTTTGTTACTGGTCACACTACTGTAAATGATGGCCATCAGCATCAATTTAATTTTGCAACATTGATCCAAGCGCCACTTCTTTAAGTAATCTGATCATTGCCGCGTCAGAGATTATACTGGCACATGGAATGAGTTGGAGCTGTTTTTCAAAAAAAGTAGTCCCCTTGTAACAGAACGAGGGGATTACTTTTTTTAATGGTCTGGCTGAGATACATAGATAATACCAAGATTGAAGGGAAGGAATATAACTAAAATATCCTATTTTTCGCTGAATCCGGTTTAAACGTACTCTGTACTGGGGGCCAGCTACACCTTGAAAATTCAATCCCAGTTTGTAGGGTTATCTTATATGCGGATTTGTGGTATCATTATGTGTTATGACTTACAAATGCGCTATGTGGAGACGCAGGAATAAGCTGAATTCTGTTCGTTCATGATCTATAAAAAATATATGTATTGATAATTAAGGAGACAACATGACTTTTAATGATTTGAATTTGATCCCAGCAATCCTCAAGGCTTTGAGCCAGGAAAACTATACATCCCCAACCCCGATCCAGGAGGAGTCGATCCCTGCGGCATTGGCCGGCAGAGACGTCCTTGGCTGTGCGCAGACCGGAACAGGCAAAACAGCAGCATTTTCTTTGCCGATTATTCAGCTGTTGAGCCAGCAGCCTTCCGCAGCCGGGGGGAAACGCCGGGTTCGTTCGTTGATTCTCACGCCTACCAGAGAGCTTGCCTTGCAAATCTCGGAAAATATCCAGGCCTACAGCAAATTTACCAGTATCCGTTCAACAGCTATTGTCGGTGGTGTATCGCAAAAAGCCCAGGAGCGGGCTTTAAGCCAAGGTGCAGATATCCTGATTGCAACTCCAGGCCGGCTCATTGACCTAATCACCCAGAAGCATGTTGATTTGCAATATGTGCAGATTCTTGTTCTGGACGAAGCGGACCGGATGCTCGACATGGGCTTCATTCATGATGTGAAGCGGATTATCGCCAAAATGCCTGCCAAAAAACAAACCCTGTTCTTCTCGGCTACTATGCCGACGGAAATTTCCAATTTGATCAAGACGCTGCTGGTGAACCCGGTGAAAATCGAAATTACTCCGGTTTCCTCTACTGTGGACAGAATTGAACAGTCCATCTATCTGCTGGAGAACGGCAATAAGCAAAATCAGTTGAACCGTTTGCTGCAGGACAAATCGATTGTGTCTGCACTGGTCTTCACCCGCACGAAACGCGGAGCTGACCGGGTGACCCGCGATTTAACCCGAATCAACATTACCGCCCAAGCGATTCACGGCAACAAGTCCCAGAATGACCGCCAGAATGCGCTGCGCAACTTCAAGAGCGGAGCTACACGCGTGCTTGTTGCTACGGATATTGCCGCCCGCGGGATTGACATTGATGAGCTGTCGCATGTCATCAACTTCAATCTGCCGAACATTCCGGAAACTTATGTTCACCGTATCGGCCGCACTGGCCGTGCCGGCATGAGCGGAATTGCCATTTCTCTATGCGAAGCTGAAGAAATCCCGTACCTTAAGGATATCCAGAAGCTGATCGGCAAGACGATTCCGGAAGTGAAGGACCATGCGTATCCGATGTCCAAAAGTGCCCAGGCTCTGCTGAATGAACGTCCGGCCAAAGCCCCGGCGAAGACGGCAGCCAAGGCGAAGACCAATCCGGCGCGCAAGCCGAAATCGGAGTGGTTCACACAGGGCAACCGTCCGGGTAACAGCTCTGGCGGCGGAAGCAAGAACCGCGCGGGAGGCAGACCGAACGGAGAGCCGGTCCGCCATGCAGCCGACGGTGCAAAACCTGGAAATGCTCCCGCCAGTGGAGCAAGATCTGGAGCCGGCGCTAGCGGCAAAGCCAACGGAGGATACGGCGGCGGAGCTGGTACAGGCAGCCAAGTCGGCGGCAGCGCTAGCGGCAGACAGGGTGAACGGACCGGTGCCGGGCAGAACAGCAAACCTGCCGGCACCCAAGGCGGCAGACCTGGCAATAACTACAACAGCCGCACCAGCAGCAGACCTGCTGCCAAAGCAGGCAGATCGTAATAAACAGCGGCTGATTGATTTGTAGGCTACAGCTTCCCTGGCGGGAGGCTGTTTTTTGCTTTTTGGAAAAGAAATGGCTGCGAGCAGGCTGCAATGTGGGATGAACAAGAGGTAAAAATACCTCTGATTTCCGCCTGAGGAGGTTATACGGGGAAAGAGAGGTAAAAATACCTCTGATTCCGCCTGAGGCAGGCTATACGGGGGAAGGAGAGGTAAAAATACCTCTGATTTCCATCTGAGGCGGGCCATATGGGGGAAGGAGAGGTAAAAATACCTCTGATTCCGCCTGAGGCAGGCTATACGGGGGAAGGAGAGGTGAAAATACCTCTGATTTCCATCTGAGGCGGGCCATATGGGGGAAGTAGAGGTAAAAATACCTCTGATTTCCATCTAAGGCGGGCCACATGGGGGAAGTAGAGGTAAAAATACCTCTGATTCCGCCGCAGGCGGGCCATACAGGGGAAAGAGAGGTAAAAATACCTCTGATTTCCGCCTGAGGCAGGCTATGCCCCGCAGGCGGGTTGTGCGCTAGCTGCAGGCCTTACAGATGGCTGCGGTGCAGCATAGAGACAGCTGGATAATGAGCGGCTGCGGATTATTTGCGGCATTCTCAAATAACAACAACCGCCAGGTTACAGTATAAGACTGTAACCTGGCGGTTGTTGCTGTGCAGCATAATATCAAATGGCTGCCAGATGGTTTGACCCGGCCAGGTAAGCTCCCAATTCTTCACGCAGCCCGGAGCTGATGGAGGTCATCGGCAGGCGGAGCGTGTCTGAAGCGATTTCGCCATAGGCGCTGAGCAGCCATTTGATCGGGGCCGGATTCGATTCCTTGAAGAGCAGCTTCATCAGCGGGATGAGCTGGTCGAATGCCGCTCTGGCTTCTTCAATCCGTCCGGCTCTGAACTGTTCATAGATGCCGAGGAATTTGGCGGTATGTACGTTGGCCGAGGCCAGCATGCCGCCGGCGGCTCCGCAGCCCAGCATATCGAAGAAATGGAGGTCATCGCCGCATAGCACCGGCTTGGAGCCTAGGCGGGACAGTTCTGAGACGAGCAGCGGCGAGCCGGAGCAGTCTTTTAAGCCCACGACATTGTTCATTTCGAGGATGGTGCGTGCCGTATCGACGGACAGGCCGACTCCGGTGCGGCCGGGGATATCATAGGCAATGACCGGAATGCCCACCTCGGCGGCTTTGCGGAAATGCTCAATAATGCCTTGCTGTGAAGGACGGCTGTAATAAGGTACGACAACCAGAACGCCATCGGCGCCTGAGTCTGCAGCCAGCTCGGTACGGGCTACTGTGGAGGCAGTATCATTAGTGCCTGTGCCGATGACCAGCGGAATGCCGCTGGATTTCAATAGGTCCCGAGAGGTGTCCACGAGGGTCTGTAATTCCTGTATATTGACTGTCGGCGATTCTCCAGTGGTTCCATTGACGACCAGACCATGAATACTGTTCTTGATGATGTTGTTCACATAACGCTGATACGATTCCAGATCGATCTCGCCAGCAGCATTGAACGGGGTTACCACGGGAACGTAGATTCCATAAATCTGTTCTTCTGTTAACATGAATATCGTCCTCCAAAATGTTAAAATCCTTTTATCTTACTGTAGCATGGAATATTCCATCGGCGTTAGCTATAATAAATGATGTAGGTTATCAATATTATTGATGTTAGGGTGAGAGATTATGGATTTAACATATATGCGGACCTTCCGCGAGGTTGCGAAGCGGCAGAGCTTTACCCGCGCGGCTGAAGAGTTGGGCTATGCGCAGTCCAGTGTGACCATGCAGATTCAGAAGATTGAGAAGGAGTACGGCGTCCCGCTGATGGAACGGCATGGACGGGTGCTGCGCCTGACTCCGCCTGGCGAAGAGCTGCTGAAGCTGTTCGTGGAGATATTGGACTTGTACGACCGCTCCAAAGAAACCATCGCCCAGCAGATTGGGGGAACCTTGACCATCGGGACGATAGATTCGCTTGCCGCCTTTTACCTGCCGCCTTTTCTGCAGCAGCTGCGGACAACGTTTCCGGGGCTGAACATCCATTTGCAAACGGAGCAGGAGGCGAACCTGGTGGCCAAGATCAGGGATGGCGAGGTGGATATCGGCCTTATGCTTGACCGCACCACTACAGATTCTCAGCTGGAACGCATGATTATCAGGGACGAGCCGCTTGTATTGGTGGCACCAAAGGGCCACCCGTTAGCCAAGCTGGACGGTGTGACGCTGCAGGACCTGAACCAATGTGAGCTGATCGTTTCCGAGGAGAGCTGTATTTACCGCAGCCTGTTCGAGAATCTCTTGCGGGAGCACGGGATCAATTTCCGCATCGGCTTTGAGCTGTCCAACCTGGAAGCGATCAAACGCTGCGTGCGCAATGGGCTGGGGATCGCCCTGCTTCCAAGAATTGTAGCCGAAGAAGAGATTGAACGGGGCACTCTGGCGGAGCTGGCTTTTGTACATCCCGAAATCCACTTCGATCTGCAGCTGCTGATCCATCCGAAGAAGTGGAAGTCGCTGCCGCTGCAGTCGCTGATTCAGATGCTGCTGGCCGATGCTGAGGCAAAGGCTGTTGCGTTGTAAATGGAGGCTGCGGAGGTTAAATGAGCTGAAGTATTAATCCTATTTGGAGGATAGAATAACAATGGAAATAATCGAACTTCCAATTGAATTTGAGTATAATGGCCAACAAAATTATATTTATCCAAGCCTGATTGTATCAGAGAATCAATTAACCCTGGTGGATACAGGCTATCCGGGGTTTCTTCCTTTCATTGAGAAGGAGATTGTTACACGTGGCTATGACATGCAGAACTTAAAGAATATCCTGATCACACACTACGATGATGACCATATCGGTTCTTTGTACGATTTTAAAGAAAAATACCCTTCAGTTACGATTACGGCAAGCGGAGTGGAAGCGGAATTTATCAGCGGCAAAGTGAAGCCGGAGAGATTGGCCCAAGCAGAAGCCATGCTGGAGCATATGCCGGAGGAACAACAAGATTTTGGACATTGGTTCGTGCAGCAGCTAAAAAGTCTAAAACATGTTTCCGTAGATCAAACCGTCCATGACGGGGAGTGGATTTTAAATCAGCAATGTAAGGTCATTGCTACACCAGGGCATACATCAGGCCATATTTCTTTGTATTTTCCTGAATTAAGCAGTGTCATTACGGGCGATGCAGCGGTTCGGGACGGGGAGGAATTAATGATAGCCAATCCGCATTTTTGTCTGGACCGTGAGCGTGCAGAGCAGTCCTTGAAAGAGCTAAAACAACTTCAGGCTAAATCATATTACTGCTATCATGGCGGAATCTTAACAAAATGAGCGCCGTATATTCTGGGCAAACATAAAGAAGGTTGGGGAGAATCATGAATCTGCCCAACCCTTTTTTTGAGTGTGACATTCCCAGAAAGACCGATGCTAATGAAAGTGTTCTAAGAGGTAACCCTCATTAGCGTTATCCTAATATGCGGATAAACTAAAACATTGCGACAATACCGAATTTAAGGTTTCATGGTGGTACCTTTGTGTGCGCAGGTTGCCTTCAAGGAGTTTGTGAGCCCATCCCAAGCATTGATAATAGTGATTTGGTTCATGCACCCGTATTCTGAAATGGCAAAAATCCAAATGGGTCTGATACTCCTCAGCGGTGGGTTCAATATCAAGCAGGCGCAGCTGTTCTCTGCGGATCCGTTCGGATTGGACTAATTGTACCTGCGTGTGGATATTTGAAATCTGGTCCGGATGTTGTCTGTACATGAGCAAAACCTCGGGAAGGTTAAATAAATGCGTCACTGCCGCTAACCGGTTCCATATTTCATAATCCTCGGCATGGGGATAATCCAGATACCTGATTCCATGGTTCACAAGTACGGATCTTCGGATCATAATAGTGGGATGCACGATCGTACAGTGGAACAGCTGCCAGCATCTGATCTCTTCATGGTTGATTGGTTTTGTGGTAACACGGTCTTTGCCTAACATATAAACCTGAGAACCGCAAACGCCGTAATCCGGATGGGTGTCCATGAATTCCACTTGACGTTCAAACCGGTGGCGCAAAGCGATATCGTCGCCATCCATCCGGGCAATATATTCACCTGTGCATAAACCGATGCCTTGATTTAAGGTTGCGATCAGCCCCTGGTTGACTGAATGGGCAATCACTTTAATTCGGGTATCATCAAATTTTCGGATAATATCCAAAGTTCCGTCCGTTGATCCGTCATCAATAATAAGCAATTCGAAATCCGAAAAGGTTTGGGTAAGAATACTGCAAATCGCTTCTTCAATATATGCGGCCATATTATAAACTGGCATGAGAACAGATATTTTGGCCAAAATGTACACCGCCTATCCTATTTTATACAATTATTGTATGTGAGATTCCTATGCTATGACCTGCATATCTGACTAATTCGCTGTTTATAGGCCCGATAGTCCAATCCCTTTTTTATTTGAGTAATTAACTATAGTAAATGATGCAGGAGGGGATTGGACATGAACTTTAATGAGATACAGGGAACCTATGATGTTATCTTTAGCCTGGGGCGGAATTGTCTGGCAGCGGACCAATTGTCGCGTCATATGCGTAGGAAAATCGGAGGCGTTCTGGACTGGGTGGAGTCCCCCGCATTGTCCGGTGTGAGCAATCTCTTGCGGAACCGTTTTTCTAATTTTATGGAACTGCCCAATCTGGCAATTACCGGTATTAACGATAAGGCCGAATGCTATATTGTGCGGGATGCGGCCTATTATGTATTCTCCCACCATGATTTTCCGTTGAATCAGAATACACCCACCCAGCTTGTGAGCTACCCGGAGCTTAGGGAGAAGGTTACCCGGCGTGTACCACGGTTTTTGGAGGCGCTCAGGAGTGCAAACCGGATTCTATTTATCCGTACGGAAGGAACCATACATGAAACGGCGGAACTGCTGGATGTTCTACAAGAGCTGGTGTCCGGTGAATTCAATGTGCTGGTGGTGAATCAGGCTCCGGTGAGCGGAATTGTTGAAACCCCGTGGCCTTTTTCGAATGTGTGCGCCCTGCAGATCCCCATGGTGCCTGATGAGTTTCACGATAATGATTACCTGTGGAAAAATATATTGGAGAGATTCACAGTCCGCTAGTCTTTTTTGGCGCAAAAGGGTTCCGGTATGCAGCAATATATTGACATCAAAAACAGGAATATGGTATATAAAAGGAAGTGTTAGCACTCATCGCACTGGAGTGCTAATCAGCCGGAAACTATCAGAGGTTATTTTTGAAAGGAGATTTACTTATTCATGGCCAAAAAAGAGTTTAAAGCAGAATCCAAAAGATTGCTGGAAATGATGATTAACTCCATTTATACGCAGCGCGAAATTTTTCTGCGGGAACTGATCTCGAATGCAAGCGATGCCATTGACAAAATTTATTACAAAGCACTGGCCGATGAAGGCCTGGTGTTCAATAAAGAAGATTATTACATTAAAGTGGCCGCCGACAAGGCTAGCCGGACCCTGACTATCTCCGATACGGGGATCGGGATGAACCAGGAAGAGCTGGAGAACAACCTCGGGATTATCGCGAACAGCGGCTCGTTTGCTTTCAAGAAGGATAATGAAGCGAAGGACGGCCACAACATTATCGGACAGTTCGGGGTCGGCTTCTATTCTGCTTTTATGGTGGCAGACGATGTGACGGTAGTCAGCAAGGCGCTGGGCAGCGATCAGGCCTTCAAGTGGGAATCCCAGGGTGCAGACGGCTACACGATTGAACCGGCGGAGAAGGACACTGTAGGGACAGAGATTACCCTCAAAATCAAAGCGAACACCGAAGAAGACAATTATGATGAGTTCCTGGAAGAATACCGCCTGAAATCGATCATCAAGAAATATTCCGACTTCATCCGTTTCCCGATCAAGATGGAAATTACCAGCAGCAAGCCGAAGGAAGGCAGCGATAACGAGTTCGAGGAAACAAAGGAAGAGCAAACCATCAACAGTATGGTGCCAATCTGGCGTAAGAACAAAAACGAGCTGACCGAAGAGGATTACAATAACTTTTACACAGAGAAACGTTACGGCTTCGACAAGCCGCTGAAGCATATTCACATCAGTGCCGACGGCGCAGTGGTCTACAATGCGATCCTGTTCATTCCGGAGAACACACCTTTTGACTACTACACCAAGGAATATGAAAAAGGCCTGGAGCTCTATTCCAACGGCGTGCTGATCATGAACAAATGCGCCGACCTGCTGCCGGATTATTTCAGCTTCGTCAAAGGGATGGTCGATTCCGAGGATTTGTCGCTGAACATCTCCCGCGAGCTGCTGCAGCATGACCGCCAGCTGACGCTGATTGCCAAGAACATCAAGAGCAAGATCAAGAGCCAGCTCCTGAGCCTGCTGAAGGATGAGAGAGAGAAATATGAGAAATTCTATACTTCCTTTGGCAGACAGCTGAAGTTCGGAGTCTACAATGACTATGGCATGGAAAAAGAAACGCTTCAGGACCTGCTGATGTTCTACTCCTCCAAGGAGAAGAAACAGGTGACTTTGGCTGAGTATGTGGAAAGAATGCCGGAAGACCAGAAGTATATCTACTATGCTTCCGGGGAATCCGTGGAACGGATTGAGAAGCTGCCGCAGACCGAAATGGTATCGGACAAAGGATACGAAATGCTCTACTTCACTGACGACATTGATGAATTCGCGATCAAGATGATCTTGTCCTATAAGGAAAAAGAGTTCAAAAACGTGTCCAGCGGCGACTTAGGGATTGAAGAAAATGCCGATGACAAGCCATCGGAAGCGGAAGAAAATGAGAACAAGGAATTGTTCGAAGCCATGAAGGGTATTCTGTCCGGCAAAGTGAAGAATGTCAAAGCCTCCAAACGCCTGAAATCCCATCCGGTCTGCCTCTCTACGGAAGGCGAGCTGACGATCGAAATGGAGAAAATCCTCAAGGCGATGCCAAATGGCCAGGAAGTCCAAGCGGATAAGGTGCTGGAGATCAACATTCATCATGATGTCTTCAAATCCCTGAAAGCTGCAGCCGAAGGGGACAAGGAGAAGCTTGGCCTCTACACGAACCTGCTGTATAATCAGGCGCTGCTGATCGAAGGCCTGCAGGTAAATGATCCGGTACAGTTCACCAACGATATCTGCAAAATCATGGTGTAATCCGCAGCGGCCTTTTCTGCATTAAGTTAAAAAGATGAACCCGCCACCGGTGATGACCGGGGCGGGTTTTTTGTGCTGATTAATAGGATGAAACTTATAAATCGAAAAAATCCATATGTGTCTTCTCCTGTTTATAGTAATCCAATCTATCCTGAAGAGTCCCTGTATGAAACTCAAATTTATGACCGTCCGGGTCCGTAAAATAAATGGATTGCTTGTCTTTTTCATGTCTCGGCCGGCCGGATAGGATGTTTACATTCATGCTTAGCAGCTTCCCGTACATCTGTTCCAAGTCAGCTTCTTCAATTGAAAAAGCAATATGTGTGTAGGACTTACTTATTTCATTACGCGGGATATCTTTTTCCTCGTTGAGAGCGAGCCACATCCCGTTTAAGTCAAAGTAAGCAGTTGTTCTGCCTTTGACCAACAAGCGGGCATCCAATACATTTTTGTAAAACTCAATCGACGTTTCCAAATCGGAGACGGAAAATAAAAAATGATTAAGCCCTTTTATCGACAAGGTTAATACCTCCAATATTTAGTATTTTCCATTATTCTGCCCTGTTATATTCTGCCGTTACTTCTGAAAGTTCTCAATAAACTTCGCGGCCAGGGAGGACAGGTATTTGTTTTTCATCCAGACGGCAGCCACCCGGGTGTTCAGGGAATCGCTGCGGATTTCCTTGGCTGCCAAATTGCTGTTGCTCGCGAGGGTGAAAGCCGACCGCGGAATGATGCCGATTCCGAGCCCCGCATTGGCCCAGAGCAGGGTGGTGCGGGCATCGTCATTCATGCAAAAGAATTGCGGATCAAATCCGTTCTCCAGGCAGGTCTCGCGGATCAGCTGCTCGAAGCGACGGTAAACAATAAGGGGCCGGTTCCGGAGCTCATCGATTTCAATCTCAGGCTTCCCGCCTGTCCAGTCATATTCATGAGCCATCACGGCAATCATTGGTTCAGACACCGTGTAGACACACTCCAGGCCCGCGCTGCTGAACGGGGTGCGGACGATGCCCACTTCAACAATCCCTTTGTTCAACAGATCGATGATCCGGTAGGTATTGCCTTCATGGATTTCAAATTTCACCCCGGAATAGTTGTGATGGAACTCCACCAGCCGGTCCTGCAGCAAGGTAGCCGCCGATGAGGAGACAGTGCCGATGGAAAGTGTACCGGACACACCTTTAACAAAATCCTTAAGCTCCCGGGTGGTAGAGTCCGTCAGCTCCAGAATCTGCTGTGCCCGCTCCCTTAGGATCATTCCCGCTTCAGTCAGCTGAATGCTCCGCGGACCGCGTTCCACCAGCAGCACGCCAAGCTCCTCCTCCAGCTGCTTGAGCTGCTGGCTAAGCGGCGGCTGCGCCATCTGCAGCTTTCTCGCCGCCGATGTAATTTGACCTTCTTCGGCAATCGCCAAAAAATATTTCAACTGGCGGATATCCATAAGTGTACCTCCGGTTTGCGTTCTCTGCCATATGTGAATCATATCGTATGGATACGAAACCAATATTATTAATATGTAAGCAGGTATGACATAATCATAACGGGTCTTCTTTCATTTTCATAGCTCTTACATACTAATGAAGTTAGGTGAGGATTACTGTGTTCAAAATGGCTGTATTTCTTAAACCCTACAGAAAAGAAGTGACACTGGGGCCATTCTTCAAGCTGCTGGAGGCGATTCTTGAACTGCTGCTGCCAACCCTCGTCGCCCTGATTATCAACAATGGGATTGGCCGCCACGACAGCGCCTATGTATACCGGATGGGCGGGCTGATGGTGCTGATGTCATTGCTGGGCTTCAGCTGTTCCCTGGTATGCCAATATTATGCCGCCAAGGCCTCCCAGGGCTTCGGCACTTCATTGCGCAATAAGATGTTCAAGCATATTTCGGCGCTCTCCTATGCCGAGCTGGATACCTTTGGCACGCCTTCGCTGATCAACCGGATCACAAATGATGTGAACCAGCTGCAGCTTGCGGTGGCGATGCTGATCCGGCTGGTCATCCGTGCTCCATTTATCTGTATTGGGGCAATTATCATGTCCATGATACTCGACTTCCGGCTCTCGCTGATCCTGCTTGCGGCGACTCCGGTATTTGGTGTGATTCTGTATTTCATCATCACCCGCAGCTCGCCGCTCTACCGCAAATACCAGCAGAAGCTGGATCATCTGGCGCTTGTGCTCAGCGAGAACCTGTCCGGCATCCGCGTGATCCGCGCCTTTGCCAAGAGCCGAAGTGAGAAGCGGCGCTTTGATGCCGCTTCGGAGGATCTCACAGCGACGGCAATCCGTGTCGCCCGCATCTCCGCATGGCTGGGACCTATGACAACGCTGGTGGTCAACGCCGCAATTATTGCCATTCTGTGGGCAGGCGGCATCCATATTAATGCGGGACGGCTGTCTCAGGGGGAAATTATTGCTTTTATCAATTATGTGACCCAGATTCTGCTGGCGCTGATTGTAGTCTCGAATCTGGTTATTATTTTCACCAAGGCCTCTTCCTCGGCGAATCGTGTGAATGATGTGCTGAATACTGAAGCCTCCGTTGCGGATACCGGAAAGCACCCGCTTCCCCGGGCTGATCAGCAGGCTCCGGCGATCACCTTCGAGCATGTATCTTTTGGCTACAACACCACCGGTGAGCTGGCACTGCTTGATGTCTCTGTGGCGATCAACCGGGGAGAGACCGTAGGGCTAATCGGCAGCACAGGCTCCGGGAAGTCAACCTTCGTGAATCTGATTCCGCGTTTCTATGATGCGGTGGAGGGCGAGATACGGGTGGAAGGCGTAAATGTCAGAGATTACGGGCTGGAGCAGCTGCGGAGGAAGATCGGCATCGTACCGCAGAAGGCTACGCTCTTCAGCGGTACGATTGCTGACAATATCCGCTGGGGCAAGCAGGACGCCTCGGAAGAGGAACTGCTGGCCGCCGCCACTGTCGCCCAGGCAGAAGAGTTCATCCGGAAGCAGCCTGAAGGGCTGGCTACTCCGGTTGCACGCGGAGGCTTGAACCTGTCCGGGGGACAAAAGCAGCGGCTGACCATCGCCAGGGCGGTTGCTATGCACCCGCAGATCCTGATTCTGGACGATTCGGCAAGCGCACTGGATTTTGCCACGGATGCTGCGCTGCGCCGCGCACTGAAGGAGAGCAGCGGGGAAATCACGGTATTGCTGGTTTCCCAGCGGGTAAGCACCGTACGCCAGGCGGATCAGATCATTGTCTTTGACGAAGGCCGGATTGCCGGTATTGGCACACATGAAGCATTATTGGAGAGCTGCCGCGTATACCAGGAAATCTGCGGGTCCCAGCTGTCTGCAGAGGAGGCGGGGGCACGATGAATGTTGGAGCAACCTGGAAAAGAATTATAGGTTATACCAGACAACACCGGGGCATCGCCATTGCCGCTGTGTTCTGTGCTCTCCTGAGTGTGATCGCCAGTCTGATCGGTCCACTCCTGATTGGCTGGGCTGTCGACCAGATGACTGGTCCTGGACAAGTGGATTTTGCCCGCGTCCTCCGGCTGCTCCTGCTTCTGGCAGTGGTCTATTTGGTCGGCAGCTTTTTTGGCTGGCTGCTGACTTACTATACCAACCGGATCGCCTACCGGACAGTCTATGATTTGCGGCGGGAGCTGTTCGACAAGCTAAATGTGCTGCCGCTGAAGTTCCATGACAACCATCCGCAGGGAGACAGCATTTCCCGGTTCGTGAATGATATGGATGCGGTCTCGGACGGATTGCTGCAAGGCTTCTCTACACTGCTTACCGGAGTGGTGACCATTGCCGGAGCCATTGGTCTGATGCTTTACATCAGTCCGGTGATGACACTGGTTGTGCTGTTGTCGGCACCGGCAACCTTTTATGTCGCCCGGTTCATAACTACACGCTCCCAGAAGCTGTTCCGCGAGCAGGCTAAAATACTCGGCGGGCTGAACGGATATGTAGAGGAAATCGTCGGCGGCCAGAAGGTAGTGCAGGCGTTCCGGTATGAAGACCACAGCTTCGCGGAGTTCTCCGTACGGAATAATGAGCTGTACCAGACCGGTGTCAAAGCCCAGTTCTACGGCTCGCTGTCCAATCCAAGCACACGGCTGGTGAACAATATTACGTTTTCTGTGATTGCCATGATTGGCAGCGCTCTGGTGATCGGAGGCCATTTCACAGTCGGGGATCTCTCCAGCTTCCTGATCTATTCGAACCTGTTCGCAAAGCCGTTCAATGAAATTACCGGTGTCATTACGCAGCTTCAATCAGCAACGGCTTCGGCCCAGCGGATTTTTGCAATTCTGGATCTGCCGCCGGAAACCCAGGATGCTGAAGACGCGCGGGTGCTCGGCATAAGCCAGGGGACGATCACATTTGACCAGGTGAGCTTTGCCTATTCTCCGGAGCGCCCGCTGATCCGGAATTTCAGCCTGGAAGTGAAGCCGGGCACACGGGTGGCCATCGTCGGGCAGACAGGGGCCGGGAAAACTACACTGGTTAACCTGCTGATGCGCTTCTATGATGTGGACAGCGGCAGCATCAAGCTGGACGGGACCGATATCAGGGCCGTTACACGCGACAGCCTGCGCCGCAATTTCGGGATGGTGCTGCAGGATACCTGGCTGTATGGGGGATCGATCCGCGACAATATCGCATACGGCAAGCCGGAGGCGACTGAGGAAGAAGTGATTGCCGCCGCCAAGGCTGCGAATGCCCACAGCTTCATCCAGCGGCTGCCCGAAGGTTATGCCACGAAGATTTCCGGTTCAGGGGATAATCTGTCCCAGGGACAGAAGCAATTGCTCACCATCGCCCGTGTCATGCTTGCCGATCCGCCCATGCTGATTCTGGACGAAGCGACCAGCAGTATCGACACCTTGACGGAGGCGCGTATCCAGAAGGCTTTTCTGGCGATGATTTCCGGCCGCACCAGCTTCGTGATTGCCCACCGGCTGTCCACGATCCGCGAGGCGGACGTGATTCTTTATATGAAAGACGGTGATATCATCGAGAGCGGCACTCATGAGGGCCTGCTGGAACGCGGCGGCCATTACGCCCGGCTGTATAACAGCCAATTTGCGGCAGTGTAATTTGTTAAACACTAAGGATAGGCATTAAAATACAGCTGCAGCCTGGACTTGAGGATGAAGTCCAGGGCGGGCAGCTGTTTTTTAAGTTGTATAGGAAACTATGATTACTTCCTCTTATGGATAAAATGTGCAGAAATTTGGAGAAACACTTATGGACGAGTTTTGTAGCGAACAACGGCAGAAATGCCGTTGTTAGAGCAACGAAGGCCGGTTTGCCCGGAAACAACGGCAGAAATGCCGTTGTTGGAGCAACGAAGGCTGGTTTGCCCGGAAACAACGGCAGAAATGCCGTTGTTAGAGCAATGAAGGCCGGGTTGCCCGGAAACAACAGCAGAAATACCGTTGTTGGAGCAACGAAGGCCGGGTTGCCCGGAGACAACGGAGGAAATACCGTTGTTGGAGCATCCGGCTCCTTCCAAGTGCTAGTTGGAAAAAGGGAGCTTATTTTTCCAAAAATTCAAAAATCGTAAGATTTTAATGGAAAAAGTAAACTTAATCAAGCTATATTCCTCGTCCAATGGAGAAATGAGCTGAATTAGTGTACCTTTTTCCACTTCATCTGTCGATGACGGGATACTCTAGCAAATTAGTACACTTTTCCACTTGGAGTTAGGTAGGATTCATGGGGAGTTGGTCTCCAAGGTAATTCTAGACCGAAATACAAGACGGTTGTACTGTCCGTGGGAGACAGCACAGCCGTTCTGCTCTCAGGCAAGCGATCTCTGCGGCACAGCTGATTTTCTTGCTGCCAGGACCGCTTAGACCGGGGATTTGCCCGGCCCGCTCAAAGGGTTAATTCCCGGAGGTCATGCTCCATCAGCAGCAGGTTGCTTTTCATTCCCTTCATTCCGGCCCGCGACAGCTTGCCGGATTCGAACATGTGCTGAATCTGGTCTCTCTCTAATTGGATGCCTACCCGGGCCAGTTCGTCCAGCGACGTATCCAAGTCCTCTTTGGCCGAAGGGTCAGGTTCATTTCGCGTATATCTGCCAAGCATCCGTTCATAACGCAGAAGTAAAGAGCTGACATCTTCAATCTCGGCTCCCGCTGTAGGCAGTATGTTCTTTAATTGCACAATAACATAGTGGATGTTGCGTATCCGGAATGCATCTACGGCTGCGCGCCTTTCCTGAAACGTTAATCTGGCCTGCTGCAGGATGCCGGATACTTCCATCCATTGCCGGAGCGCCAGCAGGTCTGTTCTGTATTGTTCATCTTTGGTGAAGCGGTACAGCGTTCTGTTGAGTCTATGCAAATAGCGGTATGCCATGAAGGGATTGACTTCTTTGTTTTGGATCGCCTGCAAGGTGTTCTCCCGGAGCCATTTGAGCGTCTGGATGATCCATGGGCGTTGGAGCCTGTCCCCGGTTTCTTCCTTTTTCAGCTTGCGGATCCGTGAATTGTATGTGCTGATAATTTTGCTGATTGCCGCTCTGTTGTCTTCATTTGTTTGTTCACTTAACGCAATCACAACATTGCGGAGGATTTCGATTTCAATGTGTGATTCGTCATTTTCGGAATCCACTTCATTTTTGATCAGAAGAGGCAGCAGGTAGTTAGCCGCCAGCAAGGTCCACAGAATGACACCTGCCGCCAAAAAAATAATCAGATCCCGCTCCGGGAACGGGTTCCCGTTATCAAGGAGAAAAGGCAGGGATAATGTACTAGCCAGCGTGATCGTTCCGCGTACACCGGATAGGCTCAGGATGAGCGCGTTTCTGATTTTATGTCCCCGGACGGGTATCTGTTCACTGCTTCCGGGAAGCTTCATGAAGAGAACCCAGATAAAGCGCAGGGTCAGCACGGCAAGGGTCAATACCAGAGTGTAGGCGATCACTTCGGCGTGTCCAAGGTTGGAACTGCTCCAGATCGTCCGTATAATTTCCGGGAGCTGTGTGCCCAGCAGCAGAAAAACCAGTCCATTCAGAACATAAATGATGACAGACCAGGTGCTTTTGGACACAATATTCAATCTGGCAACCTCGGGGTCCAATTTTTTATAGCCAAAGGAGTGCGCGATACCCGCGCTGACAGCCGCCAAGATTCCATTAACGCCAAGCTCCTCAGCCGCCAGAAACACTGCGAAGGGGGTTAAGACCTCAATCAGCATATGCAGCGTTACATTCTCCATGCCCAGTTTGCGCAGCCACTTCACAAATACATATTTCACAAGGGTCAGCAGCAGCCCAAGCACAATGCCTCCGATGGATATTCCTACAAAGCTCAGACTGGCCGAACGCAAGGAGAAAGCGCCGGTTACCATCGCTGCGGCAGCAAACTGAAAGGATACCAGCCCCGAAGCGTCGTTGATCAGGGATTCTCCCTCCAGGATTTTCATCGTTTGATGGGGGATGTGGATTTTCTCTTCCAGGGCGCCAACGGCAATGGCATCGGTAGGAGCGAGTGCCGCAGCCAGCGCAAAAGCCGCAGCCAGCGGGATGACAGGAAGCAGCCAATTCAGAAAGAAGCCCAGGATAACTACCGTCATGAATACCAAGCCCAACGCTAATAAAAGAATGGGTTTCTTCAAGCTCCACAGCGCTTCTTTGTCAGAATGGCGCCCGTCATTGAACAGCAGGGGAGCGATAAACAACAGTAAAAACAGCTCGGGGTTAAGCCTTAATTCAAAATGCAAAGGCAGATAGGTAATCCCGACCCCGAGAGCAATCTGAATAATAGGGACCGAAACGGACGGGATAAACCGGTTCAGCAAATTGGATAACGCGATTGCCGCCAGCATGAGTAAGATGTATTCAAAAATCTCCACAGCTTCTACCACCTTGTGTGTGTATTGTCTTTATGTGTCTGCTAGATAAACGTGATCCTTTCGAACGGGCACTTCGTCACTTGGGCAGCGTCATACCAGGTTGTCTCCTGTTTAGGATTCATGCAGCCGCTTGCGCATCGTCCCCGGCGTACAACCATATGTATTCCGAAAGACACGGATGAAATAATTGGTTTCCATGCCGAGATTCAGTGCGATGTCTTGTACTGGTATATCGGCATTCTCCCTCATCAATTGCAGTGCGCGCTCCAGACGGAGGTTCTGCAAATATTTATGCGGTGTAATCCCGTATTCCTGCAGGAACAGCCGTTGAAAGTGCTGTACGGAGTACCCTACGGCGGCCGCAAGATTAGAGACCAGCAGCGGTTCGGTAAAATGCTCATTGATCAGGCTTACCGCCTTCTGCAATGCCTCATTGCGTACGTTCTCCAGTTCCAGCCGCCCAGCGGGGCCTGTGTCAGAATCACTGCGGCGAAGCAGCAGCAGCAGCCGGTAGAGCGCTACGGACAGCTCCTGCATCACCTGTTCATCCTGACGGCTGGCCTGCTGGTTCACAGTGTGCCAGATACTGCCCACCTGTTCCCAGCACTCCTCGAAGCGCTCAGGGCGTAAGGGCAGGGCGGCAGGCTGCATCCCGATTCCTTCCAGCAGCCCCTGGGAGAGGTCCCCGTGGAAGCCGATGAAGCCCACATGCCAGGGCTCCAGGGACAGCGGGTAATATTCATGGCCCCGGTCCGGCGGATAAGCGAAAGCCATACCGGATTCGAGAACCGTTTCCCCACCAGTCTCTAGATCCCGGAATAAGCCTTTTCCGGTGCGGATCAGAAAGATTTGGTATACGGGAAAACCGCCGGGCCGAACATGATGATACTGGATGTGCCGGCCGACCGAATAGGGATACAAGGGAAAACGGTTCGGGTCGCGCGGCATTTCAATTAGCGAGAAGGGGAGCATGATGGTCACCTCGTATTCATTTTGTGCTAGTAAAGCGAGTGTATACTCCTACTGCCTGAATGATTTTATCCTATATTATATACAGTATAAAGAATGATTCATGAAATAGACAGGGCTTGTCCTCACATATTATCAGAGAATAATCCCATCTGGACATGGACAACCTGCCGAAAGGATGAACCTGCCAATGAATATGAAATTATCCCCGGTCAGCAGCAAGATTCCGGCCATGCTGCATGGGGCCGACTATAATCCCGAGCAATGGCTGAAATATCCTGAAGTGCTGCGTGAGGATATCCGCATGATGAAACTGGCGAAATGCAATGTAATGTCTGTAGGCATCTTCTCCTGGGTATCGCTGGAGCCGGAGGAAGGCGTATTCACCTTCCATTGGCTGGACAGCATTCTCGATACCTTTGCCGAGAATGGGATTTATGCTTTTCTGGCTACCCCGAGCGGCGCACGTCCCGCCTGGATGTCAGCGAAATATCCGGAAGTGCTGCGGGTAGAACGAAACCGCGTGCGCAATTTGCATGGTGTCCGGCACAACCACTGCTATACATCGCCGGTGTATCGGCAGAAGACAGCCCTGCTGAACGGCAAACTGGCTGAGCGTTACGCGGATCATCCGGCAGGTATTGGCTGGCATATCTCGAATGAGTACGGCGGTGAATGCCACTGTGACCTGTGCCAGGCCAACTTCAGGGAATGGCTAAAGGTGAAATACGACGACAGCCTGGATGAATTGAATCATGCCTGGTGGGCAACGTTCTGGAGCCATACGTACACTTCCTGGGATCAGGTGGAGTCCCCGGCCCCGCACGGAGAAAACCAGGTGCACGGACTTAACCTGGACTGGCGCCGCTTCGTAAGCGAGTCGACGATTGATTTCTGCCAGCACGAGATTGATTCTGTGCGCAATTATAATTCTGAGCTGCCGGTAACGACCAATATGCACAATATTGACGGCGTGGATTACCGCAAGCTGGCCAAAATCCTGGATGTCGTTTCCTGGGATGCCTATCCGGCCTGGGGGTACACCGAAGATAATGACGATGCCCGGCTCGCGGCCTGGACGGCGATGCACCACGATATGTTCCGTACCTTCAAGCACAAGCCATTCCTGCTCATGGAAAGCACACCTTCGCTTACGAACTGGCAGTCGGTCAGCAAGCTGAAGCGGCCTGGCATGCACAAGCTGTCTTCGCTGCAGGCGGTTGCCCACGGCTCAGACTCTGTCCAGTACTTCCAATGGCGCAAAAGCCGCGGTTCCAGCGAGAAATTCCACGGTGCCGTGATTGACCACAGCGGCCACGCCGAAACCCGTGTCTTCCGCGATGTTGCCGAAGTTGGACGTACCCTCGCAGAGCTGCAAGACGTAGTAGGCACAACCACACCTGTGCAGACCGCTATTATATATGACTGGGACAACCGCTGGGCGGTTAAGGATGCCCAGGGTATCCGCAACTCCGGCCTGAAATATGAAGAAACGGTGCTTCAGCATTATCAGGCACTGTGGGAGCTGGGCATTCCGGTCGATATTATCGGTTCGGAGGAAGACTTCTCCGCCTATAAGCTGGTGATCGGACCCATGCTGTATCTGATCAGCGAGGACAACGGCAAACGGATTGAGAAGTATGTCGAAGAAGGCGGTACCTTCTTGGGAACTTATTGGTCGGGTGTGGTCGGAGAGACGGATCTTTGCCATTTGGGCGGATTCCCTGGCCCTCTGCGCCGTACACTTGGCATCTGGGCCGAAGAGACCGAAGGCTTGCACAGCCGTGATCTGAACGGGCTGGTGATGAATTCCGGCAATGCCCTAAGTCTCGAAGGAGACTATGACGCGCATGAGATTGCCGAGCTGATCCACCTTGAAGGGGCAGAGGCGCTGGGCACGTACCGTACAGACTTCTATGCGAGGCAGCCTGCGCTGACGCTGAACCGTTTAGGTGAAGGCCGTGCTTACCATCTCGCTACCCGCGTGAAGGATGCCGGATTCTATGTGGAGCTGTACGCGGCGATTGCCAAACAGGCAGGCATTGTCCGCACATTGGACACGGAGCTGCCGGCGGGCGTCACGGCCCAATGGCGCACAGACGGCGCAATCGATTATGTATTTGTGCAGAATTTCAGCGGCATGGAGCAGTCCGTAGAGCTGGACGGCAGAGCATACACGGAATTGGAGTCAGGCGAGGCTGTCCCTGCTGTGCTCACACTTCCGGTTCATGGCCTGGCTATCCTGAAGCGGGCGCACTAAATCAGCAGCTAAGCGGCGGTTCCCGTGATAGGAGAATCGCCGTTTTTCACGTTTTGACCATCTTTAACAGATTGCTGGAAAATAGACATCTGGGGCTATCCTCCAAAAACTGTTGCTATGACTTGAGGGACAGCTTTGCGGGACGGTACCGGCCACTTGGCCCTGTGCATCACAAATAGTGAGAATTCCTCTGTCCTGTGGATGCTCCTGTAAGTCTAATTGCATTAAACCTATCACAAAAAAGGCCGAACGCCCGCAGGCATTGTCCGAAAAGGTATAATATGACATAGGAGGCGATGAACATGCTCGTGGCCATGGGAAGGATAGATTTTGATTCTTATAGTGATGAAAGGCTCGCATGGGCTTGTATGGAGCCCACCTTTATGCGGATCCGCGGGAAATCTCCAGCAGTAAAAGCTGCGGCAATCACAGAGCTGGGCAAGGGACAGAGAGCACTTTGCATGTTCCGCATCATGTATGACCACAGCTACCGCTCACCGGCAGAATTATATGCTTGGAGCTCTTACTTACTGGGACAGCCAGGTTATTGGAGCGGAGTGCTGGAGGGGGTGCGTTTTTTTGCAGATAATGTGCTGCGGGAGCTGCTCGAAGAGACACAGGAGAGGCTGGAGACCAGAAACCTCAGGTTGGGATTGGAATGGGGCGATGCGGGTTTGAAGGACCTCGAAACAGACCAGGATCTGCGGCGGATCATCAACGTCTTGTATGAACGCTTTCAGCGGATTATACCGGATAGCCATACTATAATCGCTGAATATATCCGTACCCACCCGGATGAATTTGTTGAATTTACCTGAGAGATGCCAGGCATGCTTTTTTACTGGAGGACCACTGGGAAAAAAGATCTTTGGGAGCAATTTGTCATTCTGGTGTTAGGCGTTTGTTCTAAAACTGCAAAAGGCTGCAGCGTCCATAGTGTGGACAGTGCAGCCTTTTTGGCTTGAAGGCAGGATTAGCAGCAGCTGCTTGCAGAGTAAGCCGATGTCATTTCATAACACGCCCGCAGCCTGATTGTATAATCCCGGATTTATCTGGCGAGCCATCCGCCATCGACATTCAGGATGTGGCCGTTCAGGTAGTCGGAAGCTGCCGATGCCAAGAACACAGCAGGTCCTTTAACATCTTCCGCAGTTCCCCAGCGTCCCGCAGGAATACGGTCGAGGATAGAGTCGGAACGGTTCTGGTCGGCACGGATTGGTGCAGTATTTTCAGTAGCCATATATCCTGGAGCGATAGCGTTGATATTCAGACCGGAGCCAGCCCATTCATTGGCAAAAGCTTTGGTCAGACCGGCTACGCCGTGCTTGCTCGCGGTATACCCGGGCACGTTGATCCCGCCCTGGTAGGAGAGCATAGAGCAGATGTTGATGATTTTACCGTTGCCTCTTTCCAGGAAGTGGCGTCCGGCAATTTGCGACAGCAGGAACACTGTGTTCAAGTTCAGATTGATGACATCGAACCAGTCCTTTTCACTATGGTCTTTGGCTGGAGTGCGGCGGATCATGCCTGCGCAGTTGACAAGAATGTCTACCTTCCCGGTAAAAGCAACAGCTTCGTCGAACATGCCTTGAAGCTTGGTGTGATCGCTCAAATCGCCTGCGATGCTGAGTGCTTTTACGCCAAAGGCTTTGGCCGCGGCTACTGTTTCGTCGCTTGCATTGAGGGAAGCGGAGATCACGTCTGCGCCTGCTTCTGCAAAGGCAAGAGCTATCCCTTGTCCAAGACCTTGGGCAGCACCGGTTACGATTGCTGTTTTACCTGCCAAACTGAATAAAGATGACATATATAATTCTCTCCTTTTATACACATGGATGAGCATCTTGCGATGCTTAGACGGATATTGAATCTACCCGCATTCGATATTGACGCCTGCGTTCCGGAACTGTTCTACAGCTTCTTGGGCAAGGCCGCTGTCAGTAAGCAGCATGTCGACTTCCTGTAAGGAAGCGAACGTGCGCAGCGCGGTATGCCCGAATTTGTGATGATCGCATACAGCGAACACTGTGCGGGCAGTGGAGACTAAGGCTTGCTTGAAATCAATGAAATCACCGGTGTAAATCGACAGCCCGTGTTCAATATGAACGGCTGTAGCCGACAGAAAGGCTTTTTCTATATTAAGCTTTTGGACATAGGCGACAGCTTCAGGACCTGCCAGCATATTGCGGACACGGTAACCTCCGGGGACAACAAGACGAATGCGGTCTTTCTGAACCAGCTCGCTGATGATGTATACATCATTGGTGATTACCGTGAGCGGCATATTCTCCAGCCGCCGGGCAATTTCAAGCGTGGTGCTGCCGCCGTCCAGAGCAATAATGTCATCCTCTGCAATATGGGCCAGCGCCAGCTGCGCAATCTCCGCTTTTTCATCGGAATATTTATCCAAAGGGTTCTTGGAGGGCAGAATGCCGAATTGGTCGCTCTGGGCCAGCACGGCTCCGCCGTGGACACGCATAATCAGTCCCTGTTCCTCCAGTTTGCTTAAGTCCTCACGGATGGTTTTTCCTGTCACCTGGAGCTTGTCGCTCAGCTCGTTCACCGTAACATCCTTCTGGTTGAGCAAAACTTCCATAATCATCTCGTGCCGCCGTATCGGGTTCATCCGCCTGCCTCATCTTTCCGTAGTTGTTTTTGTTCTATTGTAATTCTTTCATGCCTACGGGGTCCATATCATCATAACGTTTGTTGTCGCCGGCCATACTCCAGATAAAGGTGTAGTTGTGCGTACCCACACCGCTGTGGATGGACCAGCTTGGGGAAATGACTGCCTGTTCATTGTGCATTACAATGTGACGGGTCTCGGTAGGCTCGCCCATCAGATGGAACACAATGGAATCGTCAGGAAGATCGAAATAGAAATAGGCTTCCATCCGGCGCGGATGAGTATGGGAAGGCATTGTATTCCACATACTGCCCGGTTTCAGCTGGGTCATCCCCATAACGAGCTGAGCGCTTTGCACGCCACCCGCATGAATGAAGCGGTGAATGGTACGTTCGTTGGAGTTCTCCAGGCCGCCCATTGCGCCGGATTCGGATTCAGCCAGCGTTGTTTTGGTAGTAGGGTAGGATTGATGTGCAGGAGCCGAGTTCAGATAGAACTTCGCAGGTTTGGCACTGTCAGCGCTTTTGAAAATAACATCTCTGGCGCCTTGCCCTACATACAGGCATTCTTTGAAATCTATTTCATATTCTGTTCCGTCTACAACAACCGAACCTTTGCCTCCGACATTGATCACACCCAGTTCACGGCGTTCCAGGAAGTAAGTGACTCCAAGCTCTTTCAGGTCAGTGGTAAGCACGACATCCTCTTGTACCGGATTGGCGCCGCCCACGATCATGCGGTCTTCATGGGTCAGGACAAGCTTCAGTTCATCCGGAGCAAAAATGACTGGAATGTGGAACTCCTTGCGCAGACGCGCGGTGTCAAATTGCTTCACTTCGTTGGGATGGGATGCGAAACGTCTTTCCATTGAATATTCAATCTCCTTCGCAAACATATTTTCGTTCGTATAGGTACAATTTAATCCATATAGGTTCATTTAGCAAGAGATAATCTTTTTTAGTACGTTTATTTTAGTGTATTTGTCAGCTTTTGATATTGCCATATGAACTGAAAGCGTGCACAATAGAACTAAAATGAGGATAAAGGTGGAGGGGAACGGAAGTGGGAGAATTACAAGCTGGGGCTGGCGCATACCAGGCCCGCCAGCACGAAATCATCTATAAAGCCGCAATTGAGGCAGAAAGCCTCCCGCTGCTGGACAGCGGGCTGTGGTTCCATGATGACGTGCGCAACAACTTTTATTATGCTTCTTATCTGTTTGCTGCTGCGGTGGATCCCGGCTTTGAACTGCCTTTTGACCGGGAGGCGGCGAAGCGCAAAGCGGAGGCTGTGCTGCTGGAAACGGTGCTGCTGCAGAACCGGCAGCCAGGCACCCGTTTATACGGGCATTGGCCGCTGGGCTTGAATCCGCTGCCGCGCGAGGCCGTGCCGCATGAGCTGCCGGTGGAGATCATGGGCAGCCTGATGGTCTGGTTCTCCAAGCATTACGGAAGCTGGCTGAATGCCGGATTGCGGATTGCTTTTCATACAGCCATCGGGCATATTTACCGGAGCGGCTTCTACCGCAAGCCGGTGGTTCATTTTGGCCATCATGAGGCCAAATATACAGCGGCGAAGCTGATCTTCGGCAAGCTGTTCGAAGATGAGGAGCTGCTGGCAGACGGGCGGAAGAGCCTGGAAAATACACTGGCGTATATCCGGGAGAAGGGAATGCCGGAATACGGCAGTCTGCCGTGGTTTTGGCACTGGGTGCAGGCATTTACCTGCGCGTGGGATTTGGAGGAAGACAGCGGGCTGAAGAGTTCACTAGCTGAAATGCTGGATCATCTGTGGAAGGAGCGGGGGCAGTTTTATCTTAAGGGAGCCTGGGCAGGCGCACATTCCCGGGGCTGGCCGCATGATGTTCCGGCGGATGGGAACGTGCTGCACGACTATGTGCAATTTGGCGATTTCAAGCTGCCGCAGGCCATGCCCCGCACCGAGTATGCCGGGTTCCTGTTCTATGAAGCGCCGGGTCAGGTGCGGGCGGCAGCGCTGAACCGGCAGACCCCGGTGGAGGTCACTAAGGTTACGCAAAAAGTCGATCCCGACGATCCGGACCCGCAGCCGCTGATTCATTCGTATGCGTATATTACGGAGAGCTTCGCAGCAGGAGGACTATGGGAGCGTGTAGAGGAGTTCGACAACGAGCAGCTGCGCTGGGCCTTTTCGCTGCCGGTGTCTCCCGAATATGCCGTGAACCGGCTGTATTTCTTTCATCCCGGTCAAGGCTATCAGGAAGGCGATCCCCGCCATCAGAGCCGTTATATGGAGGTGCTGTATCACCAGGGCATTGTCCTGGCCTTGTTCCCCATACCGGAGGGTGAAGCGGACACGATAGTGGGTGTGCTGCCCAATGGCCGGTGGCTGAAGGAACCCGCAGCGCTGTTCGGCAAGGCAGGGGAGGTCTATTTTGCCGTATATCTGTCCCATAACTATCAGCTCAAAGAGCGGGAGGGATACCTCGAAGTGTCTGCCCAAGGGATGCGGAGCGGAGTGGTTGTGGAGGCCATCAGCGTGAAAGAAGCTGCGGAGCGGGGGACCGGTGATCTGGCGGCGTTTGCGGCAGAACGGGCAGCACAAGCCCCATCTTTTGAAGCAGGAGCCGCCCTGGCCGTTCAATATCATTCCATCAAGGGAGACCGCTTGCAATTAAGCACAGATAACCTTACTGCAACAAAAGCTCTGCTGAACGGCAGTCCGGTCTCATTGGATCATTATACGGTTAGCGGCAGCTGGATTAGCTGAACTTATATGTTAGGTAATTTCTGAAATGTTAAAAGAACCCGCAGGCACCCCGATAGCCTCCTGCGGGTTCTTTGGCGCTGCTGGCTAAAATAACATTTAAGGTGTGAAGGGATTAGAGGAATTGTTGAGAATTATATATTTTAGCGACTCATTTAGTTAGCCATAAAAAATAAGGATTTTTAGGGGGACTAAGTAGATGGATATGAAATACCCAATTGGCACTTTTCAATATGACGGTGAAATTACTAGCAGTGTTACTAGTGTTTGGATCAATGAGATTGAAGAGTTACCAAGATTATTACGAGATGCTGTAAAAGACTTAGATAATGAACAGCTTGAAACAGCTTACCGTTCTGGAGGCTGGACTGTTCGGCAAGTAATACATCATCTTGCAGATAGTCATATGAATGCCTACATCCGCTTTAAATTGGCTCTTACAGAAGAAAATCCTATCATTAAACCATATGACGAAACGAAATGGGCAGAACTGTCAGATTATAAATTGCCAATGGATACTTCACTTTTACTCCTCGAAGCCTTGCACAAACGCTGGACTAACCTTTTGCGTGGCCTAACACCTGCTGATATGGAAAAAACATTTATCCATCCAGAATCAGGTAAAGTTGCAGTAGGTAAAAATATA
This sequence comes from Paenibacillus graminis, assembly GCF_000758705.1. Lineage (NCBI taxonomy): Bacteria > Bacillati > Bacillota > Bacilli > Caryophanales > Paenibacillaceae > Paenibacillus > Paenibacillus graminis. The sequence goes on along the minus strand of NZ_CP009287.1, from coordinate 4,095,765 downwards.
GGAATCTATGCTTGGCACGGTAAACATCATCTTGCACATATTACTACTCTGTGTAAGCGTATGGGCTGGTAAAAGATTTTGTGGATAATTACATTTCAATAAACGGGGGTATCAATTGTGCATTTGAGCCTGTACGGAAGCTGGGGGTGCTGTGGTTGACGGGGAGGTGCCAAAGATATAACCTATATGATAGTAGTTTAGTGTAATTGCTGACAATAACTCGATGAAATCCAAAATCGAGAAAAGAAGTTATCCATTTATTCGTGGTAACACATGGAAACAGACTTAACTTAATGGAGGATTAGCGTGGCAAAAGCGAAAGTGGCCAAACGGCCGACAAGAGATGAATTTGTGCTGGAGGAAATCGGCAATCAATTGACAGAAGCCATGCAGGAGGCTTCCGAAATTGTATTGACGGTCTGGGGCAAAGAGGAGCAGGTGCGGGGAACGATCGTCGGCATGGACAGCCGTACCGGCAAAGTGCATGTGAGCTGGGGCGAGGAGCTCATTAAGGTTCCTTTCATGGACATTATGGCCATGGATTACCCGAGAGATTAGTAGAGCAAGCAGATAGAACTGCCTGAAAGGTCGATGAAGGATGCCAATCACCAAAACCAATGCGATGCGTATTCTCGATACCCGAAAGATCGCTTACGAGGTTCATTTGTATGACAATGAGGACGGCCAGATTCATGGAACAGCGGTAGCGGTGAAAGTGGGACTGCCGCCGGAAACTGTCTTTAAGACGCTTGTTGCGCATAGCGGAGCGAACCTGTATGTGTATGTTATCCCGGTGGCCGAAGAGCTGGATCTGAAAAAAGCCGCCAAGGCGGCGGGAGAGAAGAAGATCGAGATGCTTCCGGTGAAGGACCTGCTGAAATGGACCGGCTATGTGCGCGGCGGCTGTTCCCCTATAGGAATGAAAAAGCTTTATCCTACCTTTATTGACAGCAGTGCCGAGGCACTCGGAACAATGGCTGTCAGCGGCGGTAAGATCGGCATGCAGATGGAGCTGGCACCGGAGCAGCTTGCCGGGGTTGTAAATGCCGGGTTCTGCGCGCTGGTTAAATAGGAGAACCCCATGCGGAAAATGATGGCGGGAAGAAAGCTCCACACAGTAATCTATAGAAATAGGCCGCATTCCAATGAAGGAAGGCGGCCTATTTCATTTTACATATGCTCAGGCTGCTTCCGTCTTCTGAGGTAGGTCCAGATCAAAAATACCGCTGCCAGGGCAATGATGGCGCTAATGATGATAGGCTTTGTTAGTTGATTATTATCCTCCGCATAATACGCGGAGGCAATGGTTCCCGCCCCATCCTTCCCGTCATCGGAAGTGTCACTCTGCATCGCCTGCAGTACATCAATCAAATGTTCCGGTGGTTGAGGGTCCGGATTACTGGTTAACCCTTTTGAATCTGCGGATGAGGCCGGTTGCGGGGCAATGATGAATTCCTGATTGCCTTCTTTGAAGGCGGCTATATATTCGTCCCGCTCACGGATCAGTGTAGGCTCAGTCACTTCACCCACAACTTGTAGAGCGTGGATCGCATAAGCCAGCGTATTAGGATTCCCTCCAAATTCAGTAACTTGATAGGCCCCGTTTTCATCCTTTTGAATGACCATTTTTGATTTGGGCAGCCCGTTTAATAAAACTAGAAACTCCCAGTTCTCTTGGGGCGTGACCGTGTCAAGCAGACTATCGGAAGCCGCTTTAAGCTTAGCGCCATCAATAAAATGAATCTGCATTCCTTCGCCTACGGTAATTTCACTAATTTCCGCTTTATTGGCGTAACCGTATCCTTCAGGGTCCTTGGACAGCCCTTCTTTAATCAAGGCTAATCCTTCTGTATTCGCAAACGAAACAACATCTTCAGCTACGGCCCGAGCCGATGCAGGCGTGAACAAAGTCAGAAACAACAAGAATGATGATACAGTTAACAGCAGTGTTTTTTTAATGGGAAGCCCTCCTTAAATATATTTGCTGAAGCCATGAAGTCCCCATCTCCAGGTTCTATCGTAGCTTGACCCGCCTTTAAAGTTAGTGTATACCATGGAGGTTTTTATGCCCCCGCCCGGGTCCATATGCTGAATCCAATCATTTCCGCCATATGTGTCATACCCATAGATAACTACTGCATGCCCGCCACCGGTAGGAGTATTCCATTTCCAGCTTACGTATACCGGGCTGCCAAGGTTATCAATCTGGCTTTTGACGTCACTATACGATAGCGCTCCGCTATGATTCCAGCTGGAGACTCCATAGCTATGAATGCCTGCTTGAACAGTTCCATAAGTTTCACTCTCATTTGTTGCACATCCGGAGGTTCCCTTCACATGATCATAAAAAGAACATTGGCTTACGGAGATTCCGTAATACTGAAGAATGGAAACGCCAGCCGCAGCCCAGCACCAATTACTTTTAGCCTGTGCTGCTGCAGGGTAACCTGTTAGATTGGTCGCATACGCCTGGGAAACAAAAGAAAAAAGAAAAACTGAAACAAAACTTCCAACAAGCGTCAACTTCATTCTTGAAGATGATTGCATAGAATGCATCTACTCCTTTAAATGGAATAAAATACCTTTCAAGGCCATTTGAAGTATACTGCATATATACTTATATGTAAATATTTATAATTTTTTATATTTCTGACAAGAGTTCCTGCGTGAATTCAAGCAGTTGGGGCAGTCATTCCCTGCTTGGGTTCAATAAAACAGCGGCAGTCAAGACATTACTTTCCTGTCCATGGCTGCCGCTGCTTCTATATTGGAGTTAGTATAATATCTTGTTTTCTCAGGGACATCAGAAACGGGCGGCAAGCAGGCCGAGGTATTCCTTAAGTGCCGTTCCGGTATTATTCATTGCACCGGGAGAAGGAGTGAACATAGCCGGATACAGTTCGCTTCCCCGGCTGGCGGTGTAATCCGCAGGATAGGCAAGCGGTGCCAGTCCGTTATCCTTGAACAAGGCCATGGCCCGGGGCATGTGAAAGGCCGAGGTAACCAGAATGGGGTGGCGAAGCCCCTTACTGTTCATCATCGCTGCGGTATTAACGGCATTCTGCTCGGTATTCAGCGACCGGTTCTCGGCCAGAATATTGCTCCCGGGAACACCAAGGCCGATCAGCTGCCGCTTGGCGATATCCGCTTCGTTGCCGCTGTCGGGAAAGACCTGGCCGCCGGAGAACAGGACCGGCAGTCCGGTCTGGCGGTACAGCCGCACTGCGGTCAGCAGCCGGTTGGCCGCCGAGCCGTATAAATTGCCTTCCCCGTCAATGTCCGGGGTTCCGGAAGTGGCTCCTCCCCCCAGTACGACGATTACATCGCCCTGCAGCAGCTCAGGCTTATCATACTGGTACTCCAGCCCGCCCATCAGCAGCTTGCTGATCCAGGGAGTCATGGAGAGATAAAGCAGGAGAGTAACGCCAAGCAGAGCCAGAGCCGGGCGGCGGCTGCGCCGCCACAGCCAGACCGACAGCCCCAGCAGCAGGATGACGAAAAGTCCGGGAGGCAGCACGAAGCTGTACACAAATTTTATGAAATAGATCATCAGGTTCACCTCATTATGTATATTTCTGGTTGTATTGTACCATGAGCATAGGAGTAAGGCCCAGAGGCTGCGGCGCAAGACCGGTTTATTTTCTGGAGAACATTGGTTGATTTTGTGACTCCAAGCACGTACTATTATGGTATTACTTAGGGTTCGAAGGAGTGTAGCCTGTGCTTGAACTAGGTTTTGACGATCCGGAGAAGCTGGTGGCCGTTGCACATGCGCTGTCGACCCGCTCCCGGGTCGATATTCTCCATTTGCTGAATTCGCGGAATTTGAACGTAATTGAAATCGCCGAGGCGCTGAAGCTGCCTGTATCGACGGTAGCCAACAATGTGAAGGTGCTGGAAGCGGCCCGGCTGATCAATACGGAGCTGCTGCCCGCTTCCCGCGGGGCGATGAAGGTGTGCAGCCGCAATTACGATGATATACATATTGCCCTGAACGAGGAGAAGTCTGTACCCAAAGGGGCTGTGCGTGTCTATGAAATTGAGGTGCCGATCGGCCATTACAGCGATTGCGATGTTTCGCCGACCTGCGGCATGGCTGATGCGGAAGCCATGCTGATCCGCGAGGATGAACCGGCGAGCTTCTACCATCCCAAGCATGTGGGAGCGCAGATTATCTGGTTCCGTAAAGGCTATCTCGAATATTTACTCCCGGTTGAAGTGCCGAAGGGCGTCAGAGTCGAGTCGCTGGAAGTGTCGATGGAAATTTGCTCAGAAGCGCCTAACTACGACAACAACTGGCCGTCGGACATTTCGGTATGGATCAACGGGGTCGAGATTGGCATGTGGACAAGCCCGGGTGACTTCGGGGGCAGGCGGGGCAAGCTGAATCCGGCCTGGTGGTGGGATTCTTCCACACAATACGGGCTGCTCAAGACATGGAGGGTCGACAGGGACAAGACCACGCTCGATATGGAAAAAGTATCGGATGTAAGCCTGAGCCAGCTTAATCTGACCCAAAGCCCGAAGATCCGGCTGCGCATTGGTGTGAATCCGGAGTCTATTCATCAAGGCGGCGTCAATTTATTCGGCAGGAGCTTCGGCGACCATGCCCAGGAGATTATGATGAAGCTGAGCTTTACCCGTGACGAAGAAGATCAGAACCATTAGTACAGTTAATCTGTAACTAATGGTTTTTTCATGCCCATTATTACTAAAAATCCAAATGAAAGCGTTGACATAATGATTTAGTCTCCTTATAATCGTCATTAGATACAAAATAAATGTAATAAAACAAATAAATCGTTTTGTATCCAGATTACAATAAAGGGGAGACAGGAATGAAGAAAAGAAACACCGGTTTTCTGGCCTTGGCTTTCATGCTCTCATCTTCACTGGTACTCGGTGCTTGCGGCAGCAATAACAATGCAGGAGGCGCTGCGAACGGCAACACTGGCAGCAGCCCCGCTCCATCTGCGGATAACAGCACTGGGGGGAATACAAAAACTGAAGGCAGCGGTGAAGCCGTCAACCTGTCATTCTGGACCTTGTTCGACGGCGGTGACGGGGACAACATGCAGAAGCTGGTCGATGAATTCAACAAAAGCCACCCTGATATTAAGGTGAAGAACACAAAGCTCGTCTGGGCGGAATACTATACCAAGCTGATTACCGCCGTGGGCAACGGCAACGGGCCTGACATCGGCATTTCCCACACCTCCCGGCTGCCGGATCTGATCAACCAGGGGGTTGTAACCGGTCTGGACACAGTGGCCGGAGAAGCAGGCGTTGACTGGGCGACATTTAATCAGAACCTGCTGGATGCAACGGTTGTGGACGGCAAACATTATGCCGTGCCGATTGATACCCATCCTTTCATTATGTACTACAACAAAAAACTGCTGAAGGAAGCGGGGCTGCTGGGCGATGACGGCAAACCGGTGCTTGAGCAGTCTGCTGATGGTTTCCTGGCCTTCTTGAAGACGCTGAAAGAGAAGCTTCCGGCCAAAACCACCCCGTTTGCCCTTTCTAATTCCAATGACGACCCTTACCGCTTGTGGTGGGCGCTGTATTCGCAGCTTGGCGGCAATGATCTGGTATCCGATGATCTGAAAAAAGCCGAAATCGACAAGGCGAAAGGCATCCAGGCGGCTGAATATATTCAGAAGCTGTTCACTGAAGGCTATATCAAGAAAAACGATCCTGACTTCTACAAAAACTTCCAGAGCGGTACTGCGGCGACCATGATGACCGGCGTGTGGGCAACCGGAACCTGGGAAACGACGAAGGGGCTGGAGTTCGGAGCGATGCCGATTCCCAAGCTGTTCGGCCAGGAAGCGACCTGGGGCGATTCCCACACGATTATTTTGCCGCTGACCAAGTCCGAAGACCCTGCCAAACGAAAAGCTGCATTGATCTTTGCCGACTATGTAGCCGAAAACGGGCAGATTTGGGCAAAAGCGGGCCATATTCCCTCCAAACCCTCGGTTCTGGAGAAGCAGGAATACAAAGACATGCCTTACCGCAGCGATTATGCCGCTGTTGCCAGTACCGTGAAATTCAACAAACCGTCGACCAAAACCTGGCAGATCCGTGATAATGTCTCTTTCAAAATCCTCAATGAAGTATGGGCCAACAAGATGAAGCCGGCTGAAGCGATGGACAAAATGGAGGCAGGCGTGCAGAAAGAGCTGGATAAATAGCCATGCAGGCGGCCATGCACAGGTCTGAAGGCGGTGATTCCTAGGCCTGTACGCCGTTTTGGGGAGAGGTGACCTGAATGAAAATGAAAAACTGGAGGGCGGATGCGCAGGCGCTGCTGTTCCTGCTTCCCTTTCTGATTGTATATGGCCTGTTCACCATCTGGCCGATGTTCAAAGGCGTGGAAATGACTTTTTACAAGTGGACCCTAATCCGCAAAATGGAATTTCTGGGCTGGGACAATTACAGCAAGGTGCTGCAGGACCGGGAGGTCTGGGAAGCGCTTGGACATTCGCTTATCTTCGTCGTGCTGACAACACCGACTATGCTTGTGCTGTCTATTTCACTGGCGCTGATCGCCAACCGGAAGTCCGTGCTGCAAAAGTTTTACCGCAGTATTTTCTTCATCCCCAGTGTGCTGTCCGTCGCGGTAGCCTCCTATTTGGGATTGTTCGTATTCCAGCCGTATACCGGCCTGGTGAATTCTGTACTCCATTTAATTCATCTGCTTCCCGGGGATACGGAAATATTTTGGCTGACCGAGACCCGTCTTGCCTGGATAGTCATTACGCTGATTACCCTCTGGTGGACAGTAGGCTTCAACTTTATTCTGCACTTATCAGCGATTCAGGAAATTCCGGACGAAATTTACGAGGCAGCCCGCCTTGACGGAGCGGGGGACCGGCAGATGTTCTGGCGGATTACACTTCCCTATCTGGCTCCGATTACGAAGACGATTACTATGCTGCAGATTATCGCTTCGTTCAAGGTGTTTATGCAGATTTATATTGTGACCGGCGGCGGACCGCTCGATTCGACCCGGCCGATTATCCAGCTGATCTATCAGACCGGCTTCAAGAGCAATGATCTGGGCTATGCGGCGACCATGTCCTATCTGCTGTTCGTGATTCTGCTGGTATTGTCGGCGCTGCAATATTGGATGAATAACCGCAAAGGAGCGGATATGTAATGAAATGGTTCTACCGTTTGGTTTCATTATTTATGGCCGTGCTGTTCGCGGGGCCGCTGGTGTGGATGCTGTTCGTATCGGTCAAAGAAGAGGGCATGAAGATCATCACTGTGGTGGACTGGTTCACTCCGCCCTATTCATTAACGGTGTATCAGGAAATCCTTAGCGGCACCAAGCTGACGAACTGGATCGGGAACAGCCTGCTTGTCGCTGTTTTTGTGACAGTGCTGACCGTAGCTGCTGCAGCATTGGCCGGGTTTGCCTTATCCAAAATTCCGTTCCGTTACCGCACACTGATGTTTTTTGTGGTGCTGGCCGGGCTGCTGATTCCCGGTGAAGCGACGATTATTCCGCTGTACCAGGTGGCGAAGGATATGAATCTGCTGAATTCCTACCAGGGGTTAATTATTCCGGCGCTGGCTTCCCCCGTTGCGGTCATTGTGCTGAAAAGCTTTTTTGACGGCATTCCGAACGACCTGCTGGAGAGTGTCCAGATCGACGGGGGAGGAAGCTGGCGGATCTTCATGCGCATCATGCTGCCGCTTTGCCGCCCGGCGCTGGCCTCTATGGCTATCCTGACATTCATTGGTTCCTGGAATAACTTTCTCTGGCCGTTCCTGTCCATCACCGACGATAACCTGTTCACCCTGCCGATGGGCATTCCGACCCTGATCAGCCAGTACTCCGAGGATTACGTCAAGCCGATGGTCGTCAACGCGATTGCTTCGATCCCGATCATTGTGCTTTTCGTTATTTTTGAACGCCAGATTGTCAAAGGAATCAGTATGTCAGGGATTAAAGGCTAACCATTTTGATACAAACAGATTTTAACCAGAGAATATGGAGAGGACAGGTGTAAGTTTCATGACGACAAAATCTTATATTCCCAATTACCCCAGACCACAGTTTGTGCGCAAGGAATGGCTCGATTTAGACGGAGAATGGAATTTCAGCTTTGATGATGGCAATCGCGGAGAGGCGGAGGCATGGTATGCCGCGTTCCCGGAGGCCCGGAAGATTACGGTTCCCTTCACTTATGAAACGGCCGCCAGCGGGATCGGCATTCAGGAATTTCATCCCAATGTCTGGTATGAGCGGACACTGGAGCTTCCGGCGGAGAACGCCGGGAAACGGGCGATTCTGCATTTCCAGGGTGTGGATTACCGGGCAAAATGCTGGGTGAACGGCTCCTATGTCGGCCTGCATGAAGGAGGTTATGCCGCCTTTTCTTTTGACATTACCCCATTTGTGACGTTCGGTGCCGCCAACCGGATTGTGCTCAAAGCGGAGGACAGCATGGACCGCACCCAGCCCCGGGGCAAGCAGCGCTGGATCTCCGACAGCTTTGAATGCTTCTATGTGCAGACGACCGGGATATGGAAATCCGTCTGGCTGGAATGCGTAAGCGAAACACGGATCGATTCCGTGAAAATGACGCCGGATGTGGACCGGCATATGATCCGTTTCGATTTCCGCATCGCAGGCCTTACAGATGGGCTGGAGCTTACAATCGATACGCTGATTTCCCTGAAAGGGCGGCAGGTGAAGCGGTTCAGTCTGGGTATTGACCGTGATCTGGTGAGCCTTGAGGTGGATGTGCTGCATGAAGCTGCCGGGCCTTGGCTGCAATGCCTGTGGTCGCCGGAGGCACCCAATCTGTTTGACGTTGAATTCACGCTGCTTCGCGGTGAGGAAAGCGTAGACCATGTGTATTCTTATTTCGGCATTCGTAAAATCTCCATTGACAACGGCCAGATTCTGCTTAATAACAGACCGTTATACCAGCGTCTGATTCTGGATCAGGGCTACTGGACCGGCAGCCATTTGACACCGCCGGATGAGCAGGCACTGATCGACGACATCGATTGGATTGCGGAAATGGGCTACAACGGCCTGCGCAAGCACATGAAAATTGAGGATGCCCGGTTTCTGTACTGGTGCGATGTGAAGGGGATGCTGGTGTGGTCGGAAATGGCTGCCACCTATGAATTCAATGATCTTGCTGTAGAACGCTTCACCAGAGAGTGGCTGGAAATTGTGCCGCAGCAGTATAATCATCCGTGCATCATTACCTGGGTTCCTTTCAATGAATCGTGGGGAATATCCGCCATTGCCAAGGATGTCAGACAGCAGAAATTCACGGAGGGCATCTATCATCTGACCAAAGCGATTGATCCTTACCGTCCTGTCGTGACGAACGACGGCTGGGAGCATACCGTTTCGGATATTTTAACCCTGCATGATTATGTAGAAGCCGGAGAACAATTTCTGGCCACTTATGCCGACCAAAATTCTATCGTTAATAATGGGATCTCCTTCAATAACTACAAATTTGCCTGGGCCGAAGGGTATGCCTACAAAGGACAGCCGGTCATCATCAGTGAGTTCGGCGGCATTGCCTTTCAGACGGACAGCGGCTGGGGCTATGGAAATCAGGTAAAGACCGAGCAGGATTTCCTCGAGCGCTTCCAGGCGATTACTGCGGCAATTAAAGCTACGCCGTACATCAGCGGCTACTGCTACACCCAGGTAAGCGATGTGCAGCAGGAAGTGAACGGCCTTCTGACGGAGGACCGCAAGCCAAAGGTTCCGCTCGGCAAGATCCGTGAGATCAATCTGGGTTAGATTTAGAGGATTGTCCCCAAATAAGACGGCTTCAATTCATTAGTTGAATTGGAGCCGTCTTTTCTATTTTGCCGGGGAGTACAGAATTCTATAAAAACTGCTATTCCACCTTAAAAAGCTTCATCCCTGCACCGGGACTGGCATGTTACAGTAAAGTAGGAATCCTTCAGCGGCATTGATATTATCCGGGATATCCATGAGTCGGGACGTCCGGTCAAGGTTGTTTTTATAAGCGCTTACCAGGAGTTTTCATATGCCCGGCAGGCGGGGGCACTGGACTACATTGTCAAACCTGTGAACACTGGCCAGCTGGAGCAGGTGGTGGGACGGGCCGTGGCGGTCATCCGCCAGGAATCCGAAGAAGAGCGCAACAAGGAAATGCTCCAATCCTATGAACGCAAAAATCATTCCATAACGGTAGAGGAGCAGCTTGAGCTCTTGACCGACGGCAACAAAGGAGCGGCGTCCACGCTGGGATCTCCATCACAAAATCAACAGTTACCTGAAGCTCCAGGTCTCGATTGGCATCGGGCGGCCGGTAAACGGAATGGAGGAAGCTGACGAATCCTACCGCAGTGCATTGAAAGCGCTCAACACCCGGTTACGGACTCAACCGGGTGTTGACAGATCAACCGGGTATTCAGGAGATGACTGTAACGGTATCCGAATGGACGGCGGCTCAAGCATCACTTACAGAAGCGCTCAAATCACTGGATAAGGAGCAGGTGCCTATCCTGGCTGCCGGCCTGCTGGCAACGGTTCGGCTTCTGTCGGGAGACAGCTGCGGCGTAGTTTTGTACTCATATCATATAGGCAGGCTAAGCTCTCCGCTTTTTAGTGACAACCGCTGTGAGCCCGTCTCGCTCCTGTGAACTATATGGACTCTGCTGTCAACTGGCGGTAAGACATGGGCGGCAGGCCGGTCCAGCGTTTGAACTGCTTGCTGAAATGGGAGACATCGCGATAGCCGAGCCGGTGGGCGATGGCCTCGACGGACAGGCTGTTATCCAGCAGCATCAGCTTCGCGTGGCGGATAATCAGACCGGACAGGTATTGTCTGGGCGACATTCCGTAGATGTGCCGGAATGCCCGGTTGCAGTGGTTGGGGCTGTAGCCCAGCCGCGCGGCAATATCCTCAATGCCGCCGCCTCTGCTGCCGGTTGCTGCAGCTGTAAAGACCGATTCCTGCAGTAATCCTTCGACTGCATTCGCTAGAGCGACGGTATTCTCCGTAATCCCGGGTTGCGCGCTGCGCGTGGCCGCAGGGGTCTCGGACAGCACCCATGCGCTAAGTGCAGCGAATAGCTGCAGGGAGGCATTCAGCCTCACCAGCCGGTTCCGCTGGGCAACTTCTGCTTCCGTGAGAAGCGCCGTGCGGATCATCAGATCCAGCGCTGAGCGGATCGCCAGCAGCACGGACGATTCGCCGCTGAGACTGACGGCATCCATCGTCAGGAGTGCGCGCCGCAGCGACAGATCATCGATATCAAAATGCAGGCAATAATAGGCCATTTCTTCGGCAGAGTCAGCTCCTAGACTGGCATGTCTGACTCCGGGGCGGATGAACAGGATGTCCCCGCATTCCTGCAAATAGGATTGCCCGCCGACAGTCATGTGCTGCCTTCCCTGCAACACAAGGTTGATTTCGAACATCGGGTGAGTATGCTCGGGGTACTGCCACTGCGCGTTGACTTTGCGCCAATGGGCGGCGTAGATGTGAAAAGCCGCTTGCAGATCCGGGGACATGCGGCCGTCCAAAGAATGTTCAATGCCGGGAAAGTTCACGTTCATGGATATCCTCTTTTTCACTGGAATATATGGATTTATTATAGCATAGCCGGATTCATTCGTTTGATTTGCCCAAATAATAGGCGGCTTTGAACCTGTTAGAGGAGCGGGGGGATAGCTAACATAGAGATAGAGTCCGGCAGCGCCGGCAAATAGCTGGAGGGAGTGCTTTGACGTTATGCCAAAGAATCAATTTTACAATGCCCATCATTCACCCATTGGAGCTTTTGCGAGCTTTACCCTGGGGTTCAAAGGAGCCGCAGGCGGCTTCGATCTGGAAGCCGGCAAGCCGCCCAGACAAAATATATTTATCGGCCTTGCCCGAGAAGACGGCAATGGTTATGATACAATGCCTTTTCATGAACAGGGCGGGGATGATGAGAGCAAACGCTACGATATTGAAAACCCAGATCCCAATCCGGACAAGCCAAGAATTCTCCATCCGTTCGCGGATGAAGAGATTACCCGTAATTTCAGCCTCAGCACAGACAGCTGGTCGGCAGGGGATCTTGCCTTCCGCATTTACTCACCGGTAAGGGCGGTCCCCGATCCGGAAACGGCCTCTGAGGAGGAGCTGAAGCAGATTCTGCTTCCGGCACTTCTGGTGGAGCTGGAAGTGGATAATACCGCAAGTCCATCGGCTAGACGCGCCTTTTTCGGCTACCAGGGCAATGATCCCTACAGCGCGATGAGACGGCTGGATGATATGCAGTCCGGGCTAACCGGAGTAGGCCAGGGCAGATTTGTGGCTATCGCCGCAGAGCAGGGGACCGGCGTGAAATCGGCACTGCATTTCACAATGGAAGACATCCTGCTGGCTGAGCTGGAGGAGAACTGGACCTTTGGTCTGGGCCAGGTAGGCGCGCAAGTGATGGAGGTTCCGCCGGGTGTGAAGCAATGCTACCGTTTCGCTGTCTGCTTCCACCGCTCCGGCTTCGTGACTACAGGGATGGACGCATCCTACTACTATAACCGTTATTTCAGTAATGTGGAGTCTGTTGCAGAGTATGCTCTGGGACACTTTGAGGAGATTAAGCGGCAGGCCGTACAAGCCAATGCCATGCTGGAGGAATCAGGGCTCAGCGAAGACCAGACCTTCATGCTTGCCCATGCCATCCGCAGCTATTACGGTTCTACCCAATTGCTCGATTACAATCATAAACCGTTCTGGATCGTGAACGAAGGCGAATACCGCATGATGAATACCTTCGACCTTACGGTCGACCAGCTGTTCTATGAGCTGCGGATGAATCCGTGGACCGTGCGCAATGAACTGGATATGTTCGTGGAGCGGTACAGCTATACAGATACTGTCCGCTTCCCTGGCAGCAAGACGGAATATCCCGGAGGCATCAGCTTTACTCATGATATGGGAGTGGCCAACGCGGTGTCGCGTACCGGATATTCGGCTTATGAGATGTATGGCATTAACGGGTGCTTTTCACATATGACCCATGAACAGCTTGTCAATTGGGTACTGAGTGCGGCGGTATACCTGGAGCATACGGGGGACCATTCCTGGATGGAACGGAATCTGGGCGTGCTGGAAGACTGCCTCACCAGCATGGTCAACCGCGACCATCCCGATCCCGGCCAGCGCAACGGCGTCATGGGTCTGGACAGCTCGCGCACGATGGGCGGGGCAGAAATCACGACCTATGACAGCCTGGATGTATCGCTGGGGCAGGCCCGGAACAACATTTACCTCGCCGGCAAATGCTGGGCGGCTTATCTTGCGATGGAAAAGATCTTCCGCGAGTCAGGAAAGCCGGAGCTGTCAAGTACCGCTGGCGATCAGGCTGAACGCTGCGCCGCAACGATTGTGGCAAGTGTTACAGAGGATGGCTACATTCCGGCAGTGATCGGCGAAGGCAACGACTCCAAGATCATCCCGGCCATCGAAGGCCTTATATTCCCGTATTATACCGGCTGCAGAGAAGCGCTTGAGCGTGAAGGGCGGTTTGCCGGATATATTGCCGCATTGGAGCGGCACCTGCAGGCGGTGCTCGTCAAGGGAGTCTGCCTGTTCGAAGACGGCGGCTGGAAAATCTCTTCCACCAGCAACAACAGCTGGCTTAGCAAAATCTATCTGAGCCAGTTCATCGCACGCCAGATTCTGGGCCTGGAGTGGACAGAGAGCGGCAGTGAAGCGGACCGGGCACATGTGGAGTGGCTTACGCATCCGGAACTTTCAGTCTGGAGCTGGAGCGACCAGATCATCTCCGGTGAGATCACGGGGAGCAAATATTATCCGCGCGGGGTCACAGCTATTTTGTGGCTGGATGAGCAATAATTATAATTGAAGTTGAAAAGGCATTAGTTTCATTAAATGACACTAAAGTCTACCTGAAGAGGGTGTAGCGGAAAAAGAGGGGTAAATTAAGTTTCACGATGTACACTTAGGCTTTCTTCCGAGTTCAAGCAGGCAAACTAACTAAAAAATCAAGCGGCTGCTCTGTCATGGGAAGGATGGGGCAGCCGTTTTGTTTTTGTTTAGGAAATTAATGTTTTTTATGTTGTGGACAAGGTGTGTAAGGAGATAAGGGGCTTTTAGTTTAGTTCGTCTGAAGGACGAATGTGGACCGAAACGCCGGCATGCCCGGAAACAACGGCAGAAATGCCGTTGTTGAAGCAGCAGCGGCCGGTATGCCCGGAAACAACGGCAGAAATGCCGTTGTTGAAGCAGCAGCGGCTGGTATGCCCGGAAACAACGGCAGAAATGCCGTTGTTGAAGCAGCAGCGGCCGGTATGCCCGTAAACAACGGCAGAAATGCCGTTGTTGAAGCTTCAGTGGCCGGTATGCCCGGAAACAACGGCAGAAATGCCGTTGTTGAAGCAGCAGCGGCTGGTATGCCCTTTTCTTTGAAGCTATAAAGTTGAGGGGGCAGCCGGTCTAGCTCCCTCATTCCAATCAGCGCATTGCTCACCAGCTTCTTCGCAAGCGTTAGTTGGAAAACGGAAACTAATTTTATCTGAAATTAAAAATAATGTAGTTTAAATGGAAAAAGCAACCTTCGTAAGGTCGTATTCCTTGCCTAATGGCGAAATGAGTGGAGTTGGAGCACCGTGGTGGCAAGCGAAGTGGAAAAAGTAAACTTAAATTCCTCAGAAATCAACAATCGTGAAGTTTGAGTGGAAAAAGTAAACCTAATACTATGATATTCCCTTATCTAGAGTTAATTGGGTAAAATTAGTGTACCTTTTTCCACTTAGCCTGCCGGGTTACTCGATGCTCAAGCAAATTAGTGATACTTTTTCCACTTCATCTGCGGTGAACAGTGTATTCAAGCAAATGAGTTACCCTGTTCCACTTGGAGTTGCCGAAGGAGTCATGGGGTTTCGTTCTCCAGGTAACGCTAGACTGAAATCCAAGACGCTGCGCAGTCCCAGAGGAACGGCGCAGCTGTTCAGTACCTTGTTGGTTGTTGCTCTGCTGATTTTACATTCATTAATCTGAACTCAAAACTCAAAACTCAAAACTCAAAACTCAAAACTCAAAACTCAACTCTGAAGTCTAAAGTCATTATCGACTTATAGAATTATGTATGTTACAGTTAACATATGTTACTGATGTAGAGAGTGGAGGTGGAACTTATCTCAATCAATCACGCTATTCTAGGACTGCTGAGCCATAAGCCGATGACCGGGTATGATCTCAAAAAGCTCATACAGGAATCCTCATTCCTGTATTGGTCCGGCAATAACAATCAAATCTACAAAGCCTTGGTGGAGCTGCTGAACGCGGGGTTTGTAACTAATGAGGTCCGGCACCAGGACAGCTCGCCCTCCAAAAAAATCTATACTGTCACATCGGCCGGCCTCGCCGAGCTGCGGAAGTGGGTGGCTGCTCCACCGGAGCCGCCGGAGTTCAAGAAGACCTTTCTTATCCAGCTTGCTTGGGCGGATCTGCTGAACCCGGATGAATTGAACGCGCTGCTGGCGGGATATGAGCAGGAAGTGCGCACACAGTTATTGCTTCTGAAAGGCCAGGCTGGCAGCGATCATGATGTGAACGAAGGGAAAGGGATCACGCTATGGAAGCTGATTCACAGCAATCTGATTTCAACCTACAACAATGAATTGACCTGGCTTGCGGAATTGCGCCATGAGCTGGGGCTAACTTGATCAGGAGGTAGTGTATATGAAAATCGAATCCATTCAAAAAGAACAACAGGGCTATATCCTCTGCCGCCCTGATGATCATCCGCTGCGCACAGAGCAGGATGTGCTCGATCTTATCTCGGTGTGCTTTGAGCATAACAGCTATAAACTGCTGCTTCACGAAGGAACGCTCTCTGACGAATTTTATAATCTCAGAACAGGGCTTGCAGGAACAGCCCTGCAGAAATTGATCAACTATCACATCAAGGCTGCAGCCGTAATCCGCACTGAGGAGACCACTCAAGGCAGATTCAAAGAACTGCTGACCGAATTGAACAAAGGCGAGGACTTCCGGGTGTTTGTCAGTGAGACAGAGGCATTGGCTTGGCTGTTGGGCTAGAGATGACAGGGGAGGGATCTACTTCCCTATATAATTTGGATTTAAAATAGCATGGAGGGCAAGGCACGCCAATCCCGATACTGATGCGGATTCAGATGACGATGCAGTTGCAGTTCCAGTTGCTGATGGAATCCCGATACCGAGGATGATGCTCATGCCGATGCCGCTACTAATACGGATACCGCTACCAATGTAAAGGCAACAGTTTTTGGGGGATTTATCGGGAATTTTACATAGTGAACTGCCTCCCCACTTAATATTAAGACCAATCGCCTTGCCCTCTATTTCGGGGACAAGGCGATTGGTGTGTCTACAGCTGCAAGCTTCCAGATGAATGCTGCTCGCTCAGGAGCAAACCTGAACCTGAACTAAAATATCCGGTGCTTCCATCCGTTTAGCTTCGCTACAGCTTCAATATAGTAGTAGTCTGCATAGATCAGGGAGACTTCAATGAAGGAATCTCCGCTGCCTGTTCCTTTGGTGAGGACCGCTTCATGCTCCGGCTGATCCCAAGTGGCATAATTCTCTGTCAGTGAGCGGAGAATTCGTTCCGCCGCATTGGCGTACAGGCTCTTTTCCCCCGGCGGGGCAATATCGGCAAGCTCCAGCAGGCCGGAAGCGGCAATAGCTGCAGCGGAACTGTCCTTGTACTTGCGCCCGTCATCTCCGGTACGGAAATCCCAGTAGGGAACCTGATCGTCAGGGAGCGCAGCGATGAAGTAATGGGCGATCCGTTTGGCGGTATTCAAGAAGCGTTCATCCCCGGTATGGCGGTACGTATTGACGAATCCGTACAGTCCCCAAGCGGCCCCGCGGCTCCAGCAGGATTCCGGCGAATACCCCTGTCCGCCGAAGTTCTCTATATAAGCGCCGGTCTCCGCGTCGAAGGAAAGGATATGCTTCGTAGAGCCATCCTCGCGGACACCGTACTGCATGGCAGTTTCCGCATGGCTGACTGCAATATGCTTGTATCGCGGATCGCCGGTAACCTTGCTGGCCCAGAAGAGCAGCGAGATGTTCAGCATACAGTCGATGATAACCCAGCCATATTTGTCTTCATTCCAGGCGCGGATGAACTTGCCTACGGGATTATAGCGCGCAGCCAGGAAATTTGCGGCCTCAATTCCTCTGCGCAGACCATCCTCGTCACCGGTCAGCTTATGTTTGATGACGGCTGTAGGCAGAAACTGAAAACCCACATCATGATGCAGTTCCACCGTCGGTTTAACGAACCATTCCTCCAGAGTCGCGTCCCAATGCCAGGCGGCTTCTTTATATAATTCTTTTCCGGTCATATCATGCATGATCCAGAGGAGGCCGGGCCAGAAGCCGGTGGTCCACCAGTCGGAAGCCATATCATCGTATTTGCCGTCTTCACCGGCATAATGCGGACATTTGCCGCCGATTTGTCGGGCCATGCGTGTTACCTTCGTATCCAGTTTGTCCATAATTTCCTGCCAATAGGCTGTGCTCATTGCGGATGCCTCCAATATTTAAGATTGTGTCCTGAGTATATCGTGAAGCCATTGAAGAAAGTTGCAATTTGATATCCCAAAATATCGAAATCTTGTCATCCTGCCTGAAGGAGTATAGAAATCCTGCTGAACAATGACAGCGCTGTTACCACGACAAAATATCAACATTTCTGTATAACCCAGCCAAACTACGGAGTGGGAGAGGGCGGTATACTCTTAACAGGGCATATCCAGGGAGGTTCATTGAGAATGAGTCAGCTGAAGGTATATGAGACCCCGGAACATATTCCGGGGCGGGAGGATTACCGGGTTAAGGTGAGAACAGCGGGAGGCGGATGGCAGCCGATTTTTGTGTATGAGGTTAAAGTGGACATGCATGAGGTGCGTCCGGAATCGATGGCTTTTTTTGATGTGGAGGGGGAAGCAGAGGTAGAAATCGTCTGCCTCTATACTGAGATTGAACATGTGAATATTTCCCCCGCCTCACGTTCAGTAGACTGCAGCCACGACGGGCGCACAATCAGCTTCAAGCTGAACGGGCCGCAAAAGCTCTCGGTGGAGATTAACGGCGGCCGGTTCCGGAATCTGCCCCTTTTTGCCAATCCCTTGGAGGCTGTGGAACCGCAGCCGGATGGGCGGGGGTCCATCTGGTTCAGCCGGGCAACATCCGGGTTGAACGGATCGAGCATGGACAGCTGTTTGATCTGCGGGTGGTGAAAAACAAGGATTACAACCCTGAACCGGGTGCGGGGATCGAAAAAGTGTCCTTTCGCAAAGTCAGCTTCAACGGGGGAGGGGGCCAGCCTTCGCGGATTTACGGGTACGATGAAGACCGGGGCGTGAACGGGGTGGAATTCATTAACCTGCAGCTGGGCGGGGAACAGATAGAAGATGCACGCACAGATCTTATCCTGTTGAATGCCTATGCGCACAATGTGGTGTTCAAACATGAATAAACGTCTTAATTATTTTTTCTGTACTTCAGGGGTGTGGTTCCGAGGACTCTTTTGAAGAGCTGGTTGAAGTAGGAAGCGTTCGGAAAACCGACTGCGATGCCAATTTGTTCCACCGGCAAATCGGTTGTACTAAGCAAACGGCAAGCCTGTTTGATCCGCCGGGCCGTTAGGTAGTCCACCAGGCGTCCGCCCGTTTCCTGATGAAAGACTCTGGAGACATAGGACTTGGACAAATGTGTCTCGGCGGCAAGCTGCTCCAGGTTGACTTCTTCCTGGTAGTGCTCCTCGATCCAGTCCATAATCTGCTCGGAATAGCGGAGGTT
This sequence comes from Paenibacillus graminis, assembly GCF_000758705.1. Classification (NCBI taxonomy): domain Bacteria; kingdom Bacillati; phylum Bacillota; class Bacilli; order Caryophanales; family Paenibacillaceae; genus Paenibacillus; species Paenibacillus graminis. The sequence goes on along the minus strand of NZ_CP009287.1, from coordinate 4,076,929 downwards.
CCGCCGCTCCTCCGGTTGAATGAGGGAGTTCTCCCCGGTTCCGAGACAGCTCAGCAGCTGAAGGAGCATCATCGTAATATCCTCGGTGTCTTCCTCCACGGCGCTGTTGCGGCACTGGTTGTAATTCTTGTAGATCCAATCAACCGCTTCGGCGCTGCCGCTCAGATCAAAACCGCAAGAGGTATTCTCGCCCTGCCAAAGAGCGGAGAAGACCGCCTTGCGTTTGGCAAAGCCCAACAGCAGATTCTCGGCGGTGTGCGGATCGATATAAAAAATTGTACGCACAAAAGGACACTCGCGGGAAACCTCGGAATAAATCCGGTGCAGCTGGTAGGGCTGAAAAAAGAACAGCATCCCGGAGCGGATCTCGTACATCTGCTGGTTCACGACAACATTGCCCTGGCCGCCGTGAACGTACATGACCTCGCAGCACTGGTGCCAATGGTAGTACCCTTTGTAATGATCGTCAGTATATATCTGATAGTCCCAAATCAGCGACTTGCGGTCCGTAAAAATGACTGGTTCGAACAGCTGTTTCATAAAGCCTCCATCATGACAAAATATAAACATTTCCGTATAACCCAGTATAACTTTTTACAGCTGTAACCGCTAATAAAGTAGAGGACATCAATGGCAAAAATGATGACAACAGTGCCTGGATGACCCTCTTCACAGTGAACAGCAGCGGCAATGGGGCCGGACCCGTGACCGGTGTAACCGTCAAAAACATCACGGTGCGTGATATTGGCGAGAGTTACGCCAAGATCGAGGGCCAGGAAGGTGCCCTGATTACAAACCTTACCTTTGAGAACGTGTACATGCCAGGGTCAACCACTCCGGCAACCACGCTGCAGGAGATGAACTTCACCGACCGGGCTTATTATGGCGGGGTTACTATTCTGCCTGTGCAAAATCCGGAGCCGGCGCCGGCGCCAAGAACTAATCTGGCGCGGCTGCACCCGGCGGTCATCTCCTCGAACGACAATGCGGTGGATTCGGCGCCGCTGGCCTTCGACGGGAATCTGTCGACGCGGGCAGGCACCAAACGTGCTGTTGATCCGGGTTGGCTGCAGGTAGATCTTGGCAGCATGAAGACCATTAATGAAGTGCATTTGTATTGGGACACGGCGTACGGAAAAAGTTATCAGATCCAGATATCGGGCAATGGAACAGACTGGACACTTGTATACACCACTGACGGTAAAGGCGGACTGGAGAAAATCACCTTCAATCCAGTCCAGACCCGCTATGTAAGAATGTACGGGACCGAAAGGGCGACACAATATGGCTACTCCCTCCGGGAGTTCGAGGTGTACGGACCGTAAGGCTGATCCTTGGGGACTCCGTCCGGCAGCACTGCACGGAACAATGGATGTCGGGAACAACGAATGTCATGCCAAGCAGCAGGTCTCCAATATGCAGCAGGAGAGATCAACGGCCGTCCTGTGGACGCCTATACCTCCGAGCCGGGAATCGATTCGTCTTCCAGCAATGAGACTTATATCGCAGCCCGCCTGTATATTGATGACCCGCTCTGGGATGAAGTGCCTTTCTACATCCGTACCGGCAAACGTATGAAAGAGAAGTCGACACGGATCGTTATAGAGTTCAAAGAACCGTTTAATGACTTGCATAACCTGAACAGGCTGAATCTGGATCCGAATCTGCTGATTATCGACATCGGCCCCGGCGAAGGGATACCGCTGCAGCTCAATACCAAAAATCCGCGCCAGCACGGGCAGCTTGAACCCGTAAGCATCAAGCATGAATCGGCTAATCCGGATCTGCCGGAAGCCTATGAGAACCTTATTTATGATGCGCTGCTGGGCGATGCCACTTTTTTTGCCCACTGGGATGAAGTGGAATTATCCTGGCAGTGGGTTCAACCGATTATAGAAGCAACGGCTGACGGCACGCTTCCGCTGCACTTGTATCCTGCAGGCTCCAACGGACCCGCGGCTGCGGATGAATTGCTGGGCGGCGCCCACTGGTGGCTGGATGAACCAACGTCTGATGCACACAATAGTATTACTGCCGTTCATGCTGCGGATTCGGAAGCTGTACGTCCGGGAGCATGAGGAATTCCAGGTTAACTAACACAAACGGAGGGGGATATTCATGAAAGTCGGATTGATAGGATTAGGAAAAATGGGCGCCAATCTGGGACAGAATCTGCTGGACCATGGACACGGGGTTGTTGCGTTTGATGTAAACCGGGAGGCGGTTGCGGAGCTTGAGTCCAAAGGTGCGGCTGCAGCAGGCAGTCTGGCCGAGCTGATCTCCAAGCTGGAGCCGCCGCGGATCGCCTGGATTATGGTGCCGCATGCGTTTGTCGACTCTGTAATTGAAGAACTGGCGCCATTGTTATCCAAGGGAGACATTATTATTGAGGCCGGGAATTCTCACTTTAATGAATCTATCCGCCGCCACGGGGAGCTTGCGCAGCAGGGAATCTACTTCCTGGATGCAGGAACTTCCGGCGGAATGGAAGGCGCGCGTAATGGAGCATGTTACATGGTCGGAGGCGATGAGGAAGCCTGGGCAGTTACAGAGCCGGTTTTCAGGGACACTGCTGTCCCGAACGGATATTTGTTTGCCGGCAAGCCGGGCAGCGGACATTTTCTGAAAATGGTCCATAACGGGATTGAATACGGGATGATGGCTGCCATTGGTGAGGGCTTCGAGGTGCTGGATAAAAGCGGGTTCGATTATAATTTTGAACAAGTGGCGCGGGTGTGGAACAATGGTTCCGTGATCCGCTCATGGCTGATGGAACTGGTGGAACGCGCTTTTTCCAAGGATGCCAGGCTGGATGAGATTAAAGGGGTTATGCACTCGTCCGGGGAAGGCCGATGGACGCTGGAAACTGCATTCGATCTGCAGGCTGCAACACCTGTCATCGCTATGGCGCTCCTGATGCGGTACCGGTCGCTGGAGACGGACACCTTCACCGGCAAAGTCGTTGCAGCCCTGCGCAATGAGTTCGGCGGCCATGCTGTGGAAACGAAGGAATAAGTTATCTGAACAGGAGATTTATGCTTTTTTTACTGGGCATTCTATCGATCCTGAAGACCTGCAGATTTCCGGTGCTGCAGGTTTTTTTGCTTTTCCGGCGGACATCTCCTCTGCAACATGTGAGTAATGTTGTTAATGCTCAGCACTCAATCAACAAAAACGCAGTCAAACGCCATTTCTAACTGTATACCTTTAGCGCTGAAAAAAGGCGGATCCATCCTCTTTTAATTGCACGAAATGCAATTAGCGCTCCAACGGGCACCAGCCCAACTTGGGGAGTGCAGATCCACAGCAGTGAGAACTCCAATTTTCTGCACTAGCAGAACCGTAACCAGTGGTCGGTAAACAGCGGACTTCATTTTACGGAGCGATTTTATCAATTGACAACATTTATGGATGGGTTTAACATATGAATTGCTTATAAGAAATCCCATATAAAGGAATGCTCAGGTGAGGGTGTTTGGATGTCTGAGGCTGATTTTGAATACCAGGAGAAGATTAGAAGACTTGCCGTGAAGATTGTGAAGCATTACCGGGGGAAAGGGCCGGAGAATGTGAAGGTGAAGCTGGATAATGAGTCGCAGATCACTATTGAGATCAAGGGGATACTCTCCAGTCTGTCGGAGATTCTGCTTAAGGAGGGCGCGGCTGATCTTGTTACGGAGTACTGGAAGGTGCTGAAGCCTTATTTGGAGCGCGGTTTTATGGAGGAAATGATAGAGACAGTAGGCTGCAGGTTTTCATATTCTTGGAGACTTTGCGATCTGAATCATGAAGGCCGGAGCGTCATCATACAACTTAATAAATCGGTTTGATTAGAGAGAAAGGACCTGGGGTCACTTCGCTTTTTAATAAGCCATTACACGGTGTATGGAACAGTATGCTTTGTATTGGCTTATTTTTTGTTGTAAATATTGTGCAAAAATTCACAAGGAGAGGTGACAAGAGTTGGAAAATAAAATATTAACTGTATGCCCTTATTGCGGCAGCGGCTGCCAGCTGTATTTACTAGTCGAGAATGGACAGGTCGTGGGCGCAGAGCCTGCAGATGGCCGGACGAACGAGGGAAATCTTTGTCTGAAAGGCCATTACGGCTGGGATTTCCTGAATGATCCGCAGCTGCTGACCTCCCGCCTCCGCAAGCCTATGATCCGCAAGGAAGGCGTGCTTCAAGAGGTGTCGTGGGAAGAGGCGATAGGATTTACTGCCGAGAAGCTTACCGCGATCAAGGAAAAATACGGACCGGATGCGATTATGGGCACAGGATCGGCCAGAGGACCGGGCAATGAGGCCAATTATGTCATGCAAAAGTTCATGCGGGCGGCCATCGGAACGAATAATATCGACCATTGTGCGAGGGTCTGCCATGGTCCTTCTGTTGCGGGACTGACGTATTCGCTGGGAGACGGGGCGATGTCCAATTCGATTCCGGAAATTGAAGACACCGATCTGCTGCTGATTTTTGGCTATAATGCAGCCGTTACCCACCCGATTGTGGCCAGAAGAATTGTAAAAGCGAAACAGAAGGGGGCCACGCTGATTGTTGCCGACCCCCGGAAGACCGAATCGGCACGGATTGCCGACACCTGGCTGCCCCTGAAGGGCGGGACGAACATGGCCCTGGTGAACGCTTTTGGCCATGTGCTTGTTACAGAGGAGCTGTATGACAAGGATTATGTCTCCAATTTTGTTCAGGGCTTCGATGAATACAAGGCGAATGTGGAGAAGTATACACCTGAATATGCAGAGAGTATAACCGGTGTGCGGGCGGCAGATATCCGTAAGGTGATGCGCCAATATGCCAAATCCGACAAAGCGATGATTCTCTACGGTATGGGAGTATGCCAGTTTGCCCAGGCCGTGGATGTGGTCAAGGGATTGGCTTCGCTTGCGCTTCTGACCGGACATTTCGGCAGAGAAAGTGTCGGGATTGGTCCGGTACGCGGTCAAAATAATGTGCAGGGCTCCTGCGACATGGGCGCGCTGCCTAATGTCTTTCCTGGCTACCAGTCTGTGGAGGATGCCAAAATCCGCAAGAAATTCGAGAAGGCCTGGGGCACAACCCTTCCGGATAAGACAGGTTACCGGCTGACAGAGGTGCCGCATCTCATCCTGAAGGAGAACAAAATCAAGGCTTACTATATCTTCGGTGAAGATCCGGTGCAGAGCGACCCGAATGCCGCCGAGCTGCGGGAGGCGCTGGATCAGCTGGAGCTGGTGATTGTCCAGGATATCTTCATGAACAAAACAGCGCTGCACGCCGATGTGATTCTGCCTGCAACCTCCTGGGGCGAGCATGACGGCGTCTATTCTTCGGCCGACCGGGGATTCCAGCGCATCCGTAAAGCGATCGACCCTCCCGGCAAGGTGAAGCCGGACTGGCAGATCATCAGTGAAGTGTCTACGGCCATGGGTTACCCGATGGCTTATAAGAATTCCGAGGAAATCTGGGATGAGATGCGGAAGCTGTGTCCAAGCTTCGCCGGAGCCAGCTACAGCAAGATGGAAGCACTTGGAGGAGTTCAGTGGCCGTGTCCTTCCGAGGATCATCCGGGGACCCCTTACCTGTACGAAGGGAACCGATTTACCACGCCAAGCGGCAAAGGACAGCTGTTCGCCTGTGAATGGAGAGCCCCGCTGGAGCAGCCGGATGCCGATTATCCTTTGACCCTCTCCACAGTCCGGGAGGTTGGGCATTATTCCGTGCGCACGATGACCGGCAATTGCCGGGCGCTCAGCCAGCTGTCCGATGAGCCGGGGAACATCCAGATCAGTCTGGAGGATGCGGCGGAGCATGGCATAGCGGACGGCCAATTGGTGCAGGTCTATTCCCGGCGGGGCCAAATCATGGCCAGGGCGCAGGTCAGCGGCCGGATCAAAAAAGGTGCAACCTACATGACCTATCATTTCTGGATCGGGGCCTGCAATGAGCTGACGGTTGATTATCTGGACCCTGTCTCCAAGACACCGGAATTTAAATACTGCGCGATACGGCTTGAAGCAATATCTGACCAGGCACAGGCCGAAGCTTCGATCCGCAAACAGTACGCGGAGCTGAGAAAGCAGATGCTGGTGGGGGCGGTACCGGAATGAACCATGCCTCTTCCAATTCGCTGGTTATTGCTGAAGCCGCCAAATGCATCGGCTGCAAGGCCTGTGAGCTGGCCTGCTTCGCGGTGCATAACCGTGATAACGGTGTGGGCACTGCAGTCGGCACTGTCACGATGCCGGTACTTCCCCGGTTGTATGTTATCCGCACCGACAGCTTCACGATGCCGGTTCAATGCCGGCAATGCGAGAACGCCCCTTGTGCGGGAGCCTGTCCGGTTCAGGCGATCCGTCAGCAGGACGGGGTCATTGCCATTGACGCGGAAGCCTGCATCGGCTGCAAGGCTTGTGCACTGGCCTGCCCGTTCGGGGCGATCAGCCTGTACAAAGCGTACAGCGGCGGAGCGGAGCTGCCGCAGCCGCTGCTGCAGGAACGCCGGGACAGCAAGCTGCAGCGCAAAACCCGGATCACGGCCTACAAATGTGATCTGTGCAGGAATACGGAAATCCCCGGAGGCTCTGCTGCCGGGGGGGATGCCGGCGGCAGGGGGGCTTCAGCCGCTGCGGCTCAAGACCGTAATCCCTACCCCGCTTGTGTTGCCGTCTGCCCGGAAAAGGCGCTGCAGCTGGTTGAGGTGGGGACGGGCAGCTCCCGCAGCTTGAACAGAGAAGGGGTGATATTCTAATGCGTTCTAGCGAGCCTATCATTCATATTGATCCGGAGCTGTGCACCGGCTGCCGCCGCTGCGCAGCGGTCTGTCCGGTGGATGCCATCATCGGCGAACCGGGCCGGCCCCAGGAAGTGGATGCGCACCGCTGCGTAATCTGCGGACAGTGCGTGCAGATATGCACCGCTTATGCCCCGGACCATCTGGAGCCTGCGGATGGCCTGAAGGCCAAGCGGCTGCAGAGGGGACAGCTGCCAAGTGTGCGGGAGCCGTTGTTCGCGGCCTATTCCACCGGCCAAGCGCTTGGAGTCAAACGTGCGCTGGCAGATTCGGCGCTTTATAAGGTGGTGCAATGCGCACCGGCCATCAGAGTCTCGCTGGCCGAGGAATTCGGCCTGCCTCTGGGCACATTGACCCCGGGCAAGATGGCTGCCGCCCTGCGGCGGCTGAAGTTTGACCGGATCTATGATACCAACTTCGGTGCGGATGTTACGATTATGGAGGAAGGGACGGAGCTGATCGGAAGGGTGATGTCGGGTGAGCGCCTGCCCATGTTCACCTCCTGCTGCCCGGCCTGGGTCAAGCATGCAGAGACAGCTGCGCCGGAGCTGCTTGACCATCTGTCCAGCTGCAAGTCGCCGATGCAAATGGTTGGTGCGCTCGTCAAAACCTATGGCGCCAAGCAGGACGGGGTGGACCCGGCGAAGATTTACAGTGTGGCGGTCATGCCCTGCACCTGCAAGGAGTTTGAGTGCAGCCGTGAAGAGATGGAGGTTGACGGTCTCCGGGAAGTCGATGTAGTCATCACCACCCGGGAGCTGGCCCACCTGATTAAAGATGCAGGCATAGACTTTATGAACCTGCCGGATGAGTCGTTTGATTCACCGCTGGGCTTATATTCCGGGGCGGGATCGATCTTCGGGGTTACGGGCGGGGTGATGGAAGCGGCCATCCGCACCGGGTATGAACTGGTGACGCATGAGACGATCCCGAACCTCCAGCTGGATTTTGTCCGAGGCGAAGAAGGGCTCCGCACGGCAACGGTGCAGCTGGGCGAGCTGGAACTGAAGGTAGCTGTCGTCGCCGGGCTTAAATATGTGTCTGCGATTCTGAATCAGGTGAAGGCAGGCCAGTGTCCTTATCATTTTATTGAAGTTATGGGCTGTCCTGAAGGCTGTGTCAGCGGAGGCGGACAACCCAAGCTGCTGCTGGAGACCATGCGCAAGAGTGCCTATCAGGCCAGAAAAAGCTCAGTCTACCGCCATGATTCCCATCAGCAGGTACGAAAATCACATGAGAATCCGGCCATTATCAAGCTATATAAAGATTTCCTGGGGGAGCCGCTGGGCCATGTACCCCATCATCTGCTCCATACGACGTATCAATCCAGGGAGAAAGCCGTCTCCCCAATAAGCGCTGGACGTGAAGGAGGAAGAATATGAACAGTTTTGTCATCGCCGATCCGGGTCTGTGCATTGGCTGCCATACCTGTGAGGTGGCTTGCGTGTCCGCTCATTCCGCGGATAATATGTTCCTGCAGCAGGAAGAGAATCCGGACTTTTATCCCCGGCTGAGGGTCATGGAGACCGAACAGGTGACTGCCCCTGTGCAGTGCCGCCAGTGCGAGGATGCTCCTTGCGCCAATGTATGTCCCAATGGCTCGATAACCAATCTAGGCAGCAGTATCTCGATTAACCAGGATACCTGTATCGGCTGCAAGACCTGTATGCTGGTTTGCCCATTTGGAGCGATTGCTATGGTTCCCGAGTTCCGGGGCGGGCAGAAGCAATTACAGCCAGGACTGCGTTCGAACGCAACCGGTGTATTGGCGCGTAAAGAGCGGCTGGTTGCCAGCAAATGCGATTTGTGTGAAGAAAGCGGGAGCGGTCCGGCATGCGTACAGATTTGTCCCACGCATGCGCTTCAGCTTGTGGTTCCCGATGATGTATCAATGGACACCGCCGCCAAAAGGGCGGCCAGTGCACAGACACTTCAGCAGTTCGGCGGACTTATCCGGTTCTGAATTGATCCGCACCGAAATTGAACCACATTAGAAAGCAAGGTGAATGTTTTGTCTGATGCCCATGCTTTGGCTGATTCCTTTGGCCGTATACACAATTATGTACGCATCTCCGTAACCGAACGCTGCAATCTGTCCTGTGAGTATTGCAGACCGGACCAAGCGGGCGCAGCTTCTTCACCCGAGCCGTTGTCCTTTGATGAAATTGCCTCGGTGGTGGCCGTGCTTGCAGATATGGGTGTAACCAAGGTGCGGCTTACCGGCGGTGAACCGCTGGTGCGACCGCGGTTAGAGGAGCTGGTAGCCCGTCTGCATGCGGTAAGCGGGATTGAACGCATAGGTCTTACAACGAATGGAATGCTGCTGGCTGCCAAAGCCAGGGTGCTGCGTGAAGCCGGACTGACCGATGTCAATATCAGTCTGGACTCCCTCCAGCCGGAACGCTTCGCCAGGATTACCGGAGGAGGAGATGTCGGGAAGGTGCTTCACGCCATTGGCAGCAGCTTGGATGCAGGTTTCCAGCGGGTGAAGGTGAATATGGTTGTCATGCAAGGGGTGAACGACGATGAAATTGAATCCTTTCTGCAGTTGACCCTGAAATATCCCCTGGATATCCGGTTCATTGAATATATGCCGATCGGCCGGGGAACGAAGGGCTGGCAAACAGGATATATGCCGCTTGGCGGAATACTGGAGCGCTGCACCAAGGCGGGCTGGGCTTTTGAGCCGGTCAGCTCTGCTGATCCTGGTCATGGGGCGGCGCTCGGTCACGGCTTAACTATGGACACATCAGATTCGGGGCCGGCCCGGTATTACCGCATTGAGGGAGCAGCGGGACAATTCGGGCTGATCGACCCGGTCAGCAAGCATTTCTGCATGACCTGCAACCGGCTGCGCATCACGGCCAGCGGACATATCAAGCCCTGCCTGTACTGGAATGACGAATGGAATGTAAGGCCGTTTATCGGGAAGTCTGAACAGCTGAAGCAATTGTTCCTGCGGTCGCTGGAGCACAAGCCCGGGCGGCATGAAATGCCGGACGGGCTTACGGAGAGTGGTTCCCCCCGTCCGCTGCAGGAGAATACCGTCCGCCAGATGTCACAGATTGGCGGGTGAGTCAGGGATGACGGATTCCTCAGCGTACCGGATGGAGTGCGATGCACTGGGCAGCCTGCCTGTGCCGCAGGATGCCTATTACGGCATTCATACCGCGCGGGCAAAGGAGAACTTCGCAGCCGGAGCACGGCCGGCGAACCCGAAGCTGATGCATGCGATCGCCAGGGTCAAACAGGCAGCGGCCAAGGTGAACGGGCGAAACCTTGCCTTGCCGCAGAAGAAGGTTCAGGCCATTCTTGCGGCATGTGAAGAGATTCTGGACGGCGGTCTGGACGCGCATTTGATCGTCGATGCCTATCAAGGGGGAGCGGGGACCAGCAGCAATATGAATGTGAACGAGGTTATTGCCAACCGTGCCATTGAGCTGCTGGGCGGATCAAAGGGGGATTACAGCATCATCCATCCCATTGATGATGTGAACCTGCATCAGTCGACGAATGATGTCTATCCCACTGCGCTGCGCATTGCTGTCATCCCGCTCCTGCGGCAACTGGCCGAAGAGCTGGCTTCTCTTCAGGAAGCGTTCCAGGTGAAGGAACATGAGTATGCGGACCTGCTGAGACTTGGAAGGACCCAGTTGATGGATGCACTGCCGATTCTGGCGGGGCAATCCTTCGGCGCCTATGCCAAGGCGGCTGCACGGGACCGCTGGCGGCTGTACAAGGCCGAGGAACGGCTGCGGGAAATCAATATCGGAGGAACGGCTGTAGGGACGGGACTGAACGCGCCGCTAACGTATATTTATACCATAGCTGATGAACTGCGCGAGTTAACGGGGCTGGGCCTTTGCCGCAGCGATTTTCCGATGGACGGGACACAGAATATGGATGTATTCGTAGAAGTATCCGGTCTGCTTAAGGCTGCAGCGGTCAATCTGCTGAAAATTTCAAACGACTTCCGGCTGCTGTCTTCCGGTCCGGCCGGAGGGATCGGTGAATATATTCTCCCTGCCATGCAGGCAGGTTCCTCGATCATGCCGGGCAAGGTAAATCCGGTCATGGCCGAGATGCTGGGCTCGGTGGCGATGCGGGTGATCGCGAATGATACGGCTGTAACCTTGGCCGCGGCAAGCGGTCAATTGGAGTTGAACGCATTCACACCCGTACTTGCCGAGGCCTTGTTGGAATCCCTGGAGCTGCTGCTCCACGGCATTGCACTGTTCCGGGAACGCTGCTTGACCGGCCTCAAGCTGGATGAATCCCGGTGCCTGGAGCATGTGGAGCGTTCCGGGGTGCTGGCTGCCGCTACGATCACCTATCTTGGTTATGACAATGCTGCAGCACTTGCCAAGGCGGCGGCCGCTTCCGGCCGTCCCCTGGAGCAGCTTCTGCTGGAAGGCGGATGGATGACCGGGAAACAGATACAAGAGGTGCTGCATCCGCTGGAGGTGACCAAGCCGGGGATTCCCGGCCGCAGTGGACAGTCCGGTGTTGAACATGGAAGGAGGCTCATCCCAGAATGAGCGTAAATGATACTCCGCGTGGAGAAAGAGCGCATATTGCCGTTTTTGGCCGCCGTAATGCCGGCAAATCAAGTCTGATTAATGCGTTCTGCGGACAGGAAGTGTCCATCGTCTCCCCGGTAAGCGGGACGACAACGGATCCCGTGTACCGGCCTATGGAGCTGCTACCGGCAGGTCCGGTTGTACTGATCGACACTGCGGGGCTGGATGACACGGGGGAGCTTGGTGAGCAACGTATCCGCCAAACACTGCATGTTCTGAAAAAAACAGATTTGGCGATCCTCGTGGTAGATGCAGAGGCAGGAGCGGGGGATTTCGAAAGGGAACTGCTGCAGAGCCTGGCTGCAGCTGGAACAAATGTTATGATTGTACTAAATAAAATCGATCGGATCACTTCTGACCCGCCGTCGCTCGAAGAACGCTGCAACTGGATAGCCTCGCTGCTGGAAGCCGGCTCTTCCATCCGGCTGTTCCCGGTGAGTACACTGAGCGGAAGCGGAATCGGGGCGCTGAAGAGGGCGGCAGCAGAAAGTCTCGCCCAGGAGGAGCAGCGTTTCCGGCTGGTTGGGGATCTGCTGAGCCCCGGCGAAGTGGCCGTGCTGGTGGTGCCGATTGACAAGGCTGCCCCGAAGGGAAGGCTGATTCTCCCTCAGCAGCAGACCATCCGCGATATTATGGAATGTGATGCATTGGTAGTGGTCACTAAGGAGCAGGAACTGAGCCACACCCTGTCCCAATTGACCGGCAAGCCGCGTATTATCATCACGGATTCACAGGTATTTCTGAAGGTTCAGGCGGATACACCTCCGGATGTGCCGCTTACTTCGTTCTCCATTCTGTTTGCCCGGTACAAAGGGGATCTTCCCCGGCTGGTCAGCGGAGCACGCTCCATCACCAGACTGAAAGACGGGGACCGGGTCCTGATTGCCGAAGCCTGCACGCACCATCGTCAGTCCGATGACATCGGCTCTGTCAAGATTCCCCGTTGGCTGCGGGAGATCACGGGCAGACAACTGATTATCGACCATGCGGCAGGGAGTGAATTCCCTGCGGATCTGGAGCAGTATTCGCTGATCATCCACTGCGGTGCCTGCATGCTGAACCGCAGGGCGATGCTGCGGAGATTGGATGAAGCGGAAGCAGCCGGTGTGCCGATTGTCAATTACGGTGTGTTTATCGCCTATGTACAGGGTGTTTTTCCCCGGGCCATTGAGATGTTCCCGTCGGCTATGCTGGCTTGGGAGGATGGTGATTCCGGCAATGCCCGCCAAAGCCGGAGGCCGGATACCATGTCCCTGCCCATAGCCTGAAGTAGGCGGCGACTGTTTGGAATTCAAGAGTAATGAGACTCTGATTAAGTGGATCTCATTACTTTTTTATTGTATCCAATGGTGTTATTTCTTCGTTGGGGTTAATGCAGGTGTACGGTTTGAGATGATAAATTGAAATTCGTAACCTTCATTTCTGCACTTTCAAGTTTAAATGGTATAGCACATACCGGGGAACAGCCAACTCCGTGAGAAGAACTTCAGCTCCCCCAGGCAATCCTGCTTAAACGGCTGCACTGCCCATTGTTGGGCGGCGCAGCCGTTTTCTCAATTCCGGTATGTCAGCTCTTCTTCCGGCACATTCACGCTAGAACCGCAAATCCCTCTCCCCCGCATGAATCCGCTGAAGTTGCTCCCGGGTAGCTTTTTTGACGCCTTCCCGCGGAATGCGCTCCAGATTCTCACGGATCGTCTGCTCACCGATGGCACGCATTTCCTCATCGGCATAATCCAGCAGGTACTCCTGGAAGGTCATCAGCGAATTCGGCTGGCAGACATTGTGAATCTGCCCCGATTTGGCCAGCTGCATGAAGCGGTCACCGGTACGGCCTTCCCGGTAGCAGGCTGTGCAGTAGCTGGGCACATACCCGTCCTTGCACAGGCTTTTGATAATTTCCATGGGCGAGCGGTGGTCGCCGACAGTGAACTGCGGAGTATCTTCCTTGTTCTTATTGACACTATAGGCACCGACACCAGTCGCTGAACCTGCGCTGATCTGTGAGATGCCGAGCCTGATGATCTGATCGCGAAATTCAGAATCCTCGCGGGTGGACAGGATCATCCCGGTATAGGGTACAGCCATTCTCAGCACCGCAACGATTCTGGCAAAATCCGCATCGCTGACCAGATGGGGGTAATTGTCCAGATTCACGTTCTCGGCTGCGCGCAAGCGGGGGACAGAGATCGTATGCGGGCCGCAGCCGAAGGCCTGCTCGAGATGCTCAGCATGCTTCAGCATGGCTATGGTCTCATATTTATGGTCATAAAGGCCATACAGAACCCCAATGCCGACATCATCTATGCCGGCGCGCATGGCCCGGTCCATGGCCGTCGTGTGCCAATCGTAATCAGTTTTGGGTCCCTGGGGATGGTAATGCCGGTAGCTGGGCCGGTGATACGTCTCCTGGAAGAGGATATAGGTGCCGATTCCGGCATCCGCCAGTCTCCGGTAATCGTCCTCGGTGGTTGCAGCAATGTTAACGTTAATCCGCCGGATGCTGCCGTTGTCGAGCTTGGTGTCATAGATGGTCTGGATACAGTCAATAATGTAGTCGATGGAGCAGTTGCGGGGATCTTCGCCGGCCTCAAGTACCAGTCTTTTATGTCCAAGCGATTGGAGGACCTTGACCTCTTCGGCAATCTCTTCAGCATTCAGGCGGCTGCGCGCAAACTCCGAATTGGAATGTTTGTATCCGCAGTATACACAATTATTAACACAGTAGTTGCTGACATACAGCGGTGCAAACAGGACGATCCGGTTGCCGTATATCTGTTCCTTAATGCCCCGGGATACCCGGAACAACTGCTCCAGCGTTTCCTTGTCCTCCACATGGAGCAGCACGGCTGCTTCCCGGGAGCTTAAGCCCTTGCAGGCCTTTGCTTTTTCCAGGATGGCTGCTATGATGTGCGGGTCGGCTGCTGCATCCGCGCCATACTGCAAGGCTTCCATAATTTCCTCGTCTTGTATAAAATCCGCCGTCTGGCGTTCATTCACTTTGCTCACTCTTATCCACTTCTTTCTGTGTTTATCTTTAGGATCAGGTGAATCTATGTTCCTGGAGGGAGCGGGAGAGATGCTTTAAGCTGTCGCCCCGTCCCATTTCCACATGGAAGCCGGCGGACTTCACCCGCTGCTCCAGACAGAACCTGCACTGGGCGGATTCGTCGCCTGTACAGATTTTGTTATTGTAGAGCATATATTTGCCGCGTACGGACATTGGGGAAAGATTGGGCATCAAGACATTCGCTCCAGCCTGCAGCGCCAGCTCCCGTCCGTTCGGATGGACTGTGCCCATCGCGGTAGTCGCCGGAATCAGGGCATCCGGCACCATCAGCCGGGCCAGGGCAATCATGTCGAGCGTGTTCTCTACCGTTCCCGGAAGCTCGTCCCTAAGCGGCGTATCCCGGTGCGGCAAAAAAGGCCCGATGCCGATCATATCCGGCTGCAGCTCCTGCAGATACAGCAGATCGTCCGCCAAGTCGGCAGCAGTCTGCCCGGGCAGGCCGACCATGAATCCCGCTCCTACCTGATAGCCGATCCGCTGGAGGGAGCTTAAGCGGTCCCGGCGGTCCGAATACTCCATCGTAGGATGGAGTGCACGGTACAGTGGGGCAGAGGCAGTTTCATGACGCAGCAAAAAACGGTCTGCACCCGCCGCATACAGCCTTGTGTAACACTCATCATCCCGCTCGCCGACCGAAAGGGTCAGCGCAGCATCAGGGTACAGCTGTTTGACCGATGTGATCAACTGCACCAGCTTTTCCGTGGTATACCAGTCGTCTTCACCACTTTGCAGCACAAACGTGCGGTAGCCCAAGGCGTAGCCCTCCCGGCAGCAATCCACAATCTCTTCCGGCTGCAGACGGTAACGGCTTACGGCTTTATTGCCGGAACGCAGGCCGCAGTACAGGCAGTTTTGTTTGCATATATTTGAGAATTCGATCAGTCCGCGCAAGTAAACGGCTGTACCGTAGGCTGTAATTCTTGTCTTATGGGCCAGATCATGCAGCCGCCTTCGGAGATCTCCATCAAGATGGCTGATCAGGTCAGCCAATTCCTGCTGACTCACAGATCCGCCAGACGCTAATTGTTCCAATATCGGGTACGTTGTGCATTCCCCCTTCGGCTGTCCAATCATGATCACTTGACGTTTTACACGGCTTGTAAATATTGTAACAAAAGTAAATTTACAGAACAGTGAGTTTTATGCTTGAAATTGCTTGTTTTATAGTTTCATTTCCAGTGGTCCCAGGTCGCTGATCCGCTCGGGATGCGTATATACATTGCAGGAATTCTGCCGGATGAAACCTACTGCGGTGATCCCCAGCTGCTCTGCCAGTTCAACAGCCAGGCCCGTAGGAGCGGATTTGGATAAAATGATCTCACAGCCGATTTTGGCAGCCTTGAGCAATATCTCCGAAGAAATGCGGCCGCTGAAGGCGATGATCTGGTTGCTGGGATCGATGCCTGTTTTGAGGCAGTGACCGTAAATTTTGTCCAGCGCATTGTGGCGTCCAATGTCCGTGCGGGAGAGCACTACCCCTTCCGTATTGCAGAGTGCGGCGCAGTGTACGCCACCAGTCCGGTGGAACAGCTCTGCGCCGCTAAGCACCTCATCCATGAGGCGGAAGCAATCATCAAAAGTAAGCAGCGTATGAACTCCGGTTTTGCTTTTGGCGGTCCGTGCATCATTGACATAGACGAACCCGTGGCGGCTGGACCCGCAGCAGGAGGTGACATAACGTTTGGCGAAAAGCTGGCGGTGGAGCGGGTTCCAACGGTCTGTAGTTACATGTACAAAGCCTTCTTTTTCCTGCGTCCATAACTGCTGAATATCCTGCATTCCCCGGATAATGCCTTCCGATGCCAAATATCCGACAACCATATCCTCGATATACTCCGGGGTACAAACCAGGGTAATGAATTCTTCGCCGTTAATTTTGACTGTCACCGGGTGCTCCGCCACAATCGTATCCTCTTCCCGGCTGAGCCGGCCGCTGCGGTAGCGGATGATGCTTCCATGCTGTTCCGAATGCTGTTCCATGGGTATCCTCCCAATATGTAAAATTTTAGAGATGTAAAAATAACTTAAAATGTTAAAAATTACTATACTGCTAAACCCTACTACATCACGTTTTCCAAAGCCTGTCAATTTCAGATCTCACAATCCTGGCTGCAGGACCAGATAAGGGGTTCCCTGGAGCTTGCTGCTGATATACTATATAGAAATAAACTTCTGGAACAGAGAGAACAGAGGAAAAAGAGAGTAGGAGAATCCATATGTCGAGCTTATTGGAAATTTTGCATAAGGAAGTAGTTCCGGCTGAAGGATGTACCGAACCGATTGCAGTTGCTTACGCTGTTTCCTTGGCGGCAGAGCTTCTGAAGGAAGAAATCACATTCATCAAGCTCCAGCTCAGCGGCAATATTATTAAAAATGCTATGGGGGTAGGCATTCCCGGTACCGGGCAGACCGGGCTCCCCATTGCGGCAGCGCTCGGTGCGGTAGTAGGCCGTTCCCATAAGGAGCTCGAAATTTTGTCTAACCTGACTCCGGCAGAATTGAAGCAGGCCAATGAGCTGCTTGACCGGGGGCTTCTGGAAGTAGAGCTGAAGGACACTCCCGAGAAATTATATATTGAAGCCCGGGTGTATTCCCCGAACCATACGGCAACTGCCATTATTGCCGGGGAGCATACCCATATAGACTTCCTGGCATTGGACGGGGAAAAGATCACTCCGCCTAAATCCAAAGCAGACTGCGGCAAGCCGGGACTATCGGATTCCGGGGCCTATGCCGGTTCTGTTGACCGGATCTTCGAGTTTATCGATGCGGTTCCATTCCAGGATATAAGCTTTCTTCTGGAAGGCGCCCGAATGAACAAAGCTATATCTGAAGAGGGATTGCGGGGCAATTATGGTCTGCAGGTGGGCAAGAAGATGAGCCAGAAGTCAGCGGTGAATTTGTTCGGGAATGATATAGCCAGCCGGATCATCGCTGCGACGGCAGCGGCCTCCGATGCGCGGATGGACGGGAGCGCAATGCCGGTGATGACTACAGCGGGCAGCGGGAATCAGGGGATCGCCTGCACGCTTCCCGTGATTGCCTTGGCAGAGCTTCTCGGCAAGGACAAGGAAATGCTGGCCCGTGCGCTTGCACTGAGCAATCTCGTCACTGTCCACATCAAGCATTACATCGGGCGTCTCTCGCCGCTTTGCGGTTCTGGAATTGCAGGCGGGGTAGGGGCGAACAGCGGAATTATTTACCTTATGGGAGGCAGCCTGGCACAGATCAAGCATGGAATACAGAATACCATAGCTTCCTTGTCAGGTATGATCTGCGACGGTGCGAAATCAACCTGTGCGCTGAAAATCTCCACCTCCACCAATGCAGCCATCCAGGCAGCCACACTGGCGATGAACGACATTGCGCCTACTACGAAGGACGGTGTTATATTCGAAGAGGTTGAAGATACGATCCGCAACATGGAGCGGCTGGTTCAGGAAGGGCTGGCGGATACCGATACTGCGATTTTAAATATCATGCTTTCCAAAGGCGGAGTGATGTAGGCGGCAAACGAAAGACGAATGTGCCGTTCCTGAACGAAGCCCGTGTATTCAGATGTTCAAAAAAGACCGCCCGGCTCCCTGCACAACAAATGGCAGGGGACCGGGCGGTCTTTTTAATACAATACCTCGATATTTTCTTCAGCCAGCCGTGTCAACCAGGGTTGCGCAGGCCGGCGGTCCGTAATGAGCACGTCGATGCTGCTAAGATCAACCAGCCTGGTGAACGCTGTTTTGTCAAACTTGGTATGGTCGGCGAGAAGCACAACCTTCTGGGCCTGGCGCAGCATATGTTTCTTCAACTCGCATTCCGGCTCGTTAGAATCAGTAATTCCCCGCTCCATATCGATGCCTTTGCAGCTGATGACTGCGGTATCCACGTTGTAGCGCCGGATAGTATCATGGGCGACCGGCCCGACCAGGGATAGTGAACGATGGCGCAGTGAACCGCCGGAGGATATGATATTCATGCCGGAGCTGGCGAACTCATGCAGAATATTAATGGAATTTGTAATGACAGTCAGATTATTTTTGTTGCCCAGCAGCTTTAGAAACTCAAAGGCAGTAGAGCTGGGGTCCACCATCAGTGTATCTCCATCGTTAATCAGATCCAGCGCCTTAAGCGCAATATTGCGTTTCATATCGGTGTTAAGCGCATTGCGCGTCACAAACGGCAAGTCCTCATTGGTATGCCTGTTCAGCATCGCCCCGCCGTAAGTCCGGCTTAGAATGCCGTCCTTCTCCAGCTTTTCCAAATCCCTGCGGATCGTTTCTTCGGTTACCTCGAACATCCGGCTCAGATCGGAGACGAGCACCCTTTTATCCTGATGCACAAGATCTATGATTTTTTTGCGTCTTTCGGCTGCCAGCATATGTATCACCTTTCCGGAGCTATATGGAATAACTATAGACCTAAATATCTGTGTTTTGCAAGAATTATACTAAAACCACAGGTGAACTATAGATGTTTCTTTGCAAAACAGACAATAAACAAATAAAAACAACATAATTTATATTTTATTTGTTGACAACAAAGATTTGTGGGGATACGATGAGGATGTTAATGCTTTGTTTGTAAGCGATACCTTTTTGAGAGGTGCCGGAGCCGGCCGGCTGTTTTGTACTCAGTGGCCAGCCTGAGGCGCCGTAGCCGCATAGAGCTTCCAGCTTGCGAAGAAGAACATTAATGAATGATCCACCATTTTAACAAATTGCCTGGGAGGCTGGTCAATCAATGAGTACTCATGTCTATTATGTTCCGTCCACCAACATTATGGGAAAAGGCTGTCTGAAGGAGATTGGGCCTTACATTCAGGAATTGAAGCTGAAGAAGGCGCTTGTGGTCACCGACAAATTTCTGGTCAAGAGCGGCATAGCCGGCAAACTGCTGGCAGTACTGGATGAAGCGGGAATAGAATATTCTCTCTATGATGAAGTCAAACCGAACCCTACGTGTAAAAATGTCCATGACGGCGTAGCTTTCCTGAATGCGCAGGGCTGCGATTATCTGATCTCCATCGGCGGCGGTTCGCCGCAGGATACAGCGAAGGCCATCGGGATTATCGCCACCAACGGCGGGCATATCAAAGACTATGAAGGCGTGCACAAATCCAAAAATAAATCACTGCCGATAATAGCGGTTAATACAACCGCCGGCACCTCCGCCGAAGTCACTATCAACTACGTCATCACAGATGAAGAACGCAAAGTGAAGATGGTTATGGTTGATAAAAACAGCATCGCCACCATTTCGGTCAATGATCCCGA
Organism: Paenibacillus graminis; assembly: GCF_000758705.1. Taxonomy (NCBI): domain Bacteria; kingdom Bacillati; phylum Bacillota; class Bacilli; order Caryophanales; family Paenibacillaceae; genus Paenibacillus; species Paenibacillus graminis. Next base: position 4,057,218 of record NZ_CP009287.1, on the reverse strand, counting down.
GCTGATGATCGACAAACCGGCCGCCCTTACCGCGGCTACCGGGATGGATGCGCTGACCCATGCCATCGAAGCCCTGGTTACACCCGGAGCCTATCCGGTAACCGATGCAACCGCGCTGGCTGCGGTGGAGCTGATCTTCGCGAATCTGGCCCGGACGGTAAAGAACGGCCATGATATTGAAGCCCGGGAGCAAATGGTGTATGCCATTTTCCTCGGAGGGCTGGCATTCAACAATGCCGGACTTGGCTACGTGCATGCGATGGCCCATCAGCTTGGCGGCGTATACGATCTGCCGCATGGTGTATGCAATGCGATGCTGCTGCCTTACGTGGAAGAAGAAAATGCGAAGCATGTGCCGGAGAAATTCAGAAGCATTGCCAAGGCCATTGGACTCCAGATTGAAGGGAAAAGCGATAAGGAATGTGCTGAATTCGTGATTGAATCGATCAAAGCACTTTCCAAGGAAGTGGGCATTCCGTCCAAATTGTCTGAGCTTGGTGTAAATGAGGTCGATCTTGACCTGCTCGCAGAGAACTCGATGAAGGACGCTTGCGCACCCGGCAATCCGTTCATTCCAACCAAAGAAGAAGTGATTGCCCTGTTCCTCAAAATTCTCTAGAACAACCTTTAAGTAAGGAGAGCTTCTATGAACAAACATATCGCCGCCGATATCGGCGCCTCCAGCGGCCGCCTGCTGCTTGGAACGCTCAAGGAAGGGGAGCTCAGCCTTGAGGAAATCCACCGTTTCAGCAACGGCTTCAAGGAGCGCGAGGGCTCCTGCTTCTGGGATATTGATTATTTATTTGAGCAGATTATCGTTGGACTCCAGAAAGCCAAAGCACTGGGCATCTCGGAGTGTACGCTAGGCATCGATACCTGGGCGGTGGATTATGTGCTCCTGGATGCGGATGGAAGCCGCATCCAGGAGGTGTATGCTTACCGTGACCGCCGTACGGTGGGTGTCATGGAGGAAGTGGCTGCCATCCTTTCACCTGAAACAGTGTATGCCAAAACAGGGATTCAGCAATTAACCTTTAATACCTTATATCAATTATATGCCCATGACCGCAAAGAACTGGCCGAAGCGGATCAAATTCTGCTGGTGCCTGATTATCTCTACTATAGATTAGGCGGGCGGAAGATCAATGAGGCTACAAATGCCTCTACTACGCAACTGCTGAATTTGCAGACGGGTGATTTCGACTCCGAGCTGCTGTCGCTTCTCCATTTGCGCAGAGAGCAGTTTGCCCCGCTGACGGCTCCGGGTGAGAGTCTTGGATTTATCCAGGAGTCACTTGTCCGTCAGTATGATCTGCCCCGCTGCCAGCTGATTTGCGCTGCTACGCATGACACCGCCTCTGCGGTGCTTGGTGTACCCGTGCAAAAGGGCCGGTCTGCAGCTTACGTCAGCAGCGGCACCTGGTCGCTGCTGGGTGTGGAGCTTGACTACCCGATCAACAATCCGCAGGCGATGGCGGCGAATTACACCAACGAATGGGGAGCCTTCGGCACCTACCGGTTCCTCAAAAACATCATGGGACTCTGGCTGATCCAGGAAGTGCGCAGGCTGGACGGAGAACGCTACAGCTTCGCTGAGCTGGCCCGGCTGGCCGGAGAAGCTGAAGCCTTCCGCAGTCTGATCCCGTGCAACGCCCCGCGTTTCCTCAATCCGGACAACATGATTGAGGAAATCCGCTCCGCTTGTGCGGAGAGCGGCCAGCCTGTCCCGGTAACACCGGGACAACTCGCCCGCTGTATATTTGACAGCTTGGCCATGTCCTACCGGAGTTATCTGCAGGAGCTGGAGGAGCTTACGGGAACAGCGGTGGAGGTGCTGCAAATCGTCGGCGGCGGGGCGAATAACGCGCTGCTGTGCCAGTTGACTGCTGATGTTATCGGCAGAGAGGTGCTGGCCGGCCCCACGGAATCAACAGCACTGGGAAATCTCGCGGTTCAGCTGATTCATGTAGGTTCTGTTGCCAATATAGCCGAAGCCAGAGCGATCATCGGAAATTCTTTTCCCATTATCTCTTATACCCCGCGTCCTGTTCCGCAGCTGGAAGCGCTGCTGGACCGCTGGGGGGCTCTACATGTCCCGGTAATTCATTAGGAAGCAGATCCGTAAACGAAGCAAAACTTACGAATGGAGTGTTGAACGTAGTGTTATCAGGGAGCAGCTGCCACGAAACGATGAGGATGCTTTCGGGGCGGGATTTGAATCCAGGCCAGTCAAGGGGCAGATGCCCGCAAAACTTTAAGGAGGTTGCAGCATGGATCAGAGCATCATCAATAGTTATAACGAGGCAAAGAAATTATATGCAGCCCATGGAATCCAGGTGGATGAAGTTTTGGAGAAGCTGGCACAGATCAAAATTTCGCTGCACTGCTGGCAGGGCGATGACGTTAAAGGGTTTCTTTTTAAAGATAAAGAGCTGAGCGGAGGGATTGCAGTAACCGGCAGCTATTCTGGGCGTGCGGGTACGCCGGATGAGCTGCGCAAGGATTTGGAGAAGGCCTTGTCGCTGATTCCGGGCAAACACAAGGTGAATCTGCATGCCATCTATGCCGACACGGAAGAGCAGGTGGATTTGGATAAGCTTGAGCCGCGTCATTTTGCGCCATGGGTAGAGTGGGCCAAGGGACAGGGGCTGGGTTTGGATTTCAATCCGACCTGTTTCTCTCATCCCAAAGCGGCAGACGGATTCACCTTAAGCCATGCTGACAAGGAGATCCGCAGCTTCTGGATTCAGCACTGCAAGGCTTCGCGCCGGATTGCTGAATATTTTGGCCGCGAGCTGGGGCAGCCCTGCGTGACGAATTTCTGGGTGCCGGACGGCTATAAGGATACCCCGGTAGACCGGCTGGCTCCGCGCATGCGCCTGAAGGAATCGCTGGATGAAGTGTTCAGTGAGGAGATTGATCCGAAGTTCAACATTGATGCGGTAGAGAGCAAGCTGTTCGGGATTGGTTCAGAGAGTTATGTTGTGGGATCTCATGAATTCTATATGGGCTACGGGCTGACCCGGGGCAAGGCAATCTGCCTCGATGCCGGGCATTTTCATCCGACCGAAGTCATTTCCAATAAACTGTCTTCTATTCTGATGTTCAGTGAACAACTGCTGCTGCATGTCAGCAGACCGGTCCGCTGGGACAGCGACCATGTCGTCACCATGGATGACGAGCTGCTCGAAATCGCCCGCGAGCTTGTCCGTGGAGATTTGCTGGGCCGCACGAATATCGGCCTGGACTTTTTTGACGGCAGCATCAATCACATCGCCGCCTGGGTCATCGGCACACGCAACACCATCAAGGCACTGCTGCGGGCCATGCTGGAGCCGGTGGCAGAGCTGAAGGCGGTTGAGCTGGCTGGAGATTATACCTCCCGTCTGGCCCTGGCCGAAGAATTCAAGTCCTATCCGTTCGGTGCGGTCTGGGATTATTACTGTGCCTCGCAGAATACACCTGTCCGCGAGCAGTGGCTGGCTGAAGTGAAGCGCTATGAGCAGGAAGTGCTGTCTGCAAGATAAGGGCGGATATGATTGAACGCCATGCATATAAAGGAGAGAACACATATGAGCGCATCCGTAATTGAATCCAAAGGTTATATCGCAAGCGTGGAAGCCCCGTTTATCCGCGAGATGTCGGAAATCACCCACCACATGTGGTCACTGGGCTGGGATGAGCTGAACGGCGGCAATGTGAGCTGCTTGCTGGATGAGGAGGAGGTAGCCCGGTATATCAACATCCGGGAGCCGCAGCGGACGATTAAACTGACGTTTCCGGTTCAGGAGCTGGCCGGCAAATATTTCATTGTCACAGGTTCGGGCAAATACTTCCGCAATGTGATCAAAGATCCGGAAGCGAATCTCGGTGTTCTGCGTGTCAGCGGCAGCGGGGAGAGCGTGGAAGTGCTGTGGGGTCTCCGGAGCGGCGCAGTGCCGACGAGCGAGCTGCCTTCGCATTTCATGAGCCACATTGAGCGGTTGAAGGTAGATCCGTCACACCGCATTGTGCTGCATACCCATGCTACGAATGTCATCGCCATGACATTCACCCATGATCTGGATGAGCTGAAATTCACCAAAACCCTGTGGGAAATGTGCACGGAATGTCTGGTCGTCTTCCCGGACGGTGTCAGTGTCATTCCTTGGATGGTTCCGGGCAGCAGTGAAATCGGTAGGGCGACTGCCGACAAAATGAAAGATTACCGTGTAGTGATCTGGCCGCAGCATGGCATTTTTGTCACCGGGGCAACGATGGACGCAACTTTTGGCCTGGTGGAAACGATTGAAAAAGCGGCAATGGTCTACAACCTGATCGGCGGCAGGGAAATCAAGCAGAAGATCACAGACCGGCAGCTGGCCGATTTGGCCGCGGCATTCCGCGTAACGCCAAAAGCAGGGATTCTGGAAGTATAGAATCCTTATTTAGAGCAAAATACAGGTTACATTGGATTCAAGCGCCGGGATAAGCAGGTAACTGCTGCATCCCGGTTTTTGCTGTGGATAAATTTGGAAGAACATATTTGCTTTTGCCCGTTACAAAAGTCATAATATGCTTACTTAAAGTAATTATATTGTGAAATGGAGGCTGGATATGAATACCGATAAATTGTTTGCCCCTTTTCAGGCAGGAAGCCTGACACTAGCCAACCGTATCGTGATGGCCCCTATGACCCGTGTGTTTTCGCCCAATGGCGTACCGGGTGAGGATGTTGCTGCTTATTACCGCCGCCGTGCCGAAGGTGGAGTTGGATTGATTGTTACGGAAGGGACAGCAATTAACCATCCGTCTGCCGTCAGCCACCAGAATATCCCGAATATCCACGGTGAAGCTTCTCTGAAGGGTTGGGCAAAAGTGGTGGAAGAGGTTCATGCTGCCGGGGGCAAAATCGTTCCACAGCTCTGGCATGTCGGCATGGCCCGTACGGTTGGCGAGCTGCCGAATGTGGACGCGCTGCCGATCGGTCCTTCCGGGCTGAACCTGGCCGGTGAGAAGATTACAGAACCGATGACCAAGCAGGAAATCGACGGGATTGTCGCTGCTTTTGCGCAGGCAGCCGCGGATGCCAAGGCTGTGGGCTTTGACGGCATTGAGCTGCACGGGGCGCATGGATATCTGATCGATCAATTTTTCTGGGAGAAAACCAATAAGCGCACCGATGAGTACGGCGGCGACTTGGAGGCACGGACAACGTTTGCCGTTGAAATCATCGATGCCTGCCGCCGTGCGGTGGGGCCGGATTTCCCGATCATTCTCCGTTTCTCGCAGTGGAAAGCCGGGGACTATACGGCCAAGCTGGCACAGACGCCGGAAGAACTGGCCCGGTTCCTGACTCCGCTAAGCAATGCAGGTGTGGATATTTTCCACTGCTCTACGCGCCGTTTCTGGCTGCCGGAATTCGAAGGCTCCGAGCTGAATCTGGCCGGATGGACGAAGAAAATCACCGGCAAACCCACGATTACCGTGGGTTCTGTAGGACTGAACAGTGAATTCGGTTCCGCAGTAACAGAGCAAAATGAAGAAGACAATCTGGACCGGCTGATGGAAAAGCTGGAGAACGCAGAGTTCGATCTTGTAGCTGTTGGCAGAGCACTCATTAGTGATCCTGCATGGCCAGCCAAGGTGCAGAGCGGAAGAAAAGACGAAATTATTGCTTTTACTCCCGAAGCGACGAGAACACTTAATTAATCACACAAGCAGGAAGGCAGCTTTTGCCTTGGAAACCGCTCCGAACAGGGCGGTTTTTTGAATTCCTTAGGAAACTATACAACGGCTAAAAGTGTGGACATTTTGGGAGATTCGGATGATATAAGCGGTGAAGGAGGTTAGGGCTTCTCAGCGGAGTGGCGGTGGGGAATAGGGAAATAGGGGAATAGGAGTATAGGGAAATAAGGAATAGGATAAAAGCGTCCATTAGAGGAACCTCAGTCTGTTTGTCCTGCGGAAGGACGGAATGGGCGACCCCTGTCAAATAACGTTTTCCAGTCCACATTAGCGGCAGTTGGGTCATGAAGGGGAGCCCATCGTGTCCGGAAGAACTCCCGCGAAGTTGCACCGTCATCAACGGATGCTCTAATCTTGCTATGTGGGCGAGCGTACCGCAGTCCGGTTTGTCCAGTAACAACGGCCTTGATTTGACCAGAAGTGGGCGCCTGAATGAAAAGAGGTAAAAATACCTCACATTTGACCAAGTGGCCTGCCTGCAGCGAAATCAGAGGTAAAAATACCTCACCTTTGACCAAGAGGCCCGCCTACAGTGAAATCAGAGGTAAAAATACCTCACATTTGACCAAGTGGCCTGCCTGCAGCGAAATCAGAGGTAAAAATACCTCACCTTTGACCAAGAGGCCCGTCTACAGCGAAATTAGAGGTATAAATACCTCATATTTGACCAAGTGGCCTGTCTGCAGTGAAATCAGAGGTAAAAATACCTCACCTTCGACCAAGAGGCCCGCCTACAGTGAAATTAGAGGTATAAATACCTCATATTTGACCAAGTGGCCCGTCTGCGGCGAAATCAGAGGTAAAAATACCTCACCTTTGACCAAGAGGCCCGCCTACAGTGAAATCAGAGGTAAAAATACCTCACCTTTTGATTTCGCTAGAAATGGGCAGATGCGGGCAAATGGAATGGCCTGCCGCCCACCGATTACCGGAATGGATGATTTATGCTATAATTTTTACTTGAGTATTACAAAATTAGCCTTGCAAATACTGCAGAGCTTCATGAATAAAGGACGTGAAACCATGACGACGGGGAATAACTCACCGGACTTAAAATCCGGCAAGGGTGGTTCGAAGGATTACTCCAAGTATTTTGATTTCTCTGATGCCAAAGTCATCAGTGAAGAAGAGGGCAAAACGACCTACCGGATCAAGGGCCGCACGGTTCAGATCAACTCGAATCCGGATTACAAGGAAGGCAAACGCCGGGGTAAGCAGGATATAGAGGTTATTAATTTCGACAATGTGGAAACGAATAAGATTATGGAAGAGTTCAGAGAGATCAACCGCCACAAACAGCATTATTACTCGATAGCTACCTACGGCTGCCAGATGAATGAGCATGATACCGAGACTATGAAGGGGCTTCTGGAGCAGATGGGCTACATGGGTACCGAAGACCGCAACATGGCGGATATCATTCTGCTGAACACATGCGCCATCCGCGAGAATGCTGAAGACAAGGTGTTCGGGGAGCTGGGTCACCTCAAGAATCTGAAGCTGGAGAAGCCTGGCCTGTTGCTTGGGGTCTGCGGCTGCATGTCCCAGGAGGAAGGCGTGGTCAACCGGATTATGTCCAAGCACGGATTCGTGGATATGATCTTCGGTACCCACAACATTCACCGCCTGCCGCAGCTGGTCAAGGAAGCGTACTTCAGCAAAGAGCTGGTCGTGGAGGTCTGGTCCAAGGAAGGCGACATTATTGAGAACCTGCCCAAGAAACGGGAGGGGATGCGCGCTTGGGTGAATATCATGTACGGCTGCGATAAGTTCTGCACCTACTGTATTGTGCCGTTCACACGGGGCAAGGAGCGCAGCCGCCGGCCTGAAGATGTCATTGCCGAGATGCGGGAGCTGGCCCGCCAAGGCTTCAAGGAAGTCACCCTGCTGGGACAGAATGTAAATGCCTACGGCAAGGATTTTACAGATATAGACTATACATTCGGGGACCTGATGGACGATATGCGGAAGATCGATATTCCCCGCATCCGCTTCATGACCTCGCATCCCCGTGATTTTGACGATAGATTGATTGAAGTGCTCGGCAAAGGCGGCAACCTGACGGAGCATATCCACCTGCCGGTACAGTCGGGAAGCACAGCCGTGCTGAAAAAAATGAGCCGTAAATACAGCCGCGAAACGTATCTGGAACTTGTTCAAAAAATCAAGGCCAGTGTCCCGAACGCCGTGCTGACTACCGATATTATTGTCGGGTTCCCTGGCGAAACCGAAGAGCAGTTCGAAGATACATTGTCGCTGGTGCGCGAAGTGGGCTATGATATGGCATATACCTTTATTTATTCACCGCGCGAAGGGACGCCAGCAGCCTCGATGGAGGATAATGTGCCGCCAGAGGTGAAGAGTGAACGCCTGCAGCGTTTGAATGATCTGATTAAGGAGCAGAGCCGGATCAGCAATGACCGGATGCTTGGGGAGATCGTCGAGGTGCTTGTGGAAGGCGAGAGCAAAAACAATTCGAATGTGCTGTCCGGCCGCAGCCGGGCCAACAAGCTGGTGCATTTTGAAGGGCCGAAGGAACTGATCGGCACCTTTGTGCAGGTTAGAATTACGGATACGAAGACATGGTACATCAAGGGGGATTGCATGGCGGAGGCCGTGTCAATTCTATAATCATAGAGGAATGGGGCGATAGCAGTGAGCCAGGAAGAACCGCGTCTGAACGATTACGGCATGCAGACCTACAATACCCGTGACCTGATTGTGCGGGAGGATATTATGGGCAAGGCCAAAGAGCTTGCTTCACTCATTTCCACCAGCGAGGAAGTGAAACACTTCCAGCAGGCTGAACAAAAAATTCAGAATCATGAACGGGTGCAGAGCCTCATTGCAGCCATCAAGAAGAAGCAGAAAGAGATTGTAGCGTTCGAAAGCTTCAAGAACAAGGAAATGGTTGCCAAGATCGAGCGTGAAATTGAAGTGCTGCAGGATGAAATCGACGGGATTCCGGTTGTGAATGAGTTCCAGCAGAGCCAGAGCGATATCAACTATCTGCTGCAGCTGGTGATCTCTGTAATCCGGGACACCGTCTCCGAGAAAATCAATGTCGAAGCGGGTACGGAAGCTCCTCCTTCGACCTGCGGGGATTAAATCAAGGATGAACCACTTATAAATAAGCAGCGGCAAAGGATGATTCATTGTGAGCGAGAACGAGGAACAAACCTATAACGTCAAAAAATACCGCACACCGGATGGGGTTCCGGCCGATATAGTTATGTTTACGCTGACCAAACGCGAGCGGAAGACCGTCACCAAGACACTTCCGCTGCGCGAACTGAAGGTGATGCTGGTCAAACGCAAAAAATGGCCTTGTGCCGGGATGTGGGCGCTGCCCGGAGGCTTTTGCCAGGAAGATGAATCTATCTATGATGCCGCGACCCGTGAGCTGAAAGAAGAAACGGGTGTCGACGGCGGACATCTGGAGTATCTGGGTGTCTACAGTAAGCCCGGACGTGATCCGCGCGGGTGGATTATCAGCCATGCGTTCTTTGCGCTGGTGGAGGAGTGGATGCTGGAACACAGACAGGCTTCCGATGATGCGGGAGAGGTGGGGCTGTTCACGCTGCAGGAAGCGCTTGAGGAGCTTGAGCTTGCTTTTGATCATCATGACATTATTACCGATGCCTATTTGCGGATTCAGCAGCAAATGCTGCAGACGACGATTGCCCGGCAGTTTCTGCCGCACCATTTTACGTTAAGCGAGCTGTATCAGGTGATCCAGACTGTCGTGCCTGAATTCAAGGAGCCTAATTTTATCCGCAAAATCACTTCAACCCGCAGCCGCCAGGGTATATTAAAAGAAGTACGGGATGAAGCCGGCAATCCGGTCAGCTCCAACCAGTACTCGCAGCGTCCGGCACAGCTCTATATGTTCACGGATCATGAGCCTTTGTTATCCATCTATACTTAGGAGGTAATCGGAATGAGAGCCTTGATCATCATTGACTTCACTAAAGATTTTGTGGACGGCAGCCTGCCGGTGGGACAGCCCGGTGTTGATATCGCACCGCGGATCAGCGAACTGACGCAGGCGTTTGTTGACAGTGGCGACTATGTTGTTATGGCGGTGGATCTGCATGAGGAGAATGATCCTTACCATCCGGAGACCAAGCTGTTTCCGCCGCATAATCTGCGGGATACCGCAGGCCGCGGGCTATACGGCAGCCTCAAAGACGTTTACGAACAGAACCGGGAATCCATCTATTGGATGGACAAAACACGCTATAGTGCCTTCTGCGGCACGGATCTGGAACTGAAGCTGCGTGAACGGGGCATAACTGAACTGCACCTGATTGGCGTCTGCACGGATATTTGTGTCCTCCATACGGCAGTGGATGCCTATAACAAGGGCTTCGGCATTGTTGTTCACAAGGATGCCGTGGCCAGCTTCAATCCGGAAGGGCATCTCTGGGCGCTGGGACATTTCAGCGGAAGTCTCGGAGCGACGGTAGTTTAGAGAAGAATAGCTAGGAGATGAGGATTTGAGGAGAGAACTTGCTCTACATACAGACAAATACCAGATCAATATGATGTACGCCCATTGGATGAATGGAAGCCATAAGCGGAAAGCGGTGTTCGAAGCCTATTTCCGCAAGCTTCCGTTCGGCAACGGCTTTGCCGTATTCGCCGGGCTGGAGCGTATCACCCAGTATATTTCCGAGCTGCGGTTTACGGAAGAGGATATCCGTTATCTGTCGGAGCAGGAAGAAAACTATGCGCCTGCTTTTCTGGAAGAACTGCTGCAGTTCCATTTCCAGGGCAGTATCTATTCCATGAAAGAGGGGGCGCTGGTATTCCAGGATGAACCGCTGATCCGGGTTGAGGGTACGATCATGGAGGCGCAGCTGGTGGAGACGGCTATCCTGAACTTCATGAACTACCAGACCCTGATTGCCACCAAGGCATCCCGGATTAAGCAGGTGGCTCCGAAAGATACGCTTCTGGAGTTCGGCACCCGGCGTGCGCAGGAAGCGGATGCGGCTGTCTGGGGCGCCCGCGCGGCTTATGTCGGCGGCTTCCATGCCACCTCGAACATGCTGGCCGGCAAAAAGTTCGGCATTCCCACCAAGGGAACCCATGCCCATTCCTGGGTACAGAGCTTTGCCAGCGAGCAGGAGGCCTTTGATGCGTATGCCAAGGTGATGCCGGATGGCGTCACCCTGCTGGTGGATACCTTCGATACCCTCCGCAGCGGTGTGCCGCATGCGATCAATACAGCGAAGATGCTGGAAGCGGCGGGCAAGCGGATGAACGCCATCCGGCTGGACAGCGGAGACTTGGCTTATTTGTCCATTCAGGCACGCAAAATGCTGGATGAGGCAGGTTTGGACTATGTGAAGATCGTAGCCTCCAATGATCTGGACGAAAATACAATCATGAACCTGAAGTCGCAAGGAGCGGCAATTGACACATGGGGGGTGGGGACACAGCTCATCACTGCCTCAGACCAGCCTTCCTTGGGCGGTGTGTACAAGCTTGTCGAGATAGAATCGCCTACCGGCGAAATGGTGCCGACGATCAAGATATCCTCCAACCCGGAGAAAGTATCTACGCCTGGCAAAAAGGAAGTTTTCCGGATCGTCGGTCCCAAAGGCAAGGCCCTGGCCGACTATATCAGCTTCCCTGGCGAGCAGGAACCGCGCAGTGGTGCCCGCTTGAAGCTGTTCAATCCGCTGCATCCCTACCTGCAGAAATATGTGGAGAAATATGAGGCGGTATCGATGCTGGAGCCGATTTTTGTGAACGGATTTCAGGTCTACAAGCTGCCGGTTCTCGATGAAATCCGCCGTTATCATCAGGAGCAGATTGATTTGTTCTGGCCGGAGTATTTGCGCAAGCTGAATCCCGAAGTGTACCGTGTTAATCTGAGCGAGCGGGTCTGGACCCGCAAGCAGCAGCTGATTGCCGAGCATATGATGCCGGACCTGAACGATGAGCCGAACACTGGAATTTAAGCTAAGTTAGGACATGACGGCTGTCCCTGTAGTAGGATTTCTCTATAGGGACAGCTTTTTTGTACCGGCAATACTCGGTTTTTGACAGTGCCGCTATCTGTTGAATGAACCGGAAATTTCTCTCGTAGGACAATATACGTATTGACACCGATAGACTGGAATAATATATTAATTATGTACTAATTTACAATTTTCTTGCCGTGTGGGACTGTTTGTTTTTTTTGCCACAAAAGTTAAAGCGCTTTAACTTTTGTGTGCCGCAAGCTGCCAATCTGATGCTGCCAGGGAGGTGAGGAACCAGACTGCATTACCGATTATCCGAAATGTTACTGGCAAAGGGTATGCTTCCAAGGCGAGTTTTGCACAAAGCTTTTTGAAGCCGATGTCTACAAAACTTTGAGGAGTGATTGATGATGAAAAATCAAGGGAAGCGTATGTGGCACTGGAAATCCTTCGTATTGTTATGTCTGGCTATCTTTATCCTGCCTGCGGGCTCAGCTTTTGCAGCGGTGAACAAACCCTTTCCCCAGCATACCACGTATACCAGCGGGACGATCAAACCGAATAATGTGTCTCAAACGGTGATGGACAATGCCGTGAAGACGAAATGGGATGCGTGGAAAGCGGCATATCTGAAGCCGGCCGGCACCGGCAAATATTATGTCAAATATAACTCGGCAGGGGAAACGGTATCGGAAGCTCATGGCTATGGCATGCTGTTCACGGTGCTGATGGCCGGCTACGACAGCAACGCCCAGACGTATTACAACGGCTTATATAACTATTATATTGCGCATCCCAGCTCCATCGACCCTTATCTGATGTCCTGGAAGCAAAACAGCAGCTTTCAGAACATTGAAGGCGAAGATTCCGCGACCGACGGAGACATGGACATCGCTTTCTCGCTGCTTCTAGCCGACAAACAATGGGGAAGCAGCGGTACGGTCAACTATCTGCAGGCAGCTAATAATATTATTAACGCTATTATGGATAACGAAATTAACCAGAGCCAGTGGACGATCCGGCTCGGGGATTGGGCTAACAGCGGCACGTATAATACGGCCACACGCCCTTCGGACTTCATGCTGAATCATCTCAAAGCCTTCCAGGCGGCGACCGGAGATTCCCGCTGGCAGAACGTAACGGACAAAACCTACACCATTATTAACAGCCTCTACAGCGGATACAGCTCCAGCACCGGACTCCTGCCTGACTTTGTCGTGTACTCGGGCGGCGTCTACAAGCCGGCGGCGGCGGGCTTCCTGGAAGATGCAAATGACGGAAATTACAACTATAACTCCTGCCGGACACCTTGGCGCATTACAACGGATTACCTGCTAACCGGAGATAACAGAGCCTTGAACCAGTTGAATCAGATGAACAGCTGGATTAAAACGAAGGTCAACAGCTCTCCGGGCAGTATCAAGGACGGCTACAAGTTGAATGGCTCGACGTTCGGAAGCTACAACAGCGGCGCATTTTATGCCCCCTTTGGCGTTAGTGCAATGACATCCTCGGCCAACCAGGCTTGGCTGAATTCAGTCTGGAGCCATACCTCCGGCAGTGCGGCGGAAGACTACTATGAAGACAGCATCAAGCTGTTCTCTATGATTGTGATGTCCGGTAACTGGTGGACTTACTAATTAAATGATGTGCGGGCAATAAAGCACAGGCCTATCCGGCAGCGGATGGGCTTTTTCGATTAATAGGTCAGTCATAAACTTCCGGTTGACCTTTTTTGTTGTGAATAGAATGCCCATCATACAATTGTTTCCGCAGATAGGACGAGGGCATTTTAGATACGGGGAAAATAGGCGGGACATGTTTCCGGCCTGTGATATTTATCATGTTTTATGTGACAAATTTAACATCTTAATTTTTAATTTTATTGCTAAATTAAGGGTGACATTCGTTCCACATTTGACTTGGGAAATGCAGTTTGACATATAATGTTCACATTTTGTCGTTTTTATGGAAGATTATCTTCTATTAAAGTAACGCAGCACTGTCGCGTATAAAGAAATCGATTGAAATCCATAAATTATTGTGATTCCCCAAGCGTGGAAAATGCAAGATTTGTCACTTCGCGACCTGCGAAATCAAGTTACAATCGTTGAAAAAGTCATAAGGATGTTATTCTACTTGACACTTAGAAAGGGGTTTTGTCGGTGGTACAATTACCAATCGTTAACGATCTTGGATTTTTCGAGATTCGTCTGGAATCCATTGGAGGCTTGGGTGCGAACCTGGCAGGCAAGATGCTAGCAGAAGCAGGAGTGGTCGGTGCCGGACTGAACGGTGTCAGTTTCTCTTCTTACGGTTCGGAGAAGAAGGGGTCTGCCGTTAAGGCACATATCCGCTTCTGTGATCTGAACACGCATATCCGTGATACCTCGCCGGTAGAACGTCCGCATGTTGTGGGAGTGTTCCATGAAGCGTTGGCCAAGACAGTCAACGTGACCAGCGGTATCCTTGAGCACAGCACGGTACTGGTGAATTCGGCCAAATCGCCGGATGAGCTGAAAGAGCTGCTGAAGATGAAGGCCGGAACCATTGCCGTGATCGATGGAACCAGCATTGCGCTGAAAGAGAAGAACCGGGTAAATATGGCGATGCTGGGCGCGCTGTTCCGGCTCTGTCCATTCCTTGATACCGAAACCATGAAGGGTGTTATTGAGAAATCCCTCGGCAAAAAATATCCGCAGGCCGTCCAGTCGGCCATTACGACGTTTGAGCGCGGCTATAATGAAGTGCAATTTATGAAGTTTGAGCTGGCTGCCGGGGACAGCATGCCTGAATATGTCCGTTCCGATATTGGCGTTCTGGGTTACGATACCCAGCCGATCGGCGGCTCGATTATTAATCCGGGCAGCACATTCCTGAAGAATCTCAGCATTTCACGCTCCGGTATGCTCCCGGCTTATGATAACGAATCGTGTATTCACTGCGCCCAGTGCGATACTGTATGTCCGGATCAGTGCTTTGTATGGGAAGAACGGATTGACCGCAAGGGCCGTTCGCAAATGTTCCTGACAGGCATCGACTATCAATATTGCAAGGGTTGCCTGAAATGTGTGGGCGCATGTCCAACCTCGGCGCTGTCAAGCCAGCGTGAGAAGGAAGGTTATGCGGACAGCCACACAGTGCACCACCAATTTGATCTGGTTACCCAGGATTAATACTCGGAAGAAAGGTGGAATGAATAATGGCTATCGATTATGAAAAAGAAGTAGGCTCTGCCAAAGTGGAGCAGAAATTCCTATATGAATCCGGCAACGAAATGGCTGCTTATGCCGCCCATCAGATCAACTATCATGTGATGGGTTATTTCCCTATCTCGCCATCGACTGAGGTTGCCCAATTCCTGGACACCATGAAAGCCAGCGGACAGCATGACATCATGCTTGTTCCTTCAGATGGTGAGCATAGCTCTGCGGGGATCTGTTACGGCGCATCTACTGCGGGCGGACGTGTCTTCAACGCTACCAGCGCCCAAGGCTATATGTTCATGCTGGAGCAAATGCCTGTACAAGCAGGTACGCGCATGCCTATGGTCATGAACCTGATCTGCCGCTCGATCTCAGGCCCGCTCAACATTCATGGTGACCACTCTGACTTATATTTTGCCCTGAATACCGGCTGGCCGATTCTGATGTGCCGGGACCCCCAATCCGTCTATGACATGAACCTGATGGCCCTGAAGCTGGCTGAGCACGCGAAGGTCCGCCTTCCGGTCATGGTCGCTTCCGATGGCTATTTCACGTCCCATCAGAAACGCCGTGTCCAGGCTTTTGCCCACCGCGAGGATGTTCATAAGTTCGTAGGCGAGCAGCCTCCTGCGGGCTTTACAGATACATTGGACCGCAACAATCCGGTAACTGTTGGCCCGTACATGAACGAACCTGATTATATCAACAACCGTTACCAGCAATCCGTTGCCATGTACAATGCCGGTGAAGTATTCGAAGAGATTGCCCAAGAGTTCGCCGAGCTGACCGGACGCCACTATCCGATGATTGAGCAGTACCGGATGGAAGATGCCGATGTTGCTGTATTCCTGATGAACTCCGCTTCGGAGATCATCAAGGATGTGGTCGACCAGCTTCGCCTGCAAGGAATCAAAGCCGGTGCCATCTCCCCGAACATGATCCGTCCATTCCCGCAGAAGCAAATTGCTGAAGCGCTGAAGAATGTGAAGGCTATTACGGTTGGAGACCGTGCGGATTCTGTCGGCGGACACGGCGGCAACATGGTCAACGAAATCAAAGCGGCGCTGTTCACATATGGCAATACCACTACGAAGGTAATCAGCCGTATTTACGGCCTGGGCGGCAAAGACTTCTACGCCGAAGACGGACATCATTTCTTCCAATTGGCAATGGATGCAGCAGCTGCTGACCGTGTGGAAATTCCGTTTGATTACTACGGCCACAATCCGGGAACGCCGGAGAATGCGCCTAAGCGTCTGCTGAAGCCGATGGATTTCGAATCCCTCAAGACAGGCCTGATCACCGTGAAGCAGAATGAAGAGACAGGCAAGCTTAGTGTGAAGGTTCCGCCGGTCCGCAGCCTGATGAAGAAACCAAGACGCTTGTCCCCGGGACATGGGGCATGTCCGGGCTGCGGCATTTTCTCTGGGCTGGAGTTGTTCTTCAAGGGTATCGAAGGAGACATCGTGGCACTGTACCATACAGGCTGTGCGATGGTTACGACTACCGGCTACCCTTATTCAGCACATAAATCGACGTTCATCCACAACCTGTTCCAGAACGGTGCAGCTACGCTGTCCGGTGTCGTGGAGATGTTCTGGGAACGCAAACGCCGCGGTGAGCTGGATGGACTTGGCCTGAAGGAAGACTTCACCTTTGTCATGGTTACTGGTGACGGCGGGATGGACATCGGTATGGGCCCGGCTATCGGTGCAGCACTGCGCGGCCACAAGATGATTATTGTAGAGTACGACAACGAAGGATACATGAATACAGGCGCCCAGCAGTCGTATTCCACACCACTCGGCCACCGTACTTCGACTTCAAGCATCGGCAAAACACAGCAGGGTAAAGTAACCCAGCATAAGGATACGGCACAGATTATGGCCGCAACCAATATCCCTTACGTGTTCACCGGCTGTGAGGCTTATCCGCAGGATTTGCTCAAAAAGGCAGCCAAAGCCCAGTGGTACGCACAGAATGAAGGTCTGGTCTACGGCAAGATCCTCATTGCCTGCCCGCTTAACTGGATGAGTGAAGACAAAGACGGTACAGATATTGTGTCGCTGGCGGTAGAATCCTGCTTCTTCCCGCTTTATGAAGTAGAGCGGGGCACAACAACGATTACGTATAATCCGGAAGAGAAAGACAAACGTGTTGAAGTTTCTGCATGGCTGAAAACGATGGGCAAAACCCGCCATCTGCTTAAGCCGGAGAACGAACCTGCACTGCGTGCTTTCGAAAGTGAAGTACAGCGCCGCTGGACCCGTCTCAAAGCCAAACACGAGCACCCCGATTTGTAGAACTTATAATAACTGTACTCATTTATAAATATGAGCCTGGCAGCAATCATCTGCCGGGCTTATTTATATTCTCACGCGAAAAAAAACCATTTATTATAATGCTTTTATAAAGTAATATAATAATGAGGTGAGGGCAGATGAAGAACATCGGGGGCAATGCTCTAGTTATCAAGGAAGTGAATATCAACCTGGTGCGGCGCGTCCTGAAGGAACGCAAACAGGCTACCAAACGGCAGATCGCCGAGGACACGGGACTCAGCGTTGTTACCGCCGGTTCCGTGCTTGAGGTGCTGGTCCGGCAGAATGAGGTGCTGGCCGCGGGGCAGATTTCATCCAGCGGGGGAAGACCTGCCCAGCAATACATATACAATGATGAGCATGCTCTGGCGCTGATCCTGTTCCCTTTTGAAAAGCACGGGGGCATCTGTATCCACTGTACGGTGGTTACACTTTTTGGACGCTGTCTGTATGAAGCAAACCGGCCTGTAGAGCAGGTGGATTTGGTCTGTTTCGAAGTCATTATTGATGAATTGCTTAACCGGTATCCTGCTATCCAGGCGATCGGCTTCGGATTGCCCGGCGCAGAAGCGGGTGGAAGGCTGGTGTTGTCTGATTATGAGGCCCTGCGCGGTATTCCTGTGGCAGAGTATTTCAGGGAACGCTGCCAGAAGCGGGTCATTATTGAAAATGATGTGAATGCGGCGGCGATCGGATACTATAGCAGAACGGGGAGGGAAGCGGCGGCTTCGGCGGTTTATTTGTACTTTCCTGACCGGTTTCCGCCAGGGGCCGGCATTATTATTAACGGCAAGCTCCATAGAGGGAGAAGCGGTTTTGCCGGTGAGGTAGCCAATATCCCTTTGGGTATTCCATGGAGCAGCAGCGAGTGGCAGTCTTCACCGGCAGGGATGATGGAGGCAATCGCCAGACTGACGGCGACGGTCAGCGGCGTGTTGAACCCGGACGCTGTTGTGCTGTACGGCAGCTTTTTGCAGGTGGAGCATCTTAGCGGCATTGTGGAGCTATGTGCGGGGCTGCTGCCGCCCGGTGTGGCTCCGCAGATTGTGCTAAGCACGGATTTTGCCGCGGATTATTTGAATGGCATGATCGTTTCAACCCTCGCAACCCTGGAGACGGGGCTGCAATTGACCAAATTTGAAGCATAGGTGGTAGACATTTATGGCTACGGTTTTTCTGATTATTATTTATTTGGCTTTTATCAGTCTTGGCTTGCCGGATTCCATGATTGGAGCGGCCTGGCCGATGATGCGCCCGGATTTCGGGGCACCGGTGGATGCGGCGGGCCTGCTCTCCATGATCGTTGTTGCAGGTACAATCGTCTCCAGCCTGGCCAGCAGTGCGGTGCTGAATAAGCTGGGTACGGGGAAGGTTACTTTTATAAGCGTTGCCGTTACGGCGGTTGCTTTACTAGGCTTTTCATATTCACCTTCGATTCTCTGGCTGGCAGTGCTTAGCTTTCCGCTCGGACTCGGTGCAGGTTCTATTGATGCCGGGCTGAACAATTATGTGGCTACTCACTACAAAGCCCACCATATGAGCTGGCTTCACTGCTTCTGGGGGGTAGGCGCTATGCTGGGCCCGATAATTATGTCGCGTTATATTGCTGCAGGTGAGTCCTGGCGGCACGGTTTTTTGACAGTCAGTCTGATTCAGTTCGCTCTGGTTGTGGTGTTGTTCATTGCGCTGCCGCTCTGGAAGCGTGCTCAGCCCGCAGCTCAGGCACCTGCAGAGCAAATTCAGCAGGAGATTATTTCGCCGCAGGTTCCGGGGACAGGGGTGCTGCGCATCAAGGGCGTGAAGCTTGCGCTGATTACCTTTCTTTTTTATTGCGGGGTAGAGGCAACGCTTGGGCTCTGGGGCAGCAGCTTTCTGGTCAATGTAAAAGGGCTGTCTGCAGCAACCGCTGCCGGCTGGGTGTCGCTTTATTACGGGGGGATCACCTTAGGGAGGCTGATCACCGGTTTTGTTACCTTCCGTTTTAATAACCGCCAGCTGATCCGCACCGGCATCTTGGTCTCTCTGTTGGGGGCGCTGCTGCTGGTCCTGCCGCTGCCGGCTATATTTTCCTTATTCGGATTTATTCTTGTAGGCCTTGGCGCTGCTCCCATCTTTCCGTGTATGCTGCATGAGACGCCCGCCCGTTTCGGTAAACAGAATTCCCAGAAAATCATGGGCTATCAGATGGCTATGGCCTATACCGGAGGCGCTTTTCTGCCTCCTATGCTGGGATGGATTGCCGCGCGCAGCTCATTTATGATTCTTCCGTTTATGCTGGTGGGATATATTATTGTAATGCTGATAAGCTCTGAGAAAATTAACGCGGTAATGAAGAACCGGAAAGAAGAGGTGTCGATGTGAGGAAAACTGTGAATTGGCAGAGTGGCGTCTGGAGCAATGAGCCGGTATCCGCCAAGGTTCTGGATGGAACTTTTATTGTAGAAGCAGCGGAAGGCAGCGATTATTGGGAACAAACGATGTACGGCTTCCAGCATGACAACGGGCATGCGCTGCTGGCATCCTGGGAAGACAGTGACGCAGTGGAGGTTAGCTTTTCACTCCAGGGGTTCACAGAGCTGTATGACCAGGCGGGGATTATGCTGTGGCATAGCAGCACAGAGTGGATCAAAGCCGGTATTGAGCTGAATGACGGTGTGCCGCATATCGGTGCAGTCGTAACGGACGGATATTCGGACTGGTCGCTGTCGCCTGTACCGGAATGGTCGGGCGGGGTGGTGACCATCCGGGCTTCCCGGTTGAATGATGCAGTGGTGATTAGGGCCAGAACAGAGAACCATCCATGGCGCACGATCCGGGTGGCGCGGTTTCCGTATGAGACAGGGAAAAAGGCAGGTCCGTTCGTGTGCGCACCTACCCGTGCAGGTCTGCAGGTCACGTTCACCCGGTGGGTAAACACGGCACCTGATACAGATATCCATGTTGACCCTCCCGTGGCCTGAGCTTGTCCGGCGCATACATCCCTGACTTGGATCACCCAATTGATCACAAAACCTGAACCAATGCAGGGATTGAGTTTTGCGCCTTTCTAAGGTGCATTTTTGTTCATTTAGCTGACGGGGTAACCGAAGGCCGGTATCAGCATCCGCAGGAAGCGGGCTGATCCGGCCTTTTTTAGAATAAAGTCCAATTCCCTTTCTTTCGGGCGTGTTTTTCAGCACGGTAGAGCACATAACGTGTGCAGAAGACAAGCAAGATACTGCCTGCCAGCAAAATAAGCAATGCCCGCCACCAGCCAGCACCAATATGGCCGTACAAGGCTCCGCGCACCAGAATCAGGCTGTAGGTGACCGGAAACAGCGCGGACAGCCCGGTCGCCCAGACCGGGAATACGGCAGGAGGTATGCGAACCCCGCCGAACAGCTCCATCGGTGTCTGGAATATGTAGTATAGAAACGAAGACTCCCGGGAGAACAGCGAGACTGCGCACAGCAGTGCGCCCCAGATGACTGCCGCCGCCATAATCAGCAGCAGGGCAGGAATCAGGGCGATCCAATTCACGGTAGAAGCATCGGAGACGAACAGGAAGGTCAGCAGCGAAAAGACCGCAAACATCCAGATCCCGTGAAACAGGGAATATAGGGAACGTCCGTACAGAAAAGCCATTTTGGGTGCAGGTGTAAGAAAGACAGCTTCCACAGTGCCGCCTTTGCGTTCCTGCTCGAACAACCAGGCAGCCTCAACTACTGTCCAGAACAGCTGAAAAACCAGATAACCGCTCAGTAAAAATAAGGGAATCCGCTCATCCGGGATGATCCGGGAGAGCACAGATCCTGCCCCGCTGCGGTATGGCTTCATCGTGAAGTAGGAGGTCAGGAAGCCGAGTGCCGGCCACAGCAGCAGTGAAAAGAAAACAAACTTGCCTCTGGAACGGTTACGGCGCTGTTTGGAGAGCTCGGCTAAAGTGGTGGGCCATAAGTCCGTATTCATGATACCCTTCCTTCTGAGAGCAGGATAATCGCGTCCTCCAGATTAGGCTTGTCGCAAGCGAAGCTGTTAATCCGAAGTCCGTATTGCGCCGTCCAGGGGAGAAGCTCGGTAATCAGCATGTCGGCAGAAGTGGACCGTACGGAGATTCGGTAGGAATCGCCGTCCTGGCTGCCGGCAATTCCGTCAATATCCTTCACTCCGCCGATCAGCTCTGCGGGATGCCCCAGCTTATCAAGGTGCTCCTGAAGCAGCGGCCGCAATGCCTCATTCCAGCCGCTAACCTGCAGATGGGCGGTCTGCAGGCCTGCAACCTGCCTGACGATCGCGTCAGGCTTGTCACATAGCAGCAGCCTGCCGCGGTTCAGTACGTAGACCCGGTCACACAGCTCTTCGACCTCCTGAAGATAATGGCTGGTCAGCAGGATGCCTTTGCCATGCTCTTTGGCGAGGCTGCGCACAGTGCCGCGAAGCTGTCTGGCAATCGGCGCATCCAGACCAAGTGTAGGTTCATCCAAAAATAAATACTCCGGATCATTGATCAGACCGCGGGCAATCTGCAGACGCTGCTTCATCCCTTTGGAATATTGCTCCACAGGCTGGTCTGCCGCTGCCGTGAGTCCCACTTCGGCCAGCAGCAAGTCGCTCAGGCTGCGGATCTTCGCAGTATTCAGCCCGTAGAGCCGGCCGAAATAGTGCAGATTTTCCCGGCCGGTGAGCCTCCAGTACAGCATGCGTTCGCCTCCGGCAATCATGTTGACTTTTTGCTGCACTGAGCGGCGGTTGTCTGCCATGGGCATTCCGTCGATCTCAATGCTCCCTGAGGTGGGGTCAAGCAGAGTGGACAGCATGCGGATGGTTGTGGTTTTGCCTGCGCCGTTCAGGCCCAGCAGACCTACAATCTCACCTTTGCCGATGCTCATTGTCAGGGATTGGACAGCGGTCACGGTCCGGGTCTCCGCACGGAAAAGTCCGAGCCTGTTTTTGGTTTCGTATATTTTGGTGACTTCATTCATTTGGATCATGCTTCCTCATTCCTTTCATGCTTGGTGATTCTCAAATAGTCCACGCTCCACCAGACGCGTGCTCCACATCCCCGCCGCTATATAAACCACACTAAGCAGAAGTGCCGGCAATGTGTCACGCAGCGGGATCGCTTCACCAGTAAGGAGGGTTCTCCGCAGAAGCTGGAGGGAAGAGGTCAGCGGGAACACCTCGCCGGCTGTCTGCAGAAATCCGGGCAAATATTGTCTCGGGAACTGAAAGCCGCACAGCAGCGTGGTCACCGCAAACAATGTATTTTGAACGATATAGGTATCCCGTGAATACAGCATGATGCTCCCCAGCACCAGAGCCATGGCATAACAGGAGAGTATAAAAAGCAACCCGCCTATTACCGCCGAAAGCAGATGTGGTGCAGAGAGACGCATTCCCGCTAAAATTCCAAATACGAGTACAGCAAGCAGCACCATACCGCTGCGGTAAAACTGCTGAAGGGCCGTGCCCAGAAAATAGCCGTTCCGGCTGGAGGGGGAGAGCAGCAGCGCTTCCAGCGTGCCTTCCCGCCATTCAGTAATAAGTGCTCTAGACACATTCATCATCATGCTGACGGAGAATACATTCAGTGCTCCGCCAATGATGGCATAAGCCAGATAATTGCCGCTTCCGGCATAGAGTGCGAATCTGTTATCCAGATCCCCCTGAATGAGATAGACATAGGAGAAGTAGGAGACGAGGACCAGATACCCGCCTTCAATCATATGACCCAGGGTAAAAGCCCAGGGAAAGGCTCTGAGATTTGCTCTCTGGTTCCTGGCTGCTGTTGCAAAAACGGTTTGCCACACGGGCGGACAACTCCTTTATGGTGATGGGTCTTATTGTTCAAGGTACTGCCTCTGCAGAACAATCAAGCTGTCGAAGGCCTCTTTATGGCTGGTGTAAAACAAATAGTTCCCCTTGCGTTCGGCTCCTGCCAGTCCTGCTTCACTGAGCAGCTTCAACTGTTTGGATACGGCGGCCTCCGAGATTCCCAGAATGGGGGAGAGCTGCTTTGTGCAATGCGGGCCCTGCCAGAGCAGCTTGAGAATCCGCAGCCGTGTGGCATCGCCAAGGGCTTTGAACTGGCGAAGCAGATCCTCCGGCGGGGCTTCGCTGCAGGGCAATCCGGGAATATCCACGGCGAGCGGCAGCACCAGGCTGTCTGCTGTCCAATCGATCAGCAGGTGCGGGAAGATGAAGGTGGAAGGAAGCACATACACATTCTGCAAATCTTCATAGGCAAAATAGTACGTCACCGCCTTCTGCGCCGTAATCCTCCCTTCTGCGGCATGAAGACGGGGATGAAGGGTATTCAGCGCTTTTTCCGCAGAACGGGAGAAGGACTCTTGAAATTGGGCAGCAGCCGTGTTGATCCAGGGCATCACATAGTCCCATTCCTTGCAGAAGTAATTCTGTTCATACGTCTCCAGGGTTTTAATCAGCTGCTTGCGGATAGAAGCCGTATGCTGAAGCAGATATTTGCCGGCTTCATCTGGCCTGTCATCTCCAATGGGGTTTGCCCTCCCGCTTCCTTGCTGCCATTCCAGAATAGTGCCCAGAGTAACTTTGTTGTTCAGCAGCAGATGAATGAATTCAGCATCGGGCAAGTCTTTAAGCAGGTTAATTCCATCAGTTGCCTGCAGCGGTGCACCGCTGCGGCCGGGAAGCATTAATGCCATCCATTGATCCGATAATCGTCCCAGGGTGTATATGCCTTCCAGCAGGGCAGAGGGCATTTTGCGTTTTATATCCCTGGCCCATTGCAGGCGTTTCGGATGATGCTCCGGCTGGTATAGAACATGCAGGCTGCACAGCAGCTCATGAAAGGGACTGACGACAGTTTTGACGTTTCGTTGCAATTGTTGGAGTGAGCTCATCTCTTTCCTTTCCGATTAACCATTTAGTTAATCAAAAACCACTTTCGCGAAAAGTGTTCAATAGTATAAGTAGAACAGACCAGGATGTCAACTAAATCTCTAACTCTAGCCAAAAAAGGCGAAAAAACCAAGTGCAGCTCTCTGAGCACGCCTGGTTCTTTCGCCTTAGTTTGGGGTTTCTAATTGTGGCCAGGGATTGGCCTTCAAATCTGAGGTAACGATTATGTGCCTTTGTAGATCTCCCGCATAACATGCCTCAGCTCAGGAATAATCAGCCGCTCCATAGCAAGCTTGACCGCGCCGGTGGAGCCGGGCATGGAGAAAACTGCCGTGCTGCCGATGGTGCCGGCAATCGCCCGGCTAAGAATCGCAGCGGAGCCGATATCCTCGGTGAAGCTGAGCAGCCGGAAGATTTCTCCGAAGCCGGGAAGTGTTTTGTCCAATAGAGAGGCCACCGCCTCATAAGTGGTATCCCGGGGTGATATCCCCGTTCCGCCTGTCAATAGCACGGCCTCGATGCCGGAATGGACAGAGCTTTTATAGACCAGCTCGCGGATATCTTCATAGTCGTCCTTGACAATTGTACTGCCGGCAACCACATATCCGGCTTCTTCAAGCATGGTTCGGATCAGCGCGCCCCCTGTGTCGGTTTCCGGTGTACGGGTGTCCGAAACCGTAATCACATAACAGGCCACACTCTGGGGCGCTTCGTGCCGGTGTTCATCTACGGATGACAAGCGGACCAACTCCTTTTTGCATCAATGTATTTCTCATGATAGGGGATGGCTGGCGCAAAGACAAGCCGGGGAAGCAGAGGGAAGGCCAACTTCGTATCTCAAAATATAATTTATAGCCTTCGCGCTATAAATATCCTTCTATTTCCCGCTGAAACGGGTCCCGTCCTTTTTACGACGGTGTAGCCGTTTCTACTTGTCCGGTGCCTTGCACCGCAAAGGTACTTGTAGTACACTCGCTACCATAACGGAATTTTGTGCAGGGAGAGATGAAACATGGAACAGGCTATGCCGGTTTATATATTGTCGGGATTTCTTGGAAGCGGCAAAACCACCTTGCTGCAGCGCCTTTTGGATCACTGGAAAGCCCAGGGGCTAAAGCCGGCGGTCGTCATGAACGAGCTGGGAGAGGTGAACCTGGACGGACTGCTGGTCGAACAGTCGGTGCCGATGGCCGAAATGCTCGGGGGCTGCATCTGCTGCTCGATCCGCGGCGATCTCAGCACAGAGCTGGCTACACTGATTAAAAAAGAGTCACCCGATGTTGTGGTCATTGAAGCTACCGGGGCCGCTAACCCGCTGGAGATTGTCGATGCGGTTACTGAAATCTCTTTGTATCAGCTGGTGGAGCTGAAAGGTCTGATCACGGTCGTGGATGCCGCACATCTTATTGAGCTGTACCGGTCCCAGCAAGGATCGACCTACCGGCTGATGCAGGAGCAGATCCGCTGCGCATCGGTGCTGATCCTGAACAAAACCGACCGCGTAACCCCACAGGAAGCGGAGGAGATCACCGCAATCCTGCGCAAGTGGAATGCCTATGCGGAAATCCTGCCTGCGGTGCGCTGTGATTTGGAGCCGGAAGCGCTGCTTGATGGGATGGGGGGCATCCATGCCGAAGCCCGCTTCCAGGAAGAAGATGAGGTGCAGGCTGCAGAGGGTCAGGCTGAATATGCCGGTGAAGCAGGTGAGACTGGGGCTGCGGTGCATGGTTCCCATGACCATGTAATGGCCTATACCCACTACTTCAAACGCCCTGTGAACAGTGAGGAATTTGAGCAGTTTGTGAAGGAGCTGCCAAGGGATGTGTACCGCGCGAAGGGGATTGTCACGTTCAGCGATACCTCCAGCCGCTTTCTCTTCCAATATGCCTACAGAGAGGCGGATTTTATGAAAATCACTCCTCAGGGGGAAGTGCCGGATGTGGCGGTATTCATCGGTGAACACTTTTCTTCCCTAGAATTGCGGACCCGGCTTCTCCAGCTGGAGAAGCGTATTCTGGCCAGGCCGGCTGTTGTAAAAAGAAGTTTGTAGCCGTGCTCCCCTCCCGGGGAGAATGGTTCGTTCCTTTTCTTGCAGGTTAATACATAGGCATACCCTATAAAAATTGCAGGAGGTTAAAGGCTATGACCCGAATTCAATATCAGGAGTGCATCGATGCTTGTATCCAAACTATGAACGCCTGTAACTATAGCTACGTCTCAAGCCTGAAACAATATGATCTTGCGTCGCTTCGAGAAAGCATCAGACTGGACCGGGAATGTGCGGATATCTGCTCCTTCGCTGTGCAGGCCATGACCCGTCAAAGTCCGTTCGTTGCAGAAATTCTCCGCCTGTGCGCAGAAATCTGCGAACGCTGTGCCGATGAGAGCAGTAAACATATACACACACATTGCCAGGAATGCATTAACGCCTGCCGTGCTGCTGCGAAAGCCTGCCGTTTGATCAGCGATACGGTAGAAGTGTACGCTTAGTTTGTTACCGATCCATTTTTATATATTGAAAAAGAGCATGATCCCAAAACCAGAGGTTCCGGCAGTTTATACTGCGGGCATCTGGTTTTTTGCTTTATTTGGTTTCATAGTAATCAATCTGTTTATCTTAAAAGGAAATTGGTGCAGCCCCGGCGAATTAAGTGTAGGAAGAACGTTAAGGGGATGATAACGGAATGACCCTTGCAGGTTTCAGTACACAGAGGCGCGATGAGGGCAATGCTTCGCCACTTATTGAGCTTACCCGTGCCACGAAGTTTTATGGCCGCCGTCCTGTGCTGAGTGAAGTGTCCTTGCTCGTGGAATCCGGAACGGCTACGGCTCTGATCGGAAGGAACGGTTCCGGCAAAAGCACACTGCTGTCCATACTTGCCGGATTGACGAAGATTTCGTCGGGCACATTGGTACGGTATGAGCGCAGATTAATTATAGGATATGCCCCTGAAGCTTTTCCGGGGCTGAAATTGCCGGCAGAGCAATATTTGCTCTGTATGGGCAAACTCGCGGGTCTTACATCTGCTGCAGCAGAAGCCAGAGTGACAGAATTGCTGGGTGTCTTTCATCTGGAAGAGTTCCGCAGGCAGAGTATGGCCGGATTCTCCAAAGGAATGCTGCAAAAAGTGAATTTGATTCAAAGTCTGCTTACACAGCCGCAGCTGCTGCTGCTGGACGAGCCGATGTCAGGTCTGGATCTTCCCGCGCAGCATACAGTGATTGGGCTGCTGCAGGAGTTGAAACGCAGGGGGACAGCACTGGTGTTCTCCATACATGAGCCAGAGACAGTAGAAGCACTGGCAGACAACGTACATGTGCTGCAGGCTGGCAGAACCGTCAAGATTATCCATGGCGAAGAAAATATGCGGGTTGCACCCGCTGCTTACATAGTTTGTAATAACATTTCAGAGCAATGTAAAGAGGACATTTTGGGGATGTCCGGGATTATTTCGATACATAAGGAACCGGATGGTGCTTCCGGGGACAATCTAAGAGTGACTATAGAGGCTGGAGCGGCAGACGGCTATCTTCTCCGGGTGCTGAAGGCAGGAGGATCAGTAGTGTCTGTAGAGCCATGTGGCGGTTTGAGTACAGGCGGCCTGGAGCAATGGATGGACCCCAAGCCGGCCAAAGGGGGAGCTGCGGAATGAGAGCGCTTATGGTCTATTTGCTTCGCAGCTATACGGCTTCCCAGCGGTACTTCGGGCCTGTTGCCGGTACAATTATTGCGGTATTGATCCTCTATTCCTATACCCCTAATCCTGTAATGAACAGCTATGCAGCCACAGCCATTATCCTTTTTGCCGGCTCTGCCTGGATGGGGTTAAGCTTTCTGAATCACGAGCATCCGGTACAGCGCCAGGTATCGATAGTTCAGGCAAGAAGCAAGTGGAGATATAACCTCGGTACATTGCTTACCCTGGGTCTGTTTATATTGCTGCTTGACCTGCTGATTGTAACCTATCCGGTGCTTACCGGACATTTTGATGAACCGGCAGGTCTATACAGAATGACACTCGCCTTCGCCGGCCATTTCCTGCTGGGTCTGTTAGGTATGGCTGTCTCTCTGTACCTTCAGGCTGCCTGGGTACCCAAAACCAGCTATGCTGCCGGTCTTTTACTTACGGTTCTTATCATCTCCATTGGTGCGGGCAAGATGAGCGCACTCATCCCAGGCCCATTTGTACATCTCCTGCTTCCTCCGGCAGCTCCGGTGATGGATGTCCTGATGAATGCCGATAGCTTGCCCTTGATGCGGGTAATGGGGGCCTTCCTGCATGCACTGGTCTATATAATGCTGTTAATCGGATTTTATTTATACCGCTCCAGCCGGATGGACGACCGCAAAAGCTTGTGAGGACACGAATTCATAGATAGAAGGAGGAATGGGAGGAACGATGAAGGATACACAAGTACCGGAGAGTGAACAATCCAAAGAGCTATTTGCTTATTTCGGCCTAGCCGTCTATTACTGCCAGGCATTGGAGCAGCAGTTGACCAACCTGCTGCTGCTTACAAAGCTGTCTCAGGGGGAAACGCCAACAGAAGCGGATCTTGCGGAACTGTATCAGCGTAAGCTGAGCAATTCACTCGGCCAGCTCATCAAAGAAATCCAGCATCACTTTCCTTTTTCGGAAGAGGAAACCAACCAGCTGCAGGCCGTATGGAAGCAGCGTAATCATATTGTACATGACTATTTCAAGGAACGGATTCAGGAAACCTTCACGCCGGCCGGCAGAGCACAAATGATCCGTGAACTGAAGCGGTTCAAGAATAAAGCCCGCAGGCTAGAGATTAAGCTCCAGGGTTACTGCACCGAGCTGTACAACAAGCTTGGAATTGAAGAGGAAACTCTAATTTGAACTGCACCTCCCTTTATATTAGACGGGCTTCCAGTTCCTGAAGCCCATTGCGCTCTGCCACTCCGGGAGCGAACCGGACCGACGATGCCCGCGTACACTTCGCGAGCGAACCAAGAGCTGCTGTGAGCGCGGGGATCATCTCCGCGCTTAAGTCCGTGTCCGGCTCCCACCACCAGCGCAGAATATTCAGTACCCCGTTCTTCTTATCCATTACTGGTTCAAACCGTGCAATGAAACGGTCTCCGAAGAGCAGCGGCAGCACATAATAGCCGTACTCCCGTTCAGCAACCGGTTTGTACACCTCCCAGCGGTAGGTGAATCCGAATAATTGCCGGATCAGCTCCCTGTCCCAGAGCAGATTGTCGAGCGGAGCCAGTGCGGCGGCGAAATCGGCACCGGCTTCAGCTCCGGCTGCATCTGCGGTATCTCTGCGCAGCAGAATCTCTTCCAATCCGGGGGCATCCGCTGTGCGCATATAGAGCGGGAGCTTTACCCCTTCAACACGGACCTCCCGGAGTAAGCCGCTTAGCAGGAGACGCTCAATCGCGGCTGTCCGCTCCTTGCTCTTCAGACCTGCGATACCAAGCCATCCGTCTCCGGATTTGTTCCACTGCAGGCCGATGCTGCCGATTCTCCGCAGCACATACCAGTCGTAGTGCTGTTCAGGTGTCATATTAGGGTCCTCGGCGTCAAGCAGATGCTCAGGCAGCAGCTTCGCACTGAAATCATAATAGCGGCGTGTATGGACCCTATGATGTACAGTGAGTTCGCCCCAATAATACATACTCTCCATGGCTGCACGCGATAGGCGCGCCGGAGCCCAGGCCCAATCGATCTTGTCTCTGCTCTCCAGATCCAGTGAAGAGAGGGGACCCCGCCGGGTCAGTTCTTCC
Organism: Paenibacillus graminis; assembly: GCF_000758705.1. Lineage (NCBI taxonomy): Bacteria > Bacillati > Bacillota > Bacilli > Caryophanales > Paenibacillaceae > Paenibacillus > Paenibacillus graminis. Next base: position 4,027,373 of record NZ_CP009287.1, on the reverse strand, counting down.
CGGACATGCGACACCATGGCTCCAAGCGCCTCATTCCCTTGATAACGTTCTGCCGCCATCGCTCTGCGCCGCTGAAAGTACGGCCAGTCTTCCGTGCAGTAGATCGACATATTCTTGTCCCAGCCATCGATCAGCAGCCTGTCCTTGTAGAGCAGCTCCGAGGCCAGTTCCGGGACGAAGCCGGGAATCCGCGCCTGCAGCACTAGCTCATGATTATGCCCGGCAATGCTGAGCGGATCATATTGTATGCAGCCCACATGGCGGACGTAGTCGTAAACGGCAGCCTTACCAGGGGACAGGCCTCTGGATATGAGCCGCTGATGCTGAAGCAGGAAAAGCCGGGCTTGCCGCTTGCTGAGCGAATAAGTGATCACGAATTCCACCCCGTTCTTTTGATTTATTCCTATTATACGGAACAAATGTTCTCTGTACAAGCAAGTAAAAAACCCCTGATGCTAATTCCTGCATCAGGGGGAGTGTAGTTGCTGTTAACCCTTCGTGTTTCCCGTTTTGGCGGGATAACAGCCGCTGCGTTATACCTGCTTGACCGATGGCCGCAGGGGTGCACCGGACAGCTGAACCGCCGCAGGAGCCGGCAGCTCGGGTCCGCCGGCTGCTCCTGCCCCCAGCTGCAGCTGATACATGCGGAAGTATCTTCCGCCGAGGGCCATCAGCTCATCATGGCTGCCGCGTTCCACAATCTCTCCATGGTGCAGCACCAGAATCTGGTCTGCGCTGCGGATGGTGGAGAGCCGATGGGCGATGATGAAGGTGGTGCGGCCTTTCTTGAGCACCTCCAGCGCTTCCTGAATCAGGCTCTCCGTTTCAGTGTCGATATTGGAGGTGGCTTCATCCAATATCAGAATCGCCGGATCAAAGGACAACGCTCTGGCAAAGGAAATCAATTGGCGCTGACCAGCTGACAGCGTGCTGCCTTTTTCCACAACGGGCTCATCAAAGCCATGGGGGAGATGGGCCAGCAGCTTATCGGCGCCAACCTCCTGCAGCGCCCGCTCCACACGTTCGCGGGAGATCCGCCCGTCTCCCAGGCTTACATTGGAAGCGATGGTGCCAGTGAAGAGGTAAGGGTCCTGCAATACGATGCCCATGTGGCTGCGCAGCCACTGCTTCGGTATGCCTTTGACCTCCTGGCCGTCAATCGTAATGGTTCCGCGCTGCGGATCGTAGAAGCGGAACAGCAGGTTGATGATCGAGCTTTTGCCGGAGCCGGTATGGCCGACGAGGGCAACGGTCTCGCCGGGGCGTGCTTCGAAGGAGATGTTCTTCAGGACGAAGTCTTTTTTATAAGCAAAAGAGACATCCTTGAATACCACATTTCCCTTGTAACGCGGCATGGTTCCATCAGTAACCGGTTCGCCCGGTTCATCCATCAGCGTAAACACCCGGCCTGCTGAAACCATAGAACTGTCGAGGTTGGCGAGCTGGTTGACCATCCCCGTAATCGGCTGGAACATCCGTCCCAGCACATCGACGAACGCATACAGCACACCCAGTGATACAAAGGTGGAACCGTCCAGACTGCCGAAACCGAAATACCACAGCACCAGCACAAAAGAAAGGCTGCGCAGCGAGTTCACCAGGTTGTGGGATGTGAAGGCGTTCAAATTCAGCATTTTGTTCTGATATTTCAAATAATCATCGTTGAGTTTCTCGAACTCTTCCGTACTCTGCTTTTGGCGGCGGAAAATACGGATGATTGACATCCCCTGAATCGATTCATTGATAATCGCATTGATCTCACTGAGACGTGAGCGGATAATCGTGTTGTATTTGGTGGCTATTTTGCGGTAGAGCACGATCCAGAGAATCACAATCGGCACGATGAACAAACTGACCAGGCCGAGCCGGATATCCAGCAGGAACAGTGCGGCATATACGCCGATAATATTGATAATCCCTGTGCTGAAGTTGGACAATACGGCGATGAACAGATCTTTTACCGCTTCCGTATCATTCGTTACCCGGGACACCACCTTGCCCGCAGGTAAATTGTCAAAAAAGTATACCGGCAGCCGCTGGATATGCGCGTACACATCGGTCCGCAGCTTGCGGATGACCTGATTGGCCGAGGATTGCAGCCAATAGGTTTTGCCGAACTCGGCAAAGATCGAGATGACCAGGAATAGAGCGTACAAGCCTACAAGCTCATAGATTCCGGGAAGCTCCGGTTTGTAGAAGGAAAACAGCTCATCCGCCGACAGCTTCACCGCCGGGTAGACGGCTTCGGTGTCTCCACGCTGGATATGCAGCTGTCCATCGCGGAAGGTCCGCTCCCCATCGGGCTGGGCAACCGGCATATTGATGAAATAAAAGCTTTTTCCTGCCTGAAGCAGGCGGATTTCCTGGCCTTTGGCTTCATCCGCTGCGAAGCGGTCACCGCGTTTGTAATAGGCATTCTTATACTCAGCTGCCTCCTCGGGAGAGGAGGTCTGGAAGTATGGTTTTTCGATGGCCAGCATGTGGTTGTCGATCATGCTCTTGGCGATAAAAGGGCCTGCAAGCTCGGCCGCCACTCCGATGGTAAGCAGCAAAAGGGCTGCGATAAACGTCTTTTTGGCAGTTAAAGCATACTGCAGCAGGCGTTTGCCTGTACTCTGTGTCAACGGTGACACCTCCTGAATGTGTTGTATGCATAACATCTGCGCCGCTTCATGCTGAACTGGCATCGCTGGGCATAAGTTACACGGAGATGGTTAAGTTTAATGGATATGATTATTCGTTGGTCAGGTTGTTCTCCACCTGCTGGCGGTCGAACTGTTCGCGGTACCAGCCGTTCATGTCCAGCAGCTCCTGATGGGTGCCGCGTTCGATAATCTTACCGTTATCCAGCACGACAATCTGGTCGGCATGCTCGATAGCGGAAAGGCGGTGGGTAGAGATTAATGTGGTTTTGCCTGCCCGTTCCTCACGGATATTCTCGATAATCCTGGCTTCGGTCCGTGCGTCAACAGCGGAAAGTGCATCATCCAGAATCAGAATATCGGGATTGGCAATGAATGCTCTTGAGATGGAGACACGCTGTTTCTGGCCCCCGGAAAGGGAAACGCCGCGTTCACCCACCAGGGTATCCAAACCGTCGGACAAGGTGCCGAGATCGTTCTGGAATGCCGCAGCTGTGATTGCATCCATAATCCGTTCATCGCTGGCGCCATGGTGGCCGAACTGGATATTTTCGCGCACCGATTTGGAGAACAGGATCTGTTCCTGCGGCACATAGCCCATCCAGCTGTGAAGCTGGTCAAGTGCAATCTTGTCAATCGGAACATCCGAGATCAGGATTTCGCCTCGTCCGGTCGGATATTCGTGCAGGAGCTGCTTAAGCAGTGTGGATTTACCGCTGCCGGTGCGGCCGACCACGCCGAGAGTCTGGCCCTGGGTGAGCGTGAAGCTGACCCCGGTAAGGTTATCTATCGTTGAGGTCGGATAACGGAAAGTGACGTCTTTCAGCTCGATGGAGGTCGGCTGCGCCACTGGAACCGGATGGGCCGCATCCTGCACATCCGGCTTCGAATTCAGCGTTTCGTCGATCCGCTCCAGCGAAGCTCCGCCGCGCTGCATAATGTTGATCAGCTCGCCGATAGCGAACATCGGCCAGACGATCATCCCGAGATACATATTGAAGGAGACCAGGTCGCCCAGCGTAATCTGATTGCGGAAAACCAGATAAATCCCGTAAGTCAGGGCGATGACGTAGCTAAGCCCTACACACAGCCGGATGGTTGGCTCGAAGAAAGAATCGACCTTGGCAACGGCCATGTTCTTGCGGTACACATCATCCGTAATCTCCCCAAAACGCTTCTCGTCAAGACGTTCCTGCACATAGGCACGGATGACACGAATCCCGGATACCGACTCCAGTACCTGATCGTTCATATCACCGAAGGCATCCTGCGCCAGACTATAGCGGTCATGAATGGCTTTGCCGTAGAAGATCATTGCGATTGCGATGAGAGGCAGCGGCAGCACGGCGGCCAGTGTCAGCTTCCAGCTGACCAGGAAGCCCATGGCCAGAAGCACAACCGAGAGAAATATCGTCGAATCGACAAGCGTAAGCATTCCGAAACCCACGGTTGCGGAGACAGCCCGGATATCATTGGTGGCGCGGGCCATCAGGTCACCGGTCCGGTTGCGTTCAAAAAACGAAGGGGTCATGGTCATCAGATGATTCATGAAGCGGGAGCGCAGCAGACGCTCTACCAGGTTGGACCCTCCGAACAGCTTGTGCATCCATATGTAGGTGATCCAATAGATTATCAGCAGCATGAGCACAATCATGCCGATATACTTCATGAGCGAGCCTGCGGTTATTGAACCGCTGACAATGTCATCAATGGCATTGCCCAGCAGACGGGGAGGCAGAAGCTCCAGAACCCCTGCAACAATCAATAAAATAAGTCCAATAGCATAGCGTTTCTTTTCGCGGCGGAAAAACCAGCCGAGATTGCGGAGAACGGAGAACAAGGGAAATCCCTTCCTTTCGGGTTGAAATGATTGTCGGCTTGTTTGTAAACATTCTTGCCTGTTCAGATTAATGAAAGTGTTAATTAATACCAGCATGCAAAAAGGCATACCATCCGGTAACGGATGATATGCCTGTCATTAACATCAGCTATCATGTCCACGGTGCTGTATTGCAGCACAGAGACATGGAGGAGAGTTGCCTAACCCGAGTTCAAGCGCTACGCGTAATACGCTAGAGTCTCAGGAGGTTTCCACTGCCGGGGCTGCTTCGGTATTCGGTTGTGTATTACTGCCGACAATGGTTGTGAAAAATACAGGTACAAGGTTAAACACCGCGCTCACCCCTTTCATTAATTTTGGTAATAACTTGAAGACGCTTCGTTATGTTCCGAGTTTATCACCCGGCCTAAAGAATTGTCAAATGTAATTTTGGATAGATAGCGAATCAGCCGTAGAACGAGTTCTGCTTAAATTATTTGGAATATTGCCATAATTTCAGTATGATTAAACCATACGGGAGGTGCTTAAAAAGATGAAGATGTTAATCAGCAATGAGGCCGCCGCCTGGTTCAAGCGGGAACTTTCGCTGCAGGACGGGGCATATATCCGTTTATTTCCCCGCTACAGCTCGGGAGGCGGACTGCATTCGGGCTTTTCGCTGGGGATTGCGAATGAGCCTCCTGGCCGCCCTGCTGTACAGAGGGAGCAGGCGGGAATTGTTTTTTATATGGAGGAGCAGGATCTTTGGTATATGGAGGGTTATAGCCTGTCCATTGTGTATTCGGAAGCTGAAGATGATATTGAATATGTCTATGAGCCTGAGGCGGCAGCCGGGGTTCTACAGGAATAAGCTGTTTTCTTACATGGAAGCAGAAAAGGCTGGGCCGTCCTTTTAAGGAGCCTATGCTTCCGAAGCAGCGATACAGAGTATCGCTTTCAGGTACCGGTTTCAGCGGGAAATATAAGGAACATTGATTGCGTAACGCATATAAATTCTTATATTGACAAAAAAGCCCTTGCCACAAGGCAGGGCTTTTTGTATGGCGCTCCCGCATGCTGAACTGCAGAAGCATTAGTGCGAGCTGCGGAAGGTTTCTTCCTCCATCGCGAAGTCAAAATCATCAATATCATACACCTGAACAGGGACCCCGCCTTCAATGATGCGCTGGATCAGCTCGAACTGATCGGTTAGAATCGGCACCTTCTCCCGCTGGGAGGTCAGCAGCAGCTCCGTTTCGATGGGATCGAAAGCTTCGCCATACGTTGCGTTATCAACACCGTTGATAATGGTGATCTGTGCGTGGCTGCCCAGCAGAATGCCTGAGCTTTTGGCCCAGGGGATGTTCAGGCAGCGGTTAATTTTCTTGGAATTCAGCGGCTCCTCGAAGTACGCTATGAGTTCACGGATTTTGAGCTTCACATGCTGGTCATCTTCTGCATGGCTCATCAGAGGCTCATCGCTGTCCCGCAGTTCGTATAATTCCATCACGGTAGTGTAAGGCACTATATATTCTACGGGGCTCCGCGGAACGAGAAGCTGGCCGTAAATTGCCATCATGACGGCTTCGGTCACAAATTGTCTGGACATCGTTATCCTCCTGAAGTTCGGGTACTGCAATCGTACTAGTACGCCTGCTAACTGTACATTGTGAATCGACAGCGGCGTTTTTTACCGGCAGTATGGTGATGTACAACACACTTTTGAAGAGTTGCACGCGTACCTATGGACTTAAAAATATAAAAACACTGTGGAGCGCAAATGTCAACAGTACCCAATCAACACGGTAAAGAGAAAGGACGTTACATTCTGTGAAGCAATGGAAATCTTATTATACTTTTGTACGGCCTTATATGAAATGGATTGTGCTTACTCTGTTCATTGGCATGATCAAGTTCAGCATACCGCTGACTCTGCCGCTCATCCTGAAGTATGTGGTAGATGACCTGCTGAACAATCCGGCGCTTACCGCTCCGGAGCGGGTGTCGAAGCTGATGACGGTGCTCGGGGGCTCCCTTGTGCTGTTCGTGATTATCAGGGGGCCGGTGGAGTATTACCGCCAGTATTTTGCCCAACTGATTACCAGCAGAGTATTGTTTGACATGCGGAACAGGCTGTATGGACATCTGCAGCGGCTCTCTCTCCGCTATTATCAGAATACCAAGGTCGGTGAAGCGATCTCCAGATTTATCAATGACGTCGAACAGAGCAAAAATCTCGTGGAAGTCGGGATGATGAACGTCTGGCTGGATATGTTCACGTTGGTGTTCGCCCTGGCCTTTATGTTCTATCTGAATCCTGTGCTGGCCCTTGTGTCCATTGCTATTCTGCCGCTGTACGGCATTGCGGTGAATACTCTTTATAAGCGGCTCAAACTGCTGACCAAAGACCGTTCCCAGGCCCTGGCGGCGATCCAAGGGTATTTGCATGAGCGGATACAGGGAATTGCGATCATCCGCAGTTTCACGATGGAGCGGGTGGACAAGAAGCAGTTCAAGGATATCAACGGCAGATTTCTGGAAAAAGCGATGGCCCAGACGCGCTGGAACGCTTTTACGTTCGCCATCATCAATACCCTGACGGACATTGCACCGCTCTTGGTGATCGGGTACGGGGGGTATCAGGTCATTCACGGAAACCTGTCGCTGGGAACCTTTGTGGCCTTTTTCGGCTACCTGGACCGGATGTATGCACCGCTCCGGCGGCTGATTAATTCCTCGACGGTGCTGACCCAGGCTTCCGCCTCGCTGGAACGGGTGATGGAGCTCCTGGACGAGCCGTATGATATCATCGATGAGCCGGGAGCCAAACCGCTGGCGGCACCGGCTGGAGCTATAGAGTTCCAGAAGGTGTGGTTCAAATACAATGATGAGAATGATTGGGTACTCAAAAATATCGAGCTCAGCATTGAGCCGGGACAGACAGTGGCTTTTGTCGGAATGAGCGGGGGAGGGAAGTCTTCCCTGATCAGCCTCATACCGCGGTTCTATGACATTACTGAAGGCAGCCTGCGTATGGACGGTCAGGATGTCAGAACACTGACGCAGGAGAGCCTGCGGCGGGCCGTGGGCATGGTGCTGCAGGACAATTTCCTGTTCAGCGGCTCGGTGCGGGACAATATTCTGTTCGGCAATCCAGAAGCGGGGGAACCGGAGATTATCGCAGCTGCTCAGGCGGCGAATGCCCATGATTTCATCATGCAGCTGCCGGAAGGGTATGACACTGAGGTCGGTGAACGGGGAGTGAAGCTGTCGGGAGGACAGAAGCAGCGTGTCGCCATCGCCCGGGTCTTCCTGAAGGACCCCAAGGTGCTGATTCTTGACGAAGCCACCTCGGCGCTCGATCTGGAATCGGAGCACTTGATTCAGCAGGCCTTGCAATCTCTGGCTTCGGAGCGTACCACATTGATTGTGGCCCACAGGCTGTCGACAATTACCCATGCTGACCAGATCGTCGTGCTGGAGCACGGTGAGATAACCGAGCGGGGAACCCATGAGAAGCTTATGGCTCTGGACGGCAGTTACGCCCGGCTGTTCAATGTGCAGCGGCTGGATTCCAAAAAAGTAAATCACTTAGAAGCATCAGAAGATCAGTTTTTGCGGAAAAACTGATCTGCCTAATAACGTTCCCCTGCCCGTATCACCACTGATTGTTTTTTCTGTTCCAATCTGATCTTCCCTGCAAGGATATTGCATTTTAGTGTTGGTTACAGTATACTGTAACCAACACACTTATATGTAACTTGTGGCGGAAAATCAAACCCTAACAGGAGATGAACCTGATGAAAGTGTATACTGGCAAGCAACTGGCTGATATCCTCCAGCAGGAGGATGCAGACATGAATTTGCGAACCGTCCGGTATTATACGCAGATAGGCATGCTGCCGCCTCTGGAGCTAGTGGGGAATAAAAGGGTATATACCGACAGGCATTTGGAATGTTTGCGGGCTATCCTGACCTTATCCAAAAGCGGCGAAAGCCTGGCGGATATACAAGTGAAGCTGGCAGCACTCTCCCGTGAGGAAATTGCCAGCCTTGGCGCACGGCTCAGGTTCTACCAGCCGCAGCACATCCTGCAGCATGAGACACTGGTTATAAATGACGATGTGATGCTCACGGTAAGCCCGCAGATCACGCCGGAACAGAGGTCAGAGATGATTGAGGCGGTCACCTGTCTGCTGAGAGGAGAGAAGGAGCTATGATTAGAGAATCATTCCAGGTGGAGTTCCGCTTCGCCAAGTCCTATCTAGAGCACGAAGAAGGAATCAATCATCTTTGGGTCAAGCTCCCGCCGCTTGCCGGCGTGAAGCGTGCCGCAGCCGGGATGCAGCTTCCTGAAGGGGTTTTTTGGAATGGAGATGCGGGAGCATGCCCCGTTGGAGCAGACGGTCAGATGTTCCTGGAGTCCGCAAATGCGCCAAGCGAACTATTGCTCGAGATTTATACGCTGCAGCCGGTTAGCCCCGGACTGACAGAGCTTATCTTTACTGTGTCATGCATCGGGGGGAGTGGCGAGGAATGGACCCGTTCATTTGCTGTGCCGCTGATGATCTTAGACGAAGAAGAGGCGGAGCCGCCCGTTATGGATCATGAAATCGTCAGAAAAGTCAAGGAACGGCAATGGCATAACCCTAAGCATCCGGGTGATCAGGGCAGCAACAGAGAGCCGCTTGACTGCACTCCGCGGAGGCAAATCCGGTACGATCCCCATTACCGTTCGGAAATGGAGAAGCAGTACAGCATCGAGGGATAATCATAATATTTTGTAAAAGATTAAAGGCTGCCTGGCGCTTTTTGGAAGCGTCCGGGCAGCCTTTTATAGTCAGCAGCTACAAGCTCTATCCTCTGCCGATCAGCAGAGACAGAAGCCCGGCGGCAATCAGCGGTCCGACCGGAACCCCCTTGAAGAAAGCGACACCCAGTACGGTGCCGATCAGCAGCCCGGCGACAACGGTGGGCTGACTGCCCATCAGCAGAGCGCCCCGGCCCCCGAGATAGGCGACCAGCATGCCGATGCCGATGGCTGCGAGCGACTTCCAGTGCAGGAAGGAGTGCCAGATGGTGTCCAGTGAAATTTTCCCGCTGGCCAGAGGTGTCATTACGCCGATTGTCAGGATAATGATCCCGGCTGTCAGGCCGTACTTTTCCAGCCAGGGAAATGTCTGTTGAAGTCCAAGCACACGCAGCAGCAGCAGTACGACCATCGCTATCGTGATCGGTGAATTTTTGCTGATGATGCCGAGTGCGGCAAAACCTAGCAGCAGTAAAGAGGTAATATCCATGGAGGCGGTACACTCCTTTTCTAAGATACACACAATGCTTATATTATGGACCGGACACGGAGTTTATGAGACCCTGGATGCTAGTCGGCCAGACGTTTGGAAATAATGTGGTCTGCGATCAGCTTGCCGTGCCCGCGTCCGGTTTCGATAAATACCTCATTGGCGTTGCGTCCGGAGGCAATGACGCCAGCGATATACAGTCCGGGCACATTGCTCTCCATGGTGGCGGGATTGAAGGCCGGCTTTTCCTGGGTCTCGTCCATGCTTACTCCGGCTGAGGACAGCAGCGATCGGCTCGGTCTGAATCCCGTTAAGGCCAGCACAAAATCGTTGTCCAGCTCTTTAACCCCGCCGTTCCGCCCGGCGATATGCACCGAGCCCGGTGTGATTTCAGTTACCCGTGACTCCAGATGCAGAACAATCTTGTCCTTCTCCACCATACTCTCGAAGATCGGGCGCACCCAAGGCTTGATGTTCTCCGAAATACTGGCTCCCCGGTATACCATATCCACTTCGGCACCAACCCTGAGCAGCTCCAGTGCCGCATCGACAGCGGAATTGCTGCCCCCGATGACGGTAACCTTCATTCCTGTGTACGGATGGGCTTCCCCAAAATAATGGGTGACCTTGGGAAGCTCTTCTCCCGGAATGCCAATCAGGTTCGGCTGATCGAAATAGCCCGTGGAAATAATTACGCTGGCAGCTGTGCGGGTATAAGTTTCCCCGCGTTTATTGCGGGTATGTACAGCAAAGGTCCCATCTTCCAGCGGATTCACAGAGAGGGCCTCCTCGTAAGCGGCAATGTCCAGCCCATGCTGCTTCGCAGCTCGGCGGTAGTAGACCAGTGCTTCATGGCGGAAAGGCTTGTCATTCGGTGAAGTGAAGGGCACATCCCCGATTTCCAGCAGTGCGGTGGTGCTGAAAAACTGCATATTGGTCGGATAGAGGTAAATGGAATGGACAATAAAATTTTTTTCGATGATCAGGCTGGACAACCCGCGGCGCTGGCATTCAATGGCGGCGGATAGTCCGCAAGGGCCTGCCCCGATAATGATGACATCTTTCATAAAACGGTGAACCTCCCGGAGAATAAATTGCGTTTACTATAAAGCGTACCCTAAATATTAAATTTTCGCCATGGTTCCCGGCAATTCCGGTGAATTTGCTTGCTCCGGATCATTGGATGGTATATAATTAGATATATATCTAAATTAATGATTTTATAAATCTGCCTGTATTTATAGGAGAGTGACCCTGTTGCAGCTTGAGAAAATTGTCAATTACCACAAAGCCTTGTCCGACCCTACGCGTATGCGGATTCTGCTGCTGCTGTCGAAGGGGGAAGTTCACGGGCAGGCCCTGGCCGAGAAGCTGAATTTGTCGCAGCCTACCGTTACCCATCATGCCGCCAAGCTGCGGGAAGCTGCGCTCATCAAAGAGCGGAGGGAGAAGAACACGGTTTATTTTGCGCTGAACCCCGAGTTTATCCAGGCCGGATCAGAGGCTTCACTGAAATTTATTTTTGCCAGAGGAGTGGAGGACTTGGAGAAGGTGTCTCCGGATGAGAGTCTGAAGGAATCAGTGCTGCGCAATTTCTTCGCCAAAGACGGCCGTTTGCGGCAGATTCCCTCACAATACAAGAAGAAGCTAATTGCGTTGCAATATTTGGCCGAGAAGCTGGAACCGGGTGTGGTCTATACGGAAAAAGAAATCAACGATTTCATCAAGCCGTTTCACGAGGATTATGCGACCATTCGCCGTGAGTTCATTATGCATCAATTTATGTACCGCGAGAATGATCACTATGAGCTGAATCCGCCGGAGTTGTGGACACATTGGGAAAATGTCAAATAATGATCTAAAATTTGGGTATTTTTTGTGACAAAAGGCTGGCAAGCTGATTAAATGTCTGAATAACGAATAAAATGGAATTGTAAGCGTTATCTGACATATACTTCGAAAGGAGACTTTCAGTATGATATTCAAGCGCGCCAAAAAGAATATGCCCACTGTCCCCCCCACTGTTACCTTGCCGCAGATCAAACAGGCTGTAAGGCAATTTGAAGAAGATATGCCCGCACCTATCAACCGCACGGCCCTGATGATGGAGGATAAAAGTATTGACTTAAGCCGGCTCAAACGCTACTTAGGCGGAGTACCTGAGCAAAAGTTCTATATGTCACGCGAAACCTTTGAGATTTTTGAGGAGTCTGACAAGCTAGTGCCCTATTATCTCGACCTGGTTCAATCGGCTGTCGATAACTACATCAGCGATACCGGCAAGCTTCCGCTTGTTGAGGATGCCTGGCTGCCCGAGGTTCACTACCGGCTGCTGGCCACGGAACGATATTTGAAGGAAACGCCGCCTTTTCCATTGTATATTACCGAGGAAGAGATGATGCTTACGCATCGGCCGGAGCATTTTGAGCAATGATTTACAAATTAGCAGACTGTTCAGCTGGAGGGGGAGACCTCTTTTGCGGAATGGTCTTTTCTTTGCGCGTTCCCCCATAGTACAATGGATTTCTGACTGGTTACGGAACGAAATCAAGGGATAAGGGGAACTTGGAATGGAAAAAGTACAAGCTTTACTGTTTGATCTGGATAATACATTAATGGACCGCGACCATACTTTCCGCAGCTTCAGCAGGAAGTTCGTACAGGATTTCCTCGGGCATATGGACCCGGAAGAGGCGGAGCGCACCGTGGAAGATATCATCGTCAGAGATGCGGACGGATACCGGAATAAGGATGGTTTTTTTGCCGAACTCAGCGATGTGTTGCCCTGGAAGAAGAAAATGGCTGCTGCGGATATTCGGGCTTATTATGACAGAACATATATCACCCATGGAGCGCTTATGAAGCATGCCGTAGAGATGCTGGAATATTGCCGGGAGCGCGGCTACACGCTCGGGCTGGTCACGAACGGCCAGAAGGATATCCAGGATGGCAAAATCGACCTGCTTAAGCTCCGGGGTTACTTCAAGGCCATCATCATCTCCGGGGAGGCCGGGATCAGCAAGCCGGATCCGGAGATCTACCGCCTTGCCCTTGAGCGTATGGGGACAACAGCAGAGGAAACATTGTTCATCGGAGATCATCCGGTGAATGATATCTGGGGTGCAGCCAGTGCAGGGATGGAGACGATTTGGCTGAAGCGCAACCATCCGTGGGATGATAAGCTGGATGCACACCCGTGGAAAACCATTCATGAGCTTGATGAGCTGAAGTCTATTTTATAGCCGGGATGAGACTTGCGGGTTGACAAAATAATGCAGCTCCGTTTATCATTACACCATATTAGTTCGGAAGGAGACGATGTTATATGTCAGTTTATACGGTTATTTCGTTATCGTTGAATACTGCTTGTGATACGTGTCTTCCGGGAACAGCGGCTGCAGTGTAAGAATTGCAGCTTAGCGGGCCAGCTCTATGATGCCTTTTAGAGCCGCCGGGAACCGTATCGGTTCCGGCGGCTTTTTTGCATGTGCATGAGGCAGTAAGGTATAGCTGTACCTGTGCACATACGGAAAATACCGGCCTGTCCCGCTATGCGGGAAGGGGCCGTACTTTTCGTTCAATGCTTTTGCAAGCTTGTCTTTTGCCTGTGGCAGAAGACTGGTTCTGCAGGAGATGCCGCCGGAATGAGGGATTCCGGCGGCTTTTTGTGTTCCGGGAAAACGTGAAGCAGGTTCAGAATCAGAATCAGAAGCAGACAGGTTGTAATGCAGAAATTACCAAAAAAAGTTAAAAATTCAGGAGGCAATAATGACAATAGAACAATATGGCTGGAATATGAATTGGCAAAGCAAGTGGAATGAAAGGATTATTGGGAATGAAGGGAAGGGGTATGTTCCGGGAAGAATCGTGGGCGACTTTGGCAGCAAGTACCGGGTCATGGCGGAGAATGGGGAGACATGGGGTGAACTGGCCGGCAAACTCAGACATTCACTGACAGACTCCGGGGCATACCCGGCCGTCGGGGACTGGGTGGTTCTGGCGATGCAGGATGGCGGGGAGCATGCCGTCATTCACGGTGTCCTGCCCCGGCACAGCGTGATTTCACGAAAGGTTGCAGGAAATACACTGGAGGAGCAGATCGTTGCCTCCAATGTGGATACTTTATTTCTGGTCAGTGCCCTAAATGATGATTTCAATGTCCGGCGGATGGAGCGATACCTGATCATGGCCTGGAACAGCGGGGCGAATCCGGTAATCTTGTTAACCAAATCCGACTTGAGCCCGGATGCAGAACGTAAAATCGCCGAGATGGAGCGCGTGGCACCCGGTGTAGCCATCCATGCAGTTAGCGCGCTTTTGGGCGACGGGCGGGAAGACCTGCTGCCCTATATCGGCGAAGGTCAGACCGTGGCCCTTACCGGTTCCTCGGGCTGCGGCAAATCGACGATGGTCAACTGGCTCAGCGGCCAACGTCTTCAGCTTACCCAGGATGTAAGAGAGGATGACAGCCGGGGACGTCATACGACAACCCACCGGGAACTGTTTGTTCTGCCGGATGGCGGCATCATAGTGGACACTCCGGGAATGCGCGAGCTGCAGTTATGGGAGGATGAAGGGGGACTCGACCTTGCTTTCGGCGACATCACCAGGCTGGCAGCCGAATGCCGTTTCGGGGATTGCAGGCATGAACATGAAGATGGCTGCGCAGTACTTGAGGCTATAGCCAGCGGTGAGCTGGAGGAGAAACGGCTCTTGAATTACCGGAAAACCCAGCGGGAACTGAAGTATCAGAGCAGCAAAGAAGTGAAGCAAAAGCGGAAAACTGCTGCTGCTGTTACAAAGTCTGCGGGTCCGCGTACCCGAAACTCAAACTGGCGGCATGAACTGGACGAATATTGAGGGAAGTAGAAAGGGACCCCCTGCAGCCCATAATAGCTGCAGGGGGTCCCTTATCTTTTGTCCGGCGGAGCTTCTTGAAGAAGCAATCTGCCAAACTATATATAAATAAAAGTCCGGCTGATGTAAAAAGGAGATGTCTGTAAAAAGTGCGGATGACTAAATAAGAACCGGACTTTTAGCGCTCCTGGCAATTTAGAACGATGCAGCGGCAGTTTTAGCCAATTCCAGGCCCTTAGCGATAATTTCTGCAGATTGCTGCGGATTCTGGTTGTGTCCTTCGATAATAACCTGGGTAGTTTCTTTGAAGCCCCAGAAGTTCAACATGCCTGCCACAAAATTAACAGCCATTTCTGCACTGGCAGCAGGACCTTCGGAATAAACGCCGCCTCTGGCATTCAGAATCACTGCTTTTTTGTCTGTTATCAGTCCAACCGGACCTTCAGCGGTGTATTTAAAGGTAACACCCGCTTGGCTCAAGTAATCGATGTAAGTATGCAGTACAGCCGGAACTGTCATGTTCCACAGCGGGAAGGCAAAGACTACTTTGTCTGCGGCCAGGAACTGATCCACATAT
This sequence comes from Paenibacillus graminis, assembly GCF_000758705.1. Lineage (NCBI taxonomy): Bacteria > Bacillati > Bacillota > Bacilli > Caryophanales > Paenibacillaceae > Paenibacillus > Paenibacillus graminis. The sequence continues at coordinate 4,012,178 of NZ_CP009287.1, read as the reverse complement.
TTCTTCACAGTAGCAGCGCCTGCAGCTTCTTCTGGAGTAGCTTCATATCCTTGAGCGGCTTTGTAGATCCCTGTAATCAGTGTGTTGTCATAGTAAGGAAGCTGTTCAGCGAACAAATCAAGTTCTGTAATTTCATCTTGAGGATGAGTTTCCTTGTAGCTTGCCAGGAAGGCGTTGTAAAGTTGTACACTCACTGCTTGATCTGCCGGACGGTTATTTGCTTTAACGAACAGTACGTTTGACATTATGATTTCTCCTTAGATATATAATATTTATTAACTATAATTAATATAGCATTTAATTATTTGTTTGTAAATATCCGTCGGGTAAAAAAATTATCTGCTTGCACCAAAGCACTTTTTTTTGTGCAGATACCATATCTCCGGGCAGATGGCAGCTTTTTTACTTTGAAAGATCAAGATGTAGTTCCGCAGTTTTCGCACGGTTATTTTTGTGTTTACACCCAGGTTTAACGTGGCAGGGACCCGGTTATATAGGTGTTACAAGGAATAAGGAAAGGATTTCCTCTCAGTTCTGGCTGCAACAGAATCCAACAATAAAAGGAGCGAGTGACATGTCCATTGACCGGTTCATCATTAAAAAATTGGACAGCTGTCAGGAAGAGCGTACCCGGCGAAATCTGGTGAAGCTGTTCAAGCTGCGGATTCAAAAGGCGGAAAAGCAAGAGAATAAATACCCTGAGCGAATCAGCTGACCAACCCGTTGGTGAAGTGAGGATCCGGCACTATATATGGAGCATTTTCCTTTGGGAGGGAGGTGCTCTTTTTCCTGTGCAAAAAAATATCCCTCTATTTAATAGAGGGATAATGCCAATGAATCATTTTCACTGTAACTGTGCAATATAGCTTCAGAGCCTTTAATTTCGATACTGATCAGAGAATTCAAACATTTCTGCAGGGCGCTTTTGCCCTTTTGAATTTTAAGTTCCAGCGTGCTGTTTAGCAATCGAAGTACTTTTTGTGTAGGCTGTTTATTTTCTGTAGTGAAGTACACAGGTACAATCTTGTTCTGAAATGTGATGAGCATTCTCATTTGAAATCACCTCGCTACAAGTATTTCATGTTATAGATCATACCTTTACTTTCTTAATTTTACCTTAAAATTAGCTTATGATAACATAAAGATTACAAGACTTATAGCTTGAAGCCTTTCCGGGAAGGAAACTTGGATGTGAATAACAATGATAAGTTATATTTAGCGCATTTTCTGTTCCCTGAAACATCAGGGAATACAGAAGTTGAAGAGGTGCTGCAAAAGGCAGCCTCAGCGGACAGGATTTGCAGATTGAAATTCAGCGAAGGGGAATATACGCAGGATTTATGTCTGCAGGTTTTTAAAGATGCAGTGCTGTTATCCCACCTGAAAGATACGGATGCCTTCGACTGTGAATTAAAGACTCCGGAAGAGATCAAGCGTGCATCCTTTTATCTTCTGAATTGCTTTCAGTTTACATACAGCAGTCCTTCGGATTCGCCTGCATTGCTGATGTCCAGACACAAGTATGAAGAACTCCAGGAGCAAGCGGATGCTTATACTTTGTTCCTGTTGACTGAACGGCTGACAGCCGAGACAGGAGATGTTGTAAATTCCCCGCAGCTGGCCAACGTGATGAAGAGTCCGACGGCAGAGGGAGAGCTTAAGCTCTGTTCATTGCATGAGGGTGCATGGTCTTTTCAGCGCGCCTCGTATATGGAGAATAGTTCCGGAAGCTGGCTGGTGCGCGTCAGCGGCAGGGAATCGGAAGACTGGATGATTGCGGTGCCGCTGACCAGACCTCAGCTAAGCTCCATCATTTATAGATGGCTGCTGCAGCCCTTAGAGGTATCTAATGGAGAATAACCGTTGAGCAAGGTGGAAGTGTGAGTTCGAACTAATTTGTAAAGCATTATTATGAAAACGCTTACATAATTGCGGTGTCTCAGTCCGGCTAGGAGTATCGTGAACGCTGCACTACATGTCAGTTAACCAATCTTTAGACAGGAGCATATGCTTTAAGCAAGGGCGAAGACCCGGGAAGAAAGGAGAATGAAGGATGAATCTCAGAAAAAAAATCTCACTGTCGCTCATGATCCTCACCATGTGTCTGTCTGTCCTTGCCGGCTGTGGCAGTGACTCGGCTGCGGTGAAGGTGAAGATCGGTGAAGTCACCCGTTCGGTCTTTTATGCGCCTGAATATGTGGCATTAACACAGAATTTCTTCAAGGATGAAGGGCTGGAGGTAGAGCTGCAGACAATCCCGGGCGGAGACAAAACAATGACGGCCCTGCTCTCCGGGGCCATTGATGTGGCGCTTGTCGGATCGGAAACTTCAATTTACGTGTACCAGCAGGGAGCAGATGATCCTGTAATCAATTTTGCCCAGTTAACCCAGCGTGACGGCACATTCCTGTTCGCACGGAAGGCGGATGCGAACTTCAACTGGGACAAATTGAAGGGGAGTACCTTCCTCGGCCAAAGAAAAGGCGGTATGCCGCAGATGGCCGGCGCTTTTACGCTGCTGCAGAAAGGCATCGATGCCGAAAAGGATCTTACGCTGATTCAGAATATTGATTTCGCTAACATTGCCGGTGCTTTTGCCTCCGGAACGGGGGATTATGTGCAGCTTTTCGAACCAACGGCCTCCATTTTTGAGCGTGAACAGCGCGGCAGAGTGGTTGCGTCTTTTGGAGTGGAAAGCGGCTATCTGCCTTATACAGTCTTTATGTCCAAACAGAGCTATATCAGCAAAAACGGGGATACGGTACAGAAATTCACCAATGCCGTCCAGCGCGCCCAGGTTTGGGTGAAGGAGCATAGCCCGGAGGAGATTGCCGATGCAATCCTGCCTTATTTTGAGAATACCGACCGGGATATTCTGGCCTCTTCGGTTAAGCGCTACAAAGAGCAGGATACCTATGCAGTAAATCCGGTTATCGACGGCAAAGAATGGAACAATCTGCAGGATGTGATGGATAACGCCGGTGAATTAAAGGAACGTATTCCGGAAGCGAGGATCGTCGACAACAGTTTTGCCGAGAAAGCAGGGGCCGGCGTGAAATGAGCGTACCTGTAATGGAGCTGAGGCTTGCAAAAAACTTAAGCGGATGCTTCCGAAGCGAGTTTTGTACGAAGTGAATCACCGGAGCAGAAGCTTACAAAACTTTTAGGAGGGGCGATATGCTTCCCATTGTGCAGCTTAAGGAAGTGACGCATGCCTATCTGGGGGACCGCGAGGCGTCGCTTGCCATCGAGAATTTCAGCCTACACGTGGAAGCCGGAGAGTTCGTCAGTCTGGTCGGCCCCAGCGGCTGCGGCAAAACCACACTCCTGTCGATCATCGCCGGACTTCTGCAGCCCTCGCGCGGAGAGGTGTTCGTGAGCGGACACACGGTCAGCGGCCCTTCGCCTGAAGTGGGCTACATGCTGCAGCAGGATTATCTTTTTCCGTGGCGGACGATTCTGGACAATGCCCTGCTCGGTCTGGAGCTCACTGGACGACTGAACGAAATCTCGCGGCAGAAAACAATCGGGCTGCTGGGTGAGATGGGGCTAGCCGGCAAAGAATATGCTTACCCGGCCCAGTTGTCCGGGGGCATGCGCCAGAGGGTGGCACTGGTGCGGACACTATCCACCAATCCGGGCCTGCTGCTGCTGGATGAGCCTTTCTCTGCGCTGGATTACCAAATTAAATTACAGCTTGAGGATCTGGTGTCCGAAACGCTGCGCAGACGCGGGACAACGGCTATTCTTGTGACCCATGATCTGTCCGAGGCAATCGCTGTCAGCAGCCGGGTGATTTTGCTGCAGCCGAATCCCGGAAAGATCCGCAGGATCTTTACCGTGCCCGAAGCGATCCGGAGCACACCCCCGCTATACGCGCGGGACTTGCCGGGGTTTGCGGAGCTGTTTCATGAGGTATGGAAGGAAATGGAGCTGGCAGGGAGGGAAAAGTTGTGAAGTCGGTTGAACAAATTGAAATCGCAGCCTCCCGTGCACTGTGGCTGGAAGAGAAGCATGGAGAGCACCAGAAGAAAAAACGGCGCTGGCACAACCGGGTCATGGCTGTCCGCGGCAGTTTGCTGGTACTGTTTTTTGCTCTCTGGGAGGCCGGAGCCCGGCTGGGCTGGATCGATGAGCTGCTGTTCAGCTATCCCACCAAGGTCTTCGGGCAAATTTGGAACGATATGATCAGCGGCAGTCTGTGGCCGCATCTGGGCATGACGGTTGGGGAAACGGTTGTGGGTTTTCTGCTCGGGACGCTGCTTGGCACACTTCTAGCCATTATCATCTGGTGGTCGCCTTTTTTATCTGCAGTGCTCGATCCGTATATGGTCGTCTTTAACAGTATGCCGAAGGTAGCGCTGGGACCGATTTTTATTGTGATGTTCGGTGCGGGTTTTACGGCGATTGTGGTGACCACGTTGTCTATTACGGTGATTATAACCACCCTTGTGGTGTACAACAGCTTTTGTAGTGTTGACCCGAATTTGGTGAAAGTGGCAAGGTCATTCGGAGCTTCACGGGTGCAGGTATTTAACAAGGTAATTCTGCCTTCTTCTTTTCCCACTGTGGTCTCCACGCTGAAGGTCAATGTAGGCATGTCATGGGTGGGTGTGATTGTAGGTGAATTTTTGGTGGCCAAATCCGGGCTTGGGTATCTGATTATTTACGGCTTTCAGGTGTTCAACTTCACACTGGTGATGTCCAGCTTGCTGATTATTGCGGCTGTGGCTACAGCTATGTATCAGCTGGTGGTTTATGTGGAAAAGCTGCTTTTGTCGCGGCGGTGAGAATTATGTCATATTGTGCCGGTCCGCAAAATCTTGTACCATGTCTATATCTTTACCTGAAGACTATAGCCAACATTATAAGCCTGTGTTTCCAGTTGATGTTTCGAAGGAAGCTGACCAGAGGAGACAGGACTTATCAAGCCCGCAAGGAGAGGTATTACATGGGATTTCGAATTATCAAAACGGCGGCTGCGACTCTGTTGTCGATCCTGCTGGCAGCCGCTGTGGGCATTCCCAACGCGCAAAGTGCGGGTCTGCTTGCGATTCTAGGTGTGGAAACGACACGAAAAAGGAGTCTGCGCACCATCACGGCGCGTTTCCTGGCCTCTCTTGTGGGACTCTTTTTCGGCTGCATCTTGTTTTTCTTCCTCGGATTTCATTATTGGGTACTGGGCCTGTATGTGCTGGTAGGATTCCCAATGATTGTAAAATCGGGCTACAAGGAAGGAATCGTGACCAGTTCCGTTATTGTTTTCCGGGTTTTTGGACAAGCCGAGCTGTCTGTACATGTTCTGCTGCAGCAGATAGAGCTGTTGTTCGTAGGCCTGGGGTCGGCCGGTCTGGTCAATCTGATCTATATGCCGCAGACCGGCAGCGTCATTGCTGGAATCCGCAAAGAAGTGGACGGTTATTTTTCGGTGATATTTACGCAAATGGCGCGGACGCTGCGTGATCCAGGGTATCTCTGGGACGGCAAGGAACTGATCGGCGCAGGGGAGGCGGTCCAGCGGGGACTTACGGCAGCCGCCAGGGAAATGGAGAACCATGTCATTCATCCGGATGAGGCATGGAATGTGTATTTTTACATGCGGAAGGAACAGCTGGAATCGATCCAGAACATGATGCAGCTCCTCTCGCAGGTCTACCGTCAGCTCCCTCACGGAGACATGGTTGCGGATTTGTTCGATCAGCTGAGCAATGATGTGCTGGCTGAGGAATATACCGGGCGGACCGAAAAACTGCTTGATGCGCTGGAGAAGGAATTTCAGGGGATGGAGCTGCCGGAAACCCGCGAGGAATTCGAAGTGCGTTCAGCTATTTTGCAATTATGCCGCGAGCTCTCGTTATATCTCAACATCGCCAAGAGATATAAGATGCCGGTCGATATCAAACCGGTGAAACGGCCTGTGCCGGCAAAAGGAAACTCCCGTGTCTAGAAAGAAATTAGGTGATGATGGCAATAAGGAAGAATTAGGTATTCATCTTTTCGTGTGAAATTACGATAAGAGATATATGAACAACATGTGAGTGTTTGTTTTGTGCTGCATTCATATAGGCTTCAGGAAAGCGGGATATACTATATTATCATAATGAACGGATCGGCACATATTCCAATTACAGCAGCTAATTCACGGGGTGTGAATTCTGCACTGGCAGGTGACGAAGGTGAACAACAGCAACGAACAATATATCGGCAAACAGCTAGTAGACAACCTCTTTAATCACAACGGCGTATTTGTACTGCCCGCATTGACGCTTCTGAGCTCAGAGCATGTCCGGTTAATCACCCAGCATCGGATTATCCTCCAGCCCCATGATGTCATTCAATTGGACAGCGAAGCATTCTATCAACTGGCCGTGGATGATTGTACGGCAGCTATGGAGAATATTTTTGATCAGCTGCGCTATACCAAGAGCAAGCGGCTGCCGATGCTTGAACTCAAAAATGAAGTTATTCCTTTTATCCAGCAGGTAAGCGAGAAGAATGACTTCTTCGGAATCCTGGCTGCACTGCAGACCAAAGATGATTATACATACAGACATAATGTTGCTGTAGGCATATTATCAACACTTCTGGGGAAGTGGCTTAAGCTGGGCCCGGAGGAGCTGGGCATGCTGACCATTGCTGCAACCCTTCACGATATCGGAAAAATTATGATCCCGGCTGAAATTTTAACTAAGCCGGGGCCGCTGACGGATGAAGAATTTGATATCATGAAAAAACACACGACGCATGGCTACGAGCTGGTCAGAGATACACCGGGCACGACACATATGCAGGCGCTTGTCGCGCTGCAGCATCATGAAAGAATGGACGGGAGCGGTTATCCGTTCGGAGTACTGGGACACCGGATAACGGACTTCAGCAAAATTGTAGCCGTTACGGATATTTTTCATGCGATGACTTCAGACCGGTTTTACAGCGAGGCGGCACCGCTCTATGAAGTTCTTACCCAGATGGAGGACTACTCCTTCGGAAAGCTTGATCCTTATATTTGCGGTGTTTTTATTAGCAAGCTAATGCAGTCAATGATAGGCAACGAGGTGCTGTTAACAGACGGACAAATGGGCAAAATCATCATGATTCTGGCGCATGACCCGCTTCGCCCTTTGGTAAACATCGGGGAGGAATTCATTGATCTCAGCAAGAACAGACACCTTGGAATTGTGCGTGTAATCCCGCAATAACCAAGAACAGCAACAGCCCCTGTAGAGGATCTACAGGGGCTGTTTGCGAGAGGATTAAATGATCTATTCATATCCGGGCAAATTTCACAATAAAATGAACTATGACTCTTGTTAAAAAAGCTCCTCTGAGGGCTTACCCAAATTTATTTCTACTCTAACAATCAACAAATGCCCAGAACGTGCATACACTTGATAGTGAATGATTGTATGGAGGAGGTTCAAAGATGTCATTAAGCCATAAACGTCAAACAAGGGAGATCATTACGAAGGCAATTTGCGGCAAAGGTCGTAAGTTCTCTACAGCAACCCATACCGTGACTCCGCCACACCATCCGACTAGTATTCTGGGGGCTTGGATTATTAACCACCAGTACGAAGCGGTTGCCGCCGGGAACGGAATCGAAGTAATCGGTACTTACGATGTAAACATCTGGTACTCGTACGACAAAAACAAGCAGACAGAGGTAGCCAAGGAAACGGTCTCCTATGTGGAGCTCATTCCGCTGTCGTACCTGGACCCGAGACACCGTGCTGCTACGGTAGAGGTCTCTGCGGAGGCAACGCAGGAACCCAACTGTGTGGAAGCAGGCGTCTCTCCGGGCGGCGGCAGTGTGACGCTTCGCGTAGAACGGGAATTCGAGGCGGAATTGGTGGCTGAAACCAAGGTCCGCGTGTATGTCAGCGATCAAAGTGACGATCCGGAAGACAAGGATTATGACTTTGACGGTGAAAGCTTCGATTATGATGATCTGGACCCTGACGCCCTGGATGATGAGCTGTAAGGAAGAGAATCGCCGCCGCCAACTGATATCGGGTGGGTTTTAATCCATTATATGTAGTGGGGGCGGCGGCGAAGAGGGCGAATGCCCTCCTTTTTTATTTTTTTTTATTTTTCCGCGCGGGGCAGCGGTACAATGAAGAGAACGATGCTGTCCTGCCCGCGGAAAAAATCCAGGAGGAGAAGGAGTTATGAATGAGGGGCTTCCTACATACTTGCTATTGTCCGCTGCCCAGCGGGAAGAGAGGCTGAGGCGCAACGGATTGGTAACCTTGCTGGTGCCGGCAGAAGGTTCGGGACCGGGGAAGGATACTGCCGGAGAGTCTGTGTCGGCCCATTCGTACAAGCAGTATTACCGGGTCCGTGTATTTAACCTGGAGGTGCTGGAAATCCAGCCGCTTGGAACGGGGGCAGCGATGAAGCCGGCCGCTCTGCCTCCTGTCATCCATGCGGGTGTGATGCGGTGGAATGGAGCGGATGAGGGAAATGGCTCGGCGGATATCGCCTTGCACGGTCAAGAGTGGATGCCCGGCCTCCAGGGCGAAGGGGGAACCGGAGTGCGGCATAGCCGATCCGAAGTCCCGGCATCTCCCGGCCGCCAGCGCGGCGCGGCGGGAAAAATGCGGGATACCGCGGTGCGGGCGCTGTATACGCTCGGCCTCGACAGCGGAGAGGTGCTGCTGAAGTCCCTGGGCGGCCGCCGCTACAGGGTCGACAAGGTTACTCCGCTTCGGGCAGGCTCCGGCGGGGTGCTGCCGGAGCCATACCGCGCGGCCTCGCTGGCGCTGGCCCGCTCCCTGGCTCTGGAGCAGCCCGGCCGTCCGGGGCTGCTGATGGGCATGGACCCGGAGTTCCTCCTGCTCCGGGCCTCCACAGGCCGCGCCGTGCCGGCGTCGCGGTACCTGCCCATGGACGGCGTCGCCGGCTGCGACGCCGGGCCTCCGGGAACGCACGGCGCGTTCCCGGTCGCCGAGCTGCGCCCTGCGCCGCGCGGGGAACCGCGCGCGCTGCTGGCGCAGCTGATGTCCGCCGCGCGCATGGCGGACCGGCTCATCCCCGACCGCTCGCTGTACTGGCGGGCGGGAGGTATGCCGCTGCCGGGCTGGGCCCTCGGCGGCCATCTGCACTTCAGCGGCGTGACGCTGTGCGCGCCGCTTCTGCGCGCGCTCGACAACTATCTCGCGCTGCCGCTGCTGCTGCTGGAGGACGACTGTGCGGCGGCACGGCGTCCGAGGTACGGGGGGCTCGGCGATTTCCGGCTTCAGCCGCATGGCGGCTTTGAATACCGGACCCTGCCGAGCTTCCTGGTGTCCCCGGTCATCGCCAAAGGAGTGGTCTTCCTGGCTCACCTGATTGTGAGCCGTTATGAAGACCTCACGCTGCGCCCGCTCGACCGGGAAGACCTGCATGCCGCCTACTATAGCGGCGACAAACCGCCGCTGCGCGCCGCGCTGCCTCCGCTTGCGGCGCAGCTGCGCGCGCTGCCTGGCTATGCGCAGGCGGCGCGTTATATAGAACCGCTGTTCAGCTGTATTGCCGCGGAACAGACCTGGGATGAGTCCCGCGACATCCGCGGGCTGTGGTGCGGCAAATGGCGATCGAGTGGGCGGGAATTGGCATAGTAGACGACCCGTTGAAGGCAAATCAAAGGTATTTTTACCTTTGAATGGTGCCTTAACGCCCGTTGCAGGCAAATCAAAGGTATTTTTACCTTTGAATGGTGCCTCAACGCTTGTCACCTGGCAAATCAAAGGTATTTTTACCTTTGAATGGTGCCTCAACGCTTGTCAGTGGCAAATCAAAGGTATTTTTACCTTTGAATGGTGCCTTAACGCCCGTTGCAGGCAAATCAAAGGTATTTTTACCTTTGAATGGTGCCTCAACGCCTGTCGCAGGCAGATCAAAGGTATTTTTACCTTTGAATGGTGCCTCAACGCCCGTTGCAGGCAAATCAAAGGTAATTTTACCTTTGAATGGTGCCTCAACGCTTGTCACTGGCAAATCAAAGGTATTTTACCTTTGAATGGTGCTTAACGCCCGTTGCAGGGCAGATCAAAGGTATTTTTACCTTTGAATGGTGCCTTAACGCCCGTTGCAGGCAAATCAAAGGTATTTTTACCTTTGATGCGTCTCTTCCGGACTATGGTAAGGGCTGGGGCTGCCCGTCATAGGATGCCATTTGAAGACCGCCCCATTTTTTACGGCCAGATTTTACCGGTAATCATACATACAGCATCGTCCAGAACCCGATATCCTGATATCCAAGCTTGCGGTAGATCAGAGCGGCCTGCGGATCGTTGTAGAACAGGCAGGGAGTTCTGCCTTCATGCAGCATATCGGCACTTAAGCGGGCAACCCGTTGGCTGGCCAATCCCTGCCCTCTGTATGCGGGTTGTGTGGCTACGGCCATAGCTGACATGGAGCTTTCTGCTATAGCCTGATGCTGTGGCAATCACGCGCACCAGGCTTGACCAGCCCGCCATGGTACGCGATATGCATATAGCGATTCAGCACTGCACGTCCCAGAGATTGGGGCCTGTTACGGGAATCGCAACTGTATCCTGCTGCAATGATTTTATACTATATAAGATCAACTTTAGCTTTACATTGCGGGGGATGGTCGTAACTCCGGGGTATGTCTGGGCTTCCGGCCGCTGCCCATCTGCAGATTTCTTGTTTTATACCGCCGTTTGCCGTTGAGATCCGCAGACTGTTAATGCTTTCGATGCGAGCTTTCCTGCCGAAAGCTTTCAGACGGACGCTACCGCGCTCCGTAAGTATCCTAATTTTTTCTCCGCACTTCGCCCCCTTTTTAATTACAAGTTCATCTAATCCAAAAGGACGGTGTGGCTGCTACTGCTTGACAATTTTAGGAATTCAGCATACTAAGTGATTTTACTGCATCTGAATCAAAAGCACGCCTTTATAACCCGTGCTGCCCTAAGCTTGCATTGATTTTACGTGGTCTTCAGCCTGTCTTTCATTAGGGCAGTTTTCTATACACAGCAAGGCAGCTCTTATGGAGAGCATTGCCGGGGTAACTTTGCCGGACCACTTTCTGCTATAATAGAGGACAGTATGAAGTAGGCATGGAGGTTAACGATGGCAAATTATACGCCGATGATACAGCAATATTTGAAAGTGAAGGAAGGAGCCAAAGACGCTTTCCTTTTTTTCCGTCTGGGCGATTTCTATGAAATGTTTTTTGAGGATGCGATTCTTGCGTCAAAGGAGCTTGAGATCACATTAACAGGCCGCGAGGGTGGAGGCGAAGAGCGCATTCCCATGTGTGGTGTGCCTTACCATGCCGCCGAGGGGTACATACAGCGCCTGATTGAAAAAGGCTACAAGGTCGCCATCTGCGAGCAGCTGGATGATCCGGCAGTAACGAAGGGGATGGTCCGGCGTGATATTGTCCGCGTAGTGACACCGGGCACGGTGATGGACGGCAAGATCATTTCCGATAAAAACAACAATTACCTTGTCTGTGTGACTGAAGAGGACGGGATGATGGCACTCGCTGCCTGTGATTTGACCACAGGTGAGCTGTATGTCACTTCTGTGCTCTCGGGTGCCGAATGGCTCAGGGATGAAATCGGCATTTATGAACCGGCCGAGATTATCGGGGATGCCGCGCTGCTGGATATGCTGCGGAGTGAAGCCTCGCTGCTTGCGAAGCCGGTTGTCTATACTCCGTGGGAGAAGCGCGAGGAAGAGCTGGCCCGCCGCCAGTTCGGTGAAGCCGCTTGGGTGCGTCTGGAGAAAGAGCGCGGCCTTTGCCTCGCACTGCTGATCTCCTATCTGAGCGAAACCCAGCGGCGCTCCCTGGGCCAGCTGAGCCAGATTTCGCCGTATGAACCGGGGAATTATATGATTCTGGACCCGTTCACCCGGCGCAATCTGGAGCTGACCGAAACCGTGCGCGAGCGTTCCAAAAAAGGCTCGCTGCTCTGGCTGCTTGACCGTACCGAAACGTCGATGGGCGGCCGTCTGCTGCGCCGCAGAATTGACAAGCCGCTCCTGCAGCGTGCGCCGATTGAACGGAGGCTGGAGGCGGTCGATTATTTGTACAACCAGTTTATCGTGCGGGAGGATCTGCGCGGAGCGCTCAAAGAGATCTACGATCTGGAGCGGCTGGTTGGACGGATCGCCTTTGGCAGCGCCAACGGCCGTGACATGAATGCCCTGAAGCTGTCGCTCGCCCAAATTCCGGCGCTGAAGGACATGTGTATCGCATCCGGCTCGGCGACGCTGCGGGAGATTGGCGCCAGCATGGATGAATGTGCCGAGCTGCGCGAGGATATCGACCGGGCGATTGTTGAAGAAGCTCCGGTATCGGTTCGGGATGGCGGAATTATCCGTACAGGCTACCATGAACGTCTGGATGAGCTGAGGGAAGCCAGCAGCAGCGGCAAACGCTGGATTGCCGAGCTGGAGGCCAAGGAGCGCCAGGCCACGGGGATCAAGTCCCTGAAGATCGGCTATAACAAAATCTTCGGTTATTATATTGAAATCACCCGTTCCAACCTGTCTTCCCTGCCGGAAGGAAGATATGAGCGCAAGCAGACGCTGGCGAACGCCGAGCGTTTCGTTACACCGGAGCTGAAAGAGAAGGAAGCCTTGATCCTGGAAGCACAGGACAAAATGACCGATTTGGAATACAGCCTCTTTATCGAGCTGCGTGACCGGATCAGTGCGCAGATTCCCCGTCTTCAGGCATTAGCCGAAAAGGTGGCCGAGATCGATGTGTACCAGTGCCTGGCGGCGGTCAGCGCCGAGCACCGGTTTGTGAAGCCTAAGCTGTCTGAAGGCTATGATCTGCGGCTGGAAGGCGGACGGCATCCGGTTGTGGAGGCGGTGCTGAAGGATGCGGCATTTATTGCCAACGGCAGCACGCTCAGCAAGGAAGAAGGCAATATTCTCCTGATCACCGGCCCGAACATGGCAGGAAAAAGCACTTATATGCGCCAGGTTGCCCTCATCTGCATCCTGGCCCAGATTGGCTGCTTTGTTCCGGCAGGCAGTGCGGAGGTTCCGCTGATTGACCGCATCTTTACGCGGATCGGAGCAGCGGATGATCTGATCGGCGGCCAGAGCACCTTTATGGTGGAGATGGCGGATATCCAGGTCATGACCGAAAAAGCAACGGCGCGCAGCCTGATCATCATCGACGAACTGGGCCGGGGCACTTCAACAAGCGAAGGGATGGCGATTGCCCAGGCGGTGATCGAATATGTGCATGACACCATCGCCTGCAAGGCTTTGGTCTCGACACATTTTCATGAGCTGGCCCACCTGGAGCAGAGTCTCCGGGGATTGCGCAACTACTCGATGGCTGTACAGGAAAGCGGCGACAAAGTCAACTTCCTGCGCAAGCTCGTGCCGGGAGCGGCTGACAGCAGCTACGGGATTTATTGCGCCCGGCTGGCAGGCCTTCCCGAAGGCATTATTGACCGGGCGTATGGACTGCTTCAGAGTATTGAGCAGGCTGCCCCTCCGGGAACGCTTTCGCTCAATTATGGTTCAGGCTATACTGAACATACCGGGCAGGGTATTCAAGAGAATCAGGCATTGGCTGTGCCGCCGGATTCCGGAGAAGGCCCGGCAGCCGGGGGCCAAGCCTATGCCTCCACGCGCAGCGGTTCAGTACATTCAGGCGGCGGTTCGTCCGATGCTGCCTTGGCGGCTGTCCGGTTAGAAACGGCCGTTTCGCTTGCCTCTTCCGCAGCGGAGGAGGACCATGAGGTTGTCCAGCTCTCTATTTTTGGGGAGGAAGAACCGCGCAAGAACCGCAAGGGCGGGGCAGCCGCTCCGGCGGCCAAGGAGAATCCGCTGGTTAAAGAGCTCATCTCCGCCGTGCAAAGCGCAGACCTCATGAACATGACGCCGCTGCAGGCGATGGGCTTGCTGAACGAGTTGAAGATGAAGGCCAAGGAGCTTTAAGGAGCTCCTGCTGATCCTTTCCGATTATATCTTTTTATGATTGCAGGCTTTTTATCATCTCTTATGCATGGAATTTGTTCAGGTAGGCTAACTTTCATGCTGGAGTTAAGGACTTTCCCTTGGGTTTCCATTAAATGGTTCTAATAAAAAAGGCTTTTCGCCAATTTTAACTGCATCGGGTACATTTATCACTGAAAATATCAGTTTGAGCATCCTTTTAATTGCTGAAAATGCACTTATAGGTATCACCGGGTGTTACAAAAGAGATCTATAACAGCTAAATCGCGAGGTGAAATGAACATGGCCAAAATTCATGTGCTTGATGAGCATATTGCCAACCAGATTGCCGCGGGGGAAGTGGTGGAGCGGCCCGCTTCGGTCGTCAAGGAGCTTGTGGAGAATGCCATCGACGCCGGAAGCACCCGCATAGAAGTGTCTGTGGAGGAAGGCGGGCTGCAAAGCATCCGGGTAAAGGACAATGGCTCGGGTATTGATCCCGAGGATTGCGAGACGGCTTTCTACCGTCATGCGACGAGCAAAATCCTAAACGGCAGGGATTTGTTTCAAATCACCTCCCTCGGATTTCGCGGGGAAGCCCTGCCCAGTATCGCTTCCGTGTCGAAGCTGTCCCTGCTTACTTCAAGCAATGAGGACGGCAAGGGCAGGGCTCTGGACATCGAAGGAGGCAAGCTGATCCGCAATGAGGACGAGCCCTCCGGCAAGGGCAGTGATCTTGCGGTAAGGGAATTATTTTACAATACTCCGGCAAGGCTGAAATATATGAAAAGCGTACAAACGGAGCTGGGGCATATCTCCGACACCATGTACCGTGTGGCACTGGCGCACCCGTCCATCTCCTTCACGCTGCATCACAACGGCAATCAGCTGCTGCATACGCTGGGCAACGGGGATCTGCTGCAGGTCATTGCCGCCGTGTACGGCACCTCTGCGGCCAAGGCGATGCTGCCGCTTAGCGCGGAAGACCCGGATTACCGGATTTCCGGCTTTGTCAGCCGCCCGGAGTGGACCCGTTCGAACCGCAACGCGGTCACTACGATTGTCGGCGGGCGCTACATCCGCAGCAACGGGCTGAATGCGGCGATTATGCGGGCTTATCATACGCTCCTGCCGATCAACCGCTACCCGCTGCTAGTGCTGCAGCTGGAAATGCACCCCTCTCTTGTCGACGTCAATGTACATCCGGCGAAGCTGGAGGTCCGCTTCAGCAAGGAGGCAGAGCTTTACGCTTTCGTTGAGCAGGAAATCCGCAAGGTTCTGATGGGACAGAGCCTTATTCCCCGGCCGGGCAAAGAAATCATTGGGGCCAAGGGCAGCAGCTCCTTTATCCAGGAGCAATTTGCCTTTCCCAAGGGCGCTGTTCCGCCTCCGCCTCAGGAAGAGGCCTTGGGCCGGAGCAGCGCAGAGCCCGGCTATCCGCGGACCGGGCCCGCTCCAGCGCCCGGTGGTGCTGGAGCGGGCAGCAGTGAGCCGCCCCGTTCCCCGGGGCCGCTCAGCAGCCTGCCGCAGCAGTCCCTGGATGGGGTCCGCAGCGGCGGTAATGGCGCCCCGCTGCCTGGCGCAGCCGCAGGCGAAGCTGCGCCGTACAGCAGCAGCTCCGGCCTGAATCCCCAGTCGCGGGAACGGGCGGCTGCATACAGCGGCAGCGCTCCACAGGCCGCTGCACAGCGGCGGGAGGGGGCGGGCAGCGAGAGCTACCGCCAATACCCGCCGGCGAATTCCGCAAGGGGACAGCTGCCGTCAGCGGAGGAGCTGTATGCTCCTCCCGGCAATGAGGAAGCCGGGCTGCCGCAGTTTCCGGAGCTGAACTATATCGGCCAGCATCACGGAACCTATATTATTGCCCAGAATGACAGCGGATTGTATCTGATTGACCAGCATGCAGCGCATGAACGGGTGAATTACGAATATTATTATGAGAAATTCGGACGTCCCGAGGACGCTTCGCAGGAGCTGCTGCTGCCGATTACACTGGAGTTCACACCTTCGGAGAGCAAACAGCTCAGCGAGCGGCTGCACTGGTTCCAGCAGGCAGGTGTTTATCTTGAACACTTTGGAGGCCAGACCTTCCTGGTCCGTTCCCTGCCATACTGGTTCCCGGAGGGGGACGAGAAAGCCGTGATTGAAGAGATGGCGGAATGGGTCCTCAGCGAGCGGTCGATTGACCTTGCGAAGCTGCGCGAGAAATCATCGATTCTCTGCTCCTGCAAGGCTTCGATCAAGGCTAACCAGAAGCTGACGGAGCATGAAGTGGAGTCGCTGCTCTCACGGCTCGCTGCCTGCCGCCAGCCGTATACCTGCCCGCATGGACGGCCGATTGTAGTATCCTTTTCCGCGTATGATTTGGAGAAGCTGTTCAAGCGGGTAATGTAACTGATTTATCTGAATTTGTTGTGAGCAGGAACGGAGGCAACATGATTATAACAACGGGCTTTGACCCGATCCCGGCAATCGAAATGCGGGCCAAAAGCCTTGCAGAACGAACCGGTACAATGTATGCGCCAAGAGGCAAATTGTCCATGTCCAAGATGGCGGAACGCTACAGTGACGGGGAGATTCTGGTCGTGCTGCAGGACGCTGTACGGCTGATTACACCGGGCATGCCGCCGATGGAATTTCACCCCAGCATGGGTTTTGTCCGGGCCAAACGGATTATCCGCGGTGAGCCGGACCCGATGCTGGAGGCCGCCCGGATGGTTCCAGGCGACAGTGTGCTGGACTGCACGGCAGGGCTTGGCAGCGATTCTCTGCTGTTTGCGGTGTACGGTGGCGAGGCATCCATAGTCACTGCGCTGGAGAGCTCCCTGCCGCTCTGTGCGCTGCTGCTTGAAGGAATGAGCCACTACATCTCGGGACAGCAGAAAGTGAATGAGGCACTGCGCCGCGTGCGTGTGGAGCACAGCGACCATCTTGCTTACTTGCGGGAGCAGCCGGACAACAGTATAGATATCGTCTATTTTGATCCCATGTTCCGTGTGCCTTTGACGGATTCGGCAGCGATATCGCCTCTGCGCCAGTTCGCGAATGCAGCTGCCTTGAGGGCGGAGAGCGTCGCCGAGGCCGTCCGGGTCGCCCGCAAAACCGTGCTTTTGAAAGAAAAAGCCTTAAGCGGCGAATTCTCCCGGCTTGGTTTTACCGAGCTGCTGCGGGCCAGCGCCAAAACATCGTACGGGGTGATATCCATTGACAACTGAGACAAAACGCAGGGTTCTGGTGCTGCTTGGCCCGACAGCTGTCGGCAAAACCAGGTTAAGCCTTGAATTGGCTGAGGCCTATGACGCAGAGATTATATCTGGCGATTCGATGCAGGTGTACCGGGGGATGGACATTGGGACAGCCAAAATCAAACCGGAGGAAATGCTGGGAATTCCCCATCATCTGATCGATATCCATGATCCCCGGGATGCTTATTCTGCTGCTGAATTTCAGGAGCAGGGGACGAAGCTGATCGAAGAGATCAGCCGCAAAGGCAAGCTTCCTTTTATAGTCGGCGGCACCGGGCTCTATATTGAGTCCCTGTGCTACGGTTTCCGCTTCTCGGAAGCTGTGGCGGATGAAGCCTTCCGCAGCGAGCAGGATGCCTATGCAGAGGCTCATGGAGCTGAGGCGCTGCATGCCAGGCTGGCTGCAGTAGACCCGGCCAGCGCAGCCAGACTGCACCCGAATGACCGCCGCCGGATCATCCGCGCGCTGGAAATTCATCATCAGACCAAGGTCACTCTTTCGGCATCCCATGCAGGCCAGAAAAAGGAATCTCCCTATGAACTATGCCTGATTGGTTTGACAATGGACCGGAAAATACTATATAAACGTATTGAAGACCGAATTGACCAGATGCTGGCGGACGGACTCGTCGCAGAGGTGGAAGGACTGCTGCAACGCGGCTACAGCAGAAGCCTTGTGTCCATGCAGGGACTGGGCTACAAGGAAATTGCCGCATACCTCGCGGGAGAAATGACGCTGGATGAGGCTGTGACACTTCTCAAACGCGATACCCGCCGATTCGCCAAAAGACAGTTGTCATGGTTTCGCCACATGAAGGAGATTCAGTGGATCGACGTCGATGAGAGCCAAAACTTTTCAGAGAATTTTGAAAAAATCCGTGCTATAATAGCAGGAAAGTTTCTCTCAGGTCTTGAATATACTTCTGAACAATCTAATTGAACCATTGGGGGTACGTCATATGAACAAGTCCATTAACATCCAAGATACGTTCTTGAACCAACTGCGCAAAGAGAATATCCCTGCTACAGTATATTTGACCAACGGCTTTCAAATCCGGGGAATCATCAAAGCCTTCGACAACTTCACCATTGTCATCGACAGTGACGGCCGCCAGCAGATGGTGTACAAGCATGCGATTTCCACCTTTACCCCGCAACGCAGCGTATCGCTCATGCAGGACAATGGAAGCGAAGAATAAGATTTACAGTCTTAAAGCGAAACCTTTTTGCTTATAAATCGTTTGAATAGAGAGTGCGAGAGAGCAACCTGTGAAGGTTGTTCTTTTCATTCGTGCACTCAATATCATGAACGTTCCGAGAGGGAGTCAGGAGGTACCATGTCCAGAGACGATATATCCAGGACGAACCGCAATAGAAACAGAGGACAGTCATCAAGTACGAGTTCGAATGCAAATCCCAATCCCAATCCCAAAGGGAAATCCAAGAAGAAGAAGTTTTTAACCAAGAAGCGTGTGCTGTGGACGCTGTTTTTTACCACGGCGCTGGCGATTTTTTGCGCGCTGGGCGGTTACTTGTTCATCATGCTGAACGGCGAGAAGCTGCTGGATGAGAACATCGATAAGCTCACGGTTAACGAGACAACGAAGATTTATGACCGGAATGCGAAGCTGATCGGCGAGCTGGCTTTGGAGAAAAGTGAACCGGTAGAGTATGACGATATACCTAAGCTGCTGGTCAACGCTTTTGTAGCTACAGAGGATAAGCGTTTTTTTGAACACAGCGGCGTTGATCTATGGTCGATCGGCCGGGCGGCAGTGAAGGATATTGCTGCACGAAGCATGGTCGAAGGCGGCAGTACGATTACCCAGCAGCTGGCGAAGAACATTTTCCTTACCCGGGATAAGACCTTCTTCCGCAAAGCGACCGAGGTTTCGATCGCCGTGGCGCTGGAGAACAAATTCACCAAAGAAGAGATTATTACTAAATATCTGAACCGCATCAACTTCGGCGGCACCATTTACGGGATCAAGGCGGCATCCATCCGGTATTTTGGCCAAAGTGATCTGAACAAACTTAAGGTTTGGCAGATGGCCACGCTTGCTGCAATGCCTAAGGGGCCATCCCGCTACAACCCGCTGCGTAATCCTGAGCTTTCGAAGGAACGGCGCGGTGTGGTGCTCCAGCTGATGTATGAGCAAGGCTACATTACCAAGGAGCAGATGGACGAGGCCAAAGCGGTGAACTACAACTATAAGCCGCCGGAAAGCAAACAGCGTTACCAGGCCTTTATTGATTATGCGGTTGATGAAGCGGAAGACAAATTCGGATTGACTGAGGATGATCTGAATATCGGCGGATACAAAATCTATACGACCATGGACGCACATGCCCAGGAGACGGTGGAAAAAGCTTTTGCCGACAGCGATAACTTTGAGAAGAGCGCCGACGATGAGCTGGTGCAGGGCTCGATGACGATTATCAACCAGGAGAACGGCAGCATCGTGGCCCTCCTTGGCGGACGGAATTATGAGAAAAAAGGCTACAGCCGGGTGGACGGCAGCAGACGCTCGCCGGGTTCATCCTTCAAACCGCTGGTTGCATACGCACCTGCGCTCGAATCCGGAAAATTCACCAATAATTCCGTACTTAGCAACGAAAAGCAATGCTTCGGCACTTACTGCCCGAACAACATGCACGGCTATTCGAAAACCATCAGCATGACGGCTGCCTTGACGAAGTCGGAGAACATCCCGGCCGTATGGCTGCTGAACGAAATCGGGGTCAATACCGGCTTCCAGTTCGCCAAAAAGCTCGGGATCAAGCTGAAGGACGAGGACAAAAACCTCTCGCTGGCACTTGGCGGGATGAGTGAAGGTACGAATACACTGGAAATGGCTCAAGCCTACAGCGCTTTTGCCAATGGCGGTGACCTGCGCGAGGCCTATTCGATCAAATCGATCACCAACAGCGAAGGAGATACCGTCTACAAAGCAAATACCAAACCGGAACGGGTCATGAGCGAGAATACAGCTTACCAGATGACTGAGATGATGCAGAAGGTCGTAGAAGACGGCACAGGTAAAAAAGCTAAAATTAACCGTCCCGTAGCCGGCAAAACCGGTACCACGCAAAGCGGCTACGACGGCATCAGCTCCAACCGGGACGTCTGGTTTGTCGGCTACACGCCGGAATGGACGGCTGCGGTCTGGATGGGGTATGACAAACCAAGCAAAAAACATTTGCTGAAGAACAGCAGTCCGCTTGCTGCGGCATTCTGGGGCAAGGTCATGGAGGAAGCTCTGGAAGGCGTACCGGCGAAGTCGTTCCCGCAGCCGGAAGGTGTCAGCAAGCCGGAACCGACAGCAACACCGGAAGCGGCACAGCCTGTCAGTGGTCTGAGTGCAGCCTATGATGCCTCTACCATGACGGTCAACCTGAGCTGGGAGCCTGCCTCTGCCAAAGGTGTGGAATACCGGATCTACCGCCGCGAAACTTCGGAAGCAGAGTTCAGCCCGCTTCTGAATACCGTTTCGGCCAGTGTCGGGGATATCAGTGCAATGCCCGGCTTGACCTATGAGTATTATGTCACGGCTTATTATCCGGCGCTCGATGCGGAAAGCGAGCCTTCTGCGACCGTCACGGTTGAGGTGCAGGATGAACAACCGACACAGGAGCCGGAGGCAACGATTGATCCGAATCTTCCAACCGATGGGACGGGGAATGGCGGCAATAATGGAAACGGGCAAAATAATGGAAACCCGGACGGAAACAATGGGAACGGCAGCGGGAATGGCAACGGCGGGGAGAACGGGAATCCGGGAAATGGCAACCAGGGCAACGGGAATCAAGGAAATGGCAGCTCCGGCAACGGCAACCCCGGTGGTAACGGCAGCAGCGGAGGGGTTCCTTCCGAGTCTCCCGAAGCTTCGCCGACACCTCCTCCGGCAACTATTCCCCCGGTTGATCCGGCTGTCACGACCGGAGCAGGCAGCGGCAACACGGGTACCGAGGGGGCTACAGATCCCGGCACGGATCCTTCCTCGGGTTTCGTGGATGAAGGCAATGCCACACAGTAATTGAATCTCAATCAAAACAAATGAACTGCACCTGCCCCGGCAGCTGTGAATCTCCTGGATGATGCGGAGACTGCGGCTGGCGGGGCTTTTTACATTACCTCTTTCAAGAGCATCATCTGCCGTAATTTACAAGGGATGTTTTGAGTGTATCTGGCAAATGTGTTAAGCTGAATACACCATTTCTTGAGAGGGTCATTCATATGAAACGTAAATTCGGAGACCGGGCCAACTGGCGCCGGATTACGCGCCGCCATTTTGCCTGCCGCTATGTGGAGAGCCGGGAATTCAGCGGATACATCACCCTGTATACAATTTACGGGCTGAAGGAACCGCTGTGGAAGAGCTACGGCAGGCATACATACCGCATAGCGGACAAAGGGTACTCATGGCTGCAGTATTTTCCCAAGGACAGCCACTATATTGTGACGGCAATGTTCGACGAGCGGCAAAACATCGTGCAGTGGTACATTGATACCTGCAAGGTTCAAGGGGTTACCGACCAAGGTGTGCCCTGGTTCGATGATCTGTATCTGGATGTTGTGGTGCTGTGGAATGGAGAGGTATTTCTGCTGGATGAGGACGAGCTGGAGGAAGCCCTGGAACGTGAGGATATTACGGACAGTGACTATAATTTAGCCTGGGCTACAGCAAGCAGTATTCTTCGCAGCATAGATGCTCATGCTTTTCCTTATTTCTCTCTTTCCTTGAAGCATCGTGCCGAATTGTTCCATCACGGAGAATTCAGGAGGAAATAAAATGGATTGGTATGTCTATCAAAGAGGTTCATCCCCGATACGCAAAGTATCGCGCAGAGGCCGGCGTTTCCGGCTGAAACGAAATCTGCTCATTTTACTGGTAATCTGTATCGCCGCCGGGTTGCTCTGGTGCGCGTCAGTGTTTGGCCGCATTAATAGCGCTGCGACGACGAATCCTATGCAGAAAGCGGATGTTGGCATTATTCTTGGCATGGCAATGTGGGGTGACAAACCCAGTCCCGGGTTAAAGGAAAGGCTTGACTATGGGCTGAAACTATACCGGGAAGGCATATTCCCCCGGTTTATTGTATCTGGCGGTCTGGACCGGGCAGATTATAAGTATACCGAGGCAGAGGGGATGAAGAACTATCTGGTGGAGCAGGGTGTTCCGGAGAACGCGGTCATTCTCGAGAACAAGTCTACCAGCACTTATGAGAATCTCAAGTTCAGTCAAAAGCTAATGCAATCGAAAGGCTTCAATACAGCAGTCATTATTACACATACTTTTCACGGACAGCGTGCACTTGAAATTGCCCAGGAGCTGAATTACAACCGTCCTGAGCTGGGGCTCACCGATTCACAGGTGATGTCGATGCTAAAGTACAAGACCCGTGAGATTTTGGCTTATACGAAATGGAAGATGCAGCAGCTTTTCCTGTGAAAAAGCAAGCCGGGCGCAGCTTTCCAGAATCCTGCATCTTAATTTGTCCAGAAGTTTCTGAAACTGCTAATAAGACCTTAGTTAGCGGAATAGACTTGATATAAGGTATAGGTAAAGTCAGCCCTGGATAATGAGGTGAACAAGGTGAACGGACGTGTAGCGGCGGCAAGCGGACGGGAGGAAGGCAGACCGTCACGACAAATTAATATTGTGCTGCGGAATCAGGATACACCAGCGGTAAGCCACGCGGCTGCAGACAGTCTTGCTCAGGCCGCACCCCCCAAAAACAACGGACACAGTGAATTGTTTCAGGAGCTTAACCGCGAACTGGATGCACTTGTTGGGTTGGATAATATCAAGGAGCTGGTATTCGAGATCTATGCCCTGCTGCAGATCGCCAAGATGCGCAGCGATGCGGGACTTGCCAGCGGCGGCCAGGCCTATCATATGGTTTTCAAAGGAAATCCCGGAACCGGCAAAACTACGGTAGCCAGAATTGTCGCCAAGCTGTTTCAGCGGATGGGGGTGCTGACCAAAGGGCATCTGATCGAAGTGGAAAGAGCTGATCTGGTGGGCGAATATATCGGGCATACGGCCCAGAAGACAAGGGACCTGGTGAAAAAGGCGCTTGGAGGCATTCTTTTTATTGATGAAGCGTACAGTCTCGCCCGCGGCGGGGATAAGGATTTTGGCAAAGAGGCCATTGACACGCTTGTCAAATCCATGGAGGATCACCGCAGCCAATTTGTGCTGATTCTGGCGGGGTATTCCAGTGAAATTGATTATTTTCTGATGAGTAACCCCGGTTTGCCCTCAAGGTTCCCCATTCAGGTGGAATTTCCGGATTACACCATAGACCAGCTGCTGCAGATTGCAGAGCTGATGGCCAAAGAACGCGATTATATTCTGATGCCTCAGGCCATACTCAAACTAAAGCAGCATCTGCTGCTGGAAAAGACCGAGAGCCTCCATGCTTTCAGCAACGCGCGTTATGTTCGCAACTCTATAGAAAAAGCAGTGCGTGCCCAAGCGGTACGGCTGCTGAATCAATATGAGAGCAACAGCCCGGGCAAGCAGGAGCTGATGACACTCCGCACAGAAGATTTTAAGCTGTAGGCAGCTATTCACCACGGACGATACACATCTTAAGTGCACAGGACAAGGAGCATGTAATTCATGGCAATCACCACCCACGATACCGAAACAGAAATACAGGACCGGGCTATTCTGGTCAGTCTGGTTACAGACAAAATCAAACGCACCGGCATTGATCCCGAGCTGTCGCTGCAGGAACTGGTCCAGCTTGCCGAGACAGCCGGCGTTGAAGTGCTGGATGTTCTCCGCCAGAACAAGGAAACCCCGGATTCCAAGTGGTTCATTGGCAAAGGAAAGGTAGAGGAGCTGCGGATGGCCGCTGACGGACTCGGGGCCAATACGGCTATCTTCGACCAGGAGCTCTCGGGTGCACAGGTACGGAACCTGGAGGAGGCGCTGGACCTGAAGATTATTGACCGTACCCAGCTGATTCTGGATATTTTCGCAGGCCGGGCCAAAACGCGGGAGGGCATTATTCAGGTGGAGCTGGCACAGCTGTCCTATCTGCTGCCGCGCTTATCCGGCCATGGCAAAAATCTGTCCCGGCTTGGCGGGGGAATCGGAACCAGAGGTCCGGGGGAGAGCAAGCTGGAAACCGACCGCCGGCATATCCGTGACCGGATCACCGAACTGAAACGCCAGCTGGACGAAGTGGTCAAAACGCGTGAGCTGCACCGGGAACGCCGGCGCAAGAGCGGCGCGGTTCAGGTTGCGCTGGTCGGATATACCAATGCCGGCAAGTCAACGCTGCTTAAGCAGCTTACAGATGCCGATGTTTATATTGAGAACCAGCTGTTCGCGACCCTCGATCCTACCTCGCGTGTGCTGCAGCTGCCCGCAGGCAAAGAAGTCGTCCTGACTGATACTGTAGGATTTATACAGAATCTGCCTCATGATCTGGTAGCCTCGTTCCGTGCAACGCTTGAAGAGGTCAATGAGGCCAATCTGGTGCTGCATGTGGTGGATGCTTCTTCTCCGATGAGGGAGGAGCAGATGGAGGTTGTGCAGTCCATTCTGCAGGAGCTTGGGGCGGCAGGGAAACCGCAAATCGTACTTTTTAACAAAAGTGATATTTGCCGGCCTGAGCAGCTGCAGATGCTGCCTTCGGGACCAGGATTTTTGAAAATTAGCGCTTTTAACCCGGACGATTTGACCCGGATCACTGAAATGATTGCCGACGAGCTGGCTGGAGATACACTGACCTTTCGTATTCCCGGTGACCGTGGAGATCTTTCTTCACTGCTTTACCGTGTGGGAGAGGTGCTGGAACAGAATGTGGATGACAATGACGTTTTATATCAAGTGCGTCTGAACAAAGAGGATTATGGAAAATGGAGCTACAAGCTGTCGGAATATGTGGAGCAGGAATAGATCCGGGCTTGTATTGAACCAAGGTACTTCCTTCAGAAACGGCTGTGTATCGGCCGTTTCTTCTTGCTGGACAGTTATAGATTCCATCGCTATATAAGTTGGACTAGAAAATTTCATAGGAAGGGTAGAAGTGCGGAGGGGAAGTTTGGAACTGGAAGAGCGTTGGCGGCCGCCTGAAAGCTTTCCGTAGGAAAGCTCGCATCGTAAGCATAATCAGTCACCGGATTTCAACCGCAAAAGGCGGTTCAAATCAAGAAATTCTTACGACAACAGCGGCTGGAAGTCCAAACATTTCCCGCAGTTACGACTATACCCTTCAATGTAAAACTAAAGTTCAACTTATATAGAGGGGTACAGATAAGGAGAGAACATTGGGAATGGCAGTTTTTGCGGAGGATATTTTACAGGCGGCAGAGGCCGCAGAGCAGGAGATTGAAAGTGCAGTGAAATCGCTTGACCGGATTGTGGATCATAATCAGTGGAAGGTTATTGAAGCTTTCCAGCGTCAGCAGGTAAGTGATTTTCATTTTGCCGGCTCCACCGGGTATGCCTACAATGACCGGGGCAGGGAGGTGCTGGATCTTGTCTATGCCGAGGTGTTCGGAGCGGAAGCGGCGCTGGTACGTCCGCATTTTGCTTCAGGCACACATACGATTTCAACAGCGCTTTTTGGCGTGCTGCGTCCCGGAGATGAACTGCTGTACATCACTGGAAGACCTTATGATACGCTGCACAAGGTGGTCGGCAAACCGGGTGACGGCACAGGCTCATTGGCTGATTTCGGCATTGGCTACCGCGAAACAGCTTTGACTGCTGAAGGGAAGATCGATTGGGCAGAGGTTGCTCTTGCTGTTAATGACAAGACCAAGGTCATCGGCATTCAGCGCTCGCGCGGCTATGATTGGCGTTCGTCCTTCACGGTCGCTGAAATTGGTGAAATGGTGGAAAAAGTCAAATCCCTGAAACCGGATGTCATCGTTTTTGTGGATAACTGCTATGGCGAATTTACCGAAAAGCTTGAGCCGCCACAGGTAGGCGCGGATCTGGTAGCAGGCTCGCTGATCAAAAATCCCGGCGGCGGAATCGCTGAAACCGGCGGCTACATCCTCGGGAAGCAGGAACTTGTGGAACTTGCGGCTTACCGGCTTACAGCGCCTGGCATCGGTGGTGAAGTAGGCGCCATGCTGGGAACAACGCGCGGCCTCTACCAGGGGCTGTTCATGGCCCCGCATACGGTAGGGCAGGCAGTCAAAGGCAGCATCTTTGCCGCTGCCGTCTTCCAGCGCTGCGGGTTTACGACTAAGCCGGGCTGGAACGAGCCGCGAACGGATCTGATCCAGGCCGTGTCTTTTGACGGACCAGAGCACCTGATCGCATTTGTCCAGGGAATCCAGCGCGCCGCAGCCGTGGACAGCCATGTCGTTCCCGAGCCGTGGGATATGCCGGGTTACGAGCATCCTGTCATCATGGCGGCAGGAACCTTCATCCAGGGCGGCAGCTTGGAGTTATCTGCGGACGCCCCGATCCGTGCACCCTATATCGGCTATATGCAAGGCGGATTAACCTATTCCCACGTGAAATATGGAGTATTGATGGCGCTGCAGAGCATGAGAGACCGTAAATTGCTATAGAGAAGGGGATAAAATAATGGTAACCCAACAACCGGGATTTTTTTTCGCTGGTGGTTTTAGCATCCTGTTTTTCTTGATTTTGATAGTTAGTGTGGGGCTGGGTATTTATGCTTTTGTCCTGTTGGTAAAACTGGCCCGCAGAGGGATTATCGCGCTGGATTTATACAATCATGCCAAAAATCTTGAAATCAGGGAGCGGTATGAATCCGTTCACAGAGACGGTACATATTAAGAGCTTCGGTTGCCCTGAACCTAATTTTGCTCACCGGCTTGGCCGGTGGGGACTTTTTTTGTCTCCTGAACTATTGCTGAATCAAGGTTATTCTAAGCGCTTTATCTTTTGCTTGTGCATCGTTCTCTGTGATATACTTCGGAGGTCGTGTTATGTTTTAGCTTACACTCACTTTACTTGAATTCTTAAGGTTACATAAAATCTTGTGAGAATATCTTACACACCATTGACACGCCAAATAAGGAAATGTACAATGAGATGAGAAAAAGATCATTGGAAGGTTGGATGAGTCATGGGTGATGAAATCCGCAGAAATATGGCATTATTTCCTATAGGAATCGTAATGAAGCTAACTGATCTATCGGCAAGACAAATTCGTTATTATGAGCAGCACAGTCTGATTGTGCCCGCGCGCACATCCGGCAACCAGCGTTTGTTCTCATTTAATGATGTGGAACGCCTACTGGAAATCAAGGCATTGATTGAGAAGGGAGTTAATATTGCCGGCATCAAGCAGGTAATGAATCCCGTCTCGAAGGAATCCGAAGAAGCTACAGTCATTACCCCTGACACAGAGGTTAGACGTAGAGAGCTGTCTGATTCACAGCTGCACCGTTTACTGAAGCAGGAACTGGTTTCCGGTAAAAGACCGGGACAAGTGTCTCTTATTCAAGGCGAGCTATCCCGGTTTTTTAATAAATAATACAAAGAGACGTGAAAGGGAGAGGGTAAAGTGAGCTTCTCAAAAGAGGATATCCTGCGTATCGCTAAGGATGAAAATGTCCGTTTTATTCGTCTGCAGTTTACCGATTTGCTCGGTACGATTAAGAATGTTGAGATTCCTGTCAGCCAGCTGGAAAAAGCGCTGGACAACAAAATGATGTTCGATGGTTCTTCCATCGAAGGTTATGTGCGGATTGAAGAATCTGACATGTACCTTTACCCTGATCTGAGCACATGGGTTATTTTCCCTTGGGTAACGGACAGCCGGGTAGCACGTCTGATTTGCGATGTGTACATGCCTGACGGAACACCTTTTGCCGGTGACCCGCGCGGCATTCTGAAACGCTGTCTGCAGGAAGCCGAGGAAATGGGCTACACGGCGATGAATGTTGGACCAGAGCCGGAATTCTTCCTGTTTAAAACAGACGAAAGAGGCAATCCGACAACGGAATTAAATGATCAGGGTGGATATTTTGATTTGGCGCCGATGGATCTTGGGGAGAACTGCCGCCGTGAAATCGTACTGACTCTGGAGGAAATGGGCTTCGAAATCGAAGCATCTCACCATGAAGTTGCTTCCGGCCAGCATGAGATTGATTTTAAATATGCTGACGCCATCAAGGCTGCCGACCAAATTCAAACCTTTAAGCTTGTCGTGAAGACGGTTGCCCGCCAGCACGGCCTGCATGCTACTTTTATGCCTAAACCTCTTTTTGGTATGAACGGATCCGGTATGCACGCACACCAATCCTTGTTCAAAGGCAACGAGAATGTGTTCTATGACGAAAGTGACACTCTTGGTCTGAGTAAAACTGCGCGGTACTACATGGCAGGCATTCTTAAGCACGCACGTGCTTTTGCAGCCATCACTAACCCTACAGTGAACTCGTACAAACGTCTTGTGCCTGGTTATGAGGCGCCTTGCTACGTGGCTTGGTCCGCCAGCAACCGAAGCCCAATGATCCGTATCCCGGCATCCAGAGGGCTCAGCACACGTATCGAAGTCCGTAACCCGGATCCTGCGGCTAACCCTTACCTGGCACTTGCTGTCATGTTGAAGGCAGGTCTGGACGGCATCAAACGCCAGCTTGATCTTCCTGCTCCTATCGACCGCAACATCTATGTGATGTCCGAAGAAGAGCGGATCGAAGAAGGCATTCCAAGCTTGCCGTCCGATCTGAAGGAAGCGCTGGGCGAAATGATCCGCAGTCATGTCATTACCGAAGCCCTCGGTGAACATGCCTTGGCTCACTTCTACGAACTGAAGGAAATTGAATGGGATATCTACCGCACCCAAGTCCACGAATGGGAAAGAGATCAGTACATGACTCTTTACTAGGATGAAGCAGCCCTTGACGCTCTAAGCGTTGAGGGTTTTTCTTTGCGTGGGCGTGGGAGTAGTGAAGGACCCTTAAACTAATGGTGCCCACAAAATGCCCACAAATATTTCGAGGTAGCTATTCGAGGATGGATTTCATGTGGGCCTCATACTTCTCCATACTGCTCTCTTCAATCTTTTTGGAAACGTGGGAATAGACGTCCGCAGTAATTCTCATGCTACCGTGTCCCAATCGTTCTTGTACATACTTCATATCATTGCCTGCCTCTAGGAGTAACACAGCATGGGTGTGCCTCAGAGAGTGGATCGGCATTGATGGAAGACCGGCACGTTTCAGGATGCGTGAAAACGAATTGAATAATGATGACTTCGGCATAAAATTACCATCGTCTCGGCAGAGTACCAGATTAAGCTTGTGCTTGTAAGAGCCTTTCCAGGCCAGTTTATTTTGGTTCTGATATTTTATGTGCTGTTTCAAATCCTGAATGATTGACTGACTAATCTTTATCGTTCGTTCCGAGTTAAATGTCTTGGTATCCCCGAAAAGTTCTGATTCGTCTTCAGCGCTGAAATCCAATGTCTTATTTATAGTTATAGTGCCGGCTTTCAAGTCAACGTCATCCCATGTCAAGGCGGCGGCTTCACCTTTCCGCATGCCAGTTTCAATCAAAATTCGATAAAACATCCAATAGATGTAACCATACTGGTGAGCGGCCCGGAGAAAAGCGGGTATATGCTCAGATTCGATGAATTTTAAACCCTTCGCTTTGACGCTCCCTTTAATTGTAACTCCTCTACACGGGTTCTTTTCCAGTTTCCCAAGAGTCACGGCCTTCTCCAATGCACTGTTCATGGTATTATGGATAATTTCAACGGTACTTTTGCTGTATTTCTCTGCAAGATGATTTAAAAATTTTTGATATCCAATCGGTTTTACTTCTCTAAGCATAATTGATTGAAAATACGGTTTAATGTGATTCTTAATGTTATTCTGATGCTGGATTAATGTGTTTTTTCGGACTGTGCCGACCTTATACTCTTGTACATACTCTTCAAGATAGACGATTAGAGGGATGTCTGTTTGCTCGTAGCCTTCTGCTATTTTACTTTCTGCGTCTGCTGCTGCGACCTGTGCTTCCTTCTTTGTCTCAAAACCTCGCTGCGACTTCTCCTTAAATTTCTGAGTGATAGGGTCTTTGTAACGTATTCGATACTCCCATCCTGTAGATTGCTTCTTAAAGCTTGCCATAATTTACATCACTACAAACATATGTTCTATTTTATGGTATAATAAACAGCCTTACAGCTGGAAAGCACGAAGGTTATATGTAAAATTGAATCATTTCATCAGGGATTCCGTTACGGTGAAATAGGTTATAGACCGTATCCCCGTCTTCTACAGTATCTCCAGAAGTCAATAATCGAACGGCAAAGTAATTCGCCTCACGTTCATAGCGTCCCACACAGAAAAAAGTATGCTCGTCTATCCAAAAACGGCTGATCCCGGGATGGAGAAGGGGGTGCGCAAGTTCGTGGGCACAAATGACCCGTTTCCAAGCTTCCGACAGCCCCGAGTGGATAACAATGTACTTGCGCCGTAATGTTCGTCTGAACATGCCGCGTGTGCCTTCACCCAGATCCTCAAACCAAACTTCTATATTTAGAGCCGCGGCCAGGCGATAAGGACAGTTCGTTTTATGCTTTCGAAGCAATCTTCGAATAAGTCGATTTATCTCCATGAATGTCAGTCACCCTTCGTCTTACGTCCATAGGTTTCTTTATTCTTCTTTTTCGCGTCCCAAAACATAGCCTCCATCACGCGCTTGATCTTTTCTTTGTCATCCTCGCTTATCGGTACGCCATCAAACATGATAGGAGTGTCTTCCTCGAGCATCTTTTTAAAGTCGCGAGTGTCCCTTTTAGTAGCCCATTCAGGAACTGATGGCTCTTTAAGATCATTTTTAGCGAAAATTTCTTCAAGGCTTCGAGCATCCTCTGGGCCCTCATAGCCTGGTGGTTCTTGTCTACTCAATGCTTTCCGCAATACCTTTGGCTCCATAATGAGGGCCTTAGCAACTCTATCAATAGCTAGGTAATCCGGTTCAATTGGTTGTATCTCGTCGAATTTCTGAAGCCCTTGAACAGAAATTATTTTCTGTTGATTCTGATGGACATGCTTGGTCTGGTGCGCGTCGCATTCCTGACATAACCGTAGTGAAGGCGGATATTGTCAATACCACAGACTTTAACATGAACTACCCCGACACCACATGGACGAAGGATAATACTTTTATTGTGGCCGTTCGTGGTGTGCTGCCTGACGGTAACACTAAACAGATGGGCGCAATAAACGCCACCTTTACGCCTTACGGGGTTTACGGTTACCTGGGCGGAGAATTTGCTTCTGCTGAGATTCTGATTTCCAAGTACAGATAGGGGGGGCTGGTGATGGCCTGGCTCACACCAAAAGTCAACTGGCAACCAAGTGACTATTACGCCTACAACGATATGGATAGGATAGAAAACAACATAAAAGAAATGGTCTCTATCATGCAGGAGAAGGGTGTGGCAGTAACTATAATGCCCGGCGTGACAACAAGAAATGAATGGTGGGTGCCCTTCGAAGACGATTTTAAACGTATCAAAAGCAACTTAGATAAATTAAGGCAGCCATACACACCGGTGGGATGGGTAGGCAGAGATCTGCCGTGGACGCCAGAGCAGCTATTTGGGTATGCCGATGCCAATGGTGGGAACTTAATCTTTTGCTGCTGTGGCAGCATTATCAAGGATAGGAGGGAACGTTGTGGCTTATAATCGTACAACCTGGGAAGATCGAGAGGTCGAGACACCCCGGACCTATACACTAGAAAATAACCCTGATGGCACTGTTACGCTGGTGTCCGCAGAGGGTACGATACTGGCGGCAGGAACACCGTTGAATGCTGCGAACCTGAATAACCTTGAGAACGGGGTTTTGGGGCTTGAAGCGTCTATTAACCAAGTAAACCTCAACTACATTCGGCAGCCGGGTTTCGGCCCCGCCTTAGGTAACAAAGACTATACAATGTCGCTGTCCCCAAAGCCCACAGGGTATTTAGGGTTTTTGGGTAACGATAGTTCCGCAGAACACCAACCTAGCAAACCCAACACTAAACGTTGACGGGCTGGGTGCAGTACCTTTGAAAGATCAAAGGGGCAACCCTTAACCTGCTGGCGGGCAAGCCTTATTCCTTTAGAAAAGTAGGGCCGGATTTTTTGGCAGATAGCGCGGGGGGATATGGTACAGCCCAGCCCGCGCATGTTCTAGAGCCCTACAATTTTACAAACGATAACGGCGAGTTTACGGGGACGATGCCCCATATCACATCAAACAATGACCCAGCGCTCGGAGCTGGTAAATGGGGTAACGGTGATTTGGCAGTATACCCGCGCAAGGGGTACCGTAAAGGCGGTTCGGGCGAAGGGGAATTAAGAGTGTCAACAGCACAACTTCAAGCTGTTGATGGCTGGCTTAGATCAAATTACATTCTTGAGGGCGGAGATATATTTGGCACTCCTGGAGGGATAGCTAATAACTCAGCACGTAACCACCATATGCCAGGCACCGCAGTAACTGTATGGTAAGGAGACAGATTCTTCATCAGACCGCCGGCAGGATGGTTTAATGGAGATTCCTGGGTGACTGCACCTGTACCGGGTCTTGTCCCCAATAATGTTCGTGCAGGGGTCGTTATCGGTGATATGACGGGGAATATTCGGGAATACTTTGGCGGGGCTTTTGTTGTGAACTTTAGTAGTCCAGGACCGGGTGTCCCTCCCCCTTATAGGGTTCTATGAAATTTTTAGAGTACCTGCCGGATGGACAAATATAGCGTATGCTGGATATATTAATCAAGATCAATCTTCCACTAATATCTTCCAAAAGCAAAGTTTAATCTTGCAGGACATTCATGGCAATGAACTATTGTTAGGAGGATATGAAAGCTTTAGCGGAAGCTGGTTTGCTGCACAAGACGGTATGTTTGTCGATAGGATTAACAGACAGATAACCTCAACCACCCGTCAAGATGGTTCCGATTATCACGGAGGGTGGTATGGTAACACTGACATAGGGGTGAGCGGCACTTTTACAAAGCCCTTCAACCTAGACAATAGGGTTATTCTTTACTTTAAAGTGGAGGCTTCTATGGGCGGCGGATATACCTCTTGTGGGGCGCGCGGAAAACTGGCATACAACTAAATATCTTATGATTGAACACTGTTATGCCCAGGGAGTCAATATATTGATTACTCAAGGGCTGCGCACCATCGCGAAGCAAGACGCATTGTACGCGCAGGGCCGCACGAAGCCGGGGCCAATTGTCACAAATGCCCGGGGTGGTCATAGCTATCACAATTACGGTCTGGCTATAGATTTTGCGCTGCTGCAGCCGGATGGTCGTAACGTCTCCTGGGATATGAATCGGGACGGTAACGGCGATAGGGTAGCTGATTGGAAAGGGGTTGTCCAGCAAGCTAAGGCGCTGGGTTTCGAGTGGGGCGGAGACTGGACCAGTATAAAGGATTATCCGCATTTTCAAATGACCTTTGGACTGGTACTGTCCGCGTTGCGATCTGGAGCAAAACCAACAGCAGCACAGGTAAAAGCGGCGTATGCCGTCATTGATAAATTACAAGGAGAGGCGGAAGAAGACATGAGTAAAATTGAAGTACTGGAAACGCAGATCAAGGAGCTGGCGGAAGTTGTGGCGGGTCTGACCAATAGTAAGGATGCTCTAAAGGGTCAGGTTCTGCAGCAGGCTGGGGAGATTAAGGAATTGGGTAGAGCAATCCTGGAGCTGA
The DNA here is from genome assembly GCF_000758705.1 of Paenibacillus graminis. Taxonomy (NCBI): domain Bacteria; kingdom Bacillati; phylum Bacillota; class Bacilli; order Caryophanales; family Paenibacillaceae; genus Paenibacillus; species Paenibacillus graminis. The sequence goes on along the minus strand of NZ_CP009287.1, from coordinate 3,978,327 downwards.
CAGATACCACCCCGCCAAAGTGGTCCTTGGAGGCCATTCAGGCGCTACATGATACGCCTTCTGTTTTTAACGGTAATCCGGTCATTGATACACCGGACAAGGCAACAAAAACAGAGGCGCGGATTTTTACAGTATTGTACCGGTTGGACTTGGCCCGCCTGAAAGGAGATTAATAAAATCCCAAGCGTTTGGGATTATGAAAAGCCCTGCTGACCATAATAGTCGGCAGGGCTGTTTTTTAGTTTGTTTTGAACCAGACACCACCAGAACCGTCATATTTTCGAGCAAAACTTATGACAGGTGAAGGATCATCCTTCTTGACCTGAAATGCAACCCACCCCTCTTTGGACGAACCCGCATATACCTTTGCGTCTATGTTGGGTTCAGGGAGAACTATTGACATTAAATAGTCGTAATCGGTTCCGGAACTGGATACAAGCTTAAAATCTCCATTCCAAACGTCTACCGCTGCATCCGTACTTTTTTTATTGGAAATAATCTTAACATTCGCTTTTGCCAAAATATACTCATAACCTTCTTTTGCCGGGCTGTTAAGCGAATTCGCTTCACTGATCATTTTCCATGCTTCATCCCCGCGTATGATTTGAGTGATTGAAACTTGACCGGTATACTTTTTCAGAGCGCTATCGACTGTAAAAGGAAGATTGGATCCGACAGCAGCTGGCTTGGTACGACTTGATTGCACAGTGTCATTCGTAGCAGGAGCAGTTGTAGATGCGTTTCCTTTGCTGGTTATAGTGGCCGTTTTTGTTATGCTGTCATACTTTACCGTTGCTCCTAATAGATTTCCAACATCTTTCAATGATACGTAAGGAGCGCCCTTGATCTCTTGAATATCAGCAGACGTAGTCTTTCCATCTACAATCAATTTAAATTTTGTAGCAGCATACGCTCCGGCGGAAAACGTAGAAACAAGGACCAAGCCGGCAATGGCAGCGGTAATCAATTTCTTTTTTTTCATATGTACCTCCATATTTGGTTGATGGAGATAGTTTATCAAATATAGGTAATATTTACTATGTGATTTTGCAAATATTAGTAGAATGAATAAAGTCCTTACGAAATTATTAAGCCAGAATTTTCGGGTGCTACTGGCTGCAGTCGGTACTTATGTCCTGGGAGCGTTTGGGGCATCAGCGGAGGCGATCAAAGTCACCGGTATTATTGCAGTTGTCGGAGTCTGTACCATTACCTGTTGACTGAGGCGTTTGCTGATGTCAAAAGCGGAGCATATAAAAGGTGACAAATTTATCTGGAGATGATAATATAAAATCAATAAAATTTGTAAGCAAAGGTAATTCTATGACAATGAAGGGGCTTTTTTCTTGTAATAAAAGAACAAGTGTTCGCATATAATGGACCCAGGAGGCGATGAGATGTGGAACGTAAAAAGCTTGAAGGCAACGGTCTCTGGGAGAGCAGCCGCATGATGCTGCCGGAGCATAAACAGCGCATCATCGAAGAGGAGTGGGAGCAACTGCGGCGGCAGAAGCCGGTCCTGGATCCTCAGGCAGTGGAGGAAATTGAACGCGCCCTGGCTCAGTTGATGGAGGATCACAGCCCTGTTACATTGACCCTGTTTGATCCGTTCGAGGATAACCTCGCCCGAGGCATTGTCATGCAGCTGGATCGGCAGCGCGGCATCAAGCTGCGTTGGTCGGAAGATGACTGGGATTGGATCCGCGAAGGAAGAGGTTATTTCGGTTTCTACATAATATAAGCCCCGCTGGCCAGTAACGGCTAAGCGGGGCTTATCAGCTTATTCAGCGGTGTACTCGTCTACACTAAAGGTAAGGATTTTATCGAATACAACATAATCTGTGCGTTTTTTATATGGGCCTTTGTTGTTGGAGTGCTTGTTAATTGCGTATGAGCTTGGGCCTCTTCCAGCATCTTTTGCATCGTACCATTTAACGAAAGCGTCGGCCTCTGAAATAGGGAGATCATACTCCTTTTCAATTCCATTAATCAGTGTGATTGTAACTATTGCTCGTTCACTTTCACTTGGTTGTTCTGGCGTAGCAGTTGGTGTTGGAGTTGCACTTGGTGTAGGAGTTGCACTTGGTGTTGGAGTTGCACTTGGTGTAGGAGTTGCACTTGGTGTAGGAGTTGCACTTGGTGTTGGAGTAGCGCTTGGTGTAGGAGTTGCACTTGGTGTAGGAGTTGCACTTGGTGTAGGAGTTGCACTTGGTGTAGGAGTTGCACTTGGTGTAGGAGTTGCACTTGGTGTAGGAGTTGCACTTGGTGTAGGTGTAGCGATCGGTGTAGGAGTAGGTGTTGTACTCAAATCTGAGTTTATTGCTACCTCGTAGATTAAGTTACCCGAGTATGAAAGGCGTATAGACGTAAGATTTACAGGCTGCTTAAACCTGTAAGTAAATGTTTGTTTTTCCAGTGTGGGGTGATAGATCTCGTATACTTTTTGAGTTCCATTATCAAACGCTCTTAACCACAATCCACTACCGTTATGTACTGGTAATGAGGCAATTATGCTTATGCTTTTAACTTCGGTGGGATCAAAAGTCAACTTGTAATCTGAGTCCTTCATTTTAAAACTAGTGGATAGGTCTCCATCAGTTGCCTCAGTATGACTATCAGAAGGATTATTTGTGGAAATAAAGGGTAGTCCGGCAATATGATTTTCAGAAGCGGCATACGTACTAAACGGAACTGCAGTTAAACAAAGAATTAATGTCAGAAACAATGTAAGAATTCGTTTCATTTTTGGACCTCCGTAATTTTAAATTTGGCACTTACTTTTGTTTATATTATCTTCAACTGATAATCACGCTCCTGCCAATTGAAAATTTACTTAAAGTTACTGTAAAACTGATATTTAGGACAAATCCATTACATAGAATACGATAGGTTCTAGAATATGTCTAAACATATGCATACATAGTTGGAAAGGTATATCCATTTTTTGGGACTGAAATCACCCCGCAGCCATAATAAGGCCAGCGGGGCATTTGTCATATGTCGTATTCCGCCCATCCAGGTGGTAGTGGATCTTCCGGTGCTGGCTCCAAAGCTTCCGGCTCAATGATGGTCAGCAGTGGCTCACCGATATCCACCAACACGCCGATCTACATAGGACCGCCCTCGAAAGTGCCTATAGCGACCACGCTGCCGATCCGGCCGCCGAAGCTGCTCGGGTGGCGGGGAATGATCTGGACGCGCTGACCGGGTTTGATGTCAGAAAGTTTCATATGGTGGGAGCCCTCCCGGTCAGCCGCAGGGCTTCCTCCTGGATGTGAAGTTTAGTCAACCATTCCATATCTTGCGTGGCTACGGCCATATTGGAGAGCTGCCGCAGCTTTAGGCTGTCCCAGCAGTAGCGGGCGTTAACGTGGAGGCACTGTAGCAGCTCGGGGCCATGCTCCATTGTGAGCTTGCCGGCTTTATGCAGGTAGTAAAACTCAGCGAGTCTTACATGTGCCGGCAGCATTACCATTTCACCAACAAGATAACGGTATTGGCGATGCTTATTACCAGTGCGGCATATGTGGCAATTACAGTAGTTCTTTCTTTAATGCTCATGGCTCATCGCTCCTTATCTTATAGTTATGTTATAATCGAGAGGAAAGGCGGCCCTTGTATTTCATCCCCCTAGGCCTCAGCCCCTTTCGGGGCCAAGGTTTCGGGATAACTTACCTAATCAGCAAGTAGATGAGGGTGAGGATTGAGTTTATCAAGCCGATGATTGCCGTCACCGTCTTGACTGTTTCAGCTTTTTCCTCTTTCCGCCTTTCTTGTCTCGATTTATCCAATGTGTTCACCTCCTCTCTACATATATAATTATATACGATATTCGTATATATGTCAACGATAATCGTATATAATCGTTCGAGGTTCGTTGAATATTTTACGGAAATCGGGTATATTATTGATGAGGTGAGCATATGTTAAGACTCAAACTGGACAAGCTACTTTATGAAAAAAGGCTAAATGCAAACCAACTATCTAAAACGACAGGAATACGGTACCCCACTATCTCAGATATGGCCGATAATAAATCCAAAGCTTGGTCCCCGGAAAATCTCAACAAGATTATGATTGCATTGGAACTGAAAGACATTTCTGAATTAATTGAGTATGTAGAAGAGCCGCCACAGGAATAATCCTGGACGGCTCAATTTTTATGGCTTTAATATGACTCAAAAGTAGTGCCCACATAAACGCCCACAAAATGCCCACAAAATGCCCACATATAATAGAAGGAAGGCAGTACATTTTAAAAAGTCACCTCTCTTAGTTCCCTTTTATACAAGGCATTCAGTAGCGTTCAGATTGATCTAAAAAGGCCAAACTGTAAACCGCACCCAAGTCCACGAATGGGAAAGAGATCAGTACATGACTCTTTACTAGGATGAAGCAGCCCTTGACGCTAATGCGTCAAGGGCTTTTTTTGTGCAGATATCAAGTTATCCGGTACAGTCGGGGAATATCATTCTAGTCTGAATAAGCGCAGCCATTAAAGCTCTCTGGACCGATCCGGTTAACGTTAACTGAGCTGTTCACAAATAAGGAATAGACGATCTCATCAGACGGTACTGGATTGTAGTCCGAACCTATCAGATACAGCGGGAATGTATTTGTCGGAGTTGTAGCTCCGGGATTTAACTGAAGCCGGTTTGACGCGATCACTGGATCGGTGGCAACACTTCCTCTGACTGCAAAAAGATTCAAGGTGATGAATCCTCCTGAAAACACAAAAAATGTTGCAACTCCATAAAGCTGTACCCTGATTGGCCCCTCAGCTCCAGCGGTATTTAATCCGATCTGGCCAACAAGTACATTTTGGTTTGCGGTTAATCCTACTCCGTTCATACTGCCTGCAGTACTGGCGTTCTGTGAAGTTCTGGCATCAAGAAACCGTGTCATAGTGCATACCCCCAGTAGTATTTGAGATAGACTATGCAAATGGTAGAAGGGGTTCATCCGCAGCACGGCAATTATTTTGATGAATACCTGCCGCTCCTGCACTTGTCGGGTTTCTAGCTGACACCTAGCCCGAAGGCCTAAGAACGTCCGCTTGCTAATTTGCGGGCCTGCTGTGCATGTAATTTTTTCATAGCCAACCTTGCTGCAGGCTGGGCAATGAAGGCTTCGACCCAAAATGCTATGGAAAAATTTCTGGGCCACCGGTAAAAGAAATTTCGCGGCGGATCTAAAGTGATGGAATTGGTTCCTACCCAGGCTCCAATAATCGTCAGGAAAATGGATAGAATACAGCAAAAGCCCCGTTGCAGGGGCCTTTGCTGCGGATTAGGAGTTGGCATACTTGATGATTTCGTCTGGAATTGCAGTTTCCCCAAGGATGGATTCTACTGCCTTCCAGGCTTCCTGGAACTGTTTCCCGCTATAATTGGTGCGACTGCCGGACGGGTTGGACAGTGACATATCAAACACGATAAATTCGCCTGCTTCCTCGATCACCCTAAAGCTGACGGTACGGTCCTTTTTCTGAATTCTAACTTCCTCCAAAGTGCTTCCTCCTTATCATTCAGTCTGTTCTAAACTAAATTAGTCTTACCAAATCCCGCACGGAAAGGCAAGCCAAGTCATAAAAATGACACTTGCAAAAAAAATTTGTTTCTCATGCCAGAATTTAAATAATTAACAGAATGCACTTTTTTTATGGAAAATAAACAGCCTGACTCGTTTACATATTGTTCGGTGCCGCTGTATACTACCTATGTATGGAAATTCTTCTGTCTGAAATGGAAGTCTGTTAATTTGTTATACATATATTCCAAAAAATCAGGGAATTGCCTGTGTGGGTATCAACCAGCCGATAAGGAGGTGCCTTTGTGAAGTCAACGTATAAAGTTCTGACGAGCGATGCCGATTTGTTCGCTGCGGCGCTTTCTCAAGTGAAGGTATATGTCGTTCAGTTAATTGAAGGCAAGCCGCATGTAATTGCAGACTATGCCGGACCTGTGCAGAGATGGACCCCGGATGATGTGCTTGTAGCCGGAATGTGTTACAGCCGGGATGGATTTGAGTTCAGAGTCCGTGTTCCGAAAAAACAGGAAGAATAGATGGCCCAGCCCTGTTCCGGATGAGCTTTTTTCCGTCCTTTACTATGAGCTGCTGAGAAGCGGCTCTTTTGTTTTCTTGAATTTTACTGCCTGATCGCACATACCAATGCAGCATCAATTGCATCTCTTATACTATCAAACGTAAAAGAGGTGTAAATGATGACAGAACGCGAGCGTGCAAGAATCCGCAGAGCGCTGAATTTGCTGCGTGCGCAAAGAGCTATTTTGCTGGAGAGACTGGAAGAAATCAATGAAAATTTACGGCGGGTACCCAATCCCAGCCGGGCCAGACGCGAACTGCTGGCTGCGAGAGCTTCCATACGTGAAGCATTGCGTTTAAATGCTGCAGCAATCCGGTTACTCCGCAGCATTCTGTAGTTAGCTTGGGGCTTAGCAGCAGAAGTCTTGGGATTCAGGGCATCCTTCGGGGTGCCTTTTCAATGATAAGAGGTATCTTAATCTACATAACTGGAAGGTGACGGGAATGGAAGAGAGTTTGCGGTTGCGGCTGGGGCTGCCAAAGCAGCAGGAAACTGGAGATATTGCAGTAACGCCAGCACGAAATGCGGATACGGAAGGGATAACCGTCCTGAATGTATCCAGGGAAGATGTAGAAAAGGGGCGGCTGGAGAATTATCTGCGGGAGTTCAAAAAGTACGAAAAGAAAAGGCTGCGCGGAAAGGTAACCCTGATCTTTAACGGGTATGAGCTAGACCGGAGAGAAATTTATCAGATCCGTGAGATCACGAACTGGGTAGATCGTCTGCTGAAGAATATCCCTTATCTGTTCTACTTTTTAAGCCGGGAAAATTACAGTATGCGGATTGCATTCTTCTGCTTATCGGAAGTGGTGGGGCGCTCTGGAGTGGAAGTGTCCATTACCAGAGAACAGGGCCGGCGGCTGATTGAAAAAGTGGTTAAAAGCGCAGTGGTCCATGCCAGAAAGCTGAAGGAACCCGGAGAGGTTCAGCTCGCACTGGCAGAAGGTATACTGGATGAACTCGGATATGAGCAGACGCGGCAATAAAGCTAAGTGCCTCCGTGATTTTATTCTGCGGGCCATGGTGATGTATACCAGGAGGCACAAGCTGTTTATTGCTTCAATATGTAGAGATGTACAGCTTTACAGAAAGTTAAAGGCGGTAATTTGATCCGCATAGACAATAAGCTGCTTATATTCAATTTCAGTCCCATAACTGGCAAAAGGACGTACAATCACGTTGTCCAGGACAACAAAATTATAGTTGAATGATTTTTCAGGATGCTCAGCACCCAAGTAGGAGATGTATTCGTCTACGATAACATCGTCCATTAGTGATTTGAAATTAAATACATCCTCTTTACTGCTGGTATTCGTAGCTACATTGCCCTCGATGCTGCCGAACGCAGTAAGCAGATTGACTTTGCGTTCTCCATGATTATTGTTCAGCAAAAGGTTAGAGAGCTTACCCAGTGCTTCGACTTTAAAATCGACGTGGGTTCTGACTTTGGATTGATTCAAACCAGGCACTTCCTTTCAAGATTTAATTTTCCAATGTACAAGTTTCGACATATTACTGCACTTTTCCTGTTAGTGCGCAAAATAAATGTTATAACATGAAGGACACCCTGCGAGGACGCTGCTGCACGTCTGGCATAGGTGTCCTTTTCTCTGGTTATTGCCGAATGGTTACCCGGGTTCCAACGGGGACGGTGGCTGCGAGCCACAATACATCCTCATTGTACATCCGAATACAGCCGTGGGAGACCATTTTGCCGATAGAGGAAGGGTCATTGGTTCCGTGAATCCCATAATGGGGTTTGGACAGGCCCATCCAAAAGGCCCCGAACGGGCCTCCGGGGTTACGCTGTTTGTTGATAATGGTATATTCTCCAACCGGAGAGACCGTTAACATTTTGCCAATCCCTACAGGGAACCCTCTAATAACAGTGTTATTGTCCAGCAGATACAGCATCCGCTGTGACAGATCGATAATGATTCGATAGTTGGGCATGTGATCAGCACTCCTTTATGATCAGGATATGAGTGGAGAGGAAGGAGAGTTCTGAAATAATATGCACCAGCGAGTCGGGTAGAACAAATGTTCTTATCGGGTGAAAAGGGCATATGGAAAGACTGGATGGCGAACAAAATAGGTTACGCGGGAAGGTCGGACTGGAGAAAAGGAAAAAGACTGTCCCGCTATTCCAGCGGAGCAGTCTTAATGGAGGGGAGTAAATGCAATGCTAATGAATATCGCGGAATAGACCAATAACTCTGCCCAGAATCGTGACACGATTCAGACGTAGAGGCTCATAAGCCGGATTCTCCGGCTGCAGGCGGATGTGGTCACGCTCTTTGTAGAAGGTCTTAACGGTTGCTTCATCTTCTTCAGTCATGGCCACCACGATATCGCCGTTATCCGCAGTCTGCTGCTGGCGGACGATGACGTAGTCACCGTTCATAATGCCTGCGTCCACCATACTATCACCAAGGACGGACAGCATGAACACTTTGTTATCTCCTACATAATGAGTAGGCAACGGAAAGTAATCCTCAATATTCTCTGTTGCTGTGATTGGCACCCCGGCAGTAACCTTTCCAACGACAGGAATGCGTGTTACCGTCTGAACGAACTGATGAACATTCTCGGAATCCTCTTGACCCAGCAATTCTATTGCACGCGGTTTCGTTGGATCGCGGCGGATAAGCCCTTTCTTCTCCAGCCGGTCCAGATGGCCATGTACCGTGGAGCTGGAAGCCAGTCCTACAGCTTCGCCGATTTCCCGGACAGAAGGCGGATAACCCTTGCTGCGGACTTCGTTACGAATAAATTCCAGGATCGCCAGCTGACGACTCGAAATCTTTGACATCGGAATCAACCCCATATATTATGTTTGGGAAAATTATAACATAGAACTGCCGTTCGTACAAACATAAGTTCTAAAACGCTGGCTAAAATAGCAGGGATTTTGTGAAATAAGCTGTCTTATTCCGGTAAAAAGGAGCATTCAAAAGAAGGGAACAATTGTTCGAAAAAACTATTGATCAAAACACATGTTCGTGTTATATTAATTTCGAAAGTAAGAACAAGTGTTTGGAGGTCGATTAATATGTTAAAGTACAGCACATACCGTAGTATTTACGATGAGGTTCATGAGGACCATACAGCTTCAATGGACAGACTAAATATTAAGAATCTGCTCTTATCTTTTATATCACCCTATCGAACATTAATCCGGAAAGACAATATTGTAAAGCTGGCTATGATTTTTCTGCTGGTGATCTCAGGGTTTACGGTAGTGGGTAATGTGTTTGCAGGATCCGTCTCTTCGGCCAAGCAGGAAAAGAGGGTCGTTGTTGAACGCGGGGATACTCTATGGAGCATTGCACTGAAGAACAAACCGGCTGATATGAAAACGGCTGTATATATAGAAGGAATCAAACGGACAAGCGGTCTAGAGAACAGTAATATTCAAGCCGGAGATGTGCTGACTTTGCCTGTATATTCATACTGAATCAGTACCCATAGATTGATGCTAAGAGCTTTCAGGGAGCAGACCTTGACAAGCTCTTTTTCTCATGGCAAAGTTAGAATGAATTTATAGGGAGGGGAACACATTGAATATTGATGAATTGGTCGCCCGCATCAACGAATTGGCGCGCAAACAGAAGAGTGACGGCCTGAGTGAAGAGGAGCTTGCGGAAAGAGCCAAGCTTCGCGAGATCTACCTGGGCAATATCCGCAGCAACTTCCGTGCTCAGCTCAACAACATTGAGATTGTGGATAAATAAGAGCATGAACAAGGCAACAAGGCAGGAGTTAGTAATGCTCTGTTCCTTTTCATAGATATTTTAGGATGACTAGGGGGAACTGACATGGCCCGTTCTTGGGAAAGAATGGTTCAACGCAACACACAGCAAATTAACAAGCAACGCAAGAAGCAAGGGAAAGAGTCTATCTATGCTTCAACCTCTTCTGCCGCTGCCAAAAGCAGCGATGTTTTTAAAGGCCGCAATATCGTATTTCCGGCAGTACTGATGCTGCTTGGCATTATGTTCTGGGTAGTTGGCTCCATTGATGAAGCTAGGGGCAGCGGTATTCTTGCCAATTGGCTGGGAGTTGTGCTGTATTTTCTGCTTGCGGCACTGCTGTTTTTCCGCCGACCGTATTTAAAGGTAGAACGTGCCAGACTGTCCACCATTAAATATAACCGTGAGCGTCTGCTGCCGGCAGCGGATATTGAGAAGATCACCGTTACACGCGGCACTGTCTCTATTAAGTATAAAGGCAAGCGCACACAGTGGGTGTTCTCCAGACTGATCAACCGTTATGACATTAAGGCTATGACTGAACGTCTGGAGCAGTTTGCCAAGCAGAATCATGTTGAAATAGTGAACGAATAGAAAAGATATAGTCCAGCATAGGGAGAGGGAGAACTATAATGCCGATTTCCGCCGTACTCTTTGACCTTGATGACACATTGCTCTGGGATGAACGGAGCGTAGAAGAAGCGTTCCGCTATGCCAGTGAAGCAGCAGGAGACTCCGTCGATCCCAAGGAGCTGGAAGCAGCGGTCCGCAGGGAAGCAAGGAACTTGTATGAATCGTATGAGACATTTCCGTTCACCAAGCTGATTGGAATCAACCCGTTTGAAGCGCTGTGGGGAAATTTCACGGCCGGTGAACAGCTTGAATTCCGCCAAATGGAGCAGCTGGCTCCTGTCTACCGCAAGGAATCCTGGCGCCGCGGACTGGCTGCGCTGGGTGTGGAGGATGAAGCTCTTGCCGAAACACTGGCGGCCAAGTTTGCCGCAGAACGCCGCAGCCGTCCATATATATATGAAGAAACACTGCAAGTACTGGATGAGCTGAAGGGAAAAGTCAAGCTGCTGCTCCTGACGAACGGTTGTCCTGCGCTGCAGCAGGAGAAGCTTGACGGAGTGCCGGAACTGGTTCCTTACTTTGACCATGTTGTGATTTCGGGGAGCTTTGGCAAAGGCAAACCGGACAAGGGAATCTTCACACATGCCATGAATCTGCTGGACATTACGCCCGGGGAAGGAATTATGGTGGGTGACAAACTGACAACCGATATCCTTGGCGGACTAAGAGCAGGCTTGACTACAGTATGGATTAACCGCACCGGCAAAGCATCCGACCCGGAGATTACGCCGGATTATCAGATTGGACATCTCAGCGAGCTTCTGCCGCTTGTGAAAACTTTATAGCACCTCTTCCGAGAAGCCGTTATCCTGATTTAGGATGCGGCTATTTTTATCGCAAAAAGCATGTATATGAACATTATCACAGTATAGTGGTGAAAAATGAGTTTCTTTACTGATAATTCGATTATTATGTGTATAATAGTAAAGAATGCTTCACAAGATGTCAGCATTATCATGAAATCTACCATTAACCTGGGAGGACTCTAAATGTTGAACTCAAGGAAACTGAATGTGTTGTTATCGTTAATCATAGCGGCAACTGTTTCTGGCTGTTCTGGTGGCAAAGGGGATAACAATCATATGCATGCTGAGTCAAATATGTCCATGGAGCCTATAAAAGTAGAACTGTCCTGGAGCCCGCTGCAGGTTGCTGCAGGCCAGAAGGTGGTCTTTGAGGCGTTGGTTACACAAGACGGCCAACCGGTAGATGATGCGAAAGAAGTCCTTTTTGAAGTCGTCAACAAGAATGATAAGGGCCAGAAACTTGAGTTCGCCGGGGAGTCATCAGGGGATGGTATATATAAAGCTGAAGGAACCATGGAAGCCGATGGAGAGTTCACTGTAACTTCCCACGTAACAGCACGGACTCAGCATTCCATGCCCAGCAAAAAGCTAGTGGTTCAGCCCTAACAGGATAAAAACCAAGACGGGGACTGCCGTCCACAATTACAGATAAAGCAGAGGGGAAAGGAAGGCTTTTCGAAATCCTTTTATTCTGCTAAACTTACTCTAATGTTTTACTGGGGGGATAGAAAGTGGCTAAATTCACACTCGCTGAAAGCTTACAGCAGCGCATACTGATTCTTGACGGGGCAATGGGAACGATGATTCAACAGGTGCCGCTTACCGGTGCCGATTTTGGCGGGGAGGAGCTTGACGGCTGCAATGAAATGCTGGTCCTTACCCGGCCTGAAGTAATACAGGGTATCCACGAGAAATATCTCGAAGCCGGTGCGGATTTAATTGAGACGAACACTTTCGGTGCTACCTCAGTTGTCCTGGCCGAATATGATATTCCGCAGCGGGCGCGCGAGATTAATCTCGAAGCAGCCAGACTTGCAAGGAATGCTGTAGATAAATATGACACACCTGACCGGCCCCGCTATGTGGTTGGAGCTATGGGTCCGACAACGAAGACCCTTTCGGTAACCGGAGGAGTTACCTTCCAGGAGCTTGTGCAGAGCTATGAGGAGCAGGCAGTGGCGCTGATCGACGGCAAAGTAGACGCGTTGCTGCTCGAAACATCCCAGGATACCCTGAATGTAAAGGCGGGAAGCATCGGTATCCGCAATGCTTTTGAACAGTCGGGGATTACTCTTCCGGTCATGATATCGGGGACGATTGAGCCTATGGGGACTACACTTGCCGGCCAGAACATTGAAGCCTTTTACATTTCGCTGGAGCACCTGAAGCCGATCTCCATCGGCCTCAATTGCGCGACCGGGCCGGAGTTTATGCGCGATCATATCCGTTCACTTTCGGCCATCTCCTCCGCAGCGGTGAGCTGCTATCCGAATGCGGGACTGCCCGATGAGAATGGCAATTATCATGAGTCGCCGGATTCGCTTGCCCGCAAGCTTGCGGGATTTGCGGAGAAAGGCTGGCTGAATATTGCCGGAGGCTGCTGCGGGACAACGCCGGATCATATCCGCGCAATGGCTGAGGTATTGGCGGAATATCCACCCCGGGGACTCGACGGGCAGCATCCGCCGGCGCTTTCAGGGATAGAGCCTGTGTATATTGAGAGCGACAACCGCCCGTACATGGTGGGTGAACGCACGAATGTGCTCGGTTCGCGGAAGTTCAAACGGCTGATTGTGGAAGGCAAATATGAGGAAGCTTCCGAAATCGCCCGTGCCCAGGTAAAGAGCGGTGCACAGGTGATTGACGTCTGTGTGCAGGACCCTGACCGTGATGAGAGCGAGGATATCAAGAAGTTTTTGGAGCTGGTGGTTAAGAAGGTAAAAGTACCGCTAATGATAGATACTACCGACCCCAAGGTGATCGATCTGGCGCTGCAGTACTGCCAGGGTAAAGCGATCATTAACTCCATTAACCTTGAAGATGGTGAAGAAAAGTTCGAACTGGTCACACCGTTGATCCATAAATATGGCGCAGCTATAGTTGTAGGCACCATTGACGAATCGGGACAAGCGATAAAGGCAGCAGACAAGCTGGAAGTGGCCAAACGTTCTTATGAGCTGCTGGTGAATAAATACGGTCTGGCGCCGGAGGACCTGATTTTTGATACGCTGGTATTCCCTGTTGGTACGGGGGATGAGCAGTATATCGGCTCCGCCAAGGAGACGATCGACGGTATCCGGCTGATTAAGGAAGCTCTTCCTGAAGTGCATACGATTCTGGGTATCAGCAACGTTTCTTTTGGTCTGCCTGAAGCGGGTCGCGAGGTTCTTAACTCGGTGTTCCTCTATGAATGCACCAAAGCCGGACTGGATTATGCCATTGTGAATACGGAAAAGGTGGAACGCTATGCGTCCATTCCAGAAGAAGAGCGATATCTGGCCGAGCAGCTGATCTATAATACGAATGATGATACGCTAGCTGCCTTTGTTGCCGCTTTTCGCGGTAAGAAGGTGGAGAAGAAAGAGAAAATTTCCAATCTCTCTCTTGAAGAGCGTCTGGCTTCCTATGTGGTGGAGGGAACGAAGGAAGGCTTGATCCCTGATCTCAATGAGGCTCTAACCCAATCAGGACCGCTCGAGATTATTAACGGGCCGCTGATGGCGGGAATGTCCGAAGTCGGAAGGCTGTTCAACAACAATGAGCTGATTGTTGCGGAAGTGCTGCAAAGCGCTGAAGTGATGAAAGCGTCTGTCAGCCATCTGGAGCAGTTCATGCAGAAAGATGAGACCTCTGTAAAGGGCAAGATCATGCTGGCCACCGTTAAGGGTGATGTGCATGACATCGGCAAAAATCTGGTGGAGATCATTCTCTCCAATAATGGTTACGAAATTATTAATCTGGGTATAAAAGTACCACCGGAGAATATCATCGAAGCGTTCCGGCGGGAAAAAGCTGATGCCATCGGGCTGTCAGGCCTGCTGGTAAAGTCGGCACAGCAAATGGTGCTGACTGCCCAGGATCTGCGCACAGCAGGTATCGATGTGCCAATCATGGTCGGCGGTGCGGCATTGACCCGCAAGTTCACCAAGACGCGTATCCGTCCGGAGTATGACGGACTGGTGCTCTATGCCAAAGATGCCATGGACGGTCTGGATATCGCCAACCGGCTGATGAATCCGGAGGAACGGGTTAAGATCGAAGAAGAGGTTCGTCTCGAAGCGGAAGCCGCTGTAGCTGTCGCTCCGCAGCAGGAGCTTCCAGTGTTGACCAGGGCAGTCCGTTCCAAGATTTCGCCGGATGCGCCAGTGTTTACACCCCCCGATCTGGAACGGCATGTTCTGCGTAATTATCCGCTGGGGCATATTATTCCCTATGTGAATATGCAAATGCTGCTGGGCCATCATCTTGGACTGAAGGGCTCAGTGGAAGCCCAGCTTGCCGCTGGTGACCCGCGCACAGTCGAACTGAAGGAGACCGTGGATGGTATTCTCCATCATGCCATGCTGGAGGGTACGATGACTCCACATGCCATGTATCAATTTTTCCCGGCGCAGTCCAGTGGGAATGATATTCTAATCTATGACCCCCGGGATACAGCCACTGTACTTCATACCTTCACGTTCCCGCGCCAGAATGTTGAGCCATATTTATGTCTGGCTGACTTCCTGAAATCCGTGGACAGCGGAACTATGGATTATGTCGGCTTCCTGGTGGTTACTGCCGGTCACGGTATCCGTGAAATGTCGGCTGAGCTGAGGGACAAAGGCGATTATCTCCGCTCCCATGCCCTGCAGGCGGTGGCGCTGGAGGTCGCAGAAGGCCTGGCCGAACGTGTCCATCATATGATGCGGGATACCTGGGGATTCCCGGACCCGGCGGATATGACGATGAAGCAAAGACACGGGGCGCGCTATCAGGGCATTCGTGTATCCTTTGGGTATCCGGCTTGCCCGGATCTGGAGGATCAGGGGCCGCTGTTCAAGCTGCTGTCGCCCGGGGATATTGGCGTCGAGCTTAGCGAAGGTTTCATGATGGAGCCAGAAGCTTCGGTATCGGCAATGGTGTTTGCGCATCCTGAAGCGCAATATTTTAATGTTGAGAAGCAGTAAGCTTCCCTCCGCATACACTCCTTCTGCAGGGACAACACCCTTCAGAGCGGAACCTCCCGTAACCGGGAGGTTTTTTGCTGGAGTTTATACGGGTCCGAAAGATGCTTTTTTGTCCTAAAAAGGGTAAAATTCTCTTCATGAGATTCTGATGAAGGGAAATGCAATGATTCCTGGGCAGAATGAAGAGAGGAGGAGCACTATGGAAATTTACTTTTTGGGTACCAATGCCGGGGTACCAACGCTGCAGCGGAATGTAACCTCGGTTGCACTCCGCCTGCTGGAAGAACGGCGAAGCTTCTGGATGTTCGATTGCGGAGAAGGTACACAGCACCAGGTTCTCCGTTCCCCGCTGCGGCTGGGGAAGCTGGAGAAGCTGTTTATAACTCATCTGCACGGTGACCACTTGTTCGGCTTGCCGGGTCTATTGTCCAGCCGCGGGTATCAGGGCGGCACAGGCCCGCTTACAGTGTATGGTCCGCCTGGTCTCAAAGCCTATCTGGACATCTCGTTATCAGTCAGCCAGTCCCGGATTCCTTACCCGCTTGAGGTTGTTGAACATAGCGGAGGACTTATCTTCGAGGATGACGGTTTTAAGGTCGAGGCCGGTCTGCTGGAGCACCGGATTGACAGCTATGGCTACCGGGTGACGGAGAAAGACAGTCCAGGCAATCTGAATAAGGAGCTGCTGCTGAGCTATGGCCTGAAGCCGGGGCCGCTTTATGGCCTTTTGAAAAAAGGGCAGGATGTAACGACCGAGGAAGGCGTTCTGATCCGCGCAGCGGAGGTGGTCAATGCTCCAAAGCGGGGACGGATAGTAACTGTGCTGGGAGATACCAGACCTTGCCAAGGGACCCTGCCGCTTGCATGGGATGCAGATCTGATTATCCATGAGGCAACCTTTGGCCATGATCTGGAGGGAATGGCTCATCAATATCATCACAGTACAGCCCGTCAGGCTGCTGAGCTGGCGCGTGATGCAGGCGGGCGTGAGCTGCTGCTGACACACTTCAGTTCACGTTATACCACACATGAAGAGCTGCTTCCGCTGCTGGCGGAGGCCCGGGAAATCTTTCCGCAGACATTGCTGGCGGAGGAATTCTGCACTTTTCCTGTGTACCGGAGAACGCCGGGAAATGTCCCGGGAAAGTGAATTATTTTCCGGGAAAGCGCAGGAAATGACAGGGCGATGCCAAAAAAAGACGGCCCGGGCAGGGGTTCGCTAGCTTTCGACGAAGTGTGTTAAATTTAAAGGAGTAGCTGGATGAAAAAGCAACGAAGCACTAGAGAAATTGGCGAATAATCAACGGTTTCTGCCCGGCCGGAATGAGCATGAAGCCAGCCTTAATTGATGTGCAGGACAGGGGCATCTTCTACTGGATAACTGTTGATTAAGAAAATTAATAGGATTAATAATCAATCTGGTTAAAAGAAAAATTACTGCAATGGGGGCGGTTGCAATGGATCATGTTGGGGGATTGTTGATCGATTTGGATGGAACTCTATTTCATGGAGGACGGATGATTCAGGGCGCAGATCTGCTAATCGCCGCACTGCGCAAGGCAGGAATTCCTTTTATGTTCGTAACGAACAATTCTTCGCGGACCCCTGCCAATGTAGCGGCGCACCTGTGCGCAATGGGCATCGGAGCAGAAGCTCAGGAGGTGTGCACTTCATCATTGGCTGCAGCCCGCTACATCTCCGGAGAATCGCCGGGATCAACAGTGGCGATACTTGGAGAAGAGGGATTGATTCAGGCATGCCGCGAAGCCGGACTTCGCCTGGTGAGCGAAGCGCCGGAATATGTTGTACAGGGCATTGACCGGTCTTTTACATACGATTCCCTGGCACAGGCTTCCCGCTGGGTGCGCGGGGGGGCGAAGTTTGTGCTGACAAATCCCGACCTGATGCTCCCCTCCGATGATGGCGTCATGCCCGGTGCAGGTTCACTGGGAGCCGCAATTGAAGCGGCAAGCGGGATTCCGCCAGTTGTCATCGGCAAACCTGAAGCGCATCTCATTACGTATGCCACGTCACTGATGGGAATTGATCCGGGTGAGGCGGTTGTGGTCGGGGACAACATGCGGACAGACATTTCCGCAGGAGCCCGTGCAGGCTGCCGGACCATTCTGGTGTTGACCGGGCTGACTACAAGGGATAATCTGGAAGACTATCGGCGTCTAACCGGCGTAGAGCCGGACGAAATTTGTGCTGATTTAGCTGAACTTATGTTGACACTCGGTGTATAATGTCAAAGGTGTGCTTTTTATTTATCTATGATACCTTCGAAGGGAAGATGCCAATATGCCGGAATTGCCGGAAATGGAGAATTACAGAAAGCTGCTCAGCCAGCATCTTATAAATGTTCCAATTACGGGCGTAACCGTAAACCGTGAGAAAACCATCAATATGGAGACCCAGGAATTCACCCAAGCGCTCCTTGGAGCACGGATTGTTTTTGTGGAGCGCCGTGCCAAGCATATCCTGTTCCATCTTCACGATGGCCGCAGGCTGCTGCTGCATCTGATGCTGGGCGGACTGCTGTTCTACGGTACGGAGGAGGAGCGGCCTGAACGCTCTACGCAGGTTGAGCTTGCTTTTGGAGACCACATCCTGTATTTCATGGGGCTGCGCCTGGGGTATCTGCATCTGCTGTCCGTCAAGGAAAGTGAGGCGGCAATGGGCAAGCTGGGACCGGAGCTGCTGGACCGCCGCATGACACCTGAACGCTTCGCGGGACTGCTGAAAGGGCGCCGGGGCGCGCTGAAGAGCCTGATGGTCAATCAGCAGGTTATGGCGGGGATCGGCAACTGCTATGCGGATGAAATTGCTTTTGAGGCCAGGCTCCTGCCGACGACGCTGGTGCAGAATCTGACGCCGGAAGCGGTAGCACGGCTGTATGACAGTGTCCGCAAGGTGCTGACGGAGGCCACCGAAATCGGAGGTTACATGGAAATGCCGTTCATGACCGGAGATACAGTTACCGGTTCCTATAATGATAAGTGTAAAGTGTACGACCGTGAAGGCGAACCTTGTCTGCGCGGCGGGGGAACGGTTGTCAAAATAGAGCTGTCCGGCCGCAAGGTGTTTTATTGCCCGGACTGCCAGCATGACCAATAGTCCCAACATTGGGGCACATGTCAGCATTCGCGGCGGTTACGGGCAGGCTGCCCGGTTCGCCTGGGAGAGCGGTGCGACATGTTTTCAATATTTCCCTAAGAATCCGCGCAGTTTGCGCGTGAAGCCGCTTGACAGGCGTGATGCCGCCAGCTGCGCTGCCTATTGCCGGGAAAAGGGGATGGTGTCGATTGCACATACTCCCTATCCCACCAATCTGGCTGCGGCCAGTGACGGGGCGACGCCGCGGACGGTAATGGTGGCATCGCTGCTCAACGACCTGGAGATCGCTGAGGCCTGCGGTTCGCTGGGCATTGTGGTTCATTTTGGACATTTCTCCGGGATTGAGCCATTACAAGGATACCAAAATATTATACAATGTATAAATAATACGCTGGAAAGCTGGGACGGGCAGGCCAAGCTCCTGATAGAAAACCAGGCCGGCAATCACGGCAAAGAAGGCATGACTCTGGAAGAGCTGGTCAAAATCCGTGAGCTCAGCCGTTATCCGGAGAAAATCGGGTTTTGCCTGGACACCTGCCATGCATTCGCCGCCGGGATCTGGAACCCGCAGCATACGGAGGAATTCCTGCAGCGCGGCGAAGCGCTTGGCTACTGGCAGCAGCTTGTGGCCGTTCATTTGAACGATTCTATGTATGCGTTCGGCTCGCGCAAGGACAGGCATGCCCAGATCGGCAAGGGTTGTATCGGTGATGAAGGCTTGCGGAATCTGCTGACTGCGGAACCATTTGGCCGGATGGCTATTGCCTTGGAAACGGGGAAGGGACCGGACGGGACACACCGGCAGGAAATTGCCGCAGTCTGCAAATGGTATGAAGCGGAGGTGCAGCTGTGATCAGCCTGTTTATGAACGTCAGCCGAAAGCGGCCCGAGGGCTTCTCATTGATCCGTTCGAAGATGGGATGTCTGCTGCTGCGTTTGGATGCTACCAGATTTCTGGAGATTGCCGCCTGGGGAGGCAGATGATGAAGGAGATGAATCAGCAGGAATTGCTGGAAGCGCTGGAGCGGAAGGGTGAGCCGCTGGTGGTCTTTTTCTATACCCCACTGTGCGGAACCTGTAAAGCGGCGCGGCGGATGCTGGAGGTCGCAGAGCATCTGCTGCCGGAGGAGCTGTTGATTGCCGCAGGCAATGTGAACATGCTGCCAGGTCTGGTGAATACCTGCCGGATCTCCAGTGTGCCTGCACTGCTGGTTGCCCCCGCAGATCGAAGCAAGGCTCCGCTTATTTATTATTCAATGAGCTCTGTGGAACGGGTGCTGGACTACATAAGGAGTGTGACCTCATAAATGATATCTTTACAACATCTGACCCTTCGCAGGGAACAAAGCCTGATTCTGGACGATGTGTCGCTGGAAATGAAGCAAGGCGAGAACTGGGTGATTCTGGGCCGCAATGGCTCAGGAAAAACTACAATTTTAGAAATGATGACCGGCTACTTGTTTCCGAGCAAGGGTTCCGTCGAGGTGCTTGGTTATAAATACGGCCAGTGTGATCTGCGCGAGGTGCGCAAGGAAATCGGCTATATCGGACCGTCATTGATGGAAAAGCTGTCGCTGACCGATCCCGTATGGGAGGTTGTCGCTACGGGTGCCTATGCTTTTCTCCGTTTCTATCAGGATATTCCGCGCGCCGTACACGATCAGGCGATCCGGCTGCTGGAGGACATGAATCTCGGTGAGCTGGCAAACCATCCGTTTGGAACCTTGTCCCAAGGGGAACGCAAAAAGGCGATGCTGGCACGCTGCCTGATGGCTGAGCCGAAGCTGCTGATCCTGGATGAGCCCTGCGCCGGGCTCGACTTGTATGAACGCGAAAAAATGCTGGCTGAGATTGACAAGCTGAAACAGCGTGACGTATCTGTTGTATATGTGACACATCATGTTGAAGAAATTGTGCCGTTGTTTACACATGTGGCCCTGATCCGGGACGGCAAGCTGGCCGGCTCCGGACCCAAGGAAGAAGTGCTGACGAAAGAAATGATCTTGGCCACCTATGATATTCCTGCTGATATTGAATGGGATAGCGGCCGTCCCTGGATTAAAATAAGACCTGGAGGCTCAATCCTTTGAATGATTTTACTGAAGAAACTCCACGGCAGACCCCTGCTCCGGAAGGAAAAGCGCATTCGCGGTATATTTGTACCGCCAACCACGGTTTTGCCCCATATGCACAAGAGGAGCTCCGCCGCCTGTTCGGTGCGGTGAAGAGCACGCTGCTGCTGCCGGGCGAGATTTTTCTGGCCACACTTGAAGCGGAGCCTGAAGAGGTGTCGCGGCTATTGGCCGGTCATCTGCCCATCTTCCTGCGGCATATACAGCCGGTGCAGTTTCAGGACCAGGGCGACCTGTCTGCGCTGGACCGGCTGGCTGTTTACCTGAGCCGGCGCAGCGAGCTTGAAGGCGAGAAGGTGTCGCTGCATGTCCGCAAAGGCAACAACTCTTTCTGGCCGGATAGTCCGGGTGAACTGCGCGAATGGCTGCAGGAGCGCCTGCAGGACCTGGGCGCTGAGTTCACCGTCCAGGACCCGGCCTGGGTGATTTCCGTCTATGCAGACGGCGGGGCGCTGTATGCGGGTGTATCCCGGCCGGAGGAAAACCTGTCAAGCTGGAATGGAGGCATGATCCGTTTCCGCAAAGAGGATGGACAGATATCTCGGGCGAAGTTCAAGCTGATGGAGGCGGAAAAGGAGTTCGCGATTCCGTTTCACAGCTTCCGGAATGCTGTGGATATCGGTGCATCGCCCGGCGGCTGGACCTCGTTTCTGCTGGAGCGGGGGCTTAAGGTGACAGCCGTTGACCCGGCGCTCATGCACGAGTCGCTCCGCAAGAATCCTTCGCTGAAGATCCTGCGCAAAAATGCCGGAGACGTGAAATTTTCGGACAATGAATTTGACCTGCTCGTCTGTGACATGAGCTGGAGCCCCAAGCTGATGGCCAAGCTGGTTACCGGCCTGCTGCACAGCCTCTCTCCCGGAGGAACGGCCATTGTCACCGTAAAGCTGATGCATAAGAAGCCGCTGGCGGTAATCAAGGAAATTATCGCTATGTTTGAGAGCGGGCGGATGCAAATCCAACGTGCCAAGCAGTTGTTCCATAACCGGGACGAAATTACACTTTATATGATTAAATATTAATAATATTCATCTTTACCGATGGGAAAGCATCCCGTTATCCGCGCAGCCGGTTGTATGCCGCTGCTTGCATGGCTAACGGGGGCTTTCCCTTTTTTTTGTGCCGGATCAAAAGACTGGAGGAGTAAAAATGGAATTTGCAACGAAGCTCAAAGCTGGACTGATACTAGGGGACAGGTACAGAATTGCCCGTAAAATCGGAATAGGGGGAATGAGCCATGTTTTTCTCGCGGAGGATTTGCGTCTGCCTGGGAAATGCTGGGCGGTGAAGGAGAGTATCGATAAAGGGGAGGCCTATGGAGATATCCAAGCGGAAGCCGAACTGCTGATATCGCTGAACCATCCGCTGCTGCCGGGAATGGTTGATTTCTTCCCGCCGGACGGGGAGGGGTATTGCTATCTTGTGATGGATTATATCGAGGGTGTTACATTAAGTGAATATCTTCTGGTGAACCCCGGGCCGCTGCCGGCTATCTGTATCCTTCGTTATGCCAAGCAGCTGCTGAACGTGCTGCAATATTTGCACGGGCATCATCCGCCAATTGTTCACCGCGACATGAAGCCAGGGAATATTATGCTGACCGGACGAGATGAGCTGATGTTGATCGACCTGGGTATTGCGCGCAGGCTAAAAAAAGTTGGGAATGAAGACACGGAGAAACTCGGGACAGCAGGTTTTGCCGCACCGGAGCAGTATGGAGGAGGGCAAAGCGGGCCTGTCTCGGATCTCTACGGTCTGGGGGCTCTGCTGCTGTATATGGCAACCGGGGGCCAATTCAGCCGCTGGCAGCCGGGACTGGAGGATAAGCTGCGTCCCGGACTGCCGGACGCTATGATTCCTGTGATCCGGCGCTTGCTGCGCCAGCATCCTGAAGAGAGGTATCCTAATGCAGAAGCAGTACTGCGTGCATTGGAGCCGATTGAAGCTCAAGCTGGGACAACATCTGGACCCCAATATAGGCCCAGCCCATCTGCCGCACACCCTGCCAAAAGGAAAGCGGCGGTGGTTGCTCTCCTTGGGACAGCTCCGGGCCTTGGCACAACCCATACTTCTTTGGCCGCGGTCACCTTCCTGTCCCGGTCCGGTGCTGCCGCTTGGGTGGATTATCATCCTGCCTCTGCTGTGTATGAGCGAATCTGTAATCTGCTGGACAGGCCAGAAGAAGCTCATGACCATGGAGCCGGAGGGAGCCCCCTGGTGTGGAAAGGGGTCCACTACTATAAGCGACCGCCTGAAGGTGATATTAGCTCCCTGCTGCGAGGTACGTATCGTTTTGTGATTCTTGATTTGGGTACGGCGGGCTATGCGGGAGCTGTTGAGGAATTTGCGGCAAGTGATATCCCGCTGCTTGTGGCTTCCGGTGCGGACTGGCGGCTGGAGGATACACTGCATTGGCTGGCCCGCAGCGGGCTAGTGCCCCAGCCGAACTGGAGGGTCTGCCTGCCGCTCTCCGGCCAGGCTGCGGCCGGTCTGCTGGGAGCCGCCCTGGGTGGCGTTACAGTACACACTTTGCCGTATCAGCAGGACCCTTTTCAGCAAAAGGGCAAGCTGGCTGAGACACTCGAACGCCTGCTGAAAGAGTATACGCCGGAACGGATGTTTGCGAAGCGTAATGGAATTTTCAGAAAAAAATGAAAAGAAATATAGTTTTTTCTCCAGGTCTAGCTTTTTAAGGCATATTCCTGTTTCAGTGTGGCGCTTACATGTGCTAGAATGAATCGTTGTATGTGCAGTTAGGACTGAATGCCGCTTCATTTTAAATATAGATAGGAGTTTATGGAGAATTTATGAGTTTACTTACAGTGGAAGACGTTTCGCATAACTTCGGAGACCGGCAGCTGTTCAAAAATGTATCCTTCCGGCTGCTGGCCGGAGAGCATGTTGGACTGGTAGGAGCGAATGGCGTCGGCAAGTCTACGCTGATGAATATTTTGACCGGGAAGCTGCTCAAGGACAGCGGCAGAGTGGAATGGACCCCGAAAGTCCGCTATGGCTATCTGGATCAGCATACGATTCTTGCACCGGGCAAAACCATCCGTGACGTACTGAAGGATGCCTTCCTGCCACTGCTTGAGCTTGAGAATGAAATGATGGCCATTACCGGGAAAATGGGTGAGGCTGATCCAGAGGAGCTTGAGCTGCTGCTGGAGCAGATGGGTGAAATCCAGGAACAGCTGGATATCGGTGATTTCTATTTGATTGATGTCAAAGTAGAAGAAATGGGCAACGGCCTCGGTTTGTCGGCCATTGGATTGGACCGTGATGTATCAACATTAAGCGGGGGACAGCGGACCAAGGTTTTGCTGGCCAAGCTGCTGCTGGAGAAGCCGAATGTTCTGCTGCTGGATGAGCCCACCAACTATTTGGATGTGGAGCATATTGACTGGCTGACGAACTACCTGAAGCAATATCCGTATGCGTTCATCCTGATCTCCCATGATACTGAATTTATGAATAAAGTCGTCGATGTTGTCTACCATCTGGAGTTTGCCAAGCTGACCCGTTATACAGCCAACTATGAGCGTTTCCTTGATATGGCGGAGATGAATAAGAGTCAGCATATCGACGCTTATGAGAAGCAGCAGGAGTTCATCAAAAAGCAGGAGGATTTCATCCAGCGCAACAAAGCGCGTGCCTCCACTTCAGGACGGGCCAAAAGCCGTGAGAAGCAGCTTGACCGGATGGAACGGATTGACCGTCCGGAGGAAGCGGCGAAGCCTGCGTTCTCGTTCAAGGAGAGCCGGGCCAGCGGCAAGACGGTGTTCGAAGGCCTGGACTTCGAGATTGGCTACGACCGGCCGCTGCTGCCAAAACTGAATATGACGATTGAGCGCGGCGAGAAAATTGCCATTGTCGGCTGCAACGGGGTGGGCAAATCCACTTTGCTGAAGACCATTCTGGGTGTCATCCCTGCTTACAGCGGTAAAACCTACCTTGGCGATTACCTGAATGCAGCATACTTCCAGCAGGAGGTTAAGGCTGCGAATCTCACGCCAATCGACGATGTATGGAATGAGTTTTCCAGTCTGAACCAGCATGAGGTGCGTGCCCATCTGGCCCGCTGCGGCCTGAAAAACGAGCATATCACCCGTCCGCTGAGCATGCTGAGCGGGGGCGAACAGGCCAAAGTGCGTCTCTGCAAGCTGATGATGCGCGAGAGCAACTGGATTCTGTTCGATGAGCCCACCAATCACTTGGATGTAGTAGCCAAGGCAGAACTGAAACGGGCATTGCAGGATTACAAAGGCACGGTTCTGCTGGTTTCCCACGAACCCGATTTCTATGAGGATTGGGTCACCAAAGTCTGGGATGTGGAGCAGTGGTCGGCACAGACAGTTTAGGTTAAGCTGAAGCCGGAGAAGAGCGGCCCTATGCCTCTCCTTTCCGGCTTTAAATAGATGGGGGTGCCTTGAAATGAGCCAAATGGAAAAGGAACAAGCTGGAGCTGCCCGGGAGCGTGGGCGGGACGGCCGCTATTCGCGCCAGGTAAGATTCACCCCGTTTGGTGCGGAAGGGCAGGCCGGACTTGCCGGCTCGACCGTGCTCATCGTCGGAGTAGGGGCTCTGGGAACAGGGATTGCCGAAACGCTGGCCCGCTGCGGTACAGGACGCATCATCCTTGCTGACCGCGATTATGTGGAGTGGAGCAATCTCCAGCGCCAGCAGCTCTATACGGAAGAGGATGCCCGTCAGCGCATGCCGAAGGCCGCAGCGGCCAAGGCGAGGCTTGAGCGCATCAACTCGGAAATTACGATTGAAGCCCAGGTGCT
This sequence comes from Paenibacillus graminis, assembly GCF_000758705.1. Classification (NCBI taxonomy): domain Bacteria; kingdom Bacillati; phylum Bacillota; class Bacilli; order Caryophanales; family Paenibacillaceae; genus Paenibacillus; species Paenibacillus graminis. The sequence goes on along the minus strand of NZ_CP009287.1, from coordinate 3,952,822 downwards.
GGATGTGCGCGCCGAAGAGCTGGAGAGCCTGCTTCCGGGTGTGGATCTCATCATGGATGGCACGGATAATTTTGACACCCGGCTGATTATCAACGATATGGCCCAGAAGCACGGAATACCCTGGATTTATGGAGCTTGTGTCGGAAGTTATGGCATCACCTTTACGATTCTGCCGGGTGAAACGCCATGTCTGAACTGCCTGCTCGGCGCAGTGCCGCTCGGCGGAGACACTTGTGACACAGCAGGCATCCTACCGCAGGCTGTGCAGCTGGTGACTGCGAATGCTACTGCAGAGGCGCTCAAGCTGCTTGGAGGACGCCCGGAGCAGCTCAGGGGCAAGCTGCTGTCGTTCGATGTATGGCGCAATGAGCATCAGGAGATCGGCGTCAAGGCCGCCAAAAAGGACAGCTGTCCATCCTGCGGCAGCCATCCCGTTTATCCCTATCTGACAGCGGCCAATACGGAGCGCAGTGATGTGCTGTGCGGCAGGGATACGGTGCAAATCCGGCCGGCACAGCGCCGCCAGCTGAATCTTCAGGAGACAGCCGCAAGACTCGCAAGACTTGGCAGCGGCAAGGTCGAGAGTAATCCCTATTTAGTTTCGTTTACGGAAGAACCGTTCCGGATGGTCGTTTTTGGAGATGGACGGGCCTTGATTCATGGAACCAGTGATGTTGCTGCCGCCCGCAGCTTTTATCACCGGTATTTTGGCTGATGAGGGAGCGAGTGTGATGGAGATAGGTACAATCAGACACATGGCAATATTTACACTGAAGCATAGGGAAGGATCTCCGGAGATTGAGCATTTCTTACAAGACGGTGAGAAGATTCTCAGCGCGATCCCGGTTGTGAAGCGCTTCGAGGTACTGCGCCAGGTAAGCACGAAATGTGAATTTGACTATGGCTTCTCCATGGAGTTCGAGAATCAGGAGGCCTACGATGCCTACAATGCGCATCCGGACCATCAGCGGTTCGTACAGGAACGCTGGGAAACTGAGGTAATCAGCTTCCAGGAAATCGACTTGATGAAATAATTGATCAAAATTATTCAGGACCATTGGGACCATTCCGGGGAATGGTCTTTTTGCATTAGGGGAACAATAAGCCTATTCTGCAGCGGCATGGCTGCAAGGCTGATTGGATGCGGGGGATTAGCGTGAATGAGATCATTGCTTGGTTTATACCCCGGCAGCCCGCTGATTTCAGTGAAACCCTGGAGACGAGCCGGGAAAGGGAAGAACGAATAAAGCTGCAACTTGCGCTGGAGGAGCTCGGCGTCCAAACAGCAATAAGCGAAGATCTCGAGGATCTTCGCTTACTGCTGTCCAGAGTGGAGCCTGTACTGCTGATTGCGGACCTGAATCATGCGTCAGCGTGGGCTGGATGGAGTTTGGTTTCGGATCTGAGGGAACAGGGGAAACGGCTTACCGTAATGGTGATCTCGGATGGGATGTATGGCGAGGAGGCGGCAGCGGCTTTTGAGGCGGGCGGCAATGAGTATATGGTGAAGCCTGTACATTCCGGCGAGTTCAAATGCAGAGTGGATAATTTAATGAGACTTACAGGCCGCCGCCGCGGCCTTTCATCTCGGTTGAAGGTAGATGGGCTAATCCTTGACCCTGCCCGCAGGATGGTCCTGCGGGATGGAACCGAGCTGAAAATGACGCCCAAAGAGTTTGATCTGCTCTATTATCTGGCTGTGCATCTGGGGGAGGTCTGTTCCCGGGAAGAAATTCTAAAGCAGGTTTGGGGTTATCATTTTCATCCGGACACCAACGTAGTTGATGTCTATATCAGGCATATCCGGCTAAAAGTGGACAAAGGCCACAAGAATAAATTGATTCACACGGTGCGCGGAACCGGATATGTACTGCGCGCGCCGGAAGGCGCGCCACATGCTGACACTATACTCTGAACCATACAGGCCACTTTTTTGAACCGCTGTAAAAGATCTGAAAGGGGTCTCTAATGAGCTGTTACAGTACGCGGCGTGCTTTCAGGTAGGTTCTTTTCCAGTTGCCGGAGTTAAGGTCGGAGATGGTTACACCCGGTGAACCGTAAGTGTGAAGAATTTTACCATTTCCAATATAGACGGCTACGTGAGTTACATTTGATCCGTTAGCTCTGCTGCCGCTGGAGAAGAATACCAGATCGCCCGTTTTCAAATTCGCTTTGGATACGGCTTTCCCGACTTTGGATTGTGCTACAGAGGTGCGGGGCAGTTTCACGCCGTATTTACCGAAAATATATTTGGTGAACGAGGAGCAGTCAAAGGTACGGGTTGATGAAGTGGAGGCGCCGAACTCATAACGCACTCCCATATATTTTTTACCGAGATTCACAATTTTTTGTCCGGTAGAGGAGGACACGGATGCGGCAGCAACCGGTGCTGTGCCGGCTCCAGTAGCCATCAGAGTGCTCAGGCCAATCGTAGTGCACATCCCAACTACAATTGCCTGCTTAAACCATTGATGTTTCTTCATGTTGTAATTCCTCCCAATTAATATCTAAATGTCTATTTTCTTGCCTGTTCGTAGTATAGCAGGTTATGAATCTCCTATATTTTGGAGCGCAGGACTCAAAGCCAAGCGGGGCCTGAACTGGAAACGCTTTATTAAAATCTCATTAAAAGTTACAAAATATTAATATTTTAAAGTTTAGGCAAATCAAAAAAAGCCGGAAAGGCCCCATGGAGCAAGGGGATTCCCGACTTATATTTTTGAAACAAAGGTTACAGCACTGTCTTCAGTATGTATCAATCCTTGCTTTGAATAATCAGAAGCAAGCCGCTTTCGATAGAGACCGTTCCGCGTTCCGCCGTCAGAATGTTGCTCACTCCCAGAGATTGCCCCAGTTTCAGAGTGGCTCCTGTCAGCGGATATTGAAAGCCTTCAAGCGTGATTCCAGTCACTTCAGGTGTTAGCGGCAGCAGTGAAACATAGGTATACCCCAGGTCATGAATCTCTGTTTGGGAGCCGGTCAGGGTAATATAGTTATGGGTATCCATCACCGAGCAGCGTACCTGGCGCTGCAGTGCTCTTGTCATCATTTGAATACTGGCGAGGGTATGGTCCATCCGTGTCCCCGTCACCCCGAACAGCAGTATGGATTCCGGCTGGGTTCCGAGTGCCAGATCTAGCGCCATTTCACTGTCTGTTAAATCCTTGTCAACGGGATCGCATGTAATGGTTTTTTTACTTCCCGCCTCGATTTGGTGAAGAGCCTCCGGGGGGACAGAATCGAAATCACCTACTGCAATATCCGGCACAACCCCATGCGTAATCAGGAATAATGCGCCCCGATCTGCTCCGATTACAAAATCCTCTTCATCTAATAGAGACAAATACTCCGCCGACAGATCTCCTCCGGCAAAAATAACAACCCGTTTGGCTGGCATAGGGACCTCCTTATTGGTGACTGTATAGTTAGTTTTCCAAAGACCAAGTATAATGCAGATCGAAAAGTTGTACAATTGCGTCCTCCCGCGCTAAAATAAATACAGTACATATTATGTACATACAGGAAAATAAAAAACGTAGCCGGAGGTGAGAAGAATCGTAAACGTGCTGTTTGTATGTCTGGGCAATATTTGCCGCTCGCCGATGGCTGAGGCTGTGCTTCGCCATAAGATCCTGAAACTGGGGTTGTCTGAACAAATCTCTGTAGATTCTGCGGGTACCGGGGACTGGCATGTCGGCAAAGGGCCGCATGAAGGAACCCGCCGTATTCTTGATCAGCAGGGAATCAGCTACGAGAATATGAAAGCGCGTCTTGTGGGCAGTGATGATTTCGGGAACTTTGATTATATGATCTGTATGGACCAGTCCAATGCCGAGAATGTGCGCAGGATTCCAGGCGGCCAGAACGCGAACCTGCTGTTCTTCATGGACCTGCTGCCTGAGGAGGAGCTGAGAGAAGTGCCTGACCCATATTTTACCGGAAACTTCGAACAAGTCTATCAGCTGATCAATGCCGGTTGTGATGTGCTGCTAGACCGGATCATTAAGGAAAAGCTATAGAAGAATATGTGTGACCCTGCGTTGCTGATTCGAAGGCCGTCCTTGAAAATAAGGACGGGCACCTTGTGCCCGTCCCATAATGAAAGCGCGAACATGTAGGGAATATACCTGCGTCCTTAAGATGTTCACTTTTTTTGTCTTTCAAAGCTGTTTTATTTGTTTAAGAAATAGAGTAGCGATTCCGGCAGCTCCTTCTGCCAGAATCCCCAGAGATGGCGGCCGTCTTTCTCCCGGTAAGAAACGGTTGCCCCGCGTGACTCCAGCAGAGACCTGGTATCCCGGTTCATCTGCACAAAATCGTAGACGCCGGTATCGGTCGTATATTCGGTTTCCTGCAGACCAACCACCATGTTGATATCCAGCCAGGAGAGGTCTTCTTCCTGTGCGAGGATTTCGCGTGTCTGCGGATAATAGGCGCCAGAAAGACTTAGTACACGGTTGAACAGGCGGGGGTAGGCTAATGCGAGATGCAGCGAGACACTGCCGCCAAGTGAATCCCCTGCGATGATCCGTTCATCCCGTGTGCGGCGGACCGGATAATTATGTTCAATGAAGGGAATAATCTCTTCGGCAAAGCATGAAAGATACTGCTTGAACCGGTTGCCGAAGGGAGCGTATTCTTGAGTGCGCACAGCTACGTTTACTTCAACGCCTACTATAATGAAGGGTTCGATGTCCTGCTCCAGGATCAATTGACCGGCAAGGGTTGCGATCCGGCCGAAGTTAAAAAATTCTTCTCCGTCCTGGCAGTAGATTACAGGATAACTAAGTACCTCATTATAACCGGGAGGAAGGTATATACGCAGTTTGCGCTCTTCCTGGAGATGCTCGCTCCACAAAGTTTGTTTTACAATTGTACGTTTCAGAAAAACAGGCTCGTTCATCGCTCAATCGTCACCTTTCTTGTCGGATTTTGCATTAGTCTTCAGGTTGCGTTAAAATTACCCAAGCAGTAGATGTGTTAAATATCATTTACTTGCTAAATAAATGTCAATCTGTTATAGGATATTTCGAATCCTGTTATACATACAAAATTTATGAAAACATAAATTTTATGCGTATTTCTTTGACGAAACAGATAAAACAGGTGTATAATAATTCTATAACAGAGGACACTGATATTCAAATTTTTTTATTGAGGTGAAGATGATGACTAAAGTTCCTTACGAAGTGTACACAGAGGACGTGGAGGCCCTTTCGGTGCTTTCCCCCGATGGAGAAGTTATCAATAAGGATAAAATGCCTGCACTTACCGACGATCAATTGAAAGAACTCATGTATCGTATGGTATTTACCCGGACTTGGGATGACCGCGCCGTTAATCTGGGCCGTCAAGGCCGCCTGGGTTTCTATGCGCCGGTGTCCGGCCAGGAAGCTACTATGATCGGCAGTGAATTTGCACTTCAGAAAGAAGATTTTGTCTGCCCGGGTTACCGTGATATACCGCAGCTGGTATGGCATGGACTTCCATTATACCAGGCTTTCCTATATTCACGCGGCCATCAGCATGGCGGACAAATTCCTGAAGGTGTAAATGTGCTTATGCCACAGATTATCATCGGCGCGCAGATTTTGCACGCTACAGGGATTGCAATGGGCTTCAAACTTAAGAAGCAGCAAAATGTTGCCATCACCTACACGGGTGACGGCGGTTCCTCCGAAGGCGACTTTTACGAAGGCCTGAACTTTGCCGGACGCTTCAAACTGCCGGTAATCTTCTTCGTACAAAACAATGGCTATGCCATTACTACACCATTCGCGAAACAGACAGCTGCCAAGTCGATCGCCCACAAAGCGGTTGCAGCAGGTATTCCCGGCATCAAGATTGACGGCATGGACGTTTTCGCTGTTATCTCCGCTGTTCAAGAAGCTGCGGAACGCGCCCGCAAAGGCGAAGGCGCTACGCTGATTGAAGCTGTAACTTACCGTTTCCGTCCGCATTCCCTGTCCGATGACGCCAGCAAATACCGTTCCAAGGAAGAAGAAGGCCAGTGGAACGAGAAGGACCCGATTGCCCGTCTTGCTAAATATTTGGAGAAGAAGGGCCTCTGGACCGAAGAAGACACGCTGCGTGTCAGAGAAGAAGCGAAGGCTACTGTAAACGAGCAGATCAAGAAAGCAGAGCAAACCGAAAAAATGACCGTTCCCGGCTTGATCGACAGCATGTTTGAGGTAACTCCGAAACATCTGGAAGAACAAAAAGCCGATTTTGAATAAGGGGGATATCAGGCAATGGCACAAATGAATATGAAAGAAGCAATTCGTGACGCAATGCGCGTTGAACTGAACCGTGACCCGGGCGTGCTGATCTTCGGGGAAGACGTTGGTAACGTTGGTGGCGTATTCCGTGTAACGGAAGGCCTGCAGAAAGAATTTGGCGAGGATCGCGTATTTGATACTCCGCTGGCTGAATCCGCAATCGGCGGTCTGGCTTTTGGTCTGGGTGTTCAAGGCTTCCGCCCGATTGCCGAAATCCAGTTCGTTGGTTTTATCTTTGAGGCGCTCGACCAAATCGTCGTTCAGGCAGCCCGTCTGCGCTGGCGTTCCGGGGGCAGATTCAATGCTCCTGTAGTATTCCGCACTCCGTTTGGCGGCGGCGTAAAGGCAGCGGAGCTTCACACTGACTCCCTGGAAGGGCTGATCGCGCAAAGCCCGGGGATCAAGGTGGTCATTCCTTCTAATCCATACGATGCCAAGGGACTGCTGATCGCGTCGATCCGTGACAATGACCCTGTATTCTTCATGGAGCATTTGAACCTCTATCATGCATTCCGCGCAGAAGTGCCGGAAGGTGAATATACCGTTGAGCTGGGCAAAGCCAATGTGGTCCGCGAGGGCTCCGACGTCTCGATCATCACTTACGGTCTGATGGTACATACTGCTACCAAAGCGGCCGAACAGCTTGAAAAAGACGGCATTAAGGCCGAAATTATCGACCTGCGCACGGTCAGCCCGATTGATATCGACACCATTGTCGCTTCTGTGAAGAAGACGAACCGCGCCATTGTGGTTCAGGAAGCACAGAAGAGCTCCGGTGTAGCCGCTGAGGTTATCGCACAAATCAATGAAAAGGCTATTCTCCATCTCGAAGCTCCGGTGCTTCGTGTTGCGGGTCCTGATACCATCTATCCATTTGCGCAAATCGAGGATACTTGGATTCCTACTCCTGCACGTGTAATCGCAGCTGTGAAGAAAGTAATGGAATTTTAAGAATACTACTGCAGCCGTCCTTATATAAGGGCGGCAGCCGTTTCTGATTCACTTGAACTATTATCAGATATATGGATAATTGGGAGTTTTACAAAGTTGAATTGAGGTAACAATGCTCATAAACTTTTAGGAGGTTATTAAGGTGGCAAAATTTGAGTACCGGTTCCCCGAGCTGGGCGAAGGTTTGCATGAAGGCGAAATTATCAAAATGCATATCAAAGCTGGCGACAAAGTAACCGATGACGATATCGTAATGGAAGTACAGAATGACAAGGCTGTAGTGGAGGTTCCTTGTCCAGTCAACGGCACAGTCCTGGAAGTGTTCACCAAGGATGGCCAAGTCTGCCGCGTAGGCGAAGTTGTTGCCATCATTGATGCAGAAGGCGATATTCCTGAGCAGGAAGGCGGCCATGCCGAAGCACAGTCCACGCAAGAAGCGGATGCAGCCAAAGGCGGAGCAGACACTGCTTCTTCTCCTGCTACAAGCAGCCCGGCTAACTTTGAATATAAGTTCCCAGAACTTGGCGAAGGTCTGCATGAAGGCGAAATTATCAAGATGCATATCAAAGCAGGGGACAAGATTACCGACGATGATATCATCATGGAAGTGCAGAATGACAAGGCTGTAGTGGAAGTTCCTTCCCCAGTCAACGGTACAGTGCTGGAAGTATTCGCCAAGGACGGGCAGATCTGCCGTGTAGGCGAAGTTGTAGCCATCATTGCCGCAGAAGGCGATGTTCCTCAGCAGGAAGGCAGTCATACCGAAGCTCCGGCTGCCCAGACAGCAGCTCCGGCAGCGGCTGCAGCACCAGCAGCGGCTCCAGCGCCTAACCGCGATGTGCTGGCAACGCCAAGTGTACGCAAGTTTGCCCGTGAACAAAGCGTCGACATCTCCAAGGTGAACGGCACCGGTAAAAACGGAAAAATTACCCATGAAGATGTTGAAGCCTTCCTGAAAGGCGGCCCTTCAGCGCCAGCGGCGGCTCCGGCAGCAGCGGCTTCTGCTTCAGCGGCACCAGCAGCAGAAGCTCCAAAAGACAAGGCGCCTGCGGCAGCAGCTTCCGGCAACGTAAGCCTGGAAGAAGAACGCGTTCCATTTAAAGGCATCCGCAAGGCCATTGCCAACGCCATGGTTAAGTCGGCCTACACTGCGCCTCATGTTACCATCATGGACGAAGTCGATGTTACCGAGCTGGTAGCTTTCCGTGCCCGCATGAAACCTGTTGCCGAGAAGAAAGGCGTGAAGGTCACTTACCTTCCGTTCATCGTCAAAGCACTTGTTGCAGCTTCCCGCCAGTTCCCTGCGCTTAACGCCATGATTGACGAAGCGAACAACGAAATTGTCTACAAGAAGTACTACAATATCGGTATTGCAACGGATACAGACAATGGTCTGATTGTTCCGGTAATCAAGGATGCTGACCGCAAGAGCATCTGGATGATCGCAAGTGCCATCACCGATCTGGCAGTACGCGGACGCGACGGCAAGCTGGCTCCAAATGAAATGAAAGGCAGCACGATTTCTATCACTAACATCGGTTCTGCCGGCGGTATGTTCTTCACTCCAATCATCAACTTCCCTGAAGTGGCGATCCTGGGTACCGGCCGCATCACTGAGAAACCGGTCGTTAAGAACGGTGAGATCGTAGCGGCTCCTGTAATGGCATTGTCCCTGAGCTTTGACCACCGGATCATCGACGGCGCAACAGCACAGAACTTTATGAATTACATTAAGACTCTGCTTGCAAATCCTGATATGTTAGTTATGGAGGTGTAATAAATGGTAGTCGGAGACGCTTCAATCGAAATCGACACATTGGTTATTGGTGCAGGTCCCGGCGGGTATGTGGCGGCAATCCGTGCCGCCCAGCTCGGCCAGAAGGTCCTGATCGTGGACAAATCGGAACTCGGCGGCGTATGTTTGAACCGCGGCTGTATTCCTTCCAAAGCACTGATCTCAGCAGCACATCAATACGAGGCTGCACAGCACGGTGAAGTTTTCGGTGTTACTGCCGAGAATGTCAAAGTGGACTGGTCCAAGACGCAGGAATTCAAAAACGGTGTGGTTAAAAGAATGACCACCGGCGTAACCAGCCTGATGAAAGGCAACAAAATTGAGGTGTTCAGCGGCGAAGCCATGTTCATCAGTGCAAACGAAGCCCGTTTGTTCAACGAGCATGAGTCCCCGCGCTACAAATTCAATAACTGCATCATCGCGACGGGCTCGCGTCCGATTGAGCTGAAGCCTTTCCCGTTCGGCGGACGTATTCTGTCTTCGACCGAAGCGCTTGAGCTGCCGGAAATTCCGAAGAGCATGATCGTTATCGGCGGCGGCTACATCGGTGCAGAGCTTGGTCAAATGTACTCTAAGTTCGGTACTAAGGTAACTATCATAGAAGGTCTGGATACCGTTCTGCCAGGCTTTGACAAGGATATGACCCGTCTGGTTGCCAAAAACATGGCTAAAACAGGCATCGAAATCGTAACCAATGCCAAAGCTGAAAGTGCGGTTCAGAACGACAAGGAAGTTACTGTGAAATACTCTGTTGGCGGAGAGTCCAAGGAAGTTACTGCAGATTACCTGCTCGTTACAGTTGGCCGTCGTCCGAATACGGATGGAGAACTGGGTCTGGATCTGATCGGCATTGAACTGGGCGAACGCGGACTGATTAAGGTTGACCATCAGGGCCGTACCAACATCCCTAACATCTATGCCATCGGAGATATCGTTCCTGGCCTGGCACTGGCACACAAAGCCTCCTACGAAGGCAAAATTGCTGCGGAAGCCATTTCCGGACACAAATCTGTGGTGGATTACAAAGTGATCCCGGCTGTTGTATTCACAGATCCTGAATGCTCTAGCGTGGGTCTGACTGAAAAAGAAGCGAAGGATAAAGGCTACACCGTGAAGAGCGGCAAATTCCCGTTCGCCGGCAACGGCCGTGCGGTATCCCTGAACAGTCCGGAAGGCTTCATCAAGATTGTGGCTAACAGCGAGAATAACCTTGTACTCGGCGCACAAATCGTGGGTATTGAAGCATCCAACCTGATTGCTGAGCTGGGACTGGCGATTGAAATGGGCGCTACACTCGAAGATATCGCACTCACCATCCATGCGCATCCAACCCTTGGCGAAATCGTCATGGAAGCGGCTGAGCTGGTGGAAGGCCACCCGATTCACGTGGTGAAATAACAGACAGCCGGCTTGCCGTGCAGGCTGAACAGACGGAAACGTAAAGCAGCAAGTCTCCATTGACCCGGAGACTTGCTGCTTTTTGTTTGCCATTTTTTTGATGTGCTATGAAAATTATTTTTGTACAAGATAGACTCTTGCCTTAAAAGGGCGGAGGCACAGTGATTCAAGCGGATCTTCCGTAGAGGGGTAATTAGACAGCAGCAGGATCGCTTCTGAAGCCGGGGCATCCAGAGAAACGGCCTGTTCCTGCTCGGAGAAGTTGATGCATACGGACAATCATGGACGGTTGAAAAGGATATCGGAGTCCTGGATTTGCAAGTGAATGCTGCCGCTGATGCATTGGATTACGATAAGTATCCTGATGTGCTGAAACGTTTGTCAGCCATTCGCACCAGGGAGATTTTTTGGTGGTTACTGCAAAACCGGGATATGAATTGGCAGACAAAGCTTCATTGGCGCATAAGGGTGGAGGAGCGCATGGTTCCATTCGTAAAATGGAATCACTTATGCCTTTAATCATCAGCGGGACGGATCAAAAGCCCGGACATTTACGAGTTGTTGACTAAAAAGCTGTTTTGCTTAACCTTGTGGCGAAGAAGACTCACAACGGTAAATAAACTGCCGGATGAACTCGTTCACTTTACCCGCTGCTTTTGTAGGAATCTGGTGTTTGGTTTCTTTTATAAAAACAAGCTCGCTTCTTGGCAATCGCTCTTGCAGAAGCTGGGCGTATGGATGGAACAGGGTGTCCTTTTCTCCGTAAACCAGCAAGACGGGGTGATGGATCCTGTCCAATTGAGCTGTACAGTTATAATGCAAGCTGTATTTATAATACTGTTCAGCGTTTTTAGCGTTTGCTTTTTTAGCATCGGTAAACAATGACCGCAATAATGACAGCCTGGCTTTTGCCTGGTTCCACGAAATGGAAAGGGCGATGGCACCGATTGCCCCGATACGGGACAAGAAGACTCCCCGTGCTATTTTATTTCTTAACTTTTTGTCGTTTACTTCCGACATCCCGCTAATCACAATTCCGCCGAATGCGCGCTCGGGACAGGTTAACAAAAAATCAAGGACAATCGAGCCGCCGGTGGAGTAACCGCACAAAAATGCTTTTTCGATCTTCAACTGATTCATCAATTGCCTGATATCCTCAACAATTAACGGATAAGTAATCTCTTCCCTGGAAGGTTTGCTGCTGCCGTGACCCCGGATATCAAAAGAAATTGTCCGGAAATCCGCAGATAATTGCTTCATCTGATATAGGAAATTCAAGCTTGTCAACACTGGAGGATGGACGAAAATTATCGTTGTTCCTTGGCCGCAGTCTGTGTAATACATGCTGTATCCATTGATAAAGGCTTGGGGCATGGGATATCACCTTCTTTACATTCCGATTTGTCTTGCCTGATTTGTTCCGGAAATTATGTCCGGTCTTTATTTTGTGGATAACCCAATCCGTTCATTCATGGAAAAAATGTTAGGGGAGTGGAGCGCCATAACGGCGGAGGCTTTTTTTGCTGCTACAATTTTTATGAATAGGAAAAACCATACAGGAAAAAGCCGAATATATAAAGGAATTTGTATTTTCTAAGTGTTAACAAGTTACAAGGACCGTTAGGTCATGGTAAACTGATAAAAGAAAAATAGTGGAGAGGGGTGCTGGACAATTGCGTAAATACTTGGATTTGCTTCAGGATATCTTAGACCACGGCGCCTCCAAAAGCGACCGGACTGGAACAGGCACATTATCTGTTTTTGGACGCCAGCTGCGGTTCGATCTGGCCGAAGGGTTTCCGCTGGTAACCACCAAGCGTATCCATCTTAAGTCGGTTATACATGAGCTCCTCTGGTTTCTGAAGGGGGATACCAATACCTCCTATTTAAAAGAACACGGAGTTTCGATCTGGGATGAGTGGGCCGACGAGAATGGCGAGCTTGGACCCGTCTATGGTTCTCAATGGCGGGCGTGGGAGAGTGCGGATGGGCGCCATATTGACCAGATTGCTGCTGTAATCGATTCGATTAAAAACAACCCGGATTCCCGCCGTCATATCGTCAGCGCCTGGAATGTGGGTGAAATAGAGCAGATGAAGCTGCCGCCCTGCCATTTTGTATTTCAGTTCTACGTGGCGGACGGCAAGTTGTCCTGCATGCTGACCATGCGTTCCGTGGATACTTTCCTGGGATTGCCCTTCAACATCGCCAGCTATGCGCTGCTGACGCATATGGTAGCCCAGCAGACCGGTCTTGAGGTAGGAGAGTTCATCTGGTCCGGGGGAGATGTGCATATTTATACAAATCACCTGGAACAGGTGGCCACACAGCTGTCCAGGGAGCCGTTTGCATTGCCAAAGCTGGTGATCCGCAGACAGCCCGAGAGCATTTTTGACTATACGTTCGAGGATTTCGAATTTGTCGGTTATGAGCATCATCCGGGAATTAAAGCGCCGGTTGCAATATAACCCTTCGCGGAGGGAAAAGATTCCTTAGTAGAGGAGGAACTTCATGAGCATTAGCCTGATTTGGGCCATGGCAGCCAATGGTGTAATCGGCAAGGATAATGATATGCCCTGGCATCTGCCGCGGGACTTTGATTACTTTAAGTCGCAGACACTGGGGAAGAGAATGCTGATGGGCCGCAAAACCTGGGATTCCTTAGGCGGCAAGCCGTTAAAAGGCCGAACAAGCATTGTCCTGACACGGGACCGCAGCTTTGCCCCTGAGGGGGCGGAAGTCGTGTATTCGCTGAAGGAAGCTGTGGCTGAGGGAGACAAGGGTGATGAGCTGATGGTTATTGGCGGTGCGGAGATTTACAAGATGATGCTGCCTTATGCCGACAAGCTGATGGTAACCCGGATAGAACAGGACATCCAAGGGGATACGAAGTTCCCGGAGGTCGACTGGAGCGAGTGGAGAGAAATCTCCAGCAGCCAAGGAATTAGGGATGAAAAAAATCCGTATGATTACCGATTCTACGTTTATGAACGTTCGGTTTGAAAAAAGCGTTTTCTCTGACACAACATGTGAAATAGTACAAATAATCAGCAGATTAGTCCATTACAGTGCGAAAGTGTTGGATGCTACTATAATTATTAAAATTAGAAATGCTAAACGTTTAAGTAATATAGAATGTGCAGGTACTTCATTGCGCTGAAAAACATATGGATGCCGCAATATGCTACAATGTACTATACAATCAACACGAAGAGATCGGATGGGGGAATCGTAAATATGTCTACACCTACTGGATTTATGGAGTATAAACGCCAGCTCCCAGGTGACCGGGATCCTGAGCAGCGCGTAAAGGACTGGGAAGAGTTCCACCATCATTTAACCGAGGACGAGCTTCGGACACAGGGTGCACGCTGTATGGATTGCGGTACTCCTTACTGCCATACCGGCATTGATATGAGCGGCGGCACTTCAGGTTGTCCGGTTCACAATCTTATCCCGGAATGGAATAATCTGGTATACCGGGGATTGTGGAAGGAAGCGCTGGAGCGGCTGCACAAGACGAACAATTTCCCTGAATTTACCGGCAGCATCTGTCCTGCGCCTTGTGAAGGCTCCTGTACCGTCGGTCTGATCGGGCAGCCCGTTACGATCAAGACCATTGAGCTGGCGATTATCGATAAAGGTTTCGAGGAAGGCTGGGTTGTACCGAATCCGCCGGAGAAACGGACGGGCAAAACGGTTGCCATCGTTGGCTCCGGACCAGCCGGTCTTGCCGCGGCTGCACAGCTGAACAAAGCCGGGCATACCGTGACGGTATTTGAGCGGAGCGACCGTATTGGCGGATTGCTGACCTATGGCATTCCAACCATGAAGCTCGATAAACGGGTGGTTCAGCGCCGAGTGGATCTGCTGGCTGCTGAAGGTGTGAAGTTTGTTGTGAACACCGAAATCGGCAAAGACATCCCCGCCCAGCAGCTGGTCGATGAGTATGATGCAGTGGTTCTGTGCGGTGGTGCGACCAAAGCTCGCCGTTTCAATGTAGAGGGCAGTGAACTGAACGGCGTGATGTACGCAATGGATTATTTGAATGGAACGATTAAGAGCTACCTTAATTCCAATCTGGAGGATGGGAACTTTGTGTCTGCGGCAGGCAAGGATGTAATTGTGCTTGGCGGCGGAGACACAGGCTCAGACTGTGTGGCAACTGCACTGCGTCATGGATGCAGCAGCATTACCCAGTTCGGAACCCATGATAAGGCTCCGCTGGAGCGTGATCCTATCGCGAACCCGTGGCCGCAATTCCCGAATGTGTATACACTGGATTATGCGCAGCAGGAAGCCAAGGCTGTCTTCGGCGATGATCCCCGCCAATTTTCCATCATGACTACCAAATTTGTTGGGGATGATGAAGGCAACTTGAAGGAGCTTCACACCGTTCAAATCCAACGTATGGTGGATGAGACCGGACGCAAAATCTATCAGCCGATTCCTGGGACCGAGGCGGTATACCCGGCTCAGCTTGCGCTGATCGCTATTGGCTTCGATGGACCGGAGCAGGACATTATCGAGGAGCTGAAGCTGGATACGGACCGCCGCAGCAACGTGAAAGCCCGCTATGGAAAGTTCAATACCAATGTGGATAAAGTGTTTGCCGCCGGAGATATGCGCCGTGGGCAAAGCCTGGTGGTATGGGCGATCAATGAAGGGCGCGAAGCCGCCCGTGAAGTGGATAAATATTTGATGGGCTCGACTGTATTGGTCTAGACCCGGATATTGCACAATCTAAAAGGGGCTGTCCCAAAAGTAGTTTTCTACTAGTAGAGACAGCCCTTTCTCATTTTCAGAACCACAAAAGGTCAACAAGAGCAGCCATTCTCCCATCACTGGAGAATGGCTGCTCTTTGTTTTTGATCAATTGCAGCTTGCTTCAATAGATTATGAGCAAGGGAAAGCCAGCCGACCTCAAGCGTCACTTTATTCATGCCGCGAAGCAGAAATCGGCGGAAGCCCTGGTTATTATTCAGTTGTCCAAACACACTTTCCGGCTCTGTCATTCGACGTACGGACGTTTCCGAATTTCATATCCACTCTCTAAGAGTTCCTTGCTTTCTCTACGAAAATGTGCCGGCGCCTGAGTCATTTGTCCGAGTTTCTCACTGCTCATCTCTGCGGACTCGCCGAGTTCGTTCAGGTCCTGGCCACGGTGTTCCTGTTCTTCTAGTTTCTCTGCGGCCTCAATGTCGACAAATTTTGTTTAACTATAGGATTGGAAGCGTTAGCTGAGCTGTTCTAAGCTGCTGGTTGCTTAATCGAGTCTGAAAGATCCTCCTGGCGAATAGATATAGGTGATGGGGTTTTTTTTAGTTGATTGACCCATAACTGTACTAAAGGGGGAATTAGTATGCATCCGTCTGCAATCTATGCTGCAACAGTGGATTCCCATACCTTTGCAACATTTAGAGCACTTGTTGAGGCAATTATTCCTGATTCACCAGTGTCTGCCACATATTCGCCAGAGCTGACTGCAGGAGCAGCTGATTTGTGCATTCACGAGTATATGATCTGGGAGCTGGACCACAGCCTTTCCCTTGTACTGGGATTTGGCTTGACGGACATTCCATTGTCTTGTTCCACCGCAGGATTGCTTAATGTTGGTGCCGTCCATTTAGCCGCCTCAAGACAGCTGCAGCATCCTCCTAATCATCTTCTCTGGGAGAGCGGACCATTCAGTGCAATATCCCGGAATGACCGGATTTGTGTTCTCGCCATGCTGGAGCAAGGGAATATCGATCCTGGAGTTTTGCCTCCTCCATACCGGAACGATTTGGGGTTTACCCGGTATATGATTGACTTTCTTAACCGGCAAACGATGTTTGGCAACTATTCGGAGTGGTCGGCATACGGGACGACCCGGCTAAGGACACCGACCGAACGAAGGCTGGAATATTTCCCGGTCTCATGGAAGCAGGCGGAATATCCTGGAGTTGTGCCGGGCTACAGGGCGCTCCTTGGCTACATGCTGACCATCGAACGCAAGGGAGGGGAATCCACCATTGTATGATGCAGATGCAATGTTCGATGCCGACGTAATCGTTATTGGGTCCGGCGGTGGAGGCGCCGTTGCGGCAAAGGAGCTTGGAGAAGCAGGCTTGAAAGTGCTGGTATTGGAAGCCGGCCCATGGTACGGAAACAAACAATGGGCGAATCCGAACAGCGAGCGGGGCGGAGAGTGGAGCTCCGATTATAAGGATTTGGATGTAGGGATATACAAGAAGATCTTCAATGCATATGAAAACAATATGAATGATTTGGTGTCCGGCGTATTCCGTTTTGGGCCTGCCGACCGCCGCCGTACACCTTGGCACCGGGTAATGCGCCAGAAAGGTGACATCTGGCAGCTATCTGGCGTAGGGGGAACGACCCAGCTTTATTGGTCGCAGTCACCGCGCGCTTTCCCCCTTGCGGTCGACAATATTTGGCCGATCAGCTATCGGGAGCTGATTCCTTATTACGAAAAGGCCGAAGCCACGCTGCCGGTCCAGTTCGCGCCTACAACGCCCAAAGAAGAGCTATTTTACTACGGCGCCAAAAAAGCAGGCTGGCCGCTGATTCCGACGTTGAACGTTACGACTCCGGGGTATCGCCCGAATCCGAATGCCATTCTGCCAACCAACGAACATCTGATGGACCAGAGTTACTCGCTCGAGCAATTATCCAACATGGAGGGCTGCACCCTGAAGGGAAACTGCGTCAACGGATGCACGACCGGTTCTTCGGTCGACAAAATTGCCAAACGAAGTACCCTTGTCAGCTACGTTCCACTCGCACTCAAAACCGGAAACGTTGCAATCCGGCCGAACTCCTTCGTGATCAAGCTCTTGACGGCGCAAGATCCGAAAGAAGGACTTCGCGCAACTGGTGTGCAGTTCCGGGATACGTGGACGGGAGAAATCGGCGAGTTAACGGCTAGAACGGTTGTTATGGCCGCTGGCTGCATCGAATCTCCGCGTCTCTGGCTGAATTCGGGGTTACCCTATAACGAATGGGTGGGAAGAGGACTAACCAATCATTGCTTTGACTGGGTTGCAGGCGTTTTCGATGAAAAGGATCTAATGAGCATTATGGGCCGGCCGGCTGTTTATCCGTACGTCGGACATACTTCGGGGGCCAGGGTCGATATTCCGGGAACCGGGATTTTTCAAGTCTCTTGCCTAAGCCCAGGTCTAATGTCCTTCTTGACCTATGGGTTCAGTGAAGCGGGATATGACGCTCTTAATCCGCCGGAGCCGGGAGCGCCGTGGGATATTCACGGCCGTGTCGTCGGTCCTCAGCTCAAAGAGCTGATGATGAACTATTCCCGGACGATGAGCATACTGATCCTTACGGATGATGAGACACTCTATCGTAACAGGGTAGAGGTCGATCCACTCCTGAAAGACGAGAACGGTCCGATTCCGATCATGCATTATACGCCTAGCCCGAAGACACTGAAGAGGAGGGACCAACTGGCGAGATACGCTTCGGAAACGCTGAAGCAAGCCGGTGCCAGAAAGATTATCCGTTCAGATACCCCCTTTGGCTCCATGATCCATCTCGAATGCACGATGCGGATGGGATATGTCACCGATACGAACTGTGAGGCTTATCAAGTGAGGCGCCTGTTCATAGCCGATAACAGTGTGCATTTCAATGGCATCGGCGGCCCTAACCCTACTCTCACGACACAAGCGCTGGCTACCCGGACGGCAGAGAAGATTGTCACTAAGTATTTCAGCTAACCACCCATTGCGGTGGCATAATACAGGACGGCTCCTGATAAAGCGATAATAAGCAAAAAGGCGGCTGCTTTTCCGAGCACTTTCATTTATTGCACCCCTTCCATATGCATTCTTTTGTTATGCATGAAGTATGCACGGCGGCAGGGAAAATATACCTCAACGGAGCCCCGCCAAGGGACTATCTCAAATGCTTTGGAAAAAGCATAAGGGGATAGCCCCTTTTTCGAAACTTCAATAATTTATTTCTGTATCGCTGCTTCGGAAGCATATGCTCCTTTTTAAGGGCGGCATAGCCGTTTCCACTTGCCTCTAACTCATGGTATTTTATTCCGAATAATCCAATAATGGATGGGGAAGATTATGTTTTGATAGGAGGAGCATATGAAAACGAAAAAAAGAGTAACTGATCCTTTCGGAAACAAACTGAAAGAATTAGATAAAACAATTGAGTTGAAGATTTCCAGCGAACTGGATGACAATGAAACGGCCCTCGCTCAATTGTTTGCCAATTGCTCCGATCTAGTCGTGCGCAAACTTCATATGTTTGGCTCCATTCCGGGTATGGTCGTTTATCTGGATGTATTAGTTGACGATCAACTTTGGGATGACGGTTTCTTGGAGCCTTTGATGCAGCCCGAAGCTGCGTCCAGCAGCAGCTCCTCCCACATCTATGAAATACTGAACTTCAAATTGGCTTCCATCGTACAACCCCGTATCGCCACGAATATGAATGAAGTCGTTCAAAGCATCGTTAGGGGAGAAGTCGTTCTATTCACCCAATCCTCCATGGAGGCGTTCTCCTTTGGGCTCAAAGACAAGCTGCATCGTCAGCTTGAGGAACCGGCAACGGAGGCAGTCATTCGCGGTCCGCGATACGGTTTTATCGAGAAACTCGACATCAACCTTGCCCTCATTCGCCATCGGCTCCGGACGCCCCGGCTAAAGACGGAGAAGCTCTGTGCAGGAAGGCTTTCCCAGACTGACATGATGATTGTATACATTGAAAATCTAGCAGAACAAAGCGTAGTTGAAGAGGTGAAAAAACGGATATCCAGCATCGATATGGACAGTGTGCTGGAATCCGGTTATATCGAGGAATTGATTAGCGACCATCCCTATTCACCCTTTCCCCTGATGCAGGCAACTCAACGGGCCGATTTGGTTTCAGGTTCCCTGATCGAAGGTAAAATTGCGGTCCTGATTGACGGTTCGCCGAATGTGCTCGTTCTCCCGATCACATTCTGGTTTGGTTTTCAGACAGCCGAGGACTATTATACTAATTTCATATACATTACGATGCTACGATGGCTCAGATATCTATTTGCCTTTTTAGCGATGGCGCTCCCTGCCATATTTATTGCGATCACGACCTTCCATCAGGAAATGATCCCTACAAGCTTGGCCCTCAGCCTTGCAGCGGCGCGGGAAGTTGTCCCCTTTCCAGCAATAGCGGAAGGATTGATCATGGAAATTACCTTTGAGGCGCTGCGCGAAGCAGGAATCCGCCTTCCCCGTCCAGTAGGCCAGACGATCAGCATTGTGGGCGCACTTGTCATTGGACAGGCTGCCGTTCAGGCAGGTATTATTTCCGCTCCCCAGATCATCGTCGTATCCGTTACAGGTATTGCTTCCTTTCTCATCCCGAACCCGGGCATGAGCCAGGCGATCAGTATTATACGGTTTCCGCTTATGCTTCTCGCTGCAAGCTTCGGTCTGTATGGAGTTGGGATTGGCT
Organism: Paenibacillus graminis; assembly: GCF_000758705.1. NCBI lineage: Bacteria > Bacillati > Bacillota > Bacilli > Caryophanales > Paenibacillaceae > Paenibacillus > Paenibacillus graminis. Next base: position 3,932,926 of record NZ_CP009287.1, on the reverse strand, counting down.
TGATTTGCGTCTTGATCCATCTGGTAACCCTGAAATCCTTCGGTGTTCCCTATATGACACCAATTGCACCGTTTAACCCCACAGGACTAACGGATACTTTGATCCGTGCCCCATGGCGGGTAATGCGGAGGCGTCAAAAGCAAACACAGCGAAGAATGGAGTGAAAGGAGCAAATGACCAGAATACTCCGGACATTCAGGTTCCTGGTTATTTTCGTTATTCTCGGATTGACTACCGGCTGCTGGGACCGCAATGAAATGGACGATCTCGCTTTGGTTATGGCAAGCGGAATTGATCTTACAGAAGACGGACAGCTCGAAATAACCCTTCAGATCGCCCTCCCAACGGGAATCCCCAGTGCCGTACAGTCCGGGGGGAGCGGCAAGAAATCAGTCATCGTCATCTCGGCCAGCGGGAAGAACACATCGGAAGTGACAGGGAAACTGCAGCAGCAATTGTCTCGTGCCATTTTTTTTGGGCATAGAGGCGTCATCATTTTCGGAGAACAATTCGCCCGGCATGGTATCAATCAGGTAGTGGATACATTTACCAGATTTCCTGAGAGCCGCTCCAATAGTTATGTGCTAACAACTTATGGAGGGACAGCCAAAGAAATTTTGAACACCCCCTATCAGCTTGAACTCATTCCGGGTATCGGTATCAACAAAATTCAATCCAGCAAATTAAGCTTTCCTGTCAAAATCGACGAATTCTTGAATGCTCTGTCCTCACAAGACAGATCACCGGTTACCGCTGCCATAAGGGTCATTAATAAAGGTACTGATAAGGAAACGTTCACGATTGACCGGGCTGCAGTTTACCATAGAAATCAACTATCCGGATACTTGTCATCCGACGAATTAAAACTATTGCGCTGGTGGACAGGGAGGGGACACCATTTGAGGTTTACTGTGCAAGTGGAACCTGAGAACGAACAATACGGAGGAACCGTAGGTGTTGAACTGCTGCAAAGCGGCATGAAAATGCACTTGGTAATCAAGAATGACCTCCCCGAAATAAAGGTCTCGTTACATGCCACCGTCCGGGCGATCGATAACGATTCGAAGCTGGACCTGAGCAAAGTGAATCATATGAAACGTGTCGAAACCTTGTTGTCGAAGAAAATTCAAAGCGAGGCAGAGAGCATGTTGACGCATGTGCAAAAAGTGCTCAAGTCGGATATCTTCGGCATCGGAGAGGAGGTTCACATCGAGTATCCGTATGCCTGGAAAAAAATGAAGGATGAATGGCTTGATATTTTTCCTGAGGTTCCCGTGACTGTTGATGCCCACATCAAGATTGAACGAACGGGCAAAACGCACTCCCCCGCACATAAAGAAAAAACGGACTGACTATCAACCGGAAGAGGGCTCTTTGCGATGAAGATGAAATTGAAGGGTATACAGGTTTTCTGGATCATCCTTATCATGGATCTCGGGATGACATTGGTCATGACGGTCACCCCAAGCCTACAGGCAAAACAGGATGCGTGGATTTCCGTTATCGTTGCCGGAGGTATCGCTACGCTGATCGCACTCTTGGCGACGCAAGCCGCGAAGCTATACCCTGGGCAGACGTTTTTTGAATACATTCATTTGATTCTTGGGAAATGGATCGGCAAAGCTGTAATCGTAATTTATTTGGTTCAATGGTATACGATTACTCCGATAATTCTCCGCCAATTCTCTGATTTGGTCCAAGTCATGCTGCTTCACGGGACACCAAAAGAAGCGGTCATGCTTCTGATGATCTTCGTGATTGTCTATGCAACCTACGCTGGCGGAATTGAAGGCATTGCCCGCTGCGGCGAGGTTCTGGGGCCGATCATCTTGCTCATGATTGGCCTTGTCCTGATCGCTAGCACCAACAATATCCAATGGAGGAACATCCTCCCGGTCTATGCGGATAGCGGAATGACGGGAATACTGGGTGGGGCGCTGGCACCAGCCTCCTACCTCGGTCATTCTGTTGAATACCTTATGTTTGCCGCATTTTTGACCCAGCCGCGCAAGGGGGCGTTGTACACGTTCGGGGCCGTCTTGACCTCGGTATTCTTTGTACTGATAACAACGCTGATGGTGATCTTCACTTTAGGGGTCAATCTTTCCTCTAACACGTGGTACCCTTTTTTCGAAATGACCAAAAAAATATCACTGTTCGGCTTTATCGATAATTTCGATGCGATTCCGGTCGTCATATGGCTCGCCAGCGTATTCGTCAAATTTGCTGTGATGCTCTTCCTGATGAGCTATGGCACCGCCCAGTTTTTGCATGTCCGCAACTGGAGGAACCTGATTTGGTTCATTGCCCCGGTTATGTTTGTATTTGCGTTAATTCCCCAAGATGTAACGGAGGCGACTTCAAATTATTTGCAGCGTTACTGGGTGCCGTTTGCGATGCCGGTGAATATGCTCGGCTTGCCCTTACTCTTGCTTGTAATAGGTAAATGGAGACAAAGGAAATGGCCGGCTGCTGCGGATCATGCTTAAAACCGTATGTACAGAGGAGAGGGCTATCCCAAGCAGCCATTTCATGGCTTTTGGGACAGCCCCTTTTTAATGTGATCTTAAGAAACAATTCCGGGTAATCTAACACCTCTTATAGACGGTCCATAAGGTGTCTTGGAGGTGTGCTCCTACTCTTCAAGTTTGAAACGCTCGATTTTGTGCTGCAGATCGGCAGCCATTTTGGACAGCTCGGTTGAAGAAGATGAAATCTCCTCCATGGAAGCCAGCTGCTGTTCCGTCGCCGCCGTAACATTCTGGAAGGCATCGGAAGTCGAGCGCGCGATATTGGAGATCTCCTGGACGGATGCGGCAACCTCTTCTGCGCCCGCCGACATTTGTTCAGTGATGGCTGAGATGTCATGGATCTGGCCGTTGATCTTGGCCGTAGACTGTTCAATGCTGATGAAAGCCTCTTTGGCTTCAGCAGTAGCCTGGATGCCAAGCTCCACATCGGCAGCCACGGTATGATGAATGGCTTCATAAGTGCGGTCAATGAGTTCTGTCATTTTTTCAATGGTGTCCTGGATATTTCCGGCGGTTGTCTTCGACTGATCTGCCAGTTTGCGTACCTCTGAAGCTACCACTGCGAAACCCCGGCCGTGCTCACCGGCCCTTGCAGCTTCGATGCCCGCGTTCAATGAGAGCAGGTTGGTCTGGACGGCAATATTGGAAATAGCGGTGCTCATCTCCGATACTTGACTGTTCAGCCCATTCAACTGGCTGATCAGCTCGGAGGATTGATGGGTAGATTGGCGGATCGCATCCATTTGAAGGCTCATCTGTTCGATTTTCCGGCTGCCTGTCGATACGTCGGCTTCGGTGTCCGATGAGGACTCAACGATGGAGGAGGCAGCCTCAGCAATTTTTTGAATGCCGGATGACATTTCTTCCATCGCCCGGGCAGTTTCTGCCATCGCAGCCGTTTGGGTCTCGGCCTCCATGGAGGAATTCTGTACCAGCTCGGCAACATAGCCTGTAGCTCTGGAGTTTTCTTCTGTTGTAGCAGTCAATTGCTGGCTTGAAGAGGCTAGTATACCGGAAGTATCCGAGATATCCACAACGATATTGCGAAGTGAGCCGACCATGAGATTATAATTCTGGGCCAGCTGGCCAATCTCATCCGTACGGTTAATCTGGATCTCTTCGTTCAGATAACCTTCGCTGACACGGCGGGCGGACCGGTTCAAGCTTAGTATGGGTTTTATAATAGCTTTGATAATAAAGAACATCATCAGCAGGGCGATAACCAGAGCTGCACCCAGTACAATTAGACCATTGTACAGAACCGGGAGTGAAGCATCCGAAAATTCCTTTGTGGAGAGTACTCCGACAATTTTAAATCCGGTGGTCTTGTCGGTGGTATAGTATCCGCGCATTTGCTGGCCTGTAGTTGAACTGGCGTAGGACAACGCTCCGCTATCTTTGTCCAGCAATTGTATTACGTCTTCAGGAACATCGTCTCCAGCTTTATTCACCGGATGAGATACGAACTTGTGATTGCGGTCCACAACGAATATATAGCCGTCAGAGCCAATCTTGACATTGTTGATTATCTCACCCATATGCTTAAGTGCAAGACTTGTGGTTAAAGCTCCTTTGCCGTCTTTAAGTGTCTCGGATATGTACAGATTATAATTGCCTGTTGTCGAAGAGACAAAAGGATCAATCAAGGTAACCTTTCCTGCGTTGTCCATGGCTGCTTTGTACCAGTCCCGTGTCCGGGGATCGTACTCTTGTTTACCGGGATCGGGTGCTTTCATCCAGGCTCCGCTGCTGCTTCCTAGTGTAATAATCTCAAGTTCAGGGTGCTCTTTCATGAATAAATCAATCAGCGCACGGGTTTCCGGCTTCTTGGCTTCAATGTCAGCAGTGGTGATCTGCTGGCTGAGCTGCTGAACATTCCGTTCAGCGGCAATGATGGTTTCCGTGATCGTTCCTTGGAGCAGCTCTACGCTGGAATGTGTAGATTCCTGCATCTTCAGTTCCAATTGCTTCTTCGAACTGGAATAGGAGAAATAGCTCACAAGGAGGATGGGGATAACTAGCATCAGAGTGAAGATTAGCATCATTCGCTTCTGAAGTGATCTGGATGCAGCTTTTTGGAATACTCGTTGAATAGTGTTCATTGTAGTTTCTCCCCCTTGGATACGGAAAAAATGATCGCTCAATCTCCCCGTAGCCTTTCTTTGATAAACTCTATTGATATATTCGGTTGATTGACACATTAATTTCATATCTAATGCGCTAGGTCAAAAATATTTAATTTGTGCATTGCTTTTTATTAAACTATTGAAGCTTGACGCAGCCCCGAAAATCGTATAGATTAAAAACACTATTTATATCGAACAGCATTGACCGAGGATCTATGTTTCAACGATCGTTAGTACAGAGAAGGGATTCACCGGCTGAAAGGTCCCTCACCATACGAGAGAAGCATATCCTGCCTTGGGAGCTGCAGCATCCCATGCTGCCGGAATCGGCCGTTATCCGAATGGAGGACTGCTAGGATAAGGAGCGGCAGTCGAAACAGGGTGGTAACACGGCACATTCGTCCCTGACGGATGTGCCTTTTTTGTGTTCATTTGAGGCACTGGATACCACTTAATTTACTGAAGAGAGGCTGATTACTATGCGCCAAAGCAATCTGTTAGCAACCACACTGCGGGAAGCGCCTGCGGAGGCCGAAACCGTTAACCACCAGCTGCTGCTGCGTGCCGGATATATCCGCCAGCTGGCAGCCGGAATTTATACGTATCTGCCCCTGGGGCGGAGGGTCCTGCGCAAGATTGAAACTATCGTGCGGGAGGAAATGGACGCCGCCGGTGCGCAGGAAATGCTGATGCCTTCCATGCAGCCTGCAGAGCTGTGGAAGGCATCGGAGCGCTATGAGGTCTACGGAAAAGAACTGATGAAGCTGAGCGACCGTCATGACCGTGAATTTGTGCTGGGGCCAACCCATGAAGAGGTCATCACTTCTCTTGTGCGGGGCGAAGTTAGCTCGTACCGGAAATTGCCAATTACCGTCTATCAGGTCCAGACGAAATTCCGCGATGAGCGCCGTCCCCGTTCCGGTTTGATGCGGGGGAGAGAGTTCCTGATGAAGGACGCCTACTCTTTTGACACCCGCTGGGAAGGGCTGGATGAGACATACAGCAGGATGTATAAGGCGTATCAGCGGATTTTTGACCGCTGTGGTCTTGTCTACCGGGCGGTGCAAGCCGATGCCGGGGCGATAGGAGGCGAAGGGGAAACCCATGAATTCATGGCCATATCGGGCATAGGCGAAGATACGATTGCGGTATGTTCTGCATGTGATTATGCCGCTAACCTGGAGCAGGCTGAAGTTCATGCAGAGGCGGAGGCGGAGGCGGTTCAGCGGAACGCCAGCACTCTGCCTGCTGCCGAGAAATTTCACACCCCTGGAATCCGCACGGTTGATCAACTGGAACAGGAGCTGCAGATTGAACCGGAACAGGTGATCAAGACGCTGATCTATCAAGGCGGAGGCAAAATCTTTGCCGTGCTCGTTCGCGGGGATCATGAGGTAAATGAGGTCAAGGTCCGGAACTATATCGGAGCCAGTGAAATTGCTCTGGCTGATTCTAAGACTGTACAGGCTGCGGCCTTCGTTGAGAGCGGTTTTGTTGGACCGGTTGGGCTCACTTTGACTTTGCTGGCAGATCAGGCAGTAGCTGCAATGAGTGAAGGAATTACCGGAGCCGGAGAACGGGATTTCCACCTGCGCCATGTGGTGCCTGGCCGGGATTTCACTTTGGAACATGTGGCGGATTTCCGCACAGCAGAGGAAGGGGAGAGCTGCCCTGTTTGCGGGAAAGGTGTCCTGCATTTTCAGCAGGGAATTGAAATCGGGCATATCTTCAAGCTGGGGACGAAATACAGCGAGAAGCTGGGTGCTTCTGTTCTGGATGCCACCGGGCAGAGCAAACCGATGATTATGGGCTGCTATGGTATCGGAATTTCGCGTCTGCTGGCTGCGGTGGCTGAGCAGAACAACGATGGGCAGGGGCTTATCTGGCCTGCGGCATTGGCGCCATACCAGGTTCATATCCTGCTGATGTCGGTCCAAGACGAGGTGCAGACAGCGGCTGCAGAAGCTCTGTATGAACAGCTTGCCCAGCTTGGAATTGAAGTCTTGCTGGATGACAGGGATGAACGCGCAGGTGTGAAGTTCAAAGACTCGGCTCTGATGGGGATACCTGTAACCATTGTTGTAGGCAAGGCTGCAGCCGAGCAGAAAGTGGAATATATGGACCGGAGATCAAACAGCAAAGAGGTCATTGGCATAACAGAAGCGGTATCGCGAATTACTTCCGGCAGGACTGTTGAGGGGTAAAGTTTCCGGGAATACGTTAAAAAGTGGCGGAGTTGATGGTATAATAGACTACTGGACGTATTTTGGAAGATTGAGGCTAAGGAGCGAACCTTTTTGAAGACACTTATTATTGCGGAGAAACCGGATATGGGGCGGAATATCGCCGCCGCAATAGAACCGAAGGCCAAAAACTACCGTTCTTATCTGGAAGGCGAGCAGTATATCATTACCTGGGCCATCGGTCATCTGATCGGTCTGGCCGAACCGGAAGCATATGATTCAAAGTACAAAAAATGGAACATTAACGACCTGCCGATCATTCCCGAGGAGTTCAAGCTGGTACCGAATGCGCGTACCCTGGATCAGCTGAAGGTGATTGGGGAGCTGGCAAAACGCAGCGACCTGCTGGTGAATTCCTGTGATGCCGGGCGTGAGGGGCAGCATATCTTTTCGCTGATTCAGCGGCATCTGAAGCTCAGCCAGCCTGTGAAGCGCCTGTGGATCTCCGACCTGACTCCGGAAACCATCCGCAAAGGGTTTCAGGAGCTGAAGGACGGATCGGAATATGAGAATTTGACTAAGGCCGCCAAGGCGCGCAGTGAGGCGGATTGGCTGATTGGGATGAATGGCTCGCGTGCGTTCACGACCAAGCATAATGTGCTGCTCTCGGTAGGCCGGGTGCAGACGCCTGTGCTTGCGCTGATTTATGACCGGCAGAAGACGATTGAAGCTTTCTCCTCGCTGAAATTTTTTGAAGTTGAAGGGCATTTTACCCAGAATGAAGTGGTATACAAAGGGATGTGGCAGGGGGAGCGGATGACCGACGGAGCGAAGGCTGAAGCGCTCGCTGCCAAGGTCAAGGGCAAGCCGGCCAGGATCGCATCCTACGAGGTGAAGGAGACTAAGGAATATCCGAACAAGCTGTATGACTTGACGCTGCTGCAGCGGGAAGCGAACGGCAAATATTCTTTTTCGGCAAAAAAAACGCTTGATCTCGCCCAGGCGCTTTACGAGAAGCATAAGGTGATTTCCTATCCGCGTACCAATTCGAACTATGTCACCGAACAGAATATTCCGGAAATGCATAAAACGCTTTCGGCGCTTCAGGGCACAACCTATGACGAGTGGGTAAAAGGGGCAAACCGGAATCTGGTGCACAAAGGCAACAAATTCATCTGCAACCCTGCCAAGGTTGAGGATCACCATGCCATACTCCCGACGAACCGCAAGGCTTCCGGACTGAGTACCGATGAGGCCAAGCTCTATGATCTGATTGTCCGCCGTTTTCTCTCACAGTTCTATCCGGCTGCTGAGTATAAGGTGCACACCGTTATTACTGAGGTGGAAGGCGAAAACTTCAAGACAACGGTCAAGGAACTACTGAGCCTGGGCTGGAAGGTCATCTACGGCGATCAGAAGAAGGATAAGAAGCCAGCCAAAGGCAAAGGCAAGGAGGAAGACGAGGAAGAGGAAATTGAGGTCAATGAGCCTTTCTCCATAGACTCGAATGCCGGTGTGCTCTGCAGCGATGCCGTGGTCAAAGAAAAGGACACCCAGCCGCCCAAGCACTATACCGAAGGAACCCTCTTAAAAGCAATGGAGAGCGCCGGCAAGCAGATTGAAGATGAAGAGCTGCGCGATGCCATGAAGGATTCTGGGCTGGGCACACCGGCTACCCGGGCGGCAACCATTGAACGGCTGAAGAATGTCGGTTATGTGGAGATGCAGGGTAAAAAAATAGCCATTACCCAAAAGGGCCGTACGGCCATTGAACTGATCCGCGGTGCAGGCGTTGAACTGCTGACTTCGCCGGAAATGACCGGGCAGTGGGAGCGGCGTCTGAATGAAATTGCCAGAGGAACAGCGGCAGACAGCCAGTTCATGGCGAATGTGAAACGCTTCGCCTCTATGATTGTGGATAAGGTCCGGGTGCAGTCCCGGGCGGACAGAACTTCCTTCGAAGGAGAGACACCTTCGCTCCGCGGTGGAGCCAAAGGCCGGAATGCTGCTGGTTCCGGCAAGGCGGCCGAAAAACCGGCGCCAAGGAAGCGCAGCGGGGAAGAGGGGAGCACGGCTGCTGTGAAGCCTGTCCGCAGCAGGCAGACTTCCGCCGGAAGTGCATCGGATACCGGGCCCAAGATCATTGGAGCCTGCCCGCGTCCGGGCTGCGGCGGCATGATTTTTATGGGCCGCAAAGGTTATGGCTGCTCCCATTACAAGGAAGGCTGCAAATTCGTTATCTGGAAAGAATCGTATGGCCGGACGCTTACCGATGCCCAGGTGAAGGCGCTGATCGAGAAGGGGAAGACCGGCAAGCTTAAGCTCACTGCAGAGGATGGCACACCGCTGGAGGGCAAGCTGGTGCTGAAGAGCAGCGATACCGGACAGCTCGGCATCGAGTAAGAGCTTGCCCTGCCCTGGACGGGCTGCCGCCGCCATGACAAAAGAGGATGTGCCCGGCCAGCAAACATGAAGGCCGGGCACATCCTCTTCTTTTTTCATAAACAGATCCATTCACCTGATCTGGCTACTGCTGGGCTTCAGCCAGTCCGGCTTCAATCGCAGCGGTCAGACCGTCATAAGAGGAGTCCGGAAGCAGAATGCCGTCAACCATGAACTTGGGCGTGCCGTTCACACCATAGGAGCCGGCGATTTTGAAATCTTCCTTCACATCATACATATACGTCTGGTTCTTAAGATCCTGCTCGAACTTGGTGTAATCAATACCGCCGATGTTCTTTTTCACGAAGTTCAGGATGAATTTCCGGGTCGCCCATATTTTGCTCTCATCCCCTTGGTTCTCGTACAGCTTATGCATGTACTCCCAGAACTTCTCATTACTTTGTTTGTAGATGGCTTCACCGGCACTGGCGGCAAGATAGGAGTCACGGTCGAGAAAGGCGTAATTCATGAAGTACAACTGTACTTTACCGGTATCCACATAATCCTTGATGAAGGTGTCCAGATAGGCTGCGGTCCATTTTTTGCAGGCAGGGCATTTGAAATCAGCGAATTCAATGACCTTCACTTTGGCATTTTCACTGCCCAGATGCGGCTGCTTCTCGTATTTCAGCCCGTCAACAACGATGGTTCCTTTGACATCCGTGTAGTTCGGGAGATCGTTGAGCTCGGCAGTTTCACTGGCTGTGCCTTTGGTTGTGACAAAGACAAGGACTCCAATGAGCAGAACGACAACGATTCCGAGCAGCATTGGCAATAATCTTCTATTGCCCGCTGAGGTGTTGGGATTTGCTTTCTTGTTCATTGCTGACCTCCTGCGTGATATGAAAATCTACTCCATAAAGTATAATCACACCCGCAGCAGGCTGAATATGTCATTTGTAACAAACGATGAAGAAGCGCATCACCCGTGATTTTTGTGCAGGGCAGCAGAGCGGATGACAGGCGGCACCTCGCTGATGGAGGTGATCGTCTGGACGGACTGCTGCATCTCGCGCTGCAGCTCAATGAGGTTGTAGAGCCATTCATTTTGCTGCTTCAGATAGATGCTGTTGATGCCAGCAGTCAAGGCGGGAAGCACATCTGTACGGAGGGAATTACCGATCATCCATGTGTTTTTGCGGTCAAAGCTATGCGTGCTCAGGATATTCTCCAGTGCCTCCACATTTTTGTGCTGGCGGATGTAGATCCGGTCATTAAAATAAACGTCAAGCTTCATTTGTTCAATTTTGCGCTGCTGGATAGTATCGTCCCCGCCGGTGTAAAGGTAAAGCGCATGCCCGTCCTGCTTCAAAGTGTCCAAGGTCTCCACCATGCCGGGGTAGGCCTCAACCTCCTGATCATAGACGCTCATACCGAGCTTCATCAGCTGCTGTTCCTGATAAGGGTCAGCAGGCCGGTTGTATTTGATGCAAAAGAAACGGTACGTCGCGATGAGGGATTTCGGAAAATTATCGCTGGCGAGTCCGCTTGAGCTTACAGTTTGTACATCTATTTCTACCTGTTTGCTGCGGAATTCGGCGGTTGTCCCGCCATACTCACCAAACCATTCGGACATCAGCTCGAAATATTGCCCCAGAATAAGGTCAAAATATTTATTGCAATGCACCAGGGTGTCATCAAGATCGAAAATCACTTGCTGTGTCAAATATTTCATAATGCTCACTCCTAATAAGTATCTATCTCTAAATCATTATTATATACGAATATAGGACTCCAGGAACATCTGAAGTTCCGAAGCTCCATCAGGTCTGATGCTGTAGCGCTCTGTGCCTTCTCCCCGCAAATGCACCCGCAGCAGGCCGGCGACGCGCAGAATGAGCAGGTGGTGCATCAGCATTTCCCTCGTTTGGTTCAGCTCGGACTGCATTTCCCACATCGTCTTGGGCTCATGGGCGATAAAGCGCAGCATACGCAGCCGGGTCGGGTCGGAGAGGGCTTTGGTTAAGCGGAGCAGCACGGTAGGCGGCTCGTCTTCACTGTCCTGAGGCACATCGACAGGATATTGCACCAGCATCAATCTTTTATAGAAGCAATAGGTATTGATCGGCCGGTTGTGGACGGTAGGCAGCAGTACTATTGTCTCCAGCTCCGGAATGTCCTCGATGACCATGCCGCCGGACGCATATTCAATGAGGGCGACGATATCCATTTTGCTCTCCAGCATTTTTTTCTCCGAGGCGTCCTCGATCATCAGCGGCAGCATCTTTTGCTCCGTATGGCGGAAATACTGGTCGTACCACAGCCGCAGCAGCGGTGTGTAGCCGTATTTGATCCGGGCGCATTCTTCCAGAGAGAACTCTTCAAAAAAAGGCGCTGTACGCTCAAAGCATTCCTCAAGCGAACAGGCCTCCAGCTCATCCAGGAATTGGGTGACTTTTGAAGCCGGTCCTCTGCTGTACGCCCATGCGTAGAGCACATCATAGTCACCAAAAGGCCATTCGGCAGCCTGGCGCAGTGCAGAAATCTGCTGCGGGGCGATGCGGCTGTCGACATCGCGGATCCAATCGGGTCCGATGTCCAGATTGGAGATCCATTTTCTTGTTACATATAACATAAAACTGTCCAGCAGTTCATATACCGGCGATACATCAATTTCTAATTTATAGTTCACGAGCTTGCACCCCCAGGAAATCGGTCACTTCTATATATTATCTCTTGTTTTGAAGAAGGTTGTCCACTATAATGTTCGGTGTTTGCGAGGGCGGTGTAAGTTTCCGTAATCATAGAAATACATAGGAGGATTCATCCGTGCCAGACAGTACCGCTACATCTGTGAACCAGAGCAGTAAACTGAATTACTTCATTCTGATTACCGTTATCATCGCCGCGGGACTCAGCCAGGGCTTGCTACTCCCGGTATTATCCATTCTGCTGGAGCAAAAGGGGATCTCTTCCTCGCTGAATGGCCTGAATGCCGCCGCACTGTATGTAGGCTCGTTCGCGATGACCCTGGTGGCGGAACGGATTCTCAGCGGGATCGGTTTCAAAAAATTGATCGCAGCCGGAATTAGCATTGTACTGGTGTCGCTCCTTTTATTTCCGCTGCTTACTGGAGTTAAAGCCTGGTTTCTGCTGCGCCTGCTGGTTGGCGCGGGGGATTCGGCCATCAATTATGCTGCCCAGCTCTGGGTGCTGCTGATGACGCCTGCTGCGCACCGTGGCCGTAATCTCTCCCTGTACGGGATGTCTTACGGGCTCGGCTTCAGCCTCGGGCCGCTTGGCATCAGCCTGCTGCGGTTTGGACAGGCAGTACCTTTTGCGGCGATTGCTCTGCTGTTTCTGCTTGTGCTGCTCCTCGTGCTGGTCAAGCTCCCGGACTCCCGTCCGGACAAGGTCGAGCATGGAGAGGGCCAGGCCCGCCGGTTCGCCCGCAGCTACAGTCTGGCATGGTATGCGCTGATCCCGGCCCTTTTATACGGGTATATGGAAGCAAGCCTGAACAGCAACTTCCCGGTATACGGGCTGCGCATCGGCTTCAGCGCCAATGAGATCGCGGCGCTGCTGCCGTTCGCAGGGATTGGAGGCCTGCTGCTGCAGATGCCGTTAGGCATATGGAGCGACCGCTACGGGCGGAAGAAAATTCTGATTGTCTCCGGGGTTGGCGGGGGATTAGCGTTCGCCCTTCTGCCGCTGGCGCAAGACCGGTTCTGGTGGACCCTGGCCGTGCTCATGGCAGCCGGCGGGCTTGTAGGCTCTTTTTTCTCGCTGGGCCTCAGCTATGCCGCAGATATCCTGCCGCGCAATCTGCTGCCTGCCGCCAATGTAGTTTCTTCATTCCATTACAGCTTCGGCAGTATTATCGGACCGGGCCTCGGCGGCCTGCTGCTGCAATTCGGCTGGGGCGGCGGGGTATTTCTCCTGATGGGCATTTTATATATTTTGTTCGGCCTGGCCGGGTTATTATTCTCGCCACGCCAGACGATTTGAGGTAAGATAAGAACGAGTGCTCGCATGGAATTTGATCCCGCTTTCAGAGTACACTATAGAGTAGAGTAGAGATGAAGACAGGGAGAGGCTGAACTATGATCACAGTTGAACATTTGGCCAAGGCAGTCGGGGAAGACAAAATTCCGGTACTGCAGGATATTGGCTTTCAATTAGAAGAAGGTGAATTGGTAGTGCTGCTCGGAGCGAGCGGAAGCGGGAAGTCGACGCTGCTGCGCTGCCTGGCGCTCAAGGAGAAATGGGACCGCGGCAACTTCAGGGTAGATGGAATGGATATTATGAAAAGCGCCTTTGCCGGCAAACGCAAGATCAGCCGTGAATGGGCGTACCTTGAACAGAATGCGGAGCTGAACCCGAACCGGACGGCGCTGAAGAATGTGCTGATTGGCCAGTCTTCCCAGACTCCGCTGTGGCGGATGGTGACCGGCATGGTGCGGTCGGATGATTACATGGGCGCAATGGATCAGCTTGATTTGCTCGGTCTGCTCGACAAGGCTAAGCTGAAGACCAGCCAGCTCAGCGGGGGGGAACGCCAGCGCGTGGCTATTGCCCGCGCATTAGTGCATGGCGCCAAGGTTATACTGGCAGATGAGCCGGTGACCGGCCTTGATCCCAAATCGGCGGAAAATGTGCTGGAGACACTGCGCAAACTGTGCAAGGAAACCGGGCTTACGGTCATCACCGTGATCCCGATCGAGCTGGCGGAGCGTTACGCCACCCGAATCTGGGTGCTCGAAGACGGAAGAATCAAACATGATGTGAAGGGCCGCAGACTGACTTCCCAGGAGCGCGCCCGGCTGTAATGAACCGAACTGAAGGCAACCGGGAAAGAGTGATGAAGTTGAGTAGACAAGTTCTGAAGCGCCTGGCGGCGGTGTCATTGTCACTGTCTGTGCTGTCGGGCTGCACCTTCATCAGCGATCCTGTTTCGAAGATGAGGGCGCCGCAGCTGTCCGCCGACAAGGCGTCATTGAAGACAGCGATCAATTCCCTGAAGCCTGCCGGCTCCACGCTGATTCGTCCGGCCAATAATGATGACAGCGCCATTTTTACAGAGGATCTGGACATGGACGGCACTATGGAGACACTCGTTTTCTATCTGACGAAGAATGAAACGGTGCAGATTCACGGCATGATCCTGGAGAAGCACGATAAAGACTGGGCGAAGAAGCTGGTGTTCGACGGCAATGGAACCGGACTGGATTCTGTGAATATTCAGGATGTTACAGGTGACGGCAAGCTGGATATCATTGCAGGCTATTCGCGCGGAGAAGAAAAGGGAATGGTGGTATACAGCTATTCAGACGGGGTTCTGGAGGAAATACTGACTCAGCCTTACACCAAATATTTGCTGGACGATCTGAACGAAGACGGAATTCAAGACATAACCGTTGTAAATTTCAAACGCAATGAATTTGTCACGATTGCAACCTATCAGTACAGCGACGGGTTCAAGGTTCTGGATGAACTTGATGATCTGGACCCGTATTTTAATAATTATTACAATATTGTCTCAGGAAAAGTAGCCGAACATAAAGAAGGTATCATCTTGGATGCTGCGGTTGATTCCCATTCGGCCTATTCAACTATGGTAGTGATGGAGAACAACAAGCTGCGTGTGGTTGTTCCGGGGGACGCCAGAACCTTCAAGGAGCGTAAGATTGTCAGTGAAGACATCGACGGCGACGGGATTTTGGAGATCGGTCTGCTTGAGCCTCCCAAGGGCTGGGAATACTTCGATCCGCAGACCATTCCGTATTTTAATTCCTATTATAAATGGGATGGCAAGAACGGACTTACCTTCTCCGATCAGCTGTATCAGGACCCGTCGGACCGCTTCACCCTTAACATTTTACCGAAATGGTATGAGAAGGTGACAGTTGACACCAAGTCCGTCCAGGACAAATATCTAAGATTCATCATGCTGGACACTGGAGAGACGGTCGCTGAGGTTTCATTCTTTACTCCTGCGGAATGGGACCGGGAGAAAAATGAAGGCTGGGAGATGCTCGGAAGCGATATGGACAAAATTATCGGCTACCGGGGAGAACTGGAGCAGAATACAAGCGGGGGAGACAGCAACAAAATCACCTCGCCTATTGAAAGGAAGGGAATCGATGAGTAAAGTACTGATCCTGGAGGATGAAGAATCCATCCGGAGTTTTATTGTGATTAACCTGAAGCGCAACGGGTTTGAGGTGCTGGAGGCCGCAGACGGGAACGAGGCGCTTCACAAGCTGACAACGGTGCCCGATATTGATATCGCACTGCTGGATGTAATGGTGCCGGGGATCGACGGATTTGAGGTATGCAGACGAATCAGAGAGACCAATGAGCGGCTGGGGATTATTTTTCTGACCGCGAAGGTTCAGGAGCAGGACAAAGTCTATGCGCTTTCGGTAGGAGCAGATGACCATGTAAGCAAACCGTTCAGCCCTACAGAACTGATCGCCCGCATTCAATCCCTGCTCCGCCGGGTCAATGTGCATCGTGAGCAGTCAGCCAAGGTTTCTTTTCAGTCCGGGCCGTTTACGCTGGACCTGATTTCCAAGCAGTTCAAACGCAGCGGTGAGGCGATTGAGCTGACCCCGACTGAATTTTCACTGGTGCAATATTTCCTGGAGATGGAGAACACCCCGCTCAGCCGTGATTCACTGCTCGATCATGTCTGGGGCAAGGAATATATGGGCGATCCCAAAATAGTGGATGTGAATATCCGCCGGCTGCGGCAAAAAATCGAAAATAATCCGTCGGAGCCGGAATATCTTCAGACCGTGTGGGGTCACGGCTATAAGTGGAAAGGCCAGGGACAATGATCAAGAAGGGGATGCGCAGACAGATTGTATTGCACTATATTTTTGTCGTCTTTGTGGCGCTTCTCCTCGTTGAGGTTATATTCCTGCTGGCGATCCGGACGTATTATTACGACAGTGTCTACAGTAAAATCACAACGCATATCGGGACGGCAGAGGATTTCCTGAAATATGAGATTTCCGGAGAACGCTCACCCAATCAACTGCAAAAGCTGCTCGATTTCTTCGAAATGGACTACACGGAACTCCAGGTGCTGACGCAGGATGGGAATATGCTGATCAGTTCCACCGGATTTCAGCCCGACCGCACCATTACGACAAGTGATGTCCCGGAAGCGGTGGGGGGGAGTGTCGGCCGCTGGGTGGGCCGCCAGCCGGGGACGAACGAAAGCGTAATGGCCGTTTCCAAGCTGGTGCATATCAACGGGCGCGAGACATATGTCATCCGTTATGTTACCTCAATGGAAAGAATCGACAGTGATCTGCTGAACCTGACGCTGGTCTCCATTGGGATTGGTTCAGCGGTTATGGCGATTGTCGTTTTGTTCAGCTTTGGTCTGGCGAATTCTATTGTCAAGCCGCTGAAGAATATCACCGCTGTCTCCGCGCAGATGGCGAAGGGCAAATTCACTACCCGCATCAAAGGCGATTACCGCTACGAAATCGGTGATCTGGCTTCGACGCTGAATTATATGGCGGATGAGATTATCCGCAGCAACCAGATCAAGGATGATTTCATCTCC
The DNA here is from genome assembly GCF_000758705.1 of Paenibacillus graminis. NCBI lineage: Bacteria > Bacillati > Bacillota > Bacilli > Caryophanales > Paenibacillaceae > Paenibacillus > Paenibacillus graminis. The sequence goes on along the minus strand of NZ_CP009287.1, from coordinate 3,916,122 downwards.
TCCATCTCGCATGAGCTGCGGACTCCGCTTACCAGCATCAAGGGCTGGAGCGAAACGCTCGTATCCGGCGGTTATGATCCGGAGGAAACCAAGCTGGGCATGGAGATCATCTCCAAGGAAAGCGACCGGCTGATCGGGCTGGTGGAAGAAATACTCGACTTCTCTAAGCTGCAGCAGAATGAAATGAAACTGTCCATGGGACGTGTGGATATCAAAGTGCTGCTGCAGGAGACCATTCTGAATATCTGGGCCAAAGCAGAGAAAAAACGCATTCACCTGCTGTTGGAATGTGACGAAACGTTCTATATCAAGGCTGATGCCAACCGGTTGAAGCAAGTGTTCCTTAATCTGGTGGACAATGCTGTGAAGTTTTCTCCCGAGGATTCAAGCATCGTCCTGTCTGCACACCGGCTGCCGGGCAGTGAACTTGCGGTTATTGTGCGGGACAGCGGGATAGGTATCAGTGAGGCCCATCTCGGCAGAGTGCGCGACCGCTTCTTCCAGGTGGATGCCCTGAATGGGGGAACAGGTTTGGGACTCGCGATCTCACAACAAATTGTCGAGCTGCACGGCGGCAAGCTGGAAATGGACAGCGAGCTTGGCAAGGGAACGCAGGTGACTGTGATTTTGCCGATGACGGAGGAGCTGGCGCCGGAGGCTCCAAAGGAAGAGAAACCACTCTAGTCCAAGCTTGGACTAGAGACAAAATAAGGGATGAAGAAACTGTCAATGACAGCTTCTTCATCCCTTATTCAGATTGGAGCGTTATTCTGATTAAGAAGGAAGGCCCTCTGCACGCAGACGTCCAGTTTTCTCGTAGACTTCCTGCAGCAGGCGGGAAGGCTGGGTCTTAATGACCGGCTTAGCGGCAACGATCTCATGCGGGCCAACGACGACAATGTTGTCCGGACTGCCCTTAATCACGGCCCCGTCCTTTATGACAGCCCCTTCACCAATAATGGCATTCTCAATCAGCACGCCCCGTCCGATTCTTACGCCGGGCATAATGACACTCTGTTTCACCAGGCTCAGCTTGCCGACCTCAACGCCGCCAAAGACGACCGAACGGTTCAGGCTGCCTTCCAGCAGGCAGGAATCATTCACAAGACTGTCAGCAGAAGGGATTTGAATGCGGGGTTTATGCGCAGCTGCCTTCGTCCGGCGGGCCCGGCTGTACATCGGCCAGCGGGAATTGTCGAGCTTGAAGCCGTTGCCTTCGTGCAGCAGATCCATATGAGCTTCCCAGAGACTGTCAACCGTACCTACATCCCGCCAATATCCCTTGAAACGGTAGGCGAACAAAGCTTCGCTGCCATCCAGCATAGCTGGAATGACATCTTTGCCAAAGTCATGGCTGGAGGCTGAATCGGCTGCATCCAGCAGCAGATGCTCTTTGAGGTATTTCCATTCAAATAAGTAAATCCCCATAGAAGCAAGGTTGCTCTTTGGAACCTTGGGTTTTTCGGCAAATTCTGAAATTTTAAGCTCATCATTCACGTTCATTACCCCGAAACGGCTGGCCTCATCCCAAGGCACTTCCATCACGGAGATGGTGGCTTTTGCATTTTTGCTGATATGATAATCGAGCATTTTCCGGTAATTCATATGGTAAATATGATCCGCCGACAGAATAAGAACATGTTCTGGCTTGTGGCTGTCAATAAATTCAATATTTTTATAAATGGCATCGGCTGTTCCTGTGTAGCTGTCTCTGCCTTCAACGCCGGAGGGTAGCAGCTTCACTCCTTTGCCCGACTCGGTATGGAGCCCCCAGGGCTCACCTTCACCAATATGGTTATGCAAAGAATTGGCTTCATACTGAGTCAGTACCCCAACAGTATCAATATTGGAATTCACACAATTGCTGAGGGGAAAGTCAATGATTCTATACTGTCCTCCGAAAGGGACTGCAGGCTTAGCCATGGTGGTTGTCAAGGGGGCGAGTCTGCGCCCTTCCCCGCCTGCCAGCAGCATGGCGATACATTCTTTTTTACTCATTTGTTATCCCTCCCATTTTTTTGTCAATGCTTGTAATATACACGCTGCGCAAGCACTTGAAACGCATAGGTGAAATATACTGCCCTGCTTCTGCAAAAATTACATGAATTATTTTCTTTATTCTTCAGAACCCGAAAATCTGCCCAAAATCATTTTCAAAACCGCTACATTCGGGTAATGTTAAAGGTGCATCCTATATAAGAAGGTGGTGATGATTTGGCCGATACATCAACAACAGTTAACCTCCCGTCATCTGATGATATTTATCTGTTCCATGAGGGCACGAATTATCGCAGCTATACGATGCTGGGCGCGCACATTGCCGCTGAAGAAGGAATACCGGGCGTACGCTTTACCGTGTGGGCTCCTCATGCGACATATGTAGGACTGGCTGGTAATCATAACGGCTGGGATGGGACCAAAGACGTGGACTCGTTATATAAGATACCCGATTCAGGATTTTGGAGTCGTTTTTTTCCGGGAATGAAAGCGGGAACTTTTTACAAATACAGGATTGTGGGCCCAGACGGCTCAAACTTTCTTAAAGCTGACCCTTATGCTTTCCATGCAGAGGTGCGTCCGGCGACGGCTTCCATTGTTGCAGATCTGGACGGCTATGTGTGGGGGGATGCGGCTTGGCGGCGGAGGAGCAAGGCTCCATATAACGCGCCTTTGAACATTTATGAAATGCATTTTGGAACTTGGCGCCAAAAGGAAGATGGCGGATTATACACTTATCGGGAGATGAGTGAGCTGCTGATTCCCTACTTGGTGGAAATGAGCTATACCCATGTTGAGTTTATGCCGCTGGCCGAGCATCCCTACGATTTATCCTGGGGATATCAGGGCACAGGTTATTTTGCCGCAACCAGCCGCTTTGGGGAACCGCAGGATTTGATGTATCTGATCGACAAGCTGCATCAGGCTGGAATTGGCGTACTGCTGGATTGGGTACCGGCCCATTTTGCCAAAGATGCCCATGGTTTGAGAATGTTCGATGGCACGCCGCTGTTTGAATATGCTGACCCGATGCTGGCGGAGAAGCCGGGCTGGGGGACATTGTCTTTTGATTTCAGCAAGCCGGAAATTTCCTCATTTCTGATATCAAATGCGCTGTTTTGGTTCGAGATGTTCCATATCGACGGGATGCGTGTAGATGCGGTCACCAGTATGCTTAGACTGGACTTTGAGAAGAAGGGGCATGAATACCGCAGAAATGCCAACGGGGGACTGGAGAATCTGGAAGCCATCCAGTTTATCCAGCGTCTTAATAAGACGATTTTTCATTATTATCCCAAAGCGTTGATGATGGCAGAAGAGTCCAGTGCTTGGCCGGGAGTTACTGCGCCAGTGCATGAGGGAGGTCTGGGATTCAACTACAAATGGAACATGGGCTGGATGAATGACACATTAGGCTACATAGAACATGATTTTGGGGCTAGACCTTATCATCACAATTTGTTGACCTTTCCCATCTGCTATGCCTACTCGGAAAATTACACCCTCCCGCTGTCCCACGACGAGGTGGTGCACGGCAAGAAGTCGCTGCTGGACAAAATGCCCGGCACCTATGAGCAGAAATTCGCCGGACTCCGCCTGCTTCTGGGCTACCATATCAGCCATCCCGGCAAAAAGCTGCTGTTCATGGGAGGAGAGTTTGGCCAGTTTATCGAATGGAAGGATCAAGAACAGCTGGATTGGCTGCTGCTCGATTATGAAAGCCACCGCCGGATGCTGGCGTTCACTGCAGCGCTGAACAAGCTCTACGTGAATGAAAAAGCGCTGTGGGAGCTTGACCATGAGATGGAAGGGTACCAATGGATCAATGCCGATGACAGCGGCCAGAGCATCGTTTCCTATATCCGCAGGGGCAAAAGGCCTGTCGATACGCTGCTGATTATTATCAACTTCCAGCCGGTGGAGCGGCGGATGTACCGGATCGGAGTCCCGCGGCCGGGAACGTATGAAGAACTGTTCAGTTCCGAAAATACGGAATTCGGCGGCTCCGGTGTGCACAATGCCCCGATGAAGAGCAGCAAAAAAGAATGGCACAACCAGGTGAACAGCATTGAACTGACCATTCCTCCGCTAAGCTTCCTGGTGTTGAAAAAAGCAGGCCGCAAGGCGGTAAAATAGGCAGTCCATACACATAAGGGGGATTTCTAGAGATGAAGGTTTTATTTGCTGCAGCCGAAGCTCATCCGTTCGTCAAAACGGGAGGGCTGGCCGATGTCATTGGTGCTTTGCCCAAAGCGCTGAAAGGCGCGGGTGTGGATGTACGTGTGATTTTACCGAAGTACAGAGGAATTCCGGACAAATTTGTCTCGCAAATGGAGCATGTTGCAGCTCTGACTGTGCCGATCGGCTGGCGTAACCAATATTGCGGCATTGAACGGATGGTATATGATGGTATTCCCGTATACTTTATCGATAACGAATATTATTTTGGGCGGGATGGCATTTACGGCTACATGGACGATGGAGAGCGCTTTTCGTTTTTCAACCGGGCGGTGCTGGAGTGTCTGGAGACTCTTGATTTCCAGCCTGATGTGCTGCATTGCCATGACTGGCATGCCGCAGTGATTCCGATGCTGCTGCAGGCCCATTACCGGCATAATCCGTTTTACAGTGAAATCCGGACGGTGTTTACCATCCATAATCTACTGTATCAGGGAGTATTCCCGTACTCCGTGCTCGGTGAGCTGCTGGGTCTGGATGACAGCTATTTCCTGGGTGTAGAGTATTACGGCAATGTGAATTTCATGAAGGCGGGGATCGTCTACAGCGATCACATCACTACAGTAAGCCCGACCTATTCCGAAGAAATCCGTACAGCCTACTATGGCTATGGACTGGAAGGCCTGCTCTCCTCACGGGCGGACAGTCTGAGCGGGATTGTTAACGGTATAGACACTAAGATCTACAATCCGGCCAGCGATCCGCAGATTTATACCCGCTACCGCACCAATCTGGCCAAAAAAGCGGAGAATAAAATTGCTTTGCAGCAGGAGCTGGGTCTGCCGGTGGCTCCATACATTCCTCTGGTTGCAATGGTCACACGTCTCGTCGACTCCAAAGGACTGGACCTGCTAACCCGTGTGCTGGATGAGCTGCTCTATTATGATGATATTCAATTTGTCCTGCTGGGGACCGGCGATGAAGTCTATGAACGCTGGTTCCGTGAGGCACAGTGGCGTTATCCGAACAAGCTATCCTCACAGATTTTGTTCAGCGACGCGTTGTCCCGCAAAATCTATGCAGCAAGCGATCTGTTCCTCATGCCGTCCAAATTCGAGCCTTGCGGGATCGGCCAGCTCCTTGCCCTGCGTTACGGCAGTATTCCGGTCGTGCGGGAAACAGGAGGGCTGAATGATACGGTTCACGCCTACAATGAGGAAACCGGACAGGGGAATGGCTTCACCTTTAAGGATTATAACGCCCACGACATGATGTACACGCTCCGCCGGGCAGTATCGTTCTACCAGAAGCCGGAGCATTGGAAAAAAGTAACCAAAAACGCGTTTGCCGGTGATTACAGCTGGAATGTATCAGCACAGCAGTACATGGAGATCTACAACCGTGTCTTGGAACACGTATAAAACAGCATAGTGCAGGCAAAGAAAAAGGACGTTTAGCAGATCAGAAGATCTTGCTGAACGTCCTTTGTGCAAATGAGGACAACTTGGAAGTCTGAAATGATTCCACCTAGCGCCTGCGCACCGGCTTCTTAGCAAGCATTAGGTGGAAAAAAGGGAGCTTATCTCACCCTAAAATCAAGAATTGTGAGATTTAAGTGGAAAGAAAGGAAACTTAATTGGGCCACTTTCCCTCGCCAGGAACAAAATGAGCTGAATTAGCTACCCTTTTTCCACTTAACCTGCGGAGGAGAGGGCGCTGGGGCCAATTAGTCGCCTTTATTCCATTTATAGTTACGGAAGGGCTCATGGAGAGGCATTCTCCAGGTAACATTAGATAAGCTGAACCTAGATTTTCTACTTGCTGAAACGGAAGCTGTATTTTGTTGAGGTAGCCGAAGCCGTTGCTGCTTGTTTTAACCCAAGTGCCGGCTGAGAATCCGGTACCCGTACGGGTCGAGTGAGATATGCATCATCCCTGCTTCCGGTGCTACCGGCTCTCCGGTCAAGGCATCCTGCCAATCATCTGTTTCCATCGGATGGCTGAGGATGCGGGGCACCGGCGAATTATTCATCCACACAGTAAAATGAATCACATCATCCGCACGCTCATAGACGATGCACGGGTCATTCTCACATGCCTGCAGGATACGGAAGCGGCCTTCGCGCAGCGCTTTGTTATGTTTGCGCAGGGCAATCATCATCCGATAGAAATCATACAGCTCGCGGTCCTGGCTTGCTTCATTCCATTCCATACACTTGCGGCAATCCGGATCTTCATGGCCTGAAAGACCAATTTCATCACCATAATAAATACAAGGAGTCCCCATAAAAGTAAAAAGAAAAACAACGGCCAGCTTGAGCCTCCGTTTGTCTTCACCTACGACCGTCAACAGCCGCGGGGTATCATGGCTGCCCAGCAAATTGAAGACCACTTCATTGGTCTGCTGCGGATAACGCATAAGGAGGGCGCCGATCCGGTGTCCGAAGGTAATGCCGTCCATCCCCCCGTTGAAAAATTCCAATACGGTCCCGGAAAAGGGATAATTCATCACGGAATCGAATTGGTCGCCCAGCAGCCAGGTTAAGGAGTCACTCCATACTTCACCCACAATATAGGCTTCGGGGTTGGCCGCTTTGACTACTTTGCGGAAATCCCGCCAGAAATGATGATCCACTTCATTGGCCACGTCGAGCCGCCAACCGTCCACCTTGATTTCCTTGATCCAGTATTCTGCCACCTCCAGCAGATAGGTTTTCACTTCATGATTGGCGGTGTTGAACTTCGGCATATTGCCAAAAAAACCGAAGGTGTCATACGTAGGAATACCGTCGACAATTTCGGCCGGGAAGGAGTTTATATGGAACCAGTCTTTATAGACGGAGTACTCCCCCTTCTCCAGAACATCCTGAAATGGCGGAAACTTGTCGCTGCAATGATTGAACACGGCGTCCAGCATGACGCGGATTCCCCGGAAGTGGCATTCCTCGACAACGGTTTTGAGCAGCTCATTATCACCAAAATGAGGAGCGACCCTTTTATAATCCATGATATCGTACTTATGATTGGAAGGGGAAACGAACAGTGGGGTAAAATAAACGGCGTTAATCCCGAGTTCCTGCAGATCGTCCAAATGGTCCAGCACGCCTTGCAGATCTCCGCCAAAAAAGTTATCCAGCTTCGGCGTTCCGCCCCATGGCTCCGTCCCCTCCGGGTCATTCGAAGGATCACCGTTGGCGAACCGCTCCGTCATGATCTGGTAGAACACCGCATCCTTGGCCCAGTTCGGCACCTGGAACAAATCGATTTGGTGTATATAGGGGAACTCATAGTAGTGGTTCGGGGGGGCCGGGTATTCCGTCCGGATTCCGTTATCAAGCAGATATACACTTTCATTGCCTTTGCTCACACGGAAGGTGTAGCTTAGGCGTTTATATTTGGGCCGGACCGCTGCTTCCCAGTAATCAAACATGTCGTCCGAGGCCGCTTTATCCATCATGATATCGTATGAGGTGTCTTGCCAATTGTATTTATCCCCGGTGAGCGCGACTACACAGTCCACATCATCCCGTTTGGTGCGAACACGCAGATGTATAGTCTTTGCATCGTAGGCATAAGCCCATTTGTCACGGGGGACATGGTACATAGCTTCCAAAAGCATGATTGCACCTCCTAAAAGTTGTGTGATGAATAAATGCTTCAAAAAGCTTCCTGAACAACTCAGTCATAACTCCCGCTTCGAAGGCATAGGCTTAAGCTTTGTGGGACTTTTAGCATATTAATACCACCCATAATGAGCGCATGAACCATTTCTGTTATTTTGGGATCAATTGGAGATAGTACATAGTATATACTTCTTTCAAAGGGTTGTGCAAAATGAAGCGGCAAAGCAGTCTCGCAGCGGCGCGAGCTTCTTCCGCAATTTTACAGTCTTTGTCACAAATTTGTCTTTGCATATTCATACGTGTTGATTTATAATAAATCGGTCAATGGCACAACTAGAGAATTTGAAGAGAATAGGGGAGATATACAGATGAACAAATGGGGTAAACTTTCATTAGGGATGCTGCTCGTAGCTGGCCTTATGACCGGGTGTGGTAATAATAACAAAGAAAATAACGCAGCTACCGGCAGCAGTGCGAATACGAATAGCAGTACTGCGTCTAAGACGCTTACACTGGGAACCAGCGCCGATTTTCCTCCATATGAATTCCACAAAGTGGTGGACGGCAAGGATACCATCGTGGGCTTTGACATCGAGATCGCCAAGCAAATCGCTGCGGATATGGGAGCCGAGCTGAAGATCAAGGATCTGGCTTTCGATTCCCTGCTGAATGAGCTCTCAAGCGGCAGAGTCGATATTGTGATTTCGGGCCTGAGTCCAACACCGGAACGGGCAAAAGCGGTAGGGCTGTCTGATATTTACTACAAAGCCGAACAAGCGGTTGTTGTGCGTGAAGCCGACAAAGATAAGTTTGCGACAATGGATTCCCTGAAGGGCATGAAGCTGGGCGTGCAGACCGGATCGATTCAGGAAGACATCGCCAAGGGGATTGAAGGCGCGCAACTGACTTCACTGGGCAAAATTTCCGAAATCGTGCTGCAGCTGCAATCGAACCGTGTAGATGCCTCGATCATGGAAGGTCCGGTAGCCAAATCCTTCGTAAAGAACGTCAAGGGACTGGCCATCACTGATGCCAAACCTGAGGTGGAGGATGATGGTTATGTGATCGGTGTGAAGAAGGGCAACGACGAATTGCTGGCTCAGGTGAACAAGACCCTGACCCGTCTGAACTCCGAAGGCAAAATCGATGAGTATGTTGCGGCTGCAAGCGAGCTGGCAGAGAAATAATTCTTCATGCGCTTGAAGTGATCTCAAGCAGTTTAACCCCTGCAGCCGCTGCTGCAGGGAAGGTATAAAATAGTTGGGAATGATCTGAAAATGGCGGTGTTCCGCTGTTTTCTATTTTTTTGCAGACAGGAGGTTATGCCAAAAATGAATGTATTCGATATCGCTTATGAGTACCGCAATTTTTTTCTTTCCGGTTTGAAGTACACATTGCTGTTGGCTGTGCTGGGGGTATTCTTCGGTTTTGTGCTGGGGATCATAGTTTCTCTGCTTCGGATGTCCAAATGGTGGATTCTGCGTTTTATCGCAACGGCTTGGGTAGAATTCCTGCGCGGCACACCTATGCTGGTGCAGCTGTTCTTAATCCATTACGGGCTGCCGGAGTTTGGCCTGGAATTTTCGCCGATCCAATCCGGGGCCATCACACTGACCATTAACAGCTCCGCCTATCTGGCTGAGATCTTCCGTGCCGGCATCCAAGGGGTGGACCGTGGACAGGTGGAAGCGGCGCGTTCGCTCGGCATGCGGCAGGGGATGACGATGCGTTATATTGTTCTTCCCCAAGCGATCAAAAACGTGCTTCCCGCCATCGGCAATGAGTTCATTACGATCATCAAAGAATCTTCGATCGTCTCCATGATCGGGGTGGCAGATCTGCTCTTCGAGGCAAGATCCGTAACAACTATAACCTATGAGGGATTGAATCCCTTAATTGTGATCGCTGTGATGTACTTTGTCCTTACATTCACCTTGTCGAAGATCTTGGGCATATTGGAAAGGAGGCTGAATACGGATGATCGCCGTTAACAACCTGCACAAAAGTTTTGGGAAACTGGACATTCTGAAGGGGATTGATCTGCAGATTCACAAAGGGGAAGTTGTCGTTGTCATCGGCCCCAGCGGCTCCGGCAAAAGCACCTTCCTGCGCTGCCTCAATCTGCTGGAGCAGCCTACAGGCGGCGAAATCACCTTCGAAGGGGAGTCCATTACGGGCAAGAAGCATGATATCAACGTGACCCGGGAAAAAATGGGTATGGTTTTCCAGCAGTTCAATCTGTTCCCGCACAAAACCGTGCTGCAGAATATTATGCTGGCTCCGCTGAAAGTGAAAAAGCAGCAGGCATCCGAAGCGGAAAAAATCGCGCTTGAGCTGCTGCAGACCGTCGGTCTTGCAGACAAACGCGATGCTTATCCGGCCCAGCTCTCCGGCGGACAGAAGCAGCGGATTGCCATTGCGCGGGCGCTTGCCATGCAGCCGCATGTGATGCTGTTCGACGAGCCCACTTCAGCGCTTGACCCGGAAATGGTCGGTGAGGTTCTGGAGGTCATGAAGAAGCTGGCGGAAGACGGCATGACGATGGTCATTGTTACCCATGAAATGGGCTTTGCCCGCGAAGTGGGCGACCGCATTCTGTTCATGGACGGCGGCGTTATCGTGGAGGAAGGCAATCCTTCACAGGTGTTCGGCAATCCGAAGCATGCGCGGACCAAGGATTTTTTAAGCAAAGTCCTATAGAACAGCCCTTTTACGGCCCCGGACCTATCCGGCGGCCGTTTTGCTTTTGCCTGGGGAGAAATGGGTGATATAGTATATAGATGGCCAATCAACTTAAAAAGGAGTACATACAGATGAGAGATGATCTTTGCCGGATTGGCATCATTGATATTGGTTCCAACTCCATTCGCCTTGTGATCTATGATACGACGCCGGAAGGAGGCTACAAAATCATCAAGGAGTGCAAATACTCTGCTCGTCTGAGTGAGAAGATTACCAAGGACGGCAGGCTGGAGCGGAAGGACATGGATACGATTGTGCCTGTCCTGCATCAGTTCAAGGAGATTTGCAGCGAATTTGAGGTCGACAACATCCGAGCCGGCGCCACTGCTGCTATACGCAACGCGGCGAATTCAACGGAGATCGTCTCCTACCTATCGGAGGCATCGGAGATCCATATTGAGGTAATCAGCGGCCACCAGGAAGCCTACTTTGGATTTTTGGGCGTCATCAACGCCTTTGATGTCCAGGACGGCTTTGTTATTGATATTGGGGGCGGAAGCACGGAGATCACATTGTTCCGGGGACGGCGCTACCAGCAGAGTATCTCTTTCCCGTTCGGTGCGGTAAATACGAATCTGATGTTCAGCCACCATGGCAATTGGAACAGTGATCAGGTGCGCAAGCTCCAGGCCTATGTGACCGGGAGGCTGGTGGAGCATGATTGGCTGAACAGCGGGCCGGGATTGCCGCTCTTTGGGCTTGGCGGAACACTGCGCTCCCTCGGGAAGCTGGACCAGAAGACGCGGGATTATTCACTGCAGAATTCACACGGCTACACTCTTTTCAGTGAGACTATAGATAAATTTATGGAGACGCTGCCTTCCATTCCGTATGAGAAACGCAAAGATTTGGACGGGCTCTCCAAGAGCCGGGGGGATATCATCGTCTCCGGGCTGATTATATTTCACACGGTGTACCGGTATATCGGCGCCAGCCGGGCCGTAATCAGCGGAGAAGGCCTGCGGGAAGGCATGCTGCATGACCTGCTCGATCCCGGACAGCCTGTGCGCGACAGTGCCCTGGCATTCAGTCTGAACACGATTATCCGCTTTGATATCCGCACCTCGAAGCGGCATCTGGACCACATCTACAAGCTGGCGCTGAGCCTTTTTGAGGCATTTGATACCGAGGGGGACCGGGACGAGCAGCGTATGCTGATCTATGTGTCAATCATGCTGCACCGGACCGGCTCCAATATCAATTATTATCAATCCAAACGGCATACGCGGTACTGGCTCATGAATTCCCCGATCCGCGGGCTTACACACCGCCAGCTGATTCTGGGCGCTTTAATTGCCTCTTACAGCACGAAAAGCCGGAAGCAGAAATTGTCCCAGACACACAAGGACATTTTGCTGGCTTCCGACGAGGAATGGATTCATAAGCTCGGTACTCTGGTACAACTGAGCATTGCTCTGGACAGTACCGAGATTGGCATTGTAAGCGGGCTGGAAGCCCGCCTGCACGGGAATACGCTTGATCTGGAGCTGCAGGGCGCAGGTGAGCTCCTTATTGGGCTGGAGGACATCGAGAACGCCCTCAAAGCGTTCAGGAATGTTTGGGGGCTGAAGGTAAAGCTCGGCTTCCCTTCCAACGCGTAACCTCCATAGCAGCGAACTGGCTCCGGAAAGGGGCCTTTTTGTCGTCTGCGCGTTCGTAATATCCGTTTGGCTGCAGAAAGCTCGATTTCACATTATCCTTAAGGGTGAGATCAAGTATTTTCACAATCTGCTTGCGGATTACAGGGTCCTTTACCGGGCACATCAGTTCAATGCGCCGCGTCAGATTGCGCGTCATCCAATCGGCGCTGGACAGGTAGACCTCAGGATCGCCGCCATTCTCAAAATAATAGATCCGGGAATGCTCAAGAAAACGGTCTACAATGCTGCGTACAGTAATCCGCTCACTAAGGCCTTCTATCCCCGGCCGCAGGCAGCAGACCCCGCGCACAATCAGATCAATAGGCACTCCCGCCTGGGCGGCGCTGTACAGATTGTCAATGACCTCCTGGTTCGACAGAGAGTTCATTTTGGCGATGATCCGGGATGGACGCCCGGCAGCGGCATGCTCGGCTTCGCGCAGAATCAGCTTTTGCAGCGAAAGGCTCATGTTGGTTGGGGCCACAACGAAGGCATTCCAGTCATAATTGGCCGAATAGCCTGTCATCTGGTTGAACAGCTCAGAAGCATCCAGGCCAATCTCGTTGTTCGCTGTGAACAGACTGAGGTCCGTGTAGGCTTTGGCCGTGCTGTCGTTATAGTTGCCTGTTCCCACATGCACATAGCGGCGCAGTTCAAGCCCTTCCTGGCGGACAATAAGCGTGATCTTCGCATGGGTCTTCAGGCCAACCAGGCCGTACACGACATGGCAGCCGGACTGCTCCAGCTTGCGCGCCCAGGCGATATTGCGCTCTTCGTCGAAGCGGGCCTTCAGCTCGACAACTACGGTGACCTGTTTGCCGGATTCGGCGGCGAGTGCGAGGGCACTGATTAGCGGAGAATTTCCGCTGACACGGTACAGCGTCATTTTTATCGCCATGACCTGCTCGTCTTCAGAGGCCTGTGTGATGAAGTCGGTCATCGCATCAAAGGATTCATAAGGATGGTACACCAGCACATCGCGTTCGCGCAGCACCTCGAAGAAATCCTCATTCTCATCAAACTCCGCAGGATAGAGCGGTTCAATCGGCGCATCATGCAGGTAGCTGAAGCCCTTCAGGCTGCCGGCGAAGCCGCGCAGGAAACCAAGATCCAGCGGCCCGTCAATCTCAAAGACAAAATCCTCAAGCTCGAATTCAGCCTGCAGCTGCTCCAGCGCATAGGGGTGAATTCCCTTTTGGACCTCCAGACGGGCAGGGACGCCCCGCCGCCGTTTGCGCAGCTCTTTTTCAATTTCCTCAAGCAGGTCCTCCGCACCTTCCTCGTCAATCGTCAGGTCGGAGTTGCGGGTTAAGCGGAATTCACTTACGGCAACGGGATCGTAGCCGCTGAACAGAGTCTGGATATGATGGCGGATAACATCTTCTATAAAAACAAACTGCCGTTTTTTGCTGTTGGAACGGTGGGGAAGGGGAATGCATCTCGGCAGATTGGATGGAATCTGCAGAATCGCAAAATAAGGCTCTTCCTCCTGGCTGTCCTTGCGTGTCAGCACGACGGCAAGATAGATGAACTGGCTGTGCACCAGCGGAAAGGGACGGCTCTGATCGACCGCCATGGGTGTCAGGACAGGGAATATAATGTCCCGGTAATACTGTTCAATGGACAGTTCCTGTGCCGGTGTCAGGTCCTCATAATTCACGAACACGATGCCTTCCTTGTGCAGACTGCGGGAGATGTCGCGGAATGTCCGGTATTGATCGGCAATAATTTTGCTGACCCGCTTGATGAGGCGTTTATAAAGACCGGAGGGGGTATAGCCGGTAAAATCCTTTTTCGTATAGCCGGCCCGGATCTGATCCTGAATCCCTGCCACGCGTACACTGATGAATTCATCCAGATTGCTGGACACAATCGCCAGGAATTTGGCCCGCTCCATCAGCGGATTGTCCGGGTCCTGCGCCTCCTGGAGAACGCGGCGGTTAAATTCGATCCAGCTTAAATCACGGTTCAGATAAGCGGTTGCCGGACTGGTATGGTTATTCTTTTTTTCTTCTTCGTTCACGTTCATGGACCCTCCAAGTGCTTCAATGTCTTTGTGTTCTTCTATCATTCTACTATTTGCTAAAGGGAGAAATGTTAAATCTGTGTAAAATCTGCGGGGAATTTGTACTCGATTTTTTCAAAATGATGAATTATTGAAAATATTCATTAAAAATATGTAAACTATTGTTCGTTTGGTAACGCTTCAAAATGCCATTTCTGTCAGTTTGGTAACAATTTCATAGGCATTGGTTACAAAATTGTGATATATTCATAACTGTTAGTTTTACAAAACAACACATCAGGGCAAATACAAGGTACATACGTCCGGAGTTACTGTGAAGCAGGAAGAGCGGGACACCCCCATCGGACTGCGCTAATAATGAAGGAGGATATTATGAAAATCAAATTTAGAGCGGTTGCAGCACTCGCTGCAGCGCTAGGAATCAGCACATGGGTGCAGGCAGCACCTGTACAGGCAGACAGCGTACATATCGCAGGAAAAGCTACTACCTATTATACCTTATCCAATCATTATGGCATAAGCATGGATAAGATTATGAACGCCAATCCCAATATTGCAGCCAATAATATTTATCCGGGCCTGAAGCTGGCTATTCCGGGCATTGTAAAGACACAGGCCGTAGCTGCTGCCGAACCCGCAGCCAAGGAATCCGGGGAAGCCTCCCTTTTAAGTGTAGAACCGCAGACCAACACCGTTCAGGCTTGGGGTAAGGAATACAGCTATGACAAAGTGCTTCAGGTCAAAGCATCGGCGTATTCTTCCGCACTCAGCGAGAACGGCAAATGGGGAGCAGTGGACTATTTTGGCAACCCGCTGAAGCTGGGCACCATTGCAGTCGATCCCAGTGTGATACCGCTTGGCACGAAGGTGCTGGTAACCGGCTATTCCCATCCGGGTTTGCCCAAGCAGGCGTTTATCGCTACAGCAGCCGACATGGGCAGCGCGATTAAGGGAAACCGCATTGACATCTTTATCCCCGGCAGCCAAAGCTATGTTGCGGACTTTGGTTTCCAATATGTGCAGCTGTACATGATCGAATAGGCTCTAGACCGAAAAGGAAACGAAGCATGCCGGAGCCCGGCAGTCTCCGTTTCCTTTTTTTGTATGCTGTTATTTATTTTTCCTGGCTGATCTGAAGCATCTGCGGGACGGTAACGAAGGTATAACCTCTTTTGCGCATGATACTGATCACTTCCGGCAGTGCTTGTATGGTTCCCCGCAAATCGCTGCCCCTGCCTCCTCCGCCATGCTGAAGAATGATGGCACCTTTGCCGGCGTTCGCAATGATATTATTCCGCACCTGTGATTTAGGCAGCCCCTTCCAGTCGAGTGAGTCCACATTCCAGTTCACCAGCTTGTAGCCGTGGGCTTTAGCCCATTTCAGCTGCGGTTCGCTGATGTCCCCATAGGGAGGACGGATCAGCCGAGGTTTATAGCCGGCCGTTGTCTTGAGGATATTTTCAGTGCGGATAATCTGTGTACGGAACGCATTTACGCTGATTTTGCTGAACTCCGGATGGTTGTAGGAATGATTGCCGACGGTGTGGCCTTCCCTGATGATTCTTGCCACAAGCTCCGGGTGCTTCGCTGCCCGGCTGCCTACAACAAAAAATGTGGCATGTACATGGTACCTGCGCAGCACGTCCAGCACCTGCGGGGTGAACCGGGGGTCCGGCACATCATCGAACGTGAGAGCGATTTGTTTCCGGTGTGGCCCCCGGGTCTTGATCGTTTCAGGATATTTGCGCAGCAATTGGCTGAGGGTAAGTGTTTTGGAGCGTTTTTGCAATGGTGCCGCACTGCGGGAAGAAGAACCTGCGGGGATGGCTTGATCATCCTTGGGATTAGCCTCAGTGTTCTGGCCGCTGACCAGTCGGTGAATCGGCCCGCGAATCTCCGAAGAGGCGGCGGCAGGCTGAGTGGGGGACACAGGAATGTACAGTGTTAGACAGATACTCCCCAGAATGAGCAGTCTTAGGCTCATCTGCAGACATTTCATCAAGTCTCGCCTCCTTTTAAACTGAATTCCTCCGCTGACTTCTAACTTGTCTTGTTATCCCCTGCCGCAGGCAGAATTATGCTGAATCTCCATGCCTCCAATGCTGAAAATACGTGTATACTACATTTGACGGGGAAAAGCCCTGTCTATTATGAGAACGCAGCGGGAAGGAAGGAATGGAAATGCCGGATTTATTTGCACCCTATGAGTTAAAAGCCTTGACCTTAAAAAATCGGGTTGTAATGCCCCCTATGTGCCAATACGCAGTATCCCGGCAGGATGGAATCCCAAATGAATGGCATTTTGTTCATTATGTAAGCCGCGCCGTGGGCGGTACCGGATTCATTATTGTAGAAATGACCGGAGTTCATCCGGATGGCCGGATCACCAATCAAGATACGGGGATCTGGAGCGATGAGCACATTGATGCTTACCGGAGACTGACCGATGCGGTACATACTCAAGGCGCCAAGATTGCCATCCAGCTTGGTCATGCCGGCCGCAAGGCCCAGGATGCGGAGCCTCCCGTTGCACCGTCAGCGATTCCATTCGACGCCAAGTCCAAGACACCTCGGGCGCTCAGCGCAGAAGAAATAGCAGAGCTGGTTGAGGCTTACCGTGAAGGCGCGCGGCGGGCAGCAGAAGCTGGCTTTGATACTGTTGAACTTCACGGGGCACACGGGTACCTGATACACCAGTTCCACTCTCCGCTGACCAATGTCAGAGAAGACGAATATGGGGCAGACCCGTTTCTGTTCGGAGAACAGGTGGCCCGTACCGTACGTGAAGTGCTTCCTGTTGAAATGCCGCTGCTTATGAGAGTATCCGCCAAAGAATACGTCGAAGGCGGATATGATGAAGCCTATGCTCTTGAGTTCTGCCGCCGCTACAAAGCTGCGGGAGTGGATATGTTCCATGTGTCTTCAGGAGGCGAAGGACCCATCGGATCAAATGGCGGTCCTAATGCAGGACCGGCTTACCAGGTCAATCTTGCTGAGTACATCCGCAGCGGACTTCAAGTTCCCGTAATTGCAGTTGGACGCCTGGAATCCTATGCGGAGGCGCAGTCGATTGTCACCGAAGAGAAGGCGGAGCTTGTCGCGGTAGGCCGGGGAATGCTGAGCGATCCTTATTGGGCGCTCCACGCCCAGGAGGCGCTTGGCGGTGTGGATAAGTCGAATGTGCCCAAGCCCTATGAACGCGGGATCTGGAAGCGGAAATAGACACTAATCGGCCCTTGGAAATGTGATCTTTGTCACAGATTTTAAGTTCCTTCTAAGGCATGGTTAATAAGATTAAATTTTAAGGAGCTTGATAACGTGGCGACGGTGATTAGTAACGAGCGGCTGGCAGATGGAGTGTATCACCTTCGGGTAGAGGGGGATTACGGCGGTGCAATGGGGCAATTCTACATGTTGCGGGCATGGGGAGCCTTTCCGCTGCTGTCAAGACCGCTAAGCATACATCAGGTGAACGACGACGGTGTGGAATTTTTGTATCATGTGGTGGGTGAGGGGACCAAAATCCTGGCTGAACTGGAACCTGGAGATTCCCTGGAGCTTGAAGGGCCTTTTGGCAGCGGATTTCCGGCTGTCGATGGCAAAGTGGCATTGGTGGGCGGCGGAATCGGGATCGCCCCTCTGTACTACTGTGCACAGGAGCTGCCGGGCAGCGATATTTATCTGGGCTTCAGCCGTGAGGCGTTCCGCACCGAGGCTTTTCGCCCACTGGCCGCTGAATTGACAGTCAACGTGGGCGGCCTGGTGCTCGACAGTGTGGATTTTTCCAGCTACGACCATATCTTTGTCTGCGGGCCGCATCCGATGCTGAAAGCAGCCCAACTGAAGGGTAGAGCTGCACAAGCGGCTGGCAAGGGACCCAAGGTGTATCTGTCCCTGGAGAACCGCATGGCTTGCGGAATCGGCGCCTGTCTCGTGTGCAGCGTCTCCTGCCGTGACGGACAGCGCAAAGCTTGCGCAGACGGTCCGGTATTCCTCGCGGATGAGGTGATCTTCCATGATTAATATGACTGCCAATATAGCGGGTGTTCATTTCAAGAACCCGATCATCATGGCCTCCGGAACCTTTGGTTTCGGCCGTGAATACAGCAAGCTGTACGATGTATCCCTGCTGGGGGGCATCTCCGGCAAAGGCCTTACCCTTAACCCCAAGGCAGGCAATCCCGGTGTGCGTGTCTATGAGACAGCTTCCGGCATGCTGAATAGTGTAGGGCTGGAGAATCCTGGGGTAGAAGCGTTCATTGTCAAGGAGCTTCCTTATTGGGAGACGCTGGATACCGCACGTTTGGTGAATCTCGGCGGGAACACACTGCCTGATTATGTGCTGGGGGCTGAACTGATTCAGCGGGATGCCGATGCGCGCAGCGCTGCCGGCAAACCTGCAGTGGATATGATTGAGCTGAATATTTCCTGTCCCAACGTCAAGGAAGGCGGCATAGCCTTTGGTGTGAAAACGCCTGCTGCACAGGAGGTAGTGCGTGCTGTTAGAGCGGCAACCAAGCTTCCGCTCGCTGTGAAGCTGTCCCCGAACGCCGAGGATATCGCGGAAATGGCCGAAATGTGCCAGGAGGAAGGCGCTGACGCCATTTCGCTGATCAATACGATCTCCGGCATGAAGATCGATGTCCGCCGCCGCCGCAGTGTATTTAATAATTTGTATGCCGGATTATCCGGTCCTGCAATCAAACCGGTGGCGCTCCGGATGGTGCACCAGGTGGCGAAGCGGGTATCTATACCGGTGATTGGCATGGGGGGAATTACCTCCGCTACAGATATCATCGAATTCATTATGGCCGGAGCAACAGTGATTCAGGTAGGCACCTATAACTTCATGAATTTGCGGGCTGGCAGCACGCTTGTCGAAGAGCTGCAGGAGTTCATGATCGAGGAGAACATATCGTCGCTGGAGGAAATCCGCGGCATCATCTAAAATAATGAAGGATTTAGGGTTAAGTCTTCTCTTCCTGAGATATCTTCGTGTACTATGGTTAATATAATGGGAAAGGGGAGCAACTGATGTCTTCTTTACAGCTTCATCCGGGTGACATTGAACTGTCAGCTATCGAGGTTGGCCGGGACCTGCTGCTGCTGATTGGCGGAGGAGCAAGGCACATTGGCGCCGCCAGCACTGCTTATATGGAGGAAGGGAACGTCAAGGTATCAACGTCGGCGGTTCCTCATCATAAGGAGCATATGGTCTGCGAGTCTATTGCCGCGCGGGTTGCCGCTGCGCTTGACCGGACGGTTACCGTGGTGATGGGCATTCATTACGACAATTTAAGCAAGGAAGGCATAGTCCGGGTTGTGGAAGTTGTGAATCTCAAAGTGGACCAATATTTATTTGGGCAAAATTTGAAACGATAATGCCACTCCCTGCGTAGAAGATAACAAATAAGCAACTCACTTTTATTTTGGAGGAATGAACCAATGTCTATTTTTAAAAGATTGCGTGATTTGACCATGTCCAATGTGAATGCAATTATCGACAAAGCTGAAGACCCGGTCAAAATGACGGACCAATACATTCGTGATATGACTGAAGATTTGGAGGATGCGGAAAAAGCTGTTGCCGCCCAAATCGCCATTGAGAAAAAATTCAAGCAGCTCTATGAAGAACAGGAAGCGCTGGTAAGCAAACGCAATCAGCAGGCGCATACCGCTGCTCAGGCAGGCAATGCCGATCTGGCACGCCGTGCTCTGGAAGAGAAGAAGGCTGCAGAAGCCAAGCTGGTGGAATACAAGGCAAGCTTTGACCAGAATAAGGCATCTGCGGATAATCTGCGCGGCAAGCTGGAGGAAATGCGCAAACAGCTTACCCAGATGAAGAACAAACGTGAGACGCTGGTTGCCCGTTACAATGCCGCCAAGGCCCAGACGGAAATTAACAAAGCCATGAGCGGATTCAGCTCCGATTCTGCCTCCGCAGGACTGAAACGGATGGAAGACAAAATGCTGGCCGCGGAAGCACAGGCTGAAGCCAGCAACGAGATGAGCTCCGGCAACAAATCGCTGGATGACGAATTTGAGAAGCTGGGCAAGGATCAAGCGGTAGAGGATGAATTGGCCGCACTGATGAAGCAATACGACAAACAATAACATATTGGCATAGGCCCGGGCTTCAAGGCTAATGTCCACAGGCGAAGGGGAGACAGATTGAACGTTTCTTCTTCGCCTTCTCTATGCTGCCCGCTGCGGGCAGGCAAACTGATTATCGGGGGCTAAGCAATGGATTTCCATATTCTGGTGTCCATGGTGGTATGGACGGTGAGCGGCTCGGTACTGCTATGTGTGCTGATGTACGTGGATTCGCTTTTTACCCGTTATAACGATTTGGAAGAGATCAAAGCAGGCAATATGGCGGTCACTATGCGGTTTGTGCTTAAGCTGCTGGCACAAGCCTATATTCTATCGTCCTCCATTGCTTCTTCCAACAGTTTGGGGGATGCACTTGTGGTCTCCATAGTTTCCTTTGTTCTTTTGTTCTTCCTGGAAAAAATAGTGCGTCTGCTCCTGTTCAGCTGGGCGAAACTGGATCTGGACCATGGGACCCAACTGGGTAAAATCGGCTACGGGGTACTGGCAGGCTCACTTCATGTGACCGGGGCATTGATTATTGCAGCTTTTATTCGAGGTTAGCAGCGTATTACCTCCGGTCTATGCTTTTGGACAAAACCTTTAAAAGGAATGATGAGTTTGAGTATTTGGAAACGTATTGGTAATATTTTCTCCAAACCTGAGGCTCCGGCTGCGCCCAAAAGTATGCTGGACCTGTCGCCAGGCGATATTTGCGAGGTGTCCTTAGTCACCTACGAGGTAACTGGGCGGACGCAAACCAGCGGCCGCAATGCTGTGGTACTGACTTTGCGTGACGGCAGCCGTATCGGGTACCTCTATATAGAACAAAGAGAGCAGCTTCAGTACGCATTGTATCAGCCGATTGACGGGCGTCTGGATAATCCTGCCGAGGTGCCGGCTACTTTGGAGCTGGATGATTACACGTATCATCTGGAAGAGGAATATGAAGGTTATGCTTCGGTCACCGGACAGACTCCTTATATGAACGGCGGGCAGCAGCATGTCTGGCAGTACCAGTCCGATGAGTCCCGGCTGCTTCGTGTAGAGTGGCAGAATGGCCGTTTTATGCTGTATGAAGGTGAAAAAGTCATTCCGGGAGACGTAAAAGTCATCCGTGCCTAAAAGTACAAGAGATTTGCAATACAGCTGTATGGCCTTTAAAGGATGTATACCGGTGAGAAGACGTTAGAAGGAGGAGCATGTTATGAAAGACAAGAACGGAAAGTCTGTAGAAGTCATAGCATTTTGCGGCAGCGTCCTTAAGGGGTTCCTCTCCAGTTCAGTTTTTGACCCGGACATGACGGAGAAAAAAGCCGCAGGCACTCCTGAATTCTCAGCCAAGCAGCTATTGGAGCATGTATCAGGCAAACAGAGGTTGTCTGCACCGGAGAGTCAGCAGGCACAACGTGCTGCCAAATACTGCCGTTTCGTTTGAACCAGCCTTGAGGATCTCTATCATGACAGATGCTTTCGCTTCATTGCGGGGCATCTTTTTTTTGAACTCTTTAAGGTCTGCCATGTTAAAATAGTTCTGTATGGACAGTGGATCAACTCAGGGTAAGTTATATATGACAAAACGAGATGAAGAGGTTTGGTGCATATGAACAGTAAAGAGGAAGCAAAAGATTCGAAGTTTCACCGAAAAGCACTGCAGGTTGCAGAAGCCCAGTCGCGGATCATTGAATATGGGAAGCTGCTCCAGATGGAAGAGGTGCCTCTGGAGCAGAGTGCGGGACGTTATTTGGCGGAGCCCGTTTATGCTCCTCACCCGTTTCCAGCCTTTAACCGTTCAGGAATGGACGGCTATGCGCTGATTGCCGCTGACACGGAGGAGACGGGGGAAGGAAAATGGGTCTGGCTGGACGTAGTGGACAATATTCCATGCGGAGCCGTACCTGCTGCCGATATCCGGAGAGGGACGGCTGCCCGCATTATGACAGGAGCCCAGGTGCCGGCAGGGGCAGATACGGTCGTAATGCTGGAAGCTGCCGAGAGCCGGGAAGAAGGCGGAAGACTTCAGGTGGGCATCCGCAAGCCGCAGGCAGCTGGCAAGAATGTGACGCTGCGCGGCTATGAGCTCAGGGAGGGTGAGCTTGTGCTTCCCGCCGGAAGGATGATTAAAGCTGGCGATATTGCAGTTCTGGCAGCTTTCGGCATTCCTTTGGTAAAAGTCATACGCAGACCCAAGGTGGGCATATTTGCAACCGGAACCGAGCTGTTGGACATTCATGAACCGCTTGTTCCAGGCAAGATCAGAAACAGCAATTCTCCCATGCTGGAAGCGCTGGTGCGTGAGAGTGGCGGGGAGCCGGTGATGCTTGGGGCGATTGTAGATGATATTGAGCAGGCGCGAAGCAAGGTGCAGATCGCCCTTGAAAGTTATGATGTGGTGATCACCACTGGCGGGGTGTCTGTCGGGGATTATGACATCATGGGCGATCTGATCCGCGAGAACAGCGGGGACATGCTGTTCAATAAGGTGACGATGCGTCCCGGAAGTGTGACAACGGCCGCTGTCCGGGGAGGGACGCTTTTACTGGCGCTGTCGGGCAATCCGGGTGCCTGTTTTGTTGGATTTCATTTGTTCGCCCGGCCTGTCATCCTGCAAATGCAAGGGGCTGACCAGCCATTCCTGCCGGAATGGACAGCAGTGCTGGGAGCAGATTATAACAAAGTGAATAATTACACCCGCTTTGTCCGTGCCCGGCTGGAGATTCATGAAGGGCAGCTTTATGCCTATCCGGCCAGCATTGATGAATCCTCAGTGATGGTAACGATTAAGGATAGCGACTGCCTGATCGTGATCCCGCCGGAGGAACGGGGGGTATCTGCGGGAGATTCTGTGAAAGTACTCAAGCTGCCTGGTGAAATTCGGGGCTGAAAAGGCCTGAGCCAGGCAATGCGGAATGGGAGGCTGCTGGAATGAGGCGGCGCAGACTTCAAAAGAAGACAAGTAGAAACGGCTTTGCCGTCCTTTTTAAGGACGGTACCGTTTCAGCGAGAAATAGAAGGAAAATTTATAGCGTGAAGCATATAAATTCTTATATTTTGAAAAAAGGGAGCAGCAGACCTGCCGTGTGCCAGATCGTTGGTTATAAAAACAGCGGCAAAACAACCCTGCTCTGCGAATTGATTCCGCTGTTGCGAAAGAGAGGCTGTACAGTGGCGGTCATCAAGCATGACGGACATGACTTTGAGATGGACCACGAGGGAACGGATACCTGGAAGCAGCGGCAGGCCGGAGCTTCAGCGGTTGCCATCACCAGCGCTGCCCGGACATCGGTGATTCAGGAACGGGGAAGCCGTCTGGCGGAACTGGTTGAAGCTTTTGCCGGCTATGATTATGTGCTGGTAGAGGGCTTCAAACAGGAACATTACCCCAAAATCGTCCTGATCCGCCGTGAAGAGGATATCCCGCTGCTGGGAGAGGCAAGCAATATAGCCGGAATGGCCGTCTGGGACTCAATACGGGATATGGAATTTCCGGAGATCCAAGGCATTCACCGGTTTGCCATTAACGATAGCCTGGAAATAGCTAACTTTTTGTGGCAGCAACGATCTTATTTTCAAAATTTCAATATATGAAAAATTCACAATAGAAATCTCAGTAGTACAACAACTCCCGTAGATGTTAATTCCTTATAAACCCTGTTACAAAGAACAGCGGCCCGCTCTCCAGCCGATGGAGTGCGGGGCCGCTGTTCTGCTATATGGACTTTGGGAAATAAAGAGCCAGCATTTGCAGCATCGCTTCTACACCATAGTCCAGTGTTCAGGATGTACAAATCTATCGGGAAGCTGGGTTAAAATATCCCCCTTAGCGGCATTTAGCTGCGATTGGGTTAGAAACAGCGTGTCTCTAAGGTCAGCGCCGCAAAGATTGGTGTCGCGGAAATCAGCGCCGATCAGATCGGCTCCCCTCAGATCTGCACCGCTAAGGTCTGCAGCAATCAGATAAGCTCCACGCAGACTGACACAGCGCAGATCTGCCTTCTTGAGCTTGGCGCCGATCAGATCAGCGCCCCGATAGATTTTGGGACGTTTGGGGGCATTGTGCAGCTGGCGCCGTGAAGCTTCGCGTGCCAGTTCGCTGGTCCGCAGCAGCAGCTCATTGATCTCTGCACGGTGAGTGTACACATCCACCTTGAGCAGGGCTTCAGCCGGCAGCAGGGTGAGCCGCTCCGTCTGCTCAAGAGCGGAATGGAGCTGGCTGCGGATCGGCTGGGCAGCCGGCAGCAGCAGTGCTTCGGTCAGATAACACAGCAGCTCATGAAGATGACGCATCACCGGGAAGACCTCGAACATTTGAGCGGCGGTTTCCGGAGCCTCGCGCCAATCCCTGCCGTTGAAGGTAATATGGGAAACTTTTGGACCTGCACCAAAGCATTCATATACAGTACAACCTCTGAATCCCTTGGCTCTCAGTCCGGTATGAATCCCGCAGCGGAAGTCATTCCTTAGGTTAGGACAAGGCTGCCCGGCATTTTTATCGATGGCAAAGTCCGATGATACGGCAAAAGGCAGTGCGGCACAGCATAGGCCAAAGCAGCTTTCGCAATTGGATTGTAAATGGATGTGTTTTTGGTCGGGTGAAGCAGACAGCAATTCTTGAGGGTATGACATTTAAGACAATAACTCCTTTCGATAATAAGGTTATCAGCTCTCCAGACGCCGCTCAATAGCCTCAGACATCGTTTTGTCTGTAAGATGCGCATATACTTCGGTAGTTTCCGTTGAAGCGTGTCCGAGCTGTTCCTTCGTTTTGTAGATATCATTTTGCAGATAATAGTCTGTAGCAAAAGAATGCCGCAGCTTATGCACGGTAAGATAGGGTTTGCCAAACCGCTTGGCGTATTTGATAATCATCTCCTGGATCGCCCGCTTGGTCATCCGTTTGCCTTCATGGCTGCCGTTCGGCAGTGCAATGAACAGGGCTTTTTCTTTCTTGGGCGTTTTGTAGCGGGACTGCCGCAGGCTCAGGTAGAGCAAGAGGTCATCCTTGGCCTGCTCCCTGAAGTAGACCGGAGTTTTGAACGTCTCATCGTTATTCCCCTTGCGGTAGACATACAGCAGCTTATTGTTCACATCCAGATCATCCACGTTCAGGTTGACCACTTCAGAGACACGCAGACCGGAGTTCAGAATGAGGCTCGCAATGCACGCGTCGCGTTCACGGTTGAGCTGGAAAGAGTAGTAGGCCTGCTTGTTCGCTTCAACATCCCGCCCATATCCGTCGTAAATGTATCCTACGAACTCCAGCAGTTCCTCGTCCTCCAGAATTTTGCCTTTAAGCTTGGCAGCGGTGTCTTTGGGCTTATGAATGCGTTTGATCTCCACCTTGGCCATGATGTTGCGTTTGAGCAAAGGATAGAAATTTTCGTCTTCAGCAATCTGGCTTAAATAGTGGAATAACGAACGCAGGGCCGAAAGCTTGCGGGAGACCGTAACTCTGGTATTTGTTCCCTCGGCACGGGTGGTCAGGTACAGGCGGTAACCGACAATGCTGTCCATATGCAGCGTCTCCAGATCCAGTAAAGTAATCTCCGCCAGACGGGTTGCCTGGGTAAGCCCCTCTGCACGCAGCCAGCCGAAGAACGATTCATAATCGCGGATGTACTCCAGCAGTGTAGAGGGGGAGAGGTCTGGACGTTTGAAGTCAATGAACTGCTGTACAAACCAGGGCATATGCAGCACTTTTTCGTCTAAATGTTTGCGGTCGCTGTTTTTTTGAATGCTCAAAATTGTTCACCTGCCTCATGGTTGCTGATCAACTGCGGAGTTGTCTTCCTTGTTTCTTCCTATTTTATCATGTTTCATGGCGTTTGGCCGGATTTTACAGCTGGTCCAGGGGGTGCCTTGCTCCTGAGATGGCAAAGTTATAGAATGTGTAATAAAAGTGAATCCCAGAGGTGACCTAATGGAACTTGGAATTGAGCTGGTTCCCAAAGAGCAGCGCCATACCATCAGCAGGCTGATGCAGTTTTATTTATATGACTTTACCCGCTACCTGGAGCTTGAGGTAGACCGTGACGGCGCGTTTCCGGCCTATCCCGGTTTGGAGGCTTACTGGAACAGCGGAACTAATAAATTCGCCTATTTGTTCACGGTGGACGATAATATTGCCGGATTTGCGCTAGTGGACAGGCTGCTTCGCAGTGCAGAGGGGCAATTCTATATGACCGAGTTTTTTGTGATGCAAAAATACCGCCGCAGCGGAGTAGGCACATGGGCGGCACACCGGCTGTTCGATATGTTTCCCGGCGACTGGAAGGTTTCGCAGATCCGGGCCAACACCCCTGCACGCAATTTTTGGCATCGTGTCATCGGCTCGTATACTGGAGGGGAATTCAAAGAACGCTTTAATCCCAAGCAAGGTAATCCCAGCCAATATTTCAGTACATTAAGTATTAATAGAGTGAACAAATAAAAAACTTACAGTTCAATCATGGGACAGGGCTTTATTTTTTCTTTAGATTTATGCCGCTTTTTTCTCCATATTGCCGCTGTATCATGAACCCATAAGATGTTGATAGAGACAGGAGTGGGAGCATGAGAATGAGACAATGGATGAAAATAGGGCTGGCAGCGGCGATTGTGGCGCAAGCGGCAGGGATGCAGCCAGCGTCGGCACAGGCACAAGCGGTGAAGATACAGCCGGAGCAGGCGGAGGTGCAGGCAGCGAAGCTTCAGCCAAAGACGGTGCAATCGGCGCCGCACACAGCGTACGCCCCGCCGGAGAAGCACGCAGAAGCAGCCGCAGTGAGGGAACGTGAGCGGCTGGAGCAGCAGACCGACGAATTTATGAAGACAGCGATGGACAAGTACCATGTGCCGGGCGTAACTTTGGCGGTGGTCAAGGATGGTGCAGTCCTGCTGGAGAAGGGCTACGGGTATGCGGATGTGGAAGCCAAGGTGCCGGTAGATCCGCACAAGACCCGCTTCAGCATCGCTTCAGTGTCCAAAGTCTTTACGGCTACAGCTGCCATGCAGCTGGCGGAGCAGGGAAAACTGGACCTGGATGCGGATGTGAACCGCTATTTGCCGGATTCGCTGCAAGTGGCCAACCCGTATAAAACTCCGCTGACCATGAAACGTTTGCTGACAAATACCGGAGGCTTCGCCAATGCCGAACAACGCGAAGGGGCCTGGTCGGACACAGTGCCGGAGCAGCGGGTTCCGCTTGAGCAGACCCTGCAGAAGCTGCTGCCGCCGCTGGTGAGGGCACCGGGAGATGCGGTGCAGTATAGCAATGAAGGATTTACACTCGCCGGATATATTGTGGAAAGAGCAAGCGGCCTGTCTTACGATGAGTATATACGCCAGCATATTTTTGCTCCACTGCATATGGACAACAGCTTGACCTATCTTACGCCGGAGCGTTTGAACCGGCAATTGGCCCAGGGATATTCTTACGATAAAGGGTTTGTCAAAATGAAGCAGGGGGAGGTTCTGACCTACCCCGCCGGCTCCATCTGGTCAACCGCTGACGATATGGGCAAGTTTCTTTTGGCCCATCTGCAGGGTGGAGGGCAAGGGAAAAGCGCGATTTTACAACAAGATACCGCCAAGCAGATGCACTCGCTGCAATATTCCGCGCATCCCCTAATGCCCGGTTATGCCTATGGCTTTTTTCAAAACTATAAAAACCCCGCCATTCTGGTTCACCCCGGAGATACGGAGGCTTTTTCCAGCCTGGTATCGATCATGCCCTCCAGAGGAATCGGGTTTTTCATCGGCTGCAACTCCCAATACGAAGGAGACGACGGGACCTTGCGGGATGCCTTTGAGAAACAGTTCTACTCCTTCTTCGGGGTAAGTATGGATCAGCCGCTGACCACATCCACCGGTGAGGCACCGGAACCCGCTGCAAGCATTCAATCCTACGCCGGTACATATGCCATGGTGATCAGCGAGGGACTCGGCCCAGGGGTTTCCAAGCTGCGGTACCGGATGATGACACCCGGAGTGACCGTCAGTGATCAGGGGGAGGTTACCCTGAAATCCGCGGGTGAGGAGCTGAACGGGCCATACACACCGGTTGGCAAGCGGATTTTTTACAATAAAAGGGTCAATAAATATCTTGTGCTAAAAGAAGGGGAGAGCGGGAGCAAATATCTCGTGCTGGACACTACAGTACCCTACCAGGCGTTTGTGAAGCTGGATTCGTGGGAAGCAGGGGCCGGAGGATTGGCTTGGAAAATAGCGCTGGCCGGTGCACTGCCGGGTCTTATAGCGGGAGTGATTGCCATTTGCAGGCGCAAAAAACCGGGAGCGGCGAGAATGCGTCTGCGGCACAGGCTTCCTGCCTATCTTATTGCTCCGCTTATTCTTGGTGCGGCGGCAGCGATCCTGCTTGGTGTTTTCTCCGAAAGCCGGGCGGTACAGGGCCATTGGCTGCTTGCAGCCAACATTCTTGCAGCCGGGGTCGCAGCAGGCATAGCGTGTTCGGTAGGGTTTACGGTAAAATATGGACGAAGCAAAAAACTGCATCTCCTTGACGCAGCGGTCATCCTGGGATTGGGACTGGCCGGAGCAAGCGCGATCTTTTACATGTATCTGATGAAGCTGCTGCTTTTTGTTTAGAGGAGACAGGGACGAAAGGCGGCTGGACGAGATGTGTGCCCGGATTTTAATTGTGG
This sequence comes from Paenibacillus graminis, assembly GCF_000758705.1. Classification (NCBI taxonomy): domain Bacteria; kingdom Bacillati; phylum Bacillota; class Bacilli; order Caryophanales; family Paenibacillaceae; genus Paenibacillus; species Paenibacillus graminis. Next base: position 3,887,183 of record NZ_CP009287.1, on the reverse strand, counting down.
ATGACGACCGGACGATTGTGGAATTTTTATCCATATATTTGGAGCGGGAAGGGTACAGCATTTCGACCTGCTATGATGGGGAGACGGCGCTGGACCACATTCGGACCGGGGTTTTTCAGCTCATTTTACTGGATATAATGATGCCGGTCATGAATGGTTTTGATCTGATTGGCCGGATTAGGGAAATCTCGGAGGTTCCGGTGATTTTCCTGACCGCCAAGGACCAGCAGGAGGATAAAATCAGGGGATTCATTGCCGGCTGCGATGATTATGTGACGAAGCCCTTTGATCTGACAGAGCTGTCTTTGCGAATCTCAGCGATTCTAAAACGCAGGCCGGCAGCCGCAGAAAAGTCGGCGGAAGCACCGGGAGAGCTGCAGATTAAGGATGTCACTCTGTTGCCGGAGGAACATGCCGTGTCCAAAAATGGCGTAGAGATCAACATGACGCCCAAAGAATATGGGATATTGCTGCTGCTGGCCAGGAACAAGGGCCGGGTGTTTACCTCACGCGATATTTATGAGCTGGTATGGGAAGATACCTATCTGGAGAGCGACAACACCGTGCTTACCCATATCCGCAATCTGCGGGAAAAGCTGGGTGATACCGTCAAAAACTCCAAGTACATCAGAACGGTCTGGGGTGTTGGTTATAAAGTGGACAAAGAAGCTTAAAACAGGACTGGTCGGGGAACTGGTCCTGATTTTTATTCTGTCGCTGGCCGCCACGCTGGCCGCAGTTTCATTGACAGCTCATTTTCTGAAGGGCTCCGCGTTATTTTATCCGGTGCAGACCGATGCAGAGCGGATTATGAACTACAGGGAGAAGGTCGGCAATCCGCTGGCGGCCTGGCTGGATGCCCGGGCAGGCGAGGCGGCTATTCCCCACCAGCTGGAGCAGGAGCTGCGGGAGAAGTTTCCTTTGGATTACAGCAAAGGCTTTAGGGCTGCAGAGGAAATTGTTGTGTCTGTGGTTAACGTGCAGGGGGAACTGCTGCAAGCCAATTCACACGTTGTCATTGTCCGCTCCGGGGAGACATTGCCGGGGGGCAAGGCACTGCGGTCTACCGCAGATGTTTCCCCTGCGCTCGAAGCTGGAAGTTTCGTGATCGGCAATCCGGAGGAGGAACAAGTCTACAATATCCTTTTCTTTACACCCAAAGAAGGCATCGACATCAGCTATAACAATAGCTCCGGCACAAAAATGCAGGAAACGCGAAAGCTGGGGAACGGACTCTATCTGGTGGCTGCAAGCACGATTACGTATACCGAGAATCCTGTGTCTCTGCTGGGTATTGTTGTGTTTTTGCTGTTTTTTTATCTCGGTGTCCGGGGGAGAATCCGGTATATGCGTACTCTCGAACGGGGCACGCATACGCTGTACGCGACTGAATTTCAGGCCCGTATCCCGCTAAAATACAACAACGAGCTTACCACGATGGCAGCAGCACTGAATGATATGGCGGAGCAAATCGTCACAAGCCGGAGCAAGGAGAAGGATTTTCTGCTCAATATTTCCCATGATCTGCGCACGCCGTTAACATCCATCATGGGCTTTCTCAGTCTGCTCAAAGAAAAATCGTATGACAGTGAGCCGGAAAGGGAGCGGTATATTGAGGTTTTGGAGGAACGGACAGGTTATTTAAAGAAGCTGCTTGATGAGTTTTTTGAGATTTCGCAGCTGAAATGGAAACCCACCGTGATGAACAAGAGCAGGGTGAATATGCAGGAGCTGCTGCGCCAGGTTGTGGATGGGTATCATCCCCAAAGCAGGGACAGGCAGATTGATACGGTTCTGCTGCTTCCGGATCAGTCGGTCCATGTGGAGATTGACGCTGACCTTTTCGTCCGGGTGCTGGAAAATCTGCTCTCCAACGCCTTCAAATACAGCCGTGCGGATACGGAGCTTATCATCCGCCTCCGGGAATCTGTGGTAGAGAGCCGCCGTCAATGCCCGGTGCGTCTGGAATTGTGGAGCACCCCGGCCCAAACGGTAGAGGGCGGGGAGCTGCACCGGCTGTTTGACCGGTTCTACAAACGGGATTCCTCGCGGACTGGTGAAGGCGCGGGGTTGGGTCTGTCCATTGCTGCGGAGATCATCAGGCTGCATGGAGGCAGGCTGGAAGCGCAGATCGAAGGAGAACGCCTGGGAATGATTATCGAACTTTTTTAGGGCTAATTAACAGCGGGCATGAAGATAGTGCAACTTCTAGAGATTTCCAGCGTCTTTCTTTTGAGGTGATTGATCATGTCCCACATCCAAAAAATCGTCTGGATTGGTTGTTTATCAGCAATGGCCGCCTTTAGCGCAGGCTGCAGCAACGTTACAGATTCTAATGTTCCGGAAGCAAAAGCCAGTCCGGCACAGCCGACAACTGTCCCTGCCGCAGCTCCAACAACAACTGCCCCGGCAGCTTCACCTACTACTGAATCATCCCCTTTGCCTGCTGCAAAGTCTGTCGGGTTGTTTCAAGGTGAAGTCCCCGAATACGATGGAAGCGGTCGGTCGTATCTGACTACAGGCACGGAGCTGCAGGCGAAATATTCTGCTGACCAGAGCTTGCCGCTGGCCGTTTTTATGCCGGAGAATATGAACCGTTTTGAACAGAATGGCCGAACTGCATGGGGGACTAGCGACAAAGGAAATTGGATATCATTTCATGTTTCAAGTGAAGGCGATTCCGCCCAAGCCGGGGAGGACAAGCCTGAAATAGCCGGCAGTGATGCAGCCCTGCAACAATATAAGGAATACCAAGGCGGTTATTCCGATGGAAACAGCAGAGTGGACGTGTTCAAGTTTCAAGCCAAAGGACAAGTCTACCAGGCAGAAATCCGGACCACTGCAGAGCAGCGGAAAGAGCTTTTGCCCCTGTTCGTTGATGTCTTGAGAGAAGTGCAGTATATGAAGAAGCAGCCAGCGCTGGTGGCCGGAGTTTTTGTTCAGGAGCCCGATGTCGGGAATAGCAAAGAGGGCAGGCAGATGCTGAGGGAGGTAATGAACTGCCTCGAAGCTATTGTTGCGCATGACAAACAGAAGTTTCTCAGCACAATGCAATCACCTGAAACCGGAGAGTACTTGATGTTTTTCGTTGAGAATTCAACGGCTTACCGTTTTACGGAGTTGACGTATGAGGGAATTTCTGCGGAAGGCACGCAGAGGGCAAGCTTTAATGTAAGCTATAAGTTCATGACGGATGAAGGTTATCAGGCGGATCAGAGTTATGGAATCTATTTGCTGCGCAACAAGCAAGGGGAATGGAAGGTAGCCAATATTGATTAATGAATCAATGGATAAGCTTGGATAACCCCATCAAATATGAGGGTTATTCAGGCTTTTCGTCGTCACTATAGGCGGGCAGCGGAGTCAATGGCGTTACCCAGATTTTGTAGCATAGGCCTTCACTCGTGAAATCATAATTCGCATGGACAAGAAACTGAGGATCGGAAATTGTATTCAGCCGAGTGAGTTCAAACACCAGAACATGAGCCAGCATCCAGTCGGATGTCTGATAGCCGGAATAGAGGTAGCGAATCTCCAAAAGAGGACCGCTTGTGATCCATTCATATGCTTCATGAAGACTGTCGACGCTCATGGTTTCCTTATGCCAGACGATATTTTCCGGCTCTATAGCGTGGCGAGAGTAGGGGAGTTCTGCCATATTAGGATCTGGACTTTTTATGAATTCCTTAAAACTATTATCCTTTTTCATGCTACATACCTCCCAACCCTGTAATTACCTTATTATAGCAAAAAAACGGGCTTGGATTCTACGTGAATACCCTTTAGATAAGCAAACCAGAAATAAAAACATATGTTCTTATGTGGATGAAACGCAAAATTTTAATAACGATACCTAATAATTGGCATTTTACATTTATAAAATATTATAAGTTAACATAACAATAAATATGTTAACTTATTTTAAGTTAGAACTTATGCCTAACCTGACGTGAATTCGAACTCGAAATAGCATACAATGAATATTACATCATATGAAAAATTCATAATAATAAAACAAAAACCCGGCAGCCCCCGCCAACACCGCCTGAATGCACCATATAACGGTCCTTACATACTAAAACAAAGAAAAAGGTGGGGGTGCCCGGCTATTCAAGCTGCTATGTGTGTCAAGACAATTTTCGGGTAATCTCAAAAGCAGCTTCAGCGGCGTTTGCGGCATGCTCCAGTGAAATAATGGAGGGGGTGCCATCGGTGAAGCTTTGGAGCGCGTAGCGCAAGCTTTTTTCATAAGGATTGCCTTGATCCAGTACAATCTCCTGTTTACCGGCCGGTCCATATTCGTACAACGTGGCTTCCACTTTGCCGTCCGGATAATCTACTTCATGGAACACAAGCTTAGCTTGTTCGAAATAGGCTTCATACCCCACTGTGAACGGATAAGATTCAGGCATTTGTGAGGAAACGATAATCTCAGCAGAGACCTGTGAGGTGTCAAAATCCGCATGGACCAGTGCTTGCCCATCCTTACCGCTGCTGCTTCCCCAGACAGAGGATAGCGGAGGATTACCCAGCAGCCAGGTGATCATATCCAATTCGTGGATCATTAGGTTAGCAGCAATCTTACCTAAACCCAGATCGCCCCATAATGGTGCGGTTTCTCTTTTTAAGGATACATGCAGGAGCTTACCGTATTGCCCACTGTGTACTGATTCGTACAAATAGGTATATGCATGATCAAATTTGATAAACTGATTGACCATGATCCGCTTCCCGGAGCAATCTTCAGCTCGCCGCATAGCCCATGCATCCTCATGATTCAGGCAAACCGGAGTTTCGCAAAAAACATGTTTTCCGGATTTCAAAGCCTGGATGGCATATGTGCTGTGCAGATCGGATGGCAGGCAAATGTCGATCAGATCCAGTGAGGGATCGGTTAAAATCTCTTCAATCGAGGTTGTAATTTCAACCCCCAGTTCTTCCTTCAGCTTGTCCAGCTTGGCTTCATTTCTGCCAAAGATAACGATCCGTTTGACGCCTTCCATTTCTGCAAATAGTTTTGCGTGATAAGCTCCAAAGCCTGTTCCCAGTATGCCAATATTCATTTACAGCAGCTCCTCTCTCTGATACATTCAGCATACACATGTATTGTTGACAACAGAGTGGCGAGAATAATGTGGTAACTGCAGATTTTTTACTATCATGCTAGGGGGCTTAAAATGAGGCTGCACCGCTTAATTGCAATCCTTTTACTGATTGAATCCAGAGGGAAAATGAAAGCCAACGAGCTGGCAGAGGCGCTTGAAACCTCAGTTCGCTCTATATACAGAGACATTGATGTTTTAGCCGAATCGGGAATTCCCATGGTCACAACCCCAGGGCCGGGGGGCGGAATCTCGCTGATGGAAGGGTATACGGTCAATCTTCAGAAGCTGCACGGTGAAGAAGTGATCAATCTGTATTTGACGGGGATGGGTATTCCTTTTGACGCTCAGACCGAATCAGGATTGAAGCTTAAGAATGCGCTGCTGAAGCTTGAAAATACCTTGCCCGCTGCCTATCAGGAGGATATCCGTAAAGCCAAAACCCGGTTCTATTATGATAACGCACCCTGGTGGGAGGAACGGGCAGAGCTTCCTTGCCTGGAGCAGCTTCGCTCGGCCGTCTGGAGATGCCGGATGATCCGCATTCAGTACCGTAAGGTTAATGGGGAACTGACCTCCCGCATTCTGCATCCCTATGGAATGATCGTGAAGCAGGGGGAGTGGTACCTGGCAGCTTACTGCGAGGCAGCGGAAGAGCTTCGTACGTTCAAATGTGAGCGGATTGCAGCAATTGAATCGATGGATGGGCAATATACAGTTCCGGCGGATTTCTCCTTGGAGGAATATTGGCTGCGCGGGAATGACGTTTTTAAGCAAACCTGCAGGCAAGACGAGTTCTATCCTGTAGTTGTGCGAACCGTTAAGGAGCGGCAGCAGGGGTTGAGACAGTATGAGATCGTCGAAGTAAAAGGAACCGGGGAACACCTGGAGTTTACACTGAATCTGTACAGCTATGAATCGGCGTGCAGGAAGGTAATGAATCTGCTGGATGAAACGGAAATCATGCAGCCTCCTGAGATCAGAAATTACATTAAAGAGCAGCTTCTAATCCTGCAAAAGGTATATGTTTAACCAAGTTCATGAAATAAGGTAACATATTAAATATTATGTTAACTAGAAACTACTTAAGGCAAAATCCTGCCTAACAAAGACCCGCCAAGCGCTTCGGCTGCTGGCGGGTCTTAATAGTGAGGTTCGTGCTAGAACACTTACTGGATCAGGCGCTTTGAGAGGTGCCTGCTGCTTCAGTGCGTTCTCTGGCATGCAGCCGTTTATGTGCGGTAATGAGGAACGGGAGACCCAGTGCTGTGCTTAGAGCCAGCGGTACAAATACAGCCGGGCCATTCGTGGCGCCAAATTCATCAAGCAGCAGCCCCCCGAGAACCGGTGCCATCACGTTACCCAGATTATTAAAGCCTATCGTGCCAAAATACGTGCCTTTCCATTCCGGCTTAGCAATCCGGTCAATCAGCATATCCATCATGGTGAAGAGAAGGACCTCGCCTACGGTAAAGAGCACCACGCTGAACATCAATAGGGCTACCCCGCCAGCAACTCCGAACAGGACCAGACTGAGCGCCACGCAAATATTCCCCAGAATTAACGGAACAAGCGGCGGAAATTTACTGGCTGTACGGACGATCGGGTATTGGACCACCAGTACGGTGACTGCGTTAAGTGACAGCATGTAGGAAAAGACCTGGCTGCCATTCGAGAAATGAGTGTCAACCGCCAGATACTGAGCCAGCGTGGAACTGAAATGCCCATAACCCAGTACACAAAAGATAGTCCCCACCAGCACCGGCAGAAAGACACGGTCCCGCCCGGTCACTGCCAGCGCTTCACGCAGCTGGGGAGCACGGGCTTCCGAACGCACAGGCAGACTGGCGCGATGGGCCGAGAATTGCATAAAGAGTACGATTCCGTAAGCAATATATACAACTCCTGCGATTACGAACGGGAAGGTGGATTTTGCCGAACCCAGCTGTAAACCGATTATTGGGCCAAACACAACACCCAGATTAACTGCCGCATACCGCAGATTGAAAACCAGCAGTTTATGATCCGGAGGGGTAATATCCGAGAGCAGTGCACGCGAAGTGGGCTCGAATACGGCACGGCACAGGCCATTCAGCGTATTCACCAGGAAAAAGACCCAGATGTGCTGGGCTGACGAGAAGCCGAAAAAGACACATGCCCAGCCGAATACAGAGACCAGCATGACGATCTTGCGGCCGAAGACATCGGAAATATATCCGCCATAGAAGCTGACCAGCACGCCTGCCAATGAGCTGACAGCTACAGTGATGCCTGTTTGTGAATGTGATGCGCCAAGGACCTGCGTCAAATAAATGGATAAAAAGGGAATACTCATCGAGGTTACCAGGCGGCCGAACATGGTGCCGATAATAATCGTCCAGGCCAAAGGATGGATTTGCTGCAAATGCTGTTTCATGTAATCGTGGATCTCCTAATCTGATTGCTGAATTTTTGGGGAAACCTTACTGGTGCTGTTCAAAAATATACGGATAGATAGGACACAACCGTGTCTGCATGTGTATAATTGTATAGATAAAAGGGGGAAATAAAAGTGTAAGCTTTATCTCCTCTCTTTCACCTTTAAAGGAGCACTCGATATGGATAACAATGTCGTGCATTTTCTGCGGCTAACTTCGGCCTTGAATACCCCCTTCAAGCTCCAGGAGCCGATTCCGGTGACGATAGAACTGCTGGCTTCGGTCCTGTGCTGTACTCCCCGCAATGTGAAATTCATCCTGCGCAAGCTGGAAGAGAAGGGCTTCATACAATGGCAGCCTGGACGGGGGCGGGGACATAAGTCCGGGATGGCCTTTATGCGGAGCGTGGAGGAGATATTGGAGGAGCATCTTCAGGAGCTCACCGGCAAGGGGAAAATCAAACAGGGGATCGAGCTGATTGGTTTGCCTGAGGTGAACGGTGCGCTGCAGGAGCGTCTGTTATCGCTTTTGAATAAGCACATGGGCTATCACAGTGAGGCTGAATCCACGGCCGGGCTTGATATTCTGCGCATCACACGCAACCGGCGGATGGAGAAGCTGGACCCGGCATCCGTGTATACGGCCTTTGAATCCTACCTGATCGAACAGATTTGCAGCACGCTCGTAACCTATGATGCGCAGAGCAACAGCTTTTTGCCAGGATTAGCCCATATGTGGGAGACCAACCCGGAGCACACCAGCTATATTTTTTATCTGCGTAAGGGAGTGCGTTTTCATCACGGCAGGTTTCTGACCTCAAGAGATGTGAAAGAGACACTGCAGCGGCTGACCGATTTGCATAGTCCAGTCTTGTGGCATTACCGTGATATAGTGCGGATAGAGCTTCAAGGGGATCACCGTATCCGCATCGATCTGGCGCGGCCCAACCTGTTTTTTCTGCATTTATTCAGCTGTGTGCACATGTCCATTCTGCCTTATGATGTGGATTTCATCCATGAACCGGTTGGAACCGGCCCTTACCGTCTGCTGGATTACAATGAGGATGTGCTGGTGCTGGCGGCGTTCGATGATTACTATGCTATACGCCCGCTTTTGGACCGGGTTGAAATCTGGTATGTGCCGGAGCTGGGCTATAATGACCGTATGTATCAGCTGCCGGATACGGAACTTGGAGCGGATAACGGTGGGGGGTGTGCCAATCACAGTATTGATTATCCGGCTCTGGGCTGCAGATATATTATGATGAACTTTCAACGGGAAGGGCGACAGCATCACCCGTTGTTCCGGCAGGTGCTGCGGATGCTGTACCACCCGGAAACGCTGGTCAGTGAATTGGGAGGCCACCGCATTACACCGGCCGACAGTTTTTTGCCCTGGAAAAGCCGCCGCACCCTTTGGCAACGGCCTTCTTTTGAAGAAGCAGAGAAGCTGCTGCGTTCCAGCGGGTATCAGGGAGAAGAAATCACGCTTGCCTATGCATCCAGACGGGAAGAAGAGCGGGAAGAAGCGGAGTGGCTGCAGCAGCGTGGAGCACGAATCGGTCTGAACCTCCGTCTTGCACCCTATTCAAATTTAAATATTGCGGAGCTTCTGCTGCAGGCCGATCTGCTGCTTGCGGAAGAGGTGCTGGAGGACGACTGGCAATGGGGAATGATTAACTATTTCGTCAATCAGTCCAATCATTTTTATTCTCTGCTGCAGCAGAGTCAGCGGGACGAAATCGAAGCGCAGCTGCAGGAGTTTGCCGAAGTGCCGGAGGCAGCAAGAATTCTGCTGTTGGAGCGTGCGGAATCCTTGATCCGTGACAACTGCTGGGTATTATACGGCTCCCATTTGAACAAAAGGGCGCAGCTCAACCAGAGCCTGTTCGGCCTGCATACCGGTTCGTTTGGTTTTCTTGACATCTCCCGGCTGTGGATCAAAACAGGATTTGCGGAAACAGAGCAAGGGGCGGACCATGGCATGTCCAATTCCAATACGGTAGAATAAGATAGGACAAGCCAAATTATACGAGGGAGCTGTGAGTACATGACCCATGCACAACCAGGGATCAGCACATTTCTGATGTTTGAAGGACAGGCTGAAGAGGCGATGAATTTCTATATTTCATTGTTCGACCGTTCAGAAGTAACCAGCATTAAGCGTTATGGCCCAGGTGAAGCCGGAGCAGAGGGAACGGTGATGCATGCTTCATTTACGATTAAGGGAGCTTCCTTCATGTGCATTGATAGCCATGTGAAGCACGGCTTCTCTTTCACACCTTCTATTTCACTGTATGTCAATTGTGCGAGTGAAGCAGAGCTTGATACTGTTTTTGAACAACTATCTCAAGGGGGCAATGTTCTGATGCCTTTAGGCGAATACCCCTTCAGCCGCAAATTCGGATGGGTGGCCGACCGGTTCGGCGTAACCTGGCAGCTCAACCTGCCGGACCCGGAGTAAATTAACAGGTGCCTCCAATCCCCGCGAGTGATAGAAACCGGCTGCAAAGGGTAAATACATACATGGACCCGCAGCAGTGGCTAATCGCAGCGTAAGGAGGCATTCATAGCAATGGAACAAACCAGTGAATCGCTTGGAAGCTTAATCCGCAAAGGCAACAAATCGTCGGGCTCGGCCGCGATCGGCAATACCTGCATTGCCGTCGTCAAAGCCGCCGCGTTCGCGCTCACCGGCAGTGGCTCAATGTTCGCCACGATGATGCATTCAATCGCCGATGCAGTGAACCAGATGTTCGTGTTTACCGGAAGTGTACTCGCTGAGAAAAGGCCGACCCGCCGTTTCCCGGACGGCTTCGGCCGTGTCATTAACCTGTTCTGTATGGTAGCCGTGATTGTCGTGACCATTATGGCTTATGAAACGATGCTGGAAGGCTTCCATTTGCTGAAGCATCCGGCGGAGGAATCGGGTGGCTATTGGATCAATGTGATCGTACTGCTGCTTTCCATCGGTGCAGATGGATTTGTCTGGGTGAAGGCGATGAATGAAGTGTTGCATGAATCCAGAATCGAAGCCAAAGGATTTAGGAAATTCACCGCATCGCTTAAAAATGTAAAAAGAGCCGCACCTCCGACCCGCCTGGTTTTTTATGAAGATCTGGTGGCCACAAGCGGTGGGGCACTGGCGATGCTCGCCGTGCTGGTGACCGCCTTTACCAGTTTCAAGCTGCTTGACGGCGTGTCCAGCATTCTGATTGCCTTTATGATGATCGGAGTTGCTTTTCGCGTGGGATATGACAATATGGTCGGGCTTATCGGTGTAGCTGCCCCTCCGGAGATTGAAGACCGGGTTGCCCGGATCATCTTCGACGATCCGCAGGTGACGGATATTTACCAGATGCGTATTTTGCAGGAGGGGCGGTATTATCACGTCGAAGGTCTGATTGAGCTGAAGAAGGGGATGACCCTGGCTGATGCGGATGATATCAAATTCAAGGTCAGAGACAAACTGCTGGCTGATCCGCATATCTCGGATGTGACACTCGGAATTCTGGAGGATAATGGCATCCGCAACTGGGAGCCGCAGACGGAAGGTTAACTTTTTCAATAGGTACTACTGGAATAAACAAAAAAGGGGAGTGCTGCGAAAGCGGCATTCCCCTTTTTTGAATATAAGAATTTATATGCTTTGCGCTATACCTTATCCTATATTTTTTGCTAGAACGGGTACCGTCCTTTTAAGGACGGCGCAGTCGTTTCTGCTTGGTTTGACGAGAGAAAGGGCCGAGGGCCGTCCTCTCACCGCACTGGGTCCTTTAGTCAGCCCTTATCCTGCTTGTTTCCCATCGCATTTTTTGCAGACCGCAAGTTTGTCGCCGGAGGGATCTTTGCCAAAAAATAAAAGCTTGATTCTTGTGCTGCCACAGATCGGGCAGGTGCCTCTGCTCCGGGAGGGAGTCCGCCATAAGGCTTTGCCGCGTTTGTTCTTAGACATATTCTGTTCCACCTTCACGCTTGATATCCTATCATATGCCCAAATTGACGGCAGCGTGAAAGGAGACGAAAGGAGAATGGGAGGTGTCTAATTGGTGGATCAATGAATCTTTGGAGGTTGGGACTTCATCGAATCGTTAAACTGGGTCACCAAAACACCTTCGTTCGGGCCAGGGTTATTTCGAAACATTTTTGCTTCTTCAACCAGCACTTCGTCTGTATCCGTACCAAGTACCTTTATCGCTGCTTCAATGAATGACGCAAGGGGCATCGCACGCGGTTCATTGTTGTTGCTTTGAACCCATGGCGGCACAATTTCTAATACTTTTACCGGTGTGTCTTTAAGCATGTACCGTTGGGACAGTGTATAGGTATGAAGTGCTGCCTTCGTCGCGGAATATACAGCAGTCGCCGCTAATGGCATAAATCCAAGTATCGAAGTCGTGTTGATGACAACCGCTTCTTCTTTGGACTTCAAATGCTCGATCAATGCAGAAGTCATACGAATTGGTCCAAGCAAGTTTGTCTTGACTGTCGAAACCAAAACATCCTCATCAATCACACCCGCCGCGTCATCGGAGTGGATGATGCCGGCGTTGTTAATCAAGACATTTAAATCCGGGTGTTCTTCGATTAACTGCTTAGCGGCCGCCTCTATGCTGGCAGGATCTTGTACATTCAATTCCACTGCGGATATGCCGGGATTCGCGTTGATTGTCTCCTCCAGACGCTCTTTACTCCGGCCGGAGATAATAACTTTATTCCCAAGATTGTGAAGAGCTTCTGCTAACGCACGTCCAATTCCCGAACCGCCGCCTGTAATGAAAATCGTGTTTCCTGTTAGTTTCATTTTGTATACCTCCTCTTAAATTAAACATATGTTGAATAAATAACATACGTTTTATATAGTGAATGTACCAGAGCGAAAAATGGTGTTCAATGGTTAAAGCAAGCTCCGTTGTTGATTTTTCAACAGAGGGCTTCGATGTGTTCATTCTATATGGGATAAAGGGGAGAAGGATATGGACAGGCGTATTCAAAAATCGAGGCAAGCGATTATTGATGCTTTTATGAGGCTGATGTCAGAAAAGGAATTCGAGAGCATAACGATCAATCAAATTGCTGAGGAAGCGAATGTCAACCGGGGAACGGTGTATCTGCATTTCAAAGACAAGTACGATCTGCGCGATCAACACTTGGAAGCTCAAATTAACCAGTTGCTACATCATTGTATGTCTGAAGATAATATGGTTCATCTCCCTTCCAAAACCACACTATTACGCACGTTTGAATATTTGGAGCAGCATGCTTCGTTCTATTCCTTAATGCTGACGAGCAAGGGAAGCACGGTTTTTCGAAACCAAGTGGAGACAATGTTCCGGCAAAGACTGAGCGAGCATCTGGATTCGATCAACCTCGATGGGGAACTGAACAGGGACATTACGGTGCAATTTTTAACTTCAGCGGCAGTGGGTGTATTGGAATGGTGGATTATCCGTGCGATGCCATATCCGGCACCGGTCATGGTGGAACAGATTTGGAATTTGCTGAATCAAGGTGTCGAAGGACACCAACAGGGTGCTATTTCCGATTAAATAACGATCTGCATTTATTTTACGCATTGTGAATTAGGGTCAGAGAAATCCAAATGATTGCCGGCGATTGGAGACTTAGAGAGTATGTGCAAATAGTCCATTTAAGGCCGAAAAAACAGCGTATAACATAAATTATACGCTGTTTTGGATGAGGGCGATTTTATTTTAGAAATAGGGCACTTGTACGACGCTAATCCATGAATCAAAAAGGAAAATTATAATATTTTCGTTTATATTTAACTATTGAATTAAACTAATCGGCTTCCGCCTAAAGTTTCGAAATCAACAACTGCTGCACCGTGCTATAATTATTCAAAAAAACAAGTAGGTGGACTCGTTGACGTATAGCAGTTCCAAACGAAGCTGGAGATCGGAGAAGTTGTCCCGTCTCGGTTCCTCGATATTTGCGGAAGTGGCAGCATGGAAAGGGGAGGCGGCCAAATCAGGACTGGACGTGATCGATCTGGGGATCGGCAGTCCGGACCAGGCGCCCGCTCCGGAAATCCGGCGGGTTTTAAGTGAAGCCGTACTCAGAGAGAATAGCTATTCCTATCCGTCGTCCAAAGGAAGCCCGGCTTTCCGCAGGCAGGCAGCGGCCTGGATGGAAGCAAGGTTTGGTGTAAAGGTGGATTCCGACGATGAGGTCGTGGCACTCATGGGCTCGCAGGATGGGCTCGCACATTTGGCGCTTGCCGTCTGCAATCCGGGTGATCTGGCGATCGTACCTGACCCTGGTTATCCGATTTACGCCGGTTCACTCGCAATAGCCGGTGTGAAGGCGTGGACGCTGCCTCTGCTGGAGCAGAACGCCTTCGTCCCTGATTTGGACAGCATTCCGGACGGGGTATGGCAAGAGGCGGTATTTATTCTGCTCAGTTTCCCCGGCAATCCCATCTCAACAACGGTGGATCTGGCCTATATGGAGAAATTAATTACGCTGGCCCGCAAATGGAATGTGCTGGTCATTCACGACCTGGCTTATTCGGAAATGGGTTTTGACGGGTATAAGCCTGTAAGTATATTGCAGGGCCCGGGCGCCTTGGATACCGCGGTTGAGTTCCATTCCTTCTCCAAAAGCTTCAACATGGCCGGCTGCCGGATTGGCTTCATGACCGGCAACCGTGAGGCAGTTGGAGCGCTGAGAGAACTTAAGAGCAATGTGGATTATGGCGTATTTGACCCGATCCAGGAGGCGGCGGTTGCTGCCCTGGAGCTGGCGATGAAAGCCGGGGAGAACCAGGGCGTTGCCCCGCTGTATGAACGGCGCCGGGACGTGTTCATTGCGGCATTGGCTCAGCAAGGTTGGGCGGTTCCGAATCCCAAAGCGACAATGTTTATCTGGGCGCCACTGCCTGACGCTTACGGTGCCGGACAAGAAGAGGGAAGCTCACGCAGCTTCGCACGTGACCTTTTACTGAAGACAGGAGTAGCAGTCATTCCTGGAGACGCTTTTGGAGAACAAGGGAACGGATTTGTCCGCATTGCGCTGGTAGAAGAAGAAAGGCGGCTCTTGGAAGCCGCCCGTAGAATAGGGGAGTACCTGCGTAGAATAGGTTAACCTTCTGAAGCCTTATTGCCATCCCTTTGGCAAGCTTACCGCAAGTATATTATGTTCTGTTGTAATAAGCGCTGTTCCATTGACGATGGTGATATCACCAAAATAGGGGGTGGCGGCTCCGCTCTTAATCATTCCCAGCAATGCTCCGGTATCAGAATGATTAATGGAAATGTACCCGTTCTCGTAAATTGCGAATACAGCCTTGCCAACCCGCTGCAGATGTTCTACCTTGCTTGCCGGATTGTCGAATGTAACCACGCTGTCGCCGTCGAGATGAACGCCGGTAATTTGAGCGCCTTTTTGAAAAAAGGCCATTCCATCGGCAGGGCCGGCCAGCCATTTTCCGAAGCTTTCATAGCTTTTTGGGGCAGAGCCGGCATTCGCTCCACGTGTAAAGCGGGTTAGAGTATATTCATCTTTATCGAAATTACCGTCTACTGAATAAACATAAGGTTTCTGAATGAAAGTGAAGAAATTCCCCTGTCTGGAGATGTCGTCCAGAGCCTGGTAGTTCTCCTTGGTGGTCACTGTGCCTGTAACGGGATTCATGCTCACCAGTGTCAATAGATGGCCCGGTACAGGAGCTTTTACATTTGCATATGCTGCCTTAGCTTGCTCCCGCAGCACCAATTGCCCCTCCTGATAAGCAATCATGCTGTAGATTCCTTCGGTTCTCCAGAGCTGCTTGCCGGTAGCGGGGTCAAGGCCAAAAAATTGCCTGCGAATATTATCGACTGTACTGGAAACAACAAGTACGCCCTTGTATTCTCCATGCAGGGTGCCGACGTACATGGGGATTTTTTTATTCTCCCATAATTTCTTGCCGGTTCCCGGATCGTAGGCAGCCACGCCGCCGCTCTCATTGGCGAAATAGACTTTGCCGTTCATGAGGCAGGCTTGTCCGCCAATCTCCATGGGGCGCTCCGATACTTTTACCTTCCAGAGCAGCTTTCCGGCCGAAGCGGAGACTTTTACAAGTTGTTCATTATTATCAATGAAGAAGACGGAATTCTTCGTAACAATTTGCGGATGTTCACCGGTTTTATACGACCACCGGATTTGGCCGGAAGCAATATTTTTGGCATAAAGTGTATTTTTGGCAGAGAAGTAGAGAATTCCATTCCTAACGGATTGTTTGATGTCATACATACCGATGCCGTCCGTTGCAACTTTCCACTTGAGAGGTAATAGAGTATCTTTGGAGACTGTGGCGGCAGTGCTGTTAACGGATGCTGCGTGTGCTGTACCTGCATGGATGGCTTGTAATGAAAGGCCGATACCGGTAGACAATAGGGAAATGGAGAGAAAGGCAGATAGTACAGGTTTAATGGTTTTGAGTTGTGGCAATGGTTTCCACTCCTTGAGATTATTCTAAATTGTTAGACGCATGAACCGGTATTTAGTTGCTAAAATAAGTAAGTTAATCAAGTTAACATAATAATTATTATGTTATTCGAAAAATTAAACGGCATTTTGTTTCAGAGAGAAATAGAAGGGAAGGGTCCTAGAAAATTTTCCATAAAAATAACCCTGCCGGATCGGCAGGGATTTTACAACGAGCATAGAACTTATGGACAGATTTGTGCAGCAGGAGGAGGTTAATAGTTGCGTTTGATTTGTTCGAGACCCTCTTTAATTGTATCAATGACAATTTTCGGCTCGGAAAACTGAGGGAAATGCCCGCTTTTAGGAGCGGAGATATGTTTGCTGTACCTGGACAATGAGAGCAGCTCCATTTGGTGCTGCATCCGTTTTTTTTGGACAATTTCGGGGATCATGCGATGTTCTTTCCCGCCGGTGATCACATATACAGGGATGTCGGGAAACTGGCCTTCTGCCTCGATTTGCTCCACTGTTTCTTTCACATATTTGTCTTCATTGAATTTTTTATGTGGAGATAAGAAATCAAATACCGTTAACATTTTATTAATGGTTTTTACGGCTTTACCTTGATCGTCACCAAGACTTAAGTCTTTCGGGTGGCTGGATTCCAAAAATACAACACCCGCTGCTTCGCTTGGGTAACGCCGGGCATATAGATTTGCATATAATCCGCCTAATGAATGTCCAACCAGCAAGTATGGAGGCTCAAAACCAACGGTTTTTAATGCCTCCCGTAATGTTTCGACAATCGTTAGCCCATCTTGGGGTTCCCGCGGTTTATCACTGCCTGCAACGCCAAAACGGTTATAGGAAAAAACAGAGCAGAATCCTGAAATTTCCGGCACGATCTTCATCCAACCTTCTATAGGCCCAGAACCGCCGTTGATTAATACAACATTGGGTTTTTGGTTCCCGCTTATATTGTATTGCAGCTTCCCGCGCGATGTATTCAGGTTTAATAACTTTAGAGTCAATTCATCTCACCTCAACCTTGGAATCTAGGCATAATGGAGTAATACGAAGGTGTTAGATGCTGGTTTCGTATGATATGGATTTGCTGTTATGGTCAGGAATCTTTACTGTCAAATTTAATTAACATAATAATAAATATGTAAACTTAATAACATGTAACCCCATTAACAAACAGGCCCGCGCCGGAGAATATCCAATGCAGGCCTGTTTACTGTTGTATATTAAATGAAGTAAATGCTAAACCGGACCTATTGCCGCAGCCAACTGGCAGCCAGCAGCAAAGCGCCTTTTTTGGCGTTAGTCTCTGCCAGGGCATTCAGCATCACAAAGTCATGAATAATCCCCTGGAACCGGACTGCGGTTACGGAAACTCCGGCTTCACGCAGTTTATTGGCGTAGGCCTCACCTTCATCCCGGAGGACATCGGCTTCGCCGGTGATGATCAGCGCTTCGGGAAGCCCGCTAAGCTGCTCCAGACTGGCCCGCAGCGGGGAGGCAGTGACCTGGGCACGCTCTTCCTCGCTGGTCGTATATTGATCCCAGAACCATTTCATTCCGGTCCGCTGCAGGAAGTAGCCTTCTGCAAAGAGATGGTAGGATTCGGTATCAAAAGAAGCGTCCGTTACCGGATAGAACAATAGCTGCTTGGCAATCGCCGGGCCGCCCCGTTCCTTGGCCATCAAGGTAATGGCAGCAGTCATGTTGCCGCCGACACTGTCACCGGCAACGGTTAATTTGCTTGTGTCGAAGCCATATTCGGAGCCATGCTCAGCTATCCATGTCAGGACCGCATAAATTTCTTCAATGGCTGTAGGGTATTTGGCTTCCGGCGAGAGGCTGTATTCCGGGAATACGACTGCTGCTCGGGCACCTGTCGCCAGTTCACGGATCAGCCGGTCATGGGTGTGGCTGTTGCCAAACACCCAACCTGCACCGTGGATATACAGAATGACAGGCAGAGTTTCGCCTGAAGTGTTCACCGGGCGGATAATCCGCACCCGAACCTCCGCCTGGTCCGCCAGGAACCGTGAGATCCTGAAGATCCGCTTCCGGTTTGTAAATCTCACCGGACTGTACGGTGTTCACCGTTTCGCGTCCTTTTTCAGGTCCCAGGTCAGGCAGAAATGGAGGTTCGGCATTATCGTCTGCAAATTTCCGGGCTGCCGCTTCAAGAATGATTTTATTATCTTTTGACATGGTCAATCGTCTCCTTCTCTCCCATTTGGGCAGTCTCCCTTCATTCATAACCAGGTTTGTCTTCTCTGAAACGTCAGAGGCTGCCGCCCCTTGGAGGTGTTATGAGCTTTTATTGAATGAAAAGCGAACGGTTTGGCTTGATGGAGGTGTATAGTCATTGAAAGATAAGGGGGAGAGTGTGTGAAGGATTATCCTATTGCAGAGGAGAGGGCCAGGGAGGTGTTCAAAGAGCATTCTTCCTATATCTACGGAGTTGCCTTGATGCTCACCCGCCAGCGGGTGCTGGCAGATGATATTACGCAGGAAACGTTTCTTCGCGCTTTTGCCAAGTTTGATCTTTATGACGACGCCAAACCATTAAGACCTTGGCTGTACCGGATCACCGTCAATACGGCGCGAAATATGCTGCGTAAAAAAAGCTGGAAGCAGCTGTTCATGGGAATACCAGCAATGGCTGCAGAGGATTCTGCTGAATACAAGGCGATGCAGGGCGAAGATAGACAAATATTATGGCATGCGGTAAGCCGGCTAAGCTTAAAACAGCGTGAAGTAATTACGCTTCATTATTATGCGGGACTGCCCCTGCCAGAGACGGCCTCGGCTTTGGGCATACCGCTTGGAACCTGCAAATCACGCCTGCATGCTGCACTGGAGAAATTGCGGCTGTACTACGAAAAAGAACCGGAGCTTCAGACACTGAAGGAGGGGTTGAAATGAAATTTCATAACCGTCGGGAGCCTGCCGGGCATGAGATACTGGCCGCTGACTTGCAGCGTGAGGGTAAAAGGCTGGCGGAACAGTACAAGCCATCTTTTGAATTTGAGGAAGTATGGACGAAATACGAGCAGGCCAATCTGACAAGGACCAACCGGAAGTTTATTTCTAGATGCCTGAAATGGGGGACAGGTATTGCAGTCTCATTGGTCGCAGCTTCAGGAGTGTTAATCGGCATTGGGGCAGTATCACCACAAGTAGCCGAGGCTTTGCGCAGTATTCCTTTTTTTGATTATCTGTATGCAAAAGGGGTGGATACTGGTGATCTGAAGCAGATTGAAGAGAAAAATCTCAGTACACTGGCGAACGCAACAGCAATAGACCAAGGAATAGAATTTAATGTGGTTAATGTTTTTTATGATGGCATTCAGTTGGTGTTGAACTATGAAGTGAACTATCCTGAATCTACTCCCAAGTTGACCGAAAAAGAAGCCGTGGTGTACTACAATCTTAGTTTTTCAGGAATTGAGCCTCAAGCGATCTCGACTCATGATTTTACGATTACCGGCGAGCATACTTTTGTGGGAACGACCCGCATGAGTATTGGTGATAAGGATATGCCTGCGCAATTGCAGCTTAATATGGCGGTGGATTGTATCGGCACCACAAAGGGGAAGTGGGATGTCTCCATCCCTCTAAACAAGCAAAAAAGTGATGAACTGACGAAAATCGTCTATCCTAAAAATCTGGAATTCACCTACAAAAACACCAAATATACTATCGATAAGCTGGTGCTTGGTCCGGTAACCACTCAAGTAGTCATTGGAAATGTTATGCCCTATTATCCGTTTGATTTGACGATGGAGGATGATATGGGTAACTTATACAGGAACTATGGAGGGAGTGGATCTACCCGGGACTATTATTATTTTAACCTGCCGCCGTTCAATGAACTGAATCCCCATCCCAAATATGTAACATTAACCTTGACTGAGCATGCAGGTAAAGAGGCTAGTATGCCCATTACCCTTTCCGATAAAGTGCAGATGTTCAAATTTAAAATTCCTTTGGAGTGGGATAAAGATGAAGTGAAATTGTAAAAACAGCAGGCCGCTGCGACCTTGGGAACAAGGACGGTTGCGGCCTGCTGTTTGGTGCGAGATGGCTATAAAGATAGTCATTATGATACGTACGCTGCGATAAAGTTAAAGTGCTTGGCGCTCAGCCTCTTGCGGATCGTGTGGTGAAAGCTCAGGATGAATGTGTTTGCGGCTGCCTCTGAAATACACAATCAGGAAAAAGAGAGCGGTAATCAGCAGCGGATAGCCAATTGCCCAGCCGGTAAAAGGAAACACTGCCATTGTTGCGGCAAACGAAATCCAACTGATTCCAACGCCCAGCCGGCTGCCTTTCAGAAGCCGGATTCCTGCCGCACAGCCCCCGATATATGTCAAAATGAAGGTGGCATTGGGAAACTGGATCAAGGTTGTGATCGACAGCAAGCCGCTTCCATACAGAAACAGTACGGCGGTAAAACACATCAGCAGAAAGCCGATGGCACCTGTCGGTGTCTGATAGCGGTTAGACAAGCGGCCCATCCATTTTGGGGCATAGCCCTGTCGGGATAAAGCGAACGCTACCCGTGATGCTGCTCCGCTATACGCGATAATGGTCGCGGTGCAGATGAACAGCCCGGTCAGGCCGGCAATGAATCCGCCCCAGGAGCCCAGCGGCTGGCTGATGATCCAGACGAGGGAGGAATCCGCTCCTCCCCGCAGATAGCTCTGGGTACCGACGGTGGCGAGGGCGGACAGGAAGTACAGGACACCTACAATAATGGCGGCAATGGTAACGCCCCGGACTGCGGCCCGCTGCGGGTCTTTGAATTCTTCAGACAGGTGGGAGACGGCTTCCCAGCCGATAAAACACCAAAATAATATTGCCGCTGCCTGGCCGACGCTCATCCAGCCATGCGGAGCGAAAGGCGTGAAGTGCACACTTTCCATCCGGGGAAGCGCGGCAGCGAAAGAGAAGACCAATACGGCGACGATGGCAATTACTACAGCAATCTGTACTTTCCCGGCTACCTGCATTCCAATCCAGTTCGTAACCAGACCAATTCCCAGCATGGCTGCAGCCAAGGCGATTCTGGCGTTGTCCCCCCAGCCCATAGCTGCGGTCATGTAGCCGGCACCGGTTAGTGCGGCGACGGGACCGCCAATCGGCACCGACATCAGGAAGAACCAGCCGACCAGCGCTCCGGCCTTGGGGCCAAAAGCCAGCGTGACAAAGTGGGAGACGCCTCCCGCATTCGGAAACCGGGCAGAGAGAAGACCCATCGAAAGAGCAAGGGGAAGAATCAGGAGGGTCATAAATCCCCAAGCGAGCAGGGAAGCCGGACCGGCCATCTCGGCCGCAAGTCCGGGGACGATCAGGACCCCTGACCCCAGCACGGCGCCAATGTACAGGGCGATGGCCTGCGGCATTCCGATATTGCGTTGTAAAGTTTCTTTCATAATGAATATGGCCCGCTTTCCTTGTATTTATGTATAGAGTATCAGATAATAGATCCATTGGAAAAACGGAATTATCAGATAATATCCATTCAAAAAACCGATGATACAATTCAGCAAAGGGGGAAGTCCAGTGGAATCGCGTCACCTGTTCACGTTTCTAGTCGTAGTAGAAACCGGCAGCTTTACGCGTGCCGCCCAGAAGCTGGATTATGCGCAGTCCAGCATTACCGCCCAGATTCAGGCGCTTGAAGCAGAGCTGGGCCAGCCGCTGTTTGACCGCATCAGCAAAAAGATCATTCTTACCGACGCCGGACGCCGTCTGCTCCCTTACGCCCAGGAAATCTCCCGGATGCACACCATGGCTGAGGTTGCGCTGCGTTCGGAGACTGAGCTGGCCGGAGCACTGCGCATTGGCGCACCGGAGTCGCTGGCCGCGTTCAGGCTGCCGGGCATTATTAAGGAATTCCGCGGGCGCTATCCTCAGGTGCAAATCACCCTGAAGCCGGGTGCCTGCTGGGAACTAACCGAATCTGTCCGTTCCGGAGAGCTGGATCTGGTATTTCTGCTGCAGCCGGAGACGGAGTATAAGGACCTACACACGGAGACGCTCATCCACGAGGCGATGACGCTGGTTGCTCCGCTTGGACATCCGCTTCTGGAGCTCGCAGAAGTACTGCCGCTTCACCTAAAAGATGAGACTATTCTGCACACCGAAACCGGCTGCACCTACCGGACCTTGTTCGAGCGCCATTTGAACAGTCACGGCGTATTCCCCGATCCAAAACTGGAATTCTGGAGTATTGAAGCGATCAAGCAGTGCGTGATGGCCGGTCTGGGCCTTTCGTTTATACCGATGATTACGGTCCAGAGTGAGCTGGCCGAGGGCAAGCTTGCCCGGCTCCATTGGAATGACGAATCGCAGCGGGTAGCTACCCAAATCGCTTACCACCACAAAAAGTGGAAATCGCCGGCGCTTGCGGAGTTCCTGTCCACTGTTCAAAAACACGCGGCAGAGTGGAGAAATGGGATAGCGGACACGAAACCGAGCTTATTCTCTACTTGATTCCATGAAGTTATTCTATGGTAGAATAGATTGTTACTGAACTCGGAGAGGAGATAGGACATGAATGATTCTGAGCCCGACTATGAAGAAGAACTGGAGGCTTTTCTCATCTGGATGAAGGATGCCGGGTTCACTTCTTATACCCAGAAGTCCTATCTTGCCGATGTGCGGGAGTTCCTGGGGAGTCTGAACGGCAAAAGCCTGGAGAATGTCAAGAAGCTGCATATCATCTCCTATTTAACCTCGGTCCGTGAACGGGGGGTCAGTGATGCTACGCGTAACCGCAAGCATGCTTCAGTCAATTGCCTGTTCAAGGCGCTGATGGAGCTGGAGCTGCTAACCGCCAATCCTGCAGCGGGAATCAAGAAATCCAAGACTGAAAAAAACCGTGAGCCCGTCTACCTGGAAGAACATGAACTGCAGCGGTTTTTGTCTGCGGTTGAAGGCAAGTACAGAAGCAGGAATCTGGCGGTTTTTCTGCTTATGTCCTACATGGGATTGCGGGTAGGGGAGGTGCACACCCTGAACTTAAGCGATTATAATGCGGAACGCCTTACGCTCCGTGTTTTCGGAAAAGGCCGCAAATGGCGGAATATTCCGGTGCCTGCGGAGCTGGCTCCTCTTTTGGAGCAGGCCCTGTCTGAGCGGCTGGAGCCTTGGCGCAGCAAGGAGGAAGCGATGTTCATTTCGCAAAAAGGGCGCAGGCTCTCGATTCGTGCCATCCAGGGTATTGCTGCCGACACCTTTGGCCGTTTCCAAGCGGAAGTTCCCGCTGCCCGCCGCAGGCCATACTCCAGCCATAAGCTGCGCCATTCTTTCGCCACCATGCTGCTGCGCAAAGGGGCAGACTTGCGGACCGTACAGGAGCTGCTGGGCCACTCGTCCATCCAGACCACTACCGTGTATACCCATATTACCAGCCGGGAGAAGGAAGAAGCCATGGCCAGGCTGCAGATCGGCATGCTGAAGTAATGGCTACATTCTAAATGCGGCAGGCCGTCCGGCACAAACTTTAATGCGGGGACAGCATAAAGCCGGAAAGCTTTAAATGGGCAAGGACCTATTTCATTGGCAGGCATGACGATTCATGTTATATTTGTTGAGTTCAGAAGCTCCGTCCTTTCAGTATGGGGGTTATTCTCCATGACTTGAAGGGCGTTTTCTTTGTTTGCCGCTTTTCAGCAGCCCGACAAAAAGACTATCCCCGCCCTCGATGTGAGGGGGAGATAGTCTCTGTTATGGGGTGAGCTTGTCCTACAGCTCCAGCTTAGAGATTTCACTTTTCAGCTTCTCAGCGGATTGCTGGAACAAGGTTTTCTCATCTTCGCTGAGCGGAAGATCCAGCACTTCACGTACACCGGAACGGTCAACTACGCATGGGGCACCCAGGAATACATCGGATACTCCATTATAGTTGTTCAGCAAAGTGGAGACATTCAGCACAGAACCTTCATTATTCAGAATGGAGACCACGATCCGGTCCAGTGCAAGTGCGATCGCATAAGAAGTTGAACCTTTGGCATCAATGATTTCGTAAGCGGCATTTTTGGTATCCTCGAAGATTTCCTTACGTTCCGCATCGTCAAAGCCAAGATCAATTCCGGCAACATTGGCGAGACTCCATACCGGAAGCTCGGAATCTCCATGCTCACCGATAATCTGACCGTGAATGCTGCGCGGGTCGATTTCTTTGTGCAGGCCGATCAGGTAACGGAATCTGGCACTGTCAAGCACCGTACCCGAGCCGATGACACGTCTGCGGTCGAAACCGCTGATCTTCAGGGTGGCATAGGCCAGAATGTCCACCGGATTGGTCGCGATCAGCAGAATAGCATGCTGGTTGTATTTCGTGATTTTTTGGATGATGTCTTTAAAAATGGAAATGTTTTTGCGCAGCAGATCAATCCGGGTTTCACCCGGTTTCTGGGAGGCGCCGGCGGTCACAATAATGATATCTGCATCGCGGCAATCTTCATAGGTTCCTGCCCAGAGCTTCACACCACCGACAAATGGCATGCCATGGTTCATATCTAGTGCTTCACCAAGTGCTTTCTGATGGTTGACGTCAATAAGGACCAGCTCCTGCATGCGTCTGCGCAGCAGCAAAGTATAGGCAGTTGTCGTACCGACAGCACCTGTGCCGATCACTACGACACGATTTGGTTTGAATGGGGGGGCCATTGCTACATCTCCTCCTGAGTTTTTGAAGTTTTTGTGTCCAATCTTATCCATCATAATCGCTAAGGTTAGTGTTTTCAAGCGGTCTGCTTTTAATCCATTACCCGAAATTAAGCGAGTTAACAAGAATTTTGGAAGAACGGAGTAAGTGATGTTTAGTATTTCCACATTTCTTGTAATTATCGGCGCCGGGTCATAAAAGGTCGGCCACTTCACAATAATAATATCTATTTATTTAAAAAGTTATTAAGAAGACAGGGGAGAATTTACGAATGGATGTATTCCGCAAGAAGCCTTTGACCGCTCCAGTAAGCGCCGGAGGAGAGAAGCTCAGCAAGACACTTGGTGCACTGGATCTGACCTTACTTGGTGTGGGGGCGATCATCGGTACCGGTATATTTGTAATGACGGGAGTGGCAGCTGCCGAGCATGCGGGACCGGCCCTGGTGCTCTCTTTTGTGCTGGCAGGTATTGCGTGTGTATTGTCGGCTCTGTGTTATTCCGAATTTGCTTCCACATTACCGGTGTCCGGCAGTGCATATGCTTACAGCTATGTGGCATTTGGTGAACTGTTAGCCTGGATTCTGGGCTGGGATCTGGTGCTGGAATACGGGGTGGCTGCAGCTGCAGTGAGCAGCGGGTGGTCCGGTTATTTTCAGGGCCTCCTCGAAGGCTTTGGCTTGCATTTGCCCACAGCACTCTCGGGGGCGTATAATGCGGACAAAGGAACGTTTATCAACCTCCCTGCGATTATTATCATTTTACTGATTTCCTACTTGCTGACCAGGGGGGTCAAGGAAACAGCACGTTTTAATGCCATTATGGTTGTAATCAAGCTGTCAGTCGTTATTCTCTTTATTGTTACTGGCTTTTTTTATGTGAAACCGGAGAATTGGACACCCTTTATGCCCTTTGGATTTCATGGTGTAGTCAATGGGGCGGCTACTGTATTTTTTGCCTATATCGGATTTGATGCCTTGTCCACTGCGGCAGAAGAAGTCAAGCGCCCGCAGCGTGATCTGCCGATCGGGATTATTTCCTCCCTTGCCATCTGTACGGTGCTCTACATCGTTGTATCGCTGGTGCTTACCGGGATTGTCCCTTACCAGAGACTGAATGTCAGTGATCCGGTTTCCTTTGCGCTGCGGTTTGTGGATCAGAATATGGTCGCCGGGCTGATCTCCGTGGGTGCTATTGCCGGAATGACTACGGTTCTGCTCGTTTTATTGTTTGGTCAGACCCGGCTTTTGTTCGCAATATCACGGGACGGGCTTTTGCCGGAATCCTGGTCCAAGGTGAGCAAGAAAACACATACTCCCATACGCAGCACCTGGTTGGTCGGCGGAATTATTGCCGTACTCACCGGCTTTGTCCCGCTGGACCGTTTGGCCAACCTAACCAGTATCGGTACACTGTTCGCCTTTCTGGTTGTTTCGCTGGGTGTTATCGTACTCCGGTATACTCATCCGAATCTGAAACGGGGCTTCACAGTGCCATGGGTTCCGGTTGTTCCCTTGCTAAGTGCAGCGGCCTGCGGCTATTTAATGTATAATCTGGGGAGAGATACTTGGACTGGCTTCTTGATCTGGCTGGTTATCGGTTTGCTCATTTACGGATTATATGGCTACAAGCGCAGCAAACTGAATCAGAACAAATAATTAATGAAGGAAGAGGAGAGCTTTGTCACATAAACATATAGGTTTCAGGGTTCTGGGGGCTGTATTCACGGTATTCCTGACCCTGCTCATATTCTCGGCTTGCTCTTCTCCTCCTCCGGAGCCTTCCCAGCCCCCCCAGCCGACGGAAGCGCCGGAAGAGGGGCAGACCATTACGTTGATTACACCGGATGCCAAGAACGTTAACAACGAGAATACCCCGAAATACCAGATTCAAACCCGGCTGACAGATTTCAGACTGTTAAATGATGCCATCGGGCTGGCTTGGGGCGTGACCAAAAATGAACTGCGGATCTACATGACCAAGGATAACGGCGAAACGTGGAGCAATATTTCCCCGTCAGCAAATGTTCAATTTTTGTCGAACCCTGTATATGGAAAGGACATATTGTTCACCGATCCCAGCAATGGCTGGATTATCCGAAGCGCCTCCGGGCTGACAGAAACGGTTGTATTGCGTACAACAGATGGGGGAAGCAGCTGGAAAGTATCGTCTTTTCCTGATGCGAACGCCATTTCTTCAATCTATTTCAACTCTCCTGATTATGGCTGGCTGATGACTTCCTGGGATGCCAAAGCTACCAAAGAGAGCAAAGCGCTGTATGCAACAAGTGATGGTGGCGCTACCTGGAGCCTGGTGATGCAAAATGAGCAGTATAATCCGAATTTACCGAATAATACGATCCCGGTATCGGGTGTGATTACGGGGATGGTCTTCAAGGACATCAGCCATGGCTTTGTGACTATGCAGACCGGTGCACTTCCCAAGATTTATATGACCAAGGACGGAGCGGCAACCTGGAATCCGGGACCGGAATTTCTTGTGAATGATCAATTTAGGGGCTGTGACAAGGTGATTACAGGGGAGCCGGATTTTTTTGATAAAGGCAGTTTGAACGGCTGGATGTCAGTAGGTTGCCAAAAAGACAAGGAAGGCAGTATCACCTATAATGGTTATTTCACGGCCAATGGGGGAGAGAACTGGAAATTTGTATCTTTTGGGCTGGGAACCCTGACGGGGATCAACCGCCATATCCCCCCAACCTTTTTGAACTCCCGACTGGGCTGGGCCCTTAAGCAGGATGTGTTATATAAGACTACCAACCAGGGCAAGACCTGGACGGCGCTTCCGGCCAGCAGTGTGCTGAAATCCAAGCTAGTGGATTATCCGGAAATTGTGAAGCTGCAGTTTATATCCAGTGAAGTAGGCTGGCTGCTGATCGAGAAAAAAGAAGACCGCAAGTCGATTCTGCTGCAGACTACTAACGGTGGATTAAGCTGGCGGGTGATGTAACATAGGAGGTGTCCGGCAAGCTGATTTACAGTTTGCGGGATACACCTCCTTTTATAGTTGGAGAACTGCTCTGTTGAGAGTCTGAAGCTTGACCAGTCTGGCACTTGGCTGGCTAGCGGACCGGTAGGACGGAGGAGGCACATAGTTTTAAAAGGAATTAGGGAATAAAATTAAAATAAAATCTTATTTAAAATTTTCTTTAAAAATGTGAAAAAAATCACATGACAAACGAATCTCCCTGTGATATATTTAACACATAGAGAACAAGTTCATTTTTTCACAAACTTTCATCCCGAATAGGAGAGATTATAATGAAAACTTTCGAAACGGATTATGTGACCAGAAACCTGTTGCAACTGTGCTACAACTGTGATGATGCACACCTCTGTGAAACAGAAGAACAATGTAGAGCTTGCTGGGCAGACAATGGAATGCTGCCTGAAGAAAATGATGAAACCAAGCAATTATTAGACCTTGTGCACGCATAATACTACTCCCGTATAGACGATAATGAGGACCACCCTGAACTCTGCCCCCAGAGAACAGGGTGGTTTTTTTGATAAGAGAATGTATACCGATACTGTCTTTGGAATGACGGCAAAGCCGTTTCTACTTGTGCTGTATGGAATAGCCGGGGCATATACATGTACAGAAGTGCCTGTATCCCTGCAGGAAGCAGGATAACATGGGAAATAAGGGGGAAGAGTCATGGGAATGGGCCCGGATCCATCTTGGATGTTTGATTTTACGGGGACGGTAATACCGATCTTTCTTGCCGTTGTTATTGGCATAATCGCTGTATCTGCAGGCCGGGGGCTGCTGCAGTGGAACCGGAACAACAAATCGCCCATCATGACCATCCCCGCACGCATCGTCAGTAAACGTACTGAGGTCCGGCAGCAGCAGCTGCAGGATGACAGCAATAACAGCCGCACCAGCACAACCTACTATTTAACGTATGAGTCAGACCGTGGGGTGAGGATGGAATTCAAAGTGGACGGCAATGAGTATGGCATGAGCGCTGAGGGAGACCGGGGAATTCTTACGTATCAGGGTACAAGATACCACGGTTTTCAGAGGCAGCCTCACTACTCGACGGCAGAATAGATCAAATGATATGTTGTTTACAATATATTGTGTATCTTATACAATCCCCTTGTTTCCCGTCAGTGGAACAAGGGGATAGTTGTATAAAGAGAAATCTGATTATACTTGGGATTGATCTGGGGCTAACGTGCTTATTGCCGGACCGGATGGGACAACCGGAGATTGAAATAGGACGTAAAATGATCTATGAACCGTAATCAGATTTATCCGGGATGGGTCAGAAATTGGGCGTGGACTGTCACCTCTTAGGCGAATGCACATACAATACAGCGAGCAGTTGAGAAAGTGTAGGCTAAGGAGGAGAAAGCATGGCCGTAATTAAAGCAAATTCGGAAGATGTAAGGACACTTGCACGGCTGATGCGGGCGGAAGCCGAGGAAGACGGGGAGTCCGGCATGCTGATGGTCGGCAATGTCGGCGTCAACCGGATACTTGGAAACTGTCTGGACTTCAGAAACATCCGCAATGTCAACGACATGGTATTTCAAAGTCCGGGCGGGTTCGAAGCCCCGCAGAAGGGCTATTTCTACCAGCGTGCCAGGGAATCCGACATTCGCCTTGCCAGACGCGCCATCGCGGGTGAAAGAACAAGGCCGGCGACCAATGCGCTCTGGTTCTTCCGGCCGGTCGGTGACTGTCCGGCAACCTGGTACGACCAGCAAAATACCGGAAGGTATAAAGCGCATTGCTTCTTTGCCCCCGCTAGCGGGGAATGTCCAGCAGTATACTAGATCGTTAGGGGTGCGGATGCGGGTGCAGCCAAAAAAGCCTGGCGATTCGCTTCCACAGCCCGCTGCAGTTCTTCTCCGGTCAGAAATTCTCAGCGAACTTTAGTTGTGAACAAGTCACATTGCCTAAGCTGGCCAAACAGCCGGCATACTAATTATCAGGAGGTTTTTAACAGATGATAGCACAACCTTACCGCCCCGTAACCTATACGATCGGCAGCAATCCTTCAGGTGCAATGAACAACATGAACAACGTGAACAACATGAATAATATGAACGCCATGCACAGCATGAGCCCCATGAGTATGGGCAGTATGAGCCCAGCGGGTATGGGCAGTATGAGTCCTGCCGGAATGGGCAGCATGAGCCCGATGGGTATGGGCAACATGGGTACCATGGGGGCAACCCCTCCCCAAGTCACCAGCGGCAGCCCGATGACTCCAGCAGGCGGTGTAGTACCGACAACGGCTCCAGTATTTGAACAATCATACATCGAAAACATTTTCCGGCTGAATCTTGGCAAAGTCGGCACCTTTTACTTCACATACGAGAACAACAAAGATTGGAATGCCAAAGTCTACACAGGTGTGCTGGAAGCTGCAGGCCGCGACCACTTAATTATCAGCGACAAGGCCACCGGACAACGCATTGTGCTGTTGATGGTTAACTTCGATTATGCCACCTTTGAGGAACCCCTTATTTATCAATATCCCGGCACCATTGGCAATCCGCCGACTACACGGAACTGTTGGTAATAACTGCTAACCATTGGAGCGGATTTCGTAAAATTTCCCATCCAAATACATCTGGCATCGGACAATCAGCTTGAAGCATATGGGTTATATAAACCCTTTAAAGGCGGATGATATAGCCCATGCTTCATAATCAGGAGTTTAAAGTTTACATTATAACCACTGGAGATATTATGCGGTTCTTTGTTGTAGAGATCCTAATCGGGACAATGACATACTCTCTGGCTATGAAGGTTTTTCATAATGTGATCCTGGCCAGTGCAGGCGGATGGATTGGCACAGAAACTATAAAACGGCTGAATGCCGCTGTGAAAATTTTGCTGAAATAGAATCGCAGGCTCTCCAAAAATCGCCGCCCTGGCAGGGCGGTTTTTTGGGTTTTCGGGGAGCGGCACCAACGGGAATGCCGCTAACAACGGATTACGAAATTCACCTAAAGTTGACGAAGAGGGTGCCTACGATTTAACCTTATTAAGCAGGAATAAACAGAAAAAAGATTCCTTCCATCTCTAATGTTTATTCGGCAATAACCAAGATCATATTTTTACGCTTGTTCGCATCTGTTTTTATATGCGAAGAAATATTATAATAATGTGTATATTTATATCCGTGATTCCAGTCAGGAGATGAAAGCATTGGGAAATTGATTTGGAAAGGTATTGCTGCTGCACAAGCCGACATTTTGAACAAACGAAGGAGGTGGGCCTATCCGCCTGAATCGTGGAGACGGTGGATAGGAGTATAAATTGAGCGACCCTTTACCCGGTATATTACATGTAGGTCTTATTATTTTGCTGGTGCTGTTGAATGGCTTTTTTGTTTCGGTTGAATATGCGATGGTGAAAGTACGAAGCGGCCGCATAGATTCTCTGATGGAGGAAGGCAGTAAACGAGCAGTAGCAGCAAGTAATATCGTACACAATCTGGACGGATATCTGTCCGCCTGCCAGCTGGGCATCACCCTTGCTTCACTGGCACTTGGCTGGCTGGGGGAACCTGCTGTCGCAACGATTGTGTGGCCGATTGTAACAAGCCTAGGATTTGGCGAAACCTCGGTTTATGTAATTTCGCTAGTTATTGCGTTTATGTTCATCACCGTTCTGCATATCGTACTCGGAGAGCTTGCTCCCAAGACGATAGCTGTGAACAAAGCCGAAGCGGTACTTCTGCTAACCGCGGGTGCGATGAATGTTTTTTTTCGGATCATGTATCCTATTATCTGGATCGTAAAAGGCCTGGCCAGCGGGCTGCTGCGGCTGTTCCGCTTAGCGCCTGCTTCGGAGCTGGCTACAGCGCACACGGAAGAGGAAATCCGCATCCTTATGCAGGAAAGCAACAAGAGCGGACTTATCGACAATACGGAAATGACATTGGTGGACAATATTTTTGAATTTGCCGACACCATGGCCCGTGAGATCATGATTCCCCGCACTGAAATGATCTGTCTGAACAATCATCTGACGGTTGAAGAGAACATGGAGATTGCGTTTGACGGGATGCGCACACGGTATCCGGTATGTGACGGTGACAAGGACCATATTCTCGGCTTCATTCATATCAAGGATCTGATCCGTGACAATGCGCCCAAATACAGTGAACTGATTCGTCCCATTCTTACCGTTCCAGAGTCGATACAGATTAGTGCTCTGCTTAAGGTTATGCAGCGTGCGAAGACACAGATTGCCATTCTGATCGATGAATATGGGGGTACGTCCGGTATGGTTACGCTCGAAGATATTATGGAAGAGATCGTCGGTGAAATTCAGGACGAATTCGATGAAGAGCGGCCAGGCGTAGAGAAACTGGGGGAGGATGAATTCTCCATCGATGGTCTGATGCTGATTGAAGAAATCAACGACCGGCTTGGATTGAATATGGAGACAGATGATTATGATACAGTAGGCGGCTGGTTGTACTCCAAATTAGAGGTGAATCCCCCGCAAAAAGGCCAGACTGTAGAATTTGACAGCCACTTATTCGTGGTGGAAGAAACGGACAACAAACGGATATCCCGTATTAAAGTGATGAAGGTGCAGTTTTTGACTGAAGAGGCGGGAGCCTGACAATAACATAAGAGATGTTTTCAGACATGGCGTCAGATTAGGCGCTATGTCTTTTTTTATACAAAGATTACCTCAGCCGTCGGGATAGGATTCCGGATTCGGGGCGTTTCATGGCGGGTAAATGGAGTGTATCTGGCTGCAGTAGTTCATTCAAAAAAAGAAAGGAGAGAGGCCGATGTCTGATCATCCGCTTTATATGGATTTGCTGGTCCTCTTTTCTATTGTTATAGCATGTTTATCCAGCTTCATCGCCGTGGATCTCGCGGAAAGAATGGTACGTCATAAAAGAAATGTAGTTTTTGTCCTATTCAGCTCCGGTGCCCTGGGAATAGGGATGTGGAGTATGCATTATATCAGCATGATTGCAATGAAGCATGAGAGCACGGCGTCCTATTATATCCCGATGTTGTTACTCTCGCTGTTTGTGCCCATTTCGGCTTCCTATGTGCTGCTGATGCTGTTCAATAATCCCCGCACGCGGAGCAGCAAGGCAACTCTTGGATTTGGCGGGCTGCTGTTCAGCTGCGGGATTCTGATTATGCATTGCAGCGGGATGATGAGCGTTCGCTATACGGCGGCTTTTGAACAAAGCACGGGTTCGATTCTGGGGGCCTTCGTACTCTCTTTGGTGATCCCTGCAGTCACAGCTTCCTATCATCCGAATTGGACAGCGAAACGCTATAATATGTTTTCTGCCAAAAAGTTATTGCTCATCCTTGTACTGACCGCTGTGCTGTCGGGAACGAATTATATAGCTATGGCCGGAGCCTCATATGTGGACACGGAGCCCTATATTTATATGGGCCGGACTCCGCTTCTGAATGATTCAATGCTGGGAATGATTCTTGCCTGCACGTTCCTGCTGGTAGTGGCCGTTGTGCTTGGACTTATGTACAAAGACAGGAAGCAGGTGCTGTTCACAGCACAATTTAATGAGCAGCGCTACACGGCTTTATTCGAGTTCAGCCCTGATATGGTAGTGTGTATCGACCCTGTGCGCAAAAAGGTGATCAGCGCCAATCCCTCACTCCGGCAGACAACAGGTTACGGACAAGAGGAACTGAGTGACTACAAAAATGTGTTGTTCAGCACCGGGGATGAACTGGCCCTCAAAGCAGCCGTTAAACGCGCTGCGCGGGGACAGTCCGGAAAGCTGGAATTGACCGTCAAAACCAAAAGCGGGGCCAGGCTGATATGCAGTACGACCGTTTTTCCGCTGGTTAACGACAAAGAAACTTACGTGTACATTATCGCTGAAGACATTACGGCTCTGGCTGAACAACAGCAGGAGCTTCTGATCGCCAAAAATGCGGCCGAAAGCGCTGCGCGGATGAAAAGTGAATTCCTGGCTACAATGAGTCATGAAATCCGGACACCGCTTAATGGCATTATTGGCATCAACCAACTGCTCGCGGAGGAAATCACGGCACCCGGGCATCAGGAATTGTTGAAGCTGCAAAATACGAGCAGTCTTGCATTGCTGAATGTGATGAACGATGTGCTCGATATTTCCCGTCTTGAAGCCGAGAACATGCTGCTGGTAAAATCGCCGTTCAAGCTTCCTGCATTGCTGCGGGAATGCATAAATCTGTTCACGGTTGCGGCGAGCCACAAAGGGCTTGCATTGACCCTTGAGATCGCCCCGTCCATTCCTGAACAATTAATCGGGGACAGTGCGCGGATCCGCCAGATTCTGGTGAATCTGATTGGCAATGCAGTTAAGTTTACTCATGAGGGAGGCATAACAGTTGCTCTTGAAACCTACAGCAAAGAGGGGGCTTCCCTGGGACTGCTGTTCAGAGTCAGTGACACAGGAATCGGGATTGCACCGGACAAGTTGAAGCTGTTGTTTCAGCCCTTCTCGCAGGTGGATGCTTCGCATAACCGCAAGTACCAGGGAACTGGCTTAGGGCTGGCGATCTGCAAAAAGCTTGTTGAGCTTATGGATGGAAGCATCTGGACGGAAAAGGCAAGGGACGGGGGGACGGACTTCTTTTTTAAGATCCCGCTGCAGCTTATGGACACCTTCCCGGCGGTAGGAAATTCCAATGAACAGGGAATCCGGGAGAAGCGGGAGAAGTCGGAAGCGGGTTGAACGAAGGTTTGCCAAGCGGAGAGTTTTAATTATATAATTTTAAAGAATATGATTCCTCACAACAGTCCCTCCAGGACAGAAAGGAACTCTCTTTTGGGCAAATCTAAAACAAACAATGTCATGGTTTCCGGGCTAAGTAAAGCTGAGAAACGCAGGGCTGAGCTGGAGCAGCAGAAACAGAAAACGAGAATTCTAATTATTAGTACGGTCGCAATTGTGGTGATAATTTTTGTCGGACTTTTCATGTTGGCATCGAGGGATTCCTCTTCATCGGCAGATTCAGGCAAAGCGGTTGATTTCAATTACAGTGAGTTCCCAAGACTGGGGAAAGAGGATGCCCCTGTCAAAATCGTCGAGTTCGGTGATTTCAAATGCCCGGCCTGCGCCCAGTTTACAGGTGTAATCAAGCCGCAGATTGTGCAGGAGTATGTGAATCAGGATAAAGCAGCTTTCTACTTTGTAAATATGGCTTTTATCGGCCCGGATTCCGAAACAGCTTCGCTGGCGGCATTATCAGTCTATCATCAGAACAATGAGGCTTTCTGGACTTACTACGATGCGCTTTACGCCAATCAGGGGGATGAGAATGCAGAGTGGGCCACGGAGGACTTCCTGGTGAGTCTTGCGGAGAAGGAAAAGCTGCCTGTCGATCTGGATCTTTTACGCAAAGATATCCAGGAACGAACTTATGAAAGTGAGCTGCAAAGTGATATCAGCACCGCCAAGGATACCGGTGTAACCTCTACACCTAGTGTATTCATTAATGGACACAAAGTGGATGAGCCTTTCAATATGGAAGCTATTAAAGCTCAGATTAAGTCCGCTTCCGAAGCTGTGAGCGCCGAGTGATGAAGGCCACTACATTCTGCAGACGCCACTGTCTCTATTTGGCCTGGTTTGTGTCTGTTATCGCAGTAGCGGGAAGTTTGTATCTAAGTGAGGTATTAAAGTACGAGCCCTGCAAGTTATGCTGGTTCCAGCGGATTTTTATGTACCCGCAGCTTATCCTGCTGGGCATTGCGACCTACCGGAATGACAAAAAGATCATTCCCTATGTGCTGCCCCTAAGTCTCATTGGCGGGTGCATTTCTATCTATCATTATGCAGAGCAGAAGATACCGGCGCTCAGCAAGGTGCTTCCCTGCACAATTGGCGTACCCTGCAACAAGGACTATCTGAATTATTTCGGGTTTATTACGATCCCTTTGTTAGCCTTAATTGCCTTTGCGCTAATCGCAATTTTGCTCTGGATCGGGCGTAAAGAGGATAACGTAGAATAAAGAATATCGCAGCAGGATTAAGAGGTTCAATTAATCCTGAAATTTCTGACACAATTAGCGATCAAAACCTTGAAAAAACACGTGATAAAGGGATAATCGCAGAGAATGAAAGATCGCGAGTTCCCTCATCGTTGTTTTGCGTAATTTGGATGTTTTTTCATTCTTTTTTCATTTTTTTCACCGCTTTACGGAAGGCTCATTGTAGACTATCATTAGACCTTGTGAGAAGTTGAATATGCGCTGAATTTTCCGTATGGAAAAACGGGGGAACCAACATTGGCCTAAGGCCAAAGGGGTGAATCGGGGCGGTCCGCAAGGGCTGCAACCGTAGGGCTACCACAGCCCGAATCCGCCAGCTAACCTCGTAAGCAATGGTGGGATAATGACGATGCGTAAGCATGCGGATCATTTCCGTATGCTTATTTTTGTGCCTGCATTTATGAAAATCCACCAATGAAAACAGCGCACGGTATTACCGTTTCAACCTAACAAAGAGAGGAACTGTTACTACAATGGTAAGCAAGGTAAAACGACTATTGATCGGGCGTCCGATGAAGTCGAACGAACTCGATCATGAAAAGTTATCCAAGGTGAAAGCACTGGCTGTCCTGTCTTCTGATGCGCTCTCGTCTGTAGCCTACGGAACGGAACAAATCCTGATTGTGCTGGTGGCTGCAGGCTTCACGGCTATCTGGTACTCATTGCCAATCGCACTAGCCGTATTGGGCCTGCTGGCTATACTGATTTTATCCTACCGTCAGACCATCTTTGCTTATCCGCAGGGCGGTGGCGCGTATATCGTAGCCAAAAGCAATCTGGGTGTTCCAACCGGACTCCTCGCCGGAGGATCTTTGCTGGTGGATTATATTTTGACCGTTGCGGTCAGTGCATCGGCGGGCACGGATGCGATCACCTCCGCTTTTCCAAGTCTTCATAATCATAGCGTACTTATCGCTGTTACTGTGATTCTGCTCTTGACCATCGTCAATCTGCGGGGGGTAACAGAATCTGCATCATTCATCGCGATTCCCGTGTATCTGTTCGTGGTATCGATCTTCGTATTGATCATTGCGGGGGTATTCAAATATGCAACCGGCGGAGCACATGCAAATGTTCCTGAAATCGGGGCGGCTGTGTCGAATGTCAGTTTGTTTTTGCTGCTTAAGGCCTTCAGCTCGGGCTGTTCGGCTCTGACCGGGGTAGAGGCTGTCTCGAACGCCATTCCGAACTTCAAGGCGCCTGCGGAGAAAAATGCCGCCAAAACCCTGATGATGATGGGGCTTATCCTGGGAATTATGTTTACGGGAATCACGCTGCTGGCTTACTGGTATGGAATTACGCCTGATGAAAAAGCTACGGTGGTCTCGCAAATTGCCGAATCTACGTTTGGGCGCGGCGGTTTGTACTTTTTCATACAAGGGATCACAGCTGTCATTTTGTTCCTGGCTGCGAATACAGCCTACTCGGCGTTCCCGCTGCTGGCGTTTATGTTTGCCAAAGACAAATATTTGCCTCATGCATTTATGGTCCGCGGTGACCGCTTGGGCTTCTCGAACGGCATTATCTTTTTGGGCGTATTGTCAGCTCTGCTGGTCGCGGCCTTTCACGGAAATACGGAAAGTTTGATTCCATTGTATGCGGTGGGTGTTTTCATTCCGTTTACGCTGTCCCAACTAGGGATGATGGTGCATTGGTACAAAACCAGACCTAAAGGATGGCAGAATAAATTTGCCGTGAACACGGTGGGGATGCTTACGACTCTGACCATTACCTTAATCTTCATTATCACCAAATTCTCCAGCGTCTGGATGGCCTTTATCTTCCTGCCGATTGTAATGTTCGTGTTCCACAGGATTCACCACCATTACCTGAATACTGCGGATCAGCTGCGGATTTGTCCGGCAACGGATAAACCCTGCATCAAGGGAAGCACAGTGGTCGTACCTGTCGCCGGTGTAACACGCGCAGTGCTGCATTCGATCAGCTATGCCAAGTCCTTAACGGATAATGTGGTGGCTGTGTATGTAGGCTTTGATGAAGAAGAGATCAACAAAATGGAGCAGAAATGGGAGGAATGGAATCCGGGCGTGCGCCTGATTGTTCTCCGTTCCCGCTATCGCAGTATTCTCCGTCCGCTGGTCAAATTCATAGATACAGTAGAGTGGAAGACTGCTTCAACCGACCATATTACTGTACTCATCCCTCAGTTTATCACCAAGCATTGGTGGCAGGCGGTTCTGCACAATCAGACCAGCTTGTTCATCCGTTCTTATCTAATGAATCAAAAAGATATCGTCGTTGCAACCGTCCCTTATCATTTGCATAAATAGACAGGGTAGCTGCCACCATTAAGACTGTTTCCGGATTCCGGGAGCAGTCTTTTTACATATATAAATGAGTTCATTTGTCAAAACGTGCAAATATGCAAAATTTAAATATTTATGTTGACATAGAGAATGAGAATCAATATCATTTAATGGGATAAGGCGATGGCAACCAGACTTTTGACCATTTCAGATTATACATATATAGGAGGGGTATTCATGTTTTCGGTTAACCTAAAAAGCGCAGGCCGTATGAAGCTGGTCTCAACGGGATTGTTGGCTGCAATGCTTGTATTGTCGGCCTGCGGCAATAATAGCAGTACCAATTCAACAGGGGGAGCGGCCAATGCGCCCGCAGCTTCAACGGATGCTGCTACAGCACCAGCTTCAGAAACTCCTTCCGCAACAGCCGCGCCAGCCGCAGAGAAAACGGTAACCGATGCCATGGGGCATGAGGTAACCGTTCCGGCTAATCCTCAGCGTGTGCTTGCTTCGTATCTTGAAGATTATCTGGTGGCGCTTGGGGTAACTCCGGTTGCACAATGGTCGGTGCCCAACGGGATTCAGGACTATCTGGCAGCTGAATTGAAGGATGTGCCAACGATCAGCTATGATCTTCCACTGGAGGCAGTAACAGGCTTTGCACCGGATTTTCATATTGTTCAATCGGAATCCAGCGTGGAGAATGGCCTCTATGACCAGTTGAACAAGATCGCACCTACGTATGTGCTGGGCGACGAGATCAGCAAAGACTGGCGCAAGTCTCTGCTTAAAATTGGTGAACTGCTGAACAAGAGCGCCGAAGCTGAGCAGGTGATAGCCGCTTATGATCAAAAAGCTGCCGCTGCCAAAACCAAAATCTCCGCTGTAATTGGAGATGATTCTGTAGCGATCCTGTGGCTTGTTCAAAAGAACTTCTATATTGTAGACGAAACACGCAGCAGCGGCGCGGTAGTCTACGGTGACCTCGGCCTGAAGCTACCTAATCTTGTTACAGAGATTCCTGCGGCTTCCAGAGCCACCTGGAATCCGATTTCTCTTGAGAAACTGGCAGAGCTCACTGCAGATCATATCTTCCTGGTTAACAGCGACAAAACCGAAGGTTCAGAAATTCTGAACGGTCCAATCTGGAAAGGCATTCCTGCCGTTAAGGCTGGAAATGTGCATCAATTTGCCTCCAACCACAGCTGGCTGTACAGCGGAGCGATCGCCAACTCCAAAACCATAGACGATGTATTGAGCAGTCTGGTGAAATAAAAATCCGTAAACGCTCGTTGACATGCTTCCTTCGAAGCGTATTGAAGGTGCAGGCCGTTGTATCCACGGATACGCGATTCTGCACCTTTTTTAAAAAATGTAAGAGAATCTGCTTGGAAATTGAACGCTTGTGCATCATCAGAAGATTTGCGATAATGAGAATGATATTTGTTATCATTTAGATTTCAGTAATTATCCTGGTAAGGGGACGACTTATGGTCACATCCACACACGCAAACTCCCGTGCTCATCCGGAAGGGGAGAAGCAGCTGAAATCCCGCCCTGTTGCAGCTGCAGTTATTCTGGTGGCAGGTCTTGGGGCTATCCTTATGGGTCTGGCGCTTTCCGTCTCGGTTGGTGCGGCGGATATCAAGCTGGCCTCTGTATGGGAGGCGGTATTCCGCTTTAATCCCCAGCTGCCGCAGCATCAGGTGATCCGGGAACTCAGGATTCCCCGGGCATTGGCGGGGGCAGTGGTCGGTGCCTGTTTTGCAGTAGCCGGTGCAATTATGCAGGGAATGACACGCAATCCGCTGGCAGATTCGGGATTGCTTGGACTTAATGCTGGAGCAAGTGTGGGATTGGCATTGGCTTTTGCCTTTGCGCCCTCGTTGTCCTTCATGTATATCATGCTCTATTGTTTCCTCGGTGCCGCAGCAGCGTCAATTCTGGTCTTCGGAATTGGTTCGTTGTCGCATAGCGGACTAACCCCGCTGCGGTTGACACTCGCCGGAGCTGCCGTGAGCGCATTGCTGCTTGCCATCAGTCAGGGCATTGCGATTTTGTTCCATCTCTCGCAGGATATTGCTTTTTGGATGGCGGGAGGAATCGGGGGGACAAGCTGGACACAGCTGGGGGTCATGTTTCCTTGGGTTGCTGGAGCTCTTGTAGGGTCAATGATGATTTCGCGTTCCATCACCCTGCTCAGTCTGGGTAAGGACGTGGCGGCAGGCCTCGGGCAGAGAACCCGGCTGGTCCAGACCACCGGTATACTTATCGTAGTAGTGCTCGCTGGAGCAGCGGTATCCGCAGTGGGGCCCATCGCTTTTGTCGGATTGATTATCCCTCATATCACACGATTTCTCGTCGGGGTCGATTACCGCTGGATTATTCCCTGCTCAGCCGTGCTTGGAAGCGTCCTGATTGTCTTTGCGGATATTGCCGCCAGATTGATCAATGCGCCTTATGAGACACCTTTGGGCGCTTTGATTGCGGTAATCGGGGTACCGTTCTTCATTTACTTGGCCAGCAAGCGCAAGGG
Source organism: Paenibacillus graminis (assembly GCF_000758705.1). Classification (NCBI taxonomy): domain Bacteria; kingdom Bacillati; phylum Bacillota; class Bacilli; order Caryophanales; family Paenibacillaceae; genus Paenibacillus; species Paenibacillus graminis. The sequence goes on along the minus strand of NZ_CP009287.1, from coordinate 3,846,698 downwards.
GGGACTGATATGAGCCGTATCCAGCAGTCTTCCGTACAGAAAAAGCGCCGACCCCGTGACGCCGCCATATTATCTCTGCTGGCCGTTCTAATAGTATTTGTGTTCATTATCAGTATGAACACCGGACTCATCCGGTTGTCTCCAATAGAAGTTCTACATACTCTGCTGGGAGAAGGCAGCCCGCAACAAAAGCTGATTCTCTTCGATTTCCGTCTGCCGCGGATCGTCATTTCCTTGCTCGTTGGCGCCGGATTTGCCGTTGCAGGCTGCATTCTGCAGAGTCTGTCGCGAAATGCGCTGGCGGAGCCCTCTACACTCGGGATTAACGCCGGGGCAGGCTTAGCTGTGCTGATCTTTATTTCCTTTGTTCCGGCAACTACCGCAGCCCCGATCTTCATGCTGCCGCTGCTGGCGCTCGCCGGGGCCGGTCTTACCGCAGCGCTGATTTATTTCCTGGCCTACCGCCGTGAAGACGGTCTGTCACCGACAAGACTCATTCTTATCGGGATTGCCGTGGGGGCAGGCATCTACGCAATTCAGCTGATATTGTCTTTAAGATTGGATCCGCAAAATTACCAGTTTGTTGCCACCTGGCTGGCCGGAAAGATCTGGGGCGGCGATTGGCGTTTTGTCCTGGCGCTCCTGCCCTGGATTTTGATCCTGCTGCCGTTTACCTTCTATAAAGCCCGGGTCCTTAATGTGCTTAATCTGGGAGAAGAAACACCGGCAGGACTGGGCATGGCTGTGGAGCGGGAACGCATTCTGCTGATGGCCGCCGCAGTCGCGCTAGCCGGCTCCTGTGTCGCTGTCAGCGGCGGCATTGGCTTTGTGGGACTGATCGCTCCGCATCTGGCCCGCCGGATTGTGGGGCCGAGGCATCAGATTCTGCTGCCTGCCTGCACTTTGACCGGTGCCTTGCTGCTGTTGACGGCTGATACCATAGGCCGCTGGATTCTCCAACCATCCGAGATTCCGACAGGAATTGTGGTGGCTATCCTTGGGGCACCGTACTTTTTGTATCTGCTGGCCAGATCCAAGGCCTGATTCTTAACGGGTGGAAGCACGAGTGAACTCAAGCACATGCTTACTAAGCAAGTTTTATTACGAAGATATATCTAGTGGAGCGTTTGCTTCATAAAAACTTTAATCTTTTGAGGAGTGAAGATCATGTCGGAACGTTTGAATACAGAACAGCTAAGTATAGGCTATGCTGAGGCGATGATTGTCAAAGGGCTGAACCTGTCACTTCCTACAGGGAAGATCACAGCGCTTGTCGGGGCCAATGGCTCCGGGAAATCTACGATTCTCAAGACGATGGCCCGGATCATGAAGCCCAAGAGCGGCAGCGTGATGCTTGACGGGAAGTCGATCCATAACCTGTCTACCAAAGAAGTAGCCCGGCAGCTGGCCATTTTGCCGCAGAATCCTACCGCTCCCGACGGGCTTACTGTCTCCGAGCTGGTCGGCTATGGACGTTATCCGCATCAGAAGGGCTTCGGTACACTGACTCCGGAAGACCGCAGTATTATTGCCAAGGCGATCACGGTAACGGGAATGGATGAGTTCCACGACCGCCCGATCGACCGCCTGTCCGGGGGGCAGCGCCAGCGGGCTTGGATTGCAATGGCTCTGGCTCAGCAGACCGATATTCTGTTCTTGGACGAACCGACAACTTTTCTCGATATGGCTCACCAGCTGGAGGTTCTCCAGCTCTTGCAGAAGCTGAATCAGGAAGAAGGCCGCACGATTATTATGGTTGTGCATGATTTGAATCATGCTTCCCGCTATGCACAGCATATGGTGGCGATCAAGTCGGGGAGTGTGATCAGCGAAGGTGCTCCGTCTGAGGTTATGACGCCTGGTGTGCTGCGTGAGGTGTTCGGTATCGAAGCGGATATTGTTCCTGATCCCCGTACAGGTGTGCCGCTCTGTCTTCCTTATGAATTGGCGGCTTACAAAGCCGTTGGGATGTAAGGAGGCAAGAGAATGAATGAGGCGCTGAGTAAAGAATTGATCAGCAAGTTTGATCTTCATCCCTCGCCGCCGGCTGAGGCGCTCCATTCCTTTGATGCACAGGAGCTTGTTCATGAAGAGGGAATGCGCAACTTCATCGACTGCTACCGTCCTTTGATGAAGGCGTTGGATAATCAGGCAGTTGCAGCATATTTCGGCAGCTGGTGTTCAAGCATGGCGCTTGCTGTTCAATATTCGGTTTCCATGTATTCAGCGGTGCCTGTAATCGCTTTGTCCCGCCTATCCGTTCATCTTATTCCGTCCAGCGGGTACTGCCGGATTGCCTTTTCACTGCGGGACTGGGAGATCCAGGCGGTCCCCAAGGAAGAGTCGCGTGAAGCTTGGCGCCATGAGGTGCTGGCCAGCTTCTACCGTGATACTGCTGCTCCGCTGCTGCGCAGCATGTCCCGGGCCAGCGGTCTCAGCCTTGGTGAAATATGGGGCCAGCTGCCGACCAAATTTAACTACTATATGGAGCTGTTCGCAGCAGATCTTCAAGACTCCAGGCAGCTGGGCACTTTGCAGGAAGACTACGACTATCTGAAGCACAGTCTGCCGGCAGAACTTTTTGGGATGAAGCGGAATCCGTTGGATGTCGTTGTCCGCAGAATTGAAGGGCTGGCAGATCCGGAGCAAACGGTGCAGATGCGCAACCGCTGCTGCTTATATTACCGGACTGAAGGCGGAAGCTACTGTTACACCTGCCCGCGCCTGAAGGAAGAGGAGAGGGCAGCACGGCGGGCCGAGTTTCGTCAGAAGGCTGCTTCCGGCCAGAGATAGGTTATAATCGTGAAATTAGACTCATAATGATTATATATGCAGCAAGCCGCAGGCTCCCGTCATTGACAAGGGAGCCTGTTCGTTGTTAAAGTTGTGGTTGCCCTGGTTAAATTTCATCTTATCTCATTGCATATAAACAACGGTGCATGATTGAATCGGCAAATAAAAGATTATTATTTTTATAGAGTCAAAGGAGCAAAGAAGATGAATATCAGCAAAATACATGAGGATCTGCAGCAATTGGTTCCAACTGGAGTGGTTAAACGCAATGAGGTGCTGGAGAGCCATGTGTACACTCGCATCGGCGGCCGGGCCGACATCCTGGCGGCGCCTGCGACATATGAAGAGCTTCAATCTGTGGTTACATATGCCCGTGTAAATGAAATTCCGTTGACTGTTCTGGGAAACGGCTCGAATGTCATTATCCGTGACGGGGGAATCCGCGGCATTGTTCTTCAGACTTCCGATTTGGCCGATATGGGACTCAGGGACAATGTACTCTATGCACAGTGCGGTGCGAAAATTATCGATGTCTCCAAGTTTGCCTGGGAAAAGAAGCTTGCGGGTCTTGAATTCGCCTGCGGAATTCCGGGGACGGTCGGTGGGGCACTGTACATGAATGCCGGCGCATACGGCGGTGAGGTCAAGGATGTGCTGCAAAGTGCGCTAGCGATCAGCAAAGCCGGGCGGATGGTCACGCTTCAAGGAGATGAGCTGGAATGGGGCTACCGTAAAAGTGTCTTCGCCAGTGGTGAATTTATTGTATTGGAGGCCAGATTTGCCCTGCAGCCGGGTGATTCAGCGGCAATCAAAGCGGCTATGGATGATTTAACCCGTCAGCGTGAATCCAAACAGCCACTGGAATATCCTTCGTGCGGAAGTGTATTTAAGCGGCCCCCCGGAAGATTCGCCGGACAGCTGATCCAAGAGAGCGGACTGCAGGGAACCCGAATCGGCGGAGCTGAAGTGTCCCGTAAACATGCAGGCTTCATCGTGAACACAGATCACGCGACGGCGAAGGATTACATCGGGTTGATACAGCATGTCCAGGCTGCGGTAAAGGATAAGTTCGGTGTGGAACTGGAGACGGAAGTAGAGATTATAGGCGAAGAATAACAGACAGGACGCAGGCACGTATGCCGCGTCCTGTTTTTTTGAGGCCGGTTCATTCAAGCTTTGGTGATGGAATATTTCGCCCGTTCTGTTCGAAGTTCCACTTGTCCGTCATCCACCTTCTCCAGCAGAAGCCCGCTGACAGCAATTTCATAATTCTGTTGGGGAAGAGGCACTAGCTCGCCATCTCTGTTCAGGGTATTACCTGTACCCCGGAGGATCAGCGCGCTGTCCAAATATTCATCAATCACATCCTCGGTGTTACGGTAATCCACGTTTTCCAGATTGAAGTGGACAGTGTCCAGGTCACTCATCTCCTGTTTCTTAATCACAAGGGTTTCGCCAGCTTGGGCGGTCAGCCAATCCATAAGCTTCAATACGCTTTGATCCATTAGATGATCCCATCCTTATCAAGGAGATTATAGAAATTAAGTTACCCTTTTCTTCGGAATTGAATCCATCGTTCTGATATTTAACTCAATGAATAATATATGCTATTAATAATTATACTTCCCGGCCGGCAGGTGATTGTATTTCCCTTTATAAGTGTAATCTACTATCATGCACTTCAATCTGCCTAATTAGCTAAGGAGCGTGAATCGTTTGTGGAGTGCTTTGTTATGGGGAGCCATTTCCGGCTCTGCGGTACTGCTTGGTGCACTGCTGGCGCTGTATTTGCCGATACCGAATAAGCTGATCGGATTCATCATGGCCTTCGGAACCGGGGTGCTGATTGGTGCGGCCGCGTACGAGCTTCTGGACGATTCAGTTAATGAAGGAGGACTCATTCCGACCATCATCGGCTTCACAGCCGGGGCGCTAGTGTTTACGCTTTTTGACTGGTACATTTCGCGGAAAGGCGGTGCTGGACGCAAACGTTCGGTTAGGGACAGCAGCGGTACGAAGGTGCAGGGAAGCGGACTTGCTATTTTTGCGGGAACGGTTCTGGATGCGATTCCTGAATCAATTATGATCGGTGCCAGTCTGATCTCCGGGCAGGGGGTTAGCATACTGCTTGTAGCTGCCATCTTCATCAGCAATATTCCCGAAGGGTTGTCCAGTACAGCAGGACTTAAACAGGATAATTACAGCAAAGCTAAGATTCTGTTGTTGTGGCTTGGCGTACTCCTGATTTCTACAGCTGCTTCGGGTGCAGGGTACACGTTCATGGATCACGCCAGCGGAGCTGCATCGGCGCTGATCGCTTCTTTTGCCGGCGGAGGGATTATCTCTATGGTGTCCTCCAGCATGATGCCGGAGGCTTATGAGGATGGCGGGCCTTTGACCGGGCTGCTCGCTGCGCTGGGTATGCTGTGTTCTCTGATTTTGGATCAGCTGTGAGGGTTGTCAACCTGCTGCCGGACATGGTATAGTTCATTTCGCGAGTAATAGCATAAAGAAGAATTCTGCGCATGTAGCCGCAGGAGAGGTTCGCAAACTCCCTCTATAAAAAACTAAGACCGCCCAGGCATAAACGTCCCCGGAAACTAAGGGGTTGTGGTATATGCTGTGCACAAAAAGACAGCGCCTGTCAGTCAGTATACTTTTATCCGTTCAAGGATGGATACGGGAAGGCGTTTCTTCTTAGTAGAGCCAAGTTTCCGAAACTCGTTCTTCTTTCCATTTCCGGCAGCAAGCCGGGGGAAAAGAGAGGGGTTTTTTGTCATGTCAGAAGGCAGATTGAAAGAGGAAATGCAAGAGGTTACCCTGCTGGGCAACCAAGGCACAACGTATAAATTCGGTTATGACCCGGATATTCTGGAGGTGTTTGACAACAAGCACCCCGGACGTGATTATTTCGTGAAATTCAACTGTCCGGAGTTTACCAGCCTGTGTCCTGTTACCGGCCAGCCGGATTTCGGCGCGATGTATATCTCGTACATTCCGGAACAAAAGATGGTTGAATCCAAGTCACTGAAGCTCTACCTGTTCAGCTTCCGCAATCATGGGGATTTCCATGAAGACTGTGTAAACATTATTATGAATGATCTGATCTCTTTGATGGAGCCGCGGTATATTGAGGTCTGGGGCAAGTTTACCCCGCGCGGCGGCATTTCCATCGATCCTTACTGCAACTGGGGGCGTCCGGGGACCAAATATGAAGCGATGGCCGAGCACCGGCTGATCAATCATGATTTGTATCCCGAAAAAGTAGACAACCGTTAATCCGGAGCAAGTGAGAGGAGACTCATGACAATGAACAAAAAAGCGCTCGTCGTCTTCAGCGGCGGCCAAGACAGCACAACCTGTCTGGTATGGGCACTGAAGAACTATGAAGAGGTTCAGGTGGTAACCTTCAATTATAATCAACGCCATGCGGCTGAGATTGAAGTCGCCAAGGCAATCGCCAAGAAATTCAACGTAAAGCAGCATATCCTCGATTTGAGCCTGCTGAATCAATTGGCGCCGAATGCGCTGACCCGAGATGATATAGAGATTGCTGCCGGTGAAGGGAAGGAGCTTCCGAGCACGTTCGTAGATGGCCGCAATCTGCTGTTCCTGTCCTTTGCGGCGATTCTTGCCAAACAGCTAGGGTTTGCCAATATCATTACCGGGGTATGCCAGACCGACTTCAGCGGATATCCGGACTGCCGGGATGTATTCGTGAAATCCCTGAATGTTACCCTTAATCTGTCTATGGATTATGAGTTTATCATTCACACGCCGCTGATGTGGCTGGATAAAAAAGAAACCTGGAAGCTGGCCGACGAGCTTGGTTACTTTGAATATATCCGTGAGCATACGCTGACCTGCTACAACGGAATTATTGGCAGCGGCTGCGGCACCTGTCCGGCTTGCCTGCTGCGGCAGCGCGGCCTGGACCAGTATGAAGCGGAACGAAATGAGGTCGGTTCCTGATGCTGGGCGAGGTATCTGTATGTAAAATCTTTACCTTTGACTCGGCCCACCAGCTGGTCGGACATAAGGGGAAGTGCAGTAACCTGCATGGCCACACCTACAAGCTGGAGGTGGTCTTGAAGGGCAAGCCTTTAGTAGAGGAAGGCCATTCTGACGAAGGGTTTGTAGTAGATTTCAGCGATATCAAGGCAGCGGTGCAAGAGAGCCTGGTGGATCATCTGGATCACGCTTTTCTGGCCATGGGGAATGAGCCTGTACTGGAAACCTTGATGAACACCGGTTCCAAGGTCGCTCTGCTCTCGTTCCGCACAACGGTGGAGAATATGTCGGCATATATTGCCTACAAGCTGAAACAGGCCTCACTGCCGCTGTATTCCGTTAAGCTGTGGGAAACGCCAACCTCCTGGGCGGAGGTACTGGCTGCGGATATTCCTGCCGAAGGTCCTTCCTACCGCCTGTTTGGGGGTTGTGACTGTGAGTAAGCTGCCGGTGATAGAGATCTTCGGGCCGACGATCCAGGGTGAAGGTGCGGTAATCGGCGTCAAAACGATGTTCGTCCGCACCTACGGCTGCGATTACCGCTGCAGCTGGTGTGATTCGGCTTTTACCTGGGATGGCTCGGCGAAGGATAAGGTACGGATGCTTGCACCAGAGGAAATTATGAATGAGCTGACTGCGCTGGCCGGAGACAATTTTGACTGTGTTACGATTTCGGGAGGCAACCCGGCACTGATTGGCGGGGGAATGGGCACCTTGATACAGCTGTTGCATGAACGCGGTATTCAGGCAGCTATTGAAACGCAGGGCAGCAGATGGCAGGACTGGTTCTACGATGTCGATGTGCTGACAGTCAGCCCCAAACCGCCAAGCTCCGGGATGAAGACGGACTGGAATATGCTTGACGGTATATTGGACCAGATGAAGGAGCATGGAAGAGCTGCCCACAGCTTGAAGGTGGTCGTGTTCAACGACGAGGACTACCAGTACGCCAAAAGTATTCACCGCCGCTATCCGGGGGTGCCGCTCTTCCTGCAGCCGGGCAACGAGGATGTAAATGAAGAGGGAGATATCTCGGTACGCCTGCTGGCGAGGCTGGAGTGGCTGTTCAATCTGGTCATTGCTGATCCGGAGATGAACAAAGCGCGGGTGCTCCCGCAGCTGCATGCACTCATCTGGCATAATAAACGTGGGAAATAAACGGAGATGAAGAACGGGCCTTTGCAATGATGCAAAGGTTCGTTTTTTTCTGGCACATAGGGGTCACAAAAAAAGGATTTTCGCGAATTGCTCATCTGGTATACTTTAGTTTAGAGAAACAAGCAGTGGAACCCATTCCAAATGCAAAGGAGAGATTATGAAGTGGCGGACCGTTCAACCGCATTGGTTATTATTGATGTGCAAGAGGCAATGTTTTCTTATCCTGACATGAAGCTTCATGATGAAGAGGGTGTAATGGACAGAATTCTTTTCCTTCTGCATAAAGCCCGTTCATCAGGAACACCTGTGGTATATATTCAGCATACGGAGGATCAGGAATACACTAAAGGCACCCCGACCTGGGAGATCAGCAGACGTATTGCTCCGCGTGCGGAAGAGTTAATTGTGGAAAAGCCGACCTGGGACGCGTTTCACTTAACACCACTGCATAAGGAGCTTCAGCAGCGGGGGATTACCGGTCTGGTGTTCTGCGGCATGCAAAGCGAGTTCTGTGTGGATTCCACTATCCGGCGCGCGTTCAGTCTGGGGTACTCCAGTGTTTTGGTGGAGGATGCCCACAGCACCTTTGATAATGGAAGTCTTAGCGGCGGCCAGATTGTGAAGCATCACAACTCCATACTCGGAGGAAGATTTGCCAAGCTGCGCAAAGCCCGGGAGGTGGAATTCTAACCTATGGAGACCGCCAAAGCTGCTATGAAGCCGATTCACCGGTCCCGGTTAAGACAAATTGCAGGGAAGCGTTATTTTACCTGGAAAAGATACGGGCAATGGCTAATGCAGCGGAAAAAGAGAGCAAAGTCGTATCTTGCAGCTGACCTTCAATATACCACTGCTGATCACGCCACGCCGCTCCTGCGCAGTCTGCGAAATGTAGATATGCAGCTGCAGTATAACAAAATAACCAACCTGAAGCTTGCAGTCTCAAGGCTGAACGGACTTGTGATACGCCCCGGCGAGACCTTCTCTTATTGGCAAAGCATCGGCAAGCCGACCCGGCGAAAGGGGTACCTGGATGGAATGGTGCTCTATTACGGAGGCTTTCGTTCCGGTACGGGGGGCGGCCTATGCCAGCTGTCCAATCTGATCTATTGGATGACACTGCACACTCCGCTGAGTGTAACGGAACGGCACAGGCATAGTTATGATGTGTTTCCGGATGAGCAGCGGACCCAGCCTTTCGGCAGCGGAGCAACCTGCGCCTATAATTATCTGGACCTGCAGCTGCTGAATCCGACGGAAGAAACGTATCAGCTTAAGCTGTGGCTGGATGATACTCATTTGTATGGGGAATGGCGCTGTGACGCACAGCCACTCTATCAGTACGAAATTTACGAGGCGGATCATAAGATCAATCTGGAGCCCTGGGGCGGCTATATCCGCAGCAACCGCATCCGGCGCAAGGTAATGACATGTACCGGTGAGGTTTTGCGCGATGAAGCGGTTGCCGAGAATGTTGCCCTGATGATGTATTCTCCGCTGTTGCATGGATAGGCCTGAAGGATTTGGGGGTATAACATAGTAAGGCATGAAGGAATAACGGCCTGCTTGGGTTCATATCTCTACTTCCGAAGGAGTGTTCCACACCATGAGAGCAGTTACTTATCAAGGAAAAAGAAAAGTGGAAGTCAAAGAAGTTGCCGACGCAAAGCTTGAGAAAAAGGATGACATTATCGTGCGTGTTACCTCCACCGCCATCTGTGGTTCGGACCTTCATATTTACAACGGAGAGATTCCGGGGATGCATGATGATTATATTATCGGACATGAGCCGATGGGAATTGTTGAGGATGTGGGACCTGAAGTCACCAAGGTGAAAAAAGGCGACCGGGTGATAGTTCCTTTCAATGTAGCCTGCGGCCAGTGCTTTTTCTGCCAGCATGAAATGGAAAGCCAGTGTGATCATGCCAATGATGCGAAGGATACCGGCGGCTATCTGGGATATTCGGATACGTATGGCGGGTTTGCCGGTGGGCAGGCTGAACTGCTGCGTGTGCCCTTTGGCAATTTCGGGCCATTTGTCGTGCCGGAAGACGCCGAGGTGGAGGATGAACAACTGATGTTCCTCTCGGACATTGTACCGACAGCCTGGTGGGGTGTTGAGAACGCCGGGGTCAAACCCGGAGATACGGTTATTGTTCTGGGATGCGGACCGGTTGGATTACTGACTCAAAAGTTTGCCTGGATCAAAGGTGCATCGCGCGTAATCGCTGTGGATCATGTCCCGTACCGGCTGCAGCATGCTAAGCAGACCAACAATGTGGAAACTTTTAATTTTGAGACAACCAAGGATATCAAGACCCATTTAAAAGAAATTACTCGCGGTGGGGCGGATGTCGTCATCGACTGCGTAGGGCTGGATGCTAAGAAGACTGTGATGGAAAAAGTGGAAACCACTCTTATGCTGCAGGGCGGCTCCCTTGGCGCTTTCCGGATTGCAACCGAGGTTGTGCGCAAGTTCGGAACGATTCAGCTGGTTGGCGTGTATGGCCTGAACTATAATATGTTCCCGCTGGGCCAGCTGTTTGAGCGTAATATTACACTGAAGATGGGACAGGCACCGGTCATTCATTACATGCCGGCCCTATATCAGATGATCAAAGATGAGGTGTTTGACCCGACGGATATTATCACGCACCGGCTGCCGCTCAGCAGAGCGGAGCATGGCTACAAGGTTTTTGACGGTAAGGAAGAGGATTGCATTAAGGTTGTGCTTAAACCATAGACCTATTATAAGATTGAGCAAAGAGCAGCATGGAGCTTCTCCGGTCCATGCTGCTCTTGTGTGATTGAATCAAACCCCGAAAGGAAGCTTATCCGTGAATGCTACAAAACCGCCCGTTCCTGTCCCGCTTCTGATGCTGGCTGGAATTGTGGCTATCTCGTTTTCTGCGATTTTCATTAAATGGTCGGCGGCCCCGGCTTCTGTTCAGGGAATGTACCGGCTGCTCTTCACCTCGCTGCTGATGCTGCCCTTTGCCCGGCCTTACAGCGGAGCAGCCTTTGCCCTGCGCCGTAAAGACTGGCTGCTGCTTGGTGCCTCCGGCGTGCTGCTGGCTCTGCATTTTCTGCTGTGGATGGGCTCGCTGAAATATACCTCTGTTGCCAGCTCCACAATGATTATGGCGCTCGAACCATTATTTATTATGCTTGGAGCTTACATACTGTATAAGGATAGAAGTACAAGAGCGGCTATACTGGGTTTAGCAATCGCCATCTTTGGCGTTGTTTGCATCGGATGGGGGGACATCGGCCTGTCTTCGGATAACCTGAAAGGTGATTTGCTGTCTGTTGGCGGTACCGTGGCGGTTGCCGGCCATTTGCTGATCGGGCAGAAGCTTGTTGCACGTATGCCTTCGTACCTCTACAGTCTGATCGTATTTATCTCCGCAGCCGTGGTTTTTGCTGTTTATAATCTGCTGGCCGGCATTTCTTTTGTGAATTATCCTCCGCGGGAGTGGGGCATTTTTATTTTGTTAGCTGTGGTGCCCACGGTATTCGGTCATATCCTGTTCAATTGGCTGCTGCAGTTTACTTCGGCCACTACCGTTTCAATGAATATCCTTGGGGAGCCTGTGGGGGCAAGCATTCTGGCCTTTTTGCTGCTGGGCGAGGAGCTTACCGGATTGCAATGGACCGGAGGGCTGCTGGTAATGGGCGGACTTGCTGTATACTTATTATCAGGGCGTAAAAAAGCGGTGAAGGTTCACGAATCCCTTCAGAGCGCATCTTGAAAGACATGAAATAAGAAAAAGGGGTTCTATCTTATGAACGAACATGAACAAGCTTCAAATGCTACAAATCCAGCGGATCAGACCGAAAAACACATAGTTGTCCCATCCAGTGAAGAACTGTGGAACGAGGATACCTATGCGGCCTGGACTACCCGGTTTGGCAGTCCTGCAGAGGCGGCGGCAAAGCTCATGAAAGACCCTGCTGCCAAACTTTATCCCTTGCTGAACTATCTCGGTGAGATTCGCGGTAAAAAAATAATAAATCTCATGGGCTCGAGCGGCATGAAGGCCGTGGCACTCGGGCTGCTGGGAGCAGAGGTGAGTGTGGCCGATTTCTCGGAAGCCAATGCCCGCTATGCCGGCGAACTGGCGGAAGCGGCAGGTGTTCCGCTGGCCTACACCGTGTCCGACGTGCTGAAGCTGCCGGAGGAACTGCTGAACCATACATATGATATTGTTTTTGCCGAGATGGGAATTGTGCATTACTTTACAGATCTGGCACCTTTTATGGATACGGTATGCCAGCTGCTCACTCCCGGAGGCCGGTTCGTCCTGCGGGATTTCCATCCCGTGACGACGAAACTGATTTCCTCGAAAGGATCTACTGCCAAGGTCCGCAAGCATAAGGTGAGCGGCGACTATTTTGACACTGCACTGGAAGAAAAGAAGGTATCCTATTCCAAATATCTGCCTGCTTCGGGAGGAGCGGAGGGAGACGGCAAGAACAGTGTCGTTTACTGGCGGCGCTGGACGCTGGGAGAGATTGTGACCGCAGCAGCCAGAAGCGGCCTGGTCATCCGAGAATTGGCCGAAGAGCCCAATTTATCTTCCGATATATACGATAAAGGGATTCCCAAGACCTTCGCTTTGGTGGCGGAGACCATGTAGTGATTTCACGAAAAAACCGGTATAGCCCTGGCGCTCCACAAGAGCGGACCCAGGCGGCTGTACCGGTTTTTGTGCTATTCCTCTTCGGCAGGAGCGGCTGCCAGCTCTACAAAAGCCTTCTGCAACGGGGTCAGCGGATAATCCTTCCGCCAAGCCAGCACGAATTCGCCATGATCCGGCTGAACACCCGGTAATGGCAGATAACGCAAGCTTCCTGAAGCGGCCTCAGCCTTGATTCCCGCCACTGGGAACAGCCCCACACCGCCGCCTTCGCGGACCATTCCTTTGACAGCCTCCGGTGAATTCAGCACTGCATGCCCCCATACCCTGACCCCGTTCAGCTGGGCCCACTCATCAGCGATTCCGCGCAGGAACGAGGCGGGCTCATGCTGTATCCATGGCTCCAGCACAAGCTGCTCCGCAGACAGATTCTTGATCTCTCCAAATGAATGCCCTGGCGCGAACACCAGCACAGCTTCATTGCGGGCGAGGCTTCGTGTCTCAAAAGAACTGTCCTGCCCCTCCGTACTGTGCAGAACCGCCAGTTGAATTTCCCGGCTCCGCAGCCGCTCACGAATCGTTGTCTCGGGCTGCACCGTCAGTGAAATATCGAGATCCGGGTATTGGCGGACGAATTGCGAAACCGTTTTGGGCAAAAGATAGGTACCAGGCACATAGCCTGCTTCCACCTGCAGGTGGCCGGAAGCAAGGGTGGAATATTGCTTCATGCTGCGCTCTGCGTCAGCGGTTAGCGCGACAATTCTGGCTGCATATTGGTAAAGGGTCCGTCCGGCGTCGGTCAGCAGCACCCGTCCGCTTCGGTATTGAAAGAGCGGAGTGCCCAGCTCATTTTCCAGGCTTTTCATATGAAAGGATACCGTAGGCTGCTTCAATCCCATTTCGGCGGCTACATCCGTAACCTTTTTATATTTTTCAATCAGAACTACAATTTGAAGTTTAACAATATTCATGATGAACCCCCGGTTATGACAGCGTTTTATTAGTTTTGTAATTCATATTATAGATTATATCTATGAAGATATTCAATTTCTATTATGTTTTTTATCTTTCGTTTTACATACTTAAGACTTTTCCCTGACGAACGGGCTCTAGAATAAGAAATGTCAGATGTGACACGGACACAGTCTGATGCTTCCAAAGGTGAGTTTTGTACGAAGCAGTTTACAGGCAGCAGATACTCACAGCACATAGCATTGCTGTGCAGTGGATAGCATACAGCTATCATTCCGGCAGATGTTATACAAAACACTCAGGAGGAGACAAAAAAATGCAATTTAGAAAAACGTGGGTCATGGCTTTGGCATTAACAAGTGTAGTAGCACTTTCGGCATGCGGCAACAACAACGGAGGAAACAATGCAGCAACCAATAATGGAGGAACTAACGCAGCTGCCACAAACGCTCCAACAGAAACAAGCAGCGGCGCAGATTTGAGCGGATCTATTCTGGCTTCGGGCTCCACAGCACTTCAGCCGCTGGTTGAGCAGGTAGCTGAGAAATTCATGGAAACCAACAAAGGTGTTGACATCCAGGTGCAAGGCGGAGGGAGCGGTACAGGGCTGACACAGGTTGCCGAGAAGCAAGTGGATATTGGTAACTCTGATGTGTTTGCCGAAGAAAAGTTAAAGGATGCCGATGCCGAAAAAGCAAAAGCTCTCGTTGACCACCAGGTAGCGGTTGTAGCGATTGCAGCGGTTTCCCATCCGGATGCAGGTGTGGATTCCTTGACGAAGCAACAGCTTGTCGACATCTTCACCGGCAAAGTAACAAACTGGAAAGAGGTTGGCGGCAAGGACCAAAAAATCCAGATCATCAACCGCCCAAGCAGCTCCGGCACACGTGCTACCTTTGAAGGCTTCGCGCTCGGAACCAAGACAGAAGATCTCCAAGGTTCGATCCAAGAGGATTCCTCCGGTACTGTTAAGAAAATGATCGGCGAAACACCGGGAGCGATTGGTTATCTGGCACTGTCTTACTTGGATGATTCAGTAAAAACACTGAATTATGACGGCGTTGAACCATCCGTTGATAACGTAGTCTCCGGCAAATATCCGGTATGGGCTTACGAGCACATGTACACTAACGGCGAACCGAATGAAACTGTAAAAGCATTCCTCGATTATATCATGACCCCTGAAGTGCAAACAGGCGATGTAGTGGAACTGGGATACATCCCTGCTTCGCAAATGCAGGTTTCCCGCGATGTGGCAGGAACAGTTACTAAGAAGTAATCTAGTACACACAAAGGGTACCATCCATTAGAACTTCATGTGAACAGAGGCGGATTTCTTCTGCCTCTCTTTTCACTTTAGAAAGAGGGAGCATCTTGAGGGTAAAACCGAAGAAAACCAGGATCGAAAAACATCATTTAGAAGATTTTGTAGGACGTGCTTACATGTCCTTTTGTGTACTGCTATTGATCGTGATCATTGTTTCAATGGTATATTTTGTAGCTTCCAAGGGAATTTCCACTTTCACTAGCGGAGATGTCAAAATCTCGGAATTCCTGTTCGGCACCAAATGGTCGCCTGAAGGGGACACGCCCTCGTACGGAGCATTTCCATTCATCGCCGGTTCCTTTCTGGTTACGCTGATTGCTGCATTGATTGCAAGTCCGCTAAGCATCTGTGCCGCGCTGTTCATGACCGAGATTGTCCCCGGCTGGGGGAAAAAGCTGCTGCAGCCGGTCATCGAGCTGTTATCGGGTATTCCATCGGTTGTTTATGGTTTTGTAGGCTTAAGCGTCATCGTTCCTTTTCTGCGTAATACGTTCCCCGGCCAGGGCATCGGGGTTGCTGCAGGCGCGCTTGTCCTGTCGGTTATGATCCTGCCGACGATTACGAGCGTGGCTGCAGACGCGCTGGCTTCATTGCCGCAAAACCTGAAAGAATCCTCTTTTGCGCTCGGTGCCACCCGCTGGCAGACTATTGCCCGTGTGATTCTTCCGACTACGTTCCCGGCGATTATGACGGGGGTGGTGCTGGGGATGGCCCGTGCGTTCGGTGAAGCCCTTGCTGTGCAAATGGTGATCGGGAATGCGCCCTTTGTACCGAAATCGCTCTTTGAATCTGCTTCAACCCTGACCAGTGTAATTACACTGAGCATGGGCAACACCACGATGGGTTCACCGCAAAATAACGCGCTGTGGAGTATGGCGCTGGTTCTTATGCTGATGACATTTATCTTTGTCCTCCTCGTAAGAATGCTTGAAAGGAGAAATAAAATTTGAAGCCGAGAACCGCAGACAAAATTGCCACAGTGCTTATTGTATTTTTCGCATTACTCATCGTAGCTATCCTGGTCGGACTGCTTGGTTACATTCTTATTCGTGGCCTTAACCACATCAGCTGGGATTTCCTAACCTCGGCACCGCAAAAGATCCGTGCAGGCGGAGGTGTCGGTCCACAATTGTTCAACTCGATCTACCTGCTGGTGCTGACACTGGTCATAACCGTACCGCTAGGTCTTGGCGCTGGAATTTTCATGGCGGAATATGCCCGTCCAGGCAAGCTGACCAACTTCATCCGCCTGATCGTGGAGGTATTGTCTTCTTTTCCCTCGATCGTTGTCGGCTTGTTCGGTCTCTTGCTGATCGTGAACACGTTTGACCTTGGCTTCTCCCTGGTCTCGGGTGCGCTGGCACTGACCTTCTTCAATCTCCCGCTAATGGTGCGTATTACAGAACAGGCTTTCCGCACAGTACCCAAGCAGCAGAAGGAAGCAGGTTTTGCCCTTGGGTTATCCAAGTGGAAGATCGTAACCACTGTGCTGTTTCCGGTCGCGCTGCCGACCATTATCACCGGAACCATCCTGTCGGCGGGCCGTGTCTTCGGGGAAGCGGCAGCGCTGATGTTCACGGCGGGCATGAGCAGTCCGCGTCTGGATTTCACGAACTGGAATCCGTCCAGCCCGACTTCACCGCTGAATCCTTTCCGTCCGGCCGAAACACTGGCTGTGCACATCTGGAAGATCAACAGTGAAGGCCTGGCCCCGGATGCCGTACAGATTGCAGCCGGTGCTTCGGCTGTACTCGTCATTACGGTGCTTATTTTCAATCTGGCGGCGCGTTACTTCGGCCGCGTAATTTACCGCAAGCTTACGGCATCCAAAAGAATGAGCTAAAAGCAAGTATACGAAGGACAATTAGGAGGAGTACGAGATGGGTATAGCGGAACCGGTGGTGCGCGAATCCTTCCAGACAGAGGACTTGAGCATATTTTACGGCACTTATGAAGCAGTTAAGGGGATTAGCCTCCCCTTTGCTCAGAATACAGTTACAGCACTGATCGGCCCTTCAGGCTGCGGCAAATCGACCTTTCTCCGCTCGCTGAACCGGATGAACGATGAAATCTCCGGTTCGACCACGAAGGGGAGCATCTGGATCGACGGTGTGGATATCAATGCTCCGGGCACGGATGTCATCAAGCTTCGTCAGAAAATCGGCATGGTCTGGCAGAAGCCCAATCCGTTCTATAAATCAATTTACGACAACATCGCATTTGGTCCTAAATATCACGGCATCAAAGGTAAAGCGGCTTTGGATGAAATCGTGGAGAGCAGTCTGCGCCGCGCCGCGCTGTGGGACGAAGTTAAGGACCGGCTGAAGGATTCAGCGCTCGCCTTGTCCGGCGGGCAGCAGCAGCGTCTCTGCATTGCCCGGGCATTGTCGGTTAATCCGCAGATTCTTCTGCTGGATGAACCCGCTTCTGCGCTCGACCCGGTATCAACCGGCAAAGTGGAAGAACTGATTAAGGAACTGAAGGAGGAACTGCGGATTGTTATTGTAACGCACAATATGCAGCAAGCCGCGCGAATCTCTGATTTTACGGCTTACTTCTATCTGGGTTCGCTTGTGGAGTATGACAAAACAGAGAAGGTATTCAGCAATCCCGAGAATCAAATGACCCAAGAGTATATTATGGGCCGCTTCGGCTGATTACAACATATCAGAAACGGGTAAAGCTCCTTGATTGTAAGGAGATTTACCCGTTTTTTTTGCGGAAATATAAGCAATGCCAGAAAATGTGGCGGAATTTGAAATCCACCTACAAACCGTGTACAATCACCTGGGAATAATTATCACATAATGCCTATGTGAATCGGTTGCCCCAATATGACAAAGAAAGGAAATGAATGATGGACAAAAAAGCGAAGAAAATTCTGCAGACCACCTTCTGGTCCTCGGCAGGCTGGAAGAATGTACCCGCTGCCTATTCCGGTGAAGACTTTGAATATGCTAAAAGCCAAGGTCTGATGTTTGATCCCATGACCATTACACATGACGAATGTGTGCGGCAGATCCGCAGGTACCATGAAGGAATCATCACCAAAGAACGGGTGGCCGCTGCTTTTTTACATAGTCTGTCTACGCGAAAAGTTCATCTGCGGAGTGCGTTGTCCAGCTGGGCGCTGACTTCCGGTATGGAGCTGCACTCCTACGAGCAGCATCCGCTGGAGAGAGCCAGTTACAGCTGCTGCGGCGATTGCAACGCCAGTAAAGTGATGTCTAATAAAAGCTATGTAGGTGCAGACCTGAATGTGCTGAATTTTGAACGGGTCAAATGGGGCGGCATTCGTCTCAACCACCTTTTGTATTGCTGGATGGATCTGGAGCTGCTGGGCAGAGAGGAGGAATTCAGTTTCGGCAGGGAAGACCTGGACATTCTGAAACGGATGGTAGAAGCGGTTGGGGAGTGTGGCCCCGGCGATACGGCACGGAAGCTGGAGAAACGCTGGAAGGAGCTGTTCCCGGCAAATCAACATGAACGGGATGTAATCCTGGAAATCTGGGGATATGCAGGTATACTGGCACCGCAGGAAAAGCCCCGGCAAGGCCGGGGCGGGGATAGTGATTTTAACTCTGTGGCCAACTGGCGGGGGGAAGAAGGCATTTCAAAGGAGCGGCTGAATTATTATTTTGGCCCAATGCTATAAGCCCAATGATCATACCGAGTTCAACCGCAAATGGCATAACATATCTGCGTTACATACAATTGAGAGAAATCTGTAGTAAGCTGATTATTTCTGTTTCAATAAGCTGCGTATCGTTTCGATCACCAGCTCAGGCTGATCATGAATAATCATATGGCCGCTTTTTTCGGCAATTGTGAGTTTGCTGTCTGTAGAGAGCTTCAGCATGCTGCGCTGCCCGGCTTGCCAAATGGCTTCAAGCTGCTTGCCGCCTGCTTCGGAGAACCCGAATGAAGCATAGTCCTGAGGTAGCCCCCGGGCAATGATGCGTACCGGAAGAGCGCCGAAATTTTGTCCGCGGATCGCATCCTCGGTGGAGCTTGCCAAGGCTCCCTCTTGCTCCTTGGCGGTAAAATAGCTTGGTGTAGATATGACGTTAATGAAGTTGCCCCGGTCTTCCTTCGCTACCATACCTTTCAGCAGGCTGTCCTGGAACAACCGCATAACTCCAGAGCGCTTCAGAAGGGTGAGGATGGCGGATGATGGATTCCCGGCGAATTTCTCTGCTTTCAGAATGGCTGCCGTCTCCCGTTCGTCATTCTCCGGTCTGGCATCAACCAGTACTAGGCCCATGACGTCATCCCTGTAAGTCTGAGTGAAAAGGCGGGCGTACATTCCGCCCAGGGAATGGCCTACAACCAGATATGGGCCGGGTAATCCTTCATTCATAAGTGCGTTATGCAGCTCATGGACGATATTAGCGCCGGTGCGTTCGTTAGGGGAAGACTCGCTCCAGGCATAACCAGCCCGGTCATAACTGACCACAGTGGCGGATTCAGCCAGCTGGTCAGGGATATCTCTCCACGATAAGCTGGTCTCACCGCTCCCCGATTCGAGAATGATGGTGGGGCTCCCGGCACCTTGTTTATGGATATGCAGTTTGAAGCCTCCTGCATCTACCAGTTTTCCTGGCGGTGGATAATGCTTTTTGGCAGCATTTGAGGCTATAGCTTCGTACAGAAATCCTGATCCAATAAGGAGGATTATTGCAGACAAAACAAATAGCAGCAGCTTTTTCCATATGCGTTTTGATGATTTTTTCTCAGTTTTAACCTGATTCATGATTCAGCATGTCTCCTTTTTTAATACAACTGTATTATATAAAATGTATGATAACACGTTATGATTGGAAATAGTAGGACTTAAAATAACAATCAAACCAGTATATGGATGATCGTGGAGATAGTGAACACTTGAAAAACTAACCACATTAGTTTATATTATAACTAATGACATTAGTTTTGGAGGGGTTTCTATGAGATTAATACAAGAAGGCCATCTGCTGCAGCTTACCTGGCTGCCAAGATTCTTTCCCGTAAACTGTTATCTGGTTGAAGAAAAAGATGGACTAACATTGATCGATGCGGCTATGTCATTCAGTGTGCGAGGGATTCTGGATACGGCGGCCAAGCTGAATAAGCCCATTAACCGCATTATACTGACACATGCCCATGGTGATCATGTCGGAGCACTGGATGAACTGAAGCAGCGGCTTCCCTCAGCCCGGGTGTACATTTCGGAACGGGATGCGGCATTGCTTAGAGGGGATCGTTCCCTGAGAGAGGGCGAGCCGCAGACACCCATTAAAGGCAGTGTGCCAACCCAAATCACCACTGTACCAGATATTCTGCTGAAGGAGGGTGATGCGGTAGGTTCCTTAACAGCGGTCGCTACGCCAGGACATACACCGGGTTCAATGTCTTTTCTGGATGAGCGTACTGGAGCGTTAATTGCCGGAGATGCTTTGCAGACTTTCCGTAGAACAGCTGTCGCGGGGACTGTAGTGCCGTTTTTTCCTTTCCCCGCTATGGCTACCTGGAATAAGGCCAGTGCCTTGGAAAGTGCGGTTAAGCTTCTCAAACTGTCGCCGGAGATGCTTGCTGTGGGACATGGCAATCTGCTGCATGCCCCAATTGAACACATGAAATATGCGATACAACAAGCGGAACGGCTTCAGCTGAAAGCGGGGAAATAAAATGTCGCCACGAGCAGGATTGGATACTCACACATTAGTGCTGGCAGCTGCTGAGATTGCCGATGAGCAAGGCATTGAGGAGGTAACCCTGGCTGCGCTCGCAGCCAGGCTAGGCGTCCGTTCACCGTCGTTATATAATCACATTAACGGTCTTCAGGGGCTGCGCTCGCTGCTTGCCGAACACGGCCTTGAGCTGCTGCATGCAGCAATTGCCGCTGCTTCAGAGGGGCTGAAGGGGGATGCAGCTGTATATGCCATGGGACAGGCCTATGTGGATTTTGCCAGGAAACATCCGGGTCTGTATGAAACTACACTGCGGGCACCGGAGGAAGGCCATTCAGAGCTGGAGAGGGCAAGCGAACAGGTACTGTCCTTAATTATTGGGCTGCTGTCCTGTTATGGGTTAGACGCAGAAGGGGAATTGCATGCGGTCAGGGGCCTGCGCAGCTTGCTGCATGGATTCGCTGCCTTGGAGAACAAGGGGGGGTTCGGGATGCCTTTGGATACGAATATCAGCTTGAACTGGCTGATCAGCACATTCATTGCCGGCATCCGCAGCATGAGTTCAAGTACTGGAACTGGGCAGTAAAGAATTAAGAATATGAACCGCAGGAGGGAAAGTTGATGAGTAACATGGAAGAGCAAGGGATGGTAACGACTTATGAAGAAATGAAAGAGGTTATCGACAAACTAGGGATTGTTCCGCTGGCTGCGCTGATACCTGGACATCCGTCCGTGAACGGATTAACCAAAGCCGAGAACTGGCATACCGATACAGATCTTGACCCCTGGGCCTGGCGTGCCCGGTTTCCCGGTGAAGGGCTGGCTGCCTACGGGAAATTTATCCGCAAAAAAGCGATCCTGGTCGCCAGGGAATGGTTCCCGGCTTATGTGGCTGCTGCGGGCAGCTCACAATCCTTGGAGGAACGCTTCGATAGCGGGTTGTGCAGCAGAGAAGCCTTAGCCTTGCTTCAGATAATCCGTGACAATCAAGGCATTGAGACACGTGAACTCCGTATGCTGGCTGACATGAAGGCGAAGGAGAAGAAAACTGCTTTTGACAATGCGGTTACGGAACTGCAGGGCACTCTGGATATTGTGATCTCAGGAGTGAAGGAGCGGCATAATGCCGAGGGAGAGAAGAACGGCTGGAACAGCACCTCGTTTGAAACTGCCGGCCACTGGATGGCAGAGAATCATATACCAGAATTTAAAGGAACGAGGGATGAGGCTGTAGCATGGCTGCGCAACCGGATGGAGGGGAACTGGAATCCTGCATCTGTAAGCTGGCTGGGCAAAGTGTTGTCCTGGTAAGTTAAACTCGGTTCATCTTCATCAACCCCAATAAGACGGTTAAACAAATAAACGGCTGACCTTTTCCCGTAAGGGCAGACGTCAGCCGTAAGCGCTTTCTATCGGGTGTATATTGTATATAATGAAAAGAGCCTCTTACAGCATGGGGGCCAGGTAGGCAATCAGAAAATACAGAAATCCAAACAGCAGCATGACATAGGCCGTATACTTGATGGCATTGGAAGCAACGATGCTTGAATCGGTAGGGGCCTCGGCTTCTGTCCGATCCGGCTTGACCGTTTCCAGGTCGCGGGATAATGATTCTTTCATCGGAATGACCTCCTTGGAAATAGAATCCTTAACTGTATTGTGACATAATTGTGAATAAAATTCAACAATATTGTGAATGATTTTTGAACAAATCTTCAAATTTGGGTTATTTATTTACTGAATTATAGCTATACAGCCAAAAAAACACCCTGAGACGCTCCTTTTCAAGAGAATCTACAGGGTGTGTAGTATGTTAATGCGCTTTGTCAAGATATCATTATAGTAGGAATTAAGCCCAATTTCCGTTGCGGAAGATAGGTTCGGCTAGGCCTTCATCCGTAATGCCGTCAATGTTCATATCCGCAGAGCCCATCATGAAATCCACATGGGTCAGGCTTTGGTTCATCCCCCGCTCGACAAGCTGTTCTCTGGTCATTGCCGTACCTTGCTCCAGAGTGAAAGCGTAAGCTGCTCCCAGAGCCAGGTGACAGGAAGCATTTTCATCGTAAAGCGTAGTGAAGTACAGAATGCCGCTTTCCGAGATCGGAGAGTGGTAGGGAACGAGTGCGACTTCCCCAAAATAAGCGGAGCCTTCGTCCATCGCCAGCAGAGATGCAAGCGCATCCTGGCCCACTTCTGCAGTGAAATCAGTAACTTTCCCATTCTCCAGGGTAAGGGTGAAACGGTCGATGATGTTGCCGCTATAGCTGAGCGGTTTTGTGCTGCTGACTGTACCGTTTGCTCCTGTCTTAAGCGGTGCCGTGAATACTTCTTCTGTAGGAATATTAGCCAGAAAAGGTACTCCCCGTCCATTGACCGCTCCCGCTTGGCACCAAATATGTCCTTCCGGCAGCTCAATCGTGAGATCAGTGCCTGGTGCGGTATAGTGGAGCTTGCGGTATTTTTTCGCATTCAGCACATCACAGCGCTGCTTCAGGCCGCCCAGGTGAAGGCTCCAGGCCTCAACCGGATTCTCCTGGTCTGCTCTGACAGCCTTGAAGATGGCATCCCACAGCATTTCTACCTGCTGCTCTGGCGGAGCGTCAGGGAATACCTTGGCCGCCCATACAGGAGAGGGGTAGGCTACGAGGCTCCAACTGACATGGTTGCCCATCAGCAGTTCCCGGTAAGGCATCATAGCTTGACCGGCAGTGCGCTGATTATCGGCAATACGCACGGGATCGATCCCGTTCAGCAGATCCGGATTTGTTGAGATGACCGACAGGAAGGCTGCTCCATTCTTTGCCAGGTCCTCCAGTTCGTCGGCTTGCCATTTTGGCGGTTCAAGGAAGCTTTCGGACGGCGCCAGCTCGTAACGTGTGCGGGTGACAAGTTCATCCGTATAATTCACCTTTACCAGCTTTGCACCGGCTTCATAGGCTTTGCGCACGACCAGGCGCACCAGTTCTGCCGAAGCTATATCAGCGTTGACCACAAGTGTCTGTCCCGGCTGAATGTTAATTCCGATTTTGACCGTCAGCAGTGCGTAATTCTCCAGCTTTTGCTTAAAACTCAGCATAATACCACTCCTCTTAAAATCTCTGTCCAGTCTGTCTTAGAACGCCCAGTTTCCCTTCAGGAATACAGGCTCTCTTGTACCGTCAGCGGTGATGCCGTAAATGTCCATCTCCGCTGAGCCGATCATAAAATCGACGTGGGTAACACTTGTATTCAGGCCGCGGGCAATCAGTTCTTCCTTATTCATATCTTTGCCGCCCTCAAGACAGAAGGCGTAAGCTGTGCCAATGGCCAGGTGGTTGGAGGCATTCTCATCGAACAAAGTATTAAAATACAGGATATTGGATTCTGAAATTGGAGATTTATGCGGGACAAGCGCCACTTCGCCAAGATATTTCGCACCTTCATCCAGTCCGATGAGATATTCCAGCGCTTCCTGGCCTTGTTCTGCTGTCACATTAACGATCCGGCCTTGTTCAAAAGTAATGGAGAAGCCGTCAATAATGTTCCCGCCGTAGCTAAGCGGCTTAGTGGCTCTGACCGTTCCGTTGACACCGGTTTTGAGTGGGGCCGTAAACACTTCTTCAGTTGGCATATTGGCAACAAATGAATGGCCTTTGGCATTGATGCTGTCTCCTTGCGCCCACAAGTGGCCTTCAGGCAGTTCGATGCTGAGATCTGTACCGGGTGCTATGTAATGGAGGCTTTTATATTTCTTGGCGTTCAGGACATTGGCCTTTTGTTCAAGGGTATCCAAATGTTCCTGCCAGGCGGCTACAGGATCTTCACGGTCCAAACGAACGGTGTGGAAAATCGCTTCCCAAAGCTTGTCAATGCGTTCATCTGCCGGAACATCAGGGAATACTTTATCTGCCCATGCCTGCGACGGAATGGCAACAATGCTCCAGCTGACTTTATCCGACATTTGCAGCTCGCGGTATTTGGTCAAAGCTTCACCGCGGGTTTTCTGGAAGTTCGCAATCCGTTCGGGATCGATGCCTTTGAGCGCATCCGGGTCCTCGGCAATGACGTGAAGAAATGCTGCGCCATTCTCGGCGAACTCGGTCATTTCACCAGCAAACCAAGTAGGCGGCTTCGTGAACACTTCCGGCGCGGCATGCTCAAATTGCTGGCGGGTAATGAATTCGTCGCTCCAGTTGACCTTGACCTGGCTTGCACCGATGGCATAGGCCTTGGCAGTAATGAGCCGCACAAATTCTGCAGCCGAAATTGGCGCGCTCACGATCAGGGTTTGTCCGGGTTGAACGTTGACACCGATTTGAACCGCCAAATCCGCATATTTACTAAGCTGAGCTTCCAGTTGGGTCATGGGGATTTCCTCCATTTTCGATTGATTTGTCTTTAGTATTAAATTATTAACCGCCGGATGAAAAAAGTCAATTGGCTTACCATAGGTAGGGAATTGCTCATTTCTCGTGATATACTAAGGAATAGTCAGGATATGATGAGGGGAAGGGAAGGACAGTACATGAACGTAGAAATTATAAAAGCAGAAATGAAACGCGAAGAGGATAGAAGCTTTATCGGGAGAACGGTTTTCACCCTTGAAAATCACAACTCCCCCTATGAAATCACATTTTTCAGCAAACGCGGTTCGGAATGGGATTACAGCCTGAGCTTTGCCGGCGAGCCGGGGAGTGAGGAGCAGTTCCTGGAAACCGATTCGCTGCTGGAAAATGATGACGATGTCTACAATCTGCTGCTGGATGCGGCACTGGATACCCAAGAGCTTACGGAAGAGGCTGAGGAAGAGTAAAAAGATAAATGCGACCGCTTTTGGCATTGATGCCGGAAGAGGGTCGCATTTTTGATGTGAATATTGGTTTTTGGATGGATAGTGAGGCTGTTTGTGATTGTGTCAGCCAATAGTAATATTGCCTTCGGGATAGCGGTAGAGCTCTTTGCTGTTCTTCGGCTTGAGCGCGTAGGCCAGGGTTAGCGGCCCTGTCCGGCCGACGAACATAAGGAGGATCACCAGTACCTTGCCTATTGTAGTTAGATTAGGTGTCAGACCCATTGTGATGCCTGAGGTGCCGAAAGCAGAAACTGCTTCGAAGAGCACGGTGAGAAAATCGGCGCTTTCGGTGACCGACAGCAGCATCGTCGCGGCCACCACAAGCATCAGCGAGAGCAGGGTCATGGTTATCGCCCGGTATACATTTTCTTTGGAAATCCTGTGGCGGAACATGACAATGTCCTCCTTGCCCCGGATCTTGGTGTATGCGGTAACGGCCAGGATGGCGAAGGTGGTGATCTTGATCCCTCCTCCGGTTGAACCGGGAGCTGCGCCGATGAACATAAGCAGGATCATGAGGAACTGGGTTGATTCGCGCAGAAGCGGGATCTCAATGGTTGTAACACCGCCGGAGCGCGGGGTGATCGCTTGCAGGAAAGACGCCATGACTTTGCCTCCGGCATGCAGCGGCTTCAGGGTAGAAGCCAGTTCAAGCCAGAAAAAGACAGCAGCCCCGCCCAGAATCAGAACGGCAGAAGTTGAAAGCACGACTTTGGAATGCAGGGTCAACCGTCTGCGTTTGGGATAGTCAATCAGATCCGACAATACAATAAAACCGATCCCGCCAAGGAAAATCAGCAGCATGGAAGTAATATTCACAACCGGGTCTTCCGCATACCGTGTCAAGCCGCTGAATGGACCGTGTATATCGCCAAAAAGGTCAAAGCCCGCATTGTTGAAGATCGAAATGCTATGAAATAGCCCATAATATACCGCTTTGCCGAAAGGAATATCGAGTGTGAATCTGGCGGCAAGGAGGACAGCACCGCCAAGCTGGATGACGAGCGAATAAATAAGCACCCGCTGTATCAGCCGGACAATACCCTGCATTGAATTCTGATTCATGGATTCCTGCAGCAGCAGGCGTTCTTTGAGTGAGATCCGCTTGTTAAGCACAAGTGTAATCAGAGTAGCCATTGTAACGAAACCCAGACCGCCGAATTGAAATAATACCAGCAGCACGATCTGTCCGAATACAGTAAGCTGTGTTCCGGTATCTATGACAGCAAGTCCAGTCACACAGGTGGCTGAAGTCGCCATGAATAAAGCATCAATAAAAATGATTCTCTCTCCGGTGGAAGCAGCAGGCAGGCATAGAAGAATCGTTCCGGCTGCGATCAGTACCATGAATCCCAGAGATAGTATTTTGGGGGGTGTCAGTTTTGGATGCGCGAAGGGTACAATAGCCAATTCTCATTCTCCTGACGTCTGAAGATAATCTGACAAGATTATACCATATCTTTAGTTCTTTCCACTAAATGGGGAGGGAATTGACATATTTTATCGAAATGGTAAAGAGGCTCGATTATTTTCAAGATATATAGAGGAGGCATACTGGCTGTGACAAGTCCGATTCTGAATCAGATTGGCGCTGTTTTTATTCCGGTTAGTGATATTGAAAGGTCGAAAAACTGGTATTGCAGTTTGCTGGGGCTTCCCCTTGACGGTGAAGTGCTGTTTGGGCATCTATACGTAATTCCGATGCAAGGACCCGGCATCGTGCTGGACAGCAGAATTTTCACAGCGGCGGCTGTACTGAAGGTTCCTTCCTTCCACCTGAACACTGAGGATATTGATGCCGCCTATGATTTTGTCAAAGAATCCGGAGCGGAGCTGCTGACCGACATTGAGCATGACCACTGGTTCAACTTCAAGGACCCGGATGGGAATGTACTAATGATCTGCCGGTGTTAGAAGATGTGAAAATCAATTAACAGCATTAATCATTCTTTATAATTAACGTAATTAATCTTTCTTTATAATTAACTGCATTAACTATAGAACGGAGGACATTTATCATGATTAGAGAAGCCGTCAAATCGGGAACCATCCCGACAGCTACCTGTTAGTGTATGAGGCGGATGGAGCCGTTGTTGCAATAGTACTCTTTATGAAAAGCTCGGCTATGACGGGGATGGCAGCAGACTGTTCAAACGGTACTTATAGCCATCCATGGACAATTAAGCAGGAGGATTAGCCATTGAAAGTAACAATAAGGGAACTGGTGCCGGAGGACGCCGCCGACCTGCTCAGTCTGCAGTATCGCCTGGACGAAGAATCTGCGTTTATGCTGCTGGAGCCGGGTGAACGCCAGACAGGAATCAAGCAGGCAGAAGACATGATCGAGAGCTTCGCGAATGCCGAAAACTCCATACTGCTTGGTGCTGAGGTGGAGGGCAGTCTGGCCGGGTATCTCTCGGTGCGGGGCGGAAGCGTCAGGCGCAACAGGCATAGTGCTTATATTGTCATCGGCATCCTAAAGGAATTCCAGGGGATGGGGCTTGGCAGCGCATTGTTCAAGGAACTGGAGAATTGGGCCAAAGAAACGGGGATCATTCGTCTGGAGCTTACCGTTATGGTTCATAATGTTCGTGCTTTGGCATTGTACACCAAAAACGGCTTTGAAATTGAAGGAACCAAGATCAAGTCATTGATGGTCGAAGGCAAATGGGTAGATGAGTACTATATGAGCAGAATTTTTCAAGCAGGACCTGAGTCCATGTAATTTACTCAAAATAAAAGGCGCTCCGCAACTGGAGCGCCTTTGCTATATATACGATTATTCCGGCAATGATTCCGATTCTTCAGATCCCGGCTGTGCAAGTTCAAACTCCACTTTGCGGATGCGGTGACGGTTCATTTCGCGGACGGTAAGGGTCACATTTTCATGGGTTATACTTTTACCGACAGCGGGTTCTTCCAGATGACTATAGAGCCATCCACCGATTGTAGTCACTTCGTCATCATGCAGATCAAGACCTGTCAGCTCTTTGATTTCCAGGACAGAGACATTTCCGTCGAATAAGTAATGAGCATCACTCAGTTTTTCGATATTGCGGCGTTCGTCTCCGTCAAACTCATCGCGGATTTCACCTACAATCTCTTCAAGAATGTCCTCAATGGTTATCAGGCCGGAGGTTCCGCCGTATTCATCAAGCAGCAGGGCGATATGCACACGCTCTTTCTGCATCCGGGTCAGCAGTGTTTTGACCGGAGTGACTTCAGACACGGTGAGAAGCGGAAGAATCAGGCTTTTGAAATCGAAATCCGGATTGTTGTCATATTGCAAATACAGCTGTTTGGTATTAATCATTCCAATAATGTTGTCTTTACTGCCATCGGCAACCGGGAAGCGGGTGTACTGCTCCTTGCGGATGATTTCAAAATTCTCTTTCAGAGAATGGTTGGTGAACAGGCATACCATATCCGTCCGCGGCACCATAATTTCTTTGGCCAGCATTTCATCGAAGGTGAAGATACGGTTAACATAGCCATATTCAGCTTTGTTGATTTTACCGCTCTCATAGCTCTCCGAGAGGATCAGACGGATCTCATCTTCGCTATGCGCATCTCCATGCTCGCTTGCCGGCTTCATCCCGAACATGCGGACCAGCAAATTGGCGGAGCCGTTCATCAGCCAAATCAGAGGGTACAAAATTTTGTAGAACCAAATAATCAGCGGTGAGGTAATTTGACCAATTTTCTCCGGAATATTGATAGCGGCCGTCTTCGGGGCAAGTTCACCGACTACGACATGCAGGAATGTGGCAATAATGAATGCCAAGGCAAAAGCAATGGGCTCACTCACACTGTGGCTGATATTGCCAAGGTCGAACAATGGAATCAGAAGCTGCTCAAAAGCCGGCTCCGCCAAGGCTCCAATCCCCAGTGCTGTAATGGTGATCCCCAGCTGGCAAGCAGACAAATAGCCGTCAAGGTTAGCTGCAACCCTTTGAACCGCCAGGGCGTTTTTTTTGCCCTCAAGCACCATTTGGCTAATCTGGCTGCCTCTCAGCCGTACCAATGCAAATTCCGTTGCTACAAAAAAAGCGGTTAAAATGATCAAAATTGCCACAAGCATCAAACTAAGTCCTATACCCATATAATCTTTACCATCCCTCTCGTTGTTAAAATAGGTTATACTCATATTATGAGTTCATATGAACTCATTGTACGAACTTTTCAATGAAAAATCAAATGGCGAAGGGGTGCCATATATGGAAGCTTTTACACTCAGCCGCATCGAAATGTCCGAATTGCTGCTGTCCCTGAACGGAACGATTGAACGAAAGCCGCTGCATATCCTGCAGGGCGCATGGTCAAAATTTCATTATGAAGCGGTGGAAAAGGGCGCTTCTCTCCCGGCTTTTCTGTCCACGGAGATTCCTCCCATCCTGCAAAAACTGATTAAAGGCGGCAGTGTAAAGGGGCTGTCGCTTGGAGAGATCGCCACACTGGGCCACCTGATTGAGTATTCTACACTTTCTGCCACTTCTATGCAGAATTGGGTGAAACGCGACTTCAAAGAATATCTGGGCTCCCCCAGAGAGGGAAAAAAATACTCCGTCAATCAGGCTGCTCTTTTGTTCATGATCGATGATTTGAAGGCCGCCCTCGATTTCGAGAGTATCCGCCAGCTGTTCCGGCTGCTCTTCCTGGCACCGGAGCGGGACGATGATGATCTGGTCGAACCCGCCCAGCTGTATCACGCTTATGCGGAGTTGTTCGAAGAGATTAAGAGCAGTCCTGTACTGCCGGTTCAGGGACCCGCAGACCTAAGCGCACAGCAGATGTATTCATCAAGAGCTGATAAGGTGCTAAAGGTTTCGCTCGAGAAAATGATGCAGCGTCTGAATCATTTAACAGGGTCCCAGCGGCATGCGGTGCGGAATATGCTGATGATTGCTGCCATCTCCGTACAGACCTGTTATTTTCAGGCTTTGGCCCGCCAATATTGCCATGCGGCGTTATTCCTTGATTTTTGAACCCGGTAAACATAGAATGTGTAAGTAAAACAGGCCATAGAAACCGGGTTGAATAGCCGGAGTTAGGGAAGAGGTGTAAAATGTATGAATAATATGTCGCTGCTGAAGAATCCGAAGCGAAGAAAGCTGCTGTTCAGTGCGGGTCTTAGCTGGATGTTTGACGCGATGGACGTGGGAATGATTTCTTTTGTGGTGGCGGCGCTTGCCAAGGAATGGGGCCTCGGACCGGAAAGAATCGGATATTTGACCAGTATAAATTCCATTGGAATGGCTGTGGGGGCGGCGGCTGCAGGGATTCTGGCCGACCGTTTCGGCCGCAAATCGGTGCTGCTGTGGACACTGCTTATTTTCTCGCTCGCCAGCGGATTGTCGGCCTTTGCCGCCGGGTATGCCATGCTGTGTGTCCTGCGCTTTATCGCCGGTTTCGGATTGGGCGGGGAACTCCCTGTTGCTTCAACTCTGGTGTCGGAGAGCATGCCTGCCAAGGAAAGAGGCCGGGCGGTGGTTCTGCTGGAGAGCTTCTGGGCGGTTGGCTGGATTCTTTCGGCGCTGATCGCTTATTTTGTAATTCCGGATTACGGCTGGAGAGTAGCTTTTGCCATCGGGGCGGTTCCTGCCCTCTATGCGCTGTATTTGCGGCGGGCGATTGATGACTCTCCCAAATTTGCTGAGATCCAAAAGAAAGCTCCCGTACCCTTGCGAAGCCGTATTGCCACGGTCTGGTCTGGCGAATACCGCCGCTCGACAATCATGCTCTGGATTTTGTGGTTCACGGTGGTTTTTTCTTATTACGGCATGTTTCTGTGGCTGCCTACCGTAATGGTGATCAAAGGCTTCAGCCTCGTCAAAAGCTTTGAATATGTGCTGATTATGACGCTGGCGCAGCTTCCGGGCTATTTCACAGCCGCTTATTTCATTGAGAAATTCGGCCGCAAGTTTGTGCTTGTAATCTACCTGCTGCTCACTGCGGTCAGCGCTGCCTGGTTCGGAAATTCCACGACAGAAGGTATGCTGATGGCTGCCGGAATCTGCTTGTCGTTCTTTAATCTTGGGGCATGGGGCGGGATGTATGCTTACACACCGGAGTTGTATCCAACAGCTATCCGCTCAACAGGAGCAGGCCTTGCGACTTCTTTTGGCCGGATTGGCGGGATTATCGCACCTACGCTGGTTGGGGTCATGGTCGGCAACGCAGTAGGGATCGGTACGATATTTATGCTGTTTTTTGTGACAATTATTATCGGTGCTGTCGCCGTGCTGTTCCTGGGCAAAGAGACGAAAGGGCTTGACCTGAGTTAGATTTCAATCTCCGCCTGAGGCTTGATGTTGGTCAGGCAAGAATGCTAATATTAGTAGTAGGTTATAGACAGCGTTATTTCATACCGGAAGAACACAAACGGTTCCTTCACTTCTGTGAACAGGACCGTTTTTTCGTAAGACCGGAAACGGGGGGAGAGACTTGAGCAGAGACGGAAAAGAGCCGCATTTTACAGAGCTGGTGTGGGAGAGCACGGAGCAGAATCTGCCGATTCCTCCGCGTGCTTCGGCTGACTCCAAGGTTCCCGGGCCGCCGGCAGCCGTACCGAAGAAAAAAGCTCCTGAAGAAGCCACCGTACAGCTTCAGTTATGGGATATGGAAGAGCCGCAGGAGCCGGTAACGACGACAGAGAGCCAGTTCGTGGCCCGCGCCAGGGAGCTGGTGGATCACAAGGAAACGGCTTCGCTGTTTGTTCCTTTCAAGAGCTACTGGCCAACCTATGGCCACATGACCGGGGCGCAGAGCAGATGGTATTTCTTTTGGCGTGATGAGGTCAGACAGGGCAGATATCCCAAAACGGATTTGTCATATATCTTTCTGCATGTCTATGAGCTGATCAACGGTGTAGGGTGGGACGAGCCTCAGGATGGATACCGGCAGCTGAATCTGGTATGGGAAGCCTACCGGGATCAATATAAAAGACTGGATCAATATCTGGGCGGCTGGATTGCGGATTTCTCGTTTGTCCATCACCTGGATGTTCCGCTATCGGGGATTGTCGCCCGTTCACGCGGACTTGCCGGCGATCTGGCCGAGCTTGAGCTGATGCGCTGTCTGACCGCTGCTCCGGAGCAGCTTACCTTTGAAGTGCTGACCGTCATGTCCGATTACGATATGAGCAAATCGAAATTTTATACAGGTGAAGGCAAAGCTGCGGCGGAACGCTATATTCCACAGGTGGTTGCGTTGATTGACGCTTATGTGGCCCGCAAGCATGGCTCGAATCTGATCGGCATGTTTCCGCCGGGTCCGGCAGTGGTCCGGGAGCGTTATCTGTTTCGCAGCGCGGTATATGACATCTCATTGTATGGCTATTCTGTGCTTGTCCCAGTGGTGCGGATCAGCAAATCTCCCCCGCTGCGCAGTCTGATTACCCGCCTGTTCCGGTTGACGGAGAATAAGCTGCGGGAACTGCTCGGCTACCGGGGAAGATTGAAGGATGTAAGGGTTGAAGCAGATATGGCGGATCTGGTTATGCGGTTCCTGCAGCGCGAATTCCGCAAAGCGGAGCAGCTCGAAAAGGGGCCGGCGGTAGTCATTGATGCTAAGAAGCTTGAGCAGCTCCAGAACGACTCTGACATTGTGAAGACGCTGCTTACGGTTGAAGAAACTGAAGAATTAGAGGGACGGCCTGGCGAGCCAGAGGCAGACGGGGATGTGAATGCGCGGACAGATATACCGGTGGCAGATGAGTCTGGTACACAAGTTCAGCCGGCTGATCCAGCTGGAGCTGAGGACACCAGAGTCCCGCCAGCTGAGGAGGAACATGAAGCTGTGAAGCTGTCTGCCGGTTCCGATGCGGCTTCAATTGTGAAAGCAGGCAGCGCTGTGGCTGAAGTTCAGCAGGATTCCGGCAATAGCGCTGCTGAGCTGTGGCGTTCATTCGCCGCTGCGCTGGCTCCCCTGGAGTGGGAGGCGGTTCGTGCGCTTGCGTTAGGCAGCGGAATGGCAGCTGTACAGCATTTGGCTTCAGCAGGCGGAACGATGGCAGAGCTGTTGATCGACGGGATTAATGAGACTGCTATGGATCTGCTTGGTGATCTGATTATAGATAATGAAGAGTTGAACGAGGAATTTATGCCGATGCTGCAATACTTGGGTGGGGTGAATGATCGATGAGTGAACTGAAGATACCAAAACGGATGACGACTGCGCTCGTGAACTCACTGACGGCGGGAGTAGTGCCGCGTATTGGTCTGGAGCATATCGCGGTTGGCCGCAGACCTGAGGTCGAGTCCATCCTCTTGGATATGGAGAACATCGCAGAGGGCGGAGCTGCCTTCAAGCTGATCACCGGCAAATTCGGCAGCGGCAAAAGCTTCCTGCTGCAGATTATCCGCAACTATGCCATGGACCGGGATTTTGTGGTCGCGGATGCCGACCTGTCCCCGGAACGGCGGCTGGTTGGAACCAAAGGGCAGGGCCTGGCCACCTACCGGGAGCTGATGAGCCATCTCTCCACACGCACACGCCCTGACGGTGGAGCGCTGGAGATGATCCTTCAGAAGTGGATCGTTACCCTTCAGCAAGCCGTGATGCAGGAGAAAGGTTATGGCCCGGAAGCCCCGCAGCTTGGACAAGAGGTGGAACAGCGGATCTATACGGTGGCATCCGAAATGCGCGGACTTGTGCACGGATTTGATTTTGCCAAGGTGCTGGCAAGCTACTGGAACGGCCATAAGCTTGCCGATGATGAGCTGAAGCAGGATTCTCTGCGGTGGCTGCGCGGGGAGTTCGCTACCCGTACCGAAGCCCGCAAGGCGCTGGGGGTAGGGGTCATCATCGACGATGATAACTGGTACGATTATATGAAGCTGTGGGCAGAGTTTACCGGTGCGATCGGCTACAAGGGGCTGCTGCTGTTTATAGATGAAGGCGTGAACCTGTATAAGATCACCAACAGCATCTCACGCCAGAGCAACTATGAGAAGCTGCTGACTATGTTCAATGATACGATGCAAGGCAAGGCGGAGCGGCTGGGGATCTTTATCGGCGGGACCCCGCAGTTTGTCGAAGACAACCGGCGCGGGTTGTTCAGCTACGAAGCCCTGCGTTCACGGCTCGTCGCCGGACGTTATGGCGGGACGGGGTTAAATAATTATACCGGGCCGATTATTGCCCTGGAGATGTTATCCCACGAGGAAATTCTGGTGCTGCTGCAGAAGCTGCGGGATATACATGCCCTTCATTACGGGTATGACGCTAAGCTGACACAGGAGCAGCTGGTGCATTTCATGGAGGAAGCTGTAGGCCGGCTGGGTGCAGATGAGCTGCTTACCGCACGTGAGGTCGTGCGTGATTTCATGGACCTGCTGCACACTTTGCATCAGCATCCGGAAATGTCGTTTGAGAAGCTTGTTGGCGAGCGGACTGCCAAACCTGCCGAACCGGAAACGAATGAGCTGGACGGATTTCTGGCGGAGTTTGATCTATGAGCAGCAATCCGTTTTACAGGCTGGCTCCGTTTATCAAGGAGTTTATCTATAAGAACCGCTGGGAGACGCTGCGTGAAGCCCAGGTGGATGCCTGCCGGGTGCTGTTCGATACACCGCATCATTTGCTCATTGCTTCCGGCACGGCTTCAGGCAAAACAGAAGCAGCTTTCTTTCCGGCGCTGACCCAGCTGCATGAAGCTCCTTCCGCTTCAGTAGGCATTCTCTACATAGCGCCGCTTAAGGCGCTGATCAATGACCAGTTCACCCGTTTGAATGACTTGCTGCGTGAAGGGAATATACCGGTCTGGCATTGGCATGGAGATGTGCCGCAGGCAGACAAGACGAAGCTGATGCAGAATCCCTCGGGCGTGCTGCAGATTACCCCGGAATCCCTGGAAGGGCTGCTGATGAACCGCCCCAACGCCATTCCGGCATTGTTCCATGATCTTCGCTTCATTATAGTTGATGAAGTGCATGCCTTCATGGGAGCGGACCGCGGCATTCAAGTGCTCAGCCAGCTGGCGCGGATCTCGCGCATGTCCGGCTGCCGCCCGCGGCGGATCGGGCTGTCTGCCACGCTGAGCGACTATGCATCCGTTACGGAATGGCTGGCCGCAGGCACCCGCGAGAGCGTAGAAGTCTCCGCTCCGCAGGGCGGGCGCAAGCTGCGCCTCAGCGTAGAGCATTTTTCTTTCCCGGATGCACGGGACGAAGTGCAGGCCGAGCATCTGGAGCGGGCGCGGCAGGCGTATTATGGCTTCATCTATGACCATACGCATCTGAAGAAGGCGCTCATCTTCACCAACAGCCGCACGGATGCCGAGGAGGCGATCCTGGAGATGCGGAGGCTTGCCGCGAAGCGCGGGGAGCGCGATGTGTTCCATGTGCATCACGGAAGCATCTCCGCGATGCTGCGTGAAGAGACGGAGGCCGCGCTCCGTCAGGGGCCCGGCCCGGCGGTGGCGGCAGCCACGCTGACGCTTGAGCTGGGCATTGACCTGGGCGAGCTGGAGCGCGTGCTCCAGCTTGGTGCGCCTTACAGCTGCGCGAGCTTCGTGCAGCGGCTGGGACGCTCCGGGCGGCGGGGCGACGCCGCTTCGGAGATGATCTTCGTCACGCCGGAGGAAGAGGACGAGGAGGCCCAGCTCCCCGCACGGATGCCGTGGACGCTGCTGCGGGCTATTGCCGTTATCGAGCTCTATGTGCGCGAGAAATGGGTCGAGCCGCTGGCCGTGCGCCAGCTTCCGGTAGGGCTGCTCTACCATCAGACGATGAGCATCCTGAAGAGTATGGGCGAAGCAGAGCCGGACGATCTGAAGGCAGCCGTGCTGAGCCTGCCGTCCTTCAGCAGCATCGAGCCTGCGGATTATGATGCGTTCATGGAATATATGACCGGCATGGGCCATATTGAGTCCATGGATGAGGGCAGCCTGCTGATAGGGCTGGCAGGAGAGAAGATCGTCAATAACTTCCGTTTCTATGCGGTATTCAAAGACGACGAGGAACATGTGGTATACAACGGCACCGAAGAGATTGGTTCAATCACCACTGTCCCGCCGCCGGGATACTGCTTCACCCTTGCCGGCAAGCTGTGGAAGGTCGAAGAGGTGGATAACCGCCACAAAGCCGTATATGTCAAAGGCTCGCGCGGCAAAGTAGATACCTTATGGCTGAGTGCGGGCGGGGACGTGCATACCCGCATTATGACTAAAATCCGTGAGGTGCTGGGAGCTACGGCACTATATCCCTACCTGGCGCCCAGTGCGGCAGCAAGACTCGAACGGGCCCGCCGTCTGGCCAAGGAGAGCGGTCTGCTTAAGCATTCGGTGCTCCCGGCCGGAGGGGACTCGATGTTCATTCTGCCCTGGGCCGGGAGCCGGCAGTTCCGGACGCTGGAACGGCTGCTGAAGAATAATCTCAAAGGCCCGCTGGGATTGCGTTCTGTAACCCCTATGGAGCCTTATTATATGGTCGTTTCCGGGAAGACAGATGCCGAAACGCTGGAGCAGGAGATCATCGCCGAAGCCACCGCCGCATCAGATCCGATTGCTCTCCTGGGACCCGATGAAGCGCCTTACCTTGGCAAATATGACGAATTTATTCCCCGCGATCTGCTGCGCAAAGCCTTTTCTCTCGACGGCCTGGACGTTCCGGGATTGATAGAGGTGCTGAAGCAGTGGAAGGAGGCAGAATAAAGGCAAGCTGAGACAACAAAAAAGCCTGTCTTTGCTGTATTCAATAATGCGGGAACTCTCGATGTCCGGGAGTTCTTTTTTTTTTTTACTGTTTAGGAGGTTATGGTTTCCCTTTTGTAATGAAGGTTGGCGCGTCGCGGTGTCCTGCCGTGTGGGCCGTCAAGGCGTGTACATGAAGTTGAAGTTAAGAAGTTAAGTAGAAGTAAATTCAGCAGATTACCCAAAAGGGTGGAATCAGTCAAAGTAGATAGCCTTTTTGAGCTTTTTTCTAACTAGCGCCATTCGAAGAAGCAGGTGAGCAGTGCTAGTTGGAAAAAGTGAACTTATTTCGCCCCAAAATCAGCAATTGTGAGATTAAAGTGGAAAAAGGAAACTTAATTAGGCCATATTTCCTCTTCAGGGCCGAAATGAGCTGAATTAGTTGCCCTTTTTCCACTTCACCTGCGGAGAATAGGGTGCATGAGCAAAATAGTTACCCTTTTTCCACTTGGAATGACGGAAGGGTTGACAATGGGTTCTCCAGGCAACGCAAAACTGAAATCCAATATGGCTACGTTGTTTGGTAAGGACGGCGCGGCCGTGTTTTTTTCAAGTATGTTTTGGGGAAGCGAAGCTTATCCCATATGATTGTTAAATTTAAGGGATTATACCTTGCTTCAAAATAGCCCAAAATGCGGATAACTCGATGCTGCATCTGGTGCAAGAGCATTCATGTCCACCTTGTGAGGAGATTTCATGCCAACTAGCATCACCTGATACGAGCCTTCAGCACTAACTGGTGAGGAGCATTTGCACTACCTGATGGAGCATTCAGCATCACCTTGTGAGGAGCATTCAGCATACTTGTTGCAAGTGCAATCGACCCATCTGCAGCAATACTTATGCGGACTGAGGAGGCGTTATTTTAAGAAAAAAGGACCTTATGCAGATGTTTCGGACTCAGGAGCCGTTATATTGTTTTTTTGAACCCGAAATGAGGGGAGACGGTCAAATAAAGGTAGCTGAGTCCGTTGGACCCTGGGAAATCACCTGAACCGCCCTAATAAGGGGTCTCCTCTCCGCATGCAGGGAAACGAGAATCATTTCGCGCAGCATAGAACATTCCGGGCAACGTTAAGCCCTTCGCAAGCTCTGCATCCGGTGTATCGCAAGCTGCATCCGGGGCAACGCAAGCTGCATTCCGGCCATCCCCAGCCCCATGTATAATTCACCCGCCTGCTTTTTTCATTCTATACTCCGCTATACTCCTAGAAAAAACAAACCTTATTTCTGTAGTTCGCACCTTGTTGGAAGCGCTTAATCAGAAGATAATAAACCTATCACGAACACAGGGGGCATTGATTCATGGTCAACAGAAAAATGAAGACAACATTCACCGTCGCACTCACAGCTGCAATGGCATTAAGCGTTGCGGCATGCGGCAACTCTAACGACAACAGCAAGAATAACGCAGCGTCAAGTGCAGCACCTGACAAAACCAACAGCGGTACAGCAACGAACACAACGAAGAGTGACAAGAAGGTAACCATCACCTTCCAGAACATCTATCCCGATCCTACGACACCGTCCTACAAAATGGTACATGAGCTGAGTGAGCAGTACGAGAAAGAGCATCCGAATGTCAAGATTGAACTGGATACGCTTAACACCGACCAGCAAAAAGTGAAGCTCAAAACCCAGGCGGCTTCCAAAGAGGTCCCGGACATTACCATCGTGAACCCGGCTGCACAAATGAAACCGTTTGTAGATGCCGGATTATTCGCTCCACTGAACGACATGCTGGACAAGAACGGACTGAAAGACACCTACCAAACGGGACTGCTGGATTACTACAGCTTTGACGGCAATGTATACGCGCTGCCGGACGGCAACAATATCGAAGTGGTGTACTACAACAAAGATTTGTTCGCTCAGGCAGGAATCGCCAATACACCAACCACCTTTGAAGAAATGCTTAAAGATGTGAAGATCCTCAAAGACAAAGGCATTACGCCACTGGCAATCGGTGAAAAAGATTCCTGGACCGGCTCTTTCCTGTTCATGAACATTCTGCTCCGCACCAACGGCGGCCCCGGCTTCCTGCAGGACGTTATGGACGGTAAGAAAACTTTTGAAGATCCTGCTTTCGTAGAAGCTGTTGACGCTTTCCAGCAGCTGGTTCAAGCGGGCGCATTCCCAGATGGCGCAACCTCCATCGACGCCAATGCCGGCGGGAACATCTTCAAATCCGGTAAAGCGGCAATGTGGGTCATCGGTTCATGGGAAACAGGAGCAGTTGATGCTTCTTCCGTAGCCGGCAAAGTAGGAGCTTTCCAATTCCCTACTGTAAACGGCAAAGGTGACCCTAACGAATTCATGCTGGCACCAGGCAGCGCATTCGCAGTGTCCGCTAACAGCGAGCATCTGCAGGAAACCAAAGATTTCCTCAACTTCTTCGCCAGCAACCTGCCTAAGAAACAATTTGAATTGAAAAACGCTGTTGGTCTGGGTCAAAAAGTAGACGGCGACCTCAAAGCAGCCGGGTACTCCGATCTGGCGATTACCATCGCGGGCCTGTTCAACCAGGTGAAGGGCGGCGACCTTTCATTCGACAACACGATGAACCCTGCTACCTCCCAGGTGCACCTCAGCAGTATCCAGAACCTGTTCGTGCAGAAAATGGATTCCGCTGCAGTAGCCAAAGAACATCAAACCGCTTTTGAAGCGAATAAATAAGCAGGCAAAAATCGTTCAACCTCGGTGCGAAGCAAGCTGATCCCGGCTTCTTCGCACCAAATTTATCACAGGAAATCCCATCGGCTATAGATAAAGAATCTGCTTGTTTAGGAGGCGGGAAAGATGAAAGTACTTAAGGTGCCAGCACGCACAATAGCCGTCTTCGTATTGCCATGTCTGCTCTTGTATGTGTGCCTTGTGTTTATCCCCATACTGGTTTCACTGTATACCGGCTTATTGAAATGGGACGGCCTTACGACTGCCCAGTTTGTCGGATTCGGCAATTTCAAAGATATGTTCTTCAATGACCCAGTGTTCTGGCCGTCGGTAAGAAGAACCTTGCTCTACGCTGTAGCATCTATGCTGGAAATTCCCCTTTGCCTGGGGATGGCTATTCTGCTTAACCGTTATGTCAGAAGAGGAAACACACTGGTTTCGATCTACTTCACACCGGTCATTCTGTCTGTCGTCATTATTGGACAGCTGTGGAAAACGGTCTACAACCCGGCGTCTATGGGCGGCATGCTCAACGGCGTTCTGATCTCACTGGGACTGGACAGCTGGACACATAACTGGCTTACCGAGCCCAAAATTGCCATGTTTGCGCTATATTTCGTCTCCTTGTGGCAGTTCTTCGGCTACCATCTGCTGATTCAGTATACCGGCGTGCAGAATATTCCGGACGAGCTTTATGAAGCGGCAAAAATCGACGGGGCAGACGGATTCAAAGCGGACCGCTACATCACACTTCCGCTGATTGTCCCGATCTTCAAAATATCGATTGTACTGGCGTTTATCGGTTCTCTGCAGGCCTTTGACCTGGTAATGGTTATGACCGCCGGCGGTCCGGCTCATGCAACCGATGTCATCTCTACCCATATGTACAACAGCTCATTTATGTCTTTGAAGTATGGATACGGCAGTGCGATTGCCAGCTTCCTGGTGATAGTCTGTCTGGTCTTTACCGGATTCATCAATACCCTATTCAATAGAATCGAACGCAAATTCAATTAGAAAAGGAGTGCGCGATCATGCGAAAATTCAAAAAAGGAATCGTGTATCTTCTTTTCGCAATTCCTGTAGTGACCCAGTTGTATCCTTTGCTCTGGCTGCTGCTGTATTCACTGAAGACCAACGAAGAAATAATGGACGGCAGCTTTTTCTCCTTCCCCAAATCCTTTCAATGGCATAACTACAGTGAAGCTTATACTTCCGGCAGCTATCTGAAATACTTGTCCAACAGTGTGTTTGTTACCGGTGTTACAATGATCTGCGTGATTGTGCTGGCTTCCATGGTGGCTTATGCCATCTCGCGTTTCCGCTGGAAATACGGCAACATCGTCATGACCATCTTCCTGATGGGCATGATGATTCCGATGCAGGCGACACTGCTGCCGCTGATGATTATTTTCAAAAACATTCATGTGCTGAATACGCATTTATCGCTGATCCTGCCTTATATTGCCTTTTCCACACCGATTGCGGTGTTCATCCTCTCCGGGTTCATGAGAGATATCCCGCATGAAATAGAGGAATCGGCATTCATCGATGGAGCGAGCGTATACCGGATTTTCCGCAGCATTATTTTGCCGGTGTCGATCCCGCCGGTGATGACGGTATGTATCCTGACCTTCATCAACATCTGGAATGAATATATCCTGGCGGCAACCTTTATTTCATCCGAAAAGCTCAAAACACTGCCATTTGGGGTATACACCTTTGTCAGCCAATATTCAGTCAATTACGGCAACATCGGGGCATTCCTGGTCATGGGCGCACTGCCGGTTATCCTGATCTACTTCTTCCTGTCGAACAAAATTACCAAAGGCATGGTAGCAGGTGCGGTCAAAGGCTAATCGCCATTGCAAATGAAATTATCATGGATTTATAATAAGGAACGGCAGGACAGGGTGTTGAAAGGAGAGAGTCCAATGAAGAGCGGCTTTCATTCCATCCATCATCGGTTGTTCTTGCTGTTTCTTTTTTGCATGTCCAGTATTCTGCTTATTGTCAGCTTGCTGTACTATAACCGGACTACTGTGCAGCTGCATGAGAAGATCAGTGATTTGTCGCAAAAAAATGTCTCCCAGACGGCCGGGCTGTTCAGCCTGCTCTACAAAGGGTATGACGCATTGTCCAAATCACTCAGCAACAACTTCGAGATGATTCGCTTGATTAATGAAACAACGGATGAACCGGCGGTCGCCTACATCAACGAGCAGACCATTACCAACATTATCGGTTCGATTTTTTACTCACGGGACGACCTGGTAGGTATTCATGTGATTACAGATAAGGGCAAAATCTATAATTACGGGAATTATATGAATGTGGTCGACCCCAAATACCGCAGCCAGGACTGGTACAAGCAGCTTCAGGCCTCATCCGGAAAAATGGTTTGGCTCGGCGTATATAAACATTCTCTGATCGACCAGGTGGAGGATAGCCCGGTGTTTGCTTTTGGCCGGCAGATCTATGATCTGAATGAGCACAAGCCGATCGGCATTGTTCTTTACGAAACGAACCCCCAGCCTGTGCTGGACGCTCTGGAGAACCTCAAGCTGGGTGCGAACAGCCAGGTGTATCTAATGTCGGAGGATGGTCGGTTTGTGACTTCGGCAACGGACCCGGCGCCTGTGCTGGAAACCTTGCCTTCCTTGAAGAATTTCCAGAATCAGATTGTCCGGCAGGAAGCGGGCCGTCTGGTGGTGGCCTCGAAGCTGTCCTTTTCAGGATGGTGGGTTATGAGCATTACACCGGATAAGGATCTCAATGTGGAATTGAACGAGATGAAGCGCTATCTGCTAATCGTGATCTCGATTCTGATCATTGTTTCTACGTTAATCGCTTCCATGGTTTCCAAGACGATTTCCTCGCCGCTGAAGAAGCTGATCCGTGAAATGAGGCAGGTGGAGATTGGAAACTTCCGGGGAATGGTCAATGTGTCGTCCTATCAGGAGATCAATATCCTTGTAGCGTCTTTTAACCGGATGGTCCGGCGGATTGAGGAATTGATCGAACGCGTGAAGCTTTCCTCCGTCAGTGAAAAAAATGCCGAACTGCACGCCCTGCAGTCCCAGGTCAATCCTCATTTCCTCTACAACACGCTGGATATGATCTATTGGATGCTGGATGAGGAGGGGAATGAGCAGTTAGGCGAGCTGGTGCTCTCCCTGTCGTCCATGTTCCGCTACAGCAGCCAGTGGGAAGATGCCGCAGAGGTTACGCTGCGTGAAGAGCTCGAGCAGATCGGGCATTATCTGAAGATCATTTCCATCCGCCTGGAAGGAAGGCTGAAGATCGTCATGGATATCGACGAGCGCTGGCTGAATATCCGCGTACCGAAGATGACCGTTCAGCCCGTTATTGAGAACGCCGTCAAGCATGGGCTCGAATCCCTTAGCCGCCAAGGTATACTGAAGGTGTACACCCACGAAGAGGATTCCATTCTCAAATTGATTGTGGAGGACAATGGAGAAGGGATGACCGCCGGACAGCTCGAGCGGCTGCTTCATTCACTAAGCGGAGACAGCCCCAAAGAGGGCGGCAAAGGCGGCATAGGCTTGCAAAATCTGCACCGCCGCCTGCAGCATATGTTCGGAGAGGAATACGGCCTGCAAATCCAGAGCTATCCCGGAGAAGGGACGCAGGTGGCCATTGTGCTGCCGATTAGGTTGGAAGGAGATACATTTACGTGAATATTCTCGTAGCCGATGACGAACGGGTAATACGCGAAGGCATCAGACGTACTATCGGACAGATCAGTCCGGATCATCAGGTTTTTGTGGCGGCCAAAGCCGAAGAAGCGGTCAGAATTATGGAAGAGCAGCGGATTCACATCGTTCTGACCGATATTCTGATGCCGGGGATGAGCGGCCTTGAATTCATGAAGATATCCAAGCGCCGGTATCCTTATGTGAAATGGGTTGTAATCTCGGCGCATAGTGAATTCTCCTATGCCCAGGAAGCGGTACGTCTCGGGGCAAGGGACTACCTGCTTAAGCCGATCGGCAAGAATAAGCTGCTGGAATTGATCAATAATCTGACTGCTGAAATTGAGCAGGACAACGATATGTCCAAGCAGGGGGAGAGATTGAAGGCCAGTCTGCGGTTTTTGCGGGAAGGCGTATTTCAGCGTCTGGCTTCAGGGCTGGATATCGGCAATCTGGATATTGAGCCTTTCATTGAAGATTATAAGCATTTCTATATGGTGATGGTTCAGCTGGATGCGGAGGACAGGAGCATCCGGCTGGAGCATTTTATTGTCGAGAATGTGCTGTCAGAGCTCATTGAGCTGCACGGGCGCGGATTCGTTGTCAGCTATGACCGGCAGAGTCTGCTGGGCCTTATTTCCCTG
Organism: Paenibacillus graminis; assembly: GCF_000758705.1. Classification (NCBI taxonomy): domain Bacteria; kingdom Bacillati; phylum Bacillota; class Bacilli; order Caryophanales; family Paenibacillaceae; genus Paenibacillus; species Paenibacillus graminis. Next base: position 3,802,569 of record NZ_CP009287.1, on the reverse strand, counting down.
CGGGAGGATGCCGGGATTCAGCAGTTTCAGAGTGAGGTTAAGGACCATCTTACCCACTATTTAAAAATTCCTTTTCAAGTGATCCATTCTGGTCTTAGCTATGATTTCAGCACAGTTCCGCAGGTCGTCAAGCGGATGAGGGAAGCGTCTGCTTCACAGGTGCTGGAGCTTGAGCCGATGAAGGGAAGCGGTGAGAAAGCGATAGATGTCGCCCTGCATTATATCAAGGAGCATTTCTATGAAGACCTGTCCCTGGAAAAAATGGCTTCGGTGGTGTTCCTGAATCCGGCATATTTCAGCCAGCTGTTCAAGCAAAAGACCGGGCAGGGCTACAAAGAGTATGTGACTTCGCTGCGGCTGGAACAGGCTAAGCTGCTTCTGCTGAATCCGCGGCTGAAGCTGGCAGAGATCGCTGAGCGGGTGGGTTATCAGGACATGAAGCATTTCACCCAGATGTTCCGCAAGCGATACCAGTTAACACCCACCGAATACCGCCAGCAGCAGAATATCAATATTCTGCTGAGCAAAGGAACACCGCCGCAATAATATCCCAGGGGACATATCAAAAAAAAGGAAGCAGCTGCCGGTATCGAAACCGGTTTCTGCTTCCCTTTTTGAAAAGATAAGAATTACTAGATGTTGTTGAAGCTGTTGAAGGCATTAAAACCTCCGTCGTAGTCGTTCAAGAAAATTACTGCGATGATGATAAGTGCAATAATAACCGCATAAATAATAGTGCCTACAATCCCGCAGACCAGCCCGGCAATAGCCATGCCTTTGCCTTGCTCATAACGGGTACGGATCTCTTTGAGCGAAATCGCAGAGAGGATGATGGCAATAATTCCGAATAGCAGGCCAATATAAGGGGTCACTACCGATAAAATCCCAAGCACCAGAGCGGCAATGGACTTGCCGTTCGTTTTGGCGGGCGGAGGTGGTGGTGTGTAGTACTCCTGATTTCCGAATGGTGGCGGTTGATAACTCATGTAATAGCTCCTTTTAAAAAATTTGTGTTAACCCTTGCTCCAGTGTATTATATAATATTTTCCAACCGGAGATGCGTTAATTTGTTGTCTTTTCATTATATCGGCTGCTCTATGTAGTTCATCCAGTGGGTAAGCTTAACCGCAAGCGGCAGTCCCAAGGATTCCGCCAGATGATGGAAGGGACCTTGGTGTCCTGCACCCTGGTTTCTTTACCATAATGATATCGTGCTGGATCATTCGTATTCACCTCCTGATAGAAGACCAGAAACGGATATTTCTTCAATTTTACTACAAAATCAGGCTCATGACCTCAATAATATTGTCGAATATAATCTAATCTGCGCACCTATGAAAAAAACTGCACCTGCGTCGCTGTTGGACGAAAGTGCAGCTTTCGCTGAACCGGTGCCCGTCCTTCCATAAGAACGGCGATGCTGTTTGTATTTGTCAACTAAGTTTCATTTTTAGTAACTCCGTTTAAGCTTGGCACATAGTCAGCGGCTTTATTGTTGCTCACCATTTGAGGCTCCTCGGTGAGATGATCGTGATTCTGCTGATTATTTTTCTTGTCCGCACGGTTATTGGCGCGGTCGTATTTGGAATCTGCACTGTTTTTGGGCATGACGTTCACCTCCATCTCTGAAACTTAGTATGAGACTGTGTTTTGTATTTTATCCGGGCTTTCAGTTCTTCTCGATACTGGAATATAGGGTATTGATGTAGTCTCCGTGCGAGTGGTGCTGCTATAATTTATTTGCTAATACAACCATGGGTTATTTGATAAAATGCAAGGAGGGTGAAGAACATCGCTGAAAAAACTAAAATTGTCGAAGTGGTTCCTTATGATCCCGCATGGAAGAAGGAATTCATCAGACTGCGCGATTTTTTACTGGAAATCACCGGGGATTTAATTATCGCTGCCGAACATGTCGGCAGCACCTCCGTCGAGGGATTGTCGGCGAAGCCCATCATCGATATTGACTTGGTAATGGAAAGCTACGGGAATTTCCCGGAGATTGTTCAAAGGTTAAGCCAGCATGGATATGTTCATCAGGGTAATCTTGGAATTGAGGGCAGGGAAGCATTCCGGCGAGAACAGGAAGACGGCTTCATGAAATATCATCTGTACGTGTGCCCCAAGGATGGCAAAGGGTATCTGGAGCATATTGCATTGCGAGATTATATGAGGGTCAATCCGGCAGCCGCCAGGGAATATGAGGAAGTGAAGCTGAAGCTTAGCGAGCAGTTCCGGGATAACATCGATGCTTACTGCGAGGGGAAAACAGAAGTAGTGCATTCTATTCTGAGGAAGGCTGGACATATGATTTAAATAATCTGCTTCCCCTACATGTACAAGTTGAGCAGGTGAGAGAAGCTCTTTAATAAACCATTTAGATTCCATTCATAGGAATTACTTGTATTTATGTGAGTTTGATGGTAAATTATAGATATAAGTTTGGGTTTCAATTTGACCCAATGATCACCTCAACCGACTGAAGTTGCAAGGCAAAAAGGAGCATTTCCCCCGATGCTCCTTTTTGTATGCGTTTGTAGATTTTTTAGGGATAACGCCTTTGATGGCTGATCTAGTTAAGAAGAGCCGAGGCTATGGGGCTCTTTTTTTATTGCAATGGTTTTAATGTCCTAATCTCCTCCTCTGATAGGCCCGATGCTTCGGCTATTACAGCAAGATCAACTTCTAGAGCAAGCAGTTTTCTGGCCACTTCTTTTTTAGCTTCAGCTTCCCCTTTAGCTTCTCCTTCAGCACGCGCACACGCTGCTGCTAGCTCAGCCGCTGGCACATTGATGATTTCACCCTCTGTTGTTCTTGCCCGTTTATCCAGTATAGACTGTTTATCACGAGGGGAGTCCTTCTCGGTGTATGGGGTAAGCAGGATACTCTCACTAAGCGGCGGCTTCCCGGCTTCAGCAAAAGGTAAGATTCCGTTTCAATATCATTCTATCATCATCCATCTTTGTTGCGTAATTCAAACGACATTCTTTGTAAGCTGCTTTTTCTAGCCATAATCCATAAATTAATGATTCTTTAAGGAACGCGAGTTACACTTAGTTGTGCCTGTATGCAAGGGAACGGGATGAATGGAATGACCCGGAGAGGATTGCTTATGAACAGAATATTATTGATTGAGGACGAGAAGAATTTGGCCCGTTTCATCGAGCTGGAGCTGCAGCATGTGTCTTATTCGGTAACACTGGTACAGGACGGGCTAGCCGGTCTGAGGCTTGCGTTGGAGGAAACCTGGGATTTGATTTTGCTTGATCTGATGCTTCCAGGGCTAAATGGAATAGAGCTGTGCCGGCGTCTCCGTCTGGAGAAGCAGACTCCGGTCATTATGATTACAGCCCGGGATGGATTGTCTGATAAAATTAACGGACTGGACAGCGGAGCGGATGATTACATTGCCAAACCGTTTGCAATAGAGGAACTGCTGGCACGTATGAGATCGCTTTTGCGGAGAGCAGGTTCACTGTGTCAGGGGCAACTGCTGGTGTGTCAGGATCTTCAGTTGGACCCTCTGGGCCGGACGCTTACCAAAGGCGGTGAAGTGCTTGATCTAACCAAACGTGAGTTTGATATCCTGCTGGTATTGATGCAGAATATGGGGCGTGTGATGACCCGTGAGAAGCTGATGGAGTCGGTATGGGGCTATGAAACAGATGTGGATATGAAGGTAGTGGACGTGTATATCAGCTATTTGAGAGGTAAAATTGACACACCCGGAGAGCCCAGCATCGTACAGACCCTGCGCGGTTTGGGATACGTGATCCGCAAATGAGCAGGCTCACTGCACTTCTCTCTCGGCTGTCGGTCCGCTGGAAGCTGGCCATCTGGTCCTCCGTATTGTTGTGCGTGCTGTTTCTCGGTTATAACGGGGTGCAATATTTTGTAATTAACCACTGGATGTTACACCAGAACCAGAATGCGATCCAAAAGAATGTGGAAGAAATTCAGGAGTATTTCAGGGCAGAGAGCGGAATGGATAACAGGATTGCGGGCAGCCGTTCTTTTATCGAAAGCATCAATGAGAGCCATCAGATGATCCGCATTCTGAATGCTGTTGGAACCCCGATATTAACTGTATCAGATCAGCTGCCAGAGGATTGGGTCCAGCCACAGGCAGCTGTTAAAACCACTACAACCAGTGTCTGGCATGAGGAAGAACATCTGCTGCTGATCCGTAGTCCGCTGCAGACAGCCAATTTCACAGGCACGATTGAGATCGTGAACAACCTGGAAAGCTCAGATCAGCTAAGCGATATGCTGTTGGGTGTTATGATTGCCGGCTGGCTTGGAGCCATTGTCATTAGTGCTGCCGGCGGCGTCTTTCTGTCCCGGCTGCTGCTGCGGCCAATTCAATCGTTAAGCGACACCATGATAAGCATTAAGCAAAACGGGCTGCAGGAAAGGGTGGGTGTCCCGGGCAGCAATAATGATGAGCTGGCACAGCTTGCGAGAGTTTTTAATGATCTGATGGATCAGCTTGAAACCTCCTTTTACAACCAGAAACAGTTCGCCCAAGATGCCTCCCACGAATTGCGGACTCCGATTTCCATTATCGAAGGACATATTTCAATGCTTAACCGCTGGGGTAAACATGATCCGGCAATACTTGAAGAGTCGCTGAATGTATCTGTGCAGGAGCTGGGCCGGCTGAAGGGGATTGTCAATGAACTGCTGGAGCTTACCCGGGCCGAGGAGAACAGCAGGGAGCAGTACGATTTCCCCTGTGTAGTTCTGGATACCCTGCTTTACACCCTGCGGAATTTTGCCCTGCTGCATTCCGATTTCGAGATTACCCAGAATCTCAATGAGCTGGAGGATGTAGTCGTGCACATCGTGCCGAATCACCTGGAACAAATTCTGCTGATCCTCCTGGATAATGCAGTTAAATACTCCGGAGCGCTGCGGGTCATCCAATTGGATGGAGTTGTGGTGCGATCACAGGTTCAGATCCGTGTCGAAGACAGCGGAATTGGAGTGCCTGAGGATGATCTGCCTTTTGTGTTCCAACGTTTCTATCGTGTGGACAAGTCCAGGAGCCGGGGACAAGGAGGCAGCGGCCTGGGGCTGGCTATCGCAGAACGCCTGGTTGCAAAATACGGCGGCAGCATTGCAATAGCCAGCAAGGCAGGGCAAGGAACGGCGGTAACACTCACTTTTCCTATTGTGCAAAGGCCTAAGTCCAATTGAGGGTTCTGAAGTGTAAGCTGAGCAATAAGGTAGGATAGGGAGGGATAGCATGCACCAAATTTTGAACGCTATAACCGATGCTGCTCTAGATCTTGTTAGTACACTGGGAATCTGGGGGATCTGGATCGGGATGATGCTGGAGAGCGCCTGTATTCCCATTCCTAGCGAGGTCATCATGCTCAGCGGAGGGCTGCTGATTGCCAGGGGAACGTTGTCTTTTCCAGAGGTGGTGGCTGCCGGGGTGCTCGGTAATCTGACGGGTTCGATTGCAGCTTTCTATGTAGGGATGCATGGCGGCAGAAAACTGCTCGAGAAGTATGGGAAGTATATTTTCTTTAACTCCCGTCACCTGGAGCAGTCCCAGCGCTGGTTCGACCGTTACGGGGAGGGGACCGTATTGTTCACCCGAATGCTGCCGTTTATCCGCACCTTCATCTCTTTGCCTGCCGGAATCGCCGGAATGAAGACTTGGAAGTTTATCTTTTTTACCACACTTGGCTCTTTGCCCTGGAATATCGCGCTGGTCTATCTGGGCTACCGCCTGGGAGACAAGTGGACAATCGTTGAGGAGTACATGCGTCCGGTTAGTTATGCCATTTGCGGAGCTGTCGTTCTACTGATTATTCTATGGCTGGTGCGGCGGAGGAAAGAACGTACCGTATAAATTGGCAAGCACGTCTATTCCTGCCACAGCAACGAGCGGTATTCACTGGGCGACATGCCGCTGAATTTGCGGAACTGCCTGGAGAAATACAGGGCATCGTTGAAACCTACGGATGAAGCCACCTGATCAATTGTGAGCGTACCGGAGAGCAGGCTTTTGGCTTTGTCCATCCGCATTTTCAGCAGATACTGCTTGGGGGACAGACCTGTTTTTTGTTTAAAAGCTTTGGAAAGATGCGCACGATGGTAACCGAGCGTAGCAGCCATATGATCAATGCTGATCTGCTGATGGAACTGCAGCGAGATCCAGCGGATTGCCTGGTCAATCTGCCGGTCAATGATTTCAGGCAGTTCCTTAGGCCTGGCAGGCAGAAGGGCAAGGTTATCCTGCCCGAAATGGTGGAGCAATAGCCTTGTCCAGCCGGAGGCCTCCAGACTCTCCAGGCGGGGATAGGCAGACTGCTTGAAGCACAAGCGGGTTCGTTCGTACAAGCGGTGCAGCTCGGATATATTCTCTGTATGCAGCAGGGGCCGTTCCTTCGTTATGCCGATATCGGAGAGAAGTCCGGATACACCTGTACCTTGGAGCGCCACCCAGGCATAATACCAGGGGTTTTGCACATCCGCCTGATAGCTGAAAAGCGAACCGGGGAAGATCACAAAGGTATCGCCCTTCCGGCACTGCTGCGTGACTGTGCTGCTCTGAAAGCTGCCCTCGCCAGCCAAAACGGTATGGATCAGATAATAATCATGTACGGAGGGTCCGATTTTATGGCCGGGAAACGGTTTGCCTTCGCCGCTGAACAGAACGGCAAGGTCTTGCTCCTCTGGCAGCAGATTGAATCCGGCGTAAAAGTCATAATGTTCAGGAATCATGGACAGTCCACCTTATTATCAGCTTGAGACCTACTATTGTCAGGCTACAACAGGAAAGTCATAAATGCAACAATTATCCATACTTCTCTTGTCTTTCTCCATATTCATTGTACACGCTATCATCTATATTTATTAATGAATAGTGCAACTAATGAGGAGGAGAAGCAGTAATGTCTAAAATTACATTTATCGGTGCAGGGAGTACGGTTTTTGCTAAGAATGTGCTGGGTGACTGCATGGGGACAGCTGCATTGCAGGGCTTTGAGTTTGCTTTGTTTGACATAGATTTGGAGCGGCTTGAGGATTCCAGAAGGATGCTGAACAATATCAAGGCCAGTACGGGCAGCACATGTATGGTGAAGGCCTACACGGACCGGAAGGAAGCGCTGCGCGGTGCCAAGTACGTGATCAATGCGATCCAGGTCGGCGGCTATGAGCCATGTACGGTTACAGATTTTGAGATTCCTAAGAAATACGGACTTCGGCAGACGATCGCAGATACAGCCGGCATTGGCGGCATTTTCCGCAACCTGCGCACGATACCGGTTATGCTTGATTTTGCCGCAGATATCCGTGAGGTATGCCCGGACGCTCTTTTCTTGAACTATACCAACCCGATGGCAGTACTGACTAATGTAATGAACACGTATGGCGGAGTGCAGACGGTGGGGTTGTGCCACAGTGTGCAGCACTGTATTCCCGGCTTATTCGAAGCGCTAGGAATGGACCAGACAGGTGTGCAGGCGAAGATCGCCGGGATTAATCATATGGCCTGGCTGCTGGAAGTTACGAAGGATGGGGAGGATCTGTATCCGGAAATTAAGCGCCGGGCTGCTGAGAAGCAACAAGAGCACCATCATGATATGGTACGGTACGAAATGATGCTGAAATTCGGATATTACATTACGGAATCTTCAGAGCATAATGCGGAATATCATCCCTATTTCATCAAACGGAACTATCCTGAGCTGATCGAACGGTTTCAAATTCCGCTGGACGAATATCCGCGCCGGTGTGTGGAGCAGATCAGTAAGTGGAAGCAGATGCGCGAGGAACTGGTTCATGATACAGCGCTGCAGCATGAACGCTCCCATGAGTATGCGTCATACATTCTTGAAGCGATCGAAACCAATGTGCCTTTCAAAATCGGCGGCAATGTGCTGAACACTGGACTGATCACGAATCTCCCGCGGGAAGCCTGCGTTGAAGTGCCTTGTCTTGTCGATGCCAGCGGAGTCACTCCCACTTATGTTGGCGATCTGCCGCCGCAATGCGCTGCACTGAACCGCACGAATATTAATACGCAGCTGCTGACCATTGAAGCGGCTATTACAGGCAAAAAGGAGCATATCTATCACGCGGCAATGCTGGACCCGCACACATCCGCCGAGCTGTCGATGGATGATATTGTAGCCATGTGCAACGACTTGATAGCTGCTCATGGCACATGGCTTCCAGAGTTTAAATAGTACTGGACAACAGATCTGAAGCGGTGAAGGCCTGAGAAATCAGGCTTTTTTGCGTGCGGAATTTTCGCTGCAACCCACTTAACGGGCGGGTTATGCCTGTTCAGCATGGGGAGAGAAATCGGCACATGAATGTGATAACCCTGCTTAAAGGCAGTATTGACAAGCAAATAAATAATGTATATATTACATATATACACTAATTACAGTAATCACAGAAGGTGCTGATGCTGCAACATGAACATATTGATATCAAGTACTTCCGGTGAGCCCATATACGCCCAAATTGCAGGACAGGTCCGCCAACTGATACTGCAGGGTGAACTGGTCTCCGGGACGCCTTTGCCATCCATCCGCCAACTTGCCAAAGAGCTGCAGATCAGCGTGATCACTACCAAACGTGCATATGAAGAGCTGGAACGGGAAGGGCTCATTAACTCTATCGTCGGCAAGGGATCGTTTGTATCCGGGGCAGATCAGGAATTCATCCGGGAACAGCGGCTGCGGATTATGGAGGGGAAGCTGAAGGAGATTATCGACGAGAGCAGGCTTTTGGGAATGGAATACACCGAGCTCACGGAAATGCTGAAGCTGCTCTATGAGGAGGAAAAAGAATGAGTGAAGTCATTAAGCTGGAGGGTTTGTGTAAAAGCTACGACCGATTTGAATTGCGCGATATTACGGTTGGCATCAAGGAAGGGTATATCACGGGGCTGATCGGTCCGAATGGGGCAGGCAAAACAAGCCTCATCAAAATGATTATGGGCATGGTCTTTCCCGACCAGGGCGAAATTCAGCTGTTCGGGCAGAACCACTTGCTGCATCAAGCGGCGAACAAGGACCGGATTGGCTATGTGTCCGATGAAAATATCTATTACGAGAACCTTACGGTCAAAGATATGAAACGGGTCACCGCCCCCTTTTATACACGCTGGGATGAGAATACATACCAGAAGTACCAGGAGAAATTCAAGCTCCCGCCAGGCAAGAAGATCAAGGATCTGTCTAAAGGGATGAAAATCAAATTCTCGCTTGCGGTTGCCCTGTCACATGGAGCGGATCTGCTGATTATGGATGAGCCCACTTCAGGGCTGGACCCGATTTTCCGCAGGGAGCTGCTGGAACTGCTCAGTGAGCACATCCAGGATGAAAAAAAGTCGATTGTGTTCTCCACACATAACACCGCGGATCTGGACCGGATTGCAGATTATATTGTTTTTATTAATGAGGGACGCCTTGTCTTTAACGAAATGAAGGAGACGCTCACAGAGAAGTACCTGCTGGTTAAAGGCGGGAAGGAACTGCTTGACCGGGACGTCCGGCGCTGGTTCATCGGGATCCGCGAAAGCGGAGTGGGTTTTGAAGGGCTGATCGGCAACAGGGTGGAAGGGGAACGCTATTTCAAGGATACTGCCATTTGCGAGATTCCTACGCTGGAGGAGATCATGTATTTTACCGTAAAAGGAAGTGAAGCTCATGTATAGCTCGTTCTATCTGATCCGCAAGGATTTTATCCTGACGCGCAAATATCTGTTGCTGCTGCTTCTATTTTACATAGTTATAGGTTATTCGAATCTGGATTCTTATGTAGTGTCCGCAGTGTTCCCCTCGATGCTGATGCTGATGAACGCCTGCTCCCTGGATGTCCAGCATAATAACCAGCGTTTCCTTGTCAGTCTGCCGCTGCCCCGTCATCAGCTCGTACTGGCCAAATATTTAAGTCTGCTGCCGTATACCGTAATCAGTCTGATCTGTACACTGTTAATTTATCTGGCCGGGATTGCAACAGGACGTACCTTGGAACCGATTAACTGGAGAGATTTATTGCTTGTCATCGCTTGCTTCCCGCTTCTTGCAGCGCTTTACTTTCCGCTATACTACTGGCTGGGGCAAAAAGGGATGCAAATTGTAAATATGATTTTCATGATGGCGGTCATGCTCGGCTTCACTGCAACTCCCATAATAACTACAAAGCTCCCCGGACTTCTCGGCTGGATAAACACAGGAACCACGGACAATATCGTATTATGGGTTATCAGCGCTGTGGCCTATCTGTTTCTGCTCTACTGCTCATATCTGATCTCGATACGGATTTTTGTTAAAAAAGACATATAACTCATACAGCAGATCTACTAATGGTTATTGAGCTATAGGTGCAGCGAAGCTGCTGGAGGACCTGAACAAGGCACAGAAACAATTATAGTGCTCACAAAGAACCGGCTATTCCGTCCATTAAGGCGGCATAGCCGGTTTTTGACAATATATTATTAGCTCTGTTCCATACGGTCCACGTAATTCTTGGCATCCTTCAGGGATAAATCCCGCGCTTCACGAAGTACTTTAATGGCCTGTATTTTCTTGCCTTCGGCCAGCAGCAGCCGTAATCTTCTCTCCAAATCCGGTGCAACCTCCATGTTCTGTGCATACAACGGTGCCGGAGCATCTATCCCGGGTTTTATTATCCCTCCGCCCATTGCTGAACGGCTGTCAATCCGCTCCAGCTGTGACTCCAAATCTTTGACGCGTCTATTGAGGCTAAATACCCTCAACAATAACAGCATAGCAAGAACAAGTGCAGTGATGGAGATCCAATCTGTGTTTTCCAAGGACATATCCTCCCTGTTATGAGTGGTGTAATTCTCTATTTTTCAATACCCGTCATGCCTGGCAATGAACACAATAGAGATGACAACACTATGATTTATGAAAGCCTTTCTGCCCCATTAGCAGGATAAAAGTATCCTTGATCAGCTTCCGGGTCTGCGCTGTCAATACCGTTCCACTCAAGAAGCTCACCTCTTTTCTAAGATACCCGATCCCTTAAAGCTTATCAATACACTCTTCGATGAAGAATGTCATATCTCTCCAGGTGTGAACGTGATATTTTTGGCGAAAGTTTTTCGAATACAGCAGAGGGGGCTTGGATATGATTACTCCACAAACACTTGAAGCGTATTACGTTAGGATTGGCAGACTGAAACAGAGATATTTACAGGAGCGTTTTGAGGCAGATCTGCCCCCGTTTACCTCCCGCGAGGAGGCCGCTTCCTGGTTCCGCAGCTTGTTTGCAGACAATTTCATCTTTGTTGAGGAGATGGATACAGCAGGCACCGGGAAATATTATCTCTATGACATTATTCATGACAGAGAGCTATGGGAGCGCCGGGAAAAAGATTTACAGGAAAAGGGCACGGCAAACGGGCTGGGCATGCTTCTATGTACCCAGAGGGTCGATATTTATGAGGACGGTTCCGTGCATATGGCCTTTTGATTGTTTCATAATCGAGAAATCCGGTTGATGCAAGGTTTGGAAGCACTAATGCCACTATAAAAGAGGTGCCGAAATGTTCAAGATCATGATCGTCGAAGATGATATTAAAATCAGAACCCTGCTGACTGATATCCTGCGCAAGTACAGCTATGAAGTGGTAGAGGTTGCGGATTTCCTGCAGGTGGAGAAGATCTTCGAGCAGGAAGCTCCGCAGCTTGTGCTGCTGGATCTGAATTTGCCTTATTATGACGGCTTCTACTATTGTAGGGTGTTCAGAAGGAAAACCACCGTGCCGATCATAGTGATCTCTGCCAGGGATGAAGAGTCCAGCCAGGTGCTCAGCATGGAGCTGGGGGCGGATGATTATATTGTCAAACCCCTGAATATTCAGGTGCTGCTGGCCAAGATTATGGCGATACTGCGCCGGAATTACGGGGAATATGCGGGCAAGCCTGAGCCGGATAATGAGCCTTTGCCGATCCATCTGGATGACCGCAATTTCAGTATTTCCTGCAAGGGCGCGGTAGAAGAGCTCAGCAAAAATGAATACAAGCTGCTGAAGAAGCTGATGGACAAGAAGGATACCATCGTCACGAGGGAAGAACTGCTGGAAGAGCTGTGGGACGATGTGCATTTCGTGGTCGACAACACGCTTACCGTAAATGTCACCCGGGTCAAAAGCAAGCTGGCCAATCTCGGCTTCCAGAATGTCATTAAAGTTAAAAGAGGGGTAGGCTATATCTTTGATTCAGCGATGGCGGGAGGGACCCGCCAATGACCCTTAAGCTGTTCCGGGATTTCATGCGCGATCATTTCGCGTTTACTCTTGTCTATTTCATCAGCCATATTCTGGTGAGCATATACTGTAATTATTATATCAGCAGCAATATCCAGCTCATGTACCTGCTCAGCATTTATTTTTATGTGTTTATCATATTTTTGTGCTTCCGCTTCATTAAATACGTTTCCGCCAACCGGGAAATCCAGCGTTTATCGGAAAATATTGAGATTGAAGAAAAAGGCTTTTCCTGTGAACAGCAGGCTGCAATTACCTTGATTCACCGTATACACCAGACCTATCAGGATCAGATCTATGAGGTCAAGGCCCAGGCTGACAATACCCATAAATTCATCTCACAGTGGATACATAATCTGAAAACCCCGTTGTCGGTCATCGACCTGATCCTGCAGAATTACAAAATGAATTCCACCGGCCATGCCGTGGCATTGCAGCATATCGGGGAAGAAAAAGATAAAATTCTTAGCATGCTGAATCAGATGCTGAAGTTCTTCCGCCTGGAACATTTCTCCCGGGATTATACACCGGAGCCAGTCAATCTGCTCGAATCGCTTAGGAGCTTAATCAACAGCAAGCGGAATCAATACATTTACAACAATGTCTATCCGCTGATCGAGTGCGAAGAGGAGAGCATTATGGTCATGACAGACAGCAAATGGAATATGGCGATGCTGGAGCAGATCGTCTCCAATGCAATCAAATACTCGGATGCGGGTGAAGAGACCAAATCCATTCACTTCCATATTGAGCGGCGCGGCGATCAGGTGGTGCTGTCCATCCGGGATGAAGGCATCGGGATTGAAAAAGTGGATCTGCAGCGCATCTTCCAGCCCTTTTTTACCGGGAAAAACGGCCGCACACACCACCAGGCGACGGGAATCGGCCTCTACGTCTGTTCTGAAATTGCCAGGAAGCTGGGACACCGCCTCACTATTTCTTCTGAAGTCAATCAGGGCACCGAGGCGCAGATTTCGTATCTTTCAAAATTGAAAGACAGCGTCATGTAAATGGATGGATACGGCGTCCAGTGTTGACTACAATGAGGTTATAGGTAACAAAGCCCAGGGCTTCCGCAGCAATATTGCCTGGGATAAGGAGAGGGAACCATGAGCACAGTACTCGAAGTCAAAAACGTTAAAAAAGTCTATGGTGTGCAGAACGGCGACAATTCCACAGTGGCGCTGGATTCCGTCAGCTTTAATGTGGAGAAGGGTGACTTCATCGGCATTATGGGCCCCTCAGGCAGCGGTAAAACAACCTTGCTGAATATTTTAAGCGGCATCGGCAAGCCGAGCTACGGCGAGGTTTATATTGGCGGCAAGAACATCACCTCCCTGGACAAAAATGAAATGGCGTTGTTCCGCCGGCAGCATCTCGGTTTTGTATTTCAGGAATTTAATCTGATGGATAGTCTGACCCTGAAGGAAAATGTGATGCTGCCTATGATTCTCGATAAGAAAGACAAAGAGCAGATGGAAGCAAAAAGTGAAGAGATTATGAAGCTGTTCGGCATTGACGAAATTGCCGGCAAGTATCCCTACAATATTTCCGGCGGCCAGCAGCAGCGAGTCGCGGTGAGCCGGGCGCTGGTCAATGATCCGGATATTATTTTTGCCGATGAGCCGACAGGCAATCTCGATTCCAAGTCTTCGGGCACGGTGATGAAATGCATCGAGAAAATGAATCAGGAGCGCGGCAGTACTATTCTGATGGTTACACATGACGCCTTCGCCGCAAGCTTTTGCAAAAAGATTATTTTCATCAAGGACGGTGCGATCTGCATGGAGATTGTCAGCAGCGGGGTACGCAAGGAGTTTTTTGATCAAATCCTCGATTGTCTGGCGGTCATCGGAGGGGAACGAAATGACCTTTAGAGACGTTACGATAAAAAATTTCAAACGCAATGTCCGGAATTTCTTTTCCTATTTCATCTGCAGCGCCTTCGCGATCACGATCTTTTTCCTTTATGCCGCCTTGCTGTTCAATAACAGTATCCGGGAAGGTGCGACGGAGAATGTTATTCAGATTGTGCTGATGCTGAGCCTGGCTGCCCTGACGCTGTTTTCAGTGTTTTTTATCAATTACGCGCATTCCTCATTTATCAAGTCAAGAAGTAAGGAATTCGCCATTTTTATGTCCCTGGGTATGCACAAAACCGATCTGCAGAAAATTATCCTCCTGGAGAATCTGATTATCAGTATCTCTTCACTCATTGTCGGCATCATCACAGGAACGGTCTTTTCCCGGCTGTTCCAGACTGTGGCGATTGATCTGCTGGATCTGCAGGGGGTCTCGTATTCCCTCAGTGCCGCCAGCTTCGTTGTGACAGCGATTGTATTTACCGTTATTTTTAGCGCATCGCAGATAATCTCAAGTGTAAAGGTCGGCAAGCTGGACATCGCTGATCTGATGAAGGCTTCCCGCAAGCAGGATAACGGAGCGAAGAAGAACGACACCAAGCTCGGGCTGGTTGGAGTGGGGCTGGTTGTGGCCTCAATCCTCTTTCTGGCGGTGATCTCTAATCACGAGAGCCTGAATACGAATCCGTTCATGATCATTACCTATATCTTAATGAGCTTTACCGGTATCTTTATGGTCATTTCCCATCTGGGGAATACATGGGTCAGCTTTCTGAGAAACAAGCAATTCTATTACCGCCACATTCTCTCCATCACCGAGATCAATAACAAATTTAATCAGAACAAACGGATTATGTTCATTCTGAGTATTCTCAGCGGCATGACGATCTTCCTCGTTGCTTCTCCGTTTTCACTGCTGCAGCTGTCGGAGAGCATTGCGGAGCGGAATAAATATGATATCGAATATATTTCGGTGGCTGGTGTACATGCACTGGAGAACGGACAACTGGAACAGCTGATGAAGCAATCCTCTGAACCGCTGAATTCAATCCAAGAAACGAACTTTCTGAACCTGAAGATGAGCCTGGACGGCGACAAATACGATGTCCTTAAGACGAAGCCCATAATTTCACAGGATATGTACAACTCGCTGACGGGGGAGAAGGTAACCGTGGGAACAGGGGAAGCCCTTAACATCATCACGGCTTGGGAGCCGGGTTCACATGGTATTGAACAGGGAGCAGCGATTGCGTTCACGGACGGCACCCGAACCTTCAACTACAAGGTGAAGTCTTCTTACCATGGCGACTGGTTTGCAACAGCAAGTGCTTATCCAACAAGTTCTGGCATTGTAGTCAGCAATGAAGATTACAAAGATATGGAATCCAAGGTAAGTGCCAGAGCATGGGGGACCCATTACGGAATCGATTTTACAGCCTGGAAGAACACGGAAGGGATCGTCCAGAAGCTGAAGGATACGCTGAATGCCACGGACAAGGGTGGCAGCAGCGGCCAGCTGTTTGCGGTAGCCTCCAAAGTGGATACCTATAAAGAGCTGAAAAAGAACTATTCCCTGTTTGTGTTCGTAACTTCTCTGGCCGGCGTATTGTTTTTTGTAGCGGGCGGGATGGTGCTGTACTTCAAGCAATACACTGAAATAGGGAATGCCACGGTCTTTTTCCGCAAGCTGTTCAAAATTGGAATCAGCGACAGGGAGATTCGGGCGGTCGTGTCGGCAGAGCTGCTGATAACGTTCTTTGTACCGCTGCTGTTTGGCAGCATCTTCGGCTACTGCTTCATCTATCTGATTACCCATGTCATGAGCGGTGCTGATATCCTCGGCGAATTTATGAAAAATACAACGATTGTGGTCGCGGTCTATTTCGGGTTCCAATTAAGCTTCTACTTCATCACCAAGCGTAAATACAGCCAGGAGGTTGTGCGCAAGCTGACCAGTGCGGCTTAGGGCAAAATGCTAAAGATGAGCCAATTCGTACACGGCTGAAGCGGGCGTAGGAGAAACTGATCGGGGTATCTCAGATGTACCCGCAGGGCGTTCCATTCATCTTAACAAAACAGGCCAGTGATCATTTCTGATCATCTGGCCTGTTCTTTTAACGATTAATACACCCCAACCGCATTATACGCTTGAGTCACAGCCGTAACCTGAGCCGAGCCTGCTCCAAACAGCTCAGTTGCAGATTGGATAACTGCTGTGCGGGCAGCGGAGAAGTCAGAAGAGGTGGTAAGATAATAGACCAGTGCATTGTAATAGATCTGAACAGCGTCCTCGCGGCCAATTCCCGCTACTGTCACTCCGTTGAACGTACCACCCTGGGCAACCAGATAAAAGGCCTTGTTATTGATGCCGCTGTTCGTATGCACACCGCCGTTATCATCGGAACCGGTATACCGGTCGCTGTATTTATCAGGCTGTCCGTAGAGCGTTGGATTGGCCAGTGAACGCAGTGCGTCACCTGGTACACCAGGTGTATAGACATCATCACCTACCAGCCAGTTGTCCCCTTCAATTGAGTTTCCTATGATGTCGGAGAAGGATTCATTCAGAGCTCCCGGCTCGCCATAGTATTCAAGATTGGCTGTGTTCTCGGTTACGCCATGTGTAAGCTCATGTCCCACAACATCCAAGTCCCCGGATAAAAGAGTAAATACAGTCCCGTCCCCATCCCCAAAGACGATCTGCGAACCATTCCAAAAAGCGTTGTTATAGGAAGTGTAATAGTGAACAGTGGATCGAATCTGCAGCCCTTTGTTGTCTAGGCTGTTGCGTCCAAAGTGCTGGAGATAATAATCGTAGGTTCTTTCCGCATAAGTATGGGCATCCACACCAGCTCTATCCGACCAGACATTTTTAGAACTGGTCAGCAAAGTTCCGGGAAGAGAGGTTCGGTTCTTGGCCGTGTAAGTAACAATGCCCTTACCCCGTGTGTTGTCATACAGCTGATAGGTTGAGCCGGAAAGCCGCGTCTCGAAAGTCTTTGTATCGCCGTTAACCCCCGTACCCGTACCGGTCAGATTTTCTAGAATATTGTATTTGAACAGCACGCTTCCGTCTTCTGCAGAGATAAAGTACCGGATCCGCAGCGGCTCAGGTTCGAGTACATTTACTTCTGTCTTGTAAGCCAGCTTCGGCTCACCGGCCACGATAAAATAATACAAATCCGCTTGAGGCGCAACTTGCGCTTCGCCAAGAGGACCATACTGCTGTGCGGCATCCGTTTCGGCAGCAGAGACGGCTTCGGCGCCTGAGATGGTTTTGAGCTGAATAAGCGGCTGCGGGATGGACTGATATACATCTTCAACTACAGTGCCAAGCAGTGAAGTGACATTGCCGCTTTTGTCGATATGAATTGTCTGGTCCGCTCCGTACACCGGTATTCCGTTAATATATTGGCTTATCCGGTAGTGCTGGCTGCCTGTTTTGCTGTTTGTCTGCTGCTCCTTAATTTGGAATCTCCCACGGATATTGTCCTTGGAGGACAGATGCAGGTTGCCTTTGACGCTTTCCAGATAATTATATACCTGGTCCTCTGAACCATCTCCCGCTGGGGCTTTCGACGACTGGCCCGTAATTGAAATAGGGGAAGAACCCGTGAAAAGCTCTGCGGGTTGGCTGCGCTCAGTGCTCTCGGCTGCGATACCAACGGATGCAAACGAACCTAACGCTACAATGCCAGAAAGAAGGGAAACTAAACTTTTTTTCATAATAAATACTCCTCCGATCTAAAAAGTTGGTTTTATCAGTGCCGAGTTCCTGCAGACGTCATTTATCTGGCCTCTACTAAGCTGCGATCTGGGATGTAAAGAAGAAGAGCGGACACAACCCCTTTCGTTTTTCGTGAAATTTATAATTACATGGCGATCTACCTAAAAAAAATTGTAGATATAGTAAAAAATGTAATTATAATGTTTACATTATATTTACAGAACTTCATATCAACTGTGATTATAATCATAATTAATGAATCAAAATCAAAAAAATAATATTTTTGGAATAACTACACACCTAAAATTGACTGTTAGATAGATAAAGTATATGATTTTCATATAATTAGATATCTAACTTAATTTCTGCAAAGGAGACGCCGCATGACTAAGCGAATGTCGAATACGCCATTTTCAGATCTGATCCGGGAGATTGGACTAAAAAAGAAAAAAGACGCTGATGAAAGATTAGCCGAACTGGGCCTTAATGCACAGCAGGGACAAATGATCGGCTACATTGCAGAGCATGAGGACAAAGGACTGATTCAAAAGGATCTGGCGGAGCATTTCAACCGCAAGGAAGCCAGCATCACAAGCATGCTTCAGGGCCTCGAGAAAAAAGGGTATATCAAACGCGTAATTCCGAAAGAAAACGAGCGGCAGAAAAAGATATACCTGTTGGACAAAGCAGCGGTTCTTGTGGAAGAGTTCAATGACATTTTTGCAGAAGTGGAAAAAAGCATCACCGATGGCCTTACAGCGGAAGAAGCGGAGACGCTCATGAAATTATTGCTCAAGGTGAATTCGAATCTATAACGCAAGATGAAAATAGGCGGGAGGCTCACTGATTTGGAGCGGCTCGCTTTTTTATTATGGAAACTGGCCCCAGCTTGACATGAAATGCATTTCATCATTTACAGTAAAGGAGAAAATATAAATAGATATGGGGAGAACTTACAATGGACATCAAGTTAATTGCAGTCGATATGGACGGTACTTTTTTAGACGATAAAAAGAACTACCATCAAACATGGTTCAAACAGCTATACGCCGTAATGAAGGCTAAAGGCGTCCATTTTGTGGTGGCGAGCGGGAACCAGTACTATAAGCTGAAAACGATTTTTGAAGATATCCAGGACGAGCTCGCGTATGTTGCGGAGAATGGCGCCTATGTCATCGACGGGACCGAAGTATTGTTTACCGGTGAAATTGCACCGGAGCAGGTGAAGCTAATCGTGGAGAAGCTGAGTCCATATGAGGAGATTTCTGCCGTCATGTGCGGTGTAAATGGAGCGTATGTACTCGAAAGCGCCAGCGATGAATTCTATGCGTTAATGTGCCATTACTATCCGCGGCTTGAGAAGGTGAGCGCATTTGGGCAGGTCAAAGACCAGATTTTTAAATTTGCCTTAATTACTCCTGACCTGGCTGCTGGCGGAGTTGAAAAATATTTACCCCTGTTGATGGAAGAGCTGAAGGGAGTGGTTGACCCCGTGACCAGCGGACATCAATGTATTGATCTGATCATCCCTGGCTGCCATAAGGCCTCGGGGCTTGAACGCCTGCTGAAGCGTTATGGTATCCGGCCGGATGAATGCGCAGCGTTTGGAGACAGCAGCAATGATATTGAGATGCTGAAGCTGTGCAAATACAGTTACGCGATGGAGAACGCTTCGCCGGAAGTCAAGGCTGTAGTCAATTATCATACGGTGAGCAATAATCAGCATGGCGTGCTGCATGAAATTTCCCTGCTATTGGGGGAACCTTCCTTGCTGGAAAATATAGAAGAAGGGAAGCTGTATGCAGAACAAGAGAAATGAAGCGAATTCATTTCCTGTACTGGATAAATTAGAACTACGATGAGTCCGGAGATGATTTTTTTGTTTGACAGATAAGGTCGAGTAATCCATAATTCAATCCATACTAAACATATATGATTTATATGAAGGAGTGGGTCCTACGTGTCAAATTTTAAAAAGTTATTCAGAAAATCGATGGGGCTGGGAACATTGGCAATTCTGTTTTTGGTATTGCTTGCCGGATGCTCCGGGTCGGGCGACAAAGCTGATTCGACGAATACTGCTCAGGGAAGTGCCAGTCCGGAACCGACTCAGAGTGCCGATACGGCAGAACCGGCAACGGGAGGAACTTTTGTATATGGACGGCCTGCTGCGGTAACCTCGTTCGATCTGCATCATGAAATTACGTCAAACAATGCGTTTGCCATTGATAAAGTGTTTGAATCCCTGGTTGCTTTTGACAGCAAAGGCGAAATTGTGGACTGGCTTGCCAAGTCACACAGCATCAGTGAAGACGGCTTGACGTATACGTTTGTCCTCCGCGATGGATTGAAATTTTCGAACGGTACGGAAGTAACGGCTGAAGATGCGGTATTTTCACTGAATCGCCATCTGAAGGTAGGCGGCCCGCTGGAGATATCGGCCAAGGTAGATACGGTCAAAGCGCAGGATAAACAAACGCTGGTCATTACGCTTAAAGAGCCGTACACACCGTTTATCTCAGAGCTGTCCAACTTCTCCAACGGCATTCTTCCGAACAATTTCGGCGGTGTGACCGAAGCAGAGTTTTTCAAAAAACCGGTAGGTACAGGACCCTTCGTTGTGGAGACATGGGACCCTGCAGGGGATCTGACGTTTACCAAAAATCCGAACTATTGGCAGCAAGGCAAACCGTATATCGACAAGCTTGTGTACAAGCTGATCGAAGACGACAGCCAGGCCATCAACCAGTTAAAAGCGGGAGAAGTGAACGCGATTGAATCCCTGGCGCTGCAAAATGCCAATGAGATCAAGAATGGTACAGACACTGCCGTGCTGACGAATGGCAGCTGGGTAACCGAGCAGCTGTTCTTCAATACACTGGACGAGCATTTCAAGGATGTCCATGTCCGCCGTGCTCTGGCACTGGCACTGGATCGTGACGGGTTGACCAAGGCGCTTACCTTTGGTTATGCACAGACGGCAAACTCCTTGCTGCCGACCACGATTCCATATAACGCTAATGATACGATCAAAGCACTGAACTTCAATGTGGACGAAGCCAAAGCAGAGCTTGCCAAATCCGCCTTCCCTGACGGGTTCAGCACGAAATTGCTTGTAGCTTCCGGCAACAGTACAAGAGCGCAAGAGGCACAGATTATTCAGGCAGCAGGCCAGACAATTGGCATCAAGATTGAGATTGAATCCATTGAATTGGCTACTTTCCGTGAACGATTCTTCGCTTACGATTTCGCAGCAATGCTGAACAGCGGCCAAGCTGACTCCCCGGAAGCAAACTCGATTCTTGCTTTCCAGACTGATCCTGAAGGCTTCAGCAAATCGTACTGGACCCATTATACTAACGATGAAGTAACCAAGCTCCTACATGAAGGACAAAAAACAGCGGATGGTGATGGCCGAGCAGAGATCTACTCCAAGCTGCTGCAGACGCTGGCCGATGAAGTACCGTACATTCCGCTGTACTATCCTGATATCTTAATCGGTGCCCGTTCTTCCGTTCAGGGACTGGTTGTTCTGCCTAACGGCAGCGTGCGTCTAGAAGCGGTTAGCATCAGCAAATGATGAAATCCAAGCTGACTTCCAATCAACGGACGGAAGGCAATGTTTCTCACAAGTGGCTGGTGATAGCCCTTGTGAGAGCATTGGCCGTGATCCTTTGCGTGATGACGGCGGTCTTTTTCATCATCCGCATTGTACCGGGAGACCCCGCAAAAATGATTTTAGGAGAATACAGCACACCGGAGGCGCTCGAGAGCATGCACCACGCTCTCGGGCTTGACCTCCCTTTATGGGATCAATTCCTCCGTTTTATGAACACACTCTTTACCCAAGGGGACACCGGGAATTCCATCATTACGGGGACTTCGGCCAGAGAGCTGATTGCACAGCGCGCCCCCATTACTTTGCTGCTCATTCTGCTCGCTTGTGTGCTGGCAATCATCATAGCGCTTCTGCTTGCTACGCTTGCAGCCACACATAAGGATAAGCTGCTCGATCATTTGATCCGTATATTTCCTGCAATCACTTTGGGTATGCCAATCTTTTGGGTTGGCCTTCTTTTGATTTTGCTCTTCAGTGTCCGGCTGGGCTGGTTTCCAGTTGGCGGTGTGGGAGAAGGATGGAGCGGAACCCTGCACAGTCTTGCGCTTCCGGCGGTAACCGTCGCTTTTTCACAAATCCCGACGCTTGTCCGGTCGTTAAGAGCGCAAATGCTTGAAGTGCTGGAATCCGATTTTGTAGTGACCCTGAGGGCTGCGGGAATCCCGGACAGGATTATTCTGTTTAAGCACGTGCTGCGCAACTCGGCGCTTCCCACACTGATGCTGCTCGGAGTTAATATATCTTACCTGATTGGCGGCACACTGGTAGTTGAGCAGGTGTACGGCATCAAGGGCATTGGCAGTCTGTTGTTCACTTCCATCTCGAATCGGGATTTCCCGGTCATCCAAGGCATAGCCCTGTACTGTGCACTTTCAGTGGTGATCATCAGTCTGGTGATTGAAATCATTTCCTGGTGGCTTGATCCCAGAACGAAAGGAAAACAATGAACCATATACGAGTAGAACCACACTTGCATGAGGGCGGCAGAACGGCTAACCGCTTGAACCGAATATGGAATGCGCCTTCACTGCTTGTGGGAAGCATTATGTTTGCCGTGCTGATTATTCTGGCTGTTTTCATCCCTTACTTAAGTCCATATTCGCCCACTGAGCAGAATCTGAGCGCTTTTTTGCAGCCTCCGTCCGCAGCACATTGGCTGGGAACAGACCAGCTGGGCCGTGATTTGTTTACAAGACTGGTCTATGCTGCGCGTACAGATTTGAAAATTATGGTTTTGGCGGAGATCATCCCATTCTGTACAGGTGTATTTCTGGGAATGCTGGCAGGCTATTATGGGAAATGGCTCGATGCCGCTATTTCACTGCTGACAGACACATTTATTGCCTTTCCCTTTTATCTGATTGTTATTATCGTGGCCTTTGCCAGCGGAGCAGGGGAACGGGGCATTTATATCACCTTTATGCTGGTCGGATGGATTGTGTTTGCCCGTGTCGTCAGAGGGCTTAGCGCTTCGTTCCGCAAGCAGGAGTGGGTTGCATCTGCGCAGACTTTGGGCCTGCCCGGCGTAAGAATTATCCTGCGTCATCTGCTGCCCAATGTGCTGCCTCAAGCGGTTGTTGTCCTGATGACCGATATGATCGGCCTGCTTGTTGCCATTGTTACACTCGGTTATCTCGGCATAGGCATAGCACCGCCCACTCCGGACTGGGGAACCATGATTTCAGATGGACAACCTTTCATTACGACAGCCTGGTGGCTCTCGGCTGTGCCGGGATTCGCAGTCGTATATACAGGAATCGCTTTGTCACTCGTAGGGGATGGATTGGCCGATATTTGGAGGAAAAAATGATGTCTACACATCCGGTTTTGGAATTAGAGGCACTCTCGCTGGCGGCAAAGTCCAATGAAACTTTAGTCCATAATGTCAGCTTTTCGCTTGGAAAAGGAGAGAGTATAGGGCTAGTTGGGGAGTCGGGTTCCGGCAAATCGCTTACACTGCGGGCCATTCTTGGGCTGCTGCCCCGCGGTGTGACACAGACAGGCGGCGTCATTAAAAGCGAGACAAGCAGCGCGATGGTATTCCAGGACCCCAGAGGTGCGCTTGACCCGCTTTGCCCGGTGGTGAAGCAGCTGGCGGAAGTAGTGTACTATAGACAGCAGGTAAGCCGGAGGGCTTCACGCACGATCGCGCTGGAGCTGCTCGAAAGGCTCGGACTGCCTGACGCTCTGAAGCGGTCGGACCGGTATCCCAGCCAGCTCTCAGGCGGCCAGTGCCAACGGATTGTCATCGCCATTGCATTGGCCTGCAAACCGGGCATTCTGCTCTGTGATGAACCGACAACGGCCCTGGATGTAACCGTTCAGCGGCAAATTATTGAGACAATCACCAGCCTGCAAAAAGAACTGGGGTTTGCCATGGTCTTTGTCACCCATAACCTGGCGATTGCCGCCAATCTGTGCTCCAGACTATATGTAATGAAAGCGGGGCAGATTGTGGAGCACGGCAATACGCTTAATCTTTTGCAGAACCCGTCTGATCCTTACACACAAATGCTGATTGATTCGGTGCTTCCTTTGCCGGAGCTGGAAAGGAGCGAAAGGTAATGGGCAGTGCGCTGCAGGTTCAAAACTTAACAGTTCGTTATGGCGGATTTATCGCGCTGAATGATATCACCCTCAATCTGGAGGAGCATACTACTCTCGGGCTTGTGGGGGAGTCAGGTTCGGGGAAATCGACGCTGGCTCGGGTTATAGCCGGGTTGATCGCTCCAGACGAAGGTAAGATTCTGCTGGGATCACAGGAATTGCTGAAGAAGAGAAGCCGTGAGCAGCACAAAAAGATCCAGATGATCTTTCAGAATCCCGATGCCTCGCTGAATCCCAAGCATTCCATCCGGCAGATCCTATCTGAAGCGCTGTTGTTTCACAAGATTGTACACCGGCCGGAAGTGGAGCAGCGCTGCAAAGATCTTTTGGCCCATGTTCACCTGGAGGCGAAGGCTCTGGACAGGTTCCCCCACGAATTCTCCGGCGGACAACGCCAACGGATTGCAATTGCCCGTGCATTGAGTGTGGAGCCCAGCCTGTTGATTGCGGATGAACCCACAAGCGCCCTCGATGTGTCCGTACAGCTTAGTGTGCTTGAACTGTTCAAAACGCTGAAAACTGAACTTAATCTTACCATGCTCTTCATCTCCCATGATCTGGGAGTGATTCACGCCATCAGCGATACGGTAGCCGTTATGCGGCAGGGCAAGCTTGTAGAGAAGAGCTCCATGGACCAATTCTTTACCCGCCCGGAACATGATTACAGCCGCGAGCTGTTGTCCGCGGTTCCCAAAATGCCGAACACCATTACAGCAGGAGGTTATTATGAACCCAGAATTTAAAGGATTTATGCCGTTGTCCCTGGCAGAGTTCAATACACTGACCGGGTTGCTCTCCAAACTATTGTACACACAGCATCCCCCGGTTATTATCCCGGGTGAGGCGATTTTGGGTATTGAGGCCGTTGCTGCCGGGATAGCTGCACCTGGCCGTACTTTTGTAAATGTGGTGACTGGCCCATACGGCAGATTATTTGGACAATGGCTGGAGCGGGGCGGGGCAGCGGTTGTTGAGGTTAAAGTGCCTTTTGATGAAGTCGCAACAGCCGATGGGATTGCATCGGCGATTGAACAGTACCAGCCGGATGCGTTATCCTTCGTTCACGCTGAAGTGGTTACCGGCGGCTCAAATCCCGCTCAAGACATATTTAAGCTTGCACAGAAATACAAGCTCATTACCGTCTCGGACTCTGTATCGGCAGTCGGGGGAGAAGCGCTGCATGTGGATGAATGGGGAGTAGACTTTGCGGTGATCGGTGCACAAAAAGCCTTGGCTGGGCCTAACGGCGTCAGTGCGGTGAGCATTTCACCGCGCGGCTGGGAATTTCTTGAGTCCAATCCTGCGGCTCCCCGCAACTCCATTCTGTCCTTGCTGGATTTGAAAGCGTCCCCTGAGGGGGCCGCGTTGCTGCGGGTTCCACCTAATATTCCCACCCTCGAAGCCAGAGCTCTGATTGCAGCCTTGACGCAGGTGGAGGAAGAGGGACTGCAGCAGGTTATCAAACGTCATGAACGCGCCGCCGCCTCTGCTGTAGCCGGGATCAGAGCCTTGGGGATTGAGCCGTGGCAGAAGGACAGCAGACATTATTCTACACTGACTACAACGGTCCGGATCACCGGGAGAGAGGGCTTGCTGATCCATCAGCCGATCGGTATTGTTGCGCCCGGTGACGGCGAGCTATCCGGCCAGCTTTTGCGGATCAATCATTTTGGGGCAAATGCATCCCGGAATAGTGTCGAGAAAGCCATTACGGCTCTGGCCCAATTATTAGAGCAGGAACCTGGGCAGGCCTTGCAGGCTGTCCGGGAGGTGTGGGGGGAATGAGCATCCTCCATAAACGGCCCGCCCTTCAGACCTTTAGCGGTATTTCTATCGCAGGTATTCAGGACAAGCGGTTCGATATAGTAATCCAAGACGGGCGTTTCTCATCGGTTGTTGAGCTGGAGCCGCAGCTTGAGGAGCCTGCTCACCCGGATCAGCGGTTATGGATAAGTCCGGGGATCATTGATCTTCACACGCATCTGGCCTGGACAGACTTTGACCATGACGATCAGTTGAAACGCAGCAGCCGCGAGATCGAAGCCATGCAGGCTGACGCTTTTGCAGCTACTTTGCGGACGGGAGTCACGACGGCACGCGATGCAGGCGGGATTCTGCCCAGCACCATCCGGCATCTTGTTCAGCATTATCTGCAGCCTCTGAGGGTGCAAACCAGCAGCGATATGCTGGGAGCAGCCGATGCCCGCGGTATTCAGCATTTGGGCGCGCGGATGGCGCAAATTTTCGATACCGGAGCAGGCTGGATCAAAATCATGGCTACAGGCGGCCTCGGTGCACCTGCCGAGAAAGTGGTTGAACCGAATTTTTCGGAAGAGGAGTTTGCCTTCATTGTCCGCAATGCACATGCGCATCATAAAAAGGTTCTGGTACATACCTGGGGCGGAGTGACGATAGACTGGTCTACCCAGGCCGGTGTGGAATCCATCGAGCACGGCATGTTCCTGAGTGAAGCTCAGGCCGGCAGACTTGCTGAAGCTGGAGTAGCTTTTGTACCCACAACTTCGATCTACCGGATTGCAGCAGATCCGAAGGGGGTACTTGGACTGAATCCGGTGATTTGCGATCGGGCTGCGCGTGCTGCCGAAGCCCACGCGAAAGCCATCGGTTACGCTAAAAAGGCAGGCGTCTGCATTGGTTTCGGTACGGATTATGCCACTCCTGCGCTCCATGGCTACAACCTGCAAGAGCTCGATACCTTAATGGAGTATGGGCTGACCCGGGCAGAAGCGTGGAAGTCTGCCACAGAGAGTGCTGCCGGGATTCTGGGCAGCGGCAACGAATTAGGGCGGATTGCCGAAGGTTATATCGCCGATGCTGTGATTTACAATGCCGACCCGTATCAGGCACGAAACGCGGAGCAGCTTCGGAGCAGCATTGTTTCCGTCATGACCGGAGCGCAGGAATCGGATTTGATTAAATGATCTTACTGTTCAGGCCTGAGCTTGAAATCTGCAGTGTTCATTTACGGTTACTCCCGCTAAATTCCGTCCCGGACTTGCTGCCGCCCAATTCGAGGCTTCCATAACAAGTTTCCTCTAACGATGTCCTCTGATCGGACATCGTTTTTTTCAGTTTGTTTTATTAGGAAATATCTTCTTGTCTACTTTTCAAATGAAAATTGTTAAGGTAGGGGGTAGCAATGAATAAGAGGTGAAGAGTTGTTATGACGAAGAAACACTGTTTGTTCTGCGATGAGATTGTCCCTATTGCAACGGAGGGAGATTACGATAGATATCTCGGTTGTTCTTGTTCGCCCGGCGGGTACTATAATTTGCTGAGAGACAGCTACGAATCTATCAATGCGCTCCCGCACCCTAAAAAACGCGATGTTCTTCATTTGATCTCAGGGTACATCCGGGAGCTGACCGATCGTGAAGAAAAGGTTGCGCTAACGTTCAGCGATTTAGAAACCATCGCAAATTCCCCCAAAATTCCAGTAACCATTGAGGATAAAGGAAACCGTCTGCTGCAATATTTGTACAGGCATTCCGAGAGCGCTGGAGATTCTGTTGTTATTCAGCCGCTCTCGGGCAGCTATAATCTGACGTATTCCCCCAATTTGCAGGAGCTGGTATATATCATCGATAAGCTCATGAATGAGCAGCTGCTTATACGGGAAGGCATGACCTTTAAGCTTACGGATAAAGGCTGGAGTGAGGCTGCGGCGAGCGCCGGAGGCAAAAAATTAAAGCCGTGCCTCATTCTGACCGCGGAGAAAAAAGAATTGCGCATGGAGTGGCAGGAAATGCTTTTGCCAAAAATTGAGCAGCTTGGTTATCTGCCGCGCTTGCTTACTCATGACAACACGCACAACCTTCATCAAGATGCTTTGGCGCTGATTGCGGACAGCAGACTAATTATCGCGGATTTAACCGGGCAGTCTCCGGAGGTGTATTTTGCGGCAGGGTATGCACTTGGTTTGAGTATCCCGGTAATCTGGACTGTGAACAACAGCGCAGCAGATAAACTGAATGTACATGCCGGGATTATCCGTCCAATTGTATGGGACACAGCAGAAGAACTGGCCGTATTAATACGCCAGAAGCTGAGTTATGACACGTAGGGGTCACGCCAACAAAACGCGCAAATCGTACGCTAAGAAAAAAACAGCCGGTTCCTTTACTTTAAGGTCACCGGCTGTTTTTGTTAAATATACAACAAAACCCAATTTATTCTAGATCGTTCTTCGGGTAATTCGAATAGAAGACATGGCATCATTATTAAGATAGGTAGAACTTAGATTATCATTTGTTACTAATGTTGAGGAACGTCCTTTAAAGTCCGCATCTGAGTAACCTACAACATCATAAGGTCCAACAATCTTAATAGAAGTCACTGCATCATTCATACCAATATCTTTAAAGTTCGTAACACTACTTGTCAAATGCTTAGAGGTCCCGGAAAAGTTAGAATCTTTGTAAATATAGACCCCTTGTTGCGCTAATGGAAAACCCGGGTTTGATATCACTTCATAATCAATTATAACTTCTGATGAATCGGCTTTTTTTGCAATATTCCCTGTATCTAAAGGGATTACAACAGATCCCATATAATCATCCGCGTCTGATGGATCATAATCCTTTACTTCCAGCCACAACCGGGGATTAATATTAGACACTGCGATATGAATTGTATTTGAACGCTCTGAAAAAGTGGTATTTGCGGTTTTTTGGTCACCTCCAAAAATGACAGGGTGCGGTGTATTTAAGGCCGCGTCCGTTTTCATCCACACTTTTTCACTTATATATCTTTTGCCACTCAATGGATAAGTGTCCATACTAATATATATATCAGGTAGATTATTGCTAGGATCTTTATAAACTTTAGGGGTGACAGACTTGAGAATCACTTTATGTGTCCAATAGGGATTGTATACATATTCATGAGAGAATGTCCCTAATCCATTGAAGTCAATATCAAATAAATAAGCTGGATCCGTGAAAAAGATTCCCGTTCCTAGCGTTCCATCCTGGTCTCTGTCAGTCCAGTTCCAAGGGGCATTAGCATGGTTGTTGCTTGTGTGTGTGTTTGGAAAAACTCCAAACGATTGAAATGGCGTATTGTTATAGTGGAATTTTCTCTCCCATAATTCATCTATTGGCAGAATTCCATAATTATAAGCATGTTTCCACTTTGGTGAAAATTGATTAGGCTGTCCAGGATATGAAGGCTCTCCAAATTTATAGATAATCCCATCATCGCCAACATCTTCGTTACTAGTATAAGCCCTAACACCATGTCCGTGGTTGTCACCAATTCCATTAGAACTTATAAACACTTCTGGATGGGTTACTTCAGAGTAACGAACCGAAGTACCTTCAATTCCAACGTATCCTGGCTGCACATTAGGATCTTTTAAACGATATCGCAGGAAATCAGAATGACTTATTGTTTCCATTGCCACAGGAACACCGTAGGCTCCATCTTTTCGAACGGTCATCATCATTCCTTCTAAGTCATTTTCGTGTTGTTCGGCGGGAACGGGACCATCATCACGTGCATGATAAAAATAATAGCCTAAAAAGAGATGTGTCTTGGTTTCTTGAACAGAAGCATATACATATGGGACTTGAGGAACTACACCTATTGTTTCCCATTGATCAGACAGGTTCCAGTTCCCGTCCACATTAAATTTTGCAATTAAATCCGCTATTCCATCAGCAAACTCCTTATTAATATCTTGATAAATAACAGGGGAATATTTTGTAATATAGTCCCAGTAAGGTTTACCATCTGTACTTAAACGATCGAATAAAGGACTGTGACCGTTCATCGTTTGTGACTGTGCACATTCTGCTGGATTTGAAGAATTTTCATTTAAGTTCATGGGTAATCCTCCTCTTGTAGATGTTGTGAAATACACTTTCTAACTAATTTTATTAAAGCTTGGTTGTAAATATGATAAATTTCATAGCGGAAGTAAGGACAGTGAACTATTCTTTTTTTTCAAAAATGCGTCTACCTTTCCGGCATCAAGGGAGTGGAGGCCAATTCGTCCAGCTTTCTCAGACGGCGTATGCAACATTCACAATAAACTTAATTCTTCTCCATAGGCATCTGTTCGATTTCCCTCACTGTGTTGCCGATAGGTAACCAAAAAGATTTTTGAGCGTATAAGGGTATCATTAGGATGCCCAAACAAAAAATCGAGCAGAGGTAACGAATGCATATGAATAAGAACTTTACGGAGCAGGGCGATACGGTGTACCAGTGTGCTGAGCATAAGGCAGCCCAGTATTTTGCAGCCCTGTATAAGCAGGTCATGGACAAAACTTATGTCCCCATATTGACTAAAGATATTCAGTTGTGGAAAAAGAACCATATCCCTCAACGGTCATGGCTGGCTTTTTTTACACGGGGGAAGAGAGCAGCGGTTAGCCGGGATTATCAAAAATACTTAGAGTGGCTGAACTATACAGGCAAGCTGGATGACTATTTGGACCGGAGTGTATCCTATATTTACATGAGAGACCTGGGCAAAGCGCTGGATGATTCCCGCACTAAGACCCGGATTCAGCGCGTAGTCACGGACCTGAAAGGCCACTTGATGCATTCCGGTGCCAATGAGCGGGAGGACCAGCCCGGATTGACCGGATTGACCAGCTTAGCCGGATTTTACCGCTGGGCCCAGAGGGAAGGCATCGAAAGCGCCGCGATTTGGGTGATAGACAAACTTAAGAATGTATCGTCCCACATACCAGAGGAAATGGATGCAGAGCAAGCCGAGCGTAAACTGATCAAAATCATCGTCGGGGTTATTCTGCATGTAATAGAAGAAATGGATGAACAGACCACGTCTGCTGAACGTGCCCATAGATTGGATGAAGCCATCCGGATCGGGTATTCTTATGGGTTGACCTATCCTTTTATTGACGACCTGCTGGATTCCCAAGTCTTAACGGCTCCCGAGAAAGAACAATATTCCGCAATGATACGAACTGCACTTCTGACGGGAAATGTGCCGGAACTGAGCGAGTGGCCCGGAGTCCATCTGGAAATCATTCAATACGTCCATACAGAACTGAAGGCTGCCTTTGAATATATTAAGAGCCTGCAGAAGCCTGAAACCGAGGCAACCTTTTTTGAACAGTCTTATGTGTTTTTTCATTCCCAGGATATCGACCGTAACAAGGATCTGGCTAAGGCGGATTACACCAACGAAGAGCTGTACATCCCTGTCATATTAAAATCCTCATCTTCGAGGTTAATTGTCCGTTCGGTGATTAGTGCTTCTGAGGATAAAGGTTTTGATGAGCGGACCTTCTTTTATGGAATCTATAACCAGCTGGCTGATGATTTTGCGGATATGTATGACGATATGAGGGACGGGGCGGTCACCCCATATACCTATTATTTAAAATACCGGAAGCAGCGTCCTGATCTAATCAACCCCTATGAACTCTACTGGACGGTAATCTCCTACTTGATCCATAATGTATATCATTCCGATGCCAAGACTCTTGAGGTGATGATAGACCGGGCAATCAACGGACTGAAACGCTGCAAGGAACGTGTAGGTACTGAACAGTATAACGAAATCATGGAGATTTTTGCTTCGGGGAATCCGGAGTTCAACCGCCTCATACAACTTATGGTCCGGAAAGCAGACGATGTGGATTTCTTCGATAAGCTGCTCCGGGATCAGATCAACACCCAATTGAAAAATGACCGGATGGAAAAAGAGAAATTTCAGACGACCATCCGCACGGTCCGGGATCAGATCAACGATCTGCTGAAGATTCCCAGGCCGGCCGGAATCCCTCCGATGAAAGAATCACTGATTGAGGCGGCGAATTATAGTCTGACCGGGGACGGAAAGCGGATACGGCCTATATTGACCTGGGTGCTGGGCGTTGAGGTGTATGGACTGCAGTCAGCTGCAATCGAGCCGCTTCTGAGATCATTGGAGTTTATGCATACCGCATCCTTGATCTTCGATGATCTGCCCTCCCAGGATAATGCGCCCACCCGCAGAGGACGGCCTACCTTGCATCAGGTGCATAACAGCGCTACGGCGGAACTAACCGGCCTGTACCTGATTCAAAAAGCGATTCAGGAACAGGCATCACTTCAGGCTTTCAATCCTGTAACTGTGCTGGCTCTCATGCAATATTCGGCCGAAAAGGCAGAGGATATGTGTATGGGGCAGGCGATGGATTTGCACTCCAAAGGAAAAGCAATGACCCTGGAGCAGTTGAATATGATGTGTTTTTACAAAACCGGGTTGGCGTTTGAAGCCTCTTTGGTCATGCCAGCCATTCTGGCCGGGGTACAATCTGCCGAAATCGAAGCGTTGAAGAAATTCGCCTACCATGCGGGCATTGCCTTTCAGATCAAAGATGATCTGCTGGATTTGGAAGGAGACCATCATTTGCTGGGCAAAAACACCCGGATGGATGCGGAGAATAACAATTCGACCTTTGTGTCCGTCCTTGGTCCGGAAGCCGCCCGAATCGAAATGTGGGATCACTACTGCCATGCTGTAGAGGCGCTGAATGCTGTTCCCCGCAAAATATCTTTTCTGAACCATTTATTGGACTATATTATTAACCGGAACCGCTAAAACGAATACACCGTCTAAAGTTCAACTTATACAGAAAGGAAAGTTGCTGCTATGAAAAAAATGAAAGAAAACATAATAGAATATGGTTTGAAGAAGAAGGGTGCGGTCCCCACGCATCCCTTTGGGCTGGATTCGCTGGTGATTAAGGTCGAAGGTAAAATGTTTGCACTTATTTTTGAGAATATAGCGAACCAAATGATTATCAATCTAAAATGCGATCCTGTAATCGCCGCAAATTTGCGGGAGCAATATGACAATGTGCGGCCAGGGTACCATATGAACAAGAAACACTGGAACTCAGTCACTCTCGACGGTTCCGTGCCGGAGCAGGATATTTTTTACATGATCGACCATTCCTATGATTTAGTCGTGAAAAAGCTTCCCAAAAGCATCCGTGAATCAATTCAAAATCCCAGCTAACTTTAATTAGTCCAGCATTTCTTTAATTTCTCCACTATTTGTAAGCGAAGATCCGGGATAGATTGGGTGGGAAAGCAAATAAGTAAAGAAGGGGTGAGGGATGGCAACACTTGCAGGATGAAACCACAATTGACGAGGAGGATGGAAGGATGAACATTCCCACCGGTAGCAAATCACTTCCTAAGCTGACATCTGCATTGTTGGCTGCTGCTTTGTTAGTTTCAGGTCTCCCCTTAACGGCGTATGCCGGCGACACATGGCCTTTTCAAGGAGACAGTGCTCCTGGTGCTAACCAGCCCAATGTTCATGGTTATACCAGCAGCCATATTGCCAACTGGAGTCCACAGACCGATCCGGATGCTGAACTGCTTAGATCACGCGTGCCGCTGCAGCAGCGGATCGCCCCTTTTGCTGCGACTCAGGCGAACCCGGCGCTTAGCCCGCAGACCCGGATGATGAACGTGGCGGGCGACTACGGCAACGCCTTTATTGAGAATGCCCCGTATACGAACAAGTTTGCGCAGTACCACTTTAACTTTTGGCAATATATCGATTATTACTCTTACTGGCATGGCACGGCAACCGCGTATACCCCTCCGGAATATTATGATGAGCTGGCCCAGAAGGACTGGCAGCAGAAATGGTTCGAATTCGGGATGCTGAATATTCCCAATCCAACCTATACCGATGCAGCGCATAAAAATGGCGTAATGTCCTTGGCCGGCATTTTCTTCTCCAATAATGACCGCGGCCAGCAGACCTACAAGCAGATGATCGTCCGGGATGCGCACGGAAATTTCCCGGTAGCCGGGAAGCTGATTGAAATGGCACAGTATTTTGGTTTTGACGGCTATTTTGTCAATCAGGAGGAAATGAGCCCCAATGTTGCAGCAGCGGATATTCCGGATTACATCGCATTTATGAAAGCGCTACAAAAAGGCGGGCTGTATGTCCAATGGTACGATTCGCTGAATACCCAGACCGGTGCGAACACGTTCGCGCGGACGTTAAATGAGTCCAACAGCTCTATGCTGGTCGACAAAAGCACAAAGGAGCCGGTGTCCAATTCCTTTTTCTTCGATTATGGGGCCGGAAACACCCAGATTACGGGTGCCCGCAATTATTTGACCAATCTGAATAGCAGCCTGGGCACCAGCTACAGCTTATATGATGTAGGGTATGCAGGCCTGGAGGCGGGCCGGGACCGTTTCAAGTCCGTTAATGGTTCAGCACTTGCGGCCAAGCTGGATGCGGGCGGTCTGCCGAGACTCAGTCTGGCTACGCTTGGTGCCGATTTTGTACACGCCGGTCTGGATGAGGATATGGGGTTATCCTATCCCGTCTCCCACAGATCGGAGAATGATTACCAGTGGATGACGCATTTGCGTGAGCAGCTGTGGTGGTCGGGACCCAATGTGAATCCCAAGAATACCGCCAAGCCAGCCGCCAACACCGTCTCGGATGTCTATGCCGACAACCGTTATTGGCCGGGGATTTCTTCTGTGATTGCAGAACGTTCGGTCATTAAGGACAATAACTTCTATACCAGCTTCAATACCGGGCACGGGTTGTCGTATTATGTGAACGGTGCGGTCTCCAGCAATGAGGAATGGTCCAACATGAGCTTGCAGGACATTCCCGTCACTTGGCAATGGTGGCAGGAGACCACAGGCAACAGGCTTACTGTGGATTTTGACTATGGGCCCGAATACAATCTGTCTGGCACGGAACGTTATAAGTATAAGCAAATCGGCGGGTTTAACGGCGGCAGCTCGCTGGTGGTGAACGGTAATCTGAATGCAGAGAATTTCCTGCGTTTATACAAAACAGCGCTCAGCCTGAAGACAAGCTCCAAGCTGTCCATTAGCTACAACAAGCCATCGGGTGCAAATTCATCATCAATGTCGGTGGGCATCATTTTGGCAGATGATCCGAATACCGTAGTCAAAGTGCCTGTTCCGGACAGCGGCCGCAAAACCAGCGGCTGGGTAACGAAGGAGCTGGATCTGAGCGCGTATGCAGGCCGGACGGTCGCCGCGTTCGGACTCGTCTTTCATCCCGGCCAAGGGGTTGTGAACAATTATCAGATCAACATCGGACAGATCCGGATAACAGATGGTACTGCCGTGAAACCTGCGGCTCCGGCTGGCCTTACGATTGCCAATGCGTTTACAGATACGAATGAAATGGTCGTTCATTGGAAGCTGGACCCTGACTACAGCAAGGTTAAGCAATACAATGTCTATGTAAATGATGTCTATATGGGCGGCAAATATGATGAAGTATTCTACCTCAAGCGCCTTCCGGCTAAATCCGGGACGCTTAAAGTTGTGGCCGTCGGTGCGGATGGGCGGGAAGGGGAAGCCGCCACCCTGGCTTTTAACCTGAATGCGGCTGTCTCCAATCTGAAGGTAAACTCCCAGGCAGACGGGAAGTTTGCTGTAAGCTGGTCGAATTCCGGCAACGCAGCAGGAGAGATTACCGTCCGCGTGAAATCCGTGAACTGGATTACTACTGCGGAGCCGGTGCAGCAGCACACTGTTGTTCCAGCAGGTTCCACTTCAGCGGTATTCACAGGGATGCCGGTGAACGGGGATGATTATATCGTTACTGTCACGGCAGGCAATGCAGATCCGGTTTCGGTAAGCGGGCGTTTTATGGATACCATTGCCGGGCCGTATGCGGAAGCCTGGTCCTGGAATCAGGATGTGCTGAATTTGCCGATGCCGAATACGAGAGACTGGCGGTATCTGTATGTTTATGAGGATGGGGTGGCGAAATCTTTTCCAACCACCTACAGCTCCGGCAATAAGCCGATGATTGTCCGTGGACGGACAACCAAAGCTTCTCTAAGCTTCCGCTCAACGGCTAATGTTGTGTATGTGGTGATGGAGGACTATGCGGGCAACCGCTCTGAACCGGTGTACTTGAAGGGAAGCCATTAGGCCGCCTGGGCCTAAGGCATGTTGCCCGCCACGTAAAGCATAAAGCACATTATCCCTCAGCTCTTCCAGCACCGAAGCAGCACCATTTGCCTGAACAAATCCCGTTAATTTTACCCTTTTAGCAATACAGCCTGTCCAAGACGGATTCTTCCTGGACAGGCTGTTTTCTTTGGAGGTTAATGTCCCATACCCAGAGGATAGGCGGCGGCATTCTCCGCGTCTCAGCCGCATGGATTTGTTCATCAGCCGCGATTATTATAAGATGTAACAGACTTATACAGCAGCGGGGGAAAAGAAGATGAACAAAACCGAACGGCAGCTTGCTATTACGCTTGAGCTTCAGCGGAGCAAGGTGCATAGAGCGGAAGATTTGGCCGCTCAATTTGAGACAAGCGTGCGGACGATCTACCGTGATATCCAAGCCCTGAGCGAAGCGGGAGTTCCGATTATTGGCGCTCCCGGGCAGGGCTATTCGTTGATGGAAGGGTATTTCCTGCCCCCGGTAGGCTTCACAGCTGAAGAGGCTGTAGCCCTGCTGATGGGGACGGATTTCATTGAACAGAGGCTGGATGCTGCCTACAACAGCGTGTCAAAGTCTGCCAGGCGCAAAATCGAAGCGATTCTGCCGGAGCCGGTGCGCGCCGAGTCGGCGCGCGTACGGGAAACGATGCGGCTTATTCATGCAAGTGAACCGGTAACCCATCAGAAGGAAAAGGACTATCTCGGACAAATCCGGCGCGCGATCCTGGAGCGGCGCAAGTTAAGCTTCGGCTATCTGAAAAAAATGCCGGAATCGGACGGCAGCCGCAAGAGCAGCCGTGAGGTTGACCCCTATGGCCTGGCGCTCGTGCAGGGGAACTGGACGCTGGTCGCGCGCTGCGGTCTCCGGCAGGATATCCGCCATTTCCGGTTGTCGCGGATGACAGAGCTTGCGGTGCTGGAAGAGGGCTTCTCGGTTCCGGCCGGATTTAACCTGAGCCGTTACCGCCCGCCTGACGACCGTAACTTACGCGTTGTGGTTCGGATGAATCTGAATATTGCCGACAAAATTCTCGAGACCGTTAATTACTATTTGGAGACTACCGAAGAGCGGGAGGACAGTCTTCTGGTTACTTTTCGCATCCGGCAGCCGGAGGAACTACTGCCCTATGTCCTGGGATGGGGAGGGGATGCCGAAGTGCTGGAACCGGAGTTTTTCCGCCGCCGGATTCGTGAAGAGGCGGAAAGGATGTTCAAGAGGTATGAAAGGTAATGCCATTAAGTATACAGCGGCCGGAAGTCCAAACATTCTCTGGAGTCACGGCCCATCCCAAAAACGAAAAATCTCGAGTTCAGTTTATATAGTCATCTCTCAAAAGAGATCCAACGCATAATCCTTTGGCTGCAACGGTGTATATTCAAAGTATAAATATATAGCAGACTTTGAAACTTTTCGAAATGTGCTTTGAAATTTTCAAAATGTGATTGTAATCCTCCTTTTCGCTTAGCCCCCATTATAGAATGAGGTTGTTGATAAACATTATCATTCAGGAGGCTGAGCTTATGAACACAGAATATAAGATTGCACAAGATACGTATTGGGTCGGTAAAATTGACAACCGTGAAGTTCCGTTCCATCGTCTGATTCTGGCGAAAGGAACAACCTATAACTCCTACCTGCTAAAAACCGGCAAACCGACTGTGATTGATACCGTGGATATGGAATTTGGACGTGAGTATGCAGAGCGGCTCAGCCAGTTCATTGATCCCATGGATATTGAATATATCGTCATCAACCATACAGAGCCTGACCATTCCGGGGGATTGGCCGCACTGGCCTCCCGGGCTCTGAACGCCACCATTGTCTGCACCGCAATTGCTGTACCGGAACTGCAGGAAATGTACAAGCTCCACAGCCGGAATTTTCTCATTATGAATGATGGGGATACGCTGGATATCGGCGGTAAAACCCTGCTGTTCAAAGAGACACCGTATCTTCATACTGCTGAAACGATGATCACCTATTGTGTAGAAGATAAAATCCTCTTCCCTTGCGATATCTTCAGCACCCATGTTGCGGTAAAGAAGCTGTTCAGCGATGAAGCCGGCTTCGATATTACGGAGGATTTCAAAGGCTATTACAGTGCGATCATCCACCCTCACCGCAGATATGTCAGAACGCTGATTGAAGCCGTCCAAGACTTGGATATTGAGATGATCGCACCTTCCCACGGGTTCTTAATCCGGGAAAATATCCGCAAATATATTGATCTCTACGATGTGCTCAGCCGTGAAACAACTGAAGGCAAAAAAGCGGCGATCGTCTATACCACGCTCAAGAATAATACCAAAAAAATGGCGAATATCCTGCAGGATTGCCTGAAGGAAAATCATATCGAAACCGAAGTTTGGGATGCTGACAAGAACAGTGCAGCGGAAATTCTGAGCAGCATTGCCTCAGCCGACGCCGTATTTGTCGGAAGCTCCACCAGATATGCGGATATGATAGGGAATCTGGAGCCTATTCTGCAGGAAATGAAAAATATGAATCTTGAAGGCAAACTAGCAGCTGCTTTTGGTTCCTACGGATGGAGCGGGGAAGCCATAGAGGTCATCCAGGATTACCTGAACGCGACCAACATGACCGTACAGAGCACATCGGAAGTGATCAAGTCAACAGGGATGATCCATGTGGAATTTCCGATCCGGGTACGTTTCTCGCCCAAGGACGCCGATAAGGTGCAAAAAATCAAAAATGCTGCGGAATATGTTTCGGATCTGCTGCTCAGCGCTAACTAAGGGGGGCGAACGTTCATGTCCAAACATTATGTGATTGTAGGCAGCGGGGTGGCCGCCGTTCATGCCGCGAAGGCGATTCGTGATCGGGAGCCGGATACGGATACGGAGATCTCCATCCTTGGGGAGGAGGCGCATCTTCCGTATAACCGGATTAAGCTGACCAAGGGGTTGTTCACCGATTTGCACAGTGAGAAGGTCTTGATCAAAAAGGAAAAGTGGTACAAGGACAACCGTATCACCGTCCAAACTTCAACCCGGGTCACTCGTATCCATACGGACTGTCAGCAGGTGGAAACCGCAGATGGGCGTGTGTTCACTTATCACAAGCTTCTGCTCTGCATGGGAGCGAGAAACCGCGCACTTCCTGTGAAAGGTGCAGGGCTGAAGAACGTCCATACCATCCGGGACTTACAAGATGCCGATAGGCTGAAAGCCAGTCTCCATAGCGGTAATCGTATCGTTATTATCGGCGGTGGCGTGCAGGGTTTGGAAACTGCATGGGCCATGCACGATGCCGGATACGAAGTGACTGTTGTCGAAGCGGCCCCGCGGTTAATGATCAGACAGCTGGATGAGACCTCTTCACAGATGCTTAAGCAAACTCTGGAACAATCGGGGGTGAAGGTGATTCTTCATACCGGCGTAACTTCGATCACAGGAGAGGAGTCCGTTACTGGAGTTGCTCTTGACGATGAATCTGCAATTGCCTGTGATCATGTCGTGTATTCGATTGGTATCGTACCGGACACAACGCTTGTTAAGGATACGCCGGTTGATACCCGTTCAGGTATTATTGTTAACCCCAATATGGAGACCAGCGCTCCCCATGTATATGCTGCCGGGGATATCGCGGAAATGAACGGACAAGTTGAAGGCTTGTGGGGAGGGGCTATGGAGCAGGGGCGCATCGCCGGCAACAATATGGCAGCGAGTGAGCCTGCCGCTTACCGCAAAGCCGTTCCGGTTACCTTTTTCAATGCGTTTGGAATATCGCTATTTTCCATTGGAATGACCGATGAATCACAGTGTGACCTGAGTGTGTCCGCGCAGGAGAACGGCATTTACACACAGATATTTGTGAAAGATCACACAATAACCGGAGCTATTTCTTGGGAAGGCGCAGCGGCTTCACTGGTCTATAAATCTGCCATTGAGACGGGCTGCAGCCTGGAAGGCATTGATCTTTCCCGCAGCCTCTCAGAAATTATGACAGAAGTTCAAACGAGATTACAAAACTAACTTTGAAACAGGAGATGAACCTGATGAACAAATATGTATGTGAACCCTGCGGTTATATTTATGATCCTGCGGTTGGCGACCCCGATGAGGATGTGGCACCGGGCACTGCTTTTGAAGATTTGCCGGAGGATTGGGTCTGCCCGGTCTGCGGAGAAGACACCAGCCATTTTTCACCCATTTCATAGAGGATAAGAGAAGGAGAGACCCGAGATGCCGGAACATTCCTGTCAAAATGCCGCAGAGCCGTGTACCCGTAAGGTGCCGATCTTTGCTTCGTTGTCCGGTGCGGACCTCTCCCGGATCAGCACCATGATTATCCACCGGAAATACGCCAAGGGACAGCCGCTGATTCTGGAAGAGCAGCCGACCGATACCTTGTTCATTATTCAGCAGGGGCAAGTTAAATTGTCCAAAATGACGCCGCAGGGGAAGGAGCAAATCCTGCACATTTTAACCGCAGGTGATTTTTTTGGTGAACTGAGCATCTTTAACAGCGATGAACTCAGCAACTTTAGTGCTTATGCATTGAAAGACACCAGCATCTGTATGCTGACCAGAGCGGATATGGAGCAGATCATGCTGGAAAATCCGGACATCGCCTTCAAGCTGCTAAAGACGGTTACCAAAAGACTGGCCCATACTGAAAATCTGGCGCAAAGTCTGGCAACCAAGGACCCGGAAATCCGTATTGCTTACATGATTCTGGAGCTAAGCGATATTTATGGAAAAATGCGCGGCGGCCGTATTCATATCGATCTCCCGCTGTCCCGTGAAGAGCTGGCTAATTACGCAGGCGTCACCCGGGAAACCATCAGCCGGAAATTTGCCATCTTTGAAGACTTGGGGCTGATCGAACTGATCGGCAACAAACGGTTGGTTATAAGGAACCGGCCCTCCTTGGAGAAATACATGGACTAAACCGTGAACAGTAAAAGACTGCCCTTGAAGTAAAGTGGAATTAGTATACTTAAATGTAAACATAAGCTTTCTAATGGGGGATAGTGGGGAAAAGTATACTTAATTCAAGCGAATTCAGCGTTCTGGTTGAGTATCGGTCGGATTAGATCTACTTTTTCCAACTAATGCTCGCGGGGAGGCGGGATGTGGAGGATTTAAGTTCACTTATTCCACTTGAGTTTTCCGCCGGGTGTATGTAGGCTCGGTGGGACTGGGGAGGAGCTTAGATACACCCGGCAAGGGTAACTCCAAGGCACCCAGGCACCATAAACCTAACCAAACGGGTACATCGTCCGGCAAAGGACGGTGTACCCGTTTGGTATAATGGGTTAACTATGCCTGTTCTAATTGCAGGGCCGGACCAAAAAATTCATAATGAATTTGTTCTTCCTGCATCCCTATCGCCAGCAGTTCCCGGATCATGGCTTCCATGAAGGGGACAGGGCCGCACACATAGGCATCACCTGTAGGATCAACATACGCTTCTAGGGCTTCACGGGTGATTTGACCATCGGGGCCGCCCGAGTAATAGGTTTTATATTGAATGTTGCTCATGTTCAAAGCATGTTTTTGGATATCCTCACCAAAAGCGGCAAGCGATTCATTACGGGCAGCGTGCAGGAAAACGGTAGGGCGGTCCGGTGTGGATACAGCCACCGTTTCGAGCATGCTCATCATCGGCGTGATTCCTACACCGCCTGAGATAAAAGCGACCGGTGTGGTTTTGGCAGCATCCAGCAGAAATTCACCGGCAGGTGCACTTACTTCGACAGTATCGCCTTCGTTCACTTGTTTGTGAAGGTAAACAGAGACGACACCGTTCGGATCATTGTCGGCTTCCCGCTTCACGGAGATGCGGAACTCATCCGGCTTTGGCGCCTGGGACAGGCTGTACTGGCGGATCATGGTGTATTGTTCACCTGGAATCAGAACACGCACGGAGACATATTGGCCCGGCTTGAACGCCGGTACGCCGGAACCGTCTGCTGGTTTCAGATAGAAGGATGTAATGCTGCCGCTTTCCTGCACCTTGCGGACAATCGTAAACGGTTTGAAGAAGTTCCAGCCGTTCACCTGCTCCCGGGCTGCCTTGTACATATTCGCTTCAACCCCGATAAAGGCATCGGCAATCACACCATAGGCTTCTTCCCAGGCCTGCAGGATGTCATCCGTTGCTGCATCGCCAAGTACTTCCTTGATGGCTTTCAGCAGAAACTCACCGACAATCGGATACTGCTCCGGCTTAATGCCAAGACTGACATGCTTGTGGGCAATCTGAACAACCGCCGGCAAAATATTCTCCAGATTATCAATGTGAACTGCTGCTGCATACACCGCATTCGCGAGTGCTGCCTGCTGCCGGCCTTGGGCCTGGTTGGCATGGTTAAACACATTCAGAAGTTCAGGATGGGCCGCAAACAGATTCTGATAGAACACCGATGTAATGGCTGTGCCGTGTTCCGCTAAGACAGGGGCCGTGGATTTGACGATATCGCGTGTTTGTTTGGATAAAATAACCGTTCACTCCTCTCATTATTACAAATTTAATATATACTCTTTTTCGGCTAAAAGATATATTTAAAATACCACTTTAACAAAAACGTCAATTTATATGGTATCATTTGTAACAAAGATCACATACTGCAGTTGAGGGATGATGAATCAAATGAGACTTACTATGTACACAGATTTTTCTTTGCGGGTCCTCATGTACCTCGGAACGAAAGAGCGGGGCGAGCTGTCAACGATACAAGATATTTCAAATGCCTATCATATATCCAAAAATCATCTGATGAAGGTATCCCATGAACTTGGGCAAGCGGGGTATATTGAAACGGTAAGAGGCAGAGGAGGGGGGATCCGTCTGGCCAAGGCACCCGAGCTGATTAACATCGGAGAAGTTGTGCGCCGGATGGAAGATGATTTTCATCTTGTAGAATGCTTTGACCCTTCCGGCAACAACTGTCCGATCTCTCCGGTGTGCGGATTAAAGGGAGTGCTTGGCAGAGCATTGGCTGCTTACTTGCAGGTGCTCAGCGAATATACATTACAGGATTTATTGCTGAATAAGCATGATCTGCAGGCTATTTTTCAGAGGGAATCATTAGATACCACCCGGCAATCCAGTAACGATAACGATTATAGTGACGGCTCCTCCAGCAGCAGCCTTTCCTCATCCCGGCTATGAATAGCGTTCACAACCAAAAGGGCATGAAACTGTTGAAGAACTTCCGGAGTGAGGCCTTCTTCATTAAGCATATTTTTGATATCCGTAACGATTGTGCGAAGCAGCTCATGATCACGGGTTAGCTTCGTTACAGCACCCTGCAGACTTGGGTTATTCTCTGCCATCTCCGGGTAGAAGCCTTCTTCCTCTGCTTCCGCATGGCTGAGTATTCTTGTTTCCCAATACTCCACGAGGTGATCAGCCGCTTGTCTGGCAACCTCTAATTCGCGAATCTCCAGCAGCTTCTCCACTTCTTCTGTCTTGTCGATGGCTCCGGACAGTCCGCCTTGATGAATCGCATGATGGGCATGCAGTTGGCGTAATGAGGGTCCTGTCATTGTTCATCCTCCCCGATTTTTTTTCAGTATAGCATATAGAATAGCTGTGGAAATTCCGGTTAGGACATCTCCTGGACAAAAAGAGGGAACTCCCTAACTGCTGAGCCGATATTTATATCACCCTGTTAACATACAAAAAGCTCACCTCTTGAAGAGGCGGGCTTTTTGCTTTTTGCGGAATCAAGGGATTTCCCGCGGGACTATAGGATATTCCCTAATGGGAACTCATGCCCGGGACCTCCATAATGAAATTATTCGAATGAAAAGTGAGTGTGACTCTTCCATGTCCTTCATTCTGCAAAGGAGTGTTCGTAAGCAATGAAGAAAAAATACGGTCTCAACTTTTTTAAACCGGTCGAAAGCTATTCCGGGAACTGGTCCATTCTGGAGGAAAAGAACAGGGATTGGGAAGACATGTACCGCCAGCGCTGGTCTCATGATAAAGTAGTCCGCACTACACACGGAGTCAATTGTACGGGCTCCTGCAGCTGGAAGGTTTTTGTGAAGAACGGGATTATCACCTGGGAGAATCAGCAGATTGACTATCCGTCCTGCGGTCCCGATATGCCGGAGTTTGAACCCAGAGGCTGTCCCAGAGGGGCCACCTTTTCCTGGTATGAATACAGCCCGCTTAGGGTGAAATATCCCTATATGAGAGGGAAGCTGTGGCGGCTGTGGAAGGCTGCACTACTTGAGCATGACCATCCGGTGGATGCATGGGCAAGCATCGTGGAAGACCCGGCGAAAGCGGATTCCTACAAAAAAGCCCGCGGCAAAGGCGGCCATATCCGTGTAGCCTGGGAGGATGCGCTTCGTCTGATCGCGGCCCAGCTGATCTATACGATCCGCAAGTATGGGCCAGACCGGATTGCAGGCTTCACTCCGAT
Source organism: Paenibacillus graminis (assembly GCF_000758705.1). Lineage (NCBI taxonomy): Bacteria > Bacillati > Bacillota > Bacilli > Caryophanales > Paenibacillaceae > Paenibacillus > Paenibacillus graminis. Next base: position 3,758,108 of record NZ_CP009287.1, on the reverse strand, counting down.
TCCGGCCATGTCCATGGTCAGCTATGCTTCGGGTGCGCGGTTCATCTCGCTGCTTGGCGGGCAAATGCTCAGCTTTTACGACTGGTACGCGGATCTGCCTCCAGCCTCTCCGCAGATCTGGGGCGAGCAGACGGACGTTCCCGAATCCTCCGACTGGTATAACGCCGGCTATTTGATGATGTGGGGCTCCAATGTGCCGCTTACCCGTACACCGGACGCCCACTTTATGACCGAAGTGCGCTATAAAGGAACCAAAGTGGTGTCAGTGGCCCCGGATTTGGCCGAAAATGTCAAATTCGCGGACAACTGGCTCGCCCCGAATCCCGGAACGGATGCCGCGTTGGCTCAGGCGATGACTCATGTAATCCTGAACGAGTTCTACAATGAACGGCAGGAATCCATGTTCATTAATTATGCCAAGCAGTTTACGGACATGCCGTTTATCATCCTGCTGGACCCGCATGAGTCCAGCTTAAAGGGCGGCCGCTTCCTGCGGGCAAGCGATCTTGGTGACACTTCCCAGCATGCAGACTGGAAACCGGTGATTTATGACACGGTATCCGGAGAGCTGGTTGTCCCTAACGGAACGATGGGGCAGCGCTGGGAAACGGATAAGAAATGGAACCTTATTCTCGAACAGGAAGACGGGACGAAGATTGATCCGGCACTTTCGGTAGAAGGCCACGGCGGGCAGTGGGAAGAAATCGTCTTCCCTTACTTTGATCAAGCGGGGAACGGAACGTTTAAGCGTGTCATCCCGGCGATGACCATACGGCTGGCCGACGGGACAGAACGATACGCCGCCACCGTGTATGATTTGATGCTGAGCCAATACGGCATTGCCAGAACAGAGAGCCCTTGGAATGCCAAGGATTATGACGACAGCGCGTCTCATTATTCCCCTGCCTGGCAAGAGAAGATTACGGGCGTGAAATCCAGTGTAGTGATCCAGATTGCCCGTGAATTTGCCCAGAATTCACTCGATACCGGCGGCCGCTCCATGATTATCATGGGGGCTGGAATTAATCACTGGTTCAATAGCGATACCATCTACCGCTCGATTCTGAACCTTGTTGTACTGACGGCATCCCAGGGGGTCAACGGCGGCGGCTGGGCGCATTATGTCGGGCAGGAGAAATGCCGCCCTATTGAAGGCTGGTCCACCATCGCCTTCGCGAAGGACTGGCAAGGGCCGGCACGGCAGCAGAATGCCACGTCATTCTTCTACTTCGCGACCGAACAGTGGCGCTATGAGGAGAGTGGTACCGATTCGCTGAAGTCGCCGACGGCAGGGGAGGTAGCTTACCAGCACCCCGCTGACTACAATGTGCTTGCCGCAAGACTCGGCTGGCTGCCTTCCTTCCCGCAGTTCAACAAGAACAGTCTCCTGTTCGCGGAAGAAGCTGCGCAGCAGGGCAAGAAGTCCAATGCGGAAATCATTGCCCATACGCTGGAAGAGATCAAATCACGGAAGACGCGTTTTGCTGTAGAAGATCCTGGAGCACCCGAGAACTTTCCGCGCTCGCTGTTTATTTGGCGCTCCAATCTGATTTCCAGCTCTGCCAAAGGGCAGGAATATTTCATGAAGCATCTGCTTGGCGCATCCGATGGGCTCCTTGCCCGGCCGAATGAAGAGCAGAAACCCGAAGAAATCGTCTGGCGGGAGGATGTGGAAGGCAAGCTCGACCTGATGGTCGCGCTGGATTTCCGGATGACGACCACTCCGCTGTACGCAGACATCGTACTTCCGGCTGCTACCTGGTATGAAAAGACGGATCTGTCCTCCACAGATATGCATCCATTCGTTCATCCGTTTAATCCGGCGGTGAATCCGCTGTGGGAATCCCGTTCGGATTGGGATATCTACCGCCAGCTGTCGGAGGTTTTCTCGGAAATGGCGAATTCGGAGCTGCCGGGAGTCTATAAAGATCTGGTCGCATCGCCGCTGGCGCATGATTCGATCAGTGAGATCTCCCAGCCGATGGGGCTGGTCAAAGACTGGGCCAAAGGGGAAGTGGAAGCTGTTCCCGGCAAAACGATGCCGAACCTTAGCATTGTTGAGCGGGATTATACCAAAATCCACGATAAATACATCTCGCTTGGACCCAATCTGATTGTCGGCAAAGCAGGTGCGCATGGCATCAGCTTCTCGGTGGCTGAAGAATACGAAGAGCTCAAGCGGCTCAACGGCGTCTTTTTTGATGAATCGATCAAAAACGGTCTTCCCAAAATCCAAACCGCCCGGCAAGTGGCCGATACCATACTCCATCTGTCCTCAGCAACCAACGGACGCGTGTCGCAGAAGGCTTACGAGCAGGCGGAAAAGGATTCTGGTGTTGTGCTGAGAGATATCTCGGCGGACCGGGCGGCAGAGAAAATTACGTTCCAGAGCATCACTGCACAGCCGCGGGAAGTGATCCCTACTCCCGTGTTCAGCGGTTCCAATAAACAAGGCCGCCGTTATTCGCCGTTTACCACCAATATTGAACGGCTGGTCCCGTTCCGGACCTTGACGGGAAGGCAGCATTTCTACATCGACCACGAGATCTTCCAGCAGTTTGGCGAGGCGCTGCCGGTCTACAAGCCAACCTTGCCGCCCATGGTATTCGGACCGCGCGACAAGGAAGTGAAAGGCGGGCAGGATGCGCTAGTGCTGCGGTATTTAACTCCGCACGGCAAGTGGAATATCCACTCCACTTACCAGGATAACCAGCATATGCTGACACTGTTCCGCGGCGGTCCTACCGTGTGGATCAACAACGAGGACGCGGAGCAGCATGGCATTTCTGATAATGCTTGGCTGGAGGTCTATAACCGCAACGGCGTAGTCACGGCCCGCGCTGTCGTCAGCCACCGGATGCCAAGAGGCACCATGTTTATGTACCACGCGCAAGACAAGCATATCCAAGTGCCTGGTTCAGAGATTACAGATACTCGCGGAGGCAGTCATAACGCACCTACCCGGATCCATCTGAAGCCTACCCAGATGGTCGGCGGTTACGCACAGCTCAGCTATGGTTTCAACTACTACGGTCCAATCGGCAACCAGCGTGATGTATACGTAGCCGTGCGATTAATGAAGGAGGTCAACTGGCTTGAAGATTAAAGCTCAAGTGGCAATGGTGATGAATCTGGATAAGTGCATAGGCTGTCATACCTGCAGTGTTACCTGCAAAACAACGTGGACGAACCGCAAAGGCGCGGAATACATGTGGTTCAACAACGTGGAAACGAAACCCGGCATCGGATATCCGAAACGCTGGGAAGACCAGGAGCTCTATAAAGGCGGCTGGCAGCTCCGCAAAGGCAAGCTTGAGCTGAAGTCCGGCAACAAGCTGTCCAAGGTAGCCCTCGGGAAGATTTTTTATAACCCCGACATGCCGGAAATGAAGGATTATTACGAGCCGTGGACTTATAATTATGAGCATTTAACCGAGGCAGGGGAACAAAAACATTCACCGGTCGCACGCGCTCATTCGGCGGTAACCGGAGAGAAAATGGATCTGGAATGGGGTCCAAACTGGGAGGATGATCTTGCCGGCGCACACGTCACGGGACCCCTTGATCCGAACATCCAGAAGATCGAAGAGGAAATCAAATTCAACTTCGAGCAGTCGTTTATGATGTATCTGCCCCGTCTCTGTGAACACTGCCTGAATCCCAGCTGTGTGGCTTCCTGTCCATCAGGTGCCATGTACAAACGGGAGGAGGACGGCATTGTCCTCGTAGACCAGGAGGCTTGCCGGGGCTGGAGATACTGCATGACGGGCTGCCCTTACAAAAAAGTCTACTTCAACTGGCAAACCAACAAAGCGGAAAAGTGCACCTTCTGTTTCCCGCGTGTGGAAGCTGGTCTGCCAACGGTCTGCTCCGAGACTTGTACAGGACGCATCCGGTATCTCGGTGTACTGCTGTATGACGCAGACAAGGTGCTTGATGCCGCTTCAACACCGGATGAAAAAGATCTCTATAAAGCACAGTGTGATTTATTTATGAATCCCCATGATCCTGAAGTCATCGCCCAGGCCAGAAAAGACGGCATTTCGGAAGACTGGCTGGAAGCGGCACAGAATTCACCGGTTTACAAGCTTGCGATTGAGCATAAGCTGGCGTTCCCGCTGCATCCGGAATACCGGACGCTGCCTATGGTATGGTATGTGCCGCCGCTGAGCCCGATTATGAACTATTTTGAAGGCAAGGATTCCCTGAAAAACCCGGACATGATTTTCCCGGCTATTGAGGAAATGCGGACACCGGTTCAGTATTTGGCCAATATGCTGACCGCAGGCGATACGCAGACTGTAAAAGAGGCCCTGCAGCGGATGGCGATGATGCGTTCCTATATGCGTGCCAAATCAGCAGATCAACCGTTTGATCTGTCCCGGCTTGATCGGGTTGGCATGACAGCACACCAGACAGAGCAGATGTACCGGCTGCTGGCCATTGCCAAATATGAGGACCGTTTCGTGATTCCGACCTCGCATAAGGAACAGACCATGAATCCTTACCGCGCACAAGGCTCAGCCGGATACGGCAACCGGATGGGGGATATGGGTTCAGGCTTCGGCTCCGGATGCGATGGCTGCGGACCGGCAAGCTCTGCCGGCGGAGACACGAAGACCGCAAAAGAGATGTACGAAGAGAATTTCTACGGAGGGATCTGGCGTGATTGATCTAAGCAGGCTCCATAATTACAAATCATCCTTCGGATATTTCGCCCTGCAGCTGATGTATCCGGAAAAGCTTGATTATCATCCGGCCTTTCTGGAAGAGGCGTTCGAAGCCGGACATCCGGCTTACACGCATGTGCATGCTTATTGGTCGCTCATGCAAAACTTCAGTTTGGATGAGAGTCAGGAGAACTATGCCGCGACCTTTGATTTTCAGCGGGACTGCGCCCTTTATATGACCTATTTTAAGTTTGAGGATGCCAAGGAGCGCGGACAAATCCTGGCCAAACTGAAAATAATGTATGAAATGTACGGCCTTGAAATGCCTGAAGGCGAGCTGCCGGATTACCTCCCGCTCATGTGTGAATTCCTGTATGCTGCGGAATGGCTGAACGATCCGGCTGCGGCTGAGAACTTCCGGATGCTGACGGCGATTCTTGAAGATGGCACGTATCATTTGCTTAAGGCGCTGGACAAACATGAAAGTCCGTATTTCCACCTGGTTAAAGGACTGCGGGAAACACTCAAAGCTTGCATCGAACAGGAGGCAACCAGTCAATGAAAATGTTCGATCAATTTTTATGGGTCATATTTCCATACATCTGCCTCGCCGTTTTTATCGTCGGGCATATTTACCGCTACCGGAGAGACCAGTTTAACTGGACGGCCAAATCCAGCGAATTCATTGAGAAAAAGCAGCTGAAATATGGAAGTATTCTCTTTCACCTGGGGATTATTCCGGTTATCTTCGGACATATCGGCGGTCTGGCCGTCCCGAAGTCATGGATGGAGGCAATAGGTGTAAACGATCATTTGTACCATATCGGCGCTGTATATATCGGGGGGATATTCGGAATGGCAACCCTTGCCGGGATGCTGATTCTCACCTCACGGCGGTTTACGATGAAGAATGTCCGCCGTCTTAGCAGCGCCTCCGATATGATTGTCAATTCCCTGCTATTGTTCATCGTGTTTATGGGTATGTACTCCACTCTTGTTACGAATGCAGTACAGCCCGAATTTGATTACCGGGAGACGATCTCTATATGGTTCCGCGGCTTGTTTATGTTCAGCCCCGATCTGTCGCTTATGAAGGATGTGCCGCTTTCCTTTAAAATCCACATCCTGTTCGGCTTTGCCATCTTTGCGTTTTGGCCGTTCACCCGGCTCGTTCATGTATGGAGTGTTCCGTTGAATTATGTGGGAAGAAGTTATATTCTATACAGAAGACATAAATCGAATTAAAGGAAAGTAAGCCCAAACTTCTTTCCCTGTTCAATAGGAGAGGAAACGATGAAAAACCAGGTCGATTACCAGCTGGAGCTTGACCAAATCCGGCACGCCCTAGGGTATGATTTCATGTCATTGGCACTTGCCGACCCTGCGGAATATGACTATGTGATCCGATGGAAATACGCCTCCGGCAACTTGAATTCCCGGTATAAGCGGATTGTGCTGCAGTCCGGAAGAGGCATAGCGGGAATCGTATTCAAAACCGGAAAGCCGTTTTTACTCTACTCTGTACAAGAACAGGTGAAGCAGGAAATGCTGTTTAGTTATCCGATTATCAATTCAGAGAAGCTAAAGAGTATCGGGGCGGTGCCGCTGTGGAATGACGCCCGCGTGGCAGGGGTCCTTCTCGGCGGATTTAGAGGAGACCGGCAGGTGAACGAAACGATGCTGCAGGAGCTGCAAAATACGGCACGCCAAGGAATCGGAGACTTGAACGGGAAGGAACTGTTGCTGAGTTGAAGCTGCGAGCCGGGATGGATTCATTAAATACGCTGATGCTGAAGTTGTTCGAGAACAGTACGGAGGCTATTTTCTTTTTTGACAGCGAAGGAAGGACACTGGCGATGAATCCGGCAGCCGCCTATATTGTCGACAGCGACTTTCTGAAGCAGCTGGAGCAAGGGAATTCCCTTGCCCTTTGCAGTACATGCAGAGGGTATACCAGCGACCTGGAGCTGCGCACCTGTCTCAATTGCTTTTTTCATGTGCCGGAATCGGAGGACTTCACCTCCTATCAGGTCTATCTTGAGACCAAATACAAAGGGATTATCCCTTTTGCAGCCAGCTTTCATACCATCGATTCAGAGAATGGAATACGGGTGCTTATGCTGAGGGATCTCACCAGGCAGTTTAAGACGCAGGAGAAATTTTATCAGAATAAAATGATGAAGCATGTTATCGAAGCCCAGGAGAACGAACGGAAACGGATCTCCCGGGAGCTGCACGACAGCGTTGCCCAGGAGCTTATGAGTGCTGTAGTCGATCTGCGGGTGCTTAAATATATGACCAGAGATGAAGAGCTGCTCAAAAAGGTGAAGCAAACGGAAGTATCCATGACAAGGCTCTTAAGTGACATCCGCAATCTCTCTGTGGAGCTTCGTCCTGCTGCTCTCGATGATTTTGGTCTGGAGGCTGCTTTTCGCTCGCACTTTAAGCGGATGGAGCAAATCTACGGGCTTATGATAGAATTCGAATCCGACCTTTCAGAGAAACGCTACGGAAGTGAAATTGAAACGGTGATTTACCGGGTCTGTCAGGAAGCGGTGCTCAATGCCCTGAAGTACGCTCAGGTAGATCTGGTGAAAGTAAAGCTTACCGAGCGGGACCGGATGCTGCAGCTCACTATTGAAGATGAGGGTGTTGGATTCAGCCTGGGAGATGAGCCGAGCGGGACCGGTCTGGGCATCTACGGCATGCAGGAGCGTGCAGAATTGGTAGGAGGCAGCTTCAGTATAAAGACGGAAACGGGAATGGGAACCAGAATCATCATTCAAGTTCCTGTTGCAGACGGAAATGGAAAGGAATGATTCCCGGATGAAGATCGTTATCGCAGACGACCACGCCATGGTGCGCAGCGGCTTTTCCATGATTCTGAATTTTCAGGACGACATCGAAGTCATAGGGGCTGCGGCAGACGGTATAGAGGCATATGCTATGGTAGCGAAACGGAGACCGGATATCCTGATCATGGATCTTAGCATGCCGCCTGGAGAAAGCGGACTGATCGCCACAGGTAAAATCAAAGAGGATTATCCCGATACCAAAATATTGATCCTGACCATGCATGATGATGAAGAATATCTGTTCCATGTCCTGAAGAACGGAGCATCCGGTTATGTCCTGAAAAGTGCTCCCGACGAGGAGCTGCTGCTCGCCATCCGCACAATCTATGAGGGAGGCACCTATATTCATCCCAAGATGGCAACCTCGCTGGTACGTGAGTTTATCAAAAAGGACAAAACTGCCTCTGCAGAGGATTTGTTTGAACTGCTCTCCAAGCGGGAGCTGGAAATCTTACCCCTAATCGCCAAGGGATACGGTAACAAAGAGATCGCGGAAAGACTGTTCATCTCCGTGAAGACTGTAGAAGCTCATAAATCCAAAATCATGGAAAAATTAAACCTGAAGAGCCGGCCGGAGCTGGTCGAATATGCCTTGAAAAAAAAGCTGCTGGATTTCTAGCGCTGAATGGAGGTACATCATGCCGAATCCTTCCGGACTGCGTTTTGCTTCACCGGCCATGCGCATTCTTGAGAACGAGCACCGCTATTTGTCATTCCTGATGGGAGAGTGGCATGCCATTGTACTCTCCTTCGAACAGGATGAACAGCTCAGTTTGGAGGAGTGCAGGAGGAAGGTCAAGGAGCTGCGCAGGCTTATTCTTGATTTCAAGGTTCCGCTGGATAAACATACGCAAAAAGAGGAAGCGCACTTTTTCCCGCTGCTGGGAACCTATATCGGTTTTGAACAAGGGCCGCTGGTAGGGATCCAGCAGGAACATGCCGAGATTGACGGATACCTCGGACATTTTCTGCATCATACGGAAGGTGATATTGAGCTTATGTCCCAACAGAAAATTGCTTCCGCAGTAAGAGATGCAGGAGAGGCTTTCGAAGTTTTAACCGTGCATTTTGTAAAAGAAGAGGCTGTCATTTTTCCAATGGCGGAAAGTCAGCTGAGCGAACCGGATGCAGGGCGGCTGTATTCCAGGATGAATACCCTTATCACCCAATAACTGCAAAGCGGCTTCACTGTCCATATAAGGACGGGGAAGCCGTTTTTTTCTTGTTTTCAGGGATTCCCCTCTAAGGGAAAGGGTACTCCCCTATATCTCAGGCAGAGCAAGGGCAGATACAATAAGGACAGGAAGTGAATTAGACATTCAGCAGACAAAAAATGGGCGGAAAAGGTGAGTTATATGATTAAAAAACTGCAATTGCCGTTACAAACATTGAACTTGATTGTTGGCTTCATGGTATGGGTTATCATTTCCTCTCTGATGCCTTTTATTTCCGAGGATATTCCGATACCGGCCGGAAAACTGGCAATGGTTACGGCGATTCCCGTAGTACTCGGTTCCATACTGCGTATACCGATTGGCTATTATGCGAATATTTTTGGGGCGCGTATCATCTTTCTCGTCAGCTTCGTGCTGCTGCTGTTTCCGGTATTCTATATTAGTGAAGCGTCCACGTATACAGACCTGATTATCGGCGGTTTGTTTCTTGGTATCGGCGGAGCTGTTTTTTCGGTAGGGGTTACTTCATTACCCAAGTATTTTCCGAAAGAAAAGCATGGGTTTGTTAACGGGATCTATGGCGTCGGGAATCTGGGCACAGCTCTCACAACATTCACTGCCCCGATCATCGCTGCGCGTTTCGGCTGGGCAACGGCGGTGAAGCTGTATCTGATTCTTCTGCTGGTCTTTATTGTCCTGAATTTCTTTTTCGGAGACCGTCATGAACCGAAGGTAAGAACACCGATTATAGAACAAATTAAGGGCGTTGTTAAAAATGAGAAGCTATGGCTGTTCTCACTCTTCTATTTCATTACATTCGGATCGTTCGTCGCATTCACGATTTATTTGCCTAACTTCCTGGTTTCTAATTTCGGACTGGAGAAGGTAGATGCAGGCATGCGCACAGCCGGTTTTATTGCCGTTGCCACCTTTTTCCGGCCCGTCGGCGGCTGGCTTGGTGACAAATTCCAGCCATTGATTCTGCTGATCGGGACCTTCAGCATCTATACTGTCGCCGCCATACTCCTGGCTTTTCTGCCGTCCATAGGTCTTTACACGGTCGGGTGCCTGGCAATTGCTGTAAGTGCCGGGATAGGCAATGGAGTGATTTTCAAATTAGTTCCGTTTTATTTCAACAAGCAGGCAGGGATTGCCAACGGAATTGTCTCTATGATGGGCGGGCTTGGCGGCTTCTTCCCGCCGATCATGCTCTCATTGATCTTCTCGGTCACAGGCCAATATTCGATCGGGTTCATGCTGCTTTCGCAGGTGGCTCTAGCCAGTCTTGTTCTTGTGATATGGCTCTATTATCATGACCGCTTGGCACTAACTTCCGAAGTATTCAACTCAACAGCCCAGGGGATTCTGGTAACGGATGCGGCGGGTGTCATTAAGAGTGTCAATCCTGCATTTACGAGGCTTACCGGCTTCACAGAAGCGGAAGTGCTAGGCAAACAGCCAAACGTATTGAAGTCAGGCAGGCAATCCCCGGATTTCTACCGCAGCATGTGGAGCGAGATCAGAGCAAAGGGTGTTTGGCAGGGAGAGATTTGGAACAGAAGGAAGAATGGTGAGGAGTATCTGCAGCTCTTGAATATCAGTGCCGTCAAGGATGAGACAGGGGTAGATATCCGTTATGTCGGAACATTCAGCGATATTACGCAGAAGTAAAGAGATATCATTCACATGCAAAAGGGGAGGGACGCATGAACACTACACCTATTCAGGATCAGCTCAAGCGGCCCATCCGTGATTTGAGGATTTCCCTGACAGACCGTTGCAATTTCCGCTGTTCCTACTGCATGCCGAAGGAAATATTCGGTGATGAGTATGCCTTTTTGCCGGCCCGGGAGATGTTGTCGTTTGCTGAAATTCTGCGGTTGACTAAGCTGTTTGTATCCTTGGGGGGTGTCAAAATCCGCCTGACCGGAGGAGAGCCGCTGCTGAGGAAAGATCTTCCGGAGCTTGTGGCAGGAATCCGATCGCTTAGTGGAGTGGAGGATATTGGGCTGACGACTAACGGGGTTTTTCTGGGGCAGCAGGCGAAAGGCTTGTACGCAGCAGGACTGCGGCGGTTAAATATCAGTCTGGACGCGCTGCAGCCGGAGATTTTTGGAACAATGAATGGAAGAGGGCTCAAGCCCTCTATTATCCTGAAACATATCGATCAGGCCCGGGACATTGGTTTTGAGATTAAAATTAATATGGTGGTTCAAAAAGGGGTGAATGAATCGGAAATCCTGCCGATGGCTGCATATTTCAAGGAACGCAAAATCACCCTGCGTTTCATTGAGTTTATGGATGCCGGCAATGACAATGGCTGGAGCTTGGCACAAGTCGTTACTAAAAAGGAAATGCTCCAAAGCCTCCGGGATGTGTATGAGCTGGAGGGTGTGGAGCAGGATTTCTATGGAGAAGTTGCACGGCGTTACCGTTACAAAGACTGCGGGGCGGAGATCGGGTTTATTACCTCGGTGTCTGAATCCTTTTGCTCATCCTGCACACGGGCCCGGTTATCTTCTGACGGTAAATTCTACACCTGCCTCTTTGCTTCCGGCGGAACGGATTTGCGGGCACTGCTACGCAGCGGGGCTGACGACAGCAGACTGCTGAACGTGATAAGGGACGTCTGGGAGAGACGTGCGGACCGGTATTCCGATGAGCGTCAGGAGCACACGGCAGCAGACCGGAAAAAGATAAGCATGTCCTATATAGGCGGATAAGGGTTGCATTAACTGTTGATTGATCCGGTTTGCAGATCGTTTTTCGCCGCTTCAAAGTTTCCGGAACCTACTCTCCGGCGGATTTCTTCTTCGGAGAGCTCTTGTGCTACGGGTCCTGTAGGGATGCCGCCGGCGCTTGCTTCAACTTCTGTCCGTTCCACACGGGCGAAGCCGGCATTGGTCCGGCGGCCTATTTCTTCACGCTCTTCCCGGCTTGGGAAGGAGGTTGGTTCGCTTTCTTTTGCCATCTGCAGAATCCCCTTTCCATTGATTTATCTAGGTATAATACCCCATATTATCCATAAAGAATCATTTTTTAATGACTTGAATGTAGGAGACGATGGCTAACCATGAACGGAGCAGAGCTGCTGATTCAGATCTTGACCGAAAAAAACGTCGAAACTATTTTTGGATATCCAGGCGGAGCCGTACTGCCCCTATACGATGCATTGTTTGACTGTGAATCCGTCCGGCATATCTTAGTTAGGCATGAACAGGCAGCTGTACATGCTGCGGACGGTTACGCAAGAGCAACAGGGCGTCCGGGCATTGCGCTGGTAACCAGCGGGCCGGGTGCGACCAATGCGATTACCGGAATCGCAACGGCGTTTATGGATTCCGTTCCATTGATCATCCTTACCGGGCAGGTAGCTACCGAATTGATCGGTCTGGACAGCTTTCAGGAAGTGGATATTTACGGAATGACTATGCCTATTACTAAACATAATTACATTGTCAGGGAAATTTGTGATCTTCGCAGGATTGTGGATGAAGCCTTCCATTTGGCGACAACGGGCCGTACCGGTCCTGTATTGATTGATCTGCCGAAGAATGTAATGACAGCTGTTGTTGCGGACATGCATAGAAGCGGCCCGTCGCCAGCAATACATATCCGGGGTTATCAGCCTTATCATCCAATCCCGGCGCACGGCCTCCAGTTAACAGCTGAAAGGCTAAATGATGCGGAGCGGCCTTTGATCCTGGTTGGCGGAGGCTGTATGACGGATAATACGCCTTCTTGGGTAAGAGAGTTTGTGGAGAAGTTTAATCTTCCCGTAGCGAGTACATTAATGGGCCTGGGCGCCTTTCCTTCCGATCACCCCCTGCATCTGGGTATGGTCGGGATGCACGGAACCGTCGCTGCCAACCGCGCCCTTCAGGCCGCAGATTTGGTATTGTGCCTCGGAGTCCGCTTCAGTGACCGCGTTACAGGAAACCGGAAGTCGTTCTCACCGGATTCCTGTAAAATACAAGTGGATATCGATTCCTCTGAACTAAATAAGAATATCCATGTGGATCTTTCTATCACAGGACTCGTATCAGAAATGCTTGCCGGTCTGATGGAATCCGTACATCGGCATGAGCGTTTGGCCTGGGAGGAGCAAATACAGCTATGGAAACAACGGTCCGCCAAACCTCTCCGTGCAGCCGGCAGCACATTGACCCCGCAAGAGGTGATTGCTTGTATCGATGAAGCTACAGACGGCAATGCGATCATCACCACGGATGTAGGCCAGCATCAGATTTGGACAGCCAGACATTATAAATTTACGGAGCCGCGTTCTTTTCTGACCTCAGGCGGACTCGGAACCATGGGCTATGGATTGCCAGCTGCTATCGGTGCTGCAGCCGCTTGCCCTGAACGCCAGATCATCTGCATCACAGGGGATGGGAGCATCCAGATGAACATCCAGGAGATCATGACCGCTGTTGATCTGGAGCTTAATGTGAAGGTTGCCATTCTCAAAAATGGTTACCTCGGCATGGTCAGACAGTGGCAGCAGCTGTTTCTCGGGCGCAGATACTCTTCGGTGCGCATCAGCTCACCGGATTTTGTCGCATTAGCCAAATCCTTTGGTGCCCATGGCCTGCGGGCGCAGACGCTGGAGGAAGCGAAGCTGGTTATGGAAGAGGCGCTTCACACGAAGGGAGTCGTTATCATGGAGTTCGATATTACAGAAGAATCCAATGTGTATCCAATCGTTCCCCCAGGGTCCGGCAATCACGACATGATCGAGAATTAGCTTCATCCCATGCATACAAGTAGAATCGCTACGCCGTCCCCGAAAGGGCGGCACCTGTTTGAGCGGGAAATCGAAGGAACATGTATAGCGCGAAGTATATAAATTCTTAAAGTCTAAAAAAAGCGGGTTCCGGTTATCGGAGACTCGCTTTTTCTTGTGCTTCTGATCGTGTTAACTCTCGAAAATCACGTTGTACAACAAATGCGGACTTTATAACAGAACGATTACAGATAGGTACAGCATTACAGAAAAGCCGATTTCCATTATTCCCGTTTGTTTGGCTGTAATTTTTGTTCTGGGAAGGCTTGCTGCGCGCGCCAGCAGAATTAACAGCGGAACCGTTAAGGATGGAAACAGCACCACTCCCGCAAGCACGAACAGACTATGATAAATCACAGACGCGTAATAATACCGGGGATTGTTTTTTTCACGAATAATCGTTTTTACATACAAGGCAGTACCCACAAAATACAGCAGAGCCAGTATAAAAAATTCGGCAGCCATTCCGCGGTCTGTTCCTCCGCCGATATAAAAAACGGGAAAGACCATCAGGCAAAACAGCAGAATTCCCGCGATATCATTGAGCAGGGCCCGCTCGTTCTTCGTTCTGGCATAATACAAATTAACCGCAAACAGCGGGAGTGCCGGCAAGGCAAACCAAAGCAGCTTAGGTTCGGCAGCCATCAGATAAGCTGCAAAAGGCAAGAGCAGCAGGCCGTACACTTTGAGCGGCGGTGCATACCGGTCAAAACGCCTTGTTTTGACCCCCTGGAGGAGCGGAAAGATGAACAAATAAATCAGCAGCCAGCACAAGAACAGGGGAATATGCAGAAATGATGCTTGGGAGGCCGCCATCCCTAACAAAAAAGGGAGAACCAGCATGGACCAGGCTCCGTGCTGATTGGGAATAAACCTCTTCATTGTAATACACCTCTGTATGAATAGTTATTGATCCTCTAATCTCTTGGACTATTTAACTATATGATCTTCCGCTGTCTGCAATAGTGATTTCGAGCACATGCTGCTTGTGATATCGTGGATTTTAAAATTAAGCATCTATATGCTTCATACCCTAAATGTTCCTTATATTTCTCGTCGTATAGGAAATTATATGTTTTTTCGGCGGGTTTACCCGGAAACAACGGCAGAAATGCCGTTGTTGAACCGTCGAAGGCCGGATCGCACAGAAACAACGGCAGAAATGCCGTTGTTGAAGCGCCGAAGGCCGGGTCGCACGGAAACAACGGCAGAAATGCCGTTGTTGAACCGCCGAAGGGCGGGTCGCACGGAAACAACGGCAGAAATGCCGTTGTTGAAGCGCCGAAGGGCGGATCGCACGGAAACAACGGCAGAAACGCCGTTGTTGAACCGCCGAAGGCCGGATCGCACAGAAACAACGGCAGAAATGCCGTTGTTGAACCGCCGAAGGCCGGATCGCACAGAAACAACGGCAGAAATGCCGTTGTTGAAGCGCCGAAGGCCGGGTCGCACGGAAACAACGGCAGAAATGCCGTTGTTGAAGCGCCGAAGGCCGGATCGCACGGAAACAACGGCAGAAACGCCGTTGTTGAACCGCCGAAGGCCGGGTCGCACGGAAACAACGGCAGAAATGCCGTTGTTAGCCCTAAAGGGTGTGGTAGATGAGACTATACTGTGACGGATGGTATAACAGGACAAGTGAGAGCCCATTAGTTTAACCTTTAATGAGCGGCTGTATCACCCGTCAGGGTGATTTTATCCAAAATCGGTACTGTCCATTAAAAGGAAGGCGAAGCCGTTTCTACTTGTCAGGACTTAATCCACGCTACCCCTATGCGTTCCAGCTCTTCCTTCCAGCCCCCCGGCAGCTCCTGATCGGAGATGATCACGTCGGCGCTCTGCAGCGGAGCGATTTGGCAAAAAGCCGTGCTGCCGATTTTGCTGTGGTCTGCCAGCAGAATCACTTCGTTTGCTTGCCCGGAGGCCAGCCGTGACACCAGCGATTCATTCATATCGTAATCCGTAATGCCTTGGGCAGGCGAGATTCCGCCGACGGACAGGAAGGCTTTGTCCAGTGTGAATTGTTTTAGCAGCTCATGGGCAAGAATTCCGCTCACCGATTGCTGCTGAATGGAGATTTCACCGCCAAGCATAATGACTTTGCCCGTAAATTGCTCAAGGCCCAAAGCCTGGAGCAAGGCGGACGCTGTAGGCAGGGAGTTCGTCACAATAGTGATATTTTTCTTTCCTGCCATATAGCGGGTCATCTCCAGTACGGTCGTCCCTGTATCCATGAACACTGTATCCCCATCCTGCAGCAGTCTGGCAGCTTCACGGCCAATCGCCTGCTTTCCTTCCTGGTTCAGCTTGCGCCTCATCGTATACGAAGGCTCCCCGTCAAAATGGGTAAGCTTCACGGCGCCTCCATACACACGCTTTAACTTCCGTTGTTCCTCCAAGGCATCCAGATCGCGGCGGATTGTCTCATTGGACACCTCAAGCTGCTGTGCCAGCGGGATCACTTTTACCTTTCCGGTTTCCTCTAATTGCTGCAATATCATCTGCTGCCGTTCTTCTGCGAGTAATGTCATCGTGTTCCCCCCCTTATGTAAAATTAACGCTTGCATCTTTTTGGCTGTTAGTGCTATTTTAAAATAAAAGAACACAAAAAACAACGAAATTACACAAAGAACAACATGAATATCACAATTAAGCGGGTTTTACTATGAGGAGGTTCAAGATGAACAAGCAACGTCTTTCTTTTCATGCAGATGGGACTTTTAAAATTGTACAGTTTACCGATATCCATCTGAAGGATGGAATCGAACCGGAGCGTGATGCCCGGACGCTGGCCCTGATGGAACGCATTCTGATCATCGAGCAACCGGATCTGATAGTGTTCAGTGGTGACCTGATTTACAGTGAAGAGACAGTGGACCCTAAGGCTACGTTCCGCCGGGTAATTGAGATTGCAGTGCAGGCAGGTACGCCTTTTGCTGTAATCTATGGCAACCAC
Organism: Paenibacillus graminis; assembly: GCF_000758705.1. NCBI lineage: Bacteria > Bacillati > Bacillota > Bacilli > Caryophanales > Paenibacillaceae > Paenibacillus > Paenibacillus graminis. The sequence continues at coordinate 3,741,666 of NZ_CP009287.1, read as the reverse complement.
GATTCAGAGAAGGGGGTTACGCGGGAAGAGCTGCAGGCGATTTTGGCGGAATATGAGTTATGTATGGCTGAAGCCGGACCGGGAGAGATTCACGGCACGGGCAATTATGTGCTGCCGCTCTTCAACCATGCTGATGACCGGGAGTCGGGGGCACTATATTTTGTGGATTCGGGTGAATATGCGCCTGCAGCAATCGGCGGATATGCCTGGATTCATTCGGATCAAGTGGCCTGGTATTTGCAGGAATCGGCCAAGAATAGAGAGAGAAACGGCGGTGTTCTGCCTGCCCTGGCTTTTATGCATATTCCCATCCCTGAGTATCAGGAAGTGTGGCAGTCTGGGAGTGTAGCCGGGAGAAAAGGCGAAATGGTCTGCTGCTCCAAAGTGAACAGCGGGTGGTTTGCGGCAATGCTGGAAGCAGGGGATGTGATGGCAGCCTTCGCCGGTCACGATCATGACAATGATTACATAGGTGTGCTGCATGGGATTACACTGGCCTATGGCCGGGTGACCGGGCATAACACATACGGGGCGCTTCAGCGCGGGGCGAGGGTCATTCAGCTGACGGAAGGAGAACGCCGCTTCGAAACCTGGATCAGGCAGGAGGATGGAAGCGTAGTTTAACGCAGGGGTGGAGCAGGTACCCTAAAAGGAGTGGATACGTAATGAAAATAGATTTGCACCTTCATCTGGAAGAAGGACCCTATTCACCAAGGTGGCTGCAGCGGACGATGGAGAGTCTGACTGCGATGACAGACAGCAGTGAGCAGATTCATACGCAGGCTTGGATGCAGGAGAGCTTCGGTCTGCTGGAGCGGCGGATGGCAGGCGGAGCTTTTACATCGGAGTGGCTGGATTTGTATCTGAAGCAAGCCAAGCAGCGCGGCATTCATACGGTGGGCATCGTCGATCATCTGTACCGTTTCACGAAATATAAAGCCTATTATGAAAAACACATGCTCCTGGAGGATACCTTGATAGGCCGTCTTCAGCGGGAGTGGCTGGATCAGGTGTGTATGGCGGATTCAGATCATTTTGTTGCTTGCATTCAGGCCCAGAAGGAAAAATGGCAGCGGGAAGGGGTGCAGCTGCGGCTCGGCATCGAAGCGGATTATTTCCCGGGCTGCGAGCAGGAGCTAGCCGGAATATTGAAGGAACAGCCGTATGACTATGTTATCGGTTCAGTGCATTTTGTAGATGGCTGGGGGTTTGACAATCCGGCGACCCAGACGTATTTTGAACAATTTGATCTGGAAGTCCTATATGCCCGGTTCTTTGAGATCGTCGGCCAAGCGGTGTCTTCCCGCCTGTTCGATATTGTCGCCCACCTCGACAACCTCAAAGCCTTCAATTACCGCCCGGATGAACAACGTCTCCTGCCGATGTATGAGAAGATTGCAGATTTGCTGGTCGCGCATGATACGGCCACGGAGATTAACGCGGGAATGGTGTACCGCTATCCGATCCGGGAAATGTGCCCGAGCCCGGCTTTCCTGGCTGTACTGGCAGCCAAGGGCGTGCTGTTCACTACCTCTACCGATGCCCACTTTCCAGACGACCTCGGCGGGTATACAGATCAGCAGCTGGAGATGCTGAAGCAGGCGGGGGTGCGGGAAATTGTAACCTTCCAGAACCGGCGGCGAAGCCGGCACTGGCTGGAATAATAACTACCTTTGCGTGCGGCTTTGTGCAAAGAAGCGGTTAGAAAAGTTGATCAGGCCCGCCGCCAGGGCAATACAGGCAAAGGCAACATGAACGCGCATAACGTTTAACCAGACCGGGAGATTAAGCTCACGCTTCAGCCCGGTTTTTTGGTTTATAAACCCTTCTCCTCAAATCTCAAAATAAATGAAGCCCAACACGGGACAAATGCTTATACACGCTAAATCCTGGGTTCATATCTATAAAAGGAAAGATTTGGGAAGGGGATGTGAGGAGTTGAAATATAAGGTTAAAGTTCGCAGCGGCAAAAGTTTCCGCCATATGTGCCGCCGTGTGAAGCGCTGCCCGAGAAAAAGGATTACTCCACCGGACATCGGATTGTTGTTCGGAGGTACGCTTTCCGCTGAAATCACCGGAGGGCTTAACCAGGCCCTGGACAGCAGCATTCAGCAGCTTGTACAAGAAGACGCTGCGACTGCCGCACAGATTGAAGCAAATGCCGAGACCGTTGACGATCTGGACATAGATGCCACAGGAATTGGTCCGGAAGAAATGCAGCTGCTGTCACAGGTGCCGGGGCTTTTGCTCCAAATGGCTCCGCCGCCGTTCACCACGATCAATATAGGAAATGGTGCTGCTCCTCCCCAGGTGGTGAGCCCTCAACCATTTAATTTTCTGGTTGTGAATGACGACGATGACGATGACGATGACGACGTACCACCACCGCCTCCAGCGGCTCCACCGGAAATCGTAACCCAACGGTTAATCCTTGCTGAATTTCAAATCCCGCAATTTAAACTAGGTTTCATCTCTTTGGCCAAACCCATAAAAATCCCAGCCCAAAGCAAAACGTTTACGATTCCTGCGATTCGCAAAACACTTAGTATTCCTGGAGTCAGCGCATCGGTTGGCAACCGGTTTGGCAGAATCAGTTTATCCATTCCTGGTATTTCGAAGACATTTTCTATCGGCCCGTATAGAAAAAAGGTAACAATCGGACCAATAAATAAAACCATACCCACAACTATTCCCAGTCTGGAAATAGCAGACTCAACCCAAGTTCTTTATGTTGATTTGAAGTATCCGGCTATTTCCGGTGCGAAAGATGTGAAAGCTATAGTAAACGCATGTTTCCAGGAGGCAAAAGACGCAGCAGTCCAGCAATTGCTGATTTATGTGGCTTTTGCAGCCTCCAGCGGAGGCGCATCGCTCGTTATTGCTTTTCAGCAAGCCTTTCAGGCATTCCAACAGACCTTTACGGATTGTCTTAAGGACAAGATAGAAAATTTATCTATAGATATTGCAGGTCCAGGTCTCGATACAAAAAATATGGGTCCATTTAAACCCTTCTATTTGTACTTTAAATAAAGCAGCCTTTCACACGGGCCACTGCGAAGGATTTGTCTTGAACTGCCTATGCTTTGGCCCGGCACTTGTGGAGGACTAGAACTCGTGTACATATCTGGCTGCCGGAGAGGTGCAATAATCATAATAAGAGCTTAAGGAGGCCCATTTGTATGAAATTTCAATCGGCTGACCGCATAAAGATTCCGCAAGGATTTTGGGCAGGATTACGTCAATTGGGGATTGCCGCCCATGACGTTGCCCGCAAAGCTGGACAGCCGCTTACCATAATTGCTGAACCGGCAGTCACCACGGCCCAATATTTTGCGGTCTGGCAGGCTTATTCCGATCTTATTGGCGATACAGCCAAAGGTATCATTGCGCTGGCGACCGGTTTTGATACAGCAAAGTACCCGCCAACCGCCTTAGCGACCTATCACGCTCGTGACTACCGCGACGCGCTAAAGCGAATGGTTCGCTACAAACAACTGTGTCCCCCGGAAAACCTGCGCATCACCGAGGAAGGCGAGAGTTGCACCATCGAACTGGAATGGCTGTATACCGGACAACCTGGTCCGCCGGTATTGACCGGAATTACACTGGCGCATCTTCTGGAGCTTGGCCGCCGGGGCACAGGTCAACCTTTGACAGCACGTTTCGTCGAATTTTCGCCTGACATGGGCGATGTACAGGCCCTTGAGGCTTACTTTGGCTGCCCTATACGGATGGGTGCGCAAGGTAACCGGTTGACGCTCTATCGGGGAGATTTGGACCGGCCCTTTGTTTCGTACAATGAAGAACTGCTGGAGATGCTGACTCCCGCGCTGGACCAATCACTCCTTGAACAGCAGCGCAGCCGCTCCATAACCGGCAGGGTCAAATGGATCATGAAGCGCAATCTCACAGGAGGGCAATCAGACCTTCAAGCTGTCGCGAAGGAGTTGGGATTGAGCGATCGTACCCTGCAGCGCCGGCTGACTGACGAGAACACAAGCTTCAAACAACTGTTGACAGAAGTAAGACATGCACAGGCACGGGAGTACTTGGCAGACCCCTCGCTCGATATTAAAGAAGTAGCTTTTTTAATTGGATATGAAGACCAAAACTCATTCTACCGTGCCTTTCGTCTGTGGGAAGGGGATACCCCTTCAAACTGGCGTGTTAAGCAAGAAGATTGGCGCAGTACGCTAGTTACTGAACACTCCGGACAAGTTAATATAATGCCTGGTAAATAATTAACTTCAAAGGAGATTAGCATAATGGAGATGGGATTAAGCGGTAAAACGGCATTAGTTACAGGATCAACGAAAGGGATTGGCAAGGCCATTGCCATTGAACTTGCCCGGGAAGGTGTTCATGTCCTGATTAATGGAAGGAAGTATGAAGAGGTAGAACGAACTGTAAATGAATTGAGGTCCAATTTCCCGGCTACCTCTCCTCAAAATGCCACAGCCGATATTGTAGATCCCGGGCAAAGAGAAATTTTATTTGAAAAATACCCGGATATTGATATTTTGGTTAACAATACGGGAATTTATGAGATTATGCAGTATGAGGACGTTGACGATGAAGTATGGGAGAACTATTTCCGTACTAATGTTCTTGCAGCAAATGGATTATCCAAATTTTATTTACCCCAAATGTTGAAAAAGAATGATGGCCGCCTGATCTTTATTGCCAGTGAAGAAGCCCTTATGCCTTCTGGACAAATGCCTCAGTACGCAGTGACCAAATCCATGCTGCTATCTCTATCTAAAAGCTTATCCAAATTAACAATAGGCAGCGAAGTTACAGTCAATACCATCCTGCCAGGACCCACACTCTCTGAGAATGTGCAGGGAATCATTGAGAGTGTCTACGCTAATGAAGAGATGACTTTTGCTGACAAAGAGAAAAGATTTATGACGGCCAACCTGCCGCAATCTGAAATTCAGAGGTTTATCAGGCCAGCTGAAATCGGCAGACTGGCTGCTTTTGTATGCAGCCCTTATTCTTCCGCATTTAAAGGTTCTCCTATCCGCATGGATGGGGGAATGGTGCCGACTATATTTTAACATTCATGACAAGAATGTAACATTCCGCTCCCGCTTATCATCTGAATCAAGCGACAGTGCCTGGTCCAGACCCTATGATAAGTGTATATGCAAGAGAGGAGAGGAATGAGTTGAATCGTAAGAAGAAGAGAGCTAGCCGCACGTTCGGCATCCTGACCGTTTTATTGATGGTAAGCCTGGCTGCTGAATCAAGTGTATATGCCGGAGCGCCGTCTGAATGGGACTCGGCTGCCGCCGTTCCGGCCTCAACCGGCAGCGCCTCCCTTCCCGTACTGGACACTGCGGCTTTGACAGCTAAGACGGATGGTCCGCGTGAAGCCAAGGAAGTGGAGGCGTTCCTGGATGCTTTTTTTGCCAGGGAGGACATCAGGCAGAAGGCAGGAGCTGTTGCGGTATCCGTCGTTCAAGGTGGGAAGGTGCTTGCTTCCAAAGGCTACGGTATTACCGACAGAACGTCGAAAGCGAAAGTGGAGGCAAGCCGGACCACTTTCCGGATCGCCTCGGTCTCCAAAGTGTTCACAGCCGCAGCAGTCATGCAGCTCGTCCAGGCAGGGAAGGTTTCGCTGCAAGACAATATTGAAAAGTATCTGGACGGGTATCCATTAACCAATCCCTTCGGCACACCGGTTACCATCGAGGATCTGTTGACACATACGTCAGGATTTGAAGTGCGTGAACCTTCAGATGCCAGTTATTTAATGGATGATTCCCAAAAGCCGGTCTCACTAAAGGAAAGCATCTTGGAGCAGTTTCCTCCGGTTGTCCGCGAGCCGGGAACGTCATATATGTACGATAACTTCGCATCCAGGCTGCTGGGGTATATCGTCCAGCAGGCAAGCGGAGAGCCCTTCGGAAGCTATATGCAGCAGCATCTGTTTAAGCCGCTCGGCATGCATTCAAGCAGCTTTAGCCGGAGCAAGGAGCTGGCTGGACGCTTGGCATCATCCTATGATTCGGAGGGCAAACCCATCCCTGTGTATCATTTTTCACCGGGTGAGTGGCCGGAGGGCAGTATGATATCGACAGCCTCCGATATGGCTCTGTTTATGAAGGCCTTCTTGAACAATGGGCGGACAGCTGACGGTACGGTTGTGCTGTCGCCCGAATCGATCAAAGCAATGTCAGCCTACCACGTAGCGATTCATCCGGATTTGCCGGATATGACCTACGGCTTCGAAGCGCCGGCTCTTCCCTCTAAGACAAACGGTGAAAACGTAATATCCAAGGGCGGAGATATCCTGGGTTTCAGTTCATTGCTCTGGCTTTTGCCGGACCGCAAAACGGGTGTCTTCATTACCTATAATGCAAATCAGGATTTGCGGGATGAATTTTTTGCCGCCTTTATGGACCATTATTATTCCGGACATCCGACTTCGTTTGGAACAAAGGGCTTCAAACCGCAATCCAGAGAGAGTCTCGCTAAATTTGCAGGGTTGTACTCCGACCTGCGGATCAAACTGCTGACCCGGGTCGAGGTATCCGGTACAGGCACGCTGTCTGTGAGTGATCTAAAGGGGGGACGTCACGAGCTGAGACAAGTGGAGGATACCCTCTTCATCGATGAGCAGGGCAAGCCGCTAGCCTTCAAGGCGGATGGCGCTGGCCGCATCAATGATCTGAAATATTCTAATTTATACAGCTATGCAGCCAAAATACCTGAGAATCCCGCCGGATTCCCGGACGTAACAGAGGGTCATCCGTATGCAAAATACATTCTCGGCCTGAAGTCACTTGGCTATCTGGCAGATGATCTGTCCAAGCCGTTTCAGCCCGGGGAAGCCGTCACTCGCGGAGCATTTGTCCAAGCCTTTAATGCGGTGTGGAGCATCCCGGAATCATCCAAGCCGCCCGCGTTCAAGGACACGGCAAATTCCCCGTACCGGCGGGCAATTCAAGCCGCTGTCGAATCCGGCTTGCTGGAGGGGGCGGGGGAAGGCCTGTTTGAACCGGACCGTCCGATCCGCCGTGAAGAAGCAGCCGTTATCGTCTTTCGCTTACTGGCCGGATCAGGGATGAGAAAGCCGGATTCCACAACAAAGCTTGTGCCCGGCACGTCCAAGTGGGCTGAGGAGGCGGTCAGCTCGGCTGTCGTCTGGAAGCTTCATGGACCGGAAGTGACCGAGTCGAAGGGCGTGTTCGACTACGGCTCACAGCGGACGCTGAACAAGCAGGAGCTGGCGGCACTGCTGTTCACGATGCTCCTGCCGGATTAAAGGCACAAGGATACAGGTCCAGCGATAAGGAAGGACAATAATACACCTCTCAGAAACAGCAGAATCTGAAGGCCGTTATTGGCCTTCCTTTTTTTTATCCGGGCTGGAGTAGTATGATAGAGACAGCTATGAATTAATTGCTTTCGTGCCGGAATCTCACGGGAATCGCGGGAAGGATTACAGCCATGATGGATTTGAACATTTATATTATCGAAGACGATGCGGCCATTTTCCGTTCCTTGAAGGAAAGACTGGAGCAATGGTCGTTTCAAGTTACGGGACCGGAGCGGTATGATGATGTGATGCATACTTTTATCCGCTTGCAGCCTCAGTTAGTGATTATTGATATCCAGCTTCCGATGTACGACGGGTTTCACTGGTGCCGGGAGATCCGGGCGGTGTCCAAAGTGCCGGTTCTGTTTCTGTCTTCGCGCGACCATCCGCTGGATATGGTGATGGCGATGAACCTGGGGGCGGACGATTATATCTCCAAACCGTTCCATATGGACGTGCTGCTGGCCAAAATTCAGGCGATTCTCCGCCGGACATATGCTTACACAGAGGAGTCAGCTGCTGATCTGATTGAATGGAACGGTGCCATTATTGACATGAAGCGCGGTCTGATCCGCAAGGCTGGGCAGGATGTCCTGTTAACCAAAAATGAGTTCTTTATCCTCGTTGTACTCGTCCAGGCGAAGGATCAGATTATCTCCCGGCATGAGCTGATCCGCAAGCTGTGGGATGATGAGCATTTTGTCAACGACAATACATTAACTGCGAATATCGCCCGGCTGCGCCAAAAGCTGGCCGTGTTTGAACTGGATGAGGCTATTGTCACGAAAAAAGGGCTTGGTTATATGGCAGCAACATTATGAGGGGGAACCTGGCTTTGATACTCCGCTATCTGTATGACAGGAAAAGCTGGATCAGTTTCTATCTGTCGTCCCTGCTGCTGGTGGATTTGCTGATCTGGATGGACGGCGGGATTGCGGTCCGTGGGCAGTCGCTTCTATATTTGAACCTCTTGCTGATTCTGGCCATGGCCGTTTTCCTGGGGTGGCGCTGTCAGAAAGAAATGAAGTATGCGCAGAGTCTGGCGAAGCTGGCCGAAGAGATGAATGAAGACTGGATTGCGACATTGCCTGCTGCCTGTTTCTATCAGGAAGAAGCGACCAGCCGGCTCTTGGGAGCGGTGAACCGCTGGTACTGGAAGCAGCTTTCTGACGGCATGGCTGCCCATTCGTTGGAGCAGGATTATATGGCTGCCTGGGTCCATGAAGTGAAGACGCCGCTGACCGCCATGAAATTGACAATTGATGCCGGCAAAGGCCACCCGGCTATGCGCAGCATCGAATCTGAATGGCTGCGGATTCATTTGCTTCTGGACCAGCAGCTGCATATTTCACGTCTGCCGTCCCTGGAGTCCGATTATATGCTGGAACAGGCCGGGATTCAGCGGCTTGCTGCCCGGGAAGTGCGCGAACTGGCCTCTTGGTGTGTGGAAAAAAATATAGCTGTCGAATTCGGCGGAGAAGAGGCCACGGTCAATACGGACTGCAAATGGTGCCGTTTCATCATCCGGCAGTTGTTGACCAATGCGGTCAAATACAGCCCGGAAGGCGGAACGATATATCTCACGTCGATGGCCGCGCCGGATGGTACAGTTCGAATGACGGTTGCGGATGAAGGTCCGGGTATTGCCGCGCATGACCTGCCGCGGATATTCGACAAAGGATTTACCGGAGGGCATGGAAGACTGCACAATGCGGCAACCGGACTGGGGCTTTATCTGGCCCGTACAGTTGCGGACAAAATCGGAATATCCCTGACCGTACAGTCGGAGCTGAACAGAGGAACATCCATGCAGCTCACCTTTTCTGTAAGCAACAGGTTCGAGTCCGTCCGGACAGGGAGGGGATGAAGATGCAAGACAGACTTCAAAAAACCGTGCTGCTTGCCAAGCAGGTGCGTAAATCATATGGGGCCAGGGGCAATGTTCAACAAGTGCTCAAAGGCATAGACCTCCGTGTATTAGAAGGGGAGTTTGTCGGCATTATGGGCCCGTCCGGGTCCGGGAAATCAACGCTGCTCAATGTACTGTCCACCATCGATACAGCGACGAAAGGCACAATTTTTCTTGAGGATACGGACATCGCGGCCATGAATCATCCTGAATTGTGTGCGTTTCGGCGCAAAAAGCTCGGATTCATCTTTCAGGATTACAACCTGCTCGATACATTGACGGTAAAAGAGAATATCCTGCTGCCTATTTCGCTCGGCAAAAGGAACAAACAGGCAGCAGAAGCTGAGTATCAGGCCATTGCCGTGAACCTTGGCATTGGGGAAATCGCGCATAAATTTCCGCATGAAATTTCCGGCGGCCAGCGGCAGCGGACGTCGGCAGCACGTGCGCTGATCCATCGGCCCTCTCTCGTATTTGCGGACGAGCCCACAGGCGCTTTGGATTCAAAGGCGGCTTCTTCTTTACTGGGAACATTCGAGGAGCTTAACCGGGAGCGCAGCATTACGATTATGATGGTCACGCATGATCCCTTAGCTTCAAGCTATTGCAGCCGCGTCGTGTTTTTGAAGGATGGAGCGCTCTATTCTGAATTATACCGCGGCAGCAAAACGCGCGAGACTTTCTTCAAAGATATTCTCAATGTGCAGGCCGTGCTCGGGGGTGACCGCGTTGACCCTGTTTGAGTTGGTCATCCGCAGTATGCGGGCGAATCTCAAGCATTATTACCTGTATTTTTTCGCCCTGATTCTAAGCACAAGCTTATATTTTGTGTTTGCTTCATTACAGAATGACTCTGCGGTAATGGCCCGGGCCTTCGAGGATATTCAGTTCAAGTCCTTTTTTAGAGCAGCCGGGATATTGCTGATCGTGATTATGGCGGTATTCATCATTTATGCAAACGGAATGTTTCTTAAGCGGCGGAACAGGGAAATTGGCTTATATCAGCTGGTGGGGCTGACGAGAAGGACGGTCGGCGGGCTGCTTATTGCGGAGAATCTGCTGCTGGGGGCGGGTGCGCTTCTGATTGGTGTCGGAGGCGGCGCGGTTGTATCGCGTTTTTTTATGCTCATACTGATGAAACTGGCGGGAACTGACTATGTCATTACATGGTCTTTCTCCAGCACAGCAGCTCTGCAGACTGCCGCCGTGTTTGCTCTACTTACCAGCTTTACCTGGGTCCAGATGCTGTTAACGGTATACCGTACTACACTGCTTGAGCTTTTCAAGGGTGAGCAGCAGGGTGAGCATTCGGGTCAGCCGAGACCGGTTCTATCCGCAGCGCTGGGGCTGCTTGGCCTTGGATTCATCGCAGCCGGGTATCTGCTCTCCGGTAAATTAAGCAGCCAAGCGCTGCTCTTGCCGGTGCTGGGGATTCTGGCCCTCACTATAATTGGAACCTATCTGCTTTTCCGGATAACGATCGGCTGGGGATTCTCCCGGTTCCGCCAAGGCATGGACGGACATCTGGGGCTGAAAAACAGCCTGTCACTGGCCCCGGTCATCCATCGGATGAAGGGGAATGCCAACTCGCTGACGCTGATTACCATTCTGTCTGCGGTGACACTGACAATGGTGGCCATCGCTTATTCGCTGTACTATTCGGCCGGGCGGGAGTCCCGGGCCATGCTGCCCTACGATTTCGCCATTGAGCATAATGAGCAGGCTGCCCAAGCCTTTGGGGCTGAGCTGGAGAAAAGCGGCTTTACCTTTGCCCATCAAGCGGTAGAGGCTATTAGATTACCCGGTACATTTGGACAAGGGAGCGGGGATGAACGCAGCCTAATGCTGCTTGCGGCAGAGCAGCTGCAGACAGGCGGTGCGGAAATTGCAATACCGGCTGAAGGCGAAGGCGTTTTGTACAATGGCCGGAGAAAGGCATTAAGCAAAGAAACGGGCCATACTGCTTATCCGCAGACCATTTCTTTTGCCGCCAGCGGGGTTCCTGCCGAAGTCCGGTTGACCGGAGTCATGGACCGTTATGCGATGAATTACAGTTTACGCGGCCTCCAACTTGTCGTGCGTGAAGCGACGGTAAAAGCGATTCGTGGGCAGATGCAGGTTTCCTCCAAGACGGAAGCCTTTCGTATCCATACCTATCAGATTGCGGACCCGGATGAACGTGCGGCGGCCTCGGAGGTTTTTGCGAAATATGCCAAGCAGGAAGAGTTCAGAACGGATTTCTATACCTATGCTCAAGAATCGCGGCAAAAATTCGGGCTTATTATGTTTGCTGCAGGTTTTCTCGGACTAATCTTTCTGATCTTTACAGGCAGTATTCTGTATTTCAAACAGGTGACTGAAGCCGAGCAGGATAGACACAACTATACAATTCTGTGGCAGCTGGGATTCAGTGAGCGTGAGATGCTGGGCGGCATTATCCGCAAGCAGCTGTTTGTATTCGGCATTCCGCTGGCCATCGGACTGATGCATTCCAGCTTCGCCGTACAAGCAGCTGCAACACTGACGTTCTCGGACCTTTTATTCCCTGCGGCTGCGGCCATGGCGGTATATACGTTCACTTATCTGATGTTTGCTGTGCTCACTGTAGGCTTTTACCGCCGTATTGTCAAAGCGGCTGCGTACAGCGGTTCGTCAGATATGATCTCCAACCGCATACGGTAACTCTGGCATCAGCGGACCCAGGAGAACTTGCGGCTATTGCAATGGCTTGGACACCCTTTGCCGCCAATTCATAAATACTAAGAGCAAGGCAATTACCGAGAGGATAACCCCAAGCAGCCGAAATCCCCCAGCACTGAATGTATCGCCCATCACGATGCCCAGCAGCAATGAGGAGAGAATAGTCCCCAAGTATCTTGAGGTCATAAATACTCCGGAGGCTACACCGATGATTTCTTTTGGAGCGCTTTTGAACAAGGCTGCCTGCATACCGACACTATTCAATCCGTTGCCAATACCGAATGCGCCTAACGCCACACATACGCTGATTGCCGGAGAGCTTTGATTCATGGTCACGATCCAGACGGACCCCAATGCCATTAATATTGCGGACAGGAGCAATGCCGGCCCCGGCCCTGATTTATCGATCCATCGTCCTGCTATTGGAGAAGCAGCCAGCGAGCACAATCCTAAGCTAAGCATGAGAAGCCCTGTATGGAATTCGCTGACATGACGCACCATCTGCAAATAGGAAGGAAGCCCGAAAAACAGTGAGTAATATAGGACGTTAACGAGTATAAATTCGACATTGATCCGGGTCATCTCCGGATATTTGGCGAAGGTGCGCACCGGAATAAAGGGTGAAGACGCCTGTAACTCATGCCGTACGAATGCAACCAATGCTATAAGGCCAATCCCTCCGGTGAGGACATGTCCAAATGAAATATGGGCGGATGATTTGGCCGACAGTAACCCCGCGAGCAGGGCAACCAGACCCGCTGCGAAAAGCAGGATGCCTGGCGCATCAATCATGGTTATCCATTGGCGCCAGGACATGTTGCGCAGAGCGGGTGCTGGCGGTTCGTCCTTAGGAATGGTTCTCCAAGCTAATAGAAAGCCCGCTGCCACAATTGGAATATTCACAAAAAAGATACCATGCCAATCCCACCAGTGGATTAAAACCCCGCCAATAAAGGGTCCAATTGCTGCCGCTCCTGACAGGAAGATGGACATCACTGACAGCGCAGACGCTTGTTTCTCCGTAATATGAACCCGCACAATAGCCATTCCTACAGAGACCATCATGCTTGTTCCGATGGATTGCACAACCCGGAACACGATGAGCCACCCGAAGCTTGGAGACAGCGGAGCTGCTAATGAAGCAGCGAAGGCTACAACAAGGCCAGCCAGAAATATCTTCCTGCGTCCAAATAAATCACTGGCCTTCCCCATGACAGGCTGGGCGATCGCACTTGCAATGTAGAATGAAAAAATGATCCAGGATACCTCTGTAAAATCAAGACGGTACACATTTTGCAGCCTTGCAATAGCAACGGAAATCATCGAAGAATTTAAAGGGTTCAATAGCACCCCGAGACCCACGGAAATTAACAACCACCTGCTGCGCGCATTCATTTTTGGTCCTCCCTAAGCTGTATTGATGTCATCGTACATGAATTCAATTATTTATTCCAACGCCTTTTATGTTATGATTTCATGGACTTGAAGGAATGAATGGAGGGTGTGAATTGGAACTTCTTCAACTGCAATATTTTCTCGTAGTAGCCCGTTTGGAGCATGTGACCGAAGCAGCACGAAGCCTGCACGTTACACAATCATCCCTAAGTAAAACAATTGGGCGTCTGGAAGAGGATCTGGGAGTCCCTTTATTCGACCGGGTAGGGAGGAAGCTGCGGCTCAATGAGTTCGGAAGCAAATTCCTCCGCAGGGCAGAAAGGGCTTTGTTTGAATTAGAACAGGGAAAGCAGGAGCTGAGGGATCTATCCTCCCCCGAACAAGGCACACTGGAATTGGCGGTGACCGCTGCAAGCGCGTTGCCCAATATCCTTCGGGCGTTCCGCAAAAAGCGGCCCCTTGTCCAATTTCATGTGCAAATGCTGACCACGCAGGAAATGGTTAAGCGGCTTCACCAAGGTGAGGTTGATGTCTGCTTGTCTTCACCAGCAGTCGAAGAGGAGGAGGACATTGAATGTCAAATCGTTTACATTGACCCCATTCTTGTTGCTGTTCCAAAAGGGCACCGGCTGGCTGAACGAAGCAGCGTATCCTTGGCAGAACTTAAGGAGGAATGGTTTGTCGGTGTGAAGAGAGGCTATGGCACCCGCGATTTGGCAGACAGGATTTGTAAATCGGTTGGCTTTGAACCCAGATATGTGTATGAGGGAGATGAACCTGCAAGGCTGAGCGCTCTTGTGGAGGCAGAAATCGGCATTGCTTTTATACCAAGCACGGCAAGAAACTCACGGGAACAGATCCATTATCTTCAAGTGGAGAATCACGAATTGGTGCGGGAGATTGCATTATTATGGCACAAGAGCCGCTACATTTCGCAGACTGCCTTGGAGTTCCGCGAGGTCGTTGCAGATTATTTTAAACCACTGACCTGAACATAAAGCGATAGCTTTTATTAAAATATAAGAACTTATATGCTTCGCGCTATAAATTATCCTTCTATTTCTCGCTGAAACGGGTACCGTCCTTATGAGGACGGTACCCGTTTCCACTTATTTGTCACAGAAGTATTTCTCTTCTCTATCGACGACACTGACATCATATGTTATTATGATAAACTGATAACGTGTTAACGAACTAAAGCGATTGATGCGTTTGTTGTTATTTACTAGGGGGAATTGAGAGATGAAGAGAAAAGGGTTATTGGTTGTATTGGTAATGATGGCAATTGCGGCGATAGCAGGCTGCTCCAGTTCAAAGGGGGATGACGGCAAACTGGTGATCGGTATTGATGATAAGTTTGCTCCAATGGGCTTTAGAGATGACAACAATGAAATCGTCGGTTTTGACATTGATTATGCGAAAGCGGCGGCCGAGAAAATGGGCCAGGAAGTTACCTTCCAGCCGATTGACTGGTCGGCCAAGGAATCAGAGCTGAACAGCGGACGCATTGATATGATATGGAACGGGTACACCATAACGGACGAGCGCAAAGAGAAGGTACTATTTACCAAGCCTTATCTGGAGAACAGCCAGGTTGTAGTTGTGCTGGCGGATTCAGCGCTGGCGAAGCTGGATGATCTGGCCGGAAAAGAAGTCGGACTGCAAAGTCTGTCGTCCGCTGCCGATGCCCTGGATGCCAGTCCGCTCAAAGCAAAGATTGCCAACGTATCCGAATTTCCGGACAATGTGCTTGCCCTGACGGACCTGAAGTCCAAACGCCTGGATGGAGTGGTCATTGACGAAGTGGTGGCAAGATATTATATGTCCAAGGAGAAGGGCATTTATAAGCTGCTGGATGAATCGCTGGCTCCTGAGCAATACGGTATCGGCATTAAGAAAGGCAATGAAGCGCTGCTGGAGAAGCTGCAGAAGGCTCTGGATGAACTAAGCAGTGAGGGTACGGCTGCCGAAATTTCTACGAAGTGGTTTGGAGAGAATAAAGTATTGAACTAGATAGTTCCTTTAGGAGTCGGTTGAAGAAATGGATATAGATTATATTATAAAAATTGCCGGGCCGATGCTGGAAGGTGCGCGGACAACCGTCCTGCTGTTCCTGATTGTTATCGTGCTGTCTATTCCGCTCGGGATGCTGGTCACGCTGATGGCCAAGAGCACCATCAAGCCGCTGGCTTGGATCGCACACACGTATATTTACGTGATGCGCGGAACTCCGCTTTTGCTGCAGCTGCTGTTCTTCTGCTTCGGCCTCCCCCAGATTCCGGTGATTGGCCAGTACCTGGTTTTGGACCGCTTCGTTGCGGCCAGTCTTGGCTTTATCCTTAATTATGGTGCTTATTTTGCCGAGATCTTCCGCGGCGGGCTGCTGTCGATTGATAAAGGACAGCATGAGGCCGCCAAGGTTCTCGGGCTCAGCAAATGGCAAACCCTGCGCAAGGTGATTCTCGCCCAAATGTTCCGGGTTGCTCTGCCTGCGGTAGCCAATGAGTCCATCACCCTGGTCAAGGACACCGCTTTGCTCTACGCTGTAGCCGTACCGGAGCTGCTGAATTACGCGAAGACGGCGGTGAACCGTGATTTTACGGTAACTCCATTTGTAGTAGCCGGTGTTATTTATTTGCTCATGACACTGGTACTAACGCTGTTCTTCAAGGCATTGGAGAAACGTTTCAAATTTGAGTAGAAGGGCTGTCCAAACATGAGTAGTATGATTGAAGTTAGGCAATTGCAGAAATCTTTTGGCAGCCTCGATGTGCTGAAAAAGATTACCTTTGATGTAAACCCCGGGGAAGTCGTGGCGGTGATTGGGCCTTCCGGTTCAGGAAAGAGCACGATGCTGCGCAGTCTTGTTCATCTGGAGGAAGTGACCGGCGGAAGCATTCGTATTCACGGCAAGCCGCTGGTAGAGAACGGTAAATATGCCGGCAGTGCGGATATTAAGGAGATTACCGCGTCCATGGGCATGGTATTTCAGCACTTTAATCTGTTCCCCCACCTCAGCGTACGGGGAAATCTGGAGCTTGCCCCCAGAACACTGAAGAAGGGGAGCCCTCAGGAGATTTCCGCCAAAAGCCGGGAACTGCTCTCCAAGGTGGGTCTTGCCGATAAGGCGGACGTATACCCGTCCATGCTGTCGGGCGGGCAGAAGCAGCGGGTAGCCATCGCCAGAGCGCTGATGTTGAACCCGGACATCCTGCTGTTTGACGAGCCGACGTCGGCGCTTGATCCCGAGCTGACCGGCGAGGTGCTGCGTGTCATCCGCCAGCTTGCGGAGGAGAACATGACGATGATTATCGTCACACATGAGATGAATTTTGCCCGCGATGTGGCCGACCGTATATTATTCATGGCTGACGGGGAAATTGCCGAATCGGGAACCCCTGAGCAGATTTTTGGCAGCCCGAGGCTGGAGCGGACCCGGATGTTTTTGAATCAAGATTAACAAAAGAAGTGATTTCGGAAAGGGGCTGTCTCAAAAGCCAAAAAATGGCTGTTGGGGACAGCCCCTTATTGTGCAGTGAAAGATGAAGTCCGCGGAGTATGGGTATCAAAACAAACTTACACGTATGAATAATCGCCATATTCAGCATCCTATTTACTGTAGTATACATGATGCACATCCAGAGGAGGCTACCCGAGATGAGCCAGCAGAAGCAAAGAAGTGAAGCTGTGTGGAAATCCCAAAAGCAGAACCAGCGCCCCCATGGTAAAATCAAGCCGCTGAAAGAGCTTTCCAGCGAGTATGATGCGGAACATACTACGTCGTAACCTATCACAAGGCGGTAGGCTGCCGGTTCCATAAGGCAGCCTATTCGGGCCGCAGGTGATCCAGGAACATTTGCCAGACTACATAGCTCCAGCAGAGGGCACTAAATCATAAACAAACGTTTTATAGAGCCGAACTCCTTTAGAGGATCAGGCTTTTTGTTGTTTTACGGCCATGTATCCCGCCTGTGGACTTTTGCGGAATTTCAAGGGAGAGAAACCTGTGATGCTTTTAAATGTCCGGCCAAAATGAGTTGAATTCTCGAAGCCGACACACTCGGCAATAGCCGAAACTTGCAAGTTGGATGCTTTCAATAAATGGCAGGCTTGTTTGATCCGGACATGGTTCACATATTCGATGAGGGTAAACCCTGTTGATTCTTTGAAGGTCCGGCTAAGGTGGGAGGGACTGACATGGAAACGGACCGCGAGATCCTCCAAAGTCAAGCGCCGGTCATAGTGATGATTGATGAAATGGGTGATATGGGAGATGCGCTGATAAACCTGGTTGGCAGTGCAATTCATGTATGGACGGCCGCTGTTCAATAAGCGGTGTATGTAAATTAAAAGCTCGGACAACAGGATTTTGAGATAGAAAGCGGACTCCGGGAATCCGTTCGCGGACTCGGCGGCCATCTTCGCAAAAATTCCTTCGACATAACCTTGTTCCTGCCCCTTTAACCGGAGGGAACCAGAACCGGATTGGAAAGCGGACAACGGATGAAATGATAAATCCCCGGTCAACAGCCCGCCCAAAAACTCTTCTTTAAAAAGCAGTGTTACCCGCTCAAATTCTGCACCATTGGGATTAATCAGCCGGTGTTCGTCATTTTTTCGGATAAGCAGCATGGAGCCGCCAACAAGCTGAAACGGCTGGCTTCCGATACAATAGTGAAGTTCCCCAGAGACAATATATAGAATTTCATAAGCATCATGATAGTGGAACGAAGGAATGCTGGATCGGGATTTGCTCTCTCGGCTGATATAAAAAGGATCAGAATGAAAAAAGTTCATCTCAATCACCTCTCCGGCACTCCGGTATTTGAATGAATATCCTCATTGTAGCTGAAGCAGTATAAATTGTTAAATAAAATGTTAGTGGTAATATATGTTGAAAATGGCGGTTTTTTAATAAGATTCTCTGAGAATCCAGAGGCGGGTGTGGGATATATTCAAGAAAGCGGGATTCTTAATGAATCTCAAGCTAATCCGTTCACTTGAACGGGAAAGGGGCTGCAAAACCATGCAAATCCAGAAAAAGAGAGGAAGTAATCCGAAACAACTATTCTTTATGTTCTTGGCACTCCTGTTGATCCCCTGGTCATTCCCGGCAGATTCACTGGCCGGACCCGTGACGGGTAAGCCCAAGCAAGCCTCACTTGTACAGAAGGAAACTGCTGCAGCTGAGGCCGTAATCGCCGAATGGATTTTCACCAACAAGGGAGAAGCGGGAAGCCATCCAGCCACCGGAGGAGAGTATGCCTCTTCCTCAAGCCTGGAACAGGTCGGAGGTTATTTCGAGAATTTTGACAGCAAAGCCAAAGACATCAGCTATCAGGGCTGGGACAAAGGCGAAGGCAAGAAGTATTGGCTGGCAACCCTTTCTACATCCGCCTACAAGAATATCAGATTATCCTCTGAACAAAGCTCTTCCGGTTCCGGTCCTAACGATTTCAAAGTACAGGTAAGTTCGGACCGGACAGTCTGGACCGACGTGCCTGGAGGTACCGTTCAGATGAAGACGGTTTCGAGCTACAGTTGTCCGGGGCAGTCCTGCAAGCTGAGCAAGCTGCCCATGCCGAATGCAGACGACAAGGAACTGCTGTATATCCGCTGGCTGGTCAATTCCAATCTGGCCACGAACCCCAAGGATAATCCGAAAGGCATTGGTGATGGCGGGTCCAGTAAAATCCGGAATATTCGTGTGACGGGCGATCTAATTCCTGGAGAAACGCCCATACAGCCGACAATGGATAAGTCCCGTTCTCCTGGAGATGGAGCTGAAAAAGTATCCGTGGCAGCTCCAATCGAAGTTAAATTCAACAAATCGATAAAACTGATGAATCCACAGGCTATCACGATTCAAGATGATCAGAATCAGCCTGTCTCCAACCTTATAGCTGAAGTCATAAACCAATCGACCCTGCGCATCGGGCATGGCGGTTTGGGTCAAGGGAAAAGGTACAGAGTTTTCATCCCCAAAACCACGGTCCAAGGCATAGATGGCTCTCCCTTGATCCGTAATGTCGAATGGAGCTTTACGACCCAGCCATCTGCGTCTCAGCCAACTCTTATCAATATGACTTTTAACGGCGATACGAAAACGAGCATGTCGTTCGCATGGTACACGGATACCTCTGCGGAGACGAAAGTCCAGACTGCTGAAGCAGCAGGGGGAACCGGAAACGGGTTTCCGGACGTGGGGGTTCTCGAATTCACAGGAACCTCAGAGAAAATCTCGACCTATATGACCAAGAGCGACAGAACAGCCGGTAAGAAGAAAAATTTTTACAGCCATAAAGCAACAGCAGTTGGGTTGAAGCCGGGCACCCCATATGTATTCAGAGTGGGTGACGGTTCGGTCTGGAGCTCCACCGGATCATTCGAGACTGATACGGCGACCTCTCAGCCCTATCATTTTATTGTCGGCTCCGATTCGCAGGCTTCAAGCAAGCCGGGTTTTGAACCCTGGGCAGATACCTTCAGAAAAGCAAATGAACATATCGGCAATCCCAAATTTTTGATTAATGCCGGCGATTTGGTCGACAACGGTGACCTGGAGGAGCAGTGGCAGTGGATGCTCGGGCTCGCACAGCAGTCTCTGATGAAAGTGCCCTTCGTTCCCGTGCTGGGCGGACATGAGGTGTCCGATTGGGACGGGGATGAAACCACGGTGAATAACAACTTCTACAACCACTTCAATCTGCCCCGGAAAGTGGTGGAAGCAACACATGACGGCTCGGTGTATTCTTTTGAATACGGAGACGCCCTTTACATGGTGTACAACTCCCAGTTTGACGGCAAGCTGAATGAAGATGGATCTGTCAACTGGGAGGATGAGAAGCATGAGCAGTTCTGGAACCAGATCAATTGGATGCGGAATACAGTCGCTAAGTCTGATAAAAAGTGGAAATTCGTTGCATTTCACAAGGCGCCTTACGCATCCGGCGATAATTCCGCACAATGGGAAGGGGATCGCGTTAAATTTTACAGAAAGAATCTGATTCCAGTCTTTGACGAGCTTGGCATCGATATGGTGTTTGAGGCCCACGACCATATGTATATGCGTTCTTTCCAGATGTATGGGGATAAAGTTATAGATCCGAAAAAACTGGAGAAAGACGAGGCGGGGAACGTTGTTAATCCTCAAGGAACGGTGTATCTGATGTCCAATGCTTTTGGTAACAAGTTTTATTACAAAAACGAACCCTATGACGACTTTTTTGCGGCAGTAAATAAGCAACCGGAGAAAAAAATGTTTACGGATGTGTCGGTTTCAGATCAAATTCTGCAATTTGATGCCTATACGGCTGCTGTGGAAGATGAAGGAAAGACCGGATATGAAAAAAACGGGCTAAAGGTATACGATCATTACGGCATCAAACGCACGGATACCAAACCCGCTCCCGTGGAGGAGTTCAAGGTGAAGCTTCAAGGGACCAAGGCTACTTTAACCTGGAAAACGCCTTTCACCAGCAAGGAACAGGTGAGGGGATTCCGTATTTATGAAAAGGATGATAAAATCAGCAAGCATTGGAGCCTTTATGTGCCGGTAAAGCCGGGAACGGCGCAATACAGCACCATTATCGAGCATTTAAATCCAGAGATACAATATAACCTGGTGATCAAGTCTGTCGGAAGAAGGGACAATTCCAGTCCAGTCACGGCAAGTGCAACAGCAGATTAATTAGATTCATCCTCCATGCAACGACTGATGTGCAGGTATCCTTGCACGTGATGTCGTTGCATTTTATAGTTATTCATCCTCCGTTTATATTTCTCGGAACCGATAGCAGTACCTGCATAAGGCGGCATGGATGTTGCCTATTTTTTATTGTGCAAATTTAACGAACGGTGATACACTGAGTTGAAAATTGGTTCCGAAGGAGGCGGTCAGGCGCGAATGTCCAAGTTGCGGACCTTTTATCAAAATCATCTGAAGAAAAAAATGTTTAACAAGATTCTCCTGTTCTACTCCATGGTCATGGTTCTCTTGTTTATTAGTGTCTCTATTCTGGCTTACCGCTATTATGAGCAGCGGCTCGTACGGGAGCAGATGGATGCGAGTCTTCAGGAACTGGACATCATCAGCATTAGTCTGAATCAGCAAAACGAACGGATGTATGGAGCGGTGCAGCAGATTTACACGGATGCGATGATTGGAGATGATCTGAAGTATTTTTTGACTCATGAATATGAGGATTTCCTCAAGTGGCGTCTGAATCAATATGCAAACAGCTACCGGACGGAACGCAACAGCATCGATTATCATTTACGCCAGCTGCTTAAGGAGGAAACATCCATCTCGAACATCGTGCTGTACAGCTCCGACCAGGACTTTTATTACGTTCTGAACCGGGAAACCCAGCATTTTTACGATCAACCGGCGTTATCCGCCGCACATCAGGACTGGTACGAACGGTTCCGGAATCAGCCTTGGCAGTATATGGGCAACGAGCCGCTGTTCGAGGGAAAAGCCGCCGGGGAATCAACGCCTTACAGCTACGTGAATGTGCTCAAAGACCCAGTGACGCTGAAGGAATACGGTGCTATCCTGTTCGAACTCAATACAAACCGAATAAAAGGGCTGCTGCGGGAAAAATTGAACAATACGGGCAGCCGGATCATGCTGATCACGTCGCAGGGGCAAGTGATTTTTGACTCACAGGGGCGTTACGGCAATTCCGTCTATCCGTATTGGAAGCAGATGACTAAGCCTGGAGATTGGGTGAATCTGGAGGAACGTTCCAAAGTACAATTGCTGAATATCGGGAACACAGGGATGGCCGCTGCTGCCATCATTCCGGAGTCTCAAATCGTACAAAGCCTTCAAACCTTACGTTATAGTCTTACAGGGATCGTGATCTTATGCATCATTATCAGTATTTCAGTGACGTTCACCGTTATCCGCCGCTACTCCAAAAAAATCCATAGAATTATCGTCTACATGCGGCGATGGCAGGATGGCGATTTGAGCAAGCGGATCAAAATGGAAGGGGAGGACGAGCTGCAGCAAATCTCGCAAAGCTTTAACTATATGTGTGACCGGCTGGAGTCCTATATCCAGACCGTCTACATCTCAGAAATCAAGCAGAAGAATGCCCAGCTCGTGGCTCTGCAGGCGCAGATTAATCCGCATTTCCTGTACAATACGCTCGAGAGTATACGCATGAAAGCCATCAGCTCAGGGGCCAGGGATGTCGGTCAAATGATTTATATTCTCGCCACAATGTTCAGGCATTTGATCAAAAAACAGACACATGTCACTTTGGCCGAAGAAATCGAGCTGTGCGGGATGTATTTGGCCTTGATCCAATACCGGTACGAGAACAAGCTGCAGGTGGAAACGAACATCGAGATGTCGGTCGCCGGATGCATAGTGGTTAAGCTGCTGATTCAGCCGATTATCGAAAATTATATCGTTCACGGCTTTCGGACGAATGACGACGATAACCGGATATCCATAACGGCTGCAGAACAAGAGAGGCACATCATTATTCGTGTGAAGGATAACGGCAAAGGTATTGCGCATGAGAAATTGATAGCGCTGCGCAAGGCGCTGCAAAGTGAGGGGGGAACGCCTTCGCTATCCAGTGATTCCCTGGGTCTCAAAAATGTCCATGAACGCATTCGTTTGAATTATGGCAGCGAATGTGGAATCCATGTGATCAGCGAACAAGGGAAAGGCTGTGAGGTTATCATCAAAATTCCATTCACAAGGGAGGACTAACCGAATGAGGAACGTATTGCTGGTGGATGACGAGCCACTCATTGTCAAAGGAATGCAGTCCATCATTGATTGGAATGCGAATCATATGCAAATTGCAGATACAGCGCGAAATGGCGTGGAAGCGCTAGCAAAGCTGGACGGCTTATCCGTAGATCTGGTTATCACGGACATTATGATGCCCCAGATGACGGGTCTTGAACTGATCCGGGAAGTCAAAGTCCGCAGTCCTCTCACTAAGTTCATCATTCTGAGCGGTTACGAGGAATTCAATTACGTCCGGGAAGGCATTACGCTGGGTGTCGAGAATTATTTGCTCAAGCCGGTCAATATCGGCGAATTAGAAGCGACCATTAAGCATATGCAGCACGATTGGGAGCGGGAGGAAATCAGACAAATTCAAATGGATCAGAGCTGGCGGATTCTGAGAACTAATATATTGCAGCGGTGGGCCAATGAAACCATCGATGCCAAAGAGTTCCGGGAGCGCGCGCAGCTGCTGGAACTCCCCTTGACCAAGTCAAGTTACTGTGCAGCTGCGCTGCGGATTGTAACCGATCTTGATCACGGGATGGATGATCCGCAGTTTTACAGGCCCGTAATCGCTGAGCAATGTGAAATCATAGGCAGAACACATGTACCGGACGGCTGTGAGATCATCTGCTTCCCTGATCAGGAAGGAGATATCATTGTGCTGTTCGCTTCAACCGGCAGGGAAGGAGAAGAATGGCAAGTTCAATCGCTTTGCGGAATGAAGCAGTGGATCGCCTCTGATACAGGCGCCAGTGTATGGGGTGTGAAAGGACTGTCTGAGCAATCCTATCTGGGGGTTCCGCAAAGCTGCAAACAAGTGAAGCTGTGGCTTCAGAATCATTTGTTAGGCGAATCAGAGACTATCATAGTGACATCGGACAACGGAAGTGAAGCCGGGCAGGCGTGTGAGAAAAGGGAGCCGGTTATGGATCAATTCCATAAGCTGCTCCGGGACGGAAAAAGTCTTGAGGTTGACCGGTTCATCGACGATTTCTTTGCTGTTCCGTCAGAGGATGGGCACCCGGCAAGAACGCCGTTCTTCAACTCCGCAATCCAGCTTATGCTGGCGGCCAAAAATTTGGAGAAAACTCCGGACTACGGAGGCGTATTCGGTCCCTTATCCAGAATCCATACCCTCAGCGGGCTGAAGCGGCTGGTGAAAAGAGTGGTCCATCAAACACTTGATACATATCATGCGACTGAAAGAGACTATAGCCCGCATGTGATGGCTGCACTGGATTTTGTAAAGAACACCTACAAAGAGGAGCTTTCGCTGAAGACGCTCAGCCAGAAACTGGACCTTCACCCCAACTATCTGGGGCAGTTGTTTCAACAGGAGGCGGGCACCAGCTTCTCCGATTATGTGAATCAGTACCGGATCGAACGTGCCACCCATCTGCTGTTGTATTCGGATAAAAAGACGGCGGAGGTGGCAGCGGAGGTAGGCTTTTGGGATACGTCTTACTTTTACAGGCAGTTCAAAAAATATGCCGGCGTTTCCCCGACAGAGCTGCGTTCGATGTATATGAAAAAGTAGGCTGCGGCCTGCCGGTTAAAAAACACACCTTGCAGAGGTGTGTTTTTTAGTGAAATGAAGGCGCTATCTTTAATTAATCCATCATTATATTGTATTTTTCAACTTTCTCGGCGGCTGCGCGGCTTTCATAATAAAGACAGGGGATCGGGAAAATCCAAAACACCAAATGAGTTGAGGTCAGCTACAAGTAAATCAAAGGAGGGACAGCCGTGCAAGGCATCTTGAAGAAACTGATGAAGAATAGGGCGTTTCTTCTGCTGGTGCTGCCGGGAGCAGCGTGGTTTATTATTTTTGCTTATTTGCCGATGTTTGGGACGATTATTGCCTTTAAGGATTTCCGGATTCATCCGGGAGGATTTCTTGAAAGCGTTTTAAAGAGCGAATGGGTCGGTTTTAAAAATTTCGAGTTTCTGTTCTCGACCGATGACGCTTATATCATAACGCGCAATACGATTCTTTATAACGCCGGTTTGATTATGCTTGGACTGGTTCTCGCAGTTACGCTTGCCATCATTATGAATGAGCTGTTAAATAAACGTCTGGCGAAATTATACCAAACCGCGATGTTTATGCCGTATTTCCTCTCATGGGTTATTATCAGCTATTTTGTATTTTCGTTCCTCAATGTAGAAAAAGGCGTGTTCAATCAGTTCCTGGTCTTCTTGGGCGAAGACCCGGTAAGCTGGTACAGCGAGACGAAATTTTGGCCGTATTTTCTTATCTTTCTGGGTCTCTGGAAAAATGCCGGATATGGGAGTGTCGTCTATCTTGCGGCAATTGCCGGCATTGACCGCTCTTATTATGAGGCAGCAATGATCGACGGTGCTACCAAATGGCATCAGATCAAGTTTATTACACTGCCGATGCTGAGGCCGCTGATGATCATTTTGACGGTTCTGGCCCTCGGCGGCATCTTCCGCTCGGATTTCGGCTTATTCTACCAGGTTCCGCGGGATTCCGGTGCATTGTATCCGGTCACCAACGTTATCGACACATTCGTATATCGGGGACTGACGATCATGGGCGATACGGGAATGAGTACGGCTACGGGCCTTTATCAATCCGTTGTCGGTTTGATTCTCGTGCTGCTGGCGAATTACGCTGTACGCAAAATTGAAAAGGATTATGCCGTATTCTAAAAATCGGCAAGGGGGGTGCCTGCAATGAATGACTTAAGCAAATCTATGGAGAGAACGCTGCTCTCTGCTCCCGGGAAAAAGAAGACCAGGGACATCAATGCGATTAGCCCATTATGGAATTTTATATTTAATGCAGGTGTGTGCTTATTCGCCCTATCCTGTATCTTTCCGTTTATATTTATCATCATCATTTCCTTTACGGACGAGAAGACATTGGCCATCAACGGCTTCAGTATCCTGCCCGAGGTGCTCAGTCTGGACGCCTACCGGTTTCTGATGCGCTCCGGTGAGCAAATGGTCCAATCCCTGGGCGTGACCCTGACCGTAACGGTCATTGGCACAATTCTGACGCTGTATCTTGTTTCTACCTATGCGTACGCAATTTCACGCAAGAACTTTGACCAGCGCCGGTTCTTCAGCTTTCTTGCTTTCTTCACCATGCTGTTCTCCGGGGGGCTGGTCCCGGGATATATCGTCGTTACGCAAGTACTTCATTTGCGGGATTCTATATGGGCACTGATATTCCCTTCGATTCTGAACGCGTTCTATATTATCGTCATGCGCACCTTCTTTACGACGACTGTACCGGATGCGATCATCGAATCGGCCAAAATCGACGGCGCAACCGAATTTGGTATCTACACACGTATTGTGCTGCCCATTTCACTGCCGGGTATTGCGACTATCGGGCTTTTCAGTACACTTGGCTTCTGGAATGACTGGTTCAATGCGCTTCTGTATATTGATAATCCAAATTTAATACCACTGCAGACCCTGTTAATCCGGATTCAGAACAATATGGACTTCATCGTACAGAACAGCAGCCAGGTGGTATCCTACGACATTGCTGCGACCTTGCCGACAGAAACGGTCCGTATGGCGATGGTTGTGCTGGCTACGCTGCCAATCGCGCTGGCATATCCGTTTTTCCAAAAGTATTTTATCCAAGGACTTACGATTGGTTCGGTTAAAGAATAAGTTGGATAAGTTGCAGCTGCCCGATCCAGAGCAGTAACAATAGATATTTATATGATTAGGGGGAGACCTATGATGTCCAAGAAAAATGTATTGCTGATGGTTGTGTTTTTGTTTGCACTCGCTTCCACATTGACCGGCTGTGGCAGCAGCAACACGGATCAGAACAGTAATGGGAATACGCCGTCCGGGACCCAATCAGCCAACTCGGCGGAAACCGGCGGCCAGACAGGGGATAAGCTGGACCCCGTGAAGCTGAAGGTATATCTGATCGGTGGTCCACAGCGTGACCTGCCAACGGTTCAAGAGGAAATGAATAAATATTTGACGGACAAAATCAACGCAACCGTCGACATCACAATGATTGACTGGGGGGACTACTCGAAACGGCTGCCGGTTATCACGGCTTCCGGGGAGAATTACGATATCGCGTTTACCTCATCCTGGGCTTTTGACTATCTGCCTAACGCGACCAGGGGTGCATTCTTGCCAATCAATGATTTGCTGGAAAAATACGGTCAGGATATCAAAAAGGAGCTCGATCCGCGCTTCCTGACCGGATCGCAGGTGAATGGCAAAAATTATGCCGTGCCGGTGAACAAGGAATTGGCTTCGCAGTGGGTATGGCGTTTCAACAAACAGTATGTCGACAAGTATAAAATGGATATTTCAAAAATCCGCACCCTAGAGGATCTCGAACCTTATTTGAAACAAATCAAGGAAGGCGAGCCGGCTGATATCACACCACTGGCTGTTCCAAAAGGCTTCAAGCCTTATATTCCGTTTGATTTTCTCCTGGGCGATGAGTTCCCGGTTGGCATGAACATGAATTCAACGGATGGCAAATACGTTAATATCCTTGAATCCGGCGAACTGAAAAGCTCGCTCAAAACCATTCGTAAATACTATCAGGCCGGTTATTTGCGCAAAGATGTTGCAACGCTGGAAGGCATTGATAACATCAAGACAGGCAAATGGTTCGCTGACCGCGAGCAAACGCAGCCTTATGCAGAATTGGGCTGGTCGAGAAGTGCGGGCTATGACATTGTGACCTCACCGATGCAGGATCCGGTTATCTTCACAGGCTCCGCTACCGGCTCCATGCACGCCATCTCGGCGAATTCCAAAAATCCAGAGCGTGCGATGATGTTCTTGAACCTGCTCAATACGGACAAATATTTACGTAATCTGATCAACTACGGTATCGAAGGCACGCATTACAAGAAGATCTCTGAAGACGTCATTGAAGATCTGCCGGCCATGAAAGACGGGTATCAGATGCCGGGATTCGCATTAGGCAATCTTTTTCTGACCTACAGCCACAAGGAAGACCCTGCGGATAAATGGGAGGCGTTCAAGGAGTTCAACAATTCCGCCAAGGTTGCTCCAAGCTTCGGCTTCAACTTCAACCCTGATCCAGTGAAGACAGAAGTGGCGTCTATCTCGGCGATCGTAAAAGAATTCTATCCGCCTATCATGACAGGTGCGGTCGACCCGGATGAACACCTGCCGAAGGCAATCTCCAAGATGAAGGCTGCCGGGCTGGATAAAGTCATAACAGAAGCACAGAAGCAATACGACGAGTGGAAAGCAGCCAATAAATAAGAGGAGGATGGCATGAAAAAGATAGGTGCAGGTTTGATCTTCTTAGTTGTGATGTGCGCAGCATTATCCACCTCAGCGTTTGCAAAACAGCCTTATTCATCCTATTGGTTTCCAGAGCAGTTACTCCAGTGGAGTCCGGCATCCGACCCGGATGCGGCATTCAACCGGAGTACTGTCCCGCTGCAGGACCGCTTTGTGGGAGCGGGGGTCAACTCGCATGCGACTAAAGCGCCGAAGGTCATGGCTTTAGCGGCACTCAATTCGGGAACAAGTGGAGTACCCTCGCAGGGCTCAGACAAATTCGGGGCAAACACGTTCACCTATTGGCAGTATGTTGACAGACTGGTCTATTGGGGCGGCTCGGCCGGCGAAGGAATCATCGTGCCTCCAAGCGCTGATACGATCGACGCGGCTCATAAAAATGGCGTGCCGATCCTCGGAACCGTGTTCTTCCCGCCGACGGTGTATGGCGGGACATATGAATGGGTGAAGCAGATGCTTCGGCAGAACAGCGACGGCTCCTTTCCTGCCGCTGACAAGCTGATCCAGGTAGCGGAGCATTACGGATTTGACGGGTGGTTCATTAATCAGGAGACTGAGGGTGGAACGCCGGCTGACGCACAGCAAATGAAAGCTTTCCTGAGTTATCTTAAATCGCACAAGTCTACATCTATGGACATCGTATGGTACGATTCCATGACCAAAGAAGGCAATATCAGTTGGCAGAATGCACTAAATGACAAAAATGCGATGTTCCTGCAGGACAATGGGAAGCAAGTAACAGACAGCATGTTCCTGAACTTCTGGTGGAAGGATCTTAAAAGCTCGGCGGAGAAGGCCAAAGGCTTGGGCAGAAGTCCGTATGACCTGTATGCAGGCATTGATGTTGAAGCCAAGGGTTACGATACAAAGGTGAACTGGAATCTGCTGTTTCCGGAAGGAGAGCCTGCAGTCACTTCTCTGGGTATTTACCGGCCGGACTGGGCTTTTAACAGCGCAGAGAGTATGGAGGATTTCTTTATCCGCGAGAACAAATTCTGGGTGGGTCCAAACGGAAATCCGGGCAATACCGCTGGCGGCCAGGCCTGGAAAGGAATCGCAAACGATGTGGTCGAAGCATCCCCGGTAAATGAGCTGCCCTTCATCACTAACTTCAACACTGGCAGCGGGCAGAAATATTATGTTCGGGGAAAGCAGGTGCGGGATAAGGGATGGAACAACCGGAGCCTGCAGGATATCCTGCCGACATGGCGCTGGATCGCAGACAGCACAGGAACACCGCTTACACCGGTGCTCGATTGGTCTGATGCGTATTACGGCGGCAGTTCGCTGAAGATATCAGGCGTGCTGAGCCATGACAATGCAACACATCTGAAGCTCTACAGGACAGAACTGAAGATCGAAGCAAGCACGAAGCTGTCGGTTACGTACAAAACGCAGAGCAAGCCGAGCCTGAAGGTTGGCCTTGCTTTCGCAGACCATCCCGACCAATTTGTCTTCCTTAACGTGAAGGATAAGACATCATCAGGCTGGACTACAGAAACATTGAATTTGACCCCTTACAAAGGGAAGCAGATCGTAGCGTTGTCACTGTATTTTGACACCAGGGATACGATAAATGATTATGCCATACAAATTGGCCAGCTCTCCATCCACAATGCCAACGACCCGATTAAACCGCTCCCGGCAGTTCGCGAGCTTAAAGCTGCTAACTCCGATTTCCGCAATGGAATTTATGGAGATGCCAGATTGCAGTGGAAACCGCTTGATCAGCAGGTGAAGCAGTACGAAATCTATCGTGTACTGCCGGATGGCAATGAGGTGCTAATGGGTGCAACATCAAATCATGTGTTTTACGTCCCTGAGATGAGAAGAATAGATAAAGAAGCGGTAACGGTATTAAAGGTCGCTGCGGTCAATGGAATTTACGGGCAAGGTCAGGCCTCCAGTGTGAAGATCAGCTGGCCGGCTTATCCGAAGCCGACTGCAGAGTTCAAGGCCGATCGGACGCTGGTGGCTCCAGGCGAGAGTGTAACCTTCACAGACCAGTCGACCGAAGTGACAGAAGGATGGTCTTGGACGTTCGAAAACGGAAGCCCGGCTGTCAGCACCGCGAAGAACCCGGTTGTAACGTTCAATCAGGAAGGCGTGTACAGCGTGACACTGACTGCAGCCAACAGCTCGGGACAAGACACAATGACGAAAAAGGCGCTCATCACAGTAAGCAAGGAAGCGGGTGCGCTGAAGAATCTGGCACTTGGCACAACTGCAACAGCGGATCAGAGATGCGGAGAAAAAGAAGGAGCACCTAATGCTGTAGACGGTAAAGTGACGGACAACAGCAAATGGTGTGCGCTTGGCAATCTGCCGCATTGGCTTCAAGTCGATCTGGGCGCCGAGCATCACATCAGCACCTTTGTCATCAAACATGCGGAGAGCGGGGGAGAGTGGCAAGGGTTTAATACCAGTGATTATACCATTCAGGTAAGCAGCGACGGTACGAATTGGGTAGATGTCGTCAAGGTCCAAGGAAACACCGCAGCCGAGACGGCTGACGCGATTGCCCTAGTTAAAGCCCGCTATGTTAAATTAATAATTACCAAGCCCTCGCAGGGTGCCGATACAGCCGCACGAATCTATGAGTTTGAAGTCAAGGGACTGTAATAGTACTCTAAAAATATCATCATTAAAATGAAGCAAATACACCGTACGCCCTTCATAAGGTATACGGTTTATTTGCTTTTACTATTAGCCTACTTCATTCCGGAGAGAAGCGGCTTCAATAAAAGAAATCTTCCGGCCGACATTGGCCGGGCCCGTATTACCAGCGTTAGTGTCTTACCAGAGTAATTGCGTAACATAGCAAAAAATAAGAAATATTAAGTATTAAAGTATATTATAATGAACAAAAATGACTTAGATCAAATGAAAAGGTGAGACTGATGAAAGGAGAGTCAGACCATTTAATCCAAATGGGCATCTTTGCAGACAATTGGAGGTTGAATAAGATTGAATAGGCATGAAAAAAGCACCAATGCACCAAGCCTGCTCCGCAATCGGTTTCTGCAGACGATTCTATTATCTAGCGTACTGCTGCAGATCGGCATTTGGGTCCGTAATTTTGCTATTCTCCTGTATGTTGCGGATAGGACAAACAATGATCCCTACGCTATTTCGCTGATCAGCGTAGCAGAGTTCGCCCCTATTTTTGTTTTTTCGTTCATCGGAGGAACATTTGCCGACCGCTGGAGGCCGAAGCGGACGATGATCTGGTGCGATTTATTATCTGCGGTATCGGTATTCGCAGTGCTTCTGACTGTACATTACGGTTCCTGGCATTCCGTCTACCTTGTCGCCTTCATCTCGGCGATTCTCTCGCAATTCTCCCAGCCTTCAAGCATGCGATTGTTTAAATATCATGTGGCAGAGGAACAGCTGCAGCAAGGGATGGCTCTATTTCAATCGCTCATGGCCATCTTTATGGTGCTTGGCCCTATGCTCGGCACCTTCGTTTACAGTACATTTGGCCTTGAAACCTCAATTGCCATTATGGGCGTAGTCTTTCTGCTGTCAGCACTCGTTCTGATTCGCCTGCCAGAGGATAATTTGAAACCCAAAACGGACGCTGCAAAAGGGCAGTTCCGCAAAGAGTTCATTGAAGGCTTCCGCTATGTCTGGAACAGCAAAGTGCTGCGTATGCTCGGACTCGCCTTTATCCTCGCGGGGCTCGCTGTTGGGGTAGCCCAAGCTCTTAACCTGTTCATCGTCACGGAGCGGCTGGGCAAAAGCAAGGAGTTCCTGCAATATCTGCTGATGGTGAACGGCGCTGCCATGCTGATTGGGGGCGGAGTCGTAGCCGTATTCGCAAAACGGGTTCCTCCGCAGCTTCTTCTAGCGATAGGTATGCTGGCAGGGGCAGTCTGCACAGTCATTGTGGGATATTCGACAAGCGTTCCGCTGACGCTGACCGTTCAATTTCTGAATGGGTTGGTGTTCCCTTGCATTCATATCGGGATCAGCACAATGATTCTGAAATGGTCACATACCTCCATTGTCGGCCGGGTGAATGGGGTTCTGAATCCGATGTTCGTTGGCATGATGGTCGTTTCCATGTCTTTCGCCGGCGCGCTGAAGGATGCCTTTTCGCTGGGTACGATCTATAGCGGAGCAGGATTATTATTTTTTCTTGGCGCACTGGTCATGGTGCCGATCATGAACCAAAAAGCACCGGATCACGCATATGCTGCACAAGAGACATAATATCGCTATGTTTATAAGGTTTTATACTGAAGTGCCTGTGCTCGGTTCTTCCTTGCTGGGGATTTAACACACAAAGAGACCGCCTCCTGGGGGCGGTCTTTTTGTTGTTCCGAACCTCTATTACTTCATATTAATCTGGAAAACATCCCCTGCTGCTCCGCCGAAAACAATCATTCCGCCTTCCGGGAGGATCACGGATGATTTGTCTTTATTCACGATTGAGGAGTATACTAGCATTCCTTTACTATCGTAAACAATGACCCCTCCGCTTGCCGGAGCTTCAACGTGCATGGTTTTGGCAGCCGATTTGGCATCGATCTTGAACCATACGGCGTGACCGCTATCTCCAATGGTACAGACCGATGTACTTCCGCCGTAGATCGGATTTACGGCATCCTCACTAAGGTATGACTGCCCGTCGATCGTCAAATACTCTTTGTTGTCCTCGGTATGGAAGTTCAAATCGAAGGCATCCCTTCCGCTCATCACCGGGATTTCAGCGGCATTTACGGCGGTATGTTCATCAACAATTCTGGTGCCTGAAGCATAGCCATTCTCACTGTCCACAGCGATATTCCAGACTAGATTGTCAGGGGAGAGATAGAACAGTGAATTGATCTTTTCTCCCAATCGATAGTAATCTTTATTGCTTCTTTTCTCCCATGCAGCTTTCGTTGCCGGCTGAAGTGGATTGGCATCCAGCTTCTGATATTCATAGGTAACCATAACCGCTTGCCCGATTCCGGGAAAATTCACATACGCCTTCAACTTCAAATAGATCTTTCCATTCGCTGGTTTGTCAAAGCTTATTTCCGTTTTGCCGTCGTTGCTTTTGAATTGCCCATTGCCCGTATACACATAGGTCTGTGGAGGGATAATCCCACCTTCGAGGGCGGGGAGTTTTATCTCCCCATTCTTCATCTCCACCTTCACCGTTGTACCCACTGCGCCGTATAATCCGGAATACGCGAGCTGCTCCGCCGGCATATCGGCCTTGACGGAGGGTTCAAAGGTCCGATCCGGCAAAATCTTTTGGATCTTGCCTGTGTCCTGCAAATACTCCAATAGAACGTTAGAAGCAAAAACAGTGTTATACAGCGAGCTCCCGCCCGATGACAGGACAGCGATCGAAATATTATGCTCAGGCAATGTAGTCAAAGCAGCATGATACATTACGGTATCTCCGCCTTTGGATAATGCCTTGATGCCATAACCGTCAAACGGGGCCAAGCTGACGGCATCCCAGCCAAGACCATAGTTAAAGCTGTTTGTTTCCTCTGGTACCCAAATGCCTTTTCTATATTCTGCGCTTTGCATGGCGGCAGCCGATTGCTTAGATAAAATATTTGTCCGGTTTCCGCTCAATACATCTCCGAAAGCAGCCAGTTCTTCAGCAGAGGAGTAAATCCCGCCCGCACCAATGACGTTGGCATTCTCAGCGGGCAGCGCCTGTTCTAGCCCGGGGTAATAGGTTTTCGCCAGTTTCTCTCTGTCAAAAGTGCTGAGCGGCGTTTGGGTGGAGGTGAATTTCAGAGGCTGGTTGATCTTCTGATCCAGAAATTCGGTATAGCTTAAGCCGCTTACCCGTTCAACCAGGATCTCCAGCAGCTGGAATCCATCATTGCAATACACCGAATATTCACCCGGTTTGGACTTTAGGCGCTCCGATTGCAGCCTTAATAACAATTCATCACGGTTCCTGGTGTCATTATCATCGAACAATATGCTATTGGCATAATGACTGCCGTAAAGACCTGAGGAATGATTCATGAGCATGCGCGGCGTAATTTCCTTATATCTTTCATCCGCCATGCTGAAATCCTTGATATAGGTGACAAGCGGTTGATCGATATCAATTTTGCCCGCATCAGCCAGCATCATCGCTGCAGCCGTTACATACATTTTGCTGACCGAGCCGATGCCGAACATCGTATCCTTTGTAATTGGAGCGTGGGTGGCTTTATCGCGGACACCCGTGCTGTCAGATAATACAATCTCTCCCTTGTCCATAATGGCATACTGCAAGCTGGTCACCTTATAGTCGGACACGATCGTCGATGCCAGCTTGTGGGCCTTCTCCAATACGGTATCCTTATGGTTTTGTGCTGAAGCCGGGTTCATGGGTATGGGGATGGTTATAAGCATGGCACTGAGCACTGCAGCAAATATTTTCTTCATTCTAAATTCCTCCTTAGCATCCTTAAGCGGATTTGATTGGCTGGTTATCAGCATACAAGAGAGGAGGCGGTCGGAAGGCAAATTACCCTGAAACGCCAAAAAACAATCCCTAAACAACAGCTTGCGCTAGGGATTGTTCGTCCAAAAGGGGATCATGACCATATTATTGAAGGTTTTTTGCTTCGTTTCAATCGTCATATGTCCGCCGTATTTATCGCATATTCTGGAGATATTCATGAGTCCGATACCATGGTTCTCCGGGTTGGGCTTTTGGCTGCGCAGAAGGGCGGTATCCTGTTCCATATAATTGACAATGTGTATGAACAGGGAAGTGTCATTGGAAAATATAGTAATTACCACGTACCGGTCCGCTGCAATTTTCACCTGTTTGGAGGCTTCGATCGCATTATCCAGCATATTTCCGAGTACGACACATAAGTCATAACGATCTAACGAAATCTCAGGAGAATACAAGTTCAGCTTCGTTTCAATGCGTATGCCGTTCGCCTGCCCGATATTAAGTGTGTTGGTAACCAGGGCATCTATCACTAAATTCCCTGTATTTACACGCTGGTAGGCGCCTTCAACCTTGTTTAACGTCGTCCGGATATGCTCCAGTGCCGCCGCCGGCTCATTTCGCTTGATGCACTCTTCGATATAGAGCAACTGCTGGTTCGTGTCGTGGATGATTCTTTTGACCGATTTGAAGCTGTGCACCGTTTTTTCGTAATTTGCATCCTGATAGTCCATTTGCTGCTCCAGCCTGGCATTTTCATGCTTGAACTGAAATTTATCAATAATCGTATCAAAAATATAAATAATCATCACGTTAATAAAAAGAAACCCAATCGCGGAAATAAAATAATGGATGTTCATCTCATTATAATACGTGAGTACATTAAG
This sequence comes from Paenibacillus graminis, assembly GCF_000758705.1. Lineage (NCBI taxonomy): Bacteria > Bacillati > Bacillota > Bacilli > Caryophanales > Paenibacillaceae > Paenibacillus > Paenibacillus graminis. Next base: position 3,705,975 of record NZ_CP009287.1, on the reverse strand, counting down.
CTGGTAGATGCTGATGATAGGGACAAGTATTAATAATATATAGTAACGATAATGCAGGGAGAAGCTTCTGCGTTTGGCGATCAGCCGGATAATCTGGATAACGGCAAACATAATCGTGAAGCTGAGCAGGGTTGCCTTGATTAACAGGAACTGGTTCTGTTCATCTAGAGAATCAAGACTGCCACGTTCAACTATATCCAGCATATATAAACAATTGACCGAAATCATATTAACGATAGACATTAACACCACATACAGTACGGTGAAAATAATCTTTGTTTTGATTTCCACGTTATAGGCTAATCCCAAACAGAAAATGACCACCAAAGCCAGGCAGGAAGAGATCACAAAAGAACCCGGAATGGATAAATAAATGTAACCAAGTACTCCAAATACCATAAAGTACATCCACTTCTTACGCTTTTGGGCAGATTTGCCGAACACCGAGTTAAAGAAATATATGATCTGAAGGCCCATGACAACCTCAATACACAGCACAATCAACCCATTGTTAGCGATCATAGCCGTGTACCTTCATAATCATAAATTTGGTGTAATAATCTTTAACCTCCTTCAATTTAGAGCGGCCAATCGGGAATTCCATCCCACCCGTCATAAGCACAACACCGCTGGCGAACTTCCGCACATGGAGCAGATTGATAATCACCGAACGGTGGATTTGCAGAAAATGATTGTCTTTGAGCGCCAGTGCATATTCGGCAAGAATGCCTTTGCTTTCATAGACTTGGCTTAAGGTAATAAAGTTCAGCTTGCTTTTTATCGTTAAGCTTTTGGCAGCTTCGATGGCAATGATCTCATCATACTTCAGCATAACCTCTTCATAGGCCGACTTGATAATCATAAACTTTTTGTCAAGGGCTTGAAAGTATTGGCACAGCTTAATGATCTTCTCCTCAAAGATCTGAGGGGCAATGGGTTTGATTAAATACTGGAAAGTCATTACGTCAAAGCTTTCCACCATATATTCCGGGTAGTTAGTCAGGAAAATAATTTGTTCATCCAGATGTTTTAACCCTCTTATCCGCCGGGCCGTCTGAATTCCGTTAATACCCGCCATTTCAACATCCAATATTAAAATGTGAAAGGGGGGATCATTACGCTCATAATGAGCGGCAAGCTGCTCGCCCGATTTGAATTCCTCCATTTCAAAATTGAGATTTGCCTTGATAGACAAAGCAATTAACATGCTTTTAACAAACTCCCTCTGTTTATCCTCATCATCGCAAATAGCCACTCGATACATAGGGTGTAACACCTCTCATTTCAAACGCCAATATTCTAGAAGGATTCATAACCATCATACAAGCTTTTCGGCTGGAATAAATCGTTTTTGGATGAAATGCACATTTAAATCCCTTAACTGCATTAAGCGTATAGGAGGAAATTATGGGTCTCCCGTCGAAATCTCTAATGAACTGTTCCGGTATTCAGCCGGATGTTCTACATACAATGGGGGAAGGATTAGAACAACTATGAAAAAAATTGCAATGTCGCTCATCGCGGTGCTGCTCATAATCGGACTGGGTTATCCTCCGGGCACCGGATATGCAGCGGCAGCCAATGCACCGTCTTATAAGGAAATTTCAACGTTTGTCGACGGCAAGCTCATTATCTCGCCTTCCAAATCAATGCTCGTCAACGGTTCTTCTTATGTGCCGGTGAAGCTTGTGAATCAGATTCCGGGCTTTACCATTGCCTCTGCCACTTCGGGTGTAACCATTACGGGGTCCAAAGGAAGCGGCAAGCTGAACAAAGACAACTCCGTCCTGTACAACAACTCCAACTATGTAGCCTTTACAACACTGCTTAAGCTAGGAGCCATTGATGGCAAATATGCCTCAAGTGCCGATTCGCTGTTCATCTGGGGTACAGAGGAAGGACAGACAAAGAGCAACAGCATGCTGTTCGCGATCAGTAAGCTGCCCGGAACGATGGGCCTGGCCGTCGGCAAAAAGGTCTACATGTACGGACATCCAGGAAGCCATTGGGTGACGGACGTCCAGTATACCGATAATTCCAGCCTGATCTTAACCATGCAGAACGAAGCAGGAACAATATGGACACTGGATTTGGACAGCTATGAGAACCATACCCTGTATTCTCCGGAAATACTCCAGGCACTGAAGGAGGTCTATAACGGCCTTCCTGCATGGGCCAGTAACTCGGATATAGCGGATAGCCCTTTTAAGAATATGGAGAAAGTTACGGTCAAAGACTTCCGGTCCAATCCCAATAACGGAAATTTAGAGATCATTATTCGCCGGGCGAATGGCCAGGAGATCAATATGACAATAGCCCCGAGCGCCAACCCTGCTAAATACGTTAATGGACTTTTCTATTTCAAAAATCCGCGCGTTGTCTTTTCCATCAATGATAAAATATGGTCGGCGATCCGGGAAGAGCGGGTGATTGTCGGCATGAAGCCGGAGGAGGTCCTCCTTTCCTGGGGAGAGCCTGACAGCATTAACGATGATTTAGGTTATGTCGTTTACGGCAACGTATATTTGTACATCCGCAACAACAGGGTCCAGTACATTTATAAGATTTAGTGACTCCCAATCAGCATGAAGAACGCTTAATGATGGAATGAGAAAGACTGCTGCAGATTGTCCGGCAGTCTTTTTGTGATTAAATATTTAGTGTAGAGGATGATTCGTATTAATAGTATTCATACCTGATATCTGTAAACTCTGCATGGATCTGGGCGATAGTACGCACAGACACGAATAGCCTTATTCCACAATTTAATGATATTTTCGTACGAAACATAATTGAACATTTAGATCACCTCTTTCATAGCATATAGCAGTTGATAAAGTGAGGTGGCTACTGATGGAAATACCAATAACAGGTTTTGTTATGCATTCCCATGGTCCCGATTTCGAACATTCGCACAAACTTTTTATTAATTCTTGGGATGGAAGACCCGTTAATTTTCATGTTCATCCATTTAAAGGAAATACCTCGGTTGATGATGGGCATTACCACCACTACGCTGGAGTAACAGAACCAGCCCCAAGCGGTGTTCCGCATGTTCATAATTATTATGCAGAAACATCCTTTAACGATCAACATACGCACTTAATTAGGGGAACTACAGGACCAGCAATACCCTTGACAGGCGGTGGTCATTACCATCACTTTGAAGGATATACAACAATAAACGGTAGAGTTCCACACGCCCATCGGTACAGTGGAAATACTGGAGATGAGAAAGAGTACCGACAGTAATCAATTTGACAAACTCTTCCTCCCCAGAAGACATCGAACAATATAAATTTCAATGGCGGGCTGCTACGGGCCCGTCTTTTCTTGTTGGTGAAGAAACCGAATGGTTCGAAGCGGTCAAGGATGAATGGTTTGAACTGTAGAGAGAGGAGGATTATAAACTTCTCTCAAGCAGGACGCCTACTTGTTTGGCCATTACCTCCGGCGGATAGGGCATCCCATTTATGATCCACCATTCAATTACGCCTGCATATGCGGTTCCGGCAAACTGCAGAATCACATCATCCTTTAGATTATTATTTTTGCCGCTCTCCCTATCAATCTCGCATTGAAAGCCTGCGATACAGTGAGCAAGAAGCCGGGTTCTAAAATAGGAGGGACCAGCCCCTTTACTGGTTAACATGGTGGAAAAAAACAAATGGTTTTGCTTGAAATATTCAAAGTAAGGAATAAAAGCATCCATCCATTCTTCATCACATGCCCATTTATCCATCTCTGCTATTTCATTAATGTGTGACTCAATGAGCTTGTCTAATAAATCATATTTGTCCTGATAATGCAGATAAATCGTACCCCGGTTCAGATTAGCCCGGTCTGCGATGTCCTGAATAGTGATATTATCGAAATCCTTTTCACCCATTAGCTCTATAACCGCATTCTTCAAAGCTTCCTGGGTTTTTTGAATTCTCCGGTCCAGCTTTGCCATCATTATTTCCTCCCATAATCAACAATTTCAAAGGATCTGTTGATATATCAACAGATCGGTAATTTTTAACTATTGAACGCAGACTTCTCCCCTCTATAATAATAGATGAGAGTTGATTAAACAAATTATGTTGTTTATATAATTACAGGAGGTACTGCAATGATAACTGTTAATGCACGGGCTACTTTTAGTCCAGAAGGTCCGTTCAAGCTGACCACCATTGAGCGGAGAGAGCTTCAACCTCATGATGTCCTCATTGAGATTAGGTACGCCGGGATTTGCCACTCTGACATTCATACAGCCCGCGGCGAGTGGGGACCGGTAAAATATCCGCTGGTTCCAGGACACGAGATTGCCGGAATTGTCTCTCAGATTGGCTCTGAAGTTACAAAGTATGTGGTTGGCGACCGTGTAGGGGTAGGCTGTATGGTTGACTCCTGCGGAGAATGTGCTAATTGCCATAAGGGCGAAGAACAGTATTGTCTTCATGGAATGACAGGTACTTATGCTGCCATAGACAGATATGGCCAATATACGCAAGGAGGTTATTCCACGCATATCGTTGTAACCGAAGATTTCGTGGTTCGCATTCCAGACGGCATTGAGCTGGATGCCGCAGCTCCGCTGCTCTGTGCCGGCATCACGACATACTCGCCGCTCCGCCATTGGGAAGCCGGTCCAGGTAAGAAAATAGCTGTTGTTGGACTTGGCGGGCTTGGACACATGGCCCTGAAGCTTGCTCATGCAATGGGGGCTGAGGTTACTGTTCTATCACAGACATTGAAGAAAAAAGAAGAGGCCCTGGAGCTCGGGGCAGATTATTATTATGCTTCTAGCGACCCGGAAACGTTTAAGCAGCTGGCCGGCTCGTTTGACCTTATTATCAATACAGTGAGCGCAAAAATTGATATCAATGCTTACCTGTCATTGCTGTCGTTGGATGGTACGCTGGTCAACGTTGGAGCGCCGGCAGAACCATTGCCGGTCAACGCAATGTCACTTATCGGCCACCGCCGGTCGTTTGCCGGATCGATGATTGGCGGGATTCGTGAAACGCAGGAAATGCTTGATTTCTGTGCTGAACACCGTATTGCTCCGGAAATTGAGATTATTCATGCTAATCAGATTGATGAAGCTTGGGAGCGGGTATTAGCTTCAGATGTCCGGTACCGGTTTGTGATCGACATCAGCACGATGGGGAAGGAATAAGTTGAGCATAGCAAGTAAATCAAGAAGCACGCCTACATTGGCGTGCTTCTTTTTGCTTAAAAGTGATTATAAATGCTCTCCTCGTACTTGAGAAAATAGGGTATAAAGGGCCCTTTATAAAGGGCAGTATAAGCGTATTCTCTCTTGTAAACCTTCTAAGACTTCTTCCGGCATTTGCCTAACCTTGATATCCCCACCCAGGAACAGCAGCCAATTTGTGATTTCGGCCGCTTCTTTGGGCTTATTAACATTGATAAAAGTCTTTAGAATGGCTGTGGTCTGGTAAGGATTCGTATAGGAAATTGAAATATTTAAGGGATGGTATTTTTTGAATTGGGCAATCGCATCAGGACCAAGCTCAAGGATAAGATTAATCTCCTCTTCCTGCTTGCTTAGTTTTTCCAGTATCTTTTTCTTGCTTAATCTTTTTTTCGCCGGGTGGGGTATGACATTGGTGAGATGGTCGACTGGATAAATCTGCTTCTTTTCTTCCTGTAAGTCAAAGCCTTCAATCAGCCAAAGGCTTTTCTCACGGTAAAGGTGCAAGAGATAAATGGGATAAGACTTAATCACCTTCTTTTCTTCGACGGTAATTAATAAATAGCTGTCCACAAGAAGGATTTGAATCAGTTGTTCTAACATGGGATGGGGGAGGTCTGAAAGATCAAGCAGGTCGGGATTGCTCGGATTGGTCCCTTCAAAAAGCAAAATTTGATTTAAATGAAACAGGTCATCCTGCTGATTTTCGGAGATGAGGCCCAGTAATTTTTCAGCCAAAGACTGGCGGCTTTTTAAATAGGGGAGCTGTTGATTTCTTGTTGCCATAAAAGCGATAAAAAGAGCTTTGACCTCATTATCGGTAAACCGGACAACCGGAAGGACAGAGTTGCGCATGACAGAATACCCGCCATCCCTTCCAACTTCAGCGACAAGCGGCATCCCCAAGGCTTCAATTTCCCGGATATCCCTAATAGCCGTTGAACGGGAGATGTTGAACTCCCGCATGATTTCAGAAATGGTAAAATGGGCACGATTGTTAATATACCGCATGATGGTATTAATCCGTTCAACTTTTTTCATCGGGACTCCTAAACAGTATCATTTTTTGACATGATTCAAAGCTATCATATACTTATCAAGTGAAGAAGACAAATCATTTGATTAATCCACAAAAAGAGGAGTTTTAAAAATGGCAGAATATACTCTGGAGCATAAAGACAGCTTTATTGTTATAGGTTTAGGAACTGAGCTAAAGAGCGATTACACAGATTATGCCGGCATTAACAAGGAAAAGTCAGACTTTTGGCACGCTGTCAGCCAGGATGGAAGGCTTGATTATTTAAAAGGCATTGCCGCCAATGACTACATTTTTGCCGTAAACGAAGCGGTGAACAGCAAGATGATGTATTATGCCGGCGTTATGACCGAGGCAGCGGCACCGGAAGAAGCGAGAGTGATTCAATTTCCTAAAGGGGAATACCTGGTTGTTAAAGGAGAAGCGCAGACAGCCGATGAATTAAATAATAAGCTGGCCGGCGTTGCCTTTGGCCAAGCCTTGCCGGAAGCCAAGGATTTTGCCTATGTCGGGGGGCCGAACACATCGGTGGAAATGGGGCAGCGGGACGGCTTGGTTTTTGGGGAAATGTGGATTCCTGTTGTAAGGAAATAAAGAGAGGAGAGAAGAGAATGCCGAATATCGTTGATTTTAAAAATGTGTCTACGGTTGGTTTAGAATCTTCCCCCGTAGCCGAAGCGCTTGCCGGTTTACGGGCTAATGAAGCCCGTTACTTTATGAACAAATACAAGCATGAATTTAAAGTGGTACCCGCCAGCGAAAGCCAGGAGACCCTTGCCTATGTGCACCGGATTTTAAAAGAAGAACGTGATATTGAATTTTCGGCCAAACCTTTAGAAACTTCGCGTTTTCAAGTGGAAAATATCCAATTTGCCTACGTTTTTTATGAGGATGGCCTTGCGGTCAATGTCATGTATACGGTGGATGACTCTAAGAAGCGGGCTGTTGGTTTTAAGCTTTCTGAGGGGATGGAGGTCCCTAAGGAGTTAGAGACAAAGTTTAAGTTTGCCAGGCAGAAGTCCAAACTGGCCGGAACCATTCGGGGCTCGTTTTTTGTAATCAAAGGTCAATATTAAAGTAAGCAAATGTGCTTGAGCAAGGAGCCAGTGCCCTGCTTGGACTATAGAATTAGGGATGGGACAGTTCCATCCCTATTTTTTATTTTTTTTGCTTCGAAACCGTAAAAGACTGACAGGGTAGCAGAAAACCAAAAAAACCTGAGTAAAATACTCAGGCTCTTACATATTGCATATATACAGGCACGATGATATAATCTATTTGCCACTTTTGAGGAGATTTGCGACATGAATATCTTATCTTACATTCTAAGTGTAACATGCCGGTGAAATCCTTGTCAACAGTTTTTTTCTCAATTTAATGGTTAGGGGAGATTATGAATGAGTGCTTTGGTTCTCGGTTTTCAGGAAGTGGAACATTCGCAGCTGTTGCTTGTTGGCGGAAAAGGATTGAACTTGGGGAAGTTATCCAAAATTGAAGGAATCCAAGTGCCAGAAGGTTTTTGTGTTACAACCGCAGGGTATCAGCAGGCCATCGGACAAAACGAAATGTATCACGCGTTGTTGAAGCAGCTCACCTTGTTAAAAGTAGAAGATTGGGATTCCATTCGTGAAGTCAGCAGAAAAATTCGCCAAATCATTATGGAAGCAGAAATGCCTTCCGATGTTGTCACAGCAGTAACTCACTATCTCTCCCAGCTTGGTGATGAGCATAGCTATGCAGTTCGTTCTAGTGCGACTGCTGAGGATCTGCCGCATGCCTCTTTTGCCGGCCAACAAGACACCTTTTTGAATATCATCGGCGCCGATGCAATCCTGCAGCATATCAGCAAATGCTGGGCTTCCCTGTTTACGGACCGCGCGGTAATTTATCGTATGCAAAATGGCTTTGACCACAGTCAAGTTTATTTATCCGTTATCGTGCAAAGGATGGTTTTCCCGCAGGCTTCGGGGATTTTGTTCACCGCTGATCCGATTACTTCCAACCGGAAGCTGCTGTCGATCGATGCCAGTTTTGGGCTCGGCGAGGCACTGGTTTCAGGCCTGGTCTCAGCCGATTGTTATAAGGTACAGGAAGAGAATATCGTCGATAAGAGGATTGCAACCAAAAAACTGGCTATTTATGGACTAAAAGAAGGCGGAACAGAGACCCGGCAGCTCGATCCCGGTCAGCAAACGGCTCAAACACTTACTGAACCCCAAATTTTACAGCTGGCAAGCATTGGAAGGCAAATCGAAGCTCATTTTGGCTGCCCGCAAGATATTGAATGGTGTTTGGCCGATGGTACTTTTTATATTGTCCAGAGCCGGCCCATCACTACTTTATATCCCATCCCTGAACAGAATGATCAAGAGAATCACGTTTATGTGTCTGTAGGTCACCAACAAATGATGACAGATCCCATGAAACCACTGGGCTTGTCTTTTTACCTGTTGCTAACTCCAGCACCCATGCGTAAAGCAGGCGGAAGGCTGTTTGTTGATGTTTCGCTTATGCTGGCTTCACCTTCGGGCAGGGAAACTTTAATAAATGTCCTGGGAAAAAACGATCCGCTCATTAAAGATGCCTTGACGACCGTCCTAGAGCGGGGGGATTTTATAAAACCGGCACCGGATGATAAGACAGAACAGGGTGACGGTAAAAGCAATCAAGGTCCGGCGCCTGCGAATTATGAAACACTTAACGATTATGATCCGGCAATCGTTTCTGATTTGATTCAGCGAAGTGAATCATCGATCGAAGAGTTAAAACATAAGATCCAAACGAAATCAGGAGTGGATCTGTTTGATTTTATCCAGGAAGATATCCAGGAATTCAGAACGAGGAAGAGCGTATCTGATCCACGAAGCTTTGGTGTGATTATGACAGCTATGAATGCTTCAGCATGGATCAATGAAAAAATGATGGAGTGGTTGGGTGAAAAAAACGCAGCAGATACGCTGTCTCAATCTGTACCTAACAATATCACTTCGGAAATGGGCTTGGCTCTAATGGATGTCGCAGATGTGATACGCCCTTACCCGGACGTCATTACGTATTTACAACATGTAGAAGATGATCGCTTTTTGGATGAATTGGTTAAGTTTGAGGGCGGACAGGAATCCCTAGACGCGATCACTGCTTATCTGGACAAATACGGAATGCGATGCACCGGAGAGATCGATATTACCAGAACCCGCTGGAGTGAAAAACCGATTACGCTTGTTCCCATGATTCTGGGTAACATCAGAAACTTTGAGCCTAATGCCGGAAAGCGGAAATTTGAGCAGGGGCGACAGGAAGCTTTGAATAAAGAACAAGAGTTATTAGAGCGGTTGAAGCGATTGCCGGATGGCGAACAAAAAGCCAAAGAGACAAAACGAATGATCGGCCTGGTCCGAAATCTGATTGGATATCGGGAATATCCAAAATATGCATATATTAATCGCTTCTTCGTTTATAAGCGGGCTTTACTGAAAGAAGCCGAACAACTAGTACAAGCGGGCGTTATTCATGAAAAAGAAGATATCTATTACCTCACGTTCGAAAAGCTTCACGAAGTCGTACGCACAAATAAACTGGATTACCAGATCATCACCCAACGAAAAGAAGAGTACAAATTATATGACAAACTAACTCCACCCCGGGTGCTTACATCTGATGGTGAAATCATTGCAGGTAAGTACAAGCGGGAAAATCTGCCGGCCGAAGCTATTGCAGGTCTGCCGGTGTCTTCCGGAGTTATTGAGGGACGGGCACGTGTCATCTTAAATATGGAAGATGCTGATCTGGAGGAAGGTGATATATTGGTCACTGCGTTTACTGACCCCAGCTGGACACCCTTGTTTGTATCCATTAAAGGCCTGGTCACCGAAGTTGGCGGACTGATGACCCATGGAGCCGTTATTGCACGTGAATATGGTTTGCCGGCAGTTGTTGGAGTAGAGAATGCAACCAGCCTGATACAAGACGGGCAACGAATTCGCGTGCATGGGACAGAAGGGTATATCGAAATATTGTAAGGGCTGAAACGTCAAACTTCAATGCGTACGAAGTTGTCAGGGGGATTGCAATAATTGAAACCGTCAATACAAAAAATTCGCGATTTAACTTTAGTGCGTAGGGCGGGAAGCCGCTTATTGGTCATAGGCTGTGACTCCAGTGCAAGTATCGGGAACAAGCCAATGGATGCTGTACAGGCTCCGCCGGATATAGTCGGTTATTATACAGCCAGAGTTGCGGTTATGGAAGTCTTGTCCATTGGAGCGGACATTCTTAGCGTAGTGGATACCCTGGCTGTGGAAAAGCATCCCACAGGGAACGAAATTATCCGCGGTGTACAAAGGCTGCTGGACGAAGCCGGACTCACGGAGGCTCATTTGAACGGCAGCACGGAGGACAATTTCAAATCATGCCAGACCGGCGTAGGGATTACCGTAATCGGGGAAACCGATGAGGAACGGCTGAAGCTGATGCGGTCGGTTGCCGGAGACTGTGTGGTTATGTTGGGGGAACCGCTGATAGGTAGCGCAGTATTGGAACAGGAGGCGAGACGGTGCAGTATCCGGCAGCTGCAGCCACTTGTAGCCTCGCCTGAGGTGCATGAGATTCATCCGGTCGGCTCTAAGGGGGCAGGGTATGAGGCAGGACTTCTGGCAGAGTTGAACGGCTGCAGTTTTCAGGCAGTTCCAGGGATCACAGAAAAACTGAATGCCTCAGGAGGTCCGTCGACGGCGGTAATTTTTTCTGCGGCAGAAGAAAAGCTTGAACACATCCAAGCCGAAATTGGCGGCGTTATGGAAATTATCGGTCGTTTATTTCCCCTCAGACGATAGAGAAAGTACAACTCATTGGTGTTGGAATACTAATGATGCCTTGCAGAGATGCAGGGCTTTTTTTGCTGCTTCGACTCCTTAAGTCGAAATATTCTAACGGCACCTGTAAAAAATTTCGACAAATACAACAGGTACCGTTATAATACGAATCAACAGGTACCGTTACAATATAATAAACAGGTACCGTTAAAAGAAATAAACAAACACAATTAAGGAGGCTTCAAAATAAACATGAATACTGAATTGTATGAAAAACTGGCGAAACTGCAATGGCTGTTACAGAGGCAACATTTGAAAACCCACGCCGCTGTTGGCCCTATGGCTGACACGTCACGCGGGCAAGGCAGGATATTGGCATTTCTCCGGATGAAAGACGGTATCAGTACAAAGGATTTATCCTATATGCTGGACATCCGTGTATCATCCCTTAATGAATTGCTTGCAAAATTGGAGAAAGCTGAATATATCACCCGTAAGCCATCAGAAACAGATAAGCGCATCATATTGATTTACCTCACGCAAAAAGGACAGGAGGAAGAGGGACAAGAGTTAGACAGAGGCGATATATTTTCCCGCCTGCTGCCCGAAGAGCAGGTTGCTTATGGGGAATACACAGACCGTATTATTATGACCTTGGAGGAAGAGCTTGGAACAGATGCAGAGCGGGACGTAACGGCTCTTTGGATGGAGGCCGCCAAGGAGCGTATGGGTACAGAGGAATTTGAAAGACTAATGTCCATGCGCGGACAAATGAGCAGAATGTGGGAAGAGCTGGGGGACGGGCGCTTTAACGGAAGGTTCCCCGGGTTTGGCAGAGAAGGTCACGGAAACGGAATGCACGGATTCGGCAGGCCTTCCAGAGACGGAGGTAATTCTTCACCCGATAAGTCACATGATCAGGATGATAAGTAAGTAGAGCTTTTTCATCAAGCAGGCGCTGCCTTTCCAAGAGAGAAGGATGAAGAGTAAGGCAGCGCAATAACAGCACACCCGCAAAGTGGTCCTACGCAGTTACGGGTTAGTTTGTGCTGCGCCGTTTGGTTCATATTCAACATATAGTTAGGGTTCTAAGTAATTTGAAAGCCGAATTAAACCAAAAATATAAGAAAATGGTGACCCCGCATGGATACAGAAAACCTCCATTACTTTGAAAAAGCACCGGTTGCAAAAGCTGTTGCTCACTTCGCACTGCCGATGATGCTAGGCACATCTATGAGTGTTATCTATTCTATCTTGAATGCCTTTTTCATTGGCACACTTAATAATACGGCCATGCTAACCGCACTCGCTCTAACCTTGCCGTTATTCGCGGTTATTATGGCGCTAGGCAACCTGATTGGTGTCGGCAGCAGTGCCTTCATCTCCCGGTTGCTGGGAGAGAAGAAATATGCAGATGTAAAGCATGTCTCTTCTTTTGCCTTCTACAGCAGTTTAGTTCTTGGTCTAATCGCAATGGCCCTCGGCCTCCCGCTTATCGATTCAATCGTTCATGGCTTGGGAGCAACGCCTGACTCCTTCGGGTTTACCAAGGACTATGTCACGATTATGCTTATTGGTTCACCTTTCGTTGGATTATTCTTCACGCTGGAGAATATCGTACGCTCGGAGGGTGCAGCCATTACATCGATGGTCGGTATGCTTCTAAGTGTGGTGGTGAACATTATTCTTGATGCACTAGTCATCTTCGTCTTTCATTGGGATGTGATTGGCGTTGCATCTGCTACAGTCATTTCCAACTTGGTTGCGAGTGCTTATTACGCCTACCATATAGGTTTTAAGAGCCGATTTTTAACAATCTCAATCAAACAGTTCAAGCCTACCAAGGACATTCTGGGCAATGTATTCAAAATCGGAGTTCCCGTCTTTGTGATGAGTATCTTCATGGGTGCAATGTCGCTCATCTTCAACCGTTATCTTGTCGAGTATGGGGAGCAGGCTATCGCAGGGTTCGGCATATCATCTCGCCTATTGCAATTCCCCGAGTTAATTCTGATGGGCTTAAGCGAGGGAGTCGTGCCGCTCATTGCTTTCTCTTTTACAGCAAATAGATTGCGCATGAAGCATACCATACAATTCACGATTAAAACGATTGTCGCGTTAGCAGTGATGTTCGGCGTTATCGTCTATCTGATTTCCGACCATTTAATCGGTTTGTTCACGAATGACCCGCAATTGATTGAGATGGGGAGCTACATATTACATGTGACATTCCTATCCTTGTTCATTACAGGAATGACCTCACTGTTTACGGGGATCTTTCAAGCCACAGCACAGGGAACCGCCGCATTTATTATGTCAATTATTCAAGGAATCACCCTGATCCCTGTGCTCTATATCGCAAATCAAATGAACGGTTTCCACGGGGTGGTCTGGTCGCTCGTCATTTCGGATGCCGTCGCGTTCCTTGTGGGTGCCTTCATGCTATATGCTCTGCGGACCAAATTGCAGCCGGATTTGGATCATTTAGTACAGTAGAAATCTATCACGAAAAACCAATTTCTCAATAATATTTAGAAATTGGTTTTATAATTTTGAGATTTTCAATCAAAAGGGTACACCGTTAGAATAATTAATAATATAACCATTCTTTTTCGACCAGTCCATCAAACCATTCCAAAAGTCTTCACATGCATCAAATATCCTTTTAGAGTCATAGAGGTGGCCCGACATCACGAGCTGGCATAGTTCATCGAACCCACAGGGCTTATCTGTGAATAGTAAGGCTTCCGGTAATACTTGAGCTGCTGTAGTAAAATAGCGTTTATGGTGTAAACCTAAAATCATCGCACCCCCAGTTGCTATTTTTATCGCCAATGCAGGCAAATATGTTGCAGGTCCTTGAATTTTTATATTTCTTAATTTACCGATGTATTCGTACATTTCCTCAACTAATGTTTTACAAACCGCTTCTTTAAAAATGGAGTTATCCACGGAACCTGCTTGTTGTCTCAGCTCTTCAAAAAATCCCATCGGGTCATAAACGGGGAGTATAGTGAAGAATTGTCCATGAGTAAGCGGCCAATCTTCTTCTATAGCAGTGGCTTCTTCTATAAAACTTTCCTTATTATCAAGGTTTACTTCTGCTTTCCAGTCACCTGATGTCCATTCATAGCTAAAACCATCTTCCAAAGAATGCAAAATACATTTAATTTCAATATCTGAAAATGGACCATCCGTTTCCCTGGCTAAAGAACCATAGATACCAATCGCTTCAACATCTGCACCGTATTTATCCAACAATTGCTTTGCGATTCCATTGGCAATATTCATTCTTTCTTCTCTTGTAACTTCTCTCGGACCAATCATATACATTCCTCCTTTTTTATAGAGGATCGGAAATGGAAATCACCGCTTTAACACAAGCGGCAAGTACACTTCGTCCACAATCTCAGCAATCGTCTGCTCAGACATGGGTCTATTATAAAGGATTAACTCATGGCGGGCCAAATCCGCAGGCAGAGTAAGCATCCTGGGCGTAACGGCTTCGGCCGGCACCTCACCCCGGTCTACGGCTCGTTGTAGCACTATTGTCATTGTCCTGTTATTACGTCCTTCGGGGAATATTAGGGATGCAAGCGGCATGGCCCCGATATCCGTTACGAGTCCATAGAAAGCCGTCATCATCACTTCGATATTGTTCTGATTCATCGATCTAAGCACGCCGCAAACATCATCCCGCAGATTCCCGTAATCGGGAACCTCCTCCAGCGGCAGGGGCACGCGTTCCCGGATTGCAGCGAGTACAATCTCAGCACGGTTGGCCCATCGCCGGTAAAGTACGGCTTTGCTTGTTCCCGACCGTTCCGCCACTCCATCCATCGTAAGATTAGAATATCCTCGTTCATTCAACTCTTCCCGTACCGCCTGTAGTATAGCCGCTTCCAGTTCTTTGCCTCTGCGTCTGGTTTTCAATTTATCTTGATCTTGTGAATGGGACATATTCTTCTCATACTCCTTAAAAAAATCGTTGCGTTTCATTTAGCGATAGTATATCATAAACGCAAATAAGAAACTAATAGTTTCTTATATGTACAACCAATGGGAGGTTTTCAACTTGCAGAAACAAAGCACTGAAACGCTTGAACCGGCTGAACAGCAAGCGGCCGCGAAAAAAATGATGTTGATTCTAATGATCGGGATGCTGGCCCCGCTGTTCGACACGACGATAACCAATGTTGCTATTGATACGCTGGTTCGGGAATTTAGTACCTCAGTGTCGACCATTCAATGGGTTATGACCAGTTATCTGCTTGCGCTTGGCATGGTCATTCCCATAACCGGCTGGGCGGTGGAGCGATTTGGGGGCAAGCCTATGTGGCTATTTTCACTTGGCATGTTCTTGTTTGGTTCTGTTCTATGCAGCTTGGCGTGGAACGTGGAAAGCCTGATTTTTTTCCGTACGATACAGGGAATAGGCGGGGGATTGCTGATGCCGATTATGCAGACCTTGGGAGTACGCGCCTTCAGAGGGCAAAATATGGGCAAAATGATGGCTACGGTCGGGTTGCCGGCGCTGCTTGGACCGATTTTGGGGCCGGTACTGGGTGGCCTCATCATTAATCATCTGAACTGGAAATGGATTTTCCTGGTGAATATTCCGATCTGCATCGTTGCCATCATTATGGCGTGGAAGGGGCTGCCTAATGAAAAGCGCGGAACCCGAACGCTGCGGCTGGACCTGCTGGGACTGATGCTGCTGTCCCCGGCCATCGTTCTCATTATTTACGGTCTTGGAGAAGTAAGCTCCACCCGCGGTTTCGGCCATGCGGCTGTTCTCGTTCCCGTTCTAGCGGGTTTAGCGCTTTTGGCTGTGTTTGTCGTTTATGCAATTCGTAAAGAAAATGAAGCTTTGCTTGATGTTAGGCTGTTCCGGGTGCGTTCTTTAGCCGTATCATCGATTCTGCTCTTTTTATCCGGCCTGACCACCTACGGGGCAATGCTTCTGCTGCCGTTATACTTCCAGCAGGTCCGCGGCGAATCCGTGCTTATCTCCGGTCTGCTGCTCGTGCCGCAAGGGATCGGGATGCTGCTGACAAGATCGCTTGCCGGCAAACTGACGGACCGGATCGGTTCGAGGCCCGTCGTTCTTGCCGGAACCATGCTTACCTTGCTTGGAACATGGCCATTTACACAGCTTGGCGCAGATACGAGCTATTATTTTTTGAGCGCAGCATTGATCGTGCGGGGGGCAGGACTAGGGGCTGTGTTTCTGCCGGTCATGGCTTCCGCCTATATCGGCCTGTCTTCACAACAAATCCCGCATGCCAGCAGCACCACTCGGATTATGCAGCAAATCGGCGGCGCCTTTGGCGCAGCGGTAATTGCCATTATTTTGCAGAACGAGTATAATTCGGTCATGTCACATGACCCGGCGTCTGTAGCTGTTGCGTTCGATCATGCATTTATCTGGTCGATTGCCTTCTCTGCACTGGCGCTCATTACGGCGGCAGCTCTGCCGAGAATAAAAAGATAAATCGGGTTAAGGCCGTCTCGCTTTTTGCAGCTCCAAGACATCGAGCGGATAGAATTAACGACCAACCTCAGACCTTCCTCTATATTCACTTGGAGTTAGCCCGGCGAACTTTTTGTATTGCCGCATAAAGTGTACATCGTTCTCATAACCGCAAATACCGGAAATATGGCTGATCGCATACGATGTGTTCTTTAGTAGATAAGAGGCATAACTTAGTCTGTTAAGGATGATGTCGTTAACTACCGGTATGCCAAAGATTTGTTTGTATATATGCTGAAAATAAGACCGGCTCATATTCATCTTATCCGCCAAGAATTCGACAGTATACCAAGTAGAAGGAGAACTGAACACTTCATTTCTCAGGTTCAAGAACGGGGCATAGTATTTACTAATCTGATTGTGCGGCTCCACATGATTTCGAATGTCGCTAAGCTTCATGAACAGGCAACGAATGGTATTATCGATGATTTCCTTACAGAAGGTTCCGTTCTGCAGATTCTCCCAATGAATATCATTCACTTTTCTGGATATATAGAAGGGGTCGTAAGCTGTTATTAAGGTATCCAGAGGGAGATTCAGCCGATCGAAAAATGCATTCGCAGCCTCCATTTCAAAATGAAACCAGTCATGGACCAAAGGTTGTTCAGCATCACGGTAGAAATATGGGGTGTTTTTGTTAAATATAATAAAGGTATTAGGTTCAACAAATACAGCCTGCGAATGAATCTTAAGCTCCATTTTGCTCCGGAAGAATAAAAAGACGTAATCCCCGGAGCCGTCCGGGCGGTCGACGGTAAAGCCCCCAGGGTGAATTACATTATATCCGCAGCGCTTTAGATATATCATTGATTTCCGCTCCTTAAAAGGATAATAGATCAGTCATTAGATAGGATAAATCATTTTCTTTCTCTGAACAAGATAGTAATCTGTGATAAGAAATACAGAGAATACTTCAGTGATCAGAGAGAGGATTTGGTGCTACGTGACCGAAGCAGCTACGAAATTTTATATGAAAAACTATCCGAGACCCCAATTTGTACGGAGCCAGTGGCTGGATCTGAACGGGGAGTGGGATTTCAGCTTCGATGATGTAAAAGCCGGAGTTGCCGAACGCTATATGGACGACTTTCCGGCTGCGCAAAAAATAAACGTTCCGTTTACCTATGAAACTGGGGCGAGCGGGATTGGTGACGAGAAGTTCCATCCGCAGATCTGGTACCGCAGAAAAGTGACACTTACCCCCGAGGCGGAAGGGAAACAAACGATCCTGCATTTTGAAGGTGTGGATTATAAAGCTGCCTGCTGGGTGAACGGCAGTTTTGCGGGGGAACATGAAGGGGCATACTCCCGTTTTTCCTTTGATATTACCAGCCTGCTCAGGCAAGGCGCCGAAAATGAGATTGTGCTGAAGGTGGAAGACAGCGACAGCTGTCTGCAGCCCCGGGGCAAGCAGCGCTGGGCCGGCCGGAATCATGATTCATTTTATGTGCAGACGACAGGCATTTGGAAAAGCGTCTGGCTCGAACATGTCCATGAAACCCGCCTGGATATGGTGAAAATGACGCCTGACATCGACCGCCAAATGATCCGGTTTGATTTCCGGTTTAACGGGACAACAAACAAAAAGGATCTCCGGCTGGAGACGGAAATTACGTTTAAGGGGGAAATGGTAAGAAAGCTGAGCCTTTCGGCGGACAGGGCCTGGCTGACGGTGGAAACCGGCATGATGAGCGGCATCAACGGACCTTGGCTGCAAAACCTCTGGTCGCCGGGCAACCCCAATCTGTTCGACGTGGAGTTTGTGCTGTATGAAGGAGAACGGGAGATTGACCGGGTGGGCTCCTATTTCGGCATGCGCAAAATCTCGGTTAGAGACGGCCAAATCCTGTTGAACAATATTCCCCTATACCAAAGACTGATCCTGGATCAGGGCTACTGGACCGAAAGTCATCTGACGCCTCCGTCCGAAGAAGCGCTGATTCAAGATATCGAGGCGATTGCCGAGATGGGCTACAACGGTTTGCGCAAGCATATGAAAATCGAAGACGCCCGCTTCCTGTACTGGTGCGATGTCAAAGGTATGCTGGTCTGGTCCGAAATGGCGGCCGCTTATGAATATAACGATGAGGCCGTTGAACGTTTTACCAAAGAGTGGCTGGAGGTTGTGCGGCAGCAGTACAATCACCCCTGCATTATTACCTGGGTGCCCTTTAACGAATCCTGGGGCATTCAGAATATTATCCATGACGTCACGCAGCAAAATTTTACAGAAAGCATTTATCATTTGACCAAATCCATCGATCCTAATCGTCCAGTCATCACCAATGATGGATGGGAGCACACTGTTTCTGATATTTTGACTCTTCATGATTATGTGGAGCGGGGCGAAGATTTGTACGAAAGATACAAGGATAAAGACTCGGTTACGGGGAGCAGCGGCACGTACAACGAGTGGAAATTTGCGTTCGCCCACGGCTACAGTTATAAAGGCCAACCGATAATCATCAGCGAGTTCGGGGGGATTGCTTTCCGGAGCGAGCATGGCTGGGGTTACGGCAATCAGGTGGATAACGAGGAAGCTTTCCTGGAGCGATTCAGCAGCATAACCGGAGCGATTAAAGCCATTCCGTTTATTTCCGGCTACTGTTATACGCAGATTACGGACGTGCAGCATGAGGTTAACGGCCTGCTTACCGAAGACCGAAAACCGAAAGTAGCGCTGGAGAAGATCCGGGCGGTTAATTTGGGATAGCCAACACTAATGAACAATTGAATATTATGATACACAAAAACATCTATAATACGAAATTGAAGTTTAGACCGTTAATCTAAGTACCGGGTTAACGGTTTTTTGTTATGAAAAAAGGCTGAAAGTGCAAATGGGACTATTTATGGTTTTCAGTAATTGATATGAATTATTAGCTGCGAAATATTATACTTATATTGGATAGCAGCGTATAATAAGACTTTCGAAGTTCTGTTCCGCTTCTGGCGTTCTCCTCTGTTATTTAATCCAAGCGTAAGGATGATCTGCATATGAAAATTTTATTAGTCGAAGATGATAAGACGATCGCATCGGGCCTGGAATATTCGCTGCAGCAAGACGGTTTTCCAACCGTTCTCTGCCATGATGTCGCCTCAGCCAAAAAGGTGCTCACCGAAGACATCGATCAGTTTGCTTTATGCTTGTTCGACTTACAGCTTCCGGACGGAAGCGGCTATGAATTGTGTAAGATGGTGAAAGAGCGGCGGGACATTCCGGTCATCTTCTTAACGGTGATTGACGATGAGGTCAATGTCGTGATGGGGCTTGACATGGGAGCCGACGATTATATTACAAAGCCTTTTCGGGTTCGTGAGCTGCTCTCCCGGATCAAGACAGTCTTGCGGAGATACCAGAAGCCGTCTTACACCATAGCGATCATAGACATCGGCAATGTCCGAATCAATACGCTGGAAGGCAAAGTGCATAAAAACGGCGCTGAAATTTCGTTGACCGCATTAGAGTATCGCTTATTGCTGATCTTTGGCAGCCACATTGGACAGGTTCTCACAAGGAATCAGCTTCTGGAGCAAATCTGGGACGTGGCCGGAGACTTCGTGAACGACAATACGTTAACGGTTTATATCAAAAGGCTCAGAGAAAAGCTGGAGGATGATCCAGGGCATCCGGTTTTGATCAAAACGATACGCGGTTTAGGCTATAAGGCCGGTGATTAGATGCTGCGTAACCGGGAAATTCAGATTTTATTGCTCATCATGGGCTCGATTAGCTTAACGGCGATCGTTGCGGCTGCTTTCATTTCGTCTATCTCGGCGGTGTTCGTATCCATTCTATCCATTCTGCTTATTGGCAGCAGTTTATTATTCATGAGATGGAGATACCGCGAGCTAGAGAAGCTGTCCGTCTATCTGCGGGAAATTAGCAACGGCAATGATTCCCTTGACGTCCGTGATAATCAAGAAGGCGAGCTTAGCATTCTAAAAAATGATATTTACAAAGTGACGCTCATGTTATCGGAGCACAGGTCGTTATTGCACCGGGACAAACTTCAACTGACAGATGCCATATCCGATATATCGCATCAGCTCAAAACGCCGCTCACCTCCATGAAGGTTATGGCGGATTTGTTAAGCTCCCCTGACCTGCCTCCTGCCAAAAGAACGGAGTTCACCCATCATATCCGCATTCAGCTTGAACGCATTGATTGGCTTGTTTCTTCCTTATTAAAATTATCGAAAATGGACGCGAAGACTATCCAGTTCAAAAAAGACCGAATCCCCGTGAAAAACCTTATCCAGAAGGCTTTAGAGCCGGTTATGATTCCGATGGATATTAAGGAACAAACGGTTTCCATCGCGGGCGATGACGACGTCGCTTTTGCCGGCGATTTCAATTGGACTGTCGAAGCGGTCATCAATATTTTGAAAAACGGCGTGGAGCACACGCATGAAGGCGGAGCAATCACCATCACCTTTTCCGAAAACACGTTATTTACGGAAATCGTCATTGCTGACAACGGAAAAGGCATTCCGAAAGAGGATTTGCCTTATATTTTCAAACGTTTTTATAAAGGAAAAAACGCCGGCGAAGGGAGCATCGGCATAGGACTTGCGATGGCTCACAGCATCATTGCCAGCCAGAATGGAGTGATCGATGTGACGAGCGAGAGCGGGAAGGGGACACAGTTTCGGATTAAATTTTATAAGCAAGTGATTTAGCGGCACTCTGAAAGTGACTGAATTGTCACCTCCATCGTCACTTGAAAGTCATTTTAGACAGATAAAATGATATTCATCAGCTAAACTATGGAGGTATGACAATGCATTTGAAGCAACAGCGGAAGATTATTTTTACCATTACCCTATTCTATACCCTTTTTATTCTTTATTTTATGTTTCTCGCTTTCGGCAGAGCAGGTACTGTAGAGTTCAATACCGAATACACCTTTATTTTTTTACCGGATGATTTTTTTAGGCTGCCGGGCCTATCGGATCTTCTACATCCTACAGTGATGGATCTTGTGGGTTTTGGGAACATCGCAGCTTTTATCCCTTTTGGCATATTGATTCCATTGTTATACCGGACCAGCTTTATTCGATTCATGACATTGTTTATCCTTTCCATACTTGTACTGGAGACCCTTCAGGCATTAACTTTGCTCGGCAGCTTTGATATGAATGACGTTATTCAGAACTCAATGGGCGCAGCAGTCGGATTCGGGGCGTACAAATTTGGCTTTCGCACAAAAAATGTATGGAGAAATATTGCTGCTGCGGGCATTTCCATTGTTGTCCTTATGATCGGGATTTGGGGAAGCTTCGGGCTGGTTGACAAAGCGCTCACCAAAGAAAAAGGCCCCTTTGTGGCGATCAACGAATTGAAAGACAGCACCGGAAATCCTTCGGCGGGGACCAAACGATACCGTCTCAAAATTGGCGGCCAAGACGTAGAACCCCAATATAATGTGTATAGCGCCGAAGGCAAAAACAAGAAAACGTACAAATATACGTTAGACAATAAGGAGGAGATGTATTTCTCCTTGAATTATGGAATTCCCGATCAAAAGGATTTGCATGGCAGCATCAGCGTTGCCATCGATGGACATGAGTTCCTGTCCGCAGCTGCAGATTATCTACGCCATGAGTCGTATATGTCTGAAATTTTTCTCCAACAGGCAAATGAGCTTACGATAACCATTGAGGGAAATGTAGCCATGTGGGATGTTGGACTTAGAGAGATGAAATATTTCTGGAACTGAGCATCAGGGCAAGGAGTTATGACCATGGAAATTTTAAGAATCGAACATTTATCTAAAATATACGGCACAGGCGAATCGGCGGTGAAGGCGCTTGACGAGGTTTCTTTTTCGGTCCAAAAAGGCGAATTCATTGCGATTATCGGCCCGTCCGGTTCGGGGAAATCGACGCTTCTCCATATGCTGGGCGGCGTGGACCGGCCGTCTGGGGGTAAAGTTTTTGTTGAGGATACGGACATGTATGCCTTAAACGAAACGCAGCTGGCCATCTTCAGACGCAGGCAAATCGGCCTGATCTATCAGTTTTTCAATCTGATTCCCGTCCTGACGGTGGAGGAGAATATGACGCTGCCGCTCTTGCTGGATAAACAAAAGGTAGATCAAAAGCAGCTGAATAGCCTCGTGCATACACTCCATTTGCAGCACCGGTTAAATCATCTGCCGAATCAGTTATCCGGAGGACAGCAGCAGCGGGTTTCGATTGGCAGAGCCCTTATTGGCAATCCTGCAATCATCCTGGCAGACGAACCGACCGGGAATCTGGACAGCAAGAATAGCAGCGAGATCGTCGATCTATTAAAAATGTTGAATAAAACCTATCATCAGACGCTGATCGTGATTACGCATGACGAACGAATCGCCTTGCAAGCCGACAGGATCATTTCGATTGAAGACGGGAGGATTGCCAAAGACGAGGTGATCCGGCGATGAACATTGTCAATACACTAACCATCCGGCATCTGAAGCAAAATAAAAAACGAACGCTATTAACCATCATCGGCGTCATCATTTCGGTTGCCATGGTGACTGCTGTCGCTTCGCTTGTTTTTTCCTTTTCCGATTTGTTGATCAGACAAACCATTGCGGAAACAGGGGAGTGGCATGTCCAATATCAAGATGTAACCAAAGAACAGCTCGCGGCGATACAGGGCGATAACGCAGCCAAAACCGTTGCGATCACAAGAGATCTTGGCTATGCCCCATTAGAAGGGGGACAGAATCCTAATAAACCGTACTTGTTCATCAAGGAATATAATGCACAAGGTTTCACGCAATTTCCAATTGAATTAAGCAAGGGGCGTCTTCCGCACACGGACAAGGAAATCGTTATGTCTGAAGCCGTTGCAACGAACGCCAAAATGAAGGTTGAAATCGGCGATCGTCTAACCCTTCGTGTAGGTGAACGATTCGAGCAAGGGGGGGGCAATCCCTTGGATCAGACTGAATCGCTGCGTAGGAAAGACGGCATATTGACCGAAACATTGCAGCATTTAATGACAAAGGATTATACGGTGGTGGGCTTCATCAAACCTCCCGAAGGGGAAACAGCTTGGGCCCCGGGTTATACGGTCCTTAGCTATATCGATGAAAACATCATCGGTGCAAACGATCGGGTCAATGCGGCGGTGGTCTTGCAGAAAGTTAATCCGTCCTTGTTCGCTCATGCGGAAAATTTGGCGAAGAGGAACCATATCGAGACAGTCCAATATAATAACGATTTGCTTCATTATTACGGCTTGTCCAAAAGCAAAGCCTCGTACAGCATGATGTACTCCTTAGCGGTGATTCTGATGGCGGTCATTATGATCGGCTCGGTTTCGCTCATCTATAATGCTTTTGCGATATCCGTCTCGGAACGTTCCCGCCATTTAGGGATGCTCGCGAGCGTGGGGGCTACGAAAAGGCAGAAGAGGAATTCAGTGCTTTTTGAAGGAGCCGTCATTGGCTTGATGGGCATTCCCATTGGCATCCTGTGCGGTCTTGCCGGGATTGGGATCACCTTTTGGTTCATGAACGCACTGATTCAAGGGGTATTATGGACCACTGAACAGCTGGTGCTCATCGTCACGCCGTTATCGCTCTTGATTATCTGTGTGGTCTCGATGCTGACGATTTTCATTTCGGCGTATCTTCCGGCCATCAGAGCATCCAAGGTATCCGCCATGGACGCGATTCGCCAAACAACCGACTTAAAGCTTACGGCCAAAGCTGTAAAAACGTCGAGGTTCATTCGCCGGCTCTTCGGCATCGAAGCGGAAATCGGGCTGAAAAATTTAAAAAGGAACAAACGGAGATATCATGCCATCGTATTTTCGCTCGTCATCAGCATCGTTTTGTTTTTAACAGTATCGTTTTTTATCACCGGCATGAAACAATCCCTGGATCTGTCGCAGGAAGGCGTCAATTTCGATATTGAAGTATCGTACAGCAATGGAGAAAGAATAGATGACCGTTTGATACAATCGATTGTCTCCCTGGATGGCGTAAAGGAATACAACGTGATTCACGAGCTGTCTAAGAGCGCTTGGGTTGATGAAGCGTTCATCGCCGATGAATTGCAAGAGAAGGTTAAGAAGGATAAGAGTTTACTGCAAGACGGGAAATATCCTTACGAAATTAAGATCCATGCATTGAACGATTCGGGTCTGCAAGCCTATGCCAAAGCGGTCGGCGCAGATTACGAACAGCTCACGGATCCGGATCATCCCGCCGCGATCGTGATGGATACGATCCATTACAAAGATATGGATACGGGAAAATATGTCCGGACGAAGGCCATGTATACGAATGTCGGCCAAAGCATCGAATTAATGAATTTCTATAATGGGAGAAAAGCGGAAATAAATAAAGTTTCCGTTGCCGCTTTGACGGATCAAGCTCCTATGGGGATGAACACGATAGGAATAGGCGGGTTAAATATCATCGTTTCGGAGCGCGTCATGAATCGATTGGCAGACGACGAGGACATAACTAGCATTCAGACATACCTCTATTTGAAAAGTACGGAACCGATGACAACACAGCAGGAAATCGAAGAGATGCATGAGACCAATCTGAATGCCACCAATTCATATCAATCCAGAAAAAGCGAAGAACAACAGATTCTATTGATGTCTGTCTTTTCTTATGGTTTTATCGTATTGATTTCAGCGATTTCCATTGCGAACATTTTTAATACGGTCTCGACGGGCATATCCCTTCGAAAACGGGAATTTGCGATGCTGAAATCCGTTGGCATGACCCCAAAAGGCTTTGCGAAAATGATGAACTATGAAAGTATTTTTTATGGGGTCAAGTCGCTGCTCTTCGGTCTCCCCGTCAGTTTCGTCGTGATGTATCTGATCTATAGGGCATTTGCGAACAAATTCAGCTACGGGTTCACCCTCCCTTGGATGAGCATTCTTTCTGTCATTGTTGCCGTATTTGTCATTGTCGGTTCCGCGATTGTTTATTCCGGTGCGAAAGTAAAAAAGGAAAACATTATTGATGCATTAAAGAAAGAGAGTATATGATTGGCCATCGAGCCTGACTACTAAGACACTTCATTAATTCTTATAGCATCTTATGCATGATAGAAGCAGTGACAGACCAAGTTTTGGGTCTGCACTGCTTTTTTAGCAAACTGACTTAAGAACGTCTCCAAAAGGATTGGTAAGAATTTTCATACGGGCCGAACTTAAGGCGATTTTAAGTTATTACCAAATTCATTTAAGGGATTACATTTTCTTATTTGCTCCGCCAGGTATAATGAAGGACATGAGCGCTCCTGATTACAGCCGGAGGGATGAGAGAAATGAAAGCGGTTTTAGACAGTCAACGAAACCATGTCGGGATCAAAAGAGGAAAACTTTTTCTACTCCGAATCAAAAGAGATGCCCTTCTGTATGCCCTTTTGCTGTTGCCTATTTCTTATATTGCCATTTTTAAATATGCTCCAATCTACGGCTTGATTATGGCCTTCCAGGATTACAACATTTTTGAAGGCATACGGGGTAGCGAGTGGGTGGGACTTGATGTGTTCCGTTTTATTTTCCAGCAGGACAGCTTCTATCGTGCACTGAAGAATACCCTGGTGCTGAATGTTCTGGATCTGATCGCGGGATTTCCGGCACCGATTCTACTGGCCATTCTGCTTAATGAAGTGAGACAGGCCAGATTCAAGAAAATAACCCAGACCGTCCTGTATCTGCCGCACTTTATGTCCTGGGTGATCATTGGGGGGATTGTATACCTGATGTTCTCGAACAGCGGGATGGTCAATCATTTCATAGCTGCCCTCGGACTAGAGAAGATTGAGTTCCTGTCGCAGAAAATCCCCTGGCTGATCACCTACATCTTCGTTGGCGTCTGGCAGAATATCGGCTGGGGGACCATCATTTATCTGGCGGCGATCACCGGAATCAATAAGGAATTGTATGAGGCCTCCGATATGGACGGGTGCAGCAGGCTTCGCAAAATGTGGCATATTACCCTGCCCGGCATTAAGCCGACCATCAACATTCTGCTTATCCTTCAGATTGGCCGGATGGTGTCCATCGGGTTCGACCGCCCCTTCGTGATGGGGAATTCACTGGTCAGTGAATACTCCGATGTAATCAGTACCTTCGTGTATAGAGTGGGCATCAGTTCGGGAGACTTCTCCCAGGCTACAGCGGTAGGCTTGTTCCAATCCGTGGTCGGTCTGACCCTGCTCGTAGGCGCCAACTATATCGCGAAGAAATTAGGTGAGGATGGAATATGGTGAAGCTGATGAAGAAAGTGCGTCCAGGGAAAAAAATGAGTGTAGCCGATATTGCGATTATAGTATTCATTGTGGCCTTGTCCTTCACATGTATTGTTCCGTTCCTATATATGATTGCGCTTTCACTAAGCTCTAACGAAGCGATTGTGGCCCAGAAGGTAGGGTTGTGGCCGGTAGATTTCACAATTGAAACGTACAAAACCATTCTGAGCGATATGGATATGCTGTATACGCTGGGATACAGTATTGTGCTTACAATTGTCTTCACGGTCGTCTGTATGTTCCTGACCATTTGCGCGGCGTATCCGTTAACGAAGAAGCGGCTGTGGGGAAGAAATTTTATTCTGTCAGCCCTCGTCTTCACGATGTATTTCAGCGGCGGACTGATTCCTTCCTATATTCTGGTTAAAAACCTCGGTATGATGAACACGGTATGGAGTCTGATTCTGCCGGGCGCCATGAGCGTCTTCAACCTGATCATCCTGAAAACGTTCTTCACCTCGCTTCCTGAGAGTCTGGAGGAATCAGCGTCCATTGACGGGTGTTCGGATCTGGGCATTCTCATCCGAATTGTGCTTCCGCTCTCGCTGCCTTCCATTGCCACATTAAGCCTCTTCTATGCAGTGGACCGGTGGAACGGCTTCCAGGATGCCTTGTTCTATATTACGAAGAAAGAGCTGTATCCTATGCAGCTCAAGCTGTACCAGATCATTTCGGCCAATCAGCAGCTTGATAGCCAGCAGGGGGGAGAAGGAAGTATCGGCTCCTTCATCGTGCCTGAATCCCTGAAAGCAGCGAGCGTGATGTTTACAACCGTTCCGATTCTGCTGATCTATCCGAAGCTCCAGAAGTATTTCGTAGATGGGGTAATGACCGGAGCGATTAAGGGCTGAGGGCGGCAGATCCGAGTGAAGGGGGGATTCCCGGACGGATAGAAGCGGAAATGTAGTGTTGCACAAGATCTACAGCATGGATGATCTCAACAAACAGGGGAATGAAAGGGTGGTTAACGTGAGTACGGGCATAAAGAAAACAGCAGCAATTCTGTTCAGTATGACGCTTCTGGCCGGTGTTGCGGCAGGCTGTGGAGGGAATGGCAACAAGAGCGGGGAGACATCGTCGTCAGAGGCATCAACGGCGGCCTCTGGGGCCCCTTCCGGTGCTCCGGTAACCTTGACGGTAGAAGTGTTCGACCGCGGGGTTCAGGGACAGCCGGATTTGAACAACAACAAATGGACCCAATACGTCAATGAGAAATTCGGCAAGCCCAATAACGCCATTGTAGAATTTGTTCCTGTCCCCCGATCCCAGGAAGTCGACAAGCTGAATGTATTAATGGCCGCGAACCAGGCCCCTGATATTTCCTTCACCTACGACGGGACACTGGTCACCCGCTTCGCCAAAAGCAAGGGACTCTATACGCTGGACGAATTGCTGGAACAGCACGGCCAGCAATTGAAGTCGTACCTGGGCGAGAAGGTTCTCTCCTACGGAAAATATGACGGCAAACAGGTCTCCATCCCGGGCAAGCGGACCCTGCTGGCCTGGAACGGAATGTTCATCCGCAAGGATTGGCTGGATAAGCTGGGCCTGCCGGTTCCGACGAACCGGGACGAATTGTATGAGACGCTGGTAGCCTTCCGTGACAAGAACCCCGGTAATGTGAACGGCGTCATCCCTTGGGCTACAGCGGCTGCCGGTATGAACTACACCTTCGGCAACCTGGTGCAATCGTTCTGGAAGACCATGTCGGAGGAGGAATTCGTCACCACGACAAACTGGCTGAAGCCCGGTAACAAGGAGGCTTACCAATGGCTGAACAAGCTGTACAATGAGAAGCTGATCAGCCCTGATTTTGCCCTGGACAAAACAACCAAGCAGGCGGATGCCGATGTAACCAACGGCAAGGTAGGCTTCTATGCTGCCAACTGGGATTATCCGATGACGCAAAAAATCCGTGTTCCGCTAAAGCAAAATGCGCCGGAGGCCAACTATGTTCCGGTTGATACCTTCAAAAATGACGAAGGCAAATACCTCAAAGAGGTATATAATGAGAATGGAATATTCTCTTTCATTCCCAAGAGCAGCAAGAACGCAGAGCTGGCGATTAAATATCTGAACTGGATGGCTGACCCGGAAGTGATGTTCTTCCTGCAGTTCGGTGAAGAAGGCGTTAACCACAAGCTGGTAGACGGCATCCCGCACGGGATTGCACAGACCGGCGAGAATATGCAAATGAGCAATTTGAATATGGATTATACGGTGATTGTAAACGGCGCTGAGCTGGGTGATACCGACAAGAATGTCAGAACATATGCCGCAGCGCTGGCAGCCGGGGACAAGAGTTACGAGAAGCTGGCTACCGATTCCTATAAAATCAATACAACGGACGGCTATAGCAGCTTCAACTATGGCGTACCGAACGAAGCCAATATCAAGTACGGCAAAACCCTGGGCGACATGAACAAGCAAATGATTGACAGGCTGATCGTTGCCAAGCCGGCAGAGTTCGACGCCCTGTACGATAAGCTGGTTAAAGAATATATGGACGCCGGCGGTAAAGCTGTTCAAGAGGAGAATGTGAAGAATTACAGGGAAGTCACAGCCAAACAATAGGTCATCATGGAATCCGGATAAACCACTGATTATTCTTCACCGTGGTTTATCCTAATTTCGTTTGCTGTCCTTGGACCCTGGTTCTATTAGAACGATGAATTCATAGGTTCAGGAGGCGACCCATGTACAAGGTCATGATTGTAGATGATGAGTCATGGGCGATAAGAGGAATTCAGAACGCCTTTGACTGGGAGAAATACGGTTTTGAAATCACAGGACAATTTACAAGCGCTTACAAAGCGTGGGAGGCCATGTGTACACAGCAGCCGGACTTGGTGTTTACGGATATCCGGATGCCGGATATCTCCGGGCTGGATCTGATGAAGCGGGCCAAAGCGCAAGGGCTGAACACTGAGTTTGTCATCGTAAGCGGATATGGGGAATTTGAATACGCCCAGGAAGCGATACGCTACGGGGCGCTCGATTATTTCCTGAAGCCTCTGGATGTCGATATGGCGGATACATTCATTGCGAAGCTGGCCACTCACTTCTCCCGGAGAAGCGCAACGCGCAATCACCTTCTTCTGGATGCGCTGACCTCGGGGGATGAGACCGAGATCAGGCGGTTCCTGCCGCTTCCGGCCAGCATGGATGTATGCTATTACCAGGTATTTGCGGTCTATTTGCGGAGTGACATTAAGGATATCAGGAAGCTGCTGTCTCTGGAGGGCAGGAACATAACTGCAGTGGAGGTTGAAGCCGGGTCCCGAAAGCTGCTCGTCGTACGGATGGCTGAGCATCTGAGCGGCTTGGAGTGGACCCCGGATGAAGGGGTGCTGACGGAGACGGGAATCCAAAGTGTGGGCATCAGCAGCATCACCAGCCAGCTTCAGCAGGTGAGCAAGCTGATTAAAGAAGCTGACCTGTCCGCCTCGCATATTTTTCTGGAGCAGACGGCAGAAGCCGTTCACTATGAGCCGAAGTTTCATCTCATGAAACCTTGCATTGATGGTCTCTATACGATCATTCACGGGAATTCGCTTGACGATATGGATGTGTACATTACAGGGCTGCAGGCATACTTCAGGAACCATCATCTGGGCATGGGTGAGGTGGTCTACTTATGGAATCAGTCTGTAGGGATGCTTATAAACGCATATGCTGAGGAACTGAGGGACATGGAGCTGGAATTCCTCAATTATTCCGAGATCAAGGAACGGTTCGAAGACTTTGCGTCTCTGTGCAGCTTCTTGAATGACGTCCTCACGGTCATCCGGCAAGGCAGAAGCCGTTCCTTGCAGGAAGGGGACATCCTATCCTGCTTCAACCGGATGGTCGCCTATATCGACCGGAACTTTGAGCAGAAATTGTATCTGAAGGATTTGTCTGTCCAGTTCTTCATTAATCAGGTGTATTGCTGTCAGTTGTTCAAGAACAATCTGGGCAGAACCTTCTCCGAATATGTGGCAGAGCTGAGGATCAGGAAAGCCCGGGAGCTGCTGAAGCAGACGGACCTGTCCATTGAGCAAATTGCCGTTAAGTCCGGGTATGTGGATTATTATTATTTCAATAAAGTGTTCAAGAAGCATTGCGGGATGACGCCCACCAAATTCAGAAAAAGCTAATCGGATCGGAGCGGTAAGCCATGAAGACCAGTAAAGTGAAATTAAAACATCAGATATGGCTTATCTTTTTTTTCTCGATCGTTATATTTACCGTCATGGAAATATATTTCTTCCATAGCTTCTCTAATTTAACCCAGAAGCGAGCTGCCACTTACGGCAACCAGATGATTGAGCAGACCCGCCGCAAGATTGATTCTGTGTTCAATGATATCCGGGTCAGCACCGGCATTGCGGTCAACAGCAAGCTGATTCAGGAATTCTCCGTGGTGGATGATGACTACAAAAGAGCGTTCGACAGCGGTCCGTATGCACTGGATCTTATGGAATATATGAGATCCTTCAATTCCTATGTGAACGGCATCGTCATTAACGACATCAAGGGAAGGCGGCTGCACAGTCTGGACTCGGCAAGCGGCGATATTTTCTTCATCAACCCCTATGAAACTTTTATTCAGAAATATAAGGATGACCCCTTGCTGCGGAAGCAGGGGATGTTCACCACGATTCTGAAGGACGACCGGACAGGTACGGAACAGTTCTTCTATATCGCGCCGATTGTGGAGAACATTGGGGGAATCTATTTCTCCCAGATTACAGGTTACTGCACCGTGATGGTCAATATGGACAAGCTGCAGGGGCTGGTAGAAAATACGGAATTAACGCAGGGCTCTACCTTGTACATTCTGAATAGCCAGGACGAGGTGATTGCATCCACGAATTCTAATGCCCGGGGCACGTTGTTCAGAGATGTTCTGTCTATGGATAAGGACATCTTGCTTAATGGCGTAAAAGCAACCATCGACGGGGAAGACATTCTTGTCCAGGTCAAAGGTTTGGAGCAAGCAGATGGGTGGCGGGTGGTTAGTATGATTCCGGTGCGTGAACTGACCGCGGATATGACGCCCATGCGGAAGGTCAGCATTATCGTAGGCATTGGCATTATTCTAACCATGCTCTTAACCGGCAGTTTCTTCATGAATAATCTGATGCGTCCGTTGATGGGACTTGTTATGGATATGAAGAAGGTGGGGAGGCGGGATATGGGCTTCCGCATTAAAGTCCGGTTTACCAATGAGGTAGGCTTGCTGGCCTGCGACATTAACCGGATGATGGATGAAATGGAGGAAATGGCCAGAGATATGTTCAATACCCAGGCCAGATTGTACGAATCTGAGCTGGGCCAGAAGCAGGCGGAGTTTTCTGCCCTGCAAAGCCAGATCAATCCCCATTTCCTCTATAATACGCTGAATTGCATCAGCAGCATCGGATTGGAATACGGAAGCAGAGAGATTGCGCAGATTACGTTTTGCATGTCTAAAATCTTCCGTTACAGCATCAAGAAGGATGATCTTGTACAGGTCAAGGAAGAAATTGACTGTATTCAGGCTTATATGAAGATTATCTTAATCCGTTATGAGAATAAATTCTCCATGGAGCTTGATGTGGAGGACAGGCTGATGGATATGCAAACGCCCAAGATGATCCTCCAGCCCATTGTGGAGAATTCCGTCTACCACGGGCTGGAGCGGATGGACCAAGGCGGGCGGCTCCTGGTTACCGGAAGCATGGATGCACATGGGGATGTGTGCTTCTGTATTACAGATACAGGGAGGGGAATGGAGCCGGAGGAGCTGGCCGCCCTCCAGGCCAAGCTGGGCTTGGAGTACCCGGAGCAAGCGTCAGCAGGCCAAACAGCACAAGGCATTGGGCTGACGAATATCCATCACAGGCTCCGGCTGATGTTCGGAGAGGGTTACGGGACCGCCATAGAAAGCCGGTCCGGCCATGGGACGACAGTGACCGTGAAGATTCCGAAGCTGTTAAATGACCGTAATACGTTGGACGATTATCCATTGGAAGAGTAAAAGGAAATATGTTTTGTATTTCATAAAAGAAGGGAATGTGAGCCATGACTTCATCCATCCTGCGGACAGCATATCCGCGTCCGCAATTCGTAAGGCCAGACTGGCAGCATCTGAATGGAACATGGGAGTTCGAATCTGATGACGAACGTGCTGGCGATAACGGGCTATGGAGCAGCGGTCAGAATGCCTTCAGCCGTCAGATTCCTGCAGAGATAAGGAGCGAGAGAGCTTGAACAGAACAGCCATACTGGAGCGACTTCAATCACAGCTGCACGAGGGTAATCACATCATTGGCGTCTCGACAGGCACGGGGATTACAGCCAAATATGCTGCTCAGAGCGGAGCGGACTTTATATTAATGCTGAACTCCGGCAAGTTTCGCCAGATGGGGAGAAGCTCTTTGGCGGGCTTTTTACCGTTCTGCAACAGTAATGATATGGTGATGGACTTTGCGTCAAGAGAAATTGTGCCGCTGGTGAGGCATGCTCCCGTGCTCTTTGGACTGAATGCGAATGATCCGACCAGAGAAATGGCCAGCTATATTGCGGAAATCAAGGGCAGAGGTTTTTCGGGAGTCAATAATTATCCGACGGTCGGCCTGATGGACGGATTATTCAGAGAGGCTCTGGAGGAAGACGGAATCAGCTATGACAGAGAGGTTGAGGCCATACGCCTGGCCCATCAGCAGGAGTTGTTTACGGTGGCCTTCGTATTTGACGAGCTTCAAGCGAACCAAATGATCGGGGCGGGGGCAGATGTGATCTGTGCTCATCTTGGCCTGACTGAAGGCGGATTATTGGGTGCGCGGAAGGTTGTATCCTTAGAGGCAGCCAAAGCAAAGGCGCTGCGCATTTTCGCTGCCTGCGGGCAGCTTCAGCCGGATGTGATCAAGATGGTTTACGGCGGTCCGGTAAAGACACCGGTCGATGTCCAGTACATGTACAGCAACAACACAGACATTATGGGCTATATTGGCGGTTCTGCCTTTGAACGAATTCCATCCGAGAAGTCGATTACGGCAATCACCCGTGATTTTAAGCGTCTGGGCAAGCTGGATGAGGACGATTTTATGGTCAAAATGCTGAACGGCATCACCAGGCATTATGATTATATCGACTTTGTCAAGGAATATGTGGCCCAAAACTACAGCGATGAAATTGTTTTTTCGGATCTCGCCAAGGTTGCTCATGTTTCGCGCAGCTATTTGAGCAGCATGTTTAAAAAGGAGGTGGGCTGCAGTTTTCAGACCTATCTTGTAAACTTTCGCATCAATAAAGCCGCGACGCTGCTCCAGGCGCCGCAGCTTCAATTATCTGAGGTGGCAGCGATGGTAGGGTATCCGGATTATGCCCAATTCAGCAAAATGTTTAAAAAGCTGAAGGGCTGCTCTCCCAAGCTGTTCCGATCTAACCTAAACACAAGAACATAGAACATAAAAGCGTTTCCATAGTTGGACAGGACCCGTATGATGAAGCTATAGCGCTCGCTACCTGTGATTGAGCACTGTTCTAAATGATTCATATGAGGAGGCAGCAGATGAAGACCATCGCAATAGCTGGAACATTTGATACCAAAGGTGAGGAGTACCTTTACATCAAGAGAATTGCAGAAGAGCTTGGGCTGGGGACCTTAACGATTCATACGGGTGTATTCGAGCCGGCCTTTGTTCCGGATGTGTCCAACCGGGAGGTCGCCAGCGCCGCAGGCATGGATATGGAGGAGCTTGCGTCAAGAAAGGATCGGGCTTTGGCTACAGAGATCTTGTCCAATGGGCTGATGAAGCTGGTACCCCAGTTGTACAAGCAGGGCAAATTTGACGGAATCCTTTCCTTTGGGGGCACGGGTGGAACCTCACTGGTCGCACCGGCCATGAGAGCCCTGCCGATTGGCGTTCCGAAGGTGATGGTATCGACTGTTGCGTCTGGAAATACAGCTCCATACGTAGGCACGAGCGATATTGTCATGATTCCGTCTGTGGTGGATGTAGCAGGATTGAATTCGATTTCTACGAAAATATTTACAAATGCCTTATTTGCGCTGGCGGGAATGCTTAAGTTTGAGCATACGCATCAACCGGAGAAGAAGCCGCTCGTTGCGGCCACGATGTTCGGAGTAACGACGCCCTGTGTGACAGCGGCAAGAAAATATTTGGAGGAGCGGGGCTACGAGGTGCTTGTGTTCCACGCCACGGGCATCGGCGGGCAGTCGATGGAGGCGTTGGTCGACGCGGGTTTCATTGAAGGGGTATTGGACTTGACGACGACCGAGTGGGCGGATGAGATCATCGGCGGTGTTTTGAATGCGGGACCACACCGCTTGGAGGCAGCAGGCCGCAAACGCATTCCGCAGGTAGTCTCGGTAGGCGCCTTGGATATGTGCAATTTTGGACCGGCAGATACCGTACCCGAGAAATTCAAGGATCATACGTTTTATCAGCATAATCCGACCGTTACCCTGATGAGAACGACAGTGGCAGAGAATGAACAGATCGGCAGGAAGCTTGCGGAGAAGCTGAACATGGCCAAGGAAAGCACAGTGCTGCTGCTGCCGCTTAGGGGCATTTCCGCAATTGATGTGGAAGGGCAGCCGTTCTACGGCCCGGAGGAGGACCAAATGCTGTTCGATACCCTGCGTCAGCATGTCGACCGCTCGAGGGTTGAAGTGATTGAAATGGATTGCGCCATCAACGATCCGGTCTTTGCCGAGGCCGCAGCCCAAAAGCTGATTGCACTCATGCATGCATCAAATTCCTAACACAATAAGGAGGATATAGTAATGAATAAGTTAACCAGATCAGAAATTATAGCCAAATTCAAGGCTGAGGTGAAGATGGGCAAGATTCTCCTCGGTGTCGGGGCAGGCACGGGGATTACGGCCAAGAGCAGTGAAGCGGGCGGAGCAGACATGTTGATTGTATACAATTCCGGCCGGTACAGAATGGCAGGCCGCGGTTCACTGGCGGGCTTGCTGTCCTATGGAGATGCCAATCAAATCGTAGTTGAGATGGGAGCCGAGGTACTGCCCGTCGTCAAGCACACGCCTGTTCTGGCAGGGGTATGCGGCACCGATCCTTTTCGAGTGATGGAGGTATATCTGAAGCAATTGAAGGAGCAGGGCTTCAGCGGTGTTCAGAACTTCCCTACAGTAGGCTTGATTGATGGAGTGTTTAGACAAAACCTGGAGGAGACCGGTATGGGGTACGATCTGGAGGTTGAAATGATCCGTACCGCCCATGAGCTGGATTTACTGACCACTCCGTATGTTTTTGATCCTGCGCAGGCGAAAGCCATGGCAGAGGCGGGAGCTGACATTTTGGTTGCCCATATGGGCTTGACGACCAAAGGAACGATTGGTGCAAAAACAGCGCTGACCTTGGACGACTGTGTAGAGCGAATCGAGGCGATTATTGAAGCAGGCCTTACTGTGAATCCGGATATCATGATTATTTGCCACGGTGGTCCCATCGCCGAGCCGGAGGATGCGGCTTATGTCATTAAGAGAGCGAAGGGCATCCATGGATTCTTCGGCGCGTCGAGCGTTGAGCGCTTTGCGGCGGAAAAGGGCATTACACAGCAGACCGAGTCTTTTAAAGCGATTCGAAAATAGGCATAGCCTGTTAACATGAAAGATATTGCCGCAGACATTGAAACTATAGTCTTGCACTAAAGTCCTTGATATTTAAGGGCTTTTTTAATGCTGCAACCAGATTGGCTTCAATGAAAACCGGAGCTGAAGCAGCAAATGAACAGAATTTCAGTATAAGAATCGTTCTGTTATGGGAAACTTCTGTAGTGCGGATAAACAACTTGATTCCATTTTTGGGAGGTTAACCTTATGACAAATCAGGATTCTCAGAAGCTTCTTAAGCAAAAACACGAGCTGGATGAGCACAAAAGACAGTTCACAAATTTTGCCCGGGGTGTTTGCGGCGATGGTGAGGTAGAAGCAGGCCAGGAATTCAGTAATGATCGAAAGCCTGACGATCAAAACCGTATGAAATCTGTTGAGAACAGACAGAATTGATCTTAGGAAATCTACAAGCAGAAACGGTACCGTCCTTTAATAAGGCGGTACCGTTAATCCATCAGATCCTTCAATTAATTCCATTTACCACCAATAACGCTAAACGCATAGGTTGCCGGGCATAATTGGTCAAAATTAGAGTCATATTTCATTGTTATTCTCCAAAAGTATATTTTTTATACTTAGTTAGAAAAAGAATAGTACTTGTTATAAAATATCTAAGTTTTATAATTCAGCAAAGCTTGCTTTAATAATCAGTATGAATCAACTTTGTATGCGTATTCATCATTGGATTACCGGACATGCTGCTTTATAATTTCATTGTAAAATCAAAGTCAATCGATTAAGGGGCTGCAGACGATGATAGAACTGAAAGGCAAACATGTCGTTCTTCATGATGGTGATTTGAAACGCAGGGAAGAAGCAAACAGACGGTATTTAATGAAACTGACGAATGATAATCTCCTGTTTAACTATAAAGTAGAAGCAGGAAGATATCATGGCAGAGATATTCCTCAGGATGCACATGGGGGATGGGAGACGCCAGTCTGTCAGATCCGGGGACACTTTCTTGGACATTGGCTGTCTGCTGCGGCTATGCGGTTTCATGAGACGGGTGATCTGGAACTCAAAATCAAAGCGGATCTCATATTAGACGAGCTCGCCGAATGCCAGGAAGATAACGGCGGACAATGGGCTGGGCCTATTCCAGAGAAATATTTACATTGGATCGCAAAAGGAAAAGGGATATGGGCTCCACAGTATAATATCCATAAGTTATTTATGGGACTTGTCGATATGTACCAATTTACCGGCAGCCAAAAGGCGCTCGAAGTAGCCGATCGTTTTGCAGACTGGTTCGTCGAATGGAGCAGCACCTTCTCAAGAGAGAAATTCGATGACATTCTGGACATGGAGACAGGCGGTATGCTTGAAGCTTGGGCGGACCTGCTCCATATTACAGGGAATGATAAATATACTGCCTTGCTGGAGCGTTATTATCGCAGCAGACTTTTTCACCCGTTACTGGAAAATAAAGACCCTCTGACCAACATGCATGCCAACACGACCATTCCTGAAGTACTCGGATGTGCCAGAGCTTACGAAGTAACCGGCGAACAAAGATGGATGGACATTGTCACTGCCTACTGGAAATGTGCTGTCACAGAGAGAGGGACGCTGGCAACTGGCGGAAATACTGCCGGTGAAGTGTGGATGCCGAAAATGAAGATCAAGGCACGACTTGGTGATAAGAATCAAGAGCATTGTACGGTTTATAACATGATTCGTCTGGCAGAGTTTCTCTTCCGGCATACATCAGATCCGGCATATGCACAGTATATCGAATATAATTTGTATAACGGTATTATGGCTCAAGCCTATTACCAGGAATATCACCTGACCGGCAATAAGCACGGTTATCCCGGATCAGGGCTGCTCACTTATTTCCTGCCGATGAAGGCAGGCCTCAGGAAGGATTGGAGTTCGGAGACCGATAGTTTCTTCTGCTGCCACGGAACTATGGTACAAGCAAATGCAGCATTAAACAGAGGCATTTATTATCAGGATCATAAGGATGTCTTTGTATGCCAGTATTTCCATTCTGAGCTGACAACAGAGATCAACGGAGAGAACGTCCGGATTCATCAAGCTCAGGATCATATGAGTGGAAGCATGCTGAACTCTTCGAATACTGCAGGACAGCAGGAATTGAATGAGATTACAGCGCTTCACGAGAATCTGCCTA
The DNA here is from genome assembly GCF_000758705.1 of Paenibacillus graminis. Classification (NCBI taxonomy): domain Bacteria; kingdom Bacillati; phylum Bacillota; class Bacilli; order Caryophanales; family Paenibacillaceae; genus Paenibacillus; species Paenibacillus graminis. Next base: position 3,667,334 of record NZ_CP009287.1, on the reverse strand, counting down.
ATTATAAAAAGTATGATTTCGTAGTCCATACGGGCACATCTAATGAGTTTGCCATCCATTTCCGGATTCCGGACTGGATCATGTCGGAAGCCAGCATCTATGTGAACGATCAGTTTCATGGGAAATCTGCGGATAACCATACATTCTATAAAATATTGCGGAATTGGAAGGACGGCGATCGAATCAGTATCATTCTGCCTGTCGGCATCCGTTTTATTCCTCTGCCGGACGACGAACAGACAGGAGCGTTTCGTTTTGGTCCTGAGGTACTGGCTGGTATTTGTGAGAATGAGAGGATTCTCTTTACACCATTAGATGATGTTGCCTCTGAATTAATTATGGAAAATGAACGTGAGTGGGGCAGCTGGCGCTATTTCTTCAAGACCGCAAATCAGGACCCGGGAATTCAGCTGAGAAGAATTCGTGATATCGGCTATGAACCCTATCAAGTTTACTTCACGGTAAAAAAAGCTTAGGCACTTATTATTGGAATAACCACCTGCATGCAGTTCCTTGCAGGTGGTTATTTGATTTACTTAATCATAGCTTAAGAAAAAGAGAGCACGTTAAAGGAATGAAATCGTACGGTACCAATCCCATTTATATTGTGGACTTTCGGATGTTGGCCTTGACGCCGGTTTTGAAAGCGGTTATATGTTTTTGACAATACGTTATATAACGAAATACTAAAGGGGTGAATATATGAACTATCGATAGTGATCAGCACAATTAACGAAAAAGACGGATTTCCAAATTAGATGAATTAATATCTCTTATGAAGGAGTTGTTACGATGCCCGGTATACAGCGTCAGCAAGTTGCAGGAATGAATATTCACTGACTGCACAAGCGTCCGGCACAAGGCGGCGGCCCGCGGCTTGACGATCGGCGCGTTTACGCCGGAAGCACACGCAGCGGAACAGGAAGGTGTGGTGATCGCCATGGAGGCGCTGCGTCCGGAAGAATCGCAGATTGTGACCACGCTCGCTGATGCTAAAAGAATGCTGGATGAAATCGCTTCTCCGGCCTTCCGGTTGATGGTGGACACCACGGCGATGGGCATTGCCGGAGAGACGTTGGAGCAGTGGTTTGAGACGGCAGGCGAGTCGATCGTCCACCTCCATTTCATCGATGGGACACCTTACGGCCACCTGGCTTGGGGCGATGGAACCTTTCCGCTGGCGTCCATGATCCAAACGCTGAACGATTATGGGTATAAGGGGTTATTGGGACAGGAAATTACCGACTTCCGCTATTATGAGCACCCGGACGAAACCGATCGGCAGATTATGGAAGCGTTCGAGAAATATATCGGGAAGGATTGAAAGAAGAGGGTAGAAGTAGGCGGAACATTTCCCTTCGGGCTCTGTCTGATGAATATGCTACCCGGGCAGCAGGAGTTTTTTTACAAACTGGGGTTTTACAGGAGCATTCTGTAGGAAGATGGACAGGCAAGTGAGCAAACGATTCTGGTGAAAGTTTTGCAATTTATTCGCTTTGATCAGACACAGGAGCACCCTGTGTCTTTTTTTTCTTAAAGGCTAGGGTAACACCTGGATCATTAAACATATTTAGTGACATAAATATTATTATGTTAACTAAATTACCTGCTTACCGAAGCCCGTTAACCGATAGCCGCGCTGGAAAAGATCCGGGAGTTTAATTAGGGCTAGCCAAGTTATTCAATGATCAGCCAGCACATTCAAATTGGATAAAATAGTATATCGAGGAAAAACCCCAAGTCACTTTTGAATGACTTGGGGGCCAGAGGTCTGACTTGCTCGGTGTCAGGACGGAATGTTCATAGCGGTCTGAATATTTTTCAGATCGAGCTGAATTTGCTCTGGAATAGTGTAGGGATGGTATAGGCCACGCTGCATCATGTAGTTTGTTATCTGTTCATGGGAGTCTATGGCTTCGTCGAGCTGTTTCATCAAAATTTGCTTGATTTCGGGAGTGGCACATTCGGTTACGGCCATGGCGTAGTTTCTGACTCCGTTCTTGGCGTTCATCAAAAAATCCATTGCGATCACGTCGTCGGTCAGCGTATGAAGCCCTGTCAAGTGTTCTAATATTATGTTCATCTTTTCCCTCCTATAGGGTCACTTTAGACAGCAAACCACCGAGCTCCTGAAGCTGCTGCTGTGATAATTGCACGTCTTGCTGCAAAATTTGTATGAGCTCCGGGTCGGTTACCAGAGCTTGCATGGTTTTGGATTTGGTCATGCAAACGGTCTTGAACGCAGCGATTTCATGAACCTCCAGCATCTCATGCAAGGCGTAATTGGAATTCATTCAGATCGTCCTCCCTGTATCTATCCATATTCAAGGCTTTAAGACGACTTTGATGCAATCGTCTGTTTTCGTATCGAACACTTCATAGCCGCGTTTGGCCTCGCTGAGCGGAATGACGTGCGTAATAATGTCTCCAGGGTCCACTTTGCCCGAAGTAACCAATTCGTACATATACGGCATGTAGTGAATGACCGGAGCTTGTCCCGAACGGATATTCACGTTGCGCTGCATGATGTCGCCTAGCGGGAATCCGTTATAGCGTCCGCCGTATACCCCAGTGACTTGGATGGTCCCGCCTTTGCGGACAGCCTGAGACGCAATGATAAATGCACTCATGGTGCCGCCTTGCAGTTTCATACCGCTGGCTAGAAATTCGAGATCGCTCATCTTTCCGTCCATTCCTACCGCATCAATCACGACATCCGCGCCGCCTTTGGTCATTTCCTTGAGATTGTTGCCGATATTCTTATCCTGTTCAAAGTTTACGATTTCCACATTGTTCGTTCGCTTCGCATGCTGCAAGCGGTAATCGACATAGTCAACGGCGATGACCCGCTTTGCCCCCTTCAGCCAGCAGAATTTCTGGGCCAGAAGTCCGACCGGACCACAGCCGAGTACGATGACCGTATCTCCATTCTTTACACCTGCGTTATCTACGCTCCAGAATGCGGTCGTCATTGCATCGGCAATCAAGCTTAGCTTTTCGTCCGGTTGTTCGCAGTTTTCGGGAATCTTGAAGTGGGTAAAATTTGCGTACGGGACTCGTAAATACTCGGATTGCCCGCCAGGGTATCCGCCGGTCGTTCCGGAGTAGCCGAAATAGGCCCCGATATCCCCGTGTTCGTTTGACTTGTCACATTGGCTTTCCAGCTGATTTTTGCAAAAAAAGCATTCTCCGCATGCGATGTTGAACGGGATGATCACACGGTCGCCTTTCTTTACCTTTGTCACGCCGGGGCCTACTTCTTCTACGATCCCCATCGGTTCATGCCCGATGACATAATTCTCCTGAAGGTTAGGGATCATCCCGTGAATAAGGTGAAGGTCAGAACCGCAAATGGCGGTACTGGTGATTTTTACGATCATATCGTCCGGTTTCTCAATCTTCGGATCGGGTACCTCTTTGACCACGACATTTTTAATCCCTTGATAGGTTACCGCCTTCATGCATTATGACCTCCAATATGTTCATCTGGGGTCCGATCAAACATCCCTTTACGCGACGTATCATCCGGGAACAAATTCATCTGCCCGATCATCACCATATTTTTCGCCGAAAGCTGGTCGAGCTGGTACTGTTCGTTCAGCTCGTAAGGATGAAACCATTTTTTGCGAATCATGAGGTCCGTGATTTCTTGGTGCAAAGCAATCCCCTGCTTAAGATGATTACGCAGCAGCGCTTTTACATCAGGAGAAGCCGTTTCCGTCAGGGAGATAGACAAATTTCGCACTCCCTCCTTGGCACGAAGAAGGAAGTCCATTGCGAAAGTCATATCTGCCATTTCTGGCATATTTAATGAATTAATCGGGTCTTGATAATCAGTATTCATTTGCGTTCCCCTTTAATGTGTTATAGGTGTGGGGCTATTCGGAACAGGCGCTTGGAAAGGAGCTCTTGCGTAGATTGCTTGCAGCTCGGCGATCTGTTGTGTGGATTGAAGTACGTCTTTCTGCATTAACGCTTTTAGCTCTTGGTCAAAGACCAGGCCTTGCATAAGTTTTGACTTAGCGAGGCAGAGCGTTTTAAAGTTTAACGCTTCATGCAGTTCCATCGATTCGTGCGGCGCTAGCGTTGGCGTATTCATTGAGAATTTGACCCCTCCTTTTCATCAACGTTAGATTCCCCGACTCATCTGATTTTATACTAAAATGATTGCCGGAAATGTGGGGTCTGGATATTCCCAAAATTAATCCAGCCACCAAAAACTCAAGAAAACACGTCGGCGACCGCGCTTGATTTACCGCGTCATGATTCTGAAGTAGATCACACTGAACAATCGAGTTATAAACAGCTGCCAGTGCTAAAAAGGCAAACAACAAGCTACCGATAATTCGGAAGCTTGCTGTTTTAATGACCGGGGTTTCTTTGACAATCTGACAACTCACTGGGGTTGTTTTTTTATACCAAGAACGATAAGCGGACAAGTCTGATCATCCATCTTACCGGTGAACAAGGGGGCTGCTCTGCAGGTAGAGGTCCAAATCGGGGCTGGATCCATTTAGTATCATGTCCGAAACAACTTTGGCCAGAACACCATTATATACAGTTCCGTTATCCCCGTAAGCCATAAGGATATAACAATGCGGATAGCTTTCATATTGGCCGATGACAGGCAAGCCATCATGTGTTCCGCCATAAAAGGCTCCGAAATAGTATTCCGGCTGAGCCGGTATATCCGGAAAGAGCGTTTTAAAGGCTTCAAGAAGTTTGTCCCTGCTTGCAGGGATTTTAGAATCCCTTGTTGCGGCGAAGGAGGTCTCCTTATCCATTCCTCCAATAATGACCCGGTCATCAGGGGTAGTACGCATATAAACATAAGGGCGTGCGGTCTCCCATATTAATGTTCTTTTAGGCCAGCTTGAGAGGTCGGCGACCGGCTTGGTAATGACTGCATAGGAACTGGCCAGTGTAGCATTTTTTTCGGTTTTAAAGTCGCTGTCTTCATAACCGGCTGCAATAATGACGTGTCTGGCCCGGATTTCGCGGTGTTCCTTGGTGTAAAACAGGGCATACTCCTGTTCGAAGCGTCTTCCTGTTATTTCCGTATCCTCATAAATCTTTCCTCCCTGTGACTTAACCTTCTCAAGAAGCCCGTAAACAAATTTAAGCGGGTTCATCTCAGCATCATCATAATAGTAAAGCGCTGCTTCTTTCTGAAAAGGATAGAGGCCGGATATACGCTGCGCATCCAACAGATCAACTTTGAACCCGTGCTTCTGAAGGAGAACGTGTTCTTCGGTCAAGGCAGAGACATCTTCCTTGCAGCTTGCATAATACAGGCTGTCCCGTCTTATGAAATCCGGATCAATGGGTAACTGCAGGCTTACCCGCTCTATGTCGTTAATGGACTGCTCACATAGTTTAAGATGACGAGCGGCGACCTCTTCGCCAAAAGAGTGGCTCAGCGATACAAAGCTTTTTTCTCCCGCATATTGAATTAATGCTGTATTAGTGCTGGTGCTGCCTTCTCCAGCTTTTCTTTTGTCCACCACAACGACGGACATCCCCTGTTCACTGAGGATACTTGCGCATTGGGCACCGGAGCTGCCCGCACCAATAATCAATACATCGCAAGCTATATCCTCTTCCAGCTTAGGATAAGAAGGAGGATTAACCACCGTAGTGGGCCAGTACAATTTACCACTTTGCAGATCCATTTCAGCCTCTCCTTATTAATATTTCAACGCTTAGTATGGACACATTACTGCGACTCGATGCAGAACATCTGAGAATCAGTAAATTTATTTAACATTATCAAGTACCAGGTTATGGTAATATGAAATTTATGAAAGTGTACAAGCGAATAAATGTAAATAGTACATATGGAGGTAATTAAATTTGAAAACTCATTACTATTTCAGTTGGTTTAATGAATTTTTTCCAGAGAAGCTGGTCCATTGTTTGCATGAGGATATAAAAGACAGAAAATCGCAACGCGACTACGCGGCGTTTGTTCAAGGCTACCTGTTTCCCTTGTCTGAAGAGATTGATGTTTTTGCGGCAGAACAGGAGAGCGCTATACGTGTAAAGGACGGCAAAGTAGACATAATGGGGCCTGTATACTTAATTTCCCACTCCAAGATTCAGAAATTAGTTGAGACGCTCTAACTAGGGTGAAAGGGAGGGGGCTTTGAATTAGATGCTTTTCTCATGGCAGGGAAATTTAGTACGAGGTGAATGAACATTGCCGACAATTATGGTAGTGGATGACGACGTCTTTGTCTGCGAACTGGTAGGACTGTTATTAAGAGACGAAGGTATGGATGTCGTAGAGAAAACGAATGGACTCGAAGCCTGGGATTATTACTTGCATCATTCCGTCGATTTAATCATTTTGGATATTATGATGCCCGGCATGGACGGTTGGGAGCTGTGCAGAAAGCTGAGGGAGGCCGGGGACAAGCCGATGCTGATGGTCACGGCCAAGAAGGAATCGCTGGACAAAGTCAAAGGCTTTCGATTGGGGACGGACGATTATTTGACCAAACCTTTTGATCCGATGGAGATGGTCATGCGGGTCAAGGCGCTGCTCAAAAGGTATCGGATCGCTACCTCCCATATCGTGAAGCTCGGTCGAGTCATTCTCGATAAAACGAGCTACCAGGTTCACTTTTCCGATACGGACGAGGAATGGGCTCTTCCTTTAAAAGAATTTGAGCTGCTTTACAAACTGGCCAGTTATCCCGGGCAAATTTTTACGCGCGACATGCTGATCCGCGACATCTGGGGTTACGCGTACAATGGGGATGAACGCACCGTGGACACGCATGTCAAACGTCTGCGCGATAAGTTTGAGCAGTATGCCAAAGATTTCCGCATCGTAACGATGCGCGGTATGGGCTACCGTCTGGAGGCGTATCATGATTAAATCGCTTTATGCCCGCGTCGTGTTCACGTTTCTGGGGGTCGTCATAGTCAGCCTGCTCTCGGTTTTATTCGTTCAAAGCTATTTCTACAATGGCCATATCGAAGCGATCGTGGAAGAGAAGATGATTGGCAATGCGCAAATGATCATTCAATTATATAAGAAATTGGCTCCGAAGGATGCGAAAGCTTTCGTGGAAGTAAGCAATTCTATGCCTTTTTATAAGGTGCGGTTTTATGACAGCTCGGGAACGCTGCTGAACCCGGGGAGCGCTGCTCCAGACCGGCAGAAGGATCAACCGTATCTGCAGCAAGTGCTCAAGCAGAACAAAATTTATCGCAACGGGGCCAGCGAGGATGATGAGATTACGGTTGGCCTGCCTTTTGAGCTGAACGGTTCGCCGCACGTCTTGTTGGTTACGACCCAGACCAGTTTTGTCCTCGACGAAATCGATTCCTTGACCCGGTATCAGCAGCTGTTTACTCTCGGTTTGGGAAGTATTCTGGTGTTGATCGCTGCGCGGTATATGGTCAGGCCCCTGCAGAAGCTGACGCATGCAACGCAAAGAATGGCCAGGGGCGATTTTAACGTTGGCCTGTCTACTAAACGTCGCGACGAAATTGGACAGCTCACCCTAAGCTTTAACGCGATGGCGGCTGAAGTGGGAAGGCTGGATATGCTCCGTCGGCGGTTTGTTTCCGATGTATCCCACGAAATCCAATCTCCTCTAACGTCGATCAAAGGATATACCCGTGTGCTGAAGATCAAGTCCGTGGACGAGAAAACCCGTATGCAGATGCTGAATATTATCGATGAGGAGAGCGACAGGCTGTCCCGGCTGTGCGACGATCTGCTGGAATTGACCAGTCTGGAGCACGAGCATGCAAAGCCTGCTCCGCAAAAGTTTCGTCTAGACGAGCAACTGCGCAAAGCTGTCATTCGCCTGGAACCGCAATGGTCTGCCAGCAATCTGGATATGCAGCTAATGCTGGAATCGATAACCATTGTGGCGGATGAAGACAGGATGAATCAGGTGTGGAACAACTTGCTTGGCAATTGCATCAAATTTACCGCCGATCATGGAAAGATAATGGTGGAGTCCTTCAAGAAAGGCGAAAGCGCAGTCGTCCGAATGACGGACAATGGAATCGGCATACCTGAGGAGGAAATCAGCCAAATTTTCAAACCGTTCTACAAAGTGGATAAAGCGAGAAACCGCAATGTTAGCGGCAACGGAATCGGTCTTTCCATCGTGAAGCGGATTGTCGATCTTCATCATGGAAAAATCGAAGTGTCCAGCAGATTGGGGAAAGGAACCTCCTTCTCGATCATACTTCCCCTCGAAGATACAAAGCCCGAATTGTAATCCTCCGTTCAAACTGAGGACAAATTCGGGTATTATACTATCCTCGAAAAGCCAATTTTATATTTTTTGATCAGAAGGAGGACCAAAAATGAAAGTATTGATTGCCATCTTGACCCTCCTGACATTCAGCATGTCGGGAACCTATGTCCAGGCGAAGGAGAACCGGAAGCAGCCGCCCCCCGCAACCGCAGCCACCGAGCGCCAGCTTTGGCAATCGAAAGGGTATGGCCATATACTCGAAATAGAAGGCCAATCCGTTAAGGTCTACAGCTACACCAAGGACAGCTTGGTACCGTTCGGGAAAGGAAATATCGAGAACAACGGCGACATTTATATTAATGAAATTTACGACAACACCAAATCCCTGGAGCAATCTAATACCCCGCGCTTTCCGATGGGCCGCTTCGTTAACGGCAGCTTGACCGATGGCTTGGGGTACGTGCAGCATCTCAAACGGATCGATAATCTTCCCAAGGTGAAGTATAACGGATTCAGCAATGATCCGGTGCAAAATTTTGAAGTATTCTGGCAATCCTTTGAAGAGAATTTCAGTTTCTTTCCGCTCGTCAAAGTGAATTGGAAAGAGGTGTACAAAGAGTATCGGCCCAAAGTTGGCGCCGATACCTCCGAGAAGGAACTGGAAGACATTTTGACGCAAATGTTCCAAAAGCTGAACGACGGACACAGCGTCATATTCGGTAAAAAGGGTATGATCTTCTCCAAGACCAAAGTTGAGCGAGAGGAGTTTTTCGAAGCCAATTCGAAGTCGATGCAACGAAACGTCGAAGACGGATATATGAAAGGGGCGGTAAAGAGCAAGCTCGACGGGCGCATTGTTTATGGCCAAACGAAAAGCGGCGGCGCTTACATCAAGCTGATTGGTTTTGACGAGTCCGATCCTCAGAAAATTGACCAAGCGCTGGCGGAAATGGTGCAGGATCTGGCGAACTGCCGCAACTTTATGATCGATATGCGCTTTAATGAGGGGGGCGAGGACTTCTTCGGGTTGAAAATAGCCGGGTTGTTTGCCGAGAAACGCAAGCTGGCGTATGCCAAACAGGTCCGAACAGGCGGATACGAGCAATTCTCCAAGCCTACGCAGGTATATATCGAACCGGGAGCAAAGCAGTTTTCAGCTGACAATATTGTGGTGCTGACCAGTCCGCTAACGGTAAGCGCCGGCGAGACAGGGACGATGGCCTTAAAAGCATTGGACAAAGTAACGGTTATCGGGGAAAAGACGTGCGGATACTTTTCGGACATGCTACTTAGACTGTTGCCGAACAAACAGTTATTCTCCCTGAGCAACGAACGCTATACATCGCCTGACTGCACTAATTACGAGCAGCGCGGCCTGCCGCCGGACGAAAAGATCATGATCAAGCAAGCCGATATTGATGCCGGCAAGGACCCGGTGATGAACCGAGCTTTGGAATTGCTTAAAAAGAAGCCATAAGGGATATCCCTTTCACTCATCGGGACTCCTCCAATGGGATAAAACACAAGCCCCTGGCAAATGTAAATGCCGGGGGTTTTTTGGCGTTCATTCCGCGGGGTAAAATCACAAGCCGTAATCTCAAAGATTACCAAGCGCGTAGAAGAGCTGATCAAAGGAGTTAGTGAGCAAGGGTAGAAGTCGAATATCTTTAGAGGAGAGATACTTTTCAGTCACTGAGTAACGGAAATCGAAAAGGGGCGGTTTCTTATGAACAGAGCATTGCCGGAAGTCCAAATTTGCCGCAGTGACTGCTCTGCTACACTAGAGCTACACGTGGGATTTACATTCTAATAAAAAGGCTGAACTCTAAGTCATATCCATTACTTAGGCTCAGCCTTTTAAAGCTGTTTCAAACCCGTTAATCCGGGCAGTTATTTACAAGTGTTGGGTCTATTCGGATTCAGAACGAGGAAATCCCCGGGCAGCTTGGACAGCTTGGCAACCAGTTCATCCATACCGGACTCCAGTTTGAATTCCATTTCCTCCCGGTAAAGCGGAACCAGGAAATAAACCTGAACCTGATTGCCATCTTTCGTATGGACTGTGCTAACCTCTTCCGGCAGAGCAAACAGGATCGCGCCGGACAGCTCAGTGTTAGGCGCATATGGCTCGTAATCCTCCGTGTTGGGGATGGTATGGCCGTATCCAAGCCACGTCTGATACATATGCGGGAACCGGGCAAGCATCTTCATCAGCCGGATCGGCCAGTAGTTCTCCTCCGCTTCAAAATCCTTCTGCGTAAGCGGCCAGTCCGCCGGCAAAAACATCATCAGCTCCGAGCGTTCAAGATGCTTGTACTCTTTACGGATCTCCTGTGGGAGTGTCATCGGCAGATCGCTCATCCCATTGGTGTACAGCACTCGGTATGGCTCATCAGGTGTAGCTTCCATAATGTTCACATCAATATGTACGATGTCTGAAATCAGTTCATGGAACACGCCGGTTTCTCGGTTTTGAAAGACTTTATTAAAATGTTCGTTTAATTCTTCCATGTACAAAATTTCGGAGAGAGGCGTAACCTGCCGCTCATCCGGAGCGTCATAGCCGTAAATTGTGGTACCGTCTTCCGATTTGCCCATTTCATTGCCGCCAAACAGTTTTTTGAAAAAGTTCATGTCTTTGCGCTCCTCTGTGCGGGTTTTGAATTTACGTGCGAAATGAAGGATGCTGCGATTAAATTCCTGATTCTAGAAGGTTTGAAACCTCACTTGGAAGTATAACAAAAGGCATAGCCCCGGAGCGATGGGTCTATCGATTCGAATTACCTGGGGTATCCATGCAAAAATGGGGTATCCCGACTTGAGCAGGAGGCCGTAAATCTCGATTGCGCGTGAACGGGGGGTCTTTAGGTCCACAACTGCAGGCTTATGCGGCCGATGAATCTCCTTTGCATCCAACTGCGCAAAGCATCCATTGACGGATGAAGCTGCTCCGAAGAGAAGAATGGCTGATGCTCCGGACGGTGTGGAATTACTCATAGGATTGGAGAATTGATCGGGGTTGTTGTGCTAAAAATATAGTCGTTATGTCGGTGGACAGGAACGCCCTGCTTGCCGGTTAGTGAAAATCTTTTTCTACTGCTTTTTGCAATAGCTTAAATTCGTTTCTATAAAAGTCAATCAAGCCGTCCCGCTTCATCCATGCAAGCTCTCTGGATAAAGCACTTCTATCTACATCTAAATACTCGGCCATCGCTTCTCTATCAAAAGGAATAGTAAAAGTTTCTGTTCCAGTTTCACGCATAACTCTTGTTAAATAAGTTAAGACCTTATCCCGAATAGTAGGCATAATCAGACAATCATTTCGGTCATGCAGTTCTAACGCTCGTTCTGCGATACTATCAAAAAGATTGCCAAGTAATTGTTCGTGTCCCATACATAACTTCGTACAACGGCTCAATATGCTTTTGATAGGAATAAACAGAACTTCAAGTGGTTCTATTGCCTGTACTGACATAGGGCATCTTCTTCCACGGCTAGCCGCTGTTAAAACTGCGGTATATCCACCCGGATAATGGAGGGATACAATAATTTGTTTTCCCGTGACGCTCAATTTCGTACTTTGAGCGCTCCCCTGCAATATGATGCCGACATCATCCACTAAATCGCCCTCACGGACAACCATCTCATCTTTTGCATATTCTTTCCGTGTGGCTGACAGACATTTAAGCATTTGGGAAATATCATTTGGGGAAATCCCCGAAAATAAACGTGATTGACATAGGGAATCTAAGTTGTTCATGAGAGGCTCCTCGTTGCATGTGCAACATATTTTTTCTTTTTACTATACTATATTAATCATAAATACAAAAGAAGTTAGTCACCTTTTCTAACGTCAGAATGGAGGGAAAACAATGCAAGGGAAAGAAAATTCAATAAAAGCGAGAAATAGACTTTTAGCCTCAAAGGTTATTAAAAATCTGCAAAGCAGAAAGTTTGAGGCTTATTACTGTGATAACGCCATAGAAGCTGTAGAAAAGGCACTATCATTTATTCCGGAACATTCTTCGGTATCATGGGGTGGGTCAGTCACGCTTGAGGAAATCGGGCTTCTTAATCGAGTACGTCAAGGCAGCTATATGATCACTGATCGTGATAAAGCGCAAACCATGGAGGAACGTTATGACCTTATGCGCCAATCTCTTTTGTGCGACACCTATTTAACGAGCTTTAACGCCGTTAGCGAAGATGGCATATTGGTCAATATAGATAGTGTGGGCAATCGAACAGCGGCGATTACCTTTGGACCGAAAAGTGTTATTGCTATCGTTGGGATAAATAAGGTTTGCAAGACCGCTGAAGACGCAGTTATAAGAGCCAGAACATATGCGGCCCCCATTAATGTATACCGCTGTTCGTGTTCGTCCAGCCCATTTTTACATTCGCCGCAAAAAACGCCCTGCCTGATCAATGGTGCTTGCGGAGATTGTAAAACAGATGATTGTATCTGTTCTTACATCGTCCAAACAAGAATGTGTAAACCGGCGGGGAGAATAAAGGTTATCCTCGTTGGTGAATCTTTGGGATTTTGAATAAGGATTATAGTTTATTAGCTGCCAAACGGCATATAAAACCACTCCGCGCTTGATGGCTCCCTCCGCGATTTCGCTTGGGGTCCAGTGGGATATGGCTGTGAAGGGTAGTGATGAATTGGGACGCCGGAAGGACGCGGTGTCACATGGACGGGACGGTGATGTATCGGGAGAGCAACAGCTACAATGTCCGGGGCCTGCTCAGCGGCAAGACAGTGCAGCGGGGCAGAACATGAAAAGCTACCAGTACGGCTATGACGGCAACGGACAGGTCCTGGAGCTGGTGAATACGGATGCTGCAGGCACTCCGCGGACCGAACGCGGAAGCCGGAGTGGAGTTGAATCAATTCCAGGATATGTAAAATGGATATTCAGTAGGGGCGGAGGAGTGCAGGCAATGAAATTGCCCGCTGCGGGGATTGCATCACCCACAGTATAGTGGCTTGGAGGATCTGAACCCGTCATGGGAGCGCACACCAAAATATCCGGCCAGGTATGCGGGCAATGGCGGTGATTACGAGTTGGTGCTAAATCATGGTGATGGTATGATTGATATGATGTAAAGAGCCGCGAGCAATGAAACCAAGTTCGAAGGAATTAAATGCTTTATAGACATATGTACAAAATACGGGTTTTGTGAGGAAGTATTGGAAAAACCGCGAAGCACCGCGGGTTTATCGATCCATGTTATTTACAGCATTACGCATCTCTTCGTCTGTTAAGTGTGTATAAATCATTGTTGTTTGAATAGATGAATGCCCTAATTGATTTTTCAATCTCGGTACATCGTTGTTTTCCAAATGGTATCGCGTTGCAAATGAGTGTCTAAGCGAATGTACCGTTAATGAAGGTTTCCCAAAGGCAGCAGCGTACTTTTCAATCAGTTTTTCAATTGATCGTCCCGTCAAACGCCGGCTTTTACCTTTACGGCCTACTGGAGCTGCAATGAATAAATAGTTCTCGTGTTTTTCTGGTGTATATCTTGATTCTCTGATCTGCAGATAACTTTCCAGATCCATTAGGGCTTGTTTGCTAAAGTACACGTATTGTTCTTTATCACCTTTGCGTATTACTCGTACCAATGCTTTATTCATATCGAGGTCATCCATATTAATACCTGCAACCTCTGACAATCTGAGTCCTGAGCCTAAGATCAGCGAAATGATTGCCGTATCACGCTCACGATTAAACTGATGGAATGTAAAAATCCGCTTGTTATCTTTATACATTTCGCCAAAATCATACGCTACGAATTGCCTGAATAATTCAAAATCGTCTTCTCTGAGGATTTTCCCTTCAATACGATTTGCAATGGTTTCCTGGCTTTCTTTTACGGCATTCAAATCCATTTTGGCCATAACATTTCGTTGAATATAAGGCTTCAGGTCGCTGGTTTCAGCCTTATTCTGAAGGTAATCAAACAAGGATTTCAGCGAGGACAATTTACGATTGATCGTAAGCTTCTTGTTCCCGAGTTGATAATCCAGGAATGACAAGAAATTTTCCACTTCTCGGATGGTTAATCGCTCCAGCGTTTCTAAGGTTATTTCTTTCCGGGTTGACGAAGTTAGATTCTCAGCAATAAGCCAATCAAAAAAGATGATGTAATCATGGCAATAATTAAGAAGTGTCGTTGGAGATAATTTGCGTTTTTTGCTATCTATATATTCTGTTACATACCAAGGTAAACCGGACAGCTTCTCATCAATTCGTTGCATGTAGTGCAATTTCATCTGGTTATCCATATATGTATGAACCTCCGTGAATCCAATATATCTCATTGTTATTTATTCGTCAAATTATTATTTTACGTAATTAATACACCTTGTTAGAATCTGAGGTGCAGAACCTGTAAAAGACCTTAGCTCGCCTTTGTTTATGCGGCGCCAAGGTCTTTTTCATTTTGTTATTCCTCAGGCATCTCGTTAAAGAAAGCTACATCATCGACTGCCAGCCTCACTGTCGGATGACCGGATTTCATCGCCTTGCCGATGGCAATCAGCATAATCGGAACGTAGCGTTCTGATATACGGAAAGCTTCCATGAACTTTTGTTTGTCGTAGCCTCCCATCGGTACCGTGTCGTACCCTTTAGCGCGGGCGACAAGCATAAGTTGCATCGATACTAGTCCGCCGTCGGTATAAACTTTTTGGTGGATGGCCTCGGAAGACATGTTCGAATACATGACGGTATAGCGTTCCACGAACGATTTAGCCGTCTCTGTAGGCATGAAATCCGCATCGACCTCCATTCCGTAAATTTTCTCTGCCCATTTATAACACTCTAAATCTCCGAGTACCGCAATGACAGCCGAAGCCTCAACCACTTGCTGTTGATTGAATGCGATCGGAAGCAGCTTCTGTTTCAGCTCCGGCGTGTCGATAACGAGAAACCGCCACGGCTGCAGGTTAGCGGCTGAAGGTGCCAGCGTGGCTTGCCGCAACATTTCGGTCAATTCTTCCCGCGAAATTTTGATCTGGGGATCATAGCTGCGAACCGACCGGCGTTCTAGAATAACATCGAAAAAAAATTGGTGCTCCGTCGTTGTCGATGGTTGTGAAACCGACATGGCCCTCTCCTCCTTTGGGAAGTTGTTTGAACAACACCTGCTGTATTTGTATGTTATAATAACAACCGATTGATTCACAATCATCAATAACCATAAGCCGTTGGATAGACAACACCATCTCTATAATGTCTTTTTTGTTGAGGAGATCCTAACTATGACAATTAAAAAGAATGAAGCTGATCCTCGTGTGATTCGTACACGGCGGCTCCTTCAAGACGCTTTTGCTGTATTAATTCAAGAAAAAGATTTTGAATCGATAACCGTTAGGGATATTGCGGAGCGGGCTACTGTTAACAGGACGACTTTCTACGCGCACTTTGTAGATAAATTCGAAATGCTTGAGGTCAAACTAATGGAATCATTTATGACAATCATAAATCGTAGAATAAGCGGTCACGAAGTATTAAATGAAGAAACCATTCAGAGTATTTTTCTGGGTGTATGCGATTTTCATAAGGGTCTAAGCACGATGTGCAAGAGAAGGTATACATCACTTGGACCTGTATTCGAAAATCAAATAAAAGAACAAATTCAAACGATACTTCTTGCCTTTATAGACAAAGACAAGATGCAATCGGGTCCAAACGCGCAATTCTTAATAAATACAGCTTCTATTATGTTAAGTTGGGGGATGTACGGGGCGGCTTACGTTTGGAACAATGAGGGGTGTCTAATAAGTGCGGAGTCATTCGTTAAACAGACTATGCCCTTATTGATGAACGGAGCCAATGAACTGCTGGGATAAGTTCTGTCGCTAACGATTAAGCCACCGCATAGGGCGGGCAGTGTTCAATAATAGAATTATATTAGATACTGACACTGGCCAACTTACGGGAAGCAGTCCGATAGGTCGTCGGTGACATCCCTTTTTTGGCGGTAAACTGTTTGATAAAGTAGGTATCATACTCAAATCCGGTAGCGCGTGCAATTTCATTGAGGCTCATATCTGTATGCACCAACAGGTCACCTGCAACTTTTAAACGATGTGAAAGCAGGTAACCAATCGCTGTATTCCCGCACCTTTCCTGAAACTTCTTATTTAAAGTCACACGGTTCAAATGGCCGCATTTTGTCAAATCCTCCAATGAAATCTTTTGCGGATAATTAGTGTGAATATAGTCCAGCACTACATCGACCGGCGAGTGTTCGCTAGTCCGATTCAATTCCTCCAATAACCCAAAAATTTGAATAAGGTACTTTTTTATTCTGCACACCCAAAGCGCATCACTTTGCGCCTTCACTTCCATACCCAGTATGAAAAACCATTCGAGCAATAGCGGATATGCTTTTTCTGTTACACGAGGTACTTCATTATTTTGAAAAAGGGAAAGTCCTGTTTGGATTCTAGGCTGTGCAGGAAAATAATCCTTCGTTTCGGAAAGCTTAACGCTATTAAGAAATTCGGAATGAAAATGAAAGGATTGTGCCGATACGTTAATCTTTTCAACCACCTGCACTTGAGCGTCTTCAGCTATGCAAAGGACACCAGGAGCACTAACAGAGATTGGACGTTGATTCAGTACCCCCTTTATACTTCCAGACGTTATAAAAATCAGCGTAAACCGTTCTGGATATGGAAGAATACTAAAATCCTCCACTGCTGCAAATTCTATATTCACGGTTCGTTTTTTGTGCCGGTCTGCTTGTGGCATAAGGATCACCTGTCAAATAGTATAGTTGATTGCTTCACTTAATTCAGTGTAACATACAAGTTCAATGTATATAATAATGTTGTGAAAACAAAAAAAGGGGGAACCATGATGGCTGCCGAACCGTTTCATATTCATGTCTCCAATGAGATTCTTGACGATCTGCAATATAAGCTGCATCATATCCGTTGGCCCGATGAACTGGAAAACTCAGGCTGGGACAGAGGAACTGATCTAAGTTATTTAAAATCACTTGTTTCCTATTGGAGGGATCATTACGACTGGCGCGCCCAAGAATCTATGCTGAACCGTTTTTCCCAGTTTCGTTCCAATATTGACGGGATAGATGTACACTTCGTACACGAGCGCGGCAAAGGACCTAACCCTCTCCCCATTATCCTTACCCATGGATGGCCAGACAGTTACCTTCGTTATCAAAAAATAATTCCTCTTCTTTCAGACCCTGCTAGTTATGGAGGTAATCCGGAGGACGCCTTTGACGTCATTGTCCCTTCCCTGCCGGGATTCGGGTTTTCCGGTCACCCTAACCGGCCGGGCGTCAACAATTTTTTTGTCTCCCAGATGTGGGCTAAACTGATGACACAGGAATTGGGATATTCAAAATTTGCCGCTGCAGGCGGTGATATAGGCTCCGGTGTTACGAGATATCTGGCAGTAAACCGTCCTGAACTTTTATTTGGAATCCATCTAACTGATGTTGGTATTATAAGAAGTCTCATAACTTTAGAGGACGAGTCGGAATGTACGGATGAAGAACGGCAATATAAGAACAACGCTTCTGAATGGATCTCCCATGAGGGCGGCTATATGGCCATCCAATCGACAAAACCCCAGACTCTTGCTTATGGACTTTCCGATTCTCCGGTAGGTTTGGCAGCCTGGATCATCGAGAAATTCCGCACCTGGAGCGATTATAAGGGTGACCTCAGCCAGAAATATAGCAAGGACGAGCTGTTGACTCATATTATGATCTACTGGGTGACTAACACCATAGGATCATCAGCACATATGTATTATGAAAATACGCATTCCTTGCCGCCATTGGGCCGCATAGAAGTTCCAACAGGAATAGCCGTATTTCCCGGGGATGTATTACAGCCTCCTAAATCCTGGGTTGTGCGCAATCTGAATGTAACACGTTGGACCACCATGCCCGCCGGCGGGCATTTTACTGCTATGGAAGAACCGGAACCGCTGGCCAACGACATTCGTGCATTCTACAGACCTTTTAGAAAATAACCCCCCAAGCTTGCGGAGATCCGGAGCAATCGGCCGGAATTGTCCTGCCAGTCGATCTATAACCGGTCCCCTCATCCCCAAAAAGCCGCCTGCATGGCGGTTTTTTTGTAGGGATAGTTACAGACTCATTAATTTTTCTTTGTCCATTTGGGCTTTGAGGGTAGACTCAAAATAGCAGCAAGTACTTTTTTGAGATAAAAGCAATAGGAGAGAATAAAAATATATTGTAATTATGTTGTGAGTGGTATATCATCGGCAAAAATGGATATTTGTCCCTTTCCCGTCTTAACCATAACACTTAAGGAGGTTTTAACAATGAAACGCTCTTTATCGGATTGCCGCGCTTTAGTTACAGGAGCTTCCGGATTTGTAGGTGCCTGGTTAACTCATCATCTAATTGAACAAGGTGCTGAAGTAACCTCTGTCTTGAGCGAGTTCAACCCGCGGAGCCAGTTTGCAAAACTGGGATTGGACAAAGAGATTCGATGCTATTATGGTTCGATTGCCGATTACAATTTGATTGAGCGTGCAATTACAGACGGGAAAATCAACACTATCTTTCACCTCGCTGCTGTTTCCCTTCAAGATTTGGCCTACCAGATCCCCTGGCAAACTTTTGAAACGAATGTAAAAGGTACATATAATCTAATGGAAGTTTGCCGTGTTCACCAAGACCAGATATCAAAAATAATAGTCGCATCCAGTGACAAGGTTTACGGTGACAGTCCCGACCTCCCTTATGATGAAGGTATGCCCATTCAAGGCAGAAACCCCTATGATGCATCAAAGTCCTGTTCCGATCTTATTTCACAGAGTTATAGACACAGCTTTAATTTGCCTATAGTGATAGGCCGTTTCGGCAATATTTTTGGGGGAGGTGACTTGAATTTTCGCCGGTTAATTCCAGGGACCATACAGCGGTTGTATGCAAATCTTCCGCCAATTATTAGAATCCCTTCAAACGGGATATACATGAGAGATTTCTTATATATTCAAGACTTAATGGCTGCCTATATGGCTATGTACCATTATGTAAATGATGAGGCGAATGGTACTGTTTTTAATTTTGGAACAGGCAAGTTGTGGGACATCAAAAAAGTCACTGAAATCATTCAACGTGTCATGAACCTTGAACATATTGAACCGCTTTACGAACATCAAAAAAATAGTGAGATCCTGCACCAACACCTTTCTCCGGAAAAAGCAAAATCTATCCTCAATTGGTCTGCCGATACTTCTCTCGAAGAAGGAATCAGAAAAACGGTGGAGTGGTATCACAATTATTGGAATTCCGATTCCAAAAATGCTGCGTTAGGACTGATAACCCATGAGTAAAACTGTTGTGATTTCAGGTATAGTTTGAACCTATTTATGAAAGCGCATTAAAAATTAAACAATCGAATTCGAATAGATAGTATAGAATTGGTTTTCATCAAAAAAGGCTGCCCCTAGAGGCAGCCTGACGCTTATTGTTATTTACGAACGGAGACAATGAACCTCTCCAGCGAGGTTGTATTGGTAATACTCTGATTGCAAGCATGGCCGTCCATACATACGTATTGGCCGATGGAAGAATATTGATCAGGCAAAGCATTGGCGGGCTTGGTCTTGACCGTTATGAACGCAAGCTCCTGATGCCGGTTGCAGAACATGCAGTACCCTTTTTTGTGGGTCGGCGTGATTCTTCCCTCGATGCCGATGAATTGCCCTTCGAACGGATAGACCATGAATAATTTGTTCGTGGCTATATCTACCCAGCTCAGATAGGTCACATATCTAAGGTCAATCGATTGCAGATCAGGCATTTTGAGCTTTTTATTCTTCGGGAACAGCTTCTGGATCTGCTTCAGAGTTATCGGCGGAAATGGCTCCAGGTATGGTTCCAATGCGTAAATATAACTCTGGAATTCATGTGCGGTCTCTAAGCCCGAAACTTGTTCCAGCATCCGCTCCTGCTCTGTTGTCAGAGAAGAGAACGCCTCAATAATATTCACAGCTGTACGGTACCTTACCGTCTTCAAGACGCTCTGATCCGCGACAGACCGTAGTGTCTTCTGAAGAAATTCCGTTTGTTTCTTAATTACGTTGTATTGGTGGTTTCTAATAAATGGTGTATTCATATAGCTTTCAGCCCCTTATTTATTATAAAAAAACATAAGGTGCAAAGCCATTATTAGAAACGATAATGTCAAGCATGGGCGATTGAATCTACTCTCCCGCCCTCACGCAAAGTATCGCCCCTAGATTAGGCTTTGCATGAGGACTTCCTAGCTAATGAGCAATTCGGCATTGCCATCAGTAAAACCCCCTATCAAGATAAACACAGCAGAAACGGCTCCACCGTACTTAAAGGGACGGTACCGTTTCAGCGAGAAAGATAAGGATAATATATAGCGCGAAGCACATAAATTCTTATCTTTTGAAAAAATTATAGCAGGGAAATCCGAAGCATACAAGCATCAGACTCCTTTTATCGCATTCCGGATATCATAGTCACTAATATTGAGTTCCAGTTCCATTCCCAGGGACAGTTGTGCCAGCTGTTTTCCTATATACGGGCCCATCGTCAATCCCGACGCTCCAAGTCCATTGGCCGCAATCAGCCCTTCCCAGCCGGGAACTGCTCCCATCACAGGAAGAAATCCAGGTGTAAAGGGACGGAAGCCCACTCTTGTCTCCAGAAAAGTGCTGTTTGCTAAACCGGGTGCCAGGTCTATCCCCTTATTCAGAACCTCCTGCATCCCGCCGGCAGTGACCCTTGTATCGTAGCCTGTAATTCCATTTTCGTGTGTAGAACCCATAACGACTCTTTGTTGACCCATTGCCAGCAGATATTGGTCATTAGGCGGAATAACTACCGGCCATACTCCAGTGTCTTGATGATCAGGAACCTCTAAATGGACGATCTGCGCTTTTTGAAACCCGACCTGGAAATCAATGCCTAATGGCTGCAGCAGTGAATTTGCCCATGCTCCTGCACATACAATGATGCTGTCAGCCGAAAAGGTTGTCTTCCCGGCAGTTACGCCGGTTATACGGTTGGCCTGAACCTGAAGCGACGCCTCCCCGCGGATAAATACAGCACCGCTGCGCTGTGCGGACCGGATGAGCGCATCACGCAGCGCACGCCCATCTACCCTGGCGGCACCGCTGATGTGAACGGAAGACAAGCCTTCTGCCAGCAGCGGGAAATGCCCGCGCGTTTGGGATTCCGTAAGCTCTGTAATGTCTCCAATTTCCGGCGCATCCGTCTTCCGCAGTGTGGCCCGTTCCATCATTAGTCCGATTTTTATCGGATCATGATGGACACTTAAGGCACCTGCCTGAGCGTATCCGGTTTCTGATTCTCCTTCTTCCTGAAGCTGTGCTATCAATTCAGGGTAATAACGGGCCCCCGCTTTGGCGAGACGATACCAAGCCTGGTTGCGCCGCTGGGACAGCCACGGGCAGATAATCCCGGCAGCAGCATCTGTTGCCTGCCCTTTATCCTTGCGGTCTACCACAAGGACGTCTGCACCTGCTTTGGCCAAGTGATAGGCGGTTGAAGCCCCGAGAATTCCTGATCCGATTACGATGACTTTCTTCATGAATGCTTCCCTTTCCTTAACAGGTTCAAAGTTGGATGGTCTTCGTAGCTACATTGTTGCAGAACTCGCGGTCATGCTCCACAAAAAGAATAGTCGGCGTATATTCCAGCAGCAGCTCTTCAATCTGCATCCGCGAAATGACATCAATGAAATTCAGCGGCTCATCCCAAATGTGCAGATGCACCTGTTCGCTCAGGCTCGTGGCAATCAGTACTTTCTTCTTCTGGCCGCCACTGTATGTGGATAGATCCTTCTCAAATTGCATTCTGGAAAAATCAAGCTTCCGCAAAATCGATTTGAACAGGGTTTCGTCAATACCGTTGTCCCTGATGTAATCGGTTAAGCTGCCCTGCAAGTGCGAGGTGTCTTGGGACACATACGATATTTTCAGCTGGCTATCCTTCATGAAGCTGCCCGTGTAAGGGATATCCCCGCCGCAGATTAATTTGAGGATGCTTGATTTTCCGGAACCATTTTTACCCGAAAGCGCAATCCGCTCCCCCTGCTCAATCGTAAAACTCACATTAGCGCACACCTGCTTCTCCCCGTAAAAAACCGAGACCTGCTCCAGCTCCGCCAGTATGTTTTTATGGTAAGCAAGCTGTGAAATCTCCAGGGTGTCCGAGCTCTCAATATTTTTCAGCAGCTTGGACTTTTCGGTTATGGCCGACTGCTGTCTTTGTTCAATAGATTTGGAACGTTTCATCATCTTGGCAGCCTTATGGCCAACATACCCTTTATCTAACTTAGAACCGGAATTCCGGGTTCCGTTTTTGGATTTTTCCACTTCATGGGACCAGTTCCCCGTGCGTTTGGAAGAGTCCGACAGCCGTTTGATGTCTTTTATTAGCTTCTCATTTTGGGCAAGCTCAAAGTTATCCTGTCTCCGCTTATTCTCCCACCAGCTGGAAAAATTGCCTTTTTGAATCTCAATATTGGTTTTGTTGATGGAGAGAATATGGTCAACACAGTGATCCAGGAAGGATCTGTCGTGCGAGACCAGGATATATCCGCTTTTGGTATTCAGATATTCACTGACCAGGGTCCGGGCATGCATGTCCAAATGGTTCGTGGGCTCATCGATCAGCAGGAAGCTGTTTTCCTTAATGAACAATGCGGCCAGCAGCACTTTCGTCTGCTCTCCATTGGATAAGGAGACAAAAGGACGATAGAGAACGTCTTCGTCCACCTGCAATAGTGACAGCTCACGCATGAATTGCCAGTGAACATAGTCTGGAAAAATTTCATTGATCACATCAAGGGTATGATCCTCTTTGTTAGGCACTGGATACGGAAAATATTCAAAGTTAACCTTAGCTGAAATGGTTCCACTGTATTCATGTTTGCCGAGAAGCAGCTGAAGAAATGTAGTCTTTCCCCTTCCGTTCCTTCCCGTAAACCCCAGCTTCCAGTCGGTGTCGATCTGAAAATTTACGTTCTCGAAGATGTTATCATAGCTGCCCTCATACGCAAAAGTAAGGCCGGTAACATTAATTAATGACATCACATGGTCCTCCTGTATACAAAAATAAAAGCCGCAAGAAAGTTCATTTCTCGCAGCTCAAATAGATACAGCAAATCAAGCCCTCATGAGGGCAGATTAAGGACCTATCGTATGAGTGAAAAGAAAATGTAACTTTCTTGCTAAAAACATAATAAAACATGCGAATCCCATCGCATTTCAACGTTTTATTCGTTTATAGATCAGCAAGAAAATCCTACATTATTCTTTTCAACCCCAATCATTAAATTAAGTGCATTTTATCATACCGATTGAACAAAAACAACTCTATTCCTTAACGTGTGCTGATTCCTGCTATCATCCTGGAGGTGAGCGCCGCAGACGTCCTGGTAGTATTACCCCCGCCGGATTCCGGAGGGGGGCTGCTTTTTATAACGGGTTCCCTTCGATTTGCGCCCGGCGGGCAAAATCTACGAACTGAAATTTATCCAGCCGGTGGCGGGATTCGGTATACTGAAACAGCTGGGTATCGACGAGATGCACGTAGTTGCGCACAACGACAATATGCTGATAATCATGCAGGTCCAGGAGCAGCTGATCTTCGGAGGTCACTTCTTCTACAGAAATTTCTTTTTTGGCGTAACTGATCCGCAGATGTAGCTTGCCTTCCAGGTATTCATATATGGAATCTTCAGCGGCAGCAGCCGGTATGGAAGGAACGACTGCCGGCAGGAAATAATCCTTGTCGAGAATAATCTTCTCGCCTTTGATCTCCCTTGCACGGACTACTTTCCACACAGGTTCATTCTCCCTGATGAGCAGACGCTGTGACACACTGCTTGGACATGGAACAAGGCTATTCTCATAGACAATGGTGCGTATCGAACGCCCAAGCTGGTCTGCAACCTCCTTGAAGCTGATTAAGCCGGAGACAGGGAAGTTCAGGCGCTGCGTATCCAGCACAAAAGATCCCTTGCCCTTGATCTTGTGAATGTACCCGTTCTCCGAGAGCATTTGCAGCGCTTTGCGCACGGTTTCTCTGGAGGTGCTGTAAGCGGCGGCAAGCTGGCTTTCGGAAGGGATTTTCTTCCCCGCCTGAAGCTGTCCCGATTGAATCCGTGCTGAGTAATCATTATAGATATGCGAATAAATATTCTTGTTCACTGGAATCACCATGCTCATTTTATCATGAAAGTTAACCTTGCAGATAGATCTTTAATACCGCATTGTGATGAGTCTCATCTCCGCCGGTCAGTTCTTCCACCCGCTCAATGACATCCTGGCCGTCCGGGACAATAATTGGTGAGATCAACGGGTAACCAGCCGCCGTTATAGCGTCGCGGTCAAATTCCAGCAATAGCTGACCGGCTTTGACCTTATCACCTGCAGCGACATGAGCAGTGAATCCGTTGCCCTTAAGGGATACGGTATTGATCCCGATATGAATCAGCAGCTGCACACCGGAGGCATGCTCCAGAATAACGGCATGTTTGCTCTTGATCACATGGGCAACTGTAGCATCAAAAGGTGCGGTTACCTTTCCATCGGATGGCTCCACAGCTACGCCCTTGCCCATTTGCCGCTCCGCGAAGGCCGGATCAGGCACTTGCTCCAAAGGCACAATTCTGCCACGGACCGGTGACAGGACTTCCAGCACATTAACGGCTGTAGCAGGACCGGATACCGGAACAGAAGCAGTTTCAACCTGTGCGCTTGATGGGGCAGCTGGCTCAATTTTACTGGAATCATTGGCTGTTGCAGAGGTTTTTACAGCAGTATCGTCCACATTGTCAGCCTCATCCGTTCCACGGCCGCGGATTTTCCCGAATAATACAGTAGCTGTGAACGGAACAATCAGCACAATCGCCATCCCGATGAAGAACACGCCCCACTGGTTCGGGAAGATGGACAGGAATCCTGGAATCCCGCCTACACCAATGGAAGAAGCGAGCACATTATTCATGGCCAGCAGCACACCGGCAATGGCTGAACCCAGCATCCCGAAGATAAAAGGATATTTGAAGCGCACGTTCACCCCAAAGATGGCAGGCTCCGTAACTCCCAGAAAAGCGGAGATGGAGGAAGTGACAGCCAGCCCCTTAGTTTTTTCCTGTTTGGCTACAAACATCATCCCGAGTGCGGCAGCCCCTTGGGCAATGTTCGATAATGCCAGCATCGGCCACAGGAAGGTCCCTCCTTCCGAACCGATTAGCTGGATATCGACAGCCAGGAAGGTATGATGCATCCCTGTAATAACCAGGAGCGCGTACAGTCCCCCATAGATCAATCCTCCCAGTGCCGGGAATCCGCCAAAGATGCTGACCAGTCCGGAAGTAATTGCATTGGCAATGACGAAGGTGATGGGTCCGATAACTGTGAAGGCCAGAAATCCAGTAATCAGCAGGGCCACTGGCGCTACAATCAGCAGCTTGAAGGAGTCAGGGACCTTTTTATTTAGCCACCGCTCCAGACGGGCGAGCAAATAGGCGGAGACCAGGACGGGCAGTACCTGTCCCTGATAGCCGATTTTGTTGACATGCCAGCCGAACAGATTCCATACTGGAACGGTGCCTTCAACTTTGGCATCCGCATAACCATATGCGCTAAGCAAATCAGGATGAACGAGAATAAGTCCGAGAACGATCCCCAGCAGCGGACTGCCTCCGAAACGTGTTACCGCTGACCAGCCAATTAGAGCCGGAAGGAATGTGAAGGCTGTGCTGGCAATCGTATTAATAATGGAGGCAAAATCCTTCCACTGCGGATAGACCTCCACGAGAGACTTGCTGTCGAAGAAAATGCCAGGACCCGTAAGGATGTTATTAACCCCAAGCAACAGACCCGCCATCACGATGGCTGGCAGAATCGGAATGAAAATATCGGCCAGCGTCTTAATCGCCTGCTGCAGCGGGTTCTGCTTTTTGCTGGCCGCCGTTTTCACTTCGTCCTTAGTTGCCCTGCTCCCTCCGGTGATGCTGATCATTTCGTCGTATACCTTGTCCACAAGCCCCGGACCGATAATTACCTGGAATTGACCTTGAGATGAGAAATGGCCTTTGACCAGGTCGTTCTTCTCCAGTGCGTCTGTATCCACTTGGCTCTCGTCATTCAAGGCAAAGCGCAGCCGTGTTACACAGTGAGTAGCGGCTTCAATATTTTCTTTTCCTCCGACGGCCTTTACGATCTCTTCTACATTCTGTCTGTTAATAGCCATATCTGCTCCCCCTTATTTCGTTGTTGTTTTAGCGGATAATCCACATATAAGAGCCGTATGGCGGGATCTCAAGTGACCGGCCCCACACGGGTGTATGCGCTGTATTGCCAATCAGCAGTTCTGCCGCTTGGATGTCGACACAGCTCGACCAGAATTCTTCTGCAAAAGTAAAGCCGGTGGGTGTACCGCTGAAGTTGGATACTACAATAAGTGTCCCCGTATCCCAAATTCTTGCATAGGCAAAAATCTGCGGGTGCTGTTCATCCAATCTTTTAAAAAGCCCGTCCGTAATGACTGGTTCTTGCTTCCGCAGACGAATTAACTGCTTGTAATGGTTAAGAATCGAGTCTGGATCAGCTTGCTCGGACTGGACATTGATTTCTCTATAACGTCTGTCCACTTTGAGCCAGGGAGTCCCGCTGGTAAAACCGGCATGTTCTGAAGCATCCCACTGCATCGGTGTCCGTGAATTATCACGGGAGCGTTCACGTATAATTTCCAGCGCCTGCTCCTCTGTCAGCCCCCGCCCCTGCAGAATCCGGTACATATTCTTCGATTCAATGTCATTGAATTCCCGGATATCGTGCCAGTCGGGATTGGGCATTCCCAGCTCTTCCCCCTGGTATACATAAGGCGTGCCCTGCATGCCATGGAGTGTTGTAGCCAGCATCTTGGCGCTCTGTGTGCGGTATTCCCCGTCATCTGCGAAGCGGGATAAGGCACGCGGCTGGTCATGATTATTCCAAAAGAGGGCATTCCAGCCCCCGGCCTGCTGCATTCCGGTTTGCCACTGGGTAAACAGCTCTTTCAACTCGGTAAAATCGTATGGTTTCAGTTCCCACTTCTGTCCGTTTTTATAATCGACCTTAAGGTGATGGAAGTTGAAGGTCATGGAAAACTCCCGTTCCTCAGGTTTGGAATAACGGATGCAGTGCTCCAGGGTAGTTGAGGACATCTCGCCTACGGTCACCAGATTGTAAGGACCGAAAACCTTCGCATACAGTTCTTTGATGTATTCATGGACACGCGGGCCATCGGTATAGAACTTTCGCCCATCGCCTGGTGTGGCGGCTGGGTCATCATCAGGGAAGCTCTGATCTTTGGAGATCAGATTGATAACGTCCATCCGGAAACCGCTGACCCCTTTGTCCGCCCAAAAAATCATCAGGTCAGCGACTTCCTGTCTAACCCGCTCATTTTCCCAGTTTAGGTCTGCTTGTGTCTTGTCAAACAGGGTGAGGAAATACTGGCCGGTGGTCTCATCGAATTGCCATGCCGGTCCGCCGAACTTGGACTGCCAGTTATTGGGTAACCCTCCGCCCGGTGCAGGGTCCCGCCAGATGTAATAATCTCTGTAAGGATTGTCCTTGGATTTCCTGGCCTCCTGAAACCATGGATGCTCTGTAGAAGAATGATTAACTACGACATCGGTCATCAGATGCATGCCGCGTTTCTTCAGTTCCCGGATCAATTCCTCAAAATCCTCCATGGTTCCAAAGGCGGGGTCAATTTGCCGGTAATCGGCGACATCGTAACCGTTATCATTTTGTGGAGATACATAAACCGGCTGCAGCCAGACAATATCAATTCCCAGGTCCTGCAAATAGTCAAGCTTGCCGGTTAATCCCTGGATGTCTCCTGTCCCGCTGCCGGTGCTGTCCTTGAAGCTCTTGGGATAAACCTGATATACCGTCGACTTCCGCCACCAGTCTGCATGCGGCGTTTTTTCCATGTGAAAGTCCCTCCCTGTATGCGGTATCTATTTATCTATTCAAACAACCTGTATATACAAGTATGGATTTTACACTTGTATATACAGGTTGTCAAACTGGAAAATCCCCTGTTCCGCTCGTATTTTGCAAATCCGATCAGGTCTTGGAAAAAGTTGTTACGTCACTTACTTAAACTATAATAGTAGGTTACTAACACTGAAATGGATAATGTTTGAAAGAACTACACAAAGACCCGCTTTAGGCGGGCCTTCCAGGGGCTATAGAGAGTTGGTTACGCTTCAACCCCTGCAGGAGGAATCAGGACATCCAAATCCAGCTCCTCCAGCATATGAATTCACTTCTCTCTGGATAAACTCTTGTTGTGATATGCATAATATGCGTAATCAAAAAAAGGAGGAATGAGCATGAAGATGACAGGTGAGCGTCTGTGGATTGCAGCTTTGGGAGGGGTGTATGAAATTGGCAAAAATATGTATCTTCTGCAATATGCCGATGACATCATCGTTATAGATTGCGGATCCAAATTTCCGGACGAGAGTTTACTGGGTATTGACCTTATCATTCCTGATATTTCCTACTTGCTCAGCAATATAGACAAAGTCAGAGCTCTTGTAGTGACACATGGACATGAAGATCACATTGGGGGAATTCCCTATTTTCTCAAACAGCTTAACATTCCGGTATATGCCTCCCGCCTGACCCTCGGTTTAATTGAGACTAAACTGAAGGAGCATGGGCTGTTGCGCCAGACCCAGCTGCATTGCATCGATACAGAGTCTACGCTGAATTTCGGCTCTATTGAGATCACCTTTTTCAGAACAAACCACAGCATACCGGATTGCCTAGGTATTGTATTCGATACGCCTGAAGGGACTGTGGTTCATACCGGCGATTTCAAGTTCGATATGACCCCAGTCAACAAGCAGTATCCCGATATACATAAAATGGCGGCGATCGGTGAAAAAGGAGTCCGGTTTCTGTTGTCCGAGAGCACGAATGCCGAGCGGCCCGGCTTCACCCCTTCTGAAAGGCTTGTAGGCGCCCATCTGGAGGAAGCCTTTCTTAAGGCGGAGAACAGGATTTTTATCTCCACCTTTGCGTCGAATGTGCACCGTCTGCAGCAAATCGTGGACGCTGCCGGGCATACGGGCCGTAAGCTCGCCTTGCTGGGCAGAAGCATGGTCAATGTTGTCGGCGTTGCCCAGGAACTGGGCTATCTGAACATTCCCGAAGGCATGCTGGTTGAACCAGCAGAAGCGGGCAAAATGGAGCGCGGCAAGATAGCCATATTATGCACCGGCAGCCAGGGCGAACCCATGGCCGCATTGTCCCGGCTGGCGAATTCCAGTCACAGACTGCTTGAGATCAGCGCCGGAGATACGGTTCTGCTTGCGGCAAATCCGATTCCAGGCAATGAGCGCAACGTTTCCAGAATTGTGGACAATCTGTATATGCTCGGGGCACGGGTAATCTACGGTTCCCGCAGTGAGCTTCATGTATCGGGGCATGGCAGTCAAGAGGAGCTGAAGCTGATGCTCACCTTGATGAAGCCTGAATACTTCATCCCGATTCACGGGGAATACCGGATGCTTCACCATCACTCCATGCTGGCCGAAGCTGTAGGGGTCAAGAATGAGAACATCTTTATCTTGAAGAATGGGGATATTGTGGAATCGAACGCCGGGAATGTCCGCCAAAGCGGCCGGATTACGGCCGGACAAATCTTCGTGGATGGACTCGGCATTGGTGATATCGGCAATGTTGTACTTCGTGACCGCAGGCAGCTGTCTGCTGACGGAATTCTGATTACAGTGATTACCTTAAGCCAAAATGACGGAAGAATTCTGAGCGATCCGGATACCATTTCCCGGGGATTTGTATATGTGCGCAACTCCGACACGCTGATGGAAGAGATCAACCAGCTGATTACCTCGACCCTGCAGAAGATGAGCCCGGCTGACCTGGGCCAATGGAATATCATCAAGGAAACGATCAAGGAAACGCTGGGTAAGTTCCTATACGAACGCACGAAACGCAGACCGATGATTCTTCCTATCATCATTGAGGTCTAGGCAGAATGAAAAAATCCGCAGAACAAGGACGGTCGCGTCCTGTCTGCGGATTTTTTCATGGGATATGGGTTTATTGAATAATGGAATTGATGAATTTGGCCATCTCCCCGCTGGTCTGATTCAACCGTTCTATGACATCACTGAACTCGGTGACCAGCTCAGCCTGCTCGGAGGAAGACGCGGCAATGGCTTCGATTTCTTTTTCCATCTGGCGGATCGAGCGCTGGACTGTGTTCAACGAATCTTCGATTGATTTTGTCGCTTCCTTGGTATGTACGGACAATTTGCGCACTTCCGTAGCCACTACACCAAAGCCTGCGCCTTCCTGTCCCACACGCGCTGCTTCAATAGCCGCATTCAAGCCGAGAAGATTCGTCTGTTCGGAGATTTCCCGGATGAAGCCTGCCACCTTGCTTACCTGATTGGACTCTTCTACCGTTTTACGTGAATTATCAAGAATCTGGGCTGTGGTAGCCGACAGCTCTTCGGACTGGGCAGCGACATTCTGGACCATATCAACCAGCTGGCCGCTAATCCGTTCAATGCTGCCTGTCAACTGCTCCATTTTATCCTCATTTTCCAGGGTGTAGGCAATTGCAAATGCGCCGATAATTTCCCCGGCAGCATCATAAACCGGTACTGCCGAGGAAATGACTGTTGCTCCATAGAGCTCGGGCGACAAGCGGTTGGTCGTAGCGCGTCCAGCGAGTGCATTGCTCAAGGAAGGGTCATCCGGAGGGACAGGGCTTCCTTTGGTCAGTCCGAAATCCAGCACCTTGCTGGGCGCATAATAATGGAATATTTCCTTGTCTGTAATTCCAATCATAATATCCTGGGAGTGTATTTGTTTGAAGAATGGTGCAGCTAACACTAAAGCATTCAAATTGTCCATGATGTCGCTCTCCTAATTCATGCATGTTTTAGATTATTATCGTCACATTCCAGCCATAAATTAAGAGAGAGAAGTTCCTTGCCGCACAAAAAGTTATCTTTCAGCTAAGGCCGTTTATTTGGCGTGCAGTTCCAAGGTTTGAGACTCCAGGATCGGATTCCAATACCGTTCGATTGCAATTGTAAGCGGCTGGGGATAGTCCTGGGCTTCTTTACCAAAACTGACCGCGTAACCTTCAATAGTACTCTCATCTGATAGGGTGCGGCTTGAATAATCGTTGTCTCCGCGAATCGGATGTACTCCACCCTTTGCATCTGTGAAACTGTCTGCCAGCCGCATGGTGAAACTGCTCAAGGAGGAGGAATTTTTAATTCGAAAATACCCCGATTCTCCATATTTGCAGCCTGTCTCATACGAATACGTTAACATCCTGCTCGTATGCTATAAAGTCTGACCTCATTGAAATCACTAAGAGGAGGAAAATGAATGTCGTTTGGGTTCAGGAAACTGGGAGTATTGTTCGTTGCTTTTGTATTGCTGGCAGGTGCTTATTCGTATCCGGGTTATGAAGTGAAGGCTCAAGATGCAGCAGGCTATTATCATACCTCAGGCAGCAGAATCGTGGATTCGTCAGGCAGTCCTGCCGTATTCAACGGACTTAATTGGTTTGGCTTCGAAACCGCGAATTACTCTCCACACGGGTTGTGGACCCGTTCAATGGATGATGTGCTCGATCAAATCAAAGCGGAAGGCTATAACCTGATCCGGCTGCCTTACTGCAACCAAATGTTCGATTCAGGCTCTGCTGCCAATAGTATTGATTATGCCAAAAATCCCGATCTTGCCGGTCTGAAGCCCGTTCAGATCATGGATAAACTGATTGAAAAAGCCGGAAAGCGCGGCATACGGATCTTCCTCGACCGGCACCGGCCGGATTCTGGCGGACAATCCACGCTGTGGTACACTGCGGCCTATCCCGAAACCCGCTGGATCAGTGACTGGGTGATGCTTGCTCAGCGTTACGCAGATAATCCTACGGTCATTGGAGCCGATCTGCATAATGAACCGCACGGTACGGCAAGCTGGGGGTCAGGTAATCTTGCCACAGACTGGCGGCTGGCCAGCGAACGGGCAGGAAATGCGATTCTCGCCGTGAATCCGAACTGGCTGATTATAGTCGAAGGCGTCGAAACCAACGTCCAGGGCAACTCCAGCAGCTATTGGTGGGGCGGTAATCTGACAGGTGTGCGCAATAATCCGGTCACGCTTACAGTACCGGATCGGGTGGTCTATTCCCCGCATGATTACGGTCCTGGCGTCGCTTCACAGCCTTGGTTCAGCGCTGCCGATTTCCCGAACAATCTGCCCAAGCTGTGGGATGATACCTGGGGATACATTAGCAAGGAACAAATTGCCCCAATCCTTGCAGGGGAATTCGGCGGCCGCAGCGTGGATACCCTTTCGGTGGAAGGAAAATGGCAACATGCGCTCGTAAGCTACATCGGCCAGAATAACCTCTACTGGACGTACTGGAGTCTTAATCCGAATAGCGGGGATACCGGAGGGCTATTGCTGGATGACTGGACCTCGTGGAATGAGCCGAAGCAGGCCATGCTGGACCTTATTATGAAGCCGGTAACCTTTATCCCTGTTGGCGATCCCGGGGAAGGACCAGGTACGGGTGACCCTCAAGCGGCAATACTTTATCGCGCAGGTGAAACAGGGACTGCTGTCAATTCAATCCGGGCCAGCTTGCAGCTCAAGAACGAGTCCGGGGCTTCTATTCCGCTGCATGAACTCAAGATACGTTATTGGTATACAAGGGATGGAAATACGGAACAGACCGTGGAGTTTGACTATGCGGTAATAGGAAAAGAAAAACTGCTGACGGAAATCGTCCCCTTGACTACGCCGTCGGCAGGTGCCGATACCTATGCGGAGATCGGTTTTACGGCAGGTGCAGGCTCGCTCGCAGCTTTGGGCACAACCGGAGACATCCAGTTCCGCATTCACAACAAGGATTGGTCGAATTACAATCAGGCTGATGATTACTCTTTTCAACCCGCCATCACCAGTTATGCTGCGAATGATCATATCACGGTCTATCATAAAGGGAAGCTGATTTATGGGATTGAACCTTAAAGTTCAGGGATAAATTTGACGAAGTAAATCGTGGATGAAAGCGACTTAATACCAGGAACATAACGGCTGCCACCGTCCAGTGTAGAACGGTGGCAGCCGCATAACGTTGAGGAAGCTTAGGAACCTTTACGTTTTCCGTTTTCCTCTATTAATTTAAATATCTCATCAACGGCTTTCGGATAACCCCCTGCCTCTTTAAAGGACTTACTGATCTGATGGATATGCTCACGGTAGCCGGGATCGGCAAGAACCTTCTTCACGGAAGCTCTTAGCAATTGAGGGGTAAGCGTCAGGACATCCAGTGCGATAGCCGCCCCTAGATCTTGAGCTCTTGCGGCCATATAGGGCTGGTCCGCCGTAATCGGAATCGCAACGAATGGCACATTGCTGTACAACAAGTCACTGGTGCTGTTCATTCCTGCATGAGTAACCGCTACATCCGTATATTTTAACACCTCCAGTTGCGGAACATAGTTGCGGACTATAAAGTTATCAGGGATGGAGAATTGGGAAATGTCCATGTTATAAGCAGTCATGACCACAACGGCATCGAAATCGGCAAAGCTTTTGAAGAAAAGGTCATATAATTCCGGTATGGTGCTCACACGGGTTCCCATGGAAATATAGATGACGGTTTTTCCTTCCAATTGCTCAAACGGAAAATCCACCTTCTCTTGTCTGTCAAAAATAGGCGGGCCTATGAACTTGTAGCTGTCATCGTAGTATTCGGGATGGGCAATGAAAGCTTTGGAGGTATAAATGATACTAATATCGCCTTTGCAATAGAAGCAGTCCAGTATGTTCGAAGGCATCTCCACATCGAAAGCTTCCTTCAACTCCTGTACGATTTGCTGATAGCTGTCCAGATTAGCGGATTCTGAAGGTTCTTCGTCCCCAGGC
The DNA here is from genome assembly GCF_000758705.1 of Paenibacillus graminis. Classification (NCBI taxonomy): domain Bacteria; kingdom Bacillati; phylum Bacillota; class Bacilli; order Caryophanales; family Paenibacillaceae; genus Paenibacillus; species Paenibacillus graminis. Next base: position 3,633,079 of record NZ_CP009287.1, on the reverse strand, counting down.
TCTTTGCCTGCAAGCATGAATTCTGCGGGTGTCGCTATGATAGCCATCGATGCAACCGCAGGGATTTTGAGAATCTGGGCAATGGCATTTCCAAATGGAAAAGCGGCCGTGTAGATCACATAATCAAACTCCAGGCCTTGAATCTGGTCCAATACATCCTCAATAATCCGCTTGCCGGGCCGGAGGGTATCCGTCAGCAATGACAGAAGATCCTCAGCTGCCGCTGCCTGCTCTTCTTCGTTAGCTTTTCCAAAGCCGTCTTGAAAGAGCAGTAACTTTTCTTTATACGACTTGAATACAGCTCCAGTTTGTTCGATTTTCGCTCTGAATTCTTCGAACCCGAAATAGGTGACCGTTTCCCCCCGCTGAATTAATTCATGCACGAGTCCAAGGGTTGGATTAACATGACCATGAGCCGAAACACTCAAAAACAGTACGTTTGACATCATTACACTCCCTTATTTTAGTTTATAGTTCTTGAGGCTGAATCTAATATACACCCCATTTATAAACTCAAATTAAACCAGCTGATTTTGGTGTTTGTGCTTGGCCGGGTGCGCTCCCACCCAGAGTTCGGCTAAGGACGTTTTATCATACGTGTTCCTAATAAATCAAACAGGCGGCCGAATATATTTTTAATAAGCCCGAGGGATACCGGATAATAGTAGCCGGACTCCAGCCAGCCTTTCTCTTCGTAATGCCGGTAATCGCGGTAATCAGGATTCAGCATTTCTTTTATACTTGATCGTGCCATTCGGAATGACAGCAGACGGAACAAAGAAGGTGCAGGTATAGAAGTGCGCATGAGGTCATTGTGAAACCGGTCTGCCGCTTTCTCCAATTTGAGCGAGTTTCTTGCCTCCACAGCTGCTGCGGTTGGCTCCAATGCCTTTAATACACAGCCCTTGACAACTTGAAAGCCATAGTATTCTCCCATGCTGCGAAGGTATTTCTCAATTTTCTCCCCACCGAGTATGCCTTGTGAGACGATTGCGGTAAACGATTTGCCAAAAAACTGCGGTCTGTGGAATATAAACGCGAGCCGGTCCAACAAATTCTTCATTGGTGCGGTTACCTGGAAAGCATACACCGGAGTAGCAAAAATAACGCCGTCCGAAGCTGTCATCTTCTCCAGCAGCAAGTCACGGTCATCCTTCAATGGACAATGTTCCTCACCTTTCTCAAAACAAAGCTTACAGCCGAGGCAATATTCCAGCCGGTAGTCTTTTAAGAATACATATTCAAATTCAATCTCAGCATCTTTTTTTAGATACCTTTCAAATTCACGTACCGCTTTATACGTTGCCTGTTTACGTGGAGTGCCGAGAAATGCCGTAACTTTTTTCATTTAAGTCCTCCTAATGGGGGGTAAATTATTATTCTCCATCAATATGAATGAATAATATTTAATTCATTCATATTGTAGCACGAATAAATCTTGTTGTCTGTAATTGCATGTAAACAATTCCCACATTCAAAAAATGGATGTGGGAGTTGTTCTTGTTCATCCACACAGATTTGTATAGTTATTATGAATGGCCTGCCTTACGCTCTTTCAGAATAAAGGAAATGTATAGCCCGATGGCTGCGATCCCGGTCAATGTCCAGAATGAGTTGAGCAGTCCCTGGAGAATATTCCCCGGAAAATGGACTGAAGCATGGTTCATTGAAGCAGCCATGATGGAAATCAGCATAACTCCGCCCATTGAACTGCTTAGGGAACGTATAGTAATGGTCATCGGTGAGGCATGGGCAATCATCGGGACGGGCACGCTTGCCATGGCAAAAGCGGTGACCGGTGTCATGATGAACCCGATGCCAACCATAAGGAGCGCATAAACAATAGCCAATAGAATCATCGAAGCATTTGCCGACAACAGAAGGGTCAGAAGCAGTGTAATGACAGAAATGAGGGAAAAGCCTCCCCGGATAATCAGCTTTATGCCATACCGGTCATAGAGCCTGCCGGAGATCATACTGGTCACACCCAAGAGGACAGCCCCCGGCAGCAGCATCATACCGGACATTCTGGGAGTCAGTCCACGGACATTCTGGGCATAAAGCGGAAGCAGCAGCTCCACACCGGCCATGACAATAAACATAAGCACCCCAATGATGGTAGACTGGGTGAATCTCCGGTTGCGGAATAAGTTGAAATCCAGCAGCGGCACCGTCAGCTTAAGTTGGCGGTGGATAAACAGGACAATGATGATAATTCCCCCTAGGATGAAAGCCCACGTAATCAGCCGTGAATTTCCCTGCTCTCCTGCCCGGTTTACTCCATACATCAGGCCGGCAAAGCCAACGGTTGAATAAAGGATGGACCGCAGATCCAGCTTCGCCTGATGGGGTTCCCCGACGTTCTTCAGGCTGAAAGAAGCCAGCAGTAAATTGGCAGCCACGATGGGAAGCAAAGCGTAAAACAGAATCCGCCAGGAATGCTCCTGAACAACCAAACCGGACAGGGTCGGCCCCAGAGCCGGAGCAAGCCCCATTACCAGACCGATCAGCCCCATGGCAGAACCGATCCTCTCTTTGGGAAAAACTCTAAGCACCGTAGTTTGAAAAAGCGGCATCAGCAGGCCTGCCCCTATCCCCTGTATCATCCGTCCAGCGAGGATCAGTCCAAAATCAGGCGACATTGCGGCAAGCAGTGTTCCTGCAGCAAATGAGCCTGCAGAAGTAAAAAATAATGCCCTTGTAGTGAACCTTCCGACCAAAAACCCGGCAACAGGCACTGTAATGCCTGCAACCAGAAAATAAATAGTGACCAGCCACTGCGCCCTGCTCTCGTCGATTCCCAAATCCTGCATGATGCGCGGCAGCGCGGTATTCAGCATCGTCTGCATCAGCTGTGCCAGAAAATTCGCGATTACGAGTGATGAAACTAATAGTCCAGGTTTACTTTTCATTCCACATCCCACCCTATCTCTGCATCTAATAAAATACATCAAAGACTCCTAATATCCTCGATAATTTCAAAAAAATTCGCTATTCCCTATCAACCATAGGTTTGCCGGATAATAGAAAGGCGAATTCAATCACGGATATAATATATCTACAATATATTCATATAAACCTTTTGTCAATCATCCATTCTGCCGGATATGTCTGAATTGACCATAGCCGATGCACGGTTCAACCGGTACGCTAAGGGATAAGAGTCCATAAAGAGAGGATGTAAAAGATGTTTGACCATCACAAACAAACTCTGAAAAAACTGGTGGGGAAGCTTGAAATGAACCCTTCCTGTCTGGCGGTAATCACCAGTGGTTCGGTAGCCCAGGGAACCGCGAAGGAAACCTCCGATGTAGATGTTCATCTCCTGTTAACGGATGAGGCCTATGAAGAATATAACCGGAACAACACTCTGTCCTATGTGGACCGTGATGTCAGCACATATGAAGGCGGATACGCCGATATAAAAGTCATCAACCTCCGGTTTCTGGAGCTTGCAGCCGAGCGGGGCAATGAACCGACGAGGTATGCTTTTACCGGTTCGGAGGTTTTGTTCTCCAGAATCCCGGAGCTGGGTGAGCTGGTCGCCCGGATTCCCGTCTATCCTGAAGAGAACCGGGATCGCAATCTGCGGGATTTTTGTGCGCAGATCTTCCTGTACGCTTTCTATTTTGCCAAAGAGGCAGCCAAAAAGAATGACGCCTATCTGCTTGCTCACACCGCCAGCAATCTGGTGTTCTACAGCGGGAGGATGATCCTGGCGTATAACCGGATGCTTTTCCCAAGCCACAAGGCGCTGCTGGATGCCGTGGATGCTGCGGAACATAAGCCGAAGGACTTCCGGAGGCTGGCTGCTGAGCTGCTGCAGACTCCCGGTGCAGATAAGTGTATGCGCTTTGCTGCGAAGATACTCGCTTTTTACAATCACGGCCTTTCCTTCGAGCAGGCGCTGGGAATTTATGTGCTAAACAATGAGCGATCCTGGGCAGAACAGCCTCCTTCATTGCAGGACCGTTAAAATACAGGGCTGCCCCATAAGTGAATTTTCTGCAGATGTGACAGTCAACCTGCCATTGGAATCCGTCCAGATACGGATGGCATTTATAATTATATTTTTAAAGCACTAGCTCTTTGAAGCTGATGCTGTATGGTTCGTTCCCTAAGCTCTCCTTGTTCTCCTGAGAAAATAGCTCTTGCCAGTCCATTCATGGCTTTCCTAGCTGTTTTGGCTAGGTAAGAACCTAATTTCCCCATAATAAGGGACGCCGAGACTGTTCCTTCTCTTATTCGAACAGAAATTTTCATAATATTTCGGCTGACAGCAATCAGGTAGCGATGCGTTTATCAGCAACCTCACGGTTATGTCACTTCTTGCCGGTCTTCTTGATCAAGTCCACGCCATCGTATGCCAGACTTTCCACACTTGCAGCCTTCTGCAGTAAGTAATGATCAAAAAAGTTCTTCGTATAGTCTGTAACAAGATTTCGCATCTCCATAGCATCCCGTTCGCCTCTGAGTTCCTCATTAACACCGGTAAACACGATGTCGCAGTAATCTAAATGCGCAACACGATCAACAGAGAAATAATAGGTTTCCATGCTATTGTTAGCGCCAATTATCGCATTCATGTTATAGTTAGGTTCACAAAACAGCAGCAAGAAGGGTTTCTTAAGGTCGCTGCCCTGAAGGCCGAACGCACCGCTATCCAAGCCAATCCCGCAGGCGAACCGGTCGTCGTCCCGGCAAACAATCGCCGTCGTAGGCCCTCCAAAAGAATGTCCGACTATGCCCATGCCGATGTCAAGCAACAATCTGCCCTTAAAGATGGAATCCAGCTCTCCAGAGTCCAGTTTGTAAAGATAATCGGCTACATACCTTACATCTTCTGCCTGTAATTCACCATACTCTGTTAACTTGGCAAGTACCGGCAGTGCAAGCACGTTACGGCACATCTCAATAGCAGTTTCATCGTCAGGCCGCATCTCCATCTTACCAGCCAACGCCAGCATCTCCGGATCTTCAGAAAACGCCATAATGGCCTCCGAAAAATCCTTTGATACATTAAACAGGCGCCCATCTTTACGCTTATACATCGTGCTATTCTGATGGCCGATGCTTACCACAACATATCCCATGCTTGCCAAGTCTGTACAGATCACTGTACCCCATTCTGGAGAACCGCCCCCGCCGCAAACATAGAATAACACCGGATAGCGCTTTTCCTTCCCGGAGAGAGCAAGGCCATCGTAACACTGGGTCTTGATATCTATAGAGAAAACATCCTTCTCTTTATGATACGCAGTGATAAGCGGCTGCTCATTAAACATTTCGTAGACTTCAGGAAACATGTACGTTGATGTAGTCTTACCTTCGCTGCTGTCGGACGGATAGTACACAAACGCCGTCAGCTCTCTTTTTGAGTGATCTGATGCCGTGTACTCGAAATCCATCTGGGTTCGACCGACAGTATAGCCGCCAATTGGTTCTGGAAATGCGTCATACGTTTTCATTTTCTTGTTCCCCCTTAATTAATAAAAGTGGCGAATGTGAAATACATACATTGTGCTATGAGCGCTTTTCAAAACTGTGAAGCTATTACAGCCTATTTTCAGTGAATCCTATCTACTCCTTGGCTTTCCTGATATCGCTAACCATTTCAGAATATTTATGATCTTCAAGCAGCCCATGACCCATAAAGTCAGCAAAGTACTTGCTAATCTTATGTTGCAGCTTAGAGTCCTTAATATCGAATTCCCTAAAAAACAGGACTAAATTAAACTGCATGGACTCAAACATGAAAGAAATCAGGTCGTCGTCAATATCAGGCCTAAGATATCCATCAACCCTCATTCGGCGTAAAATGTCCTTGATCAAGGGGAATGACTCTCCCTTTAGCACATTCAGATATATTTTAAGCAAAATGTTCTCAGGAATGTATAAAAGTGTTTCAGTGAGTTTGATTTCCAACTCATTCAGCGGCTCGGTTACAATGCCGTTAACGTTACCAAATAAGCCAGTAAGGAAAAACCGGAAAAGGGAATCTTCATTACTGTTATTAAAATACGCAGCTCTTTTCTGGGTCACATTATGTATTAAGAGACAATAAAGGTCATCTTTGTCTTCAAAATACCGATAAAATGTTCCGGGGTGCATGGACAAACTATCCAAAACCATCTTCATAGTTATATCCTCGTAAAGATTATCAACAAAAAGATGCATAGCGCTATTAGATATTTCCTCGCGCCTTGCTTCATCTAAACGAAAGAAAGTATTTTTTGGCATAGATTACTCCTTCATGTAAAGTGTGAACTCATTCACACTATATCGATAATTTATTCACATGTCAAGTCGTATTGATGTATTAATATCAAAAAGATACCCGCCTTGCCGGTGTACGAGGAATGCCGTATTTTCTATTTAATGAACGTATTCCGTATCTGGTGCCCAGGATCACTCTTTATTTAAAAAGGTGTAGAATCAAGCATGGTCCAAGATCGAGACTGTGTCAGGTGAAAATACCGAAACCACAACCGAACCCGGATGTCTGAATGACTCCTGCCCTATTAGGTAAAAAACAGCGACTCCCCGGTGACTGGGAATCGCTGTTTTTTGGGCTATTGACGATTTGCCTCATAATAGACCCTTCGCAGTTGCGCTTCGTCCATAATGATGGATTGCATTTGCACCCGTTCCCATGTGGCTTCCAGCTGCTCCGCCCTTTGCCCGCTCATGATCTCCGCAAATGCTCCAAGCTGGTTCACATAATAATTCATCGGCTCGAATTCGCATAGGGTGCTGCGGTTATCCGGAAGGTCATGCCGTATTTTGATTTTGTAGAACCCTTTGACCGGACGGAAGAAATCCGGGATCGTCAGCACGGTATGATCAAAATACAGGGTATGCGAAGCCTGGAATGGCTGCTCAAAGGAAGTGAGACATTCGGCTTCCAGTCCATCCGCATATTTTAGCGCTGCCTGAAAGGTCCAGTCGCAGCCTTCCGGCCCGTCAAACGCTGACTGTGCCGTAACCTCCCTGGGCTGAAGACCCACCAGGACCTGCAGGAACTGCAGCCAGTAGCAGCCCAGATCGGCAAAAACACCTCCGCCCTTAGCTTTGACACTGCGGTAATTTCCGGCATGCCTGTCTTTGGCAGGTACGGTAATCCGTGTCCTGATTCTATGCAGCTGACCAAATTGTCCGGAATCAACAATAGATTTCAATGCCTGCTGCCAGGGATGAAATGCTATCATCAGACCTTCGGCGAGCTTCGGGGAGCCGGGTCTTTCTTTAGCCATCCGTAACCGTTCAGCATCTTCAGTCTTCAAGGCAATCGGCTTCTCTGCCAATACATGCTTACCTGCATGCAAGGCCCGGACCGCCCATTCTGTATGAAGCTCATTGCTGAGTGCAATATATACGCCATCCAGACCGTTTAGCTCCAGCAACTCCTCCAGACTGCCCGCCACATAAGGAATCTGGTAAGTTTCCGCCATTTTTGCCGCTTTTTCAAAGGTCCGGTTTGCGATTGCGGCTATACTCACCTTCTCTACATACCGAGCAGGCTCCAGTAAAGCTGATACAGCAATGTTCGAGGAACCCAGGATACCGAGTCTATAGGCAGGTTGTCCACAGCCGTTCTTCATACATGTGTCAGCGCAGCATAGGTATTCAAGTACAGCACATTGCATTTGGAACAAGCTGGCGACAAGCCTTCATCCAGAATCCGCCGCAGCCGGTCATAGCGGTCTGAGTTCCATATTTCCGTCAGGGACTGCTCATTTACATTGCCAATGGACAGCTCGCCAAAAAATTTGCAAGCACTCACCATGCCGTTCGGGGCAATATCAACTCTGGTGCTGAGCGCCAGACATTTCGACGTACTGCGGGAGGCCATCGGCTTGCCGGCCACAAAATCTTCGATTTCATCAAAGTCAAGCCCCGGCTGGTAACGGATTCTTGTATTATGCCAAGTGTTGCTGTTGATCCGTTTCAGATCCTCGGTTAGCTTGGTGACGTTGTCTGGCTTAATATGATACTTGAAAGCATGCCAGCTGCTCCGGTGATCCGGCGCAAGCTCCCCCAGCCACTGGAAGTGTTCATCGTAGAAGCGGTCCATTTCCAGGCTGGTTTCTGCAGAAATATACCAGGGGAAGCAGAGCAGCACCAGATCAACCCCCTTTTGCTCAAAAAATTCCACCAGCTCATACAATCTGCCGATCATATTATCATTAATCACATTATGCACAGAGATCCGGCCGCGGAAGCGGCCTTGCCTGCGCAGTTCAAGCAGCCGTTCGACGTTCTCGATCACTTTGTGAAACGATCCTTTGCCGCGCAGATAATCATGCTCCTCCTCGAACCCCTCTATCGGAATCAGCAGCTCCAGATTGTCCGAGATCGCACACAGCTCTTCTTCATACTTATGAATCAGATAAGCATTGGTACAGATCGTTGTATCCCGGGGATGCTCTTTCAGCAGTTCCAGGATTTGCTTGGTACTCCGGTGAAAGAGCGGTTCGCCTCCCCATAAATACAGACGGGACTGTGCTTCATCCGTTTCCTCCAAAAGCCTCTGGATCATCTCCAAATCCATATCCAGATTCTGCTCGGCGGTGTCCATATCATGATGATAGCCGGATTCATTCCATTGGTAGCAATGCTTGCAGCGGAGATTACAGCGGTTGGTCAGCTTCAGTGACATAATTTCCGGCATAACGGTTTTGAAACCGGGATCATGTTTGCGTTCTCTGTGGGGAACCACAACATTCTTGATCGTGCGTTTCAAAGCCTCAAAGGATTTGGCATCCAGGTTCACTCTGCTGGTAGGCTGCATTAGCTTCTCCCTTCTGCTGCGGATAATTGTTCCGCATAACTTGCGGCATAATCTGGATATCGGGCTCTGGCTGCCTGGAGGTTGTCCGACAGCTTGCGCAATTCCTCCCGGTCAAAGCCTGTCTCGGCCCACTCCCCGTAACGGATACCGTAACCAAGCTCTACCCACAGATCGCTGTTGATCTTCTCATGTGGGCCAAAAGGGTCCAGCAGCACCAGCGGAGTGCCTGAAGCCAATGAATCAATCAAGGCCCCTCCTCCCGGCTTGCTGATTACAGCAGATGCCTGCCGGATGACCCCAAACATCCCCTCCTGGTAGTGACGGCAAGGCGGAAAGTGGTCTGCCTGTTTACCGGTTACCTCTGCAAAAGGCGGGAAGGTATACCGTCCGCTGCTGTCACGCAGCCAGGTCCGCCACTCCGGGTCGTTCATATAATAACGTCTTCCATGAATGGCCCCTCCAATCTCCTGAGAACTGTAAGCAGCGATATCCAGCTCATATCCTGCCGACTCCAGTGCATCGAACTTCTCGCGGAAGGTTCCGATTCCCCAGCCGCCGCCATGAATAACCAATCTCCCGTTCCTAGCACGATACGGCAGCGCTTCCATAGGACCGGCATCTATACTGCAGAGTATCTCCCGCTTCCCGGGATCATACATGCTTACTTCACGGCAGCCTTCCGCGTAACCGGGATTCAGCCTGAGGAGATTCTTCCATGACGGCGAAAGACCGGCATCAATATAGAGCAGGTCGGCATACACAGGAAAACCGGCAGTTTCACGGTATCTGTCCATAATATGCACCCAATGCCCGGATAAAATAATGAAGCGCTGTCTTTCTTCCTGCTTCCATTGCTGAAATAATTGTTCAACGGCTGCTGAATCAAGGCTGCTGCGGATATCCGAAGGTATTTTTTGTGAGGTCAGGGCTACGGCAAAATTCTTCTGGTACGCTTGGCGGCTGTTGTCCGTCTGCTTTTTTTTGCTGTCAGGCATTAATGTTTCAAAAACCTCAATCTCTGCCTTGATGCCAAGCGCCTTGAGTTTTGCTTCAATCAGCAGGCCGGGGACATAGAAGCCCAGACCAAACCCAGAACATAGAATAGTCACAGTATTATTCATTGGAGGGTTCCTTTCATTAACGCAGTATAGTATAGCCAGTGCGCAGAAGCGATTCGTCCAGCTTGCCGGTGAGCTTGTTTTTGCGGTCTTCATTCCGGTAGGCGAGTGCTGCATACAGCTTACCCTTGGAGGAACCGGAGGAGCGGGACGGGTCCGCTGGCTGGAGTGTGCCTGAAGTCAAGGGAATCACTCCTTCACCCTCTTCCATTGAAAATAGTATGCCGGTCTCCTCCATCCGCTGCAGCAGCTCTCCATAACGAACCTCTCCCATGGTCGCCAGCGGTACCTGGATTAGACAGGTATGCATCCCCTCCTGCTTGAGGCGGCGGTCTACATTATGCTTAATCAAACTCATCGATTTGCGGGCATTGATCTCCACCAGCGGTGCGAGGCTTCCGTCACGCAGCAGCATTGAATCCACGCATACATCGCCATAATAACCATCGGCATACAGTTCCCGTCCAATGTTGTGCATGATTTCCCAATAGCCTTCCCGGTCCAGTCTTTCGAGCAGAGACGGCTTCGGGGAATGTGACTCTCCGAAGGCAAAACCATGGTTCACCAGCTGCTGAACGGACAATATCGAGATCCGGCCTTCTGGATCGATGTGAAATTGACAGGAGAAGTCTGCCTCCCGGTCCAGCAGGGGTTCAAGCACAAATAGGACTCTTTTATCCTGGTTTCGGCTGGACTCCAGGTAACCGGCAATTCTGCGCAGCATGCGCTCAGAGTCCACAAGCTGATTTCCTTTGCCGGATACACCATACTCATCCTTGATCAGAAAAGGCCCCCTCTCCAGCAGCTTCTGTCCTGATTGCAGCAGCTCCTCCACGTTGTGGACGATCTGGGCGATATTCGGCAACGACAGCCTATCCCGCATGGCAGCAGAATAGGTTTTGGTGTTCACTTTGCGCACGGTCTGCTCATCCGGGAGTCCGGGCAGAAGCTTATAGCGCCTAACCGCCTCCTGCGTCCCGGGAAGCACGGCAAAAGGTTCAAGCAGCGATCCTTCCGGTATTAACCTATCGGGTTCCTGTCCGGGGTCGAGCCTGCCCAGCAATTCAAATACGTTCAGTGCGTTCTGCATTGTGCCAGGTTCCCCGGCTCCCAATGTTAATGGATTCATATTCGTCTTGAAGGCATATTTGAGAGTTTGCAGATAATCATATTGAGCTTTGTCCATACCATGACGGGTTAATAGAATATCCCCGTTGCCGCAAAAGACAAACAGCATTTCATCCATGGCCTGAACGATAGCCATAGCCCTCGCATCAGGAATGGACGGCAAAGTGGCCAGGTCTTCCTCCCGCCAGTACCGTTCCGACTCCAGGCTGCCGCAGTGCACAGCGTTCTTCATCGCACGGCAAGCCCGGCGACATAAGCGGAGAAACGGTCTACCGATTTCAAATGTTCCAGATCAAAGGTATCGAAATCTACTTCGATATCGAATTCGTCTTCGATTCTCAGAATAAAATTGATGATTTGCAGCGAATCAAGTGCGGCATCCAGAGTCAGATCCGAAGCCCCGTTCAGCGTCTGAAGCAGGCCCGGATCCTCCTTGATTTCAGCGATAATCTCAATGACTTTCTGCTGCATGTGTATACCCCTTTCAGTGTGCATAGTAGGAATGAATGAACTGAATATACCAAAAACCCGAATGTTAATATATGGTTGAATGCGCCAAAATATTCAGCTATACTAGGGTGGATTCCAGGTGTCTATCATAAGGAAGTAGGAAACGGAGGCTTGTCTATGGAAGTTTTTCCGGTATTCACTGGGGAATATCTATTTGACTCCTGTTCACCGGTTCAATTGCTCCTGACTCAGGAAACAGTCACTTCCGTACGTCATCAGCACGATTTTTTGGAACTCGCTTATGTGGTTCAGGGGGAAGGAATCCATCTGGCAGCTAAGGATAAAATCCAGGTTGTACAGGGGGATTTGCTAGTTATACCGCCTGGGGTTTCCCATGTCTTTCACCCGCAGGATCTGACCGGTTCCCAGCCGCTCATCATCCTCAATTGTATGCTCAGGCCTGAGGTTTGCAGAATTCCCCGCGAACTTTCAGGAGAATTTTCTGAAGAGGATATGTTTCCATTGCTGACGCTTCTGGAGTTGAAGCAATGGTTCGGATACAGGGAGAAAAACATGGAGCTATCCTTGATACTCCGCCGTATGCAGGGGATACATCATAATGGTTCCGCTGAGGATCAGCTGCAGCTGTACCCGCTGCTGTTCGAGCTCGCGGGCCTCATTCTGCCCGCTGCATCTGTCCCCTTCGCACAACAGCCCCGGGTTGACGAAGATCCGCTGCATGACGTTATTCTGTATATGATCAGTAATTTCAGCGAGAAAATCACACTGAAGGAGATTAGCCGCCAGATTGCGATGAGCTCCCGCCAGTTTCAGAGATTATTCAAAATAAAGACCGGCAGATCCTACATCCAGATGCTCCAGGAAATCCGCATGAAATACAGCTGCATGCTGCTGATGTTCACGGAGCTTGGGATACAGGCTATTGCGCTGGAGGTCGGAATTTACGACATGAAATATTTCTACCGGCTGTTCCGCGAGTACAGCGGTATGACTCCTGCCTGTTATCGAAACCGGTTTCATAGTCACTATTTGTCGGCGAAGGAGATGATAAGCAGTGCTGAACATTGTTCCCGTTAAGAGTACCTCCTACCCCACGCTCCGCAGCTGTATCGATGACTGCATTCATTCTGTGGCCGAATGGCAGGGAAAGGACAGCAAGTGCATGTACGGAAATGCCTGGCAGGTGTCCTTTGAAGAACAGCAGTTTCCGGATCAGCCGTTGATTGAGCGGTTAGCCCTGCCGCGGATCAGTACAGAATCTCTGTCTGCGTACCATGGCCTTATGTTCACTTATATTGAACGGAAGGAGCCGGAAATGGATAAGAACTTCATGCTCGACATGCTGGAGGGCCGGTTGTCTTCAGGAATGCCGGTCCTGGTCGGATTTGATTCTTATGACTGCCCCTGGTGCCTGGCCTTCCGCAAGCTGCATACCAGCCATGCCTGTCTTGCCGTTGGACTGGACCGTTCAAGCAACCTAATTTATTTAACGGATGCCTACTATGGCAAAGAGCTTGAAGCTGTGGATATCGATGTATTCCAGCAAGCCTGTCATTTCTATGCATTATTTGAGCTTTGCGATTCTTCGCGTTCATATACAGACTGGCTGACTACACTTCAAGGAATGCTGACCAGCCCTTTAGATCGGGTTCAGCCCAACCAGGTTGCCGCTCACCTCAGGGCCTATGCCGACGCCTATTTGAATGCGGGAATCACTGCCGGTTGTCCCGCTGAATACAGTTCCAGCTTCATGCTGGCAGCCAACACCCTGCCAATCCACCGGATCCGGTTCAGCCTGTTCCTGCGTCTGCTTAACCGTGAGGCCTGCCTGCCCGTACTCTCCCGGGCTGCTGAGGGCTATCAGCATTCAGGAGAACAGTGGAATCTTATTAATCAATTCATGATCAAAGTGATGTGTTCAGGCAATAAGCTATCCCAACGGCGGAAGATTCACAAAAAAATGCATGAAATGATCAGCCTCGAAGAACAGCTCCTGGATGAACTGGTACATCTGACGATGCAGAGTGAATTGGTCCAGTAAGCTTTATTCACTGCATTATTCAATAAACGAGCCAAAATCTGTAATTGTAAGCTTAATATCAAAGGTGACTGGAGTGCGGCTGAAGGTTTCATCCCAATGATCCTTCAGCTTCTTCCATTCCTGCGGCTCTTCCACACTTAGCCGTTCTCCGAATCCGGCTACCTCTACTTTGTATTCCGACTGCATCTTCTGCATAAGCGATTGAATCATGGCAGAGAGCCTTTCTTCGAATATCCCCTGCATTTTTTCAAGATATTCTTTTTTAGAGGATTGTCCCGGATTTTTCCACTTTTCGATTAACCGCCCCTCGGATTCAATACTCACGTGAAACTCCGGCTCATGATCCTTATTCACTTTTGCCGATATTTTGCTTTTTGCCGACTTAATCTCATAGGTCACGGTCTGATGATCCGGATCGTAGGTTTTGAGCGTTCCTCCTTTTACATCCCCCATTATCCACGCAATACTCTCAGTATCCTCCTGATCCAGATTTCCAACCCATTTGCCGGTGTCCCCCTTAATCACCCCTCCGCCAGAGAACTCCACTTCCTGATTCGCTTCAACGATATTTTGCAAGACAAAGCTTTTTTTGGAATGCATCAGCGCATCCAGTTCGGAGATAACGATGCCCTTCATAATTCTGTTGGTTCTAAAACGGTTCCGCGTCATGCCTCTAATGTGAAAGGCCGGTATCTCATCGCCATATTTCGTTTTGAGCGTATCCGCAGCCCGGCCTTCACTCATTAATATTAAGCTGCTGGGGCGGATGTCATTATCCCGAAGCACAAAATCCATCAAACTCTGTATTCGCTGCTCCTTCAGCAGCTGCTTGGAAATCACAATAACCTTCAGGTGATGTCCAATCACCGGGTGATCCAGACGAATGGCGAACTGGCGCAAAATTTCCAGCACTGAATCGCCTGTTTCGGAAATATTGACATAGTTAGGTGATTTGGCATCGGTATCTGATGTTTTATTGGAATTCCCATATGACTTTTTCGGGACAATCTCAATCGTTACTGTAATTTTGTTGTCTTTTAAGTAGCTTCCTCCCTCTTTCTCAAAGGTCTGCTCCACCTTGCTTGGTTGCCCTGTGTCCATAGTTAGCGCCGTGTACATGCTCAGATCTTCAATCTCCTTGCTGCTCCAGCAGCCGGTCTCTGTCATTAGGAGTGCTGTGGCCAGGAAGGCAGGGAATAATCTGCGTCTATACATTCTGCTTCAACCCCTTCCTCCTAACGATAAGAACCAGAGACAGCAAAACAGGAAGCAAGACAAACAAGACAATTCCCATGTTCCCGATTGCGTCGCCAAGAGCAAATACATCGTTGATGCGTACAGGAATCATGGTTGCCAAAAAAATGAGCGGCATCAATCCGAATATAATCGGAGCCATCTTTAGTTTAAACAACTGGGAGATTCCCAGTGATGCGTTGAAGAAGAAGCTGCAGAAATTGCAAAACATCTGCATCATCCAAATGACGAGCAGCGGGAATTCCAGACGTTCAAAAAAGAAGCCTGAAATTTCAAAGCTGCGGATCAGGTCTATCGTGGGCCATGTGCTTGTAATCACTGAATCTATCGATAGTCCGCCAATGGACATAACCACAGTAATCAAGTACAAGATCAGCGGAATTCCAATCCCGGCTAACATAGCTTTGACGGCTTGCTGAGGGTGCTGCATAAATGCTGTTAATGT
Organism: Paenibacillus graminis; assembly: GCF_000758705.1. NCBI lineage: Bacteria > Bacillati > Bacillota > Bacilli > Caryophanales > Paenibacillaceae > Paenibacillus > Paenibacillus graminis. The sequence continues at coordinate 3,617,831 of NZ_CP009287.1, read as the reverse complement.
CATTACAACCTCACAACCGGTAAACACCAGGATTGTCGATTTAAGACCCCTGATGACAGGCATAATTCCATCACCTAGAAACGGGCGCAAATGATTGATATCAAACAGTCTCCCACTGAAGAGATAGCACAGCAGAAGTACAAATATGCTGACCGGAAAAATAATCTGATACACTCTGGCAATGGAATTAATCCCTCCGAAGACCAGATATCCCCCCACCCAGATAAACGGGATGACAATGGCCCAGATAGGAGTACCTTCAAGTAAAAAAAACATGGTAATCTCGGCAAATACCCGAATCTCAAACCCTGCGATTATGATGAAGTAGACAATCAGCAGCACGGAAAGGAAGCTCCCTGGAATGCTGCCGGCAATTTGCCTGGAGTATTGATAGACCGTTTGCCCGGGGAATTGTTGACTCAGCTTAACCATCAGCACGATGACCAGCATGATAATTCCGCCGCCCAGCAGAACCGAAATCCAGGCATCCGGAGTTTTGGCGGTCTCGGTAACCGATCTGGGCAGCGTCAATATTCCGGCACCGAGAACTGTGTTTGTCAAGAATATAGCAGCCTGTGTGGATGTGATTTTTAGGTCTGAGCGTTCAAACACATCTATTCCTCCTATTGTTTTCCGGCTAGGTGCGGCGTTTTTTCTTCTGAGTCTTCATCATTTCAGGTCTGCGCTTCATTAAGGGCAGCGGTGCGCGAATATAGAGATCCTTCCAGTCGCTCAAGCGCAGAGGGGAGAATGGGGTGACATAGGGCACGCCAAAGCTCTTCAGCTTGGTCAAATGGATAAAGATCAGTAAAATAAACAGAATAGTGCCAAGCATGCCGAGAAGAGCTGCGAACATCATGCCAACAAACCTTAAAATGCGGAGCGTGATGCCGGCACTGTACATAGGGATCGAAAAGGATGAAATCGCTGTGACCGCTACCACAATGACCAGAAACGGGCTGACGAGTCCCGCATTTACTGCGGCATCGCCAATAATCAGACCGCCTACAATGCCCATCGCAGGTCCGATCGGTTTGGGCAGCCGGATTCCCGCTTCGCGCAGGATTTCAATGGATACTTCCAGAATCAGAACTTCAATAACAGAAGGAAAAGGCACCCCCTGGCGGGTCTCGATGATGCTGATCACCAGCTCGGTCGGAATCAATCCGGGATGAAAAGAGATAAAGGAAATATACAAAGCCGGTGCCATCAGCGCCATAAATGCAGCGAAAAATCTCAGCAGCCGCAGCAATGTTCCAGGCAGCCACCGCTCAAAGTAATCCTCCGGTGATTGAAGCAGCATACTGAAGGTCACAGGCACAATCAGTGCAAATGGTGTCCCTTCCAGAAGCAGAGCAACCCGGCCTTCAAGCAAGGCGTTAATTACCCGGTCAGGCCGCTCGGTATTTTGTATTTGCTGGAAAGGGCTCAGAACGTTATCCTCTATCAATTGTTCCACATAACCCGATTCGGCAATAAAATCCATATCGATCCTGGATACTCTCGTCTTGACTTCCTCCAGTAAATCGGGGTTGACGATATCCTTCATATACGCAATGACCAGCTTGCGTTTTACAAGACTGCCCACCTCGTATACCTTCATTTCCAGGTTCTTATTCAAGCCTTGTCTGCGCAGCATAGAAGTATTTTCACTTAACACTTCCGAAAAAGCGATTCTTGGTCCGCGAAGCAGTGCCTCTGAAGTCGGTTCCGTAATCGCACGGATAGACCCGTTGGGATGTCCAACCAGAAGTCCTGCGGATATCCCTTCAATCAGTAATGCCGTATAGCCGAAAAGAATCCGCTCCTGGAGCTTGTCCAGCTCTTTAACCTCCTCAAGCTCTGTGAGCGGCAGCAGGTTTGCTTTTAGGGCGGACAGGGTTAAGGTTTCCCGGGAATCTTGCCCCTCCTCCTTCATCCCGCTGTTTCCGAACATAAGCTGATGCATGACATGCTTGTTGATCGATTCTTCATCCTGCATACCGTTAACAAAGACAAGTACAGCCCGGAGCTCATACCCCTGTACCATAAATTCACGAAAATTCACATCACTGTTCCCGCCAATTGCCTGCTGAACATACGACAAATCCGCTTCGTACTGCCCGCTGACCAGGCTGTCCGCTGTGGATTCAGCAACGGGTTGAACGCTGTTATTCAATTTGGGTCCCGCCGTGCTTACGAATGTATACAGTTTTTTGTATATAAAATAAATTCCCAGCGGACAGAGCAAAGTAATTGCAGCCTGCATAAATATGATCCATCCGGGGATATAGGATACAATAGTTGACCACATTATGCTCATTCCTTAACTTATAGTTTTGCCAAGATGGCTAGGGCAGCAAGCCGTGATTTAAGTGTGCCAAAAAACAGCAAATTTTAGTCATTCCTGCTGTGTGGTTCAGGCTGTAAAGCAATCAACAACAAAAAAGGACCAATCACCGCACGCAGCGGTTTTGGTCCTTATGTACTGATTCGAACATTTCAGGGTTAGTCCAGATCAACGGTAAATTTCAGTTCTTCGTACCAATGTACGATCTCCGAACTGAAGTCTTTATGCTTCTTGATGTATGATCCCAAATTTTCTTCCTTTACCGAATTTAGTCCCATTCCAAAATGATCATAGAGTTCCTGAAGGATAAATTCATAGATTTCGGCGGCATTTTTTCCCTGATCAAGCAGTTCCAACAGTTGAACGGTGATACAGTCATATTCATCTGGAGGCGCCCCTCCCCCAATAAGTCCAATCGGGTCCCAGGCATTTACCAGCGCTTCTGCTTGAGGGTAGAGTTCGGTGTACTTTTGTTTCAATATTGCGGTTTGCGAGGTTGAAGGATGCTGCCCCATGAGTCTCACCTTCCTTATGTTCTATTACCTGTATGATATACCCGCAGAGCAGATCACACAACATAAAAAGGAAGAAGCTGTAAAAGCCCCTCCCTTCCGCTATTTCTATTGAATGGTTAATCCAAAGCCGCTCTGGATGTAATACAGGTCAGGATAGGCAATGTTGCTGGTGGTCAGGTTGTTGAAGGTGGCAGCCCCGTTGCCGGTATAGGTGTAAATTGCCGCACCTTTGTGCGCTCCCGAGAAGCGTGAGGTGGTCACTCCGTCCAGCCCCGTGCCGTTAATGGTAATATTATTGAACACGATGTTGCTGAATCCGCCGCCATATCCGAACTGGATGGCATCCCGCTGGGTATTGATGATATCGATGTTGGTAAACGTTACATTCTTGATCGGGTCGGCGGAAGCTTCAAGATCAATGGCTCCCCGCTCTCCGTTATACAAGTCCTGGCTGGTTCCGCTATTGATAATGGTTGTGTCCGAGAACAGAATGCCGGTATTGTTATTGAAATGGGCCCCCGGAAAAGTAGTGTTCAAACGGATACCTGAGCCGCCTACGGTGTCGATAATATAGTTATGATCCGCCTTGTGCCCGCTTCCTCCGAAAAAGGCAATGCCTCCCGCCCGCCAGTTATTCTCGATGGTGTTGTATGAGAAAGTATTGTTCACACCATCCGGTGCGCCAAACGTATTGCTCGGCCACACAGCAAGCCCGTCATCTCCATTATTGCGCACATTGCTGTTGCGGACGATAGAGTTGCTGGTACCTTGCGAGAAGTTGATGCCGTCCGCGAGGTTGTTGCGGATCCGGCTGTTCTCTACAACCAGCCCGCTGGCGTAGATGGCCGGAGTATGACCGTAATCCCCGACCCACATACCGCATTCAAAATGCTCTACCCAGACCTCATGAATGATGGAGCTGCTGCCAAAGTTATCCATGAATCCTTTGTAGACCGCATTCTGGTTGTACCGTGACCGCAGGTTTGAATTCATATACACATTACTGAAATCGAGCTTGCCGGTAATGCGGAGCGAGATTCCGCCTCCTGCCGCATTAGGGTTCGTAAACTGCAGATTCGTATGCCAGAAGCCCGCACCTGTAACCGTAAAATTGTTGATCATGCTGTTGACCGAGCCGATTTGCCACATGCTGCTCAGGCTGAAGGTTCCTGCAGGAATATACAGAGTTTTGCCGGAAGATACTGCCGCAGTGACCGCCGCGTTAAACGCTGCAAGATCATCCTGGCCATCGTCCGCTACTGCACCATGGTCGGTGATGGAGACGGAATTGGCCGGGCGGGCTATGGCCGCCGGTACAGGCTCGATCTCAAGGAAGTCGACACCGTATTCCAGACTGTCCCCGTTGTTCTTCTGGATCCGGATCGTGTCACCCGGCTGGAGCGGAGTGTCCAGTTTCCAGTGCACTTCATCGAACCGGAACAGCGGGCGCCCTGCACTCGGCGCATCTCCGGGCTGGTCTCCTGAGAAGTACTGCCAGCTGTAATATGAGGTCAGGGATATGGTCTTGACCTTGACGCCATTGACATAAGCGTCGAGGGAACCGTTCAGGCCCATGCCATCCGCAGCGTCCGGCATCGTAAATCTCATGGTTACCCCTGCCCCGCCTTGGCCGTGTCTTACAGTCCACTGGGCATAGGAGCCGTTCGAAGGAAGTGCGATATAGCGCTGGCCGGAAGCTTCCGAGGCAATCTGTGACTGATCGAAATTCGGTGCAGACTTCAATGCGGATGCGCCTCCGCGCACAGCGTCATCCGTGTCGTACCGGCTGTAAGGAACGCTTGCTCCACGCTGCGCATACACAACCAGATTTGACGTGTTAACGTTGTTGGCCTGTTTGGCAGGAAGCTCATTGGCATCTGCAGCTACAGTGGCGGTTACAGTATAATTTCCGTTTCCTGCTGTCCATGTACCCGGAATGGAGATATTGACCGATGCACCTGCAGCAATGACTCCGCTGTAGGACCCGCTGAAGGTCTGTATGGTTGATCCGGCCGTATTTTTGAGCACGACTGTAATGCCATGGGCACCATTGGTTGATGCGACGGTTCCCTGATTTTTGAGATTCACTGTAAATCCGAGTGTATTGCCCGCCACTGGAGCAGCTGGCGTCCAGGATGCGACCCCAATCAGATCAGAGCTTGCAACAGGTGCAACTACAAGGTTCGACGGATTAGTGTAGCTGTTGTTGCTGTCATTCTGCTCGATAACGGTGTTGTTCTCATCCACCTTGACACTAAGCGCATAGGAGGCAGCGTATTTTGTTCCTGCGTTCAATGAGACTGTAACGGACCCGCCTGCAGCAAGTGCGCCTACCGGAGCCGAACCGGCAAGTTCACTGCCCAGATAGAAGTTGACGGTGGTTGCCCCGGAAGCAGCATTTCCGCTGTTCTTCACGACAGCATTTAGTGTAATCGCACTGGTCTCAACCGGAGAGGCCGGAGACCAGGTCATCCCTGTAACCGTCAAATCCGGGTTCGGCGCGGGAGAACCGAAGACCTGGAACTCGGCGATTTGCCCGGATGGAGCACCGGAGTTGGATGTAATGTTCAGCTGCAGTCGTTTGACTGTTGCTGCAACCGGTATAGTAACCGAATTCCCTGTCGATGGATTAAAGGTATAGGGTTGCGCCGATACCAGATTGCTGAATGCTGATGTACCCTGGTTCTGGCCAAGCACTTGAATGGTTTGTGTACGCGTGCTCCATTCCGTTGCCGGATTCAGCTTCAGCACGATAGAGCTAATATTGTGATCGGCGCCAAGATCCAGTGTCAATGTGTTGGGATTGCCGTTTCCTTCCCAGTATGTGCTTGTGCTGTTGTCATTCGCACTCGCAGCCACAAAGGATTGTATGCTGGAAGACGCGGTTATGGATTTGCCGATGGCGATGTTGCTGCCTGGAACAGGTGTAGCCGTGGCTGTTGGTGCAGGAGTCGGTGCATCAGTTGCTGTAGGAGTTGGTGTTGATGTTGGTGTAGGAGTCGCTGTAGGGACTGGTGTTGGTGTCACGGTCGCAGTCGGTGTTGGAGTCACACTTGGAGTTGCCGAAGGTGAACCTGACGTCTCAACCGTGATTTGATCCAGATTGATATTGGCGGAATCGCCGGAATCGTATTTGTAGGCAATCGTATTATTGCCCGCATTTAGAGTAAGCGCTTCCGCCTTATTCCCCCATGTGTCCCAATTGGCTAAGGAAGGAAGGGTGGACTGGCGGATTTTTATGCAGTTAACGTAGACGCTGATTGTGCTCGCATTCCCATTGGCATTGCCATATTTCAGTGTTACCTCCCGGGTTCCGGCAGCCGGGACGTTGACTGTGAAGGTCGTGGATGCGCCCTGTGTCCAGTAGCCGTCTACAAATCCCGTTCCTGCGAATCCTGTATGATCCGTGTTCACCTTCGCCCCGCCGGAGAGTGCAGCAGATTCAGCCTGATAGGTACCTGTTGGGCCGGGGGTAGAAGTGGCGGCAGACGTCGGGGTCGGCGTGGTGCCGCTGGTGCCGTAAATTTCAAATTCAGCCACCTGTGCCGCCGGCCAGACTGTGTTGCCTGTGAAGTTCAGGCGCACATAACGGGTGTCTGCTGCATTGAAGCTGATCGTTACGGTGTTATTCTGAACGGAAGGGCTGAAGCTGTAATCGGCACTGCCGACTAAGGTTGTGAATGCCGTCCCGTTCGTGCTGCCCTGAACCGCAAGCGTCTGTGTCCGTGCTTCCCAGCCTGCCGGAAGCTTAAGTACAATTTGATCAATACTCGTGGCGGTGCCCAGATCCACCTGCAGCCATTGCGGAAATGCGTTGTTCGTGCTTTCCCAATACGTAGCCTGATTGCTGTCCTTAACATTGTCCTCGCTGTAGATCTGGGATTGTCCGCTTGCAGTGATGCTTTTGCCGAGCGTCAGGTTGGGGCCTCCGGCTGCTGAAGCGGGAGTGAATGAACCTACACCCATAAACAAGCTTGTAATCATCAGGGCCCCGATGACCAGCCATAGAAAATACTTATTGCGCATTATTTGCCTCCTTCAGATTGTGTGGAATTTTGCTGCAATACATACTTATTATAGATTTAATGCAGAATAATTAAGATACGCATTTCTACTGAAAAGATAGGGGATTCCATGCAAAAACGTGCATACCCTTTCTCATTCAAGGGAACCCTTCTAGCAACTATTTTTGTTCTAAAGAGAGGATTGTCTTAGAGTTCATTAACAGCATTAAGGAACAATATGCCGTCAACGCTGATTTTTTTATACTGAATGATTTCATGCTGGAAACACCGGTTGTCCTGATGGGCATCAACTCCGGGCCTTAGCAAACGTCAGTTCCTATACTATTGGCAGCGAAGAAACACGGCAGCTAACCCTTGTATATTATGAAGGTCATGCAGATATCAGCCTGATTGAGAGAATTATAGCGGCCGGATCTGCTGCATTGGTGGCTGTAATAAATTAGGCACTGACAAAAGAGGGTGACTCAGAGCCTGTTTTCAGACCCAAGTCACCCTCATGCGCTTCTAACCCCATTGTTCGAGAGTCTGCTATATTTACAGACCGCTCAGCAAATCCACATTCAGATAATTCGAATTGCCCAGTGTGCTGTCATATCCCAGTTGAATGGTATTAGAGCCTGCATTCAGCGGTATCGTTACCGATACTGTTCCGTAAGTTCCCCAACTGGAGGTTGAACTGAACACCAGATTGGCCGAGACCACAACCCCGTTCACTTTTACATAACGCGAGGCATTGCCGGCGGCAGCGGCATAACGGAAGGTCACTGTTTTGGTGCCCGCTGTATTCTGGTTAACATAAAAGTCGATTGATGTTCCGCTGGTGTTCCACCCTCCCACGTATCCTCTTCCGGTAAAGCCGGCGTTGGTGCTCTCATTCATCATACCCCCGCCGGGGGCCAGGGTCCGCTGCGCATTCTCAGCTTCATATGCCCCATTGCCGGCAATATAGCCGCTGTAACCGTCAGCCGGCACAATCTGCAGAATGGAAGCGCCCGCAGCCGCAGCCAGACTTTGCACATAGGACATACCCGTCGGACGGAGCCAGTCGCTGCCGATGATCTGATCGGAAGCCCGGCGGTGATTCCAGGCTTGCGTCGCGTTTTGCTGAAGAAAACTTAAATATTGCGATTGTCCGCCTTGGACCCTCAGACGGTTCAGATTGCGGACGAAGATCATTTTGAAGCCGGCTGCATCATTTTCCCCTTCATACATGAGACTTTGAGCGGATACCATTTTGTTCACAACATATTGCGCCGAAGTATTGGCATCAGTTAGGTAGGAAGCGGTTCCTGTAGCCTGGTACAAGGAGACGGCAGCCCCCAGAAATGTTCCGTAATTATAAGTGAAGTCCCAATCCTTGACCAGGCCGCTGCCGGTGCCTTCGATATGATCGTTGACCTTGCTGCCGTTCACCAGGGTTGACTTGGTCCAGTCGTAGATTTGTGTGGCTTTGGCCAGATAGGCAGGATCATTATAGGCATTGCGGAGCTTGACGGCAGTCATGACCATGGGGGCGTTCGTTGCCATGTTTTTCTGGGCGTTCGCCTGACCCGGCGTATGTGCGTCCCTTCTCCACCAAATTCCTCCGCCATAAGCCGTGTCCCATTCTGAATAGATCTGGCCGAACAGGAAGCTGCCGCGGTTCAGATACTCGGTCGTTCCGGTTAGTTCGTAAGCCCGCATGCAGGCCAGTGCCCACCAGCCCAGATCGTCATTGAAGGGGTTCGCCATCATATCAGGATACTTGTTGTTGAAGCCGGCATAGATATCGTCGATCATCGTCCGGTAGACCGGACTGTTCGTGCGTTCAAATGCATCCATGACCGTTTCCCACAGCTGGGCTTCCCACCAGAAATCCGTATATAGGCCTCCATCCGGCCCATGCGCATGTTCGGAATGAATTTGATGGTCGCTGTTGACATAGAAGTATTTCGCAGACGAATCGTAGAATACATTCACCAGAGCCGCCATGGCATCATCGGCGTTCGTAGCAGTGAAGGCCTCCGCCTTCGGACTCCCGCCAGGAGCCAGCAGGGATAAAGCCAGCACAGCGGGTAAAGCGGCGGAACACAGCTTTTTCCAGATGATCACATTCATTTCCCCTTTCATTTATCAGCGGGATACTTTCAGATGATCGAGATTCAGATAGTTCGTACTTCCTTTGCTGGTATCGTAGATTAATGAAATCGTGTTGCTGCCGCTGTTCAGAGTAACATTTGGAATAGTGACGTTGTTATAAGAATTCCATCCCCCCGTCCCATTAAAAACCACATTATTGACAACCCCTGCCCCGTTGACATACAGATAACGCCCTGCTGTCCCCGCTCCGCCTGAATAACGGAAGGTCAGGTTATAGACACCGGCCGTATCAGCAATGACGTTGAAGTCCACCCATTTGCCGTTTGCGTTCCAGCCCGAGATGTAGCCTTTACCCGTATACCCCTGATGAGTAGACTCCGTGGAGAGAGAATGCAGCACAGCCGATTCCGCTTCATAGGTCACATCGGTCTCTACCAGCTGGAAGGTCATATTGTCCTCTGCCCCATAGGTCCATTGAATGAATCCGCCACCGCTGATCAGCGAGTTATCCGCCACGTTGAGGGATTTGCCGGAGAGCTTGTTAATGATCTTGTAATAACCCTGTCCGATGCCTTGAATCTGCCACTGATCATTGCCTGTTGTGCCATAATCCCATTGAAGGACTTTTGCGTTATTCTGGAGATCCCCGTTCTCTACGGCCAGCGCTTTGCCGCTGTTCACATTCATTAGTTTATAAAATCCTCCGGTAGTCGCGGTTACGGTCCATTTGTCATTTTGTGAGATGCCGTAATCCCATTGCAGCACCTTGGCTCCATTTTGTGTCGAAGAAGCTTCGACTGCCGCCGATAGACCGGTTGATTTGGGAATAATCCGGTAGGTTTTCCCGGAAACTACTGGACTCGTCGTTGCTTCCGTGCCGGTCAGCTTCAGCATCACTGTGCCATGTGCGGGAACGGTTGCCGAATAGCTGCCGCTGTAGGTGCCCAGGTTCGACTTCTGCCACAAGTCCCGGACAGCAGCTGATGAGCCCAGCCCCAGACTGGTGAAGTTTACGGTCATGGAGGCAGCGGTTTCCGACCGGTTGAACAGGACAACAGCCCTGGTGCCCGGTGTCTGCAGCAGCTTGGAATATACCTGTTTGCCGTCCACATCGCTGACCAGTACGCCTTGTCTGCCGAGCGGGTCCTGATCTATAGCAATCACCTCAGAATTCATCAGCGTAGCCCGGGTATATGCGGTCATACTGGAGAGATTGTTCCCGGCAATCAGCGGCGCAGCCATAATCGCCCACATGGAAAAGTGGGAGCGGTATTCGGTATCCGTCATTCCCTCCCCAAACACAGCACCTGTTCCATAATTGCCTACCATCAGCATATCGGGATCATTCCACCTGCCCGGTCCGGCAAAGTTGGCGAGCGGATAGTTCTGATCGATAATCCAGGTCACCCGCTGCCAGAAATCAAAGATATCATCTGTAGTACGCCACATATTCCCTGTGGCCGCGCCCCATACCCAAGGTTTGTTGATGCCCCAGTTGCAGATACTGAACAGGATATCGCGCCCGGAGTTCAAAAGCGCATCCCGGATCAGCGTATACCTCGTCTGCGGGTCCATCCCTCCGTTATCACACCAGTCCACCTTCACATAGTCCACATCCCAGGAGGCGAATGTAAGAGCATCCTGAACCTCGTGGTTGTACATCCCTGGCCTTCCTGCACAGGTGGTATAACCTGCGTCTGTATACAGCCCGAACAGCAGACCCTTGCTGTGAATATAATCCGCAAGCGCCTTCATCCCGCTGGGGAATTTGACCGGATCGGCCAGAATAGTGCCGTTCGCATCGCGGCCGGTCTGCCAGCAGTCGTCAATCACGACATATTTATAGCCGGCATCCTTCATTCCCGTGCTGACCAGCAGATCTGCCGCTTCCTTAATCTTGTTCTCATCCACATTGCAAGCGTAATAGTTCCAGCTGTTCCAGCCCATCGGCGGTGTCTGTGCCAGACCGTTGTTTAGCGCTGAAGCCTGCGGCACAGTGAAAGCATCCATTATTAATGGCCAGACTAGTAGGAAAGCCAGCAAGCATCTCAATCCGAATCCGACCCTGCCGTTTACTCTGTTCCCCATCACATCATCTCCCTGGATTCATTTCCAAAGCAAGACGCAAGTCTGTGTGCTCGTGATGTGGCAAATCTTAGATAACGGCTGCACCTTCAAGCAGCATCAGTCCGCTGAGCTGCACGCTAAGCTGAACCGGCAGCACGGGCTTGTGTTCCCAAGAGGGGCCGCACAGCCCCATCGGGTGGTCCAGCCCTTTTGTCCATAAAGCATCGGCATTCGCCAGTATAATCTCACGGATGGAAACTGCTCCGGGTAACTGCTTCTCCAGCAGAACGAAATAACGGATCAGAATTCCTTTGAACAAACCCGTGTCATCAATGCCTTCATCCGGCAGCAATAAAGTTTCCGGATGGCACAGGCGCTTAATGCAGCTTCTGGCCGTAAGCAGAGCGTCCCCGGCATATTTCTGCTCCCCTGTTACCCGGAATAATTCCGCGCCTGCGCCCAGAAATACGCCCTGGCAGTAAGTGAATTCCCAATCATAATCGATCCTGCCGTCCCCCAGCCGGTTGATGCCATCCCATACCCGCCCGGTATCCGGGTCAACCAGATGCGTCTGATTCCATTCGTAAATACGGACCGCCCACTCCAAATCCTCCGGATTCCGCCGCAGGCCATACAAACGGGCAGCCAGAATGGCGGCAGGCGCATTCGCCGGGGTGTTCTTGTAATCCAGCTGATCCTTCTTCCAGGCCATTCCTCCGCCGAAATGGTCATTCCACGCGGTTTGAATATCCGCCCAAAGCTCCAATACGGCGGTCTTGTACTCCTCTTCACCGGTAGCCTGGTATGCCCGCAGCAGTGCAAGCGCCGTCCATTCCATATCATCATAATAATTATGGAGGAAGGTCCCGCCGTTATTGGCACGCAGACAAGAGCTGTATTCCCGGATCTGGACCACTATCGCAGGATCTCCGGTACGCTCATATGCATCTACAAGAACATCGAGCACGTGAGCATGCCACCAATAGTAAAAGTTGTCACCCGGCCGGTTGTACTCCTTGGGGAACCATTGATTCATAATTCCGGTTTTTTCATTAAAAAAATACTTCCGGAGACTGTGCTGGAACCAGTCTGCACGCGTCTTCCAATCCGCCTCCGTTGCCGCTTCTGCGGAAGTGCCCATCAGATCACCTCTTGTGTCAGGATGAGTGGTATACAAACACTACAAATACCGAATTGGTTCTGGTCGTGGCTGCGGAAATTCCGGTATAACTTATTTACCAGCCATTCTGCTCAGCCCAGCCATCCGTTCCAGCAGCTTAATGCCGCTGAGCTGAGAGCTGAGCTGCACAATGCCGGAGGGTGGATGGCTCCAGTCCGTACCAAACAGGGCGCCCTCTGCTCCCTTTCCTCTCTCCCAGAGCAATTCAGCATTTTGCCGCAGAAAGGCAGCCGCTTCGCTTGCATCCGGATCAGCCTTCGCCAATTCCGCAGCATAGCGGACCAGAATACCCTTGAACAGTCCCCCGTCCCCATTACCTTCTTCCGGCAAGACACCGGACTGCGGATCGGCCAGCTCCCGGACGGCTGTGGCGAAGGTCTGCCGGGCAGCTTCAAGGTAAACAGCCTGCCCCTTAATCCGGTATAACTCGATGGCCGCACCGATATATACCCCTTGATTGTAGGTGTATTTCCAATCCTTATCGATTGAGCCGTCACCCTCACGGTTCATACCATCCCAGACAAAACCAGTCTCCGGGTCTACGAGATGGCGCTTTTGCCAATTGAAAATATTCTCTGCCCATTCCAGATCCTGCGGTTCGGCGAATGACTGATACAGCCGGGCGGCTAAAATGGCAGCTGGTGCGTTGGCCGGGGTGTTTTTGTAATCCAGCTGTGATTTTTGCCAGGCAATCCCCCCTTCCATGTGGTTATTCCAGCCTGTCTTGATATCCTGCCACAACAGCAGCGCTGTCTCCTTGTAGCGTGTCTCCCCGGTTGCCTGATAGGCACGAAGCCAGGCCAAGGCCATCCACTCCATATCATCATAGAGCTCATTCGGCCATACTCCGCCATTGCGGCGCAGAAGGCCATCATACAGCGAGGCGAGGCGTGCTTCGTAACGTCCGTTTTTTGCCCGCAAGAGTCCATCCACCAATACATCCACAGCATGGGCCATCCACCAGTAATGGAATACAATGTTGCACTCCCCGTCTGGGCAAGGCGTTTCGATGTTATACATGCCAATGGTTTCATTCCAGAAGAAATGGTCCAGCGCTTCCTGCGCTTCCTCTGCCCGTTCCTCCCATAACCCAGCTTCAAGCTTCAAATGCTTCATAAGGCTCTCTCTCCCCGTATCTGATAATCTATAGCCAGCAACCACTTACCCTTTGATACCGCTGAACGCAATGCCCTGAACGAAGTAACGCTGCAAAGCCAGAAACAGCACCAGTATTGGTAGAATCGCCACCAGCGCACCCGCCATCATCGGCCCGTAATCGGTCTGGAAATTATAGGAAAAGGCCTGCAGCCCCATTTGGATGGTCGCCTTATCCGGGTCATTCAGTACGATCATCGGCCAGAGGAAACCATTCCAGCCTGCCTGAAAGGTGAAAATGCTTAACGTAGCCAGAGCCGGCTTGGTCAAGGGCAGATAAATGCGCCAAAAGATCATAAATTCCCTACAGCCCTCGATCCGGGCCATTTCCATCATGTCGCTGGGCAGGGTAAGAAAAAATTGGCGCATGAAGAATACCGCAAAGGTCCCGGATGCACCCGGCAAAATAATGCCCCAAAATGAGTTCATTAGGCCATTCCCGCCGCTGCCAAAGAAGTCATTGCCGCCGGCAAACGGAATATGGCGCATGACATATACCGTCGGAATCATGGTTACGATGCCGGGAATCATCATCGCTGCCAGCAGCACGCGGAAGATGGGCTTATTCAGTCTGAACTTCAGCTTCGCAAAGGCATAGCCGCTGAGCGAGCCGAAGAATAGATTAGCCAGTACACCAGCTACCGCCAGGACAAGCGAATTCCAGAAATATAGCGCAAAAGGTACGGTTGTAAAGGCTTTGCGGTAATGCTCAAAGGTTAAATGATCCGGAAACCACTTAATGGGCATAGCGAAAATCTCATCATCCGGCTTCAGTGATGTCAGCACACTCCAGTAGAACGGCAGGAACATAGCGATAGCGATAAGAATACACACGATATAATACACAGATTTGTTAAAGCCCCGCTTCAGTGCGGAGCCGCCGGTAACACCCATGGCTGTATACCTCCTTTTTCCGGGCTATGCTGCTCATACGACCGGTTCTTCGGCTTTGGATATCCGCATGTTGATCAGTGAGAACACCAGAATAGCCATGGCCAGCACAAAAGCCTGCGCCGAAGCATATCCCATCTGCAGCTGGTTGAAGCCCTGCTGATAGATCAGATAGACCGGCGTTTTGGTGACATTCGCCGGACCGCCCTGTGTCAGGACAAATGCCTGGTCAAACAGCTGCAGCGCACCGATAATGGCCATAGTGCTGACCAGGAAGGTGGTTGGCCGGAGCTGCGGCCAGGTGATAAACCGGAAGCAGTCCAGCTTACCCGCACCGTCGAGCCGCGCCGATTCATACAGATAATCCGGCACTCCCTGCAGACCGGCCAGATAAATAATCATATTGGAGCCGACGGACTGCCACAGGGTCAGCATAACGATTGACAGCATGGCGGTTCTCGTCTCGGACAGCCAGGCGGGTCCGGTAATGCCTACATAGGAGAGCAGTCCGTTGACCAGCCCGAATTCCGGATGCAGCAGCCAGATCCATACCGTTGCCGCTGCAACGGCTGAAGTCAGCGTTGGCAGATAATAGAAGGTACGGAACAGCTTGACCCCGCGCCACGCCCGGCTTAGCAGCAGCCCCAGCAGCAACGAAATCAGAATATTCAGCGGGACAAAAATCACCGAATACAGAAAGACATTGCGGAATGTCTTCCACAGCAGATCATCATCGATCAGCCGCCGGTAGTTGTCTAAACCGATCCAATCATTACTGCTTAGCACATCATAGTTGGTAAAGCTTAAATATAAGGCCATCACAACAGGTATGATTGTAAATACTGCGAACAGCAGCACCGTTGGTGTGATGAACAAATATGCTGTCCGCGCCTGGTGTCTTTCTACCTTTCTCATGGAAGCCATTTAACTTCCCCCCTTCATCATGCGGCAAGACTCCATGGCAGCAGGGGGTTATGCCCCCTGCTGTTAGCATCCGTCTACTTTACAACTTCGTTAGCTTTGAGCATTTTGTCCCCCTGCTCCTGGGCTTTCTTCAGGGTATCCTCAATACTCAGCTTGTTCTGCTGGTTCAACTGGAGATTAGGTGCGAGCGCATCCGTTTCCATTACAGAGTAGCCGGGATGCGAAGGGCGGACCTTGGCAAATTCCAGCGTTTCCAAGAATGGTTTCCACAGCGGATCGTTCTGGAAGAACGGGTCCTCCATGGAAGGCTTGAAGCCCGGCAGATTGAGGCTGGTCTTGGCCCAGAGCAAAGCGTTGTCCTTGCTCGCTGTCCACCATTTAATGAATTCCCATGCCTCATCATGATGCTTGGAGCCTTCAGGAATAACGAGGCCAAAGCCGCCCATTACACTGCCTTTGTCGCCGTTCGGACCCGCTGGTGGCGGAACAATGCCGTAATCAAGGTCTTTGCCATATTTATTGTAGGTACTCAGCATCCATGGACCGGAGTAGAGCATGGCAACCTTGCCGGTAACGAAGGCATCCTGCCCTTCTCCAAGCCCCAGCTCAAAGCCAACCTTGTATACCTTGTCTTTGTTCATTAAGCGGTCCCAGAATTCCAGCACCTGCCTGCCTTTGTCATTATTGAAGTTGGTCTTTCCGTCTTCGGTCAGCATGGTGCCGCCAGCCTGCTGGAGATACATATTGAACAGACCCAGGTCGGCCATCGAGAATCCGGCGACTTCAAGCTTGTCGCCCTTCCATTTGGTCATCTTTGCGGCTGCGGTTTCCAGCTCATCCCAATTTGTCGGGGGCTGAAGCCCGGCTTCGGCCAGCAGCTTCTTATTATAGAACAGTGCTCGTGCATCTACTGTAAGCGGGAGGCCGTATAATTTATCGTTATAGGACAGCTCCGTCAGTGATTCACTGTAAAAATCATCTTTGGAGACGCCGTCCCGTGTTAGATATTCATCTACAGGATGCAGCACATTTTTGGGAGCGTAGAGCGAGGTCCGCCAGCGGTCCCAGAACAGCACGTCGGGGGCGCCGCCATTCGTGGCTGCCGTGAGGAACTTTGTGATCATATCCTGCTGCAGCACGTATTTCACATGAATCTTATCCTGGGATTTGTTAAAGGCGTCGACCATGGTCTCGAACTGCTTCTGGCCTTCCCCGCCCCAGTCTCCCCAGAAGGTGAGCTCTGTTTTTTTTCCGCTTTTACCTCCTGCGTCTGTTCCGCTGTTTCCGGCTGCAGGTGTTCCGGAATTGTCCGAATTCCCGCCGCATCCGGCTGCCAGGGCAGAGAGCATAGCCAAAGAAAGCGCTGTAATCAACCATTTTTTCATTGTTGTATCCCCCTTACACTATTTGGTATGTCCTTGTTGCCCATTCCTTCAACTTCGCTTGACTTCAATCCCGCAGCACATCAGCACCAGCTCACAGAACATCATATTGGCCCAAGAGAACCAGGGGCGGGTATACTCGCCGGGGTGGTCTGCGTGAAAGGATTCATGCATATATCCGGTCCCGGCATCGGAATGTTCGAGCAGATCAAGCATGGATTGCCGTTCTTCTGCACTCCCCGATGTCATTCCCTGCACCGCCAAAGCAATAGGCCAGATATACCGGCTGGGTGTGTGGGGACTGCCAACACCTGCTGCTGCAGTTCCTGAATAGTAATAAGGATTGCTTTTGCTCAAAATAAACCTGCGGGTATTCATATAATAGGGATCATCAGCGGAAGTGTAGCCCAGATAAGGACTGGCCAGCAGACTTGGAACATTCGCATCGTCCATCAGGTTCACGCTGCCCAATCCATCCGTCTCATAGGCATACATAGTTCCATATTCAGGATGGTCTATAAGCCCATATTGGCGTATGCCTCCATCGATCTCCTCCAGCAGATATTGTGCAGCTGCCGCAAGCTCCGGGTTCTTCAGCACCTCTCCGGCAATTTCGCATACATACCGCAGGACAACGACGGCGAACATATTAGCCGGAACCAGATAGCCATAGTCGCAGGCATCATCGCTCGGACGAAAGCCGGACCAAGTCATTCCCGTATAGGAGGTCTTGCTGCCCTTACCTTCACGGACCAGGGTATCGGTGGGTGGACAATCCGTTCGCTGAAAGGTATAAGCGGAGTCACGTTCATGATGCTGTTCCGTGGTCCACAGCCCGATGATCCGCCAGACTCCCTTTACAAAAGCATCATCGAACTGAGTAATCCGCCCGGTGTTCTTCCACAGCAGATAGCTGAGCTGGATAGGATAACACAAGGAGTCAATTTCGTATTTCCGCTCCCAAATCCACGGGTTCATGTCCGTCAGGTCCTGCTGGTGCCCCTGGCCGTTCGCCTCTTGGTTAAAGGCGTTCGCGTAAGGATCTAATTCGATGCAAGCAAACTGGTGCTTCACCAATCCTTCGATCATATCTGCTATTTCTTCATCTTCAGCGGCCAGTATCAGAAAAGGCCTGACCTGAGCGGCGGAATCCCTGAGCCACATGGCAGGTATATCCCCGGTAATTACAAAAGTTGTTCCATCCAGATTGCGTTTGATTGTTGTATTCCAGGTGTTCGCCAAACATTCCCCGAACATGTCTGCCAGCTTCGGCCGGTCCGGCAGCGCCTCTCTGACCCGCGCGGACAGCCGCTGCATGGAATGAGGTATTTCTTTTGAGGTATTCAGCAGAGATACCCTCCCTTTTTTATGTTTTATTAAGCGCTTACATTAAATAGTATATTGGTATGTAATTAATATGTCAATCAATATTTTTGGAGCAATGATATATCAATATAGAATGGCATTAAAAAAGATGACTCTGTTGGATACAGAAGTCATCTTATTACTGCTGAAGGAAACATCCCTGTTCAATCTGAAGTTAAACCCTTAAACGCTTAATTGCGGGCATCCGTAGGGTCCCACCAGTTCCCGGAGACGGTGATCATGCAGAGCAAGCGGATGCTGTTGCCATAGTAGGCGTTAGCAGCTGTTGGAGCAGTGACAAGGCTATTCCAAAGGGCATTCAGCCATGTCTGATTGCTGGCGTCCACCATCGCGCTAACGGCAAACGGTGCGGAGAACGCGATTGCGGGATCTTCGTCATCCAGCGGAGTGCCGTTCAATTTGTAGCCGGCCACAATTTTTCCGGGATCATTATTTGTCTTTTTGGAAATCCAGGCGTTTGTCAACCGGGTCTGGTTCAGCGCCCGTGTATCTCCTGTCAGCAGATAATCAACCGGAACTCTCCAGGGTACCCGGGCAGCATTCCAGCTGAAGAAGCCGTCTCTCTCGGTCTCCAGTAAATAGGGGGGCGAAGGAGCATAGGCGCCGTTCTTAAAGACTACAAAGTCCGGGAGAAGACCGGTTGCGGGACTATATTTAGTGGAAATGGTTTGGATAATTTTATAAGTGTTATCAGCTACCTTTGTCCAGTCCCCATTCCCCGATGCCTTCCCAAAAGCCCGCAGGTGGCCCAGCATAAAGTCAGAGGGGCGGGTGGCAAGGGCATAATCGGGATCATTATTATCCACCCAGTCACCGAATTTCAAGCTCCATTTCTGCGGATTCACATCTTGCTCCATGATGGCGGAAATGACGGCCTTGGCTTCCCCCAGATAATTAATCTGGCTGCTGCTGCCCCATTGCTTGTCTGCAAGCAGCAAGGCGTAAGCGATATCCATATCACCGTCTGTAGCCGAACGGCTGCCGTCATCACTGTCAGACGGGGGGGTGTCGATAACATCTCCTTGAGCGGTTTTGATCTGCTGCCAGGCCATCAATGCCGGATTGTTCACGCTTGGATGTGCTTTGTAGAACCGGTATAGCCCGTCAAAATAATCCTTGGCAAGGGGGTCATAACCTGCCATCAGAGATGTAATCAACATCCCGTAGCCATGACCCTCCGAACAGGAAACGGCATTGGCGGGAGAGGCTTGCTTCTCCAGGTTGTAATACACATAGTATTGGCCGGATTGCTTCGGAGGCTGCACCAAATACCGGGCTTTCCATTCATCGTATTTCTTGCGCACGTCATTATCCAGCTGGCCTTGGGATACATGGTTAGGCTTAATAGTGCCACTCTGGTAAGATTCATGCTCCGGAAAAGGATGCTTTGGCGCGGGGGCGGCGACCCCTCCGGTGAGCACAGAGCTGGAATTCTCTGCGGCGGCTGCCTGCAGGGTTAAGGTCAAGCAGGAAATTACGGTTACGGTTGTAAGAAGCCGCTTGAACAAGATAACATCATCTCCTTTAAAAGTAAGAATAGGCCTGTTAATCATGACCGTACATTCACAGCATAACAGAGCAGACTTTCCCTACTCTAAACCGAAACTTAATGTAATCTTAAAAATATGGCAGGCGGATGCGGAAGATTGTGCATTCCTCCGCTGTGCCAAGCAGCTGCAGGGAACCTTGATGCAGGCTGACAATTTTGTAGGCGATCGCCAGCCCGAGGCCCGTTCCTCCCTCATTGGACCTTGCTTTGTCGCCTCTGACGAACGGATCGAAAATCACGCTGCGCAAATGCTCCGGTATTCCAATTCCATTATCGGCAAATTCCAGAAGTAGTCCGTCCGCGTGAGTCTCCAGTGACACCCGCAGCCTGGTGCCGGCCGGGTTGTAACGCACCGCATTGGACAGCAGATTGCTGAAGACACGGCCCATCTGCTTCCGGTCAAAAGCGCAGCTCACCTCGGTATCGGGAATACGTACCTCCAGCTGGATGTCCTTTTCCTCCATTTCGGAGAAATGGTCCAGAATCGCTTCACGCATACACTCTCCCAGGTCCTGTACCTGTTTGTCAGGCATGTAATCAGGATGATCCAACTGCGTCATATCGAACAATGTATTCAGCAGGGCGTCTACCCTTTTGGCTTTCGTGTAGATGGACAGCAGATAGCTTTGCTGCTTAACTTCATCTTTGACCATCCCTTCATGCAGCGCTTTGGCATAACCGTATAAGGTTGAGATCGGTGTCTTCAGGTCATGGGCAATATCCGCCAGCATTCTCTGCCGGTCCTTTTCCATCCGCACCTTAAGCGCTCCGGCCTCTTCCAGTTTCTCAGCCATATCATTTAAAGTATTGCCGATTTGCAGAAACTCGCCCTCCAGCTTGTGGTTCAGGCGGATCGTGTAGTCTCCCGTCTTCAGCAGATTAATACCCCGGGCTATGGTGCTGAGCGGATGGCTTATTTTTCTTGCGGTCCATCTGCTGTAGACTATAATGACCACGGTCGAGAGCAGAATGAATCCCAGCACAGCCAGGACCTTGTACTGTTGAATCTGCTTGTCACGTTCCCTGGCACTCTGCTGGTCCCATATGCTTACTTCCAGTTGGTCTACAGGTATTTTTACGGTATAGATATACAGCAGTCCTTTTCGTAAAAAAGAGGCTTCCGAGCTGATATAAGGGGCATGCTCCGGCTCTTCAGCCAGGCGCTGTGCCTCGGGTGTGGATTGGTCCAGGGGCGTGCCGATGTAATGGATAACCTGCTTGTCCGCATCCAGCAGTTCAACCCACCCGTGAACCTTCAGAATATTCTGAACCAACACTTCCATCTTCGCGGAATCCCGCTCGGCATCGGCCAAATCCTGCGCTCTTGTCACCAGCATTTCCGTAGAGGCATAGCTCCTGTCGGAACCTTCGGACGCGTAAGCAATGCTAAGCACTCCGATGATGCTGATCATTACGACCAGCAAGCAATAATGGATGCGCAGCATTTCCCTTATTCCTGTTTTTTTGCGCTCTGCCTTCATCATTTCTTTTCAAACCGGTAGCCCAGGCCCCGGATCGTGGTTAAGTAGACCGGCTTTCTGGGGTCATCCTCAATTTTGTCACGCAGCTTGCTTATGTACACCAGGAGAGTGTTGTCGTCCCCAAACCACTGCTGCCAGACACGGTCCAACAACTGGCGTTTGGTAAATACACGCCCCGGGTTCTCCATGAAATGAAGCAGTAATTTATACTCAATGGACGTCAGTGTAATTAACCGGCCGTTCTTGTGCAGCTGGCAGCCGGCTTTGTCCAGCATCAGGCTCCCGATCTCTAGCACCTCGGAGACCACAGCACACTCTGTATGCAGATATTGATATCTTCTAAGCTGCGCCTGTATGCGCGCGACCACCTCCAGCGGGTTAAAAGGCTTGGTCATATAGTCGTCAGCTCCGAGATTAAGCCCCAGAATCTTATCATGATCCTGCACCCGCGCGGACAGGAAGATCACGGGCACGGACAGAGATTGGCGCAGCTCCTTAACCACCTGAAGCCCGTCGCAGTCAGGCATCATGATATCAAGCACAATTAGATGTATGGCATGCTTGCGGGCCAGCTCCAGCGCTTCTTTTCCGTCAAACGCCTCCAGCACATTGTATCCTTCGTTCTCTATATACAATTTCAGCAAATCGACGACCTCGCGCTCGTCATCCACGATCAATACAGTTTGACTCACCGGACATCCCTCTTTTCTCAATATTGTATCCATAAAAAAACCCATTCGCTGGAATGGGTTCTCTGGCTAATGTCTTTTTTTAAGGGCTGCCGGTCCGGTCGAGCTGCCGGGGATCAGCTTCGCCTCCAGCATTACTTTATTAGGTACGGGCTGCCCGTTCATAAGACTCAGCACATTTTCCACAGCAATCCGGCCCATCTCTTCTTCATTCTGGCGCATATGGGTGAAGGAATAGCCGCCGCCGAGATGGGTGGGCGGACTGTCGAAGCAAATTATTGAAATGTCTTCAGGAATTCGCAGCCCCAGGCGTTCTACTGCAGTCTTGGCGAGCAGGGCAATATTATACTCAATGGCAAATAGTGCGGTAATGGAAGGGTGGGTTTCCAAATGAGAGATCAGGCGCGCTATGTCCCTTTCAATATTATCCGGGTTAAAAAACTTCGGCAGTGTCGAAGTCAGGTCACTGACCCACAGTTCCTTATCTACCATAATTCCCCTCTGGGCGTGAGCCTGAATGAAGCCTTCAATCCGGTCTTCAACGGCTGTTGTATCTACCGGAGGAGGTGACAAAAACGATATATGCGTATGCCCCAGATCGAACAAATATTCGGTGGCTTCAAGTGCAGCCTGGAGATTATCCGAGCTGATCGATGCGGCGGCAACCCCCTTCAAATGCCGGTCCACCAGGACCAGCGGGAAACGGCCAATGACCAGCTTGAGAATTTCAGCATTAAAATATTCACCCTGAGCCGGGAAAATGATGAGCCCATCCACGCCAAGATTGAGCAGCTTCTGGATAGATTGCTCTTCATTCTCAGGAATACCGAAGGTCCTCCGCAGGACCAGGAAACAGTCATTATCGCGGGAGGCCTGCTCCATTCCATAAATCAGTCCGGTCCCGTAGCTGTTGCCGAAGTCGGTTATAATCAGCCCAATCGTCTTTTCTTCTGTATTGATTGCAGTCCTCCCGGTACCTGCTGCAGTCGGCAGTTCCTGGGATTCGACCGCTGGATCGGCCACAAAGGAGCCCCTGCCCGGCTTGCGGACGATCAGATGCTCCGCGGCGAGCAGCTCTAGCGCTTTTTTGCTGGTAATGCGGCTTACATTATAGGTTTCGGCAAGCTCTTTCTCAGAAGGGACGCGCTCTCCAAGCCGGTAGGCTTGAGTCAAGATGCTCTCCTTCACTTCGTCAAATATTTTCTCATACATCGGCTTGGAAGAAGTCGGTTCGTTCATGACTTTCACTATCTCCTGACTCTGATTTTTCACGATTATACATAATAATATATCATGATATATTAAGATTGTCGACGTATGTATAGGATTTCAGTTTCAAAAGCGGCCCGCAGATGCTATTCCTGCGAGCCGCTTCTGAATTCGGATTCATTTTCCCTTCCTATCTACCGCGTAACGGTCTAACTACTCTGCCTAACTTGCCTAACTTCCCAGGTGTCTTCTTAATGCTGAACCTGCCTAATTTGAATCTAGGAGTTCCTTTTTTCGATACTACAGTATTTTTTGCTCTAGATGCACCTTGGTTTTCATTGATAAAGTTTACTGTGTAGTTTTGGAAATTGCCGACAACTCTTTCATCAAACCCCACCCTGTTACAGCCTGTGCCCTGGCATCTTTCTACCCAGCACATCTTGAAAACTGAATCTGGAATATAGGTGTTGAAATTACCGCCCCAAATATTACCGAAATTGTCATGCCCGTAGAAATAGAATCTTTGATTGGCGGCAGATCCTGACACAATGAGTGAACGTCTACCTGGTACTATCCGATACCAGCCCTGTTTAACATAAGTGGTAGGACTACAATTAGGATCATAGTAGCCGACAGCAACCCATATGGGGTTAGGGGTGTTATTTTGAACATAAAAACCCATTACTATCACTCCATTCTGTAAAATATAAATACAACATACTCTATGTAAATATTTTACATATGCAGTGGACATGTAGATGGTTGCGAAAAAAAGAGGCTACTTACGAGCAGCCGCAGAATGCATATTACTAGATTGCTGATCTTCAGAAGCCCCGTGTCCCGGACCCAGCAAATTCAGCACAACCACGCCAATGATGATGAGGGCGATGCCGATGATGCTTGCGGTATTAATCTTTTCCTTCCAGATTATGACTGACACAACTACTGTAATTACAGTACCAAGCCCTGACCAGATGGCATACGCTGTATTCAAGGGAATGGACTTCAGCGAGATCGACAAGAAATAGAACGAACATACGAATGCAACCACTGTCACAATAGACGGAACCAGCCGTGTAAAGCCTTGGGAAGCTTTCAGCATCGATGTTCCCAGCAATTCACTGGCAATGGATACCGCCAGCAGTAAATAAGCCATTAGTTGCCCTCCTTTGTAAGCTGCAGCAAAGCCTCACGTACCCGCTGCTTCAATTCTTTGTCCGGAGGGGCAAGGCTGAACATCTCCGCAAACCATAAGCCGTCGGCAGCTAGTCTGGCAATGGTCGATTGTACGGGGTCTATTCCGTCATTTTCAATATTCCGCTGCCATTCCGTATAAGCGCTGCGAATTCCGTTCAAGGATTCCGGGTTGAGAAAAAGCGCTGAAGCAAGCACTGCCCCTATATCATTGCCGACACCGGCGTCGTCGAAAGTGGATTCAATATAAGCCCTGCTCCATCTCCCGCTGCGGATTTGATCCGCACCAATCCGTTTTTCCAAACCGCTCTCAAAGCTGTTCGTCAACGCCTCCACAACGCCGTTAACCAGCGCTTCTTTAGCCGGAAAATGGTAAAGCAAGCCGCCTTTACTGACTCCGGCCCGCTTGGCAACCAGCTCCAGCGTCAATTGCTCTCCGCCCAGCTCACGCATAACCTCTATGGCAGCGAGAATAATAAGCATCCGCTTGGGGATTTTTTCTTTGTCGTCCTTACTCATATCATCACCGTCCTGAAATAACTATACCGTCTGGACGGTTTAGTTGTCAAACGGATCAGCCATACAATAACAGCCCTTCAAAACACTCATAGATATCTGAATCCGTTCCGGAAAGATGACCATCCTTGACTTGAATCCAACCCGTTGTGCCATCCTCTGTCTTGATTTTTCCATTCCCCTCTGCGTCTCCGCCCTGGAAATAGACTGAATCCCCTGGCTCCACCCATTTGAGTATATCGTGTTGCCCGGAGGCTTTATAGATAGGAAAACGCACTTTGGCTACCCAAGGCGTAGGCGGTTCCATGGGATAAAAATCAGCCGGGGATTCCTTCCACTTATGCCCGCCGTTCAGCTTGAATGTTTCAAGATAGAACCAGCATTGAAAGTCAATGGACTGTCTCGATGTTGTTACGGTCCCTTGCCCATCCAAAGACTGCGCATTGGCAGTGAGCCCGTCCAGCGTTCCCATATGTATCACTTTATGTCCATTGTAATAGTAATAGTCCGTTGTGCACTGCGCGGACTCATTGCTATCCTCCAAAGCAATTTCAAAGTAGGGGTCATTGATATCCGAATCAACTATTTTGAAATAGGAAGTGGAATACGAATCAGACAGCTCAATTTTCAGTTCAGAATCATTCACCGAGAGGCTCCATTCATCACTGACCTCGTAATGTTGCGTTAAAGTCATTTGGATATGCTCAACGGTTCCGTCACCATTCAAATCTATATTTGCTGCCGGAAGCCGGGTAGACTCATCGCCCTGCGGATAACCCAGCACGTGATCATCCACGTCCCACAATTTTTCCAGATGGTTGGCAGACATGAGCTTCTCATGTTTTTGAATCAGCTTAATGTTTCTGCTTTCTGTATCGGACAGGCTGCCATTGTAATCCGCATTGGGTATGTACCAGGGTTTGCCTGCAAAATAGTCTTTCAGGTCCGGCCGCTTAAATACTAAACCATGTCTGGCATAAATCTCATTCCTCGCCAGCTCCAGCATCCTGCTGTCGATGTTGCTGAGATTATCTTCGGTCAACAGCGTCTTGTCACTGTCTTGAAAGATATAATCCCTGCCAGTTCCTCTATTCTCTGCTGTAAGCGTACCTTGATTACTTTTCTCTGCCTGAATCTGCGGGACTTGATCCGGCTGCGCGGCTGTACGGGTTTCACACCCGGCTATTAGCAGCATTCCAGCCGCCATTAAGCAGAAAAGTTGAAGTTTGCGATTGTTCATTTCAAATGGGCCTCTTTTTCTATGTGTTTGTTTTTATATTTTATTCAGGATTGCTTGAAGGCTCCCCCTGTTCCAGCATAGCATGCAGACGGTCCATATCGATACAGGTCCCGATGCCCTTCGGATGCCAATGCATCGCACAGCCTGAATAATGGAGCAGCACACATTGCGGAAGATATCCGATATCACGGGCTTTATAGCCGCCGGAGATGAGATTCAGCACACAGGCTATGCCGACAATCCCGACTTTTCCCTCAGGGATGCGTTCTTTCCCAAAGGCCGTTGAGGCATGCGGAATCATCAGCACCTTGCTGCCACAGGTTTCAGCCATCGCTGTAACTGCATGTACCCGGCAGGTTTTGGAGCAGCGTCTGCACACATATCCCGGTCCTTCCTGCACTGCCCGGCAAGCCTCGGCAGATTTGTTGCGCATGCAGATGGGCAGGAATACTATTTTCTCAGGTGCCGCCTGGAAGCCAGCGTGGAAAACCCGGTTCATGATTTCCGCGCCGACCATGTTCAAATGGTACTCCACCCGTTCCCGGCTGCAGAAAATACGGTTTTCCTGCCACTTCAACCGCTGGCGGTTATTCTCAATATAAGCCTCTACCTTGGAAGTATAGCTGCCGAGGCACTCCAGACTGCGCCGCTCAAACCAAGAAGCCTTCTGCACAGCCCGGTGCAGTATGCCCGCGCTCTCTTTACCCGGCAATCCTCTGAGAAAATCCAGCCAGATCTTCAGCCGCCTGCTCTCCTGCTCGAATTCTCCGCTGGCGCGCAGCCATCCAATCAGTCTGGTTAATGAATGCAGCTGTAAGCACCCAGCAGCTTTTTGGTGCCGGGCCAACACGGTAGTTCCAGCGATCCCCTTCACCCGGTCCACGGCTTTGCGCGCCTCACGGCCTCGGCTTTTGAGACTGTACAATGATGAAAGAAGCCGGCCGGCAGCCACACTTCCCACCGTTGCTCTTGCCTTATATACGTTCCACAGTACGCCAATCATCAGCCATTCCAGCGCATAGATATCGGGATTCCAGGTTTCCAGCTTTCTTAATGCTATGTACCGGCCAAACTTGGCTATTGATTGGTCTTCATGCAATTTCACCAGAACTTCATCTGTTAAAAGAGCAACGTCCCGATAGTACGGCCCGGCACTTCCGTCTTCCCCGGTTAAGGAGTACGTTAGCTCATCGCTGCTCTCACGCAAAGGGATCACCTCCTGCATTTATATACCAATAAAGTAGCATTTCATCTGCCCGCTGTCAGTGACTTTCGTTCAAAGGCAGGAGATTTCCCGGATCAAAAATGATACGATAATGAGATGATAATTAAAGGTAAGGAGAGACACTGATGAACCAGCTTGTATTTTTCCTCGGACCGGCGGGGGCTGGCAAAACAACTTTGGCCAAAACCGTTGCGTCCCGCAATAAAGCCGCTGTCCTGGATATGGACATTCTGCTCCGTCCTGCTGCTGATGTCATTATGAAGATGCATGGTCTGGACCCCGCTGACCGGGATTCTGCCGAATATAAGAGGTTATGCCGCGATCTGGGCTACCGGATCACCATGGATGCCGCGCTTGACAATATGGGGTTGGACTGTGACGTGTTTGTGGTGGGTCCATTCACCAAAGAAGCCGCTGATCCGGGATGGATCGGAAGTGAGCTGGCCCGGATCGGCCGGACCCTGGAGGAAATTGAAGTAAAGGTTGTCCTGATGAGTCTGGGCAACGCCGGGCTGTACCGTGAACGGATTGAAGGCAGGCATTCGCCGCTGGATGCCTGGAAGTTTCAGAACTGGGAGACGTTCCGCGCTTCACTGGGCAGCCGCACGGTAGCCTGGCCGCTTCCGGCAGATAACATTCTGCAAATTGACAATTCGGGCCCGGATGTCCGGACAACGGCTGAGGCGATTGAGCGGTTTATTTATGGTTCGCGTTAAGTGGACACCGGTAGTTAAGCGTAAATAATCCGGCTTACCTGCACCGAATTGCTCTGTGGGCGCTGTTGTTTCGGGGCAAAACAACCTATGCGTGCTCAACAACGGCACTTATGCCGTTGTTTCGGGGCAAAACAACCCATGCGTGCTCAACAACGGCACTTATGCCGTTGTTTCGGGGCAAAACAACCCATGCGTGCTCAACAACGGCACTTCTGCTGTTGTTTCGGGGTAAAACATCCTATGCGTGCTCAACAACGGCACTTCTGCTGTTGTTTCGGGGTAAAACATCCTATGCGTGCTCAACAACGGCACTTTTGCCGTTGTTTTAGAGCAAAACAACCCAGGAGTGCTTCCTTATTCGGTATGTTATCTCAGCCCTCCAGCCCATGCAGCCGCTTAAACTCCTCTGGTCTCATGCCGGTGACCCGTTTGAAGACTGCGCAAAAATAGCTGGTGTTCTCAAACCCCGCCTGCTCTGCAATCTCATAAATCTTCTTCTCCCTGCCGCTGAACATCAGCTGCTTGCTGCGGTTGATCCGCTGCTTGTTGATATAGGTTACCGGCCGTTCGTGCAGCGTCCGCTGAAACAGCCGGCATAAATATTGCGGCGAGATCGAAGCTATCTCGGCCAATTCTTTGAGCGGCAGTGTCCGGTGCAGGTTGCTTTCGATATGCTCCAGCACCGGCTTGATGCGTTCCAGCTCATCCGGTCCGCCTGCCGGTGCCGCCAGCTGAACTTTGAGCTCCAGCATCAGTGCATACATCAGCTTGGAACGCTCCAGATTCATCTGGAGACTATTGCCATGCGAGAGCTCCAGCATTTTTTGCAGAGGCTCCAGTAGTGAGAGCCCGTTTAGCCGCCCCGTTCCGGACTCCCGGATTCCGGCATATGCCAGCAGACTTCCCGCCTCTCTTCCATTAAAAGAAACCCAGGACAGCTTCCAGGCTGCGCTGATCGGTGCGTAGGCATGGGCAACATGCGGAAAAAGAAAAAAGACATCCCCCGGCTCCACAATGTAATGTTTGTCCTTCAAGAACAGCTCTCCTTTGCCCTCAAGAACCTGATGCAGCTGATAGTCCGGGAATCCAGCAGGCCGCTCCATTTCCGGCTGATGCTCCCAGAACCCGATTGTAGTCGCATACAGCGGCAATGCCGTCATCTCTTCCGTTTCGCAAAAGACCAGTGTGCTCTTCATGTTCATTCTCCTGTTTCATATTGTGATATATATGCGAATATTCTTCTATATCTCTTGAAGAGTAGCCCTTTTATAATATGAATATAATAATATAAGGAGATGTTAATGTGCGCAACAAATTTACCTATGTGCCACCTGCCAACGGATACCCTGAATGGAATAACAACCCGGAAATTTTTCAGTTGAACCGTCTGGATGCGCATGCCTCCATGATCTCATATCCCAGTATTTCCGAAGCCTTGAAGGGGGAACGGACAGCGTCGCCCCATTACCATCTGCTGAACGGGACCTGGAAATTTGCTTTTGCAGAAACACCGGAGCAGCGCGTTCAGGACTTCTATACAGCGGGATATGACAGCAGCAGCTGGGCGGAAATCCCTGTCCCTTCCCATTGGCAGTTTCAGGGGTATGACTACCCTCAATATACCAATGTCCGGTATCCGTGGGCAGTTTCGGAGCCGGATTTGAAGCCTCCTTTTGCCCCGACGGTATACAATCCTGTAGGTTCATATATCCGTACCTTCACTGTGCCGGAGAGCTGGGCGGGCCAGCCGGTCTATCTCAGCTTTCAGGGAGTTGAAGCCGCTTTTTATGTGTGGGTGAATGGTGAATTAGCCGGTTATGGTGAAGATACGTTCACCCCTTCCGAATACGATATTACAGCATACTTGAAGGAAGGCGAGAACAAGCTGGCAGTTGAGGTCTACCGCTGGTGTGATGCAAGCTGGCTGGAGGATCAGGATTTCTGGCGGCTCAGCGGGATTTTCCGTGATGTCTATCTCTATACGGCCCCTCCCGTGCACATTGCCGACTTTTTTGTCCATACCGGCCTGGATGAGCATTATACTGATGCGGAACTGAATGTGGATGTGAAGGTTGAAGATTATTTTCATGCAAAAGCTGGCCCATATACGGTTGAAATGCAGCTGTATGACGCTGTTGGCCAAACCGTGTGGGCTGCTCCGGTATCTGCGGTGGTTTCCTTTGGGGACGGTGAACTGCAGCAGCTGAAGCTCGGAGCAGCAGTTGCCGGACCGGATAAATGGAGCGCTGAGAAGCCGTATTTGTATACCCTTGTCCTCTCCTTGAAGAATGAACAGGGTGAATTGCAGGAAGCGGTCAGCAGCAAAGTGGGATTCCGCACGTTTGAAATTAAGGACGGCCTGATGAAGATTAACGGGAAGCGGATTGTTTTCAAAGGCACCAACCGCCATGAGTTCTCTTGTGAAACCGGCCGGGCACTCGGTAAAGAGGATATGATCCGCGACATTGAGCTGATGAAGTCCCACAATATCAATGCCGTGCGCACCTCCCACTACCCGAACCAATCCATCTGGTATGAGCTGTGTGATGAATATGGACTCTATGTCATTGATGAAACCAATCTGGAGACGCACGGCTCCTGGCAGTATGGTCAACAAGAGCTGCATGACGGTAACGTACCCGCCAGCAGACCGGAATGGCGCGCCAACGTGCTCGACCGCTGCAATTCCATGATGCAAAGGGATAAGAACCATCCATCCGTGGTGATCTGGTCGCTCGGCAATGAGTCCTTCGGGGGAGATAACTTTATTGCCATGCATGACTATCTGCGGGAAGCTGATCCGGGCCGGGTGGTTCATTATGAAGGGACATTCCATTACCGTCCGTCGGATGCAGCAAGCGACATTGAATCCACAATGTATATCAAGCCGCGGGATGTTGTTGAGTATGCGAAGAAAGACCCCAAAAAACCTTACATTCTCTGCGAATACAGCCATGCGATGGGGAACTCCTGCGGCGGCTTGCATCTGTATACAGAGCTGTTCGACCAATATGATATCATTCAGGGCGGATTCATCTGGGACTGGGTAGATCAGGCGATCCGCACCACAACGGCAGATGGAATTGAGTATCTGGCTTACGGAGGAGATTTCGGGGAAAATCCGCATGACGGCAATTTCAGCGGCAATGGACTGCTGTTCGCAGACCGCAGCATTACCCCTAAGCTGCTGGAGGTTAAAAAATGTTACCAGAATGTAAAGATAACCGCTGTGGATCTGGCAGAAGGCCGTTTTGAAATCCGCAACCATTATTTGTTTACGAACCTGGCTGAGTACGGGCTGATATGGACAGTTGCCTTGAATGGTACAGTAGTGCAAACAGGTGCAACCCAGGTCTCTGCTGAACCGGGAGCAACCGCTGAATGTGTCATTCCTTACGATGGAAGCACTTTTGCAAGTGAGAAAGAAGCGGTATTGACCCTATCCTTCACTCAGCCTTCAGCGACTGCATGGTCTGAAGCGGGGCATGAGATTTCCTGGGAACAATTTGTGTTGTCCCCAGGTGCCGGAGCAAACCCTTCCGCTGCTGCCAATGCAGCCGGAACTGAACTGCGTATCACCGAACAAACGGAGGTCGTTACGATACAGGGAGACAGCTTTGCTCTGGCCTTTAATACTGCAACCGGTGAGCTGTTCTCCTATACTTCTTCCGGCAAAGAGCGTTTGCTTGCACCTGTGAGACCTAACTTCTGGAGAGCGGTGACGGACAACGATCTGGGCAATGGTCTTGATAAACGCTGCGCGGTATGGAAGGATGTTTCTTACAGCAGAACCCTTACGGGCTTCTCCTGTACAGCCGGAGATCATTCATGCATTGTAGAAGTCAGCTATCTGCTGGCCACTCAGCCTGCTTCCACTCTGCTGCTGCAATATAAGATTACGCCGGACGGAAAAGTCGATATCACACAGGAACTGAATCCGGGAGGTGAAGGACTGCCGGAAATCCCCGAGTTCGGATTGCTGTTTGAACTGGATGGGGAGCTGGATACGGTCTCCTGGTACGGCAAAGGGCCGCATGAGAATTATTGGGACCGGCAGACCAGCGCCAAGCTGGGACGCTACTCCGGCAAGGTAAGTGAACAGTTCGTCCATTATCTCCGTCCGCAGGAATGCGGCAACAAAACCGGTGTGCGCTACGCTTCACTTACCGAGAGCGTGTCCGGCAACGGGATGCACCTGGAAAGCACTCTACCGTTCGAAGTCAACGTCCTGCCATGGACACCGGAAGAACTGGAAGCCAGCGATCATCCTTATAAACTGGCCCCTTCCGCCAAGAGCGTGCTGCGAGTCAATTACAAACAAATGGGTGTCGGCGGAGATGACAGCTGGGGTGCTCCGACGCACGCAGAATTCACGCTTCCGTCTAACCGTCCATACAGCTTCCGCTTCACATTGTCTGTTATTTAATTTTTTAATATTGCGAGAACCGGAATTTCCCATTTAAAAAAGGCGCGTTCCCTTCTATGAAAGGGAAAACGCGCCTTTTTTATTTCAGATGAACCACCTGGGCGGGTGTACCATAAGATAGGGGTATACAGGAACTAAGGAGGAATATTTCATGCAGTATTATTGGAGATCCTACTTCCCCGTACAGGGAAGCCCTAATGCCATGCACCAATCCATGCCTATAAATGCGGCAGCGCAGGGATGCTTTAGCAGAGCGCAGGTTGAACTGATACTCCATATGAGAACCCTATGGGAGCAGCATGTGACCTGGACCATCATTGCCATCCGCAGCCTTGTATACGGGTTGCCTGACATCGATGCTGTATTGCCCCGCCTATTGCAGAATGCACAGGATATGGGAGATGCCCTTAAGCCCTTCTATGGTGCAGCAGCAGGTGACGCTTATGGCCAGCTTATTAAAGAGCATCTAGTCATTGCTGCCGACCTGGTCAAAGCCGCTAAAGCTGGAGACCAAGCGGCTGCGGCCGCAGCGGAGAAGAAATGGTATGCCAATGGCGACCAGATTGTGGAATTTCTCAGCCGTCTGAATCCGTATCTGCCCAAAGAGGAATTCAGAAAAATGTTCTACCAGCATCTGGCCTTAACCAAAGCAGAAGCCGTGACTCTGCTCCAGAAGGATTACAAACAAAGTGTCCAGCTCTATGACCCTATCGAAAAAGGTGCCTTGGCAATGGCCGACATGCTTAGCTCGGCGATTATTAATCAATTTCCGCAGAGGTTCTGATCTGTTGCTGCTAAATCTACTACTCTACCTGCTCATTCAGGAATTGTCCTGCTTCCTGAAAGCTTGGAATTCCTCCAGCGCCAACAGCTGCGCACAATGCAGCTCCGACTGCAGCTTCTTCCGAAGCAGCACTCAAGATTAGGGGCAGTCCGAACCGTGCCTCCACTTTCGAGCGCAGAGCCGGATTGGCGCGCAACGCGTTGCCGGAACCTATGAGCCTAGACCATGTTTTCCCGGAACCCATCTGCTCAATAGTTGAATAAAAAGCATACAGCTCATCGGTAATGCCTTGGAGAAAAGCATGGGCCAGCAGGCCTGGAGTGAAATTGTCCAACGTGATCCCCTCCACACTCCCCCGTGCCTCCGGGTTCAGCCGCGTACCCAGAAACTGCGGGTTCACGGTGAGGCCTTCTGCTGTGACAGGTCCATCTTCCAATAATTTGTCCAATAAAGGGTACACCTCTTGTTGGGGTTGTCCCGAATAGGCTTCGATGACTTGCCGATAGAACTTCTCCAGAAGCGCATAGGATTTCCCTCCGCTCAGTGCGGCACCAACCATTAGGACACCGCCTCCGGGATAAGGCCGTGCTTCCAATCCCTCAATCCTGCCGATCGAACCGGTCAGCATGGCCGACAATTGGCTGCCGGTCCCAATGTTCAGCAGCAGCGCTTCTTCGGGAAATGGAACGCTGCCGATAAAGCTTGCCTGATTGTCCCCGAGTGAAGTGTATACCGGAATACCCTGCCGGGTTAATCCCACAAGCGTTCCAGATTGAACCACCCGGGGCAGCAGGTCTGAATGGATACCTGACCGTTCAATGGCCGCCATGTCAAAAGCTCCATTTGGGAGGCTGTAACATCCCAGCCCGGCAGCTTGCGTGGAATCAATCACCGGCTCCGAGCTTTCTGCTAATCGCATGGCGGCATAATCGGCGATGGTGCATAAGCTGACGGCTTCTATGGGGACAAGCCCGTGTCTCAGATTATAGAAATGAGTGGCCAGCCCGTAGCCGGGAGCAACCGGATAACCGGTATCCTCACTCAACTTCTGCGCGTGGGTGTGGAATTCGTCATATGGCACACTGCCTCTTCCATCCTGCCAGGTATAGAGCGGACTCACATGCTTCCCCGCAGCATCTATGTACACAATCCCATGCATTTGTCCGGTGAATCCGATCCCCTGAACCTCAGGCTCCCGCGACAGCAGCTGCTCAGAAATGCCTTGCACGAGACCGAGGATAGCCGAAGGGTCCTGCAGGCGTTCCCATATTCTCCCGCAGCCGGAAATGTGCGCCGAATTCTTTGCTGTAATCTGGTGCAAGACCCTTCGGTGTTCCAGGTCATATACCAATCCCGTAATGGAGGTTGTTCCAATATCGATTCCGATCGTTCTCACAAGGTATCCTCCTGTCGAATCTAATGCGTCATACATAAATTAAAACATAATCCATGATACTAGGCATAGCTAACAAACCTTATGATACACGATGGAGGATCTGGAATGAGACTTCGGGATAAGGTCGCTGCCGAAGCAGATATTCAGCGCTTAATCGATACAACGGTTACGACCTACGGAACCTTGGATATACTCGTCAATAATGCCGGGATCATGGATAACTTTGAGCCAGCCGATGATATTGCCGATGCCGACTGGGAGCGGATCTTTGCTGTCAATACTACTATCGGCTCAAGCACGACCCATATTAATGAGTTCGGAATGGGCCGGACCCAGCCGGGAATGGCGATTAATCCAAGGATGGGCGAGCCGGGAGAAGCCGCACAGTTCGCGCTTTTTCTCGCCTCAGATGAAGCGAGCTCTATCAATGGCGTGGTGGTCACCGCAGATGGCGGCTGGACCGCCTACTATTGACCGGTTACCTAAGCAAAAAAATCCGGCAACCGCAAATAAGCTGGGGGTGCCGGATAAGGCATGGAGTGGGCAATCCACCACTCCAATCTGTTAACAGCAGCTGTTGGCTGTATATACATGAGATTTGTCTGCGCCTGGAATACCGGGAATGATTGGAGTTGCTCCCGAAGCGAGTATGATTTCATCCGGGTTCACTTGTTCCACGAATTCTCGCGTTACCTCTGTATTTAACACGACTTTTACCCCTGACCGGTCAAGCTCACCCTTCTGCCATACAGTAAAGGTGTTCAGGAGTTCTTTGCCAGGAGGGATTGCAGCCAGGAGCCACTGTCCGCCAAGCTTACCGCTCTTATCATACAAGGTTACATCATGACCGCGTCTTGCGGCGATAATGGCCGCTTCCATACCGACGGGTCCGCCGCCGGTGACCATCACTTTCTTTTTAACCTCAGCTTCCTTAAGCTCATACTCGCTTTCTTTGCCTGTCAACGGGTTGACCAGGCAGGACACTGGATTTTACTGAGCGATCTTTTCCACTTAAAAATCAAAATTGTCTGGATCTGGGCCGACCCGGTGATTCTGATTCAAACTGTCGATTTGTTCCATGTCTTCTTTCGTTAATACAAAATCGAACACGTTGGCATTTTCAACAATCCGGTTTTCTTTAGTGGATTTCGGAATCGTCACTACACCATTCTGCAAGTCCCAGCGCAGTATAACTTGGGCAATGGATTTGTTATATTTATCTGCAATTTCTTTGATGTCCGGATGATCCAGCAGTTGACCCTGCATTAATGGAGACCATGCTTCCAATTGAATGCCTTGCGCTTTGCAATATGTTTGCAATTCCTTTTGGGTCAAACGCGGATGATACTCCACTTGATTCACCATAGGTTTAAGTTCCGCATCTCGCATTAACTCTTCAAGATGATGAATTTGGAAGTTGCTTACACCAATCGCTTTGACACGGCCTTCTTTATAAATGGTCTCCAAGGCTCTCCAAGCTTCCTTGAACTTCCCTTCTACCGGCCAGTGAATCAGGTACAAATCCAGGTAATCCAGACCCAGCTTGTTAAGGCTTGTCTCATAGGCTGCCAGCGTAGACTCATACCCCAAATCGGCATTCCATACTTTGGATGTCACAAATAGTTCTTCTCTGCCGGTACCGGCATCTTCGAGCCCTTGGCGAATTCCCCGTCCAACTCCCTCTTCATTGCCATAGATGGCGGCCGTATCGATGCTGCGGTACCCGTGTTTGATAGCCGCCTTTACCGCATTTTCGAGTTCAGGACCTTCGTCCACTTTAAATACGCCCAAACCAAACCACGGCATGCTCACACCATTATATAGAGCAGTTGTATCTTGTAAATCTTTTGGCATTAATTCTTCCTCCATCCGTATCGATTTCAGTGAAATTCATGAGGCGGGTCCGGCTCTTCGGCCCTTCGGCCCGTCGCAGGTTACATTATAAATTCAATCTGTGGTTAAGAGTAGTACGTACTTTTTAGTACCGTAGGCACTTAAAAGTACCTATAAATATCCAGGGAATGCCGGAAGAGAACATAAAAAGCGGACTGCATAAATGCACAGCCCACTTTGTGACCATTATTTTATAAGTTCGTTATCCCATAAAAGTACTGCTGGCTGGCATTCTTATTTCAGGTTATGCCACAGCGCCATAGCGTTTGTGTTTATGTCCTACGATTTCTTTTGAAAAACAACAGGTTGAGGTGCTACCAAACAAATAGCGCAGCCAATCAGACCTCCAAGCACATTCAAAATCAGATCATCGACATCAAAACTGCCCATGGATAAGAGAAGCTGTGTGCCTTCCAGAGAAAAGCTTAATCCGAGTGAAAGTACAAGAGCCTTGAATAAGCCCCCTTTAGCTGATAGCCGGATGAATATCCCTAAGGGAACAAACAGCGCAATATTCCCAAACAGATTGACGAAGTCGTGCGTATTAGAGAGATGGTCCAGATTTTGGCGGATAGAGAAAAAGGGAGTGAAATTGGCATATGCCAGCCCGTTCTCTATCATCTCAGGATGTTCCAGCACACTATGCAACTGATGCCAGAGGAAAGCCATTTCCACCGGAGCGTACTTGAACAAAATAATTTTGATCAATATATACAAATATACGGCAAACATCAGGGTCAAAAGCTTCCGGTCCATCCGCTTCATGTTGTGCTCCACTTGCTGAGCTCCACGGTGACAATGACCCCATCGCTGTTGTTTCCTGATACTGTATAAGGATGTCCGGCAGGCACCTGAACACTGCCCAATTGGGAAGCCGGTACATATAGCATGAGATATTTGCGGTCCGCGACCGTAATTCCCAGGCGCTTCCGCTGTTTCAGATCGGCAAGATATTCTTCCAGCACCATGTTCTTCTCCTTCATGACCAAACTATGCGGCAGACCGACGTAGCGGAAATGCCAGGCCTCGTATTTAATTCCCGTAATATTCGTTTTGTCTTCGGGGTACCTGAGAATAAACCCGTAGTCCCAAGCGTTAGCCCGGAGCCATTTCCCTTCCGGTGAATCCTTGATTTCTCCGCGCGAAGAGCCAATGTCCAGCGACAGGCCTGTGTTGTGTTCACTGTAACCAGCAGGTAAGGCGTAATCCGCTCCTTTTTCACGGTAGAGCTTGCCCTGCTCCTCTTGATTCCGGTATCCGCTGCTAATGCGGAAATTATCTACCCCGTCCTCGGCCGCCGCTGCGGTCAGCTCCGAAAACCGTTCGGTTACCTTCCTGGACAGCTCGATGGAACGGTCAAGCAATTCAAACCCCTGGGTCAGCTCATCATGGCGGGAAAGCTCAATGATGTCATTAGCAACCCCTTTCGTATGTACAGGATAGTCCTTGTTGACTAGAATGAGATTACCCTTGTGAATTTGTTTTTTGTCTATACGTATGGTTATTGTATCTTCTCCAGAAGCAGATATTTCTGCCGCATGCTCTATAATGGCCGGATTCTTGGCCGGCAGCATTTCTTTTTGATAGATTTTGAACGCGATGACCAGCAAAACAATGCACAAAAAAAGCCACTTCTTCAATGCAAGCATCTCCCTTTTACCGTTTGTTTCACCAGAATACAGGGAAAAGCTTAAATACAAAGTGGCCTAAAAATTAAATTTTCCTTAAATTCAATAAGTCTGTCTGATTTCAGTCTTGAAGCGGCAAGCGCACCTCGAATAAGGTCCGGGTTACACTGCTCTCTGCGGAGATGGTGCCGCCATGCTGCTCGACGATATTTTTGGCGATAAAAAGCCCCAGGCCGGTGCTGTTCGCATCCGAGGTGCGCGCCCGGTCTCCTGTATAGAACATATCGAAGAGGAAAGGCAGCTCATCCGGAGGAATGAAATTTCCGTAATTAATGATCTGGACCAGCGCATTGCTTTCATCCAGCCGGCAGTGTATATCCACAAATTGGCCATCCTTGCCGTATCGCGCTGCATTGGTCAGAAGATTCTCGAAGACGCGGGCAAGCAGCTCCCCATCCGCAGGAATGACGATCTGAGGCGTAATTTGCAGCCTGGTTGCCAGTTTGTTTTTTTCGAAAAGCGGATAGAGTTCTTCATTAAGCTGGAACAGCAGCTCGCTGAGATCGATCGGCGTCTTGACGACTGTAAGCATTCCATAGTTGACTCTCGTAATCTCGAACAGCTCTTCAATCAGCTTCTCCAGCCGCTGCGATTTGGTGTACGCAATCATGGTATAATGCTTGGTCTGCTCGGCCGTCAGATCAGTATGATTCAGGATGTAATCCAGATAACCCAGCACCGACGTCAGCGGCGTCCGGATATCATGCGCCAGATTCAGCACCAGCTGATCCTTGCTGCTCTCGGCAAAATCCCCCCGCTCCACAGCTTTTTGCAGCTGCTCGCTCGCCCGGTTGATGTCTTCGGCGATAACCTGAAATTCATCGTGAGAGGTGATCTCCACCCTGGAGCTAAACTCACCGTTGGCAAGATTGTGAATGCCTGAGGAAATTTTGTCAAAATAGGCGGCGTACCGCTTGGTCAGCAGGAAGAAAAAGATGATTGCCAACGGCACGAACAAAATTAAAAAAAAGTTAACATCCCCAACCTTATATATGAAAGCCCGCAAGCGGACAATATCATCCTCTGCCAGAACCTTTTCATGGTAATACAACTGCAGTCCTTTATAGACCAGATAAGTGAGGAAACCGGAGATCAGCATACTAAGCCCGAACAGCAGCAGCATACTTGTGCGGAAACTGCGCTTTTGTCTAACCATTGAACGTATATCCTACGCCCCAGACGGTTTTAACAAACTTTTTAGGGTCCTCGCCCAGCTTTTTGCGGAGGGTGCGGATATGGACCATTACAGTATTGCCGCTGTCATAATAGGACTCGCCCCATACCTGCTCAAAGATATTTTCTGCACTGAATACCTTGTTCGGGTGGCTGGCCAGCAGATGCAGAATGTCAAATTCCTTCGGTGTGAGTTCAACCGTCTGTCCGTAGATTGCGACGGTGCGTTTATCCGGATCAATGATCAGAGCGCCAACCTGCAGTATAGAGTGCACGCCTTCAGCCGGCTGATTCAGCTGCATGGCCCGGCGAAGCTGGGCTTTGACCCGCGCTACCAGCTCCATTGGATTAAACGGTTTGGTCATATAGTCATCCGCTCCAAGGACCAGACCGGTTATTTTATCCAGATCCGTAGCCTTGGCACTCAAAAAAATGATTGGCATCCGGTACTGCTCGCGGATCTGCCGGGTGACCTCATGACCATCCAGCTCGGGCATCATGATATCCAGTATGGCCAGATCAACCGGTTGGGATTGCACGGCCTGCATAGCGGCTCTCCCGTTTGCGGCCTTAACCGTATGATAGCCCTCCCTCTCCAGGTGTATGGCAATCAGTTCAGCGATCTCCGCCTCATCATCCGCAATCAAGATTGTAATCGGCTTCATTTCGTCACAGCCTCCTGTTTCAGATAGCCCCCATTATACTTGAAACTGCCGGTCTCTGCATCCTGTTATGATCGAACTGGTCCGCTGAGTCAGTGCGGAAGCTGGAAACAAAGGCAGAAATACCTTAGATTCCAGTATGGCGCTGGCGGTCAAATCAAAGGCAGAAATACCTTTGATTCCAGCCAATATGGCGCTGGTGGTCAAATCAAAGGCAGAAATACCTTTGATTCCAGCTAACATAGCCTTGGCGCGCAAGACAAACGGCTACTCTGTCCAGTGAAGGACAGCGTAGCCGTTCTGGATGTTAATGTATAGTTCCGGCGGCAAGCCCAAAGTGGGAAATGTGAACCTAGATCTTAGCATGCTGCCAATTCCATGGTTCACTAATTCCAATGCACTCCCGGAAGCACACTGCAGGTCTACCCTTCCACAGCTAACCGGAGATCCTTAACCCTTAGATTGGAGCTGAACAGGCCTGAAGGACTGGTGAGTTTATAAGAAGGATAATTCTCCTCTGCTGCCAGCGTCATCGAGGAATCAAACAAGGATTCCTGCTGGCGGTCACACAAGAAAGTGTAGGGTTCGTTCTGAAAAACGATGTCTGTAGCATTTGGTGAGTCTACGATCTGAATGACAAGGACACCATTGCAGCCGCAATCTTCGGTATCATAGAACAGCTTGAGAAATCCCGGTCTGCCATTCAGGCTTTCTCCCAGCCGTCTGACGGTTAATGGGTCAAGTTGAATTTGCATTTCACAGTTCTCTCCTTTGATCTGTAAGTTACGTAGCGGAAGCTGTGCAAAGTAGTATAGTCCTATTCTTCCCGCAACGCCTGTGATTGCAGTCACTTCAATTATGACACTCATACAACCGCCAGCGGGACTTATCCGATCTGGGAACGTGCCGCCTTTTCCATAATTAGCAGCTGATCTCTTACGGTGACTGACTCTCCAATGATGATGATGGCTGGATTGCTGATCTTCATAGCGGCAGCCAGCTTATCAATGTTGCCCAATGTTCCCGTTACCGTGCGTTCACGGACTGTCGT
Organism: Paenibacillus graminis; assembly: GCF_000758705.1. Lineage (NCBI taxonomy): Bacteria > Bacillati > Bacillota > Bacilli > Caryophanales > Paenibacillaceae > Paenibacillus > Paenibacillus graminis. The sequence goes on along the minus strand of NZ_CP009287.1, from coordinate 3,577,006 downwards.
TCCGTTCTCGATCAGTGCAGCGGGTGTTGCAGGGTTCTTCCCATACTTTAACAGCTGCTCACGGATTTCAGCTAACGTACTGACTCCCATATAAATAACCAGAGTATCCACACTGTGGACAAGCCCTTCCCAGTGCACGGCTGAAGCATGGTCATGGCAGCGGCTGCCGGTCACAATGGCAAAAGATGCCGCAAGCCCGCGGTGTGTCAGCGGAATTCCGGCGGAAGCCGCCGCACCGATGGCTGAGGTGATGCCCGGAATGACCTCATAAGCGATACCGGCGGCCGCGACCGCCAGCGCTTCTTCCCCGCCTCTCCCAAACACATAGGGATCGCCTCCCTTCAGCCGGACAACTTGATTTCCGGCGGCTGCATATTTGATCATAAGCTTTTCGATGGCTTCCTGCGGCATGGAATGATGGCCAGGAGCTTTGCCGCAGTAGATTCTCAGGGCCTCCGGTTTCCCGTAACCCAGAATGTCTTCATTCACCAGCCGGTCATAGAGTATTATGTCAGCTGTCTGAATCCTCCGCACGGCTTTGAGGGTAAGCAGTTCCGGGTCGCCTGGTCCTGCTCCAACAATCGATACACTCCCTTGGATCATAGGCTTCTCTCCCGCAGATCACTATGTGAATTAGCGGCTGCTATTCCGCTGAACGGTTCACTTGGCTTCACGTTATTCATGAATAGCACCCCTCATCCATATTGATTGTTAAGTATTACAGAGTCAGATAGATTGAACCATTGCTCTGGTCCACTTCGACCTCATAAGTAACTACATGGCCATGGTCCGGCTCCTGGACCACGCCGGTATGCAGATCAATGCGCCAGTCGTGGAGCGGACAATGTACTTTTGAACCACAGACCATGCCTTCCGACAAAGTTCCGCCTTTATGCGGGCACTTATTCTCGACCGCCAGCACTTCTCCATCCGAGAGACGAAATAGTGCAATCACATTGTCGCCTATTCTGACGGTACGGGAGCCCTTAATATCAATATCTGTCACCTTGCCCACCAGCATTTTGGTCATTTCCATTGGGTGTTCCCTCCTATACCGTCTTCATTTCGGATAACTGCTCGAAATTCTTACGCAGCTCCGGCTCATTCACAATCTGCTTCCATGGATCGGTTGTCACACTAAGCGCGGTGAGGATTCTCTCCTGAAGGGCAAGCCGGTTCTCCCGTACCTCCAGCACTTCCTTGATACTGTCTAGTCCTACCCGCTCCACCCATTGCGCGGTCCGCTCATTCCAGCCGGCCTGTTCGCGGTAATATTGCAGGAATGCGCTGGCCCATTCCAGGACCTCATCATCGGTTTTGACCACACAGAGCAGATCCGTGGCCCGTACATGCACGCCACCGTTACCTCCGATATGCAGCTCCCAGCCGCCATCGATGGCTACCACGCCAAAATCCTTAATCGTTGCTTCCGCGCAATTGCGCGGACAGCCGGATACCGCAAGCTTCACTTTGCCCGGTGTATTCAGCCGCTCGAATGCTTTCTCCAGCCGGACTCCCATACCCATGGCATCCTGGGTACCGAAGCGGCAGAAGGTCGAGCCGACGCAGGTTTTGACTGTACGGAGCGTCTTGCCGTAGGCGTGGCCCGAAGGCATATCCAGCTCTTCCCACATCTTGGGCAGGTCTTCTTTTTTGACACCGAGCAGGTCCAGTCTCTGTCCTCCAGTGAACTTCACCAGCGGAACTTCAAATTTGGCGGCAACCTCGGCAATTTTCATCAGTTCAGCCGGTGAGGTTACGCCGCCGTATATCCGGGGGACAACGGAGTAGGTTCCGTCTTTCTGAATATTGGCATGATAGCGCTCATTCGTGATCCGGGATTCTTTTTCATCGATATATTCTTCAGGCCACAGCATCCCCAAATAGTAATTTAGAGAAGGGCGGCATTTAGCACAGCCTTCTTCCGTATTCCATTCCAGGACATTCATGACTTCCTTGACGGTCTTCAGCTCCATCCGCCGGATTTCAGCGACAATTTCGTCCCGTCCCAGTGTGGTGCAGCCGCAGATGCCTTCTTTAACCGTTACCACATTATCTCCGGCATATAATTGCAGAAGCCCTTCCACCAGCGGTTTGCAGCCGCCGCAGGATGCGGAGGCTTTGGTGCAGGCTTTGATCTCGCCGACACTCGTACAGCCTCCGGACTGAATCGCTTCGGCAATGGCGCTTTTGGATACCCCGTTGCAGCCGCAGATGATTTCGTCATCGGCCATTCCTTCGAGCCGGTTGCCTTTGGGAGAAGCCAGCGCATCTGAGGATATGCCGAGCAGCAGCTCCTTTTCTTTTCCTTTAATGTTTTCGCCATTTTTGATCATGGAGAAGAGCTGGGCACCATCGCCGGTATCCCCGAATAAAACGGCGCCGACCAGCTGGTCATCCTGGATAACCAGTTTCTTATAGATCCCTTCGATCTCGTCCTGATACCGGAGGGCTCTGGTGCCGGGCCGCTCTGTGAACTGGCCTGCTGAGAATACGTCGACACCGGACACCTTCAGCTTGGTTGATGTTACCGAACCCGAGTAGCCATCCGTAGGAACCTGAGCCAGTCTTTTGGCAAGAACTGCGCCTTGTTCATACAGCGGTGCTACAAGCCCGTAGGCAATCCCCCTGTGCTCCGCACATTCCCCCACGGCATAGACGCCGGGAATATTGGTTTCCATATAATCATTAACGACGATCCCCCGGTTTGTCTGGACTCCGCTTTTCTGCGCCAGCTCCACATTGGGTTTGATGCCGACAGCCATCACAATCAGATCCGCATCGGCAATCTCCCCGTCTGCGAACAACAGGCCTTTGACTCTCTTTTTACCGAGAATCGCCTCAGACTGCTTGTTCAGCAGAAACTTCATTCCCTGCTCTTCCAGCTCTTTGCGGAGCATCACGGATGCCGGTTCATCCAACTGGCGCTCCATGATATAGGGATGGATGTGTACAACGGAGACCTCCATCCCCAGATGCAGCAATCCTCTGGCCGCCTCCAGACCCAGAAGCCCGCCGCCGATCACCACGGCTTTGCGGTAGCTCTGTGAGGTTTCCTGCATGATCTGGCAATCCTTGATATCGCGGAAAGCAATGACCCCTTCCTTCTCGGCTCCAGGGAGCGGGAGCATGAACGGATTGGAGCCTGTCGCCAGAATCAGCTCATCATACGGCAATACTATTCCTTTATCGGAGTATACTTTACGCTCAGCAGTATCAATGGAGGTGATTGTGTGCCCCATATACAACCGGATGCCATGGCTGTGGTACCATTCCAGATCATTGATAATGATCTCCTCCATGCTGGAGCCGCCTGCCAGAACAGAGGACAGCATAATCCGGTTGTAATTGGGATGCGGCTCTGAGCCGAAGATGGTAATCTCATAAGCCTCCGGGGACAATTTCAATAAGTGCTCGATAGCCCGCACTCCGGCCATCCCATTGCCCACCAATACGAGTTTCTTGCGAATGTCTGTCATCTGTCTCTCTCCTCTCCATGTGGACAACAGAAAAAGCCCGCTTCACTCCACACGGAAACATATATCTCCCGTTGTGAAAAGTGAAAGCAGGCGCCATTGCCGCTTCAAGCGAATACACCATTGTATTCGTAGACTTGTTGAAATTCTTAACCCGACTATACTACAGGAATTCTAATTACGTCAATATTGTTAACACATAAAATTTTATAATTTTAATTTATCGACAAAATCATGTAATGTGTGTTATATAATATTACATCATCATTCTTACGTATCTAAGATGCAATACTTCCACCCGATGACTACGAAGTAAAAAGGAGCGTCAAACTATGCATTCCCTGTTGATTATCCAGAATAACAAAACAGAGAACGTCACAGAAGAGCGTTCATCAACAGGACCGGACTCCCTGCTTCGTTCCTGTGGTTATGTGGTCACGGCGGCAGCTTCTCCAGAGGAGGCAAAGCTGATGATCAGCGATGCGGATGCCTCTATCCTAGATTTGCCGGTTACAGAGATCGCCTCCTGGAGAACATCACTGATGCAGTGTAAAACCGCTCCAATTCTATGGTGGTGCACTTCATCAACGGCAACCTTATCGGTTGCCGCCTGCGAAGATGATATTATGGTGGACGGAATTTTATCTCCTTCTATGCAGCCTCAGGAGATTCACTGGATTCTTCATTTCAGTGCAAGGCAATGCTTCGAGCGCCAGCAGTGGCTCAAGGAGCGGGAGCAGCTGCTGTCACGGATTGAAGAGCGGAAATGGATCGATATGGCCAAAGGCATCCTCTCCAAAGCCAAGAATATCAGCGAATCCGAAGCCTATGACCTTCTTCGCAAGCAAGCCATGAATGAACGCAAGCGGATGGTTGATGTAGCTACTTCTATAGTCAAAGTGTATCAACTGCTGCAGGATCAAACTTAAGGAGAATCCCATATGATTAATATTCTAAAAGAAGTCGCCCGGGGCAAACGGGGGGCCCGTGATTTAAGCTACCAGGAAGCGGAATACGCAGCAGAGTCGATTCTGGGTCTGAGTGCTTCCCCTGTGCAGATCGGTGCCTTTTTGATTGCGGAGCGGATCAAGCTGGAAAGCATTGAAGAGCTCGAGGCCTTTGTGTCTGTCTGCCGCAAATACGCCCACCGTGAACCTGTACAGCAGGGTCTGGATTGCGCCGGGCCTTATGATGGCCGGAAGAAGTCTTTTGCCGCAACGTTCCCGACTTCCTTCTTATGCGCTGCGGCGGGGCTTCCTGTCACCCTTCACGGGTCAGCCTCATTACCGCCTAAATGGGGGATCACCCTGCAGGATATTATTCAGGAATCGGGGGTTGAGGTGACCGCGCTCAGCCGGGCAGAAGTGGTGGAATCGGCAGGCAAAAGCGGAGTGCTGTACGTCCATGCGGAAGGGTGGTGTCCGCCGCTTGCGTCTATCCGCCAGCTTCGTGAGGATATTGGCATGCGGACGATCTTTAATACGGTAGAAAAGTTCATTGATTATGCCTGCTCTCCCTATATCGTATTTGGAATCTATCACAATACGGTTTTTGACCGCATCTCCAGAATGATTCTTAAGCTTGGCTACCGCAAAGGCCTGGTTGTACAGGGATCGGAAGGCTCCGAAGATCTCTATATCGACCGCCCGAACCGGGTATATTACGTTGCCGATGGGACAGCCCAACTAGATATCATTGATCCGGAACTGCTGGGCCTTGAAACGCCGGTGCCGGAGATGGACTGGACTCCCCGGCTGCAATTGTCGGCAGCGGAAGCTGTGCTGCAAGGTGGCGGACATCTCGCCTTTTACAATCAAGTGCTGCTAAATGGGGCTGCCCGCCTGCATCTGGCCGGAAGAGTCAATTCGATTGAAGAAGGTGTCTACACCTGCAAGCATCTGCTGGATAACGGCGACGCCTGGGCAGTCTATTTGAAATGGAAAAGCTCACTGCTTGGCAGCAAAACGCCGTCAGAATCCGGCTTGTCCATCTGAACATACACAAAAAAAGCGCGTACCCGTACTCATACGGATGCGCGTTTTTTACTATCCACAACTTTTTCAAATGCCGCAGAGTATTCCTTCTCACTTCAAATTCAGTGCACGCTGCGGCTTGCCTGTTGAAGAATCGCCTTGAGGCTCACGCGCCCCTCCTAACTTGAACACCAGAATCCCTCCAACAATAATCAGCACGCCGATAAGCTGATTGAAGGAAAACGGCACCTTGGTCAGGCCCAGCCAGCCCAGCGAATCCCATAGAAGTGCAAATCCCAGCTGCGAGGTGAGTACGATGGAAATGGCATAAGTAGGTCCGAGCAGCCGGGTGGCCTGCACCAGGCAGATGACCACACCTACGCCAATCATGCCGCTGAACCAATACCAGAGCTGCATATGCTGCAGAGTGAACATGTTTTTACCTTCCATAATCAGTCCCATCAGCAGTGAAGCGATAAATCCCATGCCCAATACCAAGGTTGTAGTAGACCAAGATCCCGTATGCTCATTGACTTTGCTGTTGAAAATATTCTGTAAACTTACCAGGCAACCGGCGATCAGCGCCAAAATTAATCCTATTAACATTTCAAAATCACTCCGTTCAAAAGCTTAATCTTATGTCTTTCAGTTGGGCTCATAGATGTTGCGGCTCGCGAGTGCGGTAAGCCCTGCCTTGTCTTTTACCAGAAGATGTCCGTTTCCCCGCTCAATGAGGCCGTTTTGCGTAAGCTTTTGAATGACCCGGTTCAAATGCCTGTAGCTCGTTCCAATGAAATTGGCGGTATCGGTCAGGTTGATCGTACTCAGTTGGCCTGTAAAGTTAGGGTCGGATTCATCATAGGAGATGGACAGCAAATAACTGGCTAGCCGCACCTCAACAGGATGCATCAGATTCAAGCTGAGGAAATTAGATTTACGGTAGAACTTGTGGGTAATAATCTCCAGCAAAAAATTCAGGAGCGGCGGATGATCCTTGCCGTATTTGTTCAGCCAGCGGTACTCTATGCCAAGCATATGCACCGGGGACACGGCTTCCACCGTATTAATCATTTCCGTGCCTTGAATGTATTCGACATCACCGATCAGCTCCAGCGGTGTTTTGAAGCAGATAATCAGCGTTTTTCCTTCAGGAGTGGCCGTGAAGATTTTGAGCTTTCCTTTGACCAGAACATATAGATATTCGGAAGGGTCCCCTTTGGAGCAGATATGCTCCCCTTGTGCAAAGCTGTAGAGATGCAGATGTCCACTAAGCTGTTCATTAAAAATAGCCGTCAGGGAATGTGCCGCAATATGTGCCTGAAGCTGCTCCCGATCCTGAATTTCTTTCATAGCCCGCTCCCATCCTTAAAATTTCAAAATCACCACACCGGCAATCATCATCCCGATCCCGATGAACTGCGGCAGACGCATCTTCTGCTTCACCACTCCGAACCACCCGCTGATATCAATCAGAAAGGTCAGGCAGAGCTGGGCGATCAGCAGTGCAGAGATGGTAAGTGTCACTCCGATGTCTTGAATAGCGGTAACTTCGCTGAAAATAACAAATGCCGCCAGCGCCCCGCCGAACAGATATAAAGGTTTGACCTGCTTAACCCCCTGCTTCTTCGCATCCCGTACGAACAGCAGAATCATCAGTGCCATTACGAATCCGGTAAATTGGGTAACCGTTGCAGCCTGCCAGGTGCCAATATCCTGGCTGATCCTGGCGTTGGCTACCCCTTGCAGTGTAATGCAGGCCCCGCCGATAAAAGCAAAAATAATCCCTTTCATAAGTTCTCTCCTCTGTCTTAATCTCTGTATTCATTAAAAGACATATTCAGCATTTGCGGTAGGACATATGTCCTGAGCAGCGTAAGCGGTCCTCCGGGAGCGACTGTCCAGAGACAGCACAAAACCCGTCTTAGGCCGCAAACGGGCTTCAGACGGGCTTGAATTATACGCAGAGCTGCCGCATATGTACATTAATCCAGCAGCTTCAGCTCATGGAGCTGGTCAAAAATCATCCGGCTGACAGCCGACACCCGCTCCCGGTCTTCATAGCCAAGCCAAGCGATCTCGGCAATTTCCGAGGCTGGAGCCAATTCTCCCGTGTAATCGGCTGTATAACAAGCCATCTTCACCTGTACACCTTCCGCTTTGCCATGGGCGGCAGCTTCAAAGATACCGAAAGGTGTGACTGTGTCGGACAGGATGTCCACGGACAGCTCTTCTTTGACTTCCCGGATCAGCGTCTGGACATCCGTCTCGCCGGACTCTCTTTTTCCTCCGGGAAAATAATAAGTATCTTTGCCTTTGGACCGCGCACCCAGCACTCTTCCATCTGAGATTACAATCCAGGCAACTTTATCGATGATTCCGTACATTTCCAGTAATCCTCCTCAGCTTCTTCTCTTCCGGTCCTAATTAAAAAACATATCCGGAGATTAGGAAAGGACATATGTCCCGGCAGATCAGCTGATGGGTCCAAAATCGTTTTTAATGTGCATATGCGCTTGTGCTTCATCCCAAGGGACGGAGTAGGACTGGCCTTTGGCGCAAAAGATAGATGATGAGGGATACGCCGGATCGGCATCCTTATTGTAATTTTTGAGTGCGATGACTGACTCCGTCTGGTGACAAGGCTGGTACTCGGCAACCTTAAGCGAGAGTGCGCCTTTCCCTTGGGTCATCGCAGCCAGCCGGACACCGTAATTCAAAAAAGTGGCTACCGGCACCTTGCCGGTGATCACTGCTTTGGTGCCGGTGATCTCCGGTGGGCCGAAGCTGCCGTTCGCCTGCTGGATGTCTGTCATTACTTTTCCAAGGTCATCGGTGTCTATCCTGATTTTGAGGTCATAGACCGGCTCCAGCAGAATATTCTCAGCCTGTTCCAGCCCCTGGCGCAAGGCGCGGAGCGCCGCTTCACGGAAATCACCGCCATGCGTATGCTTGTTATGGGCTCTTCCGCTCAGCAGTGTCATCCGCAGATCGGTGAGCGGCGAACCCGTAAGCAGTCCATGATGTCCGCTCTCCAGCAGATATTGCCCGACTTGGTGCTGATAGCCCGCTGCCAGATCATCGGGATGGCACTTGTTGACGAATACCAGGCCGCTGCCCCGTTCACCCGGTTCCATCCTCAGCAGCACCTCGGCATAGTGCTTCAGCGGCTCAAAATGTCCGCAGCCAAACACCGGGGCAGCTATTGTCTCCTTGTATAGAATCTCCGGCGGGCCAAACGCCACCGGAATCATGAACTGTTCCCGCAGGATCTGCTCCAGAATCTCCAGCTGAATCTGGCCCATCACCTGAATATGCAGCTCCTGCAGGGTCATATCCCAGCTCACATTCAGAGAAGGGTCCTCTGCTCCCAGCAGTTGAAAGGCCGTAAGCACCTCCTTCAGATGCACCGGCGGCTCGAACAGCACCTTGGATTTCAGCGTTGGGACCAGTTCGCTGTCCCGTCTGTCCTGCAGCACCCCAACACCGTCACCCGGCCTCACGGCCGACAGCCCGGTGACTGCAAACAGCTCACCCGCCGCTGCCCAATCCACCGAGACATACTTCAGGCCATTCACTTTGCGGATTCCGGTAATCCGCTCAGGTTCCGCCTCCTCTGACGCTCCACAATTCAGCTCTTCCCTTACCTTGAGCACTCCCTGCAATGCTTTGATATAGGTAATCCGGGTCCCCTTCTCATCATGACGGATTTTGTACACCCTGCCTGCAAAAGGCAGCCCGGCATCATAATCTGTTACGGTCAGGGACTTCAGCCTGTCCAGAAATACATCAATGCCTACATCCAGCAAAGCAGAGCCCGCCATACACGGGAATAGGGTGCCTTCCCGGACCATGGACCTCATCGCTTCCCGCCAACCGGCATCGTTCATTGCCCCTTCGAAATAAGCATCGAGCAATCGTTCATCGCGTTCAGCCAGGAAAACCCTCAACTCCTCAGAGATTTCACCGCTTTCGGATTGCGGGAGCAGCACTGCACTGCTGCTCAGCCCGCTGCGGATTTCTGCGAACACACGCTGCGGATCCGCTCCGGTCCGGTCCGTTTTATTGATAAAAAAGAAGGTCGGAATCCCGTGGCTGCGCAGCAGCTGCCAGACGGTTTCCGTATGGCCTTCCACACCTTCGACGGCGCTGACAATCACTACAGCATAATCCAGAACCTGCAGCGCCCGCTCCATCTCCGGTGAGAAATCGACGTGTCCGGGAGTATCCAGCAGAAAATAGCGCGTATCTCCGTATATAAACTCTGCCTGGTCGGCAAACACGGTAATTCCGCGCGCTTTTTCAATCTCATGGGTATCCAGAAAGGTATCCTTATGGTCCACTCTGCCCCGGCTGCGTATTGCCTGTGTATGATAAAGCAGCTGCTCGGCAAAAGTGGTTTTACCGGCGTCGACATGCGCGAGCAGTCCGATGGTAATATTGTTCATAGGGTAATACGATACACCTCCACGGATATAGGGGCAATGGATCTGTCACAGATCAATCGCCTCCCGGTTCAGGCGGCGCAGTCTTTGCTCACAGTAATCGCTCGCCATATGTACGGGTCAACTCCTTCTTCTATTATGAAGGTTCCGCAATGGAAGGTCCAGCGCTCCGGTCCCCCATACCTTATTATTTGGTTATGGTATAGACCACTTGATGCACTTTTCCATCCATCATCCCTGTATAGTTGAATGTCAGCACATTTCCTTCACGTTTTTTGAGTACGAGCATTTTGGTCACCACATACGTGTCCCTGCCATCTGCTGTGTCCCAGTCCTTGCGGTCTGCGGAGCTAATCAGTTTCGCGCTTAAATTCGTGGTTTCCCCTGAGCGGGTATGGACCGCAAACAGCTCGGTATGCTCCAGATTGCGGACAAGCGCGATATCTTCAGCCGCATACTCAACCGTAAAGTCACCTGTCCTTCCTGTAGTCTTCTCCAGTTCAAACAGCTTGCCGAGACTGCCGTCGGCATTAATATACTGCACATTTTTGCCGTCTGTCATATACAGCTGTTTTGTCGGGATCTCCGCAGCGTGCGGATAGGTAACAATGATGTAGTGATAGTCCATTTGTTTCAGAACTTTGCCGTTCTTGATTAGGGCCTGGTAGCCATTGCTGAAGTCATTGAACATAGCATAGTGTTTGTCTATTAAAAGCAGCAAATCGCTGCCTTTCCCCGCACTTTTAATCTGTAACCAGAAAGAGTAAGGTGTTTCGCCCAGAGGAAATTTCCCTATGGATTCCGGCTTGCTCCCTGATGAAGCACTCAGAAAGATTTCTCCGCTCTTCTGCGATACCCAATACGTTCTGCCCTGGATGGCAGACAACGTAAACCTCGGTTCATCCGTCAGCATGATGTTGCCGCTGCTCTTGTCCGTCCAGGTTTTGCCGCCCAATATACTGACTGAAGAGACCAGGGGGACATACACTTTACCTTTGAGAATATTAGGGGCTTTGGCGATCGTTGCGGTCGAATCATTCATTTTCACCATTTTGGATTTGGCTGTAAAAATCACTTCACGCCCCGGACGCACCAGCTTAGCGGTTGCAGTCTTCTGATTCCAGGAGAGCGCATAGCCCATCGAATCAGCCAGTTCCTTCAATGGTACCCATGTTGCACCTGCCACGATTATCTGACTGCTGCCCATCGGGGTATGCTTGTCGTTCAATACAATTCCGGTTTCTCTCGCATGTACTGTTCCGGCGCTTAAGGCAAGCCAAATTGCAGCAAAAACGGCCAGTGATAACTTCCATTTCTTCATTCACAGAGTCTCCTTTTAATTTGTCCTAAGGAATTGGACGCATTAAACTGGGAAAGGTTGCTAACTCAAGGCCAGTCTTCATTTTACTTCGTGAGATCCGCTCTGCTATGATGATCCTGGAGGCGACATACATGACATTTGAGTTCAATACTTACGATAAGTGGGATGACGCACGGTGGGCAGCGATTGAACCGCTCTACCGGGAAGCTTTCCCGCACGGAGCCAAACCTGTGGGCATACTTCGTGCCATGCTCGACAAAAAAATCGCCTGGCTGCATACCGGATACCTGGACGGAAAGCTCGCGGCGATGGCTGTTACGGGGCTTAGCAGGCCCGCTGCGGAACGGATGCTAATCATCGACTATATGGCTGTAGATGCCGGGCTCCGCGGCCAGGGCCTGGGAAGAAAGTTTCTGGAGAATATCCGCGACTGGGCAGTGCGGAAGCATGACATTCAGGCGGTTCTGATCGAAGTAGAAGCAGGCGATACGGAAGAAGATGCGGCAAGAGTTCATTTTTGGGAACACTGCGGTTTTAGGGTCACGGAGTATGTGCATCAATACATCTGGCTGCCTGAGCCTTACCGGGCCATGGTGATGCCGCTCACCCGGGATTTTACCGTTACGGATGACGGACAAGCTTTATTCGGCCGGATTACTGATTTTCATAGGAAGTCTTTTCGGAAGAGGGAGAGCGAAGGAGTATGAACAATGCCTATTGAAAATATTACTTATCCTGACCTTGCGGCGTATCCGGGAAAACCTGCAGCAATTCAGGCTATAAAAGGAACTGGCAAGGATGCCGTCTCTCTGCTTGCGTTGGATCAGAATAGTGATCTCTGGCAAATCGATTTGCATACTGGACGCGCCGCAATGCTGCTGCATGTGGATATTCCCGGTCTGGAATTGCAGGAGCCTGTCCAGATTGTAGTTTCGGCAGATGAACGCTTCGCTGCGGTTTCGGGAAGATTTGGCCAGTATGCGGCGCTGTACGATCTTCAAGATTCCAAGCTGATCACGCTGCTGTCACGGGGGGATTATCATTATGATGTCTGTACTTTCCCGCTCGCTTTTGCTGAATATGAGGGCCGGACGCTGTTGATTCACGGTACAGAATGGAACCGGTTGGATCTGCTGGATGTCCGTTCTGGTGAAAATATGTCTGCCCGCCAGAGTCCACCCTATGCTGACGGACAACACCCGGAACATGATCTCGATTATTTTCATGGCAAAATTCATATCTCCCCTCAAGGGGACTGGATCATTGATACAGGTTGGATATGGCATCCTATCGCTTCGATACGATCCTGGAGTCTTTCGGCCTGGCTCAGTAACTGCTGGGAATCGGAGGATGGAGCTACTTTGCGGAAGCTTGGGGAGCAGATGGAGGATTGGGATCAACCCGTAGTCTGGCTTGATCCGTCTACCCTGGCTATTTGGGGTCAACTGTCCATCGATATGTACGAGGAAGAGGATATGAAGGATTATGGCAAACACCTGTACTCTCACTTTCTGGCTATATTCGATGTGCAAACCGGAGAACAGAAGGGGCTGTTTATTCCAGTGCCTGCTTACCGGACGAAACCACTAATTAATGGAGGCATGTATTATCCGCAAGGTCAAATGGCCGCAGTGAACGGCAGGATTGTAATGTGGGGACCGGAAAATGGCCTGTCGATACTGAATCCCGATACAGGTGAAACGGAATTCTCCGATGAGAAGCTATGCCCTGATTCCTACCATCCATATGCGAATGTATTTCTTGAGATCGATGAGTCTGGCCGTTTTGCCGGGAAGCAATTAACCTTTAGATGAACACAACAAGCACGGACAGAATCTCACATAAGAATACTGGAGGTACTACACTTGCTAATCAGAACAGTAGTATTAAGCGACGCGCAACAAATAATAAGGCTGTCGGGTGAGCTGGGTTAAGCAGCGGAAGCCCCCCAGCGCTGTTTTTCTATGCGAATGCTAAACAAATGCTATAAATGTACTTTAGCAAACTCATAGAATTTCATTACCTCGTCCCACGCCGGGAACCCGGCTTGGGCCATTTTATCGCTGCCGCCGCCTTTTCCCTGGAATCCACTCAGATGGGCTTTGAAGAATGCTCCACAGGACAATCCGGCACTGCTGCTGCAAGCCAGGACCACTTTGTTCTCCATTGCGGTCAGCAGCAGTACAGGGAGTTCAGTATTTGCAGTCAGTTTGGCGGCCAAACTCTGCAAATCCTTCAGTGACTTATCCTCAAAAATGTGCGCAACCACCCTTGCTTCGGGCCCAAGCACCGACAACATTTCTTTTGCCAGATGCATATCGTTCTGTTCTCTGAGTACTGCCAGCTCAGCCAGAAGCTGCTTCTGCTCGGCTTCCCACTTTTCGATCCGGTCTATAATTTCATCTTTGCCTGTATTGAACTTAGCAGAAAGGGCGCCGAGGATGCGTTGATTATCGTTCGCTTCATCCAGTGCCCGCCCCCCGCATTTGAAGGTGATCCGGATATTGCCCTTCTGCTTCTCCGCCCTCAGCAGCTTGACCATCCCGATGGCTCCTGTAGAAGCTACATGAGTCCCGCCGCAGGCGTTATGTTCCACTCCCGCGATCTCAACAATTCGGATATTCTCGGTAACCTTAGGCAGCTTCACCAGTGGCAGGCCGGCCATTTCCTCGGGGGTAACCAAATAGCTCACGATATTTCGGTCCAGCACAACCTGACGGTTGACCTCCCGCTCTGCCGCCGCCAGCTGATCTAACGTCAGCTCCTGGAGTTCAATGTCGATGGTCGCATAATCATTGCCCAGGTGAAAGCTTAAGGTCATGGCCTGGAACAGCTCGCGGAATACCGCTGACAGCAGATGCTGGCCGCTGTGCTGCTGCATATGATCGAACCGGCGGTTCCAGTCAAGCTGGCAGCTTACTTGGCCTCCATCCGGTAGACGCTCAACCTTGTGCAGCACTTCGTCCTCTTCAAGGATGACATCGAGCACGGGAATTCCCGCAATGGTTCCGGCATCACAAGGCTGTCCGCCCCCATGCGGATAGAATGCGGTTTCCTCCAGAATTAGGTACAGTCCGTCCTCACGTTCTACAACCTGGCTTATGGATGTATGCCAATCTTTCAAATAAGCCGACTCGTAATACAGTTTTTTTGTCATAATCAGGGTTCCTTTCTGCTTCTGTCTCCGGCGGAGCCGAAGTGCTTCTCCATGATGATGTATTCTTTACCGCCCTACATAATCAAACTCCCGCTCAGGCCACATGACTTCATGCCTAAGCTGCCAGACGGCTTCTTTATGTACTTTTTGGATCTCCATAATATCAACTCCACTGCTGGTCTTAGTGCATCGTATCCCATATTTGCTTCCCGATCAAGATCACAGTAACTGCGATGAACAGCGGGCGGATATAACTGGCTCCTTTACGGATGGCGATCCTTGATCCGACTATTGCACCGATAACCATCGGGATGCCCAGAACCAGTCCATAGTACAGGCTAACTGAACCAACAGCGGCAAACGTCAAAAGACTTGCAATATTGCTGGCGAAATTAAGCATCTTGGCATTGCCCGCGGCAGTGACAAATTCAAAACCCAGCATGAGAAAGGCAAAGATCAGGAACGAGCCGGTCCCCGGGCCGAAGAAGCCGTCATAAAATCCAATGACCAGGGCAATGCCCATGCCGGTCAGCAGAGATTTTTTGCTGCCAGGGGAGAACGTTGAGACGTCACCCCAGGATTTTTTGAACAAGGTATAGACCGTTATTACAATCAGCATCACGATCACGAGCGGCTTCAGAAACTCCGAAGGCACCTGCCGGACCGTCAGCGATCCAGCCACCGCACCAACCATAGAAAACGGAATCAAAAACTTGACCAGTTCGAAATCGATCTTCCCGGAGCGTACAAAAGACGCCGTACTGGTGAACGAGCACAACGTCCCGGCCAATTTATTGCTGCCAAGCAGCAGCGGGAGCGGAATTCCGGCCGAGAGCAGCGCGGGGATGGCAATCAGCCCACCGCCTCCGACAACTGAATCAATCACCCCGGCCAAAAAACCGCAAATCACCAAAACCGCAATCATTGCCATACTGCCATGTTCCATATTGCGCAAAGCCTCCTGCAGGAATGTCAAAAGCGTTCAAACAAACTCCAGCATACACAATTTCAAGGGAGGGTACCAGAGAATTCTTGGATGATAGTTTGCAGTAATAGTCGATTTTAATCAATAAATCCCACCCAAGAAATCATTATCATGATACATTCAATGGAACATGCGCTATTTTTAAAAGAATAATGAGATTTGGGGGGGCTGTGTATGCGAAATGATTATAAATATGAGAATCTGAATTTGGACGAGGCAAATATCTTCGAATTACAAGAGGCCATGGAACAAGGAATCCTGACTTCAAAAGATCTGGTATTTTATTATTTAACCCGAATTGCTGAGTACGATCAGGATGGTCCGCACATCAATGCCATCATGGAGATTAATCCCGACGCTATTTTTCTGGCGGAAGCCCTTGATCTGGAACGGAAGTATGCAAGCAGACGGGGATTACTTCACGGTATTCCTATTCTGTTAAAGGATAATATCGGTACCCGTGACAAAATGCACACCAGTGCCGGTGCCCTGGCATTGGCACAGCATATAAGTCCAGAGGATGCTAGCATAGTCAGTAAATTAAGAGAAGCGGGTGTCATCCTCCTGGGCAAAACCAATATGACAGAGTGGGCTAACGGTATTTCGTCGAGTATGTGGGCGGGTTACAGTTCAAGGGGCGGTCAGGTTACTCATCCTTATGGAGAATTTTTTGTCGGCGGGTCAAGCACCGGATCGGCGGCAGCAGCTGCGATGAATTTTGCAGCCGCAGCGGTTGGAACGGAAACCTCTGCTTCCATTCTGAGTCCGGCAGTACAGATGTCCGTTGTCGGGATCAAGCCGACAGTGGGCTTAATAAGCCGTACGGGAATAATTCCTTATTCATACTCGCAGGATACAGCAGGCCCACTAGCCAAAAGTGTGTCCGATGCAGCGATACTTCTTGGAGTGCTTGCAGGAAGAGATGAAAGCGATCCCGCAACTTGGAGGTATGTATGGTCAGACGGGGAACAGGATTATACCCGTTATTTGAACGTTGAAGGCTTACGCGGAGCGAAAATCGGAGTCTACTCTGAAATACCAGAACATGTAAAATGTTCTGGTGAGTATGATGAAATTCTGTTTAATCAAGTGATTTCCGATCTGACGAAAGCTGGTGCACAGGTTGTGAAGCCCATTGAAATCCCCTCATTCCATGGTCCTTGGAGGTTCAACAAAATAAATATGGAATTCAAGCATGGAATTCAAAATTTTCTACACAACCTTCCTGCCCATATGCCTGTAAATACATTGTCAGAGTTAATAAATTGGAACCAAGATCATGCGGAACAAGCGCTGCGGTACGGCCAGGATATTTTGGAGTATAGAGAAAGCCTGGCCGATCTTTTGAATGACAGTAAATATATTCAGGAGTCAATCTTGGATTTGCACCTTGCCCGGCAAGAGGGCATTGACTATGCCATTGAACGATACCAGCTGGATGCGATAATGTTCCCTGCTTACATCGGTGCAGACTTGTCGGCCAGGGCGGGGTATCCCTCGATTGCCGTTCCGGCAGGATATATGGAGAACGGAAGGCCTTTTGGAGTCACTTTCGCCGGTAAAGCATTCAGCGAGCCCGCTCTAATTGCAATAGCGTATTCTTTCGAGCAGCACACCAAACACCGTAAACAACCGGTATTCGATTAATTGGACACACTTATTTCCAGCCATGACTTGCAAACCAGCTACCATCCCGCTAATCATCTAACGCCTGCTTTACAAAAGGGATCATGTTCCCGGGAAGCTGGTCCAGGGGGAACCATCGCAAATCATCACATTTATCCGGTTCAGCATTCACAATCTCACCCTGCCACCGGTTAGCAGTGAAGAAAAAATCAACCCGTTCATCATCAGTAGTCTTGATATGCATAACCCCGAGCATCTTGAGATCCTTGAGATGAACAGCAGCGCCGCATTCCTCCTGCAGTTCACGGGCTGCTGCTTCATGCTCCATCGCTAAGGATACGGACAGGAGAATTAAAGCTACATATTGTCAATCAACCCTAAAACTAAAGAGAGGAAATGACTCCTCTCTTTTGGACGTGCTTTTATCTTACAATACTATTTGATAAGCCGGGCATTTACCCAATCAGCATGGTCACTATTTGTACCATCTTGACCATCTGTTACAATTAGTTTTAGCTCATTCTTTCCAGTAAGATTAACGTTTACCTCTTTGGGCTCTGTATAATTATGCATTACACCACTGGAGAATACAACTTGATTGTCTACAATAACTTGGAACTCCACAGAACCTACCGAACCCACCTCATCATCTACCCCAACTAGCGCGCCAAAGGATGTGTACTGCCCATCCAGTTTGTAGACAATTTCACTGTTAGCATGCGTGCTCAAACCTTTTGTATAGGCCGTGTTATTTAACTTAAGTGCATTTCCATCAATACTACGATCTTTTTGGATTGTGCCCCAACCTGTTGTTGCAGAAAACCAATCCATATCGCTGAGATACGTTGTAACAGGTTGTGGTGTTACTGGATCGGTTTCAAAGATTTTAATCTCACTTGCAGAGGCAAAACCATTGGTACCGCCACCTTGAGGTACTTCAAGCCGAACATATTTAGCAAGAGTAGGCGTGAAATTTACTGTCTTTTCTGTGTTGTCCTTTGCCCAAGTGCCTGTTGCAACTTCAGTGAATGTTACCCCGTCAAGACTAGTTAAGATTCTATAATTTGTAATAATACCATTATCTCCAGTTTGTCGTGGGAGATAGGTTAGTTTGAAGAATGTAGATGGACTGGCGTACTTTGCTGTAATATTGTATGGGAACTGATTGGGTTTATTCCATTCGCTGTGCCAGATACTATTTGTATTTCCATCAAATGCATTTATTGCAGGATCATAAGCACTTGAAGTCTCTTGGCTATTTGTTGTTATCCCAATGATACCTTTTACCTTATCTATTCCATCAGTCGGTTTAATGATGTTATAATCTGATCCAAACCAAATGGGTGCAGTTAGAAGAGGTACATTCAATGATTTAATCTTGTTTCGTGTTTCATCTGTTGCAGTCAAACCCCATTTATCAAAGAAAGGCGTCAAGTCATAGTGAGCTACTTTTGAAGTGCTTAGAATAAATGCTTGTTTTTTCTGATCATCTGTAGTCGGCAGATCAGCTTTTGCCATCTCACGATATAATCGATGTAAATCCGGGTAGAAGTTATCCCCAAAAGCAAGATTAAGCTGCCACAACATTTCTAATTTTGAATCAGAGTCTTTAAAATCCTTGGTTGGCTGGTCTACAAACAAGAAAGCAGCTAAGTACTCACCTTGTGACCTTGCAGGTTCAGTAGGGTAAAGAACCTTCTTAGCAGCTAGAGAATATAGATTAACTGTCACCTCACCCATCTCACTCCAAGTCCAAGGCCCTTGTTGTCTCAAATGACCTGCCTCATGATACTGCCCCCAACCCATCCTTGTAAGGTTTAAAGCATCCGCATTTGCTCCAGTCTTTGTGGGCATAATTGCACCATCCCAGCTTGCATATGCATACGCTCCTCCTGTGTATGTTGGTGATTCAATGATTCCAATCAAATGCTTATCTAACCGGTGTCTAGGATCAGAATCAGAATTTGAAAGTCCGGAAATTTTATCCTGTGCTGCAATAAACTTATCATAAGTCTGTAAAACAGGAATGGGGTCTTGATTCAAGATGTGGTCTTTAGCAGAAGCATATGTGAAGATTAAGAGAGCTTTTTCTGATTGAAGAACAACAGAAGGTGCATCAGGATAAGCACTCATCATTGCCTGCCAATCCTCTTTGGTATTCTTGCCTAATACAAAGAATGGAACAGGACTCCCCCCACTCACTACATTTACATTAATACTACCTTCATTGTTGCTGTTATCAAAAGACAACAACCCGCCATTTGGTGAGGAAATTGTGTTTTTACCTGTTTTTAATGGATATCTAATCGCCCACTCTTTATCATGTTGATGTGTCCCAATAACCGCTGTAATTGGTTTGTCACCGGAGACTTCAATCTCAATTTGTTCATTGGCTTTTGCATATAGACCGGTTGGCTGAAATATTTTCCGGGCATCCGCATACCCCGCTGCTCTGCGCTCCCGCTCGCCTTCCGCCCATATATCTCCAAGGGCTTTTACTTCAAAATTCCGCTGAACAACAAGATTACTTTGCTGTGTAATGGCTGCCTCTGAACTTTGGGCTAGAACCCCCCCAGATGGCGAGACAGATACTACAACTGCTGTTACCACCATTAGTGATAAAATCTGAAGCGACTTCTTAAATTTTCTCATCAAATCCTCCTAAAATGAATTAAATTTATGCATAGCTAGCATCTAAATGCTGGCATATCCATCTGGGTAAGTAGTACATAAATTTCAGACGATTATGACACAATTACATTACGTTTTTTACCATTTATCAAATAACACCATTTATCTCTATTGCTTCAAATTCAAATTTATTCTTCTTTTATTAACATTATTTGTTATTTAAAATGTGACCTATTACTTCCCGGAAAAAATTCCGGAACAAAAAAAGCGGCAGGAACCTTCCCTGCCACCCGTATATTCAATACCCTTTTTTTAACTTCTCACTTATACGTATTCTGCTCATTTTTCTTATACGTGGTTTTATCATCCCGCAGCGCTTCTTTACGGATATCGAGTTTCTTCTGCTCCATTTGCTGCGCTTCCTGGCTGGTCACCGGAGCATTGTTCAGCTCCTCTACCGTGTTGATCAAATTCTTGTCCGGTTTGGTGTGATTCTCCACTGTGTTGCCTCCTATAAGTTTTGTTAGCGCTGCTTCCTGAAAGAGCTTCATACCAAACGGCTTCGGAAGCATACGCTCCTGAACTGGGTTCTCTTCAGCTTATTGTGGCAATCCACGGTGAAGTTTATACATCTTACGTAGATTGGGATAAATACTCAAACAGGAATAAGCTTGTTCACAAAAAAAAGCCGGATAAGCAGATCGTTGATCTGCCTGTCCGGCTTTGGCATGAAGCAATTCTATTATACAAGACCGCAATCCTATTCTTCCGAATCTACGTTATGATATACCTGCTGCACATCGTCCAGTTCTTCCAAAGCGTCGATCAGCTTCTCGAACTGCGCTTCGGCATCCTCTGGAAGACTCACATAGTTCTGCGGAAGCATGGTCAGCTCAGCTACGGTGAAATCTGTAATCCCGGCACTCCGGAAAACCTCTTGAACCGCATGGAACTGGTCAGGTTCAGCATAGACGATCACGGCTTCGTCCTCTTCCAGCACATCGCGTACATCGACATCCGCTTCAATCAGCAATTCCATCACTTCGTCCGCCGTTTTGCCTTCCAGGCCAATAACCGCTGTAGGCTCGAACATATAGGTTACTGAACCGCTGACACCCATATTGCCGCCGTTTTTGCTGAATGCGGACCGCACCAGAGGGGCAGTCCGGTTAACGTTGTTGGTCAGTGCATCGATGATGATCATCGAACCGCTTGGACCGAAACCTTCATAGCGCAGTTCCACGTAGTTTTCGTCGCCGCTGCCTTTGGCTTTGTCGAGGGCCCGGTCGATAATGGCCTTCGGCACATTGTACGTTTTGGCGCGCTCCAGCACGACCTTCAGCGCACGGTTCGACTCCGGGTCCGGTTCACCCTTCTTCGCTGCCACATAAATTTCTACGCCAAATTTGGCGTATACCTTACTTGTATTGGCATCCTTGGATGCCTTCTTTTCTTTAATATTATTCCATTTACGACCCATATTGTTCCCGCTCACTTTCCAACATTAATTATAAACAGTCCTACATATTATACCTCTGTTCGATATATCCCGTAAAGGGCAGTCACGGTCCCGCTAAAAATCCAGCAATGCCAGCAGCTTTTCCATCCCTACCGCCTGAATCAGTACGGGGATTCGCGGCCCCGTCTCCCGGCCCAGCACCAGCTGATAGATTAACGTGAACAAGCGTTTTTGATTGTTCTTCATTCTTTTTTTATCCTCGTCATAACAAATGGCATAGATCTCCGTCATCAGCGGCTCATCCTCCATTCCGCCGGCTCTCAGCAGCCTGCAAAAAGCATCCAGCCACCCTCGCTCGTGAGCTTCCAATGTTTCATAGCGTGCGTCATCACGGCGGGTATTTACAGTGACCAGCTTTTGCGGCATCCAGTGTTTGACCCAATATTCTGCCCGTTCCGCTGTCTGCTCCAGCCGCTTAACATCTACTTTTTCCCCGTTCCGTGTCATAATCTCCAGCAGTAATTGGCGGTCAAAATGAATCAAGGGCAGCAAGCCAGCAACGGGTCCGAAGCCGGGAGTGTTATCGTCCATCGGATCAATCAGGGAAAGCTCCACCGCAGCGCGAAGATCATCCGTGAGGGTATGGGAGTCGTATGCTTTCCGGTAACGCTCATATTCCGTATAGTTGCGCAGCACATCTTCATCCATCCCGATATGAAACGCGGCACCCGGCTGATATTTGGCGAACAGGAAGAGAATATTTTCCGGCGCATAGACCTTCAGCAGATCATCTGGTGTGTAGTTGTTCCCGGATGAACTGGACATTTTGGCAAAGCTCCCTTTAATTCTAATGAATTCATAAGGCTCATACATGGGCGGCGCCTTTCCAAATATCCGCTCCGAGATGACTGAAGCTACATTATAACTGCCTGTTTCCGACGAATGGTCGCGGCCTCCAGGCTCAAACAGCACCTGCTCCATGTTCCAGCGCATCGGCCAGTCGATTTTCCATTGCAGCTTGATATTATCCGCCTCGGGAACAGACAGACTGCTATGATGTCCGCATGCACAGCTGTAGGTTAATAGCGCTTTTTCTTCCTCAAAAGAATGCACCGTGGTCGAGTCCCTACCACAATCTGCGCAATAGATACTGACGGGATAGAATGCGGCTCTGTCCGCTTCGCTGGCTTTACCTGTTTTGAACGACATCAGAATGTCATAGATTTCACCTCTGCTGCGCAGCGCATGAAGAATTCCGGGTGCATACCGGCGGGACTGATACTCCTTGCTCTGATAAATAAATTCCGGCCGGATTCCAAACGCCTGGAGCGCCTCTTCAAATTCCTGCTCAAAATGCTCCGCATAGGAGGTGTGGCACCCATAAGGACAAGGAACCTGCGTGTAGGGTCTGCCAATATACTGCCCGAAGCTTGGATCTACTTGAACTGGAACCTTGCGGAACCGGTCGAAATCATCCCATGAAAAAATAAACCGCACCTGTTTGCCCGCTTTTTCGAGCGCCCTGCTTACAAAATACGTCGTCACAATCTCCCGGAAATTCCCGATATGGATGTGGCCCGAAGGACTGATCCCCGATGCGCACACGAATGTCTGCTGCCCCGGGTGGTTATCGATTAACCGGCTTGCTATTTTTTCTGACCAATGCATGAACAATCACCTCAACAATTAATGTGAAAAACAAACAAAAAAGCCCTCATCCGCAAGATTGTCATCTTGAGGACGAGAGCTGTAATCAGCGCCGTGGTACCACCTCTGTTCGCGAACATGTTGCCACATCCGCCTCTTCGGGTACGGCCATTACGCTTATACCCTATCTCTGTAACGGGAGATCCCGTCATAGCATCCTTGGGCGCAACGCCCAATTCCGTATGAGGCTCGGAGACTTTTTTCGTCAAGCACACCGCTGCTCCGTTTCACCACTTCCGAAGCTCTCTGTGAACGATGCCGCCTGATTACTCTTCTCTTCATCGCTGAAATGTTATGCTTTTCCAATATAGCCACTATAACAAAATCACAATAAAAAGTCATTATCCAATCAAATTTTTCAAAAGGGAACCCTTGTAAGGCTGAGCGATAATCTCCCGCTGAACATCCAGCTCGTTTTTAATTTCCGCGAAAATATCCTTCAAGGTAGTCAACATTAGAATCGTATCCTGCTCGATATAGCTCTGCACATTGCCAGTGCTTTGTTCGAATGCTGAAAGGTTGGGGCTGTTCACATTCCGCAGAATTAATGAGCACCAGGCGGTTAGACGAACATACTCTGTCAGGATATGCGCTTGCATATGGGCTTCATACGGTTTCAGCCTGGCCCACTTCATGGTACCGTCCTGCATAAGATCCGATGCGAATTCAGCAAACATAATCGACGTGTTATCAAAAATAAAAATTTCCAGTTTTTCCTCAATGACATCGTAATACTCAAGGATACTTGAAAGGACCCCCATTGAATCCGCCCCCTAGTCAACTAAGCTGAAGCACAAGCACATTTGAACATATTCCACCTTACTGGTTGGAATACTTGCTTTGTCCAGTATATCCTTAGTTCGGGCGAGAAGATATCTTGTTTATATTTTTTCACAAATTGAAAAGTGTGGACTTCTATCTATTTCGATTTATTGCCAGACTTCCCTGGCGATTTCTTTGATGAAGCGCAGCCTGCTGCCCTATTCATTCATATAAATAGCTTTACCCGTACGGGAGGATTCATAGAGCGCTTCTAATATCCGGGATACCACGTAAGCCTGTTCAGGCGTCACCACAGGTTCTTTATCTTGGTCAATTGCCTCGATCCATTGGCGCATTTCGGTATCCGGCGCGCTTTCCTGTCTGCCTTCGTAAAAGGCTACTCCGCCCGCACTAAGCTCAATTTCGTTCGTATACAAGCGGCCCAGCTTTTCACCATTAATGCGCAGTCCTTGCTTCATGTCGGCTCCCGCTTCTGTTCCGCTGAGACTGCATTTGGCCTCATCGACATCCAGCGAATTCAGTGCCCAGCTGGACTCCAGCATAATGGTGGCACCATTCTCCATGACAATCATCCCGAAGGCCGAATCCTCTACCGAAAATTGCTTCGGGTCCCACGGCCCCCATGCATTGGCTGCATTCTCTCGCTTCGAAAGCTCGTGGTGGGTAGTGCCCAGAACCACCTTAGGCTGATAGTTGTCCATCATCCACAGGGTCAAATCGAGCGCATGGGTGCCGATATCAATCAACGGTCCGCCGCCCTGTTTCTCTTCATCCAGAAACACGCCCCAGGTCGGTACAGCTCTGCGGCGGATAGCATGGGCTTTGGCAAAATAAATGGAGCCAAGCTCCCCGGCTTCGCATAGCTGCTTTAAATATAAGCTGTCCTCCCTGAAACGGTTATTATAGCCAATCGTCAGTTTTTTGCCGGTCCGTTTGGCGGCTTCGAGCATCGCTTTGGCTTCAGCGGCTGTTTTGGCCATTGGCTTTTCACACATCACATGTTTACCGGCCTCCAAGGCAGCGATTGAAATTTCCGCATGGGAGATGTTGGGAGTTAGCACATGGACAATATCAAGCGAATCATCTTTTAATAACTCTGTGTATGAGGCATACACTTTCGCCTCTGCGCTTCCATACTTCTGGCAGGCCTCTTCCGCCCGTTCTTCAACAATGTCACAAAAAGCAGCCAGCTCTACATTTTGAAGCTTGCTTAGACTGGGAAGATGTTTGCCATTTGCGATACCCCCACACCCAATAATGCCTATCCGATACGTTGCACTCATGTAAAGTCACCCTCACTTTGAATTGGATTGCTGCCTCATCGCACGAAACGCTGCGGGCGTCATGCCCATACGTTTGCGGAACACAGCATGCAGATAATTTGCATTGGTAAATCCCGAATCTTGGGCGATCTGCTCAATGGAGGAGAAGTTCTCTTCCAGGGCACGGCATACTGCCTGCAGGCGGATTTCCTCAAGAATCCGGCTAAATGGCCGTTCCGGCTGAACCTGTTTGAAGATCCGCTGCAGCTGTCTGCTGCTGATATGGAGCTTTTCCGCCACATTGTCCAAGGTGACAGGGGTTTTATGATTGGCTTCCATATACTGGACCGCATATTCATATCTGTACGCTGCCATATTCCGCACTGGTGCTTCTGCCCGATGGTCCCCGCTGTCATACGCCCTGATGGTTTTTAACAAGATACTGATCACCAGTTGTTTAATAGAAGTGTAATATCCGAGCAGTTTCTCGTCACATGCATCGTAGGCTTCCAAAAAGCAGTGCATCGCCCGATGATAATCATGCGCCGGAACCGCAGGCAGAGTCCGCAGCTTGACCATGGTCTCCTCGGCTTCGGCGGCTTCCCAAGGGTCAACGCCTTCCCTTTCTTTGGCAGTAATATCCACATGCAGGCACAGTTCGTCCATAGCCTCCCCTGCATCCGCTTCCTGATAGTGGATGACCCCAGGTCCCGTCAGATAGAGCATGCCTTCCGAAAGAGGGTATTGGTGTCCGCTGAGAATAACCTTACCCCGCCCGCGCGGGATGAAATGGAATTCGAACTCCGCATGTTTGTGGAAATCTACAACTTTGCCTGCCGGAAAAGAGGTCAAGTGGAAGCGGAGCACCCTGATCTCGTAATGCCCCCATTCAATGCAAATATCGAGACGTTCCAGCATATCCTGCTTCTCGAACATTTTCTCAAATGAAGACCGGCTCCATACGGCACCTTCCCGGATCATCCTAATCGGTCAGCGCTTTCAAAAGGATCGTACGGCCTTCCCTGGCCGCAAGGTTCGCCGCTTCCATCAGCCTTGTCAATTCTAAGGCGATCTGAACATTTTCCTCGGCAAAAGTATTCGCTTGGATATGAGCCACCCATTGCTGGAAAGCGCTCTTATTGGGAGCCGGCAGAGGCCATTCGGTCCAGTCCTGATAGGCGTCTCCTGCCGCCTTCGTGCGAATTAACAGCTTTTGCTCAGGTGTCCCGAACAGCAGTGTCCCTTCGGTACCGTGCACTTCAATGGCAAAGGGTGAATGGCTGTTGACGAACCCTGCTTCGACGACACCGATCGCTCCGGAATCCGTGGAAAGGGCCGCCACTGCATTATCTTCCACTTCCTTGCCGGTGACATAACCAAAGCTTGCGCTTACCCCAGTCACGGGTTCACCCAGGAAGAGCCGGGTAAGGTACATTGGATGGCATCCGAGATCAATCAAAGCTCCCCCCCGGCACTCCTCCAGATTATAAAAATGGGCCGGCAGCCAACCGGCAACCGCTCCATCATGCGACAAGCGCACTCTGACGTAAGTAATGGTGCCGAGCAAGCCCTGATGAAGAACCTCTTGAATCGCCAAGGTATATCCGTCATTCAGACGAGGCAAGGACACGGTCAAGGTTAACTGCTGCTTGGAAACCTCAGAGAGAACGGCGTTGGCTTCTTTCAGCGTGGCGGCAATCACTTTTTCGGTAAAAATGTGTTTTCCGGCTTGCGCCGCAGCGGTCAGTACCTCCGTATGCTGGGAGGTCGGCGCATCCACAATAACGCCGTCTATATCCTCCTCCGCAAGCAGATCGGCCAGTGAAGCAAAAAAAGGAACGTTCAACTGGTCGGCGGCGGCCTGCCCCCGCACGGGATCTTCATCCCACACGGCAGCGATCACAGTATCCTCATGTTCCTGGACCTGCTTGATATAATCCCAGGCGTGCACATGCCATAAGCTTAATACACCGATTCTAAGCGTCACAGCGTTATACCTCCAATATATAATATTCAGACATCTCCATTTAAAATAGCACATAAAAAGCGTATTTTTAATAGAAATATGCGACATTGATTATATGGAATTACGCCATTCTTCGTATGCGTCAGCGCATTAAAGTCCTAGACTACCGCTGATTTGCTGAGCTATGGTTCTCCGTTAGCGCAGTACATCTTCTGCCGATTAAAAGAAACGAAGTGTACAGGTTAGTCCAAAATACAAACAAAGCGGACTATACCGCCTCCTTAATCACGTATTTTTATATAAAAGCTCCTTTCTCCATCTTATAAGGGTATTCAATGCGTTCTATAGCTGTTCCCTAAATCGCCAAAAGGAAAATGCAGGATATTGTCGACTGGTGGAGAATATCAAAAGAGTACAAACAACAGTACATTTACTAGGGGTTTAAAATCAGGAGGGAAAATAATGGCTAACTTGTTTGGCGGTTTGATGGGTAATTATTCGGAGGTTACCATTCCCGAATTAATGAATCAATACGGCGCTTATCTGATGCCGCAGGAAGAAATCCGGATGGGCTTCAAGCTGATCCGCGACGCTTTTATTATTACGGATGACAGATTGATTCTGATTGACCACCAGGGTGTTACCGGGAAGAAGACCCGTGTAGCTTCGATCCACCTCAGCTCCATTTATGAGGTCACTATGGAGACGGGAGGCACCGGCTTTGATGATTGCGAAGTTACCCTTCACTATATAACCTCACCCTATCACAAATCCAACAATCTGCAGACCGCATTCTATAAATTTGAATTTGGCAAGAAATTCAACGTCCAGCCGTTGTATACCGCATTGGTCAGTATTTCCAATGACAATTACAAGCGCCTAAATTCCTAGAACGCATATAAGAAACAGCCAAAGTCATTCCAATCGCCAAATCGGGTAAAGAATAGTAATAACTTTCCCGAAAGCGGCGGTGAACTGAGAAACGAAGGAATCGAGCGGTTGAATGCAGCAATAAAACAAACATCGGACAAACGACTCCTACGAAAGGTACCAGGCAGTCCGTCTTCGTCTGGAAGGACATATAGTATAAACGGGGTGCGGTTGGTCTTTGAATGACCGCCGCGCCCCGTCTTATATTATTATACTGTTTTCTTTTTCTGACTAATTACGTGTATATATTTAATAGTAAGATTCCATAAGACTTTCCCGAGCCAAAACATCAACACACCAATCACAATAGAAATGGGCAAGAACTGCAATGGGCTTGGTGTAAATGCTCCCATTTCCATTGTTATTCCGGCAATATCATATCCCATAAGATACCCGATAAATTTAACAATCCCGCCTAGCATCGTAATAACTCCACCAATCATTAAAGCAATGGACAGAGTACTGATGAACGGTAAAAGTAATATACCGCTGATGCCAGCAAAGCTGCTACAAAATGCAAATATTGCGCCGAATTTACGCCAACTAAATTTACTGTTCTTTGAAATGGCTTCACCTAAGTATGCTTTCGCTAATTCTTTTGGGTTTCCTAACCGTTCGATGATTTGCTCAGAAGATACACCATTATTTTGCAATTCAAGCATTACACTTTTGATTTCTTTTACAATGTCAATACGCTCGGAATCGGACATGGATTTCAAATACTTTTCAATTTTTATAAGATACTCATTCATACTTATATCCATTATTTAACTCTCCTTTGATTTCTGATATAGCTGTTAATAAATTATCCCACTCTAACGACATCGCGTTTAAGTATTCGTTTCCTTTTTCTGTAAGGGTATAATATTTTCTCGGTGGCAAGCCCTCTGTGCTTTCTTGCCAAGATGAAGAAATATATTCTTCTTTCAATAATCTTCTAAGCAGAGGATAAATTGTATTTTCTTTTGCAGCAACAATAGGATACTGCTCTAACTTACTTATGATTTCATACCCATAATATGATCGTTGCTTTATTAGCAATAGAATACAAAAGTCGAGTGTCCCCCGCTTAATTTGCGATTTCCAATCTTCCACACTCATGTAATGTACCTCCTGCACATATATCGTACAACACAGTACTATACTTATCAATAGTACTTGATGCCCCCCTTGTATCGCGCGGGTTATTTGGGTGATACGGGCAAGGTTTTAAAAAGTTGGCGTCATAATTCCAGAAAGCCCCCCAAAATTTTTCCGCTTTTCCGTTTTGCCTACTTGCTAAATTCAGCAAGTAAAATATTTTTAAAAGGATTAGGGCTGTTATCTCTACCTAAACTGTTCAAACTGACGGCCAACGTATGTTTGCCTCTAAGTGTACCTCCAGCAAATGTAGAAAACCCTAGAATGCCACCTGTGTGTCCCCATACCGATACACCATTTGGAAGCTTTGTTTCAAAGATTCCAAGACCATATCTATCGATTCCTCCTTTTCCTACAGGAACTGTAGTAAGCATTTGTTTTAGTGGCTGTTCCTTTAGTAATTTGCCACCGAGCAAGGAAGAGAAGAATTTATTTAAGTCGTCAGCAGTAGAAATCATATCACCAGCCGAGCTACATGCACTTGGGTTATAATATGTAACGTCTTTTATCTCACTTGCTTCGTCTGGTTGGGAATACCCCCGAGCATGTTTGGTGCCTGGAATAACGTTTGAATTACCAGGCAGGAATGTATCCGACAATTCAAGCGGTTCTCACCAGCTAATTGAAGTACAACCGTTGCGGTGAAGGTCTTCGTCACGCTTCCAATGCGAAAGCGAAAATCTGTTTCCATGGGTTTCTTGGTGCTCAGATTCGCTACCCCAGTGGCATAAGCCCACGTTTCTCCACCCTCAGAAGTTTTAGCAAGTATCCCCGGGAATCCAAGTTGCAATGCATCATGCATTGCTTGCTTGACGGGATTATGATCTCGTTGAGTGGTTGTTTGTAACGAACTAGATACATTTTGAGTGGGCTTTGCTCTTACAAATGAGGTTGGCGATGAGTATAGCAGGGAACTCCCGATTATTAAAAGGGCCAGACTCGCAAATGTAATTTGACTACGTATTTTCATAAGACATTCCTCTTCTCTCTTAAGACTGTAAGTTTGTAATCATCTTCATATTTGTTGTTTTGCCAACGCTATTCTGTCCTAACAAGTCTGTTCCGCCTTTCACACTTGCATGTACATCGTACAACACAGTACCTCAATTATCAATAGTATATCATATTTTTTCATCGAGAGATCTTTTGAAAGAAATTCAATATCAACCACCGCCGAGCGCAAGCAGAAATAGCGGGCTGTTACGCAATAGGCGCCTAATGAAGCTTCTTTCAACTCGTGGGATAGTAAAAGCCACCCGGATTACGGATGGCTTTGTGTCAAAGAGTATGAACTTCTAGATTAGATTCTTACAGTTCAACAACTGTCGCTTTGCCTGTATTTGCACCCTTGCCGAAGGAGGCTGCCCCCCCTCACACCCACACTTCATTTGCCGTCTCAATAATCAGCCGCAGCTTGTCCCACTGCTCCTCCTCTGTCAGCATGTTGCCTTCCTCAGTGGAAGCGAAGCCGCACTGGGCGCTGAGGCACAGCTGGTCGATCGGTACAATCTGGGCAGCTTCTTCTATTCGGGCGATGATCTGCTCCTTGCTCTCCAGACCTCCGTGTTTCGTAGTCACCAGGCCCAGTACCACCTGCTGGTCCCGGATGAAGCGCAGCGGAGCGAAATCACCGGAACGTTCATTGTCGTATTCGAGGAAGAAGGCATCCACTTCAGCTTGGCTGAACAGGACCTCCGCAACAGGCTCATATCCCCCGGCGGCGAACCAGGTGGAGCGGAAATTGCCCCGGCAGACATGCAGAGCAATGGTCATATCCGCTGGCCGTCCGGCGATACTCTCGTTGATTAATCGAACATAATCCTGTGCCAGCTGATCGGGATCGATGCCGCGGCTGCGCAGATGCGCCCGGTGTCTGCCGCTGCACAGGGTGCCCCAGGTGGTATCATCCAGCTGCAGATAACGGCAGCCTGCCGCGTAGAAGGCCCGGATGGCGTCCTGGTAGACCTGGATAATATCGCGGAACAACGTCTCGCGGTCAGGGTAAATTTCATTTCCGTTGTAATTCTCAACGAAGTGGAATAATGCCGGAGATGGAATGGTCATTTTGGCGAGTGTATCTCCAGCCATCTGTTGCAGCTCAATAAACTGGCCAACCATGGGATGATCGCCGAAAGCGATGTTGCCGACAATCCGAAAGCTTTCTGCCCGCTGTACTGCTTCTTTGGCGCTTCTGCCCTGATCCAGACTGATCTTCTGCGTACCGGTAATCCCGAGAAAAAAATCCAGATGCCACCAGGACCGCCGGAACTCGCCGTCTGTGACAGCCTTAAGACCCAGTGCCTTCTCCTGTTGCAGCAGCTTGTAAATCTCCGTATTCTCGATTTCATGCAGCTGCCCGTCTGTAATTTCACCCTGAAGATGCAGGCTGCGCGCGGTTTTTAATGCTTCTGTGCGGAGAAAGCTGCCGACAATGTCGTAGCGAAAGGGCGGAGTATTTCGTTTGGAGCCGTGAACTGGACTGATCATACGTTCCTCCTGCGGTTAGAGTAGAAAAGTTTTAAGGTCAAAATTATTTCTGGTAACCAGGTCGTTCAAAATATCGATATAGGCCGACATCATCACGCCGGGCTTGCGGTCCTTATGGGCGATCCAACCGACAGTGAAGACCTCAGGACTGTCAAAAGGAATCGTCACCAGCCCGTCGCCGTTCAGCTCAGCATCCATAATTCCCGTACCTACCGTATAGGAGTCACTCCCCAGCAGCAGATGGGTCAGCGTGGCCCGGTCTGTGACCTGGATATTTTTCTCAATTTGAGTGAAGCTGAGCATCTCCTCAGAGAAATGCAGGGAGTTATTCTCGCCTTGTTCAAAGGTAATGTACGGGTACGGGAGGATATCCTTCAGTGTAATCAGTTCCTTGCCGGCAAGACTATGGCCTGCCCGCACATACACATGCGGATTGGTGTTGAAGAGCGGAGTGAATTTCAGGTTCCCGTCGCTGAACAGCTTGTTCATCACCTTATAATTGCCCTCATTGATGTAGAGAATCCCCAGATCGCTGCGGAGCGTTCGGACATCCTCAATAATCTCATAGGTCTGTGTCTCTCTCAGACTGAAGTTGTATTCCGCCACCCTGTTCTCTTTCATGAGCATGACAAAAGCATCCACGACAAAAGGATAATGCTGGGTAGACACGGAAAAATAGATCGGGCTGCGCTTCTTCCCGGTGTACCGGTTCTCCATAAATTCAGTCTGTTCGATAATCTGCCGGGCATAACCCAGAAATTCCACCCCTTCGGCAGAAATGCTGATACCCCGGTTGTTGCGTTCAAAAATCGTAATCCCCAGCTCATTCTCCAGCTCCTTAATGGCATTGGAGAGGCTTGGCTGGGAGACAAAAAGCCTTTTGGCCGCTTCATTCATCGAGCCGCTGTTCGCAATCTCTATGGCATAGCGGAGCTGCTGCAATGTCAACCCTGTTCCCCCTTTAGCAAGAACTGTTGTTGCTGAATCTTCTATTCCCGCTTAAAACAGATACCGTTCCCCGGAAGGAACGGCACCTCAGTTTCTGCTTATAGTAGCATAGATTCATAGTTCGATCCATGCCTATATATATGAAAAGTCTGCGGGTATCTACTGGCTGCGTTTTTTACCTGCATCGATCTTCGATGGGTCGAGCCCTTCCCAAATGTTTCTGATCTTTGCCTGTTCCGGATGCTCGAACACCAGGAAGGCGGTGGGCAAATAGCGCTCGCCATATTGCGAGGATGGTTTGTTGACAATCTCATTGTCCTTCACCAGGACCGTTGATGAACCGCCGTCGAGGTTAGCAGCGATAACGGCTCCGTGCTTCAGCATAATCTGCTGCACATCATAGAGGTTTGCGCCAATGCTGTACCCGGGCTGTCTGCCGTCAATGACCACGAACAGCAGCGCACCATCGGCACGTTGACCCATCGCGGTTCTTGGAGCAATCCCCCAGCCTTCCGCGGCATTTTTGATCAGCCCTTTGCCATTGACAATGATCCGGGGCTGAAAAGACACGGCCTCCTGTACACCCATCTTGCTTAGCTCGTCCAGCGTATAGTTACCGGCGATCATTTTACCCTGCTTGTCCAAGCCGACGATTTGTGTAGATTTTTTGCCGCCGAGACCGTTATAGAACAGCTTGCCTTGCGAAATGACCAGACCAATCGGCTTGAAGCCGTTGCCCTTCCAGTTAGGATCGGCGAACCCTCCGCCATTGACGCCGGCAATTGCGCCTGTGCGGGCAACCATGCTGGTCACCTTTTCGCCTGAGCCGATCTTGTTCGGTACACCCAGGCGGACTTTGGTGGGATCATTAACCGTCATCACATATCCGGTGTAGCCGCTGCCTGACACCTTTTCTACCTCAACCAGCGGTTTATTTTGTTCTTCAGCCGCAGGTTCTTTTATCACGTGGGTATCCTTCTCGTCTCCCATATGCTCAAACCGCTGATTGTATTCCGTAACACGTTCTTTCAGTTCATCTTCGCCAATGATATATTTCGCCAAATAGCGGTGTTGTGTGGTTATTAACGTATCTGCTATCAGATAACGGGTGTTCTGCGCAGATGGGGCAAAATACAGCCAGCCTCCGGCGGCCAAGAGCAGAAATAGGCCGAATAAAAAGACTCTGAAGAGTGTGCGGAAAAAGCTTTTTTTCTTGCGTTTACGTACGGGTTTCTTCTTGCGGACCGTGGAGCGTTGTGGTAATGATGAAGAATTCACTGCTTGATTTCCTCCCTGTTACTGCCTGATAATGGAAATGGGCATAAGCTCATATACCCCATCATAGACGATATTGCGAGATTAAAGGTTTCAGTTTGTTTAACTGTTGGTATTGACTTTATTAAATGATGCAGGGGTAAGTAATGGCGAAGCACAGTGTGAACAAGCGGATCATCTGGATTTGTACAGGAATTATTGCCGGTTTTGCCCTTATATGATAAAAGACCACCAAGTGGTCTCTGATTAATTCTTATACTTCCAATTACAATCTAATAAGTTTTAAATTCAAATTCTAAATTATTACGTTTTTATGAACCCTCAGAGAACTATATCCTGATACCCAACTTCTACTAGTTTTTCATCTTCAATTTTTACAGCAAGACCATGCTCCGGTTCCCATTAACTTTTTCGAATGTACCGTCTGCCAACGCACCTAGGGATTAATCTCGCCAAAAAGACGGATTTGCTAACCTTTACGCTTCAGCTTAAACTTCTTGAATTTAAGCTTCTGAAGAACCGGTCAAGCAGGACTTCAGCCCTTCATGAGCCTTTTTTGCTGACTCTTGATCACGCCGGATGTTCATGCTGCCGCTCCTGGAGGCCAGCTTGGCTCCGGATTTCAGCAGGCACTTGATGCCCTGGACTCCTGCGCCCGCTGTCTTCTTCACTACCGCACCTCGATATTGCCCTGGCTCAGGTAGGTGCCAATATAATCAGAGGCTTGGACTAAGGTCTGGGCGAGGGTTTTAATCGCATCTGCTTGCAGGTACAGTGTGATGAGATTCATAATCATCGAAAGGACGGCAGTGATTGCCCCGCCTGTTAAACCACATTTTAGCATTGCTGGCACGAAGCTTCGCGCCGTCGGCGATTTTACCGCCAAGGCTTTGATCCGCTTTTCCGGTATCAAAATCCGCCATGATGCTGCCCAGCGTAGCCGGCTTGCTGCTGCCTGGAAGCTGCTTCGTTTCTCCATCCTTGAGATTCGCTTTTCTGCACCAGCGCAGGTCCAGCCCCCCTTCTTCCACCGACTCCATTTCGGTGTCGTCTGTTATTAAGCTTCTTGTCCGCAGCCAGACCTTCCTCCTGTGCCTGTGGCGCAGCGCCGCCTTCTGCTGCTCCTGCCCCCCATGAGCTTGGAGATGTCCACACCCAGCAAATGGTTTTCAAAACAAAGAACAAAACGGCTGCGCGTCCTTGATTGGATAAGTCAGCCGTTTTGAATTTCAGTTTAGCATTGCCTGGAGGGCGCTGCATGAATCCATGGGCAATTCCAAGTGGAAAAAGGATCATTAATTTGCCCCAGACACCGGTCTCCGTAGCCTAAGTTGGAAAAAGGATCACTAATTCAGCTCGTTTCGCTCCTGAGTGAGTAAAATCACCCATTTAAGTTTCCTTTTTCCACTTATATCTCCCATTTGTTGATTTGGAGGGGAAATAAGTTCCCTTTTT
Source organism: Paenibacillus graminis (assembly GCF_000758705.1). Classification (NCBI taxonomy): domain Bacteria; kingdom Bacillati; phylum Bacillota; class Bacilli; order Caryophanales; family Paenibacillaceae; genus Paenibacillus; species Paenibacillus graminis. Next base: position 3,541,983 of record NZ_CP009287.1, on the reverse strand, counting down.
CCAACTAATTCTCGGTTTTCGTGTCAATGACATTGGCAAAATCATTCACATAAAACGAAGCGGTATGTTTGGGAACGGCGGGTTTGGCCAAGCTGAGCGACGGCAGCAGCAGTACACTGAGCAGCATGGCGATAAGTGCCGATTTAAAAGTTTTTTTTCATACGTACCCCAGGCTTGACATAGAAACCTAACTTCTATATCAGTTGCAATCATTATGATTTGAGAATCAGAACAAGGAGGCCGGAATCAGCTTGCGTCCGCCTTTAATGAGCGTGGATTCCAGCATGTCGCCCTTTTCACCGCCAAAATAAAGCTGCCAGTAGACGCCGAAGCGGACGCTGACATCATTTTTCACCAGCTCCGGCGGTGTAACGATCAGCCACTGGAACCGCAGTGCCTTGGAGATTTCAAATACCGGATCAAGCACGTTATTGGAGACCATTTCACCGAACGGATTGTCATATAAAAAGACCGTCCAGCCTTTATTCTCGCGGTTGACCCGCTTATGGGTCATGATCATCATCGCCACCAGCAGCTGGACCGACTGGCGCTGTCCGCCGCTGCCGACCGCTTCATCCAAAGCTCCGCGGTTGATGACTTCCCAATCCGAGTAGTGATACTCTTCCGGAGCGGCATAGAGGAAATAATTCTCCGTCACCGGCTTATAGACCTGCAAGACCGGGAAGCGGTTCTGCAGGGCAGCGTAGACAATCTTGCCGTCGCTGATCAGATCCCTTACCGCCGCTGCCGGCGCCTGTTCAATCTTGGGGAATTTCTCCAGGAGGCTGCTAATGCAGCGGTTGAAGTAATCGCTCACCAGCGGTTCGATATCTTCGGTGGTCTTGGGCACATTGATGTTTTTGTAATTCAAACGCACCAGCGGGAACGCATGGCCATTCTCGTTGTGGATCATCATCCGGCGCTCCATGCGCTTCAAAATGTCAACGATCTGCACTACCCGCTTAGCCGCCCGTCCAACCCACATTTTACGGGACAGCTCCATACCTTCCTTATCGCTGCGGATGCTCTCAATCTGATCCTGTGAGCTCTGGAGCATCGAGTCCAGCACCTGCAGCGCAATGGAGAAGTCCTCCCAATGCACGGTGTTCAGCCGTTCCTGGATCTTGGTTTCCAGCTCGGTATTCCAGCCGCTCTTGGCAATCCTGCCGCTGAGTGAGGTTTTCTCTTCCTTGACTTTGCGTGAAATTTCGCTCCGTTCACTGCGGCTTTCCTTGCTGCGCAGCAGCCACTCTGCCACCGCTTGCTCGCAGGCCTCTCTTGTGCGCAGCTGCACCTCTTCAGGAATGTCACGCAGCTGCAGACGCCCTTCCACATGGGTTTCCATGACTTTGCTCTGGCTGGCGAGTGTCTGAAGCCACTGGTCCAGTGAAGCCAGGGTCTGCTTGCAGCCGTTCAGCGCATACTCATTCTCGCGGGACCGTTCCCGGATTTCTTCCTCCTTCGGGTCCAGCGGTTCATTCCAGAGCTCCACAGCCCGTTCATGCTTTTCCTTGATTGACTTCTCTGCTTTGGCCAGCTGCTTCTGCAGATTGTCCAGCTCCGTCTGACAGCGGACGAAGGAATCCCGGACAAGCTGATAGTCCTCGTCCAGCATTCCTGTGTCGCTCTTCTGCCGCGTTCTGGCTGCCATGATCGAGTCAGGCGTATCGCCCGGCTCACGCACATTGCGCCAATTCGCCTCGATCTGCTGCACGGCTGCTTCAAGCTCGGCCAGCTGTTCAGCCGTTGCTTTGATCTGTGCGGCCCTTGTGCGGATTTCCAGCTCATTGCGGCTCAGGGAATGCTGAAGGCTCTCCAGAGTACTTAGGGTCTGAAGGAGCTTGTCCTGAATGGAAGCATCAAGGGGGAACTCCGGCTGATCCTCTGCATGTCCGGTTGAGGAAGCCTGTAGTCCGGCCGGGAAGACAAGCTCAGGAAACCAGACTTGCAGCCTTGGGAACAAGGAATACCGGGTATCTCCAACCCATTTTTCCCGTTCCAGGGAGGTGCTGTCCAATTCAGCCTTCAACTGTGCGAGCTGCTGTTCCTTGCCTGTAATTTCTTTATTCAGCTCGCTTTTGCGGTCAACCGCCTTCTGCTTGTCTTTATAGTCCTGTTCTTGTTTTTGGGTCCTTTCATTCCACTCACGCAGTGCTGCCGCTTTCTCGTCCTGCTCCGCTTTGCCGGCTTCACATTCGGAGATTTCCCGCACTATCACACCTATTGCAGCTGCGTTTTCATTTATTTCTGTGTTAAGTTCACCCAAGCTTGTGCGCAGCTCGTTCTGCAAGCTATTCAGAGCTTTCAGCTTGCCCTTGAGGCTAACCGAATGCTCATTCTGGAACAAGCGCTCATACTCCTGCCTTGCGGATTTCAGCTTGGCCAGATATCCCTCCGCATCCTGCAGCTCCGCTTCCTGCTCCTTGAGTCTTGCAGAGATCCCCTGCTTCCACTCCAGAAAAAGGTCCGGCTGCAGCACCATCTGCGGGCCTTGTCCGCCCAGCAGCAGAAAAGGCTGCTCCGCCGGCTGCGCCATCTGCTCGCGGATGAAGACCGGGACTGCTGATTTGAGCAGCAGATCCTTCAGCATTCCAGGCTGCAGCTTGGCAGCCTCTTTCTCCGTGACAATAAGGCCGTAAGGCAGCAGCGGATGCCGGTCCAGCTCTTCCTCACGGATCAGATAAGGCTGATCGTTCAGAAAGGCGCTGCCCAGCATCGAGCTGATCTTCAGCGCATCGAGCCGGTCCTGCACTTTCAACAGGTCGCTGTTCGGCAGCCAATAGGTTTCATGCTGGAGCTCAACATCCAGCAATTGATGATAATAATCTCTTCTGAGCCGTTTGGTCTGCAGCTCAGCTTCGTCCAGCCTGCGGATGAAGCGCTCCTGCACAGCAGCTTTTGCTTCGAACAAGCCCGTAGCGCCCAGCTCGTTATGCTCATTATACAGTTCCAGCAGCACGACCAGCTGTGACCAGAGCTGTGATTCCCGGTTCAGCTGGTTATCCAACTGTTCCTGCAGCTCCCGCTCCTGCTGCTCATGGGCAAGGAGTTTCCCGCTGGCCTGAGTATGCTTCGTATGCAGCTTGAAGTGCTCCTCGTCTGCAGCCTTGCGCCGTTCATTCAGCGTAACGATATTCTCGGCGAAACCTCTGGCAGCAGCGATGGCCCGCTGAAGCGATGCAGCCGGTGAATGGGCAGCTTCCTGCCCATGGCGGGAGGCAAATGCCCCGAGCGCTTCCGTGTATTGGCGGATGGAGGCGGTCAGCTCGTGAATCCGGCTGTCCAGGCCGCCCAGCTCCAGCAGACAGCTTTCGCGTTCCTTGCGGCGGGCAGCTTCTTCTGCGCTCAAGGATTGCTGGCGGCGGCTGAACGCCGAAATCTGCCCCTCCCACAGCCTGGACACTTGCTCCCACTGCTGGCGCAGCTCTTCCTTCGCAGCTTGCACCACCTCTTGGCGCTCCTTCATTTCAAGCGACCCTTCGATGGCTTCAATCTCCTTCTGCCACTGCTCCATCTGGCGGAGCTGAAGCTTCCGCCGGGCCAGATAATGGGCCACCTCCAGCTCTTTTTCCTTCGCTTTCGAATCTTCCAGACGCTGGCGGGCACGGCTCTGATTATCGCTTATCTTGTTGAAATCCTCCTGCTTCCGGTCGGCCTCCTCTTTGCTGCGCAGGTAATTCAGGTTATCCGCTTCAAAACGCAGCTGCCGGGCCTCCTGATGGAGCTGAACCAGCTCGTCTGCTTTTTTGCGGCGCCCCTCTTCGGCTGTCTTCAGCTCGTCATGGATCACGGTGTACATTTGCCGCCCCAGCAGCTCCGTTTCGCGATAACGAAGGTCCGCTTCCGTCCCCTGCTTCACCAGCTCATGCAGCGGCGCAGCCAGCACGGTAAACTCGGCAAAAGCCTTCTCGCGCTGCTCCAGCATCGGCAGTCTCTGCGCAACGGTCGCCGCGTCCATAAACATTTTCTGGAGCGAGCCTTCCTGCTCAGGCAGGCCTTCGTTCAGGCTGGTGCCGATCTCGGGAATAATAAGCTTCTCGAACAGATTCTGGTTCGTAAAGGCATCATTTTTCTGAAAATAGCCCTTAATTCCACCCTCTTCACCGTTAATCCGCCGCATGTTGCGCCACTCGCCGATATGGATATCCCGTTCCGCGAGGAAATTATAGTATTTTTTGAGATCCGAGCTGTGGCTTCCGAAGGAGGCCATTTCTCCCCGGTGGTCCCGTACGAACTGTTGAATGCTCTCGAAACTCACGGGACCACCGGCATCGATGTCATAGAGCGGCAATGTGGAAAGTGTAAGCTCAGCATGTTCCTCATAGTCCAGCAGTGCATAGAGCAGATAATCGACCTTGATCTCAAGCTGGTCTACAGAGCTGTGGGCCGTCATCGCGATACCGGTGGTCATGTACTCATTGCGGTCGTTATTATCGAGCCGCCATTCAATGGCCACGTGAAAGGTATAGGGCTTGAGCTGTTTTTTGTGATTATGGAAAAAAGCCTCAACCTGATTCTCATTGTCCTTGCCCCAGGCCGCTTTCGGAATCAGCAGCTGGAAAATCGATTGCAGCAGTACACCCTTGCCGCCGCCGTTCATCAGGGTAATCAGCGTGTTGGCCGGCCCTTCCTCATTGCTGAGGTCCAGAACCATATCATCATATTTTTTGAGCATCTTCTCATATTTAAGTCCGGCAATCCGAATCCGCTCAATGCGCGGCATGGGCTTCCCCCTCCTTCTCCGTCAAAGTGCGCCCGATCAGTGCCTTCAGTTCCTTATAACGGTCAACATCATGGTACAGATAACGCATTCTTTCATATAATTCTTCACGGGGGAAAATCCGCTTCTCGTTCTCCGAGATGAAGACCAGATGCTCCTCCTCCAGCAGCTTCATGCCCTCATGAATCAACCCGATCCGGGAGCTCGCTCCTCTGCTTAGAGAATCGGCTTCCTCCTGGCTTTTGGTCTGCATGTAGAGGCTGGTCCAGACCTTGTGCATCGCCTGGATGTCCAGGCGCCACTGCCTGCTGAATCCGCCCTCGCTGTCCATTTCGATCCATGCCTGAAACAGCGAGGATACCTGATCGGAGATTTGAATATAGGACATGCTGTCCTGACCCGGCTTGAAATGGTGCTCATCCTGGTCCATCTCAGCCAGGAACACCAGAATAATGATGTTGATGATATGTAAATGGGTTTTTCGTTCAATCCGTGAATATTTGTTCCTGAGTTGCGTGAAGTTGCTGGCAAAACCCGAGCCCAGCGGATTGACCAGCAGGTGCAGGCGGTGCCCCGAATTCATTATCCGGCAGCCTCCTTCTTTGGCCATGTACTGCAGGGCGTCATAAGCTCCGTTGTCCTGAAGGCATTCTGCGGCTGCGGGATCATCCAGCGAAATCACCTTCCGGCGCAGCAGGTCAAAAAACAGCCGCGAAGCCTGCTGTAATTGTTCTAGCGAATAGTTCATGCTGAATCATCTCACCTCTCTACGATAGTTATGGTATAAGGACTCATTTCCAGACCGGGCCAGGAGACGTTTCGGCGATGGCTGCCTTGAATCGTTGTGCGCAGGACCTTGCCGCACAGAACCGTAAGCTCCGGATTTGCCGCCAGCAGATGCCGGATTAATGTCTGGCATTCATCTGCCGCCCCGCTCTGGCTGTCGGCGTCCTGCGCCTGCACAGTAATTTCCGTGTGAAAAAACTGCGCCCACAGATCAACCGCATCCGGAGTACCCGACCATTTGCGCTGTTCCTCTTCTGTAAATGCTTCTGCGCCAAAGGTAAAGCTTCCTTCTTCCGCCAGTCCTTTAAAAACAGGCAGCCACAGCTCGGAAACTTTTGCCCAGGGAATAGACTTGGGTGTATATGGGATACTCTCTTCTTCACCGGCTTCGTCCGGCTCGTCTAAAACATCTTCGGGCAAAAAGCCGGCCTCCTGCTCCTCCCAAGCCCAAGCCAGCGGATAGATAAAATCCTGGCTGGGCGTGAACAGCCCGCCGATCAGCAGTTCCAGACTGTCCGCATCCGGCAGCCCTTCGGACTTCACCCATTCCTCCCAGATATGGGTGCGGAAATTAAAGCCCCCGGCTCCCCAGAATAGCTCAGGGAAATTCAGCCGCAGATTCGTCTCCGCCTCAAAGATGCTCAGCACCACCTCAGCCAGCTCATCATGCACCCGTCTGGACAGCTCCACCCTCTCCGAGAGCTGGCGCAGCTCATTGAAGTCGATCACATCCTTCTCATCATTGGCGAGCCGGGCCAGCGAACGATGGATGTTATCGAAATGCCTGCGCTCTTCGTCAAATTGCAGGTGAATTTCCTCCAGGCGCCGATGCCGCAGCACACCGTATTCACTGAACATATGCTTGGGATTGCGGCGCAGCGCATTGCGGTATTCCTGCTGCTGCTGTGTCATCTTCCGCACCCGTGAGATCAGCTCGCCCACATCCTGCATCGCCCGTGTGACCCGTCCATGCTTGATGTGCATCTGAATTTCCAGCAGCTTGATGCTGATCTGAAATTCTTCAATAATCTCATGGCTCATGAAGATCAGCTCCATGGCATATTCCGACAGCCGGTAGACGGTTCTCCCGCTCTCCTCCCAGCTGGTGCGTGTAGCATCCTCGTCCACCGTAAAATATTTATATTTCTGCACGGCCATCTGCCGGGACAGATCATCATAATAGTAGGCTTCAAAATCCCCTCCGCTTCCGCTCCACAGCAGACCGTCCACCAGCCGCTCCACAGATTCGGCAGTGCCAAGCTTCGTAATATTGAACCGTTCCAGTGAACTCCAGGCCAGCTCCACAATATCTTCCCTGGCCCTCTGCTCGTTGGACTCCAGCTCCAGATAATAGACCTGAAGCAGCACACTGAGCGCTATCATCTCCTTATAAGGCTGCAGCTCGCCGAGATTCATGCCTGCCCCCAGAGTCCATAAAGGGTTAAGCCGTTGATTCCGTTCTCCAAAGTCACTCCAATTCATGCTTTACGCCAACCTCGCCATCACTTCGTAGTTTAGGACTTCCTGGGGAATCCTGTTGTTCACTTCAAGCAATTTCTCGATACACAGCTTCAGACGGGGGACCGCAGACAACTCCTGCAGCACAAGCTCTAAGTGGGACGCGGTACATTTCTGTTCGTTTGCATAAGGGTATGTTTGTTTTGCAACATCGACCATGTATTCATAAACTGTGAGCGCCAGGTTCAGCTTGAAGTGCGGATAGCTGAGCTTCAGATTTCCGTAAATATCCCAGCCCGCCTTGTCCAAATCGCCAACATAGAAGATGGAAGCTCCAACGGGGTCCACATCCAGTTCTTCAAGAAACATTAAGCTGCTGGCGATCTTCCAGCCTTCACCGTAAATCAGCATATCCGGCTGCAAGCCGCAAACGGATTTGCCTGCTTTGATCAGTCTTTTGGCAGAGTCATAAAAAGAATGATTCTCCGAAATCAGGATAGAACGTACAGACTGCAAGGGCTCCGGATAATACTCAAAGTGCTCCCGCACGGTCACTGCCTTAAGGTTCTCCAATGTAATGCCCAATCTCGTTAAGAGCTGCATGCCTTCTTTCCCGGACAGAAACTTCTCATCGCCGAACAGCTCTAGTGAGCGTTCTTCCCGGGTGATGATTTCCCGTTCTCCTGCGGACTGCAGAAAAGTATATATCCGCTCTATGTATTCCCATATTTGTGCAGTCTGCTCTGCGGGATGGTTCATATAGTAGTTAATCTTCAGCGGATGCGCAGCCAATACCCGCAGCATGGAAGCCCTGTTCCAGCCTTCCGTAGTGGACGCAGTTTCAGCCAGCCAATAGACTTCATCCAGAGCAGAAGACTTGTATTTCTTTGGCCGGATAAGCGGGGTTAGATACCCTTCAGCTAAAAGCACCTTCATCCCCTCCTGAAACTTGGAGAAACCGCCTGCATCCACATAATCCGAACGGTACTCGTAGGTACCTATAATTTCTTGCTCAAGCTTCTCCAGCTTCAGTTTGGTTCTCGTTCGGCGCACTGCACCGTATTTGCACTCAATGACCTGCATGATTAACTCTTTCAATTAATCACCTCATAAAATAACATAAACCCATATCTGCCCCATGAAGGGTGGAGTATGGGCTGGGAAGATCATGCTCAATTTCTGCTATCGGGGAATATATGTTTCTATTCTAACGTTTTCTATTATATCAATGATTTAAAGATATGGCTATTTGCATTTCATATTAATGAAGAGAAAATTTATCAGCCTGATAACCGCATTAAGGTTTGATTTGAAAAGAACCCGCAAAAAGTCTTGTAAAAACAAGGTTTTTGCGGGTTTAGGAATTTAAAATACTTGTACAACTTCTTTAATATCATCGATTTCCTCAAGAATTGCGCGCTCAATAGCGGCTTTTAACGTAATCGTTGCACTTGGGCAACCGTGGCAAGCTCCCAAAAATCTTAATTTAGCTACGCCGTGCTCAACCTCAACCAATTCTGCATCTCCGCCATCACGCAGTAAGAAAGGACGCAGTTTGAGAAGCACTTCCGATACTTCATCAAATAAAATACTATTTTCCTCCATTATGCCAGCTCCTCTCATAGTTATATCAACTGTCAATTCAAGCCTGCTTCATTCTGGATAGTCTGAGTGATCCTTTGCTTTTTGCATCAGTGAAGCTTCTTGATCCGAAAGCTCCATTAAAAGCGTATAAATGGGTTCTGTAGGTATCATCACGCCACAACTCGCGCCCAATCCTAACAGCATATTGAGGTAGAACTGAACTTTCCTTTTCTCACGGGTAATTTGAGTTAGTTCTGCAATATCCGAATTTTTTTTCTTCATTAATAGCACCTCGTACTTCTTTAAAGAGCAAAAGTTAAATGCTTGATTTATAAACTATATAAATTGAACTTGTGATTTTTTCTATTTCGGGATGGGTCGTGACTCCAGAGAATGTTTGGACTTCCGGCCGCTGCCCATCTGCAGATTTTTTGATGGTATGCCGCTGTTCGCAGTGGAAATCCGCAGACAAAGGCGGACGCGTTCGCTTCTACAGTTCCAAAATTCACCTCCGCCAAGTTCAATCCATATAGCATATCAACCGATGCTTCCTTCCATCTCAAATTGAATCAGCCGGTTCATCTCAACCGCATACTCCATCGGCAGCTCTTTTGTGAAGGGCTCGATGAAGCCCATGACAATCATTTGCGTGGCTTCTTCCTCTGTAAGGCCGCGGCTCATTAGGTAAAATAACTGTTCCTCGGATACTTTAGATACGGTAGCCTCATGCTCCAGCGTAATCTGATCGTTTTTAATTTCATTGTAAGGAATCGTATCCGATGTCGACAGGTTGTCAAGAATTAGCGTATCGCATTTGATATTGGACTTGGAACCCGCGGAATTGCGGCTGAAGCTGGACAAGCCCCGGTAGCTGACTTTGCCCCCCTGCTTGCTGATTGATTTGGATATAATCGTGGAAGTGGTATCGGGAGCCAGGTGAATTACCTTCGCACCGGCATCCTGATGCTGCTCCTTGCCGGCTACGGCAATCGACAATATTGACCCCTTGGCCCCTCGCCCTTTCAATAGTACCGCCGGATACTTCATCGTAACCTTGGAGCCGATATTACCGTCTACCCATTCCATCGTGGCATTTTCCTCTGCCACAGCCCGCTGGGTCACCAAATTGTAGATATTGGGTGCCCAGTTCTGAATGGTAGTGTAACGCACACGGGAATCCTTCCGGCAAATGATCTCAATGACCCCGCTGTGCAGAGAACTGGTGCTGTAAATAGGTGCTGTACAGCCTTCAACATAGTGGATAAAGCTTCCTTCATCGGCAATAATTAGTGTCCGCTCAAATTGCCCCATGTTTTCAGAGTTAATCCGGAAATACCCTTGGATAGGCACCTCGCATTGTACCCCTTTGGGAACATATACAAAGCTTCCACCGGACCATACCGCGCTATTAAGTGCTGCAAATTTATTGTCAGCTGGGGGAATAATAGTACCAAAGTATTCCTTAAACAATTCAGGATATTGCTTTAAAGCGGTATCCGTATCCAGAAAAACAACACCCTGCTCCTCCAGATCCTGCCGCATGCTGTGATATACCACTTCCGACTCATATTGAGCGGACACACCCGCCAGGAACTTTTGCTCCGCTTCGGGAATGCCCAGCCTGTCAAAGGTTGCTTTGATTTCAGACGGCACTTCCTCCCAGGTCTTTCCCTGCTTTTCTGAAGGACGCACATAATATTGAATCTCATCAAGATTAAGCCTATCCAAATCTGCTCCCCACCGGGGCATCGGCATTTTATAGAATTGCTCCAACGCTTTCAGACGAAACTCAAGCATCCAGTCCGGCTCTTCCTTGATTCGGGAAATCTCCCGCACGATCTCCGGGGTCAGCCCTTTTCCTGATTGGAAAACAGACTGATGCCCGTCACGAAACCCATATTTATAGTCGCCCATATCAGGTGCGTTTTTAGCCATTGATGTCACTCCTTTGTCCCTCATATAACTTACTTTGATCTACGATTTGAATTCCTGTGATCTGCCCAGCTTTCTCTCCACTAAAACCTGCAGGCGGCTGCGGACTCCCTCCAGCGGAATCTCTGAAATGACAGGAGCCAGGAAGCCAAAAATAACAAGATATTCTGCTTCATTCCGGGAGATCCCCCGTGACATCAAGTAATAGATCTGCTCCGCATTCACTTGTCCCACGGATGCGGCATGGCCGGCTGTGACGTCATCCTCATCAATCAGCAGGATGGGGTTGGCATCGCCGCGTGCTTTGGGACTCAACATCAGAATACGTTCTGTCTGCTGGCCGTCACAATGGGTTGCTCCTTTTTCAATCTTGGTAATCCCATTGATAATGGCCGTTGCCTCTTCACGCATTACTGCACGTGTAATCATCCGGCTCACAGAGCTTCTGCCAAAATGTTGGGCTTGAGTCGTATAGCTTAACTTCTGGTAGCCCGAGCCTACAGCTATCACCTTGGCATCAGAGATGGAGCCGTTGCCTTGGAGCAATGTCTTGGTATCTGTGGCAGTATAACCATTATTCATCTCCCCGGTAATCCATTCTACCGCACCATCTGCAAGCACAACCGCACGCCGCTCGGTAAAGTCCGTTGTAGCAGCAGCAAGCTGATGAACCGAAGCAACCTGCACCTTGGAGCCTGATCCTGCAAAAACTTCCATCACACCATTGTGTAGAACCTTGATATCCTCACTGCCAGATATGCAATTGTCTACATAACTGATCTTGCTGTTGTTTCCGGCCACAATCAGGATATGCGGTGCGAAACGCGCCCCACTCATGCTGCTAAAAAAGATCGCCTGAAGCGGCACCTCAACCTCTACTCCATCCGGGATATATAGAAATACACCGCCGCTCCATACGGCACTGTGTACAGCAGATAGCCTATGCTCTTCCGGTTTTACAGCCTGACCGAGGTACCGTTGCACCAGTTCCCCATGCTCTCTCGCCGCCGTATGCAGATCAGTCAAAATCACTCCTTGTGCAGCCAAATCAGCAGACAATTCGGTATATACTACATCTGAGTTATGCTGAACGATAAGCCCGCCTTCCACCGGGAAGTTGACCAGACTGTGGACTGCCTCGTGCGCCTCCTGCAGGTCCGGCCACATTTTCTCAGCTTTGTAGACTCCATGCTCATGAATATCCCAATGCTCAAGCTTTATTTTTTCCACTTCTGGCAGCTCCAGATCTTCTGCCTTCTTAAGCGCCTGTAAACGTTGCTCAAGCAGCCATTGTGGCTCGGCCTTGGCTTTTGACCAGGCGCACAAGTCATCCGCATCCACTGAAACTCTATTTAGTACATCCACTGTCTTTTCCTCCTTTCCGGCCTCTTAAGCCTCCTGCTCTACCGTCTCATCCGTGATGCCAAGTTCCTCCTTCACCCAGTCATATCCCTCCGCCTCCAAACGATGTGCAAGCTCTGGACCGCCAGATTTGACAATTCGGCCTTGCATCATCACATGCACGAAATCCGGGGTGATATAATTCAGCAGACGCTGATAATGGGTAATGATGAGAAAACCTCTGTCAGGACTGCGCAGCTCATTAACACCATTGGCTACAATACGCAAGGCATCAATATCAAGACCCGAATCCACCTCGTCCAAAATGACGAATTTGGGCTCAAGCAGCATCATTTGCAAAATTTCATTCCGTTTTTTTTCCCCTCCGGAGAAGCCTTCATTCAGATAACGGTGTGAAAATTCAGGATTCATCTCCAATCCCTTCATCTTGCTCTCCATCTGGCGGATAAAGCGGATTAAGGTTACTTCATTGCCTTCCCCGCGCCGTGCATTAACCGCACTTCTGAGAAAGTCCGAGTTCGTTACACCGGCAATTTCACTTGGATACTGCATAGCCAGGAACAAGCCTGCCCGGGCACGCTCATCGACCTCCATCTCCAGCAGATCTTTATCATCCAGCGTTACCCTGCCATCTGTAACCTCATATTTGGGATGGCCCATTAACGCAGAAGCCAACGTGCTTTTCCCCGTCCCGTTAGGACCCATAATGGCATGAATCTCTCCGCCATGAACCTCCAGGCTAAGTCCTTTTAGAATTTCTTTGCCTTCAATTCTGGATCTCAGATCCTTAATCTTTAAAGTCGTCATTGGTCACATTCTTCCTTTCTACATTTCTTTCTTCAGCCCGCATCGTTCCAATTATTCAAAAACTCCAATGGTGGCGATCCTCTCCTCTCTTGCAATAACAGAGCTTATGCGGTGACTGTTTATTATTGTTCACTAGTAAACAATAGCAATATATCACAAGTGATAATGATTATCAATATCATTATTTTGATGATAATCATTCTCAATTTCATCTATGCAAGTCAAAGTCAATCTGATATACTAACAGCAAAATACCAAACATCCTACGTTTGTAAAGGAATGATGCTGTTGTTAATTAAAACTCAACGTTTAACCTTGGTGGAACAGGTGGCCTACCAGATCCAGGGGAAGATCGAAAACGGCGAATGGCAAGTAGGGATGCGAATTCCTGCAGAGCCTGAGCTAATGGAACAGCTTCAAGTCAGCCGTAATACGTTAAGGGAAGCCATTCGGGCTTTAACATATGCGGGTCTGCTGAAGACCAGACAAGGGGATGGAACCTATGTCTGTTCCTCAAGTGTCTTAGGGTCAGTGATCGAAAAAGTGATTAAGCATACCGATATGCTTGAGAGCCTGGAGGTCCGATATGCATTGGAAAGAGAGGCTGCTGCCCTGGCTGCGTCCAGGAGAAGCGATGAAGATTTAGAGGCGATTCGGACATGCTTGGATAAGTGCAGACATGCAGCCAGCCAGCAGGATCTCAAAGCTTATGCTCACTGGGATGTCGAGTTTCACAAAATGGTGATTGCTGCATCACATAACCTACTGATGGCGAATTTGTACAACCATATTACCGAGGCACTGCAAAACATGCTTTTAGAAACAAAGGACTTCAAAAATGCAGCTTATTATCTCGACTCTCATGAGCTGCTGTATCAAGCCATTGCCAATCAGGATTGCCCTCAGGCCGAGGAGGCTGTTCGTTTATACATTGAAAAGGCCCGTGCAAAACTGTGCTAAATAGTGATCAGGGTACTTCTTCCACATGGATGAAATTGACGATGAATTAACTTAAAACGCGGGAGGAACCCTTATGAGTTCATCAGAACAATTGTTAAAAAAACAGGATGCAATATCCACTACCGGCATTCGCAAGCAAGCGGCATTCTGGTTCATGATCGTAGGAATTATTCTTATCGCAGCGAATTTGCGTGCTCCCCTCACCTCGGTGGGACCATTAGTCAGTCTTATCCGGGAGAACGTGCATATTTCGAATACCTTAGCAGGCCTGATTACCACAGTTCCACTGATTGCATTTGCATTGTTATCCCCTTTTGTACCAAAATTAGGACGCAGATATGGTGTGGAACGGATTATGCTGATTTCCCTTATTTTTTTGGCCATCGGTATCGCTGTTCGCTCGTTATCCGGGGCGGTAACCTTGTATGTTGGAACCGCAGTTCTAGGGTTTGCTATCACCATATGTAATGTATTACTACCGAGCCTGATAAAACGGGAATTTCCGCAGCAAATGGGGACAATGACAGGGGTTTATAGTGTTTCCATGAATCTATGCGGGGCGATTGCTTCCGGCATTAGTGTTCCCTTAGCTGTGGGGGCAGGCTTGAACTGGCAAGGTGCTTTGGGAGTATGGGGGATACTTAGCGTCATCTCCATTCTCTTTTGGGCACCGCAGCTCAAGGCTCCGGCGAAATCAGCCGCTGCTGCCGGCAGCAGCACAGGGAACAAGCATCAGGTCAATATATGGCGCTCTCCGTTGGCTTGGCAGGTAACTCTTTTTATGGGATTACAATCAACCATTTTTTATGTACTGGTGGCATGGCTGCCTGAAATACTAAAGGATCAGGGCATCAGTTCAAGTCAATCCGGCTGGTTTCTATCGGTTCTGATTATGGCTTCGCTCCCCTTTGCCTTTATCGTTCCTGTTATAGCCGGGCGCATGTCTAACCAACGGTTGTTAGTGGTGATTACAACGATTCTGCTTTTGATCGGAACACTTGGACTTCTCTATGGCAGTATCCATCTGGTTCTGTTTTGGGCTATTATTCTTGGTATGGGAGCAGGCTTTGCCTTTGGCTTGTCCATGATGTTTTTCGGCTTGCGTACCCGAAGTGCCCATCAAGCGGCTGAATTATCGGGCATGGCCCAATCCATCGGATATCTGCTGGCTGCAATGGGCCCAGCGCTGATTGGATACTTGCATGATGCCACCCATAGTTGGAGCGTTCCACTCCTGATATTGGTTGGCGCTTCTGCTCTGCTCTGTCTTGTCGGTCTGGGTGCGGCTAGAAATCAATTTGTTAGTTCTGCGAAGTAGGAACAGTCCACCGCTTTGATCTTAGCCGCTACGAATACAAAACGGACTGGCCCTGTGCAGCTTACTGCACAGGGCCAGTCCTTGTTTAAGCATCCTATATTTGCTTCCTAGATTACAGGCGGCACATATACATATCTATTTGAACAGAGGGCTCATCCCTCCAAACAAAGCCTGATCAGATCGTCCACATGAGCGGTAGCCAGACATTCCACCGTATCGGCGGCTCCGTAGTATATTTTCACTTCCCCGTCCTCCTCCAGCACCATGCCGCCGGGGAAAATGACATCATTGCGGAAGCCCCCGTCCGTCTCATAATCTGCTTCAGGCACAAGCAGCGGCGATGCGCTCATGCCGAGGATTTTCTTCGGATTGTCGAGATCAAGCAGCATAATGCCGGCTGTGTACCGCTTCTTCCAGGACGGCTCCCAGCCGTTCTTCCCTCGGGCGGGATCGATATCCACCGCATGGAATGTAGTGAGCCATCCCTTATTCGTCTTTACAGGCGGTGCTGCCGGGCCGATCTTGTCGTTGGCGAACGGTACCTGCTCCACCGCCAGCAGCAGCCCGGAACGGCCCCAATAGATCAGATCCGGAGACTCCGAAATCCAGGTATCGAACCGGTCAACGCCGCCGCGGCTGTACACGGTGAACGGCCGTTCCAGCCGGACGTAGTTGCCGCCGATTCGCTCCGGGAACAATACCATATTCCGCAGGTCCGGTGTCGACAAGCTCACTATGTCGAAGGATTCAAAATCGTCCGTCACTGCGATACCTCCCCGGATGCCGTGTTGTGTATCTACGGCGAAGCACATGTAGCAGCGGCCGTCGATGACTGTCAGACGCGGATCATAGGCGCGTATAATCTCTTCGTCGCACAGCTTGAACACCGGCTTCGGCCCCGCCGTCCAGTGAATGCCATCGTCGCTGAAAGCGATGCCGAGATCCGTCGTGTGAGACGGCCCGATGATCTGCTTCTCCAGAGAGCCGTAGTCGTTGCGGAATACCATGATGTAGCGGCCCCCCAACTTAGCGACGCCCGCATTGAAGACTAATGCGGTGGGATACGGCACGCGGGCCGCGTCCAGCACAGGATTAGCCGGATGGCGGCGAATGAGCAGGCTGGACTCCAGCGCTCCGATGATGGGCATAGTTGTGGTTTTCATCTATCAACATCCTCCTAGTTGTCCAGATTGTTAATATGTCCGATAGTGAGGACTGAGTCATTCCATCTTCTTCTAGACAAGAAGCCCATGTCCTGCGAACGGATAGTCGATCGTAATACGCCCTGTTTCGCAATCGCCAATACCGCTGTACAGATCGGCCTTGCCGTCCGGGCGCATCACTATGCCCGAAGAAAAAACGCAGTCGGCCAAATACGGTGCCTTGGATGGTCCCGGCGGGTAACAGGGACGGCTTCCAATCAGATGAAGGTCAATTGACTCCCGGGTTGTTGGATCGAAGATGAAGGCCATGTTCAGGTACACCTTCACTTCCCCGCCATTCGCATCCTTATCCTGGTAGCAAATATGTCCGATGATGCCGATTTTACCAGTGTCCAGCAGATACGCCTGATTGACACCTCCCCATTCGCCCGCCCCGAAAATGCCGTGAATGTAAGGTGCGCTCTCGATAACGTCCGCGGTCAACTCTTCCAGTCTGTCAATAACCGTGAAGCCGATCATGGATTCACTTCCGTATTTGTCTTTCATCCCGGTGCTGCGCGGACGCGAGAAGACGCCGATCTTGCCATCCGCCAGCGCAACAAGGCGGATATCCTTCATTTTGTTAGGCCCAGTAGTGAAGTAGTACAAATTGTGGAGATCGGTGCCCCGGAAGAAATAGCCGAAAAACGTACTGTACCTTCCACTCTGATATTGCACATGTGTCCCGCCCAATACAAGCTCGTCGCCAATCTCACTAATGTAAGGGTCCTCAAGGGTATAGATCATGCTATCTTTCACCACGGACCATTCATCCTGTCCCGTTTCCTCGAACAGCCGGACCCAAGAGCGGGCCCATTCCCCGCGGCGTTCTACCCGTCCGAACAAATAGCGCTTCCCGTCCCTTTTGAAGAGGACCGAAACATTGTAGACATCATAAACGTCCACACCCTGAAACTTCAAAGTTGCACGTTCATATATTTTTTTTGCCGCTTCAAATTCATTTCTTTGCTTCTGCAGGGTCAAATTTATCCATCCTTTCCTTTAGTTTTCGACTACATTATTTAAGTGTAGCCTGATATTCCTGGAATTGCTTCTGGTATTCCGCAACTACCTTATCCAAACCGGCTTTTCTCATTTTTTCCAGTGCGGCCGGGAAGGCCTTATCGTATTCCAGGACGCCCATATAAATCGGAGTAATGCTTGCTGAAGCTTCGGACAAAATGTTGGTGTACTCGGTCCTTACATTTGTCGGGTCAAAAATAAAGTTCGCCGCGATACTGTTGACCGCCTTCGGATTGGGCTCAAACAAAACTTTGTTATTATCGGGAATGCTATTCTCCAAGTCAAAACGCATGAAGTTTACGTTGCCGTTTTGCGAATCAGATCCTCTATACCCCGGATTGTTATTGTTATTCGGATCTTTGATCGGCTTATAGCCCTTCTCGCCGTCCTTGGTGTAGTGCTTGCCCTCGATGCCATATTGCACCAGATCATAGTTCTCTTGACTTGCCAGCATCCAATCCATGAATTTGACGGCCTCTTCCGGATGCTTGCTGTTCACCGGTACCGCATTCCCGTTTTTGAAGGTGAGCGGACGCAGATATTCTTTCTCCGGGTTAAACCACACAACACCGATATCGTTTACAGTGGCCTCTGGATTGTACTTCTTGAGTCCGGTCAAGCTTCCGCCGGTTCCCAGGCGGACGAACCATTCACCGCTGTCGAGCTGCGCATCTACCTGCTCCTGCTTCATGACCAGGATATCGGGATTAGTAATTCCCTTTGTGTATAGCTCGCGCATGAAGGATGCATCCTTCTTGAACTCCTCGGTTTCAATCCAAGACTTGACCTCGCCGCTCTGATTCACATAGAAGAACTTATCCTTCACTGTGAACGGAAAGGTGTCATAAGTCCGGTGCAGAATAGACGTATGCAGGAAGATCGGGTCAAAATCCGCCCGTGTGCTCAGATAGGGCTTGTTGCTTCCCTTCCAGTTCTTCATAACAATCTCCCAAGTGCTGATCAATTCAGCCGGAGTAGCCGGCTCTTTGAGATTGTTCTCGCGGAGAATGTCGCGGCGGATATCGAACTCACCTTCACTCGCCATTTCAACCCAATAAGATGGAGCGGCATAATATTTGCCATTGATTTTAGCTCCGTCGAAAATATCTTCCGGAATATATTTTTTCAGATTTTGTCCATACTTTTTGATTGCATCCGTGATATCTGCCAACGCACCACGATTATAGTAGCTGGAGAACGGTGTACGGTCCTGCATGACGTGGAACAGGTCGAAATCTTCGCCGGTGGACAGCATCAAGTTCAGCTTCTGATCCCACGCATCCCACGGAATGTAGATTTTCTCCACCTCAACGCCGACACCGTCCGCAGCCAGCTTCTCATTGACCTTTTGGAACACTTCCTTGTAGTCTTTCGGCTCTGTGCCGGGAACCAAATATTTGATTTTCACCGTCTCTGCAGGCTTGCCGTTATTCTCCTGTTTTGAGGCTGAAGTGTTGTCTTCCTTATCCGCAGTGTTGGATGAATTGGAACCCTGGCTGCATCCAATCAGTGTCGAAAGCAAAAGTACCACAGCTAATAGAATTACGTAATACTTTTTCATAAAAAAGTCGACCTCCTTCTATAATGCCTTCTTATTTATGTTAACCCCGAAGGGATAATATCAGCCTTTGACCGAACCAATTACCAGCCCTTTGACAAAATACTTCTGTAAGTAAGGATACAGAAATATGATCGGACCGATCGTGACGACCGCCGTCGCCATCTTGACCGATTCCGAAGGAAGCGTGATATCACTTGATCCGGCCAGCATCGTCATCTCGTTCAGCATACTGATCTCCGATTGCATCTGCAGAAGCATAAATTGCAGCGGGTACAAATCTTTGCTGTCAATCAGCATGATCGCATTCCACCAATTGTTCCAGTAATCCAGTCCGTAGAAAAGTGCAATCGTCGCCAGTACCGGCTTGCATAACGGAAGATAGATCCTGAAAGCAATCGTAATATCACTTGCACCGTCAATGGTTGCCGACTCCCGCAGTGAGTCTGGAACCCCGTTCATGAAATTGCGCACAAGGAAAAGGTTGAACGGGCTGAACAGCAGTGAAGGAATAATCAGAGCAAGGATATTGTTGGTCAATCCAAGCGACCGGTTCATCAGATACCAGGGCACAATCCCAGCGGAAAAAATCATGGTGATAAAGAAATAAAGCGACAGCAGATTGCGGTATTTCACATTTTTGTTCGCCAGCGTATAGCCGGCCATGGAAGTAATCAGAATCGCCAGCATGGTGCCGATGATCGTGACAATGATGGAGATTCCGTAGCTCCGCATAACCTGGGAGCCGCCTGTAAAGATCAGCTTATAGGCATACAGGGAGAACTTCTCCGGGAAAAGGCTGTAGCCGTTCTTCAATATGGCATCCTCATCCGTAACCGAGATCATTAGCACCAGCAGCATCGGAAGCAAAGAAAGCGCCGAATAAATCGTAATCAGAGCGTACATAACCGTTTTGCTGATTGAAAACGTCTTCATTTTTATTCCTCCTAAAACCTCTCTTCGGTAAGCTAATGCCGTAAGCGGATTTTAATACAACGCGCCGTCTTTGAAAAATTTGCGGGTAATGGCATTTGTACCGAAGACAAGAATAAATCCGACAACGGATTGGAACAGTCCGACGGCCATTGCTTCGGAAGGATTGCCAATCTGACGCAAAGAGCGGAATACATACGTATCAATAATGTCAGTGGTCGCATACAAGGTGCCGTTGTCGCCAATCAATGCGTAGATCATTCCAAAATCGCCGTACATGATTTTACCGACAGACAGCAGCGATAGGATAACCACCGTAGGCATCATCAACGGAACTGTAATACGCATGCACATCTGCCAGCGGCTGGCCCCGTCAATCTCGGCTGCTTCATACAAAGTATCATCGATTCCGGTAATGGTAGCCAGATAAATAACGGCGCTCATCCCGGCTCCCTTCCAAACATGCATGACGGTAAGAATTGCCGGCCATGCCTGCTGCTCAGTATACCAGTTAACCGGGGCGATGCCGAACTGGTTCAGCAATTTGTTCACAATCCCCATATCCATAGAAAAAAACGCGTACAGAACATAGCTGATGACGATCCAGGATATGAAGTGCGGAAACAGCATAATCGATTGGCTGATCTTAACGAACAGCCTTTTGCGCAGCTCGTTCAGGATCAGTGAGATCGCCAGCGCCGTCAGCGTGCCGAAGACGATAAAGAGCAAGTTTAGGAAGATGGTGTTAAAGGTGACCGTAAACGCCTTGTTCGACCGGAAGAAGAACTCGAAGTTCTTTAAGCCTATCCACTCGCTATGGAATATTCCCTTACTATAATTGAATCGCTGGAAAGCAATGAGCATATACGGATACGTCATATACCCAAAAATAAAGGTGTAGGCCATCGCAGGCAGAACCAGCAGATAAGACGTACCGTTCCTGCGAATATCGGACAGCATTCCGAATCCCCGCCGCTGTTTCTTTTCCAAATTCTGTTCCCCCCCATTTATTATGAATTACCGGCTGCTGCATCTCACCAGCGGCCGA
Organism: Paenibacillus graminis; assembly: GCF_000758705.1. NCBI lineage: Bacteria > Bacillati > Bacillota > Bacilli > Caryophanales > Paenibacillaceae > Paenibacillus > Paenibacillus graminis. The sequence goes on along the minus strand of NZ_CP009287.1, from coordinate 3,521,292 downwards.
TGTTATGTATTCAGGTTAGCCGGCGCGCCCGGCGCCTGTCTATTTTAAAATCTGGAGAACCCTTCTACAATGCGGCACAAGGCTTCCAAATAAACGAACTGGCTTTCATTTTTACGCGATGGAGTACCTTTTTAGCCGAATATGATCTATATTGAAGAGGTACTATTAGCGCATTGGGAGGTATTCTTCATGCGGAACACCATGAACCAGCTTGTCCGGTACAAGGCTTTTCAAAAGCTTACCATCTCATATTTCCTGCTTGTTCTTCTAACCGTCAGCCTGCTGTCCGGTGTTCTCTTCTATCTCTTCTCCAGAAGCGCCGTCAAGGAGATCGACCGCAATTCCAAAGCCATGCTGTCCCAGATCACTTACGCCTCAGATGTTGTCTATAACCAAGTCATGACAATCGGCAATGCACTGCTCATCCAGCGGGAGATCATCGCGTTCCTCAACGACAAGACTGAGAACAAGATAAACAATTATCGTATCTTTCAACAGATGTCCCAGATTACAAGTATATATCCTTATATTCACAGCATAGGAATCTACCGGCCTTCTACGGGAACAACAGTCGACACAGCCGGGCTTCCTTTCGATTCATCGCTCACCGCTCTCAGCGCGGAGCGGTACATGGAATTCTATCCGCGCAGCCTGACGATTGCCGGCCGTAATAACGATGCGCCGCTGCAGCTTCTAACCTTTCTGCTATACCCGGATTTCTCATTTCAGACCTCTGACAACCCGCTCATCTATATCAATGTGGAAGAGAAGTCCATTCTGACGACGATTCGCAAGATCAGCAAAGCGGATGCCGCGAGCAATGTTTTCGTTATCAACAACGAGGGCAAAGTAATCTCCCATACCGATTCAAATTTATTCCTGGAGGATTTGTCCAAGGAACAGTATGTGCAGCAAATTCTGAATCAAGACAAGGATGAGAACAGTTTCACAACAAATATTCATAATAAAAAGCATCTGGTCACTTATGTGAAGTCGGAGAAAATGGACTGGTATTTTGTAAGCGTTTCCCCTTACTCCGGGCTCATCTCTAACATTGACCAGCTCCGCAGCGTTACACTGCTAGTGACGGCGGGGATCGTACTGGCAGGTCTGCTGATCTCTATTTTTCTGACCAAAAATATTTATAGTCCGTTATCGACGCTGTTTGAAAAGATCATGCCGGGCATGAATGTTCCGGCCTCCGGTTCGCCGTTCATCGATGAATATAAGATCATGGCCGAGGTTTTCCATTCCTTGGAGGAACGGGATAAATCAATGCAGTTCGTGATCAGCAGCTCCTCCCGGACGATCCGTGAGCTTTATCTGCATTCCTTGCTCCAGGGCCATCCGCTGGAATACTCGGTTCCGAGCGAACTCATCCGGGATATCGACGCAGCGGTGTCCGGGCCTTATTTTTGCGTACTGGTATTCAAAATCAATGAGCTGGAGCTGGCAAAAGGGAGAATGGATGCGGAACAGCGTCCTATGCTGCGTTTCGCCCTTGGCAATATTGCAAAAGAGATGCTGGGGCATATCGGGGTATGTGATTACTTAAATATTGGGGAGAATGAAACTGCCGCAATCCTTCAGTGCGCGAAAAACCAGACGCCGGAGGAACTCAAACCCGCATTGCGTAATATTCAGAGCTTTTTGAACCGTTACTTCAAGGTAACTGTATCCATCGGTGTAGGGGATATAAGCTATGGCAGGAAGAATATCCCTTCCTCCTATACTTCGGCGCAGCAGTATGTTAAATATCGGATGATCTACGGAAAGGAATCGATTCTGGATGCTGTAGCAACGCGGCCGCATATGATGACGGCTTTGAGCTATCCCAGTGCCTATGAGAAGAGGCTAATCGATGCTGTGCAATCCGGCAAGCCGGAGCCTATTCAAGATGCAATCGGACAATTCGTAGAACAAATCTCAAACGGTTCAATCAATCAGGTCATTACCTACAGCATCCAGCTTATGCTCTCCTTGCTCAAGCACTTTGAGTATTTGCAGCATGTGCCGGATTCCAATTTCAACGAGTATCTGGTTGCGGTGACAGATATTGAATCCGCCGAACATCTAACGGAAATCAAGGACATCTTCCACCGGTATTGTTACAATATCTGCGCATTAATCGAAGAGAAAAGTCTCTGGATGAATGCCCAGAAGCACAATTTTATTATTGAGAAGGTGCAGAATTACATCCAGGAGCATTATGCCCAGCCGAACTTATCCCTGGAGCTGGTGTCCAACATTGCTGGCCTGTCGCCAAGCTATCTGGGAAAGCTGTTCAAAGGAGCAACCCGGCAATCGTTCAGTGAATACCTGAACCACACCAGACTGGAGAAAGCAAAGGATTTGCTGGCTTCCACCCATGAGACTGCCGCCAAAATCAGTGAATCGGTAGGCATGTACAATATCACATACTTCTCCACGCTCTTCAAGAAAAAGTATGGCCTGACTCCTTCGGCCTACCGCGAGCAGGAGGCGCTGAAAAGTCCTGAGGGCGCTGGAGAAGATTAAGCTTCAACAGCAGCGTATTTATTTTGTGGAAGGAGAATGGGGAATCATTATGAGAAAATGGTTATCATGTATATTGGGCATAAGTCTCGTCTTTCAAGCGAACATTGCCCTGGCAGAGCAGTCAAGCATGTTTAAAGATGTTCCAGATCACTTTTGGGGACAGGAGTATATTGAAAGAGCAATTGAGCATAAAATCGTCGAAGGTTATCCTGATGGGACGTTTAAACCTGATGCAAAGGTAAGTCAAAGTGAATTTATGGCGATGCTCATCAGAAGCTACAAGCCCTCCGACTTTAATTCAAGCCAAAAGAGTCAAGATTGGTCCGCACCTTATCTAAGCTATATCCATAAACTTGGGTGGACAGAGCTTCAGCCTTCTGAGGAGGTAGCTTTGAATAGAGGAAATGTAGCTCGTTACTTAACTAATGCAACCGGGAAAAACTTTACTGTTGACGACTCCATCCAATATCTTTTGGATATTGGTATAGCAAAGGGAAAAACGGAACGATCCTTACAGGGGTTCAATAAAAACGAGCCTGTTACAAGAACTGAAGCATTGGCCTTTATAGAACGACTAAACTATAGATTTGATGAGTTGAAGACAATTCCTAAAGCAGCAGAAAAGTATAATAGTGACCTTGCACAAAAAGATGTTTATACAATTTCGGAACAAAATATAAGCATTCAGTTTCCACAACAATGGAAGAGCAAATACGAAGTGGTTACTGCCACAAATACGGATGTAAAAACCATGAGCTACAACTTCATTGATAAATCCAACAAAAATTATGGTGGGACACTCTTTACTTTGACGGTTTGGCCCAAAGAAGTCTGGTCTTCAGAGGGACCGGAACTTATGAAAAACATTCATATATACAAAATCGGTGAAAGAGAAAATGTCGTCTTCACAATAAATACTCCAACAGATGTACAATATGGAACAGAAGATTTAGCCTTAAAGACAGAATACCTGAACTTGAGTAATGATGTGCAAAAAAAAGAAATCGACTTCCTAATCGATTAGGATCATGTAATTCAAGTCGCATCTTCTTCTAACACGGTAGACAACAAAACGCATGCCGACACCGGCATGCGCTTCAAAAGCAACGAAGGATTTATTTTTCTGCAGCTGTTTCCACATATTTTTTGAAATTGTCCTGAATCGCCTGCCACCCGGCTTGCTGCATCTCGACGGAGTTGGTCTCTTCCGCTTCGAACACTGTGATGATTTTCGTATCGTTGCCTTGGCGGACAAAATCGATCTTCACTTTTCTGCCGTCGCCAATCGTATAGGCGATGCGCTCGTTCATACTCACTTCGTCGTAGACTCCGCCAAAATCAAATCCAAAGCTGCCATCCTTGGCTTCCATTCTTGAGAGGAACTTACCGCCAGCCCTAAGATCATTCTCGGCGTATGGCGTATGCCAGTCATCAGAAGCCGTATTCCATTTCGTAATATGCTCCGGCCCGGTCCAATATTTCCACACGCTTTCTACTGGAGAATGAACGAGCGCTTCCACAGTTATCGTTACCGGCTTACCTGTTTCCAATACATAACCCCCTTAGGAACTTTAGATTTTCTTGTCCGCATACTTTACGTTAAGCAAGTAGTGCAGATTATCTTTTACCGCAGGCCATTCGTCGTCAATAATGCTGTACAGCACACTATCCAAAATACGGCCTTCCGCAGTGATCCGGTGTTTGCGCAGCATGCCTTCCTTCACCGCACCGATGCGTTCGACTGCTTTTTGGGATCGCTTATTATCCCCCGCAACGGTAAAATTCACCCGGATCAGACCTAAAGATTCAAAACAATACTGCAGCAGCAGAGCTTTGGATTCTGTATTGACCGCTGTTCTCCAGAACTTCGGGGAGATCCATGTGCAGCCAATCTCCGCGTTGCGGTGAATGTGGTCAAGATGCATAATCCGCGAGGTGCCGGCGATCCTGCCGGTGGATTGCTCTATCATGACAAAAGGGAGCTCGGTCCCCTTCGCCTGATTGGCAAGCGCCGTATCCAATAATCCTGTTACTTGTGCGGGAGAAGTGATTTTGCGCCAGGTATACTCCCAAATTTGCGGATTAACCAGCAAAGCCATCAGTTCATGTTGATGCGCTGCTTCCATAGGAACCATTCGAATAAAAGTGCCGTTAAGTTCTTTGACGTTGTTCGAGATCACGAAGCTGCCTCCTATAGATGTATTCATACAAATTATAAAATACTTAATATCTCCCTGTCTGCCTGATTCATATAAAAGAACAGCCCCATTTATGTAAAATGGGACTGCACCTCACTTGACTACTGCCTGCATATTAATGAAGAAACACGTCACTTCTAGCCGCGTTTTCACCGACAATTTGCCGGACAAACTCAGCAATACTCATGGCTCCGGCATCGCCGGACCCGCGTTTTCTTACGGATACTGCGGCGGCGCTTTGCTCCTGCTCACCGAGCACCAGCATGTAAGGCACCTTCTCCAGCTGGGCTTCGCGGATTTTGTAGCCCAATTTCTCATTCCTTATATCAAGCTCGACACGGATTCCGGCATCCTGCAGCTCCTTTTTCACTTGGAAGGCGTAATCTGCATAGCGGCTGGAAACCGGCAGCAGTTTGACTTGCACCGGGGACAGCCACAGCGGGAAAGCGCCGCTGAAATGCTCCGTAAGAATCCCCATAAAACGGTCGATCGAGCCATATACCGCACGGTGGATCACGACAGGACGGTGTTTCTGGCTGTCTTCGCCGACATAAGTCAGATCGAACTTCTCAGGCATTTGGAAATCCAGTTGAATCGTTCCGCATTGCCAGCTTCGCTTCAGCGCATCCTGAATGTGGAAGTCAATCTTCGGCCCGTAAAAAGCTCCGTCCCCCTCGTTCACCCGATAGTCGATTCCGCGTCTGTCCAGTACATTTTGGAGCGACGCCTCCGCCTGATCCCATAACGCTTCCGAGCCCATGTAATCATCCGGCCGTGTAGACAGCTCCACCTTATATTCAAAGCCGAATACTTTGTAAATGTGCCCGATCAGCTCCATAACACCGGCGATTTCCTCTTCGATCTGTTCAGGAAGCACGAACAAATGGGCATCATCCTGACAGAAGGTCCGCACCCGCATCATTCCGTTCAGGGCTCCAGAAAACTCATGCCGGTGTACCTGGCCAAACTCTGCGACACGCATCGGCAGCTCCCTGTAGGAGCGGAGGCTGTTCTTGAAGATCAGCATATGTCCCGGACAATTCATCGGTTTCAATGCATATTTCGTCTCATCTACCTGAGTAAAATACATGTTGTCCTTATAGTGGTCCCAGTGTCCTGACTGCTCCCACATCCGGTTGTTCATCATCAGCGGTGTGCGGACCTCATCATAATCCCGCGCCCGCTGCAATTCGCGCAGAAAGTTCTCCAGCTCTGTACGGAGAATCATTCCCTTGGACAAATAAAAGGGCATACCCGGCGCTTCCTCGGAAAACATGAACAGTTCCAGCTCCTTGCCCAGCTTGCGGTGGTCACGCTTCTTCGCTTCCGCCAGCATGTGCAGGTGCTCTTCCAGCTGCGCTTTTTTGGAAAAGGCCGTTCCGTAAATACGCTGCAGCATAGGATTATTGGAATCCCCGCGCCAATAGGCGCCGGCAACGCTCAGCAGTTTAAATGCTTTGATGTGGCCCGTGGAAGCCACATGCGGACCCCGGCATAAATCAATGAACTCGCCCTGCTCATACAGACTGATTTCTTCGTCCTCCGGCAGGCCGTGAATCAGTTCCACTTTGAGCGGTTGATCCAATGCTTCGAAAAGCGCAATGGCTTCGGCGCGGCTGACTACCCGCCGGACAATCGGCAGATTCTCCCCGATAATCTTCTGCATTTCCTGCTCAATGGCAGCTAAGTCATCTGTGGAGAGCGGCCCTTCCCTATCGATATCGTAGTAGAATCCATCTTCGATTACCGGACCGATGCCCAGCTTAACTTTTTGCTTACCGTATATGCGTTGGATGGCCTGAGCCATTAGATGTGCTGTACTATACCGCTGGATGAACAGTCCATCCGGGCTGTCGGCCATAACGATTTCGACGTGGCAGTCATGGTCAATCGGTTGATGAATGTCAACGAGTCTGCCGTCGATTTTACCGGCTGCTGCGTTTTTCTTCAGGCTTGTGCTGATGGATTCCGCTACTTGAGCAACTGTGGTGCTGCGTGCGTACCTCCTAATTGATCCATCCGGCAGTGATACATTGATTTCCATGATTGTGGCCTCCATTTCTTCGTAGTCTATTGTGGATTGAACGCAAAAAAACGCATCTCTCCCGGAAAGGGACGAGTGCGTTCTGGCTCGTGGTTCCACCCTAATTTGACCTGTAATGATCGACCCCCCGGCTGTTCGGGCGGAAGAAAATACACTAGATCCTCATTGGTATCCGGTATCGGGGATAAGACGGTAGCATTTACAGCTTCCCTAACAGCAGGAAAGGTTCAGTGCCACGGCTGCAAAGGGGTAACATCCTGCCGGTCGCTGTTAGAAGCTCTCACCGTTCACTTCTTTCTCTGGCCAGTCCGCATAGGATATCATGTCTTTGGTCATCGCCTTGAATATCGTGTTGCTGGTTACATAATACTGAACCCTTCGTGAGAATGTCAACCATTTTTAAAAAAACAGGCTTCGTATCATGCAATGAGCAACTGGAGCGTAGATTTACTACAGGTTTCACTATGCGTCAACAAGTCCTTCGTGAATATGTAAGATAATATCACCTATATCTTTCACATTTCGTGCAATATAGTCCGCACCCGCACTTCGCAGCTCTTCCTCGGAACCATAGCCGATGAGGACGCCGACTGAGGCAACGCCGCAGGCCCGGGCCCCGATAATGTCATGCTCGCGGTCCCCGATCATCACCGCTGTACCCGCTGCAATCTGATGCTCCTCCAATACGTATTGGATAACCTCTTTTTTCTTGGATCGCGTCCCGTCCAGGTTGCTGCCTGCCACATGCCTGAAATATGGCTCCAGCCCATAATGGCGGATAATTTCTTCGGCGAACACCGTTGGTTTTGAGGTAGCGACGTATAAATCAAAACCTCTGCCCTGCAGCTCCTTCAGCAGCTCTGGGATTCCGGGAATCACGAGATTCTCGAACATGCCCAGCGTACGGTACCGTTCCCGGTAGAATTCAACGGCTTGGGCCGCGCGCTCTGCGGAAAAGCCTTGGATTTCCACAAAAGAATCGTATAATGGCGGTCCGATGTAAGGCAAGAGCAGGTCCGGATGCTCTACGGTAATATCGAATTTGCCCAGCGCATACTCTACGCTTTTGGTAATGCCCTCTTTGGGGTCGGTTAACGTTCCATCCAGATCAAATAAAATGCTTTGCAGTTTTTCCATATCCTCCGCCATGCTCCCTCCGCGTTCAATTGCTGACTGTGTTATTTCACAGCTTATACTAGCATAACTTCGTTTCTCCATACTTTCCACACACTTATTTACTAACATCACAGTGACAGCTAATTAATCTATGGGAGGAACTAACATGAACATGACGCATTACATGTCTCTGCTTGCAGACAACCAGCCTTGGAACCTGATTCTTTTTATGGCGATTCCGGTCATTTTTGCCGAGACGATTACAGTGACCGAATTTATTATTTTGTTCACCAAAAATCTCAAAGGACCGCTTAGAGCATTTAACCGGATATGCAGCATTCTAGCCGGCCTCTATTTTACAGGAATATTTCTGTATTTATTCCCTACCGCTTTTATTCCGGTTACCGCGAACGGGGAATGGCATACCTGGGTTGATGTGGTAGCTGTAAGCTTTTATCTCAGCGGCGTGCTCTTCCTGCTGCCCCTGGCCCTGCTGGATCTCGGACTGATTGCCCGCAACCGCAGTGAAGAAAGCAAGCTAAAGCTGCATTTCCTCCTCATCAGCGGCTTTCTCGTGGTAGCGCATGTCGCGATGATCTTCGGGATGGTTAATCCGGAAATCATGGGCGGGATGGCTGGTATGAATCATTAGGTATCCGCTGGAAATCTTCACAGATCTGATTCATTAGACAAATGACGGGGTATACTATTCCGTTATTACATCTTTATTGTTTATTGATAATAAACCTTATCTGATCTGTGGAGGCGAACCATGCAACGTGTAAACCTGGACCCAATCACCTTTAATCAACAAGTGTATGATCATGCTTCCTTTGGAATTGCCCTTGTTTCGCCTGATGGTTTGATTTTGACCGTAAATCCTGCAATGGAGCAGATGCTTGGATATAGCAGAGCAGAGTTTGACGGCAAGAGAGTAGGCGACTTCTCTCACCCGGATGAAGCAGTCAGAAACATTGAGAGTTTAGTGGCATGTATGGAAACTGGGAAGAATGAAATACAGCTTGAAAGACGGTACCTCAAAAAAAATGGTGAAAATATGTGGGGACTGCTCTCCTTTAAGCGATTCCATAATGAGACGGGAAAGCTGATATATTACATTGGCCAATTAATAGATATAACTAGGCAAAAAGAATCGGAGCGGCGGCTCCAAGAGTCTGTCGAGCGGTATAACTCACTCAAAAAATATAACCATGATGCCGTGATCTCATTTGGTCTGGACGGCCGCATTATCAATGCCAACAATATGGCAGAAAAGCTCACTGGCTACCACATTGAAACGGAATTGATCGGTGCAGAGCTTGCGAATCTGATTGGACAAGCGAATGTCGACAGAATTCTTGAAAAGGCCATTTACGATGATTCTGTTGAACATGAAATTGACATCCTCGTTACCAAAGAGGGCAGTTCAGTGGAAGTGCTTACCAGCATCGCCCCGATTTATGTAAGCGGGCAAAATATCGGGTTTTATCTGATTTGCAAGGATATTTCTGAGCAGAAACAGTTGCTGCTTGCCAAGGAGACTGCGGAGGCCACCAACAAAGCCAAAAGTGAGTTTTTGGCCATGATGAGCCATGAAATCCGCACACCCATGAACGGGGTAGTCGGCATGACGGATGTTCTGCTTGACATGACAGACCTGACTAAAGAGCAGAGAAGTTATGTTGAGGTGATCCAGAAAAGCGGGGACATCCTGCTCAACATCATCAATGACATCCTGGATCTCTCCAAAATCGAAGCAGGCCGCTCTGAGCTTCAAGAGCATAATTTTGATTTGCGCAAATGTATCAAGGACAGTTTTTCAGTGATTTCCAAGAAGGCTGATGAAAAGAAAATAGAACTGTCTTACACCGTCAATCACGATGTTCCCGACTATATCTATGGCGATGCCGAGCGGCTGAAACAGGTGCTGCTGAACCTGCTGGGCAATGCTGTGAAATTCACTTCCAAGGGCAGCATTGAGGTAAAAGCGCGGCTGATGAAGGAAAAACCCTGCAGATTGGCTTTTACCGTTACAGATACCGGCATCGGAATAGATCCTGCTCGGCTTAATGACATTTTTGAGCCGTTTGCCCAGATTGACAGCTTTATGTCCCGGAGCCACGAAGGCACAGGCCTTGGTCTTGCGATCAGCCGCAGAATTATTGACATGATGGGCGGTGAGATTTACGCCGAGAGTGACGGCAAAAACGGTTCGTCCTTTTCCTTCACTATCCAGTTTAAGGAGGCCTCACAGGTCCCCCGGGAACAGGTATTTGAAGATATGCTTCATAACACCGGAAAAGTTAACATTCTGCTCGCCGAAGACAATGCCATCAACCAGCTGGTAATGACAAAAATGCTGGAAAAATTGGGGCATCGGGTAACCACCGTCGCCAACGGCAAAAAGGCGATTGAAGCAGCACGCAACCATCCGTTCGATCTCATATTCATGGATTTGCATATGCCGTTTTTGAACGGTCTGAAGGCAGCGCAGATCATCAGGGAAGAGCTCAAAGATAAGTGTCCACGTATTATCGCGGTCACGGCCAATGCCTTAAAAGGGGACCGGGAAAAGTGCCTGGAGGCGGGGATGGACGATTACATCAGCAAGCCGGTAAAGCGGGAAACCCTCATCAAAATCCTGCACCAGCTAAAAAAATAGATTATATTTTCCATTATTTGTGCTATTATAAACAGTGGATTTTATGTTCGGATTACGAGCGTATATCCACTGTTTTTTTATGGTAATCGTACGGAACATAGCACCCAAAGGAGTGGTAGAAATGGCACGTGTGTTATTTATTAATGGCGGATCAGAAGGGCATATCAATCCAACTATCGGTGTGGTGCAAGAGCTTATTTCGCGTGGAGAAGAGGTAGTATACTTATGTATTGAAGCTTATCGGGAGCGCATCGAGAAGACGGGAGCTTCAGTACGGGCATTAGACGATCAAAAAATTATTGAAGCCTTCATCTCAGGCGGAAGAAATTATTTACTCGAAAGAATTAACGGTCTTTTGCTTACGGCAGATATAATCATACCAAGTGTTCTGGAACAGATTGCTGGCGAGCATTTTGATTACATCATCCATGATTCCATGTTTGGCTGTGGACGAATGCTTGCGCAGATTCTTGAGCTTCCCGCAATTAACTCCAGTACATCCTTTGCGCAGACCCAAGCTTCCTATGATAAAATGCTGGAACAGCCTTCTATGAAAATCCCTGCAGAAATAGCTAAGCCTATATACGATAGATATCACAGCCTGACGGAAATGCTGAAAGAAAAATATAATGTGGAAATTCAATCACCTTACGAAGTCTTGTGTAATCCTGCACCCCTTACAATCGTTTATACAACCAGGGAATTTCAGCCCAATGGAGAGGGATTCGATCAAACTTATAAATTTGTAGGTCCCTCTCTCTCTTCAAGACCAACTCAGGCAAACTTCGACTTTAACGCAATCAAGGGGAAAAAAACCATTTATATCTCACTGGGTACTGTCTTTAACCAAGCATTGGACTTCTATAAGCTTTGTTTCGAGGCCTTCGGGAATACTGATTACACTATTATCATGTCAGTTGGGAATAAAACCCCAATTTCTGATTTAGGAGAAATTCCTGATAACTTCATTGTACAAAATTATGTTCCGCAAACTGAAGTGCTGAAGCACATCTCATTATTTATTACACATGGAGGAATGAACAGTACCCATGAAGCTCTCTATTACGGGGTTCCGCTAGTTGTAATCCCCCAGAGCGCAGATCAGCCGATCGTTGCCGGGCGAATTGCCAGTCTCGGAGCAGGTATTGCATTGCAAATGCAAAGTTTGACTGCAAATGGGCTGCGTGAAGCGGCAGATCAAGTGTTGAACCAGCCATCATATAAAAATGCAGTGGACAATCTGCAGGAATCCTTTCAACGATCCGGCGGGTATCGCCTCGCTGTCGATGAGATTTTCGGCTTCTTAGGTCGATAGGCGGTGAAATCATGACCCCTCATGATTGGGCTGCCTGTTGAACTTGACCTCGCAGCGGGTTCCCGCCCCGGCCTTGCTGGTGATGCGGATTGAACCGTCCAGAAGCTCGACCAGCTTGTTAACGATAGAAAGACCGAGGCCGGTGCCTCCATATTGACGCGAGCGCGACTTCTCCACCCGGTAGAAACGGTCGAAAATATAAGGAAGCTCTGCTTCCGGGATACCTATCCCGGTATCTTCTACGATAAAAACTGCGGAGCCTGGTAAGTAATTCAATTGGACGTTAATCTCACCTTCATCCGTATACCGTACAGCATTTTCCAGCAGATTCATCACGATTTGCTCCATGCGTTTGCTATCCCCAAGTAATAGAGAAGCCTGTCCGTTATGCACAACCGCAAGCTTGAGGCCTTTTTCCTTGGCCGTTAATTCAAGCTTGCGGGCGGCTTGATCCACAATCCGTTTCAGATCCACTTCTTCCAGATGCAGCGGAATTTTACCCTCCTCCATCTTGGCAAGCTCGAACAAATCCTCCACCAGATGCTGGATGCGGTGCGCTTCCTGGCCGATGATGTCCAGATACAGCTTTTTTTCTTCCTCTGTCTCATATAGTTCGTCTTTCACTACCTTGGCGTATCCTTGCAAATAGGTGATTGGCGTCCGCAGCTCATGGGAGATATTCGCCAGAAACTCCTGCCTGGTATCTCTATAGCGCTGCAGATCAACTGCGAGATCGTTAATGGCTGCCGCCAGAAACCCGATTTCATCATTGCTGCCGATCGTCAGCCTTGTTTCCAGCTCCCCTGCCGCAAGCTTGCGGGTTGCCTTCTGCATCTGCACCAGCGGGCGCGACAGCAATCTGGCAATAATCCAGGTAATGCCCAGGGCCAGCACAAAAGCCCCTATTCCCGAGAGCAGCAGAATATCCCGCACCGAAGCCAGCGACTGCACCATGCTTTGTGTGGATGACATGACATAGAGCGCGGAACTCACCCTGCCGCCATCCTTGATAGGCCGTCCGGTTACGAAATACCGGTGTCCTGCGGGGTCTTTGTACAACAAACTCACGCGGGTTCCCGAGAATATCCGGGCCAGATCAGCCCCGTGAATAAACGAACGGTCTGCTGAATCATGTACACCCGAATGAAGAGTTAACCTGCTGTCGCGGGAGATGTTAAAAATACTCACATTTGAAAATTCAGCAAAGGTCCGCATCATTTGTTCGCTGGTGGTATCCTGGGATTCGGCCATGACTGTAAAATGCGAAGCCAGCTCCTCTGTCTCTGTCCGCATTTCTTTATAATAAAAGCTGCTGAACATCCGGTCGATGGCCACACCGAGAAACAGCAACACAATCAGGAACACCGACATGATCGCAAGCCCGAGCTTAAAGCCGATGATGTTGTTTTTCATTCGCTTTTGCCGGGAACCTGAAATTTATACCCCAGCCCCCATACCGTTTGTACCGGATTATACGGCAGACCGGCTTTTTGCAGCTTCTCGCGGATATTCTTGATATGCGTGTCGATCACGCGCGTCTCTCCGCCATAATCATTGCCCCAGAGACGTTCAACCAGCTCGTCCCTGGTGAACACCCGTTGGCTGCTCCGCGCCAGCATGGTCAGGAGATCAAATTCCTTCAAGGTAAAATCAGCACGCTTCCCTTCAATATACACTTCGCGGGCCTCCGGAAGAATTCGCAGCCCCGGATAATTCAGCTGCTTCTCCTGCGGTTCGATTGTCCGGTTCAGAGATGAACGCCGGAGCAAAGAATGAATCCGGGCCAGCAATTCTTCCGGTTCGAAGGGTTTGGTCAAATAGTCGTCTGCGCCAATCCCCAGCCCAAGCACCTTGTCCTTCGTTTCAGAGCGTGCGGTAAGCATCAGGATAGGAATCTGCGTATGTTCTCTCACGGCGCGGCAGACGTGCCAGCCATCCGTATCCGGCATCATGACATCCAGCAGGAGCAGGTCGAATGCCTGCTTCCCGATCATACGAAGAGCTTCTTGCCCGGTAGCTGCCTCTTGGGTGGCAAAGCCTTCCTTCTGCAAATAAATGCGCAGCAAATTCCGCATGTTCCATTCGTCGTCGATAATCAAAATTTGTGTTTTCATCTGTTATCTCACCAGTTCCTCCAGGCTTCCAAATATAGCTTGTGCCGATTTCATCTTGGAGTCATTGCCAACCACACTGAAGAAATTCTGTTCCGCTACTGCTTTAAGCAGTCCGGCATAGTACCTGATATCACCGGGTGTTGCTGAGAAGATTTCATTTCGCTCCCGCTGCAGCTCATCTGCAGTAATCTGTTCAAAATAATGCCGGTCCGCCCGCCGCCGGATTGCGCTGGGACTGAGCGGCTGTTCAAACATCGCCAGGGTCCCGATAATCGCTTTGGTCATCTCCTCCTCATCCGCTTCAAAGCTTTCAGCAAAATGGTATGCCTGATCGTAGACCGCCAGCGTCTCCTGCAGATTCGGGTCCCGATAAGAAGTGAACAAAAGCACCCCATCTCTGCGCAGGAGCAGATTCCCGCCATAAGCCCCGCCTTTTACCCGCACGGTGTTCCAGAGATAAGTGAGGCTGAGGATTTTTTTGAGGACCTGCATCTTGCCGGAATAGACAAAACCAAGTTTGGTAAAGTCATAACCCTTAACCACATACTGCACCTGGCTTGCGGACATGAACCCTTCGTTACCTGCGAGATTCTGCGCCTTAAGCTTAGGTTTGGGCTCCACCTGCCGGTTTTGAATGTCCAGTTGGGCCAAATGTGCAGCGAGCTCTGCATAGATGTCTGAAGTTCCTGTCACAGTAAGAGTTAAATTCCGCTTATTGAACAAGGCTGCGCAGACTCCCTTTAAGGTGTCAGAGAGCTGTTCGGCCCGGAGATCTATACCGTCTGCAAGCTCCCGGATAAAACGGTAATAAGACACTCCGCCGAGCTTTTCCTCGTATGCCCCCATATCGGAGAAATAGGACAGCAAACGGCTGGCTGCAATCTCATTGCCTTTCTGGTTCAGAACCGATTCCATATGGGAGGCTTCCCGGCGAACGATTTCCTGCAGCTTGGTGAAGTTATCCAGATTGCTGCCGTAGAGCAGCTCATGAAGCAGCTTCAGGGATTCGCCAATGCTGCCTTCCATTACTTTTATACGTGCGCTAAATTTGGGCTGATAGCTTGTTTGCGAATCTTTACCGGCCCCAAACACTTCATTCTGAAACCGGATCCCCCCGGTTTTGATCCCGATCTCACCTGTGAGTTCTTCAATACTGTAAGCAGCGGTCTCCAATTGACCGAGCGCTCTCGCCAGCAGCACGAGATAAGGTATCTGTTCCGCCGCAAGAACCGCCGTGTCCCAATATAGCTTGATATAGGCAATTTTGTTCGTGGGCAGCTCATGGTGAATCAGCTTTATCCCTTCCAGCATGTACTCCTGTGTAGGAACTTGAGGCGAAACGCTGCGGTTAATGTCCTGAAGAGACAGCTTAGGGAGCTTGTGCAGATCCTCGGCCGCGTCCGGACGGCTCTGCCGGTCCAGCAGATTCTGTGTACGCTGAACAAGCTGCCCGAGCTGTACGGGGGACAGAGCTGCTTTATATTCGGCAAGCTGCTGACGGATGGACGCTTCCTTATCAGCTGCCAGGGTATTTGAAGGTTTGAGTATTACTACGCTGCAGTGGTCACTGTTCAGCAAATAGGTTTCGATCAGCCGCTCAAAATAACGGTCTGCACATTGTTCCCGGATTGAAGCAAACACGGCTTCATACTCTAAATGGATTGCTGGTGAACCATCGTACAGCCAGGACTTCATAACCTCAATATTATAGGTCAGCCCTTTCGGGTATTGGATAAAATCTGCTTCACGCAGTTCAAATTCCTTGCTGTTGACCGCAGCCAGCACCAGCTTCTCATCCAACCCGTCCCCAGCAAGACGGCTTAACGTAGTTCTGACCAGGTCCAGGAAATCATCCTTGGCAGAAGGGTTGGAATGGGTCAAGGTAATGCCCAGCAGCGGCTGGATCATACTGTCGGAATAAAAAGCAAAAACGTCTTTGCCCAGACCGCTTTCGAGCAGCGCCTGTTTTAGCGGAGCCGCGTTGCTGTCCATCAATATGCTTTTCAGAATAGCAAAGGCGAGATTCAGCTCCCGGTCCAAGGAAGTTCCGATCACGAAGTTCATGCTCAGATAGGTCTTGTCTGCAGCGGTTTCTGTTGCCAGAATGGGGTACTCCGCCACAAGCTCCTTCATTCCGGTCGGCTGCTGAAGTGAAATGGCAGTATCGAAATCATCACGGTTGTATGACTTTAGATAGTTCTGGTGTATGAACTCCAGCCGCTCTTCGATATTAACGTCACCATACAGATAAAAATAGCTGTTGGACGGGTGGTAATAACGGCTGTGTGCAGCAAGGAACTGCTCGTAAGTCAAAGCAGGAATTTCCTGCGGGTCTCCGCCTGAGGAATACCGGTAAATGGTGTCCGGGTACAGCGACTTTTTGATCCGGTCAATCAGGACCGTAACCGGCGAGGAATAGGAGCCTTTCATCTCGTTGTATACAACGCCCTTGTAGATCAGCTCGTCCTCTGCACGCTGCAGTTCGTAATGCCAGCCCTCCTGCTCAAAAATCTCCTGCTGCCTGTAAATATTCGGTTTAAACACACTGTCAAGATAGACCTCCATCAGATTGGAGAAATCCTGGTTATTCCGGCTTGCCACCGGATACATGGTTTTGTCGGCAAACGTAAATGCGTTCAGAAATGTTTTCATTGAGCCTTTAAGCAGCTCCACAAACGGTTCTTTTACCGGATATTTATCCGAACCGCATAACACCGAATGCTCTAGAATATGAAAGACTCCCGTACTGTCTCCTGGCGGAGTCCGAAAGCTTATGCTGAACACCTTGTTGTCATCTTGATTCTGTACAAAAAGCAGCCTCGCACCGCTTGGCTGATGCTCCATCGTGAATACGGAGGATTCAATTTCCCGGATAAATTCCTCTTGTACGACCTGAAATCCAGAATAGATATGGCCTGTTTTTAAGCTGCTCATAGAATTTCCTCCTCTGTTTAGGGTTGTACCTGACTCCATGAGCTTATCATATTCAGGGTTTCTTGTACCATCTGGATAATGAACTGACAGCAATAAGTTACACGCCGTTGACGTCACATCCTCTTCCGCAGCTTAACAGACCCGGCAGGATAGATCCCTGCCGGGTCTTCAATGTTAACAATGTCAGAAGTGAAGCTGTCTCAGCTTGCCATAGTGCGTGCTGCGAGCAGGTTGCGTTTTCTACCAGGCAACACGGATAATCAGACCTTTAGGATCGCCAACCTCCAGGTAGGCAGCTTGGCCGTTGACATCATCATACGGGAAGCCGTAGGCCAGGCCGTTAATGCTATGGTCATGCCAGAACTTCGCATAATAGTTGGCCGGAGCTGCATTGTAATAGTTGGCTACATTATTCCAGTTGCCGGTTGTATAGACATGGCGGTTGATCGCAGCCGCAGTAGCGGCATCGGTTAGCGCTCCGTCGCAGCGGAGAATATCCTGGGTGTTGTAGCTGGAATAACCGGCGAAATAGTTGGCATTAGCTCCGCCAGCGGCAAAAGATCCATGAATCGGTGCCACAATCCGGTACGGCGCCTGAACCGTTGCTAACGATTTGAAGGCGGCCGGCACTTCGTTCTGATATTTGGTGAATAATCCGGCACGGGTTTCCGATTCAAATTCGCCTACCGTTTGGTCAAATGACCCGGACTTATTCACCAGCCGGTGCTGGATCGGGAAACCGAAGCCATCAACGCGGGTGGTATTCCCATGGTAACCGGCATCATCTACCGTAAACTCCACAAAATCAAAGTAGATATCGCGGTTCGGATCGGTCGGATTATCGACGTTTGGTCCGGCGAAGCCGTCGTTATAAGTCTTAATGTACAATGGTGTGCCTACGCTGAGGAACATTCGTCCAGAGGTGATTTTGGGCATGTTGAACCAGGAGGCCTCGCTGACCTTGTGATAAATGTTCGCATAATTCACGCCATTTTTGGTCAGATGTCCGGAAGCGTCGTTCAGAGCCGTGGAGATCGGTACCAGGTTCCCGTTCAAATCCAGATAACTCCATTGTTTATTGGCCGGATTAATCCCCAGAACCCCCCAGTAGATCTGGCT
This sequence comes from Paenibacillus graminis, assembly GCF_000758705.1. Taxonomy (NCBI): domain Bacteria; kingdom Bacillati; phylum Bacillota; class Bacilli; order Caryophanales; family Paenibacillaceae; genus Paenibacillus; species Paenibacillus graminis. The sequence goes on along the minus strand of NZ_CP009287.1, from coordinate 3,503,273 downwards.
GTCGGGGTACGCCCCGCCTGTCCCATTCATAACTTTTACGGAGATTGAACCGGCAGGTGCTGCCGGAATCGCGGAAGCGGCGATGGAGTAGATCGAACCGGAGGGATTCGAAGGCGTGGTCGGTGTAGGCCCTGCATTGTAAGTGAACCAGCCGGTGTCATACGCAGGCGTCCCATTATTGTAGGTGAAAAAATAAGTGAGGGCCGTGCCGCCGGCAGCACCCGTCACCGCTTGTTCATAACGGGCTTTGCTGCTGTTGTACGTCATGCGGAAATTCATCTGTGTGCCATTGTTAACCTTGTAATGCACATCCACCCAACTTGTGTTCACGGTGGATTTGAACCAGATTGTTGCCGTGGTACCCGACAAATCGACACCTTGCGTGTAGTCGGCAGCCTCAGCCTTAGAGCCGAACAACGGGAAGCAGGAGATCAGCAGCAGGAGCGCGAGCACAGACATTAGCCATCTTTTTCTCATCGCAATCTACCTCCATTTAATGGTTTAGATTCAATCACGCACCATAATTGTATGCGTTTTCAACTATGATTATAGTATTCCTGCTGCCCTTTTAGTAGGATCAGAATTTCGGTTTTTGTCCCCATATTTTGGGTGGAACGATTTGATGAAGAAGTTTACCGGCATTTTTGCTGCAAAAAAAGAAAAAAACCTTAATTCTCCAGAGTCCAGGAGTATTAAGGCTTTTATATCGTATTTTTACTTGTACCAATGCTTCGCAATAAAGGTGTCGCGTCCGGATTGCCCGCGGTCCTCTTTATAGTGCTTCGGATTCTTTTTGTGATAGTCCTGATGGTATTCTTCAGCCCGGTAAAAGCGCGGAGCCGGCAGAATCTCCGTCACCACCGGACCTTCAAATCTCCCGCTGGCCGCCACCTGTTCGCGGGAAGCCAAGGCGGCCAGGCGCTGCTCCTCATTATAATAGAATACCGCTGTACGGTATTGGGTGCCTCGATCCTGAAACTGTCCGCCGTCATCCGTCGGATCGATTTGCGGCCAGAACAGCTCCAGCAGCCTGGAGTATGGGAAAACGGCCGGATCATAAGTGATCTGCACCACCTCATAATGACCTGTCGTTCCGGTTTTGACCTGCTCATAGGTCGGGTTCTCTACCGTACCTCCGGCGTAGCCAGAGACAATCCCATGAATTCCGGGCAGCTCCTCAAAAGGTGTCACCATGCACCAGAAGCAGCCTCCGGCAAACATTGCCTGTTCCATAACCAGTATCTCTCTCCCTGTCTACCATCTGTCATACTATATAAGCTGAACTTTAGTTATACAATGTGGGGTATAGTCGTAACTGCGGGGAATGTTTGGACTTCCAGCCGCTGTTGTCGTAAGAATTTCTTCAATGGAACCGCCTTTAGCGGTTGAAATCCGGTGACTGATTATGCTTCCGAAGCGAGCTTTCCTATGGAAAGCTTTCAGTCGGACGCTACCGCTCGTAAGTATCCGAACTTCCCCTCCGCACTTCTACCCTTTTTATGGATTTTTTAAGTTCATCTTATATAGAAACGCATGTTATGAAGATAAGGCTAAATGAGCCTAAAGTCAATTTGAGGGTTTCACTGCAGAGGAATAAATGCCGGCAATAACCTCCAGCGCCTTGATCCCCTCGCCCGCGTCAATCCAGAATTTCCGTCCTTCTCTGACGTGCTTGTAGAAGTCCAGGATTAACCGCTGATGGCTGGTTCCCCAGTAGGACTTGCCCTCGACCGCTGTGGATACGGGCTCAGACAGCAGCGTTTCATGGCCGTCTTTCCAGAGATACAGGCAGTCTCTGCGCAAGAGGAGCGTGCCTTGCTCAAAGACAAGCTCCATTTCTACCGGAGAATTCACGAAATACGCATTCGTACCGTAGAAAAGTCCCCGGACATTATTCTTGAATATTATGCAGGCATGTGCCGTATCCTCCACTTCGATGACTTCATTCAGCACATCGGTGGTCACATTTCCGGTGACGGAAGCTATCTCGCCCCCGAACCATTGCAGCAGATCAAGCGTATGGATCGTCTGATTAATCAGCACTCCGCCGCCTTCGGTAGCCCATTTGCCCCGCCAGCCGCTCTCCGTATAATAGTCTTCGCTCCGGTACCAGGTTACAATCCCCTTCATGCAGATGAGCCGGCCCAGAATCCCGGAATCAATGGTCTCTTTGATCCGGATGGAAGGGTTATTATAGCGGTTTTGAAAGACAATGCCAAGCTGTCCCTGGCTGGCCGCCGCTACTTCCTGGATACGCCGGGCAGAGGGAACATCCAATGTCATGGGTTTCTCAGTTAAAACATGATGGCCTGCCTGCAGGAATTCCTCTGCCATCGGTGCATGCAGATGATGCGGCGTGCATAAATGGACAATGCCGATATCTGCTCTCCCAAGAAGCTCCCTGTAGTCTGCTGCCGCTTCACAGCCGTAATCCCCGGCTGCTTGGGCTGCCCTAGCAGGATCTGTGTCGGCAACGGCTACCAACCGGACGCCTTCCATGGATTGTATAGCCTTGGCGTGCAAGGGAGCAATTGCCCCGCAGCCGATAATGGCTGCTCCTATTGTACTCATCCTATTCACCTTCCGATTTGGTCTTTCATCTGACCGCTATCTGAGTGTATCCGGGGTGAGGTTCAGCGCCTGGGATTGCGCCTGAAGACACAGCTCCGCAGCTTTGAACACATGGGCCTGGGTCATCGCCAGCTCTGTACGCTCCAGGCAGTCTAAAATCAGCTCACCGAAGAAAGGAAAACCTACCTTCCCGGCCACCTGCTCATAATGCTCGCCTTGCCCATCCACCCAAAATACATGATCCGGTGTGTTCGACCGGGCAATATCGCTGTATTTGCGCAGCTCTATATACCCTTCGGTGCCCATGATAATGGTCCGGCCATCTCCCCATGTACCGAGCCCTTCCGGGGTGAACCAGTCCACGCGGAAATATTGTGTCGTCCCATTGTCGCCGACCAATGTCGCATCGCCGAAATCCTCCAGCTCCGGGTAGTCCGCGTTATTGTAGTTGGCAACCTTGCTGTGCAGCACTTTAGCATCCCGGCAGTTCCCATAGTAGAGGAACTGCTCAATCTGGTGGCTGCCGATATCGCAGAGTATGCCGCCGTACTTTTCGCGCTGGAAGAACCATTCAGGACGGCTGGGCGCATTTAGACGGTGCGGCCCCATCCCGATCAGTTGCAGCACCCGGCCGATAGCTCCCTGACGGATCAACTGCCCGGCGTAAACCGCACTTTCGACATGGAGCCGTTCGCTGAAGTAGCACATATATTTGCGTGTTGTCTTCTCGGACTGCAACCGTGCCGCTTCAAGCTGCCCCATCGCGGTAAATGGGGCTTTGTCCGTAAAATAATCCTTTCCGTGAGCCATTACCCGCAGGCCCAGCGGCCCCCGCTCGGAAGGCACCGCCGCTGCCGCCACCAGGCGGACCTCCGGGTCTTCAAGGACCTCTTCAGCGGATCTGGCCACGCGGACCCCCGGATAGGCGGCGATAAAGGCTTTGACCTTTTCGGGGTCAGGATCATATACCCATTTCAGTTGCGCTCCGGCTTCCACCAGTCCGTTGCACATGCCATAGATGTGGCCATGGTCCAGCGCGATTGCTGCGATAACGAATTCTCCCGGCCCAACCACCGGTTTGGCCTCATGCTTAGGCGCATAATTCATTCCGTCTTTACGGCTCATCCTTCTTCCTCCCCAGTCTTCAGTTATAGCAGTGTGTGCAGATAGTCCAGGCTAATCTTCAGGCTCTCGAACGGATCACGGCGGCAGACATCCTGCTCAACGACAAACCACTCTACTCCGGTCTCACGGCAGGCCTCAATAATCGCCGGGTAATTCATATTCCCCTGGCCGATCTCGGCAAATTCCGCTTTCCTTGCAACTACCGCCATATCCTTCAGATGCACAACCCGCATTCTGTCCTTGACCCTGTGAATCCAATCTACCGGACTTCCCCCTCCGGCCTGAACCCAGTAGAGATCCAGCTCGAAATCGAACGCCAACGGGTCCGCTTCCTGAAGCAGCACTTCAAGTCCGGTGACGCCATCCAGACGCTCGAACTCAAAATCATGATTATGATAAACAAACTGCAGCCCGTGCTTCTGCTTCAGAACAAGAGCGATTTCGGAGACCTTCTTGGCAAAAGTGCGGTAGCCCTCCTGACTGGTCTGATACTCGCCCGGCAGCGAACCAAGTCCGACATATTTGCAGTTCCAGAGCTTATGCTCAGCCGCCAGCGCGTCAAGATCATTTACAAGCCTGTTCCAGGGAACATGTGTCGCACATATAGCAAGTCCGGCTTCATCCGCGTATTGCTTCACCTGCTTGGGATCAACCGGTCCAATACCCGAAACCTGCACTGCCTGATAGCCGATATCCTTCACCTTAAGGAAGCTCTCCCGCAGCCCTTCCGGGGTCTGGGTGAAATCCCGCAGGGTATACATTTGCGCAGCAATCGTTGAGGTCTTCATAGGTTATTTCACTCCTTAGATATTCGTATGGTCTGGTCGTAACTACGGGGAATATTTGGACTTCCGGCCGCTGTTATCCTCTGATTTCTTGTTTTCAACCGCTTTTAGCGGTTGAAATCCGGTGACAAAGGCGGACGCATTCGCTCCTACAGTTCCAAATTTCCCCTCCGCACTTCTACCCTTTTTTATTACAAGTAAGTTCAACTTCAATATTCTTAATGTGTTCCGGATACATTTAGTGTCTTTTGCACAGTTACATCCTTTTGGAAGGTGGAATTTTGCACTTTTTCATCAGCTTCTCATGAAACAGATCACTGTCAATCGGCAGGTCCACCCAGTTGTCTGTCCATGCGGACAGATACATGGCATTCGAAAGCGTCAAGCCATGGATGCCTTCTTCCCCCGGCGCCAGCAGTGGTTCATCGTGCAGAATTGCGTTCGTGAAGTTGCGCAGGATGCCTTTGTGCTGCTCTCCATCCCCTTGTTTCACCGGAATTTCGCATTTCCAGCATTCAGGTGCTCCAAAGCCGCCCTTAAACTCAGCATTGAAAACCGGCTCCGGGGTGCGCAGCCGCCAGAAGGTCAGCTCACCGTCCTCAATGACGATTTTCCCGTTGTCGCCGGTAATTTCAAAGCGGTTTGTTCCCGGAGCTTCTCCAGTTGTTGTAATGAACAATCCGGTGGCTCCGTTCGCATACTCGACATATGCGGTTACATCATCTTCGACCTCAATCTTCCGGTACTTGCCAAAGTGGCAAAAAGCCCGGATGCGCGTCGGCATCATGCCTGTGGTCCACTGCCACAGATCCAGCTGATGCGGGTCCTGATTCAGCAGCACCCCGCCGCCTTCTCCGGCCCAGGTCGCACGCCAGCCGCCGGAATCGTAATAATTCTGCGATCTGTACCAGTTGGTGATAATCCAATTCGTGCGGCGGATTTCGCCAAGCTCCCCGGCCTGAATCAGCTCCCGGAGCTTTTGGTAAAGCGGATTCGTCCGCTGATTGTACATAATGCCAAATTTGCGGCCCGACTTCGCCGCAGCCTCGTTCATTTCTTGGACGGCCCCGGTGTACACCCCCGCAGGCTTTTCAATCAGGACATGAAGCCCATAGCCAAAAGCCTCGATCGCCAGCGGCGGGTGGTCATAATGGGGCGTTGAGATTAATACGGCATCAATCGTTCCGGACTGAAACATCTCTGCTGCTGTGCTGAAATGCTTCACCTTCTCCGGCAATTGTTCCGCAGCCCATTCCAGCTGTTCAGGATGGATATCGCATACCGCAGCCAGCTCGGCCCCCTTCACATCGTCCAGCAGACTAAAGGCATGCGCCCGTCCCATATTTCCGATGCCAATAATTCCATAACGTACCTTTGCCATCTTCAGGATCACTTCCTAATTTCTTTTTTATGATATGAGGATAACCCTAATCATTTAGCCTGAACATGACTGGAATTAAGGAGTATTTGTATATAATTAAGATGTATTAGTTAAATGAAAGCGGTATAATAAAATGAATCCCCTTTCAAAGGAGTTGCACTATGGATCACTTCAATACGCCGGGGCGGCTGCTGCAGAATTTGAATGTTACCGTAACTTATGCCCAGCTCAGCACGAAGTATCCCGGCTGGAACCGCACAAACGAGACGCCTTCCTTCAACCGGCTTTATTTTATTGACCGCGGAGAAGGAAAGGTGATCATTAATGGAGCGGCTTATTATCCCAGGCCGGGGCAATTAATGATTATGCCTGCCGGCTCCACACAGACAACGGAAACGTCGCCCAATAATCCTTATGCCCGCTACTTTTGCCATTTCGATGCCCATATTGGCGAGTGGCCGCTGTTTCATTCCGCGAACAAGCTGTATATCAGCGACGCGGCTGACCCGGATGCGGTCCGGACGGTTTTTAGCGAGATGATCTCCCTGTTTCAGGAGGACAGCTTCCTTTCCACAATCCGTGTCCAGGCAGGGCTGCTCACGCTTCTGGCCTTGTGCCTGGAGGCTGGCGGCTACTCAGATTTCATAGATGAGCTGCTCCATACCAGTGATCAGGGCAAGCTCGCCCATGTGCTTGAATATATTGACCAGCGGCTGATGCGGCCGCTTGAGGTCGAGGAGCTGGCAGAGCTGGTGCATTTGCATCCGAACTATTTCATCCCGTATTTCAAAAAATTCATGGGGGTAACCCCTATGCATTATGTACAGCTCAAACGGATGGAGCTCGCCAAAAAACAGCTGTCTTATACCAGCTTCAGCATCTCCGATATTGCCGAGCAGGTGGGCATGGAGCTGGCGCATTTCTCCAAATATTTCAAAAAAACAACCGGAGTCTCCCCCTCGGCTTACCGGAGCAGCACGCGATAAAAAAGAAAAGCTGCTTCGTACGCCAAATGCGCGCCAAGTCAGCCTTTTGCAGCAGAAGAATTCTATGCAGATTACTGGTGAAAGAATTGAATCACTGCTAGTCTGCCCTAAGTAAAAACCACTGTACCAAATACCGGAGACAAACCACATGCATTGCGGTACCTGCTGCCGCGAGCAATGCACACCAGGCCAGGCTGAGACTTGAACCCGAAAGAAATGTGCGGACCGGCCAAAAGCATGGAATGATCCCGCCAAGATACTGCCATGGCGATTGGACAAAAAAAACAATTAAGGGTGTTAACACCAATATGCTTGCCCCTTTCGATAAAGCCAGACCCTCTATCTTATTAGATGCAAAGGCCGTCAGGAATAAAGCAAACATCGGTGCTTCCAGAGACAGCATGGGCAGCAGTAAGAGTATGTTGCCCAGCCGCAGCGGGATAAGCCCGGAGAACGTAAGCAGCAGAAGACTATAGATGACCGTCAGGATGACGACAAAACCCAGGCGGTACCCTAGATATCCCCTTTTGGTCAGAGGCGTAACGGCAAAGTACTGGATCATATTTTCGTCACGCTCGTCAAGGATCATGAACCCGGCCATGCATCCCAGGATGAGCGGCACCAGCAATAACGCAAAGCTCATGATCAGCTCATAATACGGTGACAGTTCAAAACCAAGATTTTGCAAGAGCAAACCACTCACTGCAGGAACCCCGAAACGGAGCGCCAAAACCAGTGCCAGCGGACCCGCCAGACAAATGATCAGCATGGGATCACGGTAAATTTGCTTCAGATCTCCCCATACGGGGAATATGATTCTGGACAAGTTCAGCTGCCTCCTCCGGTTTTGAGTACAATTAAACGCTGAAAGCTATGCAGGGTCCAGAGGTATACCACGCCACACCACACTGTTAACAGTGAGAGCATATATACATTTTGCCAAGGAGGCAGCGGCTCAAATACTGAACCAATCAGTGCAAGCGAGGCAGAGGCGGGCAGAATCCCCAGCAGTGGGGAGGTCCATAATCCGACAGTTTCTACAAGCGGCAATAAGAATATAGCTGTAACTGCAGAAGCATAGAGAAAAAATCCGTTAAGCGAAGTACAGCGGACAGCTACCCCCAAACCCGCCATTGTAAAAAATACCGAGGTCAGGCCTACGCCTGCGAGAAAATAAACGGGATTATGCCGGAAACCGAACACGCTGGCATGGACAGAATAGCTTGCTGCCAAAGATAAAAAAGTAAGCGACAGCGTTTTGGAGCAAATGTATTCCGCTATGGTGTAGGGTGTGACGAACAGATTCTCGTGAATCCCCTGTCCCTTCTCCAGCAAAACAAGACCGCCAATGAAGAAAAAGCCCAGCATCCCCGGGTCGGTAAAAGTCAGCAGAATATCTGCAGTTTCCCGGTACGGCACGGGCAGCAGTGACAGCAACACGATATACACCAGACAAATCACAAAATACACATAATAGAATCCGTGCCTGAACTGAAGCCGTATGTCATATCCCAGGGCAGAAGCAAACCTCATTTCAGTTCCCTCCCGGTAAGCTTTATGAAAATATCCTCAAGTGTGGCATCCTGGCTGTGAATGGTTTCGATATATTTGTTCTGCAATAGCGTTTGAAATTCCTGGCTGCCGCCGATGTTGTCCAGGCCGAACTCTTCTTCATGGAGCAATCCCTTCTCCCTGTATTCCACTTTGACCACTCTTTTTCCATGCTGGACTCTTAGCGTCCTTGGCGAATCAATCAGACGGATGGTGCCGTCTACAATAAAAGCAACGCGGTCACAGAGCTCGTCGGCTGCATGCATATGATGTGTCGTGATCAGAATCGTTGTCCCCCGGGCCTTCAGGCCAAGCAGAAGCCCCTTAACCTTGCCTGCATTCACCGGGTCCAGTCCCGAGGTGGGCTCATCCAGAAAAAGAATCTTCGGTTTGTTAAGCAGAGCGCGGCACAGGTTCAGGCGCATTTTCATTCCCTTGGAGAAGGCAGACACCTTCGCTCTGGCATGCTTTTCCAGGCCCATTAGCGCCAGCAGTTCCCGCGGGTCCTCCGTGTTCCCCTTGTAGAAGGAACGGAATAATGACAGATTCTCCATTGCAGTAAACCTGTTATAGAAATTGGGGAACTCAAAAGCAACACCAATATCTTCGTAATAATCAGACTTTACCTCTGCCAGCTGGCGCCCCATTACACGCACTTCCCCCTCGTACGCTTTCAGAATCCCGATAAGAATTTTCTGTACCGTGCTTTTCCCTGCCCCTGACGGTCCCAGGAAGCCAAATATTTCCCCCTTGGTTATAGAAAAATTAAGCTCACGAAGGGTTTTATCCTTGGCACGGGGATAGGTAAAACTTAAATCCTTGACTTCAATCATTCGCTGCCTCCTTTTTTTACCCATCCGGATTCAATAATGAATTATAATTCATTTTTAAGGTACGCCGATATTTATCTTTTGTCAAGTATGAATACCGGACAGACATGGGCACCTCGCAGCACAGAGGCTATATTTCTTGACAAGCCCTTGCCTCCTCCCTATATTTAAAAAATGAATGGAGGTTCAGCGAATGCAGGTACTGAAAGAGGAGATCCGCAGGTCTATCCTTCAAAATGCTCAGGAAACGTTTCTGCAGACCGGCTTCAGAAATGCCTCCATGAAAGATATCGCTGCGAAGGCAGGTGTCGCCGTAGGGAACCTGTACCGGTATTATCCAAACAAGCAAGCCTTGTTCGATGCTGTTACGGAACGTGCCTATGATGATTTGACCGGGTTAATTACTGGGGATCAGCAGCATATCCAATCGGGTCTGGCTGTGTTTGAAGAGGTCGGCCGGGTCTTGTCGATCCTGGTCCAGGAACAGCGTGAAGGGCTGCTCATTCTTCTATATGGCAGCTCTGGCACCAGCCGGGAAGGATTCAAGGAGCGATTTTTTGCAGAATTCGCCGAGCATATCATGACTCATTTAGCCGATTACAATCGTTCGCATCCGAGAGCTCCTTTGCAATTGGAGGTCTCCAGACCGTTGTCTGTTGCTTTTTTGGAGGGGTACTTTGAGATTATGCGCACTGCCAGCAGCCGGGAGCAAGTAGACAGTCTTACCAGACAGTACGTGTCTGTATGGTTTATGGGGTTGGGGAAGCTCGTATAATGCTACAATAAACCACAAGTCATCCGGGGAAGCGCTATTGCGCAGCACCCTATAGAGAGGAAGTGCCATTCATGGCCGAGTTAGCCTTGCAGCCTGCACTTGCAGGTAAAGTTGCTGTCATAACCGGAGGAGCCGGTGTCTTATGCGCCGTCATGGCCCATGAATTGGGGCGCCAGGGAGCCAAGGTCGCCATTCTGAACCGGACCGTTGAAAAAGGGGACTCCCTTGCCGCTGAGATTAACGCCGCCGGAGGCCAGGCTATTTCGGTAGCCTGCGATGTTACTGAAGACAGCAGTGTGCACCTTGCCGCTGCTGAAGTTCTGAACCATTGGGGACCTTGTGATCTGTTAATCAACGGAGCCGGGGGCAACCAGCCGTCAGCGGTGACGACCAAAGAAATCTTTACGGAAGGCGATCAGGATCATCCGGAGATCACCTCCTTCTTCGATCTTTCTGCCTCCGGCTTCCGTCAGGTTATGGACCTCAATCTGATTGGCACACTCATTCCCACGCAGGTTTTTGCCAGACAAATGCTCGGACGCCCTGGGGCTTCGGTGATTAACATCTCTTCCATGAGCGCCGCAGCGCCGTTGACCAAAGTTCCTGCCTACAGTGCTGCGAAGGCCGGTGTCAATAACCTCACGCAGTGGCTGGCGGTCCATCTTGCCGAAACAGGCATCCGCGTCAATGCCATTGCGCCGGGCTTTTTCCTCACGAAGCAGAATGAAAGGCTGCTGCTCCGGGATGACGGAGATCTAACCGAACGTTCACACAAGATCATCTCCCAGACCCCGATGCGCCGCTTCGGCAAGCCGGAAGAGCTGCTGGGCACCCTGCTCTGGCTGGCAGATGAAGGCATGTCCGGTTTTGTAACGGGGGTTACGGTTCCGGTAGATGGCGGATTCATGGCATACCCGGGGGTGTAGTGAGACCCCTGTTAATAATTATACGTCTGGACCCGTTCTTTTCTTTCGGCATACATATACGAAGGCTGGAGGAAGATTCCGGGGAACAAAACAGATCTGCTCAATAACAAAATGCTGTTCCAACTGCTTTTTCATCTGTTTGCTGTATTGAAAGGCAATAAACAAGCCCTCTTCCTTTAAAGAGCTTACGATTTGCCCCAAGAGCAGATCTCTGACGCTTTGCGGGAAATTGAAAAATGGAAGTCCGCTCAGGATGCAATCCAGCGGTCCGGAGTTGTCATTATGCAGGGCAAGCTCCAGCCTGAGGCAGTCGGCGTGACAAGCGTAGCCCGGATAGGCTGCCCGCAGCCTTTTCCGCAGAAACGGGTCTTTTTCAAACAACATGACCTTTGTATTTAGGGTGGAATACCTTTGAATATGCCTTGTAATTGCGCCTGTACCTGCGCCAAGTTCGGCTATAGCCTGTACCTGATGCCATGGAACCTGCTTCGTCATCGCCGCCGCCAATTCTGCAGAGCTTGGTACTAAACTGCCAATCTGCCTCGGAAACCGCAAAAATTTATATAGAAATACCGCCCTCTCTTCAACCCAATCGCTCATCTTGATCATTATATCTTTGAACCCCCTTACTCTGATGGTTCCAATCTTAACTGAACAACCTTTAGAAAAAGTTTGGGGAATTCTGAATTTATTCTGAAGAAAGATATAGCAATCCATAAGAAATCTGGCTCAGGGGTTTTGCTACAATGGACAGGTCGGACGGATTATAACATCACAAAAAAGAGAGGATGTTGTTTACATGGCCAACTTTACAGCTTACCTGATGTCGGAGGACGCCAGAGCCCAAGCCGGGTTCTATATTCAGGCGCTTGGCGGCAAAATGAATTCCATCACCACGCACGGGGATCTGCCGGATGCGCGCGAGGATTTGAAGGACAAGGTGATCAATCTCAGCTTTAACGCCGCCGGAGTGCACTTCATGATGTCTGATTCTATTTTCGAGCCGGTTAGTTACGGCAACTCGGTCAATTTAAATTTGGAATTCGCGGATGAAGCGGAAGCCCGTGAAGCTTTTGATAAGCTCGCGGAAGGCGGAGTGGTCAAGGAAGCAATCGCTCCCGCCTTCTGGGGTGCATTGTACGGACATGTTCAGGATAAATTCGGCATCCTCTGGATGATCACAACTGTGCCTGAGCAGGTCCAATAGCAGGTTATTTTACGTAGTCTTCTAAATGCAGGCGTCCCTAGTTCTTATCTGGGGGCGTCTTCTACTGTATGGCCTGCCCCGCCCCCTCCTCCTCTAAGCCAATCCAAAAACAAGCACCAGCACATAACCCAGCGCAGACAACAGAACCGAACCGGCAAGTCCGGCCAGAAAAGGTTTCTTTCCCATCCGGCCAAAGGTTTTCAAATCCACGCCCAGACCCATGCCCGCCATAGCCATCGCCAGCAAAAGGTACGCCAGGGCAATAAGCCCGCTTGCGAGCTTCACCGGAATAATGCCTAACGTGTTCACACCGCTCATCAGGAGAAAACCGAGAATAAACCAGGGAATCGGCAGTTTTTTCCATTCAACGGTTTTTCCTTTCTCCTGGTATTGTGGCTGCTGTGAAGTTTCCTCCACGCTCGCCTGCTTGCGTTTTCTGTAACTTTCCCAGCTCCCGATGACGACTGCGACAGGGATAAGCATGGCTACACGGGTCAGCTTCACAATGACTGCCAGATCGGCAGCCTCCTTGCCCGCCGGAGCAGCCGCAGCAATGACATGAGCCACCTCATGAAGTGTGCCTCCGGCAAAGATTCCAAAGCCTGACGGGCTCAATCCCAGGAATGGATACAGCAGTGAATAAGCCAGTGTAAAAATCGTCCCGAGAATAGCCACCGTCGCCGCTCCTACAGCTGTCTCATGTTCAGATGCTTTGATCTGGGGGGCAATCGCCGCGACTGCCGCCGCCCCGCAAATGGCTGTGCCGCAGGCCGTCAGCAACCCTAACCTTCTGTCGATTCCGAACCACTTGGCGAATCCATATACAGTAAACAAAGTTATTGCGATATTGATTACAGCAATGGCGAATACCTTCGGTCCGGCAGCCAGGATATCAGCAAAATTAAGTCTCATTCCCAGCAGGATGATCCCCGTCCGAAGCAGTTTTTTACTGGAAAACTGTATCCCGGTCATGGCTTTCTGCGGGACACCAGCCACGCCCCTAAGCGCGATTCCCAGCAGGATTGCCAATACGAGCTGCCCCATTATGTTCAGCAGCGGCAGCAAGGCCAGATACTTGGCCGCCACAGCGAGCAAAAACGTGATTCCTATTCCCTGGATAAAACCCGGGTGCCTATAGGTAATGCGGTACAGCTTATGCGTATGATTCATCTGCTTCACTCTCCGTCCGCCGCGTAGGGCAGCAATGTTCTACAGCTCCACTATAAGAGCCTTGCGCACGAAAGTGAAATTCGGCTTTGCTATTTTAATCATTAGTTTTTATTATGATTAAGGCAAATAGATATGGTAAAATGGCCTGTAGTATAGTTTGAATGGCTATATATTCCTTTTAGAATGAGGGATTATTATGATTGCCGATGCACTTAAAGTGTATGTTACCGTGGTGGAGCAGAGCCATTTCTCCAAAGCGGGCGCGATGCTGAACCTGTCGCAGCCGGGTGTGAGTCTCCATATCCGCAATCTGGAGAATGAGCTGGGAACCAGACTGCTGCACCGCTCGCCGAAGCAGGTCCGGATGACGGAAGCTGGAACCATATTATACAAATACGCCAAGCAGATTCTCTCCCTGTACGATGACGCGGGCCGTGAAATTCGTCTGCTGCGGGATGAGGTAACGGGAAATCTTCAGATCGGGGCAAGCTTTACGATTGGAGAATATATTTTGCCTGCAAGGCTAGCTGAATTTGCCAGACAGTATCCGCTTGTCAGCCTCCAGGTGACCATCGGCAACACAGAGGAGATAATTGCCGCTGTAAGAGCAAATCAGCTCGATGTCGGGTTTATTGAAGGGGAAACTGCTGACCCCGAGCTTACGATCATTCCGTATATGAAAGACGAAATGATCGTCATCGCCCCGGCGGGCCACCCGCTCGCTGACAGCTTGGCCGTAGAGAAGGACATGCTGCAGGATCAGACTTGGGTGCTGCGCGAGCATGGCTCGGGTACCCGTGCGTATAGCGATCACTTTTTTCAGGAATCGGGAGTACATGTGAAACGATCCTATGTATTCAACAGCAGCCAAGGAGTAAAGGAGGCTGTTGCTGCCGGGCTGGGGCTCGGGATGCTGTCCCGGTGGATCGTGCGCAAAGAACTGGCGGGCGGTGAAATCAGCGAGCTGCGGCTTAGGCAGAGACTTCTTGAACGGGAATTTCTGATCATCCGGCATACCGACAATCCTGAAGGTATGGCTGTGCAGATGTTTATAGAAAAGGTGCTTGCTGCGCCGGGCAAGTAACCCTAGGGGAGCGGCGGCCTGCGGCGTCTCAACAACGGCATTTTTGCCGTTGTTTCTGTGCAGCCCGGCCTGTGGCGGTTCAACAACGGCATTTTTGCCGTTGTTTTCAGGCAGCCCGGCCTGCAGCGCTTCAACAACGGCATTTTTGCCGTTGTTTCCAGGCGGCCCGGGCTGCGGCGCTTCGACAACGGCATTTTTGCCGTTGTTTTCAGGCTCCCCGGGCTGCGGCGGTTCGACAACGGCATTTTTGCCGTTGTTTTCAGGCTCCCCCTGTTCCTGACAAGTAAGTGGAAAAATGGACTTCCGTCAAGAAAGTGGACACAAAAAAATAGATTTAGGCAGTCTTTCTCTTCTTGAACTTCGCTGCAAATTGGGCAGGGGAAACATAACCCAGCGCACTGTGGATTCGCTTGCGATTATAAAAAAATTCAATGTACTGGAACATCTCGTCCTGCGCGTGCTGCTTCGTTTTGAACTTGGTGCAATAAACAAACTCTTTCTTTAGTACGCTATGAAAGGATTCGATGCAGGCATTATCATAGCAATTTCCCTTACGGCTCATGCTCGCCTTCATGTGATATTTTTTTAGACGTTTACGGTAATCGGCAGAGGCGTACTGTGATCCCCGATCGGAGTGATGGATGAGTCCCTTTGGGGGCCGCTTGGCCTTGTAGGCGTCGTCCAGTGCGCCCAGTACCAGATCCGTCGTCATTCGTTCCTCCAGTCTCCAGCCGACAATTTCTCTCGTGCAGAGGTCGAGCACACTGGCCAGGTACAGCCTACCTTGCCGGCAGGGAATGTAGGTAATGTCTGTGACCCAGACTTTGTTAGGCTCGGCCGTCGCAAATTTTTGATTCAGCAGATTGGGAGCAATGGGCAAATTGTGATTGGAATCCGTCGTTTTTACACGAAACCGCTTGGCTACACAGGAACGTAATCCGAGCTCTCGCATGTATTTTCCTACCGTCCGCTCGCTAATGGTGAACCCTTCTTTCAGCAAAAGCTCGGTAATTTTGGGGCTACCATAACGTTGTCTGTTGTCCTTGAAATGATAGATGATCCGCCGGAGCACTAGCGCCTTACGCTCGGCTTGAGGGCTCGAGGTAGCACTTCGCCATTTGTAATACCCGCTCCGGGACACTTCAAAAACGCTGCACATCTTCTCCATTCGAAACTCGGAGCGATGATCTTCGATGAACTGAAATCTCAGTTCTTTGGTTTGCTGAAGATGTGCACAGCTTTTTTTACGATGGCGAGCTCCTCTTCGACGTCTGCAATTCGCTGCGCCCTTGCCTGTAATTCTTGTTCTTGTTCCGCCAGTCGCTGCTCAAGTTCGCGAACTTTTTCCGCACTGTTTACAGGTTCATTCCCGAACTCCCGATACTTTGCCAGCCAGTTGTGCAGTACGCCAGGGGAGATGCCCAGCTCCTCCCCAATCTCCGTCACCGTCTTCGTCTGTTCCTGAATGTACTTGACCGCTTCTCTTTTAAATTTTTCATTATACCGTTGCCGTTGTTCACCCATGTGAACACCTCCTCGTTAAGTTCATTATTCATACTCTCTTAACGGGTGTCCACTTTTTATTCTACTTTCAAAAAGGATCTTAATTGTGGGATATTACCATACCTGACTCAAAGAGAGCCGGATTAGTTATCCTTTTTCCACTTAACCTCTTCAGCGAAGGTTTTTCAATCAAATTAATGATACTTTTTCCACTTAACCCACCCACCAACTAACTAGTTGACCAACTAACTTCTTACTTACTTACTAACTAACTTACTAACTTACTAACGTAACCCGAGAATGTACTGCGGAATCATACACAAACTTCTTGATGCTGTCTGCAGCGCTCCAATAATGATAGTTGTTCGCATGTTTACTCTCCTCTACCCTTTACTACAGCTATTTTTGGGATGGGAATGAGTCGCGTTTTGTAATGGGTTTAAGTTACGTTTAAGGGACGTTTGAGATAGGTTTGTGATGGGCTTGAGTTGCTTTTGAGTTGCTTTTGAGTTGCTTTTGAGTCGCGTTTGGGATGCGCTTGAGTCACGTTTGAGTTGCATTTGAGTTGCGTTTTAGTTGCGTTTTAGTTGCTTTTAAGTTGCGTTTGAAATGGGTTTGTGATGCGTTTGAGTACGTTTGAATTATGTTTGGAATGGGCTATTAATCATGCCCACGCCCACGCACAGGCTGCAGCGTAATTACCCCCGCTGCAGGCACCTCAAGCGCATATACTCCGCTGTTCCAGTTCAGCTTGTATTTTGCAGTTACTGTTCCTTGACAATCACGCACGTTGACGTCCAGAGGACCTGAGTCACGGTCCAGCTCCAGCACCAGCCGGGAGAGCAGCGTCCCGTTGACCACATGCACCCGGTCCGGCAAATTGCCGGATAACGGGATTACCATATCCTGATAGGCAGCTATGATCCATTGCTGAGCTGTACGGGCAATGACCAGAGGGTACAGCAGCTCAGGATGAAGCGGTTCAAGGCGGCCATCCAGCAGCACCTCCCGGTGCTCACGCCAGAAGGAGAGCCAAAAGGCCAGCATGGCCGCATGCTCCTGCGGCAGCCGGTCCAGGCGGACCGAAATCTGCGGAACAGAGAACAGCACATTAATAAACTGCAGCGCGGCTGAGGCAGGAGTCTCCTTAGGGTTCCACATCAGCATGTCGGCATGTGCTGCAGTCGTGCCGCAGATCAGCCGGATATCTATCGTCTTCATCCGGTTCTGCAGCGCATCGTTCGGGCAGTCACCCGCCCGGAACATATTCCCGTATTTGCGCATAAGCGGACCAATGTAATTCTGGCGGAATTCGATCAGGATGTCCGGCTTCAGCCGGCGCAGACGGGAAATGATGCTGCCCAGCAGCTTATCTACCGCTTCCGGCACGGAAAGGATGTCTTGTCCGTGTCCCTTCCCGGGAGGGGAATCCTTGGCCGCATAAAAACTGTCAACGAAATCCAGCTTGAAACCGTCAAGGTCCCAGTCCCGGACAGCCTGCTCATAGATGCCGGTCAGATACTCCCGTACATCCGGGTAGCGGGGGTCTGCAACCCCTGCACCCATAGCATCATTCACATACAGCAGCTTATCCTTGAATCTTTCCCAGGCCTCACTGTGCTTGCCGATGAACGGAACCGCGTACCACAGCATGAATTTCATTCCGAGATCATGAATGCTGCCAACGTGAGCCTTCAGATCTGGAACTTTATCCGCACTCACCCTCCAGTCCCCGCAATAGGCGTAACCCCGGGTCTCGTCAGAGGTCTGCCAACCGTCATCCATAATGACCGTTCGGCAGCCCATTGCTGCCGCCAAGCAACAATCGGCTTCCACTGCTTCAGGCTTCAGTTGCTGGTGGAAGCTGTACCAGGTTGAATACAGCGGCTCCCTGGCAGCTTCCGGAACGGGGGACGGCTCACAGCCGGGAAGTCCTGCCCACCATTCTCCTACTCCCCGGAGCGCTTCATAATAAGGATGGCTGCGGGTATCCAGCCTCAGGACAACCTCTAGATGATCCACTGGCGGTCCGGGCTCCGCACACAGCGTCACGGAGCAATGAAAGCATGAGGTTTCCTCATGAAGCCCCGCATGGAGCTCTACTGGATGCAGGACATCGGAGCAGGCAAAGGTCAGCACATTATTCCCCCGGCTCCCGTACAGGCTGATAACCGGCGCGGAGAAAACCGCTCTGGAGGAGAAGCCCTGCCACCAATCGGGAATCAGGCCCCGGCTGCGTTCCACCGACGGATGCCACAATCCCTGCACATCCACTGCTGCCCAGCTCCATTTCATTGATAATACCGGCGGAACAGCCGGAGCCGGAGCTTGGAGAACAAGACGAATATCATGTATACCTGCTTCAGCATTATGATGGGCTAAGGATAGTGAAACTTCAAAACTGCCGCTCTGTCCATCCACTCTGATTTCACAGCCATCTGGAAGTGTAATTTTCAATAGGTTCTGAACTCCTTTTTAGACGGTTATAACTGCCTGTGTGCGCCAACGTTACATCCGGCAGGGAATAGTAATCTGTATGCAGGCCCCGATGCCGGAACGGCTGGCGATCATTACGCCGTAACCGCTTCCGTGATGCAGCTTAATGCGGGAATCGACGTTGCGGATGCCGTAGCCGATCCGTGGTCCTTCCGTCGCCAATATCTGGCGGATGGTATCTGTATTCATACCAACACCATTATCGATTACCTTGAACACGATCTCCGCATCCCGCTTCTCCACGACAAGCCGGATGCCAAGAGCGGTCCCGAACCAGGCATGCTCCAGCGCGTTCTCGATCAGCGGCTGCAAAATCAGCTTGACCGTTGCATACTCCAGCACCTCAGGATCAATGTCATAATATACGCTAAGCCGTTCACCGTATTTGATGCACTGGATCGCCACATAAGCTTTGGCATGTTCAATTTCTTTGCCTACTGTAGTCAGAATTTCTCCGCGGTTCAGGGAAAGCCTGTAGAATTTCGCCAGCTCCTGCACCATAATATGCAGCTTGTCGATATCCCCGAATTGGGCCAGACGGTTAATGGAGGAAAGGGTATTATAGAGAAAATGGGGGTTGATCTGGGCCTGCAGGGATTCCAGCTCCGCTTCCTTTTTCTGAAGATCGGCCACATAATTTTTATGAATCAGCTCTTCCATATTGCTGCCCATCCGGTTGAAGGCGACGGCGATCTGGGCCAGCTCATCGTTGCCTTTGAAACGGATTCTTTTGTGGAAATCCCCATCGTGAAAAGCATTCAGCGACCCCACGATCTTCTGAATCCGCCGTGAGAAATAACCGGACACCCCGATGCCCAATACTGCCAATACTAATGCACTGACCAGGCAGACAAGCACTGTCATCCGGCGCACCTCACCCGCGCTCTGGTCGAACAGGCTGTCCGGAATATAGGCTTGCAGCTGCCACCCCAGCCCGTGCAGCGGTTCGCTAAGCACAAGCCTTCCGGGCGTTGTCTGCGGATTCCCCCCTTCTGCGCCTTCCGGCGAAGATTGCAGTACAGTCCTGCCGTTTGCGTCAAGCACGACGAGCGTGCTGTATTCGCCAATCTTACGGTAATCTACGGAATCCAGCAGATCGCGGATTTGTACCGTCACACGGACCAGACCGATCTCCTTCGCCCGCTGCACATCATCCAGACGCTGGAGCAATGAAATATTGACGTCCGCCTTATCGCGCTGAATCTGCTGCCAGCGGCTGAGTCCCGGCAGGGTGCCCGAGAACTGCAGCATATGGTACCAGTCCGACTCTTGTATCCGTGACAGATGATAAATCTCGTAACGCTTAGTCGAAAGCAGCGGATTCTGTTCTTCGGCCTTATAGAATATTTCGGGCAGCGATTCGTTCTGAAGGTATAGAGACAGACCAATGTTGCTGGCTGTGTAATTGAGCAGATTTTCAAGCGCCGGCATGAGGGTTTTTGTCATCGTCTCATAGCTGTACCAACCCTGATCGTAGCGGCGCAGAGCATTTTGAAGACTGTAATTGTAGTAGAGGCTGTTCGTGATCCGTTCAATATCATCCGTGCGATAACGGATATTGTCGCGCATTTGCCTTAGCGTTCCTTGCAGGTTCTCCCGCGTCTTTTCGCGTAGGGAATTCACGGAGTGTGCATAGGCGAACAGGCCAACCGTCAGCACGGCCATCAGCAGGCACAGCACATAAGGCAGAATAAGCTTGTATCCAAAAGGAATGTTAATCTTACGCCACATATTACAGATGTCTCCTGTAGTCGCCGGGGCTGACCCCGTAATATTCCTTGAACTGCTTGCTGAAATGGGAGAGATTCTTATAACCGACCCGGTTCGCGGCTTCATAGACCTTCAGCTTCGGATCGCCAAGCAGCACCTTCACCCGTTCCAGCCGTCTTAGCCCCACATAGTCGGAGAAGTACACTCCGGTCTCCTCGAAGAAGATCTGGCCCAGGTGATTCGGGGAAAAGGAAAAGTGGTTGGCAGCATCCCGCAGCATGACATTATGCTCCAGATGTTCTTCGATATATGCCTGAATTTCCTCTACAAGCTTGCGTTTTTTTCCTTGGCGCTTGCGCTGGAGCCGTTCGGACAGCTCGAACATCCGGCGGCGGAGCCAGGATTTCATATCATCTATAGTTTCCAGGTCATAGAGAATATTGAGATGCTTCCGCTCCAGCCCCAGCAGCTCATAAAAATCCTCATTGATCGTATGCAGGTAAGCATCCAGTTTGGAGACAATGTGCAGGAACAGCTGATAGATCTCCAGCTTAGTCTCCATATTGCCCACCCAGACGAACAGCTCCTCATTGCAGTCGTCCACATCGACCAGCCGGTAAGAGGACATCGCCCCGAACAAGGACTGCAGAATACTGTCCAGATCCTTGACGGAGGCGGATATCGGACCTCTGGCGTCGGAATGGAGAATCAGCTTGCCTTTACCCAGGAACAGCTTCAGTCTGAGCGCATTTCTGGCCTGCCGGAAGGAATTCCGCAGCTCCCGTAAATGGTTCACGGCCGGGCCTACACCAATGGTAACAGTAAGCGGTGTTCCAGCCACTGCCTGCTGTACCAGCCTGCGCAGTCTTTCGCGGTCCACATTTTCCTCCAGAATCAACGCGTAATGGAACCGTTCTGTTCTGCAGGCTTGAATCTGTTCCTCTGCACAATACCGCTCAATCGCCGCCTCCAGCATGTTCTCGATTTCGGCTTTGGCTCCATCACTGTAGGCGTTCAGCTTCCAGGACATATCATCCGGCTCCAGCAGGGCCGTGTACAATCTGGTACCGCTCCAATGAATACCGACACGCTGAAGCAGCGGCAGCATCTTGGCTTCATCCGGCTCTCCGTCCAGCAGCTGCATGAACAGCTCTCTGCGCAGCAGCGGTTCTGATTCGGAGAAATAACGCTCGAGATGCGAATGCTCCTGTTCACGGTCCAACGTCTCCCGGACCTCTTCCAGCGACCTGCGCATATCGTCATCGTCCACGGGCTTCAGAACATAACCCGACGCGCTCATGGAAATGGCCTGTTTGGCATACTGGAAATCCTCATACCCGCTGACAAAAATTATCTTCAGCTTCGGGTTCAGCTCAAGGGCTCTGCGCGCAAGCTCCATCCCTGACATGATCGGCATCCTGATGTCAGTGACCATAATATCCACAGCCTGCGATTCCAGCACCTCCAGGGCTTCAAACCCGCTGTTTGCGGCGGCACACACCTCCATACCTAGACCTTCCCAGTTCATGAAACGCTGCAGCCCCTCCAGATCCAACAGCTCATCGTCAACCAGCAGCACCTTGTACATCCCATCCCTCCCCCGCATCCGATTTTATTCCACCCCACAATAATTAGTTTTGAGAATTACATAAAATAGTAAAAGGGGTACACTTGGCTTCAGTATACCCCACGGTTCATGACGGCTCTAGCTTTATTTCATCTTGCTCAGATTATCCTGCCATTTCTCCGTCTGGTATTTCAGCAGCTTCTCATAACCTGCTTTTTTCGCATCCTCATTCGCTTTGTTCAAGAGACTCAGAACCTCTTCATCACTTTTGGCGTACAGTGTTTTCGCCAAAGCCTCCTGATAAATATCGTTCACTGCCGTGGCAATGGTGCCTTCCTCCGAGTCCGGCAGCGGATCAAGGTTCACGAATTCGGTAAAATTCTTCGAGGTCTTCCAGGTCACCTTCTGCTGGGCCAGCGTAGTCCAGTTCTGCTTATCGGCCGGAAGCTGCGCATCCATCTTCGCTTTGGTCTGATCAATAAAGGTAGTGTTGCCGACCCAATTGAAACGGCCGATTCTTTCTTTGTCCTTGTCGCCCTGCGGGGTATTCAGGCCTGCCTCATTCAGAATAGGCACGCCGTCCGCATCGAACTCATCCCAATAGAGGCCTTGCCGGCCAAAGTTCAGAATGCGCTGCCCCTCTTCGCCCGTTACCCAGTCTAGGTAAGAGAAGATCGCTTCCGGGTCTTTGGCATTTTTCGTGATGACCAGCACGTTCCAGCCCAGCGAATTGTAGTTGTTCGGCGTAATTTTGGCTGGGTCCAGACCGGCTTTGTGAATCGGCCAGATAATATCGTAGCCGGCATCGGGATCAGTGGTGCGCAAGGCGGTGTCAGCACCGCGTCCCGGGTTTACCACATCGCCGTCCACGTAGACGGCTACGCGGCCTGTTTTGAGCTTCTCGGAGATCTGGTCACCGGTCTGGGTGAACAGATCCTGCGTAATGAGCTTTTCACGGAACAGCTTGCTGGCATACTGCATGTTCTCGATGAACACCTGATCCTCAAAAATGGATTGCAGCGTATTGCCTACCGGATTGGCTTTGGACAGATAGGGTTTATTTTCAGCAAAACCGCCGTACATCGTTTCAAGCCCCCGGCCTTTAGCCCCTACTTCAAGCGGCACCACATCTGGGTATTTCTCCTTCACCAGCTTCAGGTAGGCGTACAGCTCATCGTAGGTTTCCAGCTTCGGCGAACCAAGATCCTTATATATTTTCCGGTTAATAATCCAGCCGCCGTTGCCGTTCGGGCTTGAGGTATACCAGTTAGGGAACTGGTACAGCTTACCGTCTTCGGAACGCAGCATGTTCAGCGTGGCTTCACCGGCATTTTTTTTGAGATTGGGATAGCGGTCCAGATAATCATCCAGGGGCACCAGCAGTCCGGGCTGACGCAGCCGCTCCACATTGGCTCCCCGGTCCATCATGATGACATCCGGCAGACTTCCCGAAGCGATCATTGTGCTGAACTTGGTCTCGGCTGCGCCGCTGGACTGAACCGGTGTCATCTTCACCTTCAAGGTGTCGGCAATCCACTTGGTAGTGGAGTCTCTGCCCCATTCCTCTGTGGTGTCCCAGTCATAATTGCTGTAATACGTGAAGGAAACCGGCTTCACCGTGCTTTGGGCAGCTGTGGAGGTTGCTTCAGGACTTGCACTTGCCGCTGCAGTCTGCGTTGCCGCAGGTTCCTTAGTAGGTTCAGCGGATGGAGCCGCACCCTTGTTCCCCCCGCCGCAGCCGGCAGTCAAAAGCACCGAACACAATACAACACTCAGCAGCGGAAAACTCTTCGTAGACTTCAAATAAGTAACCCCTCTCTAATGTTCACTTGGTATTGCCTGATTTGCGCCCCTGCCAGCACTTGCATGATTTCTCTACTCCTTAAGTGATCCGATCAGTACGCCTTTTACAAAATATTTCTGCAGGAACGGGTAGACCATAATGATCGGCAGTGTGGCTACCATAGTGGTTGCCATGATCAGCGATTTGCTGGTTACCGACTGCACGAGCGCGAGCCGGTCCTGAGCTGCCGCACTGCTGCCAATGGCCTTCTGAAGCTGATCCGTCACGATATTGGAGTTCAAAATCTGCTTGAGCAGGGTCTGAATCGGAATCAGACGGGTATCATTGATATAGATGCTGGCCGAGAACCAGTCATTCCAGTGGTATACGGCCGTAAACAACGACAGGGTAGCCACGACAGGACCGGAGATAGGCAAAATAATGCGTGTCAGCACTCCGATATGATTGCAGCCGTCAATCCGCGCCGACTCTACAAGTCCCGCTGGCAGCCCCAAAAAGAAAGTCCGGAAAATAATCATGTTGTATACACTGATCATCCCGGGGATGACCAGGACCCAAAAGGTATCCATCATGCCAAACCCGCGCAGCAGCAGGAAGGTGGGAATCAGCCCGCCGCTGAAATACATGGTAATGATGCAGAATACCATATATACTTTGCGACCCATCAATTCATGCCTGGAAAGTCCATAGGCCAAAATAGCCGTAAACAGAACCGATAATGTTGTACCTACGATGGTGCGCAGGATGGAGATCAGAAAGGCATGGCCGATGCGGCTGTCCCGGAACACCACCTCGTAATTATCCAGTGTCGGGCTGCGGGGCCAGAACGTGATGCCGCCAAGCGCTGTATCCGAGCCCACATTGAAGGAAATCACCAGCGAATTCCAAAAGGGGTACAGGGTGATGAAGCCCAGCAGCAGCAGTACAGCATATATCATAACTTGCAGAACTTTATCTCCCGCCGATAGCTTCATCATAACCTGCTCCCCGCTTTCTTTTGCCAGATTGACGTTCGGCATTAGTGTTTACCATAGGCTTGAGCCCATTTTTCTTGCTGCCTTATTAGCCAGTGCCAGCAGCCCGATGCTTACAACCGCCTTGAACAGTCCCGCAGCTGCCGCATAGGAGAAGCGGTTGTTCAGAATTCCCATCCGGTAGACATAAGTGTCGATGACATCGGATACATCGCGCAGAATTGGGTTGGTAGCCAGAATCAGGATATCCTCAAACCCGGCATTCAGAATATTGCCTACCGCCAGGATCAGGAAGATAATAATGACCGGCCGGATGCAGGGCAGCGTGATCAGCTGAATTTGCTTGAACCGCCCTGCACCGTCAATGGAAGCGGCTTCATAGAGATGCGGGTCAATCCCCGCAATTGCCGCCAGATAGACGATGGCAGCGAACCCCATCTCCTTCCAGATGCCCGTTCCGACAAGAATCCCCCAGAAGTACTCCGGCACCGACAGGAAGCTGATCGGCTCTGAAGTCAAATGCAGGCCCATCAGCAGCATGTTAACGCTTCCATTATCAGTCGAAAGCATGGAGCCCACGAACCCGCCGACGATGACCCAGGACAGAAAATGCGGCAGGTAGCTGACGGTCTGGATGATCCGCTTGAACAGCATCAGCCGGACCTCATTCAGCATCAGGGCCAGCAGGATGGGTGCCGGAAACCCGATGCACAGCTTCAGCAGGCTGATTACAATCGTGTTGCGCATAACATTCCAGAAGTCAGGGGAGTTGAAGAACGCCTCAAAATGCTTGAACCCTACCCAGGGACTGTGAAAAAAACCGCCGAACAGCTGATAATCCTGGAACGCCATCAGCACCCCATACATCGGCAGATAGCTGAACACGAAGATAAACAGCATGGCGGGTACGACCATCAGCTGAATATCCCATTGCCTGATCCACCTGGACCACCATGAGAACGGCTTTCCTTTGGGCCTGGTAATGACCTTTCGTTCGATTTCCACGTTTGTCATCCTTCCTGTATCTGCTTGCTCTACACTTTAATCTTATTCAGTTCAGGAAGGAGACTCCAGCACCGTGGCCAACGAAAAGTGTGCTCCAGCAATGAAGAGTTGAGCGCCCTGTATTCAACAGTGTGAAGCTGTCCGCTAGGGTCACAGACCTACTCTTCCGTTGGAAGCTTCACAGCCTGCACATCATCAATATATAGCGTTCCGCTGCCCTGGGTACCGCTGCCCTGGGCCACATAGAAGGCAAACTCTTTAATGGAGCCCAAATCAATAACACCGTTGCCGCCGGTAGACCATCCAGGTCTAACGAAGTCAGTAAAAGGAATGGTCACCAGCCGTGCAGCGGTCCCTTCAATTTTAATCCCGGCTTCCCAGACCTCGCCATTCGTCTCATGGAACTGGACCGCCAGCTGCCGGTTCGAGCCGTCCGGCTGCAGCCAGAAGGTGATGGCCTGCATGCCCGGCCATTCCTTGCCCATGCTCCGGTAGACTCCGGCATAACCGGGATTACCAATGGTGTAATCCAGCTTCAGCCCGTAGGTTCCGCTGTTCAGCCCATAGGTATCCAGTGTTACCGTTGCAGCATTGCCGGAGACATTGCGCTGCCATTTGGAGCGCAGGCTTCCATTCGAGCCGCCATACGACTCGAAATCGTCGATCAGATAGCTGTCCACCGGAGGCGGAACATAGGGGCCATTGCCGGTTTCCCCGTTGTTCAGCGCGCGCGGGTCGCTGTAGAGCGCCTGAATAGCGCTGATTGAATTTTTATCAGTCAAATAATCAGACCAGGTCATGAAATACACATACTTCGGCTGCTTCTCCCGCAGCATCTGCATATCCGGCAGCTCGCCATTTTCACCGATGGCAATCGGCCGTCCTCCGCTGAGCTGCACCAGCTTGTTGTAATAGGTGTCACGGTAATCGTTGTTATAAATATCCATAGCCAGCACATCCACGACATCATGGCCGGGATAATATGGGGCTGAATCATACGCCCAGGAGCTCTCCGCATTCGGATTCCATACCCAGATGAGATTATTCAGGCCATGCAGATTGGTTAAGCGGTCATACATATTGTGCCACAGCTGCTTAAACAGCTCCGGTCTTGCCCCCCACCAGAAAAATTCAGCATTCATCTCATGATAAGGCCGCCACAATACCGGGATGCCTTCATCCTGCAATTGCTCCAGATATCCCGCAACCTCATCCACCTGGGCTGCCCACTGATTGTACAGCCCGGTACCCGGCGTGACGATGTCTGTCATCTCGGCTTCCGTAACATCACCTGTAACGCTCTCCCAGCCGGAGGTTGCCGGGTCCATGGGCCGGGTCTGATGATACGTCAGAGTTACCATGGTTCCCGCCTGGCCTTGAAGAATCGCCTCATCAATCATAGATTGGCGCAGCTCACCCATGTCTTCGCCAATATAATAGGCGAAATCCGAGCCCCATAATGCCGGATAATATCCGGTCAGCTCAGCTGCCTTATCGTACCATTTCGCGGGCTCTTCATAATAATTGTGCTGCCCCGTGTAAATAGTGTTTCCTGTTGCTGCATAGAGCCGGTCGAGCAGTGCTGCCGCTTCAACGGAAGCATCCGGGTTGACTGGTGACATCGCGGCGGTGGTTACCTGAAGCGCGCTCGCGGCTGAGATGGCTGTCCCTTCACTGACCGCTTTCACCTCAATGTCATACATGCTTTCAGGCGACAAGCCTTCCAGCTTATAGGTATACAGGGATTGGCCAGGGACATACGGTACCGTCAGGCTGGCCCATTCGGTGTCACCGGCTTTTTTATACAGCAGCTTATATTCCCTCACACCAAAGGGGCCTCTGGAGGCAGCCCATTGCAGCTCTGCGGATACCCCGTCTACAGTTCCTGCTATGAAGTCTGCAGGTGCACCGGGATTAAGATCAGTGGGAATATCGGGCATTTCACCGGCAAACACCTGGTCGAGGAACATATCCCCACCGCTGTAATTGCCGGCCCGCAGCTGCAGGCAGGATAACCCATTTCCTGTCTGAATGATCTGTTCCGAACGGGACCAAGCGGCCGTGGCGTTCGTATAAAACGGATAGCGGACAACAGTTGGACCTTGATAAACATCAAGGGTAACCGAAAAGGTTCCAGGTGTGACGGCATTAAATTTGCTCCAATACGATACGAGGTAGGAAGAGCTGCTGTAGACCGGTACTTTTAACGTTCTGGCTGTAGAGTTATGGAACAGCTGCAAAGCATATTGTCCAGAATGCGGATCATAGGTCGTGGTTTTAACCGTCCCTGTTTTTCTCCACGGTAGCGTTGTTCCAGTCTCCAGGCCTCCGTTGATCACCAGATTGGGTCCGGGGGTAGCTTCGAGGCCCATTACGGCATCAGAGGTATTGCCTGCGGCATCCTTGGCCCGCAGCATAATCGCATACACCGAAAAAGGATCAAGGTTATCCAGCGTATACGTATACTCGGTGACTGATTCCTGATGGGGCACAGCCACTGTGTTCCAGTCCGCAGCATCTGTTCTTTTGTAAGCAAGCTGGTAGGACTCTACCCCCATATCATCTGTGGAGCCGGCCCAGGTCAGCTTCAATGCTTCGGGATCATGCTGGGCCTGCCAGACACCAGGAGTCGTTGGCCTTTCAATGTCCACGTTTTCCCGGATAATGGCATCATCAATGTAATAATCCTTGCTGGTGCCGTTCCAGAATGACAAACGGATATGCTGTACACCGGGACCTGGCGTATACAACAGCTGACGGTATTCCCAATCTGTAGAGCCCGAAAAATGGAGCTGCTCCTTCGTCTGCTGCGCTCCGAACGCGTCCATGTCAATCGTTGCATTCGTGACTCCTGCAGCGGCAAATTTGACCCATAAACCGACCCGGTACGTCTTTCCTTCTTTCACTGCCACGGAAGCCGAAGCTCCCCCGGTGTTCCGCTTGACCTGAAGACTTTTTTCACCTCCATGCTTCTCGGCGGTTGTTACCACCGGACTCCCCCACTTTTCCCACGCTGCATCTCCGGCCTCGAAACCCGGATTGCCGACAAGATTTTCGCCAGCCGCCTGCATTGGTGCCGGCTGGACAATAAATACAGCAGATAGCACAACTGCGGCCAGCCAACCATGGAACCATTTTTTCCCCATACGCGGTACCATTTCAATCAGGCCTCCACTCACATACGCCGGTGGAATTACGACAATAACGTCGTCCGGCATCTTCAATGTAAGCGTTTTCCATAAAATTCAACAAGGTGCAGCAGCAACGAAAACTATGCTGCAGCAACGATGTCCGTCTTTTGTGACATTTTATATTTTGTCCGCCAGGCGCATATAAAAGGCTCCGTTGCCGCAGGACACGCCAAGTCCCTGAATGTCCTCACAATCGAGGGCTATTCCCTTCCAACGCACTGCGCCAATCCCGGACTGCTGCCAACCCTGCCATTTACAACCGCCATCCATGCTGTATACAGCCTGTGAGTCTGTACCGTTCACCACCATCGGTTCACTGGCAAGAATCAAAAGATCCTCTCCTTCATCAACTGTGCCTACGGCCAATGCGGAAACATTGAAAATCTCACCTTCTATGAGCGGATACAGCTTGCTCCAGGTCCGTCCGCCGTCACTGCTGCGCCACAGGCCTTCCGAGATGAATCCTGCATAGATTAAATCGGGGTAATTTGGTGAATAGGCAATTGCGTTCAATACGGAAGCAGAGCCGCTGCGCTGAAACGGCAGTCCTTCACCGATGGACTTCCACGTATCTCCGCCATCGTGTGATTCCCAAATCCCTTCGGTCCATTCGCCGACCAGTACCCGGCCTTGGTGAAACGGGCTTGCTGCCAGCATTTGATTGGCCCCGCAGGCATTTTTGACTTGGTACACCACGACGGAGAGCAATTCCGCTTCGATCCGGTTCTTGTGATGGGGCAGGGTATCCACGTAAGACGGAGGACGAAATGCGGTCTGCTCCCAGGTCATTCCGTCATCACTGGACCGGTAGATTCCGGCTCCTGAAGCTACGGGTCCATCCACATAAGCATAAAAGATACCGTTCTTCACTCCGTCTTCCCGTAAAGCTTGCACAAACAATCCGGCCCCCAGCGGCAGTACGGCTGATGCGTTCGCCCCGCCGTCACGGTGAAGAGCAATACAGGCAGTCCTCCCGTGACCAACTAATCCGTAAAGATAGCGGCTGGGGTCTGAACGGGAAATTACCGCAGCAGTACTCCCTGAATAACCGGAGATGCCCGGAAGATTCCAAAAGCTTCGTCCGCCATCTTCCGTTACTTTCGGCGGATGGTCAGCCATCGTCACACAGAATTTGCCGGGCTGGTGCGAAGCGGCAACGACAGCCTCCATGCAGGTTGTTTCAAGCCCCCGAAAATGCCCTGCACACCAGGTTCTCCCGCCGTCAGGACTAACCGCTACTCCGTACCAGTTGGCCAGATAGAACCGGTCTTCGATGAAGCGGTCGACGATGATTTTGGATATCGCCCAGCCGGCCGCCGCTGCCCGTGATCCGCTGCCGAAGTGATCCATATAAGCCGGGAACCCGCTCAGATCCTCATCGTTATGCTGCCGGAGGAGCTGCCACTCCCCGCTCACGCTGCCGGATAATCCAGATCCATACAGCGGAACCGGGGGAACCGCCGTCATGTGCGGACGGGCATCAGGGGCCGTATACCAACGCTGCGGATGATGGCTGTCCTGCACAACCGTGCCGTATCTTTGCCCCTCTTCCGGCAGTCCAGTCATGCCTGTCTGCCAGGTCCGCCCGCCATCCGTGCTGCTGCGGATGCCGTTCCAGATGCAGGCCGCCTGCAGCCGCTGCGGATCACGGCTGTCAAAGGCCAGCTCGGCAAAGCTTGGGCCTGTATGCAGCAGCATCCACGTGTCCCCCAGATCGCTGCTGGCATACAGCCTGCCGGCTTTCCCCCGGGGCAGGTCCTGCAGCAGCCCCAGCACTCCTCCTTCGCCTGTCTCGGCGTAGTCCATATTCAGATCATTGTCGCCAATGGTTCCGGCATACAGCATTCCCGGTATGCCCGGATGAAAAGCGACACAACCATACCGTTCCTCCGGCAGCGGAGTCTGCTTCCAGGTCTCCCCTTCATCCCGGCTGATCCATAAGCCGCCAGTGTATCCCCCGGCAGCCACGACCTCCGGGTGGTGGGGATCTACGGAGATGACCTCCCCGTACATCCGGGTCGGACCATTGCCGTAAAAGCCCATCCCCGTGCACACCTCTCTCCAGGTGTGTCCGCCATCCGCTGACTTGTGTACAGAGCCGTAGAATGTACGGCTCCGTACCTCCCCGGAGCAGCGGAACAGCACCTCCGGCCGGTGCGGACTAATGGCAAAGCTCTGCACCTGGTGATGATAAGCCTTGGTGAGCCCGCCGTTCCGCGCCTCCCAGGTGAAGCCGCCATCGAGGCTGGCGAAGACGCCCGCCACATCACAGCGGGCATACAGTACTCCACTTTGTGCGGGATGCTGAATCAATCCCGTAATATAGCCGCCACCGCCCAGCGAAGCCGGTGACCAGACTTGCCCGGTTCCGGACGAAATCCCATCCACTTTCCTTTCCCCCTTTCCTTCTTCATAAGCTTACCTTGGTCCCGCGTTTACGTGCATCCCCGGGAGCAACGAAATCTGCTGCTGAGCAAGGAAGTTATAACTAAGCCAACCGATAAAAATATACACTTGGCTACTTGGTTTTGGGATGCGTATCAGCGGAAAATAAAGTCTTAGACCGTTTGAAAAAAATACTATTTGAAAACAAAGAAAGTAATAATGATTTTGTTATCCAAAAGATTAGTTATTGATAAAAATGCTTTCATTACATTGCACATCACTGTATATAGATTGAACTTTATAAATCGATGAATATGGCAGTCATCGTTAGTGGAAAAAGGACCACTAATCAGACTCATTCAGCTTATAGAGTGTCCTATGTGGGAAAAAATACCACTAATACAGCAGTAACCGGTTATATGGGGTAAATATGCATGAATTAGATATACAAAATCCCACTAAAACCTTCTGCAGCCCGGATTTCATCGATTTAGTTTTCCTTTTTCCACTTAGCTTCTGTTCCTGATGCATCAATATGTCCGTAGTAAATCGAAACAAGCTAGGATTTCATATGTTGCTGCGCAAACAAAAACAGATACCGCCTTAGATAAGGGCGGTATCTGTTTCTATTTGATAAAAAGCAATCTATGATCTATTTCCAGGCCCGGCAAAGTTCCCCTTACTGCTCAACCAAAACACCATCCTGCAGATGGTACACCCGGTTGCACCACTCCAGCATCCGCTCGTCATGGGTCACCATGACCGCAGCTTTGCCTTCGCTTGTCACCTCGTCCGCGATCATCCGCACCACCTCGCGGCCGCGGCTGAAATCCAGGCTGGCCGTCGGCTCGTCGGCGAACAGGATCGCCGGCTTGTTCATCCACGCTCTCGCAATCGCCACGCGCTGCTTCTGCCCGCCCGAGAGCTGTTCGGGATAATGATTGCGCCGCTCCCAAATCTCCAGCCGCTTCAGCAGATAGGAGGACCGTTCCTTGGCTTCCTTGATGCTGAGCTTCGCCAGCTTAGCCACGTACAGCAGCTGTTCCTCCACTTTCAGGTAGGGCAGCAGCTGTGCACTCTGGAACATAAAACCGATCTTGCGCAACCGCAGCTCGGTTAGTGCGCTCTTGTTCTTATGGCTCAGCGGCTCCCCATCTATGAAAATTTCTCCGCTGGTCGGAGTCAGCAGCGCACCGGCTGCGGAGAGAAAGGTGCTTTTGCCGGAGCCGGATGGCCCCAGTACAGCAACAAACTCCCCTTCGTTCACCGTAAGATCCAGCTGATTCAGTACCGTCATGGCTCCGTCGCCATCGCCGTAGGTTTGGGTCACTTGCTTCATCATTAATTTGGCAGTACTCATGCTCCAGCCCTCCCGATCGCTTCCAAAGCGTCAACCTTAGCCACTCTGGCTACAGATATCAGCGAACCCAGCAGTGACATTCCGACGAACAGGACACAAGTCAGCAGGATGGTGCGGCCTTCCAGCTGGAAGGGCATCGAATCCGGCAGCCCCATATTCATCCCCAGGGTCAGCAGCAGACTGACCGCAAGACTGGCTACCGAGAGGATCAGCACCTGACCGACTACGCTCCAGGCCAAGTAGGACATCTTGGTTCCCATCGCTTTCAGGATGCCGAACTGGCTGGTCTTCTGGATCGTGATGACATAGAAGAATACGGCAAGCACAAATGCAGCAATGACGAACAGGAACACAATCATCATCAGCAGTGAATTCTGCTCGGCGGAATAGCCTGGAATGCTGGCAATCGCCTGATTTTGCGTAATGACCTCCACATTATCCAACCGGCCCATAATTTCAGAAACCTGAGCAGAGGTGGCCTTCAGCGCGATCACATTATATGGAACAGCCTCAGCAACCCTGCCGCTCTGACCGGTGCCTTGTCTCATGGTCTTCCAGTCCAATGTGTTGATATAGACAACAGGAGTATGGCTGTAAGAACTGTCCTTGGTAAAGCCTGCAACCTTGAAGGTCAGCCCGGAAGCCTGATCCTTGATCGAACTGCCAAGCGTCACCCCTGACTCTTTGAGCTTCGAATCTGCTATAACACTGCCCTGAGTCTCATTGGTGATCCCGTTGCCCTGAGATACTTTCGGTGCCAGCATTCCATCCATATCAACGGCAAAAAAGGTAATGTCCGCTTTCACATCCGCCTGATCTGCGGTTATCGTGCTCATCTGCACCGCCAGAGGGGCAGCATTCTGATTCCCCGCGACCGAACGGACTGCGGCAAGCTCAGTTTCATTCAATTGGGAACGTCTGAATGTATGGTCGGCATCTTTTTGTACGGCAAAATAGTTGGCGGGCATATTTTCCACAGCGGAAATGTTGGCGTAGGCCAATCCCCGTGCCAGACCAGTCACGAATAACACCAGAAACGAAACCAGGAGCATTATGACCATTATGAGGCTGTACCGTGCTTTGGAGTGCCTCATCTCCCTTAATGCCAAAAACATGGAACCACTCCTTCTAATCTGTATATCCACAGTTTAGAAGGTGAAAATGAACGGAGTATGAATAATAAATTACAGAAGCGGCAGCGTCACCGTAAAGGTTGTTCCTTCCCCCACTGTGCTCTTTGCCTCGACGGTGCCGCCGTGAACCTCGATAATTTTGCGCACGATGGATAATCCAAGGCCGCTGCTGTTGCTGTCGCGGGTGCGCGCCCGGTCCACTTTGTAGAACCGGTCAAAGATCATCGGCAGCTGACCGGCCGGAATGCCTTCGCCATTATCTGTTACGGTAACAATGCAGTGATGACCCCCGGCTTCCGCCGAAATCGCAATCTCCCCGCCGGTTGGGGTATATTTTACTGCATTGGACAAAAGATTCATCCATACCTGATAGAGCAGATTGGCATCCCCCTGAAGGGTAATATCCGCCACATGCAGCCGCACCGCCAGCTCCTTTTCTGTCAGCCGCCACTCCATAATCTGCAGCACCTGGCGCAGCTGCGCCCGGAGATCAATGCTTTTGCGGTCCAGCGCATTCTCGTCATAGTCGAGCGAAGACAATGTAAGCAGCTGCTTGCTCAGCACCGACAGCCTCCGGCTCTCCTCATCGATGATGGACAGGTACTCTATCCGCTGCTGCTCCGGGAGTGTGCCGTCCTTCAGCGCATGGGCGAAGCCCTGAATGGAGGTCAGCGGCGACTCGATTTCGTGCGAGACGTTGGCGACAAATTCCTGCCGCGCCCGGTTCGTCCGCTCCAGCTCCCGGCTCATGCTCATGAAGTGGGAAGCAAGCTGGCCGATTTCATCACGCCGGGCTGTGTAGAGCTTGATATCGTATCTGCCCTTGGAGATTTTTTGGGTGGCTTCAGTCAACCGCGTGATCGGCTTCACAACATGAAAAACGGTGATTAGGACAAACCACAGGCTGAACAGAATTGTACCGGCAATCAGCACAGCAAAAAACAACCGCAGCTCGCCAAACTGCACTTCTGCATCCGGACGCATAAACAGCGCGTAGGGCTGGCCATGAATATGTATAGGAACACCTATCGTATTGCTGAGCTGATTATCAAAAAAGCCGGTAATGAACATCCCGCTGGGAAAATCCGCTACTCCATGGTAGATGCTGCCGTCCAGCACCTTTTTCAGCTCTCCTTCCTTCAGGTCATTTTTGCGGAAAGGCAGACCATAGAACCGTTCATCGCCTTGGTCATTGGAGAGATACATCTTGTAGCCGAGGGATGCTGTACTCAGCAGATATCCCTCAACCGCGTCGGGGTGGTCTTCAATAAAGGACTGCAGGCCAATGGCCATTTTGGTGAGCTTGGCATCGTTCTTCGGCTTGATTGCAGCCTGATAATAGGCGTTGGAGATAAGAAACCCCAGCACACTGCTAATTACAATCACCGAACAGAACAGCAGGCTCATTCTTACGTACAATGACTTCATGGATTCACCGTTTCGACTTTATAGCCGATACCCCGGACCGTACGGATGGTAAAATCATTTTTGTATTCGCTGAACCGGTCGCGCAAGCGTTTGATATGCACATCGACTGTCCGCTCATCCCCTTCATAATCCGCTCCCCACACCAGCTCAATCAGCTCGCTGCGCGAGAACAGCCGTCCCGGATACTGCGCAAGCTGGGCCAGCAGCTCAAATTCCTTCACCGGCAGCAGAAACACATCGCTGCCGTCGCTGATCTCATAATTTTTCCGGTCAATCACTAATGAATTCAGGCGGATCTTGTCACTCGCGGCTACTGAATAACGGCGGAACAAGGCTTTGATGCGGAAGAGCAGTTCCTCCGGTTCAAAAGGCTTGGTGACATAATCATCTGTCCCGCGTAAATAACCCTGCTCCTTGTCGCTGAGCTGCTGCCGTGCAGTTAGCAGGATAACCGGAATATCATAAGTCTCCCGGATATGCTGGCACAGCTCAAGCCCGTCCATATTCGGCATCATCACATCTACAACCGCCAAA
Organism: Paenibacillus graminis; assembly: GCF_000758705.1. Taxonomy (NCBI): domain Bacteria; kingdom Bacillati; phylum Bacillota; class Bacilli; order Caryophanales; family Paenibacillaceae; genus Paenibacillus; species Paenibacillus graminis. The sequence continues at coordinate 3,467,792 of NZ_CP009287.1, read as the reverse complement.
TCCACAGTACTGCCTTTCATCAGTCCCATGGCTTCACGTCCATCGGCCGCCTCCAGCACAACATAACCTTCCCTGGTCAACACATGCCGCAGCAGCGTACGGATGTTCACATCATCGTCGGCCACTAATATTTTCTTCATTCCATTCTCACTCCCCGGGTACCCCCTCATGTTGTCATCATAGTAGCAATATTGAGAGAATTAGACAACTTCGGGGATCGCAGGACGATACCGCTACCCGGGTAATATTCACACATTCTCCAGATTCAAAAAAGGTGCGATGCTCTCCTTAAGCGGGGTTACGGGCTGCCCCATCAGTTGCTCCAGATCCTTTGAGGTGGATTGAGTATCAATACTGCTCAGAAAATGATAAATCCAATGCTGTACAGACGCATCTGGGGCATGGATCACCGGCTTGCCGGTAAGCTCCGTAAGCACTTGTGCAAGATTGGCGAACGTCCATGTCTGCGGCGCTGCCAGCTCGTACGTCCGGTGCCTGTGAACGGTTCCGGCAAGCACCTTTGCGATTGCCCGCGCCTGGTCACTGCGTGTTACCGCATTGAACTGCCAATCACCGGGCTGTGTCGGCAGCACACCACTGCGAATCGCCTCATTCAGTCCAAGTACGCCCACGAAATCAATATACAGGCCGTTGCGTAAAAACGTATAGTCCATTCCTGTATCAAGTATCACCTGCTCGGTAAGTCCATGAACGCTGCTTGTTCCTGTATTGCCTGCTTGCGGAAAAGCAAAGCTGGTATATAATATATGCGCAACTCCGGCTGCTTTGGCTGCATCGATCACCCGCTTATGTTGAACCAGCCGAACATCATCATCCGTATGTGAACTGGAAATCAGCAGCAGCCGGTTGACTCCGGTACAAGCGTCCTGCAGCGTTTCCGGCCTATCGTAATCTGCTAAGCGCACCTCAATCCCCTTCTCCTTATACTGCATCGCCTTGTCAGGGTGGCGCACACCTGCAATGATCTGCGCTGCCGGAACCTGTTCTAAAAGCTGTTCAATAATTAATTTTCCTAGTTGCCCTGTAGCCCCTGTTATCATGATTGTCATGTTCATTCTCCTTCATGTCCCAAATTTAATTTAGTTAAGTTATTAACTATATTGGCAGAATAACTGGATAATAGAAGATCCAGTATCCAGTTATATAGAGTGAACTTAAGCATCCAACTTTGCCCTAAGTCTCGCTTGCTGGTGCCTGCTGCTGAAGCTTACGCTCATGCACTGGAAGATCCTCAGCATGTCTTCCCATATACATCTCAATAACAGGAAAAAACGACTCAAGTCCGCCTTGAATTACATCCATATTTTTCAGATCCATTGCCGGGACTGCAGCAACTGCTGTTTCATGGAATGCTTTCGCCACAGCAATTTCCTCTTCAGCAGGAAATAATGAAGGAGTCTCTTTATCGGTTATTTATCTCTTCCCTTCTCCCATATTACGGCTTATTCAGCTTTTGCAGCAATGCCATCAGCTGCCGAAGCTCATCCGGGTCCAAGCGGTTCATCTTCCCGGCAACGGTTTCGCGGTTTCCAGGAAGCTGCTGGGACAATAGAGTCCGTCCGGCTTCTGTAAGTGAAATGACCGTCTTGCGCCCATCGCGGACATGCTCCGTCCTGGTGATATATCCATCTTTCTCCAGCGGAGTCAGCAGCAAGCTGATATTCGCCTTGGTAACCCCGATCCGTCCGGCCAGCACCGAGGGGAGAATAGCACCGCCTTGCTTCGCGATCTCCACCAGCACACGGATTCTTGCACCATTCAGACCTTGCGCCTGCCAATACTTCTCCGAAACTGCGACAAGACTCGCTGTTGTCTCCACCAGATTGAAAAAGGCTTCGTTCGCCAGCGGAAGGTCCAGAACAAATTGCTGCAAACCGTCTATGTTTGCATCTATTTTGTGAGTATGGTCTTGCTGTATTGAATCCATAGCATTGTTCATCTCCAATTAGTTAATCCCTTAACTATATGAAGATAAAAATAACTTATCCCAGGGTGAATGTCAAAGATTTATTTGTTTTTAGCCATTGGGCCTTCATATGCAAGTAACCCCATTATCTCTATAGCATAGAGGCAATGGGGCCGGATTTGGGTGACACAGCAGAACAAGTGCCCATTTAAGATTATATAAGGGTGCAGATGCTGTTAGATCAGCACAGGGCTGCTGTGTACAGGCTCTTCACTGTACTGTCTGGTGCCCTCCAGTCTAACCTCGAGCCTAATCAGCTCAGACCGGCTGGCGAGTCGGATCGGCGGCCCCCAGGTTCCGTATCCGGAAGAGACCACCACGTGCAGCTTATCCTTGCGCAGGTAGCCCCAGTCCAGCTCAAACAGCCGTTTGGTAATCCAGTGATTGGGAGCAATCTGACCGCGGTGCGTATGGCCCGACAGCAGCACATCCACTCCCGCTTGCGCGGCAATCCCGAATCCGGTTGGCTGATGGTCCATCATGATGACCGGGCGCGACAGATCGAGTCCATCCAGCAACGCTTCCACACTTTTGCGTCCGGCAGCCTCCATAGATTCGGCGGTTTTGTCTTTACGGCCCACGATATACAAGCCTGCGGCTTCCGCTACTTCGTCCTGCAGAACTTTGATGCCGATGCTGTCCATCAGTTCAGTGTATTGCTTAATGGAGCCACCATAATATTCATGATTACCCAGGACTGCATATACGCCAAACCGTGCCCTCAGCTTGCGGATCTCATCACTCATTCCATTGCGGATAAACGGTTCAATGCTGTCATCCAGCACATCCCCGGCGAGCAGAATCAGATCCGGCTGCATCCGGTTAATCTCAGCGACCATCCGGCGAAGATGGCGGTTGCCGACAATGTTGCCCAAATGCAGATCAGAAGCTACCGCAATGGTAAGCGGTGCGCTGGTTGCGGCCCTTTTGTCAATCTGGATCGGATGGTTGCGCACCACCGTACTCCAGGCGTTCCGCGAACCCCAAATCAGGAAGACAGCCAGCAGCACCACCACGGTCACACCCGCCTCCGTAGTAAACCCCGTGCGCTGAGCGCCCATCAGCCCCATCACCCAATACAGCAAATCGGTAAGAGGCAGGACAATAACAGCAAATTCCATGCAGGCCAGATAATAGGAGCCGATGACTTTGAACAGCCGGGCAGCCGGTTTGACAGCCTTCGGCCAGGGTACCATTCCGATCAAATAAGCAAAAGCAATGAGCAGGAATACCGGCCAATACACAGCGGCGCGGATTCCCGGCAGCCAATTGTCCAACAGGTACCACAGATGCAGACCAATGTAGAAATTCACAAGTCCCAGCACCAGCAGCATGACCAGACCTGAAGCAAGCATACGCAATATTTTCATCCTTCCACTCCCTTGACCTGCAGTTTATCTGAATCTCTACTCCAAATCATAACACAAAGTATTTGAGGAGTATTAATTGGGTGAAGCCATCGCAACAACCCGAAGCTGGAGTACTTTTTTTCTGCAAAAAAAAGAAAATGCCCTGCGGCATCTTCAATATGTAAGGCAGACGGTGAAAATTATACGGCTTGATGGCCCTTGCTGGCGATGCATTGTCCAATCAGCTTATCGCATTTGTTAATATGATTGAGCAGCCAGTCTGTTAATGTGCGGTTCAGCTTGATGGTAGACAGGACGGATACGCCTTTGGTCTGGATGCTCTCCTCCAGGTCCAGCACGGTCTTTACGAATTCAGCATGGGTCTTGCGGTGCTCGGCCAATTCCGGGAAATCGATGTCCTGCATCAAGTGCTCCTCATCGCTGAAATGCTCAAGCGTATAATCCTTGAGGAACTTCAGAGTTTCTTCAATCTTTTCTTTGCCTTGCTGGTTTGTGCATGCTTCAAAAAATTCATTCAGCTACATAAGCAGCTGTCTGTGCTGGCAGTCAATCTTCTCGACCCCGATGTCATACGAATCCTTCCAGTTAATCATTGACTCTCCTGCTTTCTTCCATATATTACATAATGACAAACTTATTTCATTTTCCGCTTTTCAGCGTAAAAGTTCTGTTAACAACATCACACGTCATAATGCAGCAAGGTTTCGGGGCGAAATGAGTTTCATTCAGAATCGAAACCGGAACGCCCTTTGTTTGCCCGCAAAATCTCCGGTATTGGCTGGACGCTCAATCCCAATCATCCTGTCACCTGGATCGTGATGCTCGCTGTATTGATCATTATTGTGTATTCCGCTTTCATGCACTGAAGACTGTCTTGAAGGCACCAAGCGCGGGCTGCTGCGGAGAATGATCCAGCACGGCAAAAACAATCTGCTCAAACAGGCTCTGGTATCCTTCATCCAGCAGCACCTGTCTGAACCATTCGGCCACCTCTGGCGGATGATTGCGGAAAACTCCGCAGCCAAAAGCTCCGAGCACGATAGTCTTGTGTCCATTCCCGGCAGCAACCGCCAGAATATAACGGATTCGCTCCAGCATAACCGTCTTGATATTCCCAACCTCCTGAGGCTCCCGCTCCCGGACAACCCCCGCATTTACTGCTGGTGCGGTAATAAACGACACCACATAAGGCTCGGCCAGCAGCTGGTCCTTACTGTCACGGATTACGGGAACTTGCGGAGAATGAATCATGTAGTGAGAGTACAGACAGGTTTTGCGGCTGCGGTTGTAATGGTACATTTCATCTTTTTTTGAGATGGCCGGATACAGCGCAGAAGCACGGGCTAAGCTTTCCTCCTGAGCCTGGCTGCCGCCGAGGAAGCCGCCTCCGGGGTTTTTGGCGGAAGCAAAATTCAGACATACTGTCTGCGCTTTGCCTTCCTGGACAACCAGCCGGTATGCCGCTTCCAAAGTTGATTCTCCGGTGACTGCCAGTTCCGCGTGCTGTCCGGAAGCTTCCCCTATTCGAGACAGTACAGCTGTATTCAGCTGGGGCAGCTCCTCTGGAGCATACAGCCGCGTATCGGAGATGCATGCCTTGACGTCCTCAGCAATGTCAATCACCCGGCCCGCAGGGCCTGTATAATTTCCTTTCTCCAAAATATCCAGTGTTTCGTGAGCAATAGCCGCTCTTTTATTTCTGGGATTGAAATTTTGATTCATTGATATCTGCTCCTTGCTCCGGTATTATAACGGGTTTGTTTATTCCAGCAAAAGATCGTCACGCAGCTTCGTCAGCACTTCCCCCAGCCAATTCCTGCCCCTCCAGCTGCTTCTGCTGCGGATTCGGGGGTCGTCTTCTGAAAGGCCCACACCCCAGATCCGGTCCGTCGGACTGGCTTCCACCAAGGTAGTTCCCTTAGTATCGAGCAGCAGCTGCAGCAGTTCTTCATTTTGCAGGAATTTTTCCCGGTTCCCCTGGTAGACAATATCCCGGCAGTGCTTATTCCACCCGGTGTCATTAAAGCCGCTGACTTTGCGGCCCAGTTCCTTTTGCTCTCTGGGGGTTCTGGCCCGCAGGATCTGCATGGCGGTTTCTTCATCCCTGAACAACAGCGCCTTGGCATACATCATATATTGTTCTGCACAGTTGAAGGTGTGCTCATCGACAATAAAATAGCAAGGGTACCACTGGGAAAACGGCGAACCGCTGCGGTAAAAGTAAGTGAATCTCTCCATATAAAACTCTCCGTTCTGTCTTCATTCGAAATTTAACGGGAGCCCCTGTCTGCTTTGTACCGGTACAGCTTCGAAGGGCGGTGGCCCGCGTCTTTGGTGAATTCATCAGTTTCAGTTACACTATCGGCAATTTTGCGGCGGAATGCCGGAGCCAGCAGCTCTCTGCCAAGTATAATTTCGTAGACCCGCTGAAGCTCGGACAGAGTGAACAGCGGCGGCATCAGATTGAAAATAATATCGGTATATTCCACCTTGCCCCGCAGGCGTTCTATCGCATATTGGACCATCTTCAGGTGATCAAAGGCGAAGCCGTGATTCTCGGCAATCTCCCGCCGGACACGCCGGACATGTCCTTGGACAGTTTCGGTAATAGTGACCACGCCGGTAAGCACAGTATCCTCCTTCTGTAAGGTGATGCGAATCCGTTGCTCCTCTACATAACCTTCTTCCAGTTCCTTGCGGCCGGATTCCAGCACATCATACGTGACCTCGAACCAGCCCGCATCTGCAGCATCATCGCCAGCCTGCACATCAAGTGTCTTGCGGTCAACCAGCGCCATATATGAGCTGCTGATGACGCGCATACGCGGATCACGGCCCACATCTCCCCAGGTATACAGCTGCTCCATATAGACATTACTAATATTCGTCTCACTGTACAGCTCCCGGAGAGCGGCGTCCTCCAGACTCTCATCTACGCCGACGAATCCTCCAGGGAGCGCCCATTGACCAAGATAAGGATGTTCCCCGCGCTGGATCATCAGGAGCTGCAATGATTTCTCCGACAGCTTGCGGTAATTATCCTGCTCCTGCTCCATCACCGTGAAGATCAGCATATCGACAGTAACGGACGGACGTTCATACATCCCGGCATCATAGCCCTGCAGAAATTGTTCTTCGGTTAAGCCATTGCGGTCAGTGACCGGTTTTTTGGGCATGTGGAATCTCCTTTGGGTTAGATTCTTGTGAATCATCATCACCTTGACGTTATTGTTACTGAGTTTTTACTATGTGTATTTTTAACACTGTGTTATTACCTTTATGTTATTATCATATTGTTATTATAATACGATTGCCCCATTACAAGTCAAGTTCTATTTTGTATTCAAGTCTCTGAAATTCCAGTTTTCTTTCCAAGAAGAGGGGGTAAAAACCAGCTTTTCCAGACAATTCTAATGTACATAGTGCAATAGAATGAGTTTTTATTAGTCTGCGGCTGCAGACAGTGCAACAGATTGCTAGTTCTTAACTAAGTTAAAAGATTCATATTAGCGCCAGCCTCTGGATTGGCTTGCATTACTCCATTCCTACTTTTTTAGTTCTAATTATATATCCTATCTCATTACTTCATTTTTTTCCATTTAAGGTATTGACTTGTTCTAATTAATAGTGTTATTTTTGGTAGGGAAACCGGTTCTCTATATTTAATGTAATAAATTCCAACTCATTCTACGCAGCAGGCATGGACAACCCGTAGTTAGCCGCTATCCGTCTTTGGATCACTTTTCTAATCTGCATAAGGCAGACTTTAACGGGAAGACGCTGCACGATCAAGTTGAAAGCGTTTTAAAACCTGAATCTGCAAATTTGCTCCGGCGGTTGCGCACCCGCTTGCCAGCAAGCTGAGCAGGCTCACAATTCAAACATCTGCGTGACATTTGAAGGGAGAGTTGAATAATGAAATCGCATTCCAAGGTTGCGGCGGTCCTATCGCTTTCACTAAGCATGGTTCTTGGTGCCGCTTTGCCGGCAATGGCTGATCCGGCTACAAGCGTAAATAACAAGGTTAATTACAGTACTGATGTCATGTATCAGATCGTGACCGACCGGTTCTCGGACGGTAATCCGTCCAATAACCCGACAGGCGCTGCCTTCAGCAGCGACCATTCCAATATGAAGCTGTATTTCGGCGGCGACTGGAAGGGAATTATCAATAAAATCAATGACGGGTACCTGACCGGTATGGGGGTTACTGCGCTCTGGATTTCCCAGCCGGTGGAGAACATCACCTCTGTCGTTAATTATTCCGGTGTGAACAACACGTCCTATCATGGCTACTGGCCCAAAGATTTCAAAAAGACCAACGCTGCCTTCGGAAACTTCACCGATTTTCAAAACCTGATCTCCACAGCACATGCGAATAACATCAAAGTCGTTATCGACTTTGCTCCCAATCACACCAGCCCGGCTTCGTCGTCGCAACCAAGTTTTGCTGAGAACGGCGCACTGTATGACAATGGCACGCTGCTCGGCAACTACACCAATGACTCCAAAGGTTTGTTCCATCACAAAGGAGGTACGGATTTTTCCACCATTGAAGACGGCATTTACCGGAATCTGTATGATCTGGCGGACATCAATCAGAATAACAACACGATTGACAAATATTTCAAAGAAGCCATTGGGCTTTGGCTTGACCTGGGTGTGGATGGCATCCGGTTCGATGCGGTGAAACATATGCCCTTCGGCTGGCAAAAAAGCCTGGCCTCTTCCATGTACAGCGGCAATCATCCGGTTTTCACCTTCGGTGAATGGTTCCTCGGCCCAGACGAAACCAGCCCGGACAATGTCAAATTTGCCAACAGCAGTGGAATGAACCTGCTTGACTTCGCTTATGCCCAGGAAGTCCGCGAAGTATTCAAGGACAAATCGGAAACGATGACTGATCTCAACTCTGTGCTGGAATCTACTGCCTCCAGCTATAATTACATTCATAATATGGTTACCTTCATCGACAATCATGATATGGACCGCTTCCAGGCAGCCGGCTCCAGCACACGACCGACGGAGCAGGCCTTGGCGCTCACACTTACTTCGCGGGGTGTACCGGCCATTTATTATGGTACCGAGCAGTACATGACCGGCGTCGGCGATCCGTATAACCGGGCAATGATGACAGGATTTAATACCAACACAACTGCTTACAAGCTGATCAAAGCTCTGGCTCCGCTGCGCAAGTCCAATCCTGCAATTGCTTACGGCACGACCACACAGCGCTGGGTCAACAACGATGTGTATATTTATGAACGTAAATTCGGCAACAGCGTCGCTCTTGTAGCCATCAACCGCAATACATCCACACCGTATCCGATTACGAGTCTGTTATCTTCGCTGCCTGCAGGCAACTACACAGATGTGTTGGGCGGATTATTAAATGGCAACTCAATTTCCGTCGGCAGCGGCGGTGCCGTCACCAACTTCACGCTTGCAGCCGGAGGAACGGCGGTTTGGCAGTCTACAGCTCCTGCATCAACACCGTCCGTTGCAAATGTCGGACCGACGATGGGCAAACCGGGCAACACAGTAACGATTGACGGACAGGGCTTTGGCAGCAGTGCGGGAACAGTGTATTTCGGAACTACCGCTGTCACCGGTTCAAACATTGTGAGCTGGGAAGATTCCGAGATCAAAGTAAAAATTCCAAATGTTGCTGCCGGCAAGACAACAGTAAAAGTAACCACAGCTTCCAGTACAACAAGCAATGCATTCAGCAATTTCAATGTATTGACTGCTGATCAGGTCACCGTACGCTTTAAAGTCAACAACGCGACCACAAGCCTAGGATCAAGCGTGTATCTGGTCGGCAATGTAGCCGAGCTGGGTGCATGGAGCGCTTCTGATGCGATCGGTCCTATGTACAACGTAGTTGAAGAAACCTACCCGACATGGTACTACGATGTCAGTGTACCGGCTGGTACGCCTCTGCAGTTCAAGCTAATCAAATCGAACGGCACCACCGTAACCTGGGAAGGCGGCAGCAACCATACGTATACATCCCCAACCAGCGGCGTAGGCACGGTGACAGTTGACTGGCAGAACTAAAACGTTGTTAATGAAACAGAGGCTGTCCCAGAAGTAGATTTTCTACGAGCGGAGACAGGCCACCTTTAATTTCAAAAGCATAAAAGTCAATAGAGCAGCCTCCTCCTGTTATTGGAGGAGCGCTGCTCTATGTTTTACGTTTGCCGTTTAACTGATTATCTGTGGTTTAACCATTTATATCGTTGCTGATTTTTTCAAAATATAGATTAACCGTTCTTTCTTTAGACCAGTATACACTGCCAATTACGCCGGCGCCAAATATCAAAAGCCGGTTTTGTTTTATGTTCAATATGATCCTTCCTTTTCAACAAATTAGTCACAGGTTGCCTAAACAACATCTGTTCGATATGATAATAGAACGGTATTCATATGATTACAATCGGCAGATTAAGCGATAAGCCGCTTAAACAACAGATAATAATTTGATGTTTTTTTAAAAGGGGCTAACCTTTTGAACAACAGAAGGATACTTAAATACACAGTCATATTTATCAAAAAAGCACAGAATCTTTGCAGCCCATCCGGGCTCATCAGAGATTCTGTGCTAATTTGAGTCCGGCTGCATTGGGCACTCCCTTTTACCGGAGCCAGTCCTGCAAATGGGCTGCCACGAAATCATTATCCACAAGATGAGGATAATCCCGGCTCACTCTGCTGATCTCTTCCAGCTGGCCGGGTGAAAGCTGCTCCTCCGGATTCAGGCACCACAAGCCTTCAAGCAGCCCCTGCCGGCGCAGTGCCTCATGAATGCCCGGGATGCAGCCATGAAACTGATGGGCCGGATCAAACAGCGCCGCATTGCTGTCCGTCACTTCAATGCCAAGGGTCAGCCAGCTGGCCGCCAGAGAGGCATCGCTGCGGATTTTTTTGATCTCGTTTAGAAGCTGAACCGCTTTGCTGGTCCAGACTGCCCAGTGGCCGAGTAGCCCGCCGACGATTTTTTTCTCCACCGGCTCGCCATTCACCTTAAAGCGGTAAGTGGTGAGCAAATCCGTAACAATATTATCATCGTTGCCCGTGTAGAGCGCAATTTCCCCGCAGCGGCTGGATTCCATCACGGCTCTGACCACATCTAGGCTCTGATAACGGTTGAACGGTGCCATTTTGATGGCAATAACCCCTTCAATTTCCGCAAATCTCCGCCAAAAGTCAAAGCTTAAGATCCGGCCGCCGACGGATGGCTGCAGATAAAACCCGAATACAGGAATCACATCAGCGACTCTGTGTGTGCGTTCCAGCAGTTCCTCTTCGCTCCAATCCTGCAGTCCGCCCATACTTAGCAGTCCTGCTTCGTAGCCCAGACTTGCAGCGAGCTGCGCTTCCAGCACAGTCTGCTCCATACCGCCGCATATGCCGGCGACCTTCAGAAAAGGCCGGTCCAGATTTGCATGCTCCACTTCTTCCGCCGCCAGCCTGAGCACCGGCTCCAGCAGACCGATCTCCGGATTGCGGATTTCGAATTGCGTAGAATGCACCGCCACAGCAATTCCGCCTGCCCCCGAGGCTAAATAGTAACGGGTCAAAGCCCGCTGACGGCGTTCATCCAGCTTGCGCTCGGCCGTCAGGGCCAGAGGATGTGCCGGAATCGCCAGACCTTCATGCAGCGCTTCATACAGCTCCGGCGTTAAAGGTTTTCTTGCCGCTCCCATTAATAGTTGCCCTCCCGTTCCTGAAAATGCGTCGGCTTGTTCCAGGTCGCACCGTCCAGACGAACCCACTCGGCCACCCAATCGATCATCTGGGCGAGTGCTACCTGCGGATACCCGAAGGCAGCTGCCGCTTTGGAAGCTTTGCTTAACAGGGCATTAGGCGCTTCTTCACCCGTGAAGACCGGCTCCACACCCAGCCTGCGGCCGATTTCCGCTGCAGCCCAGCGCAGCGATATCGTCTCCGGTCCGGTAATGTTCATGACATTCGGTGGCGAGCTGCAGCGGAGCAGCGCACGCAGGGCCAGCTCGTTGGCATCCCCCTGCCAAATAACATTGGCGTGCCCCATAGTGATATCGATCGGCCGCTGCTCTTTAACGGATCTTGCAAGCTCAAGCAAAACGCCATAACGCAGGTCTATGGCATAATTCAGCCGGTAGATGAACATCGGGGTACCATTCTTATGGGAGAAATGCTCGAAGATCCGTTCACGGCCCAGACAGGACTGCCCATACTCCCCGTTCGCATTCGGAGACATTTGCTCCGTTGCACCGCCTTGGCCAACTGGGGTGAGCGGGTAGACATTGCCTGTGGAAAACACTACAATCCGCGAATTGCGGAAACGTTCCGCGACGCGCCCCGGCAGGTAGGCGTTCATCATCCATGTGAAATGCTCATTCCCCGTTGTGCCGAATTTATTGCCGGCCATGTAGAGGATATTTTTCGTTTCAGGGAGTGCCTGCAGCGCGCTGTCGTCAGACAAATCCGCAGAGATAATCTCCACACCGGCTTCCAGCAGTTCCTGCTTCAAGGCATCGTTCGAGAAGCGGGAAACGCCGATCACCTTCTTGTCCAAGCCAGCCTCCCGGACCGCATTTACCGCCAGCCGGGCCAGGCTCGGCCCCATTTTGCCGCCTACTCCGAGCAGCATAATATCTCCTTCGACCCTGGCGAGCTCCTCCAGCAGGGCGGCAGACGGACGGGCCAGCCGGTCTTCCAGTTCCTGAACGGATGTGATCGCAGCCTGCATTACGGTTTGCATAGAGATTTCTCCTTTCGGTTGGCCAAATTAATAATTTCTACAGTTCTTTGAATCTCTTCCAGACAGGCCTTCCTCCGCCTTATAGTGCTTCGGGTCCGTCCAGCAGCTCCCGGCGAAGCTCTGCCGGGAGCAAAAAGTCAAAATCGCAGCCCAGGTTCGCCTGCAGCACCCGCATATGAAACAGTAAGCCGTAGCCTCTGTCGTAATGAGGCTCCGGTGCCTTCCATAAAGCGCGCCGCCGGGCCAGCTCCCCGTCCGGTACCTTGAGGACCAGCTTTCTTGCGGCAATATCCAGCTCGATTTCATCGCCGTCCTGTACAAGCGCCAGTGTTCCGCCAACGGCTGCCTCCGGCGCCGCATGTACGATCAGGGCGCCGTAGGAAGTGCCGCTGATCCGCGCGTCGGAGATGCGGACCATATCCCTTATCCCGCGCACCAGCAGCTTTTGCGGAATCGGGATTTGCCCGATTTCCGGCATCGCAGGCGCGCCTTTGGGCCCTGCATTCTTGAGCACCAGCACACTGTGCTCATCGACCTCCAGCTCCGGGTCGTCGATCCGCAGCAGGAGGTCCGCCGGGCTCTCGAACACCACCGCGCGTCCGGTGTGCTGCTTCAAATGCGCGGATACCGCCGTCTGCTTAATCAGCGCGCCGTCCGGGGCCAGATTGCCGCGCAGCACGGCAAATCCGCCCTGGCTCTCCAGCGGCTCCGCTACGCTGCGGATCACATCCCGGTCCAGGGTAGCCGCCTGGACCAGATTCTCCGTAACCGTCCTGCCGGTTACGGTCAGACAGCCGCCGTGCAGCAGCGGCTCCAGCTCTTTCATCAGCGCAGGCACGCCGCCTGCCTCACAATATTCCTCCATCTGATATTTGCCCGAAGGCCGCAGATTCAGAATGAACGGCGTCCGGCGGCTGATCGCGTCGAACGTCTCCAGCGGCAGCTTCCGCCCCAGCCGCTGAGAGATAGCTATAAGATGGATAATGGCATTCGTCGAGCCGCCGCTGGCCATCGTGACCGTGATGGCGTTCTCCACCGCCTCGGCGGTCATGATGTCGCGCGGGCGGATATCCCGCCGCACCAGCTCCACAATCTGCTTGCCGGTCCGCTCGGAGAGATGCCTGCGGCGGCTGTCCGGCGCGGGGATCGCCGCGCCCCCCGGAAGCGCCATGCCAAGGGCTTCGGCAATGGAGGCCATGGTGCTGGCCGTGCCCATCACCATGCAGTGCCCGTCGCTGCGGCAGATGGCGTCCTCCGCCACCGCCAGCTCCCCGTCCGTGATATTTCCCGCTTTATGCTCCAGCGTAAAGCCGTAACAGTCGGTGCAGGCGCCCAGGCTGCGTCCGCCCAGACGGCCGTTCAGCATCGGCCCGCCCGTCAGTACAATGGCCGGAATGTTCACACTGGCCGCGGCCATGAGCTGGGCGGGCACCGTTTTGTCGCAGCCGCCGAGCAGCACCACCCCGTCAATGGGATGGCCCTTCATCATTTCCTCCGTATCCATGGCCATCAGGTTCCGCAGCAGCATCGTCGTCGGCTTGACGTAAGGCTCGCCAATCGAAATCGTCGGGAATTCCATCGGCACTCCTCCGGCCTGCCAGACTCCACGCTTCACATAATCCGCCAGCTCATTAAAATGCGAGTGGCACTTGTTCAGCTCACTGAAGGTATTGCAGATGCCGATAACCGGCTTGCGCAGATCCTCCTCCGTATACCCCATCGACTTTGTAAACGAACGGTGAATGAAGCCCCACAGATCTTTTTCCTGGAAATATGATTCACTTCTCAGCCTGCGTCCGGCAGCTCCGCTCCCGGCCTTGCCCTCCCCGCTGATTCCCGAACGTTCCTCCATGCCCCCATCTCCTTTTTGCTTCCTGCCAGATACTGAACCACTTAGACCAGTCCAAGGATTTCCGGCGTTGGCCGGTGAATAATTGCTTCTATGAAGTCCTCCGGCACACGCGGCAGCTTCGTACCCTCTACCAGATCGTTTATTCTGTAGAGGGCATCCAGCATCTGCTGCGTACCAAAAAACGGATAATCCGAACCAAACAGCAGCTTGTCCTGAACTCCGTATTCCGCAGCGGAAACTAGCGCATTATAGAATTGCCACGGCCGGCTGCCGAGCGCAGACACATCCATGTACATACCGGGATGCTTGCGCACCAGCGAGATGCACTCATCCACCCAGGGATGGCCCATATGGGCCACTATCATTTTCAGCTGCGGAAAAGCCCTGGCTATCGGATCAAGCATCGCCGGACGGGAAGCATCCAAATACCCCTCCGAGACAAACGAAGTTCCCTGATGCCACAGGATGGGTACGTTCAGCTGCTCTGCTTTGGCATAGAGGGCCATATGCTTGGGGGCGTCCGGATAAAAGTTCTGGTAGATCGGCGCCAGCTTCAATCCTTTTAACCCCAGCTCAAGGACAGCTGTCTCCAACTTGCCTACACAGTCCAGATCATTCGGATCAACGCTGGCAAAACCGAACAGCCGGCCAGGGTCAGTACGGCAGTATTCCGCTACATATTCATTTGGCACCACCAGCCCTGTGGCATGTGCCGCCATCGCCAGCACAATTGCCCCCGAGAAGCCTTCCAGGTTGCGCCTGTGCTGCTCTGGTGTGGCTTCAATATTCATATCCGGGCCCCATGCGCGTTTGATCGCGGCATCCGTCGGCCCCGCCACCATGCCCGGTCCAAATAAATGAGTGTGAGAGTCAAAAATCATATCGGCTCCTCCTTCAGGCTACAATTCACTCCCGTTTGCCAGATGTCCGCCATCCACACGGACCGTTTCCCCCGTTACATATCCCGCATCGTCAGAGGCCAAAAAGAGAAATACATTAGCAATCTCCTGCGGGGTTGCTGCACGTTTCATCGGCGTGTGCTCCGAATGGGACGGAAGACCGGCTTCCTCACGCAGCCTGCGGTCGAGCGGCGTATCCACGAATCCCGGCGCTACTGCATTGACGCGAATTCCATACGGAGCCAGCTCTACTGCCATGGATTCGGTCAGCAAAATAACAGCGGCCTTGGACGCATTGTAATGCGCAAGCTCTGCGCTGGCGGATATTCCATTTTTGGAGCTCATATTAATGATCGCACCGCCGCCGCCTTGACCTATCATCTGCCTGGCCGCAAGCTGGCCTATTCTGAATACCGCGCGGACATTGATCTCAAGGACTGCATCCCAGTGCTCAGAGGAAATATCAAGAAAGGGCTCTCTGTAAGCAATGCCCGCATTGTTCACAACAATGTCAATCCCGCCAAAGTGCGTGAAAGCCTTCGCGGCAGACTGCTCAAGCTGCGCCAAATCCCGCAGATCACAGACCTCCACCGCAGAATCCCCGCCGTAATCTGCCAGCTCTTCAGCTGCAGCACGAAGCTCCTCTTCGCTGCGGTCCAGCAGAATCACACGTGCCCCTTCTTCCAGGAAACGGCGGGCAATGGCCAGCCCTATGCCTCTCGCCGCTCCGGTTACCAGTACTCTTTTTTCGGCCAGTCTCATGCAAGCCCCCCATTTCGCAGTCTAGAGCACTCCGTATTTATCGTAGACTTGCCTTAGTGTGAACCCGGCCAGAAGCTCATCGCGTGTATGATTCTCCCTAGTCGCCTTATCCGTTGCCAGCACGAAGACCTCATCGAGGACCGCGCCCGGTATCACCACCACACCGTCACGGTCGCCAAAGATAATGTCACCGGGATGCACCAGCACGCCTCCGCACAGCACTGGAATATCGTAGTCAATAACGATTCCTCGTCCCTGTGAATCTACCGGTTTGGTACCGGTGGCAAAGACGGGAAAGCCCAGCTCCAAAATTTTGGCAGTATCCCGGATTAAGCCGTCCACGATTGCGCCGCGCCCGCCCCGCATTTTGGAGGCCGTCGACAGCAGCTCCCCCCAGAGTCCGTTCTGCCTTGATTCGTTCGTGCAGCCGATAACAATCTCACCCGGCTTGACGCTGTCCACCGCTTCAATCTCCTTGGCGTAGGGATCTTCAGGCAGATGATGAATATCTACAGACAGAACGGTTTTCGCCCGTCCGGCAACGACCCAGGAGGGGTCGATCGGATTGATATTTTCACGCATCACCTGATTGCGGTAACCCAGCTGATCCAGCGTATCGGAGATTACCGCAGAGTAGAGCGTTTCACACATGGTATCAAATAGTTCCTGGTCGTTCATTCTTTATCCCATCCCTTCATCGCTCTATTGGCTAAGCTTAACCGGCTGGCCTGCCTGCACCGACTGGTAGGCTCGGAGCGCGACTTCCGCAGATCTCAAACCGTCAAGACCCGTTACCGGGACCAGCGCGCCTTCCAGCAAGGCCTGCACAAACGCCATCAGCATCAGTCCGTTCATATCGTCCCCCCAGAAAGACCAGCTGCCTTTGCCGGACGCTCTGCCATACACATCAGATCCATAACGTCCGGATATTCCCGTGTGATCAAGCTTCTTTTACAAAAAAACCGTCTGTCCCGTTTCCCTGCTCTCATTAGCTGCTTCAATAAACCGGATCAGCTCCAGCGTAACCCGCGGGCTTACGGGTGGAGGTGCTCCTCCCGCCGTCAGCAGAAACGCCTTGAGCAGATTCTGATGGCCTGCTTCATACTGGCCGCCCAGCGCATTTACAGCAGTACTGCCCCGTTCCCTGTGCAGAACGGCATAGAAATCCGCACCCCCTGTCCGGTTGCCGCGCATCGTTCCAATCCTTCCGTCCTTCCATAGCCCCGCGGCCCATTCCTGGGTTTCATTGCTTATGGCTCTCACAGAAATGCACCCTTCACCTAGCGCAGCGTACAGCATTTCAGCCGTGTGGATGCCGTACCAGAATAATCCGGGCTGGGTTGGCTGAAATTCAAGCGGACCGCTGCAGTCTGCTCCCACGATGGAGCCTTCAGTCTCATCCTCAAGCGCTGCATTCAACGGGCCACCGAACCGGACCATGGAGCTGGAAAAAAGGGGAGTTCCATAGCTTGCCGCAAGTTCCGCGATTGCAAGTGCATCCGCGCTCGTGACCGCAAACGGCTTGTCGATAAACACCGGCTTGCCATAGGGGGCCAGGACAGCGAACTGTTCGCGGTGTACTCTGCCGTCTACAGAAGTCAGAAGAACCGCATCCGACCTCTCGGCCACTTCTGTTATCGAAGCCAGCAGCTCGACACCGCAGTTTTCCTGCAGCTCCCTGCTGATTCCTTCCACCCTTGATGCGCTTAACTCAAAATCCGCTGAGCCTCCGGCATACCCACAAACCAGCCTCCCGCCGGGTACATGCAGCGCATGGGACACCTGGTTCAGCAGTGAAGCAAAAATTCTGCTGTGCGAGGTGTCCATGCCTACCATGCCAATCTTCAGCTCTTTCAACCCTTGCACCTCCGTGCATAGACTTGGTTAACCAATTGCTTTAGAACAGCGTGCCCTTCAATCTTTTGTGAGCAGGTTGATTTCAGATGGCGTCCGCACGTCCTCCACAAAACGTTCAAGCAATGCCATATAGGCTTTCCCTACCTCATCAATGCTGTACGTATTTCTCGCCTTCTCCTCGCCCAGTGTTTTCAAGCGCTCACGCAAGCCATCCTGCTCCAAAAGCCAAGCCACCCGTTCAGCACATTCCTCTTCCCTGCCCGAAGCATAAAGGGAAACACTCAGCTCATCATCGAGCAGCTCAGGCAGAGCCCCCACATCGGGCACAACAACCGGACACCGGCAGGCCATTGCCTCCAGGACGGTCATCCCAAAAGATTCATTTCCGGTAGTGCTGACATACACCCCGCCGCTTTCGGCCACTGCAGAATAATAAAGATGCATCTCCTCGTAATCCACTTTGGGCAGCCACTCAAAATGCCGGAGTTCCAGCACTTCTGCCCTGGCCTGCAGCTTGCTTGTAATTTCTTCGGGAGCGGTGTAGCCGCCGATAAGCAGGAAGTGAAGGTCCGGGAATTGCGCATTCAGTCTGCCAGCTAGATTCATGAAGGACTCCCAGTTTTTATGCTGATCGAGCTTGCCCACCCACAAAATCGTAGGCGGCCGCTTGCCGGGAAGCGCTTCGTATTTGAATACATCCGTGTCCAGACAGTTATTAATATGAAAAGCATCCGGTATCCCGATCCGTTCCAGCATTTCCTTCATATAAGCAGAAGGTGTGATGACGTAGTGATAGGGCAGGCTATCCTTGGATTCTGCCAGTTTCCGCAAAGGCTCCTCATAGGTGGTATGCACCTCATGAATGATCACTTTTTGGGGCTCGGCTGGACCCAGTGCTTCATACAATTCATAGGTATCGATCGTGATGATCACATCAAAATCATGAGCTGCAATGTAGCTCCTGAGTTCGTCCGTCGTCCGGAGGATACGCACATGCGTATAGCCTTCAAAAGCGCCGGCCCCGCCGTAGTCCTCCAAAAATGCAAAATGCACCTCCGCCCGCCCGCGCAGAAACTTAAGCCTGTTCGCCAATTGTGTTGTGACTCCGCCCAGCAAGCAAAATTTATAGAAATATAAAATCTTCATAGCGCCTCCTGTCCTGCCTCCGGGGTCTGAATCCGGTACAGTGCCGTTGTTCGGGCAAAATACAATCCGCCTTCACCATCCATCGCCAGCAGCCGGGCATCTTCGTCCAGCATCTCCAGCCGGTTCAGGCGCACATCATATTTAAATAGAAGATTCATTGCCGCCCCATACAATACACCTTCCCTGTACAGCAGCTCGCAGCCTCCCCGCCAGAAGTGGGTCATTGCTTCCCAATCCACCGGGTTCACCGGAATCGTCCGTTCAGTCTTCAGCGTTAGCGGGTTGAAAAGAAAGAGCTGCCCTGCCGTGAGTCCCCACACCTTGCCCTCATCATCCAGTGCAAGCGCCGGGATTGCCTTTTCACCTGGTACCGGAACGCCCTCCCACACTTTGCGGCGGCTGTTCACATCCCAGATCATCAGGGACGCCTCCTTCCGCTCCGGTGCGATCCCGAGTCCGCCCCAGACGGAGCCGCCTGCGAACAGCAGTTCTTCCCCGGCAGCCAGAGACACTATACTTTGCTGCGGCAAAAGCCCCCTGAACACTTCACGTATCCCGGTTACGGGATGAAACAGTGTCAGTGCACCTCCATTCCGGCCGTAGGACGGTACCGTACCAATGGCCACCTCTTCTCCCGCTCGGGTCCAGGCAAAAGCCCGGTCCTGATCTTCCTCCTGCAGCGAAAAAACCAGCTTAGGATTACTGCCCGGATTCCACTCCAGGTTTGGATCATAGGCAAAGATATTGGCTTTGGGATAGACGCCGAGATACATAATGCCGTGAGCCGCCATCATTCCCTCAATCTGTCCGATCCCCCGGCGAGAGGTGATTTCTGATGCCGCCGGATCATAGCTGGCCAGCCCGCCGGCAAAATAGCCGCCGATGTACAATTTCCCCTCTGGTCCCCAGGCCAGTGACTGCAGATGAACCGGCTGTCCCTGCAGCATAAAATCCATAACGGTGTGCCGGTCATTCTCGGGATCATAGATCCAGCAGGTGCCGTCCCTATGCACACCCGCCAAGCAGCTTCCGTTCGGATTCAGCGGATGGCCTTCCAGCCAGCCGTAGTCTCCTGCCGGTTCCGGCATGACAAGTGAGGTAGGCGTGAGAATACCTGTCCCGAATGTATACCGCTGCAGAATATCATCCTTGATGAAGTACACATTCCCCTGAGGGTCCGCCGCAGACACACTAAGTCCGCTCACATGTTCTATAGTTTTCTCCCACTGCCTCAGCTCCAGATCATAGATATACAATCGGGAACACGGTGTTATCCGGACTAACAGCTTGCCATGTACAATATTCAAATCATAGACCAGCTGCTCCGTAGAACATTCCTCCGGCAGGCTGATCTCTCTCCGGTCCCCTGTCACTGTATCCAGTTCCACAATATGTGGACACCGGGTCCCGACACCAACATAAAGTCTACCCTTCCACGCTTCCATGGAGCGGGCGTATTGCTCCCCCTCCACCATGACACCGTAATCTCTGTAGTGTCCTGTGGACGGGTTATATTGAAATACTTTGCCGCCCGGATAGCAGCCCCCATAGATGTTGCCTTCTTCATCGGTTGCAAGCCGCCAGGTGTAGAACTCGCCGGGAATCATCTCTCCCAGATTCTCTACCCCTTGCTCATGCGTGAATCTGTATAGAATCCCGCTGCCGCCGATGTAGACTCCGCTTGCTGCCGCGACAACTCCCCAGCAGTGGTCCGAGCCTTCCAGCGCGAATTGCTGCACTGGCTCGCCGCCCGCAGGATCGAGCACAAACAGCATACAGGGACTGCCGGAAGATACGGCATAAATCCGGTCCTCCCCCCGCCACTTGCCATAGGCCGAAGCCCATACCGCAAGTCCGCTCAGCGGCTCGCCAATCCGCAGCGCCTTCATCCGCCTTGCCCTTCCTTAACTATGGCTGCGGCATGCTCTGCGTCCTGAACACCAGTTATAGGATAGGCGAGTACCGCTCCCAACAGCTTTGCCGGAGATTCCGCATACTGCCGGAAGGCATCTGCTGAACGTTCCAGCGGGAACACGCTGCTGATCAGCGGCTTCACCTGGATATCGCCTTCTGAGATCAGCCGGATGTATTCCGCCATGTTGCGCCCTTCGGTCCAGCGGACGTAGCCATAGGGATAATCAATTCCCTGTTTTTCATAGACAGGATCATAACGGCCCGGACCACCCGCCCTGGAGATTAGCACCTGCGCTTCCTTCCCAAACATCAGCTCACGCGAGAAGTCCGGTTTCACATCTCCGACCAGCAGCACTTTCCCTTGATTCCTCACCCATTGCAAGCCCTGATCGACAAGCCCGCCCGATTTGCCCCCGGCACAGATAATCACGGCATCGGCCCCCATTCCTGCTGTCAGGCTATCGAGATGCTGGCTGACCCGCTGCGGATTCACCGCAATGTGGCGGATGCCCAGACTCCCGGCGGTCCGGCAGCGCTCGGCAAGCAGATCATAGACAATCACCCGGCAGCCGGCGGCCCGCGCAATCTGTGCAATCAACTGGCCGAGTATACCTGCTCCAATCAGCACCAGCGTTTCGCCGAACTGCAGGTCCGCCTGCCTTACGGCATGGACCGCGATGGCTCCAAGACCCACCGTAGACGCCTCCTCCGGACTGACATGCTCCGGAACCGGCACCATCAGATGCTGCGGCATCAGCAGCCATTCCGCATGTTTGGCGTAAGGTGCCCCATAGCAGGCCACCCGCTGGCCTTCCGGCCAATGCTCCATTCCTTTTCCCCGCGACCGGATGACGCCAGCCGCACTATATCCGAGAACGATCGGCTTCTGGCGATGAGTGCCGTTCATCATAATTTCTGTTCCGGGGCTGATAGCTGAATATTCAGTCTCGACAAGCACGAAGCCGTCCTCAAGCACCGGAGCGGGAATATCAGCCACACTTATTTGACCATTCTGGGATAATACCGCCTTCATATAGCCTCTCTCCTCCCGACTGCTTCGCGTACATAACAGTACGAATGTTTTTTCTCTGTCCTGGCTCTCCGCTGCTTACTCTTTTAGGGCGCCAATCATAACGCCTTTGACAAAATACTTCTGCAAAAACGGATAGATCAACAGAATAGGCACTGTTGCGATGATGATGGTTGCAAATTTGATGGATTCACTGATGCGGAACACCTCATCCTGTGTAACTCCGGCCAGCATATTCTGCGCGGAGGATTGAATCAGAATTTCCCTCAGAATCAGCTGCAGCGGAAATAAATTGCGGTCCTGCAAATAGATCATTGCCGAGAACCAGCTGTTCCAGTGCCCCACCGCATAGAACAGGGTCATAACCGCCAGTACTGGCATGGATAACGGCAGCACAATCCGCAGCAGGATACGGAAGTCATGGGCGCCGTCGATTTTGGCGGATTCAATAAGGCTATCAGGTATGGACTGGAAGAAGGTCCGCATCACGATCAGATTAAAAGCACTAACCGCGCCCGGCAGAAGCAGCGCCCACCTTGTATCGTACAGCCCAAGCTCACGCACATTGAGGTAAGCCGGAATCAGACCGCCGCTGAAGAACATCGTGAACACAATAAAAGCCATAATCAGGCTGCGCCCTTCCAGATTTCTCCGGGATAACGGATAGGCGCCAAGCGTAGTCAGAACCAGGTTAATAAAAGTGCCTGCGATTACATAAATGAACGTGTTCCCGTAAGCCGTCCAGATCCGCTGATCCTCAAAAACCAGCTTGTAAGCACCCACATTGAAGCCTTTCGGCCAGAAGCTTATCTCACCAGCGGCGATGGCATGCGCATCACTGAACGAGGACACCAGCACATACCACATCGGGTACAGGAACAGGAAGGAACAAAAGATCAGAAACAGCACGTTGCAGCTGTCGAATATAATTTCCGGAATGCTGCGTTTGATGACCACTGTCTTCCCTCCTAAAAGTTTTGTTAGATTGACTTCACTGATTCTGCTTCGTACAAAACTCGCTTCGAAAGCGTACGCTTAAGTTTTATGGAGCATAGCCCCCTTACCACAAACTGTTTTCGGTAGTCTTCCGGCTGATCCGGTTCGCCAGCACCAGCAGCGCAAAATTGATGGCGGAGTTGAACAGGCCTACCGCCGCTGAGAAGCTGTAGTCGGCTTCCATGACACCGCGTCTGTAGACAAAGGTAGAGATGACGTCCGCCGTGACATAAGTCCCCGGATTATACAGCAATATAATTTTGTCCCAGCCCACATTCAGCAGGGTCCCGACATTCAAAATTAAAAGGATTAGCACTGTGGGCAGAATCCCCGGCAGTGTAATATGCGTAAGCTGCTTCCAGCGTCCCGCTCCATCAACTACCGCAGCCTCATAAAGGCTCGGGTTAATACCGGACAATGCAGCCAGATAAATAATGGAATTCCATCCCAGGCTCTGCCACATGCCTGAACCCACATAAATGGTGCGGAACCATTCCGGCAGAATTAGAAACTGAATCGGCTCCGAGATGATTCCTATGCCCAGCAGCAGGCTGTTGATAATGCCTCCGGGCTTAGTGAAATCAATAATCATACCGCAGATGACGATCAGCGAAATGAAATGCGGCAGATAAGACACCGTCTGCAGAAAGGACTTCAGCTTTTTGAGCCGCAGCTCATTAAGCAAAAGCGCGAAAGCCAGTGAAGCCGGAAAAATAAACAGCAGCGAATAAAAGCTCATGAGAAAGGTGTTCTTCAGCAATCGGAAGAAATAATAGCTTTCGAAAAACTTCTCGAAATTTTTGAAGCCCACCCAAGGGCTGCCGGCAACCCCTGCAAAAGGATTGAAATCTTTGAAGGCAATAATCGCCCCGTACATCGGTTTGTATTCGAAAATAAGAAAATACAGCACAGTGGGCAGCAGCATGAGATAGAGATAACGGTTGGACATGATAGGCTTCAGCGAAACGGAGCTCCGTTTCGTCCGAAGTTTCCTGCTGTTGGCTTTGGCTGCATTTAAAGGTACTGCCATAGGGGTCTCCTTTCCCGGACACAGGCGATGGGACTAGCTGTCCAGCGGCAGGCGGCTGCCGGAACCGCTGCATCCCGCCTGTCCAAGACAATCCTGCTCCGCTTATTTTCCTTTAAACCGCTCATACGCAGCCTGGTATTGCTTCAGCACCTCGCCAATACCCATTTGCTCCAGCTGCTTCATAACTTTGTCATAATCATCGAAGCTCTGGCGTCCCATAATCTGGGCATTAATTGTTTCCGCCACATAGGTCTGAATGTCAGCCATGAGAGGGACTACAATTTCATTTTCTTCAGCCGTGAATTGAACAGGCGGCAGCTTTGCGTCAAAATCAATATAATCCTTGTAAATCTCCAGCGGATTCTCCGTTTGTCCGTTCGCTTTACGGATCTGCTCAGCGTAACGCGTATCGGCAACTGTAGCCCAGCTTCCGCCGCCGATGGTATGGTTCAGCAATTCCTGTGTATTGGTCAGCCCATTCGTTGGATGCGTAACCTCATCCTTGTAGACAGGCTCTCCGTTCACCAGATCATAAGACTTGCCCTCCACTCCAAAATTGTTCAGCAGAATCCCTTCTTCGGAATACTGGTAGTCCAGCCATTTCATCACTTCTTCGGGATGCGCTGTTTTCGAGGATACAGCAAGTCCATGGGCTGCAGCCTGCCAGCGGAAGGAGACATGGCGCTGGTCGCCATTTGGTCCCTTTGGTGGAATTGCCGCCGCGATCTTGAAGGTGTCATGTTTGCCTTCCATCAGCGTTGTGAAGTTCCCCATGTAGGAGCCTGACCAGCCGAACCAGGCACCAGCCACATCCGTGGTCACCTTCTCCGTCAGTGTCTGGAACGTCGTGTCCACCAGATAGTTCGGGTCCAGCAGCTGTTCTTTATATAGACGGTTCAGATAGGCAACAACATCTTTGAACCTCGGATCGTTAGGTCCGTATTTCACCTCGCCGTTATCCACGAAGAACCCATATTCGACGCCAAAAGCCGGCGCGAACAGCATCATAATATTCTCCAGATTGACGGTGACGAGCGGAATTTCATCTTTTTTTCCGTTGCCGTTGGGGTCCTGCTCCCTAAAGGCTTTAAGCATGTTATACCAGTCTTCTGTGGTTTGCGGCATGGTGAGACCCAGCTTCTCCACCCAGTCACTGCGGACCTGCGGGAACATTTGAGTCAAATCCTGGGAATCGAGCACGAGGTTTGGGAGATAGTAGATATGCCCTTCAGGCGAGGTAATTTGCCCCCGGATATCCGGGTGGCTGTCGAGGATCTTTTTAAAATTGGGGGCATACTGGTCAATCAGATCCTCCAAGGGAAGGAGCGCCCCCTGAGCACCGTATTTGCCGGAGTCCGTACCCCACAGATCATTGTAGATAATATCCGGGAGTTTACCGGAGGACATCAGCAGGCTGAATGCTTCTGCACTGGCTTCAGTACTGTGCTGAAAGTTGATATGAATGTTGGTGTTCTCTTCCATTTGCTGAAAGGACAATTTCTCATTAAAATTGGTTCCCCGGAAGTTGCCCCCGCTTGGAGACCATAGGGAAAGTTCCAGCTTGTCTGCCACAATCGGCACTTGCAGACCGCCTGCGGAGCGGCTTCCCTCTACAGGAGCCGACGTTGAACTCTGAGCTCCCGGAGAGGCCGATGGTTCAGCTGTGCTGCCGGCATTATTGTTTGATCCGCCACAGGCCGACACCAGTGCAGCCAGCAGCGTCATTACTGGCAATAACAGCGCTAGCTTCCTTTTAGCAACATTCATAATTCAACCCCCTATTAATAAGTAAAAGTAAGATAGTTCCTATGATATATTTACTAACACACCATAAGGGAATCAACAGTACATCAAAAGGGTTCAGAAAGAAAACTTATCCTCGCATTCAGTCTTGAATTTGTCCACCAGCCTTTCAATTTTTCACGTATTTGTGCCAATTTTCTCATTCCTGACTTCTTTTTGATTCACAACTCAGATATTCAGATTCTAATACTTCTTATTCTGATATATATCTGATGTATTTATTATATTTTCACCCACTGTTGAAGTCAATCAAATTTTGAATATTCTTCAGCATTTATGTAATTATACATTACATAGTTCTTTCATAATCGAATCTCACAATTTCAATATTGTGAAAAATCTAACATGTTCTGATATGTTGCCAAGTGTATATTTATTTGTCCATTCCCGCAGTCCCAAAAATAACCGCAAAAAAAGCGTAACAACGGCCGCATTCTGCCTTCGTTACGCTTGATCTCGACTCATTACTTGGATGCACTCATATCAGTGCCTTCGTGGCCCCATCGGCCTTCACTTTATTTTCTTCGGCGATGAGCCGGCCCATTTCCTCGTACAAAGCCGTTTCATCCATCATTTTCGACCAATAGGCATTCAACAGCTTGCGGAAGCTTTGCAATACGGCAATGGGAAGGCCCAGGTCTCTGAGGTATGAAAATGTCGGGAACAACTCTCTGTACATCAGATATCTTGATGGACGGTTCAAATGATCCTCCATACTCATTTCAGCAATCCGTTTACGGGCCGGGATACTGACCGAACGTTCCCGAATGATCCGCTGCGCCTCCGGCGAAGCCAGGAAGCTGACAAATTGATGTGCACCCTCCTTCTGCCGCGAATTCTCCACAACAGCCGCTCCGATCGTAACAAGCAGTGTTTTTTGCGGGTCCTTTGCTTTGAGCGTAGGCAACGGGGCCAAATCATAATCCAGGGCAAGGTCCTTGAAATCATTCAGATTGTAATAAGTCGTCAATATCATCGACACCTGCTCCTGCACAAACAGCGAAATCGTTTCATCATCATGGTTGCCGGCCAGATATTTAGGGAAAATCTGATGATTATTCACCAGCCTGCTGTATACATTGAGACTGTTCGCCGTCTCGGGGCTCAGCGTTTGATGATGCTCACCGTCCTCCATCGTCCGGATTCCGCTCTGCAAGAGAAAGACGGAATAACGGTTCTCAGAAGCAGGTACAAAATACACGGAGTGGCGCCCGCGTTTCTCCGACAGCTGCCGGGCCGCTTCAATCAGATCATCCCAGGTCCAGTAACTGTCCGGCTCCGGCAGATCCGCCTCGCGGAAATGGGCTTTGTTGTAGCAGAGCACGACCGGTGAGAAGGAAATCGGATAGGCAAAGAGCTGCCCGTTATGCAAAAAAGCTTCGCTTGCGATCGGATACAGTCCCGGATCAGGTTCCAGCGTCTCCAGAAGCCCGGCTGAACCGTTTTCGGCCAGCTCCTGGAACTGCGTGCTGTTCAGCGACAATACATCCAGCATCCCGTTGTTGATCAGCTCCATGGCAGAATTCACATGGTCGAAATTATTCAGCGCGAGCGGCAGCACATGAATCCCGGGATGCAGCCGGTGGAATTCTGCAATGAGATCATCCAGCTTGAAGTCCTTTGTCAAGGAAGAGCTGCAGCCAAAATGAATGCGGATCCTTTCCTTGACCGATTCCATCACCATGCTGCCCACACGGTCTATCTTCACAATCAATCCTTCTTGTACAAGAACATCCAGCCCTCTGCGGACGGATTTGTTGCTTAGCTCAAACTGCTTGGCCAAAGTGCTCTCGGCAGGCAGATACGCTCCAGGCTGCAAAATTCCGCTCAGGATATCAGTCCGAAGCTTGCTTACCATATATTCCAATCGTTCCCGGAAAGACTGCCGGCCTGATTTATTCTTCATGTATTATTCTCCCTATATCACTTAAATTTACATCATGACCCTTCTATTTTGCTTCAACTTTGAAAGGTTGTCAAACGTCTACCCGCCATAATACAGCAAAAAAAGCCTGATTACTCAGGCCTCATCTTTTTTGATGAACGATCTGATCTTTGCATTAGCCAGTTATACCGGCTCTATATGTACCAATACATTAGACACCCGGTGCCGGTCCTTCAGCTGATCTTCGATCTCTTCGGTGATGTCATGACTCTGGACCACATTCAAGTTGGAGTCTACACATACAGTAGTATCCACCAGCACATTATTCCCGTGGATCCGGGCTTTGATATCTTTGATGGATTCTACCCCTTCAATCTCGGCAACCGTCTGTTTCATCAGTTCAAGTTCATCGGCATCGAAGCCGTCAGTAAGGTCATGTGTAGCCTTGCGGAAGATCCCCCATGCCGTCTTGCAGATCAGCAACCCGACAACGATTCCGGTCAGCGGATCGAGCCAGGGCAGACCAAATTGCGAACCGATAATCCCGATAAAAGCTCCAATACTAACGAGCGCATCTGACCGGTTATCTTGCGCAACTGCCAGCATGGCATTGCTGTTCAGCTTGCGGGCCAGCCGAATGTTGTACATATAAACCGCAAACATCACTACAGCGCAGCCCGCTGCCGTCCATGCAGCAATGAGATCCGGTGTTTCGAGTGCGGGCTGAATAAATTTGTTCACACCCTGATACAGAACTTGAAGTCCTACAGCAATCATAATGAAAGAGGCAACCAGCGCAGCCACGGTTTCCGCTCTGAAATGCCCGTAGCTGTGATTGGAGTCCGGCGGCCTTCTGGAAATCTTGAGTCCGGCCAAAATTGCCAGCGAGGCAATAATATCCGTGCTGTTATTGAGGCCGTCGGCCAGCAGTGCCTGAGAACCCGAGGCTGTGCCTATCAATAGTTTGACCCCTGACAGCAGGATGTAAGCAAACAGACTCAGCCAGGCGCCTTTTTCACTTTGTTTGATGTCACTGTAGTTTTCCAAGCAAAGAACCTCCAAAGAATAGTATCGTTCTATACTACACTCAGACTAGCGGGTGGGTCTAGAGAAACAGTGTTGCCGGTCCGCGCAAGTGTTAACCCCGCCAAATAGAGTTGGAATACATGAATTGTTTTGCCGCCCGCAACATAGTTTGCCCTTATTCAACTTTAGCTTTGGCGAACAGACAAAACCCCTCCAGGCCGGGGTTTCCGGTCTGGAGGGGCGTATCATTCAATAAACTGAACTTACTTATTCAGCCGGAGCGGTGAAAGTGCGTCCCGCAAATTCAGCATCCAGCATGTAGAAAGCATTGCTGTCGGTTTCAATCCGCTTCAGCTTGGCGATAATATTGCTGAACAATGCCTCTTCTTCCACCTGTTCATCAATGAACCATTTCAAGAAATAGATTGTCGCATGCTCCCGTTCATCGAGCGCCAGGTCAGCCAAATGATAGAATCTGGTCGTATTCTGCTGTTCATGGGCGAACGCATGTTCAAAGGCGTCCAGCATGGAGGTATACTCGTTTTTGGGCTCCGGGAGTGCGGCCAGGGTCGCGCGGAAATCGCGGTCATTCAGGAATTTATAGATTTTCATTGCGTGGAAGCGTTCTTCTTCCGCCTGGATCAAGAAAAAATTAGCGAAACCGTCGAGACTTTCACCGGAGCAGTATGCGGCCATTGCCAGGTATACGTGAGCCGAATAAAACTCAAAGTTCATCTGTTCATTCAGAGCATTCACTAATCCATCTTTCATTAAACAATCCCCTTATCCTTCAAATTTTAATTATTATGTAGATATCTCTTCTTATCTTATCACTGCAACTGGTAGTCAGCAAGTCCAACGGCGCTAACCACTATAATGGTATTGTAAGGTTGAGGAATGGACATGACACAACAAATTTTGATACCCGGACATGATATTATAGATCAAAAAAGAAAGGAAGAGGGCTCCTATGTCTTGGATAACACCTCTACAGAAAACGAAATATAGCATACTCAGTATAACGGCGCTTATCCTGCTCCTGCTGCTTGTAACGGGATGTAACAGCAATGCTGCCGCACCATCCAGGACCGCCCCTCCCGCCTCTTCCCCGTCCACAGGGGTTGCACCGGAGCAGCCGGTTCCCCCCTCCTTTTCCCCGGAGGCCTTCCAGCCTCCGGTTGCTGAGTCAAGTCCGGCCCCCTCCCAGGAGGCTGACGCGCTGACCAGGAAAATTGCCGGAATGACACTGGAAGAAAAAATAGGGCAAATGCTGCTGGCCGGGATTGACGGCACCACACTGGAGCCTGAAGCAAAAAGGATGATCACTGAAGACAAAGTCGGTGGAATCATCTTGTATGCGGACAACATCAGGGATCTGAAGGGTATGGTCAATCTAACTAATGCGCTGAAAAAGAGCAACACAACGAATCCGGCCCCGCTATTCATGAGTGTCGACCAGGAAGGCGGCAAGGTGAGCCGGATGCCTAAGGAATATGCCTCCATCCCCGCCAACGGCAAGGTGGGCAGTGTCAATGATGCAGACGCAGCCGGGACGATGGGCAAGCTGCTGGCCCGGGAAGTGCTGGCAGCCGGATTCAATATGAATTTTGCGCCTGTCCTCGACATCAACAGCAATCCGGGCAACCCTGTCATCGGCGACCGTTCATTCGGCAGCTACGCCAGTATAGTGAGCAAGCTTGGGATTGCCGAAATGAAGGGCATAGAGAGCGGAGGCGTTGTGCCGGTGGTCAAGCATTTCCCCGGACACGGTGATACTTCGGTCGATTCTCACCTGGAGCTCCCGGTAGTGAATAAGACCGCTTCCCAGCTCGCCAAGCTGGAATGGCTCCCTTTCCAGGCCGCCATCAAGGAGCAAGCAGATGCAGTAATGGTGGCGCATATTTTATTCCCCAAGATTGATCCCGACAACCCGGCGTCGTTGTCCCGGATTATCATTGGAGACCAGCTTCGCGGTGATATGGGATACCAGGGCGTTGTGATTACGGACGATCTGACCATGGGGGCCATTATGAAACATTTTGATCTTGGCACTGCAGCAGTAGAGTCCGTTAATGCAGGCAGCGACATCCTGCTCATCGCTCATGGATATGAGAATGAACAGCTGGCCCGGAAGGCATTGCTGCAAAGCGTTCGCGGGGGGACACTAGACGAGTCGCGGATCAACGAAAGTGTCTACCGTATTTTGGCTCTGAAGCAGAAATACAGGTTGACTGACAAACCGGTTCCCGTCCCTGATCTCACTGAACTTAACAAAGAAATAAAAATGTGGCGCAATAACATATCTAAATAACAAGAAAAGAAGTAATCCGCCCACTCACGTGGAACGATTACTTCTTTTCGATATGAATAAGGCTTATGTCCCGCGTCTCCCCGAAATATCTGCTTCTATTGAAGCACTACGGTGTCACCGGGTTTTATCCCGGATAGTATCTCTACCTTGTCCGTCGTTTCCAATCCGGTTTTAACTTGTACCTTTTCTGTTTGTCCATTGCCTTTGTCAAGCATGACGTAAGAGAGATCTCCTTCATGAATAATAGCAATGTTGGATACCGCAGTGACGTTATCTTTGCGCAAGGTTTCAATCTCGCCAGTCAAGCTGAGGCCGCCAATTAGAAGCTCATTCGGCTCAAGTGAAATGACCACTTCAAACTGTGGCACCTGGGTGGTCGTTGTATCCTTGGCCGCTACAGTCGTGGCAAATTTGGATACCTTTTTCACTACTCCGGTCAGCTTCACATCCTTGGAAGCTGTCATTTTGACCTTTACCTTCATTCCCGGCTTGATGTTGAAGACATCCTGTTCACCCACCAGAGCGATAAATTGCAATTTGCTGAGGTCCACGATTTTGCCGAGGTACTGGTTGTCGGTTACCATACGTGGAATTTCACTGGCATTGTCGAACAGGAAAATCCCTGATGAAGGGGCACGATAGCTCGCTGACTGAATCTTCTTTTTCTTGTCCGCAATTTCCCGTGCTTGAATCTCCGCATTTACCTGGTTTAAGTCATCGCCGATTCTTGAAGTCTCTTGTGTGGCCAGCGCTTTTAATCGTTCGGCTTCAGTAGCGCCAACAGCCGCAGTTTCCTCAGTTTGTTGGCTGACGAAGGCATTCAGCTCAGCTTCCAATTTAGCCTTGCGGATCGTCGCTTCCTGGGTGGCAATTTCATTCTTGAGTGTTTCCGTGTCCAGCGTATACATCACTGCGCCCTTTTTCACTTGTCCGCCGTTTTCTACTTTCCAATCCGTTACTTTGGAAGCAAATGGAGCATAGACCAGGGTTTCATGCTCATACTTTGACGTGCCTTTAATCTGGATAGATTTTGTCATCGATTCTTTGGTTACCGGGAAAGAGATGACCTGTGCCGGCTCTACTGGCTGAAGCTGTTCTTTGGGTTTACTCATTTTGTCATAGATAAAATAACCGGCGACCGCCAGTATCGCCACTATGATAATCCACTTTATAATCCTCTTCATTCCTGTGACTTCCTTTCAGCTTAAAAATGGCTAATCCCGTTTGATCGCAGTGAGCGCATTGGTTCTTGCTGCACTGATTGCCGGATATATCCCTGACAACACCCCAGTGATTACTGCAAAAACAATACCAAGGGGAATGGTGTTCAGCGGAATTGAAACGACAAGACTCTCGCCAGTACCCATGGTCATTTGTCCAGAGCTGCTGACGAGCTTGTTAATGCCCTCCACAATCAGATATGAAAAACCAATCCCGAGCACTCCTCCCATAAAGCCCAGCAAAGCAGCCTCCATGATGAACATAATGCGGATCTGCCTCATGTTGGAGCCCAGCACCTTCATAATCCCGATCTGCCGCCGCCGCTGGTGCGTAGACATAGTCATAGCAACGATGATGGAGATGGAAGCAATAATCAGGATAAATCCGCCCACACCTAAAGCTACCATTTTGAACATGGCAAATTGGGACTTGAGCTGTTCCAGTTGAAATAGGTTGTTGCTCGTGTTCAGAGTCAGCTTCTTAATCAGTGTCTCTACTTGCGGTAAATTATCCTGGCTATCTACCCGAATGAGCGCTTGATTGTAGGTTTGACCCATTTCGGGTTTTTCCGGCTTAATGTTGAATTCATCCTTCAGCCTGTCATAAGTCTCTTGGGAGACATAAATCTTCTTATCATACATGGCTTGATCAGCGCTCATGCCATCCGCCTTTTTCAATATGCCTGCCACTTGAAGCTGGGAGCTGAGGTAGGATTTCACGCCACCGGTTGAAGTTTCGTAGTCACTATGTCTAAATTGAACCTGCTGTCTGTACAAATTTGAAGGCATTCTGGACAGTTCATCATATTGCCGCATTACTTCAGGGTCATAGGAATTGCTGCTCAAACTCTCCATCAGCTTCTTTTGGGTTTCTATATCCATAAGCCCAATCGTGGCGCCGTAGTTAAGCACTATGCTGCCTATTTGTTTGCTGGGCACACCCTGCTGAAAAGAAAAATCATATTTGGTCAGCAGGCTGAGGTCAGTCACCACTAAGTTGAAGTTGGATATTTTGTTGTCAGCGGTTAAGAGTTCAAAGTATCCTGCATCTTGAAATGGGGCGGCAGCCGTGACATGCTTGAGTCCCCTGATAATATCCAGCTTCTGTTCAGTCAGCTTTCCGACATTCGAATTGGCCCCTGTTTTGGTCGCGGTTGGGCCGCCGCCTTGCGATACCCCTTCATTCGGCATCACGGTAATTTCATCCATTTTAAACTGGGCCGTGACCTCACGGCTGACATAGCTCTGTACAGAGTCGCCAAGACTCAAGGCAACGACGATAGCCGAACAGCCGATAGAGAGCCCCAGCATACACAGACCCGTTACAACCTTTCTCCGTTTAATCTGGCCCCATGCCAAACGGGTCACATCAAGAATTCTCACTGTCAGGGACCTCCTCTGCAGGTTCTGATTCAGCGGAACCGTGTTTTTCAGTAATCATGTGACCATCACGAAGCGTAAAGACTCGCTGCATATGCTCCGCCACCTCAGGCTCATGGGTGACAACAATGAACGTGGTTTTCATTTTTTTGTTCAAGTCAATTAATATTCGAATAATTTCTTCTTCTGTTGTTGTATCCAAATTACCCGTAGGTTCATCCGCAAAGATAATCGACGGCTCCGTAATCAGCGAACGGGCAATACTGACCCGCTGCTGCTGGCCCCCGGACAGCTGAGAGGGAAACATTTCAGATTTGTCCGGGATACCCACCGCCTCCAGCAAAGCAAGCGATTTTTTCTTGCGGACCGATGGTGAGACTGATTGGAAGACAAGGGGCAGCTCCACGTTCTCGCGTACCGTCAGGCTGGTGATCAGCTCATAAGCCTGAAAGATAAACCCGATATTTTTACGCCGGAATACCGCCAGCTTGTTCTCCCCCATCTTGACAATATCCTGGTCGGCAATATAAATATGACCTTCCGTCGGCTTCATCAGGCCCGCCATCAAATTCAGCATCGTGGATTTGCCGGAGCCCGAGCTGCCCAGCAGAGCGACCATATCGCCCTGCTTCACCTCGAAACTGATGTTATGAAGCACCGGTGTCACCTCACCGCCGCTTTTAAACGTATGTGATATATTCTCCACTCGCAACATAAGCTGCTCCTTTTTATACTTTGATATCATTGCTTAGCCATTAATCACTGGTTGATGCTCTATCAATCTTCAAGGTATAGGCCTGGTTAGCCAGCTCGATCCGCTCGCCCTGGAATTCATCATACAGTTTGATGGAATATGTTCCGCCGGCCAGCTTTTTGTACGCCTCGCTGCTGAAGGACACGGAATACCTGTTGTTGTCCCCTTCCGTCAGATCGGTTCCGAGCGTAAGGCTTTTCTCTTGCGTCTGTCCGTAAGGATCGGTCATCTTGAGCACAAGCTTGTGATCGAAAGAACCGACATCGTAGCTGATATCACGCAGCAGGCTGTAATTCATGGTGATATTGATGGTATCGCTGCCGCGCGCATTGCGGCCTTCAGAGTTAAGAACGGATAAGGTATAAGGATACAGCGTAACCTTGGACAAATTGTTAACCGGTGTAATGTACTGCGGACTAAGCTCCAGTGCCGAGACATTGATGAAGCCTGTGGATTCCTGTCCAGACTCTGTATACTTGTTCCCGTTGATGCCAGGTCCCATGTAGAGTGTAATGTCTGAGGCATCCACTGATTTCGGGAGCTTCGCCCAGAATGTAACCAGCTGCTTGCCGCCAGGTGTCGCCGCCACATCCGGCTGTACTGGAGTGGTCTCATACAGCTGACCGTCTGAGGTTTTAAAATAGGCCTGAAGACGGGCCATTTTGCTTTGTCTTTTCTCTTCGCTGCTCAAGAACATTTCAGTATAGACGATATTGGAGTTAATCCCTTGGTAGATGACTGTTTTGTTCTCCTGCACTTTCGCATTTTTACCTTTTCCGACAATGGTATAGCTGCCGCCTCTGTCAACCTTGTACACGGCATCTGTTACACTGCTCGTGTTCAACGATAGGAACGGCACATTTTCTTCTTTCACCACGGAGTACAGATTGACCCGTGTCGATTTGAAATCCGTAGTATAAGGAATTTTGCTGAACACGTATACTTCCGCACTTTTCCCTGGAGCAATGGAAGAAGCTTCTTTCTCCATGAACAGGTCTGTAGATGCTGACAAGTCGTTGTTGTCCAATTTTAGCGCACCTTTAAGGTCAGGCAAGGTAAGGTTCACCGATTGCGTATTAGTGATATTCAGCTTGGCAATCAGAATGTCGTCATCTTTCCATGGAAAACGCTGGAGAGACAGCAAGCTATAGTCGAAAGTTCCATATTGATTGGTGATCCGGTAATTCATATCTTTTTGCGTGTCCGCACGGAGTGTATAAGGAACGGCGAAATAAGCGACAGGGATTAACAGCTTAGCCGTAGCACTTGGAGTGACTGCTGTACTTGGAGAGTTGGAACCTCCGGTTCCTGCGGCCCCGCCAGTTCCAGATCCCTCAGGTGTTGTTCCTGAAGTCCCCGGTGTTCCTTGTGTTGCAGTACCGGGTGTATTGCCGCTGCTGTTCCCGCTGACCGATTCAATCATTTGCAGCTTCAGGGAGTTCTGTTCCACCTCAAGCGGAATCTGAGCGGTAAGCTGGACCACTTTTTCCTCCATGGGTTTCAAGCTTACTCCGCTCACACCATTGGAGCTGATCGGGAAAGTTGTGCCTTTAGCAGTTCTAACGGAAAGGTCATAGGAAGGCAGAACAACTGCTTGTTTGCCGGCATTTTTAAGCCGGAACTGGAAAGTCCATATCCCTGAGGCATCTTCCCCATAGACATTTGCGCCAGTCAACTGCAATTCGATGGTATTGCTGTTAACGCCGATTTTTTTGATAGCGCCTTTACCAACATTCAGATCGGGGGTCACAGCCGCAGGAAGCTTGTACGAAAATTTGGGGAGTTCAAACTTAAGCGTCTCATCCCTCTGGACATATTGCACCTTCATGTTGTCGGTCTTCAGGTACGGAGGAATCTCAGTCACGTAATAGATGGTTTTCTTCTCTAATGGCTGAATTTTATATCCAGCCAGCGAATTGTCGAGCGCCAGCTCGAATGCGGTTCCTCCTGCAGACATCAGGTATGCGGTATAGCCGGGGTCCGTAAGCACCTTATTCCCCTCATTGCTGAAGTTGATGCCAACCTTTGCGAATACCTTGCCGCCATACTTGTAGATCTGTAGGGATTCAGAGGCTGCGGAGACAGGAATATTATTCATGGTGACGTTCTGTCTTTGGCCGCTCCCTACACTCGGAGAATAATTAGCCGGAAGACTGAGGGCACCGGCATGTCGCAGGTAACCTTTGCTTTTGGGGTCCCATACATACATTGTAACTTTAAGGCCTTTCAGCGAATTGATTTTGCCAATGTTGACGTAGTAGGTCACCCGTTCGGTTTGTTTGGAACCTACTTTGTTCTTAGCTGCGTCGGCGGTCACCGGGTTGCCTGGAATAACGGAGCCTCCGGAAGTAACCACTCTCGAAAAATAATGGTTCAGACTTGCGTTGCTGCCGCCTGTGTTGGAATAGTTCAGCGTGTAGGTCAAAATATTCCCGCCAGACTGAGACCAGATATTAACATCCTCTAACGTAGCTTTGACACCCGCCTCCAGTGGGATGGACCCCAGATTCTTAGGCGCAGCGCTGGCAGTAAGTGCTGCAGACACCTTCGAACCGGCGTTGTTTGCTGCTGCCGGAGCGGCAGAGGCGGGATAAACAGACATTTGACCAATAACAAAAGTACTTAATAACAATGCGATATATGTAGTTCTATGCTTTCTCATTAATTTCCTCCCATGAAGATTTACTAGGATTATTATAGTGGTTGAAGGTGAGGTAATTGTATCCAATTTGTAACTATTGATTGCAATTTGTAACCTTCTGAAGAAAATTGTAACATTCTGTTAATTCGCGGTTGTTCCAAAAGCAAGCCTATACTGGTTTGGAGGCATTCCCTCAAACTGTCTGAATACTTTAATGAAATAGCTCGACTGGGCAAATCCGGCCTGCTGCGCGATTTCCGCAACGGAGAACCCGGTAGATACGAGCAGCAGCTTCGCTCTGGCCAGACGGCAATCTGTCAAATAGCGGTTGGGGGTCTTGCCCATTATCGTACGGAACAGACGCAAAAAATGATAGCTGCTGTAACCCGACAGCCGGGCCATCGTTTCCAGAGTCCAGGCTCCGGCACACTCCCTGTGGATGATATTTGCCGCGTTGCGGATGGAGTGCCTGACCTCCTGGGAGACAGCGCCGTGCTGCGGCTCGGAATTTTGCAGCAAGGTGATCAGGATTTCATACAACAGCGCTGACAGGCGCGGTTCATAACGGGTCTCGTAGGACGTGCCGAGCCGGTACATCTCCTCAAATAAACTTTCGAGCCCCGCTTCCGGATCAAAGGAGAAAAAATAACCCCTCGACTGGTCAGCCTCCTCAAGCAACGGCAGCGGCAGACCGGTTCCAAAGTGCACCCACCGTACATCCCAGGGCTGGCTCAGATCGGAGCCGTACTGCTGGTAAGCTCCTCTGGGGAAAAGAAATCCTTTGCCTCTCCCCATCGAAATCCGTTCCCCTTCATGAAACACATAACCTTCCCCGGCAAAAATCAAATGGAGATTATAGCTGTTCAGCAGTCCCTCCGATCTTCTCTCCGCATGCTGCGGGAAGTTGCTGTAGTGGCCCAGAAATTCCGGATAACAAACATATTTGGTGTAGGCTGGTGTTGGCAGATAACATTGCTTATTCATTAGACGAGCAACTCCCCTATTTGCTATGCAACATCTAGCAATATCGTTATATCAAAGCAATATTTTGTTATATATTGTTCATTTCACTTGATAATACAATAGATATGTCATCGGAATAAAGCATATTTTTAATAATATCAGTGAGCCTACACCTCCTGATATGGCCGTTTTTGCCGGAAAGCACCCCACCCAAAAGCGGCTCCATTCGCGGGGACACTTCTATCGATGTGCGCCCTATCCTTTGGAGGTTATGATGAGAAACCACGTCGCAAATGAACAGTTTGAGCTTGGCGTATGTTACTACCCCGAACACTGGCCCGAGGAAATGTGGGCCGGCGATTACCGGCGGATGGTTGAAACCGGATTCACCATTGTCCGGATGGCTGAATTCGCCTGGTCTATCTTTGAGCCTGAGGAAGGTAACTTTCAATTCGAATTGTTCGACAAGGCCATTGATCTGGCCCACAGCTATGGACTTAAGGTAATTCTGGGCACACCGACCGCCACACCTCCTGCTTGGCTTACTAACCGTTATCCGGAAGTCCTGAATGTTACGGATGAGGGAGTGACCCTGCAGCATGGCATGCGCCGCCATTATAATTACAGCAGCCCCAAGTACCGGGAGCTCTGTGCCGGAATCACCAGACAGCTTGCACAGCATTATGCCAATCATCCGGGTGTAGTCGGCTGGCAAATTGACAACGAGCTGAATTGCGAAATCAATGTGTTCTACTCGGAGAGCGATCACCAGGCCTTCCGGGAGTGGGTTCAGGCTAAATACGAAACGCTGGATCAACTGAATGACGCTTGGGGGACTGTCTTCTGGAACCAGACCTATACCAGCTGGTCACAAATCTTTCTGCCGCGTCCCACCCCTACATCCAAACAGCCCAACCCGCACCAGGCGCTGGATGAGAAGCGGTTTATTTCGGACAATACGATTTCTTTTGCCAAAATCCAGGCAGATATCCTCCGTGAACTGGCCCCCTCCCAATGGGTAACCACCAATGGCTTGTTCGGCCATCTGGACAGCCATGAGTTAAATGAGAAGCTCCTTGATTTCTTCAGCTATGACTCCTATCCGCAGTTCGCAAGCATTCATACGGACCCGGAAGAAGCAGAGCCGCTGCGGGACCGGAGCTGGAGTCTCTCGCTGTCAGCAGTCCGTTCGATCAGCCCGAACTTCTGCATTATGGAACAGCAGTCCGGACCCGGCGGCTGGGTCAACCGTATGAATATGCCTTCACCCAAACCAGGCAAAATGCGGCTCTGGACCTATCAGTCTATCGCCCATGGAGCGGACAAGCTGCTCTACTTCCGCTGGCGGACGGCAACGATGGGCCATGAGATTTACTGGCACGGCCTGAATGATTATCACAACCAGCCGAACCGCAGAGTACGGGAAGCCGCACAGATTGGACGGGAACTAGCTGAAGCAGGCAAGCATATTGTTGGTACCCGCAATCAGGCGGACGTTGCCATTCTGCGCGATTACGACAATGAATGGGACGGTGAATATGATGTCTGGCATGGACCGTTCATGTGGCAGAGCAACAAGGAATGGTTCAAGGCGCTGCAAAAGCGGCATATTCCGAATGATGTCCTTTACATGCGCAGCAAGACCACGCTCAAAGACCTCATTCCGTATCAGGTGCTGATCTACCCGCATCCGGCGATTATGAGCGATGAAACTGCGAGGCTGCTTGATCAATATGTGCAGCAAGGCGGAACGCTTATTTTTGGCTGCCGGACCGGATACAAGGATACCCGCGGACAATGCTATATGCGGCTTTTTCCCGGCGCAGCCAAGGATCTGTGCGGAATCACCGTAGAAGAATTCACTATGGTCCAAGGAACCCGCCTGCCGACTTCTATCTGCTGGGGAAATGACCCTGAGGCACTTACGGGTGCGGATGCTTTTAACGATATTCTTCATGTGGAAGAGGACACAGTAGAGGTCATGGGCACCTATGCATCTGATTATTATGCCGGCAAACCTGCGGTTACCCGAAACCGGCGGGGCAAAGGTGAAGTTTGGTACTACGGAGCTGTATTTAATGCAGAAGCGGCGCAGAAAATCATAGACAGCCTAAACCTTAGCTCTCCTGCCGCAGAGTGGCTGGAGCTGCCTCCGGAAGTGGAACTGCAAATCCGCAACAATGATAAGTCCGGTTATGCATTCCTGTTGAACTACAGCGAAGAGGCCGTAACGATCACGCTCAAAGAGGAGAAGACTGATCTGCTGACAGGTGAAACCCTCTCCGGCTCGTGTAAGCTGGAAGGTTTTGGAGTCCGGGTGCTCTATTAAATGCACGGAGACAGGCCATCTTTAATTTTAAAAGCATAAAAGTCAACAGAGCAGCATTCCTCGTGGTATTGGAGGAGTGCTGCTCGCTTTAGCAGATTGTGGGCAAGTAAAAGCCAACCGGCCTCTAGCGTCACTTTTTCCATCCGCTGAAGCAGAAAGCGCCGGAAGCCCCGGTTATTTTCAGTTGTTATAGCCCTCTTCACTCTGCAATCGTTCCCGTGCCTGGTTCTAGGGGTTATTTGGTCGGATAAGGCCCCATCTGTTTGTCGGAGAAATCAAACGGCGAATCGATATCCTTCAGCCACATATTGCCTTTAATAATCAGGAGATAAACGGCGATCACAAAATACACGGATCCGATAATCCAGTCCGTCGTGCTTGCCAGATGGTGCGTTACGATATAGTACAGATACCATCCTCCGATCGGAAAATGGAAAACCAGCACAGCGAACAGGCCGGGATTATACCAAGTTTTGGCTTTGATATTGGCGAAGATGCCATGCCAGATAAACTGGAAAAAGCCCATAAAGATTGGAGCCAGCGCCAGCCAAATTATGTCCGGGAAGAAGACCGGAAGGAGATAAAAGACATAGGCGATGATCAGATTAATGATCATTGCCGATTGCGGGTTCAGCGGATAATGCTTCGGCTGTTCACTCTTAAATATAACGATATTGAACAAACCGCCAAAATAACCGGGCCAGCGGTATTCTTCAAACTGATGCACCAGGATCGCGATGAAGCTGAACCATAAAATCATACTCAGTTCAGACATGGAACGATGATTCAATACGATTCCGATTCCTGTCGCCGCCGCGACCAGCATCCCCAGATCAGGCCAGTATTTGCGCAAAATATTCATGATTCATCTCTCCTCCGCAATTAGTGGTTGAATAAGTAACGCTCCAGCAGCAGGTCAATCTGACGCTCGGCTGGCTTCATTTCGACGCCAGCTCCGGCTTCAAGAGCCGGCCTCATCAGTGCAGGCATGAACACGGCTCCAAAGATTTGCATCACCATCATCATTAAAAGTTCTTGATCCTGTTCATTCGTCAGCTCCTTGAGCAGATTCTTGACTTTATCGAATCCGATGCTCCGCATAAACTCCCCGTACTCCTGCTGTGACGCAAATAAGCCGGCGCCCATCATAATAATCCGCGACAACATCTCCGGATACTGCTCCACCCCCCGTACATAGTGCAGCAGAAAAAGCTTCAAGCGCCGTTCCGGCGGCAGAGACAGATCATCCAGTACATCAAAAGAATCCTGAAAACCCGACAACATGATCCGGATCACTTCGCTAATCAGCTTATCCTTAGTGCCGAAGTAATAATTCACCAGCGAAACGTTCGTATTCGAACGTACCGCAATTTTGCGGATCGTGATCTTCTCGAATCCTTCCTGTTTGATCATCTCGAGTGCAGTACGAAGAATGATTTCTTTGGTCTCATTGCTTTTGTCCATATGCCTATTCTCCCTCCCTCTGCTATTTTCAAACAATAATTAAAACAATAATTAAAACATTGTTTTAATTATTGTAACACCCTTTGCCTTCTGAATCAATAAGCGCTTCTTTTAAGGGTGACCAGGATATCCATGTCCAGACGGGGAACCGCTGGGATAACACTCCGCGAAGTTCATTGGTCATCTTTGGAACATAAAAAAGGTGACCTCTGTGGAAAACAGAGCTCACCTTCTTGAAGCCAAGTAGGTCTTTTTGTAGAAATGTCCTTTACATAGGGTGCAGTTTATTTGTTTATAGCCCCCACGTTTTCCGGACAAAACTCCCGATATTTCCAATTGCCTCCTGTGCTTCGGGAAGCACAGCTGACATCATCTGGAACACGCTCCACATGTTTTCCCAGATCTCCAGCGTGGCCTCCCCTTCTGCAGCACGAATACGCTCCGCCAGCTTTTCGGCATCGCTCAACAGCACTTCCTGATCCCCGGCCTGGATCAACAGCGGCGGCAGCCCATGCAAGCCAAGCTTAAGCGGTGAAAGCAACGCAGGAAGCTCGCCGGCATAGCTGCCAAGGTAAACCTGCAGGATTCTCTGATTCCCTTCCCTGCTTCCTGTAGGGTCCAGTTCAGCCCTGCTGTCATAGGACTCGCCGTCGAGATGAACGAGATCACCATGCGGAGAGAGGAGGAACGCTGCAGCCGGAAGGCTTTCCCCTGAATCCCGCAGTGTGAGCAATGTCATGAGCGCAAGCGTGGCACCTACAGAATCCCCGCCAAGGATAATGTCCTCCGGCTGCAGGCCCGTCTCCAGCAGCCAGCAATAGGAGGCATAACAATCATCATTGGCGGCGGGATACACATGCTCAGGAGCCAGGCGATACTCTACTGTCAGTACAGGCACACCGCTTACGGCAGAAATTCTCGCAGCCAGATCACGGTAAATTTCACAGCTTCCGGAGATAAATCCTCCTCCATGAAAATAGAGAATGAACTTCCTTCTCTCCCCCGGGTTGTGATCCTTACAGGCATCTATCCACTCCCCTTTGAGACCGTTCATTTCTGCCTTTTCCACGGATATGTCCGGAAGCTGCCGCATCCGTTTGGCGGATTCCGCCAGCTCCAGACGAATTTGCGCTGCTGTTTTTCCGGCAATCTGGTTATTTTGCTTCAAATAATCTTTGATGGCATTAAGCATTTCTATAGAACTTGGCATCATATATTTCCTCCCGGCATTGGCTTGATACCTGCATCATAAACCCTGTATCCAGGTACAGAGTCAAGCAGCAATGTTCCGGCAATATAGATGAAGGGCTGATTCATAGTACAGCCTGTTAATCCTCCATTTTGAGGATTTGCAGTGTCTCCTGCACACCCGGATGCCGTTCAGCAGATTCGAGGTTTTTTTTCAGATCACCAAGCAGCAGCCTGGTTTTCTCGCGTTTGGCAATTTCAAGATCAACGGCGGTCATCTTCCGCTCAATAGCCATAATGAAATCAGGGATGCTTAAATGGCCACCCTCTGATTTTTTCAGAGCTTTTTTGATTTCACGCAGCGTGAAACCGCAGTTCTTGGCGTTCTGTATAAAAACAATCCGTGTAAGTGTCTCTTCCGTATACACCCGGTAACCCGAGGCAGTCCGCTGCGGCTGGGGAAGCAGCCCATGCTTCTCGTAAAACCTCAACGTTTCTATATTCACTTTCGCTTCCTTTGCAAGTTCTCCGCGTAAATAGGCAACCACGATGAGCCTCCCTTCTGCCAATGACCTGTAACGCTTATAATTTCAGTTTTTCTTTCAGCCGCAGTACCTCTGATTCTGGAAGCTCTGCCTCACCATATCTGGCCTGATTGTAGAAATGGAGAAGCTCAGCGGATGCCGCTGTGTCTGCTTCATTCTTGCGTTGGCGCTTTCTCCCAGCATTCCATTCGGCAATATCTGCCATGGTTTCTTGTGGCGTAAGATAGTTCCTCTGCAAATATCCTTCAGCACGTTTGGCATTCAGCCAGTGGCGGTACAGCCAGCGGGTCCGCTCGCGCCCGCCGTTCATTCCTTCCCAGCGGTCCCGTCTGGAAGGAGACGCCACCCGGTTCTTCCAATAATCTCTGACTCCCTGAACTGTCTTCTCCCAGGTGAAGATGCTTTTCTCTTCGTCCTGGTAGGCGGTATCGTTCTGAATTGACTCTCTTCGAAGCAAGGACAGCAGGTAGTCGATGAATCTCCGCCACAAGCCTCCCGTATTGCGATACAGCCAGCGGAGACCGTAATACAGCACTACCGCCAGGACTGCCGCTCCGAGGGCATAAAAAGCATAATTAAGGAGCATCAACAGCAGGCCCGGCTCTTGCGTTTCCGCCGGCGGCATTTCGGGCATGACCGGCGGCAGAGCTTCCTGCGGCGGCGCGGTCCCGCCGGAGCCGGAGAACAGACGGCCTAGCCAGCCGAAGAATGCCTGCGCGGCATGCCAGATGAGAGTTCCCAATGCTTTGCCCGCTCCCGCTGCAAGCACTGCGGCAACCGCGATAAACAACAGCACAAACAGCCGGTTATGCCTCCGCAGTCCTGCCGGCAGCCGGGAGCCTGCACCCGAGAAGGAACTATAACGCAAATGGCTGGCGTTGGAATCCAGCAAGGCCAGAACCAGGCAGAGGCTGCCGCTCCAGGTTAAACCTGCAACACTCGGCTGCAGCAATGGAATCCTGGCGAAAGCAATAGTGGCTGCAAAATAGACTGCGATCCCGGCAACATAGATTCTAAGCCTGTTATCCCGGCCAGCAGCCGTTATCCCGAGATAAGCACATAGGACAGCACCTGCATAGAGAGGAATTTCTTTTAAGGCAAAGACACCTGCAAAAAATCCCGCCAATGTACCCAATATGAGCGCCGCCAGAAGCTGCTTCCACTTCCGGTTGCACTTCTGCCGCAGGAGTACGCCTGTCATGGACACAAGAGGCAAGGTATAGATCCAGGGAAGCAGGGCAGCTTCCGACTGCAGATACTTCTGCAGTACGATCCACACCGGAAGGAACAGCAGCCATTCCACGATACAGTATAGCC
Source organism: Paenibacillus graminis (assembly GCF_000758705.1). NCBI lineage: Bacteria > Bacillati > Bacillota > Bacilli > Caryophanales > Paenibacillaceae > Paenibacillus > Paenibacillus graminis. The sequence goes on along the minus strand of NZ_CP009287.1, from coordinate 3,423,374 downwards.
AGAGCCTTGATGCAGATTTCAACGGGTCTGATGACAATGCCTTCACGCGCTACCCCTCACTTCACCTGGAATATCCAGCCACTCCACACCATTTCCCGACAGTCTGAGCTGCTCAGCCGCCTGCTGAAGCTCGGCGCCGCGGTGACAGGAAATAATCAGATAATCCGTATCTGTAATTCCATTCTCAGCTTCCAGCTCCAGCAGCCTGCTCATGGGCAGTACTCTTTCGAGACTCAGCCTCGCCAGCAGGCTAAGGATGTCCTCCAGCCGGCCCATCGGCTCTGCATGGACGGGATCATGTTCACCATCCCCGTCCAGTCTTCCATTGCTGAGAAGCCCTGTCTCAATTCCTTGACTCACCGCATAGTCGGCTATTGTAGCCGCGTACCGGATACCCAGCTCGATCCGCTCCCTATCCGTAACTGTCCTCCACATGGAATCACTGATTTCCATATTCAGGCAGACCGTAAGCCTGGAATCGGCTGTGAAATCCTTGCGGTGAACCTGCATTTGTCCGGTACGGGCCGTGGCCTTCCAATTGATGGAGCCCAGGGAATCTCCGGCACTGTATTCGCGCGTACCCGCCGTTAAGAACGGATCGTGCACAATCCAACGTTTGACGGGAAGCTCGCCCAGCCAGCTGTGGATCGGAAGCGGCAGCTCGTGTATATCCACCATTACCGGATATACCATCAGCTCCAGCTGCAAGGGAAAGGTTTGGGTACTGCGGCTAAGGCCAAACAAGTCTCCTGTAGTCATGGTTGCTGTATCTAGACGGAACAGGCCGCGTTTTTCACAGCGGACCCGGTGTGTGCGCTTGATATGACGGTAAGGCCTGAGGTAGAACAGGCTCACATGGTTTTGGTAGATTTCCCCGCTGCTGATACCGAGATTCTCCTGGCTGCCAAATTCGAGTCCTCTCGCGATGCTGGACTCCAGACGAAGCCAAGGCAAGGGCAGAAGTTTGCCGTTGCTGATCTCTTCTACCATTTCCACAGTATCTCCCTCAAACGCTGCCTGTGCCGAGAAATAACGGACATAATTCACCTTCTTCAGTGCATTCCGCTGATAGATTGCAGAAATGAACATCATCATCAGCAATGTGCTGATGATGAACCAGGGCAGTGTCATCTTCTATTCCACCCTTCCCCCTCTTACGGCTGCCGGTGCCGGTTCCGCCGGAACCGGCACTTCACGCAGCACCTGCTGTACAACCTCTGCAGCCTGCCCTTCCCGTGAACCCGGTCCGCGCTGCAAAAGCAGACGGTGGGCGAGCACTGGCACCGCCACCGCTTTGATATCATCGGGCAGCACATAATCTCTCTGCCGGATGAGCGCGTAGCCCTGGGCAGCACGAAGCAGCGCGAACCCGGCACGGGGGCTTGCACCCAGCTTGACAGATGGCGCTTGGCGTGTCGCTTCAACAATTGCGATGATGTAACCCAGCAGGTCATCGCTGACAGCTACCGCTGCAGCCAGCCGCTGCAGCTCCTGAATTTCACTCCCGGTTGCTACCGCAGACGTTTCCAATAAGGGGTTGTTCTCACGGAATCTCTGAAGGATATGAACCCCCTCTTGAAAAGTTGGATACCCTGTGGTGATCCTCATCAGGAACCGGTCCAGCTGCGCTTCAGGCAGCGGAAAGGTCCCCTGGCTGTCCACCGGATTCTGTGTCGCAATGACCAGAAAAGGCGCTTCCAGCGCATGCGTCACACCGTCGATGGTAATCTGCCGTTCTTCCATACATTCCAGCAGGCTGGACTGGGTGCGCGGAGTGGCACGGTTGATCTCATCGGCCAGCAGAATGCTGGAGAACACCGGGCCAGGGCGGAACTGGAATTCGCCTGTTTTCTGATTATAGAAATTGATTCCGCTAAGATCCGAAGGGAGCAGATCGGGCGTAAACTGTATACGCTTGAAGGAGCAGTCCAGCGAGCGCGCCAGTGTTTTGGCCAGCATCGTCTTGCCCGTGCCGGGTACATCTTCCAGCAGAACATGCCCATTTGCCAGCAGGGCGGTCAACAAGAGATCCACACCTTCTTCTTTGCCTACAATAACCTTAGCAAGATTCACTCTTATTGCCTGTATTCGTGCGGTAGCTTCCTGAAGCATCATGAAGAATAACACCATCCGTTCCATATATAGGTATGTGTTAAAGCTTAATCATACCAGAAAGCGCCTCCAATATATAATAGATAAGTCGCAGCAATCATTTGACAGCCCTGCCAAACTTGGAGCGGATGTATGCGGCGATGAAGTAATAGACAGGGATGCATTCTATGAACAACCATGTGTACATAATCAGGTATGAGGTGAAATCCCTGAGATAATTCGCGATATCCCTTGAATAGAGGTAGGCGATAGTTATGGAGCAGAGTGTCAGAATGGGAACTATTGCCTTTGTCTTCTTCCAATTGGTGAGGTACAGCGTGCATTTGCAGGCGACATAGATTAGAACAGAACCGTGAATGAACATGGAGGCAGACCAGATGCCTATCAGAATAGGGTCCAGATTGCCAAGAATACTGTTGTGGGACGAGCCGCGGATCATTTCCAGTAACGGGTATTGGAGCTGCGTGCCGAAATGCGGTCCAAAATTCAGCATTGTCATAGTCCAGCCCGCCAAAACGATAAACAGAATAAATACGGCTGCTGCCATCAGTTTTTTGAGCATTTTGTTGCCGATTTTCAACTCAGGCGCCAAGAACAGAAATACTAACCATTCTGCAAACCACGAGCTTACTGAAACCGAATCTCTGAGTGCAATCCCCGGATCATGATAGTGCAGAAAGGCCGGAAGCATCGAAAAATCCGCATTTGGAAAAAACGAATACACAGCGAACAGGACAGCTACAACAAAAATCAGGAAGATGCCATCTGCCATATAGATGATTGTGGTAATCCCCAGTGAGGCAGTGTACATAATTACCAGACCTATCACGATTTGAATATAGATTGGAGACGTTCCCCTCATATAGTTGGAGCCAAAAAACAGGACAAAATTCTCGATATCAAATGATGCAAAATAGATACACCAGCAGAGTATAAAGAACACTAGCAGCCGGTGAACCCAAACCCCCATGATGTCTCTGCCAAAATCAATCCACCCTTGTTCCGGTTTCAGTTTGCCCACCTGAATGGTGAAGATAAGAATGAGCATGCTCAGCAGGGTCCCGCCAATCAGTGCAATCCAGCCCTGGTAGCCCGAGCTCGACAAAATAAAGGGGATGAGAAAAATTGTGGACTGGGAGCTGAAATAGATCAGGGCGAATCTGAACAACTGCCAATTGGATGTAGACATAATATCTCCTTCTGCGGCACTTTATTTGACTGAACCAATATCCTGAATTTTTATATCCGCTGATACTTTAATTTGTGCATCATGCGAATAATAATCCTCCCAGCGCTCTTTGAGCCTCTTCCACTCCCCCGGATTGTTCCACTCCACTTGCATGCCGAGCTGAAGCACATCTGCTCCGGCTTCTTGTGTGGCACGCACTGCCTGTGACACCTCTTTGACAACCGCCTTCTGGAGTTTCTGCACAATAAACGGGCTGAGATTCTCTGCGCCCCGTCCCAGGGAGTCGTGATAATTAATAATGCTTGCACTGCCCTTCAGCTTGAGATAAAAGACTGGTCCATCCTCCGTAAATCTGGTGTGCAGGGAAGCTTTGTTGCTTAAAAATAAGGCGCTGGCTGAACCCTGTCCATTATCATCCCAGGTAACCGAATACTCCGGTAAATAGAAGCTTCCGGCCAGATGGCCCGCTGCCCAAGCGAATGCTCTGCTTTCATAGATATTTAATGTGCCGCTCAATTTAGCTTTGTGAAACAAAGCTAAGCCTTGCAGACCCGCCCAATGCATACTCTTGCCTGGCTCCAGAGGGTCTGTTCTGTGCTTAAGCGAAAGAAGATTCATCGCATACCCCATATTGGAGGCTTCAGCCAGTGCACAGTCCCTGACTGTTGTTGCGAACAGCAGATTTTCTTTGGAAAAATTCATCAGCACCTGATCCGGAGTTTGTTCAAATAAAGCAGACAACTGAGCGGCTGCCTTCGCTTTGCCCGATGCCGTCATTATGTAAGTGCCCAAAGGGAACTCCGGCTGCCTTTTGAACCATTCTAGGGACTCGTCTATTCCTTGGCGTGCATATTCCTTTCCCAGCACCACCACCTTGATGTGGGAGATCTCCAACCGGCGCGGCAGATCCCTTTGGATTAAAGCAAAGGCATCCGCGACGGTGGAAGCTGTCTTCGACACCATAGAATAAGACTTGCCGTCCCCGGGGTTTGGCTGGGTGCTGGAGAGCAGGCGGTTGGGCAGCGGTGCACTGATGGTTAACTCCACCGTCCCCGGTTCTTCCCCGGCATCGATATAAAGGCCAAAAACAAAGGTTAATTTATCCAACTCGATTTTGGACCCGCAGCCGGCCAGACTCAGCAGCAGCAGAACGCTTAGAACCAGCTTGAAGAGCCTCATTTTTGTTTTTGCCTCTTTTCGTTTGTACTGTTCGTAAAGGCAGTGCTCCGTTTGGTCATAAGATTAAACGGTACACGAAGAAATGTATCCTTCCAATCCTCCCACACCAGAGGGGCCACCGGTTGAAGATAGGGAGTACCAAAGCTTCTGAGATGGGCTAAATGGGCGTAGACCACATAGGCAGCGGCGTATACTCCGAGCAGCCCCAACGTTCCACCCAGAATGAGGAGTACAAACCGGAGCAGCCGAAACGTCAGACCCAGCTCCAGGTGGGGGATAATATAGGAAGCAATGCCTGTAATGGAAACAACGATTACCATGGGAGCCGAAACAATCCCCGCCTGGACTGCAGCCTGTCCAATGACAATCCCGCCAATAACCGATACGGTCTGCCCGACGGGCTTGGGAATCCGGGTGCCGGCTTCGCGAAGCGCTTCAAAGGTAAGCTCCATAATCAACGCCTCTGTCAAAGCCGAGAATGGAATGTTTTCTCTGGCTGCAGCAATGGTTATGAGCAGGTCGGAAGGAATAATCTGGCTGTGGAAGGTGGTAATCGCGACATATAATGACGGCAGCAGCAAGGACACAATGGAGAAGAAGAAACGGACCAGCCGGATCCAGCTTCCGGCATAGAAGCTCTGATAGTAGTCCTCAGAGGATTGAAGCATGGTGAAAAAGGTAGCCGGTGTCAGCAAAGCAGTTGGGGTGCCGTCCTGCAGCACGGCTACCCTTCCTTCCATCAGAGAAGCCGCCACGGAATCCGGGCGCTCTGTATATTGATATAAAGGAAAGGGGGTATACTGTCCCTCATTCATTTGCTCCGCTATGGTGCTGATGCCAAGCACCCCGTCAATCGACTGGTTCTCAAGCTTATCTGTAAAATTTGCAAGGATTTCCGCTTTGCACAAGCCTTCAATATAGACCAGATACACATCGGTTTTCGTATATTTGCCGATTGTGAAATGCCTGGTCTTCAAATCCTTATGTTTGATTTTATGCCGCAGCAAAGACAGGTTGGTCTGCACATCCTCAATAAAAGCCTCCTGCGGCCCTATAACCACCAGCTCATTCTGTGATTGAGACACCGCCCGCTTCTGATAATGGGTGATCTCGAAATAGTAGACATATGGCAGGCCTTCAATGAAAAGTACTGCATTCCCGGCAACGACCAGTTCTACGGCTCTATCAATCTGGTAAGCTTTGATATAGGGAATGGCAAAAGCTGAACCGTGATCCAGACGTTCCAGAAACCGCGGCCAATCCGGCTCGGAATTCGCCTCCCGCTTGAGGGGGGTAGAAACAAATTCCTGGAGACTGAGTGTGTCGACTATAGTGGGAATGTATATCAGCATACAGGCGTGGCCATAGACGTTAATTGACTGGTATACTGCATCACTGCAATCTGTAAGCTGCTCTTTCATAGCCTCCAGCATATTTTTCTCAGCCAACGTTCTCACCTCCAGATGGTATTTATAGGAATATGGGTTAGTTTGCCATTTTTTCCGGGAAATATGCACTCACACCTTCCTGCGAACAGCAAAAAGGAATCAGGTGCTGTTACACCTGATTCCTCACTACGATTTGGTGCCTTACTCTGATCCTATATCATGCCACTCTCAGTTTTGGACAAAAGGCTTCAGCTGCTTAAGCAGGCCCTGCAGTTGTTCCGAGCACTGGCCGTACATTTTCTTCGCCTGTTCATTGTTGGTAGAAAGGCTGAACAGCTCCAGGTCTGCTTCACATTTCTTAAGCAGTGCATAAAGCTGGGGTTTTTCCTGCGGCTGCGGAACAGTGACACTGTCGGCATACAAATCTACCGTAAGCTCCCCATAAGAGTCTACCTGCCCGATAAACACATTTTCAGCAGTCAGATTAAGCTCCTCCAGCTTCCCCTGCAGCCACCCTCTGGTCAACCCCAAGGTATCCAGGGGCTCATCCAAAATTTTTCCATCCATAATTACAGCCTGAGTCGCCTGCTCCGGTGCCACCTTTACCCCCAAATGCTTGGGAGTTAACGGCTGGTTCTCACGGGTAAGCAGCACATTGATCGCCCCGTCTGTCTCCATAATGGCGAATTCCACATCAGCCACCTTAAATACATCCTTTTTCCGCAGCTCAGCCAACAATTCGTCCGTTGTTAATCGTTCTTTTTTCATATTGTCTTCAAGAATTTTACCATCTTTAATCAATACGGTCGATTTGAAATCAATGAAGTCTCTCGCCTTTTTACTCTTCACTTGCAGATACTCGATTCCCAGAGAGAAGGCAATCCAGACAATCAGCGCGATGACTCCCAGATGCCACGTTTTGTCGGTATCCAATGAAATATATGCAGCAAGACTGCCCACAGTGATCCCTGTAATGTATTCAAAGAACGAGAGCTGTGAGACCTGTCTTTTACCAAGCAGCTTCGTCAAAAAGAAGAGCACAACCACCGCAAATACGGTGCGCCAAATCACCTCTAGCCATTCCGGCATTGTTATAACCTCCCGATTATCCTGGATTCATGTCTGTCGCCCTTCATTATTTGCCAGAAGGTGCGGGATTAACCATGAAATTTTTTACTGGCTGACCAGTGGAGTATACAATTCTTGGTTCCAACAGATACTATATCGCGTTAACGAACCATCATTCGAAGGAGGAGTAAGAAAATGACCGTAGCCTCACAAGTAAAAACCTGTGTCTCTTCTTTGAAGAGCGCTCAGGCCAGCCTGGAGCAATTTGCAATGGAAACGCAGAACCAGGATGCCAAGACCTTGTTCACCAATGCGGCCCAGCAAACCCAGCAAATTGTAGATCAAGTGGAAAGCCGCGTGACGGAGCTGGAGAAAGAGGAACCTCAATATAAAGGATTTTAAGTAATCCAGCTCCTATTTTCACAAGAGGCAGTCCCATTTGCAGATCTGCTGATGGGCTGCCTTTTTAATTAGCTGCGCTAAGTTTCCTAGACAGCAAAAAAACGCTAAGAACAGCAGATATCTCCTCCTGCCCAAAGCGCCTCTATACTCTACCGGTTGGTTTTCAGCTTACCTACGGCTGTATCCTATTTACCAATACACTCACATCGCTACTGGACATAACTCCAGCAAGCTCTATCTTTCTTCCCGTCCGTGCACTCTCCAGCGCGCCGAAAACCATAGCCATGCTGTAACGGTTGTCCCGGCAATCGGTTTCTGCGGGGCGGCGATCAGCCAGCGCCTGGAACATTTCCTCCAGACAGCCGTGATGAAAGGTTTCCTTCAGCCCGGCAGTCTTGCCTTCAACACGTTCATAGTCACGGATAAATGTACCGTCCGGGTTACGATCGGTTACCTTTTCGGCATATGGCATTCCTGTACCATCCCAGACCGCAGTTCCCTTGTCACCCTGAATCCGCCAGGAAGCTTCCCACGAAGTGGGAGCCCCCTCCGAACACCAAGAGCCCTGATAGCAGAAGACTGAGCCATCCGACATTTCAAATATGCAGACCGCCGAAGCATTTCCCGCATACCAGGAACCCGGAGGATTGAATTCCTGACAGTACACTGTAACGGGGTCTGCGCCGCAGATGAACCGGGCCTGATCAAAGGTATGGATGGCCATATCGAGCAGCAGCGGACTTTCCATCACATCACGGAAACCGCCAAAATGCGGCGCCAGAAAAAAGCTTGCCCCGATGTAGCCGATTCTCCCGATCTCTCCGTCTTCAATCAGTTGGCGCAGAGAGCGGATACGGGGGTCATACCGCCTGTTCTGCATGACCGCATGGCTCTTGCCGGTGCGTTCCGTTAAAGCAACTATAGCATTGCATTGCTCCATTGTCTCAGCCAGCGGCTTCTCGCTGAACACATGGCATTGATGTGTAAGTGCTGTGCTGGCAACCGTATAGTGGCTGGCCGGTATGGTTACATCAAAGACTAGATTCGCTCCTGTCTGTTCGATCGCCTGTCCTATATCAGTAAAAACCGGGCAAGTTAAGCCATGCTTGACGGCCATGGCCGCTGCCGCCTCCAGCCGGATATCCACCAGTGCGACAATACGGGCATCCGGACGCCCCACGGCATAGCTGATCCACTCGTTAGCCATGCCTCCACAGCCGGCGACAGCTACACGATATTGTACTGTCATAGAAGGTTCACCTCTTTCTTCTATTAGATTGGATTAGAGATGAAGCTGCCTCCCCGGCAATGCTTCAAATAATTCAGCGCATGGACTTGACCGGTCATTTCCAATTCATCACGGTAGACAGGATCATGCCAACCTTCAATGTCGATGGTGCCCTTATAACCGGCCTGGCGCAGAATGGTAATTACATCTGTCCAGTTCGTGTCGCCAAAACCTGGTGTCCGGTGCCATACATATGGCTTTGGTCCATGAATGCCATATTCCTTGACAATATCCCAGGCGATTGTTGCGTCCTTGCCATGCACATGAAAGATTTTGTCTGTCCATTTACGCAGTTGGGGAATCGGATCAATCAGCGCCACCATCTGATGGCATGGCTCCCATTCCAGTCCGATGTTGTCCGCCGGAACTGCGTTGAACATTTTCTCCCAGGCTGCCGGGTTGTGGGCAATATTCCAATCTCCTGTCTGCCAGTCCCCGCCCATTGAGCAATTTTCAAAAGCAATCCGGAGTCCCTTGTCGGCCGCCCGCTTGGACAGCTCCCCAAATACTTCGGCAAACTTCGGAATGGACTCGTCAATGGACTGTCCGGTCAGTCTTCCTGTGAACCCGGATACTATATCGGCCCCGAATAAATGGGCATGGTCGATGAGCCGTTCCCAGCTTGCAAGCGTATCTGCATTATCGCCGGTGCCGGTCAACGGGTTGCCAAAAATGCCAACCGACGAAATAATGAAATCATGTTCAGCGGCCAGCTCACGCACCCGTGCAGCCGTCTCCGCCAAATCCGTTGCACCTGTACTCTGCCAGAACGTGAGACTGAAGGATTCAAAACCATGCTTTACGATTTGCGGGATTACACGGACTGCATCCGGTGCACCAACCAGTGTTCCGATTCTAAGGGAATCATGCATCTTGTATACCACTCCAATATTGGTTTATAGTTAGTTCAGCAATGCAAGTATATAGCTCATTTGCTGCGAAATCTCTTCTTATCTTGTGTAAAAATAGCTGAATATTGCGGGAGTTGAAGCGGCCGTGACCTACCCAAAGGAATTGAAGGAGTATCCTCAGCTTGAAGAGAAGACCTATCCGTTCCGCTTGTTTTTCAATCAGTACCGGGACGCAAAAGAGGAGCAGAACATTCTTTTTTTGCATTGGCATGAACATTTCGAAATTATTGTGATGCAGAAGGGCAGAGCGATTTTTCATGTAGACAGCAAACCCTATGAAGCAGGACCCGGTGACGTAATCATTGTCCCTTCCGGCGGACTTCATGTCGGCTACAGCTTGAGCAGCGGGGATATCGCATTCGTATCCATTGTATTCCATGCTTCCCTGTTCAAGGACCGTTATCAGGATTCCCAACATGAGCAGTTTGTGGCACCCTACTTGAATAATTTCTATCAGTTTCCCGTTAAGCCTGTCGAGCAAAACCCGGCATGCAGCACCTTTTACCCTTTGCTTGAAACGCTTATACAAGAAGTCCAGGACAAAAAACCTGCTTTTCAATTGGTTGTCAAAAACCAGCTTCATCTGTTCTTCACTCTGCTCTCGCGGACCTTCCCGCCTAAGCGGATGTCTGACAGGCATCACAGCGAGCGCCACTCAGTCAACCGTGAACGCTTCAAACCGCTGCTGGAATATCTGGAACAACATCTGGATGAGAAAATCACGATTGAGAGCGCTGCCAGATTCGTGAATCTGAATCCATACCACTTCTGCAAAACCTTCAAAAAGCTGACCGGGCGCACCTTCATTGAATACGTAAACCTCTACCGGGTCAATGAAGCCGAACGGCTGCTGTTGGAGTCGGATATGACAATCACTGAAATTGCCGGCAAAGTCGGTTGTGATAATCCCAATTACTTCACCAAGCTGTACAAACAGTACAAGGGACTAACCCCCTCCGTCGCGAGAAAATAGTTAATGCTGCCCCAGCCAACAGCATGTATAAATTGATCCGCGTACGAAACGGACAGGAGATTCATTGATTTCCCATACCACCAAAACAGCACCGTTCACAGTATGTGAGCGGTGCTGTGTTTTGCTGCAGAATCCCGAATACAGCATCCCCTCCCTACCTATCAAATGGCAGGCAGGGGGACGCTGCAGCAGAGTCAGCCTATATTAGTCCAATGTATACGGCGCCAGCCCCGGAGGAAGCGGTGACGGACGCCCGCAGCTGCTCTCCATTTCATAGAAACGCTGCGAATCGGAAGAATCATGAAAAGCCCACATGGCCTCCAGCACATGGTAAGCCAGTTCTCCGCTGGCCCGGTGCGGACGGCCGGTACGGATCGCATAAGCCATATCCGCGGGACCGATTCCCCGCGTATTCTGATCATAGCCGGGCAGAAGCGGCTGTTCGCGCCATTCCCCTTCTCCCGTTCGGCGGTATTTAACCGTACCGCCGAACGTGTTGGGATCGGGCACCTGAAGGGAACCTTCCGTACCGTAGATCTCTATCGGCGGCAGATCACTGCCGCCAAAAACATCGAAGCTCATGATCAGCGTAGCGATTGCGCCGCTGCTGAATTGCAGCGTTCCGGCAACATGGGTCGGGATGTCCACCGGAATTTTTTTGCCTGCTTTTTTCTCACTCGTAATTGTCCGTTCTGCCATCGCTTTACCGGTTATACCTGCTACCGTGCGGATGGGGCCAAGGAGCTGTACGAGTGCGGTCAAATAATATGGCCCCATGTCGAACATCGGCCCCCCGCCTGCGGCATAATAGAATTCCGGGTCAGGATGCCAAAACTCATGCCCTCTGCTCATCATGAACGATGTCGCCGCCACCGGCCTGCCGATCACGCCATCCTCAATCATCTTCAGCGCGGTCTGGATTCCGGCACCCAGAAAGGTTTCCGGGGCGCTGCCAACCAGCAGCCCTTTGGCTCTGGCTGTTTCCAGCACCTTGCGTCCTTCCTCTCTGGTAACCGCCAGCGGTTTCTCAACATAGACATGTTTGCCGGCCTCCAGTGCCCGCAGACTAATCCCGGCATGTGCAGCCGGAATGGTTAAATTAATTACGATTTCAATCTCCGGGTCTTCGAGCAGCTGATCTACGGTATAGACGTTAGGAATTCCGTAAGCGGCTGCCTGCTCTGCCGCTCGCGCGGGGTCTATATCCGCGCACGCAGCAAGGTCCAGAATCGCAAACTTTTGACAATTTTCCATATAAATACTGCTGATCTTACCGCAGCCGATAATGCCCACCTTGACTTTTTTCATATCCTGATCGCTCCCGCCTTATAATTGGCTGTCTGCCATGCCGCTGTAGGCCGCTCCCGCGTTTTGTTTCGGGTTCACCGCAGCCTCCTGCTTTCCTTCTGCCGCCCAGAGGAGCCCCCGACGCATCAGTTCCTTTACAGGCGGCAGCTCCACGATGTCGGCGTGATGACCCAACGAGTTGTAATAGACCCGTCCCTGACCCCAGCGTTTGGTCCAGACTACAGGCATATCGACTGCCTTGTTCGTGGCATGCGGCCCTTGGATCACCGGAAACCGGGTGGTGGCAAGCACCTCCACAGCCGGGTCGATATGCAGATAATATTGCTCAGAGGTGACATCGAAATCTTCAATGCCTGCGGTCAGCGGGCTGGAGCTTTGACAGATTTCCACCTTATACTGCACACCGTCATTGCCGGGATGGGCCACCCATTGCCCGCCAGTCATGAACTGCCAGTCCACATTCGTGCGGAACGAATCACACATCCCGCCATGGCAGCCCGCGAGTCCGGTTCCATTCTGAACTGCTGCCGACACCTTGTTGACCAGCTCCTGCGAGATTTCCCCCATCGTCCAGACAGGTACAATCAGATCCAAACCCAGCAGCTTTTCGCCGTCAGCGAAGGCTTCCAGCGTATTGGCAACCTCGACCTCGAACTGTGCTTCACGCAAAAGTCCGGCGAACACTCCGGCCACCTGTTCCGGTTCATGTCCTTCCCAGCCGCCCCATACGATTAATGCTTTTTTCATAATTGTCACTCCTTCTCCCGGATTATTGCATAGAATTACTGCATTTCAGACAACTGGACCCAGCGCCGCTCTTCCACCGAACGCTCGACAGCCTCAAGCACCGCCTGGCATTTCACCCCGTCGTGAAAATTCGGCACCGGCTGGCGGCCTTCTGCGGCAGCTGATGACAGCTCCAGAAATTCATGAATGAAGGTATGCTCAAAACCGATCGTATGTCCCGGCGGCCACCAGGCTTCGGCATAATCATGGGCCGGATCTGTGGCGAGCACCCGCCGGAAGCCCTGCACATCTTCTTCGTCAGAGGTCAGATAGACCTCAAGCTCGTTCATGCGTTCGAAATCAAATTTCACGCTTCCAAGACTGCCGTTGATCTCAAAGGAATTGGTCGAGCGGTGGCCGGCAGCAAAACGCGTAGCCTCAAAACTGCCGATGGCACCGTTTGCAAAACGCGCCAGGAACAGCGTAGCATCATCTACAGTTACCGGTCCTTTAGGAGCATCGGCATTCGCTTTGGCACTAAGCCCCGTCATCTCGGCAGCCAAAGGCCGTTCCTTGATGAACGTTTCACTCATGCCGATCACCTCATGGATGTCGCCAACCAGAAAATGGGCCAGGTCAATCAGATGCGCCCCGAGGTCGCCATGCGAACCGGAACCGGCAATTTCCTTCTGCAGTCTCCATACCAGCGGGAACTCGGGGTCCAGAATCCAATCCTGCAGAAACCAGGCCCGGAAATGATAGATCTGTCCCAGCCGTCCGCTCTCGACCAGCCGCTTAGCCAGGCGGACTGCCGGAGAGAAACGGTAGTTGAAGCCAACCATATGCATCACTCCGGCTTCCTCTGCGGCCTCCAGCATCTCGCGGGAATCCGCAAGCGTCAGAGCCAGGGGCTTCTCGCAAAAAATATGCTTTCCGGCCTTCGCCGCGGCCAATGCAATCTCTTTATGCGCATCACTGGGCGCGTTGATATCGATCAGATCAATATCCTCGCGGCCAACCAGTTCTCTCCAATCGGTTACGGTATCCGACCAGCCCAGCCGGGCTGCGGCCTCCTGCAGAGCAGCAGCATTCCGCCCGCATAGCACTGCCATCTCCGGCTTCAACGCCTTCGGGAAAAACATCGGCAGACTCCGGTAGGCATTGCTGTGCGCCTTGCCCATGAACTTGTATCCAATCATTCCGATGCGCAGCTGTTTCATTGAATCCCTCCTAATCTTAATGATGAAGCACGCACAATAAGCTTGGCAGGAAGCTTCACTTGGATAATCTCCTGCACCGTATCCCCGCTTCCGCTCTCCGGCAGTTCCAGCACTTTGCCCGCAGCAATTTCCCCCAGCTGATAAAAGGGTACCCGCACGCTGCTAAGCGCGGGAGTTGTGAGCTCTGCGGCATCCGAATCGTCATAGCCGACGATCGCGGGCATCTGCTCTGCGGGGATGCCCAGCTCCCGGAGGCCTTGCTGCAGGCCAATGGCCATCCGGTCATTGGCCACCGCCACAGCCTCTATGCGCTCCAGCTGTGCGGCAATCGCCTGTGCAGCCGCAATTCCGCTTCTGCGGCTGAAATTCCCTTCGAACAAAAGCGAAGGGTCTGCCGGAATGCCCGCCTCCTGAAATGCCCGCATATATCCTTCCAGCCGGTCCCGGCTGTTCGAATAGGCCTGCGGACCATTCAGGAAGGCAATCCGGCTGAAGCCCTGCTGCAGCAGATGCTTCACCGCAAGCTGGCAGCCCTCCACATGATCGGCATCCACCTCATGGAAGCCCTCACCCGCAAAATGCTGGTTGATCAGGCAGTAAGGATGCCCTTCCTGCTTGAGCTGCCGCAGCGCGGCAAGCTCTCCTGCTTCTTCCTTGGCACCCAGCACAATGCAGGCATCCACCTTGCGCATACGGAAGAGCCCGCAGTAATCCAGCGGCTCATCGGCATCGCGGAAAATCATCAGCAGATCATAGCCCTCTTCCCTGGCCCGGCTGCCGATTCCGCTCAGAATCTCGGAGAAATAATACGCAGAGAACAACCGGGCTTTGGGCAGATAAGGCATGATGACGCCCAGGTTGCCGCTGCGCCTGCGGGCAAAGCTGCGGGCAAGCGAGCTGGGCGTATAACCCAGTTCCCTGGCGGCTGCAAGAACCTTCTCCTTCGTCTTTTCCTTCAGCGGACCGACATTGTTCAGCACACGGGAGACTGTCGCTTCGGAAACTCCGGCAAGCTCGGCAACTTCTTTGCGGCTTGCGATAGCAATCATCCTTTCCAAATATTCTGGGAGTCTAAGCTCCCCTCAAATCCACTATAATGTACACGCGTACATTCTCTCACGAAGATCGGTTGGCGTCAATCCCTATTTGAACCAGGACTGGACATGCCCCAGAAAACGTTTGGTCGCCGGAGAAGCATATTTCATCGAATGCACGGCGATGCCAAGTGAACGGAAGCTGCGTTCTTCAAGCTCCAGCACGGCGACGTTATGGTTCTGGCGCTGGATGACCAGCTCCGGCAGAATACTGATGCCAAGCCCGTTTTCAACCATGGCAATAATGGCATAATCATCCCCCGCGGAGAATTTGATATTCGGCTTGATTGCTGCCTTTTCCAGCACCCTTCTGACATCGTAATCAGAACCCGCCTTGGGGATAATGAAATCCTCATGGGCGATTTGGGCAAGCGGCATATAGGGGGCCTTGCTCAGGGGATGCTCTTTGGAGAGAATGGCCAGCATCCGGTCCTGCTTCAGCGGAAACACCTCAAAATTCTCCCTTGTGGGCAAAGAAAGAAATCCGCAATCCACCACTCCGGCCTCGATCCACTGCTCAATCTCCAGATAACCGCCTTCCATGAGCTTAAACCCGATATAGGGATATTCCCTGCGGAACTGCTTAATCATCCCCGGCAGCCAGTGAACCGAAACGCTGGTGAAGGTGCCGATGGTAATCGTACCTGTCTCCAGTCCATGGATGTCTGCGACCTGCTGCTTCAGCTGCTCATTCCATTTGATGATCTCCCGGATGGGCTGGACCACCTGCTCGCCGTTGACTGTCAGCCTGACTCCCGAGCGGTTCCTCAGCAGCAGGGTGAAGCCGAATTCGGCTTCGAGACTGCTGAGCGTGTGGCTGATTCCCGATTGGGTGAAGCCCAGCACCTCTGCGGCCCGGGTCAGGCTTCCAAGCTCCACTACCTTTAGGAACACCTCATATTTGCTGATGCTCAAACTGCTATGCACCTCCTGATATTACATGATGTTTTCTCATGTATTCCATGATAAACATTCAGTTAACTTATGGATTTGAGCATATTATACTATAGTGGCTTGCAACTTGAAATGATGAAGGATGATGAAGGAATGAAGCCGCTTAAGGCTGAGCTGATGCTTTTTGTAGTAACGATGTTCTGGGGTTCTTCTTATATGTTCATGAAGATGGGCCTGGGGTCGCTCGGGGAGTTCAACCTCATTGCGCTGCGCTTTGGGCTTGCTTTTATTCTGGCAGCGATTTTGTTTCACAAACGCCTTAGAACAGTAAATGCCCGTACATTAAAATATGGGGCACTTCTGGGTTTTCTCCTGCTCGGAGTTTTTACCTGCATCACCTTCGGACTGAAGACCACTACCACCTCGAATGCCGGCTTTCTCGTCGCATTGACCGTAATTTTTGTCCCGATGATCGATGTGCTCGTGTTCAGAAAAAAAGTCTCTCCCCCACAAATCTTCGGGGCTGTTCTCGCCATCGCCGGCATTGGGCTGCTGACCTTGAACTCTTCCCTGCACATGCAGCCGGGTGATATTCTCTGCATTTTGTCCGCCGTATTTTACGCGGTGCAGATTCTGATCACAGGCCAAGCGGTAAAAACCTGCGATACGCTCAGCATTGGCATTCTGCAGCTTGGTTTCGCCGGAGGATTCGCGCTGGTATTGTCGTTTCTGTTCGAGACTCCTTCCCTGCCCTCTTCTCTGCCCGGCTGGATAGCAATCCTTGCGCTCGGCCTTTTTTGCAGTGCCTGCGGCTTCATCCTTCAGCCTGTCGCCCAGAAATATACCACACCGGCCCGTACCGGGCTGATCTTCTCCATGGAGCCGGTATTTGCCGCCTTGTTCGGATTTTGGTTTGCCGGAGAACAGCTGTCGATGCAGGGCTACACCGGTGCGGCTCTGGTACTTCTCGGCATCGTCGCCTCCGAGCTGCTTGGCAGAGCACACTGGGTCCCAGGTACATTCAAGCTGTTCAAGAAACGGCGGGCGAATCTGTAGCTTATTACCACTCCAGCCTCCTTATATATAGCGCAAAAAGAACGTCCCTTCCTGCCAACCGGCAGCAAGGGACGTTCTTTTTGCTTACAACGGTACTCCTTAGCGGACCCTACATCTGAGTTTAACTGTCTATTTTGTAGAGCTTAGCGAGCCCGCCTTCTGAAGTTTCGCGGTAACTACTGTTCATATCCAGACCTGTTTCATACATGGTCTGCACAACCAGATCAAAAGATATCTTACGGGTATCAGATAAGAAGTTGGCCAGACTCAGCGCATTGATCGCCCGCATCGCTCCCACAGCATTCCGTTCAATGCAAGGGATTTGCACAAGTCCGTTAATCGGATCACAGGTTAACCCCAAATGGTGCTCCATGGCAACCTCCGCCGCATACTCAATCTGGTCGATCCTCATACCAGACATTTCTGCCAGTGCAGCCGATGCCATAGAGCAAGCAGTGCCAACCTCCGCCTGGCAGCCGCATTGAGCACCGCTGATGGAGGCGTTCTGCTTGACCAGGTTGCCAATGAGCCCGCCGACTGCCAGAGCCCGGAGGACCTGTTCGTCCGGGACATGCTTCTTTTGCTGCATATACCGGAGCGCGGCCGGCACGACACCGCTGGCCCCGCAGGTCGGGGCCGTTACGATTGTGCCGGCGGCGGCATTCTGTTCGTTGACGGCGAATGCATAGGCGCTGACGATCCTGTTCTCCCGCGTCTCCGGACTCTCATCAATATGCCGCTGATGATACAGATACTGCGCCTTGCGTTCGACATTAAGACCGCCTTCCAGAATACCTGTAGCAGATAGCCCTTCGTTGATCGAACGCTTCATCGCTTCCCAAATCCCACTTAGAAAATCCCAGATCTGTTTGCCTTCACACTGCTCAACATAATCGCTTAGGCGGATATGATTCGCTTTACAAATTGTACTGATTTCTGCAAAGGTGTTCTCCGGGTAGACATCGGGCGCCTGCATCTCCTCCCGCCCCTCAATAACGATGTCCCCGCCGCCGATACTTAGAACACGCATAGATGTGGTTTGCCGCCCTTCTTTGTAAGCGAAAAAGTCCATGGTATTAGGATGGGGCAGAACAAAATCGGCTTGTGGAACAAATTGAATCTCCGCCCGGACGGGTGACAGTGCTCTAATAATGGCCTTGTCCGTCATATGGCCTTTGCCTGTTTTGGCAAGGGAACCATAAATCAGCGCCTTGAATTGGTCTGCGTCTTCATTTTCTGATTTGAAGATTCTGGCCGCCTTCTCCGGCCCCATGGTATGTGAGCTGGACGGTCCGCTGCCAATCTTATATAGTTCTGTCAACGATTTCATTGCACCCATCCCCCTTCTCAGTTGTCTTCAGCATGAAATCTTCCTGCTGCTGCTTGAACAACTATCGCCCATTCCTCTGAAAACGTTCCTTAATTCTATTCAGCCGCTCAAAAATCCCCTCTTCATCAATGGCCATGTCGTATAATTGGTGAGTAAGCTGGAAGCCTTGATTATTGGCGAGGGCTTCCTTCCATGGGTGCGACACAATCGAATGGGCAAGATGTCTTGTAGAGCGGGGTGCCTGCATGATCATCTCTGCCAGTTCCCGTGCACGGGGAAGAAGCTGTTCATGAGGCAGTACCTCGCTAACCAGACCGAGGTCTAATGCCGTTTCAGCGTTAATGTTCATACCCGTGTATGCGTAAAATGCCGCTTTCTTGATTCCTAGAATCTTTTGAAGTGCCAGGACGATTCCATCTCCAGGCGGTACACCGCCCAGGTAATGAGCATCGAAAAACGCTGTGCCTTCAGCACAAATGGTAATATCACAAAGCGTTCCCAGTTGCCAGTGTGATCCTGTGCCATTGATCACCCCAATGGTGGGGATGCCGATGCAATAAATCATATTTTCAATCATTCTCAATGACTCATGGTACATTTCCACTTTCCGGCTATTCGGCCAATCCATGAATTTTGTTGTCCAGACTTCAGGATTACCAATCTGCCACAACTCTCCTGTCCCTGTAAGGATCATGACCTCATTCTCTGGATCACGGCCAATATCTGACCATACATGACCATATGCTGTTTGGACCGGCCAGTCGAATTGTAACGGTCCCCCGTGAGTGTGCATACGCACTTCGAGGATGCCGCCGCTGCGGGTCATTAAGAATAAGTCTTTGTACTTCTCCGAGTACTCTTCGAATCTTGTAGGTCCCATATCTCTATTACACTTCTTTGCCCATTAGACGTCCTTGCATTTTCTTCAGTCTCTCCAGAGCACCTTCTTCATCAATGGCCATGTCGTACATTTGGTGAGCAAGCTGGAACCCTTGATCACTGACCAGAGCTTGTTTCCAAGGACGGGAGATAATTGAATGGGACAGATGTCTCGTTGAACGCGGTGCCTGCATGATCATCTCCGCAAGTTCCCATGCGCGGGGAAGAAGCTGTTCGCGGGGGAGGACTTCACTGACTATGCCCAGCTCCAATGCTGTTTGACCATTGATATTCTTGCCGGTGTATGCGTAATATGCCGCTTTCTTGAACCCTATCATGTTCTGCAGCGTAAGCAGCATTCCATCTCCAGGAGGTGTGCCTCCCAGGAAATGCGGATCAAAAAAGTCAGCGTCTTCGGTACAAATGGTAATATCACAGAGAGTCGCGAGTTCACAATGCGTTCCCGGTCCATTGACCGCCCCGATGGTGGGGATGTCGATGCAGAATATCAGATTCTCAAGCAGTCTCAGCGATTCGTGATACTGTTCGAGCTTCTTTTGCTTCGGCCAATCCATAAATTTCGTATTCCAGACCTCAGGGTCCCCGATTACCCATTTATCCCCTGTTCCGGAAATGATCATGACCTCGTTCTCAGGGTCACGGCCAATATCGGACCATGCATGGGACCAGGCTGTATGGGCTTCCCAAGAATGTTTATACGATCCTCCGTCAGTGTGCAATCGCACCTCAATGATTCCGTCACGGCGGGTCATTAATAGAAAGTCCTTGTACTTCTCCGAGTACTCCTCAAATTTGGTTGGTCCAATCATACGTCTGTCTGACATTTCAATTCCTCCTTGTTGTGTTTAGAACTTATCTATTACTTTCAAGCCAATCTCTGGCGAAAGCAGCGTAAGCCGCAGCTCCTCTATGAAGCACCTCATCCGAGAACATCGTCTTTGGATGGTGCATCGGGTAACCATAACCTTCTCCGG
Source organism: Paenibacillus graminis (assembly GCF_000758705.1). Lineage (NCBI taxonomy): Bacteria > Bacillati > Bacillota > Bacilli > Caryophanales > Paenibacillaceae > Paenibacillus > Paenibacillus graminis. Next base: position 3,403,362 of record NZ_CP009287.1, on the reverse strand, counting down.
TATTGCCTGCATTAAGAAACACTGAGGTACTTGGCACCGCTTGTGATACAAAGGAGAAGTCTTCCGATCCCATTAATTTACCGCCGGGGATCAATTGTGCTAAACCGGTACAGGAACTGGCGCCAAAGGTGTTTCCAAGAGTAGTTCTCATTTGCCGGTTAAGTTCAGGGTCGATTTTCACCTCAGGGCAGCCCCTGGTATAAATGACATCCACCTTTGCATGAAAGATGTCTCCAATCCCTGCAGAAATTTCGTGGATACGGGTTTCGATTGTGTCACGCAATACGGCGTCAAATGTGCGTACGCTGCCTTTCATTCTGGCAGTATCGGGAATCACGTTGTTTGTAGTTCCACCTTCCATCACACCAATCGTAAGGACTGCACTCTCCATTGGCGAAACTTCGCGGCTTATGATCCCCTGCAGCGCCAGATGAAGATGAGCAGCTACATTTAACGGGTCCACCGCGGCACTCGGCATCGCTCCATGTGCCCCCCGTCCGCGGATGATGAGCTCGAACCAATCGGAAGAAGCTGAAATCGCTTCACCCGCCTCCGGCACTACAAATTGCCCTGCAGGAATTGGCATTCCAGTTAACACATGAAGCATCATGGCTGCATCCACTTTAGGATTCTCCAGAATCCCGTGTTCAAGCATCATCTTGGCCCCTTGCAAGGTTTCTTCACCCGGCTGAAACATAAGCTTAACCGTCCCGCGAAGCAGTCCTTCGTGTGCCTTCAGGATCTCCGCAGCTCCCAGCAGCATGGAAGTATGCAGATCATGACCACATGCGTGCATGTTCCCGTTGAGTGACGCAAATGAAAGCTCTGTTTCTTCTTGAATCGGCAGCCCATCCATATCCGCACGAATAAGAATCACCTTCCCGGCATGTTGTCCGCCGATGGTAACCATTAAGCCTGATTCCCCTACGGGATTGGGCTTAAGCCCCATCGTCTCCAACATTTCTTTTACATAAGCACTTGTCCGGGGCAGACTTAAATCAAGTTCCGGAATCGCATGAAGATGATGCCTGTACATGACCAATTTTTCCTGTAGCTGATTGGCCATACTCAAAAAGTCTCCCGTTTTCTCAATCACAATGAACATCTCCCACAACACAAATTGAATGAATGCAACAACAGCGTGAAACTTGCCTCCTTTTATTTTTGGACTTTTTAAGAACGGTTTTATCGTACTTTCAAATCCGTAAGATGTCAAGATATTATTAGACATTTTAAGAACAATATTTTCAAGCTGTCGGGAAGATTGAAATATCATATTTATTGTGATATAACTCTTTTGATTGAATTGTTTATGAAAGGAATCTACTATGAAAATCAAGCTGGGAATAATCACCCCTGAGACCCATATGGACTATTTCCGCGCTATTGAAGAAGAAATGCGGCCCTTATGTCAGTTTCGGTTTCTTACGATCAGCAACTTCCGGGAAACAAAAGACATATATCTGAAAAACTTAGGTTCGGTGGACGGATTTGTTATCAGTGGCAGGTTGCTTTACGAGTCAATAGGTATGGAATGTTTGGATGAGAAAATACCTGTTCACATTTTGCAGGATAATGAAAACCTTCTTTATAGAGAACTTTTCCGGCTACTGGTTACAGAACCTGGGCTTGACATCTCCAGGATCTATGTGGATTATGCATATATTATTGATTCCTTCAGGGAATTCCAAAAATACCTGACTCACGAAGGAAAGCCCATTGATAGCGGCGATCTGCTTGAACGAGTGGAAACAATGCTCGAAAACCATATAACTCTATGGGACGAAAAGAAAATAGACCTGTCCATCACGGCGTTCGGTCACTTTGTTCCAGAACTCAAAAAGCACGGAGTAAAATATATCTTAATACGGCCCACTTTGGAAAACGTTAAAGAGACCATAAGAGAGATCATCAACGAAATTACCATCCTCAAGCTTAAGAACCAGAGGGCAGTTGTAGCATGCATATCGACCAAAACATCGCAGCCGCCATCGGAAGACCAACTTCATGAGCTGAAAGTCCTTGTCAGCAGCTTTCTGCGCAGCGTGAATCTTGCAGACACGGCCCAAATTTCGGAAGGCTTTGTCAGAATATACACCACCTACGGAAATTTCATGAAAATTACCTCTAACGCGCATAACTGCACCCTGCTCGAGTATCTGGAAGAGCACATAAGCGACAAGGTGAAAATCGGGTGGGGCTCGGGGCATGAATATTTTCAAGCGAACGAAAACGCCACCAAAGCTCACAGACAGGCGAAAGCCTTTACAGGCAGCTGCAGCTTTTTTATTAACGAGAATCAGAAGGTTATCGGCCCAATGCGGAGCATGAATGTCATGCAGTTCTCTGAACAAGGGGATCCGGAAATCATCGCGTTGGCCAAAACTATCGGAATTAACAACATCAATTTGCAGAAAATCATGTCTTATGCAGAAATTATGAGAACAAATAAATTATCCTCTGAGGATGTCGCTGGGTGCCTGTCCATCACCGTCAGAGGTGCAAACCGAATCCTTAACAAGATTGAAGAAAATAAATATGTACAACCTGTATTTGAAAAACGAGAAAACAGTAAAGGGCGGCCAAAAAAATACTACGAGCTGTTGTTTCTCGACAAAGAAGGGCGCAAAATTGGAAAATGATATGCATTGTCTCATTTGCCATTTTGAGCTTCCCATTCATTTTAGTATGAGTCCTTAACATGGGCATAAAAGTGCAGCCGCCTGTCTTATATAGCGCAAAAGAACGTCCCTTCCTGCCAACCGGCAGCAAGGGACGTTCTTCATTCTTACAACATTCGTTTAAGATTAATGCCCCATCATCATAGCAGCGTCGGTCTGCTGCTCTTCCGGGGAAGGCGCAGCACCGGCTGTCTTCGGCCGGCGCAGAATCAGGCTGATGACCACACCTGCTACAGCGATGCAGCCGGAGAAGAAGAACACATCATTAAATCCAAGGACCATGGCAGAGAGCGGATTCGCGCCTGCGGCCATTTTACCCATATGAACAGCTATCTGACTGGTCAGATAACCGGTCATACCGGCCACTGCAAAGGAAACCACAACTTGCTGGGCAGCGGCGGTGAGCGGTGTAACCCGGTTCACCCATTCACGCGGCGCCGAGTTCAGCACATGGGTGTTGACCGGCATCATCGACAGACCCATGCCAAGGCCCATCATTGCCAGGCAAGACATAATAAATGGCAGGCCGGTATCCACAGTCACATTCGAAAGCATGAAAAGTGCGGTTGAAATTATACTCAGACCGACAAATACCAGCGGACGCGCACCGATTTTGTCAAACAGGCGGCCGCCCAGCGGCATGCCGATTCCGGAAGCCAGCGCCTGCGGCAGCAGGATCAGGCCGGTTTCCAGCGGAGTATAATTGCGGATCTGCTGCAGATACAGCGGCACGAAGAGCATGGAGCCGAAGAGTGCAGCCTGGGTTACCCAGCTCAGAATAATCCCCCTGGTGAAATCGGATGAACGGAATACGCGAAGCTCAAGCAGCGGATGCTTATGAAGCAGCTCTACAATGATAAACAACACCAGCGCCACACCGCCCACAGACAACCCTAGAATGGCACCCGTTGAGGACCAGCTTTCACCGCCGCCCTGATTCACACCGTAAGCAAGCATGGAGAAGGCTACCGGAGCCAGAATAATGCCCAGAATATCGAGATGGGCTCTCCCTTTAATTTCAGTCTTCGGCAGATATTTAATGCCCAGAATAATTCCTACGATTCCGATTGGCACGTTGATCAGGAAGATCCAGTGCCAGCTCACATATTCCACCAGCCAGCCGGACAAAACCGGTCCGAGTGCAGGAGCAAGCAGCATGGGAATACCCAGCAGCCCCATGATCGACCCTCTGCGTTCCGGAGGAGCCAGTCTGAAGACCATTGCCATCCCGATTGGGGCAACCATCCCGCCGCCCAGGCCCTGAATGACACGGAAGAGTACCAGCTGGCTAGAAGTTTGCGCGATTGAGCACAGCATGGAGCCGAGTACGAACATAGCAACTGTTGAAACGAATACCTGCTTCGAACCGAACCGGTCCGTCATATACCCGGCAAGCGGGATTACAGCTGCCAGGGCAAGGGTATAACCGGTAATGGCCCATTGTACGGTTTTGAGGTCAGTATTGAAATATTCTACCAGCTTGGGCACGGCTACATTAACTACGGTTCCGTCGAGGATAACCATAATCATCCCTACGATAATGGCCAGCAATGGCGGCAGTATAGCCTTCAGTGAGAAGGGCTGCTCGGCAGGAACGCCTTTCGCATTCGTTGTATTTGTCATTCTTTTCTCCACTCATTTCTTTATTTGGTTAGTATTATTGAAAATAACGTTCAAACAACCCGTCGATCTGCTCCTCAATGGCAGGAGGATTAAATACCGGGATGAAATCTGATTTGTCCTCAGGCAGGCTGGAGAGCATAATCACAGGAACAACGATTGCACCATATATCTGAAGCTGCATCATCATCAGCTTGTTTTTGTCCTGCTCACCGGTAATCTCCTGAATCGCCTGCAAAATCTTTTCAAGCCGCATCATTTTGCAATACCGCGCGTATTCATCCAGGGAACTCATAATAAGATGTCTCTGGTCAAGCATTTGTCTCGCCATTCCGGGATACCGCTTGAGTTCTTCTATATAACGGACAAAAAATCCCTTGAGCCGCTCCCTTGGCGGCAAGGTGTCGTCCTCCAGCACATTAAAGGCATCATCAAAGGTAGAGAGCAGCATCTTTACCGCATCTGCCAGCAGTTTCTCCTTGGAGCCGTAATGATAGTTGACAAGGGCGAGATTCGTCTCTGCTTTGGCGGCTATATTACGCATTGTGGCACAGCTGAACCCCTCATTGCGAATCAGATCCACGGTTGCTTCAAGGATGGTCTGTTTCGTATCCTTTTCTGTATGGGCTGCAATGTTGTGATCTCTGGTCATAAATCCGGCATTATCCCCCTTTCCTGATGTCTTGTCTAATCAACGTCTTAAACGCCGTTTAACAAGAACTAAATTTACGCCCAAAATGCGTTCCTGTCAATAGATTTTCAGAAAAAAAAGAAAGGCTCTCGTCCTTATCGCAAAGGACGAGAGCCTTCCTGCCTGTTGTATTATTTGACCGGACTGGCTGCAGCCTCACTCGCAGCAATGGGTGTCAAGGTCAACCCGGTAATTTTTCCTGTTGTGTCCACGGTCAATGTCAGTGTGGCCTCGGACTTCGCAAAGATCAGTACACTCTGGATAGTCATTCCATCCTGAACCCGGTGGCTTTCCGTAGTTTTCATTCCAAAGTAATTTCCAGCGGGAACCGCAACAGACTCCCAGGTCTTCTGGATGAGCGGAAGGAATGCCTGCTGGGACGCAGTATTGCTCAAGTAGCGTTCCTGAAGCTCCTGATATTTGCCTGCTGCAAGCAGCCCGGTTACTGCGCCTGCCGTTACCTCGGGAGCATAGATCTCGGCTTGTCCGGTGCCCGGATCATAGGAGGCAATAAGCCCTATCGCATTAAAAAAGGATAGCGGAACAAAAATGCGCTTCTGTCTGACTTCTATTTTGTCATTCAATACAACTTTATCTTTACCGTTAAGCAAGACCTCATTCCCGCTAAGCTTGAAGTCAATGGTATCTTTAATTCGTGTCAGCTGAATTTGTCCGGTGCTCCCCTGATACGTTGTTGTATATTTGAGGGCTTCGGCTGCTTCCCGCAGCGGAATCATAACGTTCGCTGCGCTTTTGTAGGCCGCTGATTCATCCAGCTGCAGCAGCTGGCCGTTCAGAATTACCTTGATATTCTCCGCGGCTTGTGCGCGCTGTGGCGGCAGTAGCCCTAACCCGGTTGCCAATAACAGAATACTGAGGATTACGGTTGCGATCTTAATCTTCACATCGATTCCACCTCTCCTGTATTTGATTGACTAGGCATTCCAGCTGCAGCAAACAGACCTTACATTAAACATTACCCATTTGCTTTGATTTTATAACACTCCTGCTTTTAAGGGAAGAATAATTTCTTAAGCCTCTGTCTATTACCAAAAGGGACGATTCCGCCCTGCCGCTCCAGCGGCTGGGGAATCGTCCCTTTTGTTAGTGCATCTGAGCTTGCGCTTTATGCTGCACAATTACACGTTTGATGAAGAAGGCCAGAATCAGGCCAATAATGGCTACGCCCATTCCGAAGATGAATGCGTTCTGTACCCCTTCAGTGAACGCAGGAAGCAGATTGGCAGGATCAGTTGGATCGGCCACAGTTTTCATGTAGTTTTTGCTACCTGCTGTCATGATGCTGACGGCAAGCGCGGTGCCGATTGCACCCGCAACCTGCTGCAGCGTGTTCATGATCGCTGTTCCATCCGGGTAGAGCTCCATCGGCAATTGGTTGATTCCGTTTGTCTGTGCCGGCATGAAGATCATCGATACACCGATCATAAGTGTGCTGTGCAGCACGATGACAAAAGCAATCGTGGATGCAGCGGTAATGCCTGAGAAGAACCATAGCGACACAGCCACGATGATCAGACCCGGAATGACCAGCCATTTCGGTCCATACTTATCGAACAGACGGCCCATAATCGGTGACATCAGTCCGTTAATAATACCGCCCGGCAGCAGCAGCAGTCCTGCTTTGAATGCGCTATAGCCTTGTCCTTGCTGCAGATACATCGGAAGGATGAGCATCGAGGACAGAATGACCATCATACAGATGAAGACCATCGCTACCCCGACGGCGAACATCGGGAATTTAAAAGCGCGCAGGTTGATCATCGGCTGCTTCATCTTCACCTGGCGGACACCGAATAACAAAAGCGCGACTACACCGATGGCAATCGCAATAATGACTTTCGGGCTTCCCCAACCTTCGGCTTCCCCCGCACTGCTGAACCCGAATACGATCCCGCCAAAACCTAAGGAAGACAGCAGAATCGACAGCAGGTCAATCTTGGGCTTGGTCACTTCGCTTACATTCTGCATGAACAGGATGCCGAAGATCAGGGCAATCACCAGAAACGGCAGTGACAGCCAGAAGATCCAGTGCCAGCTCAGGTTCTCGATCAAAAGACCGGCAATAGTCGGTCCAACCGCTGGAGCAACCATGATGACGAGGCCGATAAGCCCCATCGCCGCCCCTCTTTTTTCAGGGGGAATAATGACCAGAATCGTATTGAACATCAGCGGCAGAAGCAGTGCAGTTCCGAGCGCCTGAACCACACGGGCTGTAAGCAGGAACTCGAAACTTGGCGACATCGCAGCCAGGAAGGTCCCCAGAATTGAAAAGCTAAGGGCTGCAATGAACAACTGTCTCGTTGAGAACCACTGCAGGAGCAGCCCGGATATCGGTACGAGAATACCGAGGGTGAGCAGGTAAGCTGTGGTCAGCCACTGTGCTGTTGTAGGTGTAATTTCAAGGACCTTCATCAGATCGCTTAAGGCCACATTGAGCGCTGTCTCACTGAACATGCCGATAAATCCGGCGAGCAGCAAGGAGACAAGAATCGGTATCGTTTTGAACTGTCTTTCTTCGGTTTGTTTCTTTCCAGTCATGGCGGCTCCCACTCTATAAATCCTCCTGATAAAATATTTTTCTCTATCTTTTTTCTTGCTTAACCGAGCAATCCGGGAATCATCCTGGCAGCGGCAAGCAGCGGACCGGTGCTCCGGCAGGTCAAGGTCTGAAGCAGCGCGCCTTCAAATAACGAAACGACAACGGATGCCTTATCGGCTGCGAGTTCAGCGTCAGTTCCTTCTTCCAGCAGCCGCTGCAGAATGACATCCTGCCAATCCTTGAATACAGCCTGACATGCCTTTCTCAGTTCCTCGCTGATACACGAAGTCTCTACGGCTACCCAGAAACTAAACGGCACCATTCCTTTGTAGTCAGACTCCTCCGCATCCCTGACCATCTGCAGAATGAAATCCTGAACCGCCTGCTCTACGGCTACATCCTTCTCCACGTATTGCTTCAGCTGTCTTACCACGATCTCGCTAGTCTTATGGATGCAAGTTAATGCCAGCTCCTCTTTGCCATGGGGGAAGTAATAATACAGAGATCCCTTAGGTGAGTCGCTGTCCTTGATAATCTGACTTAGACCTGTAGCATGATAGCCTTGTGTGAAAAATAGTCTTGAAGCGGTATCGACAATCGCTTCACGCGCATTGGGCTTGTTTGACAAGCTCGACACTTCCTTTGCTTTTATAACAATCGGTCTACATAATAAAACCATGGATCATGGTGAACTGTCAATATTTATTAATTCAAATTTGAACCTCTAGGATTTCAATTGCTGCGCTGCGGTGGTTTCTTCCTCCCTAACCAGTGCTTCTCCCGGCTGCAGACTGATCATTGAAGCTTATACAACTGACATTACACAAGCCCATATGAAAAAAATATCTGCAATCCCCTCCTGCTGCCTACTCGCTTTTCTCTTCCCCGGCAATATCCCAGCGGTGCCGGAATTTCTCCAGACGCGGGTGCACGAATGCAGGCGCCTCTGACAGAATCAGCCTCAGCTTGACAATCCACTCCTCAAAAGAAGCATACGAAGCAAACTGGTTGGCTGTCTCAGGAGTCAGATAGAGAAAATATGGCGAAGGATATACTTCGCTGATATGGCGGAGCGCAGAGTCCAGCGGTGTATACTTCTTCCGCTTCCCTTCGAGGCTCTCCACGGTAATGAACGGGCGGGCCTGATCTCTTTTCCATTCATGCAGACGGTCCTCCCGCTTGTAAAAAGCAGACACCGGCTCCTTGCTCATCCGTCTTACCGTTTCTTCATGCAGCGGATACAGCACCAGCTTGGTGAACTTCCGTTCCGTTGCCGTATGGGCAGCCTGTTCCAGCTCCAGATCAGTGATATGCTCAAACGAATCATAAAATACAAGGGTTCCCTTGCGTTCGGCGGCCGGCGGCTCGTAGCCGTAAGGCACGTTCTGAATATCTCGTTTCATCTCTTGGCCTCCTGCTTAATGGTAATATAAGCTCTAGCATAGCATGCTACGCCAGCGGTTACATCATTCAGAGGTTACGATGCATCTTGCACTTGCTGCTGACAGCTTCAGCGCATGTTCCGCAACCGTCTCATAGTGTGATTTCATTTTGGGCAACAGACTGGTTTTCACAACGAAGAGAAGGCATGATTGATTTCTTATATAATAAAAGAAAAGGCAGACTGGCGCTGATTCCGCCAATCTGCCTTGCTTGCGTATAAAGCGAAGCCAGCCTTATGAACCGGCCCCCTTATATCTCTTGACACCGTAATTCCAGGACAGCAGTCCAATCCCCAGGAAAAGTGCTCCTATCACCGGAGTCAGCAGTGCCATACCCTGCATCTCCTCCCGGTGCAGAAACAATGCCGCCGGATATATCCCGACAAAAGCAAACGGAATAATCCAAGTAAGCAGGACCTGAATCGCCCGGTTATAGATCGTGACCGGATAACGGCCGTAGGTCTGAATGTTATACATCAGGGGCAGAATGCCGGTTGGTGCATCTGAGTAAAACGACAATGAAGTTAAAGTCGTATAAATCCCCGTATAAATCGCAACCGCGCTGAGTGTCAGAACAATAATCATCGGTATGGTCCACCATTCAAAAGGCAATCCCAGATTGCTGCCGCTGATCGCCATGATGACCAGTCCGATCACGGAGCCGACCAATGCCGGGGGGTCCACATTTTCGAGGAAAATCTGGAACAGGTTATGCGCCGGACGGGTCAGGATGCGGTCCATTTCACCTTTGACGATATACCGCTCGCTGAAGCCCCACATGTTCACGAAGCAGCTGAAGACGCCGAAAGGCACCATGAAGAAGCCGTATACAAACACAACCTCGTTCTGGCTCCACCCGCCAAGACTTTCAGTGTGCATAAAAATGACCAGAATAAAGATGAAGTTGGTTGCTTGAAACAGCAAATCCGACACCACCTCCACCCAAAAATCGGCACGGTACGTCAGACGTGTCTTCATATAGTTCTTCAGGTATTCAAATAATAAGCCCAAATAATACAACTTTGCTCACCCTCCCTGCACGAACAGCCGCTGACGCGCCGCGTGGTATAGCCAGACAATCGGAATCAGCAGCACCGCGAACCAGATGATCTGGATACCCAGCACATTCCAAATGCCCACTCCCTGCACCCGTCCCGTAAATACAGAGCCGGGCAGGTAGGTGATGGCTTGAAAGGGCAGAACTTCGAGGACTGAGGACAGCCAGCCCGGGAACAGGCTGATCGGCACGATCAGGCCGGAGAACAGGTCAACCACAACACGCTTCATGCGCATCATGCCCTCATTATTCTCAACGAAAAACGCCGATAAGCCCGTAATGATATTAATCTGTGAACTGATCAGGAAGCTGAAGAAGAGCATGACAAGAAAACCTGCCCATGCTGACAAATCTGTCGGCAATTGCACCGGAAACAGCAGAATGGCAATCACCATGCCCGGGATCATCAGCATCATGAAGCGGAAGAGGCCTTCGCCCAGTCCCTGCATCATTTTGACCAGTACATAGTTATAGGGCCTAATGAACTGGATGGCGATGCTGCCATCTCTTATATCTGTAGAAATCTCCCGGTCCAGGTTGTTGAAATAGAAGGCGCGTGCCATCCAGGATACCGCAACATATGTCGTCATCTGCGCACCTGTAAAACCGCCCAGGGACTCACCTTCGCCGTAGATGGCTCTCCATGTGAAATAATTTACGCCTATATTGAGTGTATAGATCAGAATGCCGGAATAATAGTTAACACGGTAAGCCAGCATGGTCAAAAAGCGGATGCGGATAAAATCGAAATAAGCACCGAGCAGCAGCCTCCAACCGTTCTCCTGCGGACTGCCTGCGGAAGAACCTCCGGCGGAAGATGTGGCTGCAGCAGCCTTTAGCTGTTCAGACATGGATGACCTCTTTCTCATCCTGCAAAGCAAGAATCTTATCTTCCGGTTTCTCGGCCGAACCTGATTGATAAATGCTGCGGACAATATCATCCGTATTGGTTTCAATGATTTTGATATCGGTAATGTCTGCCTGACCCACGACCCGTCCAAGCACATCGGAAACATTCAGCTCCAGCGGAATCCATACCTTGGCTCCCAGATCATTCTCTGAGGACCAGGTAACCGGCATTCCTTCCGTCCACCGGATAAGCTGCTCCAGCTTCGTGGCTGTTCCAAATTGGAACTGCACCTCGCGGCCGGTTCCCCAGCGCTGCTTCAGATCTTCCAGACCGCCATCATAAATAATGCGCCCGTCGTCAAGCATAATTACCCGTGAACAGAGCGCTTCAATATCCTGCAGATCATGGGTGGTCAGCAAAATAGTCGTTCCATGTTCGCGGTTCATATCCTTAAGGAACTGGCGGATTTCTGATTTCACGACTATGTCTAGTCCGATCGTAGGTTCATCCAGGAACAGGATGGACGGATTATGCAAAAGTGCGGCTACCAGCTCACACCGCATCCGCTGTCCAAGACTAAGCTTGCGGACCGGGCGGTTCAGCAGATCCTGCAGTTCCAGCCGCTCCACCAGCTCGTCCAGCCGTTTCTTGAACTCCTGCTCCGGCACCCGGTATACTTTGCGCAGAAGCTGGAAGGATTCTATGACCCCGATATCCCACCAGAGCTGGCTGCGCTGACCGAACACGACACCGATATTCCGCACAAATTTCTCCCGTTCCTCATACGGTACATAACCACCGACAGAGAGGGTACCGGAAGTCGGAACAAGAATACCTGTGAGCATCTTGATCGTCGTCGATTTACCCGCACCATTCTCCCCGATATAGCCGCAAATCTCACCTTGGGGAATGCTGAAGGAAATATCCTTTACAGCCATGACCTCGGAATATTGCCGTTTAAACAAATCAGCGAAGGCCCCTTTGAGGCCCTCGCGGTTTTTTTGGACTTTGAAGGTTTTGCGCAAGTCCTGCACTTGAATCGCATTCATATTGTACCTCGCTAAGCTAAGTATTGGGTTCAGTATCCCATTATATCATCTCTGAATTATTTGGCTACTCGTCCCTCAAAAAAATCAGCGTCCGGTACTGCCTCCAGATGGCCGGAACGGGTCACTTTCGTCCGTAAGTACTTTTCATTGAAAACGGAAACGTCGCCCCATAAAGGTACTCTCTTGCCTGTATTCATTCCGGCTGCCTTCAGGGCTTCCATCTTCTTCGGATTATTCGTAATCAGAGTCACCGGCTTGCTGCGCAGATGCTGCAGGACGCTGATCGCATCTCTGTAATCTCTGGAATCATCGGCAAAGCCCAGCTCCAGATTGGCTTCCACAGTATCATACCCTTCTTCCTGAAGAATGTATGCCATTGCCTTGCTGAATAGCCCAATGCCTCTTCCTTCATGGTTGGCCAGATAGAACAGCGCACCCGATCCGTGCTGTGCGATCATCTTCATCGACTGGCGGAGCTGGAAGCCGCAATCGCAGCGTTTGCTGCCAAAAATGTCTCCGGTATGACAAATGCTGTGCATCCGGATCAGCGCTTCATCCGAATCTTCAAAATCTCCGTAGACCAGCACGCTCGATTGCTGCCCTTCAGCCAGATTCATCGAAGATAGCCGGGAAATCAGCAATTCCGTTGCTTCTTTGCTGTCTCCGCCCTGCAATTCCACATCGGTGGCTTTCAGCCAGCTGTACCACTTGAAGGTAACCGTCTCCCCGTCCAGGTTCACAGGCAGTGTAATGGGCCCTACGAGTATATTAGTGGAATCGTCCATGGTAATCCGTTTGATTTTATTCTGTAATATAGATAAGATATCTGGTTTGATCATCAGTGCACCGTCCTAACCGAATTCTGAAAATTTTAGTATTCACTATTTTTACGTCAAGTAACTATTTGTAAGTAAGTTTATCATTGTAATATAACTTCGTCAAGTTATAATATATATTTAAATATTTATAATTACTTATTGTAAGTTTATGATATAATGAATGCGGGGTGATCTTTATGGATGATTTCGAAATGTGTCCACGCTTTGAAAAAGCGGTTGATATGCTCAGTAAACGTTGGGTTGCGCTAATCGTATTTGTTCTGATGAAGGGTCCCCGCCGTTTTGGTGAAATTGAGAGCTGCCTCTCCAATCTAAGCGGCAAAGTGCTGTCCGACCGCTTGAAGGAAATGGAGAACGAAGGCATCATCGAGCGCACGGTGTATCCTGAAATGCCAGTACGGATTGAGTACTCATTGACCAGCAAAGGAAATGCCCTGGCGCCTATTCTTGGTGAGATTGGCAACTGGTCAACAGATTGGATCGAGACCGGCGCAAGCAAGTGACGTCCGGCCTGCAAGCAAAATAGCGCCCTGCTGGTTCCATAAACGGAATCCAACAGGGCGCTATTTTGCTGTATCTATTAATAATGGCAGCACGCGCTACAAATCCTTGCGCTGAAACCGCAGCAGTCCGATTGCGGACACCACAACCGCATACAGAACGGCATAGATTATAAATGAATTCGAAGGAACGGAGCTTATGTCGAGTGAGAAAAAGCTGAGATCCATACTGACCATGCCGTTCATCTCCTCCAGACTGAACAACTCTGCTGTCATTTTCCGCTGCAAGCCATCCGCCGGCATAAGAAGGGACATGATCCCTGTGAGATTATGCAGCGTATGCAACGCATCTTCCTTCAAACCAAGCGAACCGCTCAGCTTGTCGATCATTCCCCCGAGCCAGCCCGCTCCGTAGAGCATGGTCATGAAGACACCGTTGCCCACTGCCGAGAACAAACCTGAACCCAGCATGGATAAGCTGATCAGCAGGGGTACGACGGAGGCGAAGAGCAGAAATGCTTTTACAAGTGCAGCGCCATCCCGCGGGATGGAAGCATGGGCATCTGCTATCAGCAGAATCGCGGTAAACAGAATCAGGGCATATAGTATCCCTAAGGTGACATACCCAAGCCACCGGCCCAGATACCATTTCCAGCGCGGCAGCGGACGAGGCAGTAAAGCTTGCATAACCCCCTGTTCCGCTTCCCCCGCAATGGAAGAGAACGAACTGAAAATTGCCAGGAAGGCAATGACAAAAGCTCCGAAGAAAAACCCCATGGATACAATGAAAGCTCCGGTCGAAAAACTATTGATCAGGTTCCCCCCATTTACGATACTGGATACCCCTCCAGACTCGCTGCTTCCCACGGTAGCCGCAACAAACCAGAACGCGAGCAGAAATACGGCAGTCATGATCAGAGTCATGAGCATCACTTTCTTACGCAGCAGTTCCTTCCAGGTCATTCCGAGTATGATTCTCAATCCTGCTCCCCCCTATGGCTGAGTCCGGATACAGCATCCAGAAACCATTCTTCCAGCCGTTCTTTTTTACGGGCAACTTCATATAAGGTCATGCCTTGCTCGATAATTAGTGTATTCAGCCAGCCCACTTGCTCTTCACTTTCAACTTCAGCCTCCAGCCACACCGTGCTGCCTTCAACGGTCGAAGGTATAACGATGGCGCCTTCTGCGTGATCCGCATCTTCTACAGCTTGTCTGATCTGCAGTCCCGTATGCTCCATCAGCCAGGACAGCAAAAAAGGCGAATAGCCGCCCACTTTAAAATGCCAGCTAGTTCGCTTATTTAAAATTTCTGTAACTTTGCCGTGCCGCAGGATCTCGCCGTTATTCAGCAGCGCCATCCGGTCGCACAGCACCTCAACATCCTCAAGCAGGTGGGAGTTGAGAAAAATAGTGATGCCCCGCTGCTTTAGCTTTTCCAGAATGCTCCTCACTTCCATACGGCCGATAGGGTCAAGTGCCGATGAAGGCTCATCCAGAAAAACAAGCTCAGGATCATTTACCAATGCACAGGCCAGACCCAACCTCTGCTGCATCCCCTTGGAATAATGCTTGACCCGGTCACGTCCCCGTTGTCCTATCCCTACCTCTTTCAGAAGTTCCGGTATTCTGATGTCTGCTTCAGACTTACCGATACCGCATAAGCGGGCATGGAGCCTCACTACCTCTTCGCCGGTCAGCCATTCCTGGTACCTATACAGCTCCGGAAGATAGCCGATCTTGCTCTTCGCTGCAATAGTTCTAATCGGATGTCCAAACAAAGCAGCACTCCCGCTGGTTGGACGAATTAAACCCGCCAGCATTTTGACAAAGGTGCTTTTACCGGCGCCGTTGGGACCGAGGAAGCCAAAGGCTTCCCCTTTCTCAACAGTTATAGATACATCCCGGCAGCCGCGTCCGCTCTTGTATTCTTTGGTCAGTAATTGGGCTTCAATTGCGGGTACATTCATTGCGTGATCAACTCCTGAAGCTGCTTCATGAATTTCTCTTTATCCTGATACAGTGTTCCGCCGGAAAAGTCGAACAGTTGCCCATTTTTCACCCAGGTTGCTTTATAGTTAGGCCCATCCCCATATTCAATGGCTTCCATGATCACCCGTGTCCCGTTTACTGTAATTTCCTCGGAATGATTCCCTTTGATCACAGGCATGGGCAGGTCTCCGGCCAGAATGCTGCTCTGCTGCAGACTGGATTTCAGTTCATCCGGGAGAAGGGGGAAGTCAAGGATAGCCTGCACAGCTTCTTCCACATTGATAGAAGGATCGACATTCACCACAGGCGTATTCATCTGCATCAGATTCGACCAATGATCATCCGTAGAAAAATCATAGCTTACAGACTCGGGAATCGACAGTGTGACTGGCTTGCCGTCAACGGATTCTGGCAGCAGCCGGGTCGCCCCCAGACGCTTTAGCGCCTTATTCACCTCATCCACCTTGAGCGTCAGTGTAATTTGCTGTGAGGAGTTTACAAACACCGATTTAATGCTGTTAAAAGCTTCACCGGTCAGAGCATAGCCCAATTTATCCTTCAATTCATTCACTGGCACCATTCCATTTAGCGGACCGTAGGAATAGCTAAATGAACCAAATTTGTTAACAGCATCATTAACATTGTCTTCCCCGCTGGCCTGATAGAACAAACTCCGCAGATCATCTTCATTGACGACCATTACTTCCTGCATCCGGAATTGGCTCAATATGGCCGCCATGGCCGTGTTGCCTACAGGTGTCGCGAGTATGGCCGCAAAAACGGCTACCCCTGCCGCAGCAGTTGCCCATTTCCGGCGGCGGGTCATTCCAGTCCGGCGGGTCGTCCGGCCCTTGGTTTTCTCCTGAGCGGCGGTAACTCCTGCAGGACTGGCTGAAGGCTGCGCCGCATTTCCCATATAATTTCCGTCCGCTATGGTTGCCGCACTGTCTTCTATTCTGTTCACATTCTTGGCATCCTGCCCCCATTTTGCCCATACCGGATTCACAGGCTCATCGGCAAGCTTGGTTTGCAGATTCGCCCAGGCTTCATCCGTTAGATGTTGATCGGAATCATATTTCAAAGGATTGGTCATTTGATGGTTCCTCCTAAAAGTTTTGCTAAAATTAAAATCGATGATTTTAATACACTTGGATACACGATTAATCTGTCTGAGGGTATGAATTCATCGCCTGCTGCTTCAGCTTATGGGTGGCCCGGTTAAGCAGTGTTCCGATAACCGGCGAGTTTACCCCGAGCTGGCTGGCAATTTCTGTGTAGCTATAGCCCGAGTAGCGCAGCAGCAGCGCTTGTCTGTCCCTTTCGGGGAGGCCATCCAGCCAAGTCCGTACATCCTCCTGATCCAGCTTGCTGAGTACAGCCTCTTCTCCGGAAGGGGGGCCTGACTCTGCGCTGAACAGCAGCTCCTGCTTATCCTGGAGACGCCGCTCCCTGGCTTTTTGGGTTAAATAATCATATCCGATCCGGGTCAACACTCTATGAAGCCAAGCGCCAAGCGCGTTAGGGTCATCCGGCGGGTTGCGGTATAGTCTGAGAAACACATCCTGGGCTAAATCGTCTGCTGCCGCCTCATCACGGACCAGGGCTGCCAGCTTGCGCCGCACTACCGGATAGTGTTCATAAAATACAGTTCGAAACATTTCAGATTCCGGAATTTCCATTGTGTAAATCCTCCTTATTAGCTGCAGCTATAAGTAAGACGGACGCCAAAGCGATTTTGTATCAGAATACCGTATAATTATCATAACATTTCTGTTTTCTGCCTATTCAACACAAAAAAGCAGCTCCTCTATTAGAAAGGAACCGCTTTTGGGGAATTTATTTACAGAAGTTTTTTGATATCGTCCTTGATCTGTTCTGATTGTGGCCCGAATACAATCTGCACCGCGCCCTGCCCCAGTCTCATAACACCGGATGCTCCCAATTGCTTCAGCGCAGCATCCTTGACAGCCTTCTCGTCGTTGACGATCAGCCGCAGGCGTGTAATGCAGGCATCGATGTTGCGGATGTTCGCCGGGCCGCCGACATTTTCCAGTATTTTGGCCGCTCTGGAGGATGCGGAAATTTTTGCCCCGCTCACATCGGCTTCCAGCACTTCGTCTTCGGTGTCATCCTCACGCCCCGGTGTTTTCAGGTTGAACTTGGTAATAATAAACCGGAACAGCACATAGTAGAGAACAAAGAATCCAAGACCCACAGGAATCAGAACCCATGCATTCGTAGACAGCTTCATATTCAGCAGGTAATCGATTAGTCCTGCAGAGAATCCGAAACCCAGCTTTACATCAAGTACATACATCAGGAACCCGGCGAAACCGGTGAGCAGAGCATGAACCAGATATAGTACAGGGGCAATAAACATAAAGGAGAATTCGAGCGGTTCTGTAATCCCGGTCAGGAAGGACGCAATCGCGGAACCAATGAAGATAGATGCGACCATTTTGCGTTTTTCCGGTTTAGCCGTATGAATAAATGCAAGCGCCGCTCCCGGCATTGCAAACATCATAATCGGGAAGAAACCTGTCATGAACATTCCGGCCGATTTATCTCCAGCGAAGAAACGCCACAAATCCCCATGCACCACTTCTCCGGCAGCGTTGGTGAAATCACCGATTTGGAACCAGGCAATGGCGTTGATAACATGATGGAGGCCAAAAGGAATGAGCAGACGGTTCGCTGTCCCGAAAATAAATGCACCGACACCGCCAAGCCCAACCACCCAGGTACCGAAATCACTAATCACATCTTGAATCGGACTCCAGATCATTCCAACCAGAACAGACAATACTATAGTAGTTACCGCTGTAATGATCGGAACAAAACGTTTACCGGCGAAAAAGCCCAGCCAATCCGGCATTTTTATATTATGGTATTTCTTATAGAGGAAGGCTGCCCACGCTCCCGCAAAGATCCCCCCAAGAACACCCATGTTCAGCTTGACATCATCGCCAATGAAAGGCATTTGTGCAGGAATGACCTTGAGGATACTGTCGAGAATCTGGTAAGCAATCAGAGCGGACAGCGCCGCAACCGCATCACCGGCAAATCCGATAGCAACCCCGATGGCAAAAATCAATGCCAGATTGCCAAAGATGGCTCCGGCGCCTGCATTCAGAAAAGGTGCAATGTAGCTGTTGATGAACCGGCCGGCCGCCCCTAAGTGGAAATCCTTTTCATAATTAATCAGTGCCAACCCTTGCAGAATGGCCGCCGCCGGCAGTGTAGCTACCGGAAGCATCAGTGACTTGCCCAATTTTTGCAGAAAAGCCAACATTCCAATCATCCCCTATTATCGTATTTGGCTATGCCGTCGATGATGCTGTATGATTTATTGCCTGGATGCCACGGTAAGAATAATGTTTGTGCCGGCGGTTACTTGGCCATAGTGGCAAGCCACCTCAGGAATCGTTTCCCCATTGCTGGTCACTATGACCGGTATAACAGTCTGATAACCAGCTGCCCGAATCGATGCGATATCGAACTCAATCAGCGTCTGTCCAGCTTTCACTTCATCTCCGCTGGCGACATGGCTGATAAATCCGCTGCCTTTCAAGCTTACAGTGTCAATTCCGATATGCAGCAGCAGCTGGAGTCCGGAAGAATGCTCTATGATTACAGCATGATTGGATTTGACTACATGGGCGACTTTCCCGTCAAAAGGGGCGATTAATTTCCCCTCACTTGGTTCTATGGCAATTCCCTGCCCCATATGCCCGCCTGAGAACATTTCATCCGGCACTCCTGTTAAGGAAACGGCTTGCCCGCTGACCGGTGCCGGAATCTCCAGCACTGGTATCTTTGACGGTTGTGCTTCTTTTTTGGACTTCCATTTGGAAAACATGAGTTTCTCTCCTTACTGTTTCTGTTTGTGGTTTAGTTAGTGTTATAACCAAATGCTACATCCGCTGCTGGTCCAAAGTCTGAAACAAACGGCGCAAATGCATGGCGAGGAAGCAGATTTCTTCTTCCGGAACCTCTGTGCCCAGCGAATTCCGCATGACATTGCCCAGTTTTTGGGCCAGCTTGTATTCTTCTTTGTATTCTTTCTGAATATGTTTCACGAACGGATTGTCGATAAGTGACCCCTGCAGAATCCGCTCAATGGAAAATCTCAGATGGATCATCAGCCGGATGTGGTTCATACTCCCGTAAGCAAAGGTTAAATTGCGTTCCTCGCGGATCATATCCAGCAGCTCGCTGACAATATTCGAGGCTTTGACGAGCTGGCCTACCGGCACATTGCTGACAGCAGAATACACGTGATAGGTCAGAAAACCCACTTCATCTTCAGGAATCTGAACATTGAATTCCGCACTGATTTTCTCCGCTGCCCTGTAAGCGATCTCATATTCCTTCGGAAATGACATTTTAGTCTCCTGAAGGAACGGGTTGACAATATCCATGCCGCCCCGCAGACGGTAAATGGTGAACTGAATATGGCTGGGGAGCGCCAAATAGATTTTGTCGTTCAACTTGCCGGAAAATTCATGAGCAATATCCGCAATAATATCGTCTGTAATCTTCATAACTTTGGGATCAATATCTTCGAGCAAAATCTGGTATTGACTCCATTCGTCACGATCCTCCAGCCGGAACAATTTCTCAATCCGCTGGTCATTTGCATCAATGAATCCCGAATCTTTGACCGCAAACCCGATACCCTTGCCGATAATCACATATTCCTTGCCCTTTCTTCCCCCTTGAACCATCACCACGTTGTTTCCAATTACCCGCAGTACCTCAAACTGCTCGTTTTCCTTGGCCAAGTTCTCCCTCCTTTCCACCCAATATCCAATTTTTCGCATAAAAAAGAGCCAAGAAAGACTCAAATGAATGAAGTCAATTCTTGGCTCATGCCCTTAAAGGTAACACGCCGATTGCATATAAATGATCATTTATAAGATAATCATAAATCATACCTATATTTCCGTCAATGGGTTTTTGAAAAAGTCAAGTTTCACTCATGCCCCCATCAGGCGGCACATCCGGGTCACCACATCCTGAATGATTACAGGCTTGCTGATAAAATCCGAAGCTCCGGCAGCCAGACATTTCTCCCGGTCTTCTTTCATTGTTTTGGCTGAAATGGCGATAATGGGCAGCTCCGGCAGCATCAGCTCCTCACGAATAATCGACAGAGTGTCGTAACCGTCCAGATTTGGCATCATAATATCCAGCAGAACGATATCCACATCAGGCTGCTCTCTGACCATCTGCAGGCATTCGAAGCCTGATTGGGCTGTCAGAATATTCATATCATAAGGCTCCAGCCCTTTTTCAAGTGCATAGATGTTGCGCACATCGTCATCCACGATCAGCACCGTTTTACCGTGCAAATTCGAATACTCCTTATCAAACAAGACAGTGTCCGCTCCCTCAGCACCATTCGGCTGCTTATCCTCCCGCTCAGCGGCAGCAGCAGCCTGCAGAGTCCATACCCCAGGAAAAACGGATTCATATCCGTCTTCTTCCTCACGGCATGGAATAAACAGCGTAAACGTGCTGCCTTCCCCCTCTTTACTATCCAAAGAGATGGTGCCCCCAAGCAGCCGGGCCAGTTGCAGCGATATGGACAATCCCAGTCCCGTACCGCCGAATTTACGCGCCGTTGAGCCGTCAGCCTGGCGAAATGCCTCGAAGATAACCTCCCGGTTCGTTTCCCCGATTCCGATTCCGCTATCCCTCACAGCAAAGGAGAGAACGGAACCTGCCTCAGGAAGCTGTGGTGCGGACGTTGGTTCAAGGCGGCTGATGACGACCTCGACAAAACCTTTTTCTGTAAATTTAAAAGCATTGGATAGCAGGTTCCGCAGAATTTGATGCAAACGCATCTCGTCTGTAAAAAATATATCCGGAACATTGTTCTCCAGAGTCACCTTGAACTCAATATTTTTCTGCTCCGCCGTCTTGGTGAAATAACCATACAGCATAGAGGGAAGCTCTGTAAGATTGACAGGGTCCCGCTCAACGGTCATTTTCCCGGCTTCCACTTTGGACAGGTCCAGAATATCATTGATCATCCCCAGCAATTCACTGCCCGACGAATGAATGACTTCGGCATATCCCTGTTCTTCTTCCGTCAAGCTGTCATTCCGGTTCTCTGTAAGCAGCTGCGAAAGAATCAACATACTGTTAAGCGGTGTACGCAGCTCATGAGACATGTTGGCTAAAAATTCAGATTTGTAACGTGAGCTTAATTCCAGCTGCTCGTTACTTTTCTCCAACTCAGCTGCTGCATTCTCTGCAACTGACTTCTGGTGCTCCAGCTCCCGGTTGAGTGTGAGCAGCTCCTTTGTATGATTCTGCAGTTCTTCAGTCTGTACCTGCAGTTCTTCAGACTGCACCTGAAGTTCTTCGGATTGGACCTGCAATTCTTCATTCATTGTTTGGGATTCGCTATACAGCTGCTGGACTTCCATCCGTGTCAATACAGAATTCAAGGTGACTCCCATCATTTTCAGCAATTCGTTAAATAGCTCTACATGATACGGTGCCCATTGGGTAAGCGAAGCCGCTTCAAGAACGGCCAGCGTTCTGTTCTCAAATAGGATAGGAGCAATTACGGCAAACTTGGGTGCGGATCTTCCAAGTCCGGAGTTGATGCTTATGTAATCTTCGGGTAAATTTTCAATACGAATCACTCTCATATCGGCCGCACATTGGCCAATGAGCCCTTCCCCCAGCCGAATCGTATTCTTTCCGAAATCAACCGCCTGTTGCTCTGAACCTGCATAGGAGTACATTCGTTTATACTCTTTTTTCCCGTTCAGTACATAAACAGCACCATACTGCAGCTCCAGTATCACAGACAGCCTGTTCATAAATGTACGGCACAGCAACGGCAGATCCGTAGTCTCCTGTAGAGCAACAGACATTAACGCCAGCTGCTCACTGCCCCACTGCTGCCGCTGCACCGTATCCAGCAGGTCATTCGTGGCATTCCCCAGATCATTGATTTCATCAAGGGTCTTCACTGAAATCCGTTCGGACATATTGCCTCCGCCGGCGATAGTGCGGATCGCCTGAATTACACTCCGAAGCGGTTTAACGATGCTTGCTGAGATCAGATAAGTAATAAGCGCGGCCAGCAGTGCAACCAGTCCCCAGAGGATATACATGGTTATCAAAAGCTTGTCATTGCTTGCTTTCAGGTTGGCTATCCGCTCGCTGGTAAGCTTCCGTTCGTTGTCACGGAAATAGTCGAACTGTGTACGGATGGAATCAATAATAACCTTGCCGCTGTCATTATGGAAAAAAGCATTGACTGCCTGAGTCTGGCCATTCCGTTTCAGATCCACAATATATTGTCCCGCGGATTCGATCCATTGTTCAATACTGCTCTGGATGTTGCTCAGATTCTTCAACTGGTCGGGATTATCCTTGATCAGGCTGCTTAATCTCGTATAATGAATCTTCCATTCTGTAATTCCGGTGTCATACGGGGCCAAATAGCTGGAGTCACCGGTAAGCG
Organism: Paenibacillus graminis; assembly: GCF_000758705.1. Classification (NCBI taxonomy): domain Bacteria; kingdom Bacillati; phylum Bacillota; class Bacilli; order Caryophanales; family Paenibacillaceae; genus Paenibacillus; species Paenibacillus graminis. The sequence continues at coordinate 3,380,592 of NZ_CP009287.1, read as the reverse complement.
CATACCCGCGCTGACCAGTCTCCATATCCAGCACATTTTTTTCGATTTGATAGGTAAGCTCGTGCACCTTCATGTCATGATCGCTCAAAAAAACCGTTTCTTTCTCCAGATCAGTTATTCTGCCTGCCACTACAAGCAGAAAAAGGCCCAGCATAAGCAGGATCATGACATATCCGAGCGCAATTTTACTGCGGATTCTCAGGCTCCAGGCTTGCTTGTTAAGCAATGGTTCAACCTCCATCCGGCATCCGGTATCTGTTGCCCTTCAATTGTAAATGCTGGCAATACAGATAACAAGTGGATTGTTCACTAGGATGATTACAGGTAGCTTTCACTCCGGGGCAGTCTGTCTTTTAGTTGCCGCACATTGGCCTCCAGCTTCAGGATCACATCCTCCAGATCCATGGGATCAATTCCCCTGATAATAGGTGCTGGTGCAGGAATGGCTTCAGCTTGTATACTTTTCTCCTTCAGTTCACGGAGCTCAATCTGCTGTTCCTGCCATTTATCCATTAAATCAGCTATGGTTGCGTAAAAACGCTCATAATCCTTAATTACGCTATCCAGAAATGTGTCAACCTCTTCGGCATCGTAGCCGCGGAGCTTCATGCCAAATTCCTTCTCGTGTATTGTTAGTGCATCCAGTGTAATGCCTAGCTGGCTGAACAGCTTTCTCTGCTTGTCCAGTCTGCGTTTCATGTGTTCATCCATTAAATTGACCTCCAAGTATATATCGTTCATCCGGTAGTAACCATTATAGCAGGGTGCAAGCCACCTGAAAATATCACTAAAGTTCCACTTCCTCTGCTCCCTTCCTTCTGATTGCTTCTGACGACAATAGGGTAAGGAAAGAATACGGCAGAAGCATAAATATATTTCAGAAAGGAAGAGATACAATGAGCCATCTTTCCAATGAACAGCTTGCCACCCTAAAAAAATCCCTGCTGGAGCGCAAAAGGGAGCTGGAGCAGCATTTCTCACAGAACGGGGAAGAAAACAGCCTGCTCGGTGACTCGCTCCGAAACTCAACCGGTGAACTTTCTTCCGCAGACAACCATCCTGCCGACACAGGCACTGAAACCTTCGAGCGAAGCCGGGATCTGGCGATTAACAGGTCCCTTTCCGAGGAACTGTCTGACATTGAAGCCGCCTTGCAGCGGATGAAAGACGGTACCTACGGAATATGTGTAGTAAGCAGCCAGGAGATTCCTTATGAGCGCCTGGAGGCGGTTCCCTATACTGCTTATGCTGTAGAGCATGTGCCGCCCCGCGAATCCTTCAGTGACCGGCCTGTGGAAGAAGAAGTAATGACGGCTCCCCCGGCAGGAGCAGGACGTAACCGTCAGGAGCACAGCGGCAGATTCGATGACGCCGGTGCCTGGGATTCTGTGGAGGATTATGGAAGTGCAAGCTCACCAGTGACTCCCCCGGGTCAGGATGCAGATAAAAAAGATATTTGATGCTAGAAATTATCCGCTACGGCTTTATTAAGTATTCCCAGGCAGCGGTCAAGATCCGTTTTGACCTGTTTTTTATATAGCCTGGCTTTTTCCTCCCCGTCGGCTGTGAAATGATACAGGACGATTTCCTGAAAATCCACTTTGGGATCATTTCCTTTGAGCTGCTTGGTGCGGTATAGAATGCCCTGCTGAACCAGCTCATGCAGCGCCCTGTAAATTTCACTCTGGGGGGGAGAATAGCCGTGGGCTTTGAAATCTCTCCGCAAATCCTCCAGCATTTGATAGCCATAACCTTTATGCTGCTCAACCATTGTAATCAGGTATACCTTAATAAAAGCCCGCTGGGCAATCATAAATGCCATGGGACACCTCCTGATGGTATGTTTCATTCTCCGGCTAGTTTCCTTATCTTTCCTGTACAACTCTAGTATATACTCTATTTTCCAGATTTCACAATGAGAATTTTTAAGATAGAGCCCCCCTTAAAAACCATTAATTAGGGTATAAGTACCCGGATTGGAGTGAATGTAATCGCTGGTGTTGGGAAGCAGGTTTGTTTGGGGGTTTTCTTTTGTGAATTTTTCATATGTTGAAATTTGGGAAAAATTCAGTAAGAAACGCGTTCGTTGCGGTTGCTGGCTTTGGTGGTTGCCGGGCTCTGCGCTTGCCGGGCTCTGCGGTTGCTGGGCTCTAGCCGTTCAGCATCGCTGAAGGAACCTGTCTTACTCCAACTTCTCAGAGCTCCCTGGACTGGATTAAAGGATGCGGCGCAGGCCAAAGTGGAAAAAGTAAACTTAATTCTCCTTCCCCCCGTTGTCTGCTACCATTAGTGGGAATTCCCACTAAAGCTTCTATGAAACGCCTTTTGAGCATATTTAAGTGAACTTCTTCTCTTGAATCCACGGCCTGCCGCCCCGCCTATATCATTTGATGCTTCCGAAATATCCACATTTTTTGGCATTGCATAAATTCTTAAACACCAAAAAAGACTGCATCTCAGGTTTTTGCCCGAAATGCAGTCTCTTTAACGAATACGGAGTCCAGTTAGCTTATCGGCTTCCATGAAGCCGCGTTTTCCTTACATCCGGTTGCCGTTGTAACGGTCCGGGTCAGTGTCTGCGTTCATGGACCCTCTGTTGCCCATGGCATTGCCAACTGTGGTGTCATCTCTGACTACACCAGGATTGGTCGCGCCCCGGTCCGTAAGGGGATCATTTAACGCACCGTCGCCATACACACTGTCGTATCTGCTGGCATTCAGGGAGCGGTTGCCCCGGAATACACTATGGATATCGCGGCCGCGGCCGTTGTCGTCCACCAGGACAAGGATTTTACCGCTGTCCACATATCCTTCATATTCTTTCGCTTCATCCTCAGGGATGCCCAGTCCAATCAGTCCGCCAACGAGTCCACCCGCACCTGCGCCGATTGCTGCCCCGGTCAGCGTTGCCACTATAGGACCTGCCGCCAGAATAGGACCTATCCCCGGAATCGCCAATGCTCCGATTCCGGCAAGCAGTCCGGCGATCCCGCCGACTACGCCTCCGGTTGCCGCACCGGTTGCCACTCCTTCTGGAGCCATCGTTCCTGTATCATCCGATATATTCTTGAGTTCATCCCGGTCACGAGTAATTACAGAGATTTCATCATTGCTTACACCCTGTCTCTGCAGCCCTTCAATTGCTCTGGTCGCTTCTTGTTCCGTGTCAAAAACTCCTACGATTTTGTCTGCCACTTGAAGCCCTCCTTCGTAATTGTCGTTCGCTACATTATTACCCGATCGGAGGTTTGCCAAACAGACTGCAAGCATTTTTTGCAGAATCCCGGGATATCGCGGCCATAAGCCTTATCTAGCAGGGCGGGTCCGGTTCGTCGGTGCTGCCTGGAGCGGATCATCCGGCCAATAATGTTTGGGATAGCGGCCTTTCAGATCCTTTTTGACTTCGAAATACGTACTGCGCCAAAAACTCGCCAGGTCCGCCGTCACCTGCACCGGTCTTCTGGCCGGTGATAGCAGATGCAGCAGGACTGCAACCTTGCCTCCCCCAATCCGGGGGGTATCCACTTGACCAAACATCTCCTGGAGCCTGACTGCGAGCACCGGGGCTGCCGGGTTGCTGTAATCCACAGGAATCCGGGAACCGCTGGGAACCGTAATATGTGTCGGCGCTTCCCTGTCCAGAAGCTTCCGGCTGTTCCAGTCCAGCAATCCTTCCAGCGCTCTGGACACCGGCACCCGCTGGAGATCGCGCAGATTGCGCATTCCCTGAATAAACGGCTGAAGCCATTCCTGCAGGGACGACAGCAACGCCTCCTCCGACACATCCGGGAAATCTGCCCGCAGACGATGCAGGAACTCCATCCGCTGCCGGAGCTGAACGGTTCCTTTGTCCCAAGGCAGCAGGGTCAGCCCTTCTTCCGAGAGGACACGAAGCAGCACCTCTTCCGCCTCTTCCGCAGCAGGCCGTTCATGTGAAGTTTCCTTTACAACCAAGGCGCCCAGCAGGGTCCTCCGGCGCGCCTGCACACTTCCGCTCTCTTTGTCCCAGTAGACTTCGCGCTGTTCCTGCAGGCTGCCCTTGTGATGCTTCAGCAGATCTGCTTCGGGCAGCTCTGCGGCAAGCATAATCCGGCTCTGGCCGGCGCGGTCATCAATGCCGGCCGCCACGATATAGGGCGAACGCGTCAGCGGCTGCCCTTCCCTCATGGCCGCCCCCCGGCCGCCGGTGAGCAGAAACGCGCCATCGCCGCGTTTCTGCCCGATGCGGTCGGGATAGGCGAAGGACAACAGCAGCCCGGTGAGGCTGATGTTGTCCGGCAGCGTACCCGGCGCGGCCTGCAGCTGCGCCAGGAAGCTCCGGCTCTCGCGCTGCACCGCGCGCAGAGCCGCCGGGTCCGCTCCGCCGCTGTCAGCAGCGGAGCGCTCGTACCTCAGCAGCGCCTCCACGCGCAGCGTGATGTCGCTGTCCAAGGCCGCGGGACCCCTTAGCAGGTCCCGCTCCTGGAGCAGCGCCGCCAGCCGGCAGGCGAGCGGCGCCGCTCCAAGCTCTGCCGCGCGCAGCAGCATATGCGCAACGCGCGGGTGCGCGCCCAGCGCGGCCATGCTGCGGCCGTGCGGCGTGATGGCGCCGCCGGCGTCCAGCGCGCCGAGCTGGCGCAGCAGCGCCAAGCCCTGCGCGTAGGGCGCGGCAGGCGGCGTGTCCAGCCAGAGCAGCGCCTCCGGGGCAGGCGCGCCCCACAGCGCCAGCTCCAGGGCGAGCTGCGCCAGGTCGGTCTCCATGATTTCCGGGACGGTGTCATCCGGAAGACGGGCATGCTCCTCCGGGCTCCACAGCCGGTAACATACTCCAGGCGCAGTGCGTCCCGCGCGGCCCCGCCGCTGGTCGGCGGAAGCCTTGGATACCGGAACCGTCGCCAGTCGGGGCATGCCTGTCCGCGGCGAAAATACCTGGGTCCGCCGCAGCCCTGTATCAATTACAGTCCGTACCCCTTCGATCGTCAAACTGGTCTCGGCAATGGAAGTAGCCAGCACGACCTTGCGTTCGCCTGGTATAGCGGGAGCCACGGCGGCATCTTGCTGAGCCTGCGGCAGCTGCCCATAAAGCGGACGAAGCACCGTGCCCGGAGGGAGAGCACTGCTCTCCAGTTCACGCTCAGTCCGCCGGATTTCACGCTCGCCGGGCAGAAAAACCAGCACATCTCCCGGCTGCTCGGCAAGCGCGCGGCGGACCGCTGCGGCAGCGGAATGCTCCAGCTGCCTGTCTCCTGAGCCTGGCAGATAAACCGTTTCCACCGGAAAGTTCCGGCCTGGGCAGTCCACTACAGGGGCTCCACCGAGCATAGCCGAGACCCGTCCGCTGTCGAGGGTCGCCGACATGATAAGAATCCGCAGATCCTCCCGCAGCACAGCTTGCGCTTCCAGTGTCAACGCCAGCCCGAGATCCGCGTGAAGGCTGCGTTCATGGAACTCGTCAAATATCACAAGCCCTACATCCCCAAGCGACGGATCACTTTGCAGCATCCGGGTCAACACACCTTCTGTGACAACAACGATCCGTGTATCCGGGCCAACCTTCGTATCATTGCGCATACGGTATCCTACTGTTTGCCCGGCACGTTCTCCCAGCAAGGACGCCATGTAACTGGCGGCCGAGCGGGCGGCCAGCCTTCTGGGCTCCAGCATTAATATGGTTTTGCCAGCCATCCAAGGCTCATCCAAAAATGCCGGAGGCGTCCCTGTCGTTTTCCCGGCGCCCGGCTCGGCAATCAGAACGGCGGCGGCAGAGCTATTCAATATGGTTTTCAGCTCAGGGAGCACCTGGGCAATCGGAAGCTGCTTCATCTAATCTCTCCATAACTTGTTATGATGCGGTATTCTATTATGATGGGGGATACCCTATTAAATATCAAGCTTCCCGCATACAAATAGAGAGCCAACCTTGCCCTTATGGGTCCGGACGGCTCTCTTCATTTATTATTCTTCACGGGTAAGCTGTGACTGAATCCGGTCTCCATAGTCGGTGAATGCGCTGCTGTTCTCGAATCCGCGCTGCCGCATAAGCTCCTGAAGACGGAGTTTTTTCAGCGTAAGCCTGGATTCCAGCTCTCTTCTTTCACCATCTGCGGCAGTGCCGCTGCTGTGGCAAGCCGCGAGCATTTTTTCCAGCGTTACACATTCTTTGCGCAGCGTGACTTCTTCAGGGAGCAGGCCGGCGTTCTTCATGATTTTGAAGGACATCCGCAGATCTTCCGGCACGCCGGACAGATCCTCCAGCTCCAGCGGTTTGCCATGTCCCGGCAGCTTATCAAAACCGCCGCTGCGCATAGCCTCCTGAATCCTCTGTTCCGCCAGCCAGGATAAAATCGACATAAACAGCACTTCCCTCCTTTGCCGGAAGGCTTTCTGAATCCAGCAAGTCAAACCAGCGTAATGCAGTTTTGCCTATAGTTTAGCATAAGGAACGAGGCAAATCACCTGCCGGCGGATATCAGCACTTCATTTCTTCTTCAGATACCCGCGATCTCCATAAGGCGACAGCTGCTCCAGCCATTTATTCTCCATATCAGGCAGCAGCTTGCGGTATTTGGCGAGCTCGGAGACTTCTGCCACAAAATCCTCCTCAGGCTTGATCTGCTCCAGAATTTCAAAAACAAACGCCTTCTCACCATACTCCTTCCAGTCGGCCTGAAGCGCTTTATTATCATGATTTCCAATATCCAGCATAAATTTATGTTTGTTCCAGACTCCATCCAGATTAAGGCTGCTGCCCACAAAAGCCTTGTCATTTCTGGTGTTGACGATCCGGTACACCCCCATCGGCCTGTGGGAATGCGCATAGTTATAGGCAAGCTCTTTACGTTTAGACTTCTCCATGATTCATGTTCTCCTCTTCATTTATAATTTAACCCAGTAGGTGCTTCCGTCAGGCTGGCGGTCCAACAGTCCATAATCGATCAGGTACCGCCGGAGCGTTACATAATCGGATGAAGCTTCCTTCAGGATGGCGTTAACTTCTTTCTCTGTATACTGGCGTCCGGTTTCAAAACGCTTGATCAGCTGGCGGAGAATCGCGGCTTTGCGCTTCTGTTTCTTAGGAAACTCCGAGAGCGGGCCTTCCGGCCCCTGCTTAAAATAAGCGCTCAGGATCTCGGCATTCTCTTCCTCGGTGATCGCAAACCGCTCGTCAACCATAGCCGCAGAACGCGGAATGCTGACAAAAGGCGAGGACGCCCCCGGCTTTTCTTCGGCAAGCTCCATCACGGCAAGGAACAGTCTGGCCTGCTTGACCTTTTCCCGCAATGTAAACCGGTGATTACGCACCGTGGAGGTGCTGCCGATGCCGAGCTCCCTGGCAGCTTCTCCATCGCTCAGGCTGTGCCGAAAAGCATTCAGCAGCCCCTTCTGCAGCTCCGTCAGTCCGGTAAGCTTCTTATCCAGCCCCAGCAGCCAGTTAAACATACCGCCATGCACCTGTTCCACATGAAGAGCTGCATACTTCCCGGCTTCATAATAATGGCTGTCTTCCTTGTAGATCAGACCCTTTTCAAATTCCTCTCCGCAGACAAGACATGTATAAAAACCTGAATGCTCCCGCATTTCAAATCGGAATCCCTGCTTCAGCTCACTAATGGAGGCATTCCAGAACTTTTCGGAGATGCTAACCGATTCATTGCCTTCCGCCAACATGATCACCCAATTCCTTATTAATATATAGACATATTATCATTTTGTTTGTTATTTTACAATCATCTAATTACATTGTTTACAAAACACACGGAAACGGCTTCGCTGCCCTTTGAATCTTTAAATACAAACCGGCCGCGCCGTCCTTCGCCGAACAACGTGACCGCTTTGATTTCAGTGTAGTGTTGTCTGGAGAACCCTTTATCCCTCCCTCGGCCATACCAAGTGGAAAAAGGATAACTAATTTGCTTAAACCCCCTAATTTTCGCAGCTGAAGTGGAAAAAGGGCAGCTAATTCGGCTCAATTCGCCCGTGATGAAGGAATATGGCCGATTAAGTTTCCTTTTTCCACTTCAATCTCACAATTGCTGATTTTGGGGAGAAATAAGTTCCCTATTTCCAACTAGCAATGCTCTGTTCCGGCCGCTGTCCTTCACTGACTGTGCAGACTGCCTTGTGCGGGCGGCGGCGAGTAAACAAGCATGGGCTAATACCGGACGATGACGATTATAAATGCGCGCTGTAGGGCAGCCATCCGGTCCCCCTCATAAATGCAGCCTTATCCTTGGTCATCCCTGACCCATGGATAAGGCTGTTTGTTTGTTAGTTTTTTAAGATAAAAGCGATTCGGCGCCATCAATTATGATCTGCGCTCCGGTAATATGAATCGCGTCATCCGAGGCAAGAAAAGAGACCAGGTCGGCTACATTTTCCGGCTTGCCGGGGCCGTCAGCAAGAGGCTGGGCCCCCTCCGGGAACTCAATCGGGATGACGATCGTTTCCACTTCCTCATTAAATTCTGTACTTTCATCGATGTTAGTGGAGATCGCTCCCGGACAAATGACGTTAACCCGGATTTTGAACTTCGCCAGCTCCAGCGCCGCCATCTTGGCAAAAGCAACCTGTCCGGCTTTGGTGGTGCTGTACGGTGACCAGCCGAAGCTGGCAAACCGGCTGTTGCCGTTGATAGAGCTGGTGATGATGATGCTTCCTTTACCCTTTTCCTTAAGATGCGGAATACTGTATTTCAGTGTCAGGAAAGTACCCGTCAGATTCACGGACATTGTACGCTCCCAGTCACTCAGACTCAGCTCCTCAATCGGTCCTACCGCACCATTGATGCCGGCATTGGCAAAAACAATGTCCAGTCCGCCGAAATACTCAACAGTCCTGCGTACTGCCTCTTCCATACGTTTCTCATCCGAGGTATCCACATCAATGGCCAGAGCACAGTCCTTACGCAGCTTGTTCAACTTCTGTTCCAGAACGGAGGTACGTTCATTCACCAGATCAAACAAGGCTACATTTGCGCCTTCACGGGCCATCTGAATCGCTGTCGCTCTGCCGATTCCGGAGCCCGCTCCTGTAATAATGGCTGTTTTACCGAGGAAACGTTTCTTTTTCATTATATTTGGGCTCATATGTACACTCCCTTTCCAAGTCGTCCACCATAGTGGCTCTGTTTCAAGATTACCCAAACAGCCCCTGATTATAATCATTTTATGCAAAATTTGCACAACCCGGGTGCAACATGCACAAAAGCCCCTCACATAGCGGGGCTTTTGCATGAAAGCTGATTCAGGTATTTTGCGGGGAACCCAACAGATCTTTTCTGATGCTCCAAAAGCCCCGCTCCCGCGAGGCCACTCCTTCACTCGTTCACTTCTCCAGCTGCCGCACATCCACCTTGACCGTCAGCGTACCCCCAACCCCGCGGTAGACCCCTTTTACCGGAACGATATCCTTATAGTCCCTGCCATGTCCCAGCTTGATATAACGCCAGTTCACTTCCACGTTATTCGTAGGATCAAAACCCAGCCAGCCGGTGCCGGGAATATGCGTCTCCACCCAGGCATGCGAAGCCTGCTCGAAATCGGCATTGCCGCCCTGAAGGTCTCCGACAAAATGATACCCGCTGACATACCGCGAAGGCAGTCCGACACTGCGGCAGACCGCAATCATCAGATGGGCGTAATCCTGGCATACCCCCCGTTTGAGCTTCAGCGCTTTTTTAACGGTAGTGTTGACACTTGTGGCTTCAGGGTCATACGTAAACTGCTCATAAATCGTCGAAGACAGCTTTTTGGTCCATTCATACATATCCTCTGCTGCATCAAACGGATGCTGCGAAGCAAATTCAACCAGCTCCGGTGTCACTTCCGTATAACGGGTAGGCAGAATGAACTCCACATACCGGTTCTGGAACTTCTCATCATTCAGCAGCTTCACCTGCTCCTCCAGCGGAATATGCGGCAAATCCGAGCCTTGCGCCTTATCCAGCGTAACCACAGTTGCCTTGGTGCGGATTACCATTTCGGTATGCGGCTTATTTACAGAATATGCATGAACCCGGTTGCCAAAAAAATCCTCATAGGTCAGCAGATTCGCCGGTGGAAATACTTCTACCTCATGATGGTAGCAGGATTGCCGGTAATTGGTGCGCGGCGTCAGACGGATTTCATTGACACTGTCCGTAACCGGCTCCGGGTAGCTGTACGTCGTGGTATGATGGATCTGAATTTTCATGCGGACACTCCTTCACGGCGAAAAAAGGCGCCTTCCATCGTTCTGCCGAGCTTCTGGCAGGAACCCATCAACGACTGCAGTACGTCCTCTACGAGATCGCCGGACATCTCTTCCTTTTCCATATAATCAAGCTCGGCCTTAATCTTGCCGGCCTGGCGGATGACCCGTTCATGTCCGGAGCCTTTCTCGGAAGAATCCAGCTGGAGCTTCGCTAAATGCTCTTCCAGCTTGTGGAAGGAGAAACGGATCGAGCGGGGAAAATAAGCATTCACGATCAGGAACTCCAATATGCTCTCCGGTGACATCGCATCTGCATAATACCGCCGGAAGGCCTGATATCCGCTTACTGATTTGAGCACCGCCTGAAGCTGGGTGTAGATCGCGTTGATATCCTTGGACTTGCAGGATACCGTAACGGCCTGCAGAATCCGGGTCGTATTCTCTGCCCTTTCCAGAAACCGCCCGCTCTCAATAAACCGCCATTCATTGCCCCGCAGCATCACGGACTGCTCTGCACCGAGGAACATTGCCGCTCGCTCTTTAACTTGCTGGTAGAACTGATGGGGACCGCTCAGAATATCCGCCACCGACTGCTCCCCGAGCCACAGGTTGAAGCTGTTGATGATATCCCACAGCTCGCTGGGGAGATGCTGCCGCAGGGTGCGAAGATTATTTCTGGCTTGATGGACACAAGAGAACAAAGAATTGGAATTGCCAAGATCGAGTGTAATGAAGGATAAAACATCCTGCTCGCAAAAGCCTTCAAACTGCTGCAGATATTCATTCCGGACCCCCAGCGCATCAATCAACCTGGACCACTTGTGTCCTTCCGCCTGGAAGTCCTCTTCCTGTTGAATATGATAATGAACATCGATCAGCCGTGCGTGATTCTCCGCCCGCTCAATGTAACGGCCAATCCAGAACAAAGCTTCCGCATTGCGATTCAGCATCGTACCACTCCTTCGTTAACGTATAGATGCCGCACTTTGTCAAAGATATGAATGTAAATATTTCAACCTAACGTTGTCCTATTAATTCCAGCCCCTAAGCCATTACCCAGGTATCCTTCACACCGCCACCCTGTGATGAATTGACAACCAGTGATCCCTCCTTCATGGCGACACGGGTCAGCCCCCCTGGAATGACATGCGGCTTGCGGTCCGCACCCATCAGCACAAATGCCCGCAGGTCAATATGGCGCGGAGCCATGCGGCCTCCGGAGAGTACCGGAGCTCTCGACAGTGACATTATGGGCTGGGCGATATACCGGACCGGATCGGCAAGGATTTTGAGCCGGAAATCTGCCAGCTCTTCTTTCGAGGCCTCACTGCCGATCAGCATGCCATACCCGCCGGATAACGAAGTTTCCTTAACTACCATTTCATTGAGATTATCCAGCACATATTGGCGTTCCTGCGTCCTGGACAGCAGATAGGTGGGAACATTCCCCAGGATAGGCTCTTCGTTCAGATAATACCGGATCATATCCGGGACATATACGTACATCGCTTTGTCATCGGCAACGCCGGTTCCCGGTGCATTGGCGATGGCAATATTTCCTGCCCGGTAAGCATTCATCAATCCGGCAACTCCCAGGAGTGAATTCGGCTGAAAAGCCAGCGGATCTATGAAATCATCATCCAGTCTGCGGTACAATACATCCACACGCCGCATCCCGTTCATTTCCTTTAGATACACCTTATGGTCCCGGGCAACCAAATCCCGGCCTTCTACCAGGTGGATTCCCATTTGCTGGGCCAGAAACGCATGCTCATAGTAAGCAGAGTTATATTCACCAGGAGTCAGCAGCGCAATCACCGGGTCCTTTGTCCGGGACGGGGAAAGGCTGCGCAATACAGAGAGGAACCGGTTCAAGCTATGGTCCACATCCCGGATGGAGCTGGCCAAAGACAATTCGGGAAACAGCTGGTTCATCAGGGATCTGCCTTTAAATAGGTAGGAAAACCCTGAAGGTGTCCGCAGATTGTCCTCAAGCACATAATACTCCCCGTCGTGATGACGGATCAGATCAATCCCCGAGGTCGTAACGTAGGCACCGCCGGGCACCCGCAAGCCGGACATCTCCGGACGGAAATAGCAATTGGAAATGATCATGCGGCGCGGCACGACGCCGTCTTTGACAATGTACTGCTCATGATAAATATCGTGAATGAACAGATTTAAGGCTGTAATCCGTTGAACTATCCCGGCTTCCAGCCTCTCCCATTCACCTTTGGGAATAATCCGCGGAATCATATCAAAGGGAATCGTACGCTCCATAGGATGGTCCTGTGCAGGATTGTACAGCGTAAAGGTAATCCCCTCTTCCATCATCCGACGCTGCATCGTTTTCTGTTTGAGCTGCAGCTCTTCGGGGCTCATCCCGGAAAACATGCGGTTCACATGTTTGTAATGCGGCCGGATACTCCGTTCATCAGCATACATTTCATCGTAAAAATGCTGCAGTGGATACGGAGACAGTCCGGGCAAAGGATCAAGTTTGGACATGAGCCCGACTCCTTTCGGATTAATAGTATGTGTGATGTTTATTGACAAATTGATGTGATTTTTCAAAAAATGACTTCAAAAATTATTAAAATATACATTCATAATACGTAAATGCTATTGTTCATGTCAATGTATATAACAGCGAAATGGAGTTTATTATCCAACTCGCAATTTTGAAATCGCTTCCTTTCTCAGAAAACGGTTAATCAAGGATATATATATGAGGAATACATTGAATTGTATGCGGGAGAGTTGACAAGCAGTACTATTATGAATTTTTCATATAATGAATTTTTATATTGTTTTCCGCGAAAAAGAGCGGCCAATGCTTCTTTTAAAGAGGCACGGCCGCTCTTGGCACCCAAGATTCATATGGTTTGGCTTAAAGGTCCCCGATCTATTCCTGCTTTTCGTTATCCTCTTCCTCGGAAATTATACCGGCAAACAGAGCGTGCACGAACTGGGTGGAGTCAAATGGCTGCAAATCCTCAATCTTCTCTCCCAAGCCAACAAGCTTCACCGGAAGATTCATTTCCTGACGGATGGCAACCACAATCCCGCCTTTGGCCGTACCATCCAGCTTGGTCAGCACCAGGCCGGTGACACCGCTTTTTTCACCAAAAAGCTTGGCCTGGGTCAATGCATTCTGACCTGTAGTGGCGTCCAGCACCATCAGCACTTCATGCGGTGCGCTGGGAATTTCGCGCTGAATAACGCGGAAGATTTTGTTAAGCTCTTCCATGAGATTGCTTTTGTTCTGCAGTCTGCCTGCGGTATCGCAGATGAGCACATCCACATTCCGCTGCTTGGCAGCCTGTACAGCATCGAACATCACCGCAGCCGGATCAGAGCCAGCCTGCTGCTTGATGACATCCACACCCGCACGCTGTCCCCAGACTTCCAATTGCTCAATGGCCCCCGCACGGAAGGTATCGCCTGCGGCGAGCAGAACCTTTTTGCCCTCTTGTTTGTAACGGTGTGCCAGCTTGCCGATGGTAGTCGTCTTGCCGACACCATTTACCCCGACGAACAGAATGACTGTAATGCCGTCCGGATTTTCTTTTAGGCTGTTGTCATCATCACCACGCAGCAGCTCCATCAGCTTCCGGGACAGAATGGGCTGCAGCTCGGAAGCATCCTCGATGCGCTTCTGCTTCACTTCTGCTCTTAGTTCCTCAACGAGAGTCATCACAGTATTTACACCGACATCCGCGCCGATCAGAATCTCTTCCAATTCCTCATAGAACTCTTCATCTATCTTCTTGCGGCGGATAATCAGGTCGGATACTTTTTCCACGAACCCCTTGCGTGTCTTCTCCAGACCGTCGCGGAATTGTTTCGTTACGCTCTCCGTTTTGCCGGAGATGCTTTCTTTTAATTTCCGGAAAAAGCTCATATTGTTCCTCCTAACGTATTGTGAGCATAAACATCTCTATTGTAGTTACGGTGATGTAGACCCTGCATCGCAAAATAGCTGTGGGACTACGCAATCTCCGCTTCCTCATCCTCCAGTTTAACCGACACTAACTTGGATACGCCGCCTTCTTCCATTGTAACACCGTAGAGCACATCCGCTTCTTCCATGGTTCCCTTGCGGTGGGTGACGACAATGAACTGGGTCTGCTCCGAGAATTCGCGCAGATACTGGGCAAAGCGCACCACGTTGGCTTCATCGAGGGCAGCTTCGACCTCGTCCAGTACGCAGAACGGCACAGGCTTGACCTGCAAGATGGCGAACAGCAGCGCCATGGCTGTAAGTGCCCGCTCTCCACCGGATAAAAGCTGCAGATTTTGCAGTTTTTTGCCGGGAGGCTGGGCAACAATATCAATCCCCGTGTCCAGCATATGCTCAGGGTCCAGCAGCATCAGATCGGCCCGTCCGCCCCCGAACAGTTTGGAGAATACAGTGCCGAATTCACGGCGGATGGCGTCGAAGGTCTGCTTGAACCGTTTAGACATTTCCTCTTCCATCTCATGAATAACGTGGTAGAGTGTGGTTTTAGCTTCCACCAGGTCATCCTTTTGGCCGCTTAGGAAAGTAAACCGCTCATGCACGCGCTGATATTCCTCAATCGCTCCAAGATTCACCTCGCCCAGCGAAGAAATGCTGCGTTTGAGACGCTGCACCTCCAGTTGGGCGGCAGGCACGTCCTCAGGCACCGCATAACGCTGCTTTGCCAGTTCGTAGCTCAGTTCGTAGTCGTCACTCAGCTTGCGCAGAATATTATCCAGCTCCACATCGAGCCGCCCTACGGCAACTTCTGTGGAGCGCAGCTTGTCGTCAACGGTTTTGAGTGCCTGGCGCTGATCCTTGGTCTCGCCTTCGGCCAGCTCCAGCTTGCGTGTTAACGCCGCACGGTCGGCACGGGCCAGATCCAGCTTGGCCGCCGTCTCTTCTTTTTTCAGCCGATAGCTGTTCAGGTCTTCCTGCTGCTTCACAGCTTCCTTCGTGTTTTCTTCCAGATCCTTCTCAATAGTGATCAGCAGACTGCGGCTCTGGCGCAGCTCTTTATCCTGCGAACCCGCATCCTGTCTCATGCGCCGCACCTGCTCTTCCAGAGAGAAAATCTCCTGGTCCAGCTTGCCCTCGGTGACCTTCATCCCGGTCAGCTTGCTCTGCAGCTCTTCCTTGGCCGACTCATTCGCCTTGCGCGCAGATTCAGCAGTCCGGATCGCCTCATGGGCTTCTTTCTCTTCCTTCTCCAGCCGCTCAAGCTCAGCAGCCGCTTGTTTGCGGCTCTCCTCCAGCGCCCGGACCTCGCTTTCGAACCCGCTGCGCTCGGCACCGGCTCCGTCGACCTGTTCCTGCACATGGCGAAGCTCCTGCTCCAGCTGTTTCAGGTCACCGGAGACACGCTGCTCCTCCAGACGCTTCTCATCACCGTCATGGCGCAGCTCCTCCAGCTTCCGCGAAGCACTCTCCTGCTCCTCCCGCAGCCGGCTGATGCCCTGCTTCAGCTTCACGATCTGCCGCTCACTTTCCTCAATCTCGCTGAACAACTGGTCCAGCTGGCGCTTGCGGCTTAACAGGCTGTTGTTCTTCTTATGCTGGCTTCCCCCGGTCATGGAACCGCCCGCATTGACAACATCGCCCTCCAAGGTCACCACTCTATAACGGTACTGGCACTTGGCGGCAATGCGGTTCGCCTGTTCCAGGCTCTCGGCGATAACTACATTCCCCAGCAGGCTGCCGACTATACTTGCATATCTATCTTCGAAACCCACCAGCTCAGAACCAATTCCGACAAAACCGTCGGCACCTTCCACCATACTGCGGTCGCTTCCGCCAATCTGCCGGGCACGGATGACATCGAGCGGCAGAAAGGTCGCACGTCCCAGTTGACGCTGTTTCAGAAAGCTTATCGCTTGCCGGGACACCGCCTCATTATCCATTACCACATGCTGGAGCGAAGCCCCCAACGCCGTCTCGACAGCCATTTCCAGCTTCTCCGGAACCGAAATCAGCTCAGCGACAGCACCATGTACGCCGCTTAGCTGGCCTTTGCGCGCACCCTTCAGCACCTCTTTGACACCGAGCATAAATCCGTCAAAATCATCCTGCATTTCCTTCATCGTCTCATGCCGGGAAACCTGGGCTTCACGCTTCTGCTCCCATTTGCGGAGTCCGCTCTGTGTCTCCTCCAGCAGCTTCTGACGTTTACTGGTTTGCTCGCTTTCCGTGATGTATGCATTGCGCAGCGCACCGATTTCTTTGCCCAAGCCGGCAATTTTGTCCTTCAGACCGTTTTGGGCAGCGGTTAATTCCTTCAGCTTCGCTGTCCATTTTCCGCTCTCTTCCTGGCTGCGGCTCATTCTGCGCTCCAGGCTTTCCTTCTGCTGGTCCGCATAGCGGATTTCATTCCGGGCCTGGGCCATCAGATTCATCAGCTCCAGGAGTGCACTTTTCAGCTGCTCTTCCTTGCTCTGGTTAATGCCTCCGGCTACGCCTTCCAGCCTGGACTCCTCATCTGCAAGCTGTGTCCGCAGCTCTTCAAGAGCCTGCCGGGATTGCTGCAGCTTATGCTCCAGCTCTGCAAGCTCACGCTGCCGGCCTTCGGAACGTTCGCCCACAGATCCAAGGGTGGCCAGCAGCTGCTCCCGGTTGCTCTCCAGATTGCGTCTGCGTTCCTTCAGCAGCTCACCGTAGCCTTCGCTTTTCTCATTAGCTTCACTATAACGCAGCAGCTGCTCCTGCAGCTTCTCTACTTCTTCTTCCAATAAGCGCAGCTCGGCGCGTCCGCTTTCAAGCTTGGCATCATGGGCTGAAACGATAGTGGACAGCTCAAGCTGCTCGTCGCGCAGCACTTCCAGACGGTCATTGCCTTCCTTCCACGCGGTATGTATGCCTTCGATCTGGTGGACATACACAGAGATCTCCAGCTGCTTGAGCTGCTCGCGCAGTTCCTTGTAACGGATCGCCTTCTCGGACTGATCCTTCAGCGGTCCCACCTGATCCTCCAGTTCACTGATCAGATCGTGAATACGCAGCAGATTCTGCTCTGTTTCATCGAGCTTGCGTCCCGCATCTCTTTTGCGTGATTTATATTTAACAATCCCTGAGGCTTCTTCAAATATGCCGCGCCGGTCCTCAGAACGGGTACTGAGAATTTCTTCAATCCGGCCTTGTCCAATAATCGAATAAGCCTCGCGCCCGATACCGGTATCCATGAACAGCTCTGTGATATCCTTCAGACGGCAAGCCTGCTTATTGATTAAGTATTCACTTTCTCCGCTGCGGTGCACACGGCGGGTTACAGTCACCTCGCTGAAATCCAGGGGCAGCACATGATCCTCATTATCCAGCGTAAGCGACACTTCCCCGTAGTTCACAGCCTTCCGCGCATCGCTCCCGGCAAAGATAATATCCTCCATCTTGCCGCCGCGCAGCGATTTGGCGCTTTGTTCGCCCAGCACCCAGCGGATGCCGTCGGAAATATTGCTTTTGCCGCTGCCGTTCGGACCCACTACGGCTGTAATTCCGCGCACAAATTCCATTTCCGTTTTGTCGGCAAATGATTTAAAGCCAGCTAATTCAATCCGTTTCAAAAACATACCCTCTTATTCACCTCTGCCCCATTATACCATAGCGGTTCACCGCCTAAATAGCCCTAATACACCGGACCCCTGGCGGACTTCAGACCCTATTTGCCACACGTGGAAACGGCTTCGCCATCCTTTTAAGGACGTATCGTTTCAGCGAGAAATATAAGGAAAATTTATCGCGTGAAGCATACAAATCATTATTTAACAAAAACGGCTGTGCCTTCTTTGGATAAAGGGAGTCTGACTCCCCGCAATCAATAATCCTGCGCGTATTCCGAAAAAGAGCAGCAAAAGTCTGAGCTCCGCCTGTACGCCGGCATTCAGACCATTGCTGCTCTCCTCCGCTAGACTAAAACAAACCCTAAATCTGCAGCCCGGCACTTAAGCGCCATCTTCCTTCAGCCGCAAAAGTGCTGCCGCTGCCGCCTGCTGCTCCGCTTCTTTCTTGGAGCGGCCACTGCCGCTGCCAAGTGACCGGCCCGCCATATAAACCTCAGAGACGAATTCCCGTTCATGTGCTGGTCCACGTTCTTCAATAATCCGATATTCCAGCGTACCCATTCCGTGATGCTGAATCAGCTCCTGAAGCTCCGTCTTGAAATCGCTCATCTGCATTTGCAGCTTGCCGTCCGTCTCCACCAGCGGGAATACATGATTATCGAGAAACCGCCGGGCCGTTTCCAGCCCCTGGTCCAGATAAAGCGCTCCCACGAAGGATTCGAACACATCGGCCAGCAAGGCCGGGCGGGTTCTGCCGCCCGTAAGTTCTTCCCCTTTACCCAGCAGTACATAGCGTCCAAAACCAAGACTCTCGGCAAATCTGACTAAGGACGGCTCGCATACGATTGCCGCGCGCAGCTTGGTCAGCTCACCTTCAGGTCTGTCCGGAAGCAGATTGTACAAATATTCAGACACCGTCAGCTCCAGAACTGCATCGCCCAGAAATTCCAGACGCTCGTTGTCCTGATGCTGATTGAACCGGTGTTCATTCACATAGGAGGCATGGGTAAAGGCTTGCTTCAGAAGTACAGCATCGTGAAATTGGATTTGAAGTTGGCTTTGTAACTGCTTCAGGTCTCCTTTCACCGCACTGTCTCCCTTACTGATTATATTTTTTGAGAATTACCGTAGCGTTATGTCCTCCGAAGCCAAAGGAATTTGACATAACGATGTTAAGCTCTGCTTTGCGCGGAACATTCGGAACATAGTCCAAGTCGCATTCCGGGTCGGGATTGTCCAAATTAATGGTTGGCGCAATCATGCCCTTTTGCAGAGACAATCCGCATATGATAGCTTCCACACCCCCGGCAGCACCAAGCAAGTGGCCTGTCATGGATTTGGTGGAGCTGATCGCAACCTTGTAGGCATGATCTCCCAGAGCCTTCTTGACAGCAGAAGTTTCTGACTTGTCGCCAACAGGGGTGGAGGTTCCATGCGCGTTAATGTAATCAATCTCTTCAGGTGCAATTCCGGCATCGCGGATCGCCATCTTGATGCAGCGTGCGGCACCATCCGGGTCCGGCTCTGTCATATGGTGGGCATCTGCGCTCAGACCGTAGCCAATCACTTCGGCATAAATCTTGGCACCGCGTTTCTCGGCATGCTCCAGTGATTCAAGTATCAGAATCCCTGCACCTTCGCCCATAACGAACCCGTCACGGTCAATGTCAAACGGCCGGCTGGCCTTCTCAGGCTCTTCGTTGCGTGTAGACATGGCTCTCATTGCACAAAAGCCGGCCATTCCGGTAGGACGGATGGTAGCCTCCGAACCGCCACAGATCATCGCATCTGCATCGCCGCGCTGAATCAGGCGGAAGGATTCCCCAATCGAATGGCTTCCTGTTGCACAAGCCGTCACTGTTGTTGTATTCGGACCTTTTGCACCTAAACTGATCGACAGCTGCCCTGAACCCATGTTGGCAATCATCATGGGGATGAAAAACGGGCTGACGCGTTTGGGGCCTTTCTCCAATAGGAGATTATGGTTGTCTTCCCATGTACCCAGTCCACCAATACCGGATCCGACCGATACACCGATCCGCTCCGCATCGATATCCTCACCGATCACAAGTCCGCTGTCCTTCAGCGCATCTTCTCCGGCAGCCACGGCAAACTGGACAAAACGGTCCATCTTGCGCGCTTCCTTGCGGCCAAACCGCGCCTCTGGATCAAAGTCTTTGACTGCCGCTGCAATCTTGGTAGTGTACTCACTGACATCAAAGGTATCTACCGTTGAGATTCCGGACTTGCCGCTCATCAGATTATCCCAAAACGTATCCAAATCCGCACCAAGCGATGTTATCACACCCATACCTGTAACAACTACTCTATGACTCAAACGCAATCACCCCATCTGTAGGCTGTATCTTCTTGTAAGGAAAACTATATAAACTTAAGTCGCCGCAAGGTCAAACCATGCGGGGTTCAGTTATTTTCTCCGTAAAGGTGCATGTGGCATCCTCTGGTACTGCTATTGCTCTGTAAAATGAGGAGAAGTCCCGCCCTCTGTAGGAACGGGACTCTCAATCATATGACTCTAGGTATGAGATTGTATGTACTTCACAACTTCACCCACGGTCGTAATCTTCTCTGCATCTTCATCAGAGATTTCCATATCGAATTCATCTTCCAATTCCATAACCAATTCTACTACATCAAGAGAATCAGCACCTAAATCATCTTTGAAAGACGCTTCTAATGTTACCTCAGCTTCATCGGCACCTAAGCGGTCGATGACAATGCGTTTCACACGCTCCAATACATCGGACATCCGGTTCACCTCCTCTTTTGGTATTATACGAGATATGAAGTCAAAATACCATAGAGCTCAAAAAACGCTTTCCGGCCGCCCCAATTCTCTTCCACTGTAAGACTTTACAGCTTTGCCGGCCTTACATGTACATTCCGCCATCCACGTGAAGTGTCTGGCCGGTCATGTAGGCTGCCCCTTCCGAGGCCAGAAATACAACCGTCATGGCAATGTCCTCCGGCCGCCCGAGCCGGGCAAGGGGAATTCCCTTCTCGTACTCGCTGCGGACTTCATCGGACAGTTGATGCGTCATTTCGGTATCAATAAACCCGGGAGCGATGCAGTTCACAGTAATACCCCGTGAGGACAGCTCGCGCGCCGCCGACTTCGTCATCCCTATTATGCCTGCTTTGGCAGCAGAATAGTTCACCTGACTGGCATTTCCAATTACGCCTATAATGGAAGAAATATTGATAATCCGGCCGTACCGCTGTTTCATCATCGGGCGGGTAGCTGATTTAAGACAGTTAAACACGCCTTTGAGATTCGTTTCGATCACCTGGTCAAATTCTTCTTCCTTCATCCGCACAATGAGATTGTCCCGGGTAATACCAGCGTTATTGACAAGAATGTCAATCTTACCCCAGGTGTTAATAACCTCTTTGACCATATTCTCCGCTTGCTGGCTGTTGCCGACATCGCCTTGGATGGCAATGGCCTCTGAGCCAAGCTCGATGATGCGGGCTACGGTCTCCTGTGCAGCCGCTTCGTTACCGGAATAATTTACGGCCACTTTCACACCATACTCCGCAAGCTGAAGCGCAATACTGCGGCCGATGCCGCGGGATCCGCCTGTGACGAGAGCGGTCTGGCCTTTTAATGCTGAGAACATCGCTTATCCCCTTTCATCCATTCCACATCACTTGATTAGACTGGGCTTACCAGCTTAGCCTTAGCACTTTCAAGACTGTTGATATTGACAATCCTGACAGTCTTGTCAATCTTGCGGATCAATCCTGCAAGCACACTGCCGGGACCAATCTCCACAAAGGTGTCCACTCCGGCAGCAATCATCCACTCTACACTATCCTGCCACAATACAGGAGAAAATACCTGCTGTATCAGAAGTTCCCGAATTTCATCGGGTTCTGTGACCGCTGTTGCATTCACATTAACAATTACCGGCACAGAAGGAGTGTTGATGGTTACCTTTTCTAATTCTACAGCCAGGCGCTCAGCAGCTTCTTTCATCAAGGAGGAATGGAAGGGGCCGCTTACTTCAAGCGGAATGGCCCGTTTGCCGCCAATTTCCTTGATGCGCTGAGCAGCTTCTTCGACCCCTGCCTTGGTACCGGAGATTACAATTTGCCCAGGGCAGTTGACGTTGGCAAGTTCTACAGCGTTGCCAGCTTCCGATATGGAGCGGCACAGCCCAGCCAAAGCTTCACGCTCCGCTCCAAGCACTGCCGCCATTGCCCCTTGTCCACCGGGAACCGCTTCTTCCATAAAACGTCCGCGCAGACGTACCAGGCTTACTGCATCTTCATATGCCATAGCTCCGGCTGCTACCAGCGCACTGTATTCCCCGAGGCTGTGCCCCGCAACATAGTCAGGATTCACGCCATGTTCACGAAGTGCCTCAAGATAAGCCACACTGGTTGTTACAAGTGCAGGCTGTGTATTCACTGTCTGCTTCAGTTCACTGTCCGGCCCTTCAAAAATAAGACGGCTCAGCGGAAACCCCAGCTCTTCATCGCCTTTTTCGAATACCGCACGGCTGTGCGGGAGAGCATCATACACATCCTTACCCATACCCACTGCCTGTGCACCCTGGCCGGGAAAAACAAATGCAATTTTACCCATATGTCTGAACTCCTTCTCGTTGAACGGCCGGGACGTCAGCCTGATTCAGGCTGTCCTGACGCCACTTCCTTCTATAATATATAGGTTCTGCTGACTACCAAATCAGGACAGAAGCCCCCCAAGTAAGGCCGCCGCCAAAACCGACCATCAGCACAGCGTCGCCTTCCTTGATCCGGCCTTCTTCCGCAGCTTCAACCAGCGCAAGCGGAATCGACGCCGCAGATGTATTTGCGTATTTGTCCACATTGATTACGCATTTCTCGGGCGGCAAATCCAGACGCTGCATCGCGGATTGAATGATGCGGATGTTCGCCTGATGCGGAACGAACAGATCAATGTTCTCTTTGCCGAGGCCCGCTTTGGTAAGAACGCGCTCTGTAGCCGTGCCCATAACCCGGACCGCAAATTTGAAGACCTCACGGCCGTTCATATAGAGGAAATGCTTCTTATCTTCAATGGTCTGATGGGAGGCCGGCAGACGTGAGCCGCCTGCTTCTATATTCAGCAGGCTGCCGCCAGAACCTTCCGCACCGAGATCGAAGGACAGAAAACCTCTTCCTTCAGGAACCTCGCCGATAATAACGGCACCGGCACCATCACCAAACAATACGCAGGTGTTGCGGTCACTATAATCCGTAATGCGCGACAAGGTGTCCGCTCCGATAACCAGAGCATTGTTGTACATACCGTTCTGGATAAAGCCGGTTGCCGTTGCCAGACTGTATACGAACCCGGAGCAGGCTGCCGACAAGTCAAATGCCGCTGCGCCTTTTGCTCCCAGCTTGTCCTGCAGAATGCACGCTGTTGATGGGACAGTGCTATCCGGTGTAACTGTCGCTACAATAATCAGTTCCAGATCTTCCGCCTTGATTCCTGCCGAGTCCAGCGCTCTAACCGCTGCTTCGTAGGCAAGATCCGAGGTGGCTTCATGCGGGGCGGCAATGTGGCGTTCCCGGATGCCTGTCCGGCTGACAATCCATTCATCGTTGGTTTCAACCATCTTCTCCAGATCACTGTTGGTTAATATTTTTTCAGGCACATATTTTCCTGTTCCGATGATTCCTACCGGTCGCAATTGTTGTTTCATGTTTTCACTCACTTCCCGCTGATTTCCTTCGATATGCTGGCTACTAAATCCGCTTGCAAGGCAATCCGGGCCTGTCTGACCGCATTCTTCACCGCATTGCCGTCAGAAGAGCCATGCCCCTTCACTACCAGTCCGCTTAGACCAAGCAGCGGAGCACCGCCATGCTCCTTGTAATCCATCTTACCCTTGAGTCCCCGAAGCTCCGGCATCAGGATGGCTGCGCCCAGCTTCGTCTTCAGAGACTTGCTGAATTGTTCCTTGAGCAAAGAGAACATCGCACCGGCTGTTCCTTCCAGCGTCTTCAATAGTATATTCCCGGCAAAGCCGTCGCAGACGAGCACATCGCAGCTCCCAGTGAGCACATCGCGGGCTTCCACATTGCCGACAAAATGAATGCCCTGCAGCGCTTCAAGCAGCGGATAAGCCTCCTTGGTCAGCTCGTTGCCTTTGCCCGGCTCTGTGCCCACATTCAGCAGACCCACGCGCGGCTTCGCGATTCCATGAACCTTGCTGCGGTAGATGCTGCCCATCAGCGCATATTGCACCAGATGCTGCGGCTTGGCATCCATGTTGGCACCCAGATCGAGCGCCAGGACTCCGGTATCATCCAGTGTCGGGATCATAGGCGCAAGAGCAGGGCGTTCAATCCCCTGCATTCTTCCCACAACCAGCAGCCCCGTAGTCATAAGGGCTCCTGTGTTCCCGGACGAGATCATGGCATCCGCTTCGCCTTCACGCACCATGCGCCCGGCAACCACCATCGATGAATCCTTTTTGCGGCGGACTGCCTTCACCGGCTCTTCATCCGAACCGATGACGTCCCCCGCATGACGAATGGTCACGTTCGACGGTTTATTTATCAGCAGCGGCTCAAGTCTGGCTTCATCCCCTACGAGCACTATCTGCGTGTCACTCCACTCTGCAGCTGCGGACAAAGCACCCTCTACATTGCATTCAGGAGCGTTGTCCCCGCCCATTGCATCAATGGCGATCAGCACTGCGGTTTCCCCCTTCGCTGTATTCTTCAATTGCGGACCGGTATACTACGAAATGGCCCTGAAAAACCAATTCTTCGCCGACATAGGTAAATACGTCCACCTCGGCTTTGCCGTTCCGGCCCGCGAGCGAACGCACTTGCGCTTTGGCAATACATTTCTCGCCTAACCGTACCATGCGGACAAACCGGATATCAGCGGAAGCCGTCAGGGCAATCTCGTCATTGATAATAGCAACCGCCAGTGAATTGGCCTGGGCGAACACATAATGTCCACGTGCGATCCCGTTTCTGGAGAATACATGCTCCTCACGAATTTCGAATATGGAAATCCCGCTGCGGTCCAGCTGCAGGTCTACAATATCGCCGACTACTTCATCTGCGGGCAGGGAACGCACCTGATCATAGGAGTGTTCTGCCATCTGCTTCATCCGCTCGCGCAGCTCGGGAATCCCGAGCTCCATCCGGTCCAGCCGGATCGTCTGTATGCTCACTTTGAGCTGCCGGGTCAGTTCCCGGTCAGTCACAAAGGGATTGCCATCTATTATCTGCAGCAGCTGCTGCTGACGCTCTTTCTTGGACATCCGCTCTATGGCGGCTCACCTCCTGGCACATGCCAAGCGGAAACGGCTTCTAACGCCCATGAAAGGACGGCATCCGTTTCTGCGATAAATATAAGGGGAATCATAGAGTGAACCCTGTACATCCTTATATATCGAAAAAAAGCATCCGGCCTTAGGAAGGGCCGCTGTCGTCATATCTATAAGATTCTAAATAATTAGAACCAGGTACTAATATGTAGTATAAAGCATGCCGCGCCAAAAATAAAGCGTTGACTTCCAAGCACCCCTGTGGGGCCATCCCTACATGCAAAAAAATAGCACCTCACCAACAGATGAAGTGCTACTTTTGTATTCAAACTATTGTTTGATGATCTCTCTAGCTTTGTAAGTTCCGCAAACTTTGCATACGTGGTGAGCCAGTTTCAGCTCTCCGCATTGTTCGCATTTCACCATGCCCGGCACCACCAGTTTGAAGTGGGTGCGGCGTTTGTCACGGCGTGTTTTGGACGTTCTCCGTTGAGGTACTGCCATTTGTGTTACACCTCCTGATTCTGTTGTAACCCGTTATCACTCGGGATTTGTTCTTAGTCATCTTGCTTGGTAAAGAATCCTTTCAACGCAGCAAGTCGAGGATCGATCACTGTGTTGTCGCAACTGCAGGTGCCTTCGTTCAAATTTTGTCCGCATTTCTGACAAAGACCAAGACAGTCTGCCTTGCACAATACCGAGTCCGGCAAGTGCAGTACGAAGTTTTCTTCCACAAACGGGACAAGATCCACAATCTCATCCTCGATGTAAATGAGTTCCTCATCTTCATCTTCGGGAAGAAGCGGCTGCTTAAGCCATTTGAAAGTCTCAGCAAAAGGAATGTTCAATTTACTGTTAACCTCTGTAAGGCAACGTGCACATAACATATCCACATTCCCGTTCAATTTCCCCACCACGTTCACACAATCGGTGTCCGCGGGCAGCGCTTTAAGGTCCACTGAGAGCGGTGCAACAGCAAGTATATCCTTTCGCCCTTTGACAAGTTCGCTGACATCCAGCGTTTCCTGAATGTGCAGAGGCTCGTCGGCATTAGCTAATTTGCGAAAGTGAATCTTCATAATCATCACTCCAAACAAACAAAATTTATTATACCTATTATTACCGGACTTTGTCAACCATTTCCCTTTATATTGTTTCAGTGTTCCGGACAATTTATGATATAGCTAAAAGGATTTCTTACAGGTCCGGAATCGGAGTGAAACTAAATTGACTACGGTCGGTATTATTGCAGAGTACAACCCTTTACATAACGGGCATGTCCACCACTTCGCAGAGGCCAAGAAGTTGTCCGGCGCGGACCGCTCGATTGTCATCATGAGCGGTCCGTTCACCCAGCGCGGCGAACCGGCGGCGGTCAGCAAGCAGGCCCGCACGGAGATGGCGCTTCACATGGGCGCCGATGTCGTGATTGAGCTGCCGGTGGCGTATGCCGTTCAGCCGGCGGAGTGGTTCGCCTTCGGAGCAGTAGCTCTGCTGGAAGCGACCGGAGTCGTGGACAGCTTGTGCTTCGGCTCCGAAGCAGGGACTTTGAGCGCACTGCTCCCGATGGCCGAATTTCTGGCCGATGAGAGCAGCGCGCTGCAGGGTGAGATCCGCCGCCGCATGGCGCTGGGGGCGAGCTTCCCCGCCGCGTATAGCGCAGCTGCGGCGTCAGCCTGGGAAGCGTCTCTCCCGGAAGAGGAGAGACGCTCGGGTGCTGCCGGGCTGTTGCGCCAGCCGAACAACAGCCTCGGCCTGCACTATCTGATCGCGCTGCGGCGGCTCGGCAGCAAGATCAGACCCCTGACCGCGCCGCGCACCGGCGCAGGCTTTCACGACCCGCTGCAGAGCGGGTCGCCGATTGCCAGCGCCACGGCCATCCGCCGGCTGCTGTCAGAGGGCGGATCACCTGCCGCATACATGCCGGATTATAGCATGTCCATCCTGGAAAGAGAGCATGCGGCAGGCAGAGGACCGCTGAATCTGGAAAGCTTCCGGATTCCACTCCGCCACCTGCTCGCCACTCGAACAGCCGCCGAGCTGCACAGTCTGCAGGATATGAACGAAGGCCTGGAAAACCGTCTGCTGCGGGTGTTGCCCAAGCTCCAGCACTTTACGGTGTCCGGGCTGCTGGAAGCGCTGAAAAGCAAGCGCTATACGCACACCAGGCTGCAGCGTCTGCTGATCCATGCTTTGCTGAATCACAGCAAACAAGAAATGGCTCCGGCCGTGCTTGCCCAGGGTCCCGGCTACATCAGAGTTCTAGGTTTCCGGGAAAGCGGACGCCAGCTGCTGAAGCAGATGAAGCACAGCGCCGCGTGGCCAGTCGTGACCAGTCCGTCACAGTTCTCGCACCCTATGCTGGAACGAGATCTGCAAGCAGCCACCGCTTATGCCGGAGCCTTCGTCAATCCGTCGCGTGTTGATCTTTATAGAGACTATTTGGAGCCGCCGGTCAGGATTTGACCGGCAGCTCCTGCATATATTTGAGCGCCTCGGCAAGGGTTGAGACCGGGACAAGCTTCATGTCCGTGCCTATTTGATCAGCCTTCGCCTTGGCTTCTTCATAGTTTTTGACAGGCACGAAAAAAATCTCCGCCCCCTTCCGGTCCGCTGCGACAATCTTGTGCTTGACGCCGCCAATAGCGCCTACGTTTCCATCGGCCTCAATAGTGCCTGTACCCGCAACGCGGTGGCCTTTGGTCAGATCGCCAGGGGTTAATTGATTGATAATCTCCATGGTGAACATCAGCCCGGCGGAGGGTCCGCCGACATCCGTATTCACAAAGCTTACCGCTTTCCCTTCCACTTCGGGCTTAACCTTCTGCACGGCTCCAATCACAACCCCGAGACCCGGCTTCACCGCTCCCGTCTCCTGATTCTTGACCTCCACCAGCTTAACCGATTCCTTCACTTCCTTGCCTTCCCGCTGCAGCAAGACATCTACCGGGTCTCCAATCTTCCTGTGGGACAAAAGCGCGGATAAAGCATCCGGATCAGGGATAGTCTTGCCCTCTACACTGATAATCTTGTCACCTGGTCTGAATTGCTCCCGGTTGCCGGTTGCAGGCACCGAGAACACATACAAATAGTCCACAACATCTTTATAAGGGATATTGGCAGCATGATAAGCAGCCTGTACGGCAAAGGACTGTGAGCTGTTCATATAGTATACTTGCTCGGCCGCATACTCCTGTTCAGTCTTATCCCCCAGCCGCGTTTCCTTCCGGACGACCTCCGAATTCGAATTGAATACAGAGGCTATGAGAAGCGCAACATTCGCATAGCTGGCAGAAACCGTAGTCATCATAAAGGTGCCTTTTTCACCCGCATCTGCGTTCTGAACGTGAATCATAGGCGCTACCTCGGAGGCACTCCCCGGCTGATAAACGATATAAGGTGTATTCATAAATACCGCAACATAAAGAACCACCACAAATGTGAACAAGTAGGCTGTGGCACGGAAACCTACCCGGCGTTTTTGTTGCCTCACTGCTTTTCCCTTCTTTCCCACAGCACTTGGCTATCCATTGGAATCCCTTGGGCCAAGGCATGACGGTTGTCTTATCTGCATAAATTGATAACAGTCCTTAGCCCATGTCCTAAGCTATGAAGAGGTGAAGCCCAAAATGAATCACATTAAAATACACCGGATAACCTCAGGTGCTGCTCCATTTGTCGGCGGAACTGCAGCCATCCTGCTGGCCGCCGCAATCGTGTCCGCGCCGGAGTCCTCCTTCGCAGCCTCATTGCAAGGCCTCAAGCTGTGGTGGACCCTTGTTTTTCCGGCCCTGCTGCCTTTTCTGATTCTCTCGGAAATGCTTGCGGCCTCGGGAGTAATCCACAGCCTTGGTGTACTGCTGGAGCCGCTGATGAAACGGATCTTCCGTCTGCCCGGCGCCAGCGGCTGGACGTTAGTCCTTGGAATGACTGCCGGCTTTCCCGCCGGTGCAGGCGCCGTTATGCAGCTGCACAAGCAGGGCAGCATTACGGATAAGGAAGCCGGAAGGCTGGCATCACTCGCACATTATGCCAGCCCGGTCACCTTGCTGATCGTCGTGGGTGCAGCATTTCTGCATAGCCCTGCATCAGGCTATGCGCTTTTGGCCATTCACTGGCTTGCCGGCCTGTCCGCTGGTTGTACTTCTGCTCTAATCGGGGGACGCTCCGGGAATATGGGTACGCTCCTTACTGAGGCGAACCGCAAAAAAACCTCCCTGCCAAGACGCGTCTACCGGGCAGCTGTAGCGGCCCGTGAACGGGATGGGCGCAGCTTCGGCAGACTGCTTGGAGAGTCCGTAAGTTCTGCCGTCCAGAACCTGATGATTGTCGGTGGTTACATGATCATTTTTGCAGTTGTCATCAACATAACGGCCTCCATGTTCCCGCAGCTTCCACAGGCACTGGCAGCCGGCGTGCTGGAGATTCATCTCGGAGCTCATGCGCTTAGCGCCGGACCATCGGGGCTTCCTTCCTTCAGTTCCGCAGACCTCCTTAGAGCGGCCTTGCTGTCGGCTGCCCTCGGCTGGAGCGGTATATGCGGACAGCTTCAAGCGCTGACTCTGCTTAAGCAAGCCGGCGTGCGTTTTTTGCCCTATGCTGCCAACCGGCTCCTGCACGGAATCTATGCCTTCTTGTTCACTCTCTTATTATGGAAGCCGCTATTGAATCTTCAAACAGCTGTATTGCCTGTTGCCACTGTACCGGAAGATCAACTGCTGCCAGGTATTGCAGCCCCCGCAACGGTCTGGAGGCTTTTGCCCCAGATACTGGGCTTGCAATCTCTGATCCTGCTCTTATTATTAGCTCTATCTGCGGTTGTTTATGTTATGGCTTCATTTCGCCGTCCATCCGCTTGAATTTGAGCTTCATTGCCTGTTCTACTTCAGGTGTCACAAAATCGGAGACGTTCCCGCCGAAATGTGCAATCTCTTTCACTACACTTGAACTAAGATAGGAGTACTTCGGATTGGTCATCATAAATATGGTTTCCGCATCGGGGTCCAGATTATGGTTAATGGAGGCATTCTGCAGTTCATATTCAAAATCGGTCACTGTCCGGATACCGCGGACGATGACCTGGGCATCCTTTTGCCGGACATAGTTGACCAGCAGATCACGGAAACTGTCTACTTCTACATTAGGAATGTCCTGGGTGGCTTGCCGGAGCAAATCCGTCCGCTCTTCAACGGAGAATAACGGGTTTTTACTTAAGTTGTTAAGAACGGCAACAATCAGTCTGTCGAACTGTTTCGCTGCGCGCTGAATAATATCCATATGTCCCATCGTCACCGGATCAAAAGTACCCGGATAGATGGCGACACGTTCTTTTCTAATCTGCAGACTCATCATTACCCTCCTTGGCATTCCCCGTTTCTTCTTGGGGAGAAGCCTCATACTTATAAATAGACACCGCCGTCTCTCCGTATACGGCTTGCCGTGTTCTACGGAATCCCGGAATGACCTCCGGATATTCATAGCTGGATTCATGCTCCAGCACAATCACAGCGTCCTGACGGAGCAGCCCCTTTTGAACCATCGTCAGCATCAGCTCATTCCCGTACTTAAGCCTGTATGGAGGATCAAGGAAGACCAGATCGAAGGAACGCCCCCTTTTCTCCAGTGCACTAAGCGCTCTTCCGGCATCATTGCGGTAAACCTCTGCCTGCTCTTCGACCCTGGCAGCCTTCAGATTCGCACGCACCGTATCAATGCTCTTTTGCTCCATATCCACAAAAACGGCCTGATCCATCCCCCTGCTCAAGGCTTCAATACCAAGCCCTCCTGTCCCGGCGAACAAATCCAATGCGGCTCCCCCATCAAAATAAGGGCCGATCATACTGAACATCGCTTCCTTGACCTTATCAGTAGTTGGTCTTGTCCCGGTCCCCGGAACACTCTTCAGAGGCCTCCCTTTTGCACTTCCCGATACAACTCTCACCGCGGATTCACCTGCTCTTATGTCTCTGTTTATTATGCCTTTCAAGGCACAAGTCCAAGCCTATAGTACCACAATTGTCTATCGAAATAAAAAAATGTCTGTCTGTGTCAAAATAAAAGCTAACAGATTATTTCCAGCTTCGCGTGTATAAGTTTGGGCATTCAGGGACATCATGTAATTATCGACATCACAAAATGTCGTAGACAACCGCGGAGCAGGCTTACGTTTCCCCATAAGCTCTTCGTCCGGTTTCTCCTCTCCCATGAAAGAGGCTCCCGAAAGGGAGCCTCGATTTTTATTCTACAAACCCTTATGTATCAAGGTCTTTCTGCCATTCATCAGTTGATTTATAACTAAATTTTCACCCAATTGTTGACGAATTGTTGACGAAAATTAAAATTCAACCCTTACAGATGCATTCTTAATTCCGAGGCTTCAAGTATCCCTTTTCTATAAGACGTTCTTACCGCTTCTAATGCACTATTTAAATAGTAGTTCTCCAATTCGTTGCGGAGGACTGAATCAATTGACTGAAGCAGCCTAACCCTTCAAAAAACGTAAAGATTATGTTGTCTTTGATAAAATCCTCACCTTTGAAGTAAGTGAGTACACAACAACCGAATAATCCTTACCAGCACTTACCTCCTCTATCCTCTGTAGCATAACGCTATAATTGGATAGAGGAGGTTTTCAATGTTTATATCCCCTATGCTGCTACAAACGGCTCCCGGGCCGTTTAGCCACAGTGATTTTATATATGAACCAAAGATAGACGGTCACCGATTGATCTACTCGCAACAGGATGGGAAGGTCAGATTGTACACCCGCCACAATAACGACTGTACCCGGCAGTACCCCGAATTGCAACTCCCCTTTGCAGACGATGTGATCCTCGACGGTGAGGTTGCCTGTGTTGATCCAGCAACCCGCGTATCTGATTTCGAGGCTGTCATGAGCCGGTTCCAAGCACGCCGGGCAGACAAGATAAAACAGCTCACAACCACCATGCCGGCCTATTTCGGCATCTTTGATATTTTGATGTACAAAGGTCAAGATCTCACTGGATTGCCGCTGCTACGCCGCAAGGAGATATTGGCAGGATTGTTTCTCCCCTCCGGCAGCTTCGGTATAGTGCCGTATGTAGACGGCGCTGGTGAGGCGTTATTTAATCAGATTGAGGCACGGGGCATGGAGGGTGTCGTGGGCAAGCGAAAGAACAGTATCTACGAAGTCGGCCGAAGATCTCACGCTTGGCAAAAGGTAATTAACTGGACCTATGTAGAGGTTTATATCACGGGATATCGTAAGGGAGAATTTGGGTGGCTTGCTGCAGTCCCATCCGGTACGTCCGGCGAGTTGCGTCCAGCTGGGATTATTGAGTTCGGGGCATCCCCGCTCCACAAGCAAGCATTTCGGGGAGTGTCCGGCCAGTTGGTGACCGGGGAAGATAAGGAGTTTGTACACCTGGAGCCACGGCTGCGGGCCAAGGTGCGAATGAGGAACTGGACCAAATCCGGTTTGCTGCGGAGTCCAGTCTTTACGGAGTTTATCATTTAAACAAAAAAAGCCCCGGTTAAGGTTGACGGGCTTTTTTGTGCTTCACTTTTATCATAATTAAGTCAATAGCAGCTATGTTCACAAGCAAGTCATTGATTCTAATGATTTCGCATACAGTATTGCGTTTGAATTTACTTGTATGGATAATAGTGAGGTATTTTAGACTGGAACTCTTTTAGATTCACAATCAAGTTATCATTACTAAATTCAATTAATGATACACCGTCAAATTCCTCAACTTCTGCCTCATACTCACATTTAAAGTACCATTCAACAGCGGTTAAATTGCCTTGATGAATAAATTGCTTTATATTCCAAACAAAAACTGTTCCACGCTTAGTCCAATCTTCAAACCAGCTTTCTATGGCGTGTAATCCGTGATATTCAGGTCCATAAGATTCAGAATAGATAATGTTTGGGTCAAAGGTTTTTCTTAATATAGCATTATTTTTGTCAATCCAAGATTCAAAATAATTTTCTATTATCTGTTCTCTTTCAATCATCATACGCCTCCAAATTCCAGCCAAAAAAAGCATGGTGGGTTATTTTATGTATACTCTAAATTCAAACCGTTCCCGAATAAACCGGCCACCGGCTATCTTGATACTCTCTGGGGAATATCCCTCTACTATCCCGCCATAATCCATGATATGCCCTTCAGGAATCATCTTCTGGCCTGAACCATACAGATACCTTAGACTGCGTCAAGGCTGCGACCAGGAAGTCCGTATCACTCTCCAGGACTTTGTATTTAGTGTTCAAGTAATCACTCCAACTTATTAAATTGAATATTCAATACTACCTTCTGGATCATTTAAAACTCGATAAACAAATATATTCTTGGTAATCAGCTCTTTCTTTTCAATCGTTTTAAACACTTTTGAATCCTCTGTTAGTTCAGAATCTCCAATCAAGAACAAATCTTTCTCAATTTGATGATATACAAACCACTTGTTGGCATTTCCATCTAGCAATATGTAATAATATTCTCCAGAGTATGATCTCAATTTTTTTAGAATGAGTTTCCATATTCTCTTTAATACAACCAAGTTAAATGAGCTAACTGGCGTAAGCACTAAAAGAAATGCTAGAAATATAGCAAATAATTCAGCATTATTTTTATAACCTACATTCCCTGTAATTACTGATGTTACAAGAATGTTTGGGAACAAGCAAAATGAGGTAATTGCAAATATTGATAGAATAATCAGTGTACTATTGATACGTCCATCCCTAGACTTGAAAAGAACTTCAATTATTCCTTTTTTGAAGTTTGCAGAAATAAACAAGATTAATAGGCTTACCATAGCAAATCCAAAAATTACGAACGTTACTATATTAAAGAATTCGATGGTCGCATGATTAAAAAAATTAGTATAAACTTCGTACAACAAAAAACATAACCCACTTGATATCGTGGTAGTTATAAACGCATGAAAAAGAAAAGTTAACATATTTACTGAAATACGCATTTCCTTTGAATATAATAACTTTTCGACATTCGTTGAAGACAGGGTGGTTATTGGTTGTAACTTCCTAATTTGAGTAACTAAAGTCCCTATAAAAATGATAATACTTCCCCATCCTAACGTTTTAATAAAAGGAAATTCGGCAATCTGATTCCACAAACTACTCCCACTCCAATCAATAACTTAATTGGAATCCAGTATAAGCCATTTGGAACATTATGTATATGTGGGTAAGGAAAATTTTCCTGATCTCAAATAAATACCCCGCCAAAGCTGACAGGGTAAGGTGCTTACGTTATATCTATTTTAGCTTGGCTGGAACAATGTGTAAATCTTATTCTGCAGAATATTCGTCTACGCTGAAGGTAAGAATTTTATCGAATATCACGTAATCCTTCCGGTTAGTGAAAGGGCCTTTGTTATTGTCGTGCTTGTCAATGGCATACGATGCCTTCCCTGTTCCGGCTTGCTTTTTCTCATACCAGGTGATAAAGGAATTCACTTCTTCCATACTCAGTTCAAACTCTTTTTCAAGGCCGGTGTTCATTGTCACAACCAGGATTGCCCGATCTCCTGTCGGTTGCTCTGGAGTTGGTGTTGGTGTTGGTGTTGGTGTTGGTGTTGGTGTTGGTGTTGGTGTTGGTGTTGGTGTTGGTGTTGGTGTTACCGTTGGTGTTGGTGTTACCGTTGGTGTTGGTGTTGGCACTAAAGACAATTTTTCAACAGTGTTTGTAGTTCCCCCGAAAACATACAATGAATCATTTAAAACTACACTTCCAAATCCCCAGCGCCCAACATTTAAACTCGGTCCTGCTGTCCATGTATCTTTTTCAGGATCGTATACTTCTACTGTAGTTAATCCTGTGCTTGCACTCACATAACCACCAATAACATAAATTTTATTTTGGTAATTTACCGCTACTGTAGTATCTCTGCTTGTTGGTGCGCTGCTTTTATACGTCCAATTATTAGTAACTGGGTTATAGACTTGTACTTTATTATATACAGATGTGTTGTAACCTCCATTAAATACGTAGATCAAATCATTATAAGTAACTGCTCCTGCTCCATGAACAGCAGTAAGTAAATTTGCCTTAGTTGACCAGGTGTTTGATGCAATGTCGTACTCCTCAACAGTATTCAAGCCCTCTGAAGATGCATTCAGGCCTCCAAAAACATATATTTTATTATTAACTGTAGATGAAGTAGTTAAGCCTCTAGAAATTGAGGCATTTGCCCCAGATGTCCATGTATCAGTAGCAGGGTCATATATTTCGACTTTATTTGTATATGTCGTATTCAAAATTAAAGGATCTCCGGTGCTGCCGCCAATTACATATATCTTACCATTTACTATTTCCGTAGAAAAAACGGATCTTGCTGTTGGCATACTTTTCTTTTTTGTCCACACTTTACTATCAATATCATAAACATCTACACTATTGGATGCTCCATTAATGTAGCCACCAATAAAATATACCTTTCCTTCTAACTGCACTACTCCAGCACCTGGTCTATTAAAGGGCATTTGTTCTTGCAGTTCCCATTGTTCAGTTGCTGCAGATACTTGGGAAGACAAAACTCCAAAAACAAGGATAACTAAAACTAATACAAGATATCGACGTTTCATACTTTCTCTCCTTCAATATTATTTCATTACAACCTTTTCAGATGATAAACTAAATCCCGCCGGAGAAACAGTCTATTTTTCGACAGAAATTCACAATACACTTAAGGGTTATTGAGGGAATATGTGGATTTGAATAGGGAAATGTATTTTAATATCTGGGTAAAGAAATTTTTCCTTCTGAAGGGAGTATAATAATCAGAAAAACCCGGAGGTGAGCCCATGGATAAAAAGCTAAAACAAAGTTTGAAGGTCGCTGCACTGAGACGGGAAATGATTGTTGCATGGCTTATTAACGGGGATAAGATAAAGGGAATCGCGGAGGTCTCCGCAGATCCTGATCGAGTAAAGATCAATACCATTGAAGGACCAGTGTGGGTGCCATAAAGTGATGTGGAGAGTATTTCACGAGTGATAAGACTTCGGTTCGAAGGAGAAACGGATAAATGAAACTACCCCACCATTGATTGGCAGGGTATTTCGTTGACCGACTCAACTTAAACGCCATAAGCTGTGGAAACCTTAATTCATAGTAGGAATTTATTCAATGCACACCTGCAGCCAGTGTTTGCTTAAGTAGTCGAAACTCATTTCCTTTGTTTCTGTGTCCCACGCCCGAAACTTAATCTCTCTGCCCATGTGTATCCTCTCCCTTTGGGGTCTATGACCCCTTATAAGTTAAGTACAGCCAATAAAGCAGATTTACAGATTGCTTCAGGTGCTGTATTACAGTCATCTACAGTCCATCTGCCGCATTCAGAAGCATACTTTCCA
Organism: Paenibacillus graminis; assembly: GCF_000758705.1. Taxonomy (NCBI): domain Bacteria; kingdom Bacillati; phylum Bacillota; class Bacilli; order Caryophanales; family Paenibacillaceae; genus Paenibacillus; species Paenibacillus graminis. The sequence goes on along the minus strand of NZ_CP009287.1, from coordinate 3,344,220 downwards.
TTCCCGTCTGTGTAGACTGACACGTCCATTGTAGTTTTTAGCCGTTCAACTATTCTCCATGCTGCGGATATTTCGGCTGACCAGTCCTCGTCTCCATAAACAGCATGCAGCAAGAAGTCTATTTCCGAATAAGGGATGATTGTATGGCGCTTTTTCGCCTCCTCCCAGCGTTGTGTGCGCATATATGGTTCGCGTTCGCCAGGCTTTTGATAAACAACAGTTGCGTAATCACCGCGCTGCTCTGCCCAGGGAATCCACTTGAAAATGTGCTCCTGTATCCAGCGATCAAGTTTCCTGCCCGGTGGCAGCAATAGTATCTCTTCCCTTGTGAGTGTCATCTCGCTTCCCCCAGTCCCTTAAGAAATTCCATGATCTGCTGAGTGTATTCTCCCCGCGTGTAGACCATCAATTGCCCCGTTTCATCATTCCGTAACCAGATGAATCCTCTCATTGGTAACCACTCGGCAACAGCATCATAGTATTTCTGGCACTGATCCATCGTCTCATGTTGGAGTTCTTGTATATCTGGTGTCATTGGTTATCTCCTTCCTCAACCAGCTGCAGCAGGCTTGGACGCGGGCAGTAGTAATCTATAATCTGCGACTTGCCGCCGCGGGGAACAGCAATGATGAACCGCTCAAATTCAGCGACACGCAGATCAAATTTGATATGACTCTTCTTTGTACCTTCCGGGAGAAAGTGTCCGGGATTTCTCATTGCGAGAACCTTGATATGAACGGTCCCGCGTTTGGTTGTTGTTCTTCCTTGGCCTTGACTGGTCCATTGAACGGCATCGCCTTTTTTGAATTTACTCATGGTCTATTCCCCTCCTTGGGTGCTGGGGTGGATGGAACAGTGATAGGGGTCCAGTGCGTGTGATATCCGGCCCAATCCATATCTAATGGCGTCCCGCAGAATGGAGGCTCACCGATTGGAAACTCCCACCACAGTACTGCACCATAGTCTTCATGCCATTCGTAGAGTGATTTCGCCTCTGTCAGTGGTTTGAATAATTCATCAACAACCCACGCTGGACCAGAGATTGCTCTTTTCATTGTCTTCTTTATCTCTTCGATTACATCATTCATGAGTACCTCTTTCCTCACCGGTGGGTGCTGGGGTATCTGGGTAAAGGGTGCGATTTGGTGTTTGTGTCATTGGGCTTCCTCCCCTAAATTTCTTTTGCCAAGACGCACGGGAAATCCGTTCTCTGCGTCAGCAACTCTTGATATGTGTCGTACAAGTGGTCGTTTAAATCTTCGCATCGATCGCATCCATCCTCGCAGCAAGGGACGGTTTGTGTTTCAATTTCTTTCGTAGTTAATCGCTTTATGCTAACGGTTATTTCCGTCTCTTCACCTTCCGCTAGATCATCTACAATCATGGTTTCCAAACTATCTGTTTCCTCCAAATACTGCCCGAAAGCTGCGTCAGTGTCCTTTGCGGCAATCCAGTATTCATTGACCTTGTACACGTTCATTGCTTATATCCTCCCTTAGTGGGATAGTAGGGTTACTCCTACTCCCTTAATGTCATGTGCCTTCGAACTGCACATCATCTAGCGGAAACACTTTTGTCAAAAGAAGAAATATTAGACTAAGGAATAAAGCACCAGACTGTCGGAAGCATTAAGCTACCGTTCCATTACTACTAAAAAAGTAGTATTCTTGAAAAAATGAACATAAAGGAGTTAATAAAATGATTACGTATTATGCTGATAAATATAAAGAAGAAGTTATTAAGCTAATATTGCATGTACAAAATGATGAATATGGTGTAGGTATTAGTGTTGAAGAGCAACCAGATATACTAGATATTCAATCGAACTATGTTAAAGCTGGAGGTAACTTTTGGGTAGCTTTAAACGAAAACGGTGATGTTGTAGGCTCAATCGGTTTGCAAAAGAAAACTGACGATATTGCTGTACTAAAGAAATTTTTTGTTTATAAAGATTACCGCGGCAAAGAGCTTGCGATAGGAACAGGCCTTTACGAAACTATGCTTGACTTTGCGCAGAAACATCGGTTTTCTAAGGTGATTTTGGACACTCCATCAAAAGCAACTAGGTCACACAGCTTTTACAAAAAAGTTGGATTTAAAGAAATTACTAAAAGTGATTTGCCAATACAATATGATTATCCTGATAGAGATTCACTTATTTTCATGTTAGACCTGATCAGTCAATAATTTTTGAAGCAACCGTTTTAGATAGCCTTCGTACTAATTGACCCAACAGTAGTCTAGGACTTTTTATCAGTTCCAGACAGCTGTTGATTTTTATATGGAGCCTATAAAACAAACTCTTTTGAAATTCAGTAGTGAGCAGTTTGCGTCTACTGTTTATCTTCCTTGTACAGCTTAACGATCCTCATCGTATGAAGCTTTTCACCGCATTTAGGGCAATGATCATATGCAGCGCAATTACACATGTCGTAGCATTCGCAGTCCTTGAAAACTCGCTTGCCGCGCCAACCGCATTCCAGGCACCCCACACGTTCAGTCATCGCCATTCTCCTTTTGGCTTAGAACCATATATGCCGCCTCTGCCCTCTCAAATGGGCTGTGCTGTACCTGTGTCATGGCTGTGTCTCCCCTTCCTCAAGGATTGTCCGGGCTAGTTTTCCTCTATCACGATGTATTTCTGAAGACTCGCATTCCTCATATGACATGATTTTATGCCAATTATAGTTTCCTTGAGTTGCATAGAACTTCAATATCTCCCGTTGCCGGGCTATGGTCTGTTGTGCCTCTGCCAATCCTTCGTTCAGGAAGAACGCCTGTTTATAGTGCTGATTGCTTGTTACAATAGCTTCGTCTCGGGATCGATAAGCCATATCTCGGGATTCGCAAGCTGATCGATTGCCTTCCTGGAGTTCCTTAATTTGTTGTTGTGCCTCTTCTAGAGCAGCCAGAAGGTCATCTACAATCAATTCGGCTTCCACAGATAACGGGATGGCCCCGGGACGTGAAGCCTGGAACAACACTCTATCACCGGTGTTCATAATGACCTCTGAACCATCCAGCAAGTTAACTCTGATTTCGCGTTCTGGTGTCATGCTCATACTGGTTATGCCTCCCCTTTTGGGAACTGCTCATTTAAAAAATCACGCAGTCGCTTGGCATGTATCGAATTAAGCCATATTGACTTGGCAGGCGTAACCGCGCCCTGCTCTCCTTCATACTCTTGCTGAGCTTCCAATATTGTAAGGCTCCCGTTATAAACCAATGCGACGGTCATAGCATTTAAAGCTTTCGACTGTGGTTCACTCATTGCTCATCAGCTCCTTTATCTGTGTGAACTATGGCACATGCCACAAACCACTCAGATGTTATGATTTGGCACGGAGGTGTTTACTTTGTCTACTATTACACGGATAGCAATCTTAATAATTTTGGTTGCAGCCACATCAATCTCCATCGTAAACAAGCGCAAGAAGTAATTATTTAAGCGATATAGGACAGAGGGTAGTTAACCCTCTATCTTGATGACTTCAAATTCACAAGGCTTTGATTTGCGTGACACCGTTTATCTCTCCTTATAGCGGCTATGCCCGCAACGTCCTCACTCAATTAGTGTAAAACTGGTAAAGGAGTTGATCTTAATGGGCATTGCTTATTGGATTGTCATTGTTTTAGTTATTGTTGTTGCTGGTGGATTAATTGGGCTTAAAAAACGCAAGTGATCTATTGGGCTATGACAGCCCATTGGTGTTGATTGATTTCTTAGATACCTGATCCATCCCTTTTCTTGTGAGTACTATTGTTCTTGACTGATATCTCTTTCATAACAAGAGATTTCGTGGATATTGATATTCAAAAGAGTATTTATCAATGAAGTTGATGATTGCTTGCTGCTTTTGGGAAATGGCTCTCACGTTCGACTCTCCCTTCGCTGTTATAATTCGTTGTTATATGAATTAATAGTGGTTCTACTTCGCCTTTCTGGACCTGGATCTCCATTCTTTCTCCCGTTTTTCAGCTATCTGATCAATCATGTCAGTTATGTAATCGAATGAATTCACGGCAGTAATCTGAGCTTACACAACACGTTGTCGCTTCGCTGGAGATACATGCAATCAGATAATCAACCTCTTCTAACTTCCGGTAAAGTTGTAGTTCATAGGATTCGAATATCGGTCCCATTTCTCTTATGTTGGTAAGATTCTGCCGATATGCTGCATCTCGAACCTTAGCCGTATTGATCAACTCCTAATCTTCAAAGCGTTCACCGTAACTGTAAACTATCGGTTCTTCCAATGGTCTTCCGAACACATCTGCCATCAAAGTGGCGAACACACCATATCTTTATCTTCAAATGACTGGAGCAAACGAACTTCTTTCGCTTTAAGGCTCCGGCCAGTGCGGCGGCTAGGAGATTCACCACCGGTTGTATCTGATTTTCACGCTGCCTTTTTTCTTGTTCCTTCTGTTGCTGAACGGCGAGTTTGTGATTGAATTCATCCCAGTCTTTTTCGTCAAACCAGAAGTGATCTCCGTATTTTTCACGATATACTGAAATCCAATATTGAAGGAGTTCATCAGTTATTTGGATTTTGTCGTGACAAGGCCAGCAAACCCTAAGTCCGTTCGTTTTTACACCCCGCCCCTTTCGGTCTCTGCTCCATACATGGTGAGTGGTATTTGATGCTGCGCTCTTACAGCACGGGCATACTTCACCTTGTTCTGCAATGAGTTCAGCAACATTGGAAAAATCACACCGATCCTTGGAACTCTGACCTTCGTTGGCTAATTTGACATAGCCATCCTCTGGCTGCGGGTTCGCCAATCACCTCACCTCTCCTGCCGAACCAGTTGACCGTATAAAAGAGCTGTGGTACGATAACTTTGAAAATTTGAAAATGCTACTTAAATGACTGCGTCCCTCAACGTGGTCATTTTTAATTCAATCCCCTCGGTTAACTCTTCCAATTTCCTGGTTGCTTCTTTTAACTGTTGGGCAGCTTGTTCAGTCAATCCCGGCATGTCGCCCACAACATAAATGTATTCACGCAAGGATTTGATACGGATTTCCAGCCGCCGCCTCACGACGCTGTTTCAAGCGTTCGTCCGTCATATATAATCCTCTGGTTGAAAGAATTGAACGAATTCCACAGCGTCAGCAAAATCAATCCGGCGAATATGGCTGTATTTGGCTACTTCAAAACGTTTCTTCAAATTACTCCAGATGAGTCGGCGATATTTCCCAACCATCTCATTGAATTTGAGATCGGATTCCTTGAACCGATGTTTTGTCAATTCGACCGTCTTGAGCTTAACAGCCTGATGTATCTGGTAGCATTCAGCATCCGTGAGAGTGACGCTATCACGAACCTCCTGTACCATCATTTGCACTTCTTCTTTATGTTCGGTGATCTCTGTCTTGAAAGCATTCAGGCCCTCGAACATCATCCTGAGTACCGCACCTTGCTGCTCAGTCATTTGGAGTTGCTGACCTACAACCGCCAACCATTGGCTTGTGTCTTCCATTACTGCACCACCTTTCTGCCGTTCACGGCTGGTCTTACTTGGTCAATAAAACTTTGAAGCATATCCAGGCTTTCATTTACACGTTTTTTCTCACTGCTGCTGGCGCTCGCGAGCGATCCAAGCATCAAAGCTGTAACACCGGCATTTTGTAGAAACTTTTTAACGTGGATATTAAACTGGACGGTGTTGGTGTCTGCTTCATACTGAAGCTTCTTGAGTTTCATCTTTGATTGCTGTTCGTCGAAGTCAGTCGGCTGCTGAAGCTTTAATGTTTCTAGCTCTTCCTGAATTCTTTTGTAACCAGCATTGAGGTCGAGAACCTTTTGAGACTCGGCTTCAATTTCCTTTTTCCACTTCGCATCACGCGCTTTAAGCGCTGCCTGAGCCTCCTTTTCCTTCCGGGCAATAAACACTTCATTTTCTTCTTACTGTCGCTCAATGGCGGCGCTGACCGCCTCTTCAACTTGATCTGCGGGAATAGAGTCTTTAAATTGCTGCCGAAGTAGTTCTTTTTCACGCTCGGCTGCATCAGCGCGTTCATTCGCTTCTTTGGCCGCTCTTTCGGCATCCTCAAGGCGTTCCTTGGTTTGAACAAATGCTTTATGAGTACTGATCATCCCGGCGTCAAGTTGTTCAATAATATCGGGAGTGGCATTTTCAGCAATAAATTTCGCCTTATCGTATTTGCGTCCAGATCCAAAACCAGATTGTTCGGCTACGATATCCCGGACCTGCCCTTTGCTTCCTTCAGGCAAATTTTCCTTTTCGGATGCAGATATGCGCTCTTTTGCCTTAATCCGTTCCAGTTCTTCAACCTTCACTCGCTGACCAAGATCCTTAACAACTAGGGGCTGACGGGTTATTTTATGTATGCTCTAAATTCAAACCTTTCCCTAACAAAATGGCACCAGCTACCTTGATGGAGTCTGGAGTGTAACCCCTCTACGATGCCGCCGTAATCCATGATATGCCCTTCTGGATCATCTTCTGACCGGAACCATACTGATACCTTTGACTGAGCCATGGCAGCAGTTAGGAAGTATGTATCACTCTCCAGGACTCTCAAATAATCCAATCCCATATTAAAATCAAATAAAAACGCCGTAAAAAAGCCACTGTAATCAGTTTGATAGATTAGTCAATCACAAAGTTTTTTAAGTGATTGAATTTTCTTCTACTGATTACAGCGGCCTTGAACATCTTAAAGTAATGGGCTTTGCCACTTCTTTATATTATTTCGTTCATAGTTATGCCAATAGATTATAACAACTCTTTAAAAAAACAATATTTCAGATTCATTAATCAACCTTTTTTAATCGCTGCGGTTTTTTAGGATCTAGTTGTGTCCAGTCCGATGCACCTCTGTCTGTGAAAATGTAGTTAGTGTCAGGGTCATCAGCAAATATTACATATACAGGGAATTTCGGCATAGAACTAAGCTTAGCTTTAACACTCACTATATCAGATTCAGAGTACCCTTCTACTGTAATCAAATATTCTTTTAGACTTTTTTCAAGTGAATTATATTTAAACTGAAGTGCTGCATAAATTCCAATAACGAGCAAAATAATAATAGATGCTGCAATAGTCATAAATTTTCTGATTTTAGAAGCACCTCCTGTAGTAAAAGCCTAGAAAAACAAACCAATAAAACTTTCCATACATATTAAGATATTTCAACAATAATATTAATATAACTTTCTTTTTTAAGATAATTGAAATGAAAAAATTAAGAATAATCATAACCCCCTGCAACAAAACAGGGGGTTCCGCGACAGCCTGAAACTACCTTTGTCAGTAATCGACTAAATAGCAATAAATGAGGTCATATAAATTACGAAGGGAGAGTTTATAACCATTGATGGAGTAACAAATCCTCTAAGATCGGGAGTATTGTTAATGTTCATCAAGTCTATTCCTTCACCATAATAAAATGCTTGCCAAACAAATTCAGAACAATAATTAGGAGAAAGGGTACCTAGTTGTGAAAAAGGTTGTATAGAATATTCTTTAACATAATGTCTATTCATGTATCCCGTCATATTATCTATTGTCCCACCATTTACAGGTAATGTCACATGAACAACCTTGAAGTCTGAATTCACAATTCCTGTATGCCCTACTATTTGAGAACTTGAACCTAGAGTTTTTGTGGAATAGAGGATATCTCCAATTCGCATCTGAACATTAGTCCCTGGATATGTAGGACCGATTTCTGCAAACGGCTGAATTAACCCTTCATCACTGTATGTATCCGTTGTTACAGTAGCCTGAGTAGCCTGATCAGTGATAAGACTTTCTTGAATATCAATCGTATTCGCGCTTTTGAGGAAATATGCGGATTTAAATCAATGAACAGAAAACAAGCCCAATAACCACTTAAGGGTTGATGGGCTTTTACTTTTGCCGATGCTTTCGGACTGCACGCTCGTTGCTTCCTATCCGTGTAATAATACAATTTTACATTTGGTATATTTATATTATGTATATGACGATATGGGGAATTTTCTCAAACACAAAGAAATACCCCACCAATACTGGCAGGGTATGGTACTTCCGTTACATCTATTTAATCCTTGCTGGAATAACGTGTAAATGTCATCCTTCTACTGCGGTGTACTCATCTACATTGAAGGTAAGTATCTTATCGAAAATCACGTATTCAGTCCGCTTACTAAATGGCCCTTTGTTCCAAACCTTTTTGAAAGCATATTTAGCCGGTCCTGTTCCTGCATCCTTTTGGTCATACCAGTCAATGAAGGCATTCACTTCAGACATGGAAAGATCGTATTCTTTTTCAGGCCGTTTGTCAGGTAAATCGTAAGAATTGCATGTCCGGTATCTGGCTGTCCCAATAGTATAGCCGATGCTTCATTCGAACTGATGCTTTCACCCGCTGCATTAACTGCGGTTACTACATAATAATATTTAACATCACTGGTAACGTTAATATCAGTATAAGTAGCATTTGTTACGTTAAAAGCAATTTTTTCATAGGGCCCCACAGATTATGCATTAATAACGTTCTCTACAGGTAACCCATCGTGTAAAACGCACCTGAATCACAAATGTCGGTATCATCGAACCAGTGTACAAAATCCCGCTCTTTGTCTACCCCAATGTTGTTTTCAAGAGATTCCCTCCCACTCTTCCCGAGCTTTTCCACGGACAAACGGGTTGAAATCCCTCTATTTATCATATCTCCCCAAATTGCTCAAACAAACAATATAACGGCTCCTAAGTTCAATACAACCAGAAAAGTAGACTTCTTCGAAAATAGTCTTTTCCGTCCCCTTTATTCCGCTGATGGAGCCCCATCCTTCTGCACCGCCTATATCCCTCTGAAGCATCCAAGATATCCACTTTTATCACTCTTCCACATCAAAAAGCGCTGTCGATAAGTAGCGTTCCCCTGTATCCGGCAAAATGACCACAATATTTTTCCCCTGATTTCCGGGACGTCTGGCAATCTGGGAAGCAGCGTAGACAGCAGCACCGGAGGAGATTCCCACCAGCAGACCTTCAGTTCTGGCCAGGCTGCGTGCAGTTTCAAATGCATGGCTGTTCTCCACCTGGACAATCTCATCCACAACCCCAAAATTAAAGTTGTCCGGCACAAAATTGGCTCCAATTCCCTGAATCTGGTGTCCGCCCGGTTTGCCTCCCGATAAAACCGGAGAGTCCGCCGGCTCAACGGCAACGACCTGCACTTCAGAATTTCTGGCTTTCAGCACTTCGCCCACTCCAGTGATAGTGCCTCCAGTACCTACACCCGCCACAAATATATCCACCGCTCCTCCGGTATCCCTCCAGATTTCCTCTGCTGTAGTTACACGGTGGATTTGCGGATTGGCCGGGTTGCTGAATTGCTGCGGAATGAATGAATGGGGGATTGATGCGGCCAGTTCCTCAGCTTTTTTAACCGCACCCAGCATCCCTTCCGCTCCCGGAGTCAGCACCAGTTCCGCTCCTAGCGCTCTGAGCAGCTTGCGGCGTTCCACGCTGAACGTCTCCGGCAGCACTATGATCAGTCTGTACCTGAGGGCTGCAGCAGCAAAAGCCAGACCAATGCCGGTATTTCCGCTGGTCGGTTCGATCAGTACCGAATCCTTGCGGATCAGCCCTTTGGCTTCGGCATCTTGTATCATGGCATAGCCGATACGATCCTTAACGCTTCCCGCCGGATTGAAGTATTCCAGCTTCCCGATTAATCTGGCTTCCACCTGATGACTCTTGGCGTAATTCGCCAGCTCCAGCAGCGGCGTGTTTCCAATCAATTCTGTCAGATTCTTTGAAATATTAGGCATAGCTACCCCTCCAGGCAATAAAAGTCATAAGTAACTTTGTACAAAAATCGTGCATATCAGTAATTCCGGGGGTTCATTGCTGCCCTAAGATCCATTGCCCCATATCACTAAGCACCTGCCCGTCTACCATACCAGGCGTATTATATTCGGCCGCGGTTCCCGCATCCTTGCCTTCGTAATTCACAAAAAAATGGTTGAGACCGGGGTAAAGCTTAAATGAAGCAGCAGCATCCCCCTTCAATACTTCTTTCCATAAGGAGAAGTCCGTTGCGGGATAGACCTGTATATCATCTCCCCCTTGGAGCACAAGTACGGGTTTGGTCAGCTTACGGGCCAGTTCAGCTGTATTATGCATATCCATCTCTTTGAAATAATAAGCAGGCATTTTAAAAACACCGGGTGCCGTCTTAGCCTGTTCAAGCGTCATCCCAGCCAGTGCCTTCGCCTTGGCGAGTTCGGCGTTAACTGCTGTAGCTGCCTGCGCTTTGACCGGGTCTGCATCCGGGAGAGAATGGATGGCCGCCATGTTCTGATCGTACATAATCTCCCACAGAGTCCGCGGTGAGCCTGCCAGCAGGATCAGTCCGGCGAAATTCCCGCCCTCGGAGTCGATTCTCGGAGCCAGCATTCCACCAAGGCTATGACCTGCCAGGTAGACATGGGCGGAATCCATCCGTTGGTCTGCTTTGAGCAAATTAGCAGCGGCAACCGCATCATCCACCACTTCATCCTTAACATTGATTGTAGCTGCTGCAGCTCCCGTAAACTGCTCAGGATAAGAGTAAGTCCGCTTATCATACCGGAGTACTGCAATGCCCTGTTTGGCCAGACTATAGGCGATATCCCTAAACGGTTTGTAGCCAAGCACTGTTTCGTCGCGGTCTGAAGCTCCCGAACCTTGGACGAGCACAACCGATGGTACGGGATGAGACGGATGTGCGGGGAGGGTAAGCAGTCCTTTCAGCGGATGCGATGTTCCTGCGCCAACGGTAACTTCCTCCTCTGTCACTCCCTCCGGGAGCTTAAGCTCCGGTGCAGCGGTAGAAGGGGCAGGAGGGGAGAACCAGAGGCCTGTAATTTTACCATTGCTGTTGACGGTTGTTGTGATCGCCAGGTCCCCCTTGGCAAAAGAGGCAGTGCCTGTAATTGTAATCTGCTTCCCATCCTGATGGCTGGATAAGAAAGTCAGCTTGTTGTACGCCCCATAGGGTTCCGCTAATCCTTCCCATGCCTGCTGGAGCTTCATCACGGATATCGCTGTTTTGGCAGTCTTATCGAAATACCGCTGCCACAACTGTTCATATTTACCGGAGGCCAGCAGGCCTGTGACTGTATCGGCATAATTTTGCGGCGTGTTAACCGTAGCCTGACCAGCAGCGGAATCATAGGCACTGATCAGACCCATGGCATTGAACAACGAAAAGGGTACATATACAAGATTCCCGCGAAGTATAACTTTCCCGTTAACCGCAAGCTTGTCTTTCCCATTAATCACCACTTCACCTGTCCCCAGCTTAATGGCAAGCTGCTGTCCACCGCGGCTTAATTCCAGTTTTTTCTCTTTTTGTATGTAGACAACTTCCAAACCCAGAGCTTTACCCGCCTTGCGGATAGGCACCATTAACATATCGCCGGTTATAAATGGAGCCTCATTGACAGGAAATTGAAGCACTTCATTGTTCACACTAAAAATCACCTTAGGTTCTGCTCCGTGAGCAGCAGGTGCCGGCCAGATCGATAAACCCAGCAGCACGCAGGCCAAAAGCAGCGTTAATTTTTTGCTCATGTTATTATCCCCTTTCTGATATCACATCCTTTTGGTATACGGATCACATGGGATATAGTTACAATTTTTTTCTTCGAATCGGCTTGTTCTATCCCGAAATGGCTTGTCCATGACAACCGGCTAAAAACGCGATCCCCGGCATTTCTGCCCAAAGACCGCGTTTATTCCTTCTAACTAGATGAAACAGGCACTCAAAATAATAACCAGCAAAATGTAAAGCACCAGAATTGCACCCGTAGAAGTGAACGGACTTACAACAGGACACTTATTAGCGCCACCCACATTACCGCCATAACCGCAATCTGCACCCATGAGATTACCTCCTTCAAAATAATCACTACACAACAGAATATGTATTCTTGCCCCTTATAGATTGGGCTAAAAGGTTTATATTTGGATCATCGCTTCTGAATATCCCAGCCAAAGAGCATCCTGTCTCCCTTTACGAAGGCTTGACAGGATGCTGTGCATTAATCGGAAACCAGAATTCCGTCAAAGCTCTCCGGACCGACACGAACCGAACCCAGAAGATTGGACGAGACGAAAGCGGTATAAGTCAATTGCGGAGTTATGGGCGGCTGAAAGTCAGCGGCGGAAAAAGCTATTACCTGCGGTGCCAAGACGCTTAAACTGAATGTAGAAGTTGCAGAGTATACTACAGGATCCGTAGGCAAGGTTCCTCTTACTATTCTAATCGTAATCCCTACCAGAGCCAGGGGAAGCTGAACAGAAATCGTTCCCTTGAGCAGCACACGCGGATTCGTCGTAACCCCTGCAGTAATCAGGCCAATCTGGCCGAACAGTTGAGGAGTGTTGATAACCAGAATCGGAATTGCAATAGAATTGGCGGTACTGGCATTCTGCGATGTTCTCGCATCCAAATAAGTTCCCATATAAGCACCTCCTTTCCTTCTCTATTGTATTAATGAAACCTATGAATTGCTTGGTCTTCTGGCCTGCGGACACTGCCTAAAATAGATTGCCGGCCTCCTGCCGGTAATCGGGTGTACTATATGCCTGTCAGTCCTTGGTAGAACCTTCCCTTTTATTGAACGCCAGCTCAAACAGTCCGGTAGCCGACAATCCTGCAAGTCCCCCTGCCCATAGACGCAAAATCAGATTCATATCTGTAAAAGGGTACGCTACAGCACCTACAAAGAGGCCGATAACGAGTCCAACAGCCGGAACGAGATTGCGCGGAAGGGTCACAGTGGTCTTGACCAGTTGAACCAAGGCTAAGACAAAAACTGCCAGTACCGAAGCAAAAGCCAGCACATTGTTCAGTGCCTCATTCACCATGTTCATCACACCTCCTTCTTGGGTGCAAAGAGACCTGCCCGGTACAACATCGTAATGGTTCTGTAAAAACCATAGCTGCCGCCGGAGGATGTATCCAGATTCACTTTCCGTCATCTCCTCATATCCTTTCTCTATATAGAATTCGCGTTCGGCTATTCTGCCTGTGCTGCCCCCTATGGGCTTGACTTGTGATTTTCATATTTTTACCGTTATGCCTACCGTCACAGCTACAGCAGAAAAAAATAAAACCTTTCTTCATATCTGGATGATTAGTACTCCAGTCCTATGAGAAAGGTTTTTGTGTGTTCAAGTATCTGCGGTCGTCTATCAAGATTATTCAGTATTGTTCTGCAGAAGATATTAACTGCATTTTTGCAATCGGTGAACCATTTAAATCTTTTCTTTTTAAAAATAGCACTTTAGTAGATTGCCCTGATCAGTGCAGTTCGATATAATAGCAAAAAAACAGCGGAGGTAGAAATGGACGACTCCAGTAGAAAAGAACCATTCCGATATGTGATGAACCAGCCCATAGAATGCTGGCTTGAGCTGCCTGCGGGCAATTCCGGTCCGGGCGCCGGAAAATTAACAGAAGGCGTACTGCTTGACCTTAGCCGTTCAGGCTGTAAGGTGCGCACTTCGCTGAACCTCCGCTTTACCGCCGGGGATACGAAGCTGATAATTCATTTCCAGCTGGCGGAAGACAAGCTGCAGTTCGAAGGCAGTGTGCGCTGGGGCTGGATGTTTGGACTGGGCCAGTTCCAGTATGGAATCCGCCTGGATTTGCAGGAGGCCGAAGAAGAACACTTGCTTAGGGAGCTTGAGATCTGGACGAACACGCGCCGAGCACAAGGATTATAATCCGCCCGTCATTATAGATGCCCTCCCAGGAGGACGTCTTTTGGCGATGCATCCGTCCTGCGCTTCAGCAGCGGGGTCAGTTTTCAATTCTCTTTTGAACCAGCAGTGTAATTACATAAATCAGCACGGCTCCAATAGCGGCTTCGAAGAGGAGCGGCCAGAGAAATTCAGTTGGTGTACCGAATAATTTCACCCCGCTGCTAACGGTCGAGGGATCAAAAATCTCAAAGCGGAACACGTTATCCAGGGCAGATATATAATTCCCCCAGAACTGCCGCTCCATAAAGGATAGTCCGTTCTCCACGACCATAAATACAGCAATGGCAATCCAAATGGTGCCTTTTATCCGAAGGCTTATAGCCAGGGTGAGGGCAAACATCAGGAGAACAAGTTCAAATCCGGCAGTCCACAGAAGATTGAGCACGCTCCATGATGCCACCGGCCAGAAATTCACCGGAAGAACGTCTGTGGAATACGCCAGAATATAAATGCCAAAATGAACCGCAGCAATGGCCACAACAGACAACAGCAGAACCCAGAAGAGCAGCAGCGGTGAGAGCACACTCTTAACCGTGGGGACCGGCAGCAGACGTCTGGCATAAGATTTTAAGTAACGGAAATAGCTGAAAAAAGCAAAGAGCAGCAGAGCAAAACTGAAACCGGCATACGTAATAATATGGAGCGTAATCAACCCGGCCCCCAATGAACTGTTAGAAATCCATATACCTGCCTGGACAAGAAGCATAATTACAAAAAATGCAAGAATTCGCTCCCGTCTGCTTCTCAAATCATATTTCATCAGTTTCAGCATTCCGCATACACCTCTCTGAACAGCTCATCGACACTTTTGCCGCGCTGAAGCCGCAGATCCTCCACTTCACTATGCAGCACAAGCTCACCTTCTTTAATAAAGATCACTTCGTCAAAAATCCTCTCGATGTCGGTCACGAGATGCGTGGAGAGCAGGATGGTACTGTCTTCCTCATAGAACTCCATCAGCGCGTTAAGGATATTGGTCCGGGCAACGGGGTCAACTCCCCCGATAGGCTCATCCATAATATATAATTTGGCCCGGCGCGAGAGTGCCATGGTCAGCTGCAGGCGTTCACTCATCCCCTTGGATAACGTACGTACTTTGTCCCGCCCGCTAAGCTTCATGAATTCCAGCATCCGTTTCGCTTTGCCAGGATCGAAGTCAGGGTAGAAATCCTGCTGGAATCTGAGGGCATCCCCCACATTCATCCATGATTCGGTTAGCGGGCGGTCCGGCATAAATGACACCAATGTCTTGCTCGCTTCCCCCACCGGTACGCCCAGCACCGAAATCTTCCCCGAGGTCGGCTGGGCCAGACCGGCAATCAGTTTCATCAGCGTAGTTTTACCACTGCCGTTGCTGCCGAGAAGTCCGACGATTTTACCGGCACCGAGTCCGAAGGTGACCCCGTGCAGTGCATGCTTGGAGCCGTATTTTTTGGTTACATCCTGTACCTGAAGTATCCTGTCCACCGTGATAATCCCCCTATGGTTTCGTTCTTATTTCAATATTCTCAGCCACAGCCGCCAGGATTTCCTCACTCTGAAAACCCAGCTCCTGCATGCCGCGGATAAAACGGTCCAGCACATCCTGTGCCATCTCTTTTTTAATTGTCAGAATCGTCTGTTCATTGCCGGTTACATATCTGCCCATCCCGCGCCGGGTTTCCACGATGGTCTCACGCTCCAGTTCCTGAAAGGTTCTTTGCACCGTATTCGGATTAATCTGCAGTTCAGCGGCCAATTCACGTACGGAGGGGATTTTGTCGCCCGGCTTCAGCTTGCCCGTCACGATCTCCCCTTTCATATAATTCATGATCTGGAGGTAAATCGGCTGATTATTGTCAAATTCTATGGTCATCAAGCAACGTCCCTTCGTCTGAATACCATAAATCCCGCCAGAAGAAACAGTAAGAAATATACAGCCAGCATGAGGATAGAGAATGGCAAAGTCATCCCCGGAAGCGGTGCCCCGCCGCCTTCATAGGCAGCCAGGTTCATGTTGGGAAACAATACATATTTGTAGAAATCGCGGAAGATGATCAGATTGCTGATCGTTAGGGCAAACATCGAAATCCCTATGGTTACTCCGGTAGAAGTCGTCAATATCCCAATCATAAAAGCCAGTGTTGCGTACATAACCATATAGACGCTGTTATAAAGCAAAGATGTGAGCACATCGCCAATTCCCAGGCCGCTGCCATTTCCAAACCACAGCATACCGGAAGCATATACCGCTGCTGCTGTTACCACGGTAAGGCTGAGTCCGTACAGCAGGACGGTCACAAATTTGGAGGCAAGAATGGCCGTACGGCTGCGGGCGCGGATCAGCAGGAATTTGATTGTTCCCTGACTGTATTCCTTGGCGACAATTCCCGCTGTCCCGATGATGACCAGAATACTCACCACCTGGCCGATGCTTGCCGGCAGCAGCATTTCTGCCGCAAATTGCGGACCGGAAGCAAACAAATCCTCCGCAACCGAATGCACAATGTATCCCACTACAAACGGCATTACAATCAGAAGCCCATAAGCGATAAAAAAGCTGCGTTTCTTCGCCATTTTCAGCCACTCATTCAGCACCAGATCGAAAAACTTACGCAATGCGGTTCCCCCCTGTCCATTTCAGGAATTCTTCTTCCAGACTTTGCTTATTATCCATAATGCGGTAGACTCTCACTCCCGCCTCACTGAGTGCAGCTATGAGCTCAGGCACTTGATCGTCCGGCATGCTTACAAGAACTTCGGAGTTAGCTTCATCCGTGCGGATGATCTGCACTTCAGCCTGCTTATGGATTACAACCAGCGCAGCTTCAAGCTTCCCTACCCTGATCGCCAGAGGGATCGCTCCTCCGGCTTTCGCTTCTTCTCCGAGCGGTGTGACGGCGATCAGCTTGCCGTTCTGAATGACTACAGCACGGTGGCATATCTGTTCAATCTCAGCAAGCATATGGCTGGAAATCAGGATGGAGATGCCTTCCACCTCTGCGATTCTCCGCATATAATCACGCATCTCCCGGATTCCCGCAGGATCCAGCCCGTTTGTAGGCTCATCCAGAATCAGCAGCTTGGGCGCATGCAGCAGCGCCTGGGCTATTCCAAGCCGCTGGCGCATCCCCAGAGAATAAGCTTTGACCTTTTTGCCCATAGCCTCCTGCAGGCCAACCAGCTGCACAACTTCATCCATCCTGGCATCCGTAATTCCGTCACTCATCCGCTGGTATTGCTTCAGGTTGTCATAGCCGGTCATATGTGGATAGAACTCCGGATTCTCAATGATGGCACCAATAGAAGCGATTGCCTTGTTGAAGTCTTTACGGATACTATGTCCCCCAATAAGCACATCTCCTTCCGACATACGAATTAAGCCGGTCATCATGCGGATGGTCGTCGTTTTCCCGGCTCCATTGGGTCCCAGCAGCCCGACAATTTCCCCCTTGCAAATATTAAAGGACAGTTCATTCACAATGGCCTTCCCCTTGATGATCTTGCTTACGCCTTGCATTTGCAGCACGATCTGCGGCTTCCCGTTAACTGCAGCTTCTAGTTGATATCCGTTCTGATTCATAGCACCCTCCTGGATTGAAATCAATATTGGTCAGTCAAAATGTTGAACGAGTGTTATATCGTATTGGTGTGTTAGTTAAATAGTACACTGGATCATAAATATTGTAAAGTCTATTTTCCTGCGCCCGCTAACCCGGTGCAAAACTGTCTTCCAGAACGACATCTTTTATCGTGGGAACTGCCTTTTCTATGAAATAAAGACGGTAATCCAATACACTCTATCAAATTTGCATATACTATCTTATCCAAAAGAGAAGGAGGTGCCATTATGGCTATCTATACAATCGGTGCAGTTTCCAATCTCGACCCGACACTCGCATTGATCTCTACGTTTGTCCAGCTGCGTATTACAAACACGACTGCAGCAAGATTGGAACCCATCGTAGTCAATGCTTACAGCATTTCTGATGCTGGTCCCGAAGGATTGGTTGAAACGCTGTATTTCACAACAACGTTTGCGATTGCAGCAGCGAGGGGTGTAGTTACTCTTGTTATTCCTACTACTGTAGCGAATTACACGATTACCGTTTCATCCCCCGCCGCAGCCGGGTTTGTAAGTGATATCTCCCTTTACGCTGCAGGCAGGGACGTTAACGGTTTTACTGTGCCTGAACAGACCTTCCCGTTTGGCGACTGGAAAGAAATCACCACCGTTTAAAAGGTCTTGCCGGGGGCTGACCCAAAGCCATAAGTTGGCTGATTGGGTCAGCCCTTGTTCTTCTTGAATAGGATTTGCGTTAGAACTTGGGGGGGACGCTTGCGAACGGAGCGAAGGACACCAGAAGAGGTTGACAGGTCGGATGAGCTCTCACTGCCGGCTGAAGGGTTGGATGAAAGCGATTACTTGAACATGAATTAGCGCCGGCTATTTCGCTCTTGCTCCTCGCTCAGGATCTCCAGCATAATTGATGTATGTGCAGACAGCCGAGTTACATCTTCAGACAGCAGCCTCACTTGCTCTTGCAGCACATGTGCTTCATCTGTACCCTCCAGGTAACGGGTGACAAAATGGAGGAAAACATCAACTTTCCTAAGCAGCATCAGTACCGGGACCGCTTTGATTTCGGCTTCGGAGAGCCGGACCCTGCGGCTGAAGCCCCGGCAGAAATCCCGGACCGCTTTCTTTGCTTCCGCCTGGCCCAGCAGACCGGACAGAATAACCGCAGGCTCCATGGCCCGCACATCGCGGGTGCAGAATTCAAAATCAAGCAGCGCAGCTACTTGCCGGTGATCACTTGTCTCCAGCAGTAAATTTGATGCGTTCAAATCTCCGTGTACCAGCTGATGCGGAAGCTCCTGGAGTCCGGCCAGAGAATCAGCGATATCTTCATAAGCCCTGCAGAGCAGCCCCAATTCCTGAGCAAGTTCTGTAAAAGGTAACGGCGGGTTCAGACAAAGGTCCCGGATTACTTCTCCGGTGCACAGCGGATATGCTTGGCGCAGCTCATAATAAGGCCGGTACACCGGAACAAGTCCGGGATTTATGTCTGCCAGCACAACGGACAAGGTCCCGGCGGCTTCTCCGAAGGATTCGAAATAGCCAGTTTCCTCCTCAACAGGCGAATCTCCTTCTATATACTTGAACAAGCAGGCGAATTTGCCGCCGGCTTCCTTGAGCTCGATCAAAGTTTCTCCAGTATGGGTACCGATAGGAACTGGAATTTTAAACGGTAAGGGCAAGCTTCCCAGCTTTTGCAGCACAGCATGCTCGAATTCGATTTTGTTTCTATCCCTATGCGTATCATAGATACGCAGCACAGCGTGGTGAGTACTATTTTCCACAAAATAAGTTGTATTATTCCAGCCGCCCCTCCGCTTCCTCAGCGTTCCATTCCACTCCGGCCAAACCTGGCTTACAATAGTATCCGTAGGCTTATGCCCCTCTCTTATTTGTTTTTGTAACGAATCTCCCGCAATCGGGTCTTATATATGTAAGGTGGTGAACATGTGGCCGATGTAGAACAAATCTACAAGCAATATTTTCAGGATGTATACTTATTTGCGTTGTCTTTGAGCAGAGATCAACAGATTGCCGAGGAGATTACGCAAGAAACGTTTGTAAAAGCATTGAAAAATATTGACCAGTTCAAAGGCAATTGTAAAATCAGTGTCTGGCTGTGTCAAATCGCAAAAAACACCTACTTCAAGTACATGGACCAACAAAAACGCTTTGATCTGGGCAGCCCGCAGGAAAAAATCCGGGGAAACAGCCTCTCGATGGAACAAAAGCTGATTGACAAAACAGAAGCCCTGCGGGTCCATAAGCTGCTGCACGGTCTGAAAGAGCCTTATAAGGAAGTTTTTACGTTGAGGGTATTCGGAGAGCTGTCCTTTGACCATATCAGTGAGGTCTTTGGCAGAACGGAAAGCTGGGCCAGAGTTACATTTCACCGCGCAAGAAACATCATACAAGACCTATTAATGGAGGAAAACCAATGAACAAACTGTCCTGCGAAATCGTCAGGGATTTGCTGCCGCTATACTACGATGAAGTGTGCAGTGCAGATACCAGAAAATCCATCGAGGCCCATTTAGCGGCCTGCGAGCATTGTACTGCCGCCCTGCACAAGCTGCAGCAGAGCAGCAGCCTGCCTTTTGAGATCATCGAGAAGAACAAGCAGGATAGCACCGCGCTGGCAAGCTTCAAAGGTTATTGGCACCGTTCCAGAGCTGCCGCATTTGCCAAAGGCCTGCTCCTTGCCACAACCCTATGCGGCGTTATCGTTCTAGGGTATGTCGGCTTATTCCGCTGGAATATTACAGAAGTCCCCTCCAGTGTTATTGAAATCACCAATGTAAGCCGGCTCAAGGACGGGAAGATCGCTTATCATGTCAAGCTGACCGATGGATACCGGGTGAATCGGATCCGTGGCAAATCGGAAGGTGACGGCAACTTCTACATCACTCCGATGCGGCCTGTCTTTAAGACCAAAACAGATGTAGAGCTGGGACTTGGCAATGGTTACGAATGGATCGACCTCGATCAATTAAATGCCAACCATACTGACCCTTCCACTCAGATTAAAGCCATCTATTACGGGCCCAAGGATGACAACCCCATTCTGATCTGGAAGCAAGGAATGCAGCTTCCGCCTGCTGCCGATGCCGTTGAAGCCCAGTTTATGGACCGGGATTAGAAGATTTGGAGCTTTTCTTGAGGGTCCTCCGATTTTTCCGCTATAATAAACTTCATATTGATATAAGCAAAGGAAGGGATACGTATGGACGCTACCGTAACCAGACGCTGGCTGCTGGCAAGGCTCTATGAGCCGGAGCAGACGATTGTGGATTGCCGGTTTACACTGGGTAAACCTGAGGCTGGCAGAGAGAGCTATGAACAGGAGCATATCCCTGGTGCCGTTTATCTTGATCTGGAGCATGATTTGTCAAGCCCGGTGGGAGAACACGGCGGACGTCACCCGCTGCCTGAACCCCAAGTGCTTGCTGCCCGCCTGGCGAAGCTTGGAATCGGGAATCATTCCCGTATTGTCGCTTATGATGACGAGAGCGGAATGAATGCCGCCCGGCTCTGGTGGCTGCTGCGCTACCTGGGGCATGAGCAGGTATTCATTCTGGAAGGCGGCTTCAGCGCCTGGAAAGCTGAGAAATTCCCGGTTACGGATCATCAGCCGGTACGGGTGCCGAGCACTTTTGAGCCAAAGGTACAGCCGCAGATGCTGGCAGATGTCGATCAGGTTCGTCAGGTGTCGGAGCAAACGGTGAATGGCGGGACTCACGCCGGAACTCACGTTTCCGTTTCAGATGCCGCCTCTGCTCTTCCCATCCTGATTGATTCCCGTGCCAATGACCGCTATCACGGCAAGAATGAGACCTTGGATAAGAAAGCCGGACATATTCCCGGCGCACTTAACTACTTCTGGAAAGACACGCAGAACGCCGACGGCAGCTTCAAGAGCGCCGAGCAGCTTGCCGAGCACTTCGCAGAACTGGACAAGGATGCCGGGATTATCGTCTACTGCGGTTCCGGGGTAACCGCCTGCCCGAATGTGCTGGCGCTGGAGAAGGCCGGGTTCAAGAATGTACGGCTGTATGCGGGGAGCTGGAGCGACTGGATTAGTTATGAGGAGAATCCGGTGGCGACTGGGGAATAGTAACATGAAGATCCCGCGTCCGACGCGGGATCTTTGTGCTGGAGTTATGGCAATGCATGGTTCGTACTCGTACAGAGTGCCAAGAGGTATCTCTAGTCAAGTGAATTGGAATGGAAAGTAGTGTACAGCATGAATCTCTCATCGGTAAACAGCAGGTATTCTGCTCAGAGAATCGTTGGCTTCAACCGGGAAAAGGATACCTTCTCCCAGTGGACCGCGGCCTCAGATGCAAGTATTTGCGTGTTGCTGCATATCAGAAGGTGGTGGCGATGAATGATCAGTAAGGATGGCATACCGCCTGCGGGAACATTCGGACAGATTGACCAAATGTGGTTCAGGCTTCGAAGCATCACACAGAACAACAATCCCAAGGGAGAGTGGTCACTTCGGCTGCAATTTCTTGAATCGCATTTGCTCCTGATTCCAATATTTGGCCGGGGTTGGATAACGGTAGATGGAAAATATGCTGAACTCAGAGCGGGATTTGTTTTTGTTTGCCTGCCGGGGCAGTTGATCGAAGCCCGTCTAGAGGGTTCAGGAGACCAGAGGTTATACATTCTTCGGTTTGATGTATTTGGTCGGCGTGATCTGTCTGAAGATCAGGAACTGACAAGCTCACCGGAGCTTCATATCCCCTTCCCCATGCAAGGAGAAGCAGCGATTGCATCAACTATTACTTACAGCAAACACTGTGAGGCCATCTCCGCTTTCATGAGAGACATAAACCCCTTGCAGCGGCTGCATGCCCAGAGCGGATTCTATGAGCTGCTGTATAGTCTGCTGAGCGATGTCGGCCAGTTGCAGCTGAGCGATACAGACGCTGTGATGGAGCGGGTCAAGACATATATAGAGCAACACTACCGCGAAGAGCTCTCCATCCGTGTGCTGGCAGGCGAGGCAGGTACCAGCGAAAGGCATTTCATCAGACTGTTCAAGCAGAAATACGGTATCAGCGCGATTGAATACCTGACCGAATACCGGATCAGACAAGCAAGGAGCCTTATGCTGCCGCACACGAATTATGAATTAAAGGATATCGCCGCTTACGTCGGTTATAAGGACATCCCCTATTTCCGGCGCAAATTCAAGCAAATTACCGGTGTTGCTCCGGCAACATTCATGCGAAATGCCAAGCTGAAAATTGTTGCTTACCACGGCAGCCTGATTGGGGCACTGCTTACTCTGAATATTATTCCCTGCGCAGCTCCGGCTGACCATCCTTGGACTGAATATTACCGCCGTAAATATGAGCCTGGTGCGGTGCTTCCTCTTGCCCAGGATGACGACACCAGAATACAGCAGCTCGCCCTCCTCCATCCTGATATTATTCTGGGGCTGGAGCAATCGCTAAGTCCGGACATACAACAGCAGCTTCAAGAGCTTGCACCCACTTATCTCGTGTCCTGGCTCCGGATGGATTGGCGGACGCAATTAAGATTCATCGGAAAATGCCTCAACAAGACAAAGGAAACGGCAGCATGGTTAGACAAATATGAGCGCAAAGCAGAGGCTGTCCGTGCGGACTTAGATCATGAACTCGCCAAGGACAAGCTTCTTATTGCCCGAATATCCGGTCAAAAGATTACCGTGTTGTCTAATCGAAGCTTAGGTGAAGTGCTCTACGATGATCTGCATCTGCTCCCGGCGTCCGTTGTTAACCGCAAGCTTAGCCATCAGACATTGACGCTGGAAGAGCTGGGGTCTGCGGATGCGGACAGGCTTCTGTTGATTGTGGATGAGGATGTCCACTCGCAGGCCGTTTGGTCTGAGCTCCGGGACAAGGAGTCGTGGAAGCATCCTGACCCCGCCGGATATTCGCGTATTGAACATCTCCCTCCCTTCCCATGGACAGAGTATACATCGTTCACTCAGGAGCTGATTCTCGACTTGGCGTTGTCTCTTTGGCGTAATCGAACATAAAATATTGGCGAGATTGTCAATAGTCGGATCTGAAAGATTGTTTTATACTCCTAACAGTGATATTGATTCTCACTCGCAAGTGAGATTTAAGGTATCGAAAATCAGGAGGTTACATAATAAATGATACAGATAAGAACAGGAATGGCGTTCTGTATGGCTATTGTGCTGGTATTGGTAATGGCAGCTTGCTCAAATAACAGTGGACAGGCCAAGATTGCCGCCACAGCTGAAGCGGACATTCGTGTAGTAAAAAGTGAAAAAGGCGAGATTAAGATCCCTGCCAATCCAACCAAAGTCATCGGACTCTCCGTAGTCTATCCGGAGTTTCTGCAAGCATTGGGCGTTACACCTATAGCAGTACAGAACTATCATACGGATCTACCAACCTATCTGCGAGAACCGCTCAAGGATACTCTTAAAATGGGCATTGCAGAAACCCCGAATTTTGAAATGATATTGGCCTCTGAGCCAGATCTTATCCTTGCTCCCGTCTGGTGGTCTGACAAGGACTATGATCAGTTATCCGGGATCGCACCGACGGTTCTGCTGCCACAACGCGATGACTGGCGTGATGAACTGAAGGATATAGGCGAGGTCCTGGGCAAAAAAGACATTGCAGAGAAGGTCATTCAAGATCTGGAAGCCCAGGAAGTTGAAGCCAAGCAGAAGCTTGATGATCTGGTTGGCAACGAGACCGTGTTATATATGATGGTTATGCCTAACAGCCTCATCCTATACGGGGATCAGATCGATCGCGGAAAGTTTATTCATACCACGCTTGGGCTGGAGATGATTCCGAACTTCCCCAAAGATCCGTCATTAACCATATCACTTGAAAAATTGCCCGAGTATAATCCCGACCACCTCATTATTCAGCTGAATAATGAGGACAATGCTGAGGTTAAGCAAACCTATGAAGATATGCTGGATAGTCCTCTGTGGAAGAACATGAATGCAGTCAAGAAGAATCAGGTATATACGATGGCGGGCAAGGATTGGTTTAACGTGGGAATGTCTCCGCTGGCGAACCGCTATGCGATGGATTCGGTCCTCCAGGCCTTTGAGGGTAACTTGGAATAAAGGGGATTTAAGGATGTGCGAAACCGAAAAAATGCAATTGGGAGAACGTTTTTTCATCTATTCGGAGGCTGCAGAGAATGCAGTGGTTACTTTTTCGCTTACCGAATTAAGCCTGCCTGCAAATGCTGAGCATTTGCTCAAAACTTATGCTTCCATGCTCGGAACAGATGACAAGCGTTTAGCAGCCGCCATCTTTTGCAGCTGGTACGCCGGAATTTGCGGGGCAAAATATGCACTGCTCACGGCTGCACACCCGATGGCTCATGCCTTGTGCCTGAGCAACATGTCTGTACATCTCATCCGCACTGAGGGGTTCCCCGTATTCTCTTTCCATGTCCATGAAAATCGGGACGGCCTCTGCCACAAACATGATCCCGGGAATGTATTATTAGATGAGCTTGGTTTGTTCTATAAAAACGATGTTAGACCGATTATTCTTGCTCTTGCCAAAGCCGCACAGACCAAAGCAGTGATGCTATGGAAGCAGATTTATAATCAGCTATATACCTATATGGAAGAGGAAGCCCGGAACGCAGCAGGTGACAGCACCCGCAACCTTATCATCGAGCAATTCAAAGCTATGACCTGGGAACTCGAACCGGAGGTATTCGGACTTCCCGCTAATCCGTTCCGCAACATGCCCAAATTCAGAACGGACCGCAACCCTCCACACAACACTATATCTATTAAGGCGACCTGCTGTCTGGCCTATCAGCTCAGAGCGGATCATGGATACTGCAGTAGCTGTCCTATACTGCCGGCGGAGTAAACGGAGAACAACGAATTCATAAGGGTGCTGGATTAGTTATGAGGAGAATCCGGTGGCGGCGGGGGAAGAGTAAAATCTTCCCCCGCCGCCACTCCACTAACCTTTCCCCTGTGACTTCTATTCCACGCTGAATACGTTTCATTAAATTTAATACTGCTGTCCTTCATCGTAGGATACGAACAGCATTCTACGCTGTATATCCATAAGCTTGCGAATTACCCAATTTGCGATCAAGGCAACTACAAATCCTGCTACGACATAAGAAATATATTGCTGAGATAATGTCCAGTCGATTTGGAACAAGGCAAACACACTATTCTCCAGAATATTCAAATCCATAGTTTGCAGAAAAATCTGATGGAGCACAGGCAGTGTAATCAGACCAAGTGCAGCCGCTACCACAGTTATCGTAATTGAAAAGAAAACAATGCTGGATACGAACCGGGCTATTATCAGCATAATGTTACGTGCAAACTTCCCGGCATGAAAGCCTAACTTCATTCGTTGCAGGAAGCCCGCTCCCTCCACCTGCATATTCGATTGGTGTTCTTCACTTGGTCCAGGAATATCCAGCAACGATCTTACCAGCTCTTGCTCAAATTTTACGATGTAATCGATTCCCTTAGCTACTGCAAAAAATAAGGGGATTCCGATGAAAACAGGTGTTAACCCAATGGACAACGCCAGCCCTGTCACCATAAATACGAAATACACAATCGTTAGCGGCAAAGATATTATAAAATACATAATGCTCCGGAATACCTTGGGATTTGTTCCACCTCTGCGAGGTTTAGATGGTGATTGTGCTGGAATCTGCAGAGATTCCTGCGCTCCAACCGGCATAGTATACACTTTATTGTTCATATTGTCCTTCCTCTCACGTTTTTCACTTAATCATCATTATACGTGGTAAAGAGAAGGTTCAAAACAGTCTTCCGACTGGAACCATACCAGACCAAAGGCTAGGAATAGACTGACGGATAATACACCTCTAATATACTGTACAGTTCAATGCAGATGCTTCACGTTGTAAACCTTCAATACAGAGATTCAGATATTTGTTCCAAAAAAAAGCCACCCTAAGGTGGCCTATAAGCGAACTTTTGCGGGACTAATCAATCCAATGACTCTTGTAAATTCCTATGTTTTATTTAAAAAGTCACACTATCCTATTTTACTGCTAACGATCTTTTTTTATATCATACAACTGGGTCAGCCCTTGATATGTAACTTCAACACGCAAGTCTTCCTGTTTCAAAAAGGTCACTTTCCCTGAGGGCTCCACCTGTCCAGCCTCGGTATTCAGCACCTTGTATGAGGCTTCGGAGGAGACAGAATAATCCATTCCATTGTCCATGGTTGCTACCGGATTGAGGCGGAGATAAGATTCTCCCATCCCTGAAATTGACAAATAGTCGCTTACTTCCAGCTTAACCGCTTGACCGGGTGCTTTCCCGGCGAACATGATCAGTGGATTATGTACTCGTCTGGACCAGGAAATCTCATTATGCTCACCAATAGGATCCATCTGAAAAAATAAATCCTGCCCATATTTAAATCCCTTCGACAAAAGTAAATCTACCAGTGGATCGATTACCATTTTTTCCTTAGCTCCCATGTCCAGCCAAATCTTCACATCCGGCTTTCCGGTTTCTTGCGCCCAATCTTCATAAGCTTGTCCGTTAGCTACCCATGTGGAGGCGGACAGCGCACCGATCACAGAGAAAGTCTCGGGATGGTGATAGCCCATCCAGAACGCCTGCACTCCGCCAAATGACGATCCCATGATCATCCGGTGGTCCCTGTCTGGAATCGTTCTGTATGTTGAATCCGCAAAGGGAATGACGGTTTCAATAAAATACCGGGTAAATTTCTCCGCCCCGGTCCCATCCGTAGGAATAGAATCATTAGGGAAAGGGACATACTCTTTCCCACGGTCTGAGTCTTCGCCTGCATCGACTGCAATTACAATGACCTTCTCCAGCTTGCCGTCTTTAACAAGCTGGTCAACCTTCTTGTCAACCAGCCACTCTTTATTAAAAGAACTGGTGCCGGTATTAAACACACTCCGCCCGTCGTTCATATACACTACAGGATAACGGTCTTGGCCGGTTTCATAACCAGGCGGCAGGTAAACAAAGATTCTCCGTTCCCCGAGCTTCTCTATGCTCACTGTACCTTTGGTTTCATCAGGAGCAGCACTTCCCTCCAGGGTTGGCGAAGGCTGAACAGCGGTTGGCTCCTGTTCTTTCATACAACCTGTGAGCGCTATCATTAATAATGCTATAAGTCCCCAGCAACTGCACTTGTAAATCCAATTCTTGATCATCTAATCGCCTCCTCTAAATAGTTTAAACGCTTTCATCAATAACAGAGCCTTCAAATTCACTGTATCCGCGCCTTGTCCCTTATTCAAGAGGTTTTGCATACCTCCCGCAACACTTCCGCATCGATGAAACTGATATTCCTTCGCCCTGATTGTTCGATCTCCCCTCTCCTGGAATACTGCCAGTTTCCTGCTGATGGTTTCAGGCGTTGTGTCCATAGCTTCTCTTCCTCTTCATCCTGGATGACTTCTCGCAAAACAATTTCATATCTCTTATTTTAGCGCAAACGATTGCATTTGCCTATTGTATATCTAATTGCAGCAATGTGACGGTCTTTAAAGAACAGGTATGCCTGACATTGTTTACATTTCGTGTAATGTCTATATACTTATAATTTAAGACAGTGACTTATTACATTCCGGAGATTAGCTCCGGCGAAGGAGGATCATTTTGAACACAATAATTAAAGTAGGCATTTCAGGGTATGGCAATTTGGGCAAAGGAGTACACCAGGCGATTGCACAAAATCCGGACATGGAACTTGTCGCGATATTCACGCGCAGAGACCCGCAGCAGCTGGAAACTCCCCCTGGCGTTCACTTTGAGCATATTTCTGCGGCAGATCAATACATAGGCCGTATTGACGTAATGATCCTGTGTGGCGGTTCAGCAACCGACCTGCCGGAACAGACTCCGCAGCTGGCAGCAATGTTCAATACGGTGGACAGCTTCGATACGCATGCCAAAATTCCGGAATTTTTCCAATCGGTTCATCAGGCGGCTCTTGCCGGAGGACGCTTAAGTGTGATCTCAACAGGCTGGGACCCAGGCCTGTTCTCCATGAACCGGCTGCTGATGGAAGCTGTGCTGCCCGAAGGACAGGAATATACTTTTTGGGGGCCCGGTGTCAGCCAAGGCCACTCCGATGCGATCCGCCGCGTGCCGGGTGTTCAGGCGGGCGTTCAATACACCGTGCCGGTACAAGCAGTAATTGACGGCATCCGGGCCGGAGAGACTCCGAAGCTGGAAACCCGCGAGAAACACCGCAGAGAATGTTTTGTAGTAGCGCAGGAAAACGCCGACCGGGAACAAATCCGGGAAACTATTGTGAACATGCCGAATTACTTTGCCGACTATGATACGACGGTAACCTTCATCACCCAAGAACAGCTTAACGCTGAGCATTCCGGTATGCCGCATGGCGGGTTTGTGATCCGCAGCGGCGTATCCGGCAATGGAAGCAAACAAATCGCTGAATTCGGTCTGAAGCTGGAGAGCAATCCTGAGTTTACGGCCAGCGTTCTGGTTGCCTACGCTAGAGCGGCATTCCGTTTAAGCCAGGAAGGTCAGCGGGGAGCTAAGACAGTATTTGATATTCCGCTCGGGCATTTATCGCCCAAATCGGCGGAAGAGCTTCGCCGCGAGCTGCTGTAAGCTTTTGGTAGAAGCAGGTACCGCCAGCTTTTAATAGTCATATGAACAACAATTGACCCGCAGGAGAGCCACTTCGATTGAATAGAAGTGATACTCCTGCGGGTCATAATTTTGTTAATGGCTATGTACCCGTCAAGGATTAGACGATTCCCTGAGCCAGCATGGCATCGGCGACCCGCAGGAATCCGGCAATATTCGCACCCGCGAGGAGGTTGCCGGGAACCTCATATTCTTCTGCGGCCGCTACTGCACTGCGGTATATATTTTTCATGATGTGCCGGAGCTTCTCGTCAACCTCTTCAAACGTCCAGGCAATTCGCATGCTGTTTTGGCTCATCTCCAGCGCGGAAACAGCCACTCCTCCGGCGTTAGCAGCCTTAGCGGGCGCAAACAACACAGCGTTGTCAAGGAACAGCTGGATGGCTTGGAGTGTAGACGGCATGTTAGCTCCTTCACCGATTGCCTTGACTCCATTATTTATCAGTTTCCGGGCAGCGTCTTCGTCCAGCTCGTTCTGAGTTGCGCACGGAAGTGCGATATCGCAGGGGAGGTTCCAGATACCGGCGCAGCCTTCAAAATATTCCGCATGAGGGTGTATTTTGACGTATTCGCTGATTCGGAGCTGCTGGGTTTCCTTCAGTCTTTTTACCGTTTCCAGATTAATGCCCAGCGGGTCATGAATATATCCGCCCGAATCGCTGCAGGCCACAACGACCGCTCCCATTTGCTGTGCTTTCTCGATGGCATATATGGACACGTTGCCTGAACCGGATACAACAACCCGGCTGTCCCGGAATTCAAGACCTTTCGCCGCCAGCATCTCTTGAACGAAGTAGACGCAGCCGTAGCCCGTAGCCTCTTTCCGTGCCAAACTTCCGCCGTACTGGAGACCTTTTCCGGTAAGCACACCCGATTCATGCCCTCCACGGATACGTTTGTATTGTCCAAACATGTATCCGATCTCGCGTGCACCGACACCGATATCGCCAGCAGGAATATCTGTATCCGGGCCGATATGCCGGTAAAGCTCTGTCATGAAGCTTTGGGTAAAGTGCATAATTTCCTGATCCGATTTACCTTTGGGATCGAAATCCGAGCCGCCTTTGCCGCCGCCGATGGACAAGCCGGTGAGTGCATTTTTGAAGATCTGCTCAAAACCCAGAAATTTAATAATACCGGAATATACCGAAGGATGGAAACGGATGCCGCCTTTGTAGGGACCAATGGCGCTGTTGAACTGAATGCGAAACCCCCGGTTGACCTGTATGCTGCCGGAATCATCCACCCATGGCACGCGAAAGGTTACGCTGCGTTCCGGCTCGACCAGACGTTCAAGAATACCATGCTCCCTATAACGGGAATGCCTGGCCAATACGGGAACGAGTGTATCCAGGATTTCTTTGACAGCTTGATGGAATTCCCGTTCATGAGGATCACGGGTGATCACCTGATCATAAATCCCTTGTACATATTCAGCTGCCGATGCCGATGATTCTGTAATAGCAATTGACACTTCTTAACACTTCCTTTAACTAAGTTTTGATATGCTAATCATATTATTCACAAATATTCAGAAAAATTTAATAAGAATTTTAAAGAAAATATTATAGAACCTTACATGATTTTGCCAATCAATTATTTTTTAACGGGCAATTAAATAATTCTATAAAACTCACACCCGATGTAAAGAAAGAGTCTGGAGTCTCATGAGGAAGACTCTAACTTGCGCTGCTGCCCAAGGTGATGATTAAATGTAAAAAGGCCCGCGTCTCAACGCAGGCTTTCTTGTTGTGCAGTATAAAAAACGGGCGGAAACGGGTTTATTCCGCCCAGGAACGGAACAAAAGCGGAATGCCGTTTCGCCTGTGTAAATCTACCGTTTAACCGCCAGGCAATAATTCACATTATCGAATGCCGTGATTGGGTGGGCAGGTTGGCTATCATTGTAGGCTTGAAACAGCTGGCCGGTAATTTCCGCTGGTGTCAAATGCTGATAGATCAACAAGTTGACGTCTTCCAGCATGTGTTCCAGCTCCTCATAGGAATAGCTGGCCTGCATCGGCTCACCTGCCCGTGCGGCCATCATCACCTGCTTCTGCGTGCGTTCCCCTGCATGCGCAGTGAATGTATGCTCATCGGGATAATCAAAGACAATACTGCTGCCGCTTGGGAGCAGCTTCGTTACGGCTGACAAGAATTCCTTAAACACATCCTTGGGCAAATAGTAGGTGATGCCCAGCAAGCTGCTGAAGCTGATTACACTTGGGTCAAAGGCATGGCAGTCCAGCATCCGGCTCGTCCAGTCCGGTTCACTGAAGTCTACTGAAACATAGTGCAGATTGGACGGCTTATTGCAGTTCAGAGCCGATACGCGTCTGCGTTTGTCCTCAGCTGTGGCAGGATGATCCAGCTCAAAAATTTGCAGCTTCGAAGCCCACTCCGGCTGCCGGTAAGCGAAGGTATCATACCCTGCGGCAAATATCAGATACTGGCTTGCACCGTGCAAAGCGGCCACCTCAAGGGCCTGTTCGGCAAATGCAGCCCTGCCAAGTGGTGACGGAGACAGCTGGTGGTCAACGACTCTGCGCAGCGCCTGCTCCTGTGTGCCCTCAAATCCCGGCTGGAAGAACGCAATCCCCTGTGACATGTTGCTGGCAATACTCTCGTATTCCTCATCGGTTAACAGTTGTCTGGCAAGTGAATCATCAAAAACTTTGATCAGATTATGCTCCGCGTGATACGCTCTGGAGAATGCGCTGACGAGTGCAGTTAAACTTTCTTTTTTCACTATTCTTCACCTCCTTTCTGTTGTACCATCCAGCCTGCCCGGGAAACAATACTTGATTTTTTTGTTATTTTATGGTATAATAATAGCTATAAAATTATAAGTTTCACACTTTCGCCACAATGTAGGCGTTTTTTTATGTCTTCATTATGTCAATATCAAAAAAGCCCCCAGCACCACTTTTACAGTAGTTTTGGAGGCCGGATATCTATAGAAAACTCTCTATTATGAACTTGAGCTGGGCCTCCAATGAAATCGGATCATTATAATAGGAACCCTTCTCATCAATGAAGTAGACCTGATTATTTTTTACCGCCGGGAGCGATTTCCATATGCTGCTTCCATAGACGACATTTGCATCCCCGTCATCCCATCCCCAGTTGCTTGTGAAGATGTAATCTCCTGCATACTCAGGCAGCAATTCAAGCGATAAATTCCCGCCGAATCCCTCGCCGTCAATCAGTGTCTTCTGGATAATATCTGGGGCCTTAAGCCCAAGATCCCCATAGAGAATCTCTCCGCCTCTTCCGCCCTTGTCTCCCCAGGCATAGATGCCTTTTGCATAAGGCTGCAGAATCGATACGGTTTTATCGCCGACCACCTTGGTGATTTGGGGCTTAACCTCGGCAATTTGGGCATTCCACTCTTCAATCCACCGCTGTGCTGCCTCTTCCTTGCCAGTGATTTTTCCAAATTCCAATAATAAATCCTGCGGATTGCCCGCCCCATACTTAAGTCTGACCACTGGAGCGATTTGCGCCAGCTGCTCATATTGAGACTCTTCGATATAGTCAAAAGCAATGATCAGATCCGGGTCCAGCTCCAGAATGGCTTCAGCATTCGGCTCTGTGCCAATATTGATGATATTATCCAGGCGTCCTTCATGGAACGGATTTTTTAATGAATCATCGGCTGCAGCAATCGGTTTGACATCCAGCACAAGCAAATTACCAATCGCACTTCCTGTCAGATCAATAATCCGCTTTGGATTCATCGGAATCGTTACCTCTCCCTTACTGTCCACATAGGCTTTGGTGGCTGCATGCGCATTCCCTGTGTTGGAGCTTTCTTTAGCTGCGCCTGCTTCCGGATTGATTGTACTCACTGCTTGTGTGTTATTGCCATCTGCAACACGGTTTGCCGGATTCGGCGTATTGGAGCAAGCACTGATCAACAATGTAAAACATAACATTAACACCGCAGTGGCAATCGACGCCGGCTTCGTTCCACTTCTCACTGGTAATCCCCCTCTTTTGCGTAAATGATAATAATTCTCATTACTTTTGATACTATAGCACTGGGAATTATCCGCGGCAAGGGCAGATTTCGGATGAAAAACAGGCAATTTTGGTACAGGCCCTTCTCCCCTAAACTGCAACTTAAATTGTGCCGGAGGCAGACCGTAATGCTTTTTAAAATTCCGGCTGAAGGTATGTGCATCAGTATACCCTACCCGCTCAGCCAGCTCCTGCAGGGAAAAATTACTGTGCCGTAAATAATTCGCGGCAGCCTCCATACGAATTTGCGTTAATACCTTAATCGGACTTTCATTTATCCGGCTCTTGAACAGCTTGCTTAAATAACTGATACTGCAGTCAAACAGCTCAGCCAAAGATTCCAGCGCAACCGGTTCCATATAGTGCTCCTGCATGTAACGAAGCACCTGGGCCAGCAAATCAGGCTGGACCGGTGCAATTCCTTGACGCTGCATCTGCCATAACAGCTCATGAATGAATTGAAGAAACAGCGTCCTTGCATGCAAAGAATGCAGCGGATCAAATGTCATCCAGTCCTCATACATTTGCTCCAGCCTGCTCAGCAGCGGCAAAGGATAGAGCGGATCGAAGCTATATTGGCACTTAAACGGATCATCCTGTTCAAGCTGCAGCAGCAGCTTGCTGGACGGGGGCAGCAGCAGAACCGCCTTGTACAAAACAAGAAAATATTCAAATGATTCCTCTGCCTTAATATGAAGAACGGCACCACGGCCTCCATGCATAATCCGGTTCCTTCTCAACGTGAGCCGATTATCATCCATCTGCACACAGGCATGTCCCTGATATGCATATACAAAAGCGCTGGCCGGCAGCGGGTAGCGCCGAAATTCTGTTCCCGGCTCCAGTCTATTGCTGCGGATATCCAGCACTTTAATCGATGCATGATTCCATAGCTTTATATGATCGTTCAAATTCATCTCAGCACTCCGTTTATCAGTTATTACTCAAAGTATAATTGATAATTGTTCTCATTTACAAGAGTAATTCATTTGGATTAAAAAGGTCTGGAACATCATTGTTCCAGGCTTTTTCAGCTCTTCATTAATCACTCTTTTCTGTCGATAAATTTAGAATACACATGGAAAAGTATGGAGGAGCATATGAACAATAACCGCAGAACCGAACCTTTTCGCTATACCCTTAAAGAACCTGCCCCCGTTGATCTTCATATCCTTACTATTAACGGAATTCCGGTTCCTCCTAAACCCGTCAATGCCGTACTGTATGACATTAGCCGTTCGGGATGCCATTTGGCGTTTCCTCTGAATGTTAATCCTGAAATTAACCTGGTACGTGTTGGCATGGAGATGGTCCTTTCCGCAGAGTCTATGTACATAGAAGGAACGTTGAAATGGAACAGAGAGCAGGATGCCACTTTTCATTACGGAATTCAAATGGATATTCCTGAAGAGGACCGTGATCGTCTTCCAAGTGTACTGCGCAGGCTAGCCGGGGAAGGAAAGATACTGGTTCGTTGAACATCAGCAAAAAAAAGGAGCATTCCTCAATGGGAATACTCCTTTTTTTCAGTTCTTATTTGAACGATACAGACTCCACAATCTTATCGGTTTCAGCCTTCGACTTCTCATCAATATAAGTAAGAATAAGGTTGAACGCATATCCGTCAATAATCGTGCTGTAATATTCTTGGTTGACTACTCCGGCTCCAGCATCGATCGAAGCTTTCATCAGGTCCATATCTTTACCACCGACTTTAACTGTCTTGATATCTTCGAATTTATACGGAAGCTTGCTGTCTACCATCAGCTTTTTCGAGGATTCCAGATAGTCCTTTCCGTTCTTAATGCCTTGGAGCATGCTTACCTTCTCGGCAACAGCGATCACGGAAGGACTGGTTTTACCTGAATCTAATGGAAATTCCGAAGCCATCAGCAGGTTAAGGGTTTTGGTCTTCGCCAGATCAAGCATTTTACTCTTGGCTTTATTGTCTCCGGCAACCACTTCCTGTCCTGCCTCCATAAGCTTCATCATTTGGTCGGCGTTCTGATACCCCCATTCTTTGGGGAACTTAAGGGACAAACCGAAATAGTCATTCGTATAAGAACCACTTTCAGTCACACCCAAGCTGACTTCTTTGTCTTTCCCTCCGCATGCTGTAACCAACACCAACATTAACAGCATGGCCATTGATAATAAACCAATTTTCTTCTTCATAATACCCTCCTGATGATTCTCTCTTTGTGGACACCAGAAAAGTTTAACATGTAATGTTATCATTTCCACCTATATAAAACTATAGGGAAGCTACAATATAAACATGCGGGTTGCGACTGAAACGGCTTCCGAGCTGGATTGAACCCCTAATTTTTCAAAAATGATTTTTTTATGGTGGTTCACTGTGCACTCTTTTATTTTTAATTTGGAGGCAATCGCTTTTCCTGTCAGTCCTTGAGAAATCAGTTCAAGAACTTTTAATTGCCGCTCACTCAGCGGCTTGGGAAGCTGTCCGGCAGCCTGGTTAGCGAGTTGGACCTGGTAGCTGATCATCATATCTGCCGGAATCAGCTTGGCGATCGCTATCAGTTCGCTTTTCATATCCGCATTAATCGTTGAAACATCAAGGTATCCTAACGTTGCATTCCCGACATTTAACGGAACCGAAAAACAATGCCAATTGTGAAAAAAAGGGCTTTCGTGGTCTTCAGGCGGTAAATATACGGGACAGCCCTTCGCAATGGCCTCTGATATCGCATTAACACCACAACTATTTTCTGAAAAATACATTCCCAAACGAATTGGGGACCGGCTTACAATGGCTTCCAGATTACGGCTATAATCCATCGCAAGAAGAACGCCCTCCTCATCGGTAAGAAGAAATAAAAATGTACCTGAAAGATGATCCTTAATATTGAATATACAGTCCTGAAAAACTTCAATTAAAAGTTGATTCGGAGCGTTTTTTCGGTTAGATTGCTGCATATTCGATAACAAGTAGACTTCTTTATCAAGTCGGCTAGATGTATCGATGGTTGTAATCATTGCTTTGTATTTCTCCTTCCATTAAAACTGATCCAGATTCTGGCGGATTTTATATACTTATCGGATCAACTAATGGGAAAATTGAATCTTATGAATATTGCTTAATTATATAAATAACGTTGAACATACGACTTTTGGCACATTCGGCTTCTTTTCCAGACTCATTTAGTCTTCAACCAGGAATGATTCAGCTGCAAATCAGGTCATTAAGTCCATGAAATATGTTCTATACATCCCGGAAATCTATTAAGCATTACTTTTAGACTATTTTTCCTGCTACTCCGTTCATGAACTCATAGCAGCACCACGGAGTTTACCGAACCCCGGGCGCATTGTACCAGTGTTTCATACAATCGGGCGGAAAGTATGTTAAATTCCTGCTCCCGTCCATGCACATAGGCGGAGTACGGCGGACTGTCATTCCAGGAGCCCATGCCTCCGAATACCCATGCTTTGTAGACTGCGTTCAGCAGAGTGCGCGCCTGATCCTTGTAGACTGCCGGTAAATGGAACGGCATTTGAGCCGCGGGAGCTTGTTCATTCAGAATGTCCCTGGCAGGCTTAAAAAAATTGTTCGTCCAAAAGCTCTCCCCAATCCCATCGGCTAAATCCCAAATCGCACACAGCACTTCTTCCAAATGCGCTGATAAATCAGCCAAAGGAAGGAACTCGCGGGAACCCTTTTGTCCGCCAATAATCTTCTGTTCGGTATAGGTAACTTTCCATTTCGTACGCGAGCGATACTGATCCACACGCCATTCAGCCTTCCACAGGGACTCCCCGCAGGCTCCCAGTGAGGTGACTCCACCCGGTGCTACACTGCCGCTAAATCCACTGCTCTCCCAACCAGCTGCTGAAGCCGTACCGTTTAACATCAGACGCTGGCAGCCATTGGTTTTCAGCTCTGCAAGCCACTCCGCCCAGTTCCAGCTCTGCCCCCCTCCTTCCGGAATGAAGCATACATCTAAAAAACCCGTACGCTCCAGTTCACTATTGGATGCATCCGCTCCACTAATCAGATTTCCATTGCCCAATGCTGTAATCAATAACAGCTGATGAAGTTCTCCATTCATATCCCTTTCCCCTTTTTCGCCGCAGCCAACACATTCGCAATAATAGGCTTTCTAGTAGACCGAAATCCAAAACTTTCATCACCACATACATATAATACTATCAAAAGGAGGAATAACCTATGAAAAAAGAAGCTCAAATCTCTCAGACCTATCCCCGCCTGACTGTATATAGTGAGGAAAATTTCCTGGGCCGGAGCAGAATCTACACAGGCAATCTGGGCATCCGCAACACTGATTCCATTCTGGACGGCTTTGAAAGCCTGCGTTTTTTCTCTACCAGCAGCAATGCTACACTGGTCCTATTCACCCGTACACGCTTCCGGGGCAACTTCCGGGTTCTGCGCGGCAGCCGCAATATTCGGGATCTGGATGATTATATCAACGGCAACGATGTCGAATCGATCCTTTCAACCAATCAGCGACTGACGCTCAGCCAAATCCGCAACATCCGCGACACTGGAAACCTGCCAGCCGGGTATCGCCTGATCTGAGCTTTTTAACGGATACGGCATCATACCAAAGGCACCGGAGCCAAGCTCCGGTGTTTTTAACGATCAGGCCTCTGAATTGGTTATGCGCAGCATCGAGCAGCACATCAGCTTTTGCAGGATACCAATAATTGCCTATATACTATAGCTGTATTTCTCCACGTTCCGTACACAGCCGGTTGAATGAATCAGCCGCAAGCGTGCACTCCTCATAATCCAAATTGCCCGAATGCGCTACAAGAATGGGATATTCTCCGCCTTCCTGGGGTTTCCTCATATCAAAAATGTAGTGATTCCCGCTGCCATCCATGGCAAAGGAAACACTGCCGGGCATATACTCAGCGAATTCATACGCCAGATTCATTTCTCTCAGGGTTCTGGTGCTAAAAAATTGAAAATATCTCTCGCCATTCCGAAACTCTCCGCCATTCGAAAAGCTTAGGAAATCTATAAAAAGGTGAATTCTTGTGGAAGGGATTACGCTGCCTGTCTCTGATTTCTTTCATTTCCTGTTCTGTTAAGCTGCGGTTCCAGGTTTCTATGAAGCTGGCGATTTCATCAGAGTCTGCCCCTGGCATTCTGGCGAACTCATATTCAAAGATGGTATTCCACATCTAAATGCCTCCTTTAGACGTTCTATTAAACGTTTTTAACCCGTTTGTGTTTAGTATTAATAGAAACATACTTAATCAGCATAGCACTTTCTTTCAAGCATAAACAGCGCGCACCAGACTAATCCGGTACGCGCTGTTTATGCTGCAAATGAGCAATATTTTCTTAGAGGAAGGCTACGCCTGAGAAGCTTCGGTGTCGGCCATCCGCCACCGGAGCTTATACAGCTCAGGCAGCATCACACCCAGCAGCACCAGGACAACTCCGGTCCACTGCAGCCCGCTGACCTGCTCATGCAGTACGAATGAGGACAGCAGTACGGCGACCGGCAGCTCAGCGGCACCGAGAATGCCCGCCATGCCCCCACCGATATGAGGGACCCCGATCGCAAACAAAACCGGGGGAATAAACGCTCCGAACAACCCCAGCAAGAATCCAAACAGCAGCAGCTGTCCCCACAGAAGGCCATTAAAGAGGAAATACGGCGGGAAGAGAATGCATAACAGCAGCAGGCCGCCGGTAACCATCCACGCGCTCCGGTACGCCGGATGCGCGGAGGGAACGGCTTTGCCGCTAAAGATAATGAACATGGAGTAGCTGACCGCAGACAATAGGCCCAGCGCGAGCCCAAGTACATTGAAATGCGCCGCACCCTTATCCATGATTCCTGCCGCGAGCAGGGTCCCGCCAAAAAGCAGCAGCAAGGTCAGCAGTGTCACCTTGTCTGGCCGCTGGCGTTTGCTGACTGCCTGAATCAGCACGCTGATCCAAGTGAACTGGAACAGCAGAATGATGGCCAGCGAAGCCGGAATGTACCGCAATGACTGGTAGTAGACCAGCCCTGTTACCACCGTTGGCGCTCCCGCAAGCATGAGCAGAATTCTCTGCTTCCAAGTGAGAGCCGGCGAGGCCTGCCGGGCAGCAGCTGGTGTGATGCCTTGGCTGCGTTGTTTGCGTGTCTGCCTAATCTTGGTATATAAGGCCAGCAGCCAAGCCAGAATGCAGCCGGTCAACAGCTGCGTACCGACCACTTCCCCGAGCTGATAGCCCTCTCCGTATGCCAAGACGACGATTGTGGATAGGATGCCATAGCTCATGGCGCCTACTAATACAGATAACAAATATTTCAAATCTTTCATTCATTTATGCCTCCTGAATCTGTTAAATAAGCCATTACACGCAAATAATCCTAACTCCGGGGACGAGGACCATAGAACATGATCCTTGTCATCGTAGTTAGGAAGAATAGGCTTCCTGTAGAAACCCTCGCCCTGTTGATGCCCGAAGGCTGCGAGGTTATACGAGAACAGTATGTAATTGTACGCATGACGACTGTTCATATGTTACATGGCAAGTTAGCTGCTGTCAATCATTATTTCTTTAAATTTGTGTGTTTTAATTTAGCAGCTCATGCAGCCTCTTCAGCTCCGTTAAGGCTTGCGGCTCATCACGTTCCGGATTGATTGCTGCAATCAGGCCCTCCGGCACCGGTCCCCCGCCAAACAGAACACGGAGAGGCTCAAGCGGCAATGGCTGAAGCCCGCTGAAATAATCACCCGCCCATTCTATGTAGTCATCAGGCGTCTCATGAAGATAGCCCAGCAGGAAATCAGCTCCACCGCTCTCCGCTTCCTTATTGTCCAGACTGTCCAGCTCTCCCCATTCCCCGCACATCCACACCGGATTCCCGTTCTCCTGCCATAGACAAAAGGTTACTTCCTCGGCTTCAAGTGGATCACCGCTGCTGTGCAGGGCTGCTTGCAGGTCGCCCGGCAATCCTTCATACATTCCAGGCCAAACCTCATATTCATCCCGTGCATGCGGACTGAGCGGAGATTCATGGTCAAAACCTTTCATCACGCAGCCATCCGCCGTAAACAGCACATACAGATGATCTCCAGCTCCATTCTCGATAATGCCAAGCTGCACTCCCGGCTGAAAGTCGGGGTCGTAACGATGCACGCGCAGCCACTCCTCCTCGCAGCAAATAATATCCAGCACCGCCAGCAGAATCATCTGTCTGCGCAGAGTTTCCGGGTCAGGCAGCTTCGTAAGTGTCCAAGGCTTCATTATATCTTCTCCCCGTTTATAGTTACGTTTCCTAATCATATGCGATTGCTATCTGCCAGTCTCCCGGTCGTCCGCTGCGGCAATTTCTTGGTTCAGCCAATCCATCCTGCAATCCCCCCTATAGTTATGCTAAGAAATATTACCCACAGCCAATTCAACTCAGACATTCTGCAGCCTAAACTTCTCAATAAGATTAGCCCAAAGCCACCTTGTCAAAATATACTTGCAGAGGAGGTGTAAATCCTGAACCGTTCTGGACCCGTTAAGCTGTTAGGACTCATTGGCGGAATTGCACTGCTGAATATAGCCGTTTTGTCCCCCGGACTGCTTGGCCTTGAGATCACCGGTGAAAGTGCGCTTGAGACTGCTTCAGGCGTGACCTTGCTGATCATCAGTCTGCTTGTCGTGCTGTATGGAAGCTACACCCTCCTCTTCAAAGCCCCCGCCCCTTCTGTCTGCCATTTGGAAACCCAGCAGGATTATATAGCCGGGCTGAGCAACTACCGGAATGTTAAGGCACTCAAAAAGGATGTGCTGCTTGCTCTGGATCAGCTGGAGAGAATCGGCAAGAAAAAATCCACCCTGCTGCAAGTCCTCGGGGAGCGTTTTGAGCCTACAGAGTTAAGCTACCGGAAGTTCCTGTCGGTCATCACCGGGGTCGAATAGCTCTTTTATCTGAATCTGCGGGGAATTCTCAGCATTTCTCAGCGTCTTCGATGCTTCCGAATTCACAATGTTCACCAGCCGGCAGAAGCCTGTCCGCACTGGATTCCATCAGCACCTACAAGCACGAGGCGCTCCCCAGAATGCGCGAGACCACCAACCAGTTCCGCGAGCTGGCCGATAATGGCGAGCAGCAGATTCAAAGACTGGAGCGGGGCAATGCGCTGGGACTCTAGCACCCTCCATTTGAGTCTGCGAATCTAACATGATACACTAGTTCCCAACCACATTCTGGGAGGGAAATCATATGAGCGAAGAAGAATTGAACGCAGACGGCTGGGCGGCCATAGATGAAGCCCTGGAGCAGCTCTATGGAGAACAGGAGCAGAAGCATTACGGAACCGCTATACCCTACATGCTTGGTGGGCCCGATCCGTTGAATGGAATCAGCGTATATGAAGTACGGGAACCCCTTCCGCATTGGCATTTTATAACCTATGGCTTCTCGGAGCTTTATGAAAAAGAGTCGGAAGATCCTGAGCACAGCGGCTATGGTTTTGAGCTGACCTTCCGGCTGTTCAAGTCCGCTGCCGAGGATGAGCCTCCTGCCTGGGCGCTGAATCTGCTGCAGAACCTGGGCCGCTATGTATTTAACAGCGGCAATGTGTTCCGTTCCGGGGATTACATGGATGCCAATGGCCCCATTGCCCTCGAAGCGGATACGCCGCTGACCGCGCTGGCTTTTATTGCAGACCCGCTGCTGCCGGCAATAGACACGCCTAATGGGCGGGTAGAGTTCATACAGCTGGCGGGCATTACTAACGACGAACTGCTGGCTATGCAGGTCTGGAACACCCTTGGCGTCCTGGCGGAAATGAAGGAACACCTTCCGCTGTATATGACCGATCTGCAGCGGGATTCACTGCTGAAACTGCCGGCAATCGCAGAGGCTGTACGGCTGGGCAGCGAGAGCGAAGGCTCTAACACGGGGGCCTTGTATGTGGACCAGTTGGCTTGGGAGAACCCGGCAGACGATTCAGTCCATACCTTGCAGCTGGGAGCCAAGCAAGCCGAAATCGTCGGCAAACTGCTGCGGGGCAGACTGCTTAAGGGGCGCACCCTAACCTTGGCCGGTCCTGAGATCTCTGTCAGCTTCGAGACTGGTGATGCTCCCGGCTTCGAAATTCGCGGAGAACTCATTATCCTTAAGCTGGATGAGGCTGCCGGGACAGCACTTTCGGAAATTTTCCGGCCGTCAGCGGGACTGTATTCTCTCCCCGGCTGGCCGGAGCTCGCAGTACGGATCGTCCCAACACATATCACTGACAATGAAGGAACAATTGTCAAGACGATAGGCTGAGCAGGTTGTTAGGAATCTTTTAGTATAAGGGACTGACTTTTGTATCATTAGCAGCTTGGAACTCTGCTCTCCCCCAACCGGGAGAGCTTTTCTGCTGTTAAGGAGAGACGGCAAATTCCGAGACACAAGTGTCGTCATACTTAGAGCCTGGGATGACTTCTAATATAGTGAACGTAATGCTGGTTGTTGCTTTATCTTTTGGCAGTTCTAATGCAGTTTCCTTCGTAAAATCAGCAATGAAGGAGCTGCCATCAGAGAAAGTTATTTTTGCTTTGCGCACACTGTTGTTTTCGAGGTAGGCGGATACAGACTTGCCATACCCCGGCAAAACTTTTAA
The DNA here is from genome assembly GCF_000758705.1 of Paenibacillus graminis. Taxonomy (NCBI): domain Bacteria; kingdom Bacillati; phylum Bacillota; class Bacilli; order Caryophanales; family Paenibacillaceae; genus Paenibacillus; species Paenibacillus graminis. Next base: position 3,301,573 of record NZ_CP009287.1, on the reverse strand, counting down.
GCGGCCGACTTTAGTCTTTTTGGGGAAGCTAAGGGTAAAGCTTTGTCCGATTCCACTTCCCTTCACCCCTTCGCACCAGCAAGTGGCCGTATCGCCGTCGATGATTTGACTTGCAGGATAGGAGCCCGCCTTCGATTTAGGCAAGGTGGAGGATGCTGTAATTTTCGACACCTCGATTTTGTCAGCAAAATGATAGGCTTCCGACCATGAATCCTTGATTTCTGTTGCCTTACGGGTGTGCAGATTTACTTTATATTCGGTCAAAAAGATCCCCCTTACATATACACTCACATAAGCAATCCAAATTTTTTGGCTTTCATTGTCTGCCGCAGGGTATGTGAATTCCACCAGATTGGACTCTTTGCATTTGCAGTATTGGGATACAATAGCTAAGTCATCCCCAGGCTTGGGAACCCGGTTCGCGTAAGGATCACGAATAAAGCTCCGCTGCTGCGCAAAAATCTTGTTCATTTCGGAGGGAAGTGCTCCCATTCGAAGTACGATGGTGCCAGGTTTGAATTCGATGATGCCCTCGCCTTGAACAGTCTTTGGAGTTTCATGCTCGCTATAGTCCAGATACTTATACTTGAATTTCACGGGTTTCTGTTCTTCCACGGTAATAGGTCCCACCGATTGAAAACTGTAGTTTTCTGAGTCATCCCAGACTGAATACTCCAAAGCAGCCTTGCCAGTATTCTTGTCAAAGGTAAGATTGAGCGTACCGTCGAGATCCTCGGACTCAACAAACGCTTTGTCCACCCACTCCCCTCCGTAAGACGAACCCAATGAACCGGCAGTTGGAGACGCCGCATACAAACTGATGCTGAAAAGGGAATAAAACGCCGCTACGGCAAACAAGACTTTGATCATTTGTTTTCGAATTTCCATCGCCATCCTCGTTTCTTCTTTTTCATGAAATAATTATTCGACAAACTGCAGCGATTACCTTCCTGCTCTTGATCAGACCCTACAGCCTGCCAGAAGCTCCGCGGTTATTACCCCTTAGGCCGGATTCCCGGCTATCGGGGCATTTTATATTTGCATTATTATGCATGTCTTTCGGCTCTTTCCAAATACTTAAGGTGATTAATTTGAGCGTGAAATAATGGTTCTTTCGCTTCATATATTTTCCACTCCCAAATCCGATATCTTTATTAGGTATTGTTATAGTTCCACCATATCATCTACAGAGGAGTCGTCAAATGAAGAAGATTCAAAGGTTAATCACAAGAATAGGGCTTACGCTGCTTGCAGGTGTATTGATTGGCGGCGGTGTTCTAGGGTCAGGGAAGATGACTCCACAAGCGTCGGCAGCTGCTGCCGAAAACGGGTACGTCTATTACAACTCGGAAGATGCTTTATACCGTGTACCTACCGCTGGCGGGACTGCGCAGAAACTCTCCGAGAATTTCTCGGGAGACTACCTGGAGGCAACAAGCAAGTATTTGTATTTCTTTGAAAGTGATGACTTATCCAAACTGCAGCGCCTGTCGCTAACTGAAAATAATGCGCTGATCAGCAGCTTTGCAGGGGATAAGAATATATTGTTTTACCAGATAGAGGGGGATTACCTGTATTTCATGGATGATAAAGGTGTCATCTACCGCTCACTGGCCAATGCGGCAGATGATACCCAAATCAAACAAATCGCCAATAAAGCAGATACGGAATTCCCGGGCTTCTTTGTGGTGAACGGGCGCATTTACTATAATGTATTGAAGAATGGAACCAATACCTGGGCAGCCTCGAAGTCCCAGGACGGCAGCGGAAATGTGCAATTTATAGCCCAAGGTGCCATTCCATCTTCAGATTATATCTATTCAACTCCTACAGGAATCTCTGTGATGGTGGACATCAAGCCGTCAGAAACCTATTACTCCCTCAACTCCATGGTTCTGTATACCCTTCCGCTGAACGGAGGAAATCCCAAAGCCGTAAATGCCAAAAACCCGCTGGATGCGAACGCCACCTACTCAGGTTTTTGGACCAAAGACTACTACATTTACAACAAAGGCATCACTGTAGACGACGATGATAACTACGTATATTCCAAGAGCAAAGGGTATGCAATTGATAAATCCGGAAAGATTTTTCAATTGAGCCAAACCGGGATTGTCGGTCTTACCGATATGGGCGGAAACAAGCTCGCCTATGTTGACGGCAATGGAAAAGCCACCATCAGCACTGTGGCAAACGGTAAAGTAACCAGCACAAAACCGGTCGCATTAACTAATGTGACGAATCTGTTTAAGGTGCAGAATGGTACAGCCGCCGGTCAAATCGTGCTTTTTGCAGCAAGCGGAGCTTTTGCCCTGAATGCCGATCTCACCTTGACCAAATTGAACGGCCTGACTTGGGATAACAGTGCTATCTATGAAAATGTAACAGGCATTTACTATTTTAATGGAGAGGATAATGAGAGTCTTTATAAGATGAGCGCCGACGGCAAAACGAAGCTGAAGCTCTCTGACGGGCCTGTGACTGAGATTTATACCATTTCCAACAACTAAAATCATCCAAATCCGCATAACCATCCGTCAGCCGGAGCTTCAAATGAAGCTTCGGCCTTTTTTGTGTGCTTCGCGCAAGGTAGAGCCGTTTCTGCTTGTCCCGGCTTGACGAACCCCGCTTCATAAGGTAATATTCCCCATATAGCAGAACAACGCTGAAAAAGGGTAAGTAGACTATTCCCCGCGGACTTGCAGAGAGCCGGTGGTTGCTGTGAACCGGTGTCCAGGATATGCTCGAATGGCCTTTGGAGTTGCTTTTCCGAACCATCCCTAGAGGGTGCATTAGGGAAATGCCGGGAATCCCGCCGTTATCACGGGAACGGTCTCGAGATGATAGGTTACAGCATCTCCGCACCGTAATGCGAAGACTGGAAAGTCTGCACTTTTGTGCGGCTGAACAGTCATTTAAGGTGGCACAACGACAACTTCGTCCTTATCGGACGGGGTTATTTTGTTTTTAAGGAGGTGATGGCCATGGAGGATGGCTGGTGGCGGCGGTTCACCGTTCAATTTCACAAGCTTCTCAACATTGTATTCAATAATTTTAGGAGGATGTTCACTTATGACAGAACGAGTATTGACAGGAGACCGTGTGACCGGAAAGCTCCACCTTGGCCATTATGTTGGCAGTCTGGAGAACCGGGTGCTTTTACAGGAGAGGTATGAATCGTTTGTCTTTCTGGCCGATGTCCAGGCGCTGACGACCCACTTTGAACAAAAGGACTTAATCCGCAGCCACATCCGCGAAATGACCCTTGATTATTTATCCGCAGGAATTGATCCGGAGAAGTCCACTATTTTTATTCAGTCGATGATTCCCGAAATTGCTGAGCTGACTATCTATTTCTCGATGTTCGTATCCGTTAATTCGTTGCGCCATAATCCCACCATTAAGGCAGAAGCCAAAGGACGGGGAATCGACGAATTGTATTACGGATTTCTGGGGTATCCGGTCAGCCAGGCTGCAGATATCACCTTCTGCAAGGCAACGATTATTCCCGTGGGGGACGATCAGCTGCCGCATCTGGAACTGGCCCGCAGAATCGTGCGCCGTTTCAACGAGCTGTACCAGCCTATACTGGCAGAACCTCAGGCTTTGATCAGCAATACCCCAAGGCTTGTAGGTACAGATGGCAATGCGAAGATGAGTAAAAGTCTGGGCAATGCCATCGCGCTTGACTCTACTGCGGAGGAAATCGCCCATAAAATTAAAAGAGCGGTCACCGACACCGCCCGTGTCCATAAAAATGATCCGGGACACCCGGAGATTTGCCCGATTTATGCTTATCACAGCGCCTTCCAGCCGGGACATCTTCCAGAGATACGCGAAGGCTGTGAACGCGGAACCATGGGCTGCTCAGCCTGCAAGGAGCGCATCACTAAGGCGTTGGAGCAGCTGATTGCCCCCATGCGTGAGCGCCGGGCCTATTATGCCGCGCGGCCGCAGCTCGTGGACGATATTTTGATTACCGGAACGAAGCATGCCCGGGGAATCGCCAAAGAAACGATGAAGGAAGTCCGCGAAGCCATGAAGCTCGATTATTTCAGCCACTCTGTTATGGAAAGAGGTCTCCTCTGATGCCGACTCTGCCAGCGTTCGTTGTTTGATGCTTACAACTGTTAATTGTATTTCTGTTTATTTTAGTGAACAGAGTGCAGTTAGCTCAGTTCTGCGAAAAAAATGACTTTTTAGATGTATGTTCCTTTTAGTTCTCACGCTAAAAAGCGGCCAGTGACTGCTTGGCATCCTGTTTCGGATCCGAGCATCACTGGCCGCTTTTTTCAAATGTATTGCTTATTGTTCATTGGAAGCTTACATATAAATATCTACTACCGTACCTTCTGTGCTGCGCAGACGGTCAAAATCAGCCCGCTTGATCCGCAGCCCGCCCAAGCGGTACGGATTCGCCAGCCGTTCTGCCTGAACCTCCTGGCCGTTCACTTTGACGTAGCTAAGGACGCCTTGGGAGCAATGGTAGACAAACGCTGCAGGCGCACCGCCATAGTCGAAGTCCAGACGGGTACCGTCCAGTTCATCCGGCAATACAGGATCGATAATCAGATCCCCGCCGTCCTCGCGGATGCCCAGCACATTCGAGATCAGCTGGTTCATGTAGATCCCCGGACCGCTGGAATAAATTCTCCAGCCGCCTTTGACCGGAACTGAACCGTCACGCAGCTCTGCAAAACGCTCCTGCGCCTCATACCGGTTAGCGAACTTGCCGTCCGAGCTGCTGAAATAGGAATTGCTCTGCCGCAGCTCTGCATTCGGTACCGCATCGCGGATGCCGATCGGGTTAATGACGGCCAGCCCCTTCCAGACCTGATCCCGTTTGCCGATCTTGGCCATGGCCTCTACGAAGCGGATATGGGCGTGCACATATTGCAGACCAATCTCACGGCCAAAATTCGCCGCCTGCTCCGCACGTTTGAAGTGCAGGCTGACACCACCGGCATATTGTGCGGGATGATTCATCAGACGCACACCGTCCGGACAGAGGAACTGCTCCCGGATCAGCTCATAATGCTCTTCCATCTGTTCCGGAGTCAGCAGCTCGCCAATCATACTGCGGGTCATCGGCAGCAGACGGTACTGGATGCCGGTCTCCTTATCTTCAGGATGCAGCAGCAGCTTAGCATCGGCCGGATCTTCGAAATACAGGAAGCCGGGAATCACATCGGTACCCAGCATATAGCGGTTGAAGTCGCCTTTGATTCCATCAGCCAGCTGTTGCAGTTCCCCAGACCATACAGCATCCACATCCTGCAGAACTCGTGACAGTCCAAGCACTGTCTGATAGGTCAAGGCAACCGTCCAGCTGCTGACCATGTACTGCTTAAGCTGGGCATTGGCCGGCTGCAGGGTATCATCCCAGTCCCCGTCGCCGTAAGAAGACAGATAGGTATCATGCAGGAAGTTAGTTTTAATATAATTCAGTTCTTTGAGTGCATGTTCACGCAGCGAAGCGGTTTGTTCCGTAAAATCGAAACTGTGCTTGCGGGTATACGGGAGCTGTACATCCAGGACGGTGTAATCCTGGGTCGCCCGCAGATAGTCGCCCAGCACTTTCAGCGGCCAAACGATAATATCCCCGTGGCTCTCCTCCTGCTGGACATGCGTATACTTATCGAACATGAACCATTGCGGCCAGCTCCCGTCATCCTCATACTGATGGGCAAACACGGTCAGCAGGATTTCCCGCACCTGTTCATATTTGTGGGTGGCCAGGAAATATTCCACCGGACCCTGGCAGACATCGCGGGTTCCCCATGCAGCTCCTCCATACTGCTCCAAACCATGAGGCATGGAATAGTGAACGAGCATATTGTGGGTATACCACCAGGCCAGCGCGTTCACCTTGAACAGTTCGCCTTCACCGCCGCCTGGCTGCGTCAGCTTGAAGCCATTCATCACTCCGGCAAAAAACTCGCGGTACCGGACAACCTCTGTTTCAAAAGAAGCGGGGCTCAGCAGACGCTCCTTGCCATCCAGCATTCCTTGCAAGGTAAGGGTCCAGTCCCCGCTCTCTTCCAGTTCCATCACCACGAGCGATGCACTGCCCTGAGCGGGGCCATCCACCAGGAAGGACTCATCCCCCAGCCGGTAAGTCGCCCCGTTCAGATGCATCCGGTAGGCCAGTTCAGGGTATACTTCCGCACTTGTCCCCGACTTCGCCGCACGGAAGGTCAGCGTCCCCTCCGCTTCATCTTGAGACACTTCATAAGGAACCTCATATTCCGCAACATTCATGGTAATCTGGTTCGTGATCAGGAAGCGGTAAGCGATACCGCTGGCAGAACGGACATGCAGTCTTACCTCAGGCTCATCCATGGTAGTGTAATTGGTAATCACCAGGGTATCCGAGGCTGTTTTATAATACCAGCGCACATAATTGAAGCCAATCTCGAACAGGGAAGGCATGGTCAGCAGATGATATTGATCATCTGTGTGCACATAAATCCGCTGTCCTGAAGTTTTGAAGATATTCAGTGCACTGCGGGCATTGGACATCATTTTATTAAAATTGGTATTGCCGACAACCACTTGTGAATTGAAGATACCATACATGTAAGAGGTTGTAGTTATGACTTCAGGGTTCAAACGCGCATTATCCCCGCTCATCAGAATGTGGCCGTGCGGACGCTCCACAAGCAGCTCTTTATCTTTGAGCACAACATGCTCGTAACCTTCGGTGAAGAAGGCCAGAAGCTTGCCGCCCTCCCGTTCCTCCTGGTACTTGTGCGGGAACAGTGCATCCAGCTCAGCTCCGGTGAGCGGCAGTGTCTGCAGCGGAGCACCGATCCGGGGATTTATGGATACACGGTCCAGCCATTCACCCTCTACAGAGACGCTGCCCAAAGACTGGACTTGCTGCCAAGCCTCCTGCACAGACGCTTCATACTCCATTTCCGTAATTGCGGCCGGGTGATCCTCCCGGAACAGTCCATAGAATGTAAACCGGGCCTGCCCTTCAAGCCGGGTCTGCGAAGACTGCAGCGCGGTGAAGGCAAATTCATACTGATACACTTCATTCGCAAGCTTGGCCTGGGACAAAGCTTCCGGCTCATTGGTCTCTTTGTAGGACAGGCCGAAAAACTGGAAGCCATCGGTGGAATAGCCCGCAGCGCCGCTCAGCAGTCCCTGCTGAAGATACGGAAACTTCCCGTCCTGCGGCTGGTTCTGGCGGGAGCATACCACATAGCCTTTAGCTTCATCTTGAAAAACGGTATGGTCAATATATTGGGACAGATAAGCCTCATTGCTGGTAACAGCGCCGGGGGACGCTATCCCCACATCCTGGGTATAAATAACATCCAGAGGCACTCCGGCTCCGTCGATAGTGACATCCCAGAACCATACCCCGTTATCCGCCATTGAAAAAACAACCTGATAACGGATCGTATTTCCCAGGCCTGCTCCAGCCTGATCCGCTGTGATTTCACCCTGCCATAGTAAACGTTCGCCATCCTGGCGGAACTTGCTGGCAGATTTCACGCCGAGCAGCGGAAACGCCTGGATTCCATCGGACAGATGAAGCCTTGCATATAGATTGCCCGGAGCACCATCCACGCTGCTGGACAACAGCTGATTGATCATCATTTTACCGCCGAACGCCTGGTACAGGTCCCCGCTCTCCAAAAATGTAAAATTTAAGTCTCCCTTTTGAATCGACAGCTTGGTACTTGGTGCAGTTGTCAATTTCTATTCACTTCCTTATCTGCTGCGGTTATAGTCCGCTGTTATATTTGAAGTTCACAGTCATATCATTTGTCACGGTTATTATACTAAGCGGAAAGTGGCTGACTGGGTGTCACGGCTGCTGGCACCGACATATACAGTGAACATGCCGGGATCACTGCTGACAGTCAAATCACTGTGGTAATAACGGAGCTGAGACTCCTCGATCTGGAAGACAACATCCCGGCTCTCTCCAGGAAGCAGCTGCACCTGTCTGAAGTCCTTAAGCTCCTTGACAGGGCGTACAGTCTCACCGGACATATCACGGATGTATAGCTGTACTGTCTCGGTTCCCGCCATGCTTCCGGTATTCGTTACGGTTACTCTGGCTTCAAGCGGGCGGTCCGCTGACATACGGTCTGAAGACAGTGAGAAGCCTTCATAGGCAAAAGTTGTATAACTTAAGCCGAAACCGAAGGGGAGCAGCGGTTCATTGGGAATATCGATATATTGTGAAATATAGCGGTTGTCGGTGTGCTCTACAGGTTTCGGCCGGCCCGTATTGTAAGCATTGTAGTACACAGGAATCTGACCTACAGAATACGGGAAAGACATGGACAGACGTCCGGATGGATTCACCTTGCCATATAAAATATCCGCCAGTGCCGCCCCGCCTTCACTCCCCGGGAACCAGGCCTCCAGCACTGCATCCGCTATATCATACACGCCATGCAGATCAAGCGGACGCCCGTTGAACAGAACGGCCACAACCGGCTTTCCAAGCTTCTTCATCTCACGGACCAGCTCAAGCTGCGCTTCAGGGAGCCGGATATCACTGCGGCTGCCGCCTTCTCCGCTCATTTCGGACGCTTCACCAAGTGCCAGTACAATGATCTCTGCCGCCGCAGCAGCCTTCACTGCCTCTGCCAGTCCAGCTTCAGTAATCGTGTCAATGCTGCAGCCTTCGGAAATCACCACATTGCCGGGAGCACCACTAACTTTTTGCATGGATTCGCCAAGCTGCACCGCAGTTTCTTGGGAACCCTGCCAGGACCACCAGCCGAGAATATCGCCGCTGGCAGCGAACGGGCCAATCAGTGCAACCCGCTGGCCGGCCTGAAGCGGCAGAACTCCATCATTCTTGAGCAGCACGCTTGATTTCTCAGCCAGTCTCTGAGAGACTTTCCGATGTTCCAGACTGTACACGATTTGCCGCTCCAGCTCAGGATCTGCCCCGCGCATCGGGTTCTCGAACAAGCCCAGCTTTTCTTTCAGCACCAGAATCCGCAGCACAGCTTCATCGATCAGCGCTTCATCTACCAGCCCCTCAGCCACTAGCTCAGGCAAATGGTTCACGTAGCTGGTGGTCATCATATCAATGTCGACACCGCTGTATATCGCTTTGAAGGCAGCTTCTTTTTCATCTTCCGCTGCGCCGTGGGCAATGATCTCCTTGATCGCCGCCCAGTCAGAGATTACGACACCGTCGAAGCCCCATTCATCACGCAGCAAGCCGCGCATTAGGCTGCGGTTGCCGGTTGCCGGAATTCCATTCACGGTATTAAACGAGGTCATTACCATTTCAACGCCTGCGTCGACCGCTGCTTTATACGCGGGCAAATAGTATTCCCGCAGCTGGCGCTCCGAGAGGTCAACCGTGTTGTACTCACGGCCGCCTTCGGCCAGTCCGTACGCCGCAAAGTGCTTCACGCAGGCCGCAACACGGGACACATCTTCCTTAAGATTATCTCCTTGAAATCCTTGGACAAACGCCTTCGCAAACACAGCATTCAAATAGGGATCTTCTCCGGTGGATTCCATTACACGGCCCCAGCGGGCATCGCGGACCAAATCAACCATCGGGGCAAAGGTTACATGCAGGCCGGATACCGCTGACTCACGCGCTGCTATCTCGGCGCTTTGTTCAGCAAGCTCAGGGTCCCATGAGCAGCCAACCGCCAGCGGAATCGGAAAAATCGTTTTGAAGCCATGCACAATATCGGCCATGAACAGCAGCGGAATACCGAGTCTGCTGCCGGCCAGATGTTCTTTCTGCACAGCCATCATTTTTTCGGCGCCTGCGATACCGAGTACGGAGCCAACTGCACGTTTGGTGTCATACTCGATGCCCAGCTCTTCCATAGGTCCCGTAATCTCCGATTCATCCCCCGGTTCATCATAAAAAGGGGCAGCCAGCTGCAGCAGCTGGGCGATCTTCTCTTCGAGGGTCATATGTTTCACATATTTGTTGTACAGATGTTCAGTCATGGGTTAACCCCTCCAACGAAACGAAACGTTTCTCTTTCTATATCTCTTGTATATTATGACTTTATATCTTACATCATTCCAGTAAATCATAAACGTTTCACTTTGTTTCGATAACCCGCCGCTTTTAGCGGGAAACCTGGCAAGATTACTTCCGGGGAAGCACCGATTGGCGTTCCACCAGTTCAATCTTAAGCTTATAGAAGTCGTTCACGGTATCTCCGTTCAGCATTTGAAACAGCAGATGACCCGCCAGCGAACCGGATTCGTACATCGGCTGCCGGATCGTGGTCAGCGGGGGCTGGATGTATTCAGCCAACTGGATATCGTCAAAACCGATCACCGAAATCTCATCCGGCACGGAAATTCCGCCTTCTTCCAGTGCTTTCATTCCTCCCACAGCCATTTCATCATTCGCATAAAAGACGGCTGACGGCAGTTCCCCCTGCATCAGCATCATTTTGGTCGACTTATATCCGCCTTCGCGGATAAATCCGCCGTTCAGCTTCCATTTGGTTTTCTCTTCTAGTCCCGCTTCCTGCATCGCCCGCTGAAAACCCTTATAACGCAGCGCATTGTCATAGGAATTGGCCGGACCGCTGATATAGGCAATATGCTCATGGCCTTTTTCGATCAGATAACGGGTAGCACTATAGCCTCCCAACTCTCCGTCGACCACAACGTTGATAAGCCCTTCACTGGCAATCAACCTGTCCATTACAACAATAGGAAACCTTGAGCTTCCTGCAGCCTGAAGAATTTCATCGGTAATATTATGAGCCAGCACTATAGCTCCATCCACTCTTTTTTCCAGGAGGAACCTTACAGCCGTAGAGTCTTTCCCGCCCATAGAGCTGCATGCTATAAGATCATAGGAATTGGATAAAGCCACATCCTGAATGCTGCGGATAAGTTCCGAATAATACGGCCCGGATAGATCCGTTAATATGAGAGCAATCGTGTTTGTGCGGCTTCTTTTCAAATCCATGGCAAAGCCATTTTTCTGATAATTCAGCTGCCTTGCGGCCTCAAGCACCTTTTCTCTGGTCTTGGCGCTCACCTTGCTGTCGCCGCTCATGGCATATGAAGCGGTTGACAAGGCTACCCCTGCCAACTTGGCTACATCCTTGATCGTTGCCATTTCATTCAATCCTTCCCGAGACTTGCAAATATGCTTCTCTATATTATTTTATACCGGAGATGGTATATCCTTCTATGATATGCTTCTGGAAGAAGATAAATATAATAATAATCGGCACGACCATGAACGCGGCTCCGGCCATTTGCAGTCCGAACTCGGTTCCGTATTGGCCTTTGAGCAGCGACAGCCCTACGGATAAGGTGTACAATCTCTCATCATTGGCAATAATCAACGGCCACAGGAAGCTGTTCCATGCCCCGATAAAGGTCAGGATACCCTGTACGGCAAAGACCGGTTTTACGATCGGTACCATCAGCTGGAAGAAAATCCGCAGCTCGCCCGCCCCGTCCAATCTTGCCGCCTCCAATAAATCGATAGGAATCGTCGTCATGAACTGCCGGAACAGGAAAATTGCGAACGCCCCCACCAGACCCGGCAATACGATCCCTGCCATCGTGTTCACCAAATGCAGCTGGTTAATGATCAGATAGGTTGGAATCATCGTCACCTGTCCGGGGATCATCATCGTCGCCAGAATAATATAGAAAAACTTGTTTTTACCGGGAAAATCAAATTTCGCAAAAGCGTAACCGGCCATCGCGTTCAGAAACAGCCCCACAAAGGAGCAGAGCACGATAATCAGTGTATTTTTCAAATAGATCAAAAAATCCATCTTCAAGAACAAATCCCGGTAGTTGGAGAATGTCGGGTGGCTCGGAAAAAGTGTTGGCGGAATTACAGTAAATTCATTCTCAGGTTTAAAGGACGAGCCGATCATCCAGATGAACGGCACCATCATTAGCAGTCCTCCGATAATGAGCAGTGCGATCATCAGGCCTTTTTCTATATGTTTCATTCTTAATGCCATGCCTGTTCCCTCCTTATAAGCTGGCAGCCCGCAAGCTGATGCTTAATATTCCACTTCTTTCTTTTTGACCGCGAATTGAATGAGCGTCACGATAATAATGATGATGAACAGCACAAACGAACCGGCAGCCGCATAACCAAACTTGCTGAGCTGGAAGCCGTTGTTATAAATGAAGAGCGCCATTGACATCGTTGCATTCAGCGGTCCGCCCTTAGTCATAACCAGCGGTTCTTCGAAGAATTGAATCCAGCCAATCAAGGTCGTAATGGTCACAAAGAAAGTAGCAAATCCCAGCAGAGGAACCGTGATGTAGCGCAGCTTCTTCCAGCCGGTCGCTCCGTCAATCTCAGCCGCTTCATAATAAGAGCGGGGAATGCCCTGCAGTGCCGCCAGAAAAATAATCATATTAAGCCCGATGGATTTCCAGAACGCCAGCAGGATCAGTGATAATTTCGCCAGTGTCGGGTCCTGAAGCCATTGCTGAGCCGGGAGTCCAAAGATAGACAGAATATAGTTGAAAAGCCCATAGCTGCCGTTATACAGGTATCCCCATACCACGGCCACGGCCACAATGTTGGTGATGGACGGCATGTAGTAGATGACACGGAAGCTTTTGAACAGCCAGCTTGTTCCATAATTGAGCAGCAGGGCAACCCCCATGGAGGCGAGCACCACGAGCGGTACCCCAATTACTACATAAATCAACGTATTGTACATGGATTTCAAGAAGACCGGGTCTTTAAAAATATTGATATAATTCGCAAAACCCGCACTGCTGATATTCGAATAATCCGCAAGTCCGACCAAATCCATATCGGTAAAGCTGATGACCAGCGCGATAATGATCGGAATAATGGAGAATAAGGTCAGCAGGATTACGGCAGGTGCGATAAACATATATGGGTATTTATTTTTATGCCATTGCTTCACAAATGAACTCACAATTGCTCACATCCCTTCGCTTTCTTGCACTTCTTCCCTGGATAAGTATGAACGCACACACTGCCGGGACCTCTTATCGGGAGATTCCGGCAGTATGCCTGGCAAGGTTAATGCTGTACGGTCACTTACTTGTTGCCGAGTAGTTCATTAGCCTTAGCGTTCAACTTGTCAAGTTCCGTTTGGGTATCGGCACCGCCCACCGTGATCTGTTCGAACGAAGCCATAGCTGCTTTGGCAATTTCTTCATATTCAGTAACCATTGGGGCAGGACGGCTATTCTCAAGCTGTTTGCCGAAGGCTTGGATCATTGGATCTTTCAGAGCATCATTCTTCCAAGCAGCCTTAAGTGCAGGCATAGAGTTGGAGGTTTCATAGAATTTCAGCTGTGCATCCTGTTCAGCCATGAATGCAATGAACTTCGCGGCTTCATCCGGATTCTTACTGTAGTTGAAAATGGACAGGTCCGCACCGCCGATAGAGGAGGTATTGGTTTTCTTCGCAGGCAATGTGGTTACAGCCCATTTGCCGTCAATTTCCGGCGCTTTTTCCTTAACAGTCTGAATCATCCAAGGACCGCTGATGAACATCCCCATGGTGCCATCCTTAAATGCGGCAACGGTATCCAGATCCGTACCTTTAGGGGACAGCCCTTCATCGTAGAAGCTCTTCAGAAAATTAATCGTTTCCACATATGCCGGCTGGTTGAACTGTGGCTTACGGTTGCTGTCAATCAGTTCGCTTCCGTTCTGCCAGGCAAAGATTGCGGTGTAGATCGAATCCTTCGCTTCGATTGGAAGTGCATAATGTCCGGCTCCGCCTTTGGCTACCAGCTTCTTGCTCGCATCCTTGAGCTCATCCCAGGTCTTAGGACCTTCAGGATAACCAACGCCACCCAGCAAATCCGTGCGGTAGAACATGGCCCGGGTTTCAACATAGAAAGGAATAGCTACTGTCTTATCTTCATATTTGGTCGTTTGAACAGCTCCATCGAAAAAGTTCTCCGCTTTCATGCTTGGATATTTTTCGATATAAGGCGCCATATCCTTCAGCGCTCCGGCAGCCGCAAATTCAGGAATCCAGGTTGTACCCATTTGAACTACGTCCGGACCGTTCTTGGAAGCTACGGCAGTCAGCAATTTGTCATGTGCATTATCCCAAGGAATAGCTTGAACTTCCACTTTGATGCCGGGATTTTTTTCTTCATACATCTTGGCAATCGGTGTCACGGTGTCCGCAGTACCCATGAACCACACCTTCAATGTTTTGTTGTCGCCAGATGCTGAGTTATTATCGGAGTTTCCGCAACCTGCTGCAACCAACGAGAATCCCAATAAAGCTGAAGTAATCACTAAACCTGTTTTTTTCTTCATTCTCTTTCACCCCTGTTTTAGTGTGTGCATAAATTCAAAAACTATGATTTAAGCCCTTACATCGAAACGTTTCGATTAATTTCGAAAAAAAATTCGAGTTCAGCTGTGAATTTAACGATGGTTTTTAGAGCCCATAGTCAATAATAACCCAGATTAGGAGACTTCAAACCACTTTTTCTACAATTTTCCTCGAAAAGGAATAACTTTTCTAAAAATAATCGGTTGTTCGCGAAATCTGTTATCGAATCGTTTCGATAGCCCTATTATATGACTTGTTGTTAGCGATTTCAAGTAGGCCGCAAAAAAAATATTCTGATCATGCAGAAATGGCTTTGCATCCTTAGAGGAGAGCATCCGGTACATGTGCAAACGGCTCAACATATTTACCGTTGTACTAATCAGATAAGCCGGCTTCTCTTGGCCTCTATTTATTAATCATCACAGTGATATTGATCAACCCTTCCATTTCGTCTAAAGGTCCGGCAATCCACGGATACAAGTGGCCGTTCCGGTTTGATAGTGCAAACATTAAAAATAGCCGCCATTTCTGGCGGCAGTACATTAGCCTGGGCTGGAACGGAGCGGCTGCCGGCTGCCCTTACTTTTTATTGTAAATTTCAAGCTGAATATCCGGTTTGTCAAAGGACTCACGCTCTTTAATCTTCAGCACAAGCGACTCCGGATCATTCAGCCAACTGCTGGCGAACGCATATTCAAAACCGTCCTCCGTACCATTGCCTGAAACCGGACTGAGCTGTACGGGTTCCCCCTGAACCTTCGACGTTATTCCCTGAATAAGAGTACTCTCCATGATGCCTTCCCTGGTTTTCCAATTGTTCTCGGCCGGATTCTTCAAGGCTACTCTTGCCCGTATAAGAAGTGGAGACATTTCCACCTGACTAAGCACAACCTCATGCCCGTTTAAGGTGAACGGCAAATCTGGCTTCACGATCTGAGTCTTGTATTCCTGAAATTTGGGATCAAGCGCAAAGCGGACCTTCAAAACCGAAGAATAATGCATATCTGCCATGATTGTCCCTGTTTTCCTGTCGGCCAGCTTGCCGGGATTCACTGAAGCGATCCTGAATTCTGCCTCCAGCTGCTGCGGAAAAGGTTCCGTACGATCCAGCTCCACAACGCCGCGCCCGTAAAACACATGGTTTTTCTCCAGTTCGGGGATCGTCACATTGCCTCCCGTCTGAGTCGTGGTGTTCAGATAGCCGTTAGTTATACGATCTTTCATTTTTGCACTGTTAATGCTGTAAATCTCCTGCTTGTCATCGGTAGTGGCCGTGTATAAATACATAATCTTATTTTCGTCTGCCGTAACGGCATTTAGTGTAATCGTATATCCATTAGCTTCTGCCTTTTGATTCACCAGCTGAATGTACCCGTTTCGAATTGCCGAATCTAGCGTAGGCTCATCCAAACTGGATATGGCGTTCCCTTTGAACACTTCAAGCTCCCCCCAGTTCACTGACTGACGGGTGCTGACAGGCTGTGGAGCAGAGTGAAAATAAGGAAGGATAAAAAGTACGGCTGCGACAACTACGGCTGCGGCTGCACTGAATCCCATGCCCTTGGAGAACACACGTTTTTTCATTCTCTGCTGCCCCCGCTCCATCCCTGTTTGGATTGCCAGCCTTAAGGCGGAATTGCTAACCCCCTGGTCCTGATCCAGATCTGCCTGCATACGCAGTGCATCGGCCTGCAATGTTTGCTCTTCGCTGCTACTGATCATTCCATTCACCCCGGTTCTTCATAATCGTTCTAAGCTGCTTCAATCCTTTATGCTGCCAGGTTTTGATTGTTCCTTCCGGCTTCCTGAGCAATTCCGCGATTTCATTCAGAGTCATATCGTTGTAATACTTCAGCAACAGCACATGGCGGTATTTCGGCTTCACCTGCTCCACAGCCCACAGCATTGCCAGCTTGCTGCTGCTGTCCTGCATGACGGGTTCCCGCATCACTTCTTCCGGTGTCGGGACAGATCTTTTCCGCCTTCTTTGCTCGTCGATGCAGACATAGATCAGAATCCGGATCATCCACGATTTAAATGCCCCCGGGTCCTTCAGCGTAGCCCGCTTGATCCAGGCCCGGCAGGTTGCCTCCTGTACCGCCTCCAGCGCATCACTCCGGTTCCGCAAATAACTGTAGGCGATGCGGTACAGCTGATCGCTGTGCTCCATTACCGCATCATAAATGGCGTTATCCTCCCGCGGCACAGCACCGGTGAGTTTTTTCATTTCAGCCTCGGGACTGATCATCTGTTCCCCTCCTTGCTTATCTGTATAGGTTTAAGACGGGGAACCCGCCCAAACAGTTTTCGCAGAACCTAATTTATGTTTGTTTCAAATACACACATTAAGACTACAAATGTAACTGGTAAGTTAATTCGTTTAACTAAGCGGTCATTGAAGATATTTTATACAAAAAGCTATAATGCAATTGACTAGGTCGTGTCTGAAAACTAAAGAATCCTATGGTATGATATGAGAAAAACGAATGGTGAAACAAGCATGATTCCAAGACGGTACCAAATAACCGATGAACAGTGGGAACAAATAAAGGACATGTTCCTGCCCTATCAAACAGGAAGACCGTCGAAATTAAGCAATCGTACGATGTTTCACGCCTTTCTTTGGATTGCCCGAAGTGGTGCGGCATGGCGAGACTTGCCGGAAGAACGTTATGGTTCATGGAAAACGACCTACAGTCGTTTCTGCAGATGGAGAGACTCCGTTCGTGGCCGCCAGACGACTTAACTTCATGCCGTAGTCGATGGATTAGGCAACCCTCTAGCTTTTCTACTGACGGGTGGCAAGTTTATGATTCTGTTCCAGCGATCGAATTGCTTCAGGAGTTGGATATTACGGGAAGGCACATTCTTGGCGACAAAGCCTATGGCTCAGAAGCGATTCGGAACTGGATTACGACTAAACAGGCCACTTACACCACTCCGCCTAAAACGAATAGTCAACATCCATGGAAGGTCGATTGGTATCGGTACAAAGAACGCCACTTGGTTGAATGCTTTTTCAATAAAATCAAACACTTTCGCCGTGTGGCCACTCGTTACGATAAGTTGGCTAAGTCATTCCTCGCGTTTATATATAGCTTCCATTTTTAAATTGACTCAATGATAGTTTTCAGACACGCCCTAAATGACAATGTTAAAAAAAGTGGCGTAATGGCCTCCTCCTATGTAGGTGGGCTTAATAGTAGAGCCTTTATTCCGGTCATGAAGATCACGGCATGATTCAAGCGGTTCAGCGAGGAACCCTTACACTAGAGAAGCTGGAAGCTATGACCTTTGGTCGAATTTGGCGGCCTGCTCGGATATGCACCAGTTATAGCAGTAAACGGCTTTCACTGCGCGAACTTCGTTAATCGTGGCGGACGAATCCCAGCTCCAATTCATAGCTTTAAGAATTAATTGAAACCTCAAACAGCAAGTCCCTATTTCACTTCACTTAGGAGACTTGCTGTTTTTTTGTGTTAGTTGGTCAGTCGTAGAAAAAACTTTAGCAGAATGAAGAGGTATATCATTTGATATACCTCTTTATCCATCTTATTACAATCAAATCAAACAGTTTCCATTCTATTTGAACTGGAACCAAGTTAAATTTGCAACTGTGGTTGAATCTGACTTAACAAAAGTAACATATACAGTATGGGTTCCTACAGCTGTGCCGGCATTAAGCGAGATATTCTTGACTGACCATGTCTGCCACCCGCCTGTGCTTTCTGCCGTCCAATAACCCAGCATAGTGCCTGTAGGGCTATCCAAGTGGAATTCTATCCTTCCGCCGGAATTAGCGGATGCAACCTTCAAATCAATACTTGTTTTAGCTGTACTACCAAAGTCTACATTTTTAAATGCTATATAGTCGCCATTACTGCCTCCACCCACATCCAGCCCGCCATCAGTGCTTGCCTCATAGGAAATAACACCTGAACTAAGGTTATAGCCTTCCGCTTCAAATTTCAATGTGTTGAATTTTGGATCTGCAGCATAGCTGTTAGTATCTGTTATTTTCAATTCTGCCAATGTAGTTGCCGCAACTCCACCGACGCGAACATTGTTTAATGTCACTCCGGAGACAGTAGATGTGTCACTCCAACCCTTCATTACTGAAACTTCACCTAAAGCGCGTAAATTGATATTATTATAGACCACATTTTTTATCGGGCCGGTTTTTGCAGAAAGATCAAACCATCTGGAGTGAACACCGGATCTTGGCCAGAAGCCTTCAACATCTATATTGTCAAATATGATGTTTTGTGCTGCTGGAGTCCCATAGAGATGACCTACCGCTAAAGCGCGCCAGCATCTGTATACATAAGAGTTTTTAACAACTATGCCATCCTGAAGCTGTTTAACTCCATCTCCAACCTTGAATGCTCCACATCTGCTCCAAGCCAAAGCATCATCCACAACTACATTTGACTGGTTTTCAGGACTTCCAGGCCAGTTTGCAGCTATATCCGTAGTTGCTACATCCCATGTCTTAAATGAGTATGTGTCATCCTCCGATACTGCTACAGTGTGCTTTATTAGTACATTCTGGCTCTCTTGAATGTCTATTGCATCATTTTCATAATCAAGTTCATTGTTGTTGAAGTGCTTTGTATTCTGGAATGTTACGTTATTAGATCTTGTAACTATTGTAGCCCAGCCACCGCTGTCTCTTATGGTTATGCCGTCAACCGTGAAGTTGCTGCACTGCAAGGGTACAAGTATATTGTTCAAATAATTGTTTGTATTTCTCATATAATGGCCATTGCCGTCAATAGTCCCCCTGCCGTATATCTTAATATTATTTGCATTTGTTTCGGTATAAATAAACCATGTTCCATCCTTACCCAGAGAATTCTTATGAAAATGGGTAGTGTAATCGCTTGGATTTCCTGAACCCCTTATAACAGAACCACCCTCCAGATAAACCGAAACATTGCTTTTTAAAACAAGGTTTCCGCACTTATAAACTCCGGCTGGAACGTATACGATACCGCCACCTGCTGCGTTAGCCGCATTTATGGCGTTTTGTATTGCAGTTGTAGCCATAGCGGCACCGGTACTGTCGGCACCGTATTGAGTTTTAACATTGTATATACCTGTACCGGATGAAGCCGGAACATTGGTTTCAAGAGCATCTGCCGCAATAACCAGATCTTTCAGGTTATTGATTTTAACTATAAGATATGTTGGTGATGAAAGTGTAAATGTAAGTGTATTTCCGCTCTTTGTTGCAGTGATTCCCAAAGCTTTGGGAGAAATATTATAGGTATTGATTGTCTCGCTTGCTGTTATTGTGATTGTAGTAGTACCTGAAAAAGAGAAATTACAATAATTATAGTTTACAAATACCGCCGAAGTGTCGATTACCGGTATATTTGTAGAGTCTGCTGTTACCGTGTATTGATTGGTCGTGGTATAGCTCGATGGTAATGGATAGCTAACAACTGTAGCCGCGTTTGCTGACAAAGGAACGACAGGTAATAGACTGGCCATACAAATAATTAATAATGCACTTAATAATTTTAACTTTTTCAACATAATTAAACACCTCTTTCATATTTTTTTAGAAACACTCTGTCATCAGTGAATAATGATTTCACCAGTGATGCTCTATTACTCTTTTCATAAAGTCGACATATTCCTGTTCAGCTTCGGAAGTGGCAGAGTAATACTAACCTTTTCTGCATCAGCAAAGTTTCCTTTTAAAATACGGCCCCGGCTGCTGGATCTGGAGGACCCCCGCAAGGTGATCGGCATGAGCAGGCAGCCGCTGCTGGCACCGGAGACAGACTATGAGATTGGCAGGGGCTTCCGCAATCATGTGATTTTTCCGGGAGGATGATTCTGGAGGATGACGGCTAATTCCGGCGGTATAGCGCTTCTTCCAGGTGTCCTCCCAACCTTGCTTGCCACTGGCCGGGTCCACATCCACCGCATGGAAGGTGGTCAGCCAGCCCTTATCCGTCCGGACCGGAGGTGCGGCCGGGCCAATCTTGTCATTGGCAAACGGCACCTGCTCGACGGCGAGCAGTAGGCTGGAGTTGCCCCAATGCTTCAGGTCCGGCGACTCGGAGATCCAGGCATCGAAGCGGTCCCGGCCGCCGCGGCTGTATACCGTGAAGGGACGCTCCAGCCGGACATACTTGCCGCCGATCAACTCGGGAAACAGTACCATATTGCGCAGGTCCGGTGTAGACAGGCTGAGCACCTCGAAGTGTTCCAGATCATCGGTAACCTCAGAGATGTTATTAGCATACGCTTCATCATTGGTAGTTCCCCCTTATATATCCCTTCTGTATTCGCTTACAACCTGATTATAGACGGATTGGCGCATCCGGATAAGGCGGGTAAGCCCACATTAAGGGCAGATTTCTGCAGCAGCTTTATACAGAGAAGGGAGGCCACCTCCGCCCTGCGGACATGCCTCCCCTGCGCATTCTTATTCTTTTCCAAGATAATGCAGTTTGAAGTCGGACGGGGTCATGCCGGTATATTTCTTGAACACCTCACTGAAATAGCGCCTGTGCTCATACCCGAGATCCTGGGCGATCTCCTGAACCTGCCGGCCGCCGATCAGCATCGCCTTGGCCTTCTCCATCTTCTCATACATCACATACTGCTGAAACGAAATCCCCTGCACCTTCTTGAACAGATTGGAGAAATACCCCTGGCTGAGGTTAATCTGCTTCGCCACCTGCTCCAGCGACAGCCCCGTATCCAGATGGCTATCGATATAAGCGGCGGCCTGGCGGATAATCCGCGTGGACTCCAGGGAACGGGCCTCCGTAACCAGCGCACAGGCCTCCCGGCACAGCCCGGACAGCAGGTCCCGGATATCCTGCAGGGAAGGTCAAGGACTGTACCAGGAGTTGCATGAATTGCTTTAAATCATCAGACGTCATTTTTGGGTAATCTAAAATGATATATTGGAAGAATGTATAGTTTCGATTTAGGATGTAATAGAAAGTCATTAAGCCGAGTGCTATAGCGAAAATGGTTCTTATAATATCTAGGATGTGTCTGAAAACTAAATAACATGGTAAAATTTGAGAGAACGAATGGGGCGTCAAGCATGATTCAAAGACGGTACGAAATAAGCGATGATCAGTGGGAACAAATTAAGGGCATGTTTCCACCCTACAAAACAGGACGTCCGATAAAATTAAGTGAAAGAACCATGTTTAACGCTTTTCTATGGATTGCTCGAAGTGGTGCTGCCTGGCGCGATCTACCGGAGGAACGCTATGGTTCATGGAAAACGGTCTACAGTCGCTTCTGCAAGTGGCGAGATACCGGACTGCTTGTCGCGATCTTCCAAACTCTTCAGGTCGAACCTGACTTTGAAAACTTGAGCATTGATTCTACATCGGTCAAAGCCCATCAACATAGTGCTGGTGCTAAAAAAACGCTCCAGGACACGAAGTGAATCAGCACATCGGCGTCAGTCGTGGCGGAAAGACAACCAAACTTCTCTAGACTGAAAATAAAGTATTAGACTCGGAAAATAAAGTAGTAGTTTGAGAAAATAATGTATTAGACTGACGGTGTTTGATTAAGCTAACGGGCAGGATTGCGTGGAGAGCCAACAAAAAGTAAATATTTACATTTAAAAACGTATGTTCTAAAATATAATATGGAACTTAATACATAGGAGGCTCATGTATATGATAAATCGAATTTCAACACCATTTAGTTATTCATCTGCTGTTGCGGCTGGTGACTATGTGTTTCTCGGATTACATCGGGGTTTTGGACAGAGCTTTACAGAACAGATTCACAATACTTTCTCACACTTAAAAGAGACTCTTAGTCAACTTGATGTACCACTGGATAATGTTGTTAAGGTGAATGTATACCTAAAGTACATTAAGGACTTACCTGAAATGGAACAGGTTTTTTGTGAGTATTTTGAAAAGGATAAATTCCCTGCTAGAATGACATCTACGACAGAGTTTTTTGACTCTGATTGTCTTATGATGATTGACGGAATAGCATACAAAGGATTGAACTAACGAGAGAATAAAAGAAATCCAGCCAGGTTATTTATATCAATTATATGGAGGTCTGATATGCAAGGAAGAATGTAACCTTCCCAAGGCATTGGTTCTTTAGGAGCAGATGGCTGAGCTGTATCCTCACGAATGGCTTGCATGGTCCTCAAGAGGAGACTGCATGGCAAAACTTTGCAGATATGACGAAGCAATAGAATATTACGCAAAAGGTTACGAACTACAGCCAAATCCAAAATATACAGATTCATTGATAGCAATTTATCATATATATGTAATTCAAGGAAAATATGATAAGGCCATTGAAAAGCTCCAAGAAATAATTGCACGCTTGGAAAGCGATTGGCAGATTACAGAAGGCAAGACCGTTGATTTTGATGTAGGAGAAATCGAAAATTTAAAGATTATGCTGAATGAATAAACATAAATTTTTTTAATACTAACTCCTTTGAAAATGCCAAGCCGCTTGCCAGGTACCATCAGAGATGTAATAAAACTTTTGTTGAACTGAATTAGATGCGATTCTAGCATATCCCCAAAAAAAGGCTGCAAAGCCCACCCTCAGGTGAGTTTGCAGCCTCGTTATTGTACATAGAGGGCAGGATTGCATTTTCCCTACAACACCCAGTTCCCTTTGCGGAAGACCGGTTCGATGGTGCCATCAGCTAATTCGCCGTCGATATCGAGCTCAGCAGAACCGACCATAAAGTCAACATGCGTCAGGCTTACATTGGCTCCCCGTTCCAGCAGCTCTTCGCTGCGGAGTGAGGTTCCGCCTTCGATATTTGCCGGATACGCACTGCCAAGCGCAAAGTGGCAGGAAGCATTTTCGTCGATTCCGGTGTTATAAAATACTCTATTCAGGCGTGAAATTGGAGAATCATGCGGCACCAGCGCCACTTCCCCCAGATAAGAAGCACCTTCATCCGTTTCCAGCAGTGAAGTTAAATGCTCCCGGCCGGATTCAGCATCATAAGCCGTGACTTTGCCGTCCGTGAACGTAATTTTAATGCCATCCACAAGCCGTCCGTTCAAATTAAGCGGAAGCGTACTGCTGACGGTACCATTAACTCCCTTGCGGTGCGGCATGGTGTAGACTTCTTCGGTCGGCATATTGGCTACAAAATACACTCCGCTTGCATTTTCGCCGCCGCCGCCGCGCCAGAGATGTCCTTCCGGAAGCTCCACATGCAGATCCGTTCCCGGAGCGCGGTAATGCAGACTTTTATAGCGTTTGGCATTCATCCGGTCTTGGGATTTCTTGAGGTCGGCTATATGTCCGCGCCAGGCGGCTACGGGGTCGCCACTGCCCACGCGGTTCATCTGGAATATCGCTTCCCACATCGCAGGCACCCGCTCCTCCTCCGCAAGATCCGCAAAGACCTTATCCGCCCATGCCTTCGTCGGCGCCTTGATCAGCGACCAGCTGATTTTGTTGTTGCGGGTATAGTTCTGGTACTTTTTGCGGGCAACGGCTGCAGCTTTTACTGCAGTGGATACCTTGGCGGAATCAACGCCCCGGAACAGTTCCGGATCAGGTACCTTAATATGTAAAATAGCTCCGCCCTCTTCCGCGAAGCCCTCCAGCATATCGGCCTGCCACTGCGGATAATATCCAAAGGAGTCCTCTGCTGCCTTCTCATAGCGAATTCTTGTTACTTTTTCGTCATCCCAATCCACAAGCACATATTTGGCTCCTGCTTCATAGGCTTTGCCTACAATCAGGCGGGTAAGCTCTGCCGTCTCCAGCGGCGAATGAATCATCAGCACTTGGCCCGGCTGCACATTCACTCCGACCTTCACAACCAGGTCCGCATATTTCTCCAGCATCCTATCAAAATCCATCATCGCTTCATTTCCTCCGTATCTTTGATTGCTGTGCTGCCCCATGCAAACATCCCCGTTGCCGAAGCATTCAGGGATTCGTATCCATTGCCATTTTAACGTAAAATACACGGGGTTGCGAGTACAATCCGTATCTTCTCTTATCCGCCCGGACCGGATAACCGCCCCGCAGGCTTAATGAAGCTGAACCGGGCGCCGCCGAGCGGTGAGCTTGTATAGGTTAGTTCAGCATCCATATTCGCGGCAATCTGCCGGCAAATCGCCAGGCCGAGGCCTGTAACCCCGTTGGGTCCGGTGTAAAACCGCTGGAATACCGCTTCCTTCTCCGCTTCACTTAATCCATTGCCGTCATCGTCAATATGAATTGCCCAGTCGGCACCGGGGTAACCGGCTTCGATTTGCACACGAATTTGACTCGAAGTATGCCTAACAGCATTTTGCAGCAAATTCACCAGAACCTGAAACAACTGTTCTCCGGCGGCAACGGTCAACAGGCTCTCCCCCTCCACCTTCAGTACGACCCCCCGCGCATTTGCCGCCGGCATGAGTAGCAACGCCGCTTCTTCCGCCATCGTGTGAAGATCAATTTCCGATGTGGGCCAATGTTCATCGACCGCCTCAAGCCTGGAAAGCTGCAGCAGCTTGTCCACCATGTCAATCAAACGCATAGACTGTGTCAAAATAACATCCAGTCCCGTCTCTTGCGGAACGACCTGGTCTTGAATCGCGTACACAAAACCGTGAATCGACATCAGCGGCGTCTTCAGCTCATGTGAGACATTCTGCAGAAACTCAACCTGATTGCGCTGATGCTGCTGAATGCGTTCGGACATGGACTGAAAGGTTGTAATCAACTCGCCGATTTCTGTGGTGTCTCCCACCGGAAAGAAAGCATCCTGCGAACGGTAAGGCTCATAGCGGCCCACCGCTTCCTTCAAACGGTTCAATGGGCGGACCACGCGCGACACGGTCAGCAGTCCGATTGCCAGGATCATAAAGAAGCTGAACCCGATCGCCAGCAGCGTCGTTCTCATCAAAGACCCGTAGAGCGCTCTGAGCGAGGAGAGCGGAGCATAGATAAAGATAGAATAAGGCCGGCCCGACAGGCGCTCCTTAGTGTAAAGTATTTTCTTGCCATGCAGTACCGCTATGCCCTGCCTCCCGGAGAGGGCATAACGGAAGGTGGTTCCCACCCCTTTGTCGTCGTTTGTATCGATAATTTTATTGCTTGCATCAAGAATAAGATAGTCTGCATTCAGCATCATACCCTTGACCACATACTTGAATTCCGTGTTGTTCAGCCTGGAGATGTCGCTGTCCTGCAATATTTTTTCCGCCTTTTCCGCCTGACCATGCAGTTGAGCTTTGACTTGATTCACCAGGATATCGTCAATCAGGCGCACGAACAGAGCTACGGTGATACCGACCGTAACCACAAGCGCCAGAATAAAAGACAGCAGCATCTTGCCTCTTATGGTACGCATCTATATTTTGCTCACGGTCGCTTTATAGCCAAAACCCCAGACCGTATTAATTAGAAGTGAAGATCCGTGCTCGGCAAGCTTTTTACGGATTCTTTTGACAAGATCATCCACAACACGGACATCTCCAAAAAAATCGTAATTCCATACATGCTGGATAAGCTGCTCCCGGCCGAAGGGCCGCTCGATATGCGACGCCAGAAACAGCAGCAGCTCGAACTCGCGCGAGGTCAGGCTGATTTCCGTTCCATCCACGGTAGCTCGGCGATAATCGGCATCAATCTCCAGATTTCCCGCATGGCATATATTATCCGGCTTGGTCGGAGCTGCGGGGTCGCCTGGGGCGCCATTGCCCAATCTATACAAGCGCAGCATCGCCTTTACCCTCCCCACCAGCTCCCGCGGATTGAACGGCTTGCTCAGAAAATCGCTGCAGCCCAGCTCCAGCCCGTGAATACGGTCGCTTTCTTCGCCGCGCGCAGAGATCATAATAATGGGAATCTCGGTAAACGACCGCAATTCCGTGAGCAAAGACAGCCCGTCAATACCAGGCATCATGATATCCAGGATCAGACATTCCGGTTCTTCGGAGCGCACATATTCCACCAGATTAGCCCCGCTGGAAAAAGAAGTCACCTCATAGGCTTCCTTGCGCAAATATTCAGAGAGCAGCTGTAAAATGAAAAGGTCATCGTCTACCACTACTATTGTGCTCACCGCCAAGTCACTCTGCCTTTCTATCTAAACCTATTATATATACAGGGTAACATAATAGACAAAAGACGGGAAACCCGCATGCGGTCCCGTCTTGGTTACAGATGTACTTTGAAGCTGAACAGCCTGTTTCAGAACACAAAGCCGATGAGTTATTTCTTCTTGGATTTCACAGCCGGAGCGGCGGTTGTTGTCTTTGCGGCCGGTTTGGCGGTTGTCTTCACGACTGGTTTTTTAACAGCCGGCTTGGCTGCTGTCTTCACCGCTGTTTTCTTAACAGCCGGTTTGGCTGCTGTCTTCACCGCTGTTTTCTTAACAGCCGGTTTGGCTGCTGTCTTCACCGCTGCTTTCTTAACAGCCGGTTTGGCTGCTGTCTTCACCGCTGTTTTCTTAACAGCCGGCTTGGCTGCTGTCTTCACCGCTGTTTTCTTAACAGCCGGCTTGGCTGCTTTTGCCGTTGTTTTGCTTACGGACGGTTTAGCTGTTGTTTTTGCCGAGTGGCTGGCGGTAACGGCAGGTGCGGAATGCTTCATGGCAGGTGCGGCAGCTTGTGCAGATGTGAGAGTTTTGGCAGCAGGTGCAGCCGCCTTGGATACAATCGTTGTCTTGACTGGTGCCGACGCCGCAAATGCACTGGCAGAGCCGCCCACCACACTCATCACAGCTACTAATGCGATTGCTTTTCTTGTCCATTTGTTATTCATCTTGAATCACCTCTTCCTTTGAAGTGACTTTAGAATAACAATTGGATACGGATATTCTGTGAGATAAATATGAAAAAAGTATATGATTGTACACCTGCCCAGCATTGATCCTTCCTACTTCTTATCCACCTGCAGAAGAGTCACTGTCTTAAGCGCATACGTATGGGCGATTTTGCCTTCATCGATAATGTTCAGCTTGGACAGGCTGGCGATCTTGGCCGGGTCAGCTTTGGAGAGCAGCCGCCAGACCTCCGGATCGGATAACGTCTGAAACAGCTTGTCGTCATCGTATTCTTTGCGGTTTTGCGTAATCAGCTTGACCCTGTAGCCGCCAATTTCACTGTCCGCCTCCCCTTTTTCCGTGCAATAGGCCAGGATGTCTTGCCGAAGCTCGCTGAGCTCCTTTTCCATTTCCTTCAGCTTGGCTTTTAGTTTGTAATATTGCTGAACTTTCTTCTCCATACTGCTTCACGCTCCTCTCCAGACATATGTATGCCGGATTGGCCCAATTCATTAGTTGCACTCCTGTTCAATGAACATTATAATATCAGAATTGTGCTGTTCTGCAGTGATTCCAACTTTAAGCATCGTCTAACTTCCAGAAGGGGTCTGCAGCGCGAAGTAAAGATCACCCGAAGCTCAACATTTGCAACAATTATCTCATTCACGGCAGGTGGACCATGTTTCAATCCTATCTATTCCCAATCTCATATGCATTCATGTCTTTTCCGGTGGCGGCGCTGGTGTTCACGCTTCCCTTCCTTGTGGTTCAGTACAGGCGGCATGGCTATATCAACAAGATTCGCGCTATCGTCCTGTATCTGCTGCTGCTCTATTTGCTGAACGCTTTCTACCTAATTATGCTTCCGATGCCAGCTTCAAGGCACAACGCAGCGCCTACCGGCAGTATTATTCAGCATATCCCGCTGCAATTCATCCAGGAAATCAGACGGAATTCCAATATCGACCCGGGGAATTTCCTTTCCTATTTCAGTATTTTCCGTCAGCGTGATTTTCTCCTGGCTGCGTTCAACGTGGTGCTGACTGTCCCGTTCGGCTTGTTCTTGGGCTATTATTTCCGGACACGTTGGGTGGTGTGCATCCTGCTCTCCTTTGGCCTCTCCCTGCTCTTCGAGGTAACACAGATTACAGGGATCTACGGATTTTTCGATCATCCTTACCGGATCTTCGATGTTGACGATTTGATCACCAACACGCTGGGGGGAATTTTAGGTTACCGGATCGCGCTCTGGATATCCGCACTGCTGCCGCGTATCGAACAGCTTGACTCCAAGGTGGATCACTCGGCCAAAAGAGTCACGTATACACGCAGAGGCATTGCCTGGATGCTGGACCTGCCCATCTGGATGATACCGTTCCTGACGCTCCAGTCTTGGCAGCTGCAAGGGGCTTACTGGATTACGACAGCTGTATATTTTATTCTGCTGCCCTGCTGCACAGGCGGGCGGACCTTTGGCAAATGGGTTGTGCGCATCCGCATCAGCAGCCGGGACGGCTGCAACCGCTTATGGGGCCTGACCGTAAGATATGTTCTTCAGTACGGGGTTCTCATCGGAGCAAATGTCTTTCTGACTACTCCTTCTCTGCTGACCAGCCTGCCCGGTCCATGGACAGGAATACCGTACACCCTGGTAATGCTTCTGGACTTTATGTTCCTCGTTCACCTCATCATCCGTGTCTTCAAACGAAATCCGCTGCTGGTGTATGAACAGTGGAGCAAGACGCAGAACCAGATTACCTGGCCCCACAAACAACAGACATCGGCAGAGAACCTTGCGGATAATTCCATATAAGCTGAAAGGGAGCCTCATGAAGGCTCCCTTTTCCATGTCTAACACTGGTATAATATAGTAGTTTCAGTTCTTATTCTTATCTATCAGGGGAGAAATGCTTATGGAAAATGTGCAAATCACCAGACCATTGCCAAGAAGCCTGCCGGAAGCGCAAGGGATTTCGTCAACAGCAATTTCTGCTTTTCTGAGGCACATGGAGGAACAGCAATTGGGGCTGCACAGCTTCATGCTGCTGCGTCATGGGGCTGTCGTGGCGGAAGGCTGGTGGTCGCCTTATCGGCCGGAACTGCCGCATTCAATATTTTCACTCAGCAAAAGCTTTACCTCGACAGCTATAGGCCTGGCAGTAGCAGATGGGCTTTTGTCGGTGGAGGACAAGGTGGTTTCCTTTTTTCCCGAAGATGTGCCAGCCGTCATCAGTCCCCATCTGGCTATGATGAATATAAGCCACCTGCTGATGATGGGAACCGGCCATACCGAGGACACCGCTTCGTATATGTTGGATAGCGAGGACGGCAACTGGGCCAGAGCATTCCTGCAGCTTCCGGTCGGGAAGATCCCCGGCACCCATTTTCTCTACAACACCGGTGCCACATATATGCTGTCTGCTATTCTACAAAAAGTAAGCGGTCTCACTTTACTCCAATATCTGGAGTCCCGCTTGTTTGAGCCGCTGGGCATCCGTAATCCAACCTGGGATTCCTGTCCCCGGGGAATCAATATCGGCGGCTATGGATTAAGTATTACTACCGAGGATATTGCAGCATTCGGTCAGCTGTATTTGCAGCAAGGTGTATGGAATAACCGTCAGCTGCTGCCCCGAAAATGGATCGCCGCCGCAACCTCCAGGCAAATTGACAATAATGACGGCAGCCCGGGTGCAAGCAGCAGCGATTGGACCCAGGGATATGGTTACCAATTCTGGAGATGCCGCTCAAATGCATACCGCGGTGACGGAGCTTTTGGCCAATTCTGTATCGTCATGCCGGAACAGGATGCTGTAGTTGCCATAACAAGCGGGAGCAGTGACATGCAGGGTATTATGAACGGGGTATGGAATATTCTGCTTCCCGCCATGAGTTTGAAGCCGCAGGGGGGCATGAGTGATTCCGCTGCTAATGCCGAGCTTGTCCTGCTCCTTGAGCATTTAAGCATACAACCCGTGCTTAAGCAGCAGACTTCAGCACTTGAGGCAGTTTTGAACGGAAAAGCATACCGGCTGGAAGATAATTCGCATAAGCTGGATACCTTAAGGGTTTCATTCGACGCTGAAAAAGCAGTATTAACCTTACAAGGCAAGTTCGGTGAGCAGACAGTCACGCTTGGCCGTGGCGAGTGGTCAGAAAGCTGGGCCAAAATATTGGACCACAAAAAGAATCTGATCATGTCCTACTTCACCTGGACCGCTGAGAATAAACTTAAGATCACAATGCTGTGCGTGGAAACCCCCTTCTGTCTCACCCTTGAAGTTGAAGTTCACGACACCTCCATTGCCGTCAAACAGCAATTCAATGTGTCCATGTCGGCTGAGGATCAGGAAGCCCTATTCGTCGGCCACCTGGTATAGAAAAACGCATTTGCGGAAAAGAACAAAACAGCTACGCGGCCTTTCCATTCCTTCAAGAATCCGGCGGCAATTCCAAGTGGAAAAAAGATCACTCATTTGCCTCATCATACCAATCTCAACAGCCTAAGTTGGAAAAAAGATCACTAATTCAGCTGATTTCGCTCCTGAGCGGGTAAAATGACCCATTTAAGTTCCCTTTTTCCACTTAAATCTCCCATTTGTTGATTTGGAGGGGAAATAAGTTCCCTTTTTCCAACTATTGATTGTTTACTTGCTTCTTCACCAGCTCTAGTCGAAAAAGGCTACCGATTCCGGCTGATTACCGCCCTGCTGGGCAAAGTCGCTGAATTCACGTTCTAAACAATGAAAAAGGACCGTGACCCATATCGGAGCGCACGGTCCTGAATGTTTATCCATTTTAAAGAGAAGATTGCGGTCTGTCCTCAAGCTGCAACACCACCGGGCAATGATCGCTGCCCATTACACTGCATTCCATCCCCGCTATCTCAAGCTGCGGTGCAAGGCGCGATGAGGCCAGAAAGTAGTCAATGCGCCAGCCCACGTTCCGCTCTCTGATCTTCGGCATATAAGACCACCAGGTATAAGCCCCTTCCTGATCGGGATGCAGGTGTCTGAACGAATCAATGAAGCCTGACGCCAAAAGCTCGGTCATCTTTCCCCGCTCTTCATCCGTGAAGCCTGAATTTCCACGGTTAGCCTTGGCATTCTTCAGATCAATCTCCTGATGGGCCACATTCAAATCTCCGCAGACCAGTACGGGCTTGCGTTTGTCCAGTTCCAGCAGATAGCTGCGGAAGCGGTCCTCCCATTCCATTCTGTAATCCAGTCTCGTCAAATCGCGTTTGGCGTTCGGAGTATAGACATTGACCAGATAGAAGTTGGGAAACTCCAGGGTAATGATCCGCCCTTCAGGCTCCGAATCTGTTTCCATTCCGTATCTTACAGAGAGCGGCTTAATTCTAGTAAAAACAGCCGTTCCCGAATACCCTTTTTTCACCGCATAGTTCCAGTACTGTTCATACGTTTCTCCCAGATCCAGAAGAATCTGCCCCTCCTGAAGCTTAGTCTCCTGCACACAAAAAATATCTGCCGCAGCCTCTTTGAAGTAATTCATAAACCCCTTGCTAACGCAGGCTCTCAGGCCGTTCACATTCCAGGACACCAGCTTGGTCATCTTGATTCTCCTTACTATTCACAGAATTATTTCCTAGTGTAACATATTACAAGCTTCCGGATACCTGCCTGTATACTATTAATTTGTGCTAATCTCCTGTGACATTTGTCAAAGCAATCATAGAGTAACCGAATAGAATATTCTATCAAATGAAAAGGAGGTCATTACCATGGCTATCTTGTTACCGCAACAATTCTTCAACCTGGCACCCTCAGTAGGTAAATCCTACTACGAGAATCTGGATGGTATCCTTAACGGGGCTGTAACTGTTAACAATGCATCGGCATTCCCTGTGAATCTTGTCATTTACCGGGTCAATGCGCCAACCGTCACTTATGTTATTCCTGCATTGAACAGTCTCACCATTACCGTTAACGCCTTGCAGGTTGCCGCACTTCTCAGCACGGCTGCCGGTGCAGTTTTCGGTACTATTGAAATTGCAACATCCGATTTCTAAGATAACGCCAGAGTATCCCCCTCATACTCTCTCATTATCATTCCTCCGCTCAAACATCCCCGTCCGCTTGCCGGACGGGGATGTTTTTCTGAATAGATTAATAGGCTTCTAGAATTCATTCTGGGGCATAGGACCCGTGTAGATGGATTGCGGACGGAAAATCCGGTTATTGGCGGCCTGCTCCATTATATGCGCGGTCCAGCCGATGATTCTGCCGGCAGTGAATGTAGGTGTGAAAATATCAGGCGAAAGCTCAAGTGCCTTCAGAATAGCAGCGGCATAAAATTCCACATTGGTGAACAGCCGGCGTCCAGGCTTATATTCTTCAAGAAGTCGGATAGCGGCAGCCTCTACATGCAGTGCCAGATCAAAGGAAGGATCTTTACCAATCATCTCCTGGGTTGCGATCTGAAGCGCTTCTGCCCGCGGATCTTTGGTCTTGTAGATCCGGTGGCCGAAGCCCATGAGCTTGTTTCCGTTCTCCAGAGCATTTCGCAGCCACGGTTCCGCCCGGTCCTTGGTTCCGATAGCCTCCAGCATGGAGATCACCTCATAAGGCGCCCCGCCGTGCAGAGGGCCTTTCATCGCTCCGATCGCTCCGGCGACTGATGCATACATATCCGATTCGGTAGACAGCACCACTCGAGCAGCGAAGGTTGAAGCATTCATCCCGTGCTCCATGCACAAAATCTGATAAGCACTGAGCGCCTTCACATGGGCCTCCGTTGGTTTTTCTCCGGTCAGCATGTATAAGTAATTGGCAGCATGGCCTAGTTCCGGCAGCGGTTCCAGGGGTGTTAAGCCGTTCAGTGTACGGTATCTGTATGCAATAATGGTCGGCAGGATAGCTGCAAGTCTTACCGCCTCCCCTTGTGCCGGCGGCCAAGCAGCATTCCCCTGTTCTCCCAGGGCGGCTACAGTACTTTGCAGCACCAGCATCATCGGAACGGTAGCGGGCAGCAGTTCAATGATCCGCCGGATATACTCAGGCAGCTTACGGGAGGCTGCCATCTCTTCCTTCAACTGCTCCAGCTCTTCCGCTGACGGTAAGTATCCGTTCCACAGCAAAAAGGCCACTTCTTCATAGCAACGTGTCACTGCAAGCTCTTTGGCCCAGTACCCCCGGTATACCAGATAACCCCTTTCCCCGTCTACCAAACCGATGTCGGTTTCTCCTGCAACTACGCCTTCTAATCCGGTCACTTTTGCCATTATTTTTTGCTCCTTTTCCGATTCAACAAGAATTGAACATCATAATAGGAGTATAAACGCCAAATCCAATATTGCATATTTATAGTTTTTTATGAATCCATAAATAATTTTTATTGGATTTAAACCTGCTGTTCCATCAGCATTCTGAGCTTGGCTTCGGTATTGGAATCCCCCGCCGGGGTATAGATGCTGCACCGCAGATCCGTACTGCCGTGAACTTGAAGCGAGGTCAAATGAAACAGCATTTTCCCGGCTTTGGCATGACGGAATTCAAGAACCACATCCGGAGCCGAGCTGACCCGGCTTTCCTCCCACAGCGGATGGAACTCCGGATGCCGGTCCTTCATCTCTGCAATGAAGTCATCATACCAGCGATCCTCCACATACTGGCCGTAATATGCCCGGAATATGGATAGAAATCCTCTGACGAACTGCTGCCAGTTCACGGCGAGGCGCTTGAATTCCTTCCGGACGAACAATAGAGAGATCATATTCCGCTCCTCCTGCGGCAGCATGGCAAAATCCAGAAAAACATGCGCCGCTGCTTCATTCCAGCCCACAATGTTGCAGCGGCGGTCAGAGATAATCGTCGGACAGGTAGTCAGCTCCTGAAGGATCTTCTGCAGGGAAGGGCTGATCACGGAGACCTCCTCCTGCGGATAATCGGCAGGTCCGGCCCCATTCTCCAGTGCCAGGGCAAATAGATAGCTCCGTTCATCTTTGGTCAGCTGCAAAGCGCCGGAAATACAATCCAGTACGTTTGGCGATACCTTTATGTCCCGCCCTTGCTCCAGCCAGGTATACCAGGTATTGCTCACTCCGGCGAGCTGTGCTACCTCTTCTCTGCGCAGACCGGGGGTCCGCCTCCGTGTGCCTTGGGGCAGTCCAGCGGAAGCCGGTGATATCGCCGCCCGCCGTGCCTTCAGAAAATCCGATAATGCCTGAAGCCTTGTTTGGGTAGACATGTTCTATACGCCTCTTTCTGAACCATTGTTTAGAATAGTAGTAATTATACTATGATAAACGACAACTTGTAATAGGATAAATAAAGTGGAAAAATAAACGTATGCACATTTTTAAGGGGGATTATATGATGGAACGTGTAGTGATTACCGGCATGGGCTTAACCTCGCCGCTGGGAAATACAGTTGATCAGTTCTGGAACCGGCTGGCGGCAGGTGAATCGGGGATCTCTCCGATCACCACCTTTGATACCACACATTTCAAAACAAAAATCGCCGGAGCCGTGCAGGATTTCGATCCGGAGGCCCGGTTTGGCCGCAAGGATGCCCGGCGGATGGACCGGTTCAGCCAGTTCGCATTGGCCGCCGCTGAAGACGCCTGGGCCCAATCCGGGCTCCGGCTGGACAAGATCGACCGTGAGCGGTTTGGCGTGTATGTAGGCTCCGGGGTCGGCGGGATTCAGACCTTGATGGAGCAAGGCGATGTGCTGCGCTCACGCGGGCCGGAAAGGATCAGCCCCACACTGATCCCGATGCTCATCTCCAATATGGCAGCAGCGATGATCAGCATCAAGCTGGGAGCGCTCGGCCCCACACTCTCTCCGGTGACTGCCTGTTCCATTGGCAATACGGCCATAGGTGAAGCGTTCCGGCTGATCCGTTACGGCGGTGCCGATGTAATAATTGCCGGAGGCGCTGAAGCGGCAATTACCGAAATTTCGCTGGCCAGCTTCGGAAATGCGACTGCCCTGTCCACCCATAATGATGAGCCGCACAAAGCGAGCCGCCCTTTTGACATGAACCGTGACGGGTTTGTTATCGGGGAAGGCAGCGGAATTGTTATCCTGGAGGCTTTATCCCATGCATTGCGGCGGAATGCCATCATTTACGGCGAGGTGATCGGCTATGGTGCCAGCTCGGATGCCTACCACATGGTGGCTACCCATCCGGAAGGAATTGGAGCTTATCAGGCAATGAAGCTGGCGTTCAAGGAGTCTGGAGTCAATCCGGGTGAAGTGGATATGATCAGCGCCCATGCCACCAGCACCCTTGTTGGCGACCGGTCAGAGACGATGGCAATCAAAAAGCTGTTCGGAGACCAGGCCTACCGAATTCCCGTTACTGCCAATAAATCTATGACCGGACATGCCCTGGGCGGAGCAGGGGGCCTTGAAGCCATTGCCCTGGTTAAGAGTATCCGGGAAGGTATCATCCCTCCTACTATTAATCTGGAGGTGCCGGATGAAGTCTGTGATCTGGATTATGTGCCGAACACCGCCCGCCAGGCAGACATTAACATCGGGATCAGCAATTCCTTTGGCTTCGGCGGCCATAATGCCGTTATTGTGCTGCGGAAGTATACAGAAGGATAATGCTGTAAAAGAGGTCTTACGCTAGTATATAGAGTCTTATATTTGAACAAAACGGGTACGCGTCCTCCACTGGACAGCGAACCCGTTTTGGATTATAGGCTTATTTACTTTACTTCAGCAACCGGCCAACTTTCTGCTTATTTCTTGACCACTGCCGCATGGCTTCCCCAGAGAGAGACACCCTCTGCCGAAACTGCTGTAAATGTCATTACCTGACTGCCGGCGGCTTCATTCCATTCAAGCAGGAATACTCCGTTATACACGGTTCCGTCAATAGTAAGCTCAGCTGTATGATCCCCGGCCAGCTTCCAGGTACCTGTAACCGCGCCTGTAATCTTTCCGTCCACCGTTAACTCAATCGGTTCCGATTCGGCAATGTCGGCTGTAATGTCCTTGCCGTGATTGATGAATACATACCCGCCGCTGATCTCCCCGGCAGTGTACTTCCCGATGATCTCTCCGCTATAGCGGTGTGGTGCGACAACCGGCCAGCCTTGCTTGTTCATGAACATTTGATGCACACGCACCTCATGCTCCTCTCCCCTGCCAGGAAAACGGGTATGGAAGATGAGATAATATTGCCCGCTCTTGGCATCGTAATAAGCCGAATTATGGCCTGGAGAGACATAACCTGCACCGCTTGCCTCCGGTTCTTCCCCTGTATTCACGAATTCGAAGCTGCCCATCAGCTTCACTCCGTATGGAGAGTATACCGGATCATCGAATAGTTTGCCGGGGGTGCCTTGGGCGTCGATCATCGCTTTGCCTTCGGAGTCTTCGAACGGACCATCGGGATTCTTGGAGCGGGCAACACGGATATTATATCCGCCGTTCGCATCCAGCCCCCCATATGAGAGGAACAGATAGTAGTAATCGGTTTCAGGACTGTACAGCATATAAGGGCCTTCAATCCGGGCATGATTGCCACCGAGCAGCTTCTTGCCATAACCTTGACCCGGCAGCGGGAAACCTGTGCCGGAATCCAGTTCCAGTATAAAGATCCCTCCGGAATAGGAGCCGTACACCATCCACAGCTTGCCGTTCTTGTCAAAAAACACATCAGGGTCCACCACATTCGGCTTCACTGTAGCATCATATATTTCTCCGTCATCCCCGGTGCCAGCCATGCCGGATTTGAGAATAATCCCCTTGTTCTTGTATGGCCCTTCAATCTTGTCGGAAACAGCAATCCCCATCGCCGACAGCGGGGAATCTCCCCTGCAGGCGTCATAATACATATAGAACTTACCGTCCGGGAGCTGAATGACATCAGGTGCCCACAGCGTGTCAGACTGGGCCCAGCTAAAAGTTTCGCTTAATTCCTCAGTTACGTTGGGGATCAGCACATTCCCGTCGTCCACACCTGAAGAGAGCTGGGTCCAGGACATCAGATCCTTGGATTTGGCGGAAGCGAGGTGGGAGCCGAACACATAATACGTTTCGTCAACCTTGATTACAGACGGATCATGTACAGAGACATTACTAAATTCCGGAGTTTTGCCGCTGCATGCAGTTATCAGGGATAACGATACCAATGATATAAAAGTTCTCTTTTTCATCCTTCAACCTCCTATGTATACCCTTACATTTTGCTGGGAAAATGTAAAATAGTCAATACTTTTATTTAGATATATTAGTTTTATTTTATGTTTATATAAAGTTATTACCACCCTCAGCCAATCATCATCCTATCGTTACCCGAGTCTAATGCAATCTTCGATTGCATATACGACTACGACAAAAAAGCGCCAAGCCAGTAAACGGCTTGACGCTGATTCCTCTATTATGCACCAGCAGCGTATTAATACTCGCTGGGATTGTTCACCAGTACTGGCTCGGAATATACATTGCTCAGCACACGATGTCTCTTTTTGACCACTTCCGGCGGTTCCACTGCAGGTGCCATCGGGTGCATCAGCCAGGATTTCACCAGATGCGTATCCGAGACCTTGTACATTGGAGGCTCTTTCTCCATGTCGATTTGCATCGCATAAGTACTGCGGAGTGCAAAAGCATCGCCCTTCGGCGGCTTGATCAGATCCGGCGGCGTTCCCGGAATGGCAGTCAGCAGAGAGCCTTTGCTCTCCAGACTTGGCATGGAAGCCAGCAACCCCCATGTATACGGATGTCTAGGGTCATAGAAAATTTCTTCTGCTGTTCCCATTTCAACAATTTGGCCGGCATACATAACTGCTACACGGTCTGCCATTCTGGCCACAACTCCAAGGTCATGGGTAATGAAGATAATCGCGGTGTCGATTTTCTTCTGAATATCCTTCATCAGATCCAGGATTTGCGCCTGAATTGTCACGTCGAGCGCGGTAGTCGGCTCATCGGCAATCAGAAGCTTAGGATTGGCTGCCAGTGCCATGGCGATAACCACACGCTGGCGCATCCCGCCGCTGAACTCATGCGGATACTGCTGGAAGCGCCGCTCCGGTGATGGAATACCCACCAGATTGAGCAGCTCGATAGCCCGTTTGTACGCCGCATCTTTGGAGATTTTTTCATGCTTGAACAACACTTCAGTAATTTGCCTGCCGACCTTCATCATCGGGTTCAGCGAGGTCATCGGATCCTGGAAAATCATCCCGATCTCTTTCCCGCGGATCTTCTGCATTTGCTTCTCATTTTTACCGATCAGATCCTGCCCTTCGAACAGAATCTGTCCGCGTTTGTATTCACCCATCGGCTGGGGAACCAGCTTCATCACAGCCTGCGAAGTTACGCTCTTACCGGAACCGGATTCGCCCACGATCGCCAGTGTTTCCCCTTTATTGACATGAAAGCTTACACCACGGATTGCTTGAACCTCGCCTCCGCGTGTTCTGAATGATATAGCCAGATCTTTTACCTCTAAAAGGCGCTCCATCCTGTCACCCTCTCAATTTCTTTTCAAATGCCGATAATAATTCTCAATACTTAAAAAAACACGCAATAAGTATTATTTTATCTATCTTTGTATCCATACGTCAAGAATTTTCTGAAAACCAGTGCTTCCGCAGCAAGCGTGTTCATACCGGCTTATGGCGTTGCCTGCTCTTCACCAGCCCCCAGACGATTAGGGGAGCCAGCAGCGCCATCAGCAGCAGAGACCAGCAGACATCCGCCCAGCTGACCGTATCGTCATTTAGCAAGCGGTAGAAGGCATACAAGGAGTAAGGGAATGCGACCAGCACTGCAGTTACCACACCTGGTGTATATATTTTCAGAACAATACTTTGTCCCAAATGCGTAAAAACATGCAGCAGGAAGACGGCAAGTACAGCCAAATACAGCCAGTAAAAAGAAAAAAACACAGCAGCACCGGTGACCGCAACCACCAGAATATATACGAACAGCACATCCGCCGCAAAATTCCTAGTTGTCATTCGCAGCATAGAACGGTATGGGTTCCACTTTCCCGCTGAAAGAGCAGCCTCTACTCCCGGGCCATGCTTGATCCCCCAGGACTCTACCGTTAGGATTTCCTCGAAATCATGAAACATAAATAAAATGGGCAGCAGCCATAATAAGCTTGATTGATCGATATGAAGATTCAGCCAGTGGATCACGCTCTTATCCCGTCTCCTTCTATAGCGGTTTGGCACCCGTTCCGGTCCATTTCTGCAATGTACAGGCAAGAAGACCGGCGTCTCCATAGAGAACCGGCCTTCGCCTTAAATAGTTATATTTTTATTGTATCGTTGCCCACAAACGCCTTCAAAGTCTCCTGCAAATTCTCGAAAGCCCAGCGTATATGATTCTCATCTTTATACTGCCGGGAATAGCACTCAATAACCAGGATCAGGTCAAGATACAAGTCATACAACTTGATGCGAAGCTGCTCATTCGGGCTGTCAAACGTGGCCCCGTATCCCGCGAAGAACGCCGGAGAATTCTCAAAGTGCCGGAAGTAGTACTCCATCAGCACATCCCCCCACAGCGCACGTTCCCAGTCAATAATCGAGACAATTGCACCATCTTTGACAAAAATATTTCCATTCCACAGATCCCAGTGAATCAGGCGCGGTTCGGTCACCTCCTCGAGAGCCGGTAAAAATCCCTCAAGGCCCTGCCTGATCTCGTCACAGGAAGCCGGAAGCACGGCACCCAGCCTTTGGCCATCGTCAAGCACGCTATGAATCATCGCGGTGAAGGTCTCGCGCCATGTTTTTGTCGGTGTATCCGGCGACTGTCCAAAAAGACCAAAGCGCTCTCCCTTAATCCCGTTGATCAGGCGCTGGTATTGCCCCACTTCCCGTTCAATGGAGACTCTTACTTCCTCCGGGAGATTATCTTTGACTTCATTATATGGATCGCCTCCCACCTTTTCCATGAAGAAAAAAGGGCTTGGAATCAATCTCAGACTCTCATCAAAGCCGTAAACAGCCGGAACAGGCACCTTACCCGCAGCCAAAACCAGGCGCAGTGCCTCTACCTCGGCGCGCATGATGTCTTTTTCGTAGCTCAGTGTCTCTGTCTCTCCTGCGGGCGCAACCTTCAGTATTACAGATCTGCCGTCAGATAATTCAAGATCATAGGCTGTATTAAAAAAACCGCCCGTCAGCTCCTTGCTGCTGATGATGGCTGTGTCTGTTCCAAATGTACTTGCTGCTAAGGCTCTAAGCTGCTGATCATCCAAATGGACCTTAGTGAAGCTCTCCATGGACTAGACCCACCACATATCAGCGAGCGGTTCCTCAATCAGCACCTGGCGGAGATTATCCACAGCTTTGGAGAACCCTTCTTCGACCGACATCAGCCCGTCCTCATGCTCAATGCTGACCACATAATCGTAGCCGACAAGCCGCAGTGCGCTGATAATATCTGCCCATACCTTTACCTCATGGCCGTAACCCACCGAACGGAACTGCCAGGCACGGTCCAGCATATTGGTGTAGGACTGCATGTCGGTCACTCCGTACATATTCACATTTACCGGATCAATCACCGTATCCTTGGCGTGGAAGTGATGAATCGCGCCTTGGCGTCCAAGGATATGAATCGCCTGCACCGGATCAATACCCTGCCACCACATATGACTCGGATCCAGATTCGCGCCGATCACTTCGCCCGCAGCCTCTCTCAGTCGGAGCAGCGTAGCCGGTGTATGCACCGAGAATCCTCCATGCAGCTCAAGGCCAACTTTCACGTCATGCTGTGCTGCGAATGCGCCCCACTCCGTCCAGTACGGAATCACTTTGTTCTCCCATTGCCATGCCAGAATTTCCTGGTAATCGTTAGGCCAGGGAGCAACCGGCCAGTTCGGGTATTTGGCATCTTCATGGTCGCCAGGGCAGCCGGAGAATGTATTAACTACTGGAACACCAAGCTTCTGCGCCAATTTTACCGAGTTCACAAAATCCTCGTGATCCTTGCGGGCAAGTTCTTTCTGCGGGTGCAGCGGATTGCCGTGGCAGCTCAGGGCACTGATCATCAGGCCGCGTGACTCTACAGCGTGCTTGAACTCCTTCAGTGCTGTCTCATTCTCCAGCAGCAGCTTAGGATCGCAGTGACTGTTGCCGGGGTTGCCCCCTGTGCCGATCTCCACTGCTTTTAGTCCTTTGGAAGCTACATAATCCAGCGCGTCCTCCAGCTTGCGACCGCCGAAAAGCACCATAAATACGCCAAGTTTCATTGATCTGCCGCCTCTCGTTCAAGTTAATAAGTTCATTTCAATACCTATCGAAGTCTTTAATCGTCTGATTGGTTTCCGCTGCCGCAAATATCGCTTCAATCAGCTTCAGCACGCGGAGCACCTCGGGATTTTTGACAATGGGCTCAGCCGTGCCTTCAATAACATCGGCAAAATTAGTATAGAAGCTGGACGACAGCTCTGCCGCTGGAGGCAGAGCTTCGGTTATCGTTGCTCCCTCTGACGGAGGCGCCATGGTTTTGGTCAGACCCACACCGGCGCGGATCGGAGTAGGCTCCAGTTTTTCGCTTTCCTGGTTGCGGGTGACGATTCGTCCCGTTAGAGACCAGTCTTCAATAATTCCTGTGCCTTCCGTCCCCTTGACGTACCATCTTGGCAGGGTAATAAAATTCGTCGTGCCTACTTCAACGATAGCTTTGACGCCATTCTCAAATTGCAGAGTGGCCTCGAAGCCGTCGTCCACTTCATTCCCCAGAACGAAGCTCAAATTGCTGCTTACACTGGTTACCCTGCTGTCAATCATGAACAGCAGCTGATCCAGAAGATGAACGCCCCAGTCCAGCAGCATGCCGCCGCCCTGCGCCTTCATATGCCGCCAGTCGCCGGGAATGCCATTGGCTCCGTGCACTCGCGATTCAAGCTGGAACAACGATCCGATTGTCCCGTGGTCGTACATTTCCTTGATGACCCGGAAGTCTTCATCCCACCGCCGGTTCTGATGAACCATCAGCACACGTCCGGCAGCCTCGGCCGCCTGAGTCATTTCAATGAACTCATCCGAGGACATCGCGACCGGCTTCTCGCAGATCACATGCTTGCCAGCTCTGAACGCAGCAAGAGCAATCTCCTTGTGCACATCGTTAGGCGTTGCAATCAGTATGGTCCCAACCTTCGGATCTGCCAGGACATCTTCATAGCTGGCATAGGCGGTATACCCCGCCGCCTCGGAAGCACTGCGTCGTTCCTCAAGCAGGTCGAATGTTCCGGCCACCTCCAGACGGCCGTTCTCCTCAATCAATTGTGTGTGATAGCTTCCCATTCCGCCATAACCAACGATGACGATCGTATGCTTGTGTGAACTCATGGTCTCCACTCCTGTTTCGATAGATCTGTAAAACTGAACTGAAGATTAATCATACCATCTGTTCGTAACTGAGGTAAGTGGTTGGACATTTCCTTCGTTACTGCAGCCTAAACGCAATTCTCCAGTTCAGTTGTATAACTTTGCCACTTGTTATTTGTCTGAGCTTCCGTCGAAGTACACCGCACGGCCCGTGCGCGCGGATTCATAGATTGCTTCAAGAATTTGTGTAACTACTAAAGCCTGCTCCGGCTTAACCACCGGTTCCTTGTCTTCGCTTACGGCTTCCAGCCATAGGC
This sequence comes from Paenibacillus graminis, assembly GCF_000758705.1. Classification (NCBI taxonomy): domain Bacteria; kingdom Bacillati; phylum Bacillota; class Bacilli; order Caryophanales; family Paenibacillaceae; genus Paenibacillus; species Paenibacillus graminis. Next base: position 3,258,925 of record NZ_CP009287.1, on the reverse strand, counting down.
GGGCTTCGCGATCAGATTCACTCTCGGTACCTCCGCTGTAGAAGGCAACACCGCCGGAGGACAAATCTACTTTGGTTTCGTACAGACGGCCGGCACGTTCTCCGTTCAAACGCAATCCGTCCTTCATATCCGCGCCGCCCTCGGTACCGGCCAGGAGGGTCTGGGCTTCACGAAACTCCGATACATTCAGCGCCCAGCTGGATTCCAGGGAGATTGTAGCCCCATTTTCCATAGTAATGAAGCCAAAGGCAGAATCCTCCACCTTGAATTGTTCCGGGTCCCATGGACCGAAGGCATTCGCTGCGTTTTTCTTCTGTCCCAGCTTGTGGAATGTAGAGCCTACTACCATACGCGGTTTGTAATTATCCATCAGCCACAGTGTAAGATCAAGCGCGTGTGTCCCGATATCGATCAGCGGGCCTCCGCCCTGCTTCTCTTCATCCAGGAATACCCCCCACGTTGGAACTGCACGGCGGCGCAGCGCAATCGCCTTCCCGTAATAGATATCGCCGAGCTCGCCACTCTCGCATAGCCCCTTCAGATATTCACTGTCCGAACGGTAACGGTTCTGGTAAGCAATCGAGAGTTTTTTGCCTGTACGGCGTGCAGCGTCGAGCATTTCCTGAGCCTGTGCCGTTGTTTTGGCCATTGGCTTCTCGCACATTACGTGTTTACCGGCTTCCAGTGCAGCTATCGAAATTACGGAATGGCTGTCATTGGGTGTGCATACGTGTACGATATCAAATCCGCCAGCGGCCAGCATCTCACGGAAATCTGTATATACGACTGCATCCTCCGTACCGTATGTTTTCGCCGCCTCTTGTGCCCGTTCCTCTATGATGTCACAAAAAGCCACCATTTCTGCATGGGTCTGACGGGAAAGGCTTGGCATATGTTTGCCGTTTGCGATACCACCGCAACCGATAATAGCAATTTTGAGTTTGTTAGACATGAACTTTTCCTCCTTGTTTGGCATATGCAGTAATCCATTTCATACTGTCTGCAACACTTTCAAGCGGTGAACGGCTGCAAAAATCCTGTTCCACTACTGCCCACTCCGCTCCCGCTGCATCCGCAGCCTCCAGAATGGCTTCGAGCTTCACTTCCCCTTCACCCAGGACAACGGTCTCAGCCGAGCCGTCTTCACGTTTCTTCATATCCTTCAGATGGATAATCGGCAGGCGCCCGGCGTATTTGTGAATATACTCTACCGGGTCATAACCCGCATAATACACCCAGCAGGTATCCATTTCCACTTGCAGCAGATCCGCAGGCACTTCCTCGAAAATGCCGTCAAAAGCGGTTCGTCCGCCAAATTGCTCTATGAATTCAAAATCATGATTATGATAAGAAAGAACGGCACCACGAGCGCTGCACTGCTCCCCAATCTTCCGCAGATTAGCGGCAACCTCATCCCAATTCCGCTGCTCTTCAGTCAAATATGGCACGATCAGGTTACGGTTACCAATAGACAGATTGAAGCTGATTTCCTGCTCCGTGTCGTTCAGCATCGCATCATATGGACGGTGCGCGCCGAGCGCGGTGAGTCCTGTTTCCTGCAGCAGCGCATTCACTTCCTCTGCGGTCCGGCCAAAAAAGTGGAAAAACTCCACACCGGCATATCCAAGCTCCGCAACCTTGCGGATCGTCCCTTCGAAATCCTGTTCCAGTTCTTCTCTTAGCGTATACAGCTGCAAGCCGATCTTAAGCATGTTCGTCTCACTCCTATTAGGTCTGGATTCACTTACACTTCGATTCCGCTTCATATTGTCCCTGAAGGACCCACATGATGTACCTCACATGAACAAAAGGGCTGCAAGCACCTGGATGTCCAATATCTGCATCCATATCCCTCTGCTTCCGCTGAGATTGCCTATGTAGCTTTCAGAGCCTCTATGAAGCCCCATGTACCTCATTTATATGTTTTTTTGCTCAGGTACATAGTAATATGAAAGCGTATATAATAAAATGAAGAATATGATTAAAACATGAACAATCTGCTTATCATTTTAAATTCACATTATGATGTCCTGGAGGACCTATGACACAAACTGCACCCTGCCATGTATTATCCGCCGGATTTTCCGTCCACCGCAAGCCATTCCATATGTCGGGCGGTGACAGTGTCTATTATTATCTTTTGCGCCTGCAGACTGAAGGCCGCAGCCGGACAATGGTTAACGGCGTTCTGACCACCGTAGAGAGCGGCGACCTGATGCTGTTCGCTCCAAGCGACCCTTATTACCTTAGCATCGACAAAGAGAGTTATCCCGTAGGCAAGCCGCGGATTGAGAGCGGTGATTATCATATCTTTTGCGGGGGACCCTGGATCGAGGAATGGTGGACCCGCAAGCAGCGGCCGCTGGTCCTTCCCATGCCGCTCAGCGACTATTTTCTTGGCCTCTTCCGCCAAATCGTGCTGGAGCAGCGCCGCCTGTCCAACCCCTCGCCGGAAATTTCAGCTTGTTATCTGCAGATATTATGCCTGGAAATTGACCGGCTGATGTCTGAACAGCCTGCAGTTTCACCCAAAGGCTATCTGGCTTACCGTATGAAGCAATATGTAGAGGAGCATGCCGCGTATCCGTTCCGTCTTGAGGATGTGGCCGGACATGTGGATATCAGCGTCTCCCGGGCGGTTCATCTGTTCAAGGAGGCTTTTGGCACCACCATTGTCAAGTATGTCAACGACGTCAGGCTGGATATGGCCCGGGAGCGGATTACCTTCAGCCCCATGCCGCTGGAGCATGTCTCCGAAACCTGCGGTTTCGCCAACTACACTTATTTTCACCGCTTGTTCCGGAGCCGGTTCGGAATGTCCCCCAAGCAGTACCGCGCCTACAGCCGCCAAGCAGAAACGGCCTCGCTGCCGTAAGGGGGAATACAACCCTCTGTGCTTAGACTGCCCAATATAAGGTATTTTTACCTTTGATTTCACTCTGCTGCGCCTACACCGCACAATCAAAGGTATTTTTACCTCTGATTTCATTCTGCTGTGCCTACACCGCCCAATCAAAGGTATTTATACCTTTGATTCTGCCCTTCGAGAATCTTACTAACTGAGGAGCCGGCATTTGCTCCCCTGGACAAGCAAAAGGAGCGCCATCCTGAAAGATCCGCTCCTTGTGTTTGACCTTATTCAGTTTTTGCTGCTTGCTCGGGGTAACCCGGACATGCTGGGAGATGGCTCCGTAATGATCATTGAGTCTGCGGTTTCGTTCCGCGCACCAGGTGCCTGAGCGTTCTGCCTTGAGCAGAGCCTTTTGGGTTTTTGTGCGTGCCATAGGGGCTACACTCCTCATTTGTTAATTAGATCAGCATTCCTTTTTTTGAACGTGCTGATATTTTAATTTTAACATAATCTGATGTGAATTACCCGGTAAAGTTGATTATAATCGTCCCGCCTAACGGTGTACGCTTGCACAAGCAGCTGCGGGTACAGTATCCTTGATGGGTACAAGCATCCCCTTCAAAAGGAAGGTTCCATGTAACATTGCGATCGTCCGGGAATTTTTTTTATGCGGCTCCACCAGGCCGGGAGAGCCTGTAACTGTAACTTATGAATGCGGAGGGAAACCCATGAAATACGACGTATTATACGAAGGTGCTTTTGCCATGCTTAAGGTCCATTTGAATCCGGGTGAAAGTGTAAAAGCAGAGATGGGAGCTATGGTCGCCATGTCGCCGGGTGTGGAGCTCCGGGGAACCGTTGACGGCGGCCTGATGCGGGGGCTGGGCAGAATGCTCAGCGGCGAGAAATTTTTCTTCCAGGAGCTGACGGCAACGCGGGGACAAAGTGAAGTGCTGCTCTCTCCCGGCGCCATCGGTGACATTCAGGCCATTGAGCTTGACGGATCGTACAAGCTGTATGTGCAGAAGGACGGCTTCCTCGCCGGAACCCATGGCATTCAGGTCAACACAAAGATGCAGAATCTGACGCGCGGACTGTTCTCCGGGGAAGGATTTTTCATTATTGAGATCAGCGGCAGCGGCACCGTGTTCCTCTCATCGTTCGGGGCTATTCATGCAATCAATCTGGAACCAGGCGAAGAAATGATCATCGACAACGGGCATCTGGTGGCTTGGCCGGATTATATGGATTACAAGGTGGAAAAAGCCGCCTCAGGCTGGCTGAACAGCTTGACGAGCGGAGAAGCGCTGGTCTGCCGGTTCCGCGGCGAGGGCGTAGTGCTGGTGCAATCCCGCAATCCGGGCAGCTTCGGAACATGGATCAAATCCTTTGTTCCTTCCAGACCCTAGACCTGATAAAAACGGCATTCCAGAGCACAGTTGCTGACTCTTGAAATGCCGTTTTATGGTGTGTACATGCTGCTGTCTACATTCTCCGCCTTTTATCCAAAAGCGTCATGCCTGCAGCTGCTTTAGGAGACAGCCTGGCATGACTTTTCCCCTTTGCAGCCGTTCCGCTTGCATGAATTGTAGGTGCCTTTGAAATCCAGCCGGTGATCGGTGACGTTGAAGCCGTATTCCCGTTCCAGCCGCAGCTCCAGCTCAAGGAGCCAATCGTCCTTGATTTCCTCCAGCCTGCCGCACACATTGCATATGAGGTGATGGTGCATATGGGCATGATCATCCCCCCGCAAATCATAGCGGGCTACGCCATCCCCAAAATTCATCTTCTCTACAATATGAAGCTCACACAGCAATTCCAGGGTACGGTATACCGTCGCAAGTCCAAGATGCGGGTAACTGTTCTTCACCAGCATGTATACCTCTTCCACACTTAAATGATCCTTCTCATTATCAAGCAGGACTCTGACGATGGCCTCGCGTTGTGGCGTTAATTTATAATGATGCGCAGCAAACTGCTGACTGATATTAGCAATCGGGTTCACTTGTAGTCTCCCACCTTTCCGGAAGCGCAATCTGAGATAATAATTAGTAATCGTTACGAAATAAGCATAACAAAAATATCCACCAAAGAAAAGAGCCTGACACCATTATAACATTCCCCGTCGAAAATCCGCACTAACCTTTGAAAGTATCCAAACTTCCCCTCCGCACTTCTTCCCTTTTATGAATTCTTTATGTTCAACTTATATAGGAATTAACATGTTCCGCGATCTGATCGGCATGGATATTTTAAAGTCAGCAGCGATTGAAGAGAACGGGGTGGCCCTGCTGTTCACAACCAGGTTCAGGAAATACCCGTAGCGCAATGTGCTGTTTCAAGAACCAATGCAAGGGTTAAACTTTCTTAGATATGAAAATCAATTGCCTGCAACCTTTCCATATTCTGAGTCGTCTGAGGTGTTGAACATGGCTAAGCAGCCTGAATCCTACAGACAAAGGTGGAAATACAATGAACTTCAAAAAATGCGCATTTGCAGCGATTACCAGCGTATCGCTTCTTACTTTTTCGCTTGCCGGACCCATCTTTGCCGCGGACAGCAGCTTCAAGGATATCAACAACGTAACCGGCAAAGACAAAATTAATTCCCTGAAGGAGCAAGGATTGATCAAAGGCATCTCCGACACCCAGTTCCTTCCCGGCTCCAAAGTAACAACCGCTCAGGGAGTTCAGTTTATCGCCGGAGGTCTTCAATTGAGCCTGGCGGCTATCGACTTCAACAAGGCTCCACTCGCCAGCGGCACCTTTAGCAAAGTGAAAGACAATGCCTGGTATGCGGAAGCTTTTGTCAACGCTCATTACAACGGGATTGAAATCGCTGCGGATATTGATCCCTCGAAGCCAATGACCAAGGAATTATTCACCAACCTGCTGGTCCAGGGCATAGAAAAGGTCGGCAATCTGCCGATGATCAATATTGTCCCAGCAGATATTGCCGACGCTGACGCCTTGGAGCCTTCTTTCCAGGGCAGCATTCAGCGCTCGCTGAAATACAACATCAACGCTCTGGATGCAAACGGCAATTTCAATCCAAAAAAAGAAATCACCCGCGCCGAAGCGGCCGTTATGCTCTACAACGCACTAGATTACCTGAAATCCAAAACAGATACCGCGCCACAGAGCTAAACAAGGTTCTGCATTCCACACCCGCTTCCCTGGGGATGGAATGACGGATGGGCAATTCAAAAAGGCAGTTCCGGATTCCCCCGGACTGCCTTTTTGATGTTCCCTATTGATCAGAGTACTGTTATTTGCTCGTGCGGGCCGGACTATATCTCCTCGCCGCTAATCCGGTTCAGGAACTGCAGCGCGCGCGGGTTGGTTGTATGCTCCAGCACCTGCTCCGGCCTGCCCTGCTCCAGAATCACACCGCCATCCATCAAAATAATCTGATCCGCCACATCCGCAGCGAATTTCATCTCATGGGTGACGATGACCATAGTCATGCCTTCCGAAGCAAGCTGCTTGATCACCTTCAGCACCTCGCCTACCAGCTCCGGATCAAGCGCCGAGGTCGGCTCATCGAACAGCAGCACCTCCGGCTCCACGGCCATCGCCCGCGCTATGGCTACGCGCTGCTGCTGGCCGCCGGATAATTGATGCGGATAGGCATCCGCTTTATCGGCAAGGCCAACCTTTGTCAGCAGTTCAACGGCCCGCTTGCGCGCCTCCTCTTTTGAGCGTTTTTGAACGGTAACCTGGCCCTCCATCACGTTGCCCAGAGCCGTCATATGCGGGAAGAGGTTGTAAGACTGGAAGACCATCCCGGTCCGCTGGCGCAGTGCCAGCACAGAACGCTGCGGGATTTTGCCTCCCGCTGTGAATTCCAGCTTCATGTCGCCCAGTGTCAGGCTCCCTCTGTCAGGTTGTTCCAGGAGATTGAAGCAGCGCAGCAGGGTTGTTTTACCGGAGCCTGAAGGACCGATAATAACCAGTACCTTGCCGGGCTCCACGGTAAGACTGACACCCTTCAGCACCTGGAGGGGCCCAAAGGATTTATGCAAATCACGAATTTCAATCACAGGTACTCCTCCTTTATCTTGCCGAGTAACGGTCGAGCCGCTTCTCCAGGTAATTTTGCAGAACTGACAGCACGGAACAGAACAGCAGGTAGAACAAGGCGGCTTCACTATAGAGCAGCAGCGGTTCATAGGAGGTTGCCGTAATCTGCTGGGCTGTTTTGAAAATTTCTACGTAAGTAATCGTCGCGGCAAGTGAGGTGTCTTTGACCAGGCTGATAAAAGAGTTCGACAGAGGCGGAACCGAAACACGTGCTGCCTGGGGGAGAATGACTCTCCGCAGCGCCTGTGCCCGGGTCATCCCTACGGAGAATGCAGCTTCCCACTGGCCTTTATGTATGGACAGAATTGCAGCCCGCACAATCTCGGAGGAATAAGCCCCTACACTGAGCGTGAACCCGATGGTCGCAGCTATAAAAGGATCAAGGATAATGCCCACCGCCGGCAGCCCGTAGAAAATAATAAACAGCTGTACTAGCAAAGGCGTTCCGCGGATAATCCAGACGTAGAAGCGGGCGATCAGCTTCGGTAAAGTCCAAGGCGAGAGCCGGATAAGTGCGGTACAAATAGCCAGCAGCAGTCCCAGAATAAAGGAAACTACGGCGAGCGGAATGGTAAAAGCCACCCCGGCTTTGAGCAGGGGCAGCAGGGAATCAAGGAAAATTTGTATTTTACGGTCATCCATTGATCAGACATCCTTTTCGGAGTCCGGGCGGCCGGAGCCGCCTGGTCCATCCGTTATTATTTGGAAACGTCAGCACCGAAGTATTTCTCGGAAATCTTCAGGTACGTGCCGTCGCTTTTCATTGCTGTCAACGCTTCGCTCACTGCCGCTACCAGCTCATCGTTGCCCTTGAGGAAGACAGCAGCGCTCTGGGAACCCTCGGGGATTTCGTCGACAACTTTAATCTTAACATCCGGCTTCTGCTTCTTCAGATCCAGGTAGGACAGTCCGTCATTCACGGTTGCATCAATCCGGCCGGAGGTCAACAGGTCAATCGCCTGGTTGAATCCGTCGGTAACCACAATCTCCGCACCGTTCTCGCGGGCGATATCGGACAGATTACTGGTAAGAGACTGGCCGGCTTTTTTGCCTTTCAGGTCAGCAAAAGTCTTAATATCTTCATTCTTCTCACCAACGATCAATACCGCCTTGGAGACAATGTACGGATCGGAGAAATCATATTTCACCTTACGCTCATCCGTAATCGAAACTTCATTGAAAATAACATCAAAGCGCTTGGCATCCATCCCGGCAAAAATGCCGTCCCATTGGGTTTCAAAAAATTCCGCTTTTACTCCCAGCCGCTTGGCCACCTCTTCAGCGATTTCCACATCAAATCCGGTAAGTTTGCCAGAGGCATCATGGAAAGTAAACGGTGCATAGGTGCCCTCAGTTCCGATACGGAGCTTGCCGCTTGCTTTGACCGCATCAAGACTGTTCTGTGCCGCAGGAGCTGAAGCTTCTGCAGCCGGAGCCGCAGAGGATTTGGCAGCTGTATTATTTCCTGCCGTATTTTTGGTATTATTGCCGCATGCCGCTACCAGTACCACCGTAAGCAGCATCAGGATAGTCAGACTTAGTTTTTTCATAATAGTTAACCCCTCTCATCATCTCTGTATATTCCGGCTTTCCCGGCAAGTTGAATAGTAACACCGGCGTGTCAGCGGAGTCAAGAACTTTTCCGATTATAAACATCGGAATTATATTTGTAACCGTTTTAATAGTCCCAGGCCTCCGAATTTACAGGCCGAGTTGTGTTAGTTTGCCCAAAACACCGCTAAATCCACCAGCGGGAAAAAGAGTACATACGGCCAAAATAACGTTTGGCCAACAAACCATATAATCCTTCGGCCAATTTAAGTGGAAAAAGGATAACTAATTTGCTCGAACTCCCTATTCTCCACAGGTAAAGTGGAAAAAGGGCAACTAATTTAGCTTACATCACTCCCGACGAGCTAATAATGCCCAGTTAAGTTTCCTTTTGAAAGTAGAATAAAAAGTGGACACCCGTTAAGAGAGTATGAATAATGAACTTAACGAGGAGGTGTTCACATGGGTGAACAACGGCAACGGTATAATGAAAAATTTAAAAGAGAAGCGGTCAAGTACATTCAGGAACAGACGAAGACGGTGACGGAGATTGGGGAGGAGCTGGGCATCTCCCCTGGCGTACTGCACAACTGGCTGGCAAAGTATCGGGAGTTCGGGAATGAACCTGTAAACAGTGCGGAAAAGGTTCGCGAACTTGAGCAGCGACTGGCGGAACAAGAAAAAGAATTACAGGCAAGGGCGCAGCGAATTGCAGACGTCGAAGAGGAGCTCGTCATCGTAAAAAAAGCTGTGCACATCTTCAGCAAACCAAAGAACTGAGATTTCAGTTCATCGAAGATCATCGCTCCGAGTTTCGAATGGAGAAGATGTGCAGCGTTTTTGAAGTGTCCCGGAGCGGGTATTACAAATGGCGAAGCGCTACCTCGAGCCCTCAAGCCGAGCGTAAGGCGCTGGTGCTCCGGCGGATCATCTATCATTTCAAGGACAACAGACAACGTTATGGTAGCCCCAAAATTACCGAGCTTTTGCTGAAAGAAGGGTTCACCATTAGCGAGCGGACGGTAGGAAAATACATGCGAGAGCTCGGATTACGTTCCTGTGTAGCCAAGCGGTTTCGTGTAAAAACGACGGATTCCAATCACAATTTGCCCATTGCTCCCAATCTGCTGAATCAAAAATTTGCGACGGCCGAGCCTAACAAAGTCTGGGTCACAGACATTACCTACATTCCCTGCCGGCAAGGTAGGCTGTACCTGGCCAGTGTGCTCGACCTCTGCACGAGAGAAATTGTCGGCTGGAGACTGGAGGAACGAATGACGACGGATCTGGTACTGGGCGCACTGGACGACGCCTACAAGGCCAAGCGGCCCCCAAAGGGACTCATCCATCACTCCGATCGGGGATCACAGTACGCCTCTGCCGATTACCGTAAACGTCTAAAAAAATATCACATGAAGGCGAGCATGAGCCGTAAGGGAAATTGCTATGATAATGCCTGCATCGAATCCTTTCATAGCGTACTAAAGAAAGAGTTTGTTTATTGCACCAAGTTCAAAACGAAGCAGCACGCGCAGGACGAGATGTTCCAGTACATTGAATTTTTTTATAATCGCAAGCGAATCCACAGTGCGCTGGGTTATGTTTCCCCTGCCCAATTTGCAGCGAAGTTCAAGAAGAGAAAGACTGCCTAAATCTATTTTTTTGTGTCCACTTTCTTGACGGAAGTCCATTTTTCCACTTCATGCTCTCCATTTGCTGATTTTGGGGATAAATAAGTTCCCTTTTTCCAACTGGCACTGTACAGCTGCTTCTTCGGAAGGCGCTAAGGGATATCCCTACTGAATAACAAAGCGAGGTTACGGAGCTACTGGGGCTTCGAGTGCACGAGGACACGAGGCCCGGAAATATTATGCAAGAGACAAGATTAGCATCTTTTGGTTTGCATGTCCGCTATACTCTCCTGATGGCACCCAACCTGCCCCTTAAACTCCGCCGATGGTGTCCAATCTGTCCGCTTCACCACGCGGATGGTACCCAAGCCTCAAGCACCGCCTATATCACCTTAAACTTCCAGGATCTCTTCATTTTTATGATTTTATCATTTCTCAAACGACAAAACCCCGTTAGCACCTATCCGGTGAACGGGGTTTTGTATTCATAAAAAATCATCCGTGCATGATTTCAGTCTGCACCTCGGTCTTAGAACCGTCTTGTCTGACTCTGCGCCCTCTCCGCAGCAGCAGACCCAGCACAGCACCGCCCAGCGCTACGAAGATCATGATGTGAAAGGTATCGTCAAACCCTTTGGCAAGTACAGTTTGTGCAGCTAGCTTCAACGCTTCGGGAGAAGCATTCGCCGCATTCTTCCCGGCCGCAGCCGCAGCTTCTTGCATTTCCGCCCCGCGCGCTGCCGCCCTTGAGGTCAGGATGGTGACCAGTGTCGATACCGCCAGAGAGTTGATTACCTGCTGCATCGAGTTGGTCAGAGAAGTAACCCGGTTCACCAGGTGGCTTGGGGCCTTGTTCAGAAGATGGGTATTCATAGGCATTACCATCATCCCCATGCCCGCGCCGCACATAATCAGCGGCAGGATCAGGTCTTTGCTCTGTGTGGCAAGATCTGCATGCGAATATTGGAATAAGGCACCAGAGACAAGGCTAAGACCGCAAACCACCAGCCAGCGGACACCTATCCTGTCGAATAGAATCCCGGCAATGGGCATCATCAGTCCGGATGCAATGGCTTGGGGCAGCATCGTCAGACCGGTATCAAAAGCTCCGAAGCCGCGGGCCTGCTGGAGAAATTGCGGAAGCAGAAACAATGCGCCGTATAAGCCGAACTGGGCAATCCATTGTACGAGAATGCCTGTGCTGAAATCGCCGGAGCGCAGAATCCGCAGTTCCAACAGCGGGGTCTCCGAGCGAAACTCTGCAATCACAAAAGCGATTAAGGCGAGCACGCCCATGGATAACCCGATCAGTGTTTTGTCTGAGGTCCAGCTATCCGCACCTTGGCTGACACCGTACGACAGGGAGGCAAAGGCCAGAGGCCCGAGAATCATCCCGAGCTTATCCATGCCCGGTACTTGGGTCCGCTCTGATCTGGGCAGCTTCCGGGAACCGATCAGCAGGCAAATGATGCCAATCGGAATATTAATGAGGAAAATCCAGCGCCAGGAATGGTACTCCACAAGCCAGCCGGACAGTACAGGGCCGATCGCCGGAGCAAACAGCACCGGAATCCCCATGATTCCCATAACAACGCCAACCTTGCTCCTGGGAGCAAGCTTATACACGTAAGCCATCCCAACGGGAAGCACACAGCCTCCCCCCAGTCCCTGCAGCACACGGAATGCAATTAGCCATTCCGCACGGCTCGGGGTGGCACAGAGGAGAGAGCCGATGGTGAATACAATAACTGCGGCGAGAAAAACAGTTTTGGCTCCGAACCGGTCAGACAGCCAGCCGGACAACGGAATCACTGAGGCCTGAGCCAGCATATATCCGGTCACGATCCATTGCAGAGTATTTAGATCCGTATGAAAATCCTTGACTAGTGTGGACAAAGCCACATTCATCGCCGTGCTGTCCAGCACCACCATGAACACACCGGCAATGATCGCCAGCAGCGGAACCAGAATGCTTGACAGGCGAAAATCGGCATCCGACTTCAACGCTTGCTCCATCTTCTATCTCCTCCTAAGTTGAACTGCTCCGGTAGGCGTACATTGACCTTTGCGCAGCTTTATCTATATAATAAATGATACGAACGGACAATTGTCCGGTATTGCTTTTTCAGTGTACGGACAATTGTCCGCACTGTCAATTTAATTTTCATTTTTTTCTAATATAGATGCTGCATTTCCGAAAGGAGCCTGCCATGAATTCACACGAACCAGACCGCAGACCAACCAACAAACCAGCAAAAGAACCTCCGGTACCCGCCAGGGATTATCAGGACCCTTATGTCCAGCGGATTCTTGAGGCTGCAGAGGCATTGTTTGCCGAGAACGGCCTAGAGGCGGTCAGTATGTTCAGCATCGCCAAGCGGGCGGGAATCGGCCAGGGTTCGCTGTACCGCAGATTCACGGACAAAGGCGAAATCTGCTCTGCCTTGCTCTCAACCAGCTCCGAGCGTTTTCTTTCCCGTCTGGAACAGGAGCTGCAGGCCACAGCCGGATCTTCTGCCCCGTTGGAAGACCTGCAGAGCAGTATTGAGCAGGTCGTTGATTTCATAGACCAGCACGCTGAGCTGCTGCAGATGATTAAGTCCGAGTTCACCGGCAAGAAACAGCTTACTCAGTTCGAGCATCCGATTTTCCGCCGCCTGAACGCAGTGATGACCCAGCGCATCCGGCGGGCCGCGGATGATGGCTTGCTGATTGCGGTCGATCCGCAATTTGCCGCTACCGCCCTTATTGCCGTATTGAGCCCTGATCTCTACCTCTACCAACAGAAGCTGCACAGCTCTACCAAAGAGGAAATCTCTAAGGGCGTCCTCGCACTGTTCGTCATTGGAATCCAACGGACTTAACCTTTCCGGCACAGATCCTTTGACAACCCGCCTGAATATGCTATATTAATTAGCAATTGCGAATATCAATATTGACCTGCTATTTCACTAGGGGAGTCTGCCGACTGAGACGAAGCTTGAAGCTTCGGACCCTTGGAACCTGATCTGGATCATACCAGCGGAGGGAAGTGGAACAGAAACGATCAGCGGTGCCGCTATACGTCTACTGCCTGAACCTTTCAGACCCATTTGTCTCCACTTTGAGACAGATGGGTCTTTATTGTGTTGCCGCGCAATGAAAGGAGGCTTAGTACATACGAATATGATCTCAATGACGAACCTGTCCTATTCTTTCGGCACATCTCCGGAGACGCCGGTATTCAGCGGTCTGACAATGGATGTGCGCCAAGGGGAATTCATTTCTCTGGTCGGTGCCAGCGGCTGCGGTAAAAGCACATTATTCAAAATCATCGCCGGCTTGCTTCAGCACACCAGCGGTGATCTTAAAGTTCTGGGAACGACATCCGCCGATCCTTCATCACGCCTGGGACGGGTTGCCTATATGCCCCAGCAGGATCTGCTGCTGCCCTGGAGAACCGTGCTGGACAACTGCCTGCTTCCCTGGGAGCTGAACAGAACAGGCAGTAAAACGGAAGCGGTAAAAAGTATCCGTAATTTGCTGGAGCGTTTTGGACTGGAAGGTACAGAGCAGCGCTATCCGCATGAGCTGTCCGGCGGAATGCGCCAGCGGATCGCTATGCTGCGGACGCTGGCTGCCGGCAATACGCTCTTGCTTTTGGATGAGCCCTTCGGAGCACTGGATGCCATCACCAAACGCGGGCTTCACCGCTGGCTGCTGGAGCTGTGGGGCAGTCTGGAGCAGACCGTCCTGTTCATCACCCACGATCTGGAGGAGGCGCTCCTCCTCAGTGACCGGATCTATCTAATGTCCGGCGGCGCTGGCGGCGGTGTACAGGAATTCCTGGTAGATCTTCCGCGCCCCAGGCATTACCGCATGAATTATGAACCGCATTTTGCTGCTTTGCGGGCGGATTTGGAACGGAGGCTGTATGACACGCACCTATCTTAGAAAGTTTTTGCACGAATATGGCCCCTTTGCCCTGTTGGTGCTGCTGACTCTTGCCTTCTGGGAAAGCGCAGCCAGGCTGAAGCTTGTCCCTGCCTTCATTCTTCCGGCCCCTACGGCCATATGGACGGCAATGCTGGAGCAGAGGCTGCTGCTCTTTGGAGAACACTTGCCTGCTACACTGCAGGAGGTGCTGTTGGGTTTTGCGCTGTCCGTGTGCTGCGGTGTGCTGCTGGGTACGGGAATGCATATGTTCTCTCCGGTGGAGAAAGCGCTGTACCCCCTGCTGGTCATCAGCCAGACGATTCCGCTGATCGCGCTCTCCCCCATTTTTATTATGTGGTTTGGCTATACGCTGTGGAGCAAGGTAGCGGTGGTCTTCCTGACCGCTTTTTTTCCGGTCGTTATCGGCACTTATGACGGATTGCACAAAAGCGGAGCGGTGTACAAAGAGCTGCTGCTCACACTTGGTGCGAACCGCTGGCAGATTCTGCGGAAAACCGAGATTCCTCCGGCACTGCCCTCGCTGTTTTCGGGACTCAAGCTCTCAATTGTCTACTGTGTGATTGGCGCAACGATCGGGGAATGGCTGGGCGGCAGCCGGGGACTCGGGTATTTTAGCCGCCGGATGGCGGGCAATCTGCAAAGTGCTGAGATGTTCGCCGCTGTGTTTCTTTTATCCGTACTCGGCATTGTTCTGTTCCTAAGTATTAAGCTGCTCGAAAAATATATTTTGCAGAAAAGAGGCATTCATCGATGAACATCTTTCCCTCTGAACATCCCGTTAGTAACAAGAGTCTTTCCTTGCTCTCCCTACCGCTGCTTCTATGTCTTGCTATTGCAGTAAGCGGCTGTGGAGGCGGCAACAATGCTGTTCCAACCAGCTCCGCTTCAGCAGAGAACGCCCAGCAGCCCCACAAGCTAACGATTATGCTCGACTGGTATCCAAACGCCGTTCACTCTTTCCTGTACGCCGCACAACAGAATGGCTATTTCAAAGAGGAAGGCCTGGATGTGGATATCCAGATGCCCGCTGACAGCAATGATGCCTTGAAGCTGGTAGCCGCCGGCAAAGCCGATCTGGCCTTAAGCTACCAGCCGCAGGTGCTGATGGCCCGGGGAGAACAGATTCCGGTGAAGTCTGTCGCCGCCATCGTCCGGCATCCGCTGAACCATCTGATGTTACCGGCGGACAGCGGGATCAAAAGCCCGAAAGAGCTGGCTGGGAAAAATGCCGGATACTCTTCGGTTCCCTTATACGAAGCTATGCTGAAAACAATGGTCAAAAGCGATGGCGGCGATCCGTCCGCAGTGAAGCTGATCGATGTGGGTTTTGACCTGATTCCGGCCATTTCAACCGGACGTGTAGACGGAATTATCGGAGGATTCATTAATCATGAGCAGCTGATTCTGGAGAAGGAAGGGCATCCGGTCATTTCGCTGGACCCTACGGATTACGGTGTTCCCGACTACTACGAGCTGGTTCTGGTTGCAAGCGATCCGGGCTTGCAGAATTCTGAAGGTTACATCGAGAAGTTCATAGCGGCGGCACGCAAAGGACAGCAATTTGTTGCCGGGCACCCGCAGGAGGCGCTGGACCTTCTAATGGCTCACGAGGATGCTACCGCTCCCCTGGACAAAGACATCGAAATCAAAAGCCTGGAGCTTCTGCTTCCCCTGATGGATGCCGGCGATCAGCCGTTTGGCTATCAGGACCCCGCATCCTGGGACAAGGTTAAGGCCTGGCTGAATGACAACGGACTGCTGAATGGCGATTTCAAGACGCAGGAGGCTTTTATCAATTTGTGAGTTGTGCTGCAATGTGCACGAGATACAACAGACGACAGTTCCACCCTAGTAAATGCAGGATTCTGTTGCAGAAAATGCAATCAAGCTGGAAGACCTCGCTTAAACTCATATAAATTTTTTATGCTTTCGATGCCAGTTTTTTGTACGAAGTACACTCATTTGAAGTCTCTCACATATTACTTTCAGGAGGAATCATTATGTCATTCTTAACCAAAGTACGGGCCAGCAATCCGCTGGTGCACAACATCACTAATATTGTAGTTGCGAATTTCAGCGCCAACGGGCTGCTGGCGCTGGGGGCTTCACCTTTTATGGCTGATGCGCATGAAGAAGTCGCGGATATCGCCGCCATGTCTGGCGCTGTTGTGCTGAATATCGGCACATTAAATGATTATGCCATTGAATCCATGCTGCTGGCTGGCAAGGCGGCGAACCGCCATAACGTGCCGGTCGTGCTGGACCCCGTAGGCGCTGGAGCCACTGCTTACCGCACCGAAGTTACACATAAGCTGGTCAGCCATATGCAGATAACCGCGCTGCGCGGCAATGTCGCTGAAGTGGCTCATGTCCTCGGCAAGAACTGGAGCATCAAAGGCGTGGATGCCGGAGCCGGTGACGGTGATGTGGCCGCTTTGGCTGTACAAGCCGCGCTGAAGCTGAAGTGTGTTGTGATTATCACCGGCAAGGAAGATGTCGTCACGGATGGCACCGCCACCTTTGTAATCCGCAACGGTCATCCTGTTCTGACCCGGGTTACCGGCACCGGCTGCCTGCTGAGTGCAGTCGTCGGCGCGTTCCTCGCGGCCAGCGGCGGAGCCTGGCTGGAAGCTGCTGCTGAAGCCCTCTCCTTCTACGGCGTAGCTGCCGAAATCGCCGAAGAACGGACCCGCCTGCAGGGGCCCGGCAGCTTCCAGGCCGAATTCCTGAATCAATTGGCTCTTGTCACTCCGGAAGTATACGCTGCGCGATCCCGTATTCAGCGGCTGGAACAATAATCACAGCTTCACCAAAGGAGATTACGTTATGACTAACCATCCTATGACTAAAGTTTTCAAAGCGTTGACGGTCGCCGGCTCTGACAGCGGAGGCGGTGCCGGTATCCAGGCCGACCTCAAAACCTTTCAGGAGCTGGGTGTATATGGCATGTCTGCGCTCACCGCAGTGACCGCTCAGAACACTCTGGGGGTTCAAGGCGTGTATCCGCTGGAAGCGGAAGCCGTTGCCGCACAGCTCGATTCCATCGGGGCGGATCTTACACCCGATGCCGTTAAAACCGGCATGCTGTTCAGCAGCGGGCTCATCCGTACCGTTGCCCAAAAATTCCGGCAATATGGCTGGACAAAGCTGGTAATTGATCCGGTCATGGTTGCCAAAGGGGGGTCTCCCCTGCTTCAGCAGGAAGCCGTTCAGGCTTTGATCGCCCATCTGCTGCCGTTGTCCTTGGCCGTCACTCCCAATATCCCTGAAGCAGAAATTCTGACCGGAATGAAGATTTCCGGCATGGCTGACCGGGAAGCCGCGGCCAGGCTTGTCCACGCCATGGGACCGCGGTTTGTGATACTCAAAGGCGGTCACGACGAAGAAGGGGCACAGGTGACTGACCTTCTATATGATGGTGAACAGTTCATTTATTTACAGAGTCCCCGAATCGCTACCAGGCACACGCATGGAACCGGCTGCACCTTTTCCGCAGCCCTCGCGGCCGGATTGGCGCAAGGCCAATTAGTTCCGCAGGCGGTTCATACAGCCAAGGCATTTATCCAGGCAGCTATTGAAGATGGAATCCATATTGGTGCCGGAAACGGTCCGACAAATCACTTTGCCTACCAGAACAGACTAAGGGGGCAGCGCTAATGCAGCGTATGGATAGCGAACATGTGCGCAGACTGCTGAAGCTGTACTTCATTATGGGCAGTGTGAACTGCAAGCGAACTCCACTGGAGACACTCGCTGAAGCGATGGACGGCGGGATCACTTTATTTCAGTACCGTGAAAAGGGCAGCGCCGCATTCACCGGTAAGGCATATGTTGATCTTGCCCGGCAGCTCCAGCAGAAGTGCCGGGAGCGCAAGATACCTTTTATCGTAAACGATGACATCGATCTGGCCGCTGCCCTGGACGCAGACGGCGTGCATGTGGGACAGAATGATGCCCCGGCACGTTCCATCCGTGAGCGGCTGGGAGCGCACAAAATCATCGGTGTCTCCGCCCATAGCCTGAAGGAAGCGCAGCAGGCGATTGCCGACGGAGCCGACTATCTGGGAGTCGGGCCGGTATATCCTACTTCCTCTAAGGACGATGCTGAAGCGGTTCAAGGAACAAGGGTAATTGAGGAGCTGCGCCGCAGCGGACTTACCCTTCCGCTTGTTGGCATCGGCGGAATCACTGTAGACAATGCAAGTCCGGTAATCCGGGCAGGGGCTGACGGAATCTCTGTGATCTCCGCAATCGCCGGAGCAGCCGACATAAGGGATGCTGCCCGGAATTTCCTGCGGGTGATTGAGCAGTAGCAACGAAACGCAGCCTGCGGGACTGGCATATCCGCTTTTGCTGCACATCGTGTTGGATATCCATAACAAAAAAGCACAGCTGCCGGTACCATACGGCGCTGTGCTTTTTTATAACATCCCAATCCCCTCAGCGCCATCTGCCCATCACAACGGTATTGTAGTACTTTCCGTCAGACAGCAGCTTGTCGTTCTTCAGAAGACCTTCCCCGCCAAACGTTTCAAGAGGTTCCCTTTGTACTACTTTCCAATCATAAACCTGCCAGTAATGTAGTCAATATTATGCAGTCTTGACATTGCCGCCCGATTAGTTTACTTTATAAACAGTTTACAGCGGTAACTTTTTTTCATCAAAGGAAGGTGCAGCATGGCGGATCGGGAACAAACCATAGAAGTGTATCAATCGTTTTTTGCGGTAGCCCGCCAGCTCAAACGGCTCGCACATCAAAGTGCAGCCAACCTTGGGCTGACTGTTCATCAGATCGGCATTCTGAATTTCCTGAGGCAGCATCCGGGGCAGACCCAGAAAGAGGTTACGGAACGCCTGGTGTTCAATAAAAGCCGGGTCAGTCTGCAAATCGACGCCCTCGCGCTTAAGGGGCTGGTCACCCGCGCTGTTTCTGAGCTGGACCGCAGGGAGACAAGGCTGTATCTCACGGATGAAGGCGAGGCGTTGTGCCTGCGGTATAACGAGGAGGCTTGGTCACATAAGGTGCTGGGCGAAGCCCTGGAGCAATTTTCGGTGCAGGAGCTGAACCAGCTGATTCACATGAACAAGCTGCTGCTGCTGCATCTGAACCCCTAAATCTATAGAAGCTGGTGATAGCATGTCCCGAGGTTTTGGACCAAGCGGCGGCCATGGCCGTATGAAATTCGACGACGACAACAAAAAAACTAATCTGAGCAAAGCGCTTTTACTGCGCATAGCGGGATATTTCATCCCCTACTGGAAGCAGACCCTGCTCGTGATGGCGGTGCTGGTTGTGACTGCTGTCCTTGGCCTTCTGCCCCCCTTGTTCATTCAGCAGATTATCGACCAGGCGCTGCCGGATAAAAATATGCGGCTCCTCGTTTTGCTTGTTCTTGCATCACTGGGGACAACGGTCGTATCCGGCCTGTTAGGTGTGCTCCAGAATTATTTGAATTCTTTCATCTCGCTGCATATTGTCTATGATATGAAAAACCAAATGTACCGCCATCTGCAAAAGATGCCGCTGCAGTTCTACTCCGGGGTCCAGCAGGGAGAAGTGATCACGCGGATGACCAGCGATATTTCAGGTGTCCAGGGCGTATTCAGCAACACGGTGGTCAATTTTGCCAGCAATCTGTTCATTCTCGCCTCCACGGCTATAACGCTGTTCATTATGAACTGGAAGCTGGCTCTACTGGGAATCCTTGTGATTCCTTTGTTCGTTGTCCCTACCCGGAAAATGGGCAATATCAGTTGGAAGCTGGCTAAGCAGACCCAGGAAAAAATCTCCGAGCAAAATCAGATCATCCAGGAAACCCTCAGCATCAGCGGGTATCTGTTAATGAAGCTGTTCACTAAAGAAGCAGCGGAGTACACCAAATTTCAAACGGTCAACGAGGAGGCCACCAGCCTGCAAATCCGGCAATCCATGGCCGGCCGCTGGTTCATGATGGTTCTGTCCACGTTTACCAGTATCGGCCCACTTCTTATTTACTTGTATGGCGGGTATCTGTTCATCCAGGGAGAGCTGTCTATAGGGGCTATCGTAGCTTTTGTCGCTCTGCTGGGCAGACTTTACGGGCCTGTGCTGCAGATGACAAATCTCTATGTGGATATTAAGCGCTCCGCCGCGCTGTTTGAACGGATCTTTGACTATTTTGACATGAAGCCGCTGATTGTTGATAAGCCTGAAGCCCGGTCCATCAGCGCTGCGGGCAAAGACATCGTATTTCACGAGGTTTCTTTTGCCTATCAGGCAGATAAAACAGCACTGCACGGAATCTCGTTCACCGCCGCTGCCGGCACCCTCACCGCACTGGTCGGCCCCAGCGGAGCAGGCAAAACAACCATTACCAATCTCATCCCGCGCCTCTATGAAACGGATTCGGGTACCCTCACGATTGGAGACAGCAATATCCGGGATTTCACTCTGGAATCTCTTCGTGCGCAGATCGGCCTGGTGACCCAGGACACTTATCTGTTCAACGGGACGATCCGGGAGAATCTGATGTACGCAGATCCAGAAGCCAGCGAGGCCCGGATCATTGCCGCCTGCCAGGCTGCATATATCCATGATTTTATTATTAGTCTGCCTGAAGGGTACGACACAGTGGTGGGCAACCGGGGCGTCAAGCTGTCCGGGGGCGAGAAGCAGCGGATCTCCATCGCCCGTGTGCTGCTGAAGAATCCGCCGGTCATCATCATGGATGAAGCGACCTCTTCCCTCGATACCGCCTCGGAATATTATATCCAGCAAGCTATGCATTCCCTGCTGCAGGGCAAGACAAGCATTGTGATCGCCCATCGGCTCTCCACCATCATGGCGGCGGACCAGATTCTCGTCGTGCAGGCCGGGACCATTGTCGAGCAAGGGACACATCAGTCGCTCCTGGAGCAGCATGGCGTATACAGGGATCTATACGACAAGCAGTATGAGCCCAAGGTGCTGACTTAGCAAAAAGGAAGGCTAAACCGTTCGGTTTATTTCCTTAACAACATTATTAAGTGGAAAAAGGTACACTAATTTCATCGGGCACACTGTACTCCGGTAGTTTAAGTGGAAAAAGTTGCACTAATTCAGCTCATACCGTCTATGTTGAGGTAATCGCTATTGATTAAATATTTACACTTCTTAGCCCCCAAAAAGAAAAACCTCATTTCCTGAAAGAAAATCCGTATTGCGCCAATGCAGGGAGCGGCACAATACGGATTTTCTTTTACTTAGCCAAACGAGTATTGCTGTGTTCCAGCGGTTTGAGTTTATCCATCCATCCGTTAACCGGTTCGTACGAACCCTTCTGGATTAGCTGGCTGTAGGTGTCCACAAATCCGCCGTCTCCGGCCTTTTGTCCCGCCCACTTATAGAACTCTGGGAATTTCGCCTCAGCCTCGTCCAGCCGGTCCAGAAGCAGATAAACATCGAGCAGCGCTTCAAAAGTATTTTCGGTGGGATCTGTCTTATAATTCTGTTCCTTCAGCGGCAGCTGGTCCTCATAATATTGCCGTGTTCTGGAGATGTCCGGGACATATTGGTTATTCTTGAGCTCATAAACCGCAAATAAAGCTGGACCCAGCGGCATCTGGCCGGAATAAGGGCTGGCTAACAGCACCAGCTTGCCATTCTGACCGGCATCCTCATATTTCACCAGAACATTATCATGTACCGTCACCTGCAGCACACCGCTTATTTCCTCAAGAACAATGAACGCTGATTCCGGCCGGTTGTCCGCCAGGCTGAACAGCAGCGTTGGCCGGTCATTTTGCAGGAGCGCTTCGGCCCAAACATTCTTGGCCTCATCAAAACTGTACCCTCCTTCAAAAACCAATCCCTTCTTTTTACTGTCAAAAAGGATTTCGCCGTTCTTGGCAACCACAAACTGCGTGTAGTTAAATTCACCGTTGTTCCAATAGTAAATCTCGTAGTTGTCACTGTTAAGCGCAATAGAGTCTTTGTGAACAAAACCGGTATATTGATCCTCAATCCGGGAAGATGCCGCCGCAGAGCCTTCCGGAGAGGGAAGTGACGTTACAGCCGGTGAAGCCAGCGGTGATGGTGATGGTGATGGTGATGCCACTTCAGCAGCCGCAGCAGTTTTGTTCGAGTCTCCATTGCCGGTATCCCCTGTACCTCCATTTGATGAACAACCGGCAAGAACCAATAAGATGATCAAAACACTGACAATCCGCACGCGCGTAGTCCTCCTCCAACTTCTCTATTTTTACAAATCCCCAGAATGGCTTAGCCTTGCAAAAAGTTCTGCCAGTTCGGTCTGCTCCAGGTGCCTCCACTGCCCTCTCTCCAGCCCGCTGAGTACAATGTTCATAATCCTGATCCGCTCCAGCCGGAGCACCCGGTAACCCAGCTCCTTGCACATGCGGCGGATTTGCAGATTCAACCCTTGCGTGAGCACAATCCGAAATCCGGTTTTACTGATCCTGCTGGTCTCGCATGGCTTGGTCCGGGTCCCCAGGATATCCACGCCAGCAGCCATTCTGTGCAAAAACTCATCTGTCACAGGTTTGTCTACAGCAACCGAGTATTCCTTCTCATGCCCGTTCTCTGAACGCATCATCCGGTTCACGATGGAGCCGTCATTGGTCAGCAGGATCAATCCCTCCGAATATTTATCCAGCCTGCCCACCGCAAAAATTCGGGAAGGGTATCCCACAAAATCAATAATATTGCCCTCCACTTCACGTGAGGATGTGCAGGTAATGCCTACAGGCTTGTTAAGCGCCAGGTATACCAGCTTCCTTGCGGCCGTTGTTACCGGCACTCCGTCGACAGCTACAAGATCCCCCGGTTCCACTTGCGCACCTTTTGCACAAGGCTCCCCATTGATAGTAATCCGTCCAGCAGCAATTAATCTGTCGGTCTCCCGGCGCGGATAAAGCCCGCCCTCGCTTATGTATTTGTTGATTCTCATGTCTGGCTCCGCTCTCTTACTTAATAAACAACATCTGACCGGCGCGTGTTATCCCTACAGCTCCAAATCAGATGCCATTGAATGATGATCTATGAGCATCCGGCTGTTTTACTTGCTGCTCCCGGTTTGTTTTGAGCTGCCGGCCTTTGCCGAAGACGTGCTTTTGCCGCCAGGTCCCCCGGCAGGGCTTCCTTTGGCTGCCTTTACAGGCTTAGCCGTTTTGTTCCAGCGGGTCCAGCCTTTGCTTCCTGTGCCTCTGCCTGTGCCGCCGCCTTTACTTTTTGCCACAATATCACTCCACCCGGTATTTTGTTTTCATCTTGCCTGCATCTATCTTACCATTTCATGTACAAGATGTCAGGTTAGCACGCCAACAGCCTGCCGGAGAACCTCCGGCAGGCTGTTGCACAGCCAATTATTTATACGGGAATACGGCAACTATTTCGGCTGGATATATCCTTCGGCTTTGAGCAGTTCTGCGATCAGCACCGCACCGCCAGCAGCACCTCTTACCGTATTGTGGGACAAGCTGACAAATTTATAATCGTACAGCGAATCCTCACGGAGTCTGCCGGCCGAGATGCCCATGCCGTTCTCGATGTCACGGTCCAGCTGTGTTTGCGGACGGTTTTCCTCTGCGAAATAGGTAATGAACTGCTTAGGAGCACTTGGCAGTCCGAGCGCCTGCGGACGGCCTTGAAAGCTGTTCCAGCGTTCCAGAATCTCTTCCTTGGAAGGCTTCTGCTCAAAGGAAGCGAACACGGCGGCCATGTGGCCGTCAGCAACCGGCACACGGATACATTGTGTCGTAATCACAGGCTGTTCGCTTTTTACGATGCCTTCCTCCGTCACATTGCCCCAGATCCGCAGCGGCTCCTGCTCGCTCTTCTCTTCTTCGCCGCCAATATATGGGATAACGTTGTCGACCATCTCCGGCCAATCGGTGAACGTCTTGCCCGCCCCGGAAATTGCCTGGTAGGTTGTTACTACAACCTTAGAAGGCTTAAAATCCTGAAGTGCATGCAATGTAGGCATATAGCTCTGAATCGAGCAGTTGGGCTTCACGGCAATAAAGCCGGTTTCCGTACCCAGACGTTTACGCTGCTGGGCAATTACTTCCAGATGCTCCGGATTGATCTCAGGAATCACCATTGGTACATCTGGCGTCCAGCGGTGCGCAGAGTTATTGGAAATGACCGGAGTTCCTGTGCGCGCATAGGCTTCTTCCAGCGCCTTAATTTCCTCTTTTTTCATATCAACGGCACAGAAAATCAGATCGACATCCTTAGCTACTTCCTCTACCTTGGAGGCATCCTGAACCATGATGCTTTTGACGGATTCAGGCATAGGAGTGGACAGCTTCCATCTGTTTTTGACCGATTCTTCATAAGTCTTGCCTGCCGAGCTTGCACTTGCAGCAATAGCCGTCACCTGAAACCACGGATGATTCTCAAGCAGTGCAATAAAACGCTGGCCCACCATACCGGTACCCCCGACGATACCCGCTCTCAACTTACTTGACATAAGAATTTCAATTCCTTTCAAGCAGCGCCCATCGATAGGTGCTTTTTAATAACCGATTATAAATGATATATGCAGCTTACACAATATGTGATTGTAAAGAAGAGGCATTTGGAAAAAAATATCGGCTGTCATGAAGCCCCGAGACGTTTTGCCAGCTCGCCGAGATCCTGGCCCTTGAGCGCACCTTCCACAAGCATGGGCAGCAGGGCCGGAGTACAGGCGAAGCATGGTGTGCCGTCACGCGACAGCTGTCGGGCCAGACGCTCGTCATAGGAGGGTTTGCCTTCATCCGACAGCGCCAGCAGCGTCATCGTGCGGACGCCTGATTCACGCAGCTCGCGCATCCGCCGGACCAGCCCGGCCTGATTGCCATTCTCATAGAGATCCGAGACGATAATGAACAGCGTCTTCTTCGGTTCTTCAATGAACTGCTCGCAGTATTTCACCGATTTGTGGATATCTGTCCCGCCGCCAAGCTGGATCCCGAAAAGCATATCCACCGGGTCATTGGCGCACTGTTCAGTCAAATCTACTACTTCGGTATCAAAGACTACCACACGGGTGTTCAGCGCCGGAATGCTGGCGAAGATGGAACCGATGACCGAAGCCCAGATAATCGAGCTGGCCATCGAACCGCTCTGGTCAATATCGACAATAACCGTCCATTCCTTGCTGCGGCGCGCCCGGTCAAAATAATAAAACCGCTCAGGAATAATAATCCGCCGCTCCCGGTCATAATGCTTAAGATTCCGCTGGATGGTCAGCTTCCAGTCCAGCCCGCTGAGCGAGGGCAGCGGAGAATGCTGACGCTTGTTCAGCGCTCCGGTAACAGCGCGGCGGATATCGGTCTCCAGCAGCTTGACCAGGTCATCCACCAGCGCCTTGACCAGCATTCTTGCGGTGTCTTTGGTCTTCTCCGGGATTTTGCCCTTCAGTGACAAAAGTGTGCCTACCAGCTGGATATCCGGCTTCGCCGCCGCCAGCAGCTCCGGCTCGAACAGCAGCTGCTTCCAGCCCCGGCGTTCCATGGCATCGCTCTGGATGATGGATACCACATCCTCCGGGAAATAGCTGCGCACATCGCCAAGCCATTTGGAAAGATTCAGCGCGGCATGGCCGGTCCCTGCCCCTTTGCCCCTGCCGGCGGGAGAATTGCCGGAGCTGCTTCCCCCGCCCGTCTCATCATAGATGGCGGCAAGTGCTGAATCCATGATCATTTCCTCTTCTGTCAGATGGAGCTGGCCGCCTTCGCTATAGCCTGCAAGCGAAGCTTCGGCTTCCTGGCCCAGAATCAGCCGCCAACGGGTCACTGTGCTCTCTTGCTTGTTGTCGTTTAGCATCTACAAATCCCCGAAGTCAAAATCATTCAAATCGTCCAGCATCTTGGCTTCCTCCTCCTTCAGTTCTCCGGTAAGGATCTCTGCCGCCTGCTCCGTATCCACACCCCACAGCTCACCGAGCAGCTCGGAGATCATCGTTTTCTCCCTTGGAGAGAACGTACCGAACGCCCTGCGCAGAAATACGAGCGCCCGCTTGAATTCCTCCTCTTCCAGCGCATTGATATACTCATTAAGCTGTTCCCAGAGGCTCATTCTGGACAGCAGTCCATAGCGGTTGCGCATTGACAATCCTTCGAACCAGCCTGCCCCAAGGTCGGCCGGGATGCCGGGAGACAGGCGCCGGGAGACTTCAGAAGCAACCGCGTCAGCAGAGATGGCTCCACGCTCCATCAGAATGGCACAGGCGAAGCCGGACAGCCGCGGGTTGCGGTCATCCCGCTCTGACAGATGCAGCAGTTCCTGCAGCCACAGCGCTTCGTCCACCGTTTCGCTGTGGTCCAGCGAAATGGCATTCAGCTCATTCATCGCTACAATCATCTGGCCGGCGGCTTCGTCATTGCAGCCGCTGGCATCAAGCAGGAACAGGCAGCCGCGCCGGAACAGCTCTTCCAGCAGCGGGATAAGCGGCACGGTGTCCACCTTGCGGATGTCACCGAAGCCGATGATGGTTGCCAGCTCACGGGCAGCCGCGGCAATGCCGGCTACATCGCGGCTGTCGGCAGCCAGCCCCTGCAGCACCCGGCTGGCCTCCTCCATCTGTGCCGTCATTCCGCACTCGCAGGCAATCCGGATGAGCAGCGAGGCCTCAGCGATGGAACGGCAGGCCTGCAGCTTCTCACGCAGCATATATGCAGCCGCTACTTCAATCGTCTCCCCTAGCAGGGTCGATTCGACGACCTGGATTTCCACCTCCGGCGACCACTGGATGATCCAGTATTCCGCCCAGGTCGCCGCGTCCTGTCCGCTGGGCCTGTTCTTGGCAAAAGTAATGCCCAGCAGCTTCAGCCTGTGGAACAATATCGACCGGTGCAGATCCAGATAGGCGGCTTCCTCGCTGGACACTCTGCGGTTCTCGCGAAGATCGAGCGGCAGCTCGCTGGCTACGGTCGATTTATACTTCTCCAGCTTATACCGCTTGAGCAGCCGGTTCAGATCATCCTGTATGGGTGTCTGGCTAACGCCATCGGCCAGATGGCCGATGGCCGTCCCCACATCCACCCGCACCAGGGCGTCGGCGATCACGGACAAATCGCCGTGGCCCAGCAGCGTCTGCGCGGCATCCCGCAAATCGCGCAGGGTAGGCGCGCTTCCACCATGCAGTGCAGCCAGCGACTCCGCCAGCCGCACCGCCTCGATCACCTCGGCGGTAGAGCGGTTTGTCCCGCTGCTGCGCAGATAGCCCGCCACTGTAGACAGATAGAGATGTGCCAGCTCCTCCGGCCGTCCGGCCGCCATCGTCTCCCACATCATCTCAAAGTAGTGCGGGGCTCCATTCCCCGCCCCATAACCTGACATGGTAGAGAGCTTGTAGTAGGAATACGGCATCAGCGTCAGCTTGGTACTGCGCGAGGGCAGACCCGCCAGCTCCTTGTCAGCCAGGACATCCGACAGATCGGCAAGCGCTGAAGCATGGTACGCGCCACAGATAACCACGATCTTGTCCGGTGCGTGTCCGGCAGCGATCGTCTCCCGGATCTGCCGCCGCATATATGCTTCGCGCAGGGCGTTATACGCATGTTCCTTCGGCTGCTCCAGCTGCTCTCTGCTCTCGGAGAGCAAGCGCATTTCGGAGGAGAACGAAAGGATTGCCGCACGGTATGCTCCGGCATTTGCGTTATGCTCGTAATTGCGTTCCCAATACATATCATAGTCATGCTCACCGGCAAGCCGGGCAATCCGGCTGTACACCGATTCCTGCTGCTCTGCCTCTTCTGTGGACGGCTCGCCCGTCTCCTCCGCTTCCGGTTTTACTTCCCCCTTGCTGAAGGTGCCTTCCCGCCGCATAACATCCTGCAGGCTTAAAATGACTGAGGAGGGAAGATCTATAAACGCCGCCTCTGCCCCATTGTCCCTGGCCCATTTCATACCCTGGTATTCCGGTGAATACACCGCCAGCGGCCACAGGGCTGTACGTACCGGCAAATCCTCCGTAAAAGCCAATATAGCCACCGGGGGTTTCGTGGAGCGATGCGTCAAATGGCGGATTTCATCCGTGGCATCGCTTGGGCCTTCGATCAGCACCGCCGTCGGCTGAAGCTCATTCAGGTATTCCAGCAGATGCTTCGCGCCGCCCGGAGACAGGTGCCGCACTCCGAAAATATGTACCCCGGCTTCAGCAGTCGCTTTCACTCGTTCATCTCCTTACAGGCCTGGTAGAGACCGCGCCATTCCGCTCCTTTTTTCTTCATCACATTGTCCAGGTATTCCTTCCATACGAGTTTATCCTTGTCATCATCCTTGACAACCGCACCTTGAAGCCCGGCGGCAAGGTCACGATCCGTCAGCTCGCCGTCCCCGAAGCTGGCCGCAAGCGCCATGCTGTTCGTCAGCAGCGAGATGGCCTCGGCGGTGGAGATAACCCCTGCAGGAGTTTTCACTTTCTCCTTCTTGTCCAGCGTCATGCCGCTCCGCAGCTCGCGGAAGATGGTCACAACCTTAAGCAGCGCCTCATCCGCCGGAACGGATGCCCCCAGATTATAGGACGATGCAATCTCTGCCACCCGCTTCTTGACGATCGACAGCTCGGTTTCAATATCATTCGGCGCAGGCAGCACAATAATATTGAAGCGCCGCTTCAGCGCAGCCGACATTTCATTGACTCCGCGGTCTCTGGTATTGGCGGTGGCGATGATTGAGAAGCCCTTGCGCGCCCCCGCCTCCTTCCCAAGCTCCGGCACAGAGATGGTCTTCTCGGAAAGAATGGAGATCAGCGCATCCTGTACCTCGGAGGCGCAACGCGAAATCTCTTCAAACCGGGCAATTCCGCCATCCTCCATGGCCCGCATAATGGGGCTTTTGACCAGCGCCTCGGGAGTCGGCCCGTTCGCCAGCAGCATGGCGTAATTCCAGGAATAGCGCACATGCTCCTCACTGGTGCCCGCAGTTCCCTGGACGACCAGCCCCGAGTTGCCGTAAATTGCCGCTGCCAGATTCTCCGACAGCCAGGATTTGGCCGTTCCCGGCTCACCGATCAGCAGCAGCGCCCGGTCCGTAACCAGCGTGGCAACTGCCATTTCGATCAGGCGCGTGTTGCCGATGTATTTGGGTGTAATCACCTTTTTACCAGCCTTGCCGCCTGCGATAAAAGTCAGCACCGCGCGCGGCGACATCTGCCATCCAGCCGGGATATTGCCTGTATCCTCCTTGCGCAGCGCCTCCAGCTCTTCCCGGTACAATACCTCTGCCGGCAGCCGCATATAATCCTTAAGCTGTTCTTGTTCCGTTGACATGGACACCTCTCCTTTGAACAGATCGCTCTTCATTAATTTATGCCTGGCCCTTAAGATAATGGATCACATATTCCAGCTGAGCCCGGCTTTCGTAATATCTTTGATTAGGAACAAGTGCTTCCAGCCGGCTGTGGTAGCTTGCCGGAAACTTGAGCATATGCTGGAACAGAAAATAATCAAATCTGTAGGGAAGATAGCTCTTTCCATTCTCCAGCACGGATATCAGCAGTTCATGCAGTTCAGGGTCCGGCATTCCCGACCGTGCAAGGCCCGTAAACAGGTTCGGAAGAACGTCATGATTCCGCAGATTCCGCTGCAAGTCCTTCTGCTCACTCAGCTTGTTCAGCAGATAGCTGCGGGCTTCCGCGTGTTTCGGGCGGGCAAAGGCGCAAACCAGCTCCGGCACATCCCTGTGAATGAACAAATCCAGCCAGCGCGGGTCCCAGGCTGCTGCAATTTTATCAGGAGCAAGCATAGCCGTCTCACGATACTGCCGGTCCCTCTGCGGATCCCAGGCTGCGTCATACCATATCTCCTCCGCATGCATAACCTGCTCTTTGATCGTATCCATAAGCAGTTTATTACGCTGCGCGGAATCCTTGGTGACGACAGCTTTGAGCTTGTTCATCAGCGTACCGCCAAATTGCTTGTACAGCTCCTCCGCAGACATCAGCTGCTGTGCAGCCCTGAATAAGTAAGGGAAATAACGGGTGTCGAGTTTTTCCAGCTGCCGGAGCTCCTCAAAGGCCGCTTCCGTGGCCGCGTTCTGTTTGTACCGCGCAGCTTCATTAATAACAATTGTGAAGCCCAGGGATGCAAAACGTCCATGATCCTGGATCACATAGCTGTAAAGTTCATCCAGCTGCGGATTCTGCTGCCCGAAGAGCACTGTCGTAAACGGCCGGATACTGTTCCACACTTGCTCCGTCTTTTTCTTGTCTTCATTCTTCTGCGGAGCTTCACGCAGCTCCTGCAAATATAGAGCGGACAGCCTCTCCATAAGCGGTGTTGAAGAACTATAGGCCAGAGCATCTGCCACCAGCTCCCGGTCCTTCTTCCCTGCAAAAGCTTCATACAGCCGGTCTTCGCCCTGTGATGATCCGCTTGTCACCAGCGCTTTATACGCCGCCTCGCGAATGACTTTTTTCTTGTCTTTGCTCCACTCCAGCAGGAACGGAAGGTACGCGTCATGGCCCCCAAGGCATTCGATCGCTGCTGCCCGGATATCGTCGCTGCCGTCTTCGGCAGCCTTATAGATCTCTTCGGCCACTTCCGTTCCGCCTGCCTTGGCGATTGCCTTCAGCTTGCGGACTTCGCTTTTGCCGCCCGCCAGATTGAGTGTTTCGATCAAGTAACCGGTGATGGGTGGACCATAGGACGGAAGAATGGTGGTCATGGCATACTCGGCGATCTCCGAGTAAGGATCATTCAAAGCTGCAATGGCCAGCGGAAGCAGGCGCAGATCCCGGAACATGCCATCCTTAAAAGCTTCAATCACAATCTCATACCTGCCGCTGCCTGTTGTAGTCAAGGCCTGCCGCACTGCGGCCAGCTTCCGGTACGGGAGCTGGGTATCCAGAGTGAAATTCCGGCTGCGAAGCTCACCGGGAGCTTCGTCAGGTGTGCTGACCCCTTGGGTATACAGCACCGATTCCAATAGCAGCGTCAGCTCCTGCAGCCGCACTGCGGCAGGTACTTCGTCACCTGCACCCGGTTCCACTAGAGAGGTAATGCCTTCTCCGAGCCGTTTGAAGACTGCCGCCCGCTCTCCGAGCTGCTGAAACTGCGGAAGCAGCCGTTTCAGGCGGAAATCCCCGGCAGCCAGTTCACTGCCGGCAATATATATTCTTCGGACTTCTTGATGAAGCTCTTGCAATAATGCTGTACTCATGGGCTGTCCCCCTATAGGAAATATAAGAACGTATACGTATGGGCAGGTATGCTAGTACAGAAGCCGGGTGATGGTCCCGCCCTGGATGATTGTCAAAGGCTGGGCAGTCAGCCGTCCCTGATCCAGAAGATGCTCGAACATTACCAGCACACAGCAATCCTTCATCGCAGAGGCAGGCAGGAACGGCAGCAGCTCAAGCGTACCCTGGGGCAGTGAAGGAATGTCGTCCAGCACCATTTGGACTCCGGCATCATCAGTGATCACATACTGGCCGCTGGCTGTCACTCCCAGATGGGCCGCATGCAGCAGCATGACAGGCGTCTTATCGCTTAGCGGATTTTTCAACTGATTTTTGACCTTCTTGAGCGCTTCTGTATATGAACGGCTTGCGTTTGCCGTAACCCGATCCAGGTCTTTATCTTCTACAGCCCTGGATGTCATCGCTTCATACCGCACCCGGACATTCATATCACCGGGGTAGGTGTACAGCAGCGGGATCTGTACCAGCTCAAAGAAGCTGTCCTCCTCCCGCATCAGCTTCGCTGCCTTGTATGGACGATAGTTGAGAGTCCGGTGGATTTCGCCGCTTGCCGTCTCCAGCCAGTAGCCAAGATCCACGAACTCCTGACGGGCCGGATCATCGTAGCTGTAGAATGCCAGCTGCAGAAGTTCAACAGATTCTTTGACCAGCCCATGCTCTTTCAGCTCAGACAGCTGCCAGGCATGCCCCAGCCATTCGTCGATGGTGGACTCATGATCGAGGGCAAGCTCGGGATCCCCGGCTCTTGTGGTCAAATAGACCCGGGCTTTCTTGATAAAAGCATGAAGCCGTGTCAGCTGCTCCATGGCATATGTATAGCTCTCTTCCCGGTCCTCTCCTTTGCCCAGAAGCAAGGCGAACCGGCGCAGCTGTGTCTGCGCTCCCGATAAATAGTAGTTGCCCAGCTGTTTTACATGCTCTTGAACGGTTTTGAGCGTTTTGCTGTCGATGGTAGACAATCCGCCGCGGATCAGAGACAGCACCAGCTTTTCCAGAAGGTCAAGACCTTCGAGCTGTGCGTTTATTTTTTTCTTCAGGGCAGATTTGTTGACCTTCTTAGGTTTGCTCTCCGTGCCTTCGGCAGCTTGCTTGGCTTTGTTTTCTTCCCGTTTCTCCGCCTTTTCGCGTTTGGAGGAAATATCCTCCGGCACAGGCGCAGGCGTGAAAGCCTGCCCTTCCACGTAGGCATAGAGCAGGCCTAATGCGTGCTTGCAGGGAAATTGCCGGCTGGGGCAGGTGCAGCGGAACACTGGATTATCCGGTGAAATAAAATCTACGGAGCACTCGTAAGGGGTCTTCCCGCTCCCGGCGCATTGGCCAAAGAGCAGTTCTCCATTCTCAGAGGTGTGCAGCTGTACGAAGCTCTTCTTGCGCACCAGGCCCTGGCCATTCTTGATGGCAGCCGCATTGGGTGCGAGCGAATCTACATAGGATGTTGTAAGTTCAGGCAAATTAGGTTTCCTCCCGACTATATTAGGTGGCAGCACAGCTAAAATAAAAGTATAGAAAGCGCACATGCCTCTCATTGCCCGAATCCAGGGATAAGATCACATGTTTGCATTTATCTTAGCAAAAATGCTCGCTGGTTCCAATCCGGCGGATGCCCGGGTGGGAAAAACAGGAATAAAGTCTTGTAAAGGGGATAGGATTGACACTCTTGCTTTAGCCCTACTTTGTAGCCCGTGCTCTCAAATCAACGACAAAAAGAGGCTCCCGCAGAGCCTCTTCTTGTCCTTGACATACACATTTCTATTTAAACCAGCCCTTTTCCTTAAAGCGGGTGATCGCCTCTATCCGGTTGCCGACATCCAGCTTGTCAAGAATGACCGAAATATAGTTGCGCACGGTTCCGGTTGTGATATACAGCTGGCTGGCGATCTCCTTCGTATTTTTGCCGTCGGCGATCAGCCCCAGCACTTCCTTCTCCCGCTGTGTCAGGGGATTGGCTTCACTGCTGTAAGCCTCATCCATCAGCTCGGGCGCATAGAGCCGTTTGCCGGCCATCACACTGCGGATCGAGAGCGCAAGCTCCTCGCTCGGACTGTCTTTCAGCAGATAAGCATCGACTCCCGCCTTAACCGCACGTTCAAAATACCCCGCCCGGGCAAAGGTGGTCAGAATCATGATTTTACAGTCTGAATCCTTCAGGGCTTCAGCAGCTTCGAGGCCGCTCATGGCCGGCATTTCAATATCCATGATGCAAATATCCGGCTGGTGCAGCTGCACCAGCTTGACGGCCTCCTCCCCGTTCCCCGCCCGGCCCACAACCTTCATGTCATCCTCCAAATCGAGCAGGGAGGCGAGCGCCCCCAGCAGCATGCGCTGATCCTCAGCGATTACAATTTTAATCATAGCCCCTTTACCTCCTCCAGTTCCGGCTGCTTAAAAACATTTGGCACTTTAATGATGAGCATTGTACCCTGATCCTGCAACACTTCCATACTGCCGTTTACGAATTCAAGCCGTTCCCGCATTCCCTGCAGCCCGTGCCCCTTGTCATACAGGTTGATTCCCTCCATCCCGGTTCCGTTATCTTTGACCTTGATCAGCAGATCCGTCCGCGAAGGTTCAATCAGCACCTGGCAGAGTGTCGCTCCGCTGTGCTTCACTACATTGGTAACGGCCTCCTTCAGGCACATGCTCAGCACGTTCTCTGTGATTAACGAGGTATTGGCAAGCCTCGCGCTGCCCTCCAGCCGGAACTCAATCTCTGCCGCCTGCAGTAATTGCCGGATCCGGATCAGCTCATCCTCCAGACGGATTCCGCGCATCTGCGTAACCATTTCCCTGACTTCTTTGAGCGCACTTCTGGCGGTCTGCCGGACATCGTTAATTTCAATCACAGCCTGCGCCGGATTTTTGTGGATCAATTTGCCGGCCAGATCGCTTTTGAGGCCAATGAGCGACAGCTTCTGTCCCAGCGTATCATGCAGATCCCGGGCAATCCGCTGCCGCTCCTCCATAATGACCAGCTCGGAGATCCGTTTGTTGGCATCCTCCAGCTGCCCCTGCAGCTTGTCCTGGTTATTGCGGTTGTAGGTTGTCGCGGGCAGCAGCACTACAGCGATCATGCTCACCAGCACGAACGGAAGCTGCGAAATGAAGACCCGGTTACCTGTAATCATCTCATAATTGATCGCAGCAATGGTCGTCAGCAGGTGAATTGAATACAGTGTAAAAAAACCTGCTCTTTTCTGAATATTCCCGATAAAAAAAGCAATAAATAACGCAAAATACATGTACCCGAACAGCAGCGTCATGGTTATCGAGACAAGAATCTGTACACTGGTCCAGAAGTAAACCACCCAGCCTTTGGATTTGAACGAGAGGACATAACAGGTAAAAAACACAGCAACCATCACGATTCCATATACCCACTGGTTTTGGTTCACCGAGGCGGAACGGAAGATGAAATAAAACGGCAATATGTAAAAAACAACCCATACATAAGGGCTGAGACCCGTACTTTTGTGAAAAATATGATGCCACTTTTGCATGTCAGCCATCCTTTTTGCCAGCAAGATTGTACCCCCATTTTAGCATAAACCCTTCAAGTTCCCGCAACATACCTCAAAAAAAGAGAAAGAGCAGCGTCGGCATTGGCGTTCTCCGGCTGCTTCTTTCTCCAACAATAGATTACTTGCTCTGGAATCCGGGTTTGATCACCTTCAGGCCTTCCGCTGCCGGCTTCGGCTGCTTCATTCTGGCCTTGATTTCCTTGAAGCCGACGAACCCCTTGTTCTCTTCATCCCACAAGCGGAAATGCAGCGCCTTCAGACTGGTTCCGATAGTAATAGTCGTTGCATGCTGCAGCGGTTCAGATGCATTGTGCGCCAGCTCCAGATTATAATTCGGCACCTTCGGGCTCAAATGATGGACATGGTGGAAGCCAATGTTGCCGGTAATCCATTGCAGCAGCTTAGGGAGCTTGTAATATGAGCTTCCTTCCACTGCGGCTGAAACATAGCTCCATTCCTCTTCATGCTCGAAGTAGGAATCCTCGAACTGATGCTGCACATAGAACAGCCAGATGCCGAGAAAGCCGGACACGAATACGATCGGCAGCTGCACCAGCAGAAAAGCCTGCCAGCCCATGGCCCAGATCAGCGTACTGTAGAGTACTGCAATGGACACATTCGTCAAGTAAGTATTCATCCGTTCCTTACGTCTTGCCCCTTTGGCATTGAACCGGTATTGAATCAGGAAAACGGCGACGGGGCCGACTCCGAACATAATCAGCGGGTTGCGGTAGATGCGGTAGTACAGGCGTTTCAACGGCTTTGCGGCTATATATTCCTCTACGGTCATAATCCAGATGTCGCCGGTCCCCCGCTTGTCGAGATTGCTGCTCCCGGCATGATGGATGGAATGGCTGTGCTTCCACTGGCGGTATGGGACAAGCGTCAAGACTCCCGTAATGGTGCCGATGATATCATTGGCTTTGCGGTTTTTGAAGAATGAGCCATGGCAGCAGTCATGGAAAATAATAAAGGTGCGGATCACAAACCCCGCAGCGGGGACCGCAAACAGAAGCGTAAGCCCGTAGGATACCGGCAGGCTGAAATAAGCAGCCGTCCACAGAAGCACAAGCGGAACGAGAGTATTGAATAATTGTCTGATGCTTGCACGCTGGTTTGTTTTTTCAAAGGGAGCCATGCTTTTTTTCAGGCTGGAGAGCTGGGATGTCTGGTTGGTAGTCATCTTCTTCGTTTCCTCCTCGGATGTGCCCCGTTACGGATACATTCATCTATCTTTAGTATAGAGAAGGAAGTGTCACCTTAGTAAGGCACAAACATCAATGATGCAGTATGACATATGTCATACTTACGACAGGGGTGAGGGCTGAACGGCCTGCTTATTCCTGTTCCTGAGAAGCGGCAGCAGAACCAGCGTGGCAATCAGAAACAGCACACCACTTCCGGCAAATACGCCGAACAGCGAGAAGGCTTCTTTCAGATATCCGGCGAGGGTCATGCCAATGACCATAAACCCCATAAACATCGGCCCCATAATCCCGCCTACCCGGCCCATATAGGATGTCTCGGTATTTTGCAGGATCAGCGTATTGATACCAATATGGATACAGGGGTAAAAGAATCCCGACAGCGTCTGAAGTGTGAGCGTCAGCGCCGTATCATGTGACCATCCGACCCCGATGGTCCCGGCAGTACTGGCAAGCAGCCCTGCGGCCAGCAGCACTTGCGGCTTCACCTTCCGGCCTATCCCCATGATCAAAGCACCGCCAAGCAGCATCGCCGCTCCGTTCGCCATCATCACCCATTGCAGAAAACTTCTGTCTTTCCCCAAATTCTCAATAATGACGAAAATTCCAAGCGGCTGAATCAATCCGGCCGCCAGGCCCGCGAATGCAAATGCAGCGCCGAGATTCTTCAGAACTTTGCTTGTGCGCACATAACTCAAACCAGCTTTCACATCTGCATAGATCCCTGTCCGGCTATGCCCGGCTGTCCTTACATTGTCCTTAGGCAGCAGGCTGAGAATAAGCGCCGAACCGGCAAACATTCCAGCCATAATGATCAGTGAAACCTCAATTCCGTAATGCTGATAGATGAACGCACCCAGCACCGGCCCAATAACCATAAAAAATGCTGTAAGTGACTGGAACATCGCCATCACACTTTGCAGCTGTGCTTCCGGCACATGCTGCTTGAACAGCTTCATGGCCGAAGGCTGGGAAAATTGCGACAGCACCGCAGATACGAAGGTGGCCAGCAGCAGTGCTTTCCAAGAACCGCCCATAACGACCAGCAGCACAATCAGTACAGACAACGCTGAGAGCGCGTCACTTAGAATCATCGTTTTTTTCGGACGCCAGCGGTCAGCGAAGGTTCCCCCGACAATGGCGAACAGAAATATTGGCGCAAATTCCACGACCGAAATCAGCGATACATAAAAAGGGTCGTTATTTGTTATTTCCGTTACATACAGCAGAATGGCAAAGTTGCGTACCCACACTCCCAGCTGCAGCAAAACCCTGGACATAACAACCGTCCGTACATACTTGTTCCTAAACACTTTAATCCCTCCAAAAAATAAACAATTTGTCATTACGTTTATTAATATATAGACTTTTTATAATTATGTCTATATATAATTAGATGAATGTCGAAATTGTTTGTTTTTTGAACGCCAAAAAATCCTCTATCCCAAGTTCACCCGGCCCAGAGGCCCAGCGCCCAGAATAAAGGATTATTGTGATCAACTCTTGTTGGCAAATTCAATTCACCAGCTTCATGCAGATGCCGAGAACCACTGCTTGTGTCCGGTCCCTCCGCATCAAACTTTTGCAAAATGCTGTGCACACGGGTTTTGACAGTTCCTGCTGAAACGTTATGACTATAATGATTACCATTGCTTTTGTAATCTTTTTATTGCCCGCCAGATCAGCAAAAATCAGATCACGCGGGCTGGATTTTTAATTCTGCCCCTCATATTGGCTAAACAGGCTATTCAAAAAGGCCCTGATTCCTTGACTCCGGCAGACAAACCGAATTACCGGCAACCGCGGTGTTACCGGCCGGAATCGGATTATGGCAGGCATCCTAGACCGAAGGATTTACCGAAGGCCGTACAGTCTATTCCCAGGTTAGCCCCCACGCCGTGCAGTATTTGCTGGCTTGGGTGATTCCGGTGTTTGGCCGTTTCCTGATCCGGTGTGTATTCCACGACGGACTCCCTGGCTCCATGTCCCAGGAATGGCTGATCTGGACAGGACTTGCTCTCACTTGGATTACCCGGAGTACAGTTCTTTACCTGCGTTACCCGGTGATTTCTGATACCTTGCAGCAAAATCGGGCACACAGATAAGCTTGGGGCAAACTGCCCCGCCAGAATTCAACAACGGCATTTCTGCTGTTGTTTCCAGCCTCATCGCCTCTTGCTGGCTCAACAACGGCATTTCTGTCGTTGTTTCCAGCCACATCGCCTCTTGCTGGCTCAACAACGGCATTTCTGACGTTGTTTCCAGCCTCATCGGTTCATGCTGGCTCAACAACGGCATTTCTGCTGTTGTTTCCAGCCTCATCGGTTCATGCTGACTCAACAACGGTATTTCTGCTGTTGTTTCCAGCCTCATCGCCTCTTGCTGGCTCAACAACGGTATTTCTGCCGTTGTTTCCAGCCACATCGCCTCTTGCTGGCTCAACAACGGTATTTCTGCCGTTGTTTCACGCCACATCGCCTCTTGCTGGCTCAACAACGGCATTTCTGCCGTTGTTTCCAGCCTCATCGCCTCTTGCTAGCTCAACAACGGCATTTCTGCCGTTGTTTCCAGCCTCATCGGTTCATGCTGGCTCAACAACGGCATTTCTGCCGTTGTTTCACGCCACATCGCCTCTTGCTGGCTCAACAACGGCATTTCTGTCGTTGTTTGAACAAAACGGCTGCGCCGTCCTTCACCCGACAACGTAGCCGTTAGAGGCTGGGGTTGCCATAGGAGCTTGCCGTTCCCGCTTGCTCTGTCCCCCTTGTAGCTCCCTTTCAACTCCCTTGTTGTTCCCTCACACTTTCCTCGCTCTTCCCTCGCACTTTACTCACACTTCCCTCGCTCTTCCCTTGCACTTTCCTCGCACTTCCATTGCACTTTCCTCACACTTTCCTCGCTCTTCCCTCGCACTTTACTCACACTTCCCTCGCTCTTCCCTCGCACTTTCCTCACACTTCCCTCGCTCTTCCCTCGCACTTTCCTTGCACTTTCCATGCACTTCCATCCCCCGTAGACCAGACAGCAAGCCCAAGTGTTAAAGCAGTCTTTTTGTAGAAATTCAATTCGCCTGCCGGGAGTTTTCCTCACGGTATTCTGTCGGTGTTTTGCCGGTCGCTTTTTTGAACACCTGTGTAAAATAACGCGGGTCCTGGTAGCCGACTAGCGGCGCAACCTGATAGACCTTGACATTGCTGTTCTGCAAAATATATTTGGCCTTTTCCATT
This sequence comes from Paenibacillus graminis, assembly GCF_000758705.1. Lineage (NCBI taxonomy): Bacteria > Bacillati > Bacillota > Bacilli > Caryophanales > Paenibacillaceae > Paenibacillus > Paenibacillus graminis. The sequence continues at coordinate 3,219,752 of NZ_CP009287.1, read as the reverse complement.
CGGCAGTGTGTAGCGAACTCCAGGAAGGTATAGCCGGAAATTTGCTTGAACAGCGTACAGAAATGGCTGATGCTCAGATCCGCTACCTCCGCTACCTCTTCAATGCTGAGATCCTTGTGGTAGTTGGCCTCTATATACCTCATTGATTTTTCGACCACGCTCCGGCCATCCTCACGGGTGGCTGACTTATTGCTCTCCAGCATCCACTCGCGGAATTCCATCTTCAGTGCCGCGATCATCGCAGAAAGTGTCCCCAGACCATGCAGCCTGCTGAGCAGACCCTCCAGCGACCAGTCTGTGTGCATATTGAGGTGCTCAAATTGTCTGTACAGCACGACAATCATCTCAATGATGAGCCGTTCGGCCAGCTCCTGCGGGAGCCCCTGGGCTTCAATGAAGGCGGACATTTCATCGAATAAGGACAGCATCCGTTCCAGATCCACCGTCCGTATACTCTCGATCAGGGCAAGCTCCAGCTCCTTCGGATACTTTACTTCCCGGCTGCCGCCAGCCGCCGTCTCCTCATCGAGAAACACTCCCGCCTGACCTGAATAAAACCGCTGGTACAGCGCTTTGCAGGCGAGCGGGTACACCGTGCTTAACTGATCAATGCCCTGAGTGATGCGGCTGATGCCTACCGAGCACTCCAGTTTGGAATATCTTTTGATCCCGGCAGTCAACTGCTCGCCCAGTTCTGTGCGGACGCTGCTGAGGCTTCCGGGAAAGAGCAGAATCCACTCCCCGTTATAGAACGGGAACACCGACAGCACCCCGTTCTCCAGCGACCATTCCTCCAGAATGTTCCTTACTGCGAACAGCCAGAGCCGCTTCTCCTCCACGCTCCACTGTGCCGTCAGGGAAGCATACTGATCCAGCCGGACCACGGCCATGAAATACTCGCCCTCCAGCTCGCTGTTCTCCAGCCACTTCAGATGCTGAAGCGGACGCGGATTGCCGAGTGTGAACTCGGCATACATCCGCTCGCGGGCCAGCATGGACAAAGTCTGCACCGAGAGCATTAGCTGCTCATTCTCCTTCTGGCGTTTGAGCCTAGCTATGGCCCGGGTCAGCATTTCCGTCAATTCGTCATGGTCGATCGGCTTCAGCAAATAGTCAAATGCCCCCTGCCGCAGCGCTTCCCGCGCATACTCAAACTCCCCGTAGCCGCTGATGAAGATAAAAATCAGCTTGCTGCTGCGCGGCAGCACCTCTTTCATCAGTGCGATGCCGTCGATGACCGGCATGCGGATATCGCTGATGATAATCTGCGGCGCCGTCTCTTCGATTAACTGCAGTGCCGCTTCTCCATTCCGCGCTTCCCCCACAATGGCAAGGCCCAGCTCCTCCCAAGGGATGGCCACCTTCAAGCTTCGCAGAATAATCGGCTCATCATCCACCAGCAGCACTTTGTATTTCTCCTGTGTTGCACCCATTTTAAGACCCCCCAGGCTTATTGAATGGCCGAGCTCCGAATTAATTTCCAATACTGCCTCGATGCAGCCTGCAGCTCTTTCAGCGCCTCATCCCCCTGCAAGCCGCCATCCATCATTTCTTCAATGACACTCAGAAACGTTTTCTTAACCTCCGGCGACAGAAGATTGTCATAGGGCACGAAGCTCTGCGGATTGTCTTCCATCAGCTCCATCACCTGGGCAAATACCGGCCCTGTTTTGTTCGGGTCAAAGGTAATGCGCATGGACGGAATCCTCAACCCTTCATATACAATCCGCGTCTGAATCTCCTGGGTATACAGTGCCTTCATCAGCTCCAGCGCCGCCTCCCGTTTCGCACCTGCCAGACTGGAGGACAGCCCGACCCCTATCGTATATCCGCCTGCAATGGAGGCTTTCTCACCGCGGTCCTGTGCGGGAAACGGAATGACCCCCACCTCGTTCTGAAAATCCGCCGGCGCGTTCTCCCCGGAGAACAGATTAATATCCCAGTTGCCGTTCAAATACATAGCGGCTTTGCCGCTTGTGAACAAGCGGACTGCATTTTCTGTTGAGGTATCATTGGAGTCCGGGCTGAACGCATTCTCGCTGATCCATTGATCGAAATGCCGGAAAGCCTGCTTATAATAGCTGTTCCCGAAGCTGGCTCCATCTTTGCCGGTAACCAGCTTCTGGATCAGGTCCGGCCCGGCATACCGGTCCATTAAATAATGGGCAAATATCCCTGCGGGCCAGCGGTCTTCGTTGCCGAGCGCAAATGGAATGTACCCCCGCAGCTTCAGTTGAACGATCGCAGAGTCCAGTTCTGCCAGCGTCTCTGGCACTGTAATGTCCAGCTTATTGAAGATCGTCCGGTTATAATACAGCGGCTCCGCGTTGCCTTCAATCGGCAGTCCGTAGATATGATTATTGAACGTCCACAGGTGCAGATCCTTGAACTGATCCTTCAGGCGGTTCTCTTCTGCGAAATCCGTCAAATCCATTAAGCGGTTGGAGCGCACATAAGGTTCAATCTCTGCGCCTCCGAACAGGACGAACATATCCGGGGGCGTGCCGGTGACCATCTCGCTTTTCAGCTTCTGCTCGCGGTGTATCGTCTGGTCCAGCCCCTCAAAATTCACTTTTACATTAGGGTGTGTCTCCTGATACTCCTTCACAACCTCCTCAAAAATGGCCAGCAGCGGCCGGTCATGCTCCTTGATCCAGAAATGCCGAAAGGTCAGAGTGATTTTTTCCTGTGAATTATCCTCAATCGGTTCTCTGCCGCCTTGCATAATGTACAGGACCGCCCCGGACATGAGAACAATGTACAACAGAATCCAGCCCCATTTGGTCAGCCATCTTTGGGAAATCTCCTTTTTGGTCATCCCGTCCGCTCCCTTCATGGCAGAATTCTCGGAATACGGATACAAATCGTTGACCCGAAGCCGGGGGAGGAACAGACCACAATCCCGTAAGGATTGCCGAACCGGATATTCAGACGCTCATGCACATTTTTGAGCCCAACCCCGCTGTCGCTGTATTTTTTCGGATTGGTGCTTTCTTTGTTCCATAGGCTCATCAAGGTGGCAAGCTCAAAGCCTGGTCCGTTATCCTTCACGATGATGATCAGATCCTTCCCCGTCCCCTCCGCAGAGATTGTAATCACCCCATGCTCCTCCATTTGTTCAATGGCATGGTACAAAGCGTTCTCAACAATCGGCTGGACAATAAGCTTTTGGGTCATCAGATGTTTCAGCGAAGCCGGAAGCTCCAATGCATAAGAGAACTTGTCTTCAAAACGGAATTTCTGTATATCCAGATAGTGGCGCACATGCTCAAATTCCATCTGCAGCGGAATCAGCTCCTGATTCTGGCTGATGCTGATCCGCAGCAGCCTGCCGAGCGAGATGACCATTTTACTGATATCGCGGTTGCCTGCCAGCACAGCCATGGAGTTAATCGATTCCAGGGAATTATAGATAAAATGGGGGTTGATCTGCGCCATCAGCGCCTGCATTTCCGCTTCCTTTTTACGCCCCTGCTCGGTCTGGACCTGTTCGATCAGTTCGCTGATCTGGGAGCTCATCCGGTTAAAGCCGTCAATCAGCGAATCGCTTTCATCCTCGGCACGGGACGGTACGTTAATGGGTGTGAAGATGCCCTGTTTCACCCGCTTCATTCCGTTCACCGCACTATTGATGCTGCGCACCAGCCTGCGTATAAAATAATGGTCGAACAAAAAGGCGGAGATGAGCGAAACCGCACCCAGTATTAGCGCAATATTGCGGATCGACACTGACTCTGAAGAAATCAGATTCATCGGTGTAATCGCTGCCAAATACCAGTCTGCATTATGTGAAGGCAGGAAAGTAATCAGTGATTTCTCTCCCTGATAATTGTCAATGTAATAGTCCTGTTCCTGGGTATAGTTCTCCTGTAAAAAAGGAAAATCCGTCCGCTGTCCGATGTGCTCACCGGATTTGTTAAAAACGATATTCCCCTGCTTGTTTACCAGCAGAATATCCCCTTTTTTCAGTGTTGCGGCTTCCCAGAAAATCTGATCCAGCAAATCCGGCTTCACATACACCACCAGATAACCGATATCTTCCAGCGAGTAGTAATCCTTAATGGTTCTGGCCTGCACCAGCACCGGCTCGCCTGAGGATTCTGAGCCGTTCTCTCCGGGACCGGACCAGACAGGACGTCCTTCAGCGCTCTCCATCGCCCCATACCAGGTCTGCTTCCGCATATCCGCAAAAGACATGGGTGCATTGTATTGGTACAGCAGACGGTCCTTGCCATATAGGCTGAACGAGGTGATCATCGGATGGTTGATCAGCAGGTTGTTGATCTCCTGCTTGCGGTCGTAGGTCAGCACAAAATCCGGCTGTTTCAGCGACTGCTGAATCGCCGGCTGCGTGATGGCCGAATTCGTAATGGATGAAATTTCACTGAGGGCGAACTTCAGCTTACGGTCCGTTTCCAGAAGCGAAATCCAGTAGAAATTGCTGGATTTCTTCTCCATGGCGTTGGAGAAATTAATATAAGTAACACTGCCCATCACAATGACGGGGATGAACACGAGAAGAATAATAGCGAACAATATTTTGCGGCGAAGCTTCATAATTCTTTCCCTTCCTCCTGCTGCCCAATGTCCTTATTATTCTTCACGGCAATCCTTATTTCCTGTTAACTCTTGACTGCACCCGAGGTCAGTCCGGCAATGACCCAGCGGCTGAACAGCAGGAATACAACCAGCAGCGGCAGGGTTGCTGTAAAGGTTGCGGACATGATCATTCCGTAATCCAGACCGTCACGTGTAGTGAACAGCTGCTGCAAGGCAATCTGAATGGTGAAATGCTCTTTATTCTTCAGAACGACGAGCGGCCAGAAGAAATCATTCCACACCGTCATAAAATTCAGAATACCGAGCGTAGCCATCGCAGGCGTAATGACCGGAATCGCAATGTTCCAGAAGATGCGGAAGTGCCCCCCGCCGTCGATGCGTCCCGCTTCAATCAGCTCCGTATGTACGGCTGTGGAAATATACTGGCGCATCCAGAAGATCCCGAACGCGTTGACCATCGCCGGCACGATCAGTGCCTTGAAGCTGTCGATCCAGTGCAGCTTCGCCATAATAACATACGTTGGCAGCACACCTAGCTGCTGCGGCACGAACAATGTGGCAATGACGAAATAGAACAGCACGTTTTTGAATGGAAACTCGTATTTGGCGAACGCATAACCGGCCAGTGTGCAGAAGAACACGACCGAAATGGTCACCATAGCTGATACAAACAGGGAGTTGCCCAGCGCCTGGAAGAAATCTGCTTTATCCAGCACACGCTTGAAGTTGTCGATGAACTGGTCCCCGATGGTCAGCAGCGGCGGCACATGAAAAACAGCCCCTTTGTCATTGGTACCCACCACAAACATCCAGTAAAACGGGAAGATGGACACCAATGCGCCAAGTATCAGCAGAACATAGTACCAGAACTTGCCGAAGAGGCCAAGATCGTCCGGATTTTTTTTCAACATACGCAGTGTGCTCACGCTTTTTTCCCTCCTGTATCTCCGCCCATGCGGCTTGAAGCCAGCATATTAAGCAAGGAGAAAATAATCGTGACGAGGAACAGCAGAACAGCCGTAGCAGCCGCTGTACCAAAGAAACCATTGCGGAAGGCTTCGCTGTACAGATAGGTAACCATCGTAATCCCTTCCTGCCGTGTCGAGCCGGTGCCGGATTGGCCCAGGAATACATAAGGCTCGGTGAAGAGCTGCAGGGCGCCAATCGTTGACAGCAACGTAACAAAAACAATAAATGGCCGGAGAAGCGGCAATGTGATGAACGTAAGCTGCTGTCTTCTGTTCGCTCCGTCGATGCGGGCGGCTTCATACAGATCCATCGGAATACTTTGGAGACCGGAGAGGAATATAATCGCGTTATATCCGGTCCAGCGCCACATCACCATGGTGGAAATGGCGATTTTGACACCCCACCAGCCGGAGTTGAAGGCCATGCTGTCCAGGCCCAGGCCATTCAGCATCCAGTTGATCATCCCGTTATTGCCGAACAGGGTGCTGAATACCAGCGTAACGGCAACGATTGAAGTGATGTTCGGCATAAAATAGAGAATACGGAATGTTTTTTTGAATTTGGTCATGCCGGAATGCAGCAGCACTGCCAGCAGCAGCGCCAGAATAATCTGCGGCACGGTTCCCATAAGGCCCATAATGAGCGTGTTGGAGAACGAGATCCAGAAGGTGGGGTCGCTCGTCACCAGGTCATAGTTTTTCATGCCGACGAACTTCATGGGACCCAGTGCATCCCATTTGAAAAAGGACAAATAAATGGTGAAAAAAATCGGGTACAGTCCAAATATCGAGAACAGAATAAAGAAAGGAGAAATAAAGGTATACGCAGTAATGCGGCTCCGTCTTTGTTCAGTCAAAAAAGGGCGTTTGCTCTCGGCATGCGGACTCGCGAGTACGGGCTCAGCCATGTCACACCTCCAGGGAATATAACGTTTTTAAATCCGGGCTCAGAGAAGGTGCTTCCCTCCTGAGTCCGGACGAGCATGGAAAATTCAATTAAAAGACTTAGCCGCGTTCTGCCAGAGTTTTCGCCTGCTTCACAGCTTCATCCCACTCTTTGGCCGGATCGGCTTTCTTCTCCAGCACGTTTTTCAGTGCATTTTTGAAGAAAGTATCGGTCTGGTCATGCAGCGGACCGTAGTATACAGGTTTTACGCGGTTTGCCGATTTACCGAATTCAACCGCAGTCTGCTGACCGCCGAAGAAATCATCCTTGAAGTCCTTGAATGCAGGATCTTCATACAGCGCTGGAATAGAAGGCATCAGACCCTTGGTTTTGAACGATTCGAGCTGATTGTCTTTGTTCACAAGCCACTGGATGAAGTCATAAGCTTCCTTAGGATGTTTGCCTTCCTTCGGCAGGGTGATGAAGGAGCCGCCCCAGTTGCCTGCACCTTCTGGAAGCTGGGCAATTTTCCACTTGCCGGAAGAATCAGGAGCATTGCTCTTGATGTTTCCCGCCATCCATGCAGGTCCCATGATAACGGCAAAAGAACCGTCGTTCATGCCTTGGCCCCACTCAGGGGACCACAGCATGTAATTGCTGATCCAGCCTTCCTGAATGCCTTTGACTGTGAAATCATAAGCCTTCTTCACCTGCGGATTGGTGTCGCCAATGAATTTGCCGTCTGCTTTGCTGAAATAAATTTCATTTTCGGATTGATCGCGCAGCGCATTGTAGGTCAGATCGGTCAGATCGACAAAGGGCTTGCCGATTTTGTCCTTATACGCTTTGGCTACTGTGGCGAATTTGTCCCAGGTATCGATGGCGGCACCGAAGCCGTCAGGGTCATCTGGCAGTCCGGCCTCTTTAGCCAAATCTGTACGGTAGTACACAACAGTTGGACCTATATCTGTGGGGAGTCCCAGCTGGAAGCTGCCGTCCACGGACGAGGCTTGTTTCCACTTCCAATCCAGATAATTGGCTTGAATATCCTTCGCACCATAATCATTCAGGTTGTAGAATTTATCCTGGGCACTCAGAAAACGTTCCATGAAACCGATTTCAAGCTGAAAAATATCAGGTGCACCCGAACCTGCGGACAACGCTGTCGTCAGGTTGTTGTGGTGAGCGGTCTGGTCCCCGGTGTTCTGAATTTTAACCGTAACGTTCGGATGCTCTTTGGTATATTGGTTTGCCAGCTCTTCATAGTTGACATTGCCAAGCGTCCAGAAAGAGAGCTCGACCTTTTCAGCAGGATCTGCTGCCTTTTCTGCAGCCGGAGCATTTGTGCTTGCTGCCTTGTTACCTGAATTTTCTTTGGTAGTGTTGTCCTTCCCGGCGTTATTGTTTCCTCCGCATCCTGCCAGTGAACCTACAAGCAGAACGGCAGCCAGTGACAATGCCAGGTGCTTTGCTTTTCTCATTCCTCTGTACCCCTTTCAAAGGTTTCTTTTACAAGATTTAGTGTACAGCAGGGAATTTGTTTTTTTGAGGAGGCAAACTTCTGATTTATGGTGGAAATAATTATGATTTATTCTTTGTCAAAATAATTTCTCCAACAACCTTCTTCAAGACAACATTTTTATTTTACAAATATAGATTCCTATAACAACCGTCACCGCTGCAAAAAATACCATTCACTCCAAGGGCTATTTTCAGTTCACCACTTCTTTAAAACGTAATACCCCGCCATTTCTGGCGGGGTACGGTACTTCTGTTATGTTTTTTTCAACTTGACTGCTATTTTGCAGAATATTCGTCTACGCTGAACGTGAGAATTTTATCAAAGATTACGTAATCTTTTCGGCTGGTAAATGGGCCTTTGTTATTGTCATGCTTATCAATGGCATACGATGCCTTCCCTGTACCTGCTTGTTTATTCTCATACCAGGCAATGAAGGCATTCACTTCAGACATGGAAAGGTCATATTCTTTTTCACTTCCGTTTGTCAGGTAAACCGTGAGAATTGCATTTCCGGGCTGTCCCAACAGTATAGCCGATGCTTCATTTGAACTGATGCTTTCACCTGCTGTATTAACTGCAGTTACTACATAATAATATTTAACATCACTGGTAACGTTAATATCGATATAAGTAGCATTTGTTACGCTAGAAGCGATTGTTTCATATGGCCCACCCTCTGTTGTTGATCTTTTAACATTATAACTCGTTGCAGCTGTGACTTTAGTCCAACTGAGATTAATTTCCTCGATTGCTGCCGCTGCCGAAAGGTCTACTGGGGCAGATAAGTTAGTATTGATTAAATAACCTGTATCGTCAATGTCAATAGCATCCATGATAAAATTGGTACGATTGTGACCTACTGTAACAGAAACAGTATGAAATGCGAGGGGTAATCCAGTCTTTTCATAAACTAAAGCGTTCGTTAGGCTAGTGGAGCCTGCACGATATTCACTGAAAGACTCGGTTACACCATCTATGGTAATGGTGTTGTTAGAATGCCTGTCTGAATAAAGGTCAGCGATCAGCCTAAGTTTAGTTCCATAAAACGAAAATGAGACATAGTTGTTATCAGCGGCTTTGGTAGTTACTTTTACACTTCCGTTATAATAACTTGTATCTGTTTTAGTATACCAATTCCCCGTATACTTAACCCCTGCATGTGTATCATCAAACCTTTTCCAACCAGCTTCTGGGGCAGTAAGTTGATCACCTACAGCTGAAGCATATGTATTAGTTTGTACTGAAAAAAACAATACCCCGACGAAAATAACCATTATTAATTTTGATGCTATACTCTTCCATTGTTTCACAAAAACCATCTCCTTTAATATGTATGCATCAAGTCCACACTAGATAAAGGCGAACAAACAGTCTGTTTTTCGACAGAAATTTACAATACACTTAAGAGTTATTGAGGAAAAATGTGGTTTAATATCGGGGGGTTCGAGTCTATATCACAGGTAAGGAAAATTTCACCATATAAAACTACTTGTACAACGGGTGGGGTGCACTTGGGGTATACCCCCTGTTGCTAAACTGCTCCTAAACCGCTAGCCTGACCACAAATCTGTTCAGGCTCAGTGTAATTTGTCACTTCCACTTACCCGTTAAACTGGCTTATTTCTTTTTGCTCCTTTTGTCGCTGAAAGGATCTTTATTTTCTTTTATACTCAGTTTATCTATGGCTTGGTCATGTGTTTCTTGTTCACGAATGTATTTTGCTACGGTTGCTTCATTTAAGCCCACCGTGCTCACATAATATCCTTCTGCCCAAAATTTTCGGTTCCCATGTTTATACTTTAGTAGCGCATGTTTCTCAAAGATCATTAGCGCACTTTTCCCCTTCAAATATCCTATAAAGGTGGATACTGAAATTTTTTGGGGGATGGCGACCAGCATATGTACGTGATCTGGCATCATGTGACCTTCTACAATTTCAACTCCCTTATACTTACATAAACGTTTCACAATCTTGATCAAGTCTTTTCTCACTTGATTATAAATCTCTTTCCGTCTATACTTCGGGGTGAATACAATGTGGTATTTGCACATCCACTTTGTGTGAGCTAGACTATAGCTCTTGTTTGCCATCTAAGACCCTTCCTTTCTTTGAGCCTGAACATCTCATTTTTATCGGAATGGTCTTGGTGGTCGAACCCTTGATCCCTCCACCCGCATAGCGGGTGGTTTTTTGTTTCGCGCGTTTCACGCACTCTACTGGCTAAAGCCTGAATAATAAAAACATCTCTAATTAGATGGTTTAAAAGTATTAACTTTTAAGTTTAGCTGTATGTTCCTGTATCTCTCGAGAAAATCAAATTCTTTCAATATACCTAATTTATGTTGATCATTAGCAAATGCTGAATAAATGATATATATTTCTGAATCACCAGTATCCATGCTTAATAAATTGCCTAGAACTTTTTTTTGTTCTGCAGATATATCAGAATCCTTTATAAACTGCAAAATATAGAAAAATGAGTTATAGTAGCTTTGGAGAATTGGGGCATCTTCAGTTATTGGCCGATTAATACTGATGTGCCTTTTAACCAATGCCGTCAATGCTCGGATTCCCTTTTCCACATTCCCATTAATCTCTAACCCAATATACTCAATTCTTTTATTTTTCATTTTTATCAATTCGTTCACTGTAGTCATTGATATCTGCATATTCAACAACTTTCTTTGACTTTCGAGTTGATCAGTTGAGCGAGTTGTTTCTTCTCTTTGCATTCTCAATTCTTCATTTTGCATTCCTATAGCTTTTCTTTGCAGGGTCAATTCCTCAGTCTGCATGCTTATTGCCCTTTGCTGCTCTTGTAACTCTTGTCTTTGAATGGCAATAGTATAAATAAGACCTGCAAATGCGAAACCGGAGAATAATGCATTAACGGCCCCGAACATATCTCCTGCCACACCTCGGTACCCCTCATTAACAAAAAGGTACTGAGGAGTTATGACATAGCCGCAGACTGAGCCTTTAAATTGGTAGCGTAACGATCCAAGCCCAGAAATTCGTGTTCTTCTTTAGTCACCATTTGTACAAGATCCAGCCGGCTCTTTCTTCGTGCCGTTATTATGGATCTCGAATTTCTACTATTTTAGTTTCTTGATCATTTCTCACTTCTCACAATTAAAATCGACTGCGCCCACCCGAAAGCTCTGAACTGAGTTGTGGTGTATACCAGATATGTCTACAGGGTCCATGTTCTCTACTGCATCAATGATCTTAAGGTACTCAGGATTTTGAGGCATGAATTTGCGAAAGAACCCAAGCGCTGTATTTAGTGTTCTCCTTGGGTGAGTTGATATGTATGTAGCGATTGACAGGCGACATCATCGGTATGCCCCCATCAGTTTGTTTTGTTCCAATATGGTTCTTCATCCTCTAATCCTCAAAAGCTCCATTTTTAGACTTCTTCTTTAGAATCCATAAAACCCAGACTCTACCTTAGGGACCCGCCCCATTCGAAACTATATGGGATAAGCTGCGTACAATTGTTAAATAATTGAAATCGGGGTGTTACATATGAACAAAAACAAAAGATTGATTTCTAGTGCTGTCATTGTGATCTGCTTTGCTGTTGCTTTTGGATTTGCTTTACACAACTTTGCCCTGGGTATCGCATTAGGAATTGTTTTTGGAGTTGCCTTTTCTCAGACAGGAAAACCTAAGACTCCTAAAGATAAATGAATCTAACCCCCCTCCAGGCAGGTGGAAACCTGCGAGTACTATTTTCATATATTTCTAGCCTATCATTTCCAGAGACTCCACCATTTGATCACCGAAGCTAACCCAAATGCTGTACAGTTCGTTACAATCGAAGCTTCCGATTACAAGGTTCCTTTGCCACCATCGAACGAGCTGGTGTATACCTTATATCTTTTTTGCACTACAGATGCGACTCGGATAGGTATTGAGAGTTTTAATGCAACTGCTTACTCTGATTAGGGGGTTATGACATCCCGGTCAGCTTGGGGCTGACGAGGCATACTACGGCTCTGGATTAATCCGCTGCACACAGGTATACTGATTTTAATTCCAGCCTTCGTTTAGCCAAGGAGAATAGCAGGCGAGGAACACATAAGTCCTTCTAATTTATTAAAGGAGAGTATTTTATGCCTATCAACCGCCCTTTGCTGACCGACAGCGATTTCCAGGAAGCCGTTGACCGCAAACTGCCGGTTCGGGTCTTCGAGGATGATCATCTGGTGAATTCCGGGGCAACCGTCATCCGGTTCACCGATTCGGATGTAGTGATCCAATCCCGGGTCAGCGACTTAGCTTATTATTCCCGGAGCAGCTGCCAGTTCTACGAGGTCAGACCTTAACTGACGAAGGGACGAGCCATCTTTTGCTTACAATCAAGAGATCAATGTAAATGCAGCAAGGTTGTAAACCAGCAAATGTAAAGCTTGCCTGTCAGAAAGACTGCACAAAGAAGCCGGACAATCCGCCTCGTGGACGGATATCCGGCTTCTATTTTTTGCATCGTTATAGGCTGCGCTCAAATGCTGCTGTTATTTCTTCATCCCGTTATGGGCCTTCAGTTTCTCATTCAGAATTTCCTGAAAGCTCAGCGTTTTGTCATCGGACCTTTGCGGTTTCGGATCGGCCACAGGCTGAGGTCTGAAATATTGATGGTTGAAAGCCATAAGATTATGTACTGTCATACTCATTTAAGTTCAACCTCCTTAGAAATAGGTTCGACCATATTTGCGTATCTGCGCATCATCTTATCCCTTATTTACCCCGTCTTTTCCAATCCTAAACAGTTTTTTTGAGATTAAAGAAAAAAACAAATAACCCCCGGCCTGCAAAGCGGTCCGGAGGCTAATAAACTGCAATAAACTATAATAGCAGCCACTCATTCTTCTTGAATCTTTCAGGATTTCAATGCTGACCATGAGGCTTCATTCAGATGCTCCAGCTCATTCTTCCCAAGCCGGAAATCCATGGCACCGATATTCTCCTGGGCGTGACGGACTTTGGAAGCTCCCGGGATGGCGACTACCGTTTCCCCGTTATAATGAATCAGCCAGTTCAGGGCAATCTGGCCGGGTGTAGCCCCATACTTATCCGCAAGCACGGTTAAGCTGTCTATTACTGGCTTGCTGCGGGCCAGACTTTTATCATCCAGACCGGATTGTATCCGCCGCACCCGGGAAACAGCACGGATCTGCACCGGGTCCTTGTGAAAGCGTCCGGTCAAAATCCCCTGCTGCAGCGGGGAATAGGCAATAATCGAAATGCCAAGCGCTTTCGCAGCTTCCATAGTTCCATTCCGGTCGATTTTCCGGTCCAGCAGATTGTATTTCACCTGATTGGAAACGAGGTTCAGGCCATATTGCCGGAGCAGGCGGTGTGCTTCTATCATTTGCTTTGCCGAGTAGTTGCTGACCCCTATATTCCGGATCTTGCCCGCTTGCACAAGCCCAGCCATCGCCTTCATCTCACTGGCAATCGAAGACAATGAAAAAGGCTGATGGATCTGATACAAATCGATATCCCGGCCGCCAAGGCAACGGAGCCGCTCTTCAATCGTGGATGTAATGGAAGTAGCGGTGCGGAATAACGGCCACCACTTGGTGGCTATCAGGGGAGTGGCGTAAGGGCTGCCCTCCCTCTTCAGCTGATCCAGCACATGAGCAAGTGCTTCCTCCGACTTCCCGCCACCGTAAACTTCCGCTGTATCGACCCAGTTCATCCCCCCTTCCAGACTTACGCGTACGATTTCCAGAATATCCGCATCTTCGAGATTGCTCCAATACTTCCCGACAATGCCTTTACCCCGGCTGAATTGCCAGCAGCCAAGTCCCAGCGGAGACACGGATAACGTTGATTGCCCCAAGGGACGTAAGCCGGCAGCAGCCATTGCTGATTCCATGAACCAACCTTCTCTCACAAATAGAGTACAATTCAGAAATGCAGGCCGGATACCAGATTCTTGTCAGCGCTGCAGTTGTACCCCCAGCTTAAATCCTGGCCGCCAGACTGTCAATTTAGCGTGGATAGCCGAATTCGATCCCTTGTACAGACTTTAACCAAACGAATTCAGCAAGGTTTCAAGCCGATAGTCCGGATGCCTGAATAAGTGCTGCAGCAGGCACGAGCTCTGTATAGCTGCCGGGAGGGATACACAGGAATAACGTTTTCGTCAAAAAGCTTGATCCGGATAAATGTCTGCCCATTCTCAAAAGTTGTGCTCCCTCTGCCCAAAAAATAACAACCGGAAATATAGGCTGTTATGGTATAATTACCCTGCTCTGCACTCCAATATAGGATTTGAGTTCGGGAACACCAATATAACGGAGGGAATTCATGTTAAAATTTTTCGGTTTCTTGCTGCTGTACCGCCTGGTGGGCAATCCTTTTCTGGCCCTGTTTATTTTGCTGGTGATCCTATATTTTCTGGACCGCCGGTATGTTGGCATACTTCCCAGCTTCACTAAGCCATTCCGCCGGAGCCGGCAGATCTCCAAACTGCGGACTACGATTTCGCTAAATCCAAATGATGTATCGGCCAAATTCGATCTTGCCAGACTGCTGATTGAGCGCAAGCGCTACAGTGAATCCAAGGAACTGCTTGTACAAATTGCCGACCGCTATGAGCAATCTGCCGAATATTGGGTGGAGCTGGGCTATGTAAATTTGAAGCTGGGCCATCTGCCTGAAGGCGAGGCACAGATGCTGCAGGGGCTGGAGATCAACCGCAAGGCCCAATACGGACAACCCTACCTCCGTCTCGCAGAAACCTTCCGCAATATTGACCACGACAAAGCCTTGCATTATGTAACCCAGTTTCAGGAGATTCAATCCTCCTCCAGTGAGGCATATTATCTGGCAGGTTCCATGTACAAAGCACTGGGAAGAAATGAGGATGCCAAACGTGCTTTTAACGAGTCGACCGCCATTTACCGTTCGCTGCCCAAATATAAGAAACGCCAGGAACGCGGCTGGGCGCTGCGCAGCTACTTCGCGAAGTTACGCTAGTCCTGCTCCTATATACTCTATAAACTAAAGAACCTCCGGCCAGCACGGGTAAGTGCACCGGAGGTTCTTATGGTTACTGCACAGGTACAGTCATTTCGAGCTCAGAAATATACAACTTTTCGCCGTCCTGCGTCGAAATATAAGGTTTAATTACCACCGATTTTGGCATAGCAGCAAAAGGCTCATAGCTGCTGCTGCCGGATAAGGTATTCCCTTGCCCGTTGCCGTTACCGCCAATCATGGTTGCCGTCTGCCCCTGATCATTCAGCAAGTCAAAGAGTAGAGTCAGGATTCCGTGCGTCTTATATTTATCCGGAATCGCCTCCTGAAGTGCTTTGATATCTTGGCCAGGCGCCCCCTTAATCTCGGTAATCAGCCGGATCGTCGTCTGGCTGATCTCGATCCGCTTAATGTGCAGATTGATATGATCAAAGGTTTTGGCTGCCTCCGGTGTGAGCACAACACTTTCGAGCGTTTTCTTTTTCACCGGGAGTTCGAATGTGAACGATTGCCCAACATCGGGAATAAACACTACCATTTTGAAGTTGAACGCTTCGGGTACATGGAGATCGGGTGATTCCAATGCCGTAACGATTAAGGATTCCGGTGCGGCTTCACCTCCGGGGGCCATTCCCCAAGCAGTATTTGCCAATTCTCCGTTGATATAAAAATCAATATTGTTCGCCGGCCCTAATTGCATATCCCTGGCGTTCCACCACTCGTAAAACGATGGGTTCCCGCCGTCCGGTTCTTTTTTGGTCAATACCAGAGACAAGCGGCTGCCGTCATACATCAGCTCAGAGATGCTGAGCGTCAAATCTCCATGTGTCACGCTTTGCTGTACATCCGAAGTTACACCTGTAATACTCGCTTGCTTCAAGCCTGAATCTCCGGCCAGTTGGAACACGCTTTTCATAAATGGCAGTTGTTTCAGCGTTTCGGCCATAGCTGGAGAGATAAAGCCCAGGCCGATCATTAGCATTACTGCAACCGCCGCACAAGCCGCTGTAATTATCAGCCGCTGCCACCAGCTTCTCCGTCTTCTGCCCGGTGTAACCTTTTCCCCGCTTCCCTTTAACTCCTGGTAGACGCTATTCATACGTGATCTGACAAGTTCCGGCACCTCTTCAGCCTTATCCCCCCTTAAGTCATCCAGCTCTTGATCCAAATGCTTCGGATTCATCCGTTCATCTCCCTTTCTACGGGGTCCACCAGCCATTCATACAATGTTTTTCTTGCCCGGTGCAGCCTTGTTTTCACAGCGCCTTCGGACATTTCCAGCAGATCGGCGATGTGCTGCAGCGGAAAGCCCTGATAATAATGCAAAATCACAAGGGTGCGCGGAATTTCCTCCAGCTGATGTACAGCTGTGCGAAGATCCAGCCGTTCCGCCATAGAGGGCCGTTCCTTCGGCGTGACAGGCATTTCGTTGATCGTCACGGTCTGAACCCGTCTGCGCAAAATCATATTGCACTCATTAATCAGAATGCGAAAGAGCCATGTTCTGAAAAACTCTGGCTGCTTCAAGGTGGAAATCGCCTTAAAAGCCTTTAATGTGGATTCCTGCATCGCATCCGCGCAGTCCTCATCTTTCCTGACAATGGATTTCGCCATCTGATACATCTGTAGTTCCATCTCCTGTATAAGCTCAATAAACGCTTCATTGTCCCCTCTCTGCGCGCGTCTTACCTGCTTCTCAAGCCTGTTATTCAAAGGCCAGCCTCCTGTCCAGCAGAATTCTGCAGTGTTCCTCTTCCGTCATGACTGCTAATTAGATGCACAGACCCTTAATAAGGTTACATTCAGGTTAACACAGTTAGCCCCTCAAGGACTCCCCGGGGAAACACAACAAGCAAGCTCCCGGCGCGGAGCTTGCTTGTCGGTATGCCTGTTCGGTGTAAATTACATATCCAGTGTTTTCGCTTTCGCTGTGTCGTCAGAGGCAGAACCGCTGAACGGCCACCAGTTCGCCCGGCCGAACATGCGCACCATCACCGGCACGAAGAACGGCAGGAACACCAGCGCATACAGCGCCAGACCTGACAGCACTACCGTAGCGATCTGCATCATCGACAGTACCCCGGACGGATACATCGAAGCGAATGTCCCGCCCAGAATGACTACTGCTGACAGAATTACCGTCCCCATGTTCCGCATAGCGTGCAGGATCGCTTCACGCACATCCCAGGTTTTGTTCTCATTGAATCGGTCCATGAGGAAAATGCTGTAGTCAACCCCGAGGGCAATCAGCATCACAAAGCTGAAGAATGGCGTCGTCCAGGTGATTCCTGAATAATTCAGCAAATGCACGAAGATAGCCTCGGTCACTCCCAGTGCTGTGAAATAAGTGATCAGCAGGGAAACAATCAAATACAAAGGCATAATAATGGAGCGCAGCAGCACGACCAGAATGATGAAAATACCGCCGAGCATCAGTACTACTGTGCGCGTATAATCCTCATTGGATATTTTCTGCAGGTCGCTGTAGGTGCTGGTCACCCCGCTAATGGCCGTTTCCGCATTTTCCAGCTTCGTGCCTTTCACGGCACGGTCCACCGCTGCCTGGATATCCCCCATACTGTCGATTGCCTTTGCGCTGTAAGGATTGGCAGCGAAGACCACATCCAGAGTCATCACCTTGCGGTCAGAAGACAGATAATTATCGAATACCTTCTGGATTCCGTCCTCTTTCAGAGCCTCTTCCGGCACCAGAAACCCGCTCAGCTCATTATCCTTGGCATCCTGAATCTGCTTGAGGTAATCCTGTGCGGAATTCAGCCCGCCTGTGATCTGCTTCAAGCCGTCGGCACTGTCGCTAAGACCATCCGTCAGCTGGCCGATTTGTCCGGTAAGCTGTCCAAACCCGTCTGCGAGCTGCTGCTGTCCACCCTGCAGCTGATCCAGACCGCTGGTAATTCCAGGAATCTTATCTACGATTTGTCCTTGTCCGGCAGCCGCCTGATTCAGTCCCGACTGCAGCTGGCCAATGCCCGCTACCAGCTTGTCGAGGCCCTGCGCCAATGCCGTCTGGCCCGCTGCCGCTTTGGTATAGCCTGCATTGGCTTCGTTAAGGCCCGCTGCGGCACCTTTCAGCTGCCCGGAAATCTGCCCCAGTCCGCCAGCCAGCTTCGCCGCCCCTGATCCGCTCTGTGCTACGGTGCCCTTAATCGTCTGGTAGTTCACATCCTGCAGAAGATCAGGATGTGCAGCCTCCAAGCCGGTAAAAGATGCATCCAGACCGTTCAGCGCCGAGGCCACCCCTTGAAGCTGGGTTTGAAGCTGTCCAAGCCCGCCATCCAGCGCAGTCAGGCCTGCACCGATTTTTTTGTAGCCTGCCAGCAGCGATGCGTTGGCATCGGCCAGTTGTTGGGCACTGGCCGCCGCCTGGGCCAGCCCCGCTTTGATCTCCCCGGCTCCCGCGGAGCCGCTTTTGATGCCGCTCTCGATGCGCGACAGGCCGTCGCCCAGCGCATCGATGCCTTTTTTCAGCTCAGCCGTGCCTTCTGTCAGCTTCGCACTGCCCGATACGGCTTCATTCAGCTTAGGCTCGTTCCCTTTAAGCTGCTTGCTGGCTTCCTCAAGACCTGACTGAATCTTAGTCAGCCCTTCATTGCTCTGGCTGAGGCCGTCGGTGAGCGTTGCCACTTGAGTCGGGATCAGGAAGTCATTGATTTGCTCCCCGGTTGGACGGGACATGCTGCGGACCGCTTTGACGCCATCCACCTTTTCCAGCTCACGGCTGATTTTCTCCGCTAACCCCATGTACTCGGAGGTATCCATGCGGTCATCATTTTTGACCACAATCTTGCCGGGCATGGACTCACCCGGACCGAAGCTGTCCGAGATAATGTTGAAGCCCTTGACCGAGGCATAGCCAGGTCCGATTTCATCCATGCTGTTAAAGCTCAGCTTGCCGCTGTAGGTCAGCAGGAAAGGAACCACCACCACCGCCACAATGAGCAGCGCCGCCCATGGTCTTTTTAGAGAAAAAGAACCCGCTGCGCCCCAAATCCGGCTCTCACTGTGCTCCAGCTTGCTGCTTGACGGCCAGAACAGCTTTTTGCCCAGCACCGCCATGAAGAAAGGAACAACGGTCACAAGCGCCAGCAGCATTACGGCAATCCCTACCGCCACCGCAACCGCAGAACGGTAGAGCATGAACTTGGACAACCCGATGGCCAGGAAGCCGACAAATACGGCAAGCCCTGAATAAAAGACTGTGCCTCCCGCCTTACGGTAAGTAGAAATAATGGCACTTCGGGTATCCTCCGCAGAGGCCAGCTCTTCCTTGAACCGGCTGATTAGCAGAATGCAGTAATCTGTCCCGATTCCGAACATTACGGCAACCATGAAGATCTGGGTAAAGGTCGATAAAGGAAAATCAAACCGGTCCACCAGGAATGCTACTATAGACTGTGATACAATATAGCTCAGTCCCACTGTCAACAGCGGCACAAACGGCGCGACGAAGGACCGGAACACAACGAATAAAATCAGCAAAATGAAGATAACAGTAATGTATTCCGATTTCTTCAGCCCGGCTTCCGAACTGACAATGGTATCTTCGGTAATAAGCCCCTCACTGGTCAGATAATGATCTGCGCTGACACCGCTAAGCAGCTTATCCACCTGGTCCGGCAATTGTTTGACGGCTTCCTCCCCGCCACTCACCATCAGTGCGACCATAATGGTCTTGCCGTCCTTGGCGATCAGAGTATCTTTTAATTCCGCCTGGGAAAAAGGATCTGTAATGGAGTCAATTTTGAGCTCATCCTTCTCTGCCACAAGCTTCTCGACTCCTTGTTTTATGCTCTCTGTATCTTCAGCGCCAAGTCCATCCGGCTTGTTAAAAACAAGCGCCACCTGATGCAGCGTCTCCCCGCCCTTAGCGTCGGCAACCTCCTTCATGATTTCAGAAGCCCTGGTGGAAGTATAGCCGTCCGGAACGGATATCTGCCCCTTCTCGCGCACCAGATCAGACATGCCCGGAGCGATCAAAAATAATACTACTGCCACGGTAAGCCACACGGCTATAATGGCCCATCTTGCTTTAAGTATAGTCTTCAATTGTTTCTCCCCCCTGTCTCCTGCATTAATAATGCCAGCTTCTCAAACATCGTGATGAATTTCTCGATATCCTGCTCCTCAAAGTGGGAGAAATAAGGAGAAATAACCTCCTGGACCTGCTTTTCAGCCGCATGATAGGTGCTTCTGCCCTTCTCAGTCAGCGATAAATAAACCTGGCGGCGGTCGTTCTCATCCCGGGTCCGGTCAATAAATTCGGCTTCGGCCAGCCTATTGATAATCGCGGTAATGGAACTCTTTCCCACTGCAACTGCCTCCGCCAAAAAAGTGGAAGTACATAGCTCCTGGCTGTTGATCAGCCGCATGATCAGAAATTGGTCATTGGTCAGGCCTTCTGCCATATTGTCCCTGATCTGCGCGTTGATTTGCCGGGTCACCCCCATATAAGCATCTACGTAGCGGTCAATCCAATGCTGTGGCTCTCCTTTCAAGTCTCTCACCTCCCTGCAATGTTAATAGTTCGCCTCTTGAATAGTTTCACAGTAAAACTATATGAGCTGCTGCCCAAAAAGTCAATCCGTTTTCAGAATAGTTTCTGAAGGACAAGTCAATACCACGAAAACAACACCCGCAAAAGATTTACAAGAGCAAAAACACCCTACGGCTCATAGGTTACTCATTGTCTCCGGGCAAACCCACCCAAACCCATCCAAACCCGCCTCCGGCTCTTCAACAACGGCATTTCTGCCGTTCTTTCATGGCAAACCTGCCTCCGGCGCTGTAACAACGGCATTTCTGCTGTTGTTACCAGCTAAACCCGCCTACGCCTCTTCAACAACGGCATTTCTGCCGTTCTTTCAGGGCAAACCTGCCTCCGGCTCTTCAACAACAGCATTTCTGCTGTTGTTACCGGTCCACATTCGTCCTTTCGACGACGAATCATACAAAAAAAGCCACCCCGCATAAAATCAATGCGAAATGGCTTGTGTTGGATGCTGCCGCTGCGTTCTAAGCTAAGCAAATTCAGACAGTGCTCCTTATTCATCATCCTCGTCTTCTTCAACCTCGTAGACACAGCGGAACATTTCAATGCCGGCTGGATTCTCCCCAAGGCTGTACACCATAAAGCCCAGGTTGCGGTAAAAATCGGCGGCAATCTCGTCTTCCGTCTCAGCCAGCAGATACCGCGGATTGCGAGCGGCCAGCAGCTCGAGAATGATGCCCCGCGCATAGCCCTTCCCCCTGTTCTCCGGGAGCACAGCGATATGGCGGATCTCCAGCGAGCCATCTTCGGTTTCCTCAAAACCTACGAGTCCTACGAGCAAACCTTCCTCTTCCCATCCATAGAGCTGCAGCGCTGCCTTTCTGACATATTCCACCGAGGTACGCCACAGCGCATCCGGCTCATCAATGACGGCATAAGCCAGCAGTTCTTTCACTTCATCCGTATCCGTACGCTGTTTCAAATCTACCAGCATTGTTTATTTTCTCCTCCCCATTGTTCCGCTATATCCTACTTATAAACTCCTAACTCCGGCTTATCTTTTCCCCATTAAAAACACGATCCAAAGCACAATGTACCCGGTCAATACTCCCGCCAGGTTAAGCAGCACATCGTCAATGTCAAAGCTGCCGACACGAAGCAGCATCTGCACCGTCTCCAGGAACAGTATCCCCAAGGCCGAGACGAAGAGCAGCAAAAGCACAGAACGCAGACTTCTCCTCAGCAAAGGCAGCAGAAAGCCAAATGGCACAAAAACAATAACATTGCCCAGCAGATTAATTAGCCTTCCAAGGAAAGAAACCCCGTTATCCAGATCAAAGTAAAGTTTTATGGTGCGCAGCGGCTCCAGGTTATAGCGGAAAGGCCCTTCTGTGTGTACAGACCGCCCAAACCCGATAAACATCCAGTACACCAGAGCGGAACTGTATGCGATAAGCAGGATCAGCAGCATTGCCCTGCCTATTCCCCGCGGCTGCACCGGTGTACGCCTTTTTCCGCCCCTCTGGCGGGGTTTACTCTGCTTCCGGCTGCTACTCGCCGTATTCACGCTCAATAATTTCAATGCTGCCATCCTGTTTGCCGATAATCGCCATAGCAGCGATGCCGATGAACAGCCCGTGTTCAACTACTCCGGTGATGTTCTGCAAGGACCCTGCGAGTTCAGATGCCGAAGCAATTGCCCCGAACCGGCAATCCGCAATGTAATTGCCGTTGTCAGTCTTATACAGCCCGTCCCCGCTGCTCCGCAGCTCCACGGTGCAGCCCAGTTTGGCCAGTTCAGCGACGGTCCATTCCCAGGCAAAGGGAACAATCTCCACCGGGAGCGGAAATTGCCCGAGCGTATCTACAGCCTTGCTCTCGTCCGCCACCACGATCATCTGCTTGCTGCCCCGGGCGACGATTTTCTCACGCAGCAGCGCCCCGCCGCCGCCTTTAATCAGCTCCAGGTCGTGATTCAGCTCATCGGCCCCGTCAATCGTCAGGTCAAGTCCATCGATATCACCGAAGCCAACCAGAGGAATACCCAGCTCGCGGGCCTGCTCTTCCGAGGCTACAGAAGTGGCAACCGCGGTGATCTTCAGCCCTTCCTGTACACGTTCTCCCAGCTTGCGGATGGCCCAGTATGCCGTAGAACCGGTACCCAGCCCCACCTTCATTCCGTCCACCACATATTCCACTGCCTTCTCTGCTGCGAGCTGCTTCACATTGATACTCATTTTTATTACCCCCATCTATCCGTTATAATGTCTCGTAGTACTATTAATCATTACATTACCGCCAGGAGGTTTCCCGTATGAGAACTGAACAACAGATCCAGTCCAAAATCAACGAATTGACCCTGCAAAAGCGATCCCTCGAATCCCGCCTGGCCCCGCTGCCCGATGGCAGTCCCCAGCGCGAACCGCTGAATGCCCAGCTGACCCGGCTTGAGGATATGCTCCTGATGCTGGAATGGGTGCTGGATGCACCGGCCGGGAAATACCACGCGTAAGGCGCGGGTCAGGACAAGCTTTTGCCGTAACAGAGGCTGTCAGGATCGCCTATATAAGGGCCAAACAAGTCAATCGGCCGGTAGCCGTGCTTCTCATATAGTGCAATTGCTTCCGGCTGCTTGATGCCTGTCTCCAGCCTGATTTCAATGCAGCCCGCTGCTCTTGCTTTCTGCTCCAAATCCAGCAGCATGCGGTTAGCAATCCCCTGCTTGCGGGTATCCGGGTCTACATAGAAACGCTTCAGCTCCATCACCGATGAATCCGGGTCAAGCGGCCGCAGGCCCCCGCAGCCTACCGGCTTGTCTCCCGCATAAGCTACCACGAAAGTCATTTCCCGCACCTTGGGATCAGAAAAATCAACAACATAGATGGTTTCATGCGGATACCTTGCTTTCAGTTCGTCATCGAGACGGGCAATTAATGCCCTCAAATCCCTGTTCTCAGGCTCCACCACTGTAAAACTCACTTCGATATTCGATATCATCCCGCGCGCCTCACTCCCATCCGGTTGTTTCCGCAGCTTCCGCCGCTTTTCCTAATTCAATATATATCACCATAACGTTTAAGCATTTCCTCATATAAATCAGCGTTATCCTTCTCAAAGCAGATAAATTCGATCCGTTTTAGCGGCAGTCCTCCTGAATCGCGTCTCTTAACATATTCTACCACAGTCCTTAGCGCAGTTTGGCAAGCCAGGGCTTTGGGGAAATTATATACTCCCGTGCTGATGTTCGGAAAAGCAATGCTCTGCGCCCCTTGGGTGCATGCTGCATCCAGGCTGCTCAAGTAACATCTGGCTAAAGTTGAAATTTCACCAGCGTCTCCGCCTTTCCAAATCGGTCCTACAGTATGTATGATCCCCAGCAGCGGGAGCTTCCCGGCACTTGTAACGGCTGCTTCACCAGGCAGAATTCCGCCTTGCTTGCGGCGGATCGCTGCACACTCCCCGGCAATTTGCGGTCCGCCTGCACGGTGAATCGCACCGTCCACCCCACCGCCGCCAAAAAGGCCTGAATTCGACGCATTCACAATCATATCCCCCTGCCAGGAGGTTATATCCCCTTGGCAGGCGGAAACAGCCACATGGTTAATGATGATCGGCATGTCCCGTTTCCTCCTTCACGGCCGTTTCCAGACGGAAGATGAGTTCCTGTTCCCCTTTGCCGGCCGCCTTGTCCTTAAATGAAGCCGGGATAATCCGCTCGCCCCGCAGGGCAGACTGCCGGATACTGCCGAGCATCCAGTTCTGCGCGTCGGAGAGCGCCATTTCTCCGCTTCCGGCCGGAACACGGCAGAGGGCTATGGTCTTGTCGATCTCGCCGCTCGCTCGCTGCCCTTCGGCGGGGGGGCGTACTGTGAACTGGAACAAAGGGACCGCTTCCGGCCGCTCTTCATTATAGGAAAAGGATTGATAATAGACGGAATACATTAAACTGCTGATACGCCCCGCAGAGTCACCGGCCTCCTGCTGGGCAATCAGCCTGCAGTTCTGGTAAGCCATGACTCCGGCTGCAAATAATAGAAAGACAATAACTCCCGCGAATACCATAAACATATCTGACACCTGCCGTTTCAGCTGGAAATGGGCAACACCGCTTCTATATTATCACGTGAAGAACGTGTCAGGGAATGGGGCTATGCGCTGAATTAAACAATTTTGCCCGCCACTCTATAAAGTTATTTTGAAATATTCATATTAACAGTTGAAACTTCCAACAGCATGATCCATAATGAAGTGGTGCAAAACGTTTGTCAATCCATATCAAACCAAGGGAGGATACCACGAAATGAAATTTTTCTTGGATACCGGAAATATTGAGGAAATCAAACGTATTACCCGCCTCGGATTAGTGGATGGCGTTACGACAAATCCGTCGCTTATCGCCAAAGAAGGCAGACTTTTCAAAGATGTAATCAAAGAAATCGTCGCTATTGTGCCAGGTCCGGTCAGCGCCGAGGTCATCGGTCTGAAGGCCGAAGAAATGCTGAAGGAAGCTTACGAAATAGCTGAGTGGGCACCGAATGTTGTCATCAAGCTGCCAATGACTGAAGATGGTCTGGAAGCTTGTTATGAATTAACCAAAAAAGGCATCAAAACCAACGTTACCCTCATCTTCTCCGCAGCTCAGGGTCTGATGGCCGCCAAAGCCGGGGCTACCTATATTAGCCCGTTCGTTGGCCGTCTGGATGATATCGGTGTAGACGGCATGAAGCTGATCTCGGATTTGAAGACCATTCTGACCAATTACGGACTTCAATCGGAAATTATCGCCGCCAGCATCCGCAATATTGCCCATGTAGAGCAGGCAGCCATTGCCGGAGCGCATATCGCAACCATTCCGGGCTCACTCCTGCCTTCCCTGTGGAAACATCCGCTGACAGACAACGGTATCGAACGTTTCCTGAAAGACTGGGAGAAGGTTCCGCAAGCCTAAGTATAGATTAAAATATTCAGTTACAAGCCTTTTCCCGCAACTGCGGGAAAAGGCTTTTTTGAATTTCCATACAGCGTTTATGTGAGGATGGGCGGACGTTTCTGTTAGTCGAACGTTGACAGGATTAATTGTCTTAATTATAATTGTCATGACAATTATTTTGAGAGGACGAACTGCCATGCCGCATACTTCTCCCCAGGAATTCCTCGGATTTCTGCTGGGCTCTACTCACCGGAGGATTTCCAATGCATTTGCCCGGGTCCTGAAACCCTATGACATCACCCCGGAACAGTGGTCAATTCTGCTGATGATCTGTGACCGTGAGGGCATTAACCAGAAGGATGTTGCCGCCGCTGCTGCCAAAGACCAGCCGACTACGGCCAGAATCGTAGAACTGCTGCAGAAGAAAGGCTTCATACACAAAACCACGAGCCCTGCCGACCGGCGTGCCTTTCAACTCTATGCGACAGAAACAGGCAAGTCATTAATAGAGCGTACCGTGTCCCTGGAGCAACAGACGATCGCTGCGGCGGTCAACGGGCTCCGCCCCGAGCAGATCGAAGACCTCCGCTCCATGCTGGAACTGATCTACCACAACACCGGAAATACAAATCAAGAATAGGAGACACCCCTTTGAATCATTCATCTGAACGATTATGGACACCGTCATTTATAACGCTTACCCTATGCAATCTGCTGCTGTTTATGGGCCTGCAGATGACTCTCTCCACCCTCCCCGCTTATGCCGAAGGAACGCTGCAGGCTTCATCTGTGCAAGTCAGTCTTGTGACCAGCCTGTTTGCACTGAGCGCTATCGCCTCCCGGCTGTTCTCCGGCAAAGCTATGGAGAAAGGCGGCCGCAATCTGCTGATCTTCCTGGGTCTGTCCGTCTCCATAACTGCGGTAGCCGGCTATTACTGGGCAGGAAGCATTCTTGCGCTTCTGCTCCTGCGGATGCTGTTCGGGATTGGCTTCGGCATGGCCAGCACCGCCTTTCCGACGATGGCCTCTGACATTATCCCGGTCCGGCGGATGGGCGAAGGCATGGGCTACTTCGGCCTGTCCACGAGTCTTGCCATGTCCGCCGGTCCGCTGATCGGGCTCAGTCTGCTGCAAGGTCCAGGCTTTGGATCGCTGCTGATCTGCACTGCTGCTGCTATGGTGCTCATTTTGCCGCTCAGCTACCGCCTGGCCACGAAGCTGCCTGCACATCATAAGGAGCCGTCCGCCCCGCCGGTATCAGAACTCAAGGGCGGCGCCTTCCGGAGACTGTTTATCCCCTGCCTGCTTAACTTTCTGCTGTCTGTATCCTATGGCGGGCTGCTGGGTTTTCTGGCTCTGTACGGTGCTGAGGCACATCTGGAGCATATCGCTTACTTCTTTCTGTTCAATGCTGCGGCTATAGTAGTTGTACGGCCACTCTCCGGTAAAATTTACGACCGTTTCGGCCCTCCCGCACTGCTCATTCCGGGGAGCCTTTTCATTGTTGGAGGACTGCTGCTGCTCTCTTTCGCTTCCTCAACGGCTGCACTGTTTCCGGCAGCCATTTGTTACGGAATCGGCTTCGGTTCGATGCAGCCCGCATTACAGACCTGGATGATTCAATCCGTGGAGCCCCGCCAGCGCGGGATGGCTAACGGGATGTTCTTCAACTCGCTGGACCTCGGTGTAGCTATTGGCACCATGATCCTCGGCTCCATTGCATTATACACCAGCTATGGCGTCATGTACCGGTACTCGGCGCTGGCTCCTGTTCTGCTGCTGTTAATATATACATCCCTATTGCTCGCTAAACGGTATAACCGTCCTAAATCAGCACCAAAGAATTTCAGCAGCCAATCGGCGGCCAAATAAGCAATTTAGCTATTCCTTATGCTGCAGCGTGCAACACCGCATATGGCGTTTACATCCATTACCCGCAATTGTTGATTTTGGGGAGAACTAAGTGCCCTCATTCCAGTTATTCCTGCTCAGCCGCTTCTTCGAAAGGAGCTATTTGCAAAAAGTTTGTGCAAAGCCGCTGAATTTGGCCCTCCGCTTATCTCCAACTTAATGCACGGCTTATCTACAAGAAAAAGACCGCCTCCCGTAACAGGGGGCGGTCTTCGTGCATCGGAATATCCAATTCAGGCTCTCAGCGCTGCACAACTCCCGCGGTCACCGACTCGCGGACTACGGCAGGCAGGAAATGATTCGGCTGCCCCAGGCTGTAAATATGCAGCAGATGCATAGCCCGGGTGCACGCGGTATAGAACAGCTTGCGTTCACTTTCCCGGCCATATTTAGCTTCAGAGCCGTCATATATGATGACGGCATCAAATTCCACACCTTTGGCCAAATATGCGGGAAGCACCAGGGTCCCTTTTTGGAAATTGGGCGTATCCTTCGTAACCAGCCTGACCGGAAGCCTGTTCTGCAGCTCGGCATGGACGCGCGCACTCTCCTCTGCCGTTTTGCAGATTACCGCTACGTAATGATAGCCCATAGAGTGCAGATTCAGAACATCCTGCTCAATAGAACCAAGCAGACCCTCCTCATTGTCCACAACCGTCAGCAGCGGTGATTCCCCCCTCCGGTTGAAGGGAACAATCTTTTCCCCGCCGGGGATCATCGAACGCGTAAATTCAACAATCTCATAGGTCGAGCGGTAGCTGCGGGTCAGCGAGATCACTTCCGTATTCTCCTTGCCGTAGATGCTGACCAGCCCGCCCAGATCACCAAGCACCTCACCCTGGGCATAAATCGCCTGATTGAGATCGCCAAGCACTGTCATTTTGGCCCGGGGGAACAGGCGGCGCATGAATTCAAGCTGGAACGGGGAATAATCCTGCACCTCATCGACGATTACATGACGGATTTGTGTATTGGTCCGGAAGCCCTGGCTCAGCTCCTTCAGATACAGAAAAGGTGTGGCATCCTCATAGGCAAGCTCGTTCCGGCTCAATGACGCCACCGTCTGGCGGCAGATAGAGCCCCATTCTTCCGGCAGGGCCCGGCCGTTGCCCAGGCGTTCCATTAAGTTACGGTCAGCAAAAAGCAGACTGTACAGCCCCTTCACATCCACGAACCTTCCCCGTTTGGTCCAGCCGCGCAGCGGCTTCAGACGCTGGCTGACAATATACCGGGCCAGCACGGTTTTTTCCATATCAAAGTCATCAAAGCTGTCATTCCGGCCGCCCCCCTTGCGGCGGAGCATATTGTAGGCCCGCTGATAGTCACTGGAATCCAGCAGCTCAATCTGATCCTCCACCCACTTCGATTCCCGTTCTTCCACACTGAATGCAGCGGTTTTTTTGAGCAGCCAGCTTGTCATCAGATCAATCCGGTTCGCCAGTTTAATGCTATTATCAAAGCTGTAGAATTTTTGCTCCATTTCTTCTTTACTGACGACTGTCCGGCCTTGAAACACAAGCGGTTTAAACAGCATCCCCTCATGCTCCAAAAGATTGACGTAACGCCGGATCACATCCAAAAAAGCCACAGACGACTTGTAGGCAATTCCCGCTCTCCGTGTGGCCGCCTCAGGCCCTTCCGGGGCATTCAGCAGGCTTTCTGTCTGGCTGAAGACATCCTCCAGCTCAAATTCCTGGCCCAGACGGTGCTCAAGATACATCTGGAACGTAGTCTGCTGCATATTTTCTTCACCCAGCTCCGGCAGTACTGTGGATACATAGCTGTTAAAAAGCGGATTCGGCGAGAACAGCAGCATTTGATCCGCCTGCAGCACCTCGCGGTATTTATAGAGCAGATAAGCCACGCGCTGCAGCGCGGCTGAGGTTTTGCCGCTGCCTGCAGCACCCTGCACGACCAGCATCCGGCTCCGGTCATTGCGGATAATGGCATTCTGCTCTTTCTGGATCGTCGCTACAATACTTTTCATCCGGTCATCCGCGCTGTGGCTGAGCACCTGCTGAAGCAGTTCGTCGCCAATGGTAACGCCTGTATCGAACATGACCTCAATCGTGCCGTTATCGATTACGAATTGGCGTTTCAGCTCCATCGTGCCGGAGACAAGCCCGCCTGGTGTTTCATAGGCTGCCGGACCCGGAGCCCCGTCATAATACAGACTTGAAATGGGGGCGCGCCAGTCGTAAATCAGGAACGAGCCGTTATCCTCCATTAGCGAGCCAATGCCCAGATAAATCCGTTCTGTCTCTGCATCCGGTGTCTCCTTAAAATCAATCCGTCCAAAATAAGGCGACACAACAAGCTTTCTATATTTTTTGAGCGCTTTGCTTGACTGCAGATGATGGCGTTCGCGTTCATTCAGAATTTGCGCCTGCTGCCGCAGACTTGTCGAAGTTTCCCCCAGGTCATCCGGGCTGCTGAAGTTTACCGTCACCTCTTCCCAGAAATCTTTACGCATATCCACGACATCACTGCGATGAAGACCGAGCTCCTCGGATAGCCGCCTGATATGGGCCGACAGCAGCTTCGTAATTCCGTTTACCCGTTTCTGCTCTTCTTCCCACTCGCTATCATGTTTCTCCATTGCAATTCATCCCCTTCGGAAGGTTGATATTTATCCTTGCCTATGTTATAATTAGATTGAGTAATTTTGCTTTTTTGACTATTTTTTCTGATATCCTTTTATCTTAACAAGTGCACCGTTCCTTTTCAAGTCTTTCTATCTGTTGATACATAATGATCCGGTCCCTTCAGGGGCCGGATCTTTTGCTATGACCAGACATTACCCTTCCATGCTATAAAGTATGCGCCAATACATGCTTGACAGTCAACGTTGTACTGTTCAAATGCAGGATCATGATTATTCCTTCTCATCGGCAGAAAGCCGGTTAATCTGATCCGCAACCTTATCCAGCCGCTCCAGCTGATATCCGTAGTCATAAATCGCAGCCGCCACTACGGAGAGACGCAGCTGGCCGGATTTCTCAGCATCATAGCCGTTGATTGCCGCTTGGAGAAAACGGTCGTTATCTTCAGCCAGCGGGTCCATATCGTTTGCTCCCGGCTTCAGCTTATCTTCGAACTTGAGCAGAATAGTCTCATGATATTTGATTAATTGCTCCAGATGCCGGTCAAACAGCTCATCGGTCTTTCCGGTGCGTTCTGCCTGGAAGTAATGGCGGTCCACCGCCTCCAGCACTTCAAACCCTTTCTGCAGCGAAGCCAGAAGGTTTTTATAGACTACCATCTGCCGGGTCTGGCTGTATTTGGCCCGGCGGAGCTGTTTCTGCTCTTCCTCGAACAAGGCGTACTTATCGGCAAGCGACCGGATAGAGCCCTCCAGCGCATTTTTTTCGTCGCGGAAGACGCTCTCCTTCATCTCATGCGACACAGCCGTCCGCAGCAGCAGCGACAGGCTGCCGAATACATTTTCAATCTGCTCAATATACTGCTTCCGCGGCTTCGGGGGAAATACAGCAATATTGATAATAAAAGCAGCGACAATACCGGTCAAAGTCAGCAAGAAGCGGGTTAAGGCAAACTCCCATTGTCCTGAGGCTTCCATAACCGAAATTACGGTGACGAGGGTCAATCCGATCGTATCGGCCCGCTTCATTTTCATACTGATCATAATCACCAGAATACATACCAGCCCGACGGCAATCGGCTCATTGGACAGCAGCATTCCGCCCAGCAGCGCCAGTACCGCACCTATGGTACTCGTCTGAATCTGATCCAGAAAATACCGCCAGGATCTGTAGATCGAGGGCTGCATCGCAAATATTGCTGCAATCGCTGCGCCTACAGGAGAAGAGAATTGCAACAGAGCGGATAGATAAAGTGCAAGTGTTACGGCCAATCCGGTTTTGAGTATGCGGGCGCCAAAAGCCAAATCCATCCCTCCTAAAGTTTTGTGAGCATGACTTCTCCAGTTTTACTTCGTACAAAACTCGCTTCGGAAGCATATGCTTAAGTTTTGTGAGCATGACTTCTCCGGTTTTACTTCGTTCAAAACTCGCGTAAAAATATGTATATCCTGATCCGGTTTGGTTCATTTCTAAGAAGGTACAGACATTATTACCCAGGAAGCAGGCTGGCGAATTTTAGTATGGCTTAAGCAGGCTTTCAGGATTCTTTCAGCTTTCGGGGAATACTGGATACAGCAGTCCCCACAAATTTCAAGTATGAGGTGAATCATGAGCAACAATGTCAAAAGAATTACAGCCTTCGCTGCAGCGCTTCTGCTCTGCCTTGCACCGGCTGCCGCCTTTGCGGAAAATGCTGCCGGAAGTACACCTACGGCTGCTCCCGGTTCAGCAGTCCGGGCTGAACAGGAACACCGCCATCCCCATCCCCCGGGTATGGATAAAGACTTCCGCGCCGGAGGCGGGCATTTCATTATCAATGAAACGTCCAAGCTCCTGGAGATCGACCGGCATGAGCTGGTCCGCAGCCTGAGATCAGGTACAACCTTGTATGCGCTGGCCAAAGAGAAGAAGGGCTGGACCGAAGAGCAATACATCCAAAAGCTGAGCGACGCAGCAGTCATGAAACTGGAGGCCTGCATCAAAGACGGCCGTCTGACACAGAGTGAGGCAGATAAGCTAAAAGCCGGCCTGCCGGCACTTCTGAAGCTGGGCATTAGCCGCATGGATCATTTCCAGAAGTCCACAAGCCGTTAAAAAGCTGCCAAACCCCTTGAATTCAGGCACCACTGCAGCGTTAAAAGAGGCTGAACGGGTGTATTCATATGGCGGATATGCGGATTCCCATGCGAGCGGGAATCCGCTTTTTCATAACAGGCTCTTCTTGCTCTTCCGGGAGTTCCGGTAAGCCTCAAAGCAGGCAATACATAACATCATCCAGGCACCGCTGGCCGCATAGCCACCAATGACATCACTTGGGTAGTGTACCCCCAAATAGACACGGCTCCAGCCAATTCCCCCTGTCATAAGCACCGTGAACAGAATTAGCAGTACCCGCTCACTGCGCCTTCTCATATGCCGCCACAGCAGGTACGCAATGATGCCGTACAGCGAGAACGCCGCCATGGAATGCCCGCTCGGAAAGCTGTATCCAGCCTGTTCGATCAGGCGGTGGATATTTGGGCGTTCCCGGTGAAACCACAGCTTCATCCAGGTGTTCAGCAGCTGTGAGCCTGCCCCTACGGCAAGAAACAGGATCAGCTCGATACGATGCTTCAGCACAAAGTACAGCAGCACCAAAGTCAGTAATGAAATGCCGATTGCAAGACTGGACGAGCCCACCAGGGACAATCCCTTGGCCAGGGAAGTGAGTGCCGGGGATTCCGCTGACTGCACGGCTTGAATAATGAAATTGTCAAACCCGGAGATCCGGTCCATCTTCACAAACATAGCAATTACAACAAAAACCGGAAAAAACCCGATAAACCCCCAAAAACCTCTTGACCAGTATTGGTATTGCAGCGTAACTACCCCCTTGTCTAATTTAAGCCGGATGACCTCATTTCCAGAGAAGGTCTTACCCGTGGTATAATGTTCTGGAAGACAATTCAAAAAAGATGGAGTGCTGCCAAAGTGGAAACTCTGAAATTACAGGAGCGTGTGTTGAACCAATGCATCTCGACCAAGGTTCCCG
Organism: Paenibacillus graminis; assembly: GCF_000758705.1. Classification (NCBI taxonomy): domain Bacteria; kingdom Bacillati; phylum Bacillota; class Bacilli; order Caryophanales; family Paenibacillaceae; genus Paenibacillus; species Paenibacillus graminis. Next base: position 3,186,838 of record NZ_CP009287.1, on the reverse strand, counting down.
TGACGATTTTTACAACCAATGGGGTTAAAATGCAGGGACTTGTAACCTCTTATGACGCTTATACCATTACTTTGCAAGGACAAGGTGACGGGAGACAGAATGTGCTGTTCAAATCAGCCGTCTCCACAGTTGTACCGCTGAAGCCTGTCTCGCTCAAATAAGCATTCAGTCCAACCTTTCCGTTAATTAAAAATTACAGCCCCTTTTCAAAAGGAACACCGGAGCTTTGTGCTCCGGTGTTCCTTTTGCTTGAAATATAAGGAATCTCCATATCTAACGAATAAACATCATCCTTGTATTTACCACAGAGCAGGGTTCTTCCCGGACTATTCGGCCGATGGAAAATATGCAGGTTTTACACACACCGGTTTGGATACCTCGGCGGTATTTCCGGTAAAGCTGAGCCGACCGCTTGAGCGGTCAACGCTGAACACCACCAGATTATTGCCATCCCGGTTAGCGGCTATCAGATATGCGCCGTCTGGAGTAAGGGCAAAGTGGCGCGGATGCCCGCCATGTGTGGAGACATGCTCCACCAGTGTAAGTCTGGCAGTTGCAGGGTTAACAGCGTAAACCACAATGCTGTCATGGCCGCGGTTCGAACCGTACAAAAAGAGCCCATCTGCAGACAAAGCGATTTCCGCACAGCTGTTGCCCGCCGCAGGATAGTCCTCAGGCAGTGTAGAAATCGTTGCAGCCGTCTGAAGTGTACCTGCCGCACTGTCATACAGGAATGAGGTAACCGTGGAATCCAGCTCATTGATTACATAAGCGGATTTTCCGTCCGGATGAAAGACGAAATGGCGCGGTCCTGCCCCCTCATGCAGCATGGTGTCGCCCAGGGCTTCAAGTGTCTTCGTGTCACGGTTAATTTTATAGGCCCGGATCAGATCCAGCCCCAAATCGGAGACGAACAGATATTTCTCATCCGGGCTAAAGATGGCCGAATGCGGGTGGGGCTTATCCTGCCCAGGCAGGTTTCTCTGTCCCCTATGTACTGCGGTATCCTCCAGACGCAGCGGCAAACCTTCCTGATCCAAGGACACCAGCCCCACGAGGCCTCCATGATAGCTGCATACGATAATAAATTCATTGCGGGAATCTCTTGAGATATGGCAGGTTGTCGTTTGGCCGCTGTCTGCGGCAGGCATTGTGGAAATGCGGTTCAATTCCATGAGCCTGCCATCTTGCGGATCTATCGCAAAGGAGACAACCTCGCCTTCCTTACCGCCTGCTCCATTAGCCTTTTCTCCTATGGCATACAGCCGTCCTTCTGCAGCATCTACGTTCACAAAAGTCGGGTTAGTAATGCCCTGCACCTTATCTAAAAGGGTGAGCGTGCCCCCTGCTTCTCCATTGAATTCAAAGACCTGAACCCCGCTTTCGTCAGCGCTTGCGTAGGAACCGGTAAACAGCAGCAGTCTTGTATTCTTCATCTCGGTAATCCTCCTCGAATGGTCTTCAGTCTCATTGCCTAAAGGCCCGCATTCGGACCGGCCATTTATATAATTTACATTTTTTTAGCGTCTATGACAAATCGCGTAGTAAAATTTCACAAAATATTTTAAAAATGAGGCTTTGCAAGGGCAGATCGTTATGTTATAATGAAAGCGCTAACATTAGATTTTTCACTATATTTAAAGGGGGAACATGAATGAGCAGCCTGCTGGAAGCCAGAAATGTGTATGAGGACTTCGAGGTGGAAACGGACATTCTGTTCTTTAAGGTCGGGGACCATGATTTGGTCATTTTTCACGGCAGAAACTATAACATTAAAAAGAGAATGACTGCCGAGCAGCTTAACCGTTTAGTATCTAACCCAAGTTATTATCATGTGTATGGGGGATGCTACGTCAATCTCAACAAGATCAGCTCCATTGAAGACGACTGTATCTATTTCGGAGAGATGGGATTGTATGCCAAGACTGTCCGTGTGCCAAGACGGAAGCAGGAAGGCATACGTCATCTGCTGAGAAGCCTCAGCTCTTAGACGGATCTTTTCCGTTTGCAGCAGAGAAAAATATGGAGCCTTCCCAAAGCCGGAGCCGCATGTTCTATTCATGCGGCTCCGGCTTTTTCTTGTATCTTAAGAGAAACTTAAAAAGTAAATTGGCTTTTTTATACTTTCTTAAGGTTTGGAATCCTGATTTCTGGTAAAGTTGTAGAAAGACAGGCAACACCTATATTGAAGGGAGTCATTAATTATAATGGACAAAAAAGATTTCAATGAGAATGAACATCTGGACAACAATGGAGCACCGGAAGAGAACAGCACTTCCGATATGAATGAAAGAGCACCGGAGGAAACCGTATCCGGCCCTGGGTTTGAACCGGATACTGCCCAGAAAGCTGCAGAAGTGTTCGAGCAGAACGATGCACCTGACAGCGCTGCCAATGTTCCGGTAATGAATAAGGTTGGCGACGGTACCCCTCCCTCCTCCCCGGGTTCCAAAGGCGGACGGGGCTGGATGATCGCCTCGATTGTCCTGGCTGCAGCGCTTATCGTCGTACTCATCGTACAGCCTTTCCAGAAGGATGACAGCAAAGTAGCCGTTGCTTCTGTGAACGGAACCGACATTACCAAAGCACAGCTTTACGATAAACTGGTTGAAGCCGGCGGTGAAGCCACTCTCCAGAACCTGATCACCTCCACTCTCGTAGACCAGGAAGCCAAAAAAGCCAATATTACGGTGACCGATGCCGACATCCAGGCAGAACTTGAAGATCTGAAGACCCAATTCGGCGGTGAAGAAGCTCTGAACAATGCGTTGCAGCAAAGTTCGATGACGCTGGATGACCTGAAGAAGCAAATGCCGATGCAGGTTAAAATCCGTAAATTGGTTGAGCCAAAAGTAAAAGTAACAGAAGATGAAATTTCCAAGTACTACGAAGAGAACAAGGCTTCCTTCAATCAGGAAGAAGAGGTCCGCGCTTCCCATATTCTAGTAAAAACCAAAGCAGAAGCTGATGCGATTGTAAAACAATTGGCGGGTGGAGCAGATTTTGCCGCACTGGCGAAAGAGAAATCTGCAGATACCGGCTCTAAGGAAAAAGGCGGAGATCTTAATTTCTTCAAAAAAGGCGATATGGTAGCTGAATTCTCCAATGCTGCCTTCAAACTCAAGGTTGGCGAAACCAGCGGCCCTGTCAAAACGGACTATGGCTACCACGTTATCAAAGTAACCGACCGCAAAGAAGCCCACAATTATACGCTTGCCGAGAAAAAAGAAGAAATCACCAAAACACTGAAAGCAAAAAAAGTATCTGAAATGTCCTCCACTTGGCTGCAGGAGCTGAATGCCGGGGCGAAGATTACCAACACGCTGACGGATAAACCAGAAGCATCCCCTTCTGCTGATGCCAGCGCAGCACCAGATGCAAACAAAGCACCGGATGCCAGCGAAGCTCCGGCAGCTACAGAAGCTCCAGCTGCGAAATAGGACATTTTCCATTACTCTGGCTTCAACCAGTACCATAACCCATACAAAGAGGACAAGCGGTCATTCCCGCCTGTCCTCTTTTTGTTTATTCTCCAAAAGCAATCCATGGGGCTAATGGTTTTTTTTGCGGATCTGCTTATCATGATTCTCGCCCCACTCTTTGGCCTGTGCCGTGGCAATCGAGATTGCCCTGCCCTCTTCATATCCTTCGTCCAAGAGGGCATTGGCGATCTCAATCGCCTTATTCCGCACCGGGGCCATAAAGTTCTTCAGAGAATCCGGATAATCATCTTTATTCCATGGCATCGCAAAAACCTCCTTAACCGGGCTATAGATATCATTAGCCGGATCAAGGAGGTTTTAAACACTATCTGAATTTGGCTTATTTAATTACTTTTACGCGTTCTTCAATCGGCTGAAATTCCTTTTCGCCTGGTGCGGTGACCGTTTTACCGAAAGGCATTTGAGCGATCAGCTTCCAGTCGGCCGGAATATTAAAGGTTGCTTTCACTTCATCATCAATGAGCGGGTTATAGTGCTGCAGCGAGGCACCCAGACCTGCTTCAGCAAAAGCAGTCCATACGACAAACTGCAGGATACCGGAGGATTGGTTCGACCAAATCGGGAAGTTTTCAGCGTATAGGGCAAAGTTCTCTTGCAGATGTTTCACCACTGCCTGGTCTTCAAAGAACAATACTGTGCCATAGCCGGCTTTGAACGAGGACAGCTTCTGTGCAGTGCCTTCGAATTGCTCAGTGGGTACAATTTTGCGCAGGGTGTCTGCTGTAATATCCCATACTTTATCGTGCTTATCTCCCAATAACACTACTGCTCTGGAGCTTTGGGAGTTGAATGAAGTTGGGCTATGTAGGACTGCCGCTTCTACAATCTCTTGAATCTCTGCATCGGAAATCGGGGATTCTTTGCTGATCGCATAGATAGAACGTCTGCCTTTTACCGCTTCAAGAAAGGTTTTAGACATAATATGAATACCTCCATTTATTTAGTAACTTACTTTTTTAAATCTTAACACTTTTCTTCTCGAAACGCAACAACCATTCGCAACTTTTTCCTATTGCTTGTTTACATACCTACTCTATTGTCGCTGTCTCAGAGTATATTTATTCACCTTCCACTAATTTCTAAAGCCGATCAGGCGATTAAGAAACAGTTACTCACTTTTCGATATACAATTCTGCACCAAATAGGCTACAATAATTCAGCAAAAGTGCAGAAAGAAGGTTGAGATGATGAAGAAGCCTCATGTTAAAGGCTATTTTTCTTTGCAAAAAACAAACATACATATGATTACCGTACTGCTGGCCACAGGTTTTATCCTTGCAAGCTGCCGAGACACCGGTTTGTCAATACCGGACAGGACAGCAGAGTCAACCGTTGTACAGGCAGAAACAGAAACGGCGCCGGTGTCGTTCTGGGTGGCTACAGATACCCACTACCTTGACAAGGACCTTCAGGATGGCGGTGCAGCTTTTCAAGCCTATGTGAACGGCGGGGACGGCAAAATCCTTCCCTACAGCGATGAACTTATGGAAGCGCTCGTCTACGATGCTGAGCAAAAAAAGCCGGAATTCCTGATTCTCAGCGGAGATCTGACCAATAACGGGGAAAGTAGCAGCCATAAGAAGCTGGCAGAGAAGCTAAAGCGCGTGGAGGCAGCGGGGACCGATGTCTATGTGATTCCAGGCAATCACGACTTGAATAATCCCTGGGCAAGGTCGTTCAAGGCAGATAAACAGATCGTGGCAGAGCATATTACACCAGAGGATTTCACCGAAATGTATGCCGACTTCGGTTATACAGAAGCCCTCTCGCGGGATAAGGACAGCCTCAGCTACCTCGTCAACGCAGCCCCGGGACTCTATCTCCTGATGATCGACAGCAGTCAATATGCGAACAATGAAAGTTATGGCTTCCCCCAGACAGACGGGCGCATTCTCCCTTCTACCCTCTCCTGGATGGATGATTGCGCGAAGCTCGCTGCCGGGAAACATGCCTCAATCATTACGGTCATGCACCATAATCTGCTCAGCCACACTTCCATGTCTGTTGCCGGCTTCAAGCTCAACAACAGTCAGGAAACGATGAAGACGCTGCGCAGGAATAATCTGAATCTGGTATTGTCCGGGCACATTCACATGCAGGATATTGCCCGCGATCCGAAAAGCGGAAATGATGGCACGGCAGGCTCTGGGGAATCTCCGGTCTATGATATTGCTACCAGTGCCTTCGCCGTCAATCCGCATCAATATGGAGCTTTGACCTTCGATCCCGTTACACGGGCAATTACCTACCATTCTACTTCAGTAAATGTGGAAGGCTGGTCCAAGGCAAATGGCATTACCGATCCCAATCTGTTAAACTTTACAGCTTATGCAGAGAGTGTATTCGCAGACCAATCGTATAATAAGGCGATGGCCCGCCTCAAAGAATCCACATTCAGCGAGCGTGAAAAGCAGTCCATGGCTGAAGTTATGGCTAAGCTCAACGTGAATTATTTTGCCGGGACTGCTTCGGATGCTTTGGATGAAATTAAGGCTATGCCGGGCTATAAGTTATGGATGGGTATGGATGGCGGCTTCATGTCCGGCTATATCCAGAGCATGGCCGCAGATAAATTGCTCAGCAATGTCTTCTTGAAAATGAATCTGACAAAGCCCTGATCTTCGTAATCGCCGCAGGGAGTTTCCCCTAGACTGATTTCAGTGCGAATTTAGGCTCACTCACTTGGGAAGCAAAAAACCGGAACCTCTTGTTGGAGAGGTTCCGGCTTTTTATAACTGCAGGTTTAAGGACGGTCAATATAGATGTAGCCATCCTCATCTGTTTTAACCTTGGCATGAAGCGCCTCTGCCAGCAGACGAAGCGGTACATAAGCATCCCCGTATTCATCTACGAATACCGGCTGCGGAAGCTTCACTGCAGCACCGTTGATCTGAACCTTGTCAGATCCGATTTTGAACACCAGCTGGTCGCCGTAGACATCATCGGTAACCTTGATAGCACGGTTAGCACCATCCCATTCCACTGCTGCATCCAGATCTTCAGCCAGATACCGCAGCGGCACATAGGTTGTGCCTCCTTCGACAATCGGATAATAGTAATCATCATCCGGGGCAATCACCAACGATTTGGAGGTAATACCCATATCATTCTTGAGCAGGCTGTAAATATCAGAACCTTGCTCGAAGCTTCTCAGTGTCTGTCCCGGAGTAAGCTCGGTTGAAGACATATTCAGCGCGCCGTCAGTAGAAATTCGATCAGCGGTCACCGGACCGTTCACATTCCAGGTCTGGGTTCCCAGCTTGAGAGAAATACTCTGAAGCGGCAGGTCCTCGCTGGCCGGCAATGCGACATTCAGATCGATATTCTGCTTGCGGATATGGAACCCGTTATCCACGAACAGATCCACATTCAGCTTGGTATCTTTGCTGAGTACAGTTTTCAGTTCAGGCGTGGAAGAGTAAAGATTATCCAGCTGTTTGTCGTAGACAAGCAGAAGTGCATCTACAGCCAATTTGGCCGCATCATGCGCTACCGTCACTACTCCTTCTTTATCTCCCAGGGGAATATCACCCAGTCCCAGATCGCTGAGCTCATTTGCGCCGATACCATTGGCTTCCAGAAGCGGATACAGATAATCATAAAGGCTGCCGATGAATGCCGTGAACCCTTCGGTATCCTTGGAAATAGATTTCAGGAAGCTTTTCACCAGTGCCGGCATTTCTTCTCCTGTAATCTCCGTATGCAGCTTAGTCAAACTCAGCTGCTCGCCATATACAGATTCATTTACAGAAGATACGCTGATCGCGCCGGGATTCGGCAGATTTTTGACCACAAACTGAGTAAGCAGCTTGGAGAGCTCCGTGGCTTTGTTCTGGTCAAGCCCTTTAAGGCCAAGGGATTCCTCGTACCCCTCAAGCGGGTAATAGAAAGGTTGTTTCGCACCTTTTGCTGTAAAAACGACGGCAGTAGTATCCATAAAGAATGTAAAAGGAATGGATAATTGCTTATAGCCCACAACTCCTGATGCCGAAATGTTGCCATTATCCTGAAGCTTCACATGGCTGATGTTCAGGGAGAAGGAATTAATCAGATCCACCATTTTCTGATCTTCTGCGCTAATTCCTGCAGCAGGTACAGCATTCACAGACAAGGTGGTGCTGGATTCAGAAGATTTTACATCCAGATCCCCCAAAAGCGCCTTGTTGACATCGAGTCCTGCAACCGACTGGCAGCCTGCCAGAATCAGCAGCAATGCGAGAATCGGGAGCAACCACTTGGTCCTTGCTTTCATTTTCTTCATAGCATGTCTCCTCTTGTTATATTTTGCAATCTATATCCATCAACTCTAAAGAGGGAGGATCGGGGGTTCAAGCCCTGCAGCTGGCTGCAGGATTATATTGTAAACAGACTCCGCCAATCTATTGTTACCCATTCCTGAAAAAGCAGAATCTTCACCAAAGCCAGCACGGCCAAATGCAGTGGATAGAAGGACCACCAGATCCAGCGCGGCAGCCGTTTTTGCTCCAGCAGACGCCAGAATCCCGGGGCTCCAGCAATCAGAAGGGTAGGAACGATACTCAGCATTTGTACCACCCAGCTATAATAGAACAGATAGATGCTATTCAGCAGAAAATGGGCCAGAATAAGCCAGTAGGAACGGACGTAACGGAAGATCAGCACCAGCAGCAGACCGTAGGCATTGTAATCCAGCGGCAACTGGTCCATCAGGACAATAGCAGGAATCACTACAGGAATACCGTACCACGGATTGGGCAACTTATCCAGAACAAACAGAACCAGCGCCGACAGAAGCAAGGTAAAGACGACATTCCAGCCTCCCGGATCAAGCGCCAGATTATAGGGGATTTGAGTTAACAGTGCAATCCAGAGCAGCCTCCGCAAATAACGCGGCCTCGATGATGTATGTATATGCCCTTGCACGAGCGCGTAGCAGTATATTGGAAAAGCAATTCTTCCCACGATCCTCCAAGCCAGCTCGCCCGGAAAAAATATATAGCCGATATGATCGATCAGCATGGTCAGCATTGCAATAATCTGCATCTCTGGCCTCCATTGGGATGAATTAAGGGACAACTGATGCCTCGTCGATAAAGTAATCAATCTTTGACAGATTCTGTACAGGAATCATTGTGATGCAGCCCTATTCATTCAAAAGTGCTGAACAAGTTTCCAGCCTCGTTCGGATAGCCTCCACCCAAATTTCATCCAGCCAAGGAAGGCAATATATAGTGCCCACTCTCACCGTTACTTCTCCATAAGCATGATGCTAACATTATAGCAGAGATGTAAGTTTTTCTGCATTAGTCCCTATTAGATTATTTCAAGTTTACGCTTCGAACTCATTCTATTCTGAAATTCCAGTCTTGACAGCTACCCAAACGCAGAGTAGTATTTTGGAATACTTCTAAAATATCTGATGATGTTCAAAAACGAAGGAGGCCCCAAATGATTGAAGCCCTACGGAAACTCGGTTTGTCCGATCTGGAAGCCCGCTGCTATCTCGCGCTGCACGGCCAGCAGCCCTCTTCAGGCTATGAGGTCTCTAAGCAGGTATCCGTTTCGCGGTCCAACGTGTATGCCGCACTGCGCGGCCTGGTGGAGAAAGGGGTCTGCCGTGCCGAAGAAGGGGAACCGGTTAGATTCGCGGCGATCCCGATCGGACAAGTTGTGAAACTGCTTCAATCCGAGTTCGAACGCACTGCCCGCTTACTGGAGAGTGAGCTGACCACACTGCCGGATTCCCCGCCCTTCTTCAGTAACTGGAAGGGAGATCAGCAAGTGGATCTGGCGCTCCGCCGCCTCGCTGCCAATGCCAGGGAGGAGATTCTGGTCGATCTTTGGGCAGAGGACCTGCACTGGGTGGAGGAATCGCTGCTCGCAGCCCAGCGCCGGGGAACCGCCGTTCATCTGATGGTCATCGGTGAAGCGCAGACGGAGCTTACACGCGTTATTGTACATAGTGTGCCGCCCGGTGGTCCGCATAAATCACGGAACTTCTCCATGCTGCTGGACAAGGAGACAGCGATCCTCGGCAGCCTCAGCCGGCATGCACCGGCAACGGCGCTGGAGAGTAACCACCCGGCGGTGCTGAACGTGCTGCAGACCTCGTACTTCCACGATGTGGTGATGATGCGGATCGAAAATGATTTTGCCAGGGAGCTGGAGGAACGATACGGGAAGGATTACGCCCTGATCCGGCGAGAGCATCCCGAGATGCACTCGGAGAACTTGAATACCTTTATATCAAGAAAGGATGACTTGCTTTGAATCCAAACGGCTCGTCCGTACTGCATAACCGCTCGTTCTTACGCCTGTGGATCGCGCGGATATTCTCGACCAGCGCTTTTCAAATGCTGTCTGTCGCCATCGGCTGGCAGATGTACGCGCTGACTGACAGTGCCTTCCAGCTCGGCCTTGTCGGCTTGGCACAATTCCTGCCCATGCTGCTGCTGACGCTGCCGGCCGGCCAGACCGCGGACCGCTATGACCGCCGCACTATCGTCTATCTCTGTCAGCTTATGGAGAGCGTTGTGGTCCTGCTGCTTGTCTTCGGCAGTATGCAAGGCTGGCTGGGCTCGCTTCATCTGCTGGTCGCAGCCGCCATTCTGGGTGCATGCCGCACCTTCGAAGGCCCTGCCTCGGCAGCACTTGTGCCGGACATCGTGGACCGCGAACAGCTGCCGAAGGCGGCAGCCTGGTCTGCCTCAGCGATGCAGACTGCGATGATTGTTGGTCCGTCACTCGGTGGTGTGCTCGTGGTCTGGGGTACCGCCGCTGCTTACATTGCATCGCTGGCCGCGCTTCTGGTATCGACTGTTCTAATCTTTTTCATCAAGACTGTCCATTTCGTGAAGAAGCTGGATGCCGTCAACATGGACACATTCCTCAGCGGCCTGAAGTTTGTATTTGCCCGCAAAATCATTCTCGGCACCATTTCGCTCGACCTGTTCGCGGTGCTGCTTGGCGGCGCAACTGCCCTACTGCCGATCTTCGCCGAGGATATTCTGAAGACCGGATCACTCGGACTTGGTCTGCTGCGCTCTGCGCCAGCGGTCGGGGCGATCGTCGTCTCGCTGATCTTAACCCGGTATTCGGTGGAGCGGGCAATCGGTAGAACGCTATTCGCCTCTCTCGTAGTGTTCGCCTTGGCGACAATCCTGTTCGGTGTGTCCCGCAGCTTCTGGCTCTCGCTCTTCGCGTTGTTCCTCATTGGCGCTTCCGACGTCGTAAGTGTCGTAATCCGTTCGACGCTCGTTCAGGTCAACACGCCGCAGGAGATGCAAGGCCGTGTTAACGCCGTTAACTCACTGTTCATCGGCACTTCGAACCAGCTGGGCGAATTTGAATCCGGTACGATGGCCGGTCTGGTCGGTGCCGTGCCTGCAACAGTTATTGGCGGACTCGGTACCCTCGTCATCTCTGTGATCTGGATGTATTGGCTCTTCCCCGTCCTCCGGACCCAGAAGACGTATACAGCGGAGAAGGGGTAACAGTCAATATCGTATTAAACCCAAACAAGCAGATCAAGGACAGGTGCCTCAATCTGCTTGTTTGGGTTATTTGTGCTTCATGCCGCTGGAGGATTCCAGGGCAGAGGGCATCTTTCCTCAATATTATTACTCTAATTCAATCGTCTTGTTAAGATCCGACTTCTCCGTATCCTGATTGGTGATTCGTTTGAACATGTAAGTCGCCATCTCAGCCAGGTTCCCGCTCTTCCAATATTCTGCGGCTTCGGCATGAACCTGAATCAGGATCACATCCGGGTCATCATAGGTGGTCTTCAGGAACGTGTTATACCCTGCACTCCAAAATTCTTTCTTCTTCTCCAGATCCTCCACGATCTTCGCTGTTCCGCGGATGGAGACATAGGATTTGTCAGCGTACACCACATTAACCCTCGGATCATGGATAATTTCCCCAAACTTGCTGGTGTCCTTCTTCGTCATGAACCACAGGTCTCCGTCAAACTCAACCTCTTGAGTCTTCATGGGACGGGATACCAGACCTTCTTCCGAGATCGTTGTGAACATCGCAGTATCAATACCTTTGATGAGTTCCCGAACTGTCTCGACAGCTTCCTGATGACTTTTGTCCAAAGTTGACATGCTTACCGCCTCGTTTCTTCCGGGTTATGGGAATAGGATATCCAAACGTGTATCTATTATTAACCCGAATCGGAGAAAACCTATCTCTAAGGGTTCAAGCATGGATCAGGCCGGCATTGCCTCAAATCAAAATCAAATGTGTAATATGGTGTTCTGGCAAATTCCAATACGGAGTTTATTACCTGCTGCCCATATGCCCAGGAGAACATAAGCAGCGTTAGCTGAGATGGTCACAGCCAGCAGGAGCGGTTCGGATACGAAACTCTCAAACCTTGACGGCTGGAAATCCTGTATGTCTCCTGCCATGTTTGATGCGGTGAACTGTGATAACCATGGAATAATTAGAGCTACAGGAAACAGATACAATGCCACTGCCATCTTCGTGAGCCGGTATCGCCATTTTGCAGGAAAATGATCGGTGGATAGCAGCCCCATTGCATGAGTACTGGCTGTAACTATACTTCCGGCTACGGTCAGGGAGAACAGAATTTCAAGAATGGTGTTCATCATCATCACCTACTTTTCTGAGAACCATTGTTTCATCTCTTCTATATCCTGCTCCGAAAGCTTGTCACCGTCATACATAGCGGATATCAGATTCTTAACGGAACCCTGATATAACCCGTTCAGGACATGCTGAGTTTCAATCAGCTTATACTCTTCAGGCGAGATGCAATAAAAAGAACCCCTCCCTGCTGATGTGCCAGGAGCGGTTCTTCCCATCTTGATGTTTCATTCGTGTATCCTGCTGTAACAACTATTTTAGCTCTTCACAATCCAGCTTACCGCTTACGCCGTCTTCGACTTATTGTAAATATCAAAGCCTACTGCCAGCAGCAGCACGAGACCCTTGATGCCCTGCTGCCAATCGACTCCGAGGCCGACAAGGGACATGCCGTTGTTCATGACGCCCATGACCAGACCGCCGATGATGGCGCCAACTACCGTGCCTATCCCTCCAGACGCGGAAGCGCCTCCGATGAAGCAGGCGGCAATGGCATCCAGCTCGAAGTTGGTGCCCGCTTTGGGAGTCGCCGAGTTCAGACGTGCCGCGAACACCAGACCTGACAAAGCAGCAAGCACGCCCATGTTGACGAACACCCAGAAGGTGACGCGTTTGGTTTTGACGCCGGAGAGGCTGGCTGCTTTTTCATTGCCGCCCAGAGCGTAGATATGCCGCCCCATCGTCATATGATTCATGACAAAGGAATAAATGACGATCAGTACCAGCAGAATGACCAGGATGTTCGGAATCCCGTTATATTGGGCAAGTACCATTGTGAACAAGTTGATGACGATCACCAGCGCCGCAGCCTTGGCAACGGACAGCCAGACGGAGGATGGCTCGAAACCGTATTTCACGGAAATTTTACGGTTGCGGAATTCCTGGTATACGACCAGTAGGGACAGCACAATCCCCACAATCAATGTCAGCACATTCAGCGAGCTGCCGCCGGAGAGATCCGGGATAAAGCCGGAGCTTATCTTTTGAAAGGATTTGGGGAAAGGCGCGATGGATTGCCCGTTCAGCACGATCATCGTCAGCCCGCGGAACAGCAGCATGCCGGCCAAGGTCACAATGAAGGCGGGAATTTTGATATAGGCCACCCAGAAGCCCTGCCAGGCTCCAACCAGCGCACCCATCAGCAGTGAAAGAATGACTGCCAGCACCGGATTCATCTGCATATCCACCATCATAATCGCTGACAGCGCCCCGATAAAAGCAGCTACTGAACCGACTGAGAGATCGATATGCCCCGTGATGATCACCAGCACCATCCCGATCGCCAGCACCAGAATATAGCTGTTCTGCAGGATCAGATTGGTTACATTAAGCGGCTTGAGCAGAATGCCGTCCGTAAGAATTTGAAAGAAAATCGAGATAAAGATCAGAGCAATGATCATGCCATATTGGCGGATATTCTTTTTGAAAATTTCGCTTATCGCTCCCATGTTCTGTTACCCCCTGCTTCGTGTCATATATTTCATGAGCAGCTCCTGCGATGCGTCCTGCCGCTCCACCTCACCGCTGATGCGGCCTTCACACATCGTATAAATCCGGTCGCACATCCCGATAATCTCCGGCAGCTCGGACGAGATGACCAGCACCCCTTTGCCTTCCGCCGCCAGCCCATTAATAATCGAATAAATTTCGTATTTAGCCCCCACATCGATTCCCCGCGTAGGCTCATCGAGAATGAGGATATCCGGCTGGGCGTAGATCCATTTGCTGAGGACAACCTTTTGCTGGTTGCCGCCGCTCAGATTTACGGTTTTCTGTAAAATGCTCGGCGTCTTGATATTCAGCTTTTTGCGGTATTCCTCGGCAACCAGCACTTCCTCGTTCTCATTGATCACTCCCCGGCGGGACAGCTTCTTCAGGCTGCTGAGTGAAATATTCCGTTTGATATCATCGATTAAGATCAATCCGTAATGCTTGCGGTCCTCGGTCACATAGGCCAACCCGCTGTCGATCGCTTTGTTGATGTCGTTCAGATGAACCTCTTTGCCATGCATGTATAACTGGCCGCTGATCCGTTTGCCGTATGATTTGCCGAACACACTCATCGCCAGCTCCGTCCGTCCTGCTCCCATCAGCCCTGCTATGCCAACCACTTCCCCGCGCCGGATATGCAGATTGATCTTGTCGAGCATTTTGCGGTCAACTTGTGTGGGGTGGTATACCTCCCAATCACGGATTTCAAAAATGGTCTCTCCCAGGTCCGGCGTCCGCTCCGGATAACGGTTGGTCAAATCGCGGCCCACCATGCCTTTGATAATGACATCCTCGGTAACTTCATCCTGCTTCATATCCAGGGTGCGAATCGTCTGGCCATCCCGCAAAATGGTCACAGAGTCCGCCACCTTCCCGATTTCATTCAGTTTGTGGGAAATGATAATGGAGGCAATCCCGCGCTTCTTCAGCTCTAAAATCAGCGTGAGCAGATTCTCACTGTCATCCTCATTCAGCGCAGCTGTCGGTTCATCTAGGATGAGCAGCTTCACTTCTTTGGACAACGCCTTGGCGATCTCCACAAGCTGCTGCTTGCCGACTCCTATCGTCGATACCTGCGTGAACGGCGGTTCACTCAGGCCGACGGTTTGCAGAAGCGCCTTGGTTTTCACTGTCGTCTCGTTCCAGTTGATCACCCCATGCCGTGCTTGTTCATTGCCGAGAAAAATATTCTCCGAAATCGACAGATAGGGGATCAATGCCAGCTCCTGATGGATAATGACAATCCCCAGGCTTTCACTATCTTTAATGTCCTTGAACTGGCAGACCTGTCCTTGGAATAAAATATCCCCCTCATACGTTCCATGCGGATAGACACCGCTCAGCACCTTCATCAGGGTGGACTTCCCGGCCCCGTTTTCACCGCAGAGCGCGTGAATTTCGCCAGCCTTCACCTGCAGATTCACATTGGCTAAGGCCTTGACTCCGGGAAAAGTTTTGGTAATGCCCTTCATTTCCAAAATAATCTCACTCATCCGCTTCTCACCCAGCTTTCTTTGTGACTGTAGCTGCGGTTTTTGCGGCTGGCAGCCCACTATAATGAACTGCCGCCGCAGCACCGCCAAAAGCGTTCCAGCCGGCTATTCGCCGAGCTGTTCTTTGGTATAATAGCCGCCGTCTACCAGTACCTTATCCACATTGCCGGCATCTACAGAGACCGGCTCAAGCAGATAGGACGGTACAATTTTGACCCCATTATCGTAGGTGGTAGTATCGTTGACTTCCGCTTCCGTGCCTTTCAATACACTTTCCGTCATTTCCACCGCTTTTTTGGCCAGTTCGCGGGTATCCTTGAATACAGTCTGTGTCTGCTCTCCTGCCAGTATCGATTTCACGGAGGCCAGCTCGGCGTCCTGTCCGGTAACAACCGGGAGCTTCTTGTCGCCTGACCCGTAACCTACACCCTTCAAAGAAGAAAGAATCCCGATGCTGATGCCGTCGTAAGGGGAAAGCACCGCATCCAGGTTGTCGCTGGCATAATTGGCACTCAGCAGATTATCCATCCGTGATTGTGCAGCCGCGCCGTCCCAGCGCAGGGTAGCTACCTGGTCCATCGTCGTCTGCTTGCTGCGGACAACCAGCTTGCCGGAATCGATGTAGGGTTTCAGGATCGACATGGCCCCGTCAAAAAAGAAGTAGGCGTTGTTGTCATCCGGCGACCCGCCGAACAGCTCAATGTTGAACGGCCCTTTGCCCTCTTTGAGTCCCAGCTTCTCTTCGATGTAAGAGCCCTGCAGAACTCCGACTTTGAAATTATCAAAGGTGGCGTAGTAGTCGACATATTCGCTCTTCTTGATCAGGCGGTCATACGCGATCACTTTCACACCCGCATCATGCGCTTTTTGCAGGACATCTGTCAGGGCTTCACCGTCAATCGATGCGATGACAATGGCATTCACGCCCTTGGTGATCATATTCTCAATTTGCGACACCTGGTTCTCTACGACATCCTCCGCATATTGCAGATCCGTACCGTAACCCAGCTTCTCGAACTCTTTAACCATATTGTTGCCGTCATTCACCCAGCGTTCCGAGGACTTGGTCGGCATCGCGATACCCACTTTCCCGTTCGCCCCATCCGTGCTTCCGCCGGAACTGTTTCCGCCATTATTGCCGCATGCGGATAAAATCAGTACAAGTGCCAATGCCAGCATAATCCATGAATATTTTTTCATCATCTGCGCTACCCCCTGAACTTTTCTGGTGTCCCGGGCGGCTCCGCCCGTTTGACAAGTTGAGTATAGCAAGGGGGACAGGGGGCCGTATTTACACTCAAGCTACTGTTTTTATAAAATCAGAACTTTTGTCAGCGTTTTCAGAAATTGTAATTTAATTGTCCAAATTTAACCTATATGCGGATTTAAGAGGTGTCCCTGCAAAAAGAAACCACATACGGAATTATCCGCATGCGGTTTCTTTGGCAGAATATGAGTTTCAATCGCGTTCTTCGTTACGGGCTCCACGGCCCTCCTCGCCGGGCAGCACCCCTTTGCGGAATTGCAGCGGGGATACACCCGTCTGCTTCTTGAAGGCTGTACTGAAATAATGCTGGGTCTCGTAGCCTGTGCGTTCAGCAACTTCGCTCATACTAAGCTCTGTGGAATGCAGCAGCTGCGCCGCCTTGCGGATGCGGGTCTGAGTCAGATACGTGCCAAAGGATGCTCCCAGCTCCTGCTTGAACAGGCGGCTGAGGTAGACCGGCGAGGCCTGAAGATTGCCGGCAATGGATTCAAGCGTAAGCCCGTATTCGTTAAAATGCTCCAGCACATATTGCCTTGCTCTGCGGACCAGCGGAGACAATGGCTGTTCTCTGGACAGGTTCACTCTGCATTTGCGGTAGGCGGCTGCCAGCCCGGTGACATCGCCTTCAACGGCTTGGGTGCCGACTTCCACAGCGATCTTGAGATGGCTTCGCACCACGGCTTCAACCCCGGCCAGCACCGCTTCCCCGGCCGCATCCCACAGGAGAATGACGATCAGACCGGCGGCATCCCTGAAGATGACTTCAGGATAATCCTGAAGCAGCTCTGTCACCATATTCTCTATGGCAAAAAGAAACAGCTGCCGCTCCTTCTCCTGCAGCCCGGAGTGCTGCGCTTCCCATCTCCAGCGGATCATGCCGACCAGCTCCGGGCACTCCGCCGGCAGCCGCAGGAAGCGGAGCTGCTCCATGATCTCACTCCGGCTCAAATTACCGTCCAGCCATTCCTGGCAGAAGCGTTCCCGCAGCAGCGGAAAGTTCTTCAGTATCTGCCGGGAAGCCTGCTGGAGGTGCTGATTCTTCTGCTTCTCCGCTATCAGCTGATCCCTTACTCCGCGAAGCACCTGCATCAGCTGTTTCGGCTCGGCAGGCTTGAGAATATAATCATTCACCTGCAGACGGATCGATTCCTGGGCATAGGAGAATTCATCATGGCCGGTGATGACGATGATTTTACAGTCAGGAAGCTGTTCCCGGAGCCGCTTCATCAGTTCAATGCCATGCATGATCGGCATGTTCAAATCGACCAGCGCGATGTGTACTTCATGCTGGACAGCCAGTTCCAGCGCTTCCTCGCCGTCCTCCGCTTCGGCTGCAACCTGCAGGCCTAAGCTTTTCCAGTCCACACATTGCCTAATTCCGTCACGGATAATCGCTTCGTCATCGGCAATTATGACTTTCCAGGAATCCATGGTTTCAGTGGCTCCTTTCGGTTCCAATTAATTATCCGGATAGCTGTTATGAACAACCGGGTGCCGTACAGTCACTACCGTTCCCGCTCCGCGCTCACTTTCAATTTCGAGTCCATAGGGTTCGCCGTAAGTGAGTCTGATGCGGGCCTGCACATTCAGAATCCCATAGCCGCTGCCCGCACTTCCCGGCATGGGCTGTTCTATTTCTGCAGCCTCACCGGTATTCCTGCCGACGGCGGCAAGACGCTCTTTCAGAATAGAGAGCCGTTCCGGTGTTATCCCTGCCCCATCATCGCGAACCGTTAAGCATAAGTCTCCCTCCTGCTGGACCACCTCAATGGAAATATGCCCTGGACCCCGCCGCTCCTTGATGCCGTGATAGATCGCATTCTCCACAATCGGCTGCAGCAGCAGCTTGAGCACGTACAGTTCGTGAAGCTGCGGCTCCACTTCAATGCTGTAGGCCAGCTTGCTGCTGTACCGGACCTGCTGGATTTTCAGGTAACTTACCATATGTTCAAGCTCATCGGACAGCGGAACAAGATCGCTCCCTTTACTAAGCCCCAGCCGGAACAGCTTGGATAAGGATTGAACCACCTCGGCAATATCCTCCGCCCCTTTGCTGCGGGCCATCCAGTGAATCGTATCCAGCGTGTTATAGAGAAAATGGGGCTTGATATGAGCCTGGAGGCTGCGCAGCTCCGCTTCCCGTTTCTGCCGGGCCTGCAGCTCGGTCAGCGAGAGCAGCCGGGCAATCTGGGCCAGCATCGAATTGAAGCTGCGTCCGAGCAGGCCGATTTCGTCGGAGCGGCTGCCCCAGTAGCGGATCGTCAGATCACCGGACTGCGCCTTGCTCATAAAGGAGGCCAATTGGCCGATCGGGCGGGATATCGAATAGGCCAGATAGAACGAGGCCGTCATCCCCAGCATGCAGACGATAAATACAAAGGTAACCACATTAAAGGTAATCTCCCGTACCCCAAACGCCGATTCCTCCATCGGGAAGACACCCATCGTGGTCCAACCCGTAAAAGGCGAGGTTCTGTAGATCAACTGCAGCTTGCGTCCCGCTACAGTCCCTGAGGTAATGCCGGAGGTTTCGGTGAACAATCCCTCCGGGATCGTTTTCATAATCGGATGCTGCGGAGCATAGATCATCTCCCCGCTGCCATCAACGACGGTCAGATAGCCGGTTTTGCCCAGCGTAACATCTCTGGCCGTTTCGGCAATCACCCGCAGCTTCAAATCGACCAGCACGACCCCTTGAACCACCTGCGTCTCCGGATCAATAATGGCTCTTACGGCAGATACAACCTCGCTTTCCTTATAGTCCACATGCGACATTACCGCACGTCCATAAGGGTGGCCGATGATTTTGAAGATCCCTTTATTGGCTGCTGCTTCCCTGTACCAGGCTTCGTCTGTTACAAGGGTACCGGGCCGGGTGTACATCTCATTGCTGATAAAATCGCCTTCCCGGTTCACCAGCATGATTCCGGCAATCTCAGAGCTGAGTGTAGTGAAGCCCTGAAGAAATTTGCGGATGTTATATTCCGCCGGCTCTCCGCCAGCGGCCCATTTGACAGCCTGCACCGGATCTTGGATGGAGCCGTTCAGAAAGGCCTGCACCCCGGGATCAAAAGAGATCAGATAGGTGATCTTCTGCAGATTCTCCACCTCATTCTCCAGTGCGGCGTTGACTTTGCCGATCAGCTGCACCGTGTTCTCATTAGTCCGCTCTTCCACATTCCGGTCGACCGTCCAGCCAATCAGCAGCCCAAGTCCGATCGAAGGAAGAATGCTGATCAACAGAAAATGAATAATCAGCTTATAGCGGATCGGCAGGTTGTTCAGCTTCAGCTTCTCCATGTTCAGGCCACTCTTGCGCATCTGCTGCTCCTTCCCATAGGCTCTCTACTTGGCATAGTAATTGTCCACATTAGCCCGGGTCACCACATCAATCCCTGTATCTACCTTGTCCGGCACCGGCAGCGGCTTGCTGCCTTCATAGGCGTCAGGATCTTCCTGTAAATCACGGTGCAAACGGAACAGCTCGGTCAGGGACCAATA
This sequence comes from Paenibacillus graminis, assembly GCF_000758705.1. Taxonomy (NCBI): domain Bacteria; kingdom Bacillati; phylum Bacillota; class Bacilli; order Caryophanales; family Paenibacillaceae; genus Paenibacillus; species Paenibacillus graminis. The sequence goes on along the minus strand of NZ_CP009287.1, from coordinate 3,166,988 downwards.
GCCCATATTCCAGGTGCCTTGCGCCATAGTCGCGGCAATTCTGCCTTCTTTTACAAGGTCGAGGGTCCCCTTATCCGTATCGAAGCTGATGATCTGCAGCGTTGAACCGCTCCCCTTCTGCGCCTGCACCGCTTCGGCCACGCCTATTCCGCCATTTGACTCCGTGGCAAAAATCCCTTCTAGCTTAGGATACTGGGACAACAGCTCCTCTGCCGCCTGCCTGGAAGCCACCTGGTCTCCGTGGCCGTCCTTGACCGAAACCAGCTTCATTTCCGGAAATTCACTGCGGATCGTGTGGCTGAATCCACCGGTGCGTTCCTGATGGTTATGCTGGTCAGGGGTTGTAATGATGGCTACGCTACCTTTGCCGCCGGTGAGCTCAGCCATTTTACGCGCTGCTTCGGCCCCGGCATTGAAGTTATCCGTACCCAGAAAAGAATAAGCTTTGCTGTCCGGGGCCCCTGAGTCAAACAGCACCACCGGAATCCCGCTCTCCACCGCTTTGTTGATCGTCGCCGTCAGCAGCTTGGAATTCACCGCTGAAATAGCGATTCCCGCAGGCTTTTTGGCAATTGTCTGCTCCAGCACCGTCATCTGCTCACTGGCATTATGCTGGGTAGAGCCGTGGTATTCGACAGATACGTTCAGCTCCTCTGCCGCATCCTCAAAGCCTTTCAGCACGCTTTTCCAGTAATCGATGCCGCTCTGGAACGTAACCATCACGTATTTATCTTCAATATTGCCGCGCAGGCCGGCGGTTTCCCATGGGTCTGCAGGATCAGGGTGCAGCTTATAATTCAACACATAAATCAGGAAAAGGCCAATCAGCAGCACATAGACAAGCCCCAGCTTTTTCAACATGTAACCCCTTTCATAACTAAGGATAACCACTACATTCTTCAAGGTCGGTGCCTACCCTCATATGTTAAGACCAGTTGCTTATTCCGTCAATGATAGTACCAGAACCTTCCTGCCGGACCAAGAGATAGAACAAACCAGCCTCCGGCTCTTCAACAACGGCATTTCTGCCGTTGCTTGCGGGCAAACCAGCCGTCAGTGCTCCAACAACGGCATTTCTGCCGTTGTTTCTGGGCAAACCAGCCGTTCGTGCTCCAGCAACGGCATTTCTGCCGGTGTTTGCGGGCAAACCAGCCGTTCGTGCTCCAACAACGGCATTTCTGCCGGTGTTTCCGGGCGAGCCAGCCGTTCGTGCTCCAGCAACGGCATTTCTGCCGTTGTTTGCGGGCAAACCAGCCGTCAGTGCTCCAACAACGGCATTTCTGCCGTTGTTTCCAGACAAACCAGCCGTTCGTGCTCCAGCAACGGCATTTCTGCTGGTGAATCCGTCCACATTCGTCCTTTAGTCAAATGCCCCTTATTCCTATACTCAACTTTCCTACAGCAGAAAAACTTATAATTCCCAAACTACAAAAAAAGAACTCCGCCATTCGCAGCAGAGTCCTCATGTATGGAGCATCATTTCTATTTAACGCATCTTCCTAAGCGGATTCCCTTCCGGTCAGAACATCAGATCTGCAGCATAACCTTCGCCTTCCAGCAGGTCATACTCTACCATCCGGTAATCCTCCAGCAGCGCCTGCTGCTCAGGAGTCAAACTAACGAGTTCGCCGGAAGCGCCGACCAGCACATTTTTACTCAGGCCGGGAAGCTGCGCGCGTACTTGTTCCAGCATTTTATAGTAAGTCGGCAGCTTTTGGCCTGACAGCTTAAACACGGCAGGTCCAAGGTAAGCGGGGCTGAGCGTCCCCAGCGGGTTATGGCCGATATCAAAATTGGCGAGGATCATCAGCTTGGTCTCATGCTTCAGCCGCAGCTGCTGATCCCAGCCCGCATCTGTATAGATTCCCGCAGGCAGCGCCGGGAGATGGTCTCCCCAGAAGACAGCAATTGTAGGCTGCTCAATGGTCTTCAGCTCCTGCTGCAGATAAGACAGCGCTTCGTCTGTCAGCTTGGTATCCTGTACATAGGTTTCCAGCTCATCCTTCCAGGCGGCCTGCACACCTTGCGCAGTGATGGTATTCGGGCCGTTCCGGCCTTTGGTGAACGGGAAATGGTTCTGCATTGTGACCATATGCAAAAAAGTTGGTGTGTCTGCCGCCTTCAGCTCACGGATAGCCTCCTGTACAGCGGCTTTGTCTGATATATAACCATCCGGTGTGATCCGCTCGGCATCCTGCAGATCCTTCTCGCTCGTGAAGCGGTCAAACCCCAGCACCGGATAGACCCTGTTGCGGTTATAGAAGGTCTCATCGAACGGATGCACGGCGAGCGCCTGATAACCCCTCTCTTTCAGAATGCTGACGATCGAGGGAAGCGAGGACATTTTGACTACCCGCTGCTGGTAAGGAATCGAACCGTCCCCCAGAAAATACATCGACAGGCCCGTCAGCGCCTCAAATTCCACATTCGCCGTATTGCCGCCAAACTCGGGGGAGAGCAGGTAACCTGACGGTGTGGCGCCTTCCGCTTGATGAATGAATTTTAGCGGATCATCACTAAGGGTAATGCCGGGCAGCCGGGTGGGATCAAAAAAGGCTTCATCCATCATGAACAGGATGTTCGGCTGTTCCACCATTGTCTGCGCAGAGGACGTTTCCGGCAAAGCGCTGTATTTAGCTGCAATGGCTTCTACCGACTCCCGGCTGTAACCCTCCGGCTGCTCCAGCAGATTCTGGCGCAGATTCCCGGTAAAAGCGAACACAAACCCATTCTGCGAGTAATTGACCTTCTGATTCCAGAAAATATTCTGGTAATTCAGAGAAGAGGCGAACGTGGTCTGCCCGCTGACCATCACAATAAAACCGGCAATCATCCCGGCAGACACCGCAGTAAGCAGCAGCCGAAGCGGCAGCTGAACTCTGATCCGTGGCAGCTTGAGCAGCAGCCAGATTATGGCCGCAACCACCAGCACTGCCAGTCCAACCGCCAGCGGCGAAATCATGCCTTTGGTGATTTTACTCATTTCTCCGGCGTTCTTCACCAGCATCAGATCCCAGGGAAACAGCGGCTCTCCTGTAGTGCTTTGCTTCTTGTAGTTGGCGATGCCGAGCAGAAGCACCAGCAGAAATCCAACCGCCGGCCCCAGGTACAGATTGGGCAATATTGCCGAAAAAGCCAGCAGCACAAAGAAAAAAAACAAGCTGCCGCCCACATACAGCCAATAAGACTTTCCGATCCAATTCAGCACACTCATGAAATTCATATCCAGTGAAGCAGCTTGAATAAAAAAGTTCAGCACAAACCCGCCCAGCAGCAAGCCGAGCAGCAGATATCCCAATTTTTTGGAAGGCTTAAAATAACGCATTGCTTTCACCCCTATCTGTACTAAACGTACAGTATACGCCTCCTAGCTTAAAGGAGCATTAAAATATACTCACAAAATTAACCCTATGTAAATTGAACTTAAAATTTTGTCCTTTTGGTGACTTTCCGAGTTCGCTCTTGTGGACCAGTGCAAAAAAAAGGGCGCAGCCACTTTCGCTGCACCCCATTCGCAATTATACTGGCTGAACCCTGCCGGTCCAGCAGTTTATTTTACATAAATACGGCTGGTTTCTTCCCAATATTCGCCCGGCTCAAGGCCGAACAAGCCGATCTCGTCGGCGGGAAGATCCACCTTCGGTGCATTGACCAGATTGATTTGCGGCTCCGGACAGAAGAAACCTTCGGTTGCGCCATTGTTCCAGATCATCCATTGCTTATAGGAAGTGCCTACATCGTATACAAGAGTAACTCCGGCTTTGCTGTCCGTAAGCTCCATGCGGTTGCGACCGTTCCGGGCGGCAGCGGTGTAATGGTTGTCCATGGGCGCATAGAATGGATACAAGCCTTCATCACGCAGCGCAATCTCGTCTGCAGTCAGCTCCTGAAACGAGCCTGTCGGCAGCATGCGGTCGCTGAGCTCCCAGCGGTTGCCGATGGTCAGCTTTACGCGGTAATCCTGTGCTGTGCTTCCCGGCGCGAAGGGTGCGTTAATCGCAGTGTGAAAAGCAAGCAGGCAAGGCATAAGCTCCTCACCCTCATTATGCACCAGCAGCTGCTGGGACAAACCGGCTTCCCCCAGGCTGTAGCGCAGCTTGACTGTATATTTGAACGGCAGGTATTGATAGGACGGATGGTTCTCATCCACCTTAATGGCAACCGTGACGAAGCTTTCGCTTACACTGCTGCCGAATTCCACAACCTCCCATGCCGCTGTATGCAGGAACCCGTGCAGATGATTGCCTGTAGCTTCTTCATTTACCGGGAAGCGGTAGGTTTGTCCATTCCACGGGAACTCTCCGTCCTCGTAACGGTTCGGCGGAAACAGCACCGGAATGCCGTGAATCCCTGGGTTGGCCTTAAACGCTTCCATTTCTTCGGCACCCGGCTCATGCAGAAAACGGTAACCGTTTTCGGTATCGCGGAAGCAGATCAGATTGCCGCCGATGCCGGGCAGGATGGCCGCTTCGTACCGGCCGGCCTTCAGCCAGACCGCGGCCTCTCCTTCGTATAGACCTTCGTAAGCAGTAATTGACATTTTATGTTTCTCCCTTCCATAATCTCAAAATGACTCTCTCCTAGATAGATTACCACATCTGTCCAGGAGGGAATATGGCATTTTTACAACTGTTCAACTTCTACGCTCATTACATGCTCAATCTTCTTCACATCATAATAGATTTCGGTTGCATAATCCCGGTCAGGTGCGGAAATCACCATATCGATCATTTGTCTCCCGTCATCCAGATCCTTAATTTTCATCCGCCGGATCGTTCTTCCGTTCTTCTTCGATTTCGGGGATTCCACGGCATGGCGCTCTTCAATTTTTTGAATGACATCGGTGAGCACATAATTGTGTTCCATAATGATTTTGACGGAGATTTCATGCTTGTTCAGCACCTCAGGTCCAATGAGCTTGATCAGATGCGGAACGGCATTAACAGCGAACATCAGCAGCACTACCGCGTACCCTGCCTCCACATAAAAACCTGCCCCAACTGCGATTCCGATACCGGACGCCGTCCAGATCAGCGCCGCGGAAGTGAGTCCCGAAATAGCGTCCCCGCCCCGGCGGAGAATGACACCCGCACCCAGGAACCCGATCCCGCTGACAATCTGAGCCGCAAGACGCATCGGGTCCATATTCGGATGATCCGGCCCGCCGAATTTGTCGTAGGCATGAATGGAGACGAGTGTAACCAGACAGCTCGCAATACTGATGACCATACTGGTCCGGATCCCCAGCGGCTTCTGCTTCAACTGCCGGTCAATCCCGATGAACAGCCCGAACAGCATGGCCACAAGCAGCTTAACAATTGATTCCATATGCAGGTTAAAATCCATGTTCATAAGTGCCCTCTCTTCTAAGACGATAGGATAAGTATACCTCAAGTGGAAACGGCTTTGTCGTCCTTTTTAAGGACGGTACCGTTCATCGAGAAATACAAGGGATATTTGTTGCGTGAAGCATATAAATTCAACATATTTTTAAAATGCTGCAAATAAGTCTCATATAATTAGAACAAAAAAACGGCATCCCCGCCCTCTGCAGATGCTTTCCAGCCTGATAGGCTGTGCATGGCGCAGGGGACGGAATCCGTTTCTTTGGGCCGACCTTTAAATTAAAGATATGCTTCCTTACACGTGCTTAGAAGAGGTTACCCGTGCAGCAGCGACTCGGCGCCATCACAATAGATTTCTGTGCCTGTAATGTGATCTGAATCATCGGAAGCCAGGAACAATGCCAGCCTGGCGACCTGGTCGGGCCGGCCCGGCCCCTTCTCCAGCGGCTCCCCGCCATCCGGGAATTCCACGGTAATCTGTACTTCCTTCAAATCTTCGGACGGATAGGTGTTGTCGTCGATATTCGTTCTAATCGCACCCGGACAGATGGCATTGACGCGGATTTTGTATTGTGCGAGCTCCAGGGCAGCCATCTTCATAAAAGCGGTCTGTCCGGCTTTAGTCGTACTGTAGGCCGAAAAGCCGATATTCGAAAAGACGCGGTTGCCGTTAATCGAGCTGTTGATCAGGATGCTCCCGCCGTTTTCTTTTAAATATGGAATCGCATATTTGACAGTGGCAAAGGTACCGCGCAGGTTGATGTTCATGGTCTGGTCCCAAGACTCAATGTCCATGGTTTCAATGGGGGTCATTGCTCCATTAATACCGGCATTGGCGAAAACAATGTCGAGCCTGCCCCATTTTTCAGCGGCCTGCTTCACAGCGGCTTCGACCTGCTGCGGCTCAGCAATGTCACATTCGATGACGACTGCCTCACCGCCTTCATCCTCCACCTGCTTGCGAACCTTCTCGGCATTCTCGACTGTCCGGTCAAGCATTGCGACCTTTGCCCCGCTGCGGGCAAAAGCCAGTACGGACGCCCGTCCGATGCCCGACCCGCCGCCGCTGACGATTGCCACTTTGCCTTCCAACTTTTTATCTGCCATGCTCGAAGTCCCTCCCTATAGTTATTACAGTTTCAAGTTAAGTTGTTTCCCTAACCTTTACCTCGCATACCAGGAAGTGAATCGGCAGCATGGCTGATAACTTCAAATGAACCGCTTCTAGCTGTCCTCCGGCCAAGAATCCACGCTCAGGACCGGCTAGCCCTTCAGACCGCTGGTGCTGATACCCTCTACAATCTGCTTCTGGAAGATGAAGAAAATCAGTATGACCGGTGTAAGGCTCAGGACGGACATAGCGAACATCGGACCCCAGTTGGATACGGACTCACTGTCGAGGAACATTTTAAGCCCCATGGACACGGTATATTTGGAAGGTGAATTGAGATACAGCACAGGTCCCAGCAGATCCTCCCAGCGCCAGTAAAAGGAGAAGATCGCCGCCGTTGCCATTGACGGGCGGATCAGCGGAAGAATGATTTTATAGTAGAGCCTGAATTTGCCGCAGCCGTCGATCGTTGCCGCTTCATCCAGCTCGGCGGGAATGGTGCGGATGAACTGCAGCATCAGAAAGATAAAGAACGGAACTCCGAAGAATTGCGGAATGACAATGGGCCGGATACTGTCGAGCCAGTTCAGCTTCGTATAAATAATATATTGCGGAACCAGCACGACGTCTGCAGGCAGCATCAGCGTCATCATCATGATCCCGAACCAGAGGCCATGGCCGATAAATTTGTTGCGGGCAAAGCCGAACGCCACCAGCGATGATGAGAAAACCGCGCCGAACGTAGCCACGATAACGATAACAAAGGAGTTCTTGATAAAGACACCGAAGGAGTATCCGGCTACCCCTTCCCAGCCCTTGGCGTAATTGCCCCATTCCCAGGGATGCGGAAGCAGGGTCTGCGCGGTCACAAATACAAGACGGCTCTCCTTGAAGGAGCTCAGGACCATCCAAAGTATCGGGTACAGCATGATAATAGCGAGTCCGCCGATGAGAATATGATAGATAGGCCATTTAAGTTTAATCTTAGCCATGGCTCACTTTCCACCTCCCGATTCGTAGAAGACCCACGCTTTGGATGTTTTGAACAGAATGCCGGTCATAATGCCAACCAGCAGCAGCATCACCCAGGCCATGGCCGAGGCATATCCCATGTTGTTGAACATGAAGGCCTGGCGGAATAAATACAAGGAGTAGAGCATTGTTCCGTCCATGGGACCGCCCTCGCCTTTGGAAATGATATAAGCAGGCACAAAGGTCATAAATGCGCTGATGGTCTGCATGACCATATTGAACAGGATGACGGAGCTGAGCAGCGGCAGGGTGATTTTGAAGAATTTACGGAAAAAGCCTGCCCCATCCACACTTGCTGCCTCATACATCTCGCCCGGAATATTCTTCAGACCAGCCAGGAAAATCAGCATGGAGGACCCGAACTGCCAGACAGACAGCGTAATCAGCATGAACAGCGCAGCATTCGGGTTGCCGAACCAGCTTACAGGGCCCAGGCCGAAGAAACCCAGCATGCCGTTGATAATTCCGGTATCACTAAAAATATTGCGCCACATGATGGAGACAGCCACGCTGCCCCCGATGATGGAAGGGAGGTAATATACCGTGCGGTACGCTCCCACCATCCTGGACCTGGTATTCAGAATCATGGCTACGAACAAGGCGAAGCCCAGCCGGAGCGGCACACCGATGAACACATACAGCAACGTGACTTTCAGAGAATGCACATATTTAGGATCACCGGTAAACATTTTGATATAGTTGTCGAACCCGATCGAGCACGGCGGAGCGAACAGATTATATTTGGTAAAAGACAGATAAAGGGATATGGCCATCGGCACCAGTGTAAAGCAGAGAAAGCCGATAATGAACGGACTGATAAAGGCGTAGCCCGTCAGATTCTTGCGCAGCCGCTGGCCCAGCGGTTTCTTCGTTCTGCAGGCGCGTGGACTCGTCGTAGTAGGATTGCTTAAACCCAAGGTTCTCCAACTCCAATCCAGTTAGAATTCACAGTATGGTATGCCCCATTAAAATCTTTAGCGGTTCGCAAGAATCTCGCTGGCTTCTTTACGGAACTGCACGGCTGCTGCATCCGGCGTGATCTGCCCGAAGTTCATCTGCTCCGCAAGGTCGGTCAGCAGGGCAACGACTTCAGGCGAGCCAACAGGAGGACTCATCGGAGAGGTTTTTGGCTCCATATCGGCGACGAACTTGAACACCTGCTTGCCGGATTCGGTTAATTCCGCAGCCAGGGAATCTTTGATTTTGCCCGAAATCGGCACGCCGCGCTCACCCTTGATCAGCTTGTTGGCTTCAACGTTGTTGGTCCAGAAGTCAATGAATTTGGCGGCTTCCTCCTTGTTTTTGGAGTTGGCTGTGACCGACCAGTACATGCTTGGCTGCATATACAGGCCTTTTTCCATATCCGGTCCAGGCATTGGGGCCAGCTCCATCGGACGGTTTACTGCGATTTGCAGCGCCACATACTGGTTCGACCACTGCCAGATGCCGATTCCGGTTCCCTTCACAACATCCGCCTCTTCAATAACCCCCTTGTTCTGGCTCAGTTTGTCCTGTGAAGGTACAGCTCCTTGGGCAATCAGATCAGAGAGCATGCCAAAAAAGTCACTGAACTGCGCATCGTCATCATATCCTAGCGCGGAGCCGTCAGTGTTGTAGAGCGACAGTCCTTTGGTGCGCAGATAGTAGTTAAAAAAAATATCCGCCGCCATCGAGGAGTCCATATAGAGCCCGGCGGCCTTGGCTTTCATAGCAATCTCCTTGTATTGGTCCCAGGTCCAGTTGTCAGGAATCGAGTCTGCGCCGGCTTTCTTCAGCAGCGCGGGATCATAATGAAAGCCCAGCACGTTGACGCCCAGCGGGATGCCGTACTGCTTGCCGTCAATTTTGCCGGTACCCAGCACGTTTTCATTGACATCCCCCACCTGAACCGTTTGATTCAAGTATGGTGTCATATCTTCCAGCTGGCCGTTAGAGCCATATTGATTAATATAGGACACGTCCATCTGCACAATGTCGGGGAGGCGGTTGGCCGCTGCCTGGGGAGCAAGCTTTTTCCAGTAGTCATCAAACGATGCATATTCCGGCTCGATCTTGACATTGGGATTCTGGGCTTCATACATATCAATGACCTGCTGTGTATACGAATGGCGTGTATCCCCGCCCCACCAGGCGATGCGCAGCGTTACAGGGTCCGAAGAACTTGCCGCCGTTGCCGAAGCTGGCTGGTTGGCGGCTGCATGGGTTGATGCGGTATCGCGGGTGCTGTTATTGTTGCCGCCGCATCCGGCAAGCATGGACAGCAGCATCGGAACAGCCAATAATGCGAATCTTTTTTTCAATTGGATATCTCCCCTTTTCGAATGATGAGCAGGAAGTCCAGTATTACTGGCAACGCTTCCATATGTAAATTTTCGCAAATTCCGCCGCTTTCTTGAATACAAAAAACCGTCATCTTTGTTCAATAATCAGGTTCAAACGGGATTGTCCCTACTGCGGCTTCATAAAATCCGTTGGTGTCTTTCCGGTAACCTTCTTGAACACCTGGCTGAAATACTGGGCGTTCCCGCCAAAGCCATACAGCTCGGCCAGCTCAAACACCTTCACATCGCCGCTGTGCAGAATATGCTCGGAGGCTTTGCCGATGCGGTAGTTGGTGACGTAATTGGAGAACTTCTCGCCGGTCACTTTTTTGAAAATCTTCCCGAGGTAATCGGGATTCATGTACAGCATCTCCGCAGCCACCGAGCCGAGCGACAGCTCCGAGTTGCCGTAATCCGCCTCAATGATCCGCAGCATTGCATCCACAATGGAAGATTGGCGGCTGACGAAATGGCGGTCATACATAGCCGTCAGGCGTTCTGCCGCCTTCATGACACTCTCCTTGAGACTCCCCAGTGTACCTAGCCCTGCCAGCTCTGCGAGTCCTGATGTAAACCTGCTTCGTTCACCTGGACTGCAGAGCCGGATCAGGGCTGAATACAGCTGGAGCACATAGGAACGGGTCACATTGATATCAAACCGCTGGTCCCTAAGTTCGTTGAATAACCGCTCCAGCTCTTTCTTCACAGCACTTTGATCCCCGGCCTTGATCAGCAGACAAATCTGTTCCTCTCCGAGATCCATTTCATGGCGTCCGCTGAGTTCATCTGCAGGAATGTCGCTTCCGGTAATCAGACTGCCTTCTTCCAGATAAAAGCGGTGATTCATACACTGAAGCGTCTGCCGGTAGAGACTGCGCGATTGGGTCATCCGTCCCTTGTCGCTGACGGCGATCGTTGCATGGATTTTGTAAAAGTTATAAAAGGTCTCCTTCACCCCGGCAATCCGTTCCAGCAGATCACACTGATTGCCCGCGTTTTCCGTTTGTTCGAGCAGGATCAGCAGCTGTGAGCCGATAGTCGTGCTGAGAAGCACTTCGCTCAGCATATCCCCGGCAATATTTTGCAGGGCGAACAAATGCTCATACTCAAAGGATTCCTCCAGTCTGAACAGGATCAGCCGCACATTTTTTCCTCCAAGCTCCATGCCGAACAATTCCTGGTAGTAGTCCAGGTCATGACTGCCATAGGTTTTGTTGGATATCCATTCCTTCAGAAACTGCGCTTTGACATGCGGGAGCACCTTGATCAGCCGATGCTTCGTCTCGGTAATGAATTGCTCCCTGCTATGGCGTTCGTTCAGCTCCTGCACCAGCTCGGTCAGCGCCTCATGAATCTGCTGCTCATTGCAGGGCTTCAACAGATAATGCCTCACTCCGTGCTGCATCGCACTGCAGGCATAATCGAAATCCTTGTATCCGGTCAGCATTACAAACTTGATCCCGGGATACCTAACACTGCAACGCTCCACAAGCCCAAGCCCATCCAGCCCGGGCATGGAAATATCAGTGATTATAATGTCCGGGCTAAGCCGATCGATTTGTTCCAGCGCTTCGATCCCGTTGCGTGCCGTACCCGCCAGCTCCGTGCCCGCCCGGGCCCAATCCACCACTTGGGAAATCCCTTCCAGAATCAGGCGTTCATCATCTACCAGCAGTAATTTGTACATGTCTGTATTCTCCTCTCACATACGGGATATGCACCAGAATCGCCGTGCCTCCGCCCGGTCTGCTCTCAATCTCTGTTCCCCATTCCTGTCCAAAAACAATCTGGATGCGCTCCGTGATATTCGCCAGTCCAATACCCTCGCCCCGTGTCTGAATCCGGCCCTCCTTCAGCTCGCGGATGAATTCAGCGCTCATGCCCGGCCCGTTGTCACTGACCCGCAGATCCAGACCATCCTCCCTGCGGGAAATGGAAATGGAAATGATGCACGGCTCGATGTTCGGCTCCAGCGCATAACGGATCGCGTTCTCCACCAGCGGCTGCAGTGTAAGCTTGGGAATCAGCGCATCAAGCAGGCCATCCGGCACATCCAGCCGGAAATCAAGCCGTTCCTCAAAGCGCGTCTGCTGGATAATCACATAGCTGCGGACGATGTTCAGCTCCTTTTCCAAGGAAATGAGCGGATCTTTCAGTCCGATGGAGCTGCGAAGCAGGAAGCCCAGCGCCTCGACCATTTCTGATATCTGCTTCTGCCTGTTGACCTTCGCCAGCCAATTGATGGATTCCAGCGTGTTGTACAGAAAGTGGGGATTGATCTGTGCCTGAAGCGCTTTCAATTCAGTCTCCCGGATCACCAGCTGCTTGGCATAATTCTCATCGATCAGCTCCCGGATGCGGCGGATCATCATTTTGAAGGTCCGGTTCAGCTGGCTCACTTCATCCTGCGCAGTCTGCGAGACAAACCCCAGCGCCTGCTCCTCCAGATTGTCGAGGTCCCCCTTCTCGATCCGCTGCATCTTCTCCGTCAGCTTGGAGATGGGGCGCACTATGCTCCGTGCTAGCCTGTACCCCAGCAGAAGACCCAGCAGCAGGATGCAGCCAAAGCTAATCACAACCAGCCTTTTGACAAACGTGATTTGCCTGAACATTTCATTGAATGGAGTAGCATTGATATAGGTCCAGTCCATGTAAGAGGAATTTGTCTTGGTTACAAAATACGTGCCCGTGCTGTAGCGGACGGTCCTATACGCTTCAGGGCGCTGTACTTCCCTGGCCAGCTCCTTGGGGAGCAGCAGCGGTTCTCCGGGATAAACGGATCGCCCGGTTCCCTTATCCACCACAATCAGCTGTCCGCCATCCTCGGCGAAGCTGGTGCTGTCAGCAATAATCCGCTCGACGCGGATACGGATGACCAGGGTTCCCAGATTATCCAGGGTGAAGGCGGACCCGGTATACGATTTAATCTGCCGCACTGCGAGCAGTGAGTTCTTGCTCCCCTGTGTGAACCAAATGTTGCTGCCGGCACCTGCGATGGCGAGCGGTTTGAGCTGATCCTGCAGGGTTTCAGACAGCCACTCCCGGTTGCCGGCCGTCATGACACCGTCATTGGTATCCATTAGAATCATCGAATATACATATTTCTCTGCACCCGCAAAGGCTACCAGCCGGTTAATAATCTTGTTGTGCAGCAGCTGCCTCTCGTAAGGCGAAGGATGGTCCAAAAGCTGCCGCAGGCAGTTCTGAATTTGTTCATCCGACACCACCGCAAATGACAGCTGTTCCAGCTCCTTCAGCCCGTTTTCGATACTGACCGAGGACATCCCCAGCACCTCCGATGCCTTCCCGTAAATCTGGTGGTCATAAATGCGGTAGACGTATTGGAGAAAGATTAACGAGAACAAAAAAGACAGCAGCAGCAAAAACGAAATCAGCATAATCATTTTCTTAAAGATTCCCGGATTTTTGAAAGCGCTCTTATTTTTATCCAACAACATCCCGCTCCCTCTGCATTCTCTGTGGATTCTTCAAACGTATAACGATGGACTTAAGTGTTTCAGCAAAAACTAAAATGGTAAAGCATAATGTGAACTATTACATTTGATTATATCTTAATCCAAAGTGCCCTCCATGGAAATATAAACCAAAAAAACTTGGAAAAGCAGTCACCTTCGACTGCATTCCAAGTTTTTGATTGATCTCTAGGCCAAGCAATACTTACCCGAGCATCATCCGGTCATCTGCCAGCTTATGTCCGCTGATGCCCTCGAATTCACCGAGCAGCCGCTCTACCGTAAGATCCTGCTTGCGGTCTTCATCGATATCCAGAATAATGCTGCCCTTGTCCATCATAATCAGCCGGTTTCCAAGGCGGATGGCCTGCTCCATGTTATGGGTAACCATCAGTGTTGTCAGCTTCAGCTCGCGGACAATGGACTCGGTTAACCGGGTGATCAGTTCTGCGCGCGCGGGATCAAGCGCTGCCGTGTGCTCATCCAGCAGCAGAATCTGCGGCTGGGTGAAGGTCGCCATAAGCAGGCTCAGCGCCTGCCGCTCTCCACCGGAGAGCAGGCCTACCTTGGCCCGCAGCCGGTTCTCCAGGCCGATGCCAAGCCGGCTCAGCTGCTCCCGGAACAGGGCCCGGCGTGCAGCCGAGACGCCGAAGGACAAGCCCCGGCCCTGGCCCCGCTTGTAGGCCATCGCCAGATTCTCCTCGATCGTCATATGGGGAGCCGTTCCGGCCATTGGATCTTGAAAGACCCGGCCGATCCAGCGGGCCCGCTGGAATTCGGACTGCCCGCTGATCGGATTGCCTTCAATGCGCACTTCCCCAAGATCAGGTTTCATTACGCCGGAAATCACATTCATCAGTGTGGACTTGCCGGCACCATTGCTGCCGATAACGGTTACGAAATCTCCGGCCCGCAGCTCGAGGTCAATACCGAGCAGCGCGATTTTCTCATCCGGGGTGCCCGGATTGAACAGCTTGGAGACATGGTCAAGCTTTAGCATCGGCTGCCCCCCCTTTCTTGCTGGTCAGTGCCTGATTCGCAAGCTCCATGCTGCGTCTGCGCGCCAAACGGTTCTGCTTCATGAAACGCTGGATGGACGGGAAGACCAGTGCAATAATAACGATGATTGCGGTAATAAGCTTCAGATCCGAAGCCTGCAGCCAAGGTACCCGCAGGGCCAGCGCTACAACGATACGGTAGACGATGGAGCCCAGGACGACTGCCAGGGTTGCCCGGAACACATTCCCCGCTCCAAAAATCGCCTCGCCGATAATGACCGAAGCCAGCCCGATGACGATCATGCCTATCCCCATTGTGGAATCGGCAAAGGAAGAATATTGCGCGATCAGGGCACCCGATAATGCCACCATCCCATTGGACAGGCTGATTCCAAGAATGGTTGTCGTATCCGTGTTAACACCGAAGCTGCGGATCATCCGTGCATTGTCTCCGGTTGCCCGCAGGGCCAGACCCAGATCGGTACGCAGGAACAGATCCATCAGGATTTTGACGGCAATCATCACAAACGGCATCACCAGCAGCGGGTTCATGGAGGTAAATAAAGAATCCTCACCCATGAGTGACACATTGGGCTTCACCAGAATCCGCAGGTTAATGGAATAGAGTGCAATCATCATCAGAATCCCGGACAGCAGACCATTAATTCTACCCTTGGTGTGCAGCAGTCCGGTACACATCCCTGCTGCCATTCCGCCGGCAAGCGCACAGATCGTCGCCAGCCAAGGTGAATAGCCATGCGTGATCATCACTGCGGCAATTGCTCCGCCAGTCGTAAAGCTTCCATCCACAGTCAAATCCGGAAAATCAAGAATACGGAATGTAATATATACCCCTAAAGCCATAAAAGCATACAGCAAGCCCATTTCCACGGCTCCAAGTATTGAATCAACCATCGCTGACTTCCTCCCTCAAGCGGCAAGGGGCGTTCCTTGCGGAAGCACCCCATTATAATGTCTATAATTTATTGAATAATATTGTTGTCTGGATCGGAGACTTCCGCCTTCATGGCATCCGTCACTTCAACACCTTGCGCCGCAGCTGCTTTTAAGTTAATGATAAGATCCAGCTTCTCCTGCATAGCCACCTTCATGTCGCCCGGCTTGGCACCGTTCTTCAGCACCTCTACAGCCATTTGGCCTACCTGGTAGCCATGATCATAATATTTGAAGCCCACAGTTGCAAAAGCCCCCTTCTCCACCGTATCACGGTCTGCGGAGAAAAATGGGATTTTGTTGTCATTAGCCGTCTGAATGATCGTGTCAACTGCGCTAACGACCGAGTTGTCCAGCGTGATATACAGAGCGTCCACACGGCCAACAAGCGACTCCGCCGCCTGCTTTACTTCTGAAGTGTTAGTGATAGCAGCCTTTACCAGCTCGATGCCATGCTTGTCCAGCTCTTTTTTGGCAGTATCAGCCATAACCACCGCATTCGGTTCCCCTTCATTGATGATCAGGCCCAGCTTTTTGACATTTGGGAACTGTTCGGAAATAAACGTCATCAGGCGGGTGGTTGCCTCCGGGTTAGTGTCTGAAGCTCCGGATACATTGCCGCCGGGATGCTCAAGATCCGTTACGATCTTGGCGTCGATCGGATCGGTTACAGCCGCGAACAGAACCGGTGTGTCCTTGCCTCCCGCCTGTACTAAAGCTTGTGCCGAAGGTGTGGCGATCCCCAGCACGAGGTCATTTTTGTCTGCGGCAATCTTTTGGGCGATGGACAGGTTATTGGATGCGTCTGCCTGGGCATTCTCCAGATCTACCTTCAGATTCTCGCCTTCCACGATTCCGGCGTCTTTCAGCGCTGCCAGGAATCCTTCTCTGGTTGCATCCAGCGAAGGGTGCTCCACGTACTGGGAGATGGCAATTTTGTAGGACTTCGTGTCAGAGCTTCCCGAGTCTGCCGTTTTATTGTTTGTACCGCAGGCGGTAGCCGCCAGCATCAGACTTAGGCTTAGACCAAGCCATATTTTTTTTGTTTTCATCCTATAAACCCCTCTTCTTCTTTTTACGGATTCAGCGCGTGCCCCGGTAGTAGCGACTCAGCATTATTGCTTTTATCTATAAAAGCGTTAAAGCAAAAAGCTCCCGCGAAACCCGCCAAATCGTAACTATAATAAACTTATCTTATATAAAGGTTGATTTTCCGTCAATCATTATGGTACCACCACAATTTACAATAAACGCACAAAGATGGACAATGAACAGCTTCAGCAGCGTTCCTTTGACATAGATTGCCTACATTCCTTCTACATAAAAAAAACTGCGTGCGCGCAAACTTTAATTACAGTTTGAACATGGAGCGTGCCAAAATGACCTTGAAACCTGTAAAATCCATAGCTGCCGCTGTTTTGCTGGCTTCGGCCATGGTATCTGTCACCGCTTGCAGCTACAATAAAACCGACCAGAAGCCAAAGGTCAATTCAATGACCCCTGCCGGTTCCCTTTCGGGGAGCTACTATGAAAAATCCTCCTTCACCGACAGCCAGGGAAAATACTGGATTCCTTTGAAACCTGCAGCAGCGTCCATTGGCTACCGGATGAAGGATGATACCACCAGCGGCGGTTATGCCAAAATCGGTTATACCGATGTTATGTTTATGCTTCAGCCGGATTCAACCCAGGTGTTCTCCCTGGGACAGAAGATAACACTGCCGGATGCCCCGGTGCGCAGGAATGGCCAGATTTATATAACTCCCACTGCATTATCCAAGCTGCTGCAAACGGAGGTCGGCTGGAATCCTAGTACGGGTGAGATCAACGTCGCTTCCCCTTCGGATCATAAGGACAATGGAACTACCGGGACAAGTACCGGGATGAATTCAGGAACAGCTGAACAGCCAAAGTCCCTGCATATTCAGAGCCTGTCTGCTGGGGACAGCAGCGAACTCGTTGCCTACGCCAAAAAGTACCTGGGCGTCCCTTATGAATTCGGTGCAGGCCCGTACGAAGAGACCCACCGGTTCGACTGTTCCTCGTTCACCCGGCATGTCTTCAAAAAATTCGGGGTGGATCTGCCCCGTCTAGCCAAAGACCAGGATAATCTGGGCAGACGGGTCATCCGCAGTGAACTTGAAATTGGCGACCTTATCTTCTTCACAGTGCCCGGGCGTTTCGAGAGTGATGCGGTTCCGGGACATGTCGGCATCTACATCGGCGACGGCAAGTTCATTCACACCTGGGGTGATCCGGGCGTACAGATCAGCGACCTGGACAGCGGCTATTGGAGCAATGTCATCCTGCATATGCAGAGAGTGCTGTAACCGCCGCAGCTTGCCCCTAACAACAATGCAAGGAGATTCAAGTCTTCGGACAACCGAAGTCAGAATCTCCTTGCATTTTTTAAATATTACGAACTTTAGCTTCACGCAAATATCGCGATCATGTGATTCAGCCAGATCAGTCCCAAGTTTTGCTTTTCCCGCTGATTCGCAGCCCGATCTTCACCAGTTCTACAATGACTATAATCGCTGCGGCAGCACCACAGACAATCCCCCACTGCAAACCGCTCAGATGACTTACACCGAACCATTCATTCAGTCCCGGAATGATAATGACCAGCACCAGTAGAAGGCCGGAAATTACAGAAGCGCCAAGCATATAAGGGTTCGTGAACCAGCCGATCTGGAACAGTGACTTGGTGTTTGATCTGACATTGAACGCATGGGTAATCTGCAGCAGGCCCAGGGTTGCAAAAGCCATAGTAACCGCAACACCTTCGTTGTAATGGGTATGGGCCCAATAATAGACAAGCAGTGTCAAAGCCGCTTCAATGATCCCCTGATAGATAATCCCCGACCCGACCCCTCCGGCAAAAATACTGCTGCTGGATTTGCGGGGTTTTCGCGCCATCACATCGCTTCCCGCCTTTTCCAGACCCAGTGCCAGCGCAGGCAGGGTATCTGTCACCAGATTGATCCAGAGAATATGGATCGGCTCCAGGATGCGCCAGCCAATCATGGTGGCAATAAACAGGGTAAGCACCTCGCCCAGATTGGCGGAGAGCAGGAACTGGATCGATTTGCGGATGTTGCTGTATACCTTGCGGCCTTCTTCAACCGCCACCACAATGGTCGTGAAGTTATCATCAGCCAGCACCATGTCGGATACTCCCTTGGCGACATCGGTCCCCGTGATTCCCATGCCGACCCCGATGTCTGCTGCCTTGAGTGCTGGCGCATCATTGACACCGTCACCGGTCATCGCCACGATTTTACCCTTCTGTCTCCACGCTTTGACAATCCGCACCTTATGTTCCGGGGAGACCCGGGCGTAGACAGAGTAATCACTGACCTTCCCGGCAAAATCCCCCTCGCTGATCTGATCCAGCTCGCGCCCCGTGAGTACAGCCTTATCATCCTCGATAATCCCCAGCCTGATGGCAATGGAGGCAGCGGTATCGCGGTGGTCACCGGTAATCATTACCGGACGTATTCCCGCCTTGCGGCAGACCGCTACAGCATCGCGCACTTCTTCGCGCGGCGGATCGATCATGCCGACAAGTCCCGCAAACACCAGCTCACGTTCGGTCTTCTCGGTAGATATCTCAGCCGGCAGCCGGTCATGATCCCGGAAGGCAAAGGCCAGCACCCGCAGCGCTTCATCGGCCAGTGCTTTGTTGTTCTCCGTAATCCGGCGGGAGTGCTCTTCCGTCAGCGGAATCACTTCTCCGTCTGCATAGATGTGGCTGCATCTGGAGAGGAGCACATCGGGAGCGCCTTTGGTCAGCACCCGGAACCGGCCGTCTTCCACCTCATGGATTGTTGTCATGAGCTTGCGGTCCGAATCGAAGGGCAGCTCGCCCTTGCGCGGATATTTTTTCTCCAGCTCCCTTTTGTCCGTACCTATGCTAAGCGCATAGTCCACAAGCGCGGTTTCTGTCGGGTCGCCGAGGATAGCTTTGCCGCTTTTGGTCTGTTCCGTCTCTTTGCCTTCGTCGATGCTGGAGTCATTGCAGAGCGTCATCGCCTGAACCAGCCGTTCACTGCCGGGAAGCCCGGCTATAGACGAGCCGGCATCGGCCTTTTGCCCGTCTACATACAGCTTCTCCACCGTCATTTTGTTCAGTGTAAGCGTTCCGGTCTTGTCGGAGCAGATGATTTCCGTGCTGCCCAGCGTCTCTACCGCCGGAAGCTTGCGGATAATCGCTTTGCGTTTGGCCATCCGCTGCACACCAAGCGCCAGAATAATGGTTACGATTGCCGGCAGCCCTTCAGGAATAGCAGCTACTGCAAGTGATATAGATGTGAGCAGCATATCCAGCAGCTCCCGGCCTTCCAGCAAACCAACGGCAAAAATAACTACACAAACTCCCAGAATGATGAAGGTGAAATATTTCCCCAGCTCATCCAGTTTCTTTTGCAAGGGGGTGACATCGGAGTCCGCCTCCGAGATGAATCCGGCGATTCTTCCAACCTCTGTCTCCATCCCCGTCGCTGTCACCACGCCGACACCCCGGCCATAGGTCACGCTGCTGCTCATATAAGCCATATTCGTCCGGTCGCCCAGCACCAGATCCTCGCCCTCTAGCTCGCCAGCCTGTTTATCCGACGGCAGAGACTCTCCGGTCAGCGCAGCCTCCTCCGTCTGCAGTGAAGCCGTCTCCAGCAGTCTTACGTCGGCTGGGACTACATTACCGGCTTCAAGCAGAACAATATCCCCCGGCACCAGCTCTTCACTTTTGATCTCGGCAACCTGCCCTCCCCGGCGGACTCTGGCCAGCGGCGATGACATGCTTTTGAGCGCTTCCAGCGCCTGTTCAGCCTTATTTTCCTGAATGACACCCAGCACCGCATTCAAGATAACAACCAGCAATATGATGACTGTATCTGTCCATTCGCCCAGAATTCCCGATAAGACAGCTGCGGCCAGCAGTATAAATATCATTACATTTTTGAACTGCTCAATAAATTTGGCCAGCAGCGATTTCGTCTGGGTTTCCTTCAGCACATTTCGGCCATGGCGCTCCAGCAGCTGTGCGGCTTCATCCGGAGACAATCCCTGTTCCCGGGTGTTTAGTCTTTTCATTACTTCAGCTGTATCTAGTGTGTGGTACGCGACGCTGTCTTTAACCTGTGCTTTTGCAGAATCTGGATTCAATTTGGCAGCTCCTTCCCCTATATCACAATATAGGCTTTCCTCGTTATATGGAGTTTTACCCAAAAATATCCGGAGAATTCTGAGAACATATGGAGAAATATCAAAGTTTTCAGCGCACAAACCCTTTGAACATGTATAAAGCTCTGAAATCCGCTGCGCTGCTGGAAATCACCAAAAGCGTTAAAATTGCTCCATCCGTTCAAATTCAACTCTTCCTCTGTAAATTGATACCGTTTTGACTCTATCGTTTCCCATACAACAGGCAAAAAGCGCTCCCGCAGGATTTAGCGGGAACGCTTTTTAAGGAACACCGGCTTGCGCCATTCCTATGGCATGAGCTGCAGCCCTCTACCGGAACATCCCCCACAACCGGATCAAATGAAACGTATTATTGGGGTCTATCTTCTGGGCAATCACAAATTTCACAATTTGTTCTTCCTGTGCCGAGGTCAGCTTCTCCCCCAGTACTGCAGAAGCATTGCGCACCAGCCTGCGCACCACCGCAGTATCCTGAAGCTCCTGCTTGGAGATTCCGTTAATCATATTCTTAACTCGTTCTTTAACAGCCGGATTCTTCATCTTCAGCTTGATGCGATCCACCAGCTGGGGACTGATTCCAAATTGCTGATAGCCCACGCGCAGCACCTCCTGTCATATTCCAATCATTCACAGTATATGAGGGAAAGCCGGTGCATGTGCCTAATTAATCGATGATATCCCCTTGAAAAATTTGCTCGTTCTGCAGATAGTTCCGCAGCGGCGCATAATCAGCGGATGTCCAAAAGTCTGTATCCTTGAGCAGCTCTGCCGCATCGTCCCTGGCTTGCTCCAGCACCTCAAAATCGGCGGTCATGTCCGCCAGCCTGAACTCCGGCAGCCCGCTCTGCTTGGTCCCGAAGAAATCTCCAGGCCCCCGCAGCTCCAAGTCTCTGCGCGATACCTCGAAGCCGTCATCCGTATCGGTCATCGCTGTCATCCGCTCACGCCCGATCTCGGACTTCGGATCCGCTACAAGCACACAGAAGGAAGCGTGCTGGCCGCGCCCAACCCGGCCGCGCAGCTGATGCAGCTGAGACAATCCAAAGCGGTCCGCGTCCATAATGATCATCAGCGTGGCATTGGGAACATCCACACCGACCTCGACAACCGTCGTGGAGACGAGCAGCTGAATCTCGTTGCTGTAGAAGGCGCGCATAACCTCATCTTTTTCCCCGGGGGTCATCCGCCCGTGAAGCAGCCCCACCTTGTAATGGGGAAAAGCCTGCGACATTTGGATATGCAAATCAATCGCATTCTGTACATCCAGCTTTTCCGATTCCTCAATCAGCGGACAAATCAGATACGCCTGCCTGCCTTGGTCGACCTCGCGGTTGACCAGCTTCAGCACCCGTTCCATCAGATCAGGTTTGACCCAGTAGGTCATGATCGGCACGCGTCCTTTAGGCCGCTCCGAAAGTGTGGATACATCCATATCGCCGAAGACAGTAATCGCCAGCGTACGCGGAATAGGCGTTGCTGTCATGGTCAGCACATCCGGGTTATAGCCCTTGCGGCGCAGAATACTGCGCTGGTTGACGCCGAAACGGTGCTGCTCATCTGTAACAACCATTCCCAGCCCGCGGAAAAACACATCCTCCTGAATCAAGGCATGCGTACCGACTACAATATCGAGCATTCCCATTTGCAGCGAGGCCAGCAGATCCTTGCGTTTGCGGCCGGTCACACTTCCCGTCAGAAGGCCTACGGTAATTCCGAACGGTTCAAACATCTTGGTGAGCGATCGCATATGCTGCTCCGCGAGAATCTCGGTGGGCACCATCAGTGCCCCCTGAAATCCGGATTTCACGGTGGCATAGAGGGCAATTGCCGCAAGTACGGTTTTGCCGGAACCCACATCGCCCTGCAAAAGACGGTTCATGCAATACGGTGATCGCATATCCTGCAGAATTTCGAGCTCCACGCGTTTCTGGGCATCCGTCAGCTCAAAAGGCAGGCTGCGGACAAACTGCCTGACCGTAGCGTTGTCAACCGTATGCACCACACCGTCCATCCTGCCGCGGTTCAGCACACGGAAGGCCTGTACCTTGAGCTGGAATAAAAAAAGCTCCTCATAGACCATCCGGCGCCGCCCCTGCTGGCCCTCTCGTGTATCCTCCGGGCGATGAATCGTAGCAATGGCCCGTTTGCGGGACATGAACTCATATTTTCGTATAATGGAATGCGGAAGAATTTCCGGAATCAGCTCGCCGTATTGCTGCAGCCCTTGATGGATTATTTTGCGTATCCAGGTTTGCGTGATCTTGCCCCCAACGGAATAGACCGGCTGCAAGGTGCCGATCTTACCTTCTCCCCGGTCCGTAAATTCATAATCCGTCACGGTGATGGCATTCCGCTTTTGATCCCATTTGCCGGTAATCACAATTTCGCGCTGGGCCGTCAGCTGCTCCCGCACATAGTGCTGGTTGAACCAGGTTGCGGTGAACATCCACGGTTCGGCTACCATTTTGCAGCTCAACCGGGATTTGCCCCCAAAGCGCTGCAATACCGGGATGCCAATCACCTTCGCAACAAGAGTCGCTTTGTCGCCATGTTTGATTTCGCTTAAGCTGCGGGGCCGGAAATCATCATAGCGGAATGGATAATACTCCAGCAGATCCTTGACTGTAAAGACGCCAAAGGCGTGAAGCTCGTTTTGCTTTTGAGCGCTCACGCCATTTATTTGTTTTACCTCGATTGAATCCAAAGAAATCCCCATGTTCATCCCCTATTTACGCGGGCCAGATGAATACGGCTAAAGTACCGTTGCCGACATGGCTCCCTACTACAGGGCCCACGTTCGTCAGCACTTTCTCTTCCAGGGTGAAGTGTCCGGCCAATTCCTTAAGGAACTCTTCGCCGGAAGCCGGTTCAGCCGTATGACCCACGGCCACATTGATTTTGTCCACACCCGGCAGATCCTGTTTGAACAGCTCGATCATGCGGGCTACTGCCTTTTTGCGCCCCCTAACCTTCTCGACTGCGTAGATGATTCCTTCCGCATCAATAGAAAGAATGGGTTTGATGTTCAGCAGCGTTCCCAGAAAAGCGGAGGCTTTGCCTATTCTGCCGCCCTTTTGCAGATATTCCAGCGTATCGACCAGAAAATACAGCTTGCGGGACTGGCGGAGACGCTCTGCCTGTGCCAGGATATCCTCCGGGCTATGTCCTTCCGCAGCCAGCCGTGCCGCTTCGACCACCATAAAACCGAATCCATAGGAAGCCGAAAGCGAATCCACAACGGTGATAGATTCCCCCTTCTCTTCCAGCATGGATTTAGCCAGAACAGCCGATTGGTACGTGCCGCTGAGACCTGAGGAAATATGAAAAGAAAGGATGCGGCATCCCGGATAACGTTCCAGAATCCCCTGGTATACATTCATATACTCAACCGGTGACGGCTGAGAGGTAGTCGGCAGCGAAGTGGAACGGGGAAGACGTTCATAGAATTGCTCCGGTGTCATATCCACATTATCCCGGAATGCTTCCTCGCCGAACATCAGGGTCAACGGAACGACCTCAATGCCCAAAGCTTCAGCCATGGACGGCGGGATATCGGAAGTGCTGTCGGTGACGATTACGGTACGATTCATGGTATACCTCCCCTAACTATGATTGGACAGAAGCGCCGGATGATCACTTGGTCAGGAACACCGCAGCGCTTCTGCGTGAGACTATATAAGGAGTAAAGTGTCTACCTAGGATTCAACGGAAAAAAGATAATAATACAGCGGCTGGCCGCCCTTATGAATCTCTACTTCCACCTGAGGATAGGCTTCTTCAAGCCAGTTTTCCAGTGCTTCAGTGACATAATCCTCAGATTCAGCACCCGTCAATACTGTAACAATCTCATCACCATTCTCCAGCATGCTTTTTAAGAGCGCCTGGCTGGCCGCCAGCAGATCATCCGCAGCGGATACAATCTTCGAATTGGCTATTCCGATATACTGCCCGGATTTAATCTCCAGGTCCTCAATAACCGTATCACGGACCGCATTGGTAATCTGTCCCGATTTAACCTGGGAGATCGCCTCCAGCATGTTGCTGGTATTCGTGTCGACCGCATCGTCTTCCTGGAAGGCAAAAGCGGCGGCAATTCCCTGCGGGATGCTTTTGCTTGGAATAACGGTTATCTCACGTTCGCCTTCCAGCAGCTCCTTGGCCTGCTGAGCCGCAAGCACAATGTTCGAGTTGTTAGGCAGAAGATAGATATGCTTCGCCGAAATAGACGAGATCGCGTTAACGAAATCCTCCGTGCTGGGATTCATCGTCTGTCCGCCGGACAGAATGGCATCCACACCGAGGCTGCGGAAAATATCTGAGATGCCCTCACCGGACGATACAGCAATAAATCCGTATTGTGCCATGTCATCTGCAGGTGGAACCGCCGGTGCCTGCACGCTGCTCTCTTCCTGCGGAATATCCGCAAACAGATCCGGCATAGGTGCGATATCCATGCCGGCGGTCAGCAGATCGCGATGCTGCTCCCGCATGTTAAGAATATGGATCTGCGTAATTTCGCCATATTGCAGCGCCAGATTCAGGACCTCGCCCGGAGTCTTGGAATGAACATGGACCTTGATGGTCTCATCATCCGAAATGACAATAATGGAATCTCCATTAACTGACAACGCTTTCCGAAACGATTCCTCATCAAATTCCGCTTTGGCGGGACTGCCAAGCAGCCGGTTAATAAAAAATTCCATGTCGTATAGAAATTCGATGTCTTCCGTAGACAGCTGTGATTGCGCGGATGACTGCACGGAGGACAATACGTTCTCATGTTTGGTTAACACCGCTGAGGGCGATGCCGCAGGAGCGGAAGCAGTGGCTTGTCCTTGTACAGGTACTGGCACTGCTGTCCCGGTGCTGCAGGTCAGATAATGATGGAAGCCCTCATAAATGTAAACCAAACCCTGACCGCCGGAGTCTACAACGCCCACTTGTTTGAGCACAGGCAGAAGCTCCGGTGTGTTAGCGAGCGCTTCTTTGGCCCTAGCCAGGACTTCAGTCATCAGCTCTGTAACATCCGTAGTACGCCGCGCATAGTAGACTGCATGTCTGGCAGCTTCCTTGGCGACGGTAAGTATTGTTCCCTCTACCGGCTTGACCACCGCTTTGTAGGCTGTATCCACTCCGGTCTGCAGCGCTGCTGCGAATTGCTGCGTGTTCAACTCATCATATTGGGCTGCATACCGTCCAAGGCCCCTGAACAGCTGTGACAAAATAACGCCGGAGTTCCCCCGTGCCCCCATCAAGAGACCTTTGGATAATACTCCTGCACATTGGCCCACAGAGGCGGTATTATTTTTTTTCAATTCGTTCGCGCCTGCGGTCATCGTCAAATTCATGTTTGTACCCGTGTCTCCATCCGGAACCGGAAATACATTGAGGGAATTGACGTGCTCTGCATGCTGCTGCAGCTTCTCCGCTCCGGCGAGTACCATTGCGGTAAAATCTGTTCCGTTTATAGAACGCTTACTCAATGAGGATTCCCCTTCCTAACTTCATGCCTAATCAATGCTATGATTAACTGGACATAATACACTAATCTATATTGTACTATAAGAGCCAAAAGAAATAAATGTTTTTGAAGCGGTTGACGAAGCAAATTTTGCTGTGATATTATATTTAAGTATTGTTTTACGCAGGTGTAAGTAACAAGGAGGTGTAATCTATGTCCCGCAAATGTACTGTAACTGGCAAGAAACCGGGCAGCGGCAACCATGTATCCCATGCGAATAACCGCAACCGTCGCTCTTGGGGAGTTAACGTTCAGAAGGTCCGTATCCTCGTGAACGGCAAACCGAAACGCGTGTACGTCAGCACCCGTGCTTTGAAAGCCGGCAAAGTTGAACGCGTTTAGTCTTGGATTACTCTGAGACCTAGCGATATCTCATATCAAGTGGAAACGGCCATGCCGTCCTTAAATAGACGGTATCCGTTTCAGCGAGAAATAGAAGGATACTTTATAGCGCAGAGCTTATAAAGTCTTATATTTGAAGCAAAAAGCACCCTTTACATATGTAAGGTGCTTTTTTCATGTTTTCTGTTCTATTCCGCCTTCAGCTTTTCTGAAAAGTGTTCAAAATCGCTTTAACAAAACCTCCCAAAAATCTTGGCAGCTTGAACGTATAAAATTTCATCATTAACCCTCCCATCAATTCATGCCGTACGGTAGGAGACTTTCCTGTCGTGCGCTAACGTAACGAATGCAGACCTCCCTTATTGAACCTAGCAGAACCGGCTGTGCCGTACTCTGGAAGAGGCGGCTTCCGTTTCAGCGAGAAATAGAAAGATACTTTATAGCGCTCATATAAAGTATTCTACTCAAAAAAAGGCTACATGAGATTTCTGCTCATGTAACCATATTTATGCGTCAGCAACTTGGCCTATACCATTAGTTCGAACGTGTGCTTACGATTAGCGCAGGGCCGCTTCTGCCGCTTCACGGATCGCCTTGATGGCCGCTGCGCGGTCACTGCGTCCGAACACGGCATTTCCGGCCACCAAAACGTCTGCTCCCGCTTCAGCGACCAGCGGGGCAGTTGCTTCAGCGATGCCTCCGTCAACTTCAATACGCAGGGAGGTATGATTGACTTCCCGGGCCCACTCGCGGATCTGGCGGATTTTCTTCAGCGTGTGCGGGATAAACGACTGTCCGCCAAAGCCCGGGTTCACAGTCATTACCAGCACCATATCGACATCCTCCAGCACCTCGCGCACCGCCGAAGCGGGTGTACCCGGATTGATTGCTACTCCTGCAAGAAGACCCAGCTCCTTGATCTGATGCACCACGCGGTGAAGATGTACACAAGCCTCGGCATGAACTGTAATGACGCTGGCCCCCGAAGCTGCAAACTCAGGGATATAGCGTTCAGGGTTCTCAATCATCAAATGAACATCAAGCGGCAAAGAGGTATGAGCCTTCACAGCCTTTACAATCGGCGGTCCGAGCGTAATATTCGGTACAAAATGGCCGTCCATAACGTCTACATGAATCCAGTCTCCGCCACTGGCTTCCGCCTGTGCAACTTCAGCGCCAAGCGCAGCAAAATCAGCTGACAATATCGATGGTGCGATTGTGATCATAATGTTAGTACCTCCGCTTTTTATCTTTCATTTCATTGTAAAACAGCTTGTAATGCTCATATCGGCTGTCTGCGATCGCTCCTGAATTCACAGCCTCAATGACATGGCAGCCCGGTTCATGAATATGGCTGCACCCGCGGAATTTACAGTTTTCGGCATAGGAGGAAAACTCACGGAAGCAGGCGGACAGCTCTTCCACACCCAATTCCAGAAAATCAAGTTGGCTGAAGCCCGGAGTATCGGCCACAAAGCCGCCTCCCCCAATATCCATCAGTTCGACATGCCGGGTCGTATGACGTCCCCGGCCCAAGCGGAGGCTGATCTCCCCCGTCTCCAGCCCAAGGCCGGGCACAAGGCGGTTCAGCAGTGTGGACTTACCCACACCGGACTGTCCGGAGAAGACACTGATGATTCCGGCCAGACGTTCCCGCAGCTCCTGGCTGCCGGAGCCGGTAAGCGAACTTGTGACCATCACTTCATATCCGATGTGCTCGTACAGTTCTTTGACCTGATTCGTGGCTTCGCCGTCGTCCTCGGCCAAATCCTGCTTCGTCAGCACAATCAGTGTCTCCAGGCCGGAATGCTCAATGTGAACCAGAAATTTATCCAGCAGATTCAGATTCATATCCGGCTCGCGTACAGAGAACAGCAGCACAGCCAGTTTGACGTTGGCTACCTGCGGGCGGATCAGCTCGGACTCCCTGGGAAGCAGCTCATCAACCATGCCTTCCCCATTTTCAGTCAGGACGTATTTAATACGGTCGCCAACAAGCGGAGCGATCCCTTTCTTCTTCAGAATTCCCCTTCCCCGGCACTGTACAGCTTCTTCCTCGGCAGCAATCAATCCATCGCGGAGCGGTTTGACGTAATAATAACCGCTTAATGCTTTGATGATAATTCCTTCAGGCATACATCATGAGCCATCCTCTCCTGATTTTGCACAAATGACCCAAGTTAACAGGCTACCCGGGTCATTCTGCTGACTGCAGCCGCTCGGGGATTTCTCCCGGGCAGCTCAGTTTGTCTCTTTTATTTGTCTTTGTTATTGCCTTTTTCCTTGCTGTTTCCTTTATCTTTGTCATTGACTTTATTGTCCGCTGTCTGCCCATTGCCGTCATTGCTGGCTACATATCCTGTCTGATTCACTGAACCTGTAGTTGTGCCTTCTTCAGTAGATGGAGGCAGAATCTCAGGTTCTACCGTTGGATCGGCAGAAGCCGGCGGCGGTTCTGTTGGTGCCTGAGTCGGCTCAGGAGTGTGCTGGACCGGAGGTTCCGGATCAGGCACCGTTCCATTTTTGGCATCCGCATATTTAATCGAATAGGTGGCCACAAAATCACCATCCTGGTAGACAGAAACGGAACCGTCCTTATTAGGGGCCAGCAGCAATTTCACAGACAGCCTTTGGCTTTTGGCAATCGTGCGCGTTCCCCATTCCTGGTTCTCGCCGTCCTTGCGGGCATCGGCATAAATAATGCGGATTTTGGTCTTGGTACCTTCAACCGAAGGGGCTACCGGTACATTGAATGTATATTCCAACGCTTCAGGAGGGTAACCTTTACTAACGGTAATGTTAATCTTTTCACCTGGCGAAGCGGTATCGCCTTTTTCATAAGGCCATTGCTCCATAACGATGCCTTTCTCGACGGAGAAGCTGGATTCCTCCTTGACTTCACCGAGGACAAGACCTGCCGCTTCAAGCAGGCTCTTCGCCTCTCCCTGCGGCTTGTTAGTAAGATCAGGCACATCAGCGGTCTCTTTCCCTTGGCTCACAATCAGCTTGATCGTCGCCGTCGCCGGATCATACTCGCTGTCCACGGCTGGCTCTGTGCCGATAACCTGCCCTTCAGGGAAATCCTCGCTGTAGCGCTGGTCCGGGGTAATCCGGCTCTGATCCACACCTTCAGCGATCAGCAGCTTAATCGCTTCTTCTTCAGTCTTGCCCGCTAAAGGAATCATCTTAGTAAGTGGCTTGGCAATGTTTACTGTAAGAGCGATATGCGTGTCTTCCTTGACCATAGTATCCGGCTCTTTACTCTGCTTCCATACTACATCAGGCTCGAAATTTGCATTGTATTCCCCCGTAGGCGGTTCGTCGGCAACGAGCCCGACCTTGGCAAGCTCCGCTTTCGCTGCTTCAAAAGACATACCGGTCACCTTGGGGACCGCTACTTCATCTACGGCAAGCTTGGCATTTACGTACCAGACCACTCCGCCCATAGCAAGCAGCACCAGCAATGTGAGGCTGATCCACAGCACAGCACGCCCCGACTTGCGCTTGCCCGGACTGCGGGGCTCCTCCTCTTCATCCCGCCTCATCCGCTCTTCTCCGCTGCCAGCGCGGCTGCCGAGCCCCCGCTGCATGGGCCTGATTGCCGGAATAATGCGGGTTCTGTCCTCGTCTTCCTCATCATGGAACTGCGTTTTGGTTTCACTGCGCCGTTCCGGAAGCAGACAGGTCTCCAGATCCTGCAGCATTTCCTTCGCTGACTGATATCGTTCCTCAGGATTTTTGCGCATGGATCTTAAAATGACATTTTCAACGCTTTGCGGAATCAGCGGATTCAGCAGCCGAGGCTCTTCAAATTCCTCCTGCAAATGCTTCAAGGCTACGCTGATCGGACTTTCGCCCAAAAAAGGAAGCACTCCGGTAAGCATTTGGTAAAGCACAATCCCCAAGGAATAAAGGTCAGACTTCTCCCCCGTCGTCACCCCTTTGGCATGCTCCGGCGAAAAATAATGCACCGATCCGACTACTGAGCCCGTCTGGGTTATCGTTGTGGAAGTGACGGCCCTGGCGATCCCAAAATCCGTCACCTTAACTCTTCCATTGCGCCCGATCAGGATATTATGCGGCTTGATGTCCCGGTGTATGATCTGATTCTGATGGGCATGATCCAGCGCATCACAGATCTGGGAGGCAATACGTACGGCTTCATCCACCTGCAGTGGAGCCCGTTCTTTGATAATCTCATTCAGATTCTTGCCTTCTACATACTCCATGACAATATAATGAATTTCATCTTCCTGTCCCACATCATATATACTAACCACATTTGGATGTGACAACGACGCAGCGGACTGCGCCTCCCGCCGGAAACGGCGGATAAATTCCTCATCATGCACAAACTGATTTCGCAAAACCTTGATAGCAACGTTCCGGTTAAGCAGAATGTCATGGGCTCTGTAGACGAGCGCCATGCCACCTCCTCCGATGCGTTCAATCACTTGGTAACGGCCGCCCAATTCGTGACCGATCATCTTTCCCACTCCTTTGTCTCGGGCACAGCGGCCTCTCCTTGATGTTCTAACATAGCGACACTTATATTATCGCCGCCGCCTGCCAGCAAAGCCAACTGAAGTAAACGGTCCGCTCGTTCCTCTAAGGATATTTCCTGTATCCCTGCCACTTTCCCCAAATGCTCCTGGCTGACGAAATTGCTGAGGCCGTCACTGCATAGAAGCAGAAGCTCCCCCAGTTCCAGACGTACAGGCGCCAGATCAGCCGTTACCTCGGCATCCGTCCCCAGCGCCCTGGTCAGAACATTGCGGCGCGGATGGTTATCAAGCTCCTCGAGGCTGATCTGGCCGTTCTTGAACAGCTCATTGACCAGCGTATGATCCTCGGTTAACTGGACGGCTGCACCATCCTTGATCAAATAGGCTCGGCTGTCACCGATATGGCCGATATACCCGGCCTCCCCCTTAAGCAGCACAGCAACGACCGTTGTACCCATATTATGGTATTTCTCGTCGCTTGATGCCTCATTGTGGACCGCATGGTTAGCTTCGTATATGGCGGCAGACAGCGCATGCTGCAGTTCTTCCTCCGGCAGATCAGGCTGAAGCCCGTACAGGGCATTCTTCATGGTTTCCAGAGCAAGACGGCTTGCGGTATCGCCAGCCAGATGTCCGCCCATTCCATCGGCGATAATGCCGAGGGTATAGCCGTTTTGTGTCACGCCGATCCAGACTGAATCCTCATTGACGGTACGTACCCGGCCAATGTCGCTGGCATGAACTGTTCTGATCAAATATCCTCACCCCAACTTCTCCATGTGTTTGGCACGCAGCTGTCCGCATGCGGCCGCTATATCATGGCCCTGCTCACGGCGGATGGTAACATTTACGCCATGGTCGGCCAGAATACGCTGAAATTCAAAAATATCATTGC
Organism: Paenibacillus graminis; assembly: GCF_000758705.1. Taxonomy (NCBI): domain Bacteria; kingdom Bacillati; phylum Bacillota; class Bacilli; order Caryophanales; family Paenibacillaceae; genus Paenibacillus; species Paenibacillus graminis. Next base: position 3,135,286 of record NZ_CP009287.1, on the reverse strand, counting down.
GGGAAGTCCGTACATACTTGCGCTCAGGCACATGATTCACGGGAATCAGATTCACGTGGCAGAGCATGGTCTTAAGCACCCCGGCGAGCTCTTCCGCATGTTCCTTCTGGTCATTGACACCGCCAATCAGAGCATATTCAAAGCTGATCCGGCGGCCCGTCTTAGCCTGATAGTACCGCAGGGACTCAATCACATCATCAAAAGGATACCGCCGGTTAACCGGCATCAGCTTGGAGCGCAGCGCATCATTAGGTGCGTGGATGGAGATCGCCAGATTGATCTGGGTATCCTCATCAGCAAATTTATAGATGTTCGGCACAATTCCGCTGGTGGATACCGTGATATGCCGTTGTCCAATATTCAGGCCTTTCTCATGAATCATCAGACGCAGAAACCGCATAGTCGCGTCATAATTCTCAAAGGGTTCACCCGTGCCCATGATTACAATGCTGCTGACCCGCTCACCGCGGGCATCTAGAATCTGCTGGGAGCGAACCACCTGGGCCACAATCTCGCCAGCAGTCAGATCGCGTTTAAGACCGCCGAGAGTTGAGGCGCAGAAGGTGCACCCGATCCGGCAGCCTACCTGTGTCGTTACACAGACGCTGTTGCCATAATTATGCTTCATAATAACGGTCTCGATCGCATGATCATCATGCAGACCGAACAGGAATTTCACTGTGCCGTCCTTGGACTCCAGCTTTGTAATTTCCGTCAGCGCCGCTATGCGGAACTGTTCATCCAGCTTGGCGCGCAGCGCCTTGGACAAATTGCTCATCGATTCGAAATCATTGACCCGCTTGACATACAGCCAGTCAAAAATCTGCCCCCCGCGAAAAGCGGGCTCTCCGTTGTCCTTGGCCCACTGCTGCAACTCTTCCAGAGAAAAATCATATATTAAAGGTTTCATTAGAATTAGCACCTGTACTTTCTTAAGATATAGAAATTTATCAGCATACGCTCACCAATCAGTTCTATATAAGTTGAACTTTAGTTTTACATTGTTGGTATGGTCGTAACTGCGGGGAATGTTTGGACTTCCAGCCGCTGTTGTCCCCAGATTTCTTAATTGAACATCTTTTAACGGTTGAAATCCGGTGACAAAGGCGGACGCATTCGCTCTTCCAGTTCCAAACTTCCCCTCCGCACTCCTACCCTTTTATGATTTTTAAGTTCATCTTATACAGTTAAGGTTATGCGTATTATTTCTCATTCTTCCTATTTTAACACAAATATCAGAGCCGGTAAAAGAAAAGCCCGCCACGCATAAAGACCCGCGGGCGGGAAACCGGTAAATGCCTTTAGAAACTGCTATGTTACAAGATTCTTTGCAGCCTGGAAATGTAGAAGCCGTCACTGCCGTAATGCTGTGGCAACAGCTGAAGCCCTTCTCCTGCCGCCAGTGCGGTTCCCTGCACTCTTTGCCACACCGGCGAAGTAAAGGTTGCCGAAGTAAACCCGGGATTGTTCCCGAGGAATTCAGCGATTACGCTGCTGTTCTCTTCCTGCTCTGTAGTGCAGGTGCTATACACCAGAATACCGCCGGGCTTAAGCAGCCGGGATACCGATTGCAGCAGCTCAGCCTGAAGAGCAGCCACACTGGCTACATCCTCCGGTTGTTTGCGCCATTTCAAATCGGGCTTGCGGCGGATGACCCCAAGACCCGAGCAGGGTGCATCAAGCAGAATCCGGTCAAATGATTCCGGTTCAAGCGACCGGGCCAGCAGGAGTGCGTCAGTGCTGCCTGTGGCAATACAGTCCAGGCCAAGCCGCTGCGCCTGATCTGCAATCAGCTGGGCTTTGTGGGAATGCAGATCATTTGCGTAGATATAACCTTCGTCTTTCATCAGTTCGCCCATGTGGGCGCTTTTGCCGCCCGGTGCGGCGCAGCAGTCAAGCACCCTCATGCCCGGCTCCGGCGCCACCGCTTCAGCCACAAGCATGGAGCTCTCATCCTGTACAGACAAGTAACCGTCCCGGTACCAGGAGGTCAAAGCCAGATTGCCGCCGCCCCTGACTACAATGCCGTAGGGGCTGACCCGGGAAGGCGAAGCTGCAAGTCCCGCTTCAAGCATCTGTTCCAGCAGCGCATCGCGGCTGATCATTGTAAGATTCACACGCACACTGGCCGCAGGCGGCTCATTGTTCGCAGCGCACATTGCTTCAGCGGTATCCAGTCCATACTCCGCAGCCCATTGCTTCACCATCCACAAGGGATGGGAATGGAGGATAGAAATCCGCTGCTCAGGGCTGAGATTCTCCGGCAATACCGGAAGCTCCTCGGCACGCAGCACGCTCCGAAGTACCCCATTCACCATTCCCGATATTCCCTGATGACCGCGTTTCTTGGCGATATTTACCGCCTCGTTAACGGCTGCATGTGAGGGAATCCGGTCCAGATACATGATCTGATACAAGCTTAAGCGCAGCAAATTGCGTACCCAGGGCTGAAGTTTGGCAATGCCTTTGCTGACGAACCCGTCCAATACAAAATCCAGGGTAAGGAGCCGGGATATGCTGCCGTATACCAGTTCCGTGGCAAGCCCAGCATCCTCACGGCTGAGCGCAGATTTCTGCAAGCTGCTGTTCAGCAGCAGATTGCTGTAGGCTCCCTGCTGCTCAACACGGACAAGAATATCGAGCGCCACTTCCCGGGCAGATTCGGCTGCCCGGGTATCTGCGGCACCCGACCGAGCAGGTTTGCCTGCCGTTCCTTTTCTTTTACTGCCGCCTGCCGGGCTTGCTCCAGATGCTCCTGCGCCGTTCCTGCCGCCGTCCGGCTGCATAAGCGGCCTCTTGCGGTCCGCGCCGCCGCTGCCCGCGCTCAACCCAGCACCGTCCCGGGCTTCATCGCAGCGCCCCGGCTGAAATCAGCTGCGGTCATAGCCTTTTTGCCGGCTGGCTGAACCATAGTAAGGGACAGGCTGCCATTGCCTGTCTTCACCTTTACGCCATCGCCGCTCACCTCAATGACCGTACCGGGCACAGCCCCGCTGCCTCCGCCGTCCGCAGCAGGTTTCTGCGCTGCCCACACCTTGAACGTTTCCCCGTTCCAGAGGGTAAAAGCGCCAGAGAACGGCACCAGTCCGCGAATGCGGTTATAAATTTCTTGCGAGCTTACGCTCCAATCAATCCGTTCATCTTCCCTGGTGAGATTCGGCGCGTAGGTGGCTTCGCTGTCATCCTGCGGAGTTGCCTGCACGCGCCCTTTTGCCAGCCGGGGCATTTCCGCCTTGAGAAGCTCACATCCCGCCACGCTAAGCTTCTCGAACAGAATTCCCGAAGTGTCCTCCTCTTCGATTGGAACCTCTACCCGTGAGATCATGTCTCCGGTGTCCAGGCCTTCCGCCATATACATCAGGGTAACCCCGGTAAGCTTCTCGCCATTGATAATACAGCGCTGAATCGGCGCACCGCCCCGGTATTTCGGCAGCAGCGAGCCGTGAACATTCACACAACCGTACTGCGGAAGCTCCAGCACCGCTTTGGGGAGAATCTGTCCGTAAGCTGCCGTAACAATCAGATCCGGCTCATAGGCAGCCAGCTCAGCTACGGCTTCAGGACGCCGCATCCGTTCAGGCTGCAGCACAGGCAGTCCCAGAGACAGGGCTGCCGCTTTGACCGGAGAAGGGGTCAGTGTCTTTTTTCGTCCCTGCGGCCGGTCCGGCTGGGTGACGACTGCAACTACCTCATACCCCTCCTCCAGCAGCATTTGCAGGGAAGGCACCGCAAATGCCGGAGTCCCCATGAACACTATCTTCATTCCATTCACTCCCCAGTTTCGCTGCGCTCAGCGGTATACTCGTATACCTTCTCGGCAATATCCGTGAACAGCACCCCGTTAAGATGGTCAATCTCGTGCTGAAACGCCCGGGCCAGCAGGCCGCTTCCGGTAATCGTCACTTCGTTGCCTTCACGGTCAAGTCCACGCACGGTTACCGTCTCAGCACGGCGCACATCACCATTCAGGCCCGGAATACTAAGACATCCCTCCGGTCCGAATTGTTCACCTTCCATGCTGACAATTTCCGGATTGATCAGCTTAATCAATCCATGCTCTTCATCGGCATCCACGACGATCAGCCGTTTCAGGATACCGACCTGCGGGGCGGCCAGTCCAACGCCTTCCGCGTCGTACATGGTATCCGCCATGTCATCCAGCAGCTTTTGAACATTGGGGGTTACCTTGGTCACCGTCTTAGCTGTCTTATGCAGCACTTCATCCGGTTCTTTCACGATCAGCCTTATAGCCATTACAAACACACCATCCTTGAACATTTCTATAGTATAGCTAATTCTGAACTCTCTATATAAGCTTTCTTCAACTTTATATCCTGCACATTAATGAATTTTCTGCAATGCGTACTTATTGTATCACGCCTGCTGATTACATCAACATTTGCGGATCTACATCCAGGCTGATCTGCAGTCCGGTATCACGAACCGAATCCTCCAGCTCTTCCGCCACTTCACGGGCCAGTCCGATGGCATCAATAGAGCCGCGCCATTTGATGATACATTGGAACCGGTACCGGCCTTTTAGCCGGGGAAGCGGGGATGCGACAGGACCCAGCAGATCAAGCGCATCGGAGGACAGCTTGTCCAGACTGCCGAACCAGCGCAGCTGCCGCGCTTTGCCCTGCAGGTTCAGCGCATAATTCTCCGCCAAACGCAGCAGCACCGGCAGCTGTTCATGAGAAAGCGTGACAAGAATCAGCCTGCAATAAGGAGGGTAATGCAGTTCCCGGCGGTGCTTCAGTTCTTCACGTACAAAAGAGTGGTAATCATGCCCGCTGGCATGAACGATGGAATAATGCTCCGGCGTATAGGACTGCACAACCACTTCGCCTGGAAGCTGATGGCGTCCTGCCCTGCCGGCAACCTGTGTCAGCAGCTGGAAAGTTTTTTCTGCCGCCCGGAAATCAGGCAGGTTCAGCGCGGAATCGGCGGTAATCACTCCCACCAGGGTAACGTCTGGAAAGTCCAGCCCTTTGGCTACCATTTGCGTGCCCAGCAGCACATCGGCTTTTTTGTCCCTGAACTGGTTCAGCAGCTTCTCATGCGAACCCTTCTCCGTGGTAGTGTCTACATCCATACGAATGACACGGATGCCGGGAAACAGCTTGCCGAGCTCTTCCTCAACCCGCTGGGTGCCGGTGCCAAAGAAACGGATATGCTCGCTTCCGCATTCCGGGCACAGCTTGGGCGCCGGTTCGGCGTGGCCGCAGTAGTGGCAGCGGAGATTATCACTGCGGCTGTGGTAGGTCAGCGAGATGTCACAGTCGGGACAGCCCGCCACATAACCGCAGCTGCGGCACATCACAAAGGTGGAAAACCCTCTGCGGTTCAGCAGGAGCACCGTTTGCTCCCCACGTTCCAGCCGGCTCTCCAGAGCCGTATGGAGCCGGCGGCTGAACATCGAACGGTTCCCTTCCTTCAGCTCCTCCCGCATATCCGTCACATGCACCTTGGGCAATTCATTGCCAAGTGCACGGCTGGGCATGTGCAGCAGGACTGGCGAGAAATGAATATCGCTCTGCGACCTGGCCGCATGATAGCTCTCCAGCGAAGGTGTAGCGGAGCCAAGGATAACCGCAGCTCCCCCCTGCTCTGCACGGCGGACCGCAACATCCCGGGCATGGTATTTCGGATTCTCCTCCTGCTTATAGGAGGATTCATGCTCTTCATCCATAATAATGAGACCCAGACTCATGAACGGAGCAAAAACCGCGGAACGGGCGCCTACAGCCACCGATGCTTTCCCTTCACGGATTTTGCGCCATTCATCATACCGCTCGCCCACAGACAAACGGCTGTGCATCACGGCGACACCACTCCCAAAGCGGCCTTTGAACCGCTCGACCATCTGCGGTGTGAGAGCAATCTCAGGCACAAGCACAACCGCCTGCCGCCCTTGATCCACGCAGCGCTGTATACACTGAAGATAGATTTCTGTCTTGCCGCTTCCGGTAACTCCATGCAGCAAAAACACTTCATGGCGCTGCTCATCCACAGTTGCGGCAATTCTGTTATATACAGCTTCCTGCTCTTTCGTCAACGGCAGCGGTGTGCTGGGCTTGAAATCACGCCCCCGGTAAGGGTCCCGGTATACCTCAATCTCGCTGATCTCAATAAACCCCTTATCCTCCAGGGCTTTTACTGTCCCCGCCGTAACCTGCAGAATTGACAATATATCCTTCATCGGCATCGGAAGCATAGCCTCCATGTCAATCAGGAAAGACAGCACTTCTTTTTGGCGGGCGGAACGCGCCGGAAATCCGGCAAGGGATTCGCGGGCTGCCGAGAGCCCTATGGCCAAATCAACCGCCTTGAGCTTCTTTTTGCCCATCTTGTCCTTGATTGACTGGCTCTCGGCCAATACGCCGCGGCGGAGCATAAACTTTACCGTCTCCGCAGCCTGGGGGAAGGTCCGGGTCAGCAGCTTCATGGAGACTTCTCCATGGCGTCCGACAAATTCTGAAATCCGGTTTTCCTCCTCATCAGTCTCCAGGAACATCGGAAACAGCTCGTCAGCCGTACTGTCCCCCTCATCCGCTGCATCGCCGAGCGTTATCAGCCGTTCAGCCTTGCCTTTTAGAGCCGTAGGGAGCATCGCCTGAAGTGCGGATATCCGCCTGCAGGCGTATCTTTGGCTCATCCAATCCCCCAGCTCAACCAGCTCCGGAGACAGCGGGGGAAGCAGATCCAGCACTTCCTGTATCGGCTTCATACCGGATACTGTACCTGTCTCCCCGGATTCCAGGGATACTACAAAACCCTGCACCGTACGGTGTCCAAAGGGCACTGCTACCCGGCTTCCCACCTCAATCCATAATTTAAGCGAGTCTGGTATCAAATAATCAAACGGCCGGTCAGTGCTGCGCACAGGAACATCGACAATGACCTTGGCTATCTCCATTATGATTGTGCTCCGGAAATACGCTTAACCGCCAGCTGCAGCAGCTGCCGTGCTACTTCATCCTTGGAAGTCTGCGGCAGATTAAGCACCAGCCCTTCTGCATCATAGACGGCTACAATATTGGTGTCCGAACCGAATCCGGCACCTTCCAGGGTAACATCGTTGGCAACAATCAAATCCAGATTTTTGCGGACCAGCTTGTCTTTGGCATAAAATTCGGTATTGCCTGTTTCGGCTGCAAAACCGATAAGAAACTGCTTATCCTTGTGTTTCCCCAGATTCTCCAGAATGTCTGTTGTTTTTACCAGCTCAAGGTTCAGCGTATCCCCGCTCTTCTTAATCTTGGATTCCGCGCTCTGCCGCGGACGGTAATCCGACACAGCCGCAGCTTTGACCAGGATATCGCAATCTTTCCAGGCGTCCAGTACTGCATCGTACATATCCGCAGCCGATTCAACCCGGACCACACGAATCTCCGGATCCTGCGGAGGCGCCTCATCAGTGCGCGCAGCAATGAGGGTGACCTCTGCTCCCATAACACGTGCAGCCCTGGATAGGGCAAAACCCATTTTGCCGGAGGAATCATTGGTAATATAGCGGACCGGGTCAATGCGCTCAATCGTTCCGCCTGCAGTTATTACCACTTTTTTACCGGCGAGCGGCCCATTCGCTGCACTGTCCTGCAGCGCAAAAAATTGTTCTACCACCTTTACAATCTCTTCCGGCTCCTCCAGCCGCCCTTTTCCTACATAACCGCAAGCCAGCTGTCCTTCACCCGGCTCTATGAATTTCACTCCCCGCTTATGCAGCGTGTTGATGTTGTCAATCACCGCAGGATGCTGATACATGTGCACATTCATCGCCGGTGCCACCATCACCGGGGCTGTGGCCGCAAGCAGGGTGGTAGACAGCATGTCATCCGCCAGGCCGTGTGCCATTTTGGCAATAATATTGGCGGTTGCCGGTGCAACCAATACAAGATCGGCGGAATCCGCCAGGTCGATATGCGAAATCGAAGACGGATCGCGCTCCTGAAAGGTATCGCTGTAAACACGCTGCTTGGATAAGGACTGCAGTGTCAGCTCTGTAATGAACTGCTTGGCCGAAGCGGTCATGATCACATGCACCGTGGCCCCTTTTTGTGTAAGCTTGCTGGTCAAAGCCGCGCCTTTATAGGCAGCAATCCCTCCGGTTATCCCCAAAATAATCGTTTTGCCCTGTAAGCTCTTCAACGTAATCTCCCCCCTGTTCCCTTGTCACCTGAAAAATCCTCAGTTTTTGAGAAAAAAATAACAACCTTCCGGTTGTCAGATACCGCCCGGTCCGGGCTATTAAGAACTACGTTCAAACTACAGACCCCTAACCCAAGAAGAAACGGCAGCAGCCCCAAGCAGAATCGGATAAACCGCCCTTAAAAGGACGGTACCCGTTTCAGCGAGAAATAGAAGGATAATTTATAGCGCGAAGCCTATAAATTCTTCTATTTATAAAAGGCAGCGTCCGTTTCTGTAATGGCCTAGCAGGGCACCTTCGGCTACTCTTCGCCGCGGGTTACCACGATACGGTCTTCATAAATTTCCTCCAGCGCAACACCAACGAACTTGTGCGATCTTGGAACTTTGATATCAGTCCTGCCGCCTTCACGGAGCACTCTCGCCCGGCGGGCTGCAGCAACCACCAGGGAATACTTGCTGTCTACTTTGGTCATCATTTCATCAATGGATGGATATAGCACGTAAGACACCTCTTTATCTTTTCTGTAATATGAGCTTAAGTTCTGTTGTGCCTGTCATCTCACCTTACAATGTTCGGCGATAATGATGCTTTCTATTCGCTTGCAGGCCAGATCTATCTCATCATTCACTACTGCATAATCGTAATGCCGGATCAGGCTGATCTCATCTTCCGCCACGGACATACGGTGGCTGATGACATCAGGATGTTCTGTACCGCGCCCGCGAATACGGTCCTTTAACTCGTCCATAGACGGGGGAAGCAGGAATACAAAGATGCCTTCGGGAAATTTCTCCTTGACCTTGAGTGCTCCCTGAACCTCGATTTCCAGAATAATATCTCTTCCGCTGTCGAGAGTTCTCTCCACAAAGTCACGCGGAGTACCGTAATAATTGCCTACGTACTCCGCATATTCAAGCAGCTGGTCGGCTTCGATCATGGCCGCAAACTGCTCTCTGGTCTTAAAAAAATAGTTGACTCCGTTCTCTTCACCTTCACGCGGTAAGCGTGTAGTCGCTGAAACAGAATAGACAAGCTCGGGCATCTTCGGCCGCAGTGCGGTGCATACGGTTCCTTTACCAACACCGGAAGGGCCGGATAAAATGATCAGCAATCCTCTAGACATAGTACACTCCATTTGTTGTTATTCGTCATTATCGTCATCTTTACTGGACAGGCGGTGCGCCACTGTCTCAGGCTGCACAGCCGAGAGAATGACATGATCGCTGTCCGTGATGATGACGGCCCGCGTCCGGCGGCCGTAAGTGGCATCGATCAGCATATGCCGGTCTCTTGCCTCTTGGATAATACGTTTAATTGGTGCTGATTCCGGGCTGACAATGGAAATAATACGGTTGGCCGATACAATATTTCCAAAGCCGATGTTGATTAATTTAATTGCCATGTTCCGGTTGTTCCCCCCATAGGTTACATCTTCGCTTACTTCAGGCAGCTGTCATTCCAGGTTCGCTGCTTGCTCACGTATCTTCTCCAGCTCGGCCTTCATATCCAGCGTCAGGTTCACCAGAGTGAGATAATTGCATTTGGACCCTATAGTATTCGTCTCCCTGTTCATCTCCTGAATGAGAAAATCCAGCTTGCGTCCTGCAGGCTCACTGCTCTTCAGCACAGCCTTGCATTGTTCAAAATGACTATACAGCCGGGTAAGCTCTTCATCAATATTACAGCGGTCGGCAAAGATAGCCATTTCCATTCCGAATTTATGCTCTTCAAAAGGGAACGTACCGTCATTCAGCAAGGTTAGCCGCTGCCGCAGTCTCTCGCGGTACTCGCTAACCACAACAGGAGCCAGTCCAGCCATTTCAGCATGGATCTCCTCCAAATGATTCAGCCTCCCCAGCAGGTCAGCGGCAAGAAATCCGCCTTCACGGGCGCGCATATCCATCAGGGCTTCCAGACTCCCGTTCAGCCCCTGCTCAAGGGTATCCTTGAGGTCCTGGGATGAGGCTAATGCATGTACATCTTCCTTGAGTTCCATTACACCCGGAAGAGCGAGGATGTCGCGGAGCTGAAGCTCACCGCCGATTCCAAATTCTCTACTCAGCTGCTGTGCCGACTTCAAATAAGAACGTACCGCCGAGCGGTTCAGCACCTGTGCGGAATCGGCCTCATCGGCATGCTCCCTGTTAATGATGACATCGACCCGTCCCCGTTTGATATGAGCTTGCACTTGTCTTCGCAGCATATCCTCATAAACCGTCCAATCCCGGGGCATCCGCAGCACAACTTCGCAGTAACGGTTATTCACCGATTTGACTTCGAACGTTATCTTGTAACCGCCGAATTGCAGGGATGATTGACCGTATCCGGTCATGCTAAATGACAACGGAATCACATCCATTACACTATTGTAATTGATTATTACTAGCGAAACAAGGGGGACAATTTGCGTCCTTGTTTTGCCCACACGTACTCCAGAAGCTGCACACTCATATCATAGAACATGAATGGCGTCATCAGGTATATGCCGTTAAAATGCGCAGTGGCCGCATCCAGCAGCTCTTTGGCGATCCGCACTCCCTCTGCACGCCCTGCCTCGCCTTCAAGTCCCTGCATACGGGTGCGAACCTCTGCGGAGAGTTGAATGCCGGGCACCTCATTGTGCAGATATTCGGCATTGCGTCCGCTGGCCAGCGGCATAATGCCGATAAAAATAGGAATTTCCAGATGCTCCGTAGCCTTCGCAATCCGTGCAATCAGCTCCGGATCATATACGGGCTGGGTCATAATATAATCTGCACCGGAAGCAATTTTTTTCTCCAGCCGTTCAACAGCCTTGTCCAAATGCTTGACGTTAGGGTTAAATGCAGCCCCGATTACAAAATTTGCGTTTTGCTTCAGCGGCTTGCCGGAAAAAGCGATGCCGTCATTGAGCTGCTTGATCATCCGTATAATCTCAAATGAGGTCAGATCATAAATGGAACTCGAGCCCGGCAAATCCCCGAAACGGGCCGGGTCACCTGTTACTGCGAGCACATGATCAATCCCCAGCGCATCGAACCCCATAAGATGGGACTGGGTTCCGATCAGATTGCGGTCCCGGCAGGCAACGTGGACCAGGGGCCGAAGCCCTGTGCGGGCCTGCACCAGGTGTCCCAGCGCCATGTTGCTCATCCGGGTTACGGCCAGCGAATTGTCCGCCAGGGTCAGCGCATCTGCACCTGCCTTGCGCAGTGCTTCCGCACCCCGCATGAACTTTGCAATATCGAGATCACGCGGCGGATCAAGCTCCACGATCACCGTATGGCGTTCCTTGACCAGATCAACCAGTGTCGGCTCTCTGCCGTCACGTTCCTCATCCTCTGCCAGATGCTCCTGGACCATCAGGCGCTCGGAATTTCTCTGCCCCGTTGGTTCGGGCAGGGGCTGCGGAGTATAGTCACGCAGCGCAGCAGAGATTTCGGCAATATGCTGTGGCGTTGTACCACAGCAGCCGCCGATAATCCGGGCACCCATATCCGCAAAAACCGGAGCCATCTGGCCGAAATATTCCGGCGATGCGCCATAGCGGTACTGCCCGTCCACATAATCGGCGATACCGGCATTGGGGTATATGGAAGCGGGGAGCCTGAGATTTCCCTGCAGCGATTTCAGCGCCCGCTTAATGCCGTTGGGACCAGTCCGGCAGTTGAAGCCGATAATATCCGCCCCGTCCTGCTCCAGAATATGAAAAGCCTCCGGCAGCGTTAATCCGTCGAGGGTACGCGCAGTCTCATCCACAGCAAGCTGGCAGATCACCGGCAGGTCGCTGAGTTTGCGCACGGATCTCAGCGCCAAATGCAGCTCCTCCACATCATAGAAGGTTTCCAGCAGGATGCCGTCAGGCTGCTCTTCCAGCAGCGCCGAAAATTGCTCGGCATAAAACCGCTTCAGCTCCGTGCTGGACAGATTTGCCCGTTTGCCGGCGCGGATCGAGCCCACCGCACCGACAACATAACCGGAATCACCTGCGGCACGCCGCGCAATCCGCACACCGGCACGGTTGATATCACCGACCTTGGCCTCCAGCCCGAACTTCGACAGCTTGTCATAATTGGCTGAGTACGTATTGCTCTCCAGCAGCACCGCTCCCGCTCCAATATAACTGCGGTGCACATCCTCAATAACCTCCGGAGAGGTGAGATTTAATTCTTCATAGGAGATGCCGACCGGAAAGCCTTTTTGATATAAAAAGGTTCCCATCGCCCCGTCTCCGACCAACACGTTATTCTTCCATGCAGAGCGTAAATCCGGCTTCACCGCAAGAACCTCCCCTAATCAGTCCATAGTTTCATACTAATGTAACATAAAACGGGATGGATGATAAGCTTTCGTGGACAAAAGCAGAGCCAGGGTACAACAGCATTTGCATGGCTGCGGGGGAAATGATTCATACTAGCTGAAAACACCGGTGGGAGGCCAGGTTTCATGAAGAAAAAAATCAGAAAGCGGCTGCTGAAAAAATATACGGTAATTGTGCTGCTGGCTGCACTATCCCTGCTTTATTTATATCTGGGGGACTGGATCTTCGGTTATGGGCTGGAGAATATCAGCTACATTATGAACTACTTATTGTACACTGCTTCGGAAAAGCTGGTTGCAGCCCTTATGCTGCTGAGTCTCATTATCCCGGACGCCGTGTACTTCATTCGCGGCACTCAGCCCGGCCGGGAAGCCGAGAAATAGCTTTTTAATACCGAGATGAGGATCAGAACAGCCGGTATGGCTATCATGAAGAGCGGATACACGGTATACAGCAATTTCCCTCCCTCATCCAGATGCTCGGTAAAGCTGCGGGCATCCAGCATAGAGATAAACAAAATAATCAGCGTGCAGGGATAAAGCATTTTTCGGTAAGGTATGCCGAAGAGGTCAGAAATGCCGATCAGCGCCGCAGCAAAAAACACCGAAATTTTAAAAAACACACCGATAATCAACACCATGACCACAAAAATATCCACACGTTGAATAAAGTCTGAAATCGATATTTTGCTGATCGTAGGCATCAGCGGCAGAGGCGAACGCTCCACAATATCCGCCCCGAGCACAGAGATGTTCAGAGCCATCGTAAAACTTAGCATCAGAGCGGAAACCAGCATCGCTCCAGCAATGACCCATGGTCCTTTTTTTACATTAGAGAGAAAGGGCATGAGCATGGTAAAAGCAATCATTTCGCCAAAGGGGAACATATAGTTCTGATGCAGCACTGAACGGATCACAGGTTCTACCCCATTCTCCAGCATCGGAAGAAGCCGGTTCAGATTAATAGATCCCGAGAACATCAGCATAAGGGTACTGAATATGCCGATCAGCAGAACAAGGATCAGAAAAACCATGGATGTCCGGGTTAGAACTTCAACACCTTTGTGCAGAACATAGGCGCTTGAAAGAATCATCAGCATACTGAGAATGAACAACGGGGTGTTATGCATGGTAGCCATCGCGAGCATTGTACTGCCGTCCCGCAAATCGCGGGCGGCCAGATTGATATAAAAAATAACATAGATCAACCCTACGGGGGTACCGATATATTTACCCAGCAGCTTTCGGGTATAGGCTGTAAAAGGCAGCCCAGGGTATTTTCTGTACAAATAAGCGTATCCTGCGAACAAGCCTATACCGCCCGCACAGCCAATAAGGATAGAGAGCCATGCATCCCTGCCTGCTGCCATGCCCAGATTAACGACCAGCGCCGTTCCCAGTTCAAACAGAAGGGTGATGCTGAAAAACTGGATCAGCCCGATTTTAACCGTTCCCATTCCCTCACACCTCCATCTAGTCAATACACCTGGAAGGAATTCCCCCGCATATCCGTATGTCTGATTACGGTGTCCGCATCGATTTTGATCTCGCAAGCCGCAAAAATATCCTCCCAGTGATCCTTGACCTTCTTCCAGCCGTGTGGATTTTTCCGTTCAACGGCCTCTCCGAAGCCGATATAATCACTTTCCAGCTTCCGGGCAGCGGCAATCGCCCCCTGGATTTGGCTGCGGGCCTCCTGCGTTAACTGCTCCGACAGCTTCTCCAGGACTTTGGGCGAGGTAAGGTCAAGCGAATTTGGAGATTCCTTGAGCGCCGCTTGTTGGGTGATTTTAATGTTGATCACAGGATGTTCAGGATCCTTAGCCGCTGCACCAACCGATACTTGAGATAGATACACATTGAATGCCAAATAGCCGTTATCATTTTTTATTACTACGGGAAATTCTTTAAGCTTGTTAAGCAGAAGCACTGTACCGAATGCGGTTTTTCCTTCAAGCCAGCCTTTGAGCTTATCATCCTTAAATACGGCCAATCTGGAAATCCTCAGTATCGTATGCGGAGTGATCGTTTTCAAGTTGTCATTGGAATCCGCGCGTTCTCTGCCTCCGATCGTGAAAACACCATTAATAACCGGCCCCCCTCCCCTGACCTGGATGCCTCTGATTACATCATCCACTTCCATTTTGTAATTGTAGCCAAACTGCTTCGAGGTAGTGTTCAGCTTTTCAACCAGATCGTTGGCAGGAATCTTGCTGAATACAGTCATGGTCGACATCACTTCTCTGGCCGGCTGATCCTTAGTGATAAACACCAGGCTGGTCAGCCGCATGTCGCTTTCCCTTTCCAGCACATCCAGCATATCTTTAATGCCTTCACGGGCGAATTCCTCGGAAATGACCACCACTCGGACATGCCCGAGCGACAAAAAACGTGCAGTTTGCCGCGAGGCATTCGCCAGCGCTTCAAACATCGTCCGTCCGCTTCCGGAATATAAAGCCACCGGCGAACTGCTTCTGGTCTGTTCTCCGGAGATCTCCTCCGCAACGATTACCTGAAAGGAAAGCATATATTTCTGGTCATCCGACGGCCCCCTGTCAATCCCAACTCCGGAAACGATCGCCCTCCGGTTGAGCTCGACACTGTCCCAGCAGCCGGTTATAACGAGGGGCAGCAGCATTTGCATGGCGATCAGGAGAGAGAGTCCCAGACTTTTATTGTTCATCGGGTCGGTCCCCTTCCGCCGTTTCAGGAGGGTTGTCCGCCTTGCCGATCAATGGGGCCAGCAGTTCCTCATTCCCTGTAGTCAAACGCATGAACTCCGGCTGCTCGGCACGCATTTGCCGCGGCGATTTGCGGGGAGTCATCAGCCAGACCGGGAGTCGCAGAAAGGTATCCTTCTGACCTTTGACAGACAGTGGTACAAACGGCGACAAATAGGGGATGCCGAAGGAACGCAGGCTGTTCATATGCGCCACCATTACAATCAGCCCCAGAACGATCCCATAGAAGCCAAACAACCCCGCAAGCAGAAGAAATGCAAAGCGGATAAGTCTTCCCGCAATCGCCATGTTATAGGCTGGAATTGCAAAGCTGGCAATCCCGGTCAATGCGACGACAATCACCATTATCGGTGTGATAATGCCTGCCTCAACCACAGCCGAGCCCAGAATGAGGGCACCCACAACCGAAACGGTCTGTCCGATGACACGCGGCATGCGCACACCGGCTTCGCGGAGGATCTCAAAAGCACCCTCCATCAGCAGTGCCTCGACAAAAGCCGGGAACGGCACATTCTCCCGCTGGGCCAGCAAATTAATCAGGAGTGTGGTCGGAATCATTTCATAATGGTAGGTGGTCAGTGAGATATACACGGAAGGACCCAAAATCAGAACGATAAAACTCAAATACCTTACGAGCCGCATCAAAATGGTAATATCGAATCTCTGCGAATAGTCCTCTGCCGATTGGAAAAATTGGGTGAACACTGCCGGCAGAATTAGGACAAAGGGTGTTCCGTCGACAATGATCACTACCCGCCCCTCCAGCAAATTGCCGGCAGCCACATCGGGACGCTCTGAATTATAAATCGTCGGGAATGGGGTGAAGGTTTTGTCCTGAATCAGCTCTTCGACATAACCGGATTCCAGGACTTCATCCATAGCAATCTTGCCCAGCCGTTCCCGCACCTCACTGATCAGATCTTCTCCCGCAATATCTTTTACATACATCAGCGCTACAAGGGTCTGGGTTTCACTTCCGATCTTCATGTACTCCAGACGCAGCTTGGGAGACTTGATTCTCCGGCGGATAAGGGAAATATTGGTGGCCACTGACTCCACAAAGCCATCCTTCGGGCCCCGGACAACCAGCTGGGAGGTAGGCTCGCTGACTGTGCGCCATTCGCCTCCTCTCGTAGCACAAACTATAGAGACCGCATACCCGTCAAGCAGAATAGCCGTATCGCCCGATAAAACCGCAAGCATCATCTCTTTCCACTCTTCCTTGATTTCCGCCTCTCCAATTTCCAAAGCCCGGCTCAGGATCATGGCTGGAAGCCGGCCTCCATGGCTGCCTCCTTCTTCGCTGTCCATGAACAGACTTTCCGTGTTGCCAAGGAGCGAGCCGATTACAAACTGATTGACTTCAGTCGTGTCGGCCAGACCGCTAAGGTGGACGGCAGCGGCCTGAATACGGAGAGGACCCCCTAGCTGGATCTGGCGTATGATGAGGTCAGGGCTGTTCCCAAGCTCGGACTGAATACTCGCCAGGCTCTCGGACAGTTCTAAACACAGCCCCGACAGTCTTCCGGTCTGAGATACCGTTTGATCCGTATGTGCCGCTTTGGCACTGCGCTTCCATTGACCCTTCGTCTCCATCTCAGGCCCCCTATCCAGTACTGGGTGGTATTATTTGCATTAAGTCCTGCCATTATTCGGCTGAGGTTCCACATTTGACATAACACAAGGAAGCCCTGCAGGCATTTCGCCGCAGGGCTTCCATTTCAATATTCCCAATACGCTAAGTAACAGCTTTAGAGCTCAACAGAACCCGTATAAACAACCTGTGCGGGACCCGTCATGTAGACATGATTGTCTTGTTCATTCCATTCAATAAAGAGATCGCCGCCCTTCAAGCTGATCGTTGCTGAACGGTCAGTCAGACCGTTCAGCACAGAGGAAACGAGCGTGGCGCAAGCACCGGTTCCACAGGCCAATGTAGGCCCTGCTCCGCGTTCCCAGACACGCATATCGACATGGCTGCGGTCCAGCACGGTGGCGAATTCAACGTTTACTTTTCTCGGGAACAACGGGTGGACTTCGAGCTTCGGCCCCCAGGTGGCCAGATCAAAACCTACGGCATCGTCCACATAGATTACACAGTGGGGATTGCCCATGGATACGGCAGTGAATTTGAACGCTCTTCCATCCGCCTCAATCGGCTGGTCCAGCACCGGCTCGGCATCAATGGCTACAGGAATCTGTGTTCCCGACAATACAGGCTCGCCCATATCGACCGTAACCGTCTCCACCACTCCATCCTTCACCTGCAAGCTTACCTTCTGTTCACCCGCACCAATCGTTTCAATTACTATCTGCTCTGAGCTGACCAGTCCGTGCTCATAGACATATTTGGACACACAGCGGATCGCATTGCCGCATTGCTCTGCTTCGGAGCCGTCTGAATTCATAATGCGCATCATATAATCGCCGCGTTCCGACGGAAGGATATACACCAGTCCATCGGCACCGATGCCAAAGAACCGGTTGCATAGTGTAACTGCCAGCTCAGAGGCATTCCCCGGCAGCTCCTGCTCGCCGAAAACAATAATAAAGTCATTGCCCAGGCCGTGCATTTTGGTAAATTCCATTGTGATTCCACTCCTAAAGGACGTATTGTGAACCAAGCATACCTTAAGGAATGGGTTTAAGCTATTGATTTTATGCCGAAATTTTTGTACTTTTTATCATCGTCCGCCCTCCGCTGCGGCTGCGGTTCTTCTTGCCCCCCCATACGCTGCCCGCCCCCATCAGGAAGGTAGGGATGCCTGCCATGACGAGCACCAGACACCATTCGCGGAAACTGAGCGGTACGGTCTTGAAGATTGGCTGGAGAACCGGCAGATACATCACAACCAGCATCAGCAGTATGGATGAGAGCACAGCAAGCACCAGATATTTGTTCTGGAGCGGATTGCGGTGAAACACCGAGCGGGAGCTACGGCAGTCGAAGACATGAATCAGCTGGGCCATGACTAATGTGGCAAAAGCAACCGACTGCGCCCGGATCAACTGCACGGGGCTGCTTGGGTCAATACGGAGCGTCATCCAGAAAGCGGCCAATGTGCACAGGCCGATCAGCAATCCGCGGCTGATGATTTTCCAGCCGAGGCGGCGGGCAAAGATGTTCTCCTTGGCGCCGCGGGGCTTGTGTTCCATCAAATCCTTCTCAGCCTGGTCCACGCCCAGGGCCATTGCCGGCAGCCCGTCGGTTACCAGATTAACCCAGAGAATCTGGATCGGAACCAGCGGCAGCGGCAGCCCGAGCATCATGGCGAAGAACATCGTCAAAATTTCTCCGACGTTGGAAGCGAGCAGGTAACGGATAAATTTACGGATATTCTCGTAAATGTTCCGGCCCTCCTCAATGGCCGCTACAATCGTCGAGAAATTGTCGTCGCCCAGGATGAGCGCCGACGCTTCCTTGGTTACATCCGTGCCCGTGATGCCCATGGAGATGCCGATATCCGCCGCTTTGATCGCCGGAGCATCGTTAACGCCGTCGCCGGTCATAGCCACCACATGCCCGTGACGCTGCAGGGACTTGACGATGCGCAGTTTATGCTCAGGGGAGACCCGGGCATACACGTATACATTATCCGACACCTTATCCAGAGCATCGTCGTCCATCCGTGTAAGCTGGCTGCCGGTAAGCACCGTCCCGCCGCGCTGCAGAATGCCCAACTGGTGGGCAATCGCTTCCGCTGTGGTGCCATGATCCCCGGTGATCATTACGGTCTTGATTCCAGCCCGGCGGGTGAGGCTGATGGCATCACGCACCTCACGCCGCGGCGGATCGATCATCCCGGCCAGTCCAGCGAATACCAGCTGGCTTTCCGCTTCCTTTTCGCTGCCCGCAACCTCACCTGAACGCATATCACGATAAGCCATCCCCAGCACACGCAGCGCGCCTGACGCCATTGCTTCATTAGCCTCCAGGACCTTCTGGCGCAAGGTAGGTGTGCAAGGCACGACTGCACCTTCCCACAGCATGTAGGTACAGTTGTTCAGGAGAACATCCGGCGCGCCTTTGGTGCAGATCATCCGTCCCCCGGGATGGCTCACAACCACAGACATCAGCTTTCGTTCGGAATCGAACGGAAATTCCGTCTCTCTTGCGTAGGTTACACCCAGCGACTGCGCAGTCAGTCCCATTTTTGCGGATAAGGCGACCAGCGCTCCTTCTGTCGGATCACCTTTCAGTTCCCAGACCGGCTGGCTGCCAACATCCTTGTCCGCCTCACTTACTTTTTCCTTCCCTTTGCGCTTGGCGCGCATCTCACCGGGAAACGTCTCAATGATCTCGGCATTGTTGCACAAAGCACCGATCTGGAGCATGCGCCGCAGATTTTGATCATTTTTCAGGTCAATGGGCCTGCCTTTTTCCAGCACATGTCCGCTTGGGGCATAGCCTTCACCAGTGACTTCCAGAATCCGTCCGGCATTCCACAGCCGTGTTACCGTCATCTTATTCTGGGTCAGCGTTCCCGTCTTATCGGAGCAAATGACCGATGCGCAGCCGAGGGTTTCCACTGAAGGCAGCTTGCGGACAATCGCCTTCCGCTTGATCATCCGCTGGACGCCGAGCGCAAGAGCAATGGTCACAATGGCCGGCAGCCCTTCCGGAATAGCCGCAACGGCAAGGCTCACGCCAGCCAGGAACATGGCAGCCGCAGGCTGCCCGTGCAGGATGCCTGCAATGACAACTACAATGGTCAGACCCAGCGAGACATAGATGAGAATTT
Source organism: Paenibacillus graminis (assembly GCF_000758705.1). Taxonomy (NCBI): domain Bacteria; kingdom Bacillati; phylum Bacillota; class Bacilli; order Caryophanales; family Paenibacillaceae; genus Paenibacillus; species Paenibacillus graminis. The sequence goes on along the minus strand of NZ_CP009287.1, from coordinate 3,115,349 downwards.
TGCCGAGCTGCTCTAACCGGTGCTGCAGCGGGGTTTCCTGAGATTCGGTATTCAGAATCAGATCGGCGATTTTGCCCATCTCGGTATCCATGCCTGTTCTGACCACGATCGCCCGGCCAGTCCCCCGGGTGACCATCGTCCCCATGAAACCGATATTTTTCTGGTCGCCAAGCGGGATTTCCTCGGTATGAATCACTTCCGAATGCTTGGAGACAGGCAGCGATTCCCCGGTTAAGGCGGATTCCTCAGCGTACAGCGCACTGCACTGCAGCCAGCGGACATCTGCCGGAATCCGGTCACCGCTCTCGAGCAGCACGATGTCGCCAGGTACGAGCATTTTGGCGGGAATGTGCTCAACCCTGCCATCGCGCAGCACCTTCGCAGCCGGTGCCGAGAGCTGCTTGAGCGCTCTAAGCGATCGCTCGGCGCGGAATTCCTGCACAAATCCCAGTACCCCGTTCAGGATAATGATGGCGACAATCGTTATCGCGTCGAGATATTCACCGAGCAGGCCGGATATCAGTGTCGCCCCCATCAGCACCAGCACCATAAAATCCTTGAACTGGTTCAGCAGCAGGGTCAGCGGGGATATCGCCTTCCCTTCGGACAGCTCATTGTGGCCCTTCTCCTTCAGCCTCTGCGCGGCATCCTCTCCGCTTAGGCCCGATCCCGGATGAACGCCGAACATCTTCTGCAGTTCCTCTGCACCGAGCCGGTGCCAACTTTTTTGTTCCATATTTCTTCTTTCCCCTCCCGGTCGTTTCTTGACTTCCGGCGGCGCACAGCTTTTCCACCTGTTCATGTCCAAGTGTATTCATGGTCGTCCCAAAATATCACCTCCCTCCGGCTTCTCCTTTTGCGCAAATGTGTCAAAGTATGGCATCATAGAGAGTAGTACATTATTATCAGGCGACAGGAGAACATGATCATGGCATTAGACGGCATTGTAACCCGAGCGATCGTGCATGAGCTTCAACCCTTTATTGGTGCACGCATCGGCAAAATATATCAACCCAGCACACACGATTTGATCTTCATCCTGCGCGGCTCCGGCGGCGGCGGCAAGCTGCTGCTGTCAGCCAATCCGACCTACCCCCGGGTTCATCTGACCGACAGGAACAGCATTAATCCGGCGGAAGCGCCGATGTTCTGCATGCTGATGCGCAAGCACTGTGAAGGCGGAACTATTGAGAGCATCAGCCAGGTCGGCATGGAGCGCATCATTCATATCCAGGTGCGGACCCGGGATGAGTTAGGAGATGTATCCGCCAAAAAAATCATTATTGAGCTGATGGGCCGGCACAGCAATATCATTCTGACGGAGCTTGCGACCGGCACCATTATCGACGGCATTCATCATGTCACTCCGACGATCAGCAGCTACCGGAACGTAATGCCCGGCATCGCCTATATCGAGCCGCCGCAGCAGCATAAGCTGAACCCTCTTGACATCGGAAAAGAGGCCTTTGTGAGCCTTGCAGCGGCGGCAGAAGAAGCGGCGCTGCTGGCTGACTCCGGCGAAGAGCAGGAGCCTGAGGAGATCATCGAGGGCGAGCTGGCCGACCTCCTGAAGTCGCTGGAGGAGCCGAAGGCGGACGGCTCCGGCGGTCCCGCGCCCTCAGCCGACCCTGCCGGCTGGATGGTCCATGCCTTCAGCGGAATGAGTCCGCTGATCGCCGGAGAAATTGTGCGGCAGCGCGGCGGCGGATCTGTTACGTCCGAAGGGCTCTCAGGGAACGGGCAAGCCGATTCCACTGTATTGACTGACCATTGGACGGAAGAAATAGCGTCATTATGGCAAGCCTTCAATACGGTGCTTGAACCGGTGCGGGAATGCAGATTCTCTCCGGTATCCGGAGCAAATGCCAAAGGCAAGCCTGTCTTCTCGGCGATTCCCCTGACCCTTCCGGATGAGCATGTGAAGCACTATAGCTCCATCAGCAGCTGTCTGGAGGATTATTACGGGGATAAAGCCGAGCGCGATACGGTGAAGCAGCGGGTCAGCGACCTGATCCGCTTCCTCAGCAATGAACGCAGCAAAAACGTCAAAAAGCTGGCCAACCTGCAAAAGGACCTGGACGAAGCCCAGGATGCCGATCAATTCCGGATCTGGGGCGAGCTGCTGTTCGCTTCCCTTCATGCCGTATCCAAAGGTGACAAACAAGCCAAGCTTGTCAATTATTATGATGAGGACCAGGCGGAAATCACCATCCCGCTTGATCCGCTGCTTAACCCATCGGACAATGCGCAGCGCTATTTCAAAAAATACAACAAATACAAAAACAGCCTGCTGGTAATCAACGAACAGCTGCTCAAAACCCATGAGGAAATTGCCTACATGGAAACGCTGCTTCAGCAGTTGGCCCATGCTTCCCTGAATGATATCGAGGAAATCCGCGACGAGCTTGTGAGCCAGGGCTACCTGCGTGACCGCAGCAAAAAAGGCAAGAAAAAGAAAAAAGCCACCCGGCCCACTCTGCAGGTGTTCACTTCTTCGGAAGGCATAGACATTTATGTGGGCAAAAACAATCTGCAGAACGAATATGTTACCAACCGTCTCGCTTCGGCGAACGATACTTGGCTGCATACCAAGGACATTCCCGGCTCACATGTAGTGATCCGCAGCGAATCATTTGGCGACGCCACCCTTGAGGAAGCCGCACAGCTGGCAGCTTACTTCAGCCAGGCCAAGCAATCAAGCAGCGTCCCTGTGGACTGCACGCTGATCCGCCATGTCCGCAAGCCCAGCGGGGCAAAACCCGGCTTCGTCATATACGATCATCAAAAGACCCTATTCGTCACTCCCGACGAGGAGCGGATCAAAAGCCTGCCGAATACCCTGAAGAGTTAATGTCATCCGCAGGAATGCAGCTATAACTCTGAACGAAAGAACCTCCAGCCTAAGGCGGATTAGCATCCGTGGCTGGAGGTTCTTTATTTTGCGGTGCTTCGTGCACCGCTTGCACTTATTCAAGGGTATTTCTACCCTTGTTTCCTGTCCCCGCGCCGGGCTCGGCCCATTCAAGGGTATTTCTACCCTTGTTTCCCGCCTCGCCGCCGGGTTCGGCCCTTTCAAGGGTATTTCTACCCTTGTTTTCCGCCACGCCGCCGGTTCCGGCCCATTCAAGGGTATTTCTACCCTTGTTTTCCGCCACGCCGCCGGTTCCGGCCCATTCAAGGGTATTTCTACCCTTGTTTTCCGGCTCGCCGCCGGGCTCGGCCCATGCAAGGGTATTTCTACCCTTGTTTCCCGCCTCGTCGCCGGTTCCGGCCCATTCAAGGGTATTTCTACCCTTGTTTTCCGCACCCTAGTGCTGCTTCGGTTTATCCCGCAGCTGCTCAAGCACGTCAACAGGAACCGACACGCTGCCGATCTCACCATGGAACACAACCCCCTGGCGGGCACCGTGGAAATCAGAGCCGCCCGTGGCCAGCAGCCCGAATTCTTCGGCGAGCGCAAGGTAACGTTCTGCGTCAGCCGGGCTGTGGTCCGAATGGTAAGCCTCGATGCCGCGCAGCGCGCTGCGTTCAATAATGCTGCGGACCAGTTCATCATCCCCGTAAATACCGGGGTGGGCCAGGACCGCCGCTCCGCCGGCCTCGGCAATCCAGTCACAGGCAAGCTCCGGCGTGATGCGCGGCGGCGATATAAAAGCCGCTGCTCCTTCAGCCAGATACTTGTCAAACGCATCGCGCATGTCCACAGCTGCGCCAAGACGCACCAGTTCATCGGCAATATGCGGACGGCCCACACTCTCATCAGGCTTCAGCTCACGGCCAATCCCGGCGGTGACTTGGTCCATTGTAATCTCTATGCCCAGCGCCTGCAGTTTGGCAATAATAGCCTCGTTCCGCTGTGCGCGGGTATCCCTTTGCTCCGCAAGCCGGGATAAGAACAGCTCCTGCTGCGTATCCATGTAATACCCCAGCACATGGATTTCTTTGCCGCCGGCGCGTGTGCTGATTTCTACTCCGGGGACAACCGTGATTCCATATTTCCGTCCCGCCTCAAGCGCTTCAGCCACTCCTGCCACGGTATCATGATCCGTGATTGCCACCGCCGCGAGCCCTTTTTCATGGGCCAGCCGCACATTCTCCGCCGGAGACTGCATCCCGTCTGAAGCCAGTGTATGGGTATGCAAATCGGCTCTGCCGGCGAATCCGCCGCCTGCCTGATTTTTTAAACTGCTATTCTTCACCTTATGTTCCACCGGTTCCACCTGCCCTTCAAGTATTCCAGCTCTGGGCTGCTCCCCATTCCTCACGAAGAATTCCCATCTTAATGGCATTGTAGTACTCACCGCGCACAATCCGCGCCATGCGTACCCGGGCTTCTTCGATCATGCCGCACCTCGCGGCCAGCCTCATCATCCGGACATTGCCCGACCATGTGCCAATCCCAAGCCGGACCGTATCCAGCGAATCAAACAAATATCCCATCCACATCAGGAAGGCCTCGGTGCCATACCCGCCTGACCAGTCACGCGAGTCAAACAGCACAATCCCGATCTCGAACCAATTCGTCACCTTGGACACCCAGTATCGGCCGACCGTTCCTTTGAGTTGACCGTCAATCTCAACCACCAGGCGGCTGCGGGGTTCACCGGTATAGGTCAGCGCCAGAATCTCGGCAAATTTGGATGCAAACGTTTCATAGCTTTCCCATTCCTTCGTGCCGTAAGGGCCATTCCAGAGCAGATGCTCCCTGTCCTCGGCTTCAAACTCATAATAGTATAGGGTGCGGATGTCCTCTTCCGTCAGATCTCTCAGCGTTACCTTCTCACCCTTAAGCAAAACCGCCATACATAACCCCCGCCCGTTAAGCTATAAAAGTTGAACTTAGTTTTACATTGTGGGGGATAATCGTAACTCCGGGGAATGCTTGGACTTCCTGCCGCTGTTGCCTACAGATTTCTTCACTTGTACCGCCATTTGCGGTTGAAATCCGTAGAATGCCTATGCTGAAGATAGCGAGCTTTCCTCCGGAAAGATTTCAGGCGGACGCAACCGCTCCGTAAGTATCCAAACTTCCCCTCCGCACTTCTACCCTTTTTATGTATTTCTCAAGTTCAACTTATTTAGCCATCCGTTTTCCCTAATACCATGGGTACAAAACTGCCAGCTTCCCTACAGATCACCTGCACGGTCACGCAAAAACGTTAAAAAGGTAACCGCCGATATCGGCAGGAGCGTCGACTTCAGGTGAATTGCATAGAACTGTCTTTTAAAAGAGGCATCCGTAATATTAACGATCTTCAGCAACCCCAGCGCAACCTCATGCTTGACCGAGGACGTAGAGATAATGGTAATGCCAAGCCCCGCCTCTACCGCAGATTTCACGGCTCCCGTGCTTCCCAGCTCCATCACCACACGCATCGCCCCAGGGTCCAGCCCTTTGGCAAGCAGCTGCTCTTCCATGACCCGGCGGGTTCCCGAACCCTGCTCACGGAGTACAAAAGGATGCTGCAATGCTTCCGCAAGGGTCACCTCGTCCTTCCCGGCAAGCGGGTGCTCCCTTGGCACGATCAGCTTCAGCTCATCCCCCATGACCGGTTCAATCTCCATATCCGGATGGGATACCGGTGCCTCGATCAGGCCGAAATTCAGCTGATGCTTGTGAATCTCCTCCAGCAGCTGCGAGGTATTCATAACCTTCATCATGATTGAGATATGCGGATAAGCCTTGCCGAACGGACCGAGCAGGCGCGGCAGCACATACTCCCCGATCGTCAGGCTCGCTCCCAGCAGCAGGCGCCCCTCAAGCATATGGGTAAACGCCGCCATTGCCTGATCGGTCTCCCTCATCAGCTGGATGCTGCGCAGGGCAAACGGCAGCAGGGTGCGGCCGGCCTCGGAGAGCATAATTTTTTTGCTGGAACGGTCAAACAGTTTGGCTCCGAAATAATCCTCCAGCGCCTGGACCTGCATCGTCACTGCCGGCTGCGTCATATGCAGCGTCTGTGCTGCGGCCGAGAAGCTCCCGCGCTCGGAAACAGTATAAAAGATATGAAGCTGGTGAAAATTCATACGCTCAGGACTCCTTCATAAAATTCAAAAAAAACATGCAGCCTTCCGCCGCATGCCTTCTCTGCAACTGTGTGCTTGTTACTTGCGTCTGCGGCGTTTTTTCATCAGCTTCATACGGCGGGAATGACGCAGCCATGAGAAGTAGGCCCGCAGATCACGCAGCTGTGGAGTCGCGGAAATATTACCGAGAAAGGTAACCACCACCATCACATACAGCGGATGTCCCGAAAGTGTGGTCACGCCCTCCAGCTCCTTGAACTCGGCCACAATGGAGGTGTCGTTATCGATCAGGTAAGCATTGTACTCACTTTGGGAGTACGGCCTTACCCGGTTCTGCCTCACGCACTGCCATATCCATGCACCAATATCTGCATCCATGCCGTCTTCCTTATTAATCCGGTCAGCAAAACGGCTTCTCGCATGTGGTGTTATGACAATATCAGCCACCCTGTATTCATTCAGCATGATGTGGAAGGGCTCGTACACCCCCCACGTTTCCATCCCCTTGCCATGCATTTTTCATCACACTCCACTGAAAGGGTCTTGGCATGCTCTTATTGTTGTCAATATTACCGCATTGACGTTTGTTGTTCAAGCATGTCGAACGTTCCCTTACGGAATCAAGCAGATTTGCTTGCAGAGAGATCCCTGTCATCCACAAAGCTGCTGCCTTTGATCATTTTACATTTTTTCTTGAGCCTTGCCGCCTCGCCCGAAAGGTCCTCGATAGAATCGAAATGACGGTAGCGGTTAGTTACAACGGCTATCAAGATGGAGACCAGCGGAATTTCCTCTACTGCGCCTGTACGGCTCTCGGTCAGCACATAATGCTGCAGCAAATGGCCGGGCTGATAAAACGCCTCCAGGATCCTGTCAAACTCAGCTATATGTTGTTCCTGCAGTACTCCTCATAACGATAATCACCGATAAAAATAATGAAGTCATCTCCCCCGATGCGACCCAAAAAACCCTCCAGCCGCAGGGGGCAATGCTTCAGAATCTCTGCTGTGGCCTGAAGCATCCGGTCGCCTTCACCAGCAGTGAACCATCCATAATCAGTTCGATGGAGCAGCCCATGTACAGCGTGAAGCCGTACAATGTACCGATCTGCTGATAAAGCGAATCCTCATAATCTGCGCCACCGGCTGTCCGGTGTCTGTCACTGCCACACCCTGCAGCCGAGGATTGCTTATTAAAAATATGGTCCACATAAGCGCACTTGTGATGAAGGGAGGTCTCGGGAATTTGTTCAGCAATTTCACCAATCTGAAGAAACATGCTTGTAGCCTCCTCCAGCGGAAAGTTGTGGCGAATCCGGCGGAAAAGCTCCCTGTACAGGCAAGTATCCGGGTCTTCCGAACGCGTAGCCTGGCCGAATTCAATACCGGCCATCTGCAAGTACAGCAGTTCCTCCTCTGTCTCGTTGCCTTCGGCAATGACCCGGGTCGCAGAACGGCTGGCATACTCGCTGATCAGCTCCAAAAGCTCCTGCTGCTCGCGGTTGCTGTGTATTCCCCGGATCAGGGACTTGTCCAGCTTGATGAATTCCGGCTTCAGTTATACCAGAGTCTTAAGACTGGTTGCCTTCCATTGATGTGCTGTAGATATTGGGGGGCTGCCAATAGCTTTTGGGTCCATGTCATTCTTTTGGTCATTAGGTCACCTGCATGCTTTTACTAGTGAATTTTGTCACTCTCTTGCCAGCATATAGCGCAAGTATTAAGCAGTGATAAAATAGATGCAGAACAGGCCGTTTTTCGCCCATTTTTGAAACTTTATAGTATTCAGCAACCATATTTGCCCGAGTAGAAAACGGCTGCGCCGTCCTTATAAGGAGGGTACCCGCTTCAGCGAGAAATAGAAGGATAATCTATAGCGCGAAGCATAAAAATTATATTTGAACAAACCGGCCGCGCCGTCCTTCACTTCACTGGACAGAGCAGCCGTCTTGGATTTCAGTCTGTATAGAGTGAACTTAAAAATCTAACTTGATGTTATGGCGATCCCCTTGGTTCACAAGGTATTTACAGTCATCCTGCTACAATTCTTAAGTTCAACTTATCTAGCTTACCTTGAGGACAACTACTCATGAATCATACGGCAATTCCAAGTGGAGAAAGGGCAGCTAATTTCCTTGAATCCCCTGTTCTCCGCAGATGAGGTGGAAAAAGGTTAACTAATTCAGCTCATTATGCTCCTGACAGAGTAATATGACCCATTTAAGTTTCCTTTTTCCACTTAAATCATATTATTTTTGAATTTTCGGTAAAATAAGTTCCCTTTTTCCACCTAGCGCTTGCGAAGAAACCATTGAGCAGGCGCTAGGTGGAAATGAGGATTTCTAGTATAGACCGACTGATGCCTCAACTTTATAGTTTCGAAGATACGGCAACCGGCCTGCGCCAGCTTCAACAAAGGCATTTCCTGCCGTTGTTTCCGGCCCAACCGGCCTGCCGCACTCCCGCCCGCATCGCGTAGTTAGGACAACTATTGTTGACTATGCGATTTTGACTATACGATTTTGACTATGTGATTTCATGCGGGGTATACGCCGAAGGCTTCTTCACTGTTGTTCCAGGTTCTACGCAGCTTCCATGGCCTTCGTCTCTCTCACCAACTAGATAACGTGCCTCTGGGCACGCCTACACCCAAAAAAAAGCAGATGCCCAAGGCACCCGCTTCATCTTCAATGACCAGAATCTACAAACCATAGTAACGGGACTTGTCCGGTCCGTTACTGGTGTATTCCGTCTTCAGCTCATTCCGGTAAGATCTTTCAATCTTGCGCACGTAAGACAGTCTGCGGACGTTCTTCATCACTTCCTCGGCACGTTCCGCGTTCACATACATGACGGCGTAATGCATCTTTCGGGAAACATAATGCAAAGTCCCGTATTTCTCCAGATTGCGTGCCGCCTTAACATCACTTACCCATACAATATATCCTGTACGTTCCGCAAACATCAGCTTTTCGCCTCTCTTTCTCTTGCCCTTATCAGGAGCCTATCCGCAGGAGCACTTGCCTCCGCTGCCGCATCCTCCGCCCTTGGGGGACGGGTCATTGCTTGGCACCTTTATGCTGTCCGATACGGAAAAAGCAATTGTTTCGGACATCGAATGCAGCATATCATCCAGAGTTTTTTCCGCCAGCTTAAAGCGGACAACCTCCTCGAAGCGCTCAAGCTCCTGCTCGACTGCTGCCACTTCATCCTTAGCTGAATGATAGTTGGGATGAAAATGTCCGAACCGCTTTGTCTCCTCAAACAGCTCCTTTTTGCTCTGCAGCCGTTTGACCATGGCCTGGATTTCAGGGTTGGCGTCAACCCGTCCTTTCCAGTATAAGTAATCCGACACTTCAGCGGATTGATTAATCATATCACCTAATTCATAGGCGTATGTCAGTACTTCGGCCATATCAACCGTATTCAATTCCGCTACGCTCATGAACTTCAACTCGTTTCTGCGTTAATATTCTACCGCATATCGTAGACTCTCCTATCATAACATACCCTCCCGCCTAAGCAGAAGAGGAATTTCTCCGCATTTTGGGAATCATGAGCTGCATTTCCTGCCAATCCCCCGCACTCAGCCGGGCCTCTTGCACACGGTCAGGCCTCGCCAGCAGCAGTGTACCCTGCACTTCCCATGGATTGCGGCTGATTCGGGCAGGAATGAATTCACAGACCTCACCCTCCATAGACAAACGGACCTTCACTCCCCACTCCACAGCCTGTTCCATTACCTTCTGGGCAGTAGTGGCGTGATATTTCCGCCACTGCTTGATCCACATCTGCGGCACAGCCGCAAGGCCGGAGAGCACCGCCTCTTCGGAGGCATGCAGATTCAAAGGGATCAATGGCGGCACTGGCGCAAAAGCAAACAGTCCAGTTTCATGCCCATGAACCGGCAGAGTATAAGCTGAGAAATCCACCATCCCGCTTCCGTTAAGCAACGGCCAACCACTTCCCGGCTCCGCTTTCTGGCCTGCAATCCTCTTAGGGGGAGCCAATCCGGCTGCTCCCAGCTCCTTGCGCACGGCCTCCACGTCCTCCATGCGGACGATGAAATGCTGCGGTCCGATACGGGCAAGCAGCCCCGACAACCGGGGGTGGGCAGCGATATCATTCCCGTCTGCTTCAGACCGGCAGGCCAGCAAGATGACCTCAGCCAGCTCCGTCCTCCCGATTCCTTTGCCCCACTGCCTCAAAGACAGCTCCACCTGAGCCGGGAGTCCGCCCTGGGCATGGTCCGCAAGCCACGAAATCACAGTTTCCGGAGACAATCCTTGCTCAGCTGCAGATTCCAGCTTCTCCCGGGTCAGCCGGTAGCTCCACAGATCGTCGCTATGCTGAAGCTCTGCACACCCCGCGAGTAACCAGCGGTGGCTGTAAGGACACTCCGCAGGGACCAGCACCTCGAAATCCGGCTGGACGATGAACCCCGGGGAGTCAGAAGCTGGACGTATTTCATCTTGCTGCGGCAGATTCTCCTGATCAAAGCTTTCCTCCGTTTCATCTGAAGGTTCCTGGATGTCTAAACTCCGGCTAGAGAACGCAGCAGCCTCGTATAGAGGAAACTGTGGCCGGGCCGTGGTCCAGCGGAAACAAACCGATCCGTCCTCCGTCCTCCCCAGCTCACACCAGCCGAACGCGGCCAGCCCCGCAAGCCAGATCCGCGCTGAAGCTTCCAGCGCTGCAGTCCCTTGATCCCGGACCAGTCCCGCTCCCAGCATCCGTTCCAGAATATCCCGCAGGGCAAACCACATCCCGGATGGATAATCGGCTGAGGAGACAATATAGCGGAAGTGCTGCCCGGCAGGGTCGGGCTGGCCGTAACGGCTCAGCACCAAACCGTAAAGCAGGCTTGACATCTGCTTCCCGGAGAGCTGCAGCCAGCTTTCCAGCACCCGGGTTTCCAGCAGAAATGCCGAATCCCCCCGGCGGACCAGTCCCAGGCACAGCAGCAAATCGAGTATCACCATCACGGGCAGCGGGAACGGATACACCTCCTGCCGGGCTGCAGGGAACAGACCTTTTATTTGTTCCCCCGGCAGCGTAAGGCCGGCGGCCAGCCGGTTGATGTTCTTTTTGTGGATAGCCCCTTTTGCCGTCAGGGGCAACCCTTCTTCAGCAATGAAGGCCAGCGCTCGAAACAATTCCCCGGACAGTTCGGGGCCTGCTTCTTCGTCCATTGCAGTCACCTCTACCGCCTGTACAGGTACACGCGGGAACAATATGCGCTGAAGCGAAGGCAAATGTTTCTCGGGAATTTGATACAGCCTCTCGCCCCACAATTTCTGCCGCAGCTCCAGCAGTCCGGCCTCCCGCAGCTCCAGCAGTGCCAGCTGCAGCTCTGCCCGGCAGAGCGCTTCTGGACAAAGCTGCTCAGCCTGTGCTTCGCCAAAGGGCCTGGCGGCGCAGGCCTTGATGATCTTTTGCAGCACCAGCATCGCTTCCGCTGTTAAACCATTCATAGGGTGGCCTCCTCCGGTTGGGCGGTCTGTACGGCATATTCATAGCCCTGCTCAGTCAGAAACAGACGGCGGCGCAGAGCGAAATCCTGCTCCCTGCTGTCCCCGGACACCAGAGTATAGAAGTACGCTTTGTTCTCTCCCGGCTTCGGCCGGAGGATACGTCCCAGACGCTGGGCCTCCTCTTGCCGTGAACCGTAAGCACCGGACACCTCGATAGCTACGGAAGCATCAGGCAGATTCACGGCAAAGTTCGCCACCTTGGATACCACCAGCAGCCGTATTGTCCCCTCGTTAAAAGCAGCATACAGCCCGCTTCGCTCCTGCTGGGAAGTCTTGCCCGTAATCAGCGGCGCACCCAGGCTTGCCGCCAGCTGCTCCAGCTGGTCCAGATACTGTCCGATGACCAGTACTGCTGCCCCAGGGTGGGCTGCTATGATCCTTGCCGCAGCCCCAGCCTTGGCCGGATTGCCTGCTGCAACCCGGAACTGCTCTTTTTCCCCGGCATACATATACTTGTGCCTGATTTCGGTGTCCATGGGCACAACGACCTCGATGCAGTCGACTGCCGCAATCCAGCCCTGCTTCTCCAGCACCTTCCAGGGCAGTTCATAGCATTTGGGGCCGATCAGCGAGAATACGTCATCTTCCCGCCCGTCCTCTCTAACCAGTGTAGCCGTCAGTCCAAGCCGCCGGGTGGCCTGAATATCCGCAGTGGCTCTGAACACCGGAGCCGGAAGCAGATGCACCTCGTCGTAAATAATAAGCCCCCAATTCCGTTCATTGAACAGATTCATATGGCCGAAGGGGCCTCCCTTGGAACGCCGGTGCGTCAAAATCTGATAGGTGGCCACCGTTATCGGGCGGACCTGCCTCTTCATACCACTGTATTCTCCTACGGATTTTTCATCCAGCCCCGTCCTCTTCAGCAGTTCTGCCCTCCACTGTGCAACCGAGGTGGCATTCGAAGTGAGGATCAGTGTTTCGCACTGCAGGCTTTCCAGCACCGCCAGACCCACAAGCGTTTTGCCCGCCCCGCAGGGCAGGACCACTACGCCGCTTCCTCCGCTTCCGCCGATTCTCCCGAATCGGCGGACGGCTTCCTCCTGATAGTCCCTTAGGCCAACGAACTCCCCGGATGCTGCTCCGCTTCCTGCTGCCTTTTTCCAAGGCACGTTCAGCGCCTGCCCGTCCCGGTAGCCCGCGTAATCCAGGACCGGGAACCCCAGCCTCGTCAGCTCCTGCTTCAGCAGACCCCGTTGTTCAGACGGACACTGGCATTCCAGGGAAGCCGTCCTTTTCAGGCCCAGCCCTTGCAAAGCAGCCTGCTCTGCCAATTCATCGAGCAGCACAGGATTGTCGGCACGCAGGACCATCAGCGAACCGCCGGCCGCACCGGAATGCAGTTCCAGTCTTCCGTAACGTGAGACCAGCTGTCTGACCTCTTCCTCAAGGCCGGCGGGTATGCCACAGCGCGAAAGTAAGCTTAATACTGCCAGGATCTCCTGTACTGTTTTGCCGGCAGCCGCTGCGTTCCAGAGGGATAGATGGGTTATCCGGTAAGTGTGGTAGGCAGGAGGGCTTTTTACCAGTTCGGCAAAGTCAGCCAGAGCCGTCCGGGCCGCCTCGAAGCCAGGGTGTCCGCATTCCAGCAGGATCGTCCGGTCTTTACGGATGATACATGCTCCTTTTCCGCTTCCGTTCATCTCAAAAACCTCCAATATGTTAGGCGTTACGGTCCAGACCGCCCGGGACTATGTATCTCTCAAACCACTGTATAGCGGAAAAAGCCCACCTCCGCGATAACGGACATGAGCTTCCCCTTGCTTCTATTCCTAATGCAGATGCTGCTGTGAAATGTCAGTCAAAGCTTCTGCTGCTTCATCAGCAAAAATGTTCTTCACGGCCAAATCACCCAGCGACACGATCCCGATCAGTTTTTTTCCGTTGACAACCGGGATCCGCCGGATCTGTCTGGAGGCCATCAGCTCAGCCGCTTCATCCACCGAAGTGGATTCGGAAACAGCAGTAATTCCTTTGGTCATCACCGTTTCCACTGCAGTCGAGCCGGAATGTTTCTCTGCATACCCCCGGATCACCAAGTCCCGGTCCGTAATAATACCGATCAAGGTTTCCCCGTCAGCTTCTACCACCGGAATAACACCGGTATCCGCATCTCTCATTTTTACGGCTACCTCATAGAGATTGTCCTGTAAGGTGACACACACAGGCTGCGCTGTCATTACTTCTTTGACTGTCTTCAAGATTGAACCCTCCTGTCATGTTTTCCATGTTCTACGGAAGTAGGTTCCCCTTGAACCGTTAAAATATACGGGCGGCTGCTTATTCATTCAGGCAGGAATCCGCCATCGCCACCAGCACCTTCGCCCCATGCAGCAGAGCATCCTCGTCAAAATCGAATTTGCTGTGGTGATGCGGATACACCGCTTCTTTGGCCGGATTGCCCGCTCCCACAAAGATGAAGCAGCCGGGAATTTCCTTAACATAATAGGAAAAGTCCTCTGCCGGCATGATCTTCTCCATCCGCTCTACGCGGACCCCGTCTCCAAGCGCAGCCGGCGCCACACGGAAAAAGCGGCGGAATTCCGCTTCGTCATTCACCAGCGGCGGATAACCCACCAAATAATCGATCTTGGCTTCAGCCCCGTACGATGCCGCTACAGAAGCAGTCATCTCTTCAATTCTCTGGCGGATGAGGTAACGGGTCTCCTCGTCAAACGCACGCACCGTACCGGTGATCCGGCAGCGCTCCGCGACGATGTTCTGGGCGGTCCCGCCCTGAATCGTTCCCACACTTACGACTGCAGGCCGCAGCGGGTCCACCGAACGGCTGACAATGCTCTGCAGCTGGGTCACAAGTGCCGCAGCGGCCACAATACTGTCAACCGTGCGGTGCGGCGTACCGGCATGTCCACCTTTACCGGTGATGTCGATGAAAAATTCATCCGCAGAGGCCATCAACGGTCCTGGTGCGCTGGCTACCTGTCCGACCGGCAGCGGCGTCCATAAATGCAGCCCATATACTGCGTCTGCTCCCTCCAGCACCCCTTCAGCGATCATCCCCAGTGCTCCGCCGGGGCAGATCTCTTCTGCTGGCTGGAACAGGAAACGCAGCTCGCCCTGCAGTTCTTCCCTGCGGCTGCTGTAATAAGCAGCGGCGGCAAGCAGCATGGAGGTATGCCCGTCGTGGCCGCAGGCATGCATAACTCCGTGATTTTGCGAAGCGTACTCCCGGCCATTCTCCTCCGTAATGGCCAGCGCATCCATATCCGCGCGCAGAACAACGGTTTTGCCCGGCAGTTTTCCTTTTATAATTCCGGTCACTCCATAACCGGCCTTGCTTCTCACGGCTTCAATCCCGAATTCCTTAAGCTTCGCGGCAACAAACGCCGAGGTCTCCTTCTCCTGATAAGACAGCTCCGGATGGCGGTGCAGATGTCTGCGCCATTTCACCATATCCGGCAGCAGCTGTTCCAGTGCCAGCCTCTCCATATAATCTCCACCATTCAGCCCTAAAGGCTATATTTCTATTATTGTAGCAGAAACACAAAAAAGAGGGTACCAACAGGCCCGGCACGCCTTGCACAACCCAGGGAAACATACTATCATGAAAAGGAACATCTATAATAATAAGCATGAAATTATCATTATACTTCATAAGGGGGATATGTGCGCTATGATATTTGAGAACACGGGCCTCGTTGGATTAACAAGCGACCTTCTCTATCTGGACGAAAGCGCGGCCAAAGCCGGATTCATCCGCTGGCAGTGGGAATACTACCGGGCCACCTATGACTGCAAGATCGAAGACAGGCAGAACGGCGGAGAATACTTTTTGCGGATCAACACGCGTGCTGTCGAGGGCAAGCTGGAGAAGTCCGACGCCGTACTTGCGATTGAAGCCGTCTACTTGGGCAAAGCCACTTTTCCCCATGGTCTGGAGTATGAATCTCCCGTCCCTAAGCCTGTTCTGGATGATGCCGCGAGACATATTCTTGAACTGAAAGCGCTGCTGGAGGCTTGAGCAGTGTAAAGGGAACGACGAAAAAAAATGTCAGCCTGCCCAAAAGAGGAACGCCCGATTTTCAGCTGCTTATTCTGACTCTCCTGCTGGTCGGCTTCGGACTGCTCATGGTCTTCAGCTCCAGCTCCAGCCTGATGCTGGCCAGTGAGAAGTTCGGAAATGATTCATTATTTTTTGTCAAACGCCAGATTATCTGGGTGGTACTGGGAAGCATCGCGATGTTTGTAACCATGAATATCCATTACAGTAAATTCAAGAAATGGTATGCGCCGATCTTCATGATCACGCTGGTTCTGCTGCTGTTCGTGGCCTCTACAGAGAGAATCAACGGAGCCAAGAGCTGGTTCAGTATCGGAAGCCTCGGCATCCAGCCCACAGAGCTGGCCAAAATATCCATCATTCTCTACCTGGCTGCCCTGATCTCCAAAAAAGGCGAGCGGCTCAGAGATTTGCGCACAGGCTATATTCCGGTGATGGTTATTGTAGGCATTGTCGCAGGACTCATTATGATGCAGCCGGATTTGGGTTCCTGTCTGATCCTTGTGGCCACCAGCGGACTTGTTATCTACGCCGGGGGGGCCAGCATGAAGCATATTATGGCCTCCATCGCCTTGCTGGTGCTGGGTGTCGGAATTGTTATGGGTGCAAAAACAGCCATTGATTCCTTATCACCGCCTTCAGAAACCGCGGCGGTCAGCAAGGATTACAAAAAAGACCGGATTAGCGCATTTATCAATCCGGAAGCGGATCCTGAGGACGGCGGCTATAATATCCTGCAATCCCTGATCGCTCTCGGCGAGGGAGGAACCAACGGGTCAGGCTTTGGCCAAAGCATTCAGAAGCTGCACTATCTGCCCTATCCATATACCGACTTTATCTTTGCCGTTATCGGTGAAGAGCTGGGATTTATAGGGACATCCCTTTTCCTGCTGGTCTACCTCTATTTCATCTGGCGCGGCATCCTGATTGCCCTTAGGTGCACTGATCCCTTCGGAACCCTTGTCGGCATTGGCATCATGGGTCTGATTGCCATTCAGGCCTTTGTCAACATCGGCGGAGTCACCAACACGATCCCGCTTACCGGAGTTACGCTTCCATTCATCAGCTATGGAGGTTCCTCACTGCTCGTAACCATGCTCTCCATGGGCATCATGCTGAGCATTTCCAGAGAGACTAACCGGCCGGCGAAAGAGGAGGTAACGAAGTCTGTTACCACGGTCAGACAAGTCCGTACCCGCTGACGTTACATAAGTGCCGGTTTCTTATGCAGTAACCAAAAAGGCAGCCCTGGGATGACCTCCCGGACTGCCTTTTTGGTTTACTTTCTGCAAGTTGCCTTGACTGCCAATGCACCGCTTTACGAAATTTCGTCGTTCTTGAAGGCCACCCCTTCGACCTTAACGTTGACTTCAACGATATGAAGTCCCGTCATGCTCTCCACAGCCTCGCGCACATTCTGCTGAAGCATCCGGCATACCTCGTGAATCGGAGTTTCATACAGAACGATGATGCGCAGGTCTACAGCTGCTTCAAGCTGTCCCACTTCAACAGTTACACCTTTTTGCACGTTTTTGCCGCTGAGCCGCTTGGCCCAGCCCTCGGACAAGCCGCCAGACATGGCCGCAATTCCCGGGGTCTCCAAGGCAGCCAAACCGGCAATCTTCGAGACGACGTCATTAGAGATCCGTATGTTTCCCATTTCCAGTTGAAGTTGTTCCGCCATGCCATAACCCCCCTACACTCATTATCAATTATTGTAATTCGAAAACAGGCTAAAAAGCAAATGACTTTCTTGCATCCCCGTTTACACACCGGAACAATTTGGGTATATTGATTATGAAATCAACCTACATATAGAGACTGGAGTGTGCATTACTTGAAAAAATGGATCTCTCCGGCGCTGCTGGTAATAACCTTTATCCTTAGCGCCATCGGACATTACGCAGACTGGGACCACACGCTGCAATTCGTGCTCTCTGCCATATCGGTCGTTTTTGTAGCCGGCTTTCTGGGCCGGGCTACAGAAAGTGTAGCCCACTATGCCGGGCAGCGGCTGGGGGGCTTTCTTAATGCCACCTTCGGGAATGCGGCCGAGCTGATCATCGCCTTTTTCCTGGTGAAGGAAGGCCTGTTCGATATGGTTAAGGCCAGCCTCACCGGCTCCATCATCGGCAACCTGCTGCTGGTGCTGGGCCTCAGTATTTTTGCCGGCGGCATGAAATTCAAAGTTCAGAACTTCAATGTCACGCTGGCCGGACTGAATGGCTCCTTGATGATCGTGGCCGTCATTGCCCTTTTTGTACCCGCCATGTTCTTCAACACCCATTCCATCACAGAAAAGGATACCGATGTACTCAGTCTGGTTGTAGCAGGGCTGCTGATCGCCGCCTACATGGCCTGGCTGATCTTCTCCATGATTACACACAAAAAGTACTTGGCTGACGTTACGGTAGACAATGAGGAAGAGCTGCCAAATGAGCATAAGCCAGCCTGGTCCATGAGCAGATCGATTATTTATCTGATCCTGGCAACGGTTATGGTCGCATTTGTCAGCGAATGGCTTGTTGGTACGCTGGAGACGTTAACGGAGCGTTTTGGCTTCAGCGAACTGTTTGTCGGTGCCTTCCTGGTGGCCATCATCGGGAATGCCGCAGAGCACAGTGCCGCCATCATGCTGGCCATGAAGAACAAAATAGGTGCAGCAGTGGAGATCGCTGTCGGCAGCAGTCTGCAGATTGCATTGTTTGTTGCCCCCGTCCTGATTTTTGCCAGCTATTTCATGGGCAATACGATGGACATTGTCTTCACCACGATAGAGATTGTCGCGATCGCCGTGTCTGTCTTTATTGCCAAATCGATCATCCAGGACGGTGCAACCAACTGGTATGAAGGTTTGCTGCTGCTGGCCGTGTATATGATCCTCGGAGTTTCTTTCTACCTCGTGTAACACAAAAAAGCACATGGCCGGACCCGTAAAGGTCCCCATGTGCTTTTTTTATAAATGATAGTGATTACAGCATCTCGCGCTCTTCAGCCTTCTTGTTGAGCGCCTCGTACAGTACGGCCAGATTGCGCTCCAGCTCGCTCAGAATGAGCTTACCTGAAACTTCCGGCACCAGCCCTGCTCTGACTGCAAAATCGACTTCTCTGGAGAACCCGTACATCTGGGTATCGAGCACTTCCTCATAGAGAGGGCAGTAACGGGTTGCCAGATTCTCCATCTGCACTTCGATGAGCTTCTGAATTTTATTGGCATCTTCTTGAAGAAGAGTGACTGCTCTAAGATTAAGCTGTTCCTGCAAATCCGATGAAGTCATGCATTATCCCCCCCATGTCCAAAAGTTACAGCTACTATTGCTATTTAGTTTAATATTAGTCGAAATCCGAACCCAATACAAGAATGCTGCATATAAAGTCTTTTATTTATAGAAAAAACGCCCTGCCGCAAAGGCAGGACGTCCTACGGAACCAAATGATTATTCTGGAACCACCGTAAATTTCAAACCATGCTTCGCAAAAACTTCGGTCATCGCCTTCTTGGCTTCCTCAGCGTCTGCACCATGCACATGAAGCTCATAGCTTTGGCTGGAGACAAGAGTAGTGAACAGACCGAGAATACTTTTAACATCAATGTACTTGTTGTCTGCCTGAAGAACGATCGATGAGTTGAACTTGCTTGCCGTTTGGGCAATATCCACGATTGCCGCATTGTTACTGGACATAGGAATCCCTCCGCAACTTGATTATGAAGCTTAAGTCTTTTGTAACCAATTCCATGATACATTGAATCCGCTTACTCACGCAAGGAATTTTCCTGAAACAAGAGAAACGGCTGCTGTGATTACAATTTATTTCAGATTCTCGGGATTCAGACCTTTCAGTTCCGGAAGAACAAAGATCCCATCCTTGCGGATCAGTACATCGTCAAAATAGATTTCGCCGCCGCCGTATTCAGGCCGCTGAATCAGAACGAGGTCCCAGTGAATCGAGGAACGGTTCCCGTTGTCCGTTACATCATATGCTTGACCCGGTGTGAAGTGCAGGCTGCCGGCGATCTTCTCATCGAACAGAATGTCTTTCATAGGGTGCAGGATGTAAGGGTTGAAACCAATGGCAAACTCGCCAATATGGCGGGCCCCCTCATCGGAATCCAGAATTTCGTTCAGCCGCACAGGGTCATTGCTGGTAGCTTCAACAATCTTTCCGTTTTCGAATTTGAATTTCACATTTTCGAATGTCACACCGTTATAGAGCGTTGCTGCATTGTAGCTGATGGTTCCATTGACAGAATCGCGGACAGGAGCACTATAGACTTCACCGTCAGGGATATTCCGGAGCCCGGAACATTTCTCCGCACCAATTCCCTTGATCGAAAAAGCAAGCTCCGTTCCCGGACCCGAAATGCGAACCTTATCCGTTCTGCGCATCAGCTCAGCCAGGGCATCCTGGGCTCTGTCCATTTTGGCATAATCCAGATTGCAGACTTCGAAGTAAAAGTCCTCAAACGCTTCGGTGGTCGTATTGGCCAGCTGTGCCATACTTGCATTAGGATAACGCAGCACTACCCACTTGGTGTGTTTGACACGTTGTTCGCTATGTACCGGGTGGGAATACAGGGAATTGTAGAGCTTCATATTCTCTTCCGGCACGTCCGAAAGATCATTTACATTCTCGCCGGCACGGATACCGATATAGCAATCCATCTGCTTCATACGGTTCAGGTCGATTTCCGCCCAGGCCTCAAGACCCTCCCGGGTAGCATATTTAAGCATGCTGCGCAGAACGGTACGGTCGGTAAGCTGCACAAATGCACGGCCGCCCGCTTTGCCCACTTCCTCGACGACAGCTTTAATTAAATCTCTTTCACTGCCAATCATTTCGACGAGCACATTCTCGCCCGGCTGCACGTTTACGGAGTAGTTCACAAGATTTTCCGCAAGCTTTTGAATCCTCGGATCCTTCATCCTTCTCTCTCTTCCTTCCTCATGCTAATAATAGACATACTGTTATATTGTAGCACGCCAGCAGTGGAGCGCAAGGCATTGGGGATGCTGGAACTCAGCGGTAACCGTAAAAATTGACCTCTGTTAAATAAATTTCCTCTGCACCGCCTGCAACTGTCCCCCGATCTCCGGGATCGTTCACCCGGCGGGTACAGGTCAGACGTTTCGGCAAATTCCGCTTCGTATCTACCTTCAAGTAGTATACGGTCTGGACAGATACCTCCTTAAGCTTCTGCTGAAGCTCTTTATTCTTCTGCTCCCACAGCAGTTGCAAGGCATCTGCTCGCTTCCCCGATTCCTTCAGTTCAGAACTGGACTTATCCGGACGAATGGCCTCCATCTGCCCCTCAAGCTCAGCGGCCAGCTGCCTGCCCGCCTCCGGTTCACTCAGCTCAATACGAAGCACTTTGGTTCCTCTCGCCGCACTCGCTTCCTCGGAGACCTCTATTTCAAGGTTCTCCAAATCTTCGAGCTGGCGGAGCGGGTTAAGCGCAGGCAGCGGGTTGTCCGGCGGGGCGGCGCTGTCTTTCTGCAGCAGCGTCCACTCGCCGTTTTTTTTCTCTAACTTGGTATAGTAGGCCGGGGTCGCTGCCGAGCCTGATTTCAGCTTGTTTTCTCCTGCCTGTGCCGCCGTTTGCGGTATCCCGCCATCCGGCAAAAGCGTATAAAGACTTACCTTGTTATGGTCTGAAACTGTTCCTCCATAATAGAGTTCAGCTTCCGGGGACGGATTGCCGTCAAGCAGCAGGGAAGACGCCCCTTCAAAAGACACTCCGTCGCTTCCCGCCATCCCGGCCAGAACCAGATGAAGCACCTCTGCAGCAGGTTTGTCATTGATGCGGGCACAGCCGGTGTTAAGAATAGGACACAGCAGCAGGACTCCGCTCAGGATCATCATCCGGCGGATATTAATGGTTCTCATGGACTCAAGCCTTTCCGGTCAAGGGTATGAACATTTTCTATAGGGTTTCCCGCTGCCCGTGGCTTATGCAAAAAAAAGAATCCCCATCGCTTGCGCTTAAGGATTCTTTGTACTGATCTCCGCTAATTTGGTATCTAGCACGACTTGGTTCCTGCCGTTGTTCTTCGCTTCGTAGAGAGCCATGTCCGCCCGGTAGAAGAGCGACTCCACGCTTACCTTATCATCTGTCCAGCTCCACTCCGCAATGCCGCAGGAGACGGTTACATGCGGTTCCGTTTCGCTCATTACCCGCTTACGGATACGTTCCGCTACAAATACGGCTTGCTGCACGCCAAGCTGCGGCAAATACACCGCCAGCTCCTCCCCGCCCCATCTTGCGGCGATATCCCCCTGCCGGATGGAAGACTTGACGATTTCGCTGACCTGCCTCAGAATTTTGTCGCCTTTCTGGTGACCGTAAGTGTCATTCACCATCTTGAACTGGTCGATGTCCACGACGATCAAAGAACCGCAGAATTCGGTAATCTGCTTATCCTTGATGACCTCGTCCAGATAATGCCTCGCATACAAGCCCGTCAGACTGTCACGGTTGGCCAAACGCCGCACCTCGGCATGCAGACGCGCATTGCCTACAGCAAGTCCGATATGGCCTGCCATGGCCTGGAGCAGCCTGTAACTGTCATATGAGAAGAAATGCGGCTCCCGGTGGGTGAGCATAATTGCCCCACGAACTTCGCCTCCTACATTAAGGGGAGTGGCAATCACTGAGTTCGAACCTGTGGCATCCATCAGCCGTGAATAACTTCCGTCCGCGTTCCGGTAATCCGACAGAATAAGTGCCTCGCCCGTGGTGTACACCTTGCCGCCAAGCCCTTCGCCGATTTCAAGAATTTCACCCTGCAGGGGTTGATAGTTGCAGGCAATCGCCTCCAGCCCGCCCTTGTCCTCATTCATATGTAATATACAGCAGTAGTCGGCATCAAACATTTCCAGAAGCTCTTCAAAAGCGAACTGAAAAATATCGCCAAGACGCAGGCTCTGATTGAGCCGCTGGGTGAGCTCATTGCTCA
Source organism: Paenibacillus graminis (assembly GCF_000758705.1). Taxonomy (NCBI): domain Bacteria; kingdom Bacillati; phylum Bacillota; class Bacilli; order Caryophanales; family Paenibacillaceae; genus Paenibacillus; species Paenibacillus graminis. Next base: position 3,092,812 of record NZ_CP009287.1, on the reverse strand, counting down.
TGCGCAGTTCCCGGATCAGCTGATTGGACCGCTCATACAGTTTGGCATTCTCAAAAGCGGTACCTGCAGTATCGGCCACCATGGAGAGGAAACGTAAATCCACCTCCGGAAAAGCCGGCTTATCCATCACCATATGAAATACGCCATAAACCCCCTGCTTGCCGCCAAGGGGAAGGCCAATTTCAACCGAATGGCTGCCCTCGCGTCCGGCATACAGGGACACTCGTCCATCTTTGAACGCTCTTGCGCATACATCATCGTTCCCCCAGCAGAGCGGGAGCGGCTTAACCTGCGGGTTCGCGCTGCGGTGGTCCTGCGACATGAAAAGTTCAAGCCGGGCTCCCGGATACATGGCCGAAATACTGTCGATTACCTCAGTCAGCACAGCATCCACATCAATATTGTCATGCATCCGCTGTACAATCTGGAACAGCAGTGAACGCCGGCTGCTCTCACGCTCCGCATGCAGATGTACTCCAGCCAGATCGGACACAAACACATGTTCAAATCTGCAGTAAAAGCAGGCCTGATAATGCAAGGACATAGCTTCCGCTATATGCAACCCGCCTTGTTCATATTGCTCACGCGGCATTGCGCAGCCAAGCAGTGCAAAAATTTCCCTCTGACTGCGTGTAAATACCGGAATGACTATGAAAGAGACTGTGTGTCCGGCAACCTGCTCATGGATCGCATAAGGTTTCATGAATTGCAGGGAGACAGCCGCTGCTGCCTCCAACTGACCTTTCCATTGCTCCGCATTTCCTGCATAATCTATAAGATCAATGTATTTCCCTTCAAAATTAAGCACACACCAGTCCCAGTCCTTGGCGAATTCCGGTCCGCTCTGCCCCCGCCATTCCCGGAAACTTTCCGCAATCAGGTTGGCTGCATAGGGAAAATCGTATGATACAATATCTGTTTCCCTAAGCCATGCGGCGGGATCTTCGGTATCTCCGCGTGATTGCATTGTGTCCTGTAACAGCACACGATTGTCTTTGCGTCCGTATGCTTCCTGCTCTGACATAAAGAGGATCCCCTTTGCATCTCAAAACGGGCAGAAATGGCTTGCCGTCCTCAAGTAAGATAAAATAGTCGGGACCATTCCAGCGAGAATGAGAAGGATAATTGAACGATTTGAAAATTATAAATTCTTTTATACTAGAAATTTCTTTCCGATAACATCTAATTAACTATATTTTACTCCCTTTCTTTGGGTATTGCATTATATTTTCCACAAAACCGGGATTTTTTTTAGGACCAAAGAACTAACGACAAAGATAGACAAAATCTCTTTAAAGATGCTCTTGACTTTAGCTGTCGTTTTCATATAATATTTATTGTTGAACAAGACTGTAACAGGTCTTAATTGGGCGTAACGTTGTGTCACCCTCACGCATCTCGTTACTGCCAGGGCAGCGGCTGAACTTCCCCGGCAGTGTGAAACCATCTAACGCTTTCACGGATACGATTTGCGGCGCAAATAGGCCCTACCATGAAATTTCAATTATAAAGGAGTCTACTATAACATGGCACGTTACACCGGACCTAAATTCAAACTCAGCCGCCGTCTGGGCATCTCCCTTAGCGGTACAGGCAAAGACCTGAAACGCCCTTTCCCACCAGGACAGCACGGCGCTAACCAACGCAGAAAAGTAAGTAACTACGGAATGCAGCTTTTGGAAAAACAAAAACTGCGCCACATGTACGGCTTGGGCGAAAAGCAGTTTAAAACTCTTTTCACCAAAGCACAAAAGCTCCAGGGTATCGCGGGCGAAAACTTCATGTTCTTGCTCGAAAGCCGCTTGGACAACCTGGTATACCGTCTTGGTTTCGCCAACTCCCGCGCTGGTGCGCGTCAGCTGGTATCCCACGGACACGTTACCGTTAACGGCAAAAAAGTCGACATCGCTTCTTACCGCGTAAGCGTGGGCGACGTAATCGGACTTCGCGAAAGAAGCCGCGCTATGGCTTCCATCAAAGAAGCTCTGGAAAACCGCTCCCACCTTCCAGGTTACTTGGAATATGCTGATGGTTCTTTCGAAGGCAAATACATTCGTTTGCCAGAACGTGCAGAACTGTCCCAGGATATTGATGAAAAGCAAATCGTCGAGTTCTACAACCGTTAATTTTTCGCCTTACAGCGAAAATGTTCAAAGCCTCCAGAGAAATCTGGGGGCTTTTTTCATTGATAATGCTGAGGCTGAGGCGCATTCAAAACCGCCAAATTGTGCTATAATAGTTCCGTTAAAAGGAGGATTAACGTCGATGGTTGAGGAGAACAAAAAGAAGACCGCAAAGCAGCGTCCACCCCGTAGATCCTGGCTCCGCAGGTTTGGTTCCGTCGTGAAGTGGATGTTTATACTCGGCATATTAGGCATTCTGTTTGCCGGCGGTGCTGTTTCTGGATATGTCGCTTCCATAGTGAAGGATGATCCGGTACGCTCCGAAGAATTGATTCAAAAGGAAGTCAGCCAGAATGCCGTTACCGGCTTTGCGTATTTCCGCGATGGCCAACCGATCGGCCAGCTCCGGACCGAAGAGGACCGCAGACTTGTAGAATTCAACAATATCCCGCAGCTTGTGATTGATGCCGTTCTCGCGATAGAGGACAATAATTTCTACAATCATAAAGGGGTCGATTTCAGCGGTACCCTGCGTGCCGTCAAGCAAAAGCTGCTGAATGAATCCGTTCAGACCGGCGGCAGTACCCTGACCCAGCAATTGGCACGGCGCGTGTTCCTCAGCCTGGACCGCACAGAGGACCGCAAGATTAAGGAGATCCTGCTGTCTCTAAGACTGGAACGATATTTATCCAAGCAGGAAATTTTAACGGCCTATTTAAATAAGGTTCCTTTCGGCAACGGTTCCAACGGGTACAACGTGTACGGTATCAAAGCCGCCGCCAAAGGGATATTCGGACTGGATGATCTGGATAAGCTGAATACGGCCCAGGCCGCATATCTGGCAGGACTTCCCCAGCTTCCTTCCAAATACTCCGCGTTTAACGGAATCGGAGAATTTAATGAAACGGCATTTCACCGTGCCATGGAACGCCAAAAGCTTGTACTGCGCCGGATGCTGGAGGAGAACAAGATCACTGCCTCCCAGTATAACGAAGCACTGCAATTTGATATCAAAGGTTCTCTGGCTCCGCATACGAAAAAGGCTTATGCTACATATCCTTATCTGATGCTCGAGACCGAGCGCAAAGCCTCCGAGATCCTGCTGTCCCTCAATGAGGGCAAGAATGGTGTAATTGATCCAAATACCTCTGCTACTGCAGATAACAACACACTGCTTGAGGAAGCACGGCGGCAGCTGATGACCGGCGGCTACCGTGTCTACACGACGATCGATAAAAAAGTATACAGTGCGATGCACAGTATTTCGGAGGACAGTGATAATTTCACGAAAGACAGCAAGACCCGTGGCAAGGAACAGACGGCCGGCATGATGATTAACAACAAAACCGGAGCGATTCTCGGCATGATCGAAGGACGGGACTTCAATATTGAACAGATGAACTATGCTACCCAGATGATACGGCAGCCGGGTTCAACGATGAAGCCCATTGCCGCTTATCTTCCCGCACTGGATGCCGGATTGATTCAGCCTGCAGGCATCCTTGATGATGCGCCGATCATTCTTAAGGATGGCGGCAAAGGCTTCCATATTCCGAAGAATGCCAACAACCGGTATCAGGGCCTGGTCACAGCCCGCTATGCCCTTAACAAATCCTTGAACCTGCCAGCCCTCAAGCTGTTCAATGAGAAGGTTGGAATCGAGAAAGCATGGGCTTTTTCCAAGAAGCTGGGGATCACCACCATCCAGGATGATGATTACAAAGCGCAGACCGGAGTCATTGGCGGACTTAAATATGGGGTTACCGTTGAAGATTTAACGAATGCCTATTCCTCGATCGGAAACCAGGGAGCCTTTAATGACGCCTATATGATCGAGAAGATTGTAGATTCTCAGGGCAAAATTATCTATCAGCATAAAGTCAATCCGGAGCAGGTCTACTCTAAGCAAACCGCTTATCTTATGACCGACATGCTGCGTACGGTAATTACCAACGGAACCGCAAGCACAGTTAAGAAAAACTACAAACACTTCAAAGATGTGCCTATTGTCGGCAAAACCGGTTCCACCCAAAACTATGGCGATGTATGGTTTATGGGCTACACGCCGGATGTCACGCTTGGCATGTGGGTGGGCTATAAGGAACAAATCAATACGCTTCAGGGCGATACCCAGAAACGTCAGGCGCAGACCTTGTGGGCAAAAGTAATGAATGCGGTCATTGACAAGCAGCCTGAGCTTTTTGTCACTAAGGAATTTGCGAAACCTGAAGGCATCGTCAAAAAGACAGTATCCGCCTACAGCGGCAAGCTGCCCACTGACTTGACCGACAGGTTCACTACAGATATTTTTAACGCGAAATACGTGCCGAAACAAAGTGATGACGGAATCTCCAGAGCCAAATATATTACTTACAACGGCGTGAATTACCTTCCTCTGGAAGGCACACCTGAGGATTTTCTCAAAGAGAAAATTGTCGTCAAACGCGACAAACCGATCCAGGATCTCGTGAAGGAGCTGCTTGCCGCCTTTAAGAAGATGAAAGAGCATCAATCGCTTCAATACTACATGCCGGAGGATGCAAAATCCGACTTCCCGACCGAGGTGGATCCTCGTGTGGATGACGGTAATGGCCCAACGCCACCAAGCGGAGTCAATGTCTCTTACAGTACGGGAAAAGCCGTTATAACCTTTAACCCTAGCGGTTCGCCGGATGTGGTCGGCTACCGCCTGTACCGTTCCCTTAACGGAGGAGCGTACAAAAAGCAGGCTGTTCTATCCGTCGGCGAAGGAACCACTTTCACCCCTGGCACTCCGTCCGGTGCCAATGCCTCCTTCTATGTGGCTGCGGTGGATGTAGCCGGTCATGAGACGTCTTCGGGCAGTGTAGCCGGGGCAGTCACTCCTGCACCGGAGACTACGCCGCCGCCGGAAGAATCTCCTGGTGCAGAAGCTACACCGGACCCCGGAGCGCAGCCAGGCAGCACGGAAGATCCCGGCATGGTCATTATTGAGCCGCCGGGATCATCCGATGTCCCTGCCGGTGGAGCCAATAATGCTGCCGGAGGAAATGCCGGCTCGGGAAATGCCGCAGCAGCAACACCTTAATTGCGGCCTTCCAGAAGTATTCAGACCTGTACATTACCACAAACAGCGTTCCCGGGAATGATCCGGGAACGCTGTTTTGTTACAGCCCGATGTGTTTAGATTAGTCCTCGATTGTGGATAAATCCCCCGCAGGAAGATGAAGCTCCCAGGCTTTCAGCACGCGGCGCATGATTTTACCGGAACGGGTCTTGGGCAGCTTCTCCCTGAATTCAATTTCACGCGGTGCTGCATGGGCGGACAAACCTGCTTTGACAAAGGCCGCTATCTCCTCCTTCAGCTCAGCCGTGGGGAAATATCCATCCCGCAAGGAAATGAACGCCTTAATAATCTCTCCCCGCATAACATCCGGTTTGCCGATCACCCCGGCTTCAGCAACCGCAGGATGCTCTACCAGCTTGCTCTCCACTTCGAACGGGCCAATCCGCTCACCGGAGGAATTGATGACATCATCGATCCGGCCCTGGAACCAGAAGTAGCCATCTTCATCCATATATGCGGAATCACCGGAGATGTACCAGCCGGGAATGCGGAAATACTCCTCGTATTTCGCTTTGTTGTTCCAGATTTTCCCCATCATGGAGGGCCATGGCGTCCTAATCGCCAGATTGCCCATCGCATAAGGCGGCAGCACATTGCCACGGTCATCCAGAATAGCAGCTTCGATGCCGGGCAGCGGGCGTCCCATGGAGCCGGGCTTAATATCCATTCCGGGGTAATTGCAGATCAGCTGTGCTCCAGTTTCAGTCATCCACCAGGTATCATGAATGCGCTGCTGATAGAATTTGTCTCCCCAGCGCACAACTTCGGGATTGAGCGGCTCTCCTACCGACAGAACATGCCGCAGACTGCTGAGATCGATGTCCTTCAGGCTGGCCTCCCCCGCTCCCATCAACATACGGAACGCGGTAGGTGCACTGTACCATACGGTAACCCCAAACCGCTCGATGGTCTTATACCAGTCCTGCGGGCTGAAGCGGCCGCCCCTCACAACGTTGGTCACTCCGTTCAGCCAAGGCGCAAAAATACCATAGGAAGTTCCGGTAACCCAGCCGGGATCAGCCGTACACCAATAGATGTCGTCAGGACGCAAATCCAGTACAATCTTGCCTGTATAATAATGCTGGATCATTGCTCTCTGCACATGATATACGCCTTTGGGTTTGCCGGTTGAGCCGGAGGTATAGTGCATAATCAGCCCATCCTCCAGACTCAGCCATTCCGGTTCAAGCTCCGTTGAGGCCGCAGCGGCCGCTTCTTCGTAGCTCACAAGCCCTTGCTCGCTGTCAGTCGAGCCGCCTACTACAAACACGTGCTTAAGCTCTGGCAGCTCGGCACGTTTGACCCGCTGCAGCAGCTCAGGTGTAGTAATGAGTGCTACTGCGCCGCTGTCCTCCAGCCGGTCCTTTACAGCCGTTTCCATAAAAGCCTCAAAAAGCGGGCCAGCTACCGCTCCCACTTTGAGAACGCCCAACAAACTGAAATAGAGCTCCGGCCGGCGCGGCATAAAAATAAACACCCGGTCTCCCCGGCCGATGCCATGCTGACGCAGCACATTTCCGAAACGGTTCGACCGCTCACGCAAATCGGAGAACGTGTACATTTCTTCCCTAGCCGAATCACTGTAGATCAAAGCCGTGGCTGCTCCGCGGCCTTCCAGCACATGACGGTCAATGGCTTCATGGGCCATATTCACCTTGCCGCTCTCATGCCAGGAGAAGCTTTTCTCTACATCCTCCCACCGGAATTCGCTGACTGCCCGGGAATAATCTGCCATGTTGGCCTGCTTCACACGGCCCGGTATAATTTCGCTGTGAACTTGCCCCATTACTCTTGCCTCCCTCACTTGTTTGATTTAAGCTTTAAGGGTGAGACTCTTCTCTTAAGCAATGCTGTCAATGGATCAAATGTGAAAATTTTATGTCGGACTTAGTATATCACAGGAAGCGGTTACATTCTAGAATATAGTGAAATGAAGGGAGCACAGTTATGGAGCACCGCAAAATCCCTGTATCCCATACTCTTCCTCATCACGGAAGCACAATTACCGTTAGCGGGCCTTTGTCTCCAGACACGCTGGAAGGCCTGCAGATGCATCCGGATCTGGACGCCTTCCGTAAACCGCAGGAGCAGCTGGAAGCGCTTATAGAGATTGCTGGACTGCCGGAAGGGCGTGTAATAGCCGCTGTTGTTGACCAAATGATCGCAGGTTATGTTACTTTTCACTATCCCGATGAACTGGAGTTATGGTCGCAGGGTGGAATGGAAGATCTGATAGAACTGGGTGCTGTGGAAGTTGCGGATGGGTTCAGGGGAATGGGCCTTGCGAAGCTGCTGATTACCAGCGCTTTTGAGCGGGAACAGCTGGAGAACTGCATTGTGTTCACAACCGAATATTACTGGCATTGGGACCTCAAAGGCAGCGGGCTGGATGTATGGGCCTACCGTCAGATGATGGAGAAGCTGATGCAGACCGTTGACATGGTGTGGTACGCCACAGATGATCCGGAGATTTGCTCCCATCCAGCCAACTGCCTGATGGTGCGTATCGGACGGGAAGTCCCGATGTCCTCACAGGAAACCTTTGACAGAGTGCGTTTCAGACAGCGTTTCATGTACTAGAGGGAGCATTCTATTCACCGGAAAAGATTCCTTACATCGCTTTCAGCATGTATTCGAGAATCGCATGGGAGCGTTCCGAGGCCGTGACCGTAAATTCGCGGTAGTTCACATGTGCCGACCCGTCTGCTTTGTCCGACATGGAGCGGATAATCACAAAAGGAATCTCATTCATATAGCAGACCTGTGCGACGGCCGCTCCTTCCATTTCCGCGCAGGCTCCGTCCAGTTGCCCGCGAAGCTCAGCTACAACGGCTGCGCTGGCAATAAATTGATCCCCAGACAGCACAACTCCTGTTATCGACTTCTGTTTTAGCGTCCGGCAGGCTTCTTCGGCTAGATTCACAAGGGCTGGATCTGCTGGAAAAGAGGACACCTCCTGATACGGAATCACACCCCGCGGGTAGCCAAGAGCGGTGACGTCCATGTCATGCTGGATGCAGTGGGATGAAATGACGATATCCCCAATACCGAGCTCCGGATGCACCGCCCCGGCAACGCCGGTGAACAGCACTCGCACCGCTCCGAAAGCATCAAGCAGAATTTGTGTCGTCACCGCAGCATTTACCTTGCCCACTCCGGATTTGCAGAGAACCGCACGTTTGCCGAATATAGTACCTGAATAATAAACAACACCTGCCTTAACTATGCTCACCTTATCTTCCATGCTCTCCAGCAGCAGCTTGATTTCCTCGTCCATCGCTCCAATCAAACCTATGATTTCACTCATATGTACCCTCCTGCGTTTAAGTAAAATACATCGCTATAAAACATAAAAAGCTCCAATAGGAGCTTTCTACGCACTTATGTTCCATACGGATACTTATTTGTTCACATGATTCACAGATAAACGGAGAATCGTCTCATGAGGCAAAATAACACGCGGATTCTCAACCGTTTCCTTCTTCATCAGTTTCGTCAGGAGTCTCATTGCTACCGCACCCAGATCGTACATGGGCTGTGCTACAGTTGTCAGCAAAGGACGGACCATAGAGGCCATGCGGATGTTGTCGACACTGATGATCGAGAAGTCATCGGGAACTTTCAGGCCTTCATCCTGAATACTGTGGATGGCACCGATCGCCATTTCATCTGTTGCCGCAAATACAGCTGTCGGCTTCTTCTTCAGCCCCAGGAAGTACTTCATGGCTTCGACACCGGATTCGTAACGGTAGTTCCCGATGCGAACCAGATCCTCCTGATACTCAATGCCTGCTGCTTCCAGCGCTTTCTTGTACCCCTGAAAACGGGCATAGCCATTGGCAGGGTCCTGCAGGGTTCCGCTGATCATTGCAATTTCGCGGTGTCCATGGCGGATAAGTGTGTTCACGGCATCGAACGCTGCCGTCTCATGATCGATATCAACAGACGGGTAGGTTCCCTGCTCATCCCGCGTAGCACAGAGTACGATTGGAACGGCAGATGTTTGGAAGGCTTGGATATGTTCTTCTGTTACGGTTCCACCCATGAACAGCAGCCCGTCCACCTGCTTCTCCAAAAGCGTGTTGATAACACGTATTTCCTTCTCTTTGCGCTTATCAGCGTTGCACAAAATAATGTTATAATGGTACATGTTGGCTATATCTTCGATCCCGCGAGCAATTTCTGCAAAAATCGAGTTCGAGATATCGGGGATAACAACCCCAACGGTTGTTGTTTTCTTGCTGGCGAGACCTCTCGCCACGGCGTTTGGACGATAGCCCAAACGTTCAATCGCTTCAAAAACTTTCTTCCGGGTCTGCGGTTTCACGTTCGGGTTATTGTTCACAACCCGTGATACCGTAGCCATAGATACGCCTGCTTCTCGAGCTACATCGTAAATGGTTACCGTCAAATTACTCTCTCCATTGCGATAAATTTTATCGTTCGACTAATTAAAATTATGATACGACACTTTGTACAATTGTGCAATGATAACGCTTCATTTTCCTTTCAAAATTTCTTTCAAGGCCTGAGAACGCTACCGTGATGCGGAAAAAGACACTCCTGCTGCTTCATTGTCCTCCTAATGATTTCCAACCTTAACATGCCGGATTCATAGCTTTGTCTAACCTGTTTCTATCGTATCAAAAAGCGCGTGAAAAATCCAACATTCGTGAAAGATTTTCATTAATTTTGCAGAAAAAATTTCAGTATCCGCTTTATTTCGTATTTATTTTGCGCTTTCCGCCGGCTGAACTGTCAATTGCGACAGTCTGTTTCCAGTTTCATCCATCCATTTATGATCGTTTAGATCCACTGCAAAACGGTATACATCCAGCAGCAAGTCAATTCGCCCCTGTATCGCGGCCCGGATCATTTCCTCCAACTCGGTCATTCCCCCGGAAAACAGCCCTTTAGCAAAGGTTTCCTTGAGCACACTGGCCCATTCATTTCTGTCAGCAAACGAAATATGCCGCTTGGGCGGCGTTTCTCCAAGTTCGTGAATCAGCTTGCCCAGATCATTTTTAATGCATGACAGAGGCTCATAGCGACCACACTCTCCGCAGGTATAGACAGGGACATGCGTAATTTTTATCTTTGCACTGTAGATTAACGTATGCATATGTATGGTCATGATGCCGCCGCAGCTGCATGACGTCTTCAATAAATAATCTTTGTACATCTCCCACACCTCAGATTTATTTTATAAAATCTCAAGAACCGCATGATCAATAAAAAACGCGAAAACTCACCTGTTCAATTCCTATATTCGACCTGCTTCCCCTCAATCCCTGCCGATTTGCATAAAATGATTTATTTGGAAATCCAACTAAGGATTTCAATCCGCCGGATGACTTCATATTTCAAATTTGCTAGAATGGACTGAAGTCAAGATTCATGAAGGGAGCTGCAGAACATGAGACTAACCGGCAAAAAGGTCATAGCATTGGTAGACGACGAATTCGAGGATTTGGAGCTGTGGTATCCGGTGTACCGCGTCAGAGAGGAAGGGGCCGAGGTCCATCTGGCCGGTCTGGAAAAAGATAAAACCTATGTAGGCAAATATGGGGTTCCCGCTAAAGCTGAGTATTCCTGGGATGAGCTGGACGCTGCAGATTATGACGGCATACTCGTTCCTGGCGGCTGGGCTCCCGATAAAATCCGCCGTTATAGCGCGGTGCTGAAGCTTGTACAGGATTTTAATACGGCTAAGAAACCGATTGGGCAAATCTGCCATGCCGGCTGGGTATTGATCTCTGCCAAAATATTAGGTGGCGTAACGGTTACATCCACCCCGGGTATCCGTGATGATATGGAGAATGCCGGAGCGATCTGGAAGGATGAAGCTGTCGTAACCGATGGACATATCATCTCCGCCCGCCGTCCGCCGGATCTGCCGCCTTACGGCAAAGCTTTCTGCGATGCATTGGCGGGAGAGTAGTCCGGGAGAATAAACGAATCACAGTATATAAAAAGCCCTGCCCTTTTTACTGTATGAAGGGCAGGGCTTTTTTTGCTCCAACGTTATTTGCGGATGAAGAGGGAAACGTTTTCTTTGATCGGATTTGGGTAGCTGTTGATCTTAAAGGTAAGCGGCTGAGGCAAAGCTTCACTGCCTAGATTGATATAATATTGGGTAGGGCTGTTTTCCTGAGTTATATCCACTATGTGCGAATACAGATTGAAGTCATCATAATTAATTGTGTGCGCTCCCCCTTTGCCATCTGTAAAACGCTCATCCAAAATCATATTTATGCTCGTAACTCTGACCTGCTATGGTCAGGCTTTTATTAATCTGTAGCGTGTCTCCGGTTTTAGCTAAGGACTCTTTATGGAGCGGAATCGGCACGGACAGGTTGGCCGCTGCCTGCTCAGAATTGGCATAAAGATCATTAGAGATCCTTGCGTTCACAAGCAATTGCTCAGGCATTTTCGTATATTCGTTATCCCACAAAATCTGCTCGTATCCCCGGGTTATCCCCCGCTTGATATTCTGAACAATCCCTGTTAAATTCAGGCCTACCCATTCATTCTTTTCATTAATCATAGATACTCTAAATTTTTGCGAATTGTCCATCGTATTGTTTTGTAAAGTGTATAAGACAATTATCCCTTTCTGGTCAGCTGCGATACCATCAACAGTCAGCACAAATCCGTTTTGTTCGACCGAAGTGCCGTTAACCCGCTGGATTAAACCTGCATCCAGTGCCGAGGAAACCGTAAGGTTACTATCGACCGCTGTACGAAAAACCTCAAACTCCCCCCAATCATGCGCTGCGCCAAGCGTAGCCTGGGTATCCTTAATACGCAGTTCCACAGTTTCGGCGAACCGGGGAAACGCAAACAGCAGTATGACAGCCAGGACAGCAAGTCCTCCTACCTGCCGGATAAACAACTGCTCCTCTCCATCCACAGCCTGTACCTTCCAAAAGCTTCTCCATACGCTGAATTCTCCCCCTCCTCGTTCTTAATTGTACTTCTATGTATACTGACTCCATTGGCCTGGGAACGGTTTTATTTTTTTGGGGGAAGCAGCAAAAATAGCCCCACTCCGTGGGGCCTTGGCTTTGAATTCCGCTCGCTTCACGATCCATCCGCCAGGGATGCGGACAGGTAGTCAAGTGAGAATGCTATTGGTTTGTGCTGCCCGGGCCAGCTTACGAACTTTTGCCCTTCACCTCTGCTCCTGCTGCAAGCGGAATCCCGCTCCGCCCGGCAAAGGCGGTCAGCAGCTCTTCCGTCTGTGTGCTGGTCCGGTGCCGGAAACAGGACTTGGCCGTTTCTCTGGCTTCGGAAGCCAGCGTGTTCAGTGCGCGGTGCTTCACCTTCAGCAGCGCCTGCGGCGACATGCTGAGGTCGTTGATGCCCATCTCCAGCCAGAGCGGCAGGGACCGTTCATCCGCCGCCATCTCCCCGCATACACTGATATCGATGCCGACACGCCGCGCCGCTTCGACAGTCATCCGGATCATCCGCAGCACTCCCGGATGGTAGGGATGATACATATGGGCAATTTGTTCATTCATACGGTCAACTGCCAGCACATACTGGACCAGATCGTTAGTACCGATGCTGAAAAAGTCGACCTCCTCCGCGAGCAGATCCGCAATCATTACCGCTGCCGGAACCTCGATCATAATCCCTACAGGAATATTCCGGTTGTACGGAATTCCCTGCTGGTCGAGTTCTTCCTTGACTTCGTTCAGCACTGCTTTGGCAGCCTGCACTTCCTCTACGGAAGAGATCATCGGGAACATCATTTTTATATTCCCGTAGTGGCTGGCCCGCAGGATTGCGGTCATCTGGGTTTTGAACATGTCTTTACGGTCCAGACTGATGCGGATCGCCCGGTAGCCGAGGAACGGATTCTGCTCTTCAGGAAGCTGGAAATAATCCAAATGCTTGTCTCCCCCAATATCCAGCGTGCGGATGACGACGGTTTCGTTCCCTACTTTTTCGGCTACAAGCTTATAAACCTCGAATTGCTCCTCTTCCGTCGGGAATGAGCTGCGGTCCATATATAAGAATTCGGTCCGGAACAGCCCGACACCTTGAGCCCCGTACTTCAGCGCCATGTCCAGCTCCTTCACGGAACTGATATTGCCGGCCAGCCGCAGCTTCACGCCGTCTTTGGTTACAGCATCCACAGTGGCGAGGAGCTCCAGCTGTTCTTTTTTGCGCTGCTGCTTCGCCCGTCTGGAGGCATATTCTTTCAGCATCAGTTCATCCGGGTAGAGCTGAACCACCCCGGTTTCTCCATCCATCACCAGCAGGTCCCCTGTCTGAATAGGTGTCAGAATCTTGTTCTCCAGACCCGCTACCAGCGGTATCCCCAGCGCACGGGCCATAATCGAGGAATGGGAGGTCTTGCCGCCCATCATGGTTACGATGCCGAGCACATAGGTTGGATTCAAATGGGCCAACTGCGAAGGCGACAGCTCTTTGGCCACAAGAATATACGGCTGCGTATCGGAGGGCAGTGTAACCTCCGGCGCACCCAGAAGATGCTTCAGCAGACGGTTGCCGACATCCTTGATATCCACCGCCCGCTCCTTCATATATTCATCGTCCAGCAGATCGAACATGGCGACAAAATGATCGATGGCCTCTTTGACCGCCACCTCAGCCGCTTTGTACTGGCGCTCGATAATACCGCGGATTTCACTCATGAACACCGGATCATCCAGAATCGCCAAGTGGGCGTCAAAGATACTCGATTCCTCCGGCCCGACCACCTCACGGAATTCTCTTTTGATAAATTCAATCTCATCCTTAGAGGTGCGTATCCCTTCGTATAAACGTTCGAACTCCTTGGCCAGATCCACCGGATTTACCTGTGTATCCGGCAGGCTCCATTCCCAGTTCGGCAAGACAAAGGCCTTCCCGATGGCTACACCTGCTGCGGCGCCTATGCCTTGTATCATGCTTCAACCCCTCCAACATTGCTTTCATGTAAGACCACGGACATCACGGATGACTGCCCCTTTTTAACATTTTTGAATGGAGCATAGCTCCAGGATTTTACACGGTCCGGGTTCGTAATCACCATCGGTGTCGCCAGTGAAGGTGCATGGTCACGCAAATAGGTCAGATCAAATCTGACCAGGAGCTGCCCCGGCTCCACACTGTCCCCTTCCTGCACAAGCGCCTCAAACGGCCCTTTAAGCTGTGAAGTGTCAATGCCGATATGCATAAGCACCTCCAGCCCCTCGGGCGTAGAAATGCCCACTGCATGCATTGTAGGATATACGTGCATGACCTTGCCGAAGACCGGCGAAACGAGTTCCCCCTTCTCCGGGAAAAATGCTACCCCGTCGCCCACCAGCTTCGCGGCAAAAATATGGTCCGGCACTTCTTCAATCGGCATCATCCGGCCCTGAATCGGCGAACTGAACAGCACCTGAGGCAGATCGCGGAGCAGCAGCTTATTGATCTCCTCCCGGATCAGCTCGGAATAGGTCCCGAACACGACCTGGACATTCCCTCCGCCCAGCTTAATGATGCCCGCAGAGCCAAGTCCCTTCAGTGCCCCGGTGTCGATATACCGGTCATTGTGCACTGTTAATCTCAGCCGTGTAATGCAGGCCTGTACCTGCACGATGTTTTCCTTCCCGCCCAGCGCTTCCAGGATCAGCGGAGCCTGATAAGGAATGTTGCCTGCCCAGTCGCCCAGCTCCGAGCCTTCCTCGCGTCCCGGGGTCGGAATCTGGAACCGGCGGATCGCCCAGCGGAACACATTATAATAGACAATGCCATAGCCGATGCCGATCGGAATCAGCAGCCAAGCCCGCTGTGACAAATGCATGTTAAGGAAAAAATCAATGGCCCCCGCCGAGTAGGAGAAGCCGTGATGGATGCCCAGCGCATAGGTCAGCACCATCGCCAGACCGGACATGACCACATGCAGCCCGAACAAATAAGGCGATGCGAACAAAAAGGCAAACTCAATCTGCTCAGAGACACCCGTCAGGAAGCAGACCAAGGCGGCGCGCACAAACGTCTTCTTGATTTTTGGCTTCAAATCCTCGCGCGCTTCCTGAATAATGGCGAACGCAATCGCCGGCAGCGCGAACATCATGATCGGAAACAGGCCCGCCATAAAGATGCCCGCTGTAGGGTCACCGGCAAAAAAACGCGGCAAATCCCCCTGCACGACTGTGCTCCCGTCAGGTGTAGTAAAGGTTCCCAGCTGAAACCAGAACACATTATTGAGAATATGGTGCAGGCCAAACGCCGTCAGCACTCTGTACAGTACCCCGTACACAAACACGCCGTATCCGCCGGTTGCCTGTATATCACGGAACAGGATGTCGAGTCCATGCTGCAGCACAGGCGACAGTCCAAGCATCACCCAGGCGAACAAGGCAGAGAACAGACCCATGAACAGCAAAACAAAACGCGACCCTCCAAAAAACTGGATCGCCTCCGGCAGTTTGATATTTTTGAACCGGTTATGCGCCACACCGGCGACAATTCCGAGGATAATCCCGATTAGTGTTGCAGGCTGTACCGCCCCGTCTCCCATGTTGGACACAATCCGGTCATAAGTAAACATCCCCGCGAGCGCCGCCATTCCCGCCGGTCCGGCCTGATTGGACAACCCCCACGCCACACCGACCGCAAATAAATAAGGCATGAAATAAAAAATCCCCTGCCCCGCGTAAGTAGTCACTTCGGATACCGAAGAAAGTCCCCATGCAGACCAAGGCAAACTGCCCAGACTCAGCAAAATAGCCGCCGCCGGCAGCACCATGGTAGGAAGCATAATGGCTCTGCCCAACTGCTGCAAAGATCCGAGCCAATTCAAGGTGACCCTCTCCTTTCTTTCTATATTGAATGGTAAGCGCTGCAGCTGGTTTTGTCAAAAGATTCTGACCGAAAAAGTTACCTTGTGAGTAAGGAGAATTTGATGCGGAAGGCTGATGCTTGTTGGATGAAAGCCGCTTAATTAGTTTTATCATGCAAAGCTATATGATTCTAAGTAATATTACTGAATTTAGTGCCGATAGGCGCGTTCTCCAGCCCTCGCATTCGTATGCAGATCCATGAACATGCGGTGTGCTTGCTTAAATTCCATTCCGTTCCGTACCCAAACTCAAAAAAGAACTCCCAACTCTAAAGTGAATTAGAGTAAAGGACGTTCTTCGTCTGTGTTGTCCAACAACATTTCTGAAACTTAAGCCTCGCGTAAAACCACATGCTTACAAGCAACTGAGATCAAGTCTATATCCAATTATTAGGGTAGCTAACCTTTCTCGAAGAATGTACATGTGGTAGCATATAATATATTTCCATATCATAAACCATTAAAATCTTGAATATTTTTTCAACAATATTAATGACCATTGCACCACTAGTTTATGGTCGTTTCATTTGAACATCCAAATAGAAAGGGATTTGACTATGATATTCATTAACAAAAAAACTATTGATAAGCTAACCGAATCTCACAAAGAATCTGACATGCTTAGCTGCTATTCCACTCCCCAAAGCCTTTCGGCTTGTACAAGCCGAGCTATAATACTCCTAAATAATGATCGGATTATTCTCCTTTTCCTCAATCTATTTTCCTCTAAGGTAGTACAAAAAGTTGAATTTGAAGTAGCTGAATTACAAGAACAAAAATATCATTCTGGATACCTGTCTTCTGCAATATGGTCTTTTAACGTCAGAGGACAGCATTGGAAGTTCAGAATAATCAAAAAAATTCTTCCTCTTGGCTCTATGCAAAGGGATTTCCTAAATTTCTTGCAGCATAATATCATAAATTAGCGACTGAGCAGATCACCGGCCTCTGATTAACGGAAATAGAATATTAGATGACGCGAAGTTTCTTACCAAATGGTTGCGTAAAAATCCTCCCCGATCAATTATGGCGTTTCCACTTGAGAATTCTCAATTTCAAACTTGTACTACCCTGAGCGCGCATCAAAGAGGAGATGCCGTTTCCTGAAGCATGAATCTGCGGTCAGATAGCCGCGGTCAAACAGAAATCTCCACATCGTACAGATGTGGAGACAGCTCAGGCAACTCAGAATCCGTTCTTGTATGTGCTTGCATAGCCATACGCCCTTTGAGTCCCCCGCTTTCCTACCTGTTTCCTTAAGCCCGGCTGCGGCCCTTCATGGTGATTGCTTCCTCGACCTTGATGCAGCGGTCCATAATCGCGGTCATCCCGTGCCCAGCGGCGATGTCGGCAGCCTCCTGGCTGACGATGCCCTGCTGGAGCCAGAGCACACGCGCGCCGATGTCAGCGGCTTCCCGGGCGACGTCCGCACAGTATTCACTGCGGCGGAAGACATTCACAATGTCCACAGGTTCAGGGATCTCAGCCAGCGTATGATAACATTTCTCGCCAAGAATCTCACCGTCCACTGAGGGATTGACCGGAATAATGCGATAACCCCGGCTCTGCATGGCACCTGCCACCATATAAGAGGTACGGTCCGTTTTGTCGGAGAGTCCGACTACAGCTATATTGCCCGCAGCAGCAAGAATTTCACCAATCTGCTCCCGGCTTGGGTTCTCAAAGCTCATGTGTATTTCCCCTTTCCATATATAGTGCCATTGGTATCCACAGGGACATGGATTCTCAACCATACAGCACATAGTTATTAACAAGTACATCATACATCGCAGCGTGAAAAGTTCCAAATTTATGTCTTTATTTTACGCCGATACTTCCTGAATAGCTTTTGACATATAGAGAATTCTCCCCGGCACCGATAGTTCCATTTACGTCCCCGTCTGTATCCTTCGTGGTTAAAAAATCCGCTAGATGAACGGTCGAATCCCCTTTTGTATTTTCCACGGCCACTTTTAAGCTGGATGGTGCTGTTTGATACACCACCTGAATATCTCCAGTTTTGGTTTCAATTCTCTTTTCACCTTTTTCCCCCATCCCATTTAGGACGATTTCACCACTATTAGAAAAAACATTCATTATTAAACTGGTTACGTTTTTAAAATAAAGGTCATTCCCTTTGGCGGCTACGTCCATTTTGCCGAATGATCTGTTATTTACTGTCAGGTCTCCTTCCATTAGATTAAAGTTCGCCGAATCCGCTTCAGTTTGATTAAATTTCACATTGCCTGCTTGGTTCTGAACGATTAATTCATGGGCTGCTAACGCCCGGAAATTCAAATCCCCCTCATTGTTGACCACTGAAACTTCTTCTACTGTATTTTTGGGGATGGACACCCTGATGGTTCCCTCTTTCTGAAAAGTAAACGCCGAAAAAGCACCGCCAATTTGTTTATCTTGTTGAATAATGAGCCGGTTAGCTTTACGTGTCACTGCAACAGGAGTCTTCTTCTTATCCTTCTGCCTGCCTGTGATGTCTACATGAATTTGATTGTCTGCTGATTCTTCCACTTCAAGATCCCATGAATCATTGATAATGTCTATGCGCCGAATGGCTTCAGACGGAAAATGTTCCGTTATCTCCAGCTTTCGTGATCCAACTTGCGAAGCAATCACAAGGATTCCGGCCAAGACAACGGCTGCCAATATCCAGATCCATTTATTTGTTTTCATCATTTATGCCACATCCTTTCGGTCGATATTCCGGTACGATAGATAAGCTACGGCTAAACCTAACACACAGAACACGATTGGCACTCCGATCAATTGAAAGATGGATACAGAACTGCTTCCATCTGAAACCGTAGCATTTAGCAGAGTTCCTATGATTACTGAACTAGTAATGGTTGAGGCAGTAGATTTTTTACGCATACCGAAAAATAATGGGATAAGGCTTAAGCCTGCGGTCATCGCTGAAGCGATCAAGACAGCCGGAACAGCTGCCAGCAATTCCCCCCACGACGCCGGTGTTTCGAAGAAATGAACGGTCTGATTTAACATGACGGTCACAATCTCAATGAATACAGTGGAAATCACTACACTTGAAAAGCAGAAGCCAAGAACAAGCAGTAATTTTGCCTGAATCAATTTTTTGCGCGGCAAGGGGTATGAAAATAACAACTGAATGGTTTTATTCTTATATTCATCAATCACTAACCTGGAAATAATAATGCCCGAAAAAACGACAAAGGTAATCCGGATAAAGATATTGGCCAGTGACATAAAAGCTGTAAAATCCGCAAACATAGGTTCACCCTGTGCATTTGACATCAAAGCCATTCCTGCTACCATTCCAAAAATAATAACCATACAAATCACAGCCTTTATAATGTATCCCGCCAGATCATTTCTCTGCCATTCTATTTTCATCAGACTAAGCATGTTATCTGCCCCCATGAATGAGATTCAGGAAATACTCTTCCAAATTACTTTGTTGTGTTTCAATGCTGTTTACAAGGATATCATTTAGGACCAGCTCTTTATTAATGACCGACTGCGACACCTCATGCTGGTAGACCCGGATCGTTTCTGTATCAACCGCTTCAAAGTTATGCAGGTTTAATTTTTCTTTCAGCACAAGTGCAGCCTGCTTGCTGTTTGCCACTTTTATTTCCAGGTATTGAATATTTTCCTTTCTGACTTCAGTCATCTTCACTTCTCTGATTAATTGTCCCTGATTAATAATTCCAATCGTATCCGCAATGGTCTCCATCTCAGAAACAATATGACTGGAGACTAGAATTGTCATCCCGTACTCCTTCTTCAGCTTCAATAAAAGCATCCGGATATCCTTAATTCCCACAGGGTCTAGACCATTAATCGGTTCATCTAAAATCAAAATGGCCGGCCCGGTAAGAATGGCTCTGGCAATTCCCAGGCGCTGCTTCATCCCAAGTGAAAACTCATGCACTTTTTTATCTTCTACTCCTGTCAAGCCAACTGTCTGCAATACTTCAGGAATCCGGTCCTTACCATGGAAACGGGCGTAGGCACAATGGTATTTTAAATTCTCAGCAGCGGTTAGACGGTCATAAAAAACGGGATATTCAATGATGCTTCCGATATGCTTCAGGTATTGAAAAGACGTTTCGGATACAGGCTGATTCAGCACAAAGATCTCACCTGAGGTTGGCTTCACCAAATTAAGGATCATTTTCATAATTGTTGTTTTGCCGGCACCGTTCGGACCTAAAAATCCGTAAATTTCACCCTTTTCAATTCGCATGGTTACCTTTGATACGATTTCTTCCTGCTTATAAGACTTTGATAATTGATTGATTCGGATCATTGTTTCCATTACTTCTCGCTCCTTATGCGGCGTAGTCTATCTTCCTGCTATGTTTACAGCATAAGGCTACTGCCTTCGATTCAAGAGGGTCATATCATCAACTGTATGTTAACCTTCATAAACGGTACGCTGATAAAAGAAAAAGAAGCGCTGACAGCCATTTAAGAAACAGCTTCCAGCATTTCTTATGAATTTTCAAAAAACACTTAATGGAGGAACTCTTTTTGCCTTAAAGCTTCCATCCTTTCAATGGTTTCCTTTTGCAGCCTTCTTGAAACCGAACAGCTTATATCGTGGTCAAACAAGACAAGTTTGTTCTTCTTATCAACGGATCTGATATTAGACAGATTGACTACAAATGCCCGGTGGCAGCGGAAGAGGCGGTCATCATAACCGGCAATTTCATGTAATTCAGCATAAAAATTAAGAACTTTAGTTTTAGTAATTAACCTTATTTTATGTGCAATTTCCATAGTCTCAAAATAAAGGATGTCTGAAAAGGGAATTTGAAAGCTGGTATATTTATTCTCGAATGTAAAGTTATCGGGACTTACCGGAATCGTCCGGCGCGAATCGGCAATGAACAGACACTCTTCAACTTTTTGAATAAATTCTACTTCCTCTAAATCTTTTTCAATAAAATCTAAAGCAGCCACACGGTATGTAAAGGTTATTGGCGCTAACTCGGAATGGGTGGTAACAAAAACAATCGTGCCGTAGGGATCTTTTTTTCTAATTTCCTTAGCGATAGCGAGCCCTTTATGCTTCTCATGTTTGATCTCCAGATCAAGAAAATACAGCTTGTGGTCAGCCGCATTCTCAATTTGCGATAATAAATGATCCGGTTTTGCGGTCGAACATAGACTCCGGCAACGGATCTGGTGTTTAAACAACAATGTCCGGATGATCCGTTCTAAGCGCTGCTGCTGGATCAGGTCATCCTCCAAAATAAATATGTTCATTTCCGTTCTCCAGTCTTTCTTAAAATTAGTGTCTGAGAAAACAAGTTTGATCGGGTTTCCGTTTCAAGCGATACAAAGTGATTTTCCTTTAAAATCTGCTGCACATTATATAACCCCAAGCCATGCCCCTTACCTTTGGAAGAGTACCCGCGCTCCCCCAGCCGTCGTAAACAAATGTTCTCTCCGCTGCTGTTCTCAATGATGATCCGCTGAGCGGCGGGGTCTTCCAATAATACGATCCAAAGCTTCGCTGCTTCTGTATTAGCCGCTGCTTCTATCGCATTATCTAATAAAATGGAAAGAACCCGGGTAAAAGAAATCAATTCCATCTGAATCAGCTGAATGGGTTCTTCAATTTCCAACGAAACATCTATTTTCATTTGTTGGGCCATTATTATTTTCGCAGCCAGGATACTTTTGACCTCGGATACATACAGATTTCGCAGCTTGACAAAGCTGTACTCATTCTTGCGCATCAATTGCCCCGTCGGCTTAACGGTTTGTTCATACACTTGTTTGACTTGCTCCCAATCTTCGCGGTAAATCCCATCCTCCAGAGTCAACAGGATATTAGCATAGTCATGGCGAAACCCTCTGAATTCATCATAAATTTTTTCGAGCTGCGCGGCATAATCCTTCAGCTGTACCAATTGTTCACTTTTAGATTTTTCCACTTCTCTTTTCTGAATATGATTGTATTGAAATTGCATATACAGCAAGGCAATGATAAACAGCAGCCACATCCCTAAGAGCAGGGTCCTATGGAATGAACTAAACTCGCCCGTTGTATTACCAATGGATAAGATCGGATATACCGAAATGATTATAATCATTAAAAGGACAATCACCGGAAAAAGAATCACTCTGCTGGATTTCTGCAGAATTTCCTTGTTAAGCTGTGGAACATAGCGGCGTACCGCTCTAAGACCGATTTCATTGATAACGGGCGGTGCCATAGCTGTAAACAGATACGGGAGATCGTCGATATTTGCTGATGATTGTCTAAAAATAAATTCAACCAATCGCGTAAGCGGATCTGCTGCGAGATAGCCTAAAAACGAATTCATGACCAAGGCATACGCTCCGTAAAAAACACCTAATGCGGTAATGGTTTTATGATTTTTGAAGTAGGATATGCCAACGAAACAGAGAAATAGCGTAACAGCCCCCCATACTCCGATAAAATATGTAGAAACAAATCCAATCAATAAAAACACTGCCAGCCAAATTGTGATTTCCCGGATTGTAAAGCGATAGCGTGAAATGGATTGAAAAATAAAAAAGAAGCTTAATATTTGGATTGCCATAATTAAATTAATCATTTTTCGTACCACCAGCCTTCAAGTGAAAAGAATAGCTATATCCCAGTAATTCCCTTGTTAGTTTTAGAAACACTCCTCACTCTAACCCTAAACTTTTTTTCACAACAGCGGTACGAAAAAGTTAACAAGACAAAAAACACTAACAAGTCGTTGTTAGTGTCGTTGTCTTGCACAACCAAACCATGTGAACCGAATCCGGTCCCCAATAATCCTTAACCACGGTGTAGGGCTCGCCAAATTTCCGCAGCCATCTTTGCTGCGCCCGCTTATAACCGCTGTCCAGGCAAAACTCTTCAATTCCCCGGCTCCTTAGATCATCCAGCATCTCCTTAATTAAGGCCGAGCCTATTCCCTGGCCCTGGCAGCTTGGCAAAATGTATAAGCTCCCCAGCTCACCTACATCATCAAGCTGATGTCCCGTACATGACCGGATATTCTCACCGCAGGGCCCGAATGAAATTGTTCCGGCAACCCTTCCGTCTAGTTTGGCAACAAGGAAAAACAGGCCGGAATTCTTAAGGTTCAGAGCGCTCGCAGCCATTTGTTGTTTGTTGTCAATTTCATTTTGGATGTCGTCCTGCAAAGAGGCAAGTCCCTCTTGTTCAAAGGCATCAGTAATGGTATGCCTAAAAAGCTCACACACAGACGGGAAGTCGTCTGGTGTGAGCGGATGTATAGTCAAAAGCTCTGGCTTCGTCATACCCACTCCACATCTGCACCAAGCAAGCGCAGGTGGTCGAAGTACTGCGGGTACGATTTGGCCACGTGATGGGCATCCTTGATCCGCAGCGGCTGGCGGGCCCGCAGGCCGACTACGGTCAGCGCCATGATTACCCGGTGGTCATAATGCGCATTGATCGTCACGCCGCCTTCGACGCCCTCAGGTTTACCGTGTACGATAATCTCATCCCGGCGTTCCTCAACGCTTGCTCCGGCGCGGGTCAGCTCAGCCAAATAGTCAGTAATGCGGTCGCATTCCTTGTATCTCAAATTCTCAACATTATAGAAGCGTGAGGTGCCTTCGGCAAAAACAGCGGCAGCCACCATTGCGAGGACCGCATCGGTTGCCGCATCACCGTCAAATTCCACAGCCTTCAGGATACCATTGCCCTGAACATGCACTGTACCATTCTCATGGGTAAGCGGCACTTGCATCATACGCAGCACATCTACAATCGCCCGCTCGCCCTGCTTGCTGTGTTCGGCAAGCCGGTGAATCCGGACATCCGATTTCGTCACCGCCGCCGCTGCGAGCACAGCTGCCGATCCGGGATAATCGCCCTGTACCGTGTAGGACTTGGCCGCATAGGCCTGGCCGCCCGGCACCTTGAAGGACATATAGTCATCAGCCGCGTGAACGATAATCCCCGCCTGCTCCAAGACCTCCAGCGTCTGGCCTACAACCACTTTGGATTTCAGGTCATCCAGCACAATAATTTCACTGTCTTCCTCAAGCAGCGGTGTCAGGAACAGAAGAGCGCTGAGATATTGCGAGCTGACCGCACCAGATACCGTAATCCGCCCGCCAGCCGGTTTGCCGCCGCGAATGGTAATCGGAAGTCTTCCGTTGTTATGCTCCACCTCTACGCCGAGCTGGCCAAGCGCTGTAATCAGATCGTCATGCGGACGTTTGCCCAAAGAATCCGGATACGTGTTCACAAAGGTGACCTCAGGACTGAGGGCCGCCACAGCCATCAGAAAACGCAGCACCGCACCGGCATTGCCCACGTTAAGCTCTTTGACATCACGGGGACGGCGGCCAAAGCCCTGAATGACAATTTTTTCCTCGTCTTCTGTAAGCACTGCTCCCAGATCAGCGATACATCTGCGGATCGCATCGCTGTCTTCACTGTGCGCCGGGTGGTAGATCGTGCTGACCCCTTCCGACAATGCGGCGACCAGCAGGTAGCGCGTAGTATAATTTTTGGAAGACAGGGCTCCGAATTCCCCTTGCAGGGTTGGTGTAGGCCTAACAATAACGTCCATGATATTAGCTCTCCTTATGGGCTCAAATATATATATTATGTATTGCTCAGTTTGACAGGGTAATCCGCAATTGTGTTATCATGATATCATCTTCTAGATGAAAAGAGGTCACAACCATGAATGAGATTCCCCAAATCACAGCACAAGAACTGCGGCAGCGTCTGGAGTCAGGTGAAGACCTTGTACTGATAGACGTCCGTGAAGACGACGAGGTTGCTTTCGGAATGATTCCCGGGGCGAAGCATATTCCTATGGGCGAAATACCGCAGCATACGGAAGAGCTGCCTCAAGAAACCGAAATCGTCTTTATTTGCCGCTCCGGCGCCCGCAGCCAGCGTGTCTGCGAATACCTGCAGCAGTTCGGCTACCGGACCTCCAACCTTAGCGGCGGGATGATGGACTGGAATGAAACTGCGGACGCCTAAGTCTAACACGGATACGCTTAAAAGCTCAACCGCGGTAGCGCATTAAAATATGCTTCGACACTTCTGCCGCATTCAGCTCCGTTGTATCGACCGTGCAATGTGCGAAACGGTAAGCGTCCCGGCGCTGTTCCAGAATCGTCCGAACCCGTTCCTGTGCATTGCCGGCGAGCAGCGGCCTGTTCTGATCCCCGCTGACACGGGCGATAATTGCCTCCTCTGAAGCGGTCAACGCAACAACTAGCCCATTTTGCAGCATGATGTCCGCATTCCCCGGCGCCAGCACCGC
This sequence comes from Paenibacillus graminis, assembly GCF_000758705.1. Taxonomy (NCBI): domain Bacteria; kingdom Bacillati; phylum Bacillota; class Bacilli; order Caryophanales; family Paenibacillaceae; genus Paenibacillus; species Paenibacillus graminis. The sequence goes on along the minus strand of NZ_CP009287.1, from coordinate 3,067,450 downwards.
TCCGCCGCCTGTAGAGATAATCCGGCCCTCTCCCTCCAGCATGTCCTTCAGGACTGCCGATTCGATCCTGCGGAAATATTCTTCCCCGCCTTCAGCGAAGAGTTCCGCAATGCTCCGGCCTTCTTTCTGAATAATCACATGATCCAGATCAACCAGCTCATACCCCAGCTCTTCCGCCAGCAGTGCGCCCACCGTCGACTTTCCCGTGGCCATCATCCCGACGAGAATGATATTTTTATTGGCGTATTTCATCATGACCCTCCAACCGCGACATTTGTCATATCATAACACAGGGTGAAAACATTGCACAATGCACCGGCTTCGTTAACACACGCATCCCCACCCTACAAAGCAGACTTAATGGTGAAGCCTGATCAGGTGCTATAAAGATGACCCCAAACCCTGCAAGTATGCAAAAAAAGGCCCGAGGGCTCCCGCTGTCTGCTAAGGAGCCGTTCGGGCTGCTGTTTACCGTTTGTGCCTGAAACTTATTCAGACAGCCAGTTGTGATGAAAGACGCCTTCTTTGTCCACACGTTTGAAGGTGTGGGCACCGAAGTAATCGCGCTGTGCCTGAAGCAGGTTCGCTGGCAGGCGTTCTGTGCGGTAGCTGTCGTAGTATGCCAGGGCGCTGGAGAAACCGGGAACCGGAACCCCTTGGGCCACGGCAGCGGAAACCACTTGGCGCCATGCGGACTGGTAAGTGTCCATGATGTTCTTGAAGAACGGATCAAGCAGCAGGTTTTTGAGCTCCGGATTGTTCTCGTAGGCATCGGTAATGTTCTGCAGGAAGCGGGAACGGATAATGCAGCCGCCGCGCCAGATTTTGGCCAGGTTGCCGTATTTCAGATCCCAGTTGTATTCCTCGGAAGCTACACGAAGCTGTGCGAAGCCTTGGGCATAGGATACGATTTTGCTGGCGAACAGCGCCTTGCGCACGTTCTCGATGAACTCGGCTTTGTCGCCCTTGAAGGGCTCGGTTACGGGACCGCTAAGCACCTTGCTCGCTGCAACCCGCTCTTCCTTCATTGCCGACAAGAACCGGGAGAATACGGATTCTGTGATCATGGACAACGGCACACCGAGATCCAGCGAGCTTTGGCTTGTCCATTTGCCCGTACCCTTTTGGCCGGCCGCGTCCAGAATGACGTCCACCATCGGTTTACCGGTTTCTTCATCATATTCTGCAAAAATATCCTTGGTAATCTCGATCAGATAGCTGTCGAGCTCTCCGCTGTTCCAATCCGCAAAGATGCTGTGCAGCTCTTTGGCATCCAGGCCAAGCACATCCTTCAGCAAATGATAAGCCTCGCCGATCAGCTGCATGTCTCCGTACTCGATGCCGTTATGCACCATTTTTACATAGTGCCCTGCACCATCCGGCCCGATATATGTACAGCAAGGCTCTCCGTCCACTTTGGCCGAAATTGCCGTAAGAATTGGTTCTACCAGCTTATAGGCGCTTTCCTGGCCCCCAGGCATGATGGATGGCCCTTTCAGTGCGCCTTCTTCACCGCCGGATACACCGGTGCCGATGAAACGGAAGCCTTTAGCCTCCAGCTCCTTATTGCGGCGGACTGTGTCAGGGAAATAAGCGTTGCCCCCGTCGATGATGATATCGCCTTGATCCAGATGCGGCAGCAGCTGCTCAATGGTAGCATCGGTTGCTTTGCCTGCCTGAACCATGATCAGAATTTTACGCGGCACTTCCAGTGATTCGACAAACTCCTCAATGGAAAAAGTGCCTACCAGGTTTTTGCCTTCCGCTTCGCTGATCAGGTCATGAGTCTTCTCCGAAGAACGGTTGTACACCGATACGGTGAAACCTCTGCTCTCGATGTTAAGAGCCAAATTTTTACCCATTACCGCCAAGCCAATGACGCCGATTTGTTGTTTTGCCATCTGGTTCCCCACCCTTTGCATCTTATATTTTTGTGAAATTCCATTTCTCGCAGTATTAGAATACCATCCTTTGTTAGAGACAGCAAAGTCCTACCGCTTGAAAGAGATCAACTTCATTGACAAAATCCTGCATGATCACGGAAATTGCTCACAATGAGTATTTTAACGTTTTTGCAGGCAGAAGTGAATACCCGCTTCCAGTTCGGCGGCAAACTACAGGGCACCCCGTATACGGGGTGCCCTGACTCAGTCCAATACAGCATATCACCATTCAAGCATGTTTAATTCTCTGGTCAATTCAGCAAGTCTGGCTTTGCATGCCGCAGCCAGCTCTTCATCATTGCCCTGAATCGCCTTGTGCAGCAATCCCAGCTGCTCATCCACCTCAAGCCTGCGGTCCCGGATACGTTCCTCCCCTTCCACGGAGTAGAAGAGCTTCGTCAGTTCCTGATCGGAGAGCAGAGGGCCTTTCTGATACAGCACGCGCTGCTGATACCCGGAGATTTCGACCAGCCGGATAACCTCGCCGAATAAAATATTCTCAATGATAATCTGGCGGTCGCGGAACCGCTTGACAACGGCGTGTCCGCGCATATCACCAATCAGCTTCTCCATCCATTCCGACAGGCGCGCATCACGGATCATATAATCTCCCACCAGCTTGAAGCCATCCTTAATCCGCTGGAAGCGCAGCTTGACTAGCTTGCGTCCGGTGCGCACCGAAATAAGAAAAACCGTTTCATTTTCACTCCAATAAAGGGAATAGCCTTCCTTAATCAGGTCCTTGATCAGGTCCTGGATATGCTGCCTGTCAAAGCGCAGCTCCAGATTGCAGTACTCGACTTCGTCATTTTTGTTCACGGCACTCCCCCCTAACGGCATTGTTTCAGCAAAGCCATCTTCATTTGCCTAACCTAGAGTAGAACTGACTGCCGGACCTCCACTTGCAATATTTAATTTTGCGTTCGTCTTACACTTATTTTATACTTCATTTTATGTAGCGGTAACTTGGTTTATTGACTATTTTTACCCGCTGCCTGCCATTTCAAAACGCCTGCCCCCGTTTTTGCAGCAATTTCATTGATATTATTGACCATTTTTTATACAAGGAGACCTGACATGCCATTTCAAGGATTTACTGCTGAAGATTTTGATGTCTTTCATATTGAGGGCCTGGAGCCGCGGATGGAGGCGCTGATCGCCGGAGTCCGGCCAAAGCTGAACGAACTGGGCGGAGAGATCGCCCCTCTTTTGTCCATGCTCACTGGGGAGGAAATGTTCCCGCATGTCGCCAAACATGCCCGCCGTACCGTTCATGCGCCGAAGGATACCTGGGTTGCGTGGGGTCCAAATAAAAGAGGCTATAAGGCACTGCCGCATTTTCAAGTGGGCATGTTCCACAGCCATTTGTTTATTGTCTTCGCCATTATTTACGAGAGCAGCAATAAAGCAACCTTCGCCGAGGCGCTGTCCAGACATCTGGACGATGTTCAAGCAGAGCTGCCAGCCGATTACTTCTGGTCTACCGATCATTTAGACCCCCGCGGCACACCTCAGGCAGATATGGATAAGGGGGCATTTGCCGAGCTGACACGCAAGCTTAAGGAGGTCAAAAAAGCCGAAGTCACCTGCGGGCTCCGCATAGACAGGGATGACCCGGTTTTGGCGGACGGAGACAAGCTCCTGGCCGTTATCCGGCAGACCTTTGAGACGCTGCTGCCGCTCTACCGGATGTCCTTCTAAGTTTGCCCGTTATCTGTACCGGCCTTCTGCACCTCCTGCAAAAGCTGCTCATCCAAGCCGCTGGCTCCCGGTTTCTTCCGGTTGTCCAGCGGCTTTTACTGTGCTTCATCAGAGACAATACGGGGCCTCAGCCCGTTCCCAGCTTCCGCTTGGTTCTGTGGACTATGAGCAGATGCAGTCCGAACAGGAGGACCATTACCAATGCACTGGCCAGAAAAGGAGAGCTATGCCCAACCGAGTCCCAGAGTTTCCCCGAGATCACCGGCCCGGCTACCATGCCGGAACCCTGCAGCGTCAGGAAAAGGCCCCATACGGTACCCCTTTCACCCTTCGGCACCTGCTTGGCCAGAAAAGCGTTCCAGGCAGGCAATATCAGCGCATAGCTAATGCCTACAAGCGCTACCGCACAGAAGGCGAGCGGCAGCCAGCGCACCTGGGAAAAGAAGGCCAGCGAGCCGGCAGCGAGCAGGAAGCCGATATTCAGGAAGACCGTTGTTCCGATCCGGTCGACCAATTTGCCTGCCGGAATCAGAGCCAGTACAGTGATGCCGCCTCCTGCGATCAGCAGCAGGCTGAACTGGTTAGGCGTTACATGGAGCTCGGAGCGGGCAAACAGGGTCACTACAGGGGTCATCAGACCTATCGCAAAAGCCTGCAGGAACAGCGCCGGGAACAGCAGACGGCTGACCTTAAGGGTGGTTCTGACCTGATGGAACGTCCGTTTCAGACTCTCCAGCGGGTTCACCCGCCCACGAACAGCCGCCGGCCCTTCCCCACCGCCCCGCACAATGGCATGAGGCGCGTGAGTGCCTATCCTGGACGGCAATAACAGTGAGACGGCTGCCACTGCAGCTGCACAGCCCATAAGCACAAGAAACATGGAGTGATAGCTCTGTCCGCCATGATCCATCAGAAAGTTGACTACAATGGGACCAATTCCGGTTCCGGCCAGAGAGGCCATCTCTACAGCCCCCATGGCTGCGCCGCTGCTTCCGCTTTCCGTTGAACCGGCCAATTCGGTAATCCCCGTCATGGTGCAGGGCCACAGCGGGGATGTCCCAATGCCCAGAATGAGACAGGCCACCGATAACCATACAGCGTCCTTCGCATAGATAATCAGACCTACTGCAACGAGGATCAGCAGCAGAGCCCCCGTCATTGTCCAGCGGTATCCTATCCGCTCCATCACCCAGCCTGAGGGGCTGCGGAAGAGGTTGTCTCCCAAATACTGCATCGCAAAGGAGAAGCCCACTACGGTCACCGAGATGCCGAGAATATTCTCCATGTAGACCGGCAGCAAGGCTACGAGCAGCGATCCTTTAACAAATTCCACCAAAAATATGATCACCCACATCTCCAAAATGAACGGGGAGGCCAAATTGATATGCATACGCTGCGCTACTTTGCCAGACATTCCATCACATCCTAGTATTATGTTGATTGATTTGTTATACTGGGGCTTGCTTGAAAAAATTACTCTTCACGAAAGGTTGTGACAGCATTAAATGGATCAACACGTAACTCCCCTCTTCACCGCTCTCAAAAAGCATGCCGCCGGAAACCCAGTTCAATTTCATATTCCCGGGCATAAGAAGGGGCTAGGAACCGATGCCGAATTCCGTGAGTTTATCGGCGATAACGCTCTATCCATAGATTTGATCAATATCGCACCGCTTGATGACCTTCATCAGCCTACCGGCGTAATTCTTGAAGCTCAGAAGCTGGCTGCGGAGGCTTTCGGTGCCGACTATACGTATTTTAGCGTACAGGGCACGAGCAATGCCATCATGACTATGATCCTCTCTGTCTGCTCGGAAGGAGATAAAATTATTGTGCCGCGCAACATTCACAAATCCGTGATGTCGGCCATTATTTTCTCCGGAGCCAAGCCTGTTTTTGTCTCTCCTGTTCAGGATGAGAATCTTGGGATAGACCATGGTATTACCACCAGCGCACTCGAGAAGGCCTTAAGGCGCCATCCCGATGCCAAGGGTGTACTTGTTATCAATCCTACGTATTTTGGCGTTTGCGCCGATCTGCGTTCGATTGTCGACCTGGCCCACAGCTACGGGGTTCCCGTGCTGGTGGACGAGGCACATGGAGTACTGATTCATTTTCATGAGGATCTCCCGGTATCGGCCATGCAGGCCGGAGCAGACTTGGCGGCAACCAGCGTACACAAGCTGGGCGGCTCCATGACCCAGAGCTCCGTGCTCAATCTGAATGCCAAGACCGGACTTGTTAATCCGCAACGGGTACAGACGATCCTCAGCATGCTAACCACAACTTCAACATCATATATTCTTTTAGCGTCCCTGGATACCTCCAGACGCAATCTGGCCCTGAACGGCCACGAGATGGCGGCAAGAACCATTGCCCTGTCCAACTATGCGCGTGATGCGATCAATAACATTGATGGCTTGTACAGCTTCGGCAAAGAAATTCTCGGTACAGAAGCCACCTTTAACATCGATCCTACGAAGCTCAATATTCATGTGCGCCATCTCGGCATCACCGGTTACGAGACGGAAAACTGGCTGCGCGAGAAGTACAAGATCGAAGTAGAGTTAAGCGACATGTATAATATTCTTTGCCTGATTACCCCCGGAGATACCCAGGAATCTGTCGATAAGCTGCTTTCTGCCCTGCGTGTGCTGTCAGCGATTCATTACAGCAAAGGCGAAATTTATGAGCTTAAAGTACAGGTGCCGGAAATTCCGCAGCTGGCCTTGATTCCCAGAGATGCTTTTTATGCAGATACACAAGTGGTGCCCTTCCGCGAGTCTGCAGGCTATATCATTGCGGAGTTCATTTATGTCTACCCTCCGGGAATCCCTATTCTGCTCCCCGGTGAAGTTATTACCCAGGATAACATCGATTATATCATCGACCATGTGGAAATCGGACTGCCGGTCAAAGGCCCCGAGGACCGCAGCATCAATTACGTCAAAGTCATTGTGGAGGCTGAGCCGATCTCCTGATCGGCTGCCATCACTCGGCGGATAAGAAACACAAAAACCCGACACTTAACAAGTATCGGGTTTTTGTGCGCCTTTAGCTTAGCGTCACAGCCTTGTCCAAGGCGGTTTTCAGCACTATGGCTACACTGAAATCTATTCTTGCTGGGCAAGCAGCTCATTGTATGCTTCTTCAACAGCTTTCCATTCAGCTTCATCTTCAATGTTGTAGAGTACCATTTCTTCATCTTCTTCTTCCATGCGCAGAATGATGCCATCCGCTTCAGGGTTTTCGCGTTCCAACAGCAGAGCGTATAGCTTCTCGCCTACATCGAACGTTTCCACCAGCACCATTTCCACATCTTCGCCCTGCTCATTCGTCAAGGTCAGCACAAACTCCTCGTGCTCATGGTCGTGATCATGTCCGCAACCGCATGCTTCACCATGTTCATGGCCATGCTCATGTTTGTGATCGCTCATTGAAATACCTCACTTTAAATTGATTTATCCTACATTTGGTATCGTAACACGTAAGATAAGTCAGGTCAATTTGAGGGAGGCCTGAATCGGCTAATCCAGCGCAGTGATTACTTTCTCTGACACAAGTACATAATCGGACCCTTTGGAAGGCTTAATATAGAACCCTACCCGGTATTTGCCGGCATCTTTGAAATCATAAGTGAATTCCGAAGTCGGGAACCAGAAGTCCTCCTTCTTCGAGCTTCCGAGATCCTGGGACTGAATGTCCTTCACGCTGCCGGACGGGTCCGTGATGGCCACCTTCACCGCTGCAACCTCCTCGGTTAAGCTGTCTACCTGGGTCAGCACCTTGATCTTGAGCTTGCCTACGTTCACATTGCCAAAGACGTTGTCACCCTTGAACAGCACAATATGGACATTCGGCTTGAGAATGCTCAGCTTGCCTGAACCATCCCAGTTGACGACGCCCCCTGCCTCCCTGGCGGGAATATAGGCTTTACCGTCGATTAAATAACCGCCATCGGCCACTTCTTTGCCGTTGCTCCATACTCTGATCTTCTGGTTAACCGCATCTGCAAATAATAATGATCCTCCCATTAAGGAAAATACAACCAGACACACAGCAATTTTCTTCCATCTCATCGCTAGAGACCCCCAAGTAATTCATGCTGTTAATATATACTGCAAAAATAGCTACAAGTTGCGGAATGGCAGGGGATTATTTCACTCCTTTTGTAAACAATGATACGATAGGATCAATAGATTCCAGCCGCGATTACAGGAGGGCTTCTTCATGACTATTTATTTACAAATGCTGGGCACAGGAGATGCCTTTTCCACAAAATACTATAACAATAACGCTGTGCTGCAGGACCATGGATACACACTTCTGATAGATTGCGGAGTGACTGCACCCCAGGCGATGAAGTCACTCGGGAAATCCTTTCGGGAGGTGAACGAAACGCTGATTACGCATATCCATGGCGATCATATCGGCGGACTGACAGAGCTGGCCCATACACCAAGCCAGGAACCTCATGGCAAAATGACACTGCTGCTGGCAGAGACTCTAATCGATCCGCTGTGGCAGCACCCGCTCCTTGAACCTTTGCACCGGAAAGGGGCCACCCGGTCGCTAGCCGATATATTTAACGTCAAACCGCTGAAACCTGACACTCCGTACAAGCTGTCTCCTTCCCTTACACTGGAGCTGATCCGCACGCCACACATGCCCGGGAAAGCAAGCTATTCGCTTCTGCTAAATGAGTGTATCTTTTACAGTGCAGATCTGACTTTCCAGCCCGAACTTCTGCTCCACCTGGTCCATAACCGCGGGGTCACGAAGATTCTGCATGACTGCCAGTTGAGCGGACGCGGACAGGTGCATACTACCCTTAGAGAACTGATGTCCTTGCCGGAAGAAGTCCGGAAGCTGATTATGCTGATGCATTACAGCGATGAGAAACCAAAGTTCGAAGGGCATACCGGGGAGATGGAATTTCTGGAGCAGCAGGTGCCCTATGCGCTGCCCGGCTGCAGGAAGGACTCTTTATAGCGCACAGCGTATACCCGTTAATATTTAGACAAAAACGGCCGGACAGTGCGTCAATCGACGCCTACCCGGCCGTTCTGATCTATACGGGCTAAAACTGCGGAAGCTGATCCAGGTTGTTGGTTGGATCGCCATCGGCATCGCCGCGGATGTACATTTCGCCGTCTCTGCCTTTAAAAACATTCACACCGGCAATGGCACCGGCCTGAACCTCCTGCAAAGCCTGCTGGTAATCAAGCACCCGTCCGGAAGAGGTCTGGAAGCTGACCAGGTCTCCGTCACCGTTACGCTGGGCGGCTATAAACCGTTCACGTGCACTGTTCATCACTTAGGATCTACTCCTTCGCGCTTGGATTGGCCATGATTAGGCTCTATTCTAGCTTCTCCTGAAACGGTAATGAGTATGTATTCCTGCAGGTTAGAGCGCCTTTTCCATCCGGACATGCAAAATGCCCGCATCATAGAAAGGCTCTAAGGATATCACCTTATAGCCAAGCTTGATATAAAAATCCTCCGCATGGCACTGTGCGTCCAGTATGGAGGATTGAAGACCAATCTCCCGGGCAAGTCCCTCCAGTGCCAGCAGCAGCACACGCCCATATCCCTTGCTGCGGTATGCCTGGTGAACAGCGATCCGCTGCATTTTGGCCGTACCGGCTTTGTAGTATATCAATCTTCCTGTGGCTACCGGGATGCCTTCATCCAGCAGCAGCATGTGATGAACGTTGTCTCCAATCACATCATATTCATCCACTTCTTCTTCCAGCGGTACTTTCTGCTCTTCAACAAAGACTTTTTTGCGGATGTCCAGTCCCATTTGGAGCTGTTCATCCGTGGTCACACGTACAATTTCTGCTGCCATTTTCCTTTGTTCCCCTCTCAAATAGGTCAAAACGATAGTCGACCTATTATACAGAAATTCCATTTCTCTGTACAGATTAAGAGATGAACGCTGTACCCTCCCAGGAAACCGCTGCTAATGGCCTGAATAGACCTCTTCCGGGATCGAACGGTCATATACATCCTGCATAACCGGTGACAGCGTGCTGTCTGTTCCCCCCAGCGGCCCATCAAGGTTGGTCATCCTATGGATTTCCACAGCGCCCGGGGCCTGATCCTGCGCTGCGCAGCCTGCCGTACTCAGAAGCATGAGCAAACAGGCCGCTGCCTGTAATGAATTCCTGCGCATAAGCTTTCCTCCTATCCCTTCAGCTTTTTACAGCTTTGACGGTTTGGAGCGATGCTAAACGGAGGACTAGAGATTTACATTCCCCACCACATGCACTAAATACATCAGGTACCCAATCCCTCCCGCGAGCGCAGCATAAGCAGCACCATATTTCCAGCGGTCCCTTGCCGGCACATCATAGTATTTGTCATTCTCATACACAGAATACCGGACCTCACACAGCGCGTTCAAATGCAGTCCTGTCTCCTCCGTAATGTGCTCAAGCCGGGTTAGCTTCACCTTTTCAATAATACTCTGTACAGGCAGTCTGGCAGTACCATAATAGTCCAGGCTTTCATAGCGGATGCCGATATACTGCTGCCGTTCCAGATCGCTGTAAGTGGTGAACGGCAATTCCCTGGTGTGCTCCGGCCCCGGAATCAGATAGCCTTGTTCCCTTAAATGTTCTACAGGGATGAGGAATCTGAGCAAAAGGGTCCGCATCTGGCTGTTCTTCTTCCGGCTGATATACTTCTTGTACAAATCATAGGCAAACAGCACCCAGATAATCAGGAACAGGATCGATTTCAGATAGATGATTACTCCTAGTCCGCCGATCAGTCCGACCAGCCACAGCCAGCGTGTGACCGCAGTTGCAATACGCCCTCCATCCAGCGGGTGAATTGGCAGCAAATTGATCAGGTTGAGCAGAAATCCGACGTAGGCCAGAGAATACAGAAGCGGACTGTGATAATAATAGGCAAATGCAAAAACAACCGCTGCCCCCGCGCTGCCCAGGATAGGTCCTCCAAAGGCTACATAAGCCTCCATTTTAGCGTCCAGCGGCTGTTTTTTCATAGTGATCAATGCGCCCAGAAAAGGAATAAACAGCGGAGCGCTAACCGGAAGACCAATCCGCTTCGCGGCAATCACATGCCCCAGCTCATGGACAAACAGCAGCAGCACAAAGCCGATGGCGAACTGCCAAGGATAGATCAGTGCATAAGCCCCTACAGAAAACAACATGGATATCAGCGGACCGGCTATTTTTCCCAGCTTCAGCAGAGATAAAATCGCCTTCCCTTTCAGGAGCAGCATGGCTGCCCCTCCTCCCAACCATTTCAGCCCGGTGGAAGTTTTATTCTTGGATTCATTGGGTTGCGGCAAATTCGTTGCTCCTTTATCTTGGTTTGATTCAAGATTATCATTTTGAGGGAGGCGATTCCACTATTGCGGGGAAAGCAGGGCCAAAAGGCCAAAAAAGTTCCCTCCAGCACCGATTACTGCAATCAGCGGCCGAAGGGAACAGAATTCCGATTATTGGTTTATCATTGGCAGCTGCTTAGGCCTGGCTCGGAAAACGGCCGCCTGCGGCAGCACCTAGGCCTATGGCCGATACTTCCAGCCCAACTTGTCCAAGTTTTCTAGTATTCATATTGTGGCTCCCCTCTTCCTTTGCGGTATTGGAAAATGTATCACCACCCCATTCTATCCCCCGCTTCGGGATGCAGCCACAGTATGTTTATGCTAGTAAGATCTTTACCAGGGAAGCATGAGGTTATCCGCCTGCGGTGTTCTCTGGTATATCCTGCGCAGCATTCAGAACCGGTGTGTAGACGCATATATGCAGATCGGGATGCTCTGCAATACTGGCAACGGAGTGAATATCGTAGGCATTAGGCACCGCCTCAGCAGATTTCCGGATGTACACCCGGTTCACTCTTTTATGCTCCACATCATGCAATTCCCAAATGCGCTTGAACTCCGGACTGTCCGCGCAGAGCCGTTCCACAAATTCCTTATAAAAAGCTTCGCCATGCTGCTTGTCATAATACGTTCTAAAAACGGCAACGGAATGGCGGGCGAACTCCTCTCAGTTCACCATACGCTGCCGCAGTGAAGGATCGGTAAACATCAAGCGAAGCATTAGGCGCTCCGGTGCCGGCAAAGAGTCAAAGTCAATGAGTATTTCGGCGGCGGCCTCATTCCAGGCCAGAATTTCGGATTTTTCATTGCTGATAAAAGAAGTATAGGCCAACTACCGGATAATATCCTGCCATTGCGGATTCAGCACTGTATTAATAGAAGAAACCTGCTCCGGCTCAGAGGGATTCCATAGCTCCATCAGATGCTTGTTCTCGTCCGGAGTCAGCTGCAGGGCCCTCCCTATATTCTCCATAATGTCCCGGGATGCAGTAACCTCTCTCCCCTGTTCCAGCCAAGTGTAGTAGGTAGCGCTGACCCCGGCCAGCAAAGCTACCTCTTCCCGCCGCAGCCCCGGCGTTCGCCGCTGATTGTAGGAACCGCTCAAGCCAGCCTGTTCCGGCTGAAGACGGTTCCGCCGCGATCTGAGATAATCGCCCAGCACTTTGAATCTGCTGCTGTCACTTCCCATAGTCCAACCTCTTTTCCAAGCCATGTTTATTGTATTCTACCCCAGCCGGAGCAGCAGATAAAGCTTATACCTTAATCCACAACAAACTGCCATTTGGTGCGTTAATCTTCTGTTAATCCGCTGAGCAACATTCCAGATCATCCCAGCGTCTGCCCCATTGAGGTAATTTTTCGCAAAAAAAACAGTCCTTGCTTGCTCCCTCCAGCAATTGATCGTTCTATGTATCATAGCTTATCCTACGCTATTCCTCCGGCAGCAACGATAGAATAATTTGTATATCAGGTATTTGCGAGCCTGCCCAGAAAAAAACATTGCCTTCCCCTCACATCCTATGGTATTATAAATTTCGTTGCAGGACGGTAGCTCAGCGGGAGAGCACTATCTTGACAGGGTAGGGGTCATGGGTTCGAACCCCATCCGTCCTATACTGCACCATCTCTAAAAACCCTTATTATATAAGGGTTTTTTTCTTTTCTCTTCAATTCGCTTAACTAACTTAATTGTGCTTGAAAATTATTTTGGGGACGAATTGTTTGATATTTTTTATTCGGAGTGATTACTTTAACTTTCGCTGGTAAAGGAACATCTAATACTGCTAACGCGATTCTAACTTTATATTCTAAGAATTTCTCGTCCACCGGATTTTTATATTTGGACCATTTTCTTTTTTCCCGCATTGTGTCATCAATTTATTCATGTGTTATTATTTTCTACATCACCTTCTTAATTTAATTATCGGAGGTATTGTGGCACTCATCTTAGGGGAGTGTCTGTTACGTTATCATCGAGAGTCAAAGGGAATGAACCAAAGAGCTCTTACAAAACAACTTTTAGATGATTATAGTGTTTCAGTATCGGACACCATGACTTCCCAATGCAGCTCCTCTAATCGAGCGCAAAGTTCATGCTGCATCTTGATGTCATTTGTCTCATCAGCTATTAAAGATAACTGCTTAAACCATGCCCAATCCCAGCAGTAAATTACGTTTGCTTGCTGGCAGATCTCCATTTCAAGTTTTTCAGAATTTTTCAAAGAACGTTGATTACTGATAGTCCATAATTCAGCCATTCGTTCATGTGCATACAACTACCCCTCCTATATGATGCGAGGACGCTGGCAGCCCTCGTATGGCGGATTCCGCAACCATCCCGACAAAATAAAAGTGGAACGGAAAGCAAACAAAACCCCGCCAGTACAATCACTGACGAGATTTCGTTTATTTAAGATGATCTTTTAATACTGTCCCTAGCTCTGCAATATACTTGCTTAACCGCAGGCTTATCTCTGTACGCATAACATCCCTCGTCAATCCAAACCGTTCCTGATATCCCCGGCAAAAGACTTTGTGATATAGGATAAATTCGTCCTGCTCATCCGCCAGCACCTTGATATTCCGCTGCTTGAGCTACTTCTGCAGTAGATAGGTACCCTGCATGATCCGGCGCTGGATGGCTTCAATGGCCAACAGATACGCACGCTTCAAAATACTGCCGGAGTGTTCCAACTCCTTCAGGCTCTTTCTAACCATGGTATCTATGTAAGGAAGCAAAATGAGATCACGGACCATCGTCCTCTCTTCAATCGTAATCATTTTACTACCAGCATCACGCTGCTGCCCCTCGAACTGCTCAACATGCTCAGTCTTGATCATTTTTGTTTTCCAGCGCTCATTCCCGTCGAGCTTGCTCATTTATAATGACCTCCAACCTGGTCACTGTGACCCCTCTAATGATACAGCCAGCAATCTATGTTAGTGCCGCCACTTGCGTTCTGTGCGCCTCCCTGCGGCATCGTATCATACGGAACACCTTTTCCAGCCCTCAATAATGACGGCTGTCTCGATAGGTTGAGACGGACTCCAGGTTATGTAATTTTCAGCGACCAGTATTTTAAACCCCTTGTTTATCTCCGCTGGCCGCCGCCCGCTTAACCGCCTTAACTCCGGAAGATTCGGCATCCGCCTGAAATGGTAACGAAACTGTGCGATGACACGCAGCAGCTTACGCGGGGTATCGTCAAGCATATCTCCTCTCCTGCACTGGCTGCCAGGCCATGATGTTGGCGACCAGGAATACCCGAGGCGCGCCGGTAGTCAGGCAGGTCGCCCGTATACGGCCATCGTGGATGCCGTGTACTTCACTCTTGCGCTGCGTGATCTTTCCCGCTTTATCCATATATACTATTTCAACGGTATGACCAATGTGCATGTGCATTTGATCGCCTCCAGAGACAAGAACGTTTGTTTGTATTATAACCACAATTAGGTAAAAACATTAAGATGTCCATATTTTCCTCCTTTAAAGATAAGTTATCACTTTTGATAAATCATTACAAATTCTGAAGGAAAAACACCTCAGAAATCTCACCTAAACTTAGCTTTAAAGCAAGATCATCAGCAAATACCAAATTAATATGCTCCAAGATTATGGTTGCAAATCACGAAGGCGATTATGAACATATAGAAAATCATTTCTGGACATGGCAATTTTCAGAACCCATTGGGCTAATTCATCTTTAGGGTTAAACATTGATTTCATTTTAAAAACTGCCTCTTGACTTGGTATATAAACCACTCCCGAAGTGCAATTTTAGTATTTGCTAATCAGTATATTTGACAAGGTTATTTATGTAAACGACAAAAAGCCCACCGAAACCAGTGAGCATATTCCCAAGCTTAAAAATTACATAGTAAATATTACCCAATTTTGATAGAATGATTTTGATTAATTATCAAATTTAGGGGGATAATCATGATTGTATTTGTCATTTTAGGATTACTTGCAATTATCTTTATAGGGGCTGCCGTTTATGGAGTAAAACAAGGAATTGAAAAATCGAAAAAGCTTAAAGAAGAGATCGCGGAAACCGGAGCATTGCAAGGGATTTATGTAACTCACGTGGAAGGGCTTGGCATCGGAAATGTCGAGTGCAAAATCTTTAGATTTTCTGATCGTGTACTTATTGATTCAAGCAAACAAAAGTTTGAAATATACCTGGACCAACTTAGAGCCGCCGAAGCCAAAAGTGAGAAAGAGTTAATCGAAAAGGGAAAAAGCGTTGTTGGTCGTGCTGTAATCGGCACACTGCTTGTCCCAGGACTAGGGACAATTGTCGGGGGAATGTCCGGTATAGGAAACAAAAAGAAGAAAGGAAAAACTAACCATTATATGATATTTAATTTTATCGATTCTAAAGGGGAGTTGTCGGCAGTAACTTTTCAAGACGTTATATCGTTTGGCATAAATGACTTCTGCAAAAACATAAACAATTCCCCTCGCGAATCCAATGTAGTCAGACTTTAAAAAAACAGTAAGCCCGCCGACCAGTTAAGGTTGACGGGCTTTTAGTTTTGCCGATGCTTTCGGACTGCACGCTCGGTGCTTCCGATCCGTGTAATAAAACAATAGCACATCTGGATCAATGTATGTGACGATAAGGATAAATTTTCCTTAACGAAAAGAAATACCCCACCATTACTGGCAGGGTACGGTACATCCGTTACATTTATTTTATTGTGCCTAGAACAAGTTGTAAATGCTATTTCGAATATTCATCCACACTGAAGGTGAGGATCTTATCAAAGATCACATAGTCTTTTCGGTTGGTGAACGGCCCTTTGTTGTTGTCATGCTTATCAATAGCATACGATGCCTTCCCTGCACCGGCTTGCTTATTCTCATACCAGGTGATAAAGGAATTCACTTCTTCCATACTCAGGTCAAATTCTTTTTCAAGGCCGGTGTTCATCGTTACAACCAGGATTGCACGGTTACCGGTCGGTTGCTCTGGAGTTGGCGATGGTGTTGCGGTTGGTGAAGGTGTAGGCGTAATCGTTGGTGTTGGCTCAACAGTTGGTTCTGGTGTGACGGTAGGTGTTGGTCCTGGTGTTGAATTATACATTTCAAATGCTCCAAGGGTTACAGCGGTAGTACCATTGTTCATGGTAATATTCAATCGGTACTTTTTAAAAGCTACCCCATTCTCGAATGAGAACACCTTTTTGACACCTTTAGCCCAATCCGATACGTTTGCCTGTTTATCAAGTACTACCCAATCAGTTCCATTCCAACCTTCAAACGTCCAATCACGAGGGCACTCTTTGGCAAAGCTGATGTCTTCTCCACGTGGCATCAATTTATATTTATTAACTACGACTGAGGCCTCAAACTCATAAGCGATCCATCCAGCCTGGGTTACATTGGATGCCCATCCAACATCATTAGGTTTTCCGTCAAATACACTAAAGGCTTGGTGGTTCGTACTCCAAATACTACTCGCACTCGCAATTCCAGAAGGAGCCGTGTTAGAAGTCATAACAGGCACTAAATTCACTTCCTCAGTGGTAGCTGCATTGACTAATGGTTTAGCCAGTATTACAGTAAAAATTATACAAGATACAACAAGCAAAAAGATTTTCTTCATATGTACTCTCCTTTTAAATTGTATGTACCAAGCCTACACTAAATAAAGGCGAACAAACAGTCTGTTATTCGACAGAAATTTACAATACACTTAAGGGTTATTGAGGGAATATGTGGATTTGAAAAAGGAGTCACTAGCTAGCATTAGATTATCGAAGTTTTGAGCAGCGCCCCTTTGCTTGTTTGGCAACAGATGGCTGTACGTGTCCAGTGTGATGCGATATTGGCGTGTCTAAACCTCTCGGACACTATCTTCACATTTTCGCCTGATGCCAGCATCAATGATGCATGAGTGTGACAAGGACTGTGAAAGGATATTCATTACGCACACTTCATCAAAGTGGAATTTTCTGTTTGGTTTTCCCGTTAGAAACAATAGCGGACAGGCAGTCGATTTTATCTACTTCCGCACTGGTCTGATATACTTAAAATACCGGTCCGGATTAAAATAGAAGTAAATTATTCTACCGGGGGAAGTATCAAAGCAGTAACCAGTGCCTGCAAAATCAAAAGTTGCCATTGCCTTTTCAATCTTTTCCTCCACACTACGATTTTCCTGCTCATAATCGAATGGCCCATGTTCAAAAACAATATACTCGGCTTCGGGAACATCAACCATAAGCATTTGCGGTGGTACTTCGCCTTTATAATCAAAAGGAAGTCGTACACCATGACACTCTGTACGTGGAATACCCCAATCGCAGAGTCTGCCGTCCGGGTCATTAATGTACGCCATAATCTGACCGCTGCCGCCGTTAGATTCGCTCCCGCCATCGTCATCCAATTTGCCCTTGATACTATCGAGCAGGCCGCAAATGGTTTCGCAGTCTTGTCCTGGAATAAGACTTTGCTTTTGCCAAAAATCCCAATACCCATTACTCTCATAGTTTTTAATGTGCAAAAATTTGTGAGCGGGGATAGTTACAAAATAAATTTTAACATGGTCTGTAGATTTCAACATACCAATCTCTCCCAATCCCAAAAAGTAGCGGTCGAAAGGGTTTATTTTTGTACGAAGAACGACAGGCTTAGGCTTTTTTCGGTATTCGCTTGGAGTTACACCATACGTTCCCTTTAACGCTCTGGTAAAAGCTTCATGTGATGAAAAACCATAATCACAAGCAATATCTAAAAGGCTTTTTTCACTATCCCGAACTTCTTTTAGGGCAAAGGCTAATTTTCTATGCCGCAGATAATCCCTAAATTGCATACCCGATATTTCTTTGAATTTTCTCGTTGTATAAAAATCGGAATAACCCAGCCTGCGGGATAGAAAGCGTAGTGTCAAGGCTTCGTCATTATAATTTTTAATATATTTGTCAATTTCATCAACGATTATTTGAATTTGTTTCTGCCACTCGTACATTCGCCTAATCACCCCGTTTCAATCACCCTATATTTATTATAAAGAAACAGAGAGATCACTGCTTGATTTTACTTGCTGTTCCTTCATTTGTTCTTTTAAGTTCTGCATCGTCGCGTCTAGCCTACAATATGAAGTTTTTAATACTTCTATCAAAGAAATTGTCGTTAGCAGCATGTTCATCATCCAGTTTCCGGCACCGGATAAAGTGCGTATACAACACACAGTACCAGCCATACAACTTTTGAAATCTATATTTGCACATTCACCAGGTATATTAAGAAAAATCAGCACAAAAATGCCGTTTCTCCAAACCGGAAAAACGGCTGGTTTAAAGCATAATATTTAATTATTTTAATTGAAATCCCATAATAGCAAGTATTAGTTAATGAACGTATGTATCCGCACCTTTTAAGAACAATAACCACTTGATTAGTCCGCCTTCAGATGGAACACTACGTTCATCTAGCAACGGCAACTCCAGGAAATGCTTATGCGAACAATGGAATGTGATGAACAACAAAAGGATACATAAAGTAAAAAGAGGGATCCTGCACATGCAATGGGCCAGTGCGCATATGATTGATTATAGAATGCTTACTAATTATTGGAGGCCTAAGCTCATGTATATGGTGTATCCGTATTGGTTCAGATCACAATTTGTCCCTATTTGGGCAACTTCAACTCCAGATGCACTTGAATTAATGAGGAGTTCAGTCCAAGGCGAGCGAAATGATGAACTTTTTTATGACCAACTCATTCAACTTGCTCCGAACCCTGAACAAGCCGAAGTTATTACCTCTATTCGGAATGATGAACGAGGGCATAATCAAATGTTCCGGCAAATGTACAGGGAATTAACAGGATATGAAGTGACAGGAGTTAGCAATGAAGTCCCTGAACAAGTTACTTCGTATACTGCCGGTTTACAAAAAGCCTTTCAAGGTGAATTGTCTGCAGTTGAAAAGTACCGAAAGATATGGTTCGGCCTTCCATATGGCGTTTATAAGGATACTTTGTACGGCATTATTCTTGATGAGCAGAAGCATGCAGCGAAGTATAATAATCTATTGCTGTGAACTCAGCTGCATACCGGTAGTAATTGCATGCACTGCCGCCCCCATTACAGCCAGTAAATTACGGATGTATGAGGATTTATTATGGCCCTTTGGATTGTGATCCCCACTTCAACAAAGAAGGCAGACAAAAAATCGTTGATAAATTTGTTACAGAAAAATAGAAAAAAGCCCGTGGTCTGGTCAGGGCTTTTTTTATGCAGCTTATGTCCTCACTTTAAAGCGGAACCTCGTTCTCGGATGAACCGACCACCCGCTATCTTAATACTCTCTGGAGAGTATCCTTCAACTATGCCCCCGTAATCCACGCCCTTCTGGATCATCTTCTGGCCGCAACATACTGATACCTTCGATTGTGCCAAAGCCGCCACGTGGAAGTCTGCATCACTCTCCATGACTTATGTAGTGCTCAAGTGATCACTCCTTCATTAGGAAGGTAGCGAAACGATCATCGTACTTTGTAATTTCAACTTCTATAACTTCATACTGGGCAATTTTATTTTGATAAAACGGGTCTTCCTTCAAAATAAAGTCTAATTCTTCTTTACTTGTGGCATTAATTAAAATTACACCACCAGTTCTAGGGACCTTCCTTCCCGAGAATATAAACTTATTTGAGTTGTAATACTTTTCAAGAAATCTGACATGCTCTTCAAGATGATTTTCAACCTCACTTATCGACTTTATATAACTCAAATTCACAATAAACATGTACGTCCCCCTCAAATTGAAATGTGCTATCAGACTGGCAGTAGACTGTCCATCCGTTTTATTTGGAACATTATGTATATGACGATAAGGAAAATTTTCCTGATGCGAAACTGGACTAAATCCGGCATGCTGCGGATCAGCATCTTTTGTTAAAAGTTTTTTTGTACATTCCCTCGCTAGTATCTAGATTTATAGGATCAAGCAGAGTACAACTTAAATGTATGTAATCATCAGGAATTCAGTCCAATCTATAATTGCAGATTCACAATAGAATAACGTATAACATTGAAATGGAGTGATGATAAATGGCAACAATTATAAGTTATGGTTCACAGGCAAAAATCCCATTAGACCCGCTTACTATTACTACAACGGTTGTTGGGACTCCTGGAGCTGGAGCGGGTCTAGCCACAGCGCAAGTAAATATTAGTCCGGCTAATCCTGCCTCTTTCTCCAGTAGAGTCGAGTTAAATGGTAGTTTTAGTCTTACTGCACTTGCTAATAGTCAATTCTTTGTTATAATTCGGCGTGCTGGAGTTGATATTTATCGATCCTTTTATCGTTTTACTACAACTACTGATATTCAAATAAATGTTCTCTGGGTTGATGGTCCTTATCTTGGAGTCCACAACTATGAATTGGTAATCCAAAATGATAGCAACTTGCCTATAAATCTATTTGGACCCATAGCATTCACAGCAACTGCTATTGGCGGAGAGGGCGTAATTTAAGCTTTCTCCGAGGCTTCATTGCTGCTCATAACTATTTATGAAATCCGTCCAATATTCTTCGCCAACTGATTTTTGACTTCCTCCTATAAATATAATCCTTTTATTTTCATAATCAACGTCACTTATTTGATATAAATTTGCTAAATCATGTTCTGAAATACGTTTGAGGAAATCGGGAAACGGCGAATATTCCGTCGCCTCGTCCAAATTATTATACGAAGGAATAATAAAATAATCACCAAAGTTAGTCATCGCAATAAGCGAGCCATTTTCATGAACCTTTAAATCAATTACTACTTTTATGCATCCAGAACTACAAATCCCCACCTTCATTTCCAGGGGTTTCAGAACTTAGGGTTAGGTTCTGAAACCCCATTTGAGCTATCCCGAAGGATAGCTTTTAATTGAATACCACTGATGTATTTAGTTCTCCCACAAGCTGGCACACTTTTTTGATGCCGCTTTTGGACATTGTGCAATATTTTGAATCCTTGGTCCGTTCGCGTTCGAAGTAAGCAACCTTCAGAAGACTGTTGATCTCCACTATGTTGTGGATGTTTATACTATTGTTACGGTCTGCTAAGTAAAAGGTGTACCCCGATGCATTTAAAACCCTTGTCCAATATTTTAGTGTACCGGTTGTGTAAAATACAGAGTCCAAAGTGTGCAATAATATGATGCTTGAGGAGCTGTCTGTACCCAGAAATATGATATCTTCCCCTCTTACAGGAACAAGCCCTGACTGTCCCTCTAGATCTGTAGTAGCGCTTATCATACTCATGCTAAACCTCCAAACTATTTCAGCAGTTCTTCGGGCACTTCCGGCTGGTTGATATATACAATACTGGTGCTCACAAGCACAACCAAAGCAGCCATTCCTGACAAAACAGACGCCAGCCCATATACCGCTTTACGCTGAATATCCTTGATCATATTGATTTCACCCCCCTCCAAGCAAGGAATAGAGTACAAGCCTGCGCGAAGAAGCTTACTGCAACTACTGCTGAACAGAACAGCATATTAAAAATAATTAGGATGCCTGCAGCTATTTTGAGTTTTGGCCAATGACGTTTGGGAATACGAGTCTGCCGTTCAATTCCTATAGGCGCTAACCATAGTACAAGGGCCAGACTTACAGCGTTTAATGCTTGAACGTACACATTACCCAGCTCCACAAAGGATAAAAGAGTGAATAATGCCGTGGTGAAGACTACACATTGGGTTCCAGATTTAAGGTGTACTCCCCCGGATACCTGCCGCAGCAGTGCGAATGAAATCAATATCAACCCAGCTTCAGTTAGGCGGCCGGTAAATAGAGATATTAACAACGTCAACGAGATGATAGACAGCACATTTAGAACCACGGCTATTGCAAACTTAAGCACGGCGTGTGAGGCCGGGTGGTCAGGAACAACATTCTTTATTCCGGCTGCCAATCTTGTGGAAATAACATCAATCAATGTCTTCCTGCGCCTCCTTTCGAATAGCGTAGTAGAGCAGAAACATCATGACTGAAGCAAAAAACAATATGTTCACGAACAAATCATTATAATAGAAGATGACCGAAACGGAGACCAGGAAGATTATGATTAATAAGACCATCAGCATATCTTCGAATTTAAAACGGAGCCGTTCAAAATCGAACTTAAATCCCCAACCGATTTTATACAGTAATACTGACAAAAGAATGGTTATTAATCCGCTTGCAAACTGCAGCAAATAACCGTTCGAAGCCTCTCCTTGAGCAGCTGCAATAGATCCGAATAGCAGCTTGGCCAAGCCGGTTTGCAAAAAAGCGTATGCCACATAACCCAACACCGTTACAATTAAGGACCAGATTAAGGGGATCTTCACCACAGCCTTAAAAAAGATTGCAAACAGCAAAATCGTAATCAGCGGAACAAGGTATGAAAGTGAAAATTCATTGCGCATGATATAACTCTGCAGATTAATGAGAAGCACCATGAATAAGGCTTGCCAAATATAATTCATAAATTTAAACCTGAACAGCGACATTATGAGACAATACACCGAAAGGGTTTCAATTGTTGAAAATGCCATATATCCAAAAGGTTCCCATGACAACACACAGCACCGCCTGACATAATTTTCATTCAATGCATTAATTATATATCGGAAAGAGGACTAACGTATAGTACTTATTTACTACAGAATTAGCCCCATCAGACGGGGTTACTTCAAGTACGTGCGAAGAAACCCCGCCAGCGATTGGCGGGGTTCTTTCTATTTTAGATGATCTCTTAACACCGACCCAAGGTCGGCTGTATATTGGGTCAGCCTTAAGCTGATCTCTGTCCGCATCACATCACGGGTTAGCCCAAAGCGTTCCTGGTATCCCCGGCAAAAGATTTTGTAATACACCAAAAATTCCTCCTGCTCATCCGCCAGCACTCTGATATTCCGCTGCTTCAGCTCTTTTTGCAGCTGATAGGTATCCTGCATGATCCGGCGCTGGATGGCTTGGCCGGCCATCGAATAGGCGCGTTTCAGAATGTTGCCGGAGTGCTCAAGCTCCTTGAGGCTCTTGCTAACCATAGTATCCATGTAAGGGAGCAGGATAAGGTCACGGACCATCGTCCTCTCTTCAATCGTTATCATTTTACCTCCGGCATCACGCTGCTGCCCCTCGAACTGCTCAACATGCTCGGTCATAATCATTTTCGTTTTCCAGCGTTCATTGCCGTCGAGTTTGCTCATCTATAATGACCCCCAATCTGTTCAGCTCTCTCCCGGGCAACTCCGGATTCAAGTAAAGATGAAGCCCTGATGAGGGCTTGATTTCCATACCGGGCTTTAATTCCGTCGATTGCGCGTTCCTTGTTGTAAGAGCGGACCCGGTCATCGAACAGCGTAAGCTGGATCACCCCGTCATCCGAAAGGCGGGACAACGTTATGGCTAAGCGCCCCACCGGCAGCCCGGACCAGTTGTCCATGAATAATGTAAGCGCCGCTGCGGCCACTTCATGCGTCAACGATGAAGGCTCGGGCAATGTCATCTGGCGCTCATAAGAGCATGAGCTCTCTCCGTCTGTCTCCAAAACGGAAATAGAGACCACCGCCCCCATGTAACGATACCGCCGTGCCCGCTGGCACACCTCGATGACAAGCTCAAGCAGCACAACCTCGATATCCGTCAGCCGGGTATATAAATTCCAGCGCAGGGCCTTGCCATGCCCCACGGACTTGATCTGATGCCGTATTCCTGTAACTACGGGACTAGGATCGAGCCCGCGCGCGGTTTGCCAATAATATTCTGCCTGGATATCGCTCTGCTTGCCCATGGTGGTTCGCATTCGCTGCTTAAACTCCGGCAGCTCCATTCGTGCAATGTCTCCGATTGTGGATATACCCATGCGCCAAAAATTCTTGGTCATTCTAGACGCCACCATAAACATATCCTGAACCGGCAGTCTCCAAAGGGTGGACTCCAACTGGTTAAAGGTAAGCTCGTATATCCCTTCCTTCATCTTTTTGGCGTAATTATCCGTCGCCATTTTGGCCATGACTTTAGTGGAACCAATGCCTATCCGGGTCCAGACGCCTGTCGACAGCAAAACATGGTGCTGGATTTTTTGAATCATGTCTTTCAATGACCCTCCAAAGTAAGCAAGAGAGCCTGTGACATCCAGAAACTGCTCATCGATGCTGTAGGGTTCCACCAGATCGGTATAGGTCCGATAAATTTCCGAGATCAGAAGCGAGACCTTAATGTAAGTTCCCATGCGGGGGCGTATGACAATTAGCTCCGGGCATTTTGCTAAAGCTTCACCTACACGTGAGGCCGTCGTTACGCCCTGTGCTTTGGCAATCGGGCAGGCTGCCAGTACAATGCCGTTCATTCTGGACGGATCTCCTACGGCGATCGGTTTATCTCTATATTCAGGATGGGCGGCTTTCTCCACCGAGGCATAAAAGGCTTGGCAGTCGGACAGTAGAATGACACGATCCTTAGGCATAGCGCTTCTCTCCTACCCGCCGCCAAGCGAGGATATTGGCAATAATAAATACGCGGGGTGCTCCGGCAGTAAGACAATGGGCCCGGAGCCGGCCGTCCCTGATTCCCACAACTTCAATTTTCCGCTGAGATATGTTTCCCAGCTTGTCCATATATACAATTTCGATCATTTGACCGTCTCGAATCTGCATAAGATCCGCCTCCACCACAGGAACATTTGTTTGTATTATAACCAAACATACGTTCTACAAACAACAAGTAAGATATTCTTACGCTGGGATAAAAAAGAAACCAAGAGATATCCAGACAACAGTGGCCGGAAGTTCAAACATTCTCTGTAGTCACGACCCATCCCGAAATAGAACAATCACAAGTTCAATCTATACAGCAAACAGTGAAGTGGCAAAATTATTTTTTGTTGCAAATGCAATAAAGTTAGGTTAAATTTAATCTGCCCTCTTTTATTGTATTTGCAACAAAAATATCTGCTAAGGAGTTAAATAATGAAGGAAATTCTTCGGGAAATTGGAATGATAGCAAGGGCACTGGATTCTTTGAGCAATATAGAATTCAAAGAATATGACCTTACAAAAGGGCAGTATTTGTACCTTGTGCGAATATGTGAAAACCCGGGAATCATCCAAGAAAAGTTAGCTGAGATGATAAAAGTAGACCGGTCAACAGCAACCCGTGCTATAAAAAAGCTTGAAATTAACGGTTTTATTGAAAAGAAAGAAGACAAGCACAACAAAAAAAATAAAAAGCTCTTTCCTACAGAGAAAGGGCAGCATGTTTATCCTTTTATTAAAAGAGAAAATGATCATTCCAATCGGGTTGCACTAGAGGGATTTTCCGAAAGAGAATTAGAAACCATGTTCACTCTGCTCCAAAGAGCAAGAAAAAATATAGAAAAAGACTGGGAATTTGTAAAAAAAGGAAACAAAAGAATTTATTAATTTTAAAAGGAGCAACCCGTTTAAATGACTATACACATAACAAAGTGTGGCCTTAAAGATTCATTCCAGCTTCAAGAAGTTAGTTATGAAACGTTTAAGGAGACGTTTAAGGATCAGAACTCACCTGAAAACATGAAGGCTTATTTGGAAAAGGCATTCAACTTAGAACAATTAGAAAACGAATTATCCAATATTTTTACGCACTTCTTTTTGATTTATTCTAATAATGAAGCCGCTGGATATTTAAAGGTAAATACCAATGAGGCCCAGTCTGAAGAAATGGGTGATGAAGCACTGGAAATTGAGAGGATTTATATAAAGCATAAATTTCAAAAACATGGGCTTGGTAAAGTTCTGCTAAATAAAGCTATAGAAATGGCGATGGAACACAGGAAAAAGAAAATCTGGCTGGGCGTATGGGAAAAAAATGAAAATGCGATTGCCTTTTATAAGAAAATGGGGTTTGTTCAAACGGGGGTCCACTCCTTTTATATGGGTGATGAAGAACAAATGGACATTATAATGACCAAAACACTTATATAACGGGTCTAAGCATTTGGAAATCCGCTTGAAAAGGCACTTCCATAGACATATAATAGATTAGATGAACACCAAATTTCACTAATTAAATTGGAGGCGCCATGAACCTCGATATCCGGGAACAGCTCGATCCTCTTTTTGAAACCATGGGCTTGCTTTATGTCAGCAGCAACAGGGAACAGCATAAGGAACAGACGATCATGGAGCTGGACAAACTTGGCATAGACGGCGAGGCCTTTTACAATAAAAATCTGAAGATCATCGACAAGTACATCCAGGCCTTTCAAAAACATCAAATCACTGAGGACAGTGACCGCCTGTTTTTTACGGATCAGACGTATTTCTCTGTGCTGCTGGCTCTGCTGTGTGAAAATGCCAACTGGCTTACGGAGCTTGAGAAAGTGTCTGAAGACCGGATCAGGGAGGCACTGCTTCAAGTATTGATCTCGGAACACAGTGAGCAGCACAGTTCTGCTATTGAGGATACGCACCTTAATGTACGTTCATTGGATGAGATCATTAGCTTTCTTGAGGAGTATCCGTTTGAGGAAGGTGTGAAATGGAAGCTGATGAGCTTGCTGCAGCAGCCCCGTAAACACATGTTGGCACTGGTAAGTGCGGTGAGCAGAAATCTTCCCGCTTTTGAACAGGCCTGCAAAGAGGTCGAAAAGCCGCTTGGCAAGCTGATTCCCAAGTTAGTGCAATCGATTCATAAGAACGGCGATGAGGGGTTTCTAAAGCTCGTCGAGTTTTTCAGCCAGAGTAGTACTCTCCATCCCGCTTTGATCATGCCTCTGGGTCAGGCGGTGTACGTCTCACAATGTTATTGCGGATTGTATGTGGATTTACTCCCCATCTCCGGTAACCATATTGCCGATCCCAAAGAATACCTGCTTATGAGATTAAAGGCGCTTGCCGACAACAGCAAACTGCAGATACTATCTTCACTGAAGGCCAGTCCCAAATACAATCTGGAGATCGCGGAACAGTTAGGGTTGTCGGCTGCTACAGTGTCCCATCATATGAATGTGCTGTTGGCTAGCGGAATGGTGGGTATTGACAAAAAAAACAGTAAAGTCCACTACCATTTGGAGACGGACAATATAAGGCTTTTGATTGATGAACTGGAACGGTATCTGCTGTGAAAATAAACGGCTTCCCGCAAGGCTGCGGGGAGTTTTTTTTATAATCAAATATTCGATATTAAACTAATTAGTTTGACCATAATCTAATTTATATGGTATATTTCATTTGTTGTTTTACCGCCATCTAACTTAAGGAGTGGAAAATGTTATGAAACAAGCGGTCCGCGAGCACAAAGTACTGCTTACCATTACACTGTTATGCAGTATTCTCACCTCAGCAGCGGGAGTGCTTATTGCCCTGATCCTGCAAAAGGTGATTGATGCTGCTTTGCAGGGAGACAAACAGCTTTTCCGGGAAATTCTGCTGCTGTCGGTTGTTTATTTGCTGCTTTTGGGATTGTTCGGACTGATCTATTCGCTGTGCAGCAAAGCGCTGATCCGCAATGTGACGATTACACTGCGCGGGCGGGTGTTTCGCGGTGTGTTCCGGCAGAAGGCCGAAACCTTCTCAGCAACCAATACCGCTGATTATTTGTCCGCGCTCACCAATGATATTAAGCTGCTGGAGGACAACTATATCCAGCCTATGCTGCAGGTTCTGCAGAACGTAGTAGTATTTGCTGTTTCTTTGGGGATATTGCTCTATCTCAGCCCCCTGGTGACTGTGATCTTGATTGGATGCATGGTGCTCATGTTTGCCATTCCTTCCCTATTCGGCAAAGCGCTGCAGCATAAGCAAAGTGAAGTCTCCAGCCAAATGTCCGCGTTCACCGCAAGCCTGAAGGATTTATTATCCGGGTACGAGGTGATTACATCCTATGCTATGGGCAGGTATGCCGAGCAGACCTTCAAACAGCAAAACCACCGGGCCGCCGGGGTCCGGTTTGCCGCTGACCGGCTGTTCGCCTTCAACGAAAGCGTGTCCCATACTTTGGCGATTCTGACACAGTTTGCGGTTGTTTTTATCGCCGCCTATCTGATCATTACCGGCAATCTGTCCGCCGGAAGCCTGGTCGCCCTGGTTCAGCTAAGCGGCGGCTTTGTGGGGCCAGTGCTGGCCATCATGGAGAATCTCCCCAAAATCCAGGGGATCAAGCCTGTTCAGGAACGCATCGATTTGTTCAGCGAAGAGAAACATGAGCCGGATGCCGAGGGACTTACTCCTGTATTTCACAGCACATTGGAGGCCAGGCATCTGCAGTTTAGCTACAAACAAGGAAATCCGGTAATACAAGATATTTCCCTTAGTCTGGAGAAAGGGAAAAAATACGCGCTGGTGGGTCCCAGCGGCTGCGGGAAATCAACCTTGGTCAAATTGTTGACGGGATATTATGATCGCTTTGATGGTTCCATTGCGCTTGACGGCACCGATTTGAAACGGCTTGACAGGGAGAAGCTGCAGCAAATGGTCTCCACCATCCATCAGAATGTGTATATGTTTGATTCCGATATCAGGCACAATATATGCCTGCATGAGGAGTTTTCGGAGCAAATGCTGGATACGGCCCTTCACACCAGCGGAATTCATAAGTTTTTACAGAATACACCGGATGGCCTGCTCTCCCCTGTCGGAGAGAACGGTTTGCAGCTGTCGGGAGGCCAGCGGCAGCGGATTGCCGTCGCCCGGGCATTGATCCGCAATAAGCCGATTCTGGTCCTGGATGAAGGCACCTCGGCTATTGATATGCAGACCGCTTATGAAATCGAGAGCAGATTGCTGAAGCTTAACGAGCTGACCCTGATTACAATCACTCATAATATGAATGAGGATCTGCTTGGCTTATACGACCAGATTATTTATATGGAGAATGGAAAGATCGCTGAGATGGGAAGTCTGGAGGAGCTGCTTAAGCATGGGGGCAGATTCAGAGGTTTTTATACTTTGGAAAAAGATCTGGCGGGAGCCACCGGGTAATCCCGTCTGGCCTCAGCCAAAAACCGCCAGCTCCCAAGCTGGCGGTTTTTGGCTTGCAGTTGCAATGAGCGTTAGCAGTGAGTTGCAGTAATGAAGCTTACAGCAGAATAGTTTTAGAGATGATCACCAGCAAAATGAACAGAACCAAAATCGCTCCGGTAGAAGTAAAAGCACCGTATCCGCCGCCGTATCCGCCAACATTTTCACCCATAATCTAATTCCTCCTTAAAATAGAGTACAGCTTAAAATATGCGGATTAACGCCATACGCTTGGGCATACATGAAAAAGAAATATATTTAGACCTACCTGCTTTTTCTCCAGGTCCATTTGGCTATGCATAAATAATAACAAAGATGTAACTTTCATGACTGTTAATGATTGCTAATCCGGTTTAAATAATTAATACAAAGTAATTTTAGAGATAGAAGCAAGGGAAGTGACGAAATGAAAAAAAAGGATATTCAGCTCGCACTTGTTACCAGTATGTGTCAACGCGTTCATCTGGTAAGCGGGGAAACGTATACCGGAAAATGTGAAATCAATCCCATCTCCGATGTTTTGGAGGTTTCCACCCAAGAAGGGCGGCTTACGCTGCCTTACTGGACCATAAAACGTTTTATCAGCTTTAACCCCAGAGGTGAAATCAATGAGCAAACTCAAACGTTCCGATAAAGCAGTCGTCTCTTTTTTACTCGGCCTGGCTTCTTTGCTGATTATCGCCTTTTTTATCATCCGTTATATTGTTCAAAATGTATCGTTTGCCCCCTAAGCCCAGGTTGCGCACGTACGTTGCCTCTTCTTCTGCCTTCACGCCAGCACGCGCAGTACATCCTCAATCTTACGCTGATGGGACAGCACGCCGTAATTCATCCAGGCCATAAAATCAACCTCGTATACACATCCGCTGCGTACAGCGGGCAGTCTTTTCCAGAGCGAGGTATCCAGCAGTTCCCGCCCTTCACCCTCCTGCCGGTCAAAGGTAATGAACAAATGATCCGCATTAAGATGTGACAGCTCTTCAGCGGTAAGATTCACCCGCTTCTGACCCCGGGT
Source organism: Paenibacillus graminis (assembly GCF_000758705.1). Taxonomy (NCBI): domain Bacteria; kingdom Bacillati; phylum Bacillota; class Bacilli; order Caryophanales; family Paenibacillaceae; genus Paenibacillus; species Paenibacillus graminis. The sequence continues at coordinate 3,037,425 of NZ_CP009287.1, read as the reverse complement.
CAATTCCCGGACGAGCGGATGCGGCTGCAGCCCCAGATCATGATGCAATACGCCTCCGGTATACCCCAGCTCTTCACAACCATATAGAGTGATTCCGCAGGAGGAGAGCCGCAGGAAGGCTACGCTCCGGTCCTTTACAATGCGGCTGAGCTGTTGCTTGGCCCTCTTTGCCCGGTGCTCATAATTGCGGATGATCTCCCGCACACGTTCCGTCCTGCCGAAGATGGCTGCTGCAGAGTGCAAGGTTGCCCGCCAGTCTTCCTGATGAAAAGGGAGCCGGAGCAGCGGGGCAATCCTGCGGCACTCCTCCAGATGCCAGCGCTGAAAGCCGTCATCCAGCATAATCAGCTCGGGCATAAAGCGGGAGAGGCCGTCCCAGTCTCCAGTGGAAATATCGAATGTTGGCACCTGCTCCAGACTGAGATACTCCTGTTTACCCCACTGGGGATGGGAGAACTGAGCCACCGGAACAATCCCTAACGCCAGCAGGTAATCCTCCAGAAAAGGAGCGAATACACGCAGCCCTTCCTGGTGAAGACTCCGGTATTGGCCGGGCGTAACTCCCACCGAGCCCTTAAAACGCCGGTTAAAATAATATTCATTGCTGTAGCCGACAGTTAATGCGATATCATGCAGACGGTCATCGGTCAGAAGCAGCTGCTGCTGTGCCCGTTCTATCCGCAGTCCATTCAAGTACTCCAAGGGAATCCGCCCCGTCATCTCTTTAAAAATCCGCGTATACCGGGCACGGCCCACGCCTGCAACCTCCGCAAGCTGGTCAACCGTAACCGGTTCACTAAAATGCTCCTGCATATAGCGGATAGAACGCTGTACCGCCTCATGCTCATCCCTTGTCTTCAGCGCTGCGGCATTTGCACGCATAATTAACAGCAGCAGCTCTTGAAAGCGGATATGTCCCGCGAATCCTTCGATCTCTTCCGGGCTCCTGCGGCTATGGCAGATGGCTTCGAGCAGCAATGCGCATTGTGAGTAAGGCCTGCAGCTAACAGGTCCCGGGCGGAGTATTCCGCTCATGGACAGCCTCTCCTTCCAGCTATGCCCACTGTTCCCCCTGCCAATAATTTCAAAGGCAATCCGGTAAAAGCAAAGTCCCTTCTCCCCTGCCTGAATCCGGTGGATTGCCCCGGCATCAAACAGGAATCCCGCACCTTTTTCCACTGGAAACCGTCTTTCGTCCGCTTCGACCCAGCCCTGCCCCTCTGAAACTATAATCAGCGTATAGTCCTGAAACAATGGAGCTGGTCTGTTTTCGGTGAGGGGTTGCGTAACTTCTTCTATACTTATTAAGCTGTAGAACAGCTTTTTGTTATTGGTGATATTCGGGTCTTGCTGCATTCTACCGCCCCCCTAATTGAGAATCATTTTCACCACCTTAGTGTAAAACAAAATAAAAGGCCTATCAACCATGCTGATAGACCTTCCTGTACGATTCATAGCGCTTACTTCTATTTTATTTCACCATTGCCTCCAGCAGATCATCAAGCTTCATCGCATTGGCCGTAATGGCGCCGGACTGCCAGTGCGAACGTTCCATTTTATAAATATTTCCCTTCTTCACCGCAGGCAGGTTCTTCCACAGCGGGCCAGCCAGGACTTGAACCGCTTCCTGATTCTCCGCCGTATCCCAGCCTCCATGATCAGGAAATACAATAATATGGTCCGCTTCCAGCTCAGGAATCACCTCTTCCGATATAATCGCCTGATAATCTGTCATCTCGGCAGCCATCGGGATTGGAGTCAGTCCAAATTGGTCATAAATCACACCGGTATAACGGTTTTTGACACCGAATAAAGCGAAGGTTTTGTCCGCAACATTCAGCCGGATGACCGCCACCTTTTCTTGTCCCAGCGCCTGCTGCAGCTTAGCTTTTCCATCTTCCACCTTCTGGTCGTATTCCGCGAGCGCAACTTCTGCCTTCTCAGGAACGCCCAAAGCGTCTGCAATGGCTGTAAGCATTTGCCTGGAGTCCTGCAGCACCTGTTCCGGCAGACGATAGGTTGGTGCGACCTTGGAATATTGTTCAACTTTGGCTGCATCTGCGCCGCCGTCAAGAATGATCAAATCCGGATCTTTTTCCAGCAATGCCTCTATGCTCCCGGAAACATCGAATTCAGGCACATCCAGGTTCAGATAATCCTGCTTGCCCCAGCTTGGATGGTACCATTGAACGACCGGAGTAATCCCGAGCGCTTTCAGATAATCCTCCACATAAATCCCTGCTATCCGCTGCGGGTTTACAGGAATTTCTACATCCCCGAATTCACCGGCAACAGTCCGTGTTGCGGCTTCGGCAGGTGTGCTACTGCCTGCATCGGCTGGCATGCTGCTTGCTGCAGCAACCGCCCCCGTATTTGCTGACGGTACGACACCGTTGTCCGCAGCATGGTTATCGGTTCCACACGCCGCAAGCACGGTCAATACCAGAATAAGTACAGCTGTCCAGATAAATCTTCTAACCCGTTTAACCATTGATTGCTTCACTCCCGCACTCTATTGTAATTGATTATCATTCTCATATAATCTTAATCCCAATAGTAGCATGTCCTCCTCAGCTTTCAATGCACTTTCTCGATGAAATTCTTATACAAACATGCTTGATATCATAGAACACGGCTGAGAACTAAAAAGGACCCTGCCGGTAACCGGCAAGGCCAAGTGCATACAACAGGTGTTGCTTCTACTATAAGGGGTAATTATTAGGAGAGTGTATGAACCATTCTCATTTTTTTACCGTATTAAACAAGACATTCATTAACGGAGGCGATATTTATGAAACAAGAAAACAGGGTGTGTAAGACATGCGGAAGCAGCAATTTCACGGAAGGAGAAATGAGAAACGGTTATGCCAACGTCATGCCAATCGGCAAGCCCTTTTCTTTTGGCTCGCCCGTGATTTTTATCTTTTGTAAACAATGCGGCGAAGTGGCTTCCATCATAATTGAAAAACCGGAGAAATTCTAGTTATTCTGCTAATATGTAAACTGATATTCAGCGCTCCCTTCTCCTGTTAATCCAGCCTATATTCAAACTCCACCTCATGCCGCACCGGAATGCCGTCATACCCGGTTAGCGGAATCGACGGCTTGAGCTTCCGGGCTTCCGTAATCGCCTCTCTATGCACAGCTATAAGGTCGAAGCCTCTTTTCTGATAAAAGCGGATGGCCTTGCTGTTGTCGTTTGAGGTAATGAGCCATACTCTGGTGCACCGCGCACGGGCTGCCTCTTTCACAACCAGTTCAATTAACCGGCTGCCCGCCCCGATATTCTCTGTGTTGCTGTCCAGAGAGACGATTTCGCATTCCCCGCCCCGGCAGCAATAATAAATAGCCGCATGCACCTTGCCGTCCAGTACAGCGCAGTATCCGGGCAGCTCTGCCAGCTTATGCATCCGTCCTCTGGATACGATGACTGTTCCGCTAATCTGAAGCGCCGCTTGGCGTGTTCCTGAATCTATGGCCTGAAAAAGCATTTCTCCCCCTCCTCTCTCCCTTTCTTTTTCCTGCTGCATTTATTTGTAACGCAGATCAGGAGATTGGGCAAGCAAATTTCTTAGCCCGGGTGATTGATTTCTGGAGGGATTTATTTTACAATGGGTTCATAAACGCGCGTTTACGTAAAGGGGGCAATATGCGCAGCGAAGATATAGCAAAGCTCGCCGGGGTATCCCGAAGTACGGTTTCCCGTGTGATCAACAACTATTCCAACGTCCCTGAGGAGACCCGGGCCAAGGTGTTGAAGGTGATTGAGCAGCATCAGTACGAACCCAACAGCTTCGCCCGGGCTCTGGCCGGCAAGAAGACCGACACGATCGGGCTTTTCGCTATCAGCATGAATGAGAAAGAGAATGCGACCCGGATCTATCAGAACAATTACTTTGCGCCTTTCGTTGATGCCGTTGTCGACACCGCGAATGCCCGCGGCTGTTATGTGCTGATCCACACTGTCTATTCTCCCGACGATTTCCTGAAGGTGAAGCAGGCCTTCCTGCAGAAACGGATTGACGGCGGCATTATCGTCGGCACCCAGAAGGATATTGATATTGTACGGGAAATGGTCAATCTTGAATTTCCGCTCGTGCTGATCGATTACGACATATCGGAGATTATGTCGGAGCATCTGGACCGCAATCATCTGGCTATCGTGAATTCCAAAGACTATGAGGGCACCGTCGAAGCGATTGAGTACCTGATCAGCCTGGGCCATGAAGAAATTGGCATGATCTGCGGGCGCATGAATACGTACTCTGGACGGGAGCGCTACATGGCATATGAGGATACGCTGAAGAAGCATGGCTTGACGCTGAATGAGAGCTTAGTCCTGAAGGGTGATTTTCTCAAAGAGACCGCCTATGAAGAGGTCACGAAGCTGCTGGCTTCCGGCGCTGCTCTGCCGACCGCTTTCTTCTCCGCCAACGATGACATGGCTATCTCTGCGATGGAAGCGTTCTCTGAATACGGGATTTCCGTCCCGGAGGATATTTCCATCGCCGGGTTCGACGACGTGCAGCTGGCTTCACGCATTCATCCGAAGCTGACCTCCGTCCGTCTGCCGATTTATGAAATGTCCAAGGCCGCAGTCGAAAAAGTGATTGAGCTGTGCGATTCCCGCCAGCCGACCTTCAGTACCATCAGCTTCCCGGCCCGGCTGGTTCAAAGAGACTCCTGCCAGCCGCCGAAGATCTGAAGCTTCCACATTGCAGGATTCCATGTTCCTCTGTGCCCTCTGTGGCTGAAACAAAGAACAGACAACTTTCAGAAAAAGGAAATTATTTTCATTCCGAGAAATTCCCTTTCCCCCGGGGGATTTTTTCTCAGTTTTGTAAACGCGCGTTCACAATTGAAAGGAGACTATTCTCTCATGAAATTCGGAACCTTTGACGACACCCGCAAAGAGTATGTAATCAACACTCCCAAAACGCCTTACCCATGGATCAACTACCTCGGCAACGAACAGTTTTTCGGCCTGATCTCCAATACTGCCGGAGGCTACACCTTCTACCGGGATGCCCGGATGAGAAGACTTACCCGTTACCGGTATAACAATATTCCGCTGGATACAGGCGGACGCTACTACTATCTGTATGACGACGGTGATTTCTGGACCCCGGGCTGGATGCCGGTTAAGCGTGACCTCGATTTCTACGAGTGCCGCCACGGATTAGGCTATACTTCCATCACAGGCGAACGTAACGGCATTTCCGTGAACCAGCTCGCTTTTGTACCGATGGGCCATAACGCCGAAGTGCACCGGCTGGTGGTTAAGAACACCGGCTCTGCGCAGAAATCCGTGAAGCTGTTCTCTTTTGCCGAATTCTGTCTCTGGAATGCCCAAGACGATATGACCAACTTCCAGCGCAACCTCAGCACCGGCGAAGTAGAGGTCAAGGACTCCGTAATCTATCACAAAACCGAGTACCGCGAGCGCAGAAACCACTACGCTTTCTACTCTGTAAACAAAGAAATCGCCGGTTTCGATACCGACCGTGAATCCTTTGTGGGCATGTACAATGGCCTGGATGCTCCGCAGGCGGTTGCTGCCGGTGAAGCCGCCAATTCGGTAGCCAGCGGCTGGTCGCCGATCGGCTCCCATGCCCTGAACATCACGCTGGAACCTGGCGAAGAGCAAAGCTTCATCTTCGTACTCGGCTACATCGAAAATCCGGAAGACCAGAAATGGGAAGCGCTGAACGTTATCAACAAAAAACCGGCGCTGGCTGTCATCGAACAGTTCGCTACAGACGCCCAGGTAGATGCTGCTCTTGCCGTTCTGGCTGCACACTGGGATAACCTGCTGTCCAAATATCAAATTCAGAGCGGCGACGAGAAGCTTAACCGCATGGTTAACATCTGGAACCCGTACCAGTGTATGGTTACCTTCAACATGTCCCGTTCGGCATCCTATTTTGAATCCGGGATTGGCCGCGGCATGGGCTTCCGTGACTCCAACCAGGACTTGCTCGGGTTCGTGCACCAGATTCCTGAGCGGGCCAGAGAACGTATCCTGGATATCGCCGCCACCCAGTTCGAAGACGGCAGCGCGTATCACCAGTACCAGCCGCTCACCAAAAAAGGCAACAACGAAGTCGGCTCCGGCTTCAATGACGATCCGCTCTGGCTGATCTCCGGGACGGCTGCTTACATCAAGGAAACCGGTGACTATTCCATTCTGGATGAGCAGGTTCCTTTTGACAGCAACCCGGACAATACCGCAACCCTGTTCGAGCATTTGAAGCGCTCCTTCGAGCACGTGACCAACAACCTCGGACCGCACGGCCTGCCGCTGATCGGACGCGCGGACTGGAATGACTGTCTGAATCTGAACTGCTTCTCCACTGAACCGGGCGAATCGTTCCAGACGACTGAGAATATCGCAGGCGGCGTAGCGGAATCCGTGTTTATCGCAGGTCTGTTCGTCTTCGTTGGACCGGATTATGCCGAAATCTGCCGGATGCGCGGACTTGAGGATGTCGCTGCGGATGCGGTTGCGAAGATCAACAACATGCGTGAAATTACGCTGACCCACGGCTTCGACGGGGACTGGTTCCTGCGCGCTTACGACCACTATGGCGACAAAATCGGCAGCAAGGAAAATGAGGAAGGCCAGATCTTCATCGAGCCGCAAGGGATTTGCGTAATGGCCGGCATCGGCGTGGAGGACGGGCAGGCCGCCAAAGCGCTGACTTCCGTACAGGAACGTCTGGATACGAAATATGGTATCGTTTTGCAGCAGCCCCCTTACTCCAAGTACTATCTGAACCTGGGTGAAATTTCCACATACCCTCCGGGCTACAAGGAAAATGCCGGTATTTTCTGCCACAACAACCCATGGATTATGATTGCCGAAACCGTACTGGGCCATGGCGACAGAGCTTTTGATATCTATAAAAAAATTGCTCCCGCTTATCTGGAAGACATCAGCGAAGTTCACCGGATGGAACCGTATGTGTACTCGCAAATGATCGCAGGTAAAGATGCTGTACGCCACGGGGAAGCAAAAAACTCCTGGCTGACAGGTACTGCTGCCTGGAACTATGTAGCGATTACTCAGTCGATTCTCGGGATTCAGGCGGATTTCGCCGGTCTGAAAATCGATCCTTGTATCCCTGCAGAGTGGGACAGCTTCGAAATCACCCGCGTCTTCCGTGGAGATACCTACGTGATTCAGATCAAGAATCCGAACCATGTCTCTAAAGGCGTAGCCGGCCTCACTCTCGACGGCGCAGCCGTTGAAGGCAACATCATCGCCCCTGTGGGCGACGGCGCGGTGCATCATGTCGTTGTAGAGCTGGGCTAATTAACTTCTGCAGCGTCAGCACAGTTCGTAATTTGTAAAGGCCACCGGGCTTCTCTTTTTGTATAAAGGGGAGCCCGTTTTTCATTATGAAATCGAAGTTAGTCTTGATGGAGGGATGACCAGGGTCCGGGAAGACAGCAACGGCTCAGCTGGTTCATGAAATTCTCACGGAAATAAGCCTTAAATGAACATTCGTGAGAAAACTGAATCGTACTGAGGGAGTTCAATAATACAGCAATACAGCGGCAGCCCAGGTCTTTTTTCTCGCCTGTGACTGCCGCTGTTTCTTTCGCTTATTGCCCTGCAAATGGATAGGACGCATAGGCTGCACTATATCAGATTTTTCGTTTCCCGCCCGGCTTTGACATGTTTAAGCTGGGCAACAATAATGACGCTAATGATAACCAGCAGGAACCACGAACTGATCTTGCTGAAGCTGACCAGATGCCAGGCCTGATATTGGTTGGGATATCTCCAAGCATTAAAAAATGTAGCTATATTTTCAGCTAACCAGATAAAAAAACCTACAATGAAAAAAGCAAGGGTCAAGGGCATCCGATAAGTGGTGTTCCGAACCCGGTAGATGATCCATGTTCTCCAAAAGACAATCAGCACAAGCGCCGTCAGCCACCAGCGGAAATCAGGAATAAAATGATGTGTAAAAAAGTTCAGATAGATAGCTCCTCCCAGTAATCCCGCAGCAGCAAGCCCCGGCCAGCCGTTCATGTCCATCTTCAGTCTGCGCCATATCTGGCACATAAAGCTTGCTACACTCGCATACATGAACCCGCTATAGAGCGGCACACCGAGCAGCTTCGTTAACCCGGGCTCAGGGTATGCCCATGATCCCATCCTTACCTTATAGATTTCCAGCAGCAAACCAATCACATGAAATACGCAGATCACTTTGATCTCGTCGATGGTTTCTAACCCACTGCGGTACATAAGGTACTGCACGGCAACCAGGATCAAAAGAATGGCATCATAACGGTAAATGAAGGGCAGCCCGATTGCGCTGGAAAGAGCTAAAGTTCCAAAAATCGCAACAGGAAATATGCAGCTCATCGCTTGATGATAGCCAAAATGCAGCAGCTGTATTATGGATTTCAATAATATACTCTCCTCTTCTGCGCCGGGTGGCTTAACCTCTCTTCCGTTCCTCAACTCTGAATTTAACACAACATTTATTGTTTTACAATATATTTAGATTGATAAATAATACTTAATTGTTGTTTAGTATACTTATTTTTCGTTTATCCGTACTTTTTCCCGCGGGTCAGACTTAACATCGCAGAACAAACCGTCCACATTTTTTGTAGTCTTCAACTTCCTACGCACTAAAAGCCACCCAGCGTACGCTGCCGAAGCTGTACGCCGGGTGGCTTTTGATTTATCATTCTATGATTCCATGTGATCCCACATCTTAATCCGGCTCAGCTTACGCCTTACTCTCCGGAATCCATACTTTCATCTCGCCGCTGCCGCGGTTGCCCCACAGATAATAGGGAATGGCCGTGATCGTAGCGGCTTCCACAGGGGCCTTCGCTCTGCTGTATAAGCCGCCGCTCCAGCCTGCCTGCTCTATCCGGCTGCCTTGGCCTTTTACCACTACTGCACCGCCCAACAGTGAATCTTCAAAATGCTCTGTGAACGGAGCAGATTCATGTAATGCAATCGAGTTCAGCGGCGTGCCGTTATCGGCAGCTTCCAGACAGTAGACCAGCGGGCCGCGCTGGATAGCGGTCTTCCCGGCATCTGCCCGCAGCTCTGGGTGGGCATAGACCCGGTGCGCTTCCATCGGCAGCTTCAGCTCAATCGTGTCTCCGGCATTCCAGACCCGGCGGATCACGCAGTATCCCTGCTGCACACTCTCATCCAGACTCAGCGTCTCGCCGCCCACCCTGATCTCCGCACTGCTGCTCCAGGAAGGAATGCGCAAAGCGATGCCGAACTCGGCAGCTTCCCCCGGATTAACCTGCAATGTTACGGTCCCTTCCCAAGGGTAATTGCTCTGCTGGCTGACAGCGACTGCTGTCCCCCCCAGTGTCGTGTTCACTTCACTTCCAATATACAGATTAGTGTACAGGGTGTCTCCGTGAACGGTATAGATATACTGATTCATCGAGGTCAGCAGCCGGGCCACATTCGGCGGACAGCAAGCGCAGCCGAACCAGCCTTGGCGCTCGGATTTCACGTGATGCTTATCCGGATTGCAGGTGCAGGCCTGCGGCCAGACCTCAAGCGGATTCACATAGAAATAGTGTTTGCCGTCCTGTGCCATAGACCCAAGAACGTTATTGTAGAGCGCCCGTTCCATCACATCCGCATAGCGCGCATCCGGTTCCAGCTCCAGCATCCGCCGGGCAAAAAAGATCAGGCCGATCGAAGCGCATGTTTCGGCATATACCGTATCATTGGGCAGATCATAATCGAAGGTAAACGCTTCTCCTTGGTGTGTGGACCCGATGCCGCCGGTAATATACATCTGCTTGCCGGTCATATTGTCCCATAATCTCACACAGGCATCACGCAATGCACTATCTTTCGTAAGCGCTGCCAGATCCGCCATCGCCGTATACATATAGACCGCCCTGACAGCATGGCCCACAGCTTCTGACTGTTCCCTCACCGGAAGATGCGCTTGATTGTAGCTGGGGTCCATACTGTTAGTCTGCGTTCCGCTCCAATGCGTCACCCGGCCCCTTGCCTCCCATTCCTGCCGCAGAAAGTTGGGTTCCTGTCCTCTCTGATCGATAAAAAAGCTGCTGAGCTTCAGATATTTCTCCTCGCCCGTCAGCCGGTACAGCTTCACCAGCGCAAGCTCGATTTCCTGATGCCCGTCATAGCCTTTCAGCTTGCCTTCCTCCGGGCCAAATATGGAATCGATATGATCGGCCATACGGCGCATCGTATTCAGCAGCTTGTCCTTGCCCGTGGCTTCATAATAGGCAACCGCAGCTTCGATGAAATGTCCGGCACAGTACAGTTCATGGCAGTCCTGGAGATTGGTCCAGCGTTTGCCGGGCTCCTTAATCGTAAAATAGGTGTTCAGATAGCCATCCGGCTGCTGAGCTGCGGCGACTAGATCAATTACCGCGTCAGCCCGGGCTTCCAGCCCGGGGTCACGTTTCAGATGGAGCGAGTAACCAACCGCCTCCAGCCATTTGGCGACATCACTGTCCTGAAACACAAAACCGTGAAACTCCCCTGTTTTTCGGCCGGCGGCAATCTCGAAATTGGCCATTGCATGACTTGGCTCCGCTTCCGGCACCCGGTCATACAGCGCTTCATACTGATAAGGAATGACCACCTCCTGGACCAGCCGGATATAACGTCCCCAGAAGTCATCCCGGACTGCTGCGGACAGATTGCCGGCTGTTTGCTGATTTTCGCTGATTTTATTCATTTCCCACTTCTCCTCTACATTCATTTCATCCTCGCTATTTGCCATTATAGACGGTAAAATAAATAAAAAACAGGATCAGAAGCAACCCTGTTTTTGCACAATTTCACACTCATAAAAGGACGCACACTACTTGCGATAAAACCCCATAAAAAGGAGAGCAGCATGACATTTAATCCATCCTACATCCATCTGGCGGCACCGCCCTTCCCTTATTTCCTGGAGGGCGACCGTACCGTCTATCAGCCGGGGGATCAGCATCCCAACCGCACCCGCATGGGGAAATTCGATCTGCTGATTGTTGAACAGGGCTGCCTGTTCATTGGCGAGGAGCATAAACAGTGGGCCGTGCCGGCCGGGCATACCCTGCTTCTTCTGCCGGACCGCTACCACTACTCGGTTAAACCCTGCGAGGACACGACCTCCTTCGTATGGCTGCATTTTCACACCGTAGCCGAATGGGTTGAGGCCGAAGGTGATCCCGTATATGCCAGCCGGGAAGAGCATTTCCAGAAGTTCCTTACTTATCCTTATACCATCCGTGTACCGCAGTTCGGTTCCTTGCCTGATCCTTTTGAGCGAAGCGGCCAAGCAGAGCTGCTGCTGCAACTGAGCCGGGGAAGACGTTCCAGCGCCGTATGGCAGCAGCAGCGGATCTTTGAGGACATGCTGCGGATGCTGGATCTTGGCCAGCAGGATGCCGGAGGAAGCCCTGGTGCGGAGATTGCCGAACAGACTGAAGCCTATTTGCGCAATCACTATACAGAGCCGCTGACGAATGTCAGCCTGGCGGACGCGCTGCATTTCCACTATAACTATCTGGCGCGCTGCATGAAACGGGTCTACGGGCTGACCCCGATGGAATATTTAACTGATTACCGGCTGGAGCAGGCTAAACTGCTGCTGCTTAAGACAGAAATCCCCATCGCCAGCGTTGCTGAACGCACCGGATTTGAGAGCACGGCCTATTTCTCGCGGCGGTTTGCCCGCAAGGTTGGCATTTCCCCCCTGCGCTTCCGCAAACGCTATTCCCGCTAAACACGGCGTCGGGTCACGGAATATTCCGGCCAGCCAGGCTGCTTCCAGAGCTGGGGGCTGCTCTAATTTTGTTCCTTCCACTCTAAGGTTACCCGGAATTCATGCAGCTCCCGGTTGTAGGACAATCCCCGGATACGGACGGAATTAGGAGTATAGGCCCTGATCGGCCCTCCGGGCTCCACAACCCCCGCTCCGCTTTTTACGGCTACGGTTACATTGACTTCAGACAACGCGGCTGCCAGCAGTTCCATATCGCTCACCAGCACTTTATAGATAAAGCTCATTCGTATCACTCCTGCCCTGCTGTAAATTTCAAGTATGCTTTTCATAAGGCATCGTCTTCGAATAAAACCGCTGTTGCTAGACATGCTATATCACGTTCATCCTTTTAGAGAGAGAGGTATGTAATAGGAGTTCTTAACGGCAATTGGAGGATATGCGCCGCTGCTAACTGAAGAAACTGGATTCGTTTATGTCGAATCATCCTGCGCAGCAGGTTTTTTTTTCGCTTTAGCTATTTTTTTCCATATGAACGCATATTCATTAAGACATGTTGTAGGCGAAGACATGCCTTAGGTCTGGAGATGTTGAATATGCACGCTATCCCCAAGTATGCCGTTATCTTTCTCGCAAGCTTGCTGATCGCCACAGGCACGAACTTCTTTCTGGTTCCTTACAAAATACTTGATGGGGGAATTATCGGCATTGCCCTCATAATTAATTATATCTCCGGGGCAAAAATCGGACTGGCCATCATCCTGTGCAGTCTTCCCGTCTTCCTGCTTGCCTGGCTTAAGGAGCGGGATATTTTTTACAGCAGTGTGCTGGGGCTCCTAGTCTCCTCCTTTATGATTGAGCTTATCGGCCCGCTTCAATATTACTTCCTGTATTATGTAGAGCTTGGATCAATTTCCAGCGCAATTATTGGCGGTTTCCTGATGGGCACCGGTCTTGGGCTTATGCTGCGGTTCAAAGCGAGTACCGGCGGTACGGATCTGCTGGCCAAGTTCATTAAACGCTACATTCCGCTCAATCTGGGAGTCATCATATTTCTGACAGATGCCCTGATTATTGGAGCCGGCGGCCTGCTGATCTCCAAAGAGACCTTTCTCCACTCCATCCTGACCATCCTCTCCGGCGGGATCGCAACCGGTCTATGTACCCTTGAAAAATAATACATATCGCAGGTAACCTGCGCCCAAAGCATTCGACACCTCATCTATCAGCATCACGTTCAATCGATGAACATCCAGTGGATTCCTGTTTACTGAGCAAGGGCTCCGATTATACTTACATTAAGTACATTTAAGGGAATCACAGGAATAATGGTTGATCTTTTGTGAAATTGCGGCGACAATCGAAGATATAACATTCCAGGGGAGGATCGACGAAGTTGGATAGCACAAGCAGCAACAGCAATACTTCTACGCATGACATTATCGACCTGTGCCTGCTGGCCGGCAAAATCATGCTGCAAAGCGGTGCGGAGACCTACCGCGTGGAAGACACCATGAGCCGTATGGCGGCATCGCTCGGCTTTCCGGGCGCACACAGCTACGTAACGCCAACGGTCATTATGTTCACCACCAGCCGGACGGAGCCGGTGAAGCTGTTCCGGATTGCCGAGCGGACGACCGATCTGCAGAAGGTTTCCGAGGTTAACGACATCTCACGGCGATTGAGTGAACGCCAGATCACGGCCAATGAAGCCCGTGAACGGCTGGGCGTAGTGGACGATGCGGCCCATGCTTATCCCGCTTGGGTGCAGATTGCAGCCGCTGCTCTAACAGGAGCCTGCTTCACGGTCATGTTCAAAGGCAGCCTGTGGGATGCCCTTCCTGCCCTCTTCGTGTCCGGTCTCGGGTTCGCCGCAGCCACATACCTGCACCGGCTTGTACAGATCCGGTTCTTCGCAGAATTCACCGCCTCGTTTCTGATCGGACTGCTCGCCTTTTTCTCGGTGAGGCTCGGCGTGGGCCAGGAAATGGACAAGATTATTATCGGGTCGGTGATGCCGCTAGTGCCTGGGCTGCTTATCACAAATGCGGTCCGTGATTTGATGGCCGGCCATCTGGTCTCCGGCCTCTCCAAGGGAGCCGATGCGTTCCTGACGGCGTTTGCGATCGGGACAGGCATTGGACTTGTGCTGTCATTTTTTTGATCTCCATGTGAAAGAGGTAACCTGTTCATGATTTTGCAACTGATAACCAGTTTTATTGCCGCTGCCACCTTCTGCATTCTGTTCAATGCGCCGGTGCGCGCCTTAGTTCAATGCGGGTTTGCCGGGATGGTGGGCTGGATGCTGTATCTGCAGCTCGACGCAAAATGGGACACCATTGTAGCCACCTTTGCGGCCACCGTGGTGGTCGGGGTGATCAGCCAGCTCTTTGCCCGGTCCTTCAAAATGCCGGTCATCATTTTCAGTATCGGCGGCATTATCCCGCTGGTCCCGGGCGGCCTGGCGTATGATGCCATGCGCAAGTTCGTCGAGAATGACAACAATCTGGCCATCCAGTTTGCCGTCCAGGCCCTGCTGCTCAGCGGAGCGATCGCAACCGGCCTTGTGTTCAGCGAGGTGCTGGGACAGATGTTCCGGCGGAAGAACGGCCGAAGCACATAGGAGCACCGTGCAAGGCACAACCCCATTAGCATAGTCCGGCTCCCGGAAACGGACAAAACGGCTGCTGCTGTCCAATGAAGGACAGCAGCAGCCGTTTTGAATTTTACAGGCAAGCTTGCCGGCCGATAATTTTTTGGTAGCTTGCGATATCCAGCCATCTGCCGAATTTGCTGCCGATTTCTTTGAACAAAGCGCTTTGCTCATATCCGTGTCTGGTAAACAGCCGGCGGCTGGGTTCATTGTCCGCACATACTGTTGCCACCAGCACATGAAAATCAAGCTCGGCCGCACGCTCCTCAATAAAGCTGAGCGCCTTCCCTCCGAGTCCCTTCCCGCTGCTGCCCGGCTTCAGATAAACGCTGATTTCCCCGGAGCTGTCATAGGCCTGTTTGTTCTTGTGTCTGGCAATCAGGACATACCCCTGCATTTCGCCGTTCTCTAGAATGGCGTAAGACTTGAAGCGCGGATCACCGTTCAGCACCGACTCACGCATGAAAGCCTCATCCAGCGGCTCAGTATGAAAAGAAACCGTCGTATTCAGCACGTAATAATTATAAATATTGACTACCTCAGCCAGATGCTCTTCTCTTAACTCCGTAAACGACAACCTGCTTGCTGCTGTTTCCTCCATCATTAGTCCTCCCAGATCGCTGTTTCCAGTTGATCGACAAATTTACGCAGCTTACCGGCGATTTTCAGATTAATCGCCCCATCCTGATACATTTGCTGGACGGTATTCCGTTGTTCCTGTATGGCCTGGAGCTTCAGTTCAAGCTTGTGATCATCGACAACTCCGTCCTTAATCCAGCCGTCTCCCTCAATTAGCCGGGACTCCATCTGCTCGTACTTGTCAATGACCTTCTGTGAGGCCAGACGGTTCTCTTCGCTCATATCAGCGCTGACGGCAGAGATGGCGGCCTGGCACATTGAAATCTTCGCGGTCCGGGCGCTTTCAGCATTCTGCGCCGCCTGCCGCCCCTCATCCCCGTTCAGCCGGCCGGAGAATAAACCCGAGAACAGACGCTGAATTTCAGTAAGAGAGAATTTGATCTGCGTATCCAGCCGCTTGCACAGCAAGGCTTCCTTATGGTCCAGCAGCTCTTCCATCTTCGACGCTACAGGAGCAGCGATGGAGCCATTCTCCAGCATCCTCCGCAGTTCGGAGCGCTCCGCGGCAATAGCACTCCGCTTGGCCTGAACCCCCAGCTGCCGGAAGCGTTCCGCTTCCGGATCATCGGCTGCTTTTGGAGCGCAGAGCTTGTCGATTTTGTCCGTGAATTCCAGCAGTGCGGGCTGGTTCGCGGGCTGGGGATTCTCAGTGATCAGGCTTCGCAGCATGCTCATTCCGGCGTCAATCACCACTGATCTTGCGGTCAGCTCCGAATTGGCCGACACGCGCTCCACCACAACCGTCTCTTCCTCGTCCGCCAGCAGCGGCAGAAAGATGCTGGCAATAATCAGTGACATCAGAATAACCCCAGCCGCAAGGGCAATAATCAGATCCCGCTGCGGGAACGGAGAACCGTCTCCCAGTACCAGCGGAATAGAGAACGCACCGGCCAGCGTTACCGCCCCCCGCACACCCGAGATTGAAGTAATCAGCTGTGACTTCAGCGGTGATCTCGTTGTCTTCAGCCTGCGGCTCTCAAACAGGGAATAGGCATACACCCAGAGAAACCGCAGCACAATCAGCAATGCCGTTATCGCCAGTACATACCCTGCCACCATGAAGTTGTTCAAGGTACTGTCGCGGTAGATCACTTCAACGACGTCTGGAACTGACACGCCAAGGATCAGAAAGACCAGACCATTCAGGATCAGCAGCAGCACCGACCATGTGCTTGCCGATACAAGCTGCAGTTTGTATTGCGGAGATACAGCACGGTCCTTCTCAATAGCAAACATCACGCCGCCTGCTACCACGGCGAGGATACCCGACACGCCAATTTCTTCGCTGACCAAATAAATAATAAATGGCGTGAGGATCTGCAGCAGCACATGAATCGTGACATCCTCCATACCGAACCTGCGGATAAATACACTAAGCCGGATCAGCACAAACGACAGCAGTGCTCCGAGCAGCAGGCCCCCTGCCGCGATCAGCACAAAGCTGACCGTTGCCTTGGGCAGCGAAAACATTCCGGTTACTGCCGCCGCGATGGCAAACTTGAAGGCGACCAGACCGGAAGCATCATTCATCAGCGATTCGCCTTCAAGAATCCGGTGGATACTCTTCGGCAGATGCACCTTCCCGGCCAGCGCACTGACCGCAACGGCATCCGTAGGCGATAGAATGGCTGCGAGTGCAAAGGAAGCTGCCAGCGGTATCGACGGAATCATCCAGTGGATGGCATACCCGGCTACAAATACAGTGGCAAAGACCAGCCCCAGCGCCAGCAGCAGAATGGGAGCCCTGAGATTCCACAGCTCGTCGCGCGGTGTGCGCCTCCCGTCATTGAACAGCAGCGGCGCAATGAACAGCACAAAAAACAGCTCCGGCTCAAAGGACATATGTATACCCGTTGGAATGACCGCAGCAATAACACCCAGTCCAATCTGGATCAGGGGAACCGGCACAAAAGGGATAAACCGGTTCACGATGTTGGAGACTGCGATCAGTCCCAGCATTAAAAGCACAGCAAGAAATGTCTCCACTCCCATCAACCTCCCCTGATATTTAAGCTACATTCAGCTTCACATTCTCTTAGTATAGTAATTGGATAATCCGATTGCCAGCACCAGCTCCGGGGAATTTCCGCTCATCCTGGACTTCGGCAGCCTTCCGGCAGGCGAATAGATCAGCCTCACACTACCCCTCCTCCTCATATTCAAAAATATCCTCGATGCTCAGTTTGAAGTATCTTGCCAGCTTAAACGCCAGGATGATCGACGGATTGTACCTCCCGTTCTCCAGGGAGCAAATCGTCTGCCTTGACACCTCCAGAGCCTCCGCAAGCTCCTCCTGCTTGATGCCCTGCTGCTTCCGGATTGCCTCAAGCTTATTCTTCATCGCTGTTCCTCCCGGTTATGTAAAGCTAGCTTTACATTCAGCATATCATTTTCCGCATGAAATGTAAAGCCAGCTTTACATAAAACCCATATTGTTCACCGTTTAATCCATTGACAAAAATATTTATTTATGTTATAATATAATATTTTGATGTTGAAAATAATAATGAGTTTGCGTATGATATGCATTAGCCTAACGGCACAAATCAATCTATCTTTTGTAACGGAGGGATATCATGTATATCGCCAAAGGAATTGAAATGCTGGAAATTTCGGTCCCCGTCATGGGAGGGACGGACACGTTCTATCCTGCCTTGATCTGGGACGAAGAAGAGGCAGTACTGGTCGACACCGGAGTTCCCGGAGCAGCGCAAAAGTTCAAGGAGGCTGCGGCTGCAGCCTCTGTGCCTTGGAACCTTGTGCGGACCATCCTCATCACTCACCAGGATATCGATCATATCGGAAGCCTGCCTGCCCTTCTGGAACAGAGCGAATCCGAAATCACCGTTCTCGCGCATGAAATCGAGCGGCCTTATATTGAAGGCGACAAAATGCTGTTGAAGCACACTCCAGAAGCGCTGGCCGCCGCCGAAGCCATGCTCCCCCAGAACATATCGGAGGAATGGAAGCGGGCTTTTCTGCATGTGCTGGCTCATCCTCCCAAAGGAAGAGTGGACCAGACGCTTTTAGGCGGCGAGCTTTTGCCCATTGCCGGCGGAATTACTGTCATTCATACTCCCGGGCACAGTCCGGGCCATCTGAGCCTGTACCATCAGGCCAGCCGCACGCTGATTGCAGCCGATGCGCTCACTGTGCGCGGAGGTGAGCTATGCGGTCCCGATGCAGCAGCTACACCTGACATGGCTGGAGCCCTCCGGTCTCTGCATAAATTTGCTGATTTTGAAATCGACCAGGTCATTTGCTATCACGGGGGCCTGTTCAGGGGCGGCGTCAACCGCCGGATTGCCGAACTGGCGCAAGGAGGCAATTAGTCTCCGGCCCATATGCGGGTATGCCTGAGCGAACGTAACAAGCAGGAGCCGGACCAGTCTAAGCCGGTCCAGCTCCTGCTTTACATTAATTCTTTTGAGTAGTGGTGATTTAGGCCAGCTGCAGGATATCCTGAACGATCTCCCGGTCCACATCCAGATCAAACTTGCGGCCCCAGAAGCATCCGGTTCCCTTTTGCCGGATTCGTTCGTAATCCTCCGCCCGCAGTGTCCTCGGAAATTCCGGTCCGGTCTCCCAATCGGTATAACGTTTGATTTCATTGATCACCTTATGCTTGAACCTGCTGTTCAAGATAATACTATGAAAAAAGATTTCGTCTCCGCAAAAGGAGTTTTTAAATAAACGGACATAGCCCGGATTAGTGCGGATATACTCCAAAATATACTCCATACATTCTCCCGTAACCGACATCCAGTTCGAGCCCTTATACAGAGCATCCGGCAGGTGCTTCAGGCTGCGCTTCAGCATCGGCACCGACATTACCAGATTGATGTAGCGGTTGCGGATTTCCGAGACGGCCTTGGCCCGGGAGACGAGAACCCTCGGATAGTACACAGACACTCTATACATACAGCCCCACATTTCCGTTTCGTTTGGCAGCTGCAGATGTTTGACGAATTCTTTCCCTTGATTTTCCTTAAAGAAGTCAACAATCGTCCGGTTCGGAACCAGCGGCAGATCCTGACCGCTTATAATATGAATGTAATCGAAGTGTCCATGCGCCTTGATCAGCTCAAAGCTTTTAAGAATACACTCAATCTGGCCGTAATGGCCCCATTGCACATCCACAGGCTGCTTCACAAAATGAATGTCTTCCCGGTGTAGGATTTGCGCCTCGATCCCGCTTTTCCGGTCCACATGGAGAAAAAATTCCACATGCTCATCCGTTAACGATTCCAGCAGCAGATTGATCTGCTCCGGATTTTTATGACAAAGGACAACATATGCCATTCTGAAATTATGCAAGACATTCATCCTTTCGCTCATTTATTCCCACATATTATAGGGGAATGAGCGAAAATGAACAAGTTTTAGCGTTTTTTACAGCTTCACCAGCAGCTTAATGCCTATGTTCCATGGATCGGTAATCGTAACAACCCCACCGGCTTCATCCACCCGGTATCCGGCGGTGCGGACCCGCTCAGCCACTGCATCACGTTCCAGAATACTTGGCAGCAGCAGGGTAAAATAGTCAATGCCCGCCGCATCCGCCGGTGCAGCCGGAGCCCCTTGACCCGCCCAAATATTCAACCCCATATGGTGGTGGTATCCCCCCGCTGAGATGAACATCGCTGCATCACCGTAATGTGCAGTCTGCTCGAAGCCCAGCGTATCGACGTAGAATTTCTTGGCTTCGCCAAGATCGCCCACGTGAAAATGAACATGCCCGATCACGGTGCCTGCAGGCAGTCCCGTCCAGGACAAGCCTTCAGAAGCAGCCAGCAGTCCATCCACATCTACCGGGTCCGTGGTCATTACCACATTCCCGTTCGCTTCATGCTTCCATGTATCCCGCGGCCGGTCGCGGTACAGCTCAATTCCGTTATTATCCGGATCTTGAATGTACAGCGCCTCACTAACCAGATGATCGCCCTGACCGATGTGAATCCCGGAATCAATCAGATTGCGCAGCACCAGTCCCAGACTGGGACGGTCAGGCACCAGAATGGCAAAGTGATAGAGCCCCGCTGCCGAATTGCGCCGGAGCACCCGCGCGCTGTTAATCTCCCGCAGCACCAGGAGCACATGCTGGCCATCCGCTGTCATCTCCACTTCGCGCCCGCTCTGGCGCAGCACCTTCAGTCCTACCACATTCTGATAAAAAGCGAGCGAACGATCCAGATTGCTTGCCCGAAGCTGCACCCGTCCAATTTCCAACGTTTGCGGCAATGTTGCTGCTGTTGTCATATAAACCCCTCCTGAATGAACATAAGTTATCCAAATTCTATGTTTGTGGTTAGTCTTAACAAGTTCCAATACTACGATTCAGACAGCTGTAACTGTTTCTGTTACACATTAACTAACTTTATCTTAGTAGCATTCTATAAGTTTGTCAATTACTTTACTCAAAAAAAGAAAAAGCCGACCAGCACGGTCAGGCTTAACTAGAACTTCATATAAATTCATTCCGGGTACCTGCTGCCTGAATTCATACACCTTTGCCCCGGTATTCCGCAGTCCTAAGCTCTTTAATGTACGGCTCCAAATGGGGCATTTGCGAATCTACGGCCTGCTGTACAGCCCGCTCGATGTCATAAGGAACTCTTACGAACTGTATATTCAGCGGCGCCGGGTCTCCGCTTCCGTAATTCCCCTCCATAATGACATACGAGGCCTGTGTCAGATCCAGCGGATTGCCGACACTCCCCGCATTGAATAGGGTCTTCCCTGCCAGATGCTGAAGATAGGCGCCATGAATATCCCCGTATCCGGCCACATCTGCAGGCAGCTGGCTGCTGCACAGCTCTGAAGGCTCAAACAGCGACTCACGCAGCTCCAGATCGTCCCAGGGCTGGACCCGCTCATTTACACTCCGGGGGGAAGCATGAAAGAGACGGATATATCGGCCGCTCATCCAGAACTCAATGGAGAACGGCAGTGCACTCAAATACGCCAGGCGTTCTGTTCCCAGCAGAGCCTGGTGCCATTTTATCAGTTCAAGCTCACTTTCGCCTGCAATGAACTCATCCCAGTTGCCCCTGACCACTTTCTCACAGTGCTCCCGGATCAGGTCAACAGCCCGATCAGAATTGGGGCCTTTGCCCACAAGGTCTCCCAGGCAGAAGATCCGGCTGATCTGATGCTGCCGAATATCCGCCAGAACCGTCTCCAAAGCTGTTACATTGCCATGAATATCTGAAATAATTGCGATTGTCTCCACGTATGTACCTCCGTTGCTGTGCTGTATAAACTCAACTTGTGATTTTTCCATTCTGGGATTTGGTCATGACTCCGGAGTGTGTACCCTGTATTCAATGAGCCAGCAGTCTCTATATTCCCCTTCGTGCCATTCATGCTGCGGGAGCAGCCTTTTGCGCACAAACCCGTTTTTCTCATACACTCTCAGCGCCCGGTGGTTCCAGCATTGCGGGTCCATCACAATTTTATCCGCCCGCTTCACTGTAAGGGGAAAGGTCACTGTCTCTTTTACCAGCTGCGAGCCAATCCCCTGATTCCAGAGCCTGGGTTCGCCGATAAACTGGTCCATTCCGTAAATCTTACCCGTGAAATCCGTATAGCCGTACTCTGTCCGCTCATCATCATCAATGGGATAGAACTGAATATAGCCCACATCCTCAGACCTGTACCGGACAATTCCGCGGACCATCCCCTCCGGGGAGTCTTCATAAAAATGCTCCTGGACCTTTGTCAGATCATGCGGACGGTCGCGGCCTTCATAATATTCCAGCACCACCGGATCAGACAGCCATTTCACCAGCAGCACCGCGTCCTCCGGCTCGAGACTTCTAACGCTGAGCTCTTCCTTATGATAAAGAATCATGGCAGAACACTCCTTTACATACGAGTTTGCAGTTGATTCAGGAATAAACTGTAATTTCCATCGTCAAAACAAACAAAAATAATCTCCTGAAAACCTGAGTGCTGTATCCAGTAACGCTCAAGATCGCAATATCGCAGCTATATCCGTTTGCAGCTACATCCGTTTATCGATGATGTGTTTGCTTTCCCTAATTTCTTTGCGCAGCAGCCGGATTTCCTCAATCAATATATCCAGCTTGTCTGAGGTCTGTGAACCGTCTACAGCCTTTCTGATGACGAGCATAAGCACCACCAGACCGATGAACCATAGAACCAACGCAATAAGCAACATCAATCCACTCCCTTCGTGCATGCATGGTGTCAGTCTAAAGCATTTGGAATATTGTGTAAAGGAATGGAGAACCTGAAGCGGCTTGTCCGTACATTTTCTATATACAAAAAAAGGGACCCCGCCAACGTCCGGCAGGGCCAAGGTCTATTTATAAGGGGGTCATAGGATGACTATAAGCCCTGAAGCTTAAAAGCGTATGAAAATCTAATAAAGATTTGCTGAATCTGTCTAATCCGGTTCGCTGCCCATAAAAAGATCCCGCCGAGGAACGACAGGATCTATACAAAAACCTATCCACTGGGGGGTGGAGACCTCTACTATACTCCCCGAACCTTAAAATTACATAAATTCTTCCTGAAGTTTTTCTTAAATTTCAATTTCCTGCCAGACAGCAAGCTCCGAACTGAAAGAGGGGAAGAACGCAAGATACAGCGCCGTTATTCCTGCAGAAATATAGAGATAACAGGCTTGCTCTTGTGATTCTTGAGTGTCTCTGGTGAAAACCCGGCTGAAGCGGTCTTATGGGCCAAATCAGTGGTACTTTTCCCACCAGCGTTGTTGCAGGAGGTTATTGGCTAGTTTAAGTTGTACTCTTTCCGCTTAAGTTCCTGTCAAATCCGGCACAAGTAATACAAAACAAAAGGGCAGCCCACAGCCATGAACCTTGGCTCTGGTCCCCCCTCTCAATGTCGCAGCGCATTACATATCATAAAGACGCCGGAATCTGATTCACGATCTGATCCAAAGTAACCCCTTGAAGCACATTCTCCAGCGCCTGCTGGGCTAGGGAAAAGACTGGGACTATAGCTCCAGCAATGTTTTTGCCGACAGGACAGTCCGGGTTCGGATGCTCGTGAACGGAGAACAGCGTGTCCGCCTCCGCCGCATTCACCGCCCGATAAATTTGCAGCAGGGTGATTTCACCCGGGCTGTGCGCAAGTTTCGCTCCCGCTACACCGGGGCGGACCTCAACCAGCCCGGCCTTATGCAGCATGCCCGTAAGCCGCCGGATCACCACCGGGTTGGTGTTGACACTGCCTGCGATCCATTCCGAGGTGCTCTTGCCTTCCTTGTTGCTGTCGATCAGCGTCAAAATATGAATAGCCACCGCAAACCGGGTGCTGATGTTCATGGAAATCTCTCCTTAGAGCGTTAGCCCATAGATGCAACTATAATAGTTACATTCTAACAAGATGTCAATAGCTGCAGCAGCCCGGCAACCTCGTCAGGGTAATTCTTGGTCAGCCTTGTTTTGCCCAGGTTGCTCTTCACGATCTTAATCAGCCGGGGATCTCCGCTCGTTGCATATTTACGCAGCATGGCAAATCCGGGCTGGGGTAGACTGGCGGCAAATACACTGAGACTATATTCCAGTCCTTTGGACAAGACGCGAAAATGATCCGGGTCGGCCGAGCCTGAACCGCCGCTGCGGATACCCTCCATAATTCCGGCTGCCAGCTCCAGGCAATACAGAACATTGGCTTCAGCCTTCAGCAGGGGCGGATGCGCCAGCGCCGCCACAAAAGCGCGCTGCTCCAGCAGAGTGGCCTCCACACACCACCCGTCCAGCAACTGCCTAAGCAGCGCAAAGTCGTATTCACCCAAGGACTGCAAACCCATTGCCGCAGCCTCACGCAGCCTCCACCTGCCATCATTCATCGCCGCCTGCAAGCGCTCTTCCGCCTGGCCTCGCCGGGTACGGCCTGCATGAGCATAATGGGCTCCGCTGGCCCACACCGCACAGAACGCCAGGAACTCCTGCGGATCACCTGTCTTTGCTTCAGATTCCGTAAGCTGCGACCAGGCAGAGATCAATTCCCAGGCAGTCTCCGTCACATCAGGTCTCGCAAACAGCTTGGCAAAGCTGCCCGCCAGCGTAAGGTTAGCCCGCGGCCCGGGCAAACCACTCTCTTGCAGCATATAATCTGTAAGTTGCGGCCATAGTCCACCATTATCCAGCTGCTGCTGCAGCGCTGCCAATATGGCTGGATTTCCTTTCATCTTAAGGCCCCGTTTCTCAATTCTTCTACTGTCTGCGAATGATTCCTTGCATAGCATAGGGATAGTCGATTTGCTTCTTAACAGCCAGCATGGCATCTTCTCCCGCCAGAAGCGACATCATATATAATCCCAGGTCAATAGAGGTGGACACTCCGCCTCCTGTAATGATTTTGCCGTCCTGAACAATCCGTGTCTCCACTACCTGCCCGCAATAAGGCTCCAGCAGCCCGTAGGAGGAAGGATGTGTTGTAGCCCAGCAGTCCTGCAAAAACCCGGCTGCACCCAGCAGCAATGAGCCGGTGCACACCGAAACCTTATAGGGAACATCCTTTGCACCTTGAAGCCAGGAAATAAAGGGTTTGTCACCGCGCAATGCTCTCGTCCCCATTCCTCCCGGGACAAAAAGCAGATCATATTGCCCCAGCTCCGGCTGAACTCTGCTGACCTTGACCGTCAATCCCTGCTCATCGCGCACTTCTTCCCTGAATCCGCAAATCTCCATCTCCAGCCCTTGTCCTGCTTCAAAAGCCCCCAAGCGGCGAATCACATCATAAAAGCCGGCAAAATCCAGAAAAGTGATACCGTCAAAAAGCACAAAAGCCATACGCATCTTATCCTTCTCCTCCCGGCGATTCTTCAATTACTCGCTGTCGTATGCCTGCAAGGCCACCGGCAAAGCCTGAATAACGACATTTCCCACCGCCGGCAGACCCAGCAGAACCGCGCTGATGATCTCTTCCCGCGTGGCTCCAAGCGCCTTGGCATGCTTCACATGAAAGGGCAGCCCGCTTTCCAGACGCACCGCAGCCAATACCGCAATATAGGCGATTTCTTCAGTCTTCGGATCAAGGCGGCTTGCCGCATCCAGCTTCTGAACGGTCTCCATCCAAACCTGCTGCTGCTGTGGCGCTTCTTTCATAAAGGTGGCAAATGCATTGCTCACTTGCGTTAAATGATCCATTATTTAGCCTCCGTTTCGTATTTGCGCCTGTCTAGGCACTGGTCAGGATAATCGGCTTACCCTTGGTGACTATGATCGTATGCTCATACTGGGCCACCCGGCTGCTGTCATTCACACTGAGAGTCCAGCCATCAGACTGCTGCTCCACGAAATCCGTCCCGGTGGACAGAAAAGGTTCGATTGTAATGACTTGCCCTTCTTTGAGCACGTCGGCTACACGCGGATTGTAGAACGGAAGAATTTCATAAGGCTTCTCATGCAGTGATCTGCCAATGCCGTGGCTGCACAGATTGCGCACTACTGTATAGCCGCGTTTGCGGGCTTCCGTCTCCATCACCCGGCCGATTTCGTTAACCTTCATCCCCGCTCTAAGATGATTGATGACACTCATCATAGTTTCCTCAGTGCTGCGGCACAGATGGACAAGCTTCTCATTGTATGGCGGCAGCTGAAATGAAACCCCTGAGTCTCCGTAATAACCGTTCAGCTCGGCGGAAACGTCGATGTTAACGAGATCTCCTGCTTGGATGACTCTGGAGCCCGGTATTCCGTGGGCCACCTCTTCATTGATACTGATGCAGGTGCTTCCCGGAAAATTATAAGTGACCTTGGGCGCCGACTTTGCGCCGAACCGCTCCAGAATCGCTGCCCCCACCTTGTCAAGCTCAGCAGTGGTCATACCGGGAACTATACTTTTTCTCATTTCCGCTATAGTATAGCCGACTACCTGGCCAACTGCCCTCAATCCTTGCAAATCCTGTGCTGTATCGCTCGTCATCTGCCCCATCCCTCTCCGATTCAAATTATCCCGCAATATCTCTAGTACAGCCTCCAGCGCGGGCGTGCTGCTATGCACAACCGAGATTACCGCGATCCTTTTATGTAAGAATCCCCCCTCTATTCCATCCCTTTTGCACTTGCCTGCGATCCGGTGTTCACCTGCTGAAAAGCAGTCCCGTCCCAGCGGTAGAATACTTCCACCTGTCTGCCCGCTGCATTGTCATAATGGCTGGCTTTGAAGCCGCCCTCCGCCTCGTCAAACTTCATAGAGTACCTGTCCGGACTGCTGACAAACAGTTCTTGATCCCCTTGAATGTTCAATTCCTGTATAGAGTAATCGGGGTTCAAGGTAAAAAGCTTGACGAATGATCCATTGCTTGACCCAAATTGACCAATCGCGAAATCAGGATTGCCGTCTCCATTATAATCGCCAAACTGAATTGGAAAGAACTCGCCAAAACTCAGCTCCTCCGAAAAATGCTGGCTCAGCGCAAAGGTGCTCAAGGCCTGTCCCTGCTCATCCGTTACCACCAGCCGGAATATACCGCTCCAGCTCCTTCCTCCGGCCGCTGAAGATGCCGTCCAGTCCTCACTGTATTGCCCCTGCAACAGCTGAAGATCCAGAAATTCATGTTTCCCTGTCACCGGGAATAGATCATTCCGCGATACGGTTACCGGTCCCGAGACCGTAACGGAAGCCTGTGCGGCTTCTGATCCGGCATCAGCCGCAGAATCAGCTTCCCCATACACAAGTTTTCTCAGCTTGTCGGCGTCCTTAGGGGAGACCGTGTATCCTTTGGCGCTATTCTCCGCAGGGACCAGCAGCCCTTGCTTCCCTTTGGCTTCTCCAAGGTTCAGAATATAATCCTCCGTATAGCCATCCCCAAAGGTCAGCTTCATCTTAAACTCAGCCCCATGGTAGAGATCATTCTGCACCCGCTTGCTGCCGTTCATCGCATCTGCCATCAGCTTGATAAATGCAGGATCGGTAAAAGTCCGGCTCTCGAAAGGTTCACTCTGCGCCCTACCGCCGGCAGGCTGACAATCCAGGGTTATCTCTGAAATCCACCTGGCATTGATAAATCCAAAAGCATTCTGGCAGCCGCTCAGCAGAACAGCCAGCAGAACAGGCACAGTCAGCAGAATCCTTTTAATGGGTCCCACCTCCAAATCCATATGTATTCTCCAATTATAGCAGTCTTGTGAACCAAATAACATTCTCGCTCTTTAGCAGATAGAAACGTCTAGCTGTCCTTTTGGAAGGTGTTGCATTTTCAGCGCGAAATATAAAAAAAGACCCATCCGTTATCTCAACGGACCGGTCCTGAAGAATTGGCAGACTTCTATGTAAGGAATGCAGCCGCTGACCGACTAGCTAATAGCTCCCACAGCTTTCAGCCAGGCATCGGTGATGAGCGCATGTCCGGCAGGAGAAGGATGCACACCATCCGGTGCCCAGAATGCAGAGTCCGCCTTCACGGATGCCGCTGCAAACAGCCCGTCCAGGGGAACCAGCAGAGCGCCATACTCGCGGGCAAGCTCGCGCACCACGTGGATTTTCGGGTCCAGATCCTGGCGCCAGCCCTTGCGGTCTTCGGGAACGGGCAGCACAAAAGGCTCAACCAGAATCAGCTTGGCATTGGTTGCTCGGAGGGTGCGTTCAATGAGGTCCCGGTAGGAAGCTTCAAATTGTGCAGCCGTGGTTTCCTCCCCGGAATCAAAGCGGCGCCAGGTGTCGTTAATACCGATGTATATCGAAACTACAGTCGGCTTCAGCTCCAGACAGTCCTTGTCCCAGCGCCGCTGCAGATCCGCCGCACGGTTGCCGCTGATTCCGCGGTTGATAAAGGTCAGCTTCTTCTCGGGATCCAGCAATCCCAGCCGTGCGGCTACCATCAGTGCATAGCCCACACCAAGCGAAGACGGGTCTTCATAATTGCGGCCCCAATCCGTAATGCTGTCACCCTGGAACAAAATGATATCGTTTTCTTGAAATTCCATCCTGAAAGTCCTCCTATGAAACAGCTGTTATAGTATAAACAAACCTATTATAGCAAATAGATTTTTGCGGAGCATCTATTGAACAGAAAGAATGGTTTTTGCTGTGAATTCGTTCATTTTCAATTCAGCAGCAATCAAAGCTTCCTGAAGCTCCTTGCCGAAATACTCCCTTTCTCTCCTGAAATAAAGAGCCCGCACAAAGTTTTTACTGTTGATCCAGTTGATGTATAGGCTGCGGTTTCCGGGCTGGCTGCCGCTGGCTGCTAGGCTGCTGACCCATTCAGCAATGCGCTCCCGCGCAAGCAAATTGCAGAGGATCATCGTATCCACAATCGTAGCCATACGCTCATCCTCTTCTTCTCTGAAGATATATACTCCGTTCTGCAGCATGTCACGGACCGCTTCAAGCACCTCAAGCTGGACGGTCTCACCGCTTTCCTGACACTGCACCAATTCGTCAATGGCATCTGCCCCGTGAGCCGCCGAGTGGGCCCAGCCGCCTTTTTCGACATAGCCCCGGAGATCTTTTTTTTCAGTATAATATCGGAGCAGCGCTGACTTCAGCTGCTGAAACCCGGCAGCATCCAGAAAAGGCTGTTCTCTGTGCCGATGGATCATAAGGCCAATGACCAGTGCCGTAAAGGTTCGGGTAAATACAGTATCATCCTCTTGGCCGCCAATGCCATGGAACAGATGTCGCTCATCCAGCAGGACCGCCAGAATGCCTCGCAGCTCATCGGAAGAAAAAAGCCGCTGCTCCAGAATCCATTCATAGAAGGTCGGATAGATTAGCTCGTCCCGCAGCTCAGGCTGAGGGTCCCCGATATACTCCAGCATCAGGCAGATGAAATCCCGGACCTCCTCGCCTTCACGAAGTTTGTACTGCTCTGCTTTTATTCTTTGCAAATCGTTCAGTAACTGTGTTCTGGTTTTTTTCATTGTGTCACTCCTAGGGGTGTGAAGTTATCTATCATTTGTCTAATCTCTTCATTCACTACTTCCGGTTCATCATGGTGGATATAATGTCCGCTGCGTGCAGCAATTCGTGAACAGCTTGATAGATGTATATTAGCACATTGCCGTGCAAACCCAAGAGGACAAAATGAACATAAATCTCCCCCCTTCCTCTCTCTGCAAGCCCTGTACTTGTCTTATCCACAACGAAGGGAAGATCCTAATCCCCTATACAACCAAAAAACCTCCAAGCAGACCCGGTCCTTATTAACTAAGGGCAGCAGGTCTAGCTTGAAGGCAGAACAGAGCTTCAGTATTAGTAAGCCAGGCTGAACAAGCCTTTGATGTGGGACAAATAACGGATATTGCTCGCTTCCTTCATAAGGGTTGCCGGCAAGCCCTTGAGCGGAGTATTGCTGGCTCCGATAATCGCTACCCCGTCTTTGCGCCCAAGGCTGGCAAGCGTCCCGGAGTTGATTGGGCTGAAAGCTTCGGAGGCTGTGTTAGTCAGATAAGCGTACAGATTATAGCCGATCAGCTCGCCCATCTGCCAGGCAATTTGTGCCGTTGGCGGATATGGCCGTCCATCTGCTGCGAAGACAACAGCACTGTCGCCAGCCACAAAAACATCCGGATGCGAAGTGGACTGCAGGAAGTCATTGACTGTGGCACGGCCGCGGTTCACTTCAAGGCCGGACTCGCCGACCAGAGGATTGCCCTGCACACCGCCGGTCCATACGAAGGTATTGGCAACAATTTGCTGGCCATCCTTCAGATCAATTACATTGCCGGCAACATTCGTAACAGGAAGGCCGGTCAGGAAGGTTACACCGCGGGCAGTCAGGCTCGATACTGCACGCTCGATCAGGTGATCCGGCAGCACCGGAAGGATTTTTGGACCTGCTTCTACCAGCATCAGCTTGATTTCCTGAGGATTCACGCCATAGCGTTTGGTCAGCTTCGGCAGCACATCAGCAATCTCTCCCACCAGCTCGACGCCGGTCAGACCGCCACCGCCAATCAGAATCGCCGCATCGGCAGGATTGTGTGTCTTCGCATACTCACGAATGCGTTCTTCAATATGCGCATGAATTTTTTTGGCATCGGCGGCGGATTTCAGCACCATGCTATACTCTTCAAGTCCCGGAATGCCAAAATAAGCAGTAGTGCTGCCCAGCGCAACAACAAGCGCATCATACGAGATCGCCGTACCGTCAGACAATTGCACCTGCTTGCTGTCTACGGAAAATGATTTGACCTTGGCAATTTTCAGATCAATGTCTTTACCGGCAAAAAGCTTGGTGAGCGGCATGGCTACAGCTTGTTCCGCAACACTTCCTGCCGCCAGACGATGGAGCTCCGTAATAATCTGATGCGTCGGGTATTGATTGACAACCGTAATTTTTGCTTCAGCCTTACTCATATATTTGCGCACGTTAATAGCGCTCAGAAGACCGCCGTAGCCAGCTCCGAGAATAACGATATGTTTTGACATGAAATTTTTCCTCCGCCCTTATTTTTGTGGATTGCGTTCGCCGCTGACCTGCAGGTATGCATTCATGAAACGGAGCATTTTTTGCACCTGCGGGTCCTTGATCATGCGCATCATGCCGAACAGTGTGATATTTTCGCTGCTTTCGTTCGCACGATCCTTGGCTTCGATTACGGTAGCTGCCATCGTTTTTACGGAATCCACTACGGGTTCGGCAAGTTCTTTGATGGCACCTACGGTGTCACTCTTCAGCACCTCATCTGAGGCAACAGTCTGCACAAAATCAAGCGACTTGGTTAATGCACCAACCAGCTGCGTAATCTGGGGGAGCTGTTCCACCAGCGTCGTCAGGGATTCCTGTACCTCAGGCTTCAAGAGCTGATCCAGAAGATCCTCTTTGATAAATGATTTGCTTTGCGTGATTGTTTCTGACATATTGAGTTTCTCCTTTGCATTAGCTTTCTCTCATATAAAAATGAATGTAAAGATTAATCCCTAAATCAATGTGATTATTATAACATTCTTCATGTAATAAATGTCACAATCTTTTTGCCTGTATATCCTTATTTTGTGATTAAAATCACTTCTTTTCTACGGTTTTTGGTTTTTATCTCAATTTCATAAAAAATTTTGTTCTGAGCTACATTTGGTCATTGACTATGCTCAAACACCGTGATATGTTTAGCAAGTAACAAATAGTAAGTATGTTTATTAATATCAGCTATTAATAATTGTTAACCACTACATACATTATGGAGGAATGAACATGAGTACTTTTTCAGAATTGGTTCAAGCACGCAGATCGGCAAATAACTTCGTAGAGGGGATCAAAATCCCCCAAAGTGAACTGGAAGAAATGTTCTCGCTCGCCCGTCTCGCCCCCTCAGCCTACAATTTGCAGCACACTCATTATAAGGTGGTCAGTGATGAAGACCTGAAAGGAAAGATCCGCGAAGCTGCCTATGGCCAGTACAAAATCCATACCGCATCTGCTGTCATTGTCGTGCTTGGAGACAAAAATGCCTATCTGCAGGCATCTGAAATCTACAGCGGGCTCAAAATGCTGGGAGCCATGAGCGAGGATGCTTTTGACCAGACGATTGCAGACATCCATAACGCCTACGCCGGAAAAGACGCCTTTCAGCACGATGAAGCGATCCGCAATGCCTCCCTGTCAGCCATGCAGTTTATGCTGATTGCCAAGGATAAGGGCTGGGATACCTGCCCGATGATTGGTTTCGACGCTCAAGCCGTCAAGGCGGCCCTGAACCTGAGTGATAACATGGTGCCTGTCATGCTGATTACGATCGGCAAAGACAACAAGCACAAGATCAGACCCCGCGGCTACCGCAAGCCGGTGAATGAATTTGTAGAGTTTTTTTGATTGCAGATTAGAAAGAGCCTTCCGGCATTGCGGCCGGGAGGCTCTTTGGGTTTAAATATTGAACAATCCGTAAGCTTCAGGTTCTGCAAAAGGCCGCTGGGTACTGTTAAAAACACCGTCCAGGGCGAGTACGGCGAATCATTTGGCATATTGCAGGAGAGCGATTGCCGCACGTTCCCGCCGGTCCGCATCCCCGCTGTCCAAGGCACACTTCAGCACAGTGAGTGCTTTGGACAGCGTCTCAGCATCTACCAATGCTGCCTTTTCGCTTTCCGGAGTACCGTCCGCAGAGGAGTCTGTAATCCACAGCTCCAGCCTTGCCTCCGGAAGCGGCCCATTGTACTGTAAGACTGCTTCCTCCCCGCCGGTCCACGCTCTCAGCAGCGGATTAAGCGCCGGAGCAGGCACCGTCTTTAGCCAGGTCACTCCCCGCCGGTGGCAGCGCCCGTCTTCAGGCGAATCGAAGGCTTCGGCATAAAAATAATCGCCCAGATCCCCCAAATAAGCCCACTCCCCATCCTCGATCAGCACATAATCCCCATCCTGCATGACATTCACGAACATGTCCAGACTGTCCGCTGCAGCTTCCAGCTCCGTTCCTGCGGTAGTCCCGGCTAGAACCAGACGCGTGCGAATCTCCTTTTTGCCGGCATGCTCCAGATCCCCCACGCCAGTATAGCCGATACACACGTAATTTTCTTCCAGAAACTCCTTCATCCGGTTCACCCCGGGCAGCCCACTCTTAACCCGGAATAGCTTCATTGCTGTCACCCTTTCATTCCTGAAGATAGCTTGCTTCAGCACTTATGTACAGTTAAATTATACACCAAAAAACTAAGGATACGGACGTATAACATCGCTTACATTAGTATAATTCTGAAAACATACCCAAATTTAAAGCATTCGCCTTTTTACGAATCGGCAGAACAGCGGTATAATTTAAGCATCAAGTCAAGGAACCATACACTGCTGAAAGTGAAACGGCGGGAAGGTAAAATCTCTCCGCAAATGAAGCTTTAGCAGATGTACTCCCTGTGCTTGAGACTATATCTTTGATCCTGTTGCTGAAGCTTTCAATCCATCCCGGAACGAAAGGGTATGAGCTTCTTAAAGCTCAAACATTGATCCATGAAGCCAATCGTTAACCAGCGGATGAATTAGAGAAGACTCAAAAGCAGGATAGGCAAATTTACTGCCGCCTCGGACGATTTCTACCCGGCTGAGTACAAGGATAGGATAAGGAGTCTGAGAAGAACATGGGTATAGTATGTACAGCATAACCCCCTATTGTTGATGAACAATCAATAATAGGGGGTTATGTGTGTTGCACTCAACTATTTAATCCGGAAATACAACCGCTATAAAAACTTTTGAGCGCCTGTCGTTCAGACACGCAGCAGTCTCAGCATGGAGTCCGCACCTTTTTGAAATTCATAGGGGACCTGCTGTTCTTCTGCCGTCCAGCCTTGGGCTTGAGCTGCACAGACCAGCCGCTCCAGCTTATGGTATCTGCGGGAGGATAAGTCCACCAGCGGGAAGATGCGAATTTCCGACTTCGTGACCCTCATCAATTCCTGAAGTGTCCTGAGATGAAAATCATAGTCCAGCCGGTCCCCATACATAAACAGAAAATGGGCGGACAGGGTTAGATCAAAAGACCGGTCTGCAAAGGGCAGCAGAGGCAGCTCGACTGGAATATAACGGCTGCTATTTTGCTGCCGGTCCAGCGTACTGGCTGCTAAGGCTGCAGTTCTCGCCTGCTGTAACGCATGTATGGAAGTGAACTCCTTCCACACAAAATTATCCTGAACTTTGTCCAGCTGCTGCACCGTATGCTCAATATCCTTCAGCCCTTTGTCCCTCAGTGCTTCGGCGGAATAATAGTAAGCAATATCTGCGGCTACAGATGCCGCGCCAAGCTTGTGGGCCTCTGAGGTAAACGAGCAGGCTCCCGCCGGACAATCCAAAATACTCCGTCCCCCCAGTTCCCCCGGCTGCAAATTAAACATCCGCAAATACTCCTCAAAGGTCCGGCCAATAAAAACAATACGCTCCAAATCCAGTTTGTTTCCGCTCATCTCTGCTCAGCTCACCTTTCCTCTTCTGTGTTCCTATTCCCGGCTGAAAACCGGCTGCGTCCCCAGTTCCTGCCTGATAAAATCATACAGCCTGCGGACGGGCGGTTTCAAGGGGTAATCCGCAATCCGGCAAATGATGCCGCATGTCATGTCCACAGCTCTGCCTTCCAGCCTCCGGGTTACGGTTCCGGCGGGAACAGGATCGAGAGTCACCTCTGGCACAAGCGCGATACCAAGTCCGCTCGCTACATAGTACTTCAATGCCGACATGCTGCCGATTTCCATGGTATCGAGCGGCGGGCCGGCAGCTTCCTTCAGCACGCTTTCCAGTTTTTTGCGGTAGGGACAGGTAGGTGCTGTAATCAGCAGCCGGTGTCCGCGCAGATGATCTGCAGTAACGGAGGGGGCGGAAATAAGCGGATGGCCTTCCGGCAGTAACAGTACGAACACTTCCGTAAACAACGGTTCAAAATGCAGCTCCGTCCCCAGCTCCGGAGCGGAGCAGATTACAACATCCAGCTCTCCGCGAAGCAGCCGGTCACACAGTAAACCTGACCCGGAGATATCCACTGACAGTTCCATTTTGGGAAACAGGGTCATGAATTTCTGCAGAATGCCAGGCAGCCGGCAGCTTGCCGTCGGATCAGAAGCGCCGATGCGGATGCTCCCCGCTGCGCCGGATTTCAAATCCGTGATGCTGCTCTGCAGCCGTTCCATATCCTGGACTATCCTCTGGCTCTGTTCGTGAAACAACCGTCCGGCTTCAGTTAGAGTTACGCCCTTGCCCCGTTCCAGCAACTGAACTCCCAGATCCGCTTCCAGCTTCTGAATTTGCATCGTGACCGTGGATTGGGCATAGTTCAGCTCTTCTGCAGCTCGGTTGAAGCTGCCGGAGCGGATGATGGCCTGAAAGGTTTTTAATGTTTTTAGATCCAGCTTGGGTTCCCTCCCTGTGGCTCAAATCCCAATCAAAGCCCGAATTGAGAATTCACATTAAGACCTTGATTTGAGTTACTCTAATGATTCACTTCAAAGAAATTGAACTCATTATTCAATTCATTCAATTATACAAAACCGAATAAAATTTATACAATACTCTATATCTACGGCTATTCATTGACTGAACTTGAATCAACTGCGCTCCTTTTAGAAGTGATAAGAGGAGTTTGGCTACTTCAGGCTGCATCAACGGATAAAATTCGAACAAGGAGTGGATAAGCTTGAATTTATCAGAAAAAGTGGCACTGGTCACAGGCGGAGGAACTGGCATCGGCAGAGCAGTAAGCCTCGAGCTGGCAGCATGCGGAGCGGCGGTCGCCGTTAATTATTCGCGTTCAGAAGCCGAAGCGCTGGAAACTGTTCAACGGATAACAGATCAAGGCGGACGGGCAATAGCCGTACAAGCGAATGTGGCCCGGGACACAGAAGTGCGGCAGATGGTAGAACGGATCGCCGGAACCTTCGGAACGGTTGATCTGCTCGTAAATAATGCCAGTATCACTAGGCATATCCCTCTGGATGATCTGGAGGCGGCAACGGAAGACGTATGGGATGAGCTGTACGATGTAAATGTCAAAGGCATGTTTCTCTGCGCGAGAGCCGTGGCGCCTTACATGAAAAAGAACAAACAAGGAGCTATCGTCAATCTCGGCAGCATAGCCGGAACTACCGGTGCCGGCTCCTCTCTCCCCTACGCGGTCTCCAAAGCTGCCGTTCACGGGCTAACCAAGTCTCTGGCCCGCGCGCTTTCCCCCGACATCCGGGTCAACTGTGTAGCGCCGGGAGCTGTAGCCACCAGATGGTGGGCAGGACGGGAAGAGCAAATGCACCAGCTTGCACCGAATCTGCTGCTGCAGCGTATCGCGGAACCTGAGGATATTGCCAAATTCATCTGCTCCGTCCTGGAGCAGGAGGCAATGACCGGACAGATCATCACGGTGGACAGCGGGCAGACGCTGTAAATGCCGAAGCAGAAAGAAAGACAGCTGTTTCTGGACAATAGAATAGCATTCTAATACGAAGGCAACAGTACTCAATAAGAAAAGAAACAGTTGATTTGAAAAGAAATACTAGATTTAAAAAGAAACATTTGATTTGAAAGAAAAAGCATTCAGTACAAAAGAAACAATATTTGAACGAAAGAGACAACATTCTAACGAAAGAGACAACATTCGTACGAAAGAGACAACATTCGAACGAAGTAGACTGCTTCTCATGTCTTCTTATGTACTTAAAAGTGGCTCTATCACTAATAATTTGTGACGCTACAGCAATTATGAGGCTCACTTGCATATTGTAAACGAGCAGCAAGGCTCCCTTATGGGCTTACTGCTCGTTGTTTGGAGTACCTTTCGGCCCGGTTCAGCAGAATATAACGGGCACATATACCACCCGATTCGCCTCGCAAGCCGGAATAGTCCCAACAAAGGTATTTTATACCTTTGTTTGGGCCCCCAGCGCCTCTCAGGCTCAATTCAAAGGTATTTATACCTTTGTTTGGGCCGTCAGCGCCGCTCAGGCCGGATTCAAAGGTATTTATACCTTTGTTTCGCCAGCAGCGCCGCTCAGGCCGGATTCAAAGGTATTTATACCTTTGTTTGGGCCCCCAGCACCGCTCAGGCCGGATTCAAAGGCATTTATACCTTTATTGTTTGGGCCACCAGCGCCGCTCAGGCTGGATTCAAAGGTATTTATACCTTTGTTTGGGCCAAGCAGCGCCACTCAGGCCGAATTCAAAGGTATTTATACCTTTGTTTGGGCCCCCAGCGCCGCTCAGGCCGAATTCAAAGGTATTTATACCTTTGTTTGGGCCCCCAGCGCCGCTCAGGTTCAATTCAAAGGTATTTATACCTTTGTTTTCGCCAGCAGCGCCAATTAAGGAGTCCTAAGCAGCCATGATGGCTTTTTGGTGCCACTTTGGACATTACGATGGCTCATTCCCCCACACCAGACTGCCGGAAATATAGGCTGGAGCTTTAATCCAGTCTGCATAATTGGTATCCGCTCCATTAAAGGAATAGTCCCCGGTCTGTGTGTAATTGCTCCAGTCTGATTTCGCCACCCGCACCTGGATATCGATGCTTGCGCCTGCTGCTAGGGAACCCGCCGGGCTGTTAAATCCAAGCTCTACATAATGATCGGCGCCGGCTTTTGCAGAAGGCATTTTGACAAAGCTGCCCGTCACATTTGCACTGCCGACCTGGGACCAGTCACAGAAGAAGTTCTGGGCCTGCTCTCCGTCGATGGTGTAATAGTATCTTAATTTCACACCGGACAGTGTAATCGCACTGGTGCCAGTATTCACTAGCTTGAATTTGGGGCTCATCGTATTGGCAGAAGCCGCTGTTCCGCTGTTATACATCTGTACCTTAAGCGCCCCTGCCGGTGCGGCAGTTGTATCCACGACAGCAACAGCCAGCGGTTGCGCAGCTCCGCCACTGAAGATGAAGCTCAGTGTAGCGGTACCCACCGGCTGAGCGGCCAGATATTCTTTCTTAATTGTTACGGTTGTGCCGCTGACCGTATAATCGGTTCCGGCTGTCAATACAGCAGTTCCGTTCTTAATCAAGCTCAGGGTATTGCCATTCAGCGTCAGCGTGACTGGAATATCGGCTTGACTGGCCGTTTTCTTGTCAAAACTGGCAGTGACCGGTGTAATGACTGAACTGGCCGTTCCTGTAGTGTCAACGACAGCTATGGTCAATGTCTTCGCCGCACCTGCGCTGAAATTGAAGCTGAGCCGGGTGGTACCGGTTGCCTGGGTGGCCAGATACTCTTTTTTGATCGTAACCTTGGTGCCGCTGACCGTATAATCTGCTCCTGCCGACAGAACAGCGGTACCGTTCTTAATCGAGTCCAGGGTAGTCCCATACAACGTGAGGGTCACAGCGATATCCGCCTGGTTAGCTGTCTTCTTGTCGAAGCTGGCGCTGGCTGGTGTAATCGAGGCGCCGGGTGCTGGCGGATTCACTGGATCGGCATAGAGCGTGCCTCGGCCGTTCGTACCGAGATAGACCCGGCCGTAAACTCTGGGGTCTCCCGTGATTGCCATGTTAATTTTGGCGTATTGGTGGGCATCGTCATTGATCCGCACCCACGATGCACCGGCATCATCCGAACGGAAGACACCTCTCACTCCATCCATCCTGGCTACCGTATAGAGTGCCATATAGTTCTGGCCCGGGGCAGCCATGCCAAAGCCGATCAGATCGGCTTCCTCCACGTTCGTCAGCTTCGTGAAGCTTGTGCCCGAATTGATCGAATGCCACAAACCGTACTTGTTTTCAACTGTATTGCCGCCGGCAAACCAGACGTCTCCTTCAATGCCCGGCATGGCTTTCATGCTGATCTGGGCTTGATTCGGCTGCAGCCCTCCAACGTTATTGGCCGGTAACCCTGCCGCCGCCGTAGCGGTGAAGGTAGCTCCGCCATCCGTACTGACATAGAAGATTCCTGCGTAGAACGCATAGAATTTGTTCGGGTTCACTCTGTCGGAGGCCACTTTGGCTCCGGCTGGGACGCCTGCGCTTACGGTCCAGGAGTTGCCCGTGGTTTTGGAATAATAGACTCCAAGATCCGAGGTGCTCCACAGGATGGAATTGCCGCTGGCAGATACCGCAACCTGGCCTTGTCCTGCTGTGGTCTTCGTGCCGCTAGAAGGCTCGCTGTTCGGCATGTACCAGTTGACGCCGCCGTCGTTGGAGATTCCAATCGACTTCATGCCCGGGTCCTTCTCCTTATCTGCTCCCCCTACGCGCACTACATAGGACGGATTCAATTCCGCAAAATCGATGCCCGTCGTCGTTGCCCACGAAGGACTGGTCTGGAACTTGACCGGCGCCTGGGTCAGATCTTCATACCGGAAGCCGGAAACGTCTCCAAGCGCCGTAATCAGATGGGCCGTTCCCGAGGGAGGGCTGATCAGCCCAAGCACAGCCGTTTCCTCCACGCCTTTGGCCATTACCGCAATATTAACTTTGCCTCCGGTATCCCAGGAGGTCAGATTGTTCGTTCCGTAGATCGTGGCCCCTGTACCGTACATCATCCGGTTTGAGTTGAACGGGTCAATCTCGAGATCGCCCATCATCCAACCCAGCTTCGGTGAGGGATCGAGTGAAGTAGAGTTGGTAACGCCATGGTTCAGCCAAGGCGCGGCGGTAATGTCCATAGCAAACTTGTAGCTCCGCTCCGGGTAGCTGCCCCAGTCCCAAATCCGGCTCCAGGTCGCTCCTCCATTCGTGCTGCGGAAGATCACCTCGTCCGGCCACCAGGCATTCAGGCTGGATACCATGACCGTATCGGGATGCTGGGCATCCACAGCCAATCCGCCGAAGCCGTACCAGTTATCCGTTCCGGCAGACGGGCTGATGTTGGTCCAGGCTCCGCTTGCTGTATTCAGCTTCCAGACTTCACCTTTGCTGCCGTCATACGGGCCGACACCATTGCTGTACGTAATGTATAGATCTCCTGTAGAAGACAGCACCCCGTGATGCGGCAGGTAGCCGGTGGGCTGTCCGGGAATCGCCGTCCACGTTGCTCCACCATCTGTACTGCGGTATACGCTGCTCGCCGTATCGGCAACACCGACATAGATCGTTTGCGTAGCGTTTCCCGGCGTGCCTGTATTTGGGTCAAAAGTAATCCACGATAATCCGACCAGATCATTGCCGTATTCAAGCGTCGGATTCTGGATATAGGTGCCGACATTCGGGAAAGAGCTTACTTTCGACCAGGTTACACCCGAGTCTGTGCTTTTCCACAACCCGTTACCGCTGCGCGCTCCAAAAAAGAGGATGCTGTTCTTATTAGGATCGATAACCAGACGTTCCCCTGCGGACCGCCCCGGCATGTTGCCTCCAACCTTGAACGGCAGCGGAGTGGACTGCCAGGTGTTTCCCCGGTCGCCGGAACGCATAATCTGCCCGTTGTCATCCCAGCTGTTGGTATAGGTGCCTGTAGCCATGTATACCTTGTCAGGGTCGACAGGATCAGTCGCAAGGGCATCCACACCGTTCTTGTTCCAGTCTACCCAGCCTACCGCATCGCTGATGGATACCCAGCTGCCTGTGGCCTGATTCCAGCGGTAAGCCCCGCCGATGTCGGTACGCGCATAGATTAAATCCGGTTCGCTCTGATTAAAAATAATGCCGGGCACAAACCCTCCGCCTGCTCCAGTGACGACACTTTTCCAGTTATAGGCTTCGCTTGCGGCTGCGCGGGTAATTGCTGGAAAGGCAGTGAATAACGAGCTTGTCATAGCGGCCAGCAGGACAACCAGTCCCAGTTTACGGATACGTTTTCGAGTCACCATTTACGCCTCCTAAGGTTTGATTTTTCCTATACAAGTCTATGGCTTCTTGCGCTTCTTGCGCTTCCCCCGCTACCTTGCCCTCCTCTCTGATCCCCGGCATGATTCCGCAAACAGCAGCATGTACAATTGGTAACGCTTACATTATAATTGGTAAATATTATGATTTGTTAGGGAAAACGGTTGATTTTACGTGAAAATGGTCGCCTGCTTCCGTACCATTTTCTACCTGTATATTACATTTTTAGCATAAAAAAAGACTCTTCTGAACACATTCAGAAAAGTCTCCTTTACTAACCTTGTTATTCTAAAAGTGAACCTTGTAGTAGAACTGGCCTGCTTTATGCCCGTTTTCGCAGCAACGCAATCGCCGCCAGCAGAAAAGACAGCAAGGAAATGCCGAGTGCAATGTAAATCATAGGGGATACGCCAGATGTTTTGTCATGTTCCTCCATGATCGCATTGTGCTCGTCCATACTCATGGAATCCTGGTCACCCGTGCTCATTGAACCATGATCGTCCATCGCCATGCCGGAATGACTGCCGCCGCCGGCTGCCGCCTGCACAATCTCCGTGATGGAATGCGGGGTTTCCGTTCCTTCCTCTCCGGACCACTGCACCAGGCTGCCGTCAGCATAATGCTGGTAGGCGTCCCAGGCGATATCACCCGTGGTGTCCGGGTTCTTGGCTGTGAAGTAAAAGCGCTGAAATTGCCCGGCCTGGATTCCTGCTCCGGTCGATACCCAGCTGATTTTGTTGCCGTCTATCTTCACATCCCAGCCAGGCACAGCCTCGTATTGCTTGAATTCAGCTCCTGCGGGTATGCGCAGATCGATCTGCACGGTGGCAGCGTCTTTTTCGGAAGGCACTTTTAGGGTATATGTCTCCCATGCGCCGGTGGTAGATTCGGCCGGTGCAACGGTCACATGCGCACTGGCTGCAGCGGCGAACAGCATCAAGGCTGCCGCAGACGGGGCGGCCAACACCGCTATTTTACGAAACAGTCTGTTCATATTAATATCCCCTTCTCCGAAATTTCATCGTTTGAAGCGCTGCCAATGAGCGCATGGATGTCTATTGTTTCTTGGGAAAATCCCGCTCCCGCGACGCAAGCCCCTGCTCCAGAGCATATCTGGTAAGCTGCGTGCGGTTCTGGAGCTGAAGCTTCTGGAGGATGTTTTTAAGATGGTTTTTGACGGTATGCTCCGAGATTCCGAGCGTTGCCGCGATCTCCTTATTGGTGGAACCGGAGGACACACATCCCAGTATTTCCTTCTCCCGTGCCGTTAATGCTTCCCGCTCTTCCTTGACAGAGGTGACGGCAAACTCCTTCAGGATCTGAAAAGCCAGCTCCCGGCTCAGCGGAACCTCCTCACTGACAATGGCCAGCAGGTATTCAATCCAGGTCGATGGAGCCAGGTTTTTCAGCAGATAGCCCTGTGCCCCCTGCTTCAGCGCCTCGAATAAATAAGAGATTTCGTCAGAAACGGT
This sequence comes from Paenibacillus graminis, assembly GCF_000758705.1. NCBI lineage: Bacteria > Bacillati > Bacillota > Bacilli > Caryophanales > Paenibacillaceae > Paenibacillus > Paenibacillus graminis. The sequence continues at coordinate 2,995,748 of NZ_CP009287.1, read as the reverse complement.
TACGATCACGATTTTGACATAGGGAAATTCCAATTTGATCCGGCGCGTAGTCTCCAGACCATCCATCTCCGGCATTTGAATGTCGATCAGGATCAGATCCGGCATCCAGAGTCCGGTCCGCTCGATGGCTTCGGCTCCGCTTCCCACTGCCCCGATAACCTCAAATCGTTCATCCATAGCCAAAATCTCGCACATCGCCTCACGGGCATGGGCATGATCGTCCACAACAAGCACCCGGCAGCTGCTCATACGGAAGCCCCCTTTTTGGCAATTTCTACGATGGTCCCGTACTCCCCGGATTTCAGCACAAGTGTCCAGCCCATCCCTTCCGCACGCTCCTTCATAATCTGCAGCCCGTAGCTGCCACTTACGGCAAAAGGGTCCTCATGCCCGATTCCGGCCCCGTCATCAGAAATGGTTACACGCCAGCCCTGCCCGTCTTCGTGGCCGGAAATCGCAACCCTGCCCGCCCGGGTATGCTTGCGGACATTAATCATGGCCTCACGGATACAGGAGAGCAGCTCGGCCTGTTCAGCAGGACTGAGGTTTACGTCCCGCAGGCTCCAATCCATGGCTGCCTCAACTGTGACCTCACGGGCAATCTGCTTCAACTGCTCCTGAACGGACTGTGCCAGCAGAGACGTCTGTGCAGCTTCAACCGGAACCTTCAGATTGGAAATAGCCTGACGGACATAGCGGTTGGTTTCATGCACGTTTTTTTTGAGCTGGCCGATCGTTTCTGCATCCATTTCTCCCCGCTGATGCTTCTGCTCCAGGCGGTCGATCCGTACAGACAACAAAAATAAAGATTGTGCGATCCCGTCATGAAGCTCTTTTGCCAGCGCTTCCCGCGCCTCCATGGCCGTCTTCAGCAAACGTTCCTGCTCCAGTTCCCTGGCATTCTTTTCCATAAGAGAGAACAGCGGCACCAGCAGCACTATGCTGAATAAGAATACAAGCACAGGGGTTAAGTAATTGCCCATATCCATGGAGAGATACGGCATCAGGAACTGATGGCGCACAATTTCCCAAATGCCGACCATAACGGTGGGCAGCAGCAGAATAAGCAGTTTAATTCTTGTATACGTTGCTGTCCCCTCCCAATCTTAAGCCTTACAATAGCATTCTCCCGCCAACCTGACATGACTCTTTCGGGCTATACGGAGAGCTTAAATGTTACAAAAATAAGTATTTAAAATTTATTGCGAGCTTTTTCGGTTCAACTTGCCCTCTGGCACAAAAACAGATGCGGCTCGCACCCCATCCGTTCACTTCTTATACATTTGCTTCTTATACCGGTTCTTCCGGTCAGTCCGCCGGCCCTTCTTCAAAAGGCTCCGAACCCCAATTTGGCCTGTCCTTGCGGCCTACAACGGTGAAGTGTACCGGCTGTATTCGATCCCCATTTCCTTGAACCCTGCGTTTTGCTGGAGGAGAACAAAAGAATTCACACCCTCCGCTCCCAGCCAATTCACGCCAAGCGCCACACCGTTTGCTGTCCTTGCCGCAAAAAGCAGCGAGAACATCCCGGGAGTCATTTCCCCGCCGTCATCAACACGCCAGACCGAATATTCATCGTCCCGGATCTTCGCCGGATAGTCCATGAAGCTGAGCTCCGGACCCTTCTGGAGTACCAGGCTGAACAGCATATTTGTGTTCTGTCTCACGAATTGAACAACATACAGGTGCCGGTCTTCCGGTGCTTCCGCCAGATCTGCGAGCTTCCAGATGGACTTAATATCGCGCTTTTTAAGCGCAAGGATTTGCTGCCGCACCGGATCATCTGCATCAAGCTGCTGTGAAAGGTCGGCTGGCGGCTTAACTGCAAGCAGCGATCCGCGGACCAGCTTTGCAGAATTGGCCAAGTAGTAGGTCTCATCAGATGCTGCCTTCCCGTCCTCCACAGTAAAAACATACCCGGACAGATTGGCGAAATTATTCGCCATATCCCTGCCGTTGCTGTCAGCACTGCCGGGCTGCCATTTCTCCAATGCCACACTAAGAACCTGGCCATTGTTGCCAACAGCTGTATTCAGCAATTTCATTTCTGCTAGCCTGCTGTCATCTTCCCATGCGGCAAGGAGATGCTTGCCTGAACTGTCGGCAAATCCAAAGCCGGACGACAGCTTCGCCGGATCGAGATAGGCTGCCGGTGCGGCGTTGGACGCCTCAGCAGATGGCTTACTGCCGGAAACATCCGGCGTCCCTCCACGGGTTACTGCCGGTTGAAGTGTTGCCTCAGGTGACACTGGCGTTACCTGTGGGGTCTGCCCGGCTGCGGCTGGCGATGCACCTGGTTGTCCGCCGTTTGCAGAGTCTTTCTCCCGTGTATTGCATCCGGCGGTAACCAGCAGAAGGACAATGAAAGCCATCCGGAACAGCTTCAGCATATAATTCCCTCCCAGACAGGAAGTCTAACTTTCATTAAAATATCCCCATGCTCAGGTAACGTTCACCTGTATCGGGGGCGATGCACAGCACCCGCTTGCCGCTACCCAGCCGCCGCGCTTCCTGAAGCGCCGTCCAGACCGCCGCTCCGCCGGAAGGTCCGATCAGGATTCCCTCCGTACTGGCCAGTGTTCTGACCATCTCCAGCGCGTCCTCATCGGAGACCTGGACAATTTCATCATAGATACCTGTATTCAATATGGCCGGCACAAAACCCGGGCTGGTCCCGACCAGCTTATGCGGTCCGGGCTGGCCGCCGGAGAGCACCGGTGAGCCTTGCGGCTCCACCACAACAATACGGATCTCCGGCAGCTGCTGGCGAAGTGCTTCTCCGGTACCTGTTATGGTCCCCCCAGTCCCCGAGGCTGCTACGAATACATCCAGCCTGCCATCCATTTGCGCCAGGATTTCCGGTGCTGTTGTAATCCGGTGAATATCGGGATTGGCTTGGTTCTCGAACTGCTGCGGAATGAAGCTGTCCGCAATCTCACTTCCCAGCTCCAGCGCCTTGGCGATTGCTCCCGGCATCCGCTCTGCTGCCGGAGTCAGCACTACCTCTGCTCCGTATGCTTTTAGAATATTGATCCGTTCCTTCGTCATATTGTCAGGCATCACCAGAATGGCTCTATAGCCTTTGGCCGCCGCATTCATCGCCAGCCCGATGCCCGTATTGCCGCTCGTCGGCTCGATAATGGTTCCGCCAGGCTTCAAGACTCCGGCAAGCTCTGCCTGGAGTATCAAATGATATGCCGCCCGGTCCTTGACGCTGCCGCTGGGGTTGAACATTTCCAGCTTCACATACAGTTCCGCATCCTGCGGTCCGGTTAACCGGTTCAAGCGAACCACCGGCGTATTGCCGATCAGTTCCGTAATATTGCTGACTACAAGAGATGACATGGAATGAGCCTCCTCATTTCTTCTGCTGTCTATCCCCCCATTGTAGCGCTGCCGGGCAGCTCTTGTCGATCATCTGGAACAGAGCGTAGAAGGAACAGTATTTTTATGCTCCAGATAATGTGAGAAATATATACGTATTACGGCGTACATCTGATTTGTACTGCAAGCTCGACTGAGTCACATTCAAAGGTACTTGCATAGCTGCCCAAGCAAACAGCAAAAACAACCGCCTCTTCAAGGAAGAGACGGTTTCGCTTCAAACCGGTAATTATTCATCGGAGCTGACAAGTCACTCCGCCGGTTCAGTCCTTATTAGCTAACAGGGGACTACGGATTAACGGTGATCGTAAAGGTGGATGTAGTATTTTTTACCGGTGTGACTGTGTTCGTGATCTTCAGATTGTTGAAGACTACCGAACCTACTGCCGGACCTTGGCCGGGCTCTGCCGATTCGTTGGCCCAGATGCCGACACCCGATTTGGCGTCAAAAGCATCACCGCTCTTTCGCGCGCCGGAAATGGTTATATTCGTGAAGATCGTATCTGCTACAGGGAACTGCGGCGAAGAAGCGAAATAATTGGTCTGGAACATGATGCCATGATAAGTCGGATCTGTAATGTCCACATCGCTGACCCGGATGCCTTGGAATATTTTTGAAGCCGAGAACACCCATATGGCCGGGAAGGTCTGTCCGTTCCAGAAATGTCCGCCTGCCCGGACAAGCGAGATGTTCTGGAGGTTCGTTGCCGGCGAAGCGCCGAATCCATTCATCGGATACCCAAAGTCCAGCGAACTGATCGTAATCCCGGAATAACAAAGCGTGTCGGCAATGTAAATATTGCGGAAGGTGTTGCCATAGCCGCCATAGACTGCAACCCCGGCTGCGCGCCAGGTCAGGATCGAGGTCAGATTCTCATACACGTTGTCCTTCATATCCGAACCGCCGGAATCAATCGCCGAAAACAGTGCAAAGCTGTCATCCCCCGTAGCCCGCGCTTCATTGTTGGAGACCAGATTGTTCGTGCTGCCGTTGGTCATGTTGATGCCATCGGCGAAGGTGTTGCGGATACGCGAGTTTTTGATCACCATGTAGTCGGTGTTGGCGCCCCAGTACATGCATACCTGATGTTCGGTCCAGATGTTGTCGATGGTGATGTTCGCAACATTTGAGAAGTCGAATACCTTACCGGGACCGTCGATCCGCGAGGTATAGTTGCCGAAATACGCAAAGTTGGCAAATGTAGACCCATTCGCCGAAGCTTCAGCCCGGAAGCCCACATCCGTGTTCTCCTGGCTGGTTGGAGCCACAAACCGGGTATACCAGGGTCCGGCCCCGATGATCTTCACAGCTTTGCCGTACACCTGGAATTTGCTTGAGGTCTGGTAGGTTCCGGCAGGCAAATATACACCTGCAAGTGTGCCGGTAGTGTCCATGCGGACCTTATCCAGCGCATTCTGCACATCTTGATGGGTGAAGCCGGCAGGAACAGCATACTTGGCCGGGTCCGGGTTGGCGATTGGGGACACCTGCTCCAGGCTGATGAAGTCAATCGCATATTGCGAGGTGTTCGCCGCATCCTTTTGCAGCCGGATCGTGCTTCCGGCCTTAATGGTGCTGTCGAACATCAAATTGGCTTCATCATAGATATGGCGCGGCGGGCCGGAGCTGGGTGAATTGTCCGGACTGGCCTCTGGCCCATACAGCCAGGCGTATTTAGAGGTCAAGCTGATGGCTTTGGTGAACACTCCATCCACATACACGTTCAGTGTGGCATTGGTGCCATCGCCGCTGGCCGAATCGGGAATGGAAAAACGGGCAACAAGCGTGTTCGTATTCGCCTTAGTGGTGAATTCCACATAGCTGCCGGTTGAATTCAGCGTAACCGCTCTTCTGCCCGAGGCTTCACCGGCCAGATCACCGATATTGCGGTTCGGCGCAAGCTTGACGGCTCCGCCGCCAACCACTCCGTCCTCTGCCTCATACATGTCGTAGGGCATATTGGCCCCGCGGCCGATATACAGCGGCTGGGTTTGGATGTTGTTGGCCCGTTTTACCGCAAGCTCATTGGCATCCGCGGCGATTTCACTCCTCACTGTATATTTGCCGTTCGCTGCAGTCCAGGTGCCCAGGGTAACCGGAGCCGTTGTGGCACCGCTGGCTATGCTGCCGTTGTAGGAGCCGGTCAGCGTTTTGACCACCGTATTGGTGGCGGCATCCGTCACAGTCAGCGTAAGATTATGTGCTCCGCCTGCTGATGCTGCGGTTCCCTGGTTTTTGACCGCTATCGAGAAGGTTACGGTATTGCCGCCGGCCGGGTTGCCCGGCGTCCAGCTTACCGGAGAAGCGATCAGATCCGAGCTGGATACCGGGTTTACCGTAAGCGGCGAAGGATTCGTATAGCTGTTGTTCCCCTCATTCAGCTCAATGACCCCGTTGCTCTCATCGACCTTGGCGCTAAGTGCATATGCGGCCGCATCCTTGGCCCCGATGTTAAGGGACACATTGCTTGAGGCTCCTGCGGACAACACGCCGACAGGCACTGTTCCCACCAGGATTGTGCCCAGGTAGAAGCTGACATTCGTCGCGGCGGAGACGGCAGTTCCAGTATTTTTGACAGCGGCGGTTAATGTAACGGCATCCGTCTCCACCGGAGCAGACGGCGACCACGACATCGATGTTACCGTCAAATCCGGATTGGCCGCCGGTGTGCCAATAATCTGGAATTCAGCTACCTGTCCGGCGCCTGAACCGGAATTGGCGGTGATTTTCAGCTGAAGCTCACTCAGGGTGGCAGTGACCGGAATGGTCACGGTGTTGCCGCTGGCCGGATTAAAGGTATACACTGCTGCCGGAACCAGACTTGTGAATGCTGAGGTGGCCTGATTATGTCCAAGCACCTCAATCGTTTGGGTGCGGGTGGACCAGATAGATGCCGGGTTCAGCTTCACGACAACGGCGGTCACGCTGGCATTGGCGCCAAGATTGACGCTGAGCGTATTAGGATAACTCCCGCCCGCGCCTTCCCAGTATGTGGTGACATCGCCGTCATTGGCATTCGTTGGCACGAATGTGTAGATGGAGGACGATGCGTTGATGCTATTGCCAATCGCCAGGTTAGACCCCGGACCAGTGCTTGGAGCAACTGTCGGTGTTGCCGTTGGCACTACAGTAGGTGTTGCTGTCGGTGTTGCCGTTGGCACTCCAGTAGGTGTTGCTGCCGGTGTCGCCGTTGGCGTTGCTGTTGGCGCTGCAGTAGGAGCCGTTGTAGGTGTTGGCGTGACTCCCGGAGCAAGGAGCAGATTATCCAGATTTACGTTGCCGGAATCGGTAGAATCATATTTGTAAGCAATCGTATTGGTGCCGGATAGTAAGCTGAGTGCTTCCACTTGGGTTGACCAGGTATCCCAGTTGGCCAGATTGGCGAGCGGGGTCTGCTTGACCTTCGTGCCGTTGACGTAGACACTTAGTGTTCTGGTGCTGCCCGAGGCATTGGCGTATCTCAGCGCGGCATCGTAGCTGCCTGCTGAAGAGGCGGTAACCGTAAAGGTTGTGGATGCTCCCTGTGTGAGATACCCGTCAACAAAAGCCGAACCGGAATAGCCGCTGTGGTCCGTGTTGATTTTGGCTCCGCCGGATAAAGAGGCTGCTTCTGCTTCATAAGTTCCGTTTGGGGATGCTGGCGTACCGTAAACCTCGAGCTCAGACACCTGCGCGGCAGGCCAGCCTGTATTCGCTGTGAAATTCAATTTGATGTACCGGGCGGTGACAGCCGTGAAATGGATGGTTACCGTATTGGAACCGCTGGAGGGATTAAATGTGTAGGCGGCTGAAGCCGCAAGATCACTGTAAGAGGAGTCGTTCGTACTGCCCTGAACCGAAAGCGTTTGGGTTCTTGCCTCCCAGGATGCCGGAAGCTTCAGCACCACTTGATTGACGCTGCTGTTTGCCCCGAGATCCACTTTGAGCCACCCCGGAAAAGCATTGCTGGCGCTCTCCCAATACGTCGCTTGATTGCCATCTCCGGCATTGGACGCAGCATATACATCTCCAACGGAGCTTGCTGTCATCGTCTTGCCTGCCGCCAGATTTCCCGCCGCCGAACTGACCGCCGGAAACAGCGCCAGCTGGCCTAAGAACAGAACAGCAGTCAGGCAGTACACGAGCAGGCTTTTTCTGGCAGATGCTTTATTACCTGTTAACATGGACACCCACCTCCCATAATTGTTTATTCCGTAAAAGTATGCGCTTTCATATTTTTCTGTTTTGCTGCGTTTACCTCTTTAATTTTCATGCCCCCTCCCCTACGATTTATAGTCTGCTAACCAGCCAGCTGCCCATTATCCCGGTCCATAAAATGCAAAAAAGAACGATCCCCCTTGCGAAACCTGCAGAACAACAAACCGCAATCGCAAGATGCCTGGACCGAACCCGGATGCTTTCCTATGAACAAACTAACTAATTATGGTAATAATATAAGTTATCGCTAGATTTTGATCGAGGACCAATTCTATGAATAGTATGTGCATTGTTACGATTTTCGATTTCTTTCGCAGCACTTTTGCCTGGAGCAGCGGCAGAAGCCTCAGCAAGAAAAAGGCCCTTCCGGCGGGAAAGCGCCGGTCGGGCTCGCCAGATATTCTAGACCCTTAGAGAGCCGCGGAACCCTCTGGCACCATAATAGGATTCTGCTCCATTGTGGTACATAAAGACCGTGTCATAACGGCGATCGCAAAACACGGCTCCGCCGAGTTTTCTAATGCTCTCGGGTGTTTCCACCCAGCTGGACGTCTTCAAATCGAATTTTCCAAGCTTCTGCATCTCCCGGTATTGCGCTTCTGTTAAAAGCTCAATGCCCATGGCAGCCGCCATTTCTATCGCGTTATTTTGCGGCTTATGTTCTTTGCGCGACTCCAGCGCTTCACGGTCGTAGCAAATACTTCTGCGGCCTTTCGGACTTTCCGCTGAACAATCGTAAAAAATATATCCGTCCGTCTCATGGTCATGGCCAACAACATCCGGTTCACCGCCAGTCCTTTCCATTTCATAAAGCGACCATAGCTTTTCCGGCTGAGCTTCAAGCTTTGCTTGTACATTAGCCCAATCAAGGCCTTGATGGCGGTTCATGTTTTTCTCAAAACGGGCTTTCAAAGTTTCAAGCAGACCCTCACGTTGTTCCGGAGACAAATTAAAATGGTGGTTTGAACTGGTTGACATGCTTATTCTCTCCTTTCAAATATGCCAAAGCTGGCGGTTTTGACTATTCATACAGATTGCCGTTCGCCAATTGAGCCAGCTTGTCCCGGTCCAGCACGCTCAGGCTTCCCTTCCTGCGTTCAATGATGCCTTCCTCCACAAAACGGCGCACGATCCGGTTGAGATGCCGGTAGCTGGTCCCAAGCATATCTGCCGTCTCGGTGAGTGTAGACGTGCGGATTTCTTCCACGCGCTGGCCGCCGCTGTCGGCAAACAGCGATAACAGATAGCTGGCAAAGCGGTTTTCCAGCGGATAGAGCAAATTAAGGGCCGTAGTCTGGCCCAGCGTATACATTTTGTGGCTCAGCTCACCGACCAGAAAACGCAGCAGCGCCGTATTTTGCTCAAATTCCCTCAGCACCAGCTCTCTTCCGGCAGCCAGCAGCAGGCTCTCCCCCACCGAGACCACTTCATTTTTGACCGAATATTGGCGCAGCAGCTCCACATCTCCAATCACCGACATCGGCCGGGCAAAACGGACCAGCAGCGATTTTCCGTTAGGCAGCAGCGTATGAATCTTAAGCCGGCCCTCTACCAGTAAAAACATATGCTCCAGCCGGTCACCCACCGAGCAGATGGCCTCTCCGTCACTGTAGCGCCGCAGCTCCATTCCGGCAATTGCCCCGCTGCTGAAGATCTCCTTCAGACCCTTTTCCCCGGCCAAAGCACTTACCTTTTCCCGGTCTGCAATCCACTGCACAGGCAGCTCCCTCCCACCTTTGGTCACGAATGAACTAAATGTAACACAGTATGCACGGCGCAGCCAACTCCCCTGCAATCGGTCAGTCCTCCCGTTCCAAATCCGCCACAGTTGAAGGTTTTTATTCGGCAAAATAATGCTCCAGCGCCCGCTCCGCACGGGCCTTAGCCACATTGAAAGATGGCCATGTCCGCGCGGCCTGCGTCCGGTTTTCCCATTTTTCGCGCAGGACCGCATCCAGCTTGCCGTTTTCCTGCTTGCTGAAGCCGATCAGCAGCGGCGTAACGTCCGGTGACAGCCTGGATAAATAACTGCTGTCGAGAATGCCGCTTGTCTCATAGCGCTGGATATTTTGTTTTGCGATAATGTGATCCATGCCAATATAGTTTATCAACACGTAGGAAAACAGCCCCAGAGCCAGACAGCACGGAGCAAGCGGAAACTGTACCCGGCTGATCCGCACCGCCGCCAGCACCAGCAGCAGTCCGAGAAAAATCATAAACGCATGCACCAGAAACCGGATATACGTATAGCCGTAAGCCTCCTCATACAGGGCCAGCCGGGAATAGGCGGAATAGAGCATAATCACAGAACAGAGCACCAGGATGTAGAGCAGGATATTTACGATTCTGCGCAGCCGGGCTGCGGCCGGGCCAGTCGAATGCAGGGACAGCAGCAGCAGAACGAAATTGATCGAAGTCACCAGAATCAGCTCAAAGAACCCGCTGCGCGCATAATCGGCATAGGTGCTGCCCTCCGGCAGAATACCACCCCAGGCACCGAAAAGGTAAGAGAATTGCAAGCTTACGAACAGCACGTATACCGTATTGATGACGGTCAGAATGGTTGTGAGGATCACCGGGTCTACTTTCAGCGTCAAAGGTCCGGGAAGCAGCTCATTGAGCGATGCTGCCGAAGATCCCTCCTCCATGTTCAGCTCCGGCTTCGGGTTCCACACATACACCTTGTGATCGACAAAGCCCCAGAGAAGGCCAAACATACCTGTCCCCAGCAGGAGAACCCACAGCAGACGCGCAAACCCTTCACCAAAGGAGAGCCGTTCCAGCAGCTGCGGAATCCCCGCCAGCAGTTCATGGAACACACCGTCCGCCGAGGAGAGCAGTGATGTTACAATCAGCAGCAGCGGCAAAGAGATTCCCAGCCCGATCAGCACTTTGACCACCACTTGCTTCCTTTCGTCCTGCAGCTTCGCCCCGCCGAAAATTCTGCGGATGATCCGTGGAGCTGTCCCCCAGTGCCGCAGGCTCTGGGCAAAAAAATGCTCCGCCGCCGCCCCGATCAACAGGGGACCGCGCAAGGACGGCAGCTTATAGCTAAGCATGTAGGTCATATGTAATAGAATCAGCGCCGGAATGACCAGCAGGTTCAGCCCAAAGAAAAACCAGTTCGCGAACAGCGCATAAGTCAAGGAGAGCAGCACAATCGCCCCCAGCCAGATATAGCTGACAACAGCAGGCTTGCGCAGCTTGTCTTTGGCAAAGTGGAGCACAAACACATAAAACAAACATACAAAAAGCGGATAGGAAACTCCCGGCATTTTACCGTAAAACAAATACTGGTTCAAGACTGCGAGCAGAAAAGCCGCCCCCAGGGCCTGAAGAGCCCGCTCCGGTTTCGGTACCGTTTGATCTTCCATGGTAAATACCTCCATCTTCTTACTTTCTTATCCTGATTCTAGCTGATAAAATAAGAAGAAAAAGAGAAAGAAAAAAGGGTTTGTTTCCTATTTTAATGAAGGAGAGCCGGACGCATGAAGCTGCACAGCCAATTTTTGAAGCTCCACTCCCATCATGGAGGGCCGGCGGAAATCCAGGTTACTCTAGATGAGCTGGCGTACACCCTGGGCTGCACCCACCGCAATGCCCTGCATATTATCAATAAAATGGCCGGACTGGCCTGGATCGCCTGGACCCCCAGCCGGGGCCGGGGCAAACGCTCGAAGCTGACGTTCCTCGCGGATGCCGAGGAGATCGCCCTGGAGTCCATGAAGCAGGCAATCAGCGGCAAGGACATCGGCAGCGCCATCGAGGGCATTCGGGGACATGCCCGCTCCTCCTCTCTTCAGAATACGCTGCAGGGGTGGCTGCTGGCCTATTTCGGGCATCATTCCGAAATCCGCAGCAACAAGCAGATTGATACGCTGCGGCTTCCGGTTAACCAGAAGCTGCATACCTTTGACCCGCTGTATATGAATCTGCTGGCTGAATCCTTTGTTTCCAGCCATGTTTTTGACGGGCTGGTAGGGCGAAGCAGCGAACGGGGCCTTGTTCCCGGCCTGGCCCACGCCTGGGATGTGGATAGCAGCCGCACCGAATGGACGTTTCATCTGCGCAAGGAGGTTCTGTTCCACCACGGAAAAGTGCTGTCCGCCGAGGATGTAGTCTATTCACTGCAGCGGCTGATGCAGACCTCGCAGCGGACGCTGTACAGTTCCATTTTCAAGGAAATCACCGGGGTGGAAGCCTTGAATTCAACCACGGTGCGCATCGTTCTGCGGAAGCCGAATGAGCTGTTTCTTCCGTTCCTGTGCACCAGCCGGGCGGCAATTGTTCCGCGTGATATGGAATCGGGGCCGGAGAGTGCCTTTGGCCGGAGGCCGGCCGGCACCGGACCCTTCAAGCTGGTGGAGATGAGCGAGGAGCTATGCGTGCTTGAGGTTTTCCCTTATTACTTTCAGGGACGGGCCCACTTGGACCGTGTGGAAATTCTACATGTTCCTTTCGGCATAGAGCAGGCGCAGCCGGATACGGTTTCTGCCTTTCATGTCATCCCGAATCCGACGTCTGCGGATGCCTCCTCCTGGAGCCGGATTCATTCCGAGTCCTATGTGCGCAAGTTTGTCACCTGCAACACGAAAAAAAACGGACCGTTGAGCGATCCGCTGCTCCGCGCAGACCTTCTGTCCTGTCTGAATGAAGCGGCATCGCCTTCTGCTCCCGGTACTCCAGAGATGCAGCCGATTCCCCTTCAGATCGCTACTATTCCACAATATCTGGGGGATGCCGAGCATATTGCCTCGCGGCTGGTGCAGCACGGCTATGCCTGCAGCGTTCTATCCGTCTCACCGGAGGAATTCAAAGGCCCGGTGCGGCTGCAATCCGACCTCATCGTCTTCTCCCTGCTCCGGGATCAGGACGAGGAGCTGCGGCTGTTCGATCTGTATCAGACGCTGGCACAGCATGTGGAGCCCGGCATCCGGGCTGACATTGAAGGTACGCTGAACCTCATCTCGCGGGAGCCCGATCCCGGAGCGAGAGCCGAAGGCTTCAAGCAGATTGAGGATAAGCTGACGCAGGATCATCAGCTGCATATTCTGTACGAAAAGCCGGTCCAGACCGCTTATCTGCCTTCCGTGCGCGGTGTAACCTTCAACAGCCAGGGCTGGGTGGATCTGCGGCATTTGTGGTTTCCGCGCGTGTAGAGCGCTCCTTTTTGAAAAAAGCTCCGGCGGAAATTCCGCCGGAGCTGCTTTGTATACCTTTTGAGATAAAGTGCCGGCTGCAGCCAGCTTGTAGATAACGTTACGCCCTGCCAGGCAGACTGTCCATAAGCCCCTTGCCAATTACATTGGCGGAAGGCGGCTGCTTGCCGGCTTCTCTGGCCCATACCGAGAGCTGCCCGATATGATGAATTTCGTGGGCAATCACATGTCGCATAATCTCGCCCCAGGCATAGGTTACCACGGATCCATCCTTTTTTGTGTCGGCAAAAGTCTTCCGCTCCAGACCCTCGTTCCAGCCCAGTACAAAGGACTCCACCTCCGGCCGGAAGCGCGCATCCAGCTCCCTTACCTTCTCCAGGCTGCTGAACCCGGCAAAATCCTCCTGAAAATCAGGTTTGCCCTGCATCACCATAATCCAGCTCCACTCCACATCGGCAATATGAAACAGAGTCTTCAGAATTCCGCCAACCCCGCCAATACGCGGCTTCAGCAGCTCCTCCTCCGGCAAATCTTCACACCACTTATACCACTCTTCTCGAACCATCCAGTTATAGCGAAAAAACGTCTGCATGCAACCCCTCCAATGTAATGTTGTCCGCACTAAAATCATTAACCAATTGAGTCCTTAGTAAGATTCAAAAACAAAAATCATAAGTAAGATTCATAAGCCAATGTTAAGTAAATTACACTTGTAACCAGTTTAACACACGAAGCGGAAGCCATTGTATGGAAAAAACCACTTATAGCTAACTTTACGTCTTCCGCTGTGCCCCCGCTGCTGCTCTCTATTGCCACATGGCCTATCTGCGCCGAGATCAAAGGTATTTCTACCTCTCATTTCGCCATATGGCCTATCTGCGCCGAAATCTAAGGTATTTCTACCTCTCATTTCCCAACATGGCCTGCCCACGCCGAAATCTACGGTATTTCTACCTCTCATTTCCCCATATGGCCTGCCCACGCCGAAATCTGAGGTATTTCTACCTCTCATTTCGCCATATGGCCTATCTGCGCCGAAATCTAAGGTATTTCTACCTCTCATTTCCCCATATGGCCTGCCCACGTCGAAATCTAAGGTACTTCTACCTCTCATTTCGCCATATGGCCTGCCCACGCCGAGATCAAAGGTATTTCTACCTCTCATTTCCCCATATGGCCTGCCCACGTCGAAATCTAAGGTACTTCTACCTCTCATTTCGCCATATGGCCTATCTACGCCGAGATCAGAGGTATTTCTACCTCTCATTTCGCCACATGGCCTATCTGCGCCGAAATCAAAGGTATTTCTACCTCTCATTTCGCCAGAGCCTGCGGCATAGCGTGTTGGAGTGTGCCCAGCGCTCCCTGCCCAATCGTCCGACTCTCCGCACTGCACATATCCTACCTGCCCCAATGCAGCACAGATTGACCTCCCATCTGACAGAAAAAAGGTGATATAAACGCAAAAATGCCGGTGAAAAATTCACCGGTAACTAAAGACAATTTTTGAAACACATATGTAAAAAAAACTATGGTTTACTTGCGTTAACTATAAAATTAATATAGCACGGAAATGTCAAGATAGCAAGCATTTTTATGAAAAATGGAGCAATTTCATGTGATATCCCCTCCTGTACGGCTTGATTGGACCAACGGACGAATGAATGCCATTTTATCTCAGCGGCCCGTGAATGTTATGATCTTCTGCACGAAGGAGGTGCACTAAATGCAAATTGTACTCAAGGATATCCGTAAAACCTTTAAGGTGTATAAACGGCCTGAAGGAAGATGGGGGCTGCTGAGAGGGGCTTTTATGCGCAATGTGGCGCAAGTGGAAGCGCTGGCTGGAATCGGCTTTGAGATTGCGGAAGGCGAGCTTGTCGGATACATCGGGCCCAACGGTGCGGGCAAATCTACTACGGTCAAGGTGATGAGCGGCATCCTCACACCCGACAACGGCGAATGCACCATTATGGGCAGCGTTCCTTGGAAGAACCGAGTGGAGCATGTCTCCAAGATCGGCGTCGTGTTCGGGCAGCGGTCCCAGCTGTGGTGGGATGTGCCGGTGGCGGACTCTTTTGACGTGCTGAAGGATATTTACGCCATAAGAGCCGGGGATTATAAAACAAGACTTGCGGAGTTAACGGAGACCCTTGGTGTGGAAGCGCTCTTAAAAACACCTGTCAGACAGCTGTCACTGGGGCAGCGGATGCGCTGCGAGCTGGTAGCCGCCCTTCTGCACCGGCCCGCGATCCTCTTCCTGGATGAGCCGACCATCGGACTCGATGCGGTATCCAAGCTCGCCCTGCGCACCTTTTTGAAAGAGGAAAACCGCAAATACGGGGTAACCATGGTTTTGACCACCCATGATATGGACGACATTGAAGCGCTCTGCGAGCGGGTGATGGTCATCGGGCATGGACAGCTGCTGTATGACGGACGGCTTGGCGGCCTGCAAGAGAAATATGCTCCCGAGGTAATTACGAAGGTAAATACGGATGCTATGATTGCTGCCATGTATAATGACCTGTCACTGGTTTAAGCGGATGCTCACAAAACTTAAGTATATGCTTCCGAAGCTAGTTTTGTTCGAAGCAGGTTCAATGAGGCAATATGCTCACAAAACTTAAGTATATGCTTTCGAAGCGAGTTTTGTACGAAGCAGGTTCAATGAGGCAATGCTAACAAAACTTTTAGGAGGTGTGAAATGAATTTCCGAAGTACCTGCAGGGCTTGCAGCTCCCTTTTCCGCATACGAATGGCTGAAGGACTGCAATACCGCGCTTCCGCCATATCCGGCGTGTTCGTCAGCGTCTTCTGGGGCCTTATTGAGTGCGTCCTGTTCACCGTGTTCTATACATACAGCGATAACGGGGCCTGGAATAACAACGGGCTTGCCTTATCGCAAACCATATCCTATGTGTGGCTGGCCCAAGGGCTGTTTGTGCTGCAAACGATGAGCATTGACAGTGAGATTATGAGCAAAATCAACAACGGCGATGTCGGAGTCGAGCTGTGCCGCCCCCTGAATCTGTACACACACTGGTTCGTCAAAAGCTCGGCAGGCAAGCTGGGAACCTCATGGCTCCGCAGCCTTGCCACAATCCTGACCGGTTTTCTGATGCCTGCGGGCTACGCACTCGGTGCTCCGGCTTCCGTTCTTGGCTTTGCCTGTTTTCTGCTGTCTGCCGTGATGGCCTTTGTGCTGTGCTCCTCTTTTGCCATGTTCGTGACGGCGATACGGTTAAATATCACCTGGGGCGACGGGCCTACTTATATGCTGCTGCTGTTCAGCGGAATCCTGTCGGGCACTTATCTTCCGCTCCGTCTCTGGCCTGACTTCATGCAGACCTTTCTCTATCTCCAGCCGTTTGGCGGGTTTGCGGATATCCCGGTTCAGCTGTATGTCGGCAGTCTAACGCCATCCGCTGCACTGCCTGCCATTGGCCTGCAGTTCTTTTGGAGTGCAGTCTTTATCGCTTCCGGACGAACCATCATGGACCATAAACTCAAAAGCATTATCGTACAAGGAGGGTGAAGAGAAGGATGATCGCTGAAGGCAAAATCTATTACAAATACTTACAGATGCACCTCCTGTCAGGCATGGAATACAAAGGCTGGTGGCTGATGCTGATCCAGGTGCTTGTTGTGGTCATCTCAGACCCGATTGCGACTGTGCTGCTTTTCTCCCGCTTCGGCAACATCGGAGAATGGACGGTCGCCCATATTATCCTGGTCTATGCGCTGGCGGTGGCTTCCTTTGGGCTGGCGGAGAGCCTGTGCCGCGGCTTTGATTATTTCCCGTGGCAGATGCTGCGCTCCGGCGATTTCGACAGGCTGCTCCTGCGCCCCCGTTCCCTGTTCGTCCAAGTAGCGGCGTCCAGATTCCATCTGCACCGTCTGGTCCGGCCCGTTACGGGAATCTGTGCAGCAGGCTGGGCGCTCTCAGAGCTCGGCGTTTCCCTTACTCCGGGGAAGATCGCTATTCTCGCCATGGCGCTGGCAGGAGGGTGCATCATGTACTGCGGCGTATTCGTGCTTACCTCGGGACTTGCGTTCTTTACCATCAAAGGCCTGGACTGGATCTATCTCCTGACCAATGCCAGCTACCAGATCACCCGCTGCCCCGAACCTTACATGCCGAGAGCGCTAAAAAGCATGTTTAGCTTTGTGCTGCCCATGCTTTTTATCAGCTTCTACCCTGCGGCCACAGTATGCGGCTGGGGTTATCCGCAGTGGCTGGGCTACCTCTCCCTTCCTGCCGGAGCGGCATTCCTGTGCTTTTCGCTGCTGGTCTGGCGGTTTGGGGTCAGGCATTATAAGAGTACGGGGAGCTGATCTTTCGATAGTGGGATGTCGACCTCATCGCAGAAATGTAGGGCCACAGTAGTAGAAGGAGTGTAAGGACCGCAAGTTGCCTCTAGTGCGAGCTCAGATGCTTGCGGTACCCCTCCACCTTTTCTTCCCGGTAGCCCATCGCCTCATAAAAAATATGCGCTTCCTTCCGCTTCTCACCGGAGACGAACATGATGTAATAGCAGTCTCTTTCGTGAGCGATGGCCTCCAGGGCGGCTATAAGCTTTTTGCCGAGGCCCTGGCGCCGTGAGCGGGAAGAAACGACCACATTTTCAATGACCATAAACGGACGGCACTCGCCCACAAGATCCTGGCACACAATACCCATCATTGACCCCAGCAGCTCCCCGTCAACAAAAGCGCCTAACAGTATGTACCGGCTGTCTGCCTGAATTGAGCGAAATGCAGCCTCGAGCTTCTGCGGTTTTGTAGGATGACCGGTCAGTTCATCGTAGAGCTTGTTCAATGCGTCCAGTGATCCGTACTCAATTTCCTTAATAGTGACCATATGTAGTTATCCCGCTTCCTGTTGGTTTATTGGATTATTCCTTTTCATAGATATATAGCTGCCCATTTTGCGGATGAATCATCCGTCTGCCCTTGAAGCCCCTTCGGCGCAGTTCACGTTCCAGCAGCCAGCTGCTGCTTTTTTCAAGTCTTAACGCCGTAAAGCTTCAGCATCATACTCCCGCAGTACAGCCTCGACCCGCGCATCCACTGTCAAATCTTCTTCCAATCTTAGCACAGGACACTGTAACCGTGACATCCATTCCTCATGCAGCACCCGGCTTCTGACTTCCGGTCCCGCCGTATCATATAAAGCCGCCCACTCCATAAAAGTCTGCACCTCTTGGAACATGCTGCCGCCAGGCAGACTGTCCGCACCATACCGCTCATATTCCCTCTTTCTCAGGCGTTCAAGCCGGATTTCCGGGGGAATCCACAGAAATACCACCAGATCAAAACGCGGGCGCAGCCCGTCGCCCCACCCGCAGACCGCTCCCGACAATATGTAGGGCTCTTGCTGGTCCAGATCAGACCCGATCGCGCGCAGCCGTTCTGTGATCTGTGTCTGTTGTGTATATTTGTGCTCCCAGAAATAATCGTCGCTGTCCAAATGGACATGCGGCAAATGTTCAGCCAAAGCCCGCCCCAGGGTGCTGGTTCCCGCTCCCGAAGCTCCCATGATATGAATTCTGCTGTACATGTACCCTCCTATGGATAAGTAAATTTCAGCTAAGTGTGTAACATATGATGCATATATTAAAAAAAAGATACAGCGGCACTTCTCACTGTACCCTTTTGCCGGCAAATTATGATGCGTAAAAACCCGCAGTTAACCTGTCTTACTCCGAAATGTCAGGCGGAAGCCTGCGTGCCATACCTGTTGCGATAGCGGCCCGGATAACCGCCTCCCGTACCCCTTCAACCACTTTCTCATTAAAAATACTCGGGATGATATACTGCTCATTGAGCTCGTCCGGATGAACCACCGAAGCAATCGCCTGAGCCGCAGCCAGCTTCATTTCCAGATTCACCACCTTGGCCCTGCAGTCCAGCGCCCCGCGGAAAATCCCCGGAAAACAAAGCACATTATTGATCTGATTCGGATAATCGCTTCTTCCGGTTGCTACCACCCGGGCATAAGACTCGGCCAGCTCCGGTTCGATCTCGGGAATCGGGTTCGCCATGGCAAACACGATGTTATCCTCCGCCATACTTTTCAGATGATCCACGCTCAGGATGCCTCCACTGGATACCCCGATGAACACATCCGCCCCTTGCATCGCCTCCGTCAGCCCTCCGGTCAGCCCCTCGGGATTCGTGGCTTCGGCAAGCCAGCTCCACTCGGCATTGTCATACGTCTGGCCCTTGTGCAGAATGCCCGCCCGGTCCACCGCATACAAGCTCCGTGCCCCCGCCGCCAGCAGCAGACGGCAGATCGAAACGCCCGCTGCCCCGATGCCAACCACGACAATCCGGCAATCCTCTACTCTTTTCCCGACCACCTTCAGCGCATTCAAAAGACCGGCCAAAGCTACAACTGCCGTCCCATGCTGATCGTCATGAAACACGGGAATATCTAATTCAGCTGACAGCCGCCGTTCAATCTCGAAGCAGCGCGGAGAGCTGATGTCCTCCAGGTTAATTCCGCCAAACCCGGCAGTAACCGCTTTCACAACGCGGATAATTTCTTCCGGATCTTTGGTATCCAGGCATAACGGAAAAGCATCGATATCCGCCAACTGCTTGAACAGCATCGCCTTCCCCTCCATCACCGGCATCGCCGCTTCCGGTCCGATATCGCCCAGCCCCAGCACTGCTGTACCGTCAGTGACGACAGCTACTGTATTTCTTTTCATCGTAAGGGAATAGGCTCTGCCCGGGTCCTCGGCAATCGCCATGCAGACACGCGCCACCCCCGGTGTATAGACCAGTGAGAGGTCTTCCCGGTTCTTGATCGGCATCTTGGGGGTAATCTCAATTTTGCCGCCGATATGGGCGAGAAAGGTCCGGTCCGATATATTGATGACCTTAATCCCCGGCATGTCCGTAAGCACCGTGATAATCTCTTCATTCGCAGCATCCTGCACATTGACCGTAATATCCCGTGTAGTCACATCCTTGCCTGCCCGAATCACGTCAATGGCCACGATATCGCCACCGACCGCAGCAAGTCTCGACGCCACATCTCCAAAGGTCGCAACTGACTTGCGGATTTCCAGCCGGATAATCATCGTTGTCGCAATCGACATAGAGCTAGCCTCCTTTTTCTGACCAATCTATGTCCAATATACTACAGTTCACATTTTATACATAATATTTTCTGCTTGCAGCAACCTAAATGAATACCACTAATTGCAGTTTCACTTAAACTTACCGTCCCGGCAGTGCTTTGCACGCTCCATGTATGCAGAAGACCCAATCAAAGCTTTTTACACCCTCAGCACCTTCATCACCGCCTCATAGCACGATTCCTTATATGCAGCATGCAGCTCGTCGTCGTCTTTCATCAGCCACTGGATCAGACAGCCGTCAATAATCGCACGGATAACAGGGGCTGTAGTGTCCGGGATTAGTGCCTTGGCAAAAATCCCTTCCTTCTGGCCCAGTGTCAGCACCTCCGTGCTGATCCGTGCGCAGTTGTCATAGAAACGCTGATTAATCTCCCGGTACACCGGAATCCGGCTGGCTCTGGCCAGGAAATCCAGATATACACGGTAAAAGGAACGGTTCTTCGCAGGTCCGGGGAATGCGGAATCAATGTAAGCCTTAAGCTTGCCTGCTGCTGTCGGCTGCTCCTGCACCGCTGCCTGCTCTTTGGCGGATATTTTCGCAGTCAGCCATTCCAGCAGCTCCACCAGGACCGCTTCCTTGCTGCCAAAATAATAATGCACGACCCCCTTGCTGACTTCGGCATGGTCGGCGATCGTCTGGAGGGTCACAGAATCGTAGCCAAGCTCAGACAACGCCTGAAAGGCGGCAAAAAGGATCTGCTTGCGTTTCTCTTCCGATTTCTTGTAGCGTACCATAGCAACCTCCGCGAATAAGGGAATACTGTACATTATATCATAGAGAATAAAAAGTTGACCGGTCAGAATAAATAATATATAACTGACTTACATTACAGCTCGTCAAAAGGAGAGACCTTGCATGACAGAAACCTTTCAAGCTTTGGTTGTCGATAAAGGGGAGAGCTTTTCCGTGGCGGTACAGCCGCTTTCGCTTGAGAAACTGCCTGCCGGAGAAGTGTTGATTCGTGTTGCTTATTCCAGTGTGAACTATAAAGACGGACTCGCGAGTATCCCGAACGGGAATATCGTACGGAATTATCCGTTTATTCCAGGTGTTGATTTGTCGGGAACGGTCGTTTCTTCCGCAGACCCGCGATTCCAGGAAGGACAAGCGGTCATTGCCACCGGCTACGGTATCGGCGTCTCCCATTACGGCGGCTTCAGCGAGTATGCGCGCATCCCTGCCGGATGGGTCATGCCGCTGCCGGCGGGCCTTACCCTGCGGGAAGCGATGATCTATGGTACAGCCGGGTATACCGCGGCCATGTCCATCCAGGCATTGGAGGCTCACGGTGCTGCCCCGGATAAGGGCAAAGTGCTGGTCACCGGCGCAACCGGCGGGGTTGGCGGATCGGCGGTAGCCATGCTTGCCAAGAAAGGCTACCAAGTTACAGCGAGTACAGGCAGAGCAGACGCAGCAGACTACTTGAAGGCGCTGGGAGCCGCTGAGATCATTTCGCGTGAACAGGTCAGCGGAGGGTCCGGCAAGCCGCTCGACAAGCAGCTGTGGCAGGCGGCGGTTGATTCAGTAGGCGGCACTCCGCTGGCAGCAGTGCTCAGCTCAATCGCTTACGGCGGCTCAGTTGCCGCCAGCGGCTTAACCGCCGGAACAGCGGTACCGGCGTCTGTTCTGCCCTTTATCTTGCGCGGTGTCAATCTGCTGGGAATTGATTCTGTCGCTTGTCCGATGGAAGAGCGCATTCAGATTTGGGAACGGATGGCCTCTGATCTGAAGCCTGAGCGGCTGGACGCGCTTGTGGACCGCGAGATCACTTTAACCGGGCTGCCTGCTGCACTGGAGGATATCCTTCAATCCAACACACGGGGCCGCATATTAGTCCGCTTGTCTTAACAACGAAGCCACCCGCAGGGAGCAATCTGCGGGTGGCTTCTCCCTTCTATTACCCGGAACAGTTGACGATAGACCAAGAGCAGCAGCCCCTCCCGTAAGATACCATAAATGCATCGGGCACAGTAAAAACCCGTCCATTTGACGGGTCCCGGGGAGGCACAAAAGTCTGCCGGCTGTTCAGTTAGAGCTTAGGTTCACACATTCCCGGCCGGGTCCACCGCTGTCTGCAGGCCCGGATAAGGCTGAACATAAGGCTGGTCGTGGTACTGCTGGACATAGGGCTGGCCGTAATAGCCGTGCATCGGCGCAGGCTGATAACCAAAGGGCTGAAGCGATTGCGGAACCAGCGGATAAGTATACGGAGCCATATTGTTGGCATGAGCCGCATTAGCTTCCTCGGTTGTGCCGGGTTCGCAGCAGTCTGCAGGCGGGCCAATGAAGGTGCCCGGCTTCACCGGCGCCAGTGTGTCCTTCACTTTGGCTTCATTGAGACAGTAGGTGTGGGCCAGTACATTTGCCGGAGTAAGCGTCAGGAGATCAGAGCCCAGAATGACCTCTGGAACAGGGGCGTTGAAGATGGCCAGCAGATGGGTACAATCGGATGTAGCCACTTCATAGTGCCACCAGCCCTGCGGCACATTGGCCACCTGGCCTGGTGTAACGGGAAAATGCAGCAGCTCGTTCGTAAACGGATTGATCAGCGAGACGACTGCAGCCCCGGAGATACAATAGATGAGTTCAGCGGCATTCTGGTGGTAATGCGGTTCCACCACGTTTGAGCGGCTGAGAAAAATATCAAGGAGAGATGTATTCTCCAGTGTATTAAGCTCTTTGATCGACAGGGTATTGATATAATTACAATCATCCTTCTTAAACGTTGTGTTTGAATTCACATCAAAGCTAAATTGTGCAGTGGGTGATTTGTAATCCATGTATGAAGTCACCTGGACGCCTTCCTTTCCGCAGATCCGTTTTTTATCGTTCCTGCGTTAGAATATGTATCCGCCCAGGCCCAGGTGAATTATTATTTTTACTCATCTGCTATAACTGTCCGGTTCCTGCCCCTGCCTTTGGCCGAATACATTGCACGGTCCGCCTGCTGCAGCAGCTCCTCCAGAGTATTGCCATGGCTCGGATAATGAGCAATTCCCTGGGAGGAAGTCACTTTAACCGCCAGAGGAACTTCAGAGGCTTCCAGCGTTTTGCGGATTCGTTCCGCAACGGTATAGGCATCCGAAGGCTTGGTTCGCGGAAGAAGCACAACGAACTCCTCTCCGCCATAACGGCAGCAGACATCCCCTGGACGTATGCTCATTTTCAATATGCCTGCAACCTGCTTCAGAACCTCGTCTCCTGCCAGGTGGCCGTAGGTGTCATTTACAAATTTGAATTTATCAACATCCAGCACAATCACAGAGAACGAAAACTGCGCGGCAATCCACTGATTCATTGTGAGCTCAAGGGATCTGCGGTTGGCCAGACCCGTCAGAATATCCGTCATGGCTGCCTGGGTGAGCTGGTCTGTATGCTTCTGGATATTACTCCAGGCTATGGTGACCGCTTTGGTCAAAAGGTCCGCCTCCCGGTTCCAGTGCGGCTTCAGTTCAGGCAGCTCTGCTTTTCCCTTGCCCACTCTGCTCATCAGATCAGCAAGCATAACAAAAGGCTGGGCTAATTGATGGGCCAGGAGAACAGCAAGAAGCAGCAGAACCGCAAAGGGAATCAACGTATAAGCAAGAGTGGTACGGATTTGGCTCCATAGCTCCTTCTGAATGAAGCTCACAGGGGAAACTACTACAATTCCCCATCCATTGGCCTGAACACTGGAATAGCCGGCCAGCAGCTGTACACCTCTTAGGTTCAACGCCTCTCTCTGCCCGCTGTTGCCTTTCATCAATTCCCGGACCACTTCATTGCCGCTAACGTCTTCATTAATCCGTTCTTTGTCGGGATGAAACAGCAGATGCCCGCTGGAGCTGACGATATAATAATACGAACCAGAAGCATCGATATCATCCGTGTTCCCAAAAATCATATTTAGGATATTGTTATCCTGCAGGTAGATCGTGCCGCCCAGCTGCCCAAGATAATGCTTATCCGGAGCATATACCGGCTCGCTCATAAAAATGATCATTCTGCCCGTCGAAACAGCAGTGTATGGCTCAGAGAGATATGGGCTTTTAAGACCAAGCGCTTCTAGGGCCCAAGGGGACTTAATCGGCTTGCCTTCCATTCCAAGCGTTGCCGGTGAGGTATTGCGGACAATTCCATCTGCCCCTACCAAAAGAATTGAATTAAAATAAGTGCTGCTCTTGCGCATCAATTCAAGGTAATCATCCACTTCCCCGGACGGCAGCACATCGAGCCTGGACAGCTTGTCCGCACTGTATGCCATACTGCTGCGCATGGAACGGAACAGGGAATCCATTGTCCGGCTCATGCGGTCGGCATTGGCCTGATTCAAATTCAGGGTCGTTTCTATCAGCGACTTTTTTTTCGAATGATATGAAGCGGTGAGCAGGATCGTTGAAGTCAGCAGAACCACCAGTGTGACCAGACCGATCAGCAGTAGGGTAAGACTGAGTTTCTTCTGTGGTCTTTGTCCTGCTCCTCCCAGTCTGGGCATTCCTTAACCTCCTTGTAATGCTGGGCGGCAGCTGCCGACAGGTTTATCTTTGTTTAATTATACGATTGGACAACAGAGTCCACCAGCAGTTTTTTCTTCCAGATCAATGATGCAAAGGCAGATTTATTGGTAATTACAGGGCAGAATTTCAAGGGGATAAAATTACAGCCGGATTTCTCACGAGACTAAAGATTCCGGAAAAACAGATAAAAAGAGCAAACGGCGGGAAGAACTCCCAAATCCGCTTGCTCTTTTCATTCTCCCGGAATTACCAGCCGTTCCGTCCAATCATAGAGGTGGTCTAAGCAAAAAGATGGGGGTTTTGACATTTGCACCTCCGGATCGCCATGTCCAGAGTCATCGTTCCAGCAACAGGATTATGAAGTATCTATGATATTTTTACTTTAGAACACGCTGCGTACCAATCCACCATCTGCACGCAATGCCGCCCCATTGATGGCAGCAGACAGAGGACTGCTCAGAAAGGCTACAAACTCGGCAATCTCCTCGGGCCAGATCAATCTTTCAAGGATTGAGGTCGGACGGTTTTCCTTCATGAACCGTTTCTCTGCTTCCGCTGGACTGAGGTTCTCATGGGGATACAAGGTCTGCAGCATCTTTTCCACCCCTTCGGTCAAGGTAGAGCCGGGAAGTACAGTATTGACGGTCACCTTCGTTCCGCCGGTCAGCTCAGCCAAGCTTCGTGAGACGGACAGCTGCATCGTTTTGGTGGCACTGTAGTGGGCCATTTCCTGTGATGGCATTACCGCTGCCTCACTTCCGATAAAGATCACCCGTCCCGCATTCCGCCGGAGCATCCCCTGCAGATAGTGCCGGCTTAACCGGATACCGCTCAGTACATTTACCTCAAAAAATCTCAGCCATTCGCTGTCCGGGATCTCAAAGAATTGATCCGGTAATCAGCGCTGTTTGACCTTTCAGTTGCAGTTCCATGAAGAATACCTTCCCTTCTACTGTATCTTGGTATCAAGTATGTGCGGTATGAACCCCCGGCTCAAGAATCGCATAAATCTCTTCAAGATTGCCTACTGTATAATCCGGCGGCTGCCCAGCATGATTCCAGGCTGATCCCGTCCGGTTGATCCAGCAGCTGCGGATTCCCGCTCTGGCCGCTCCCAGCACATCCGAGGCCGAATCTCCTATATGCAGTATTTCCCCGGGCTGCACGCCATAGTATGCGATAACCTCTGTGAACATCCGGTTCAACCCGTCATTTTTGTAGGAGCCGTAATCTTCTGAAGTGAACAGCCTGATCGGATACTCCTTATAGAAATCCGGCAGCATCAGAGTATCCGTGTCGCTGACAATGCAGACCTGATACGCTTCAGAGATCTTCTGCAGGAAGGGCCGGGTGTCTGCATAGAGGCCGGACAGCCGATGCTCGGCAAAGAGAATATCCACAGCCTCATGACAATCAAAGCTCAGCCTATGCTCGTGGAAGACTTTCTCAAAGCCGCTGCGGTATATTTCCTGGCTGGTGCAAAAGCTCCCGGCATCACGAATGGCTGCTGCTTGCGCAAAATAATGGTTTAGCAGGGCTTGAGCCAGCTCCAAAGCCCGTGCTTCGCTAAAATCCTGCTGCAGAATCGGCTTCCAGATGCGGTTCCTCCGGCCTTCAATGTTCACCAGAGTCTGAAACATATCCAAGCTGACTACTTTGTAAGGATTCACTGGAAGTCGCTCCTTTGCAGATTTTCCTTACACATTAAACCGTGCCGTCACGAACACAGCCGGAGAGTTCCAATAGATCGTGACCTCATTCGTGGAATAGCTGAGGTCATGATCGGCAAAGCACTGCGCGGCCGGCTTGCCTTGCAGATGCCGGGCAGCATACTCATCATGCAGCCCGCGGTCGGGACCGCCGGATACCATGCCGGGCACCGGATCGGCAACACCATCCCCTACAGAGGGGCGGTGATGCGGGTGCATCACCGGACGGTCGCCGAACCCGGTCACATAGCTGATGTCCAGCACATTGCGGCCCATCAGATAATGCAGATGATCCAGCGCGCAGCCGGCATAGGCTGTGTTCCCGCTGAAATGCTCTGCCGCCAGCAGCAGCATGGCATTGTTCATCACCAGCATATTGCTGCCCCAGATATAATCCTCTTCCAGCAAGGAAATCCGGTAGCCGTCCTCCCGGCACTGCTGTACCAGGCGGTCAGCCTCAGCAAGCAACCCCTGCTTCAGCGAAGCATACAGCGCCGTCTGAGTGGCTGATTTCCCGCTCAGAAGATACGCCAGCGTGCCATAGCCGCCCATGTCCGCCCAGCCCAGGCTGTATTTCGGGAACGGCAGCTTCGCCAGCGCCTGAACCGCCTCATGATAGACTTCCATGCCAGTAGTGCGGTAGAGTTCTGCGGCTGCCCAGAACCGTTCGTCCTGATCATTCCCGTCACCGTATTCACCGGTGGTAATTCCCGGCGGATTGGTGAACCCGGGCACCCCGGGATGCTGCTCCAGCCAGGTCCAGGCGGCCTGCGCCGCCGCCAGGCATTGGCGTGCATAAGCCTGGTCGTATGGCTCATAGACTCTTGCCGCCATCGCCATCACCCCGGCAAAGTCACCCGTCGCCGCGGCCGATACCGGTGAGATGTACAGCTCCGCAGTGTCGTTCTCCGGCATCACATCAAGACCGGGGAAGTTCAATGTCGTCAGCTTGTGGTACACTCCGCCTGTACCGGCTTCCTGCATCTTGAACAGCCAGTCCAGCTCCACCTTGCACTCCAGCAGTACATCCGGCGTCCGGCCGTCGCTCTCCGGCAGCGGAACCGCAGCCTCAAAAGCTGCCGGGTACAGCTCATAGGCCAGCAGCAGATCGGCAATAGCCTTGGCGCCCGGGCCGGAGTATTTGCCGTAATCTCCGGCATCATGCCAGCCTCCGCAGCCGTCGAGGCGCTTCTCCGGTTGCCCGTGCACGATGCCTTCTGCCGTATGGCATGCACCGTGTGCCCATGGACCGGCATATTCCCCGGTCAGCTCCACGCCGCAGCGGAAATAATAAAAGGCTTTCAAAAGTCCCTGCTGCAGCTCCTGATAGGGCTTGTCTGCAATCACAAAAGAAGCGGATATTGACCCGTCGTCTCCTTCAATGTAATATCTCCCTGCGGTCCTGACTTCCGAGAAATCAGCCGCACGGGCCTTGGCACCGCTGGGCTTATCCAGCACGGCAGCGCCGGACTTCCCGGCATACACCACTTCCCCCGTCTCTTCACGGATCACCCGGAAACCCTGCCCTTCCCCATTGACAATGGCGATCTTGGCTCCTTCTGTGGAATAGCCGATTTGATTGACTGTTATGCTGCGAAGATTAGGCTTGCTCAAAGCTCATCTCTCCTCCACTTCACTGATTTTCAAAAAAATCCCGATGTATTCCCTCCTTTATTCGCCTAACAGCTTGATGAAATTCGCCGGCAGATTAAATTGCTGATTGTTGATAATAATCCGGCGGAGCTCTTCATCGGAATCGTCGCCCTGGGCATCCTTGATCTCCTTAATTTCCCGGTGCAGACGCTCCATTTGCAGATCCAGCTCATACGCCTTGTCGGCGGCATTCTTCAATTCGCGGGTCAGATGCTCAGGAACGGACTGGCTGTATTTATAAAAGATTTTGTGCTCCAGACTGGCCCAGAAATCCATGGCAATGGTGCGGATCTGCACCTCTACACAGACATGCTCCTGACAGTCGGACAAAAACACCGGCACCTCGACCAACAGATGCAGGCTCTGATAGCCATTGGGCTTAGGATTCTTGATATAATCCTTCACGCCAAGCACCTTCAGGTCATCCTGCTTCTGCAGCATGGCACTGACCTGATAAATGTCGGAAATAAAGGAGCAGGTAATCCGCAGTCCGGCGATATCCTTAATGCTGGCTTTGATCGCAGGCAGCGACAGCTCGCTGTTTTTGCGCAGCATTTTGTTCATAATGCTCTCGGGAGATTTGATCCGCGATTTCGTATGCTCGATCGGGCTGTAGTCATGGAGCATCTGGAATTCCTGCTTCAGGATTTCGATTTTGGTCTCAATTTCCTCCAGTGCAAATTTGTAAATCATCATAAAACGGGTCAAATCATATTTAAGCTGCTTGAATTTTTCGATCTGATCTTGGGTGTTCATCCTCATTTCTCCTATCTTAATCTTTCATTCATCATAGCCAATCTATTATTACAATACAAATTCACGGCATACAAAAAGGCTACCCCTATCATCCGTTATGCAACGAATAGGATAACCTTATGCCTGATCTTATGATTCTTTGATTTACATAATAATTTCTTCAACCGACAAGCTGCGCTCACGCGACAGGTCTTTGAACACATTATCGACTTTCACCAGCGGCCTGAACATATCCAGCGGGTTATTCATCACAATCGTCCCGATTTCCCCATTGGAGAGTTGCACACTTTTGCCTACAAACCCTGGCAGCAGATGTCCGGTAAGTGCTTGTACCACTGTTCCGTTCAGCTTGCCAAAGCCCATTTCATGCACCTTGCGAAGTACAGCAACTAACCCCTGCTTCGGCTGGTTCGGCCGGGAGGTGGTCAAGCCCATGTAAATATTCGCCACCGCGACAATTTCCGTGTACGGATGAATCCCGCTTTTAAGGATCTGGTTCGGATAACCTGTTCCATCCTCAAATTCATGATGCTGCAGCGCTACAAGCGCCGTCTTCTCATCCATCTTGGAACCGCGGATAATATCATAACCGAAGGTTGTATGCCGTTTTAGTTCTTCCTCTTCAGCAGGAGTCAGAATCCCGGTTTTGTTCAAGATGGACAACGGCACCTGGCTTTTGCCGATATCATGCAGATAGCCTGCACGGCTGATCTGGTAACGCTCTTCTTTGGAATAACCCATCCAGGCAGCGATATAATACGACAGCAGGCCAACCTGCAGTGAATGGTGATATGTATCAATGTCGTCACGCTCCAGCAGCAGCAGCAAAGATACGACATCTTTCTGCGCATCCAGCGTTTCCATCAGCGGCTGCAGCGTATCATCCACCATCGATTGGGTGAATGTGCCTTGGGCCAGAGCCTCCAGGAAGATCGATTCGTAATTCTGGATCGCATGGTCGAAATTGTCATTCAGACTGTGGCCAAGGCTATTGCCATCGGCATCAACTGCGGTGCGCGGCTCAATATCCACGTATTCGATCTTGTGCCGGATCAGGATGGTGATTTCCTCACGCTGAACTACCGTTCTCTTGGGAAGAACGTGCAGCCCCACACTATTGAAAGTGTCTGTCAGAAGACAGTCGCCGTGTTTAAGATCAGTGACATGAACTTTCAAGTCTCAGCACCCCTTTTTATGTATAAGCTTTATTTGATCATAGCCTAAAATCCTCCAGAGCCACAATATGGTTAAAGTCACGTTCCGGGGCCCGGACTAGGTATATTGAATCCCCGACTTAAGCCTCTTCTACATCCATTTCACAAATCTTTTGTAGGTCAGCTTGACTCTATTCTCTTCTGCCCAGCGGGACAGTTCTTTCATCGCCTGCTCACGGTCACCGATAAAACGGAAGCTCAGGCGGATGGGGACAATTCTTTTGCCTATAGGCTTAATACCCACAACCGGTCCGTCGATTTGGATCGATTGGATGCTCTGGGCAGCGATGGTTTTGCCGCGGATTTGCAGTAAACCGGCCCCCCACTTGATATCCGCTGCCGGCCGCAAGGCATTCACGATTAGATACACCAGAAGCAGCCCGCATAATACCAACCAGCCTATCATTAAATAATCCGCTGTAGAGTAAGGCCGAAACCGATTACGGGAAGCTGTGTTCAGCATCCAGGATTGCATTGCAATAAGAAAAACAAACGACAGCATGGTGCGTAAGCTGAGCGGAGTCTTGATTCTGGATACAGGTAATTGGTCCTGCATAGGACGATTCCTTTCACGAATCGGAATGATGGAGCAGTATACTTGAGCAGGTTATACAGCTATAATCTATACAAATAGAAGGATAATTTATAACGCGAGCATCTAAATTCTTATATTTCAAACCGGAGGATACGAACAATGTATGAGCATCTTGTTGTTTTTAGATTTAATGAGCAATATAAGCCCGGCACCGGAGAGCAGCTGGTACAGACGCTTCTGGCGCTAAAGGATTCCATTCCGGGGATTGTCGGGCTTACGGCAGGTATGAACGAAACGGAGGAAACAGAAAATATCAATGGCTATACGCTGGGGCTTCGCGTGACCTTCAGTGATCAGGAAGCCCTGCGCAGGTATGGACCCCATCCGGCACATCAACAATTTGTGGAGCTGCTTGAGGGCATCATTGAGAATGTCGTGGTAGTGGATTACCCTGTTTTTTAGAACAGATTATTGACATCCACCAGAACTTTGCCGACCAGCTTGTCCTTGGCTACAAAAGGAGTGTTCCACAGATGGGCGTCATAGCTCGTATTCCGGTTATCCCCCAGAAAAAAGTAGTGGTCTGCGGGGACCGTGACCGGCCCGAACGTGTAGTTCATCTTTTCCTGCAGGTACGGCTCATCGACCTTTTCGCCGTTTCTGTACAAAACTCCGTCCTTTATCTCCAGGGTATCACCCGGCAGCCCCATGAGGCGTTTGACATATCTCTTCTGCTCATCGCCAGGCACGGGCGGATGGAACACTACAATATCGCCATGCTTCAGCGAGGTCAGCCAGAGCATTTTGTCCACAACCAGCCGGTCGTTGATCTGGATCGTCGGAATCATCGAGCCGGTTGGGACCCTCATGGCTTCAGCCACATATGTACGGATAAACAAAGATAATATAATACCGATGGCTATGCTCGGCACCCACTGCTTCAGAAATTTTTTCATTTCACTGCCACCTTTCGGTCCATCTTGGATTAAATTTCAAAACGTTTCAGGATCAGCGCCATTTCGGCTTCTACGTCAACCCCGGAGTGCTTGGAAAGGTGGATCACCAGCAGCCCGCCGAAGATCTGCTCCCACCTGCCCTTATGTTCTGTTATCCGCTGTTTGAACTCATGAATTTCCCGCGAAACTGCCGCCTCTTTGCTCAGCAGCCAGGCATATCTGACATAACCCGATTTCTGCACCGTTTCCACATAATACGCAATCCCCTGCTTTTCCTCGACCCGAATAATATCCCCAAGGGCAATGCACGGATTGAAAATCGGCGTTTCTTCAATACGGTATTTGCCCTGCGCCACTGGTGTCACATCCAGAACTTCAATCTCGCGGCCGCGCTTATCAAAGCAAATATGCAGTCCTACCGTACCCGGCACGAAAAACACCTCCATTCCATTCAGCCAGATCCTATGATCCATTATTTCATTTTTTTAAGCGAACTGGCAATAATCCCTTCAAAAACCTTCCAGGGCAGCAGTGTTTTACCGACCACCAGCAGGCGTGAGCCTTTGCCGACAGGATAGCGCAGCCGGGGGGCCTTCATCGCGGTGATCCGTGCAATCAGCCCGGCAACCCGGTCCGGATCGGGTGCAGTCTCGGCGCTCGTCCGGGAATACCGCAGGACTTGGGCAAGCTGCTCCCGATACGGCGAGTTGCTGCTGGTGTGCATCCCCTTCATCCCTTTGCCCCAGATCGGGGTACGGAAAGAGGCGGGTTCCACCAGCACGACCCGGATGCCAAACGGCAGCACCTCCTGGCGCAGACTCTCGCTAAAACCCTCCACGGCGTATTTGGAAGCCGCATAAGGAGCATAGCCGGGAAAGCCGGTCAAACCGCTGACACTGCTGACATTGACGATCAAGCCCGCCCGCTGACTTCGCATCACTGGCAATACGGCCTTCGTGACCTCAACCAGCCCAAAAAAATTCGTCTCCATCTGCCTCCGCCATGCCTCCATGTTCACCTCTTCCACAAAGCCCCCTACGGCAAAACCGGCATTATTAACCAGCACATCTACTCGTCCGAACTTATCCAGAACGGCTGCAACGGCTGATTGTATGGACGCTGAGTCCGTGACATCGAGACTAATCACATGTATCCGCTCCGCTAGCCCGGCTTCTGCGGCCTGGCGCAGAAGCTCCCCTTGGCGGCTTATGTCTCGCATGGTGGCTGCGACCTGGTAGCCTTTGCGGGCCAGAGCCAGTGCGGTCAGCAGCCCAAAGCCGGAGGAGGTCCCGGTGATGAGGGCGGTTGTACCGGCGTTCTGCCCGTTTTCGCTGTTCATAATGGCACCTTCTTCATCGTTTTGCGCTCCGGAAATATTAGCTTAAAACAAATGTACTACAGCTTAAGCTTCCGGATCAACGGGATGCCGGCCCGCCTGAGCAGCCATCCCAAAAAAGACCAGCTGCAGCGGTTCAGCCACGACGTGCCTTTGTCAAAGACCGCCGACAGTTCTGTAGCCGCCACCGCTCCGCGGTTGCGCTTGAACTGCCCTACCCCGGAGCTCTCATGCAGCAGCTGCCCTCTGCTTCCGGCAAGGTCAATCAGCACGGCCGACAGCATGCGGTACAGGCCAAGCGACTGGGGCAATGAGGTATCATAGCCGAACAGCGGCGCTGTCATCATCCCTTCACGGCTGTAGAAGCCGAGTACGGCGTCGAGCCTGCCGTTTTTGCGCAGCCCATAAATATGAAGGGTCCGTTTCTCCAGCGCAAGCCGGATGTATGCTTCCGTAAACTGCGGGTTATGCTTCGAATATTTATGTATATACAGCAGATGGTACAGCTCCACAATGCGGGGGATATCCTCCTCCATAATTTGCCCGGGTGATTCAACCATGTAGCCATGCTTATTGATTAAACCCCGGTCACGTTTGACCAGCCACTTGGCTTTGGACCCGGCGGGATGCTGCAGCAGATAAATCTGGCGGCTTGGCACCCATTTGCAGCCATATCCGTCCAGGGCCTCCAGCAGAGCACCGGAAGTCTCCTTGCTGAGGGAGCGTAAAAGAAGCGTATAACCGGGATACTCGGCGCGGAGAAAATCAAGCACTTTCAGCAGCTGGTCCGGACTTGCCGGAGGATACAGGTTGGTGGACAGGAGCCAGTTGTTTACTTGGACCACCCGGTTAAACCGGGCAGTCCTTAGCAGAAGCCCCACGCCCCGCAAAAGAACAGACAGAGCCCCCTCCAGCAGCCGGTTATTTAGTAAAGCCAGCTCCTCAGAAGCATAGCTGACATAATGCGTGTACGGAGAGCAGACATAGGAATTGGCATACTCCGCTTCATTTACTGTGATGGGGACCGGCAGGCCGTCAACCACAACCACTTTGACGGTTGTATGCACATTGGCGATAAAGTGCTCTGCCGGATGCTCGAACATTGCTGAAATATATTGCTGCGCATACCGGCCATATTCCGTGTCAGGCCAGCTCAGCCCCTGGATGCTGTCCCGGTCATATTGAAACACTCCGTCCCTCAAAGCTTCCAGCTCCTTTCTACCCGGCGCAGCTTCACTGCTCCAGGTGTAAAGCTGTAATCGGTGAACTGGAGCTGAGGCGGAATACAGCTGAAACGGGTGAACAATCGTGAGAATTCTCCGGTCAATAAGGACTCAATATCCTTTGCGTTGCCTCTGCGTATGCGGTACGAAATCTCCAGATCCAGCGGACTGCGCTGA
Organism: Paenibacillus graminis; assembly: GCF_000758705.1. Lineage (NCBI taxonomy): Bacteria > Bacillati > Bacillota > Bacilli > Caryophanales > Paenibacillaceae > Paenibacillus > Paenibacillus graminis. The sequence continues at coordinate 2,961,797 of NZ_CP009287.1, read as the reverse complement.
ATGACCCGGTAATGCTCGATTTCCGCAGAAGCAGCCAGCACCGCCCGGGTGATGAAATCGGGAAACAGCGTGACCAGCCCGCCGTTCTCCGAATGGGGCAGATACAGAATATCATCGCATCGCCCTTCAATCCGTTCTATCGCCGTAAACAAAGAGCCGCAGGGACATGGGGACGCCGATTCGGTAAGAATATCATTCAGCCGGTAGCGGATAATGGGCTGCACTCTTCTTGAGAAGTCCGTCACAACCGGCACGAAGCGCCTGGATTCACGGTCAAGATATTCTTTTTCAATATGAACAATATCTTCGTTAAGGTGCAGCATGCCGTATTTACAGGTGTACCCGAGAAACCCCTCCGTACATTGATAAGCCTGGTGAACCGTCTGGCCGAAGGTCCGCTCAATATGCTCCCGGTCCAGCGGGTCCAGCACTTCCGCAACAGAGATCAGGCGGCGCGGCTGAACCGTCAGGCCTCCCGACAGCCGCGCTTCGGCGAGCATACGGAGCATGGACGGCGGGGCAATCCAGATGTCAGGACTGTACTGCTCCAGCCGTGCGACCAGCTGCGGAACCGGCTCCAGCAGATCAAAATATTGAAATTGCAGGCGTCCTTGCCGGACAGACTCATAGAGATTGCTGTTTGCCCGGAGGAAAAAAGCGATCTTGGCACGTTCCCACAGCCCTCCGGGCAGCAGCTTCGCCAATACGGTACCTGTCCAGGCAGCCTGTTCCTCTTCACTGACCAGAAATATCCCGCGGCTGCCCGACGTTCCCGACGACAAGCCTACGGTCATTCCATGCAGCGTCGGCTTAAAATAACGGCTGTTCTCGGCCTCATAGGCCTCGGCAAAAGCCATATCTTTGGTAATCCCTGCTGTGTTGAGCGTATCGAAATAATCCATCATGAGCTGTTTTTCTATAATAGGAAAACGCCGCCACTCTTCCGGCGGCAGATCACCCCACAGATCGTGGTAAAACGGCGATAACCGGCGGATTTGTTCCACATGCCGCCGTATCCGCCGCTCCTGCCATTGCTCCAGGGCTGCCCGGTCCTTCCAGCGGCGTCCCCATCTGGTAAGAATGTAGTACCGGAGCGTCCGCATCAGCCGTTTCATTGGACACCGCCTGTTCCCCAGAGAGCCAGTGCCTCACGGCAGTGGCTGGGCACAATCCGCAGATCGGGAAAGTTCTCGTAAATCACCCGTAAACGGTCAAAATTATGCCGGTATTCCTTGCGGTCAGACATAATGAGACCGGCCGCCGGATGCGGCCTGCGGTTCTCGCGGAAGGCCCGGCTCGACCATACCGTATCCGCACAGAGCAGGTAGTCGTATCCGTTCCCGGACACAAACAAGCCGATCATCCCGGCAGCATGTCCGGACATCTCCACCGCCAGCAGACTGCCGTCGCCAAGCAGATCATAAGCTTCCGTGAAGGGAAATCCGGGGGGCAGCGGACGCTTTGGCGAGTACTCGTCTACGGGCAAGGAACGGGCAGTGAAATCCTCCGGAAGCAGTCCCGGAAGAAACCCGGCCCGGAGCGCCTTGATGGGACCGAGGCGGTATACTGCCTCATAGGACTTCCGCAAATATATGAACTGCGCCCGGGGAAAATCCCGTACACCGCCGATGTGGTCAGCGTGAAAATGGGACAGCACCATATAACGGATCTCCTCCGGCGCAATGCCGGCTTCCCGGAGCCGCTCCACGGCACTTTCTCCCTCTTTGAAAACTACAGGTGTAATATGGCGGTACAATGAAGCCGGAAGCTTCGCCGTTTCCTCGAAGAAACGTGAACTGTAGCCTGTATCGAACAGAATCGGCCCATGCTGCGGATGCCTCAGCAGCGCATAGCCCGCAGGAAAAGCGACGGGTTTGATTGTACCGCCCTTCAGCGTCAACAGCTCGGGATGCAGGCAGTATCCTGCCGACAGGATAGACACTGATACTGGTGTTGAAGTTATCATTTCTGTTTCCTCCACCATTCTGCGAAGGAATGAAGGCCTTCGTCTGTAGTCACACGGGGGTGATAGCCAAGCTGTTCCCGCGCCAGCGAAATATCCAGCGTCTGGGAGACCCCTAGTGCCGAAGCGGAATACCGGGTAAGCACCGGCTCGCCCAGGAAGGGCAGCAGCTTGTATACACCTTCCAATAGTCCCGCAAAAGCGTATGCAGTCCGGTAGGGAAGCCGTCTGCTGCGCAGCGGCATCTCCAGCCGGGCAAACAGCCGCTCAAGCAGTTCCCTGAACATGATCGGCTCGCCGTTGGTGATGTTATAGGCACGCCCTGCCGCTGACAGCGGGGCGCTGGAGCAGAGCAGCATAGCATCAATGACATTCTCCACACAGGTAACATCGATCATGGCGCCGCCGCCATCCAGGAGCGGCACTCCCTTGCCCTCATTGGCTGCAAGAAGCCGCGGGAACAGGGCATTGTCCATCGGCCCGAAGATCGCCCGGGGCCGCAGTATAAAGGCCGCCAGCCCTTCCCCGGCCGCCTGCTGCACGACACGCTCCGCCATAAGCTTGGTTGCAGCATAGCTATTGGCCGGTTTCGGCGGAAGCGGGTCTGCTTCCCGGATACCGAACCGGCTCCCGCGGCTGGAATACAGGCTGGGAGTGGAGATATGGATTAGCCGCCGGACTCCATGCCGCTTGCAGCCCTCTGCTATGTTGCGTGTAGCTTCCACATTGCAGGCCACAAAATCACTGTATGTGCCCCAGGGGGAGGAGAGCGCCGCACAATGAAAGACAAAATCCATTCCTGCGCACGCGCGGACCGCTGCTTCCGTGCGGCGCAAATCGGCACATATAAAGACTGCACCATCCTTTTCTATCTGCTGTCCGGCTTCCCGGTTTCGCCCAAGCCCGAAAACTTCCCAGCCCAGCTCTGCGAACCTCCGTACCGTATGGCGGCCAAGAAAGCCCGTTGCACCCGTTACAAGCACTCTAGTCATCTTTCACCGTTCCATTCTATGTCTTCTGTCAGGGCTTCAGTAACTGAAATCTTGTTCCGCCTGGCAAGGCGGCAGGCATGATAGACGATCCGAAGCTGCTCGCGGAAAGGACGCGGATCATTCCTGCGGAAGATTACATCCTCCGCTTGGCGCAGCGCCCTCCCCCACTCCCCCAGACCTGCCGGCCCAGGACGCAGGGCGCAGGCGAGCATGGGAAGCGCAAGCATGGATTTTCTGCCGGAACGCGGCGTGCTGACGGTTCCGGCCAGAACCCGCTGCTCCGGATTCAGCAGCGCCTGCACCAGCCCGTCCTCTGCGGCGAACAGGTGAATCCCGCTGGTCGCACGCGGGTTGCATTCGATCGGATACAAGGTTCCCTCCTGCACCTGGATGAAATCAAAGCCGATCTGGCCGCTGAAGCCGGCCGCCCGGCTGAAGCGCTGCACCCAGTCCAAAGCCGCCGGATGCTCCAGATGCTCAAAGTACACGCTCGCTCCCGCCCTGCCGGTCCGGTACCTGCTGCCATAAGCCGCATGTGCAATGACCTCGCCTTGATGCACAACACTGTAAGTGCATACTGCCTCACCTCTGATATATTCCTGCGCCACCCAGGGCGCAGCGGATGAAATGCCGCGCGGAGCTGCAAGACTGCGCGAGCCTGTTAAGCCCTCTTGCCCGCCGGTGATGGTTCGGGGCAGAATGACTTTGGATGCAAAGCGGGAATACACCGGTTTGTACACCCAAGCCTCTCCTTTATGGGCAGCTTCATCCGTCTGGATTCTCCATTCTTCCGGGCTGCTGAGCAGCCGGGTCCTGGGAACTGGGAATCCCAGTTCGCGGGCCCAGACAATGAACTCGCCCTTGTGATGCAGTCTGGCCAGCGTCTCCCGTTCTGCGGAAAGCACACGGCAGCCGCGGATTCGGTCAAGACCGGCCGATATATAAAAAATCTCCTCGCACAGCGGAATCAGCACATCAATGTGCAGTTCTTCTACCAGCTTCGCCAGCAGATCAATATAAGCTTCCGGGTTGTGCCTTGGCGGCGGGGTGCGAAAGCTTCGTTCCACAGCCGAAGAAACGCGGCACAAATGGTATTCGGCGCTTTCTGCGGCATACACCCGGTGGCCCGCAGCCCGCAGCAGCCGGGAGAGCTCCAGAGCCACAGGTGCCCGTCCGCCGGTGATGAGCACGTTCATCGGCGGACTGCCGGAAGGATCAGTAATCAAGAATCAGGCCTCCCAGTGACAGGCCGGCTGCAGTTCCAATGAACAGTATGCGGTCCCCCCGCTGTACCCGCCCCTGACGGAGCGCTTCATGCAGCCCCATCGGGATCGAAGCCGCGATGGTATTGCCATGACCCGGCGTATTGTCGAGAAATCTGTCCTCGGCTATGCCCAGCTTTTTGCGGAGCAGCCGCATGGCCATCGCACTTCCCTGATGGGGCACGACCAAACGGAAATCATCCATTTGTGTATGGCTCTGTGCCAGCATGTCTCCCAAGAATTCTGGAAGGAGCTTGGAAGCTTTTCTGAAAATGGCTTGTCCGTCCATTTGAAAAAGATAAGGCAGGGCATTCTCTTTGCTGTATTTCTGGGCATGCAGTCTGGTGCCCCCTCCGGCAATCTCCGAATAACGCGCACCGCTGCTGTATGTTTTGAGCGAGGCATGCAGAATCTTCGAAGGCTCTCCAGCTGTACTCGGACCAATGACCACCGCAGCCGCCCCGTCTCCAAACAGTGCCGCACTCTCCTTGTCTTCATAATCAAGCCCGGCTGAAGCAATCTCCGAAGCTACCAGAAGCACATTCCGGTATCGGCCGGCTTCGACCATATACGACATGACATCCAGGCCTACCAGAAAGCTGAGGCAGGTTGAATCGATATCAAAAGCTGGCACGCCAGAGTCCTCCTGTCCCATAGCCTGCTGTATAAATACGGCTGTACTCGGCAGCGGCTGCTCCTTGGTTCCGCTGGTGCAGACCAGGCAATCGATATCCGAAAAGCTGAGGCCTGCCGCCAGAAGCGCAGCTTCCGCCGCTTTTGCCCCCATGGTGGAGGCCGTTTCGCCCCCGCCGGCATAATGCCGCACCCCTATACCCGTAATTTTGTTAACCCAGCCTGCAGGTGTGCCGAGCACTGTGTCCAATTCCTCATCCGTCACCTTCCTGGAAGGTAAATATTTACCCGTCCCCAGGATTTTTACATGTCTAAGCTGCACAACGTCATCTCCCTGTTCCAACTGGTTCTAGGTGCCGAACATTATCCAATATTGTAAACTATAGATTCATTCTACTAGATTTCTTGGTTCAGTTACATAATACTAGCAAAAGAAGTGCATAAAAGCGAACCTGCGTTCTTTTCCATCTTGACTAACCATTTATTTCAAGCTATAGTAAAAGGACAAATTTTCATACGGTAAGCGGGAGAAGCACCTCGCAGGACAGGCCATCGCGCCTTTTCTGGAGGTGCTTTTTTGCGTCTCTATCGACTATATAACAGGAGATGAATGAAATGGAAGATTTAAGACGGAAGTACGGTGCTGCTGAAAAAAGGTACGGTGCAGGCTTGTCCAGCAGATGGATAGGGTTGCTGATATTTCTTATGGTATTGACCGTACATGTTCCGCTTGCTTCGGCTGCTGCCGATTGGGACTCTGCGCTGGAACAGATTCATACGCTGTACAGTGATTATACCGGTCTGCAGACGGCATTGAAGTCCGAAAGTGCAAGAACGCAGACTCTCCGCAAGCAGAACAATGCCGATCTCAAAGCGATTAACCTGAAACTGAAGGCGGTAGATGCCGGCTTGCTGAACCGGCTGAAGACTGAAGCTGAAGCCTTGAAGAAAAAACATGCACCGCTGTTGGAGGAGTACACTTCGCTCAGCAAGCAGATTTCAGCAGCACGCAAGGCAGGGAACCTGAAGGCGGCGGCTCTGCTGGAGATTAAGCGCAATAAGCTTAAGGCGGCGGCTGCCTCTGCCCGGTCTGAGGTCAAAGCGAAGAATACCGCATATGCTGAAGCCAGGGCGCTGACGGCAGCCAAGCTCAAACCTGCCAAAGATGCCCTAGCGCCGATCTCAAGTCTTAAGAAGCAGATTACAGCGCAGAATAAAGCGGCCAGTACCGTACAGACAGAGCGTACGGAGGCTGACCGGCGTTATAAAGCCGCTATTACATCAGGTGATGCTGTCGCAGCTGCAGCAGCGATGAAATGGTCTTATGCAAGGATGGGGGAGCTTCGAACTTTCGGGCAGCAATCGTACGTTTGGGAGCAGAAGATCACGCTTGCACTGCGGGCTGCTGAAGCCAAGCTGCCCAAATAAGCCTGCCGGTTAGGCTGATGATTTATCAATACTTGCTGTGTATACAGGCAGCTTCAGATTCTCTGTGCTCCGCTGTCCCTCAAATCAGCTGCACCAGCCAGATGATGGTATAAGCTGCCGGTATAAGCACAAGCTGGCCGAGCAGGGTTCCCAGAAACCGCGAGCCCATCAGTAAGACGTAGATTTTCCCCAGCTGATCACGGGAATCTGCATTTTCAATGGCTTTATGAGTGATGAGGCCAAGCTGAGGGTCAATGAAGATCGTCAGCATGATGGTAGCGAGCCCGTTGATCATCCCGGAAGCCTGGGAGGCAGTCGTGCTGAGTGCAGGTACCAGATGCGCTGCCAGCAAAGATGACAGCACACCGACCGTATAGAACGCGGTAATAAATATATTCATAACAATAAAGCGTTTCGGAATCCCCAGATAGCGGAAAGCGTGCAGCTTCACTTTAGGTTTGCGGATATACTTGCGGGTGTTTTTCAGCTGGCTGATTGTCACACTGGTAAGCAGCTTGGGAATGGAGCCTTCAATTTCCAGTCTGGAAATGATTCTTCCAAACAGCCCTACGAAGGTTGGGAATAAGGCAATGGCAATCAGGGTACCTAGTGAAGAAGCCAGCATGATGATCCGCAAATAATTCTCCAGAGGGAAAGTGTCATGTATCTTGGCATAATCAACAAATTTGGCAGTCAGCGGAGCCTGGACCATATTGGCCGTTCTGGATACCAGCACGATAATCCCCGTCAGGGATAATGCGATGGCGATTTTGTTCAGCTTCACACCGGCAAAACGCACCGAATACGATAACGTCTCGGCTGTGTGAATGATCAAGGTCAGTATGCACACTACGATTAAACTGTTGGTCATTAGCGGATCTCATCTCCATATCAGGCAGCATTTTGCTGATTTGCAGCAGTCCATCCATCCATATAATTACAAATGCAAATCAACCCACTAAATATATATTCTTTGACTTCTGTAATCCAGAAGCAAATTTTTAAGATTAATAGAGTGACTTATAGGATTTACCCGAAAGAACCGTAAAGAGCAGACATCCCGTGAAGATATCTGCCCGTCTCAACTGATTCTCCATGAATTTGCTAATCTACCCGCTCTTAACACTTATTCAGTCGACTTCTTGAAGAGCAACGGACTGCAAAGGCCCCGTCTGAATCAACCGGGTCAGCATCAGCGCCATTTCTTCGGCGGTGAAGGCCATGCCTGATTCCAGCCAGGTCTGAATCAGTCCGAACTGGGCCGCACCCAGGTAGTTGATCAAATAGCGGTCTGGGATGCCGCCCAGTGTTGCGCCGCCGCTGCTTTGCTTCACATGGTCATACATATGTGTGCCCATCAGATATTTCAGCCGTTCTCCCAGTGCTTTTGAGCCTTTGGGATCAAAAATCGCCCTAAAAAAATCTGCATGTTTGCTTAAATGGGTGAAGGCCCTGACGATCGGCCCGAAGGGTGTTTGATCTGTGTTGTTGTATAGCATTGCTTCAAAATCTGCCGGTCTAAAAAGTTCCTCCAGCTCCTTCATCATCTCTGTCCGCTCAATCAGCTCGCAAATATCATGGTAATGGAGATAAAAGGTCCCGCGGTTAATTCCGGCCCGCTGCGTCAGATCTCTGACCGTCAGCCCGCTGATCCCTTTTTCCTTCAGCAGTTCCATGAACGCTTCATCAATCAGCCGCTTGGTACGGATTACCCTAAGATCCCTGTCTTTGTCCGCCAATAGATTCACTCCCTTGGATGAAGCTATATGATAATCGTCACTTTGCCGGGTCTGTTCATTAATCAACATTTTTACATAGCTGATTATTGTAGCCGGCTGCAGCACTTATTATAATTGACCCTGCATCAACAGATCAACACGCGTCCCAAAATATACACGTGTTAATTATAAGCAGGAGGATGATTAATTATGCTTTATCGAAATTTATCCCGTACAGGTATCCGTGTCAGTGCCTACGCCCTTGGCGGAGGTGTCATTGGATCCGGTAACAAAGACGAGGATGAATGTATTCAAATGATCCATCAGGCCATAGATTCCGGGATCAACTTCCTGGATACTTCGGATATCTACTCCGGCGGCGAATCCGAGCGGATTATCGGAAAAGCACTGGCCGGACGGCGCAGTGGGGTTATATTGGCGACCAAAGTGGGCAACCCAAAAAGCGGGGCAGTCAATCATCAGGGGGTTTCAAGGACGTGGATCAGACAGGCTGTTGAGAACAGTCTGCGTAGTCTGCAGACTGACTATATTGATCTGTACCAGCTCCACAGGCCTTTTGCGGATACCGATTTCGAGGAAACGCTCGATGTGCTGACAGACTTGGTCAAAGAAGGAAAAGTCCGGTACATTGGAACCTCCAATCACCAGGCCTGGCAAATTGCCGAAGCGCAGGCCGTAAGCAGCCGTCGGTTATTGCAGCGCTTCATCAGTGAGCAGTCCCCTTACTCTATCCTCAAACGGGCCATCGAGCTGGATCTTGCAGGGGCGGCGGACAAATATAGTCTGGGGCTACTTGTATATGGGCCACTGGCCGGAGGGCTACTAACCGGTAAATACAGAGCAGGCCATGCTGCAGCCGAAGATTCGCGAGCCGCCCGCTATAAGGGATGTGCCGCCGGAGAGGCCCTTGATCCTGAACGCCCCGAAAACAAAAATAAATTTGAGCTCATCCATAAACTGCAGACTGTAGCCGATCAGGCAGGAATCTCCTTGCCGCATATGGCTGTTGCTTTTACGCAAACGCATCCCGCAGTAACTTCAACAATTATCGGACCGCGAACCCCTCAGCAGCTGGGTAACTTTTTAAGCGGAGCCAATCTGCAGCTTAGCGCGGATGTGCTGGACGCCATAGACCGGATCGTTCCTCCAGGCAGCAACGTTGACGATGTGGACCGGGCCTGGACGCCGGATTGGCTATCAGCCGCGCAGCGCAGACGGTAAAGACATCACTCAAGAAGCTTAATTACTAACAAACCGCCCTCTCATCCAGCAGATGAAAGGGCGGTTCATTTACATAACCCTGATGCGGCGTAAGACATTACTGTTCTACTCTAAGAGGATTTTTTAGGCCGACAAAAGCGGTCCAAGGCATAGGAGAAAACAATCCCCACCGTATAGCGTAAAAGATCAATCCAGAGAAATCCTTTCCCCAGAATTAATCCCCCTACCCTGGTAGCCCGCAGCCCGTTGATCCATTCTCCCTGGTAGAGCTGGCTGAACTCAATTCCGAAGCAGAAGCACAGGCTCAGCAGCAGCGACTGGCTTAGAGGCTGACGGGTGAGCAGCACACGGCAGGCAAAATAAATCATACACGCCCACAGCACATCCCCAAGATGGCTGGCGGCAAACGGTGGCAGATGCTTACCAAAAACTCTGGAGCCGAGGCCCATGATCATCGCCAGAAGCACAGCAGTGCTATAAATAATTTTGGACCTCATTTCCTTCATCCCCATATCTTGATCATAAGTGTTATTCGAAGATGGCCCGATCAGCAGCAGAATCTCCTCTAAACATCTCCCGGGGATATGGGATCGTCAGTTCAGGAAACTCTTCCTCGTTAAAAAACACCAGCTCCTCTGCCTCCCCGTCCACACTTCGGAGTGTTCCTTTGACGATGGAACATTCAAACACAATGACCGAATATTGGACCCGGTCCCCATTGATGTATTCATATGTATATTTCTCACCGCCGAATACGCCAATAATCCGCAGCGGATTCACCATTAAACCCGTTTCTTCAAAAACCTCCCGGCGCAGTGCCCTCGACGGTGTCTCACCAGGTTCAATGGCACCTGCGGGTAAACCCCACAACTGTTCCCCGCCTTTGCGGAGCAGGAGAATCCCGCCTTCCTCATTTCGGATCACTGCTGCAACAGACGGCACCATCAACAATTCACTCCCAGCCCTATTGCGCAGACTGCGGTAATATTCAGATATTGGCATGTTAGCCCTCCTTATAATCGATCCTTATTGAATGAAATTAAGCTGATGTTCTCATCCTTGGCATAACCTGCGCAATCTGAAACCTCAACCCTGTAAGATTCCGCAGTCTCGGCTAGTCCGATTGCCCTGCATACATATTCGGTTTTCCCCGGTTTTGCAGCCATAGCGTCTCTCGTATTATCTACGGTCCAGTGGATCACCTTGCCATCGTTATAGAAATCATGAATGAACGGTCCGCTGTCAATCCCCCACTCTTCAATCACAATAATAACAATACGAAGCTTTCGAAATTTGTGCATTCGACCTCCTGATACCTATTTGCTTGAAGAGCCTATCTCACTATATTTTACAAGACTAGCATGTATTCCTTGTCTGTACAAACAGCAAAGGGACACTGCCAGCCCCGCAGGCTGGCAATGTCCCTAGTATAGCATCAGTTCTAAATCTGTGAATAAGGTCAAACCCTCTCCCCCGATGTATAAAACCTGCTTTAGCTTTCCCCGAGCTCAAGCCCCTTCAAGCTGCGCCGCCGGTTCCGGCAGGTCCAGAGCAGATCGGCTGCAAGCACCAGCGCGGCAAGCGGCAGCAGCAGCAGCCACAACGTGGAAATCCGGAGATACAGCATCTCGATAAGGGGCTGCAGGCCATACATGCAGACCGTCGCCAGCCCCCACCAGTATAAGGAAAATTTCAGGCAGATATGCCCCCGCAGCTGATAGGACATCTTCGAATAATCCCACCACTGCTTATGAAAAACAGACTTCAGCAGCCATCCGCTGGCGTATTCCACAGCAGACGGGATGATTAACGCCAGCAGAATCATCAGCGGCAGCGAAAGCCCCAGATCCTTGGCAGCCAGCAGCAGCAGCGGGGCTAAGCCGTACATCGGCTTAAAGGGGCCTTTGAGAAAGCCCTCCTTGCGGAACGTTCCCAGGCTGTACAGATTATAGCTGCCCTCCAGGACCCAGCCCAGAAAGGAATAGAGCATAAAATAAAAAAAGTATTCACCGGCCAGCAGCGAACCGGGAGAATCCCCCAGCAAAAGCAATTGTGTAATCGAAATAGGTCCCGCCCCCTCCCTGTTATAAACAGATCATATTGGGAGGTAGTATGTCCGGTAAAAACGGGAAACATTATAGTAAATATTGGTTATTCTCAAACCTATCCGAAAAACGATTTCCGTACACAGCATTTTGTAGAATATATAGCACCTTGTAGGACAACTTAATACTTGCAAATTTTGCACCTTTTGAATTTTGCATTTTTATATTTTTGCATATTATGCAATTTTGCACTTTGCGCAATTTTTCCTAATATGCAATAATAAGAAGCGTAGGTTAGATCACTGGACGCTTATACACGGGCCCGGATTTGCGCAGTGGTCAGGTCCCTCCCTCGCTTCGTCGCTTATCTGCTGTGAATAATCCAGACTGTAGATTCTATAAGGAGGAGAGTAAAATGGTAGATGATCAAGACACAAAGGTCGCTGCGCGTTTGAAAAACAAGATATTCTTCGAGCGTGACGACATCGATTTCACTTTTCAGTGGTTGCTTTCGTTTATGCACTGCGGGGGCGTTGCCCAGGGAGAGCTATTCAAACTCGCCCGGCAGATTGATCCGAATTCCATTACCAGTTATAAGAATCAATTTGAGAAGGAAGCCATTAAAGTTGAGGCAACCGCAGAGGACAGTCTGAAGAGGGGCCACTCATTTAGCGCCGGTGAGGCGTTTATACGCGCCCACTCGTACTACAGAGCGGCTTTCTACGGTACGTTTCCGCACGAACCGGATTTCTCACGGTTTCATCAAAAGAGTGTGGAATGCTTCCGGAAGGCGCTTGATGCGAAGTCTGGGCAGATTCCCCATGAGTGGGTGGAGGTGGAATACAAGGGTTATAAGTTCCCAGGCTGCTTTTTGAAGGCTGAGCACAGTGATGTGCCAAAGCCGACGATTCTTTTCCACAACGGTGGAGAGACACACAAGGAGGACACCTACTTCCTCGGAGGACAAGCGGCGATTGACCGGGGATATAATGCGCTGATCATTGATCTTCCTTGGGATGTCTGTGCCAGATTCTATGAACCCGGGGCGACAGCCAAAAACTTCCCGAAGGAAGAGCTGCACAACGTCTATAGAGCCACCACTGATTTCCTCCTCGCCCGCCCTGATGTGGACGCTGCCCGATTGGTCGTAAGCGGCATGAGCTATGGAGGGGCCAAGACGATGGTCCACGCAAGCTGCGATGACCGTTTTGCCGCGGCAGTTCCGAACTCACCGGTATACTCAATGGCGTCCTTCATTGAACGTGGGATGCCTTCGTTTCTTCGAGGCAGCGCGGATGAAGCAGCAAAGCAAACTGAAAAGATGCCATATACAGGCCAGGCACTGTTCGCCGGATCCGTTTGGTCACACGGTTTCGATAGTATTGTAGAATGGTATGATGCAGCAAAGGAAGCGCTCGACGTTGATCCGCGAAACGTCCAGTGTCCCTTGCTCTCCATGTACTCGGAAGCTGAACATCCTGAGATGAAGAGACAAGCGGTGGAGACTTACGAGAAAGCACCGAACAAGAAGAATGCTATCTTTTTGGGGACTGAAGAGGATGGCGCTGACCTGCACTGTCAAATTAATAATCTACCGCTTAGCTATCAGGTTATATTTGATTGGCTGGACGAAGTCCTCGATTATAACATTCAAACTTCAGTTGAGCAGAAATAATAATTAGCATTATTGATATTTAGTCCATGGTGCTGTGTAATTTCAGCACCATGGATCTTCAACTATCCGCATAATTGGAGGAACAGATGACATGACGACTGAAAAATCCGGTTTGAGAGAACGTAAGAAGGATGAGACACGGCGAACGCTCAGCGAAATAGCCCTTAACCTCGCCATCGAAAAAGGGGTTGGCCAGGTTCGGGTTGAGGACATTGCCGCTGCCGCAAATGTCTCCCTACGAACGTTCAATAACTATTTCCCATCTAAAGAAGCGGCCATCATCGGCAACGCGTATCAACGTTCCGAGAAGATTGCTGTTGCGTTAGCCGATCGTCCGCCCGGTGAGGCTCTAAAAGACTCGCTCCGAGCCGCAGTTCTTGCCGGGTTTTCAGAGGCCTCAGACCGGCAATGGCTGGCACGCATGATCCTCCTTCGGGATGATCCCGCATTGATCGGCGCACAGCGAAAGGCAGAGATCGAGTTCGAACGGAACCTCGCGAAGGTCATCGCAGAACGTACAAAAAAGGATTTGACGCGGGATATCTATCCGACATTATTAGCAGCGATGCTAATTGCGGCGGTACGTGCAGCTGTCTTTTTTTGGACAAGTTCATCTCCAGGAGGGCCAACGCTACACGAAATACTTGATGACGCAATCAGCCAGTTGGGGTATGAGTATTAATCGTGCAGGGCGGAAAAGAAGAAGGAACAATGAGAATCTCGTGTTATCTTGAGGGAACTCACCTCCTTCTCCGCTTGAAGACATTTCTGTTTTTTCCGGCGTTTATCTTCATCAAAAAAAAAAACATAACCCGCAGGTTATGCTCTAATTCCAGAAGCTTCAGACTGCGCTCCCTATAGATTAGTTTTTGTCGTGCTGCTCCTTGAGCAGCTGTGTCAACGACTGTCCGCCATGCTGCCTTCTCAGCGTCTCCAGCTTCATGTCGCTGCGTACGCCAAAGTCTGAACCGTACTTTTTCTCAAGATTGCCCACAAGCGCATCCCCGCGCTTTTGCCGGTACCGGCCGTTCTCGTTTCGACTCCGCATTAACGATTCCTCCCTGCAATATGGATTGCCCAGAGACCTGTGAAATCTGCGATGAACCGGAGAATGACATACTTAAGTTGGATTCTTGGCTCTAGATATGGCTAGTCTGTACTTGTACTTGATGATACGAGTACATGGATTTGAATTCAGTATACATTATTTACTAATCGGTTCTCAATATGAGCCGCTCAAAAAACAGACTATCCTGTGAGGATAGCCTGTCAGAAGACAGACAGGGACCCTGTCTTTAGTTCTTCGGGAACGGATCAGGATGGGAGGTCTCAGCAGGTTTGGATACCCAGTCATCGGCCTCCGGCTCAATGTCCACACCATTCTCCATCTTTTTGCGTTCTGCGAGCGAATCGTCTGTTTTACTTTCTTTATTGCGGATGTCCGCTTCATTCTTGATATGATCTGACATGTGAAATCCTCCTTTGCATGCTGTGCAGGTTAGTGGTTACTTAGTTTATAGTTACCCATTGGACTGTTTTGCAAACATGCTGACACTCATTCACACGATGGCGCTGTTACAAGTGTTATTCGTAGTACACCCTAAAAACAATATCCTGCTCGTAATTGCCGAAGCCCCGGCCGAACAAAGTTAATCCGCCCCGTCTACGGGTGCTGTCTTCTGCGGTTAACCGGAAGCTCCATTGATCCTGCTGCCAGGATACATCATTCAGTGTCACTGCGGAAATCTGCTGTCCGTCTATGTAAGTCCCCCCTGAGTTAATCCGCAGCACCTTCAGCAGCCCGTATTGGTTCACATCGGGATTCCACCAGGACGGCGTCAGCCGTCCTCTCATTACGCCGAAATCACCGGGGCTCGTCCACTTGCCCAACTCTGCTCCGTTCAGGGTGAACGTAATATCCGAAGGCCATTTCTCATTCACATGGGGGGCCTCTGAGCCAATTTCCATGGCGATTTCGATCTCCTGCACCTTCTGATCCATAAAAAGATAATTCGGCACCTTATACTCTACATAACCTTTGGCAAACCACAGGATTCCGGCATCTGCCCGCTCGGGGTCCAAAAAGTAACGCGGATCATCATAATAACCAATCAGCTTCTCCGTTGTAGCAATCCCGCACGTTGGCGCCGCCTGTAAATCCGTATATTGCCCGACAGGGACCGACACCTCAACCACTTTTCGGGAAATGCCCCGTGAGCCCGCCAGCTTAATCTGTAAAAAATTCGCGGACAATGAACAGCATTTATAGGTGCCTCCGTCCATTCTTTTCATTTGTGAGCTGACGATGCCGGCCTTTTGCAGCTTGGCGACATGAGAGCTGACAATGGCGCTGCTCAGATAGAGGCTTGCGGCAAGCTCTTTGATATGCATCTCCCGGTCACTCAGCAGATCAATTATGCGCAGCCGTACCTCGCTGGCCAAAGCTTCATATACCCTAAGTGATTCTGAATCCGTTGTTAAATACATTTCTATCCTCCAATCTCTCCTCCAAAGGGTAAGAATTAGCGATTAAGTTAATCCTGAATTTTTATATTGCTAATTATAAAGTAGGATTCGTATGATGTAATCATAAAACGCAATATTCAATTAAGATTTATATTAATTCTGCAAAGGAGTAATTTGACTATGACTATTAAGGCATCCATGATTGCGGACAAAGACTTCAAGCTGGCTGAGGTAGACCCCCGTCTCTACGGTTCATTCATCGAGCATCTGGGCCGGGCGGTTTACGGGGGAATCTATGAGCCGGGACATGCTACAGCGGACGAGAACGGATTCCGCCAGGATGTTCTGAATGCCGTCCGGGCACTGAATGTCCCCATTATCCGTTATCCCGGCGGCAATTTCGTCTCCGGCTACAACTGGGAAGACGGAGTAGGCCCAAAAGCGGAGCGCAAGCAGACACTAGAACTTGCGTGGTGGACTACCGAAACGAATCATGTAGGCACCAATGAGTTCGCAGAATGGGCCAGGCTGGCCGGTTCAGAGGTCATGATGGCAGTGAATCTGGGCACGCGCGGGATTGACGCCGCCAGGAACCTGGTCGAATACTGCAATCACCCATCCGGCTCCTACTGGAGCGACCTGCGGATCTCCCACGGGGTGAAGGCTCCGCATCAGTTCAAAACCTGGTGCCTCGGCAACGAAATGGATGGCCCCTGGCAAATCGGGGCCAAAACCGCTGTAGAATACGGGCGGCTTGCCAATGAAACCGCCAAGGCCATGCGCTGGGTGGACCCGTCGCTGGAGCTGGTCGCCTGCGGAAGCTCAGGCAGTAGCATGAGCACTTTTGCCGAGTGGGAAGCGACTGTACTGGATTTGACTTATGACAATGTGGATTTCTTATCCCTCCATACCTACTACAACAATAACGATGGCGACACTGCTAACTTTCTTGCCAAGTCACTGGATCTGGACCAGTTCATCGGCAGCGTGGCAGCGATATGCGATTATATCAAAGCCAAAAAGAAGAGCAAAAAGAAAATTAACCTGTCTTTGGATGAATGGAATGTGTGGAAATCTCAGGGGTCAAGCCGGATGGAAACCCATTGGCAGATTGCTCCGCCGGAATTCGAGGATGTCTATAATATGGAGGATGCATTGGCTGTGGGCTGCTGCCTGATCAGCCTGCTGAAACATGCAGACCGGGTGAAGATGGCTTGCATTGCCCAGCTGATCAACACCATTGCGCCGATTACGACTGAGAACGGAGGGCCATTATGGCTCCAGACTACGTACTACCCTTACATGCATGCATCGCTTTACGGGCGGGGCACGGTGCTGCATCCGCTCATTACCAGTCCTAAATATGATTCCAGAGATTTCACTGATGTTCCTTACCTGGAAGCAGTAAGCGTATACAATGAGGAACTTGGTGAAATTACCGTCTTTGCTGTAAACCGCCATTTGAGCGAAGGAATGGAGCTTTCCGTGGATCTGCGCAGCTTCGGACAAACTGAAGTCGTTCAGCATATTGTTATGGATCATGAAGATCTGCAGGCGGCCAACACCAAGCAGCATCCGGGAAACGTCCTTCCCCATGACCGGGGAACAGCTGTGGCAGAGGACGGCCGGATCACCGCCCTTCTGTCCAAAGCTTCGTGGAATGTGATCCGCCTGCGGGTTGAGGGCTAGGCCGGATATTCTAGTGGTACATAATCCATGAAACGATCGGGCCTACTATCGAACCTACAATCGCACAGACTGTCATAGCCACAGAACTCATGGATACTGACTGTTCTCCGTACTCCAGCGCTTTTGCTGTACCCAGAGCGTGAGAAGCTGTCCCCAGGCCGATGCCAATACCGGATTCGCTGCGGATTCTGAACAGTTTGATGATATAAGGACCGCCAATAGCTCCGGTAAACCCGGCGATCATGACGAAAACGGAGGTTAAGGAAGAGTCACCGCCAAGATTGCTGGAAATCTGGATTGCTACAGCGGTTGTAATGGATTTGGGCAAGATTGAGAGCACATACAGCTTGGAAAAACCAAGGCCCACCGCCATCAGCATCCCGCTGAACATGCCGACCAGCAGCCCGATAACCGTCCCGCCGAGTATGGCCGGCAGGTTCTGCCACAGCACATGGCGCTGCTTATACAGCGGATATGCAAGGGATACCACTGCCGGCCCGAGCAGGCGGTTGATCCATTCGCCGCCGATCATATAAGTATCGTAGGAAATATTGAAGCCAAGCAGAAGAACCACCACTGTAAAAGTAGCGGTCAGCGCCGGCAGAAGCACAGGAAGACGAAACCTTTTATACAGCATGGACATAAACAGATAAATACCAACATTCATCAGAACGAAGCCGGCGGCAAGCAGGATATTCATGCTTCGCTCCCTTTCTCGCGCACCACCGTTATTTTAGAGCGGCTTCTGCTGCCAGTCCGGCGGACGGTGATCCACTCGGTGGCATGTGCTGTCACAACCATAGTCAGCACACTGCTAGCGACCAGGATGCCGATCATCATCAGCCCCCGGCCGCTGAAAATATCCAGGTGATTCATAATTCCGGCCGTTGCCGGGATGAAGAACATTGGCAGATAGGCCAGAATGAATAATGAGCCGTCCTCAATCAGCTTCACGGGCACGATCTTGAACAGCAGTAAAATAAACAGAAGCAACAACCCGACAATGCTGCCCGGTACCGGAAGGTGCATCAGTTTCTGCAAATAATCTCCGGCGAGAAAGAATATGTACAGTACAGCTACCTGGGCAATAATACGAATGATTTTCATGCTGCAGGAATCCCTTCAATCTTGAAATGACAATCCGGTGTAAAACTGCTCACTCCATAAGACTATCAGAGTTTTCAGTAATTTTTCAATTGTTTTTCGAAGCTTTTATGTATTTTCAGGAGCTGTACACCGCAAAAAACTGCTTTGCAGGCAGGCACAAGGTATCACGTGCCTTCAGCAGAGCAGTTTTTTTAACTTCATTTCTAACCGTTCACCCTATCTTGCCATTTCCGGCAGCCTCATACCCACTGAACCACCTGGTCCGCACTGCGCCGGGTTTTGCCGCGCGGCTCATTCAGGCGGTAGCCAAAAGCCACCATACAGGCAATTCCGAAATGCTCTGGGTCCATAATGCCCTCAGCCGCCAGAATCTCTTCAATTTCCAGCTTGTTGAAGCCTTCAATCGGACAGGAGTCAATGCCGATCTGGGCGGCGGCAGTCATCATATTGCCAAGGGCCAGATAAGTCTGGCGGGCGCCCCACTCGAACAGGGCCCGGTCATTGCCCGCCAATCCGAAATCGGTTGTCAGGAAGGTGTCATACATTTTGCTTTTTCCTTCAGCAACTTCTGGAGGCAGGTTCTGCACATCCTTCATGATTCCCTGGATATAATCCGATCCGGCGGTCAGATCTTTGGGCAGTCTGGAAAGAATCAGCACGAAGTGGCTGGCTGTCGGAAGCTGTTTCTGGGCTCCCCAGGCAAACGGGCGAAGCTTCTCCCGGATCTCCGGGTTCTGTACCACAACAAACTTCCAAGGCTCAAAGCCAAACGAGCTGGGTGAAAGTCTCCCGGTTTCCAGGATGAACTGAAAGTCTTCTCCGCTGATCTTCCGGCTGCTGTCGAATTCTTTTGTGGCATGTCTGAATTCATAGGCTGCTATTATTTCCTTTTTAACTGCTGCTGTCATTTCCATCGTCTCTACTCCCTTTCGGTCACTTCATTTTATTGACTGCCTGAAGCTTATGCGTTTATATTAATGTATATATAATTGTTTTTGAAGTACGCACATTAATGTAATGTAGTATACAAATTGATACTGAAGGAGTGACATTGTTATGCGCGACCGTAAAGGCGGCTTCGGTAATTCTCCCGGCTGCGACCAGGCAGCCTGCCCTGTGGAATTCACCCTTGATGTTATCGGCGGCAAATGGAAAGGTGTGCTGCTGTACCACATGATGGAGGAAAAGAAACGGTTCAGCGAGTTCCGCCGGATCTGTCCGGGAATCACCCAGCGCATGCTGACCCTGCAGCTCCGGGAGCTGGAAGAGGATGGCGTTGTTCACCGCGAAGTCTATCAGCAGGTTCCGCCGAAGGTCGAATACTCCCTGACCGAGTTCGGCCGGACCCTCATCCCCATCATCCGGCTGATGAGGGATTGGGGCAAAGAATACCAAACCAAACAGCTTTCCAAAGAAAGCTGTCCGGTGGAGAGTCTGTGAAGGTGCAGCCCAAGCTGCATCTTTTTTTAAAATATAAAAATTTATATGCTTCGCGCTATAAACTATCCTTCTATTTCTCGCTGAAACGGGTACCGTCCTTATAAGGACGGCGTAGCCGTTTCCACTTGTGGCAAAATGGATATGATATCCTGCAAAGCATCAAAGCGCCCCAGGCAAAGCCTCACTGTACGGGGTTAAATTGTTATTCCTTTTCAAAAAATTCCGCTGACTTCTGCCGGTGCTCCTCCGTCACCTGGCCTGCAATCGCCCTTACACCTGCGGCAATAATTGCTGCGTCATCGGTGAGGCCCAGGCCGATCAGTGCGTCTGGAATCGCATCAATGGGGGAAATGAAATAAGCCAATGCCCCGAAGGCAATACCTTTGGCCCACAAAGGGGTTTTGGCATCTATGGCACAGTAATACATCGCCACTGCATCTTTGGTAAATGGAATCTTCCCGGCAAATTTCCGGGTTTTACTCCAAAAGCTCTTTTTCACCAGCTGTTCGTTCTTCTCGCTGTATTTGAAATTCTCCACTGCAATTTCCGCCGGCAGCTTATCTCCGTCCTTCTCCATCTGCGTTCCTCCTCTAATGCTCAGATTGTCTTGCGCTCATCGGTAGAGTGCCTTTATTATAACATATAACCGGGACCGCTCCGGGAAAACAGGGCCATACAGAACTGCATTCATCCGAACAACAAAGGAGCGCTATATGACTGTAAAAAAAGTAACCTGGCTGGAGCTCTTTTATGATCTGCTGTATGTTGCCGCCGTGTCCAAAGCCAGCCATGTGCTGCTGCATGTAGAGGACGAAACCCTTTCACTTGAAACACTGGGCAAATTCGTGCTGATTTTTATCCCGATCTGGTGGGCTTGGGTGGGCCAGACGCTGTTTGTCAACCGCTATGGGCAGGACATCGTCTCTCACCGGATTTTTCTGATTATTCAATTGTTCTTCGTGCTGATTATGACGGCAAGCCTGTCTGTCGATTTCGATCAGACCTATTATTCGTTTCTGATAGGCTACCTCGGGCTGCGGGCGATGACTGCGGTACAGTATCATTACGTACGCTCCAGGGAAAACGGGCATCTTAAGGCCACCGCTCATTATCTGGGCAGCCGCTTTTGGATCGGACTGGCGATTTCCGCCTGTTCCCTGTTTTTTGATTCCTGGGTCCGTTATGCCGTGCTGTACGCCGGAATTGCTGTTGACATTATCCTGCCGCTGGCGGGAAGGAAAATTCTGGTCAAAACGCCCGCCAATACTCACCATCTGCTGGAGCGTTTCTCTCTATTTGCCCTGATCCTCCTGGGGGAATCCGTTGTGAGCATCCTTGCTGTGCTGCAGTCCAGCACCTGGACCCTGCAATCTGTAGGCTTCGCGGGCCTGACCTTCGTACTGATCATAGCCATGTGGTGGCAATATTACGATAACCTGGAGAAAAAGGTGGATAAAAATATTTATACAGCCGGGCAGACGATTATTTACGGACATCTGTTCATCTTCCTGTCGCTGTGTATGCTGGCCGCCTCGATCCAGCTACTGTTCCTGAACAAGCTACATTATGAGCTGATGCTAAACCTGCTGTTTGGCTCGGTGCTGCTCTACTTTGCCTCCACGACACTGGTCTTCCACGTCTACCGGCATAAGCAGCACCGGCTGGGAATCGTTCATCTGGCGGTGCTGGCGGCGCTCCTGGCTGGCTTCTACATTCTGGACATGGTTGTTCATGTACCAAACGTGCTGATTATGGGGGAAATGGCGCTGTTTTTTGCCGTTTACGCCCGGATCACAAGCTAACATGAAGATGCGCTGTCACCGGTCAGTTCGTGATTTCCATAAAAAAGAGGCGCCCGCAGCGGGACGCCTCTTCTTTTTTCTTAGGAGACAACTTGTTTGGCCTAGCGTTCCGCCTGACCCAGATGTTTTTGTAAAAACAATACCTTCTGGCGGTGATGATATTCACTAACCTCATGTCCGGAGAACGGATAGTCCAGAATCTGCTTATCCGACTCTATGCGGTTATACGCGGCATATACGCTTTCGGGCATACAGACCGTATCCTTCCAGCCGACAGAAATCAGAACCGGGGCCGCAATGCGCGGGGCCAGATTCACGATATCGAAGTAAGCAAGCGTATCCAGGACCTGTTCCAGATGCTCCGGATAACGCCGCACATAAGCGCCGATTTCGGTCAGGGAGCTGGTTGAATTCAGCACGCCGAAATCCAGCCGGCACAGATTGGGGATATCTGCGGCCACAGCAGCGATCCGGCTGCTTAGGGCACCAGCCAGCAGAGCAATGCCCCCGCCCTGGCTGCCGCCGGTAATCGCGATGCGCGACGGGTCTACGCCCGGAAGCTGCGCAGCCGTTTCCGCGGCACGGACGGTATCCATAGCCACCGCCATATAATAAGAACGTTCCTTCTCCAGCAGTCCCTGCGTAATCCAGCCCTTGGCCACACCGCTCTCCATGGGCAGCAGATTTCCGGTCTCTCCCAGTTGTCCCCGCACATCTACGGCCAGGACGGAATAGCCGAGCAGTACCCAGGAAGCATAACGCTCCGGATATCCCCTGTCCCCGGTATAGCCGGGAAACGTAATGATGCAGGGAAGCTGCCCTTCGCCATTCGCCGCCTGTGCAGGCTGAATATGCCAGGCATTGACCCTTGTTTCATCAAAGCTCTGGAAGCTGACTTTGTCTACCCGCATTCCCGGATACGGCGTCACTTCGGGCACAGAAATAATCTCCAGCGGTTTGCGGGCATACTCTGCAAGAATGCCATCCCAAAATTCGTTGACTTTCCCTGGTTCCAGCGTCGGTTCAGGACGGCAGTTCTCGAGTTCCTGCTTGCGGAGCTCTATCGTATTCATTGCATGCTCTCCTATTCTGTCAGCGCGTTATGATTGCAAGTAGCTGTAAGCGCTATTAATATAAAGTTAATAATAATACAAATCCCTATTTTCCAAAAGGAGATGTTTACCATCCGTTACGGAACTTTGGCCCACACCGCAGGCTGTCTGCCCCTTAAAGAGCTGACTGCCGCGCTTCAAGGCTTTGGAATTGATTTCGTCCAGCTGGCCTTGTCCAAAGCTATACAGGATATCGATACCTCAACCGGGAAACTTAGCCCGGGCCTTGCCAATTATATTGCCGAACAGTTTGACCGCGCGGGAATCCGCATCGGTGTACTCGGCTGTTACATTAACCCGATTCATCCCGATCCGGCCATCCGCCGGGGGGAGATCGAGCGGTTCAAGGAGCATTTGCGTTATGCCCGGCTGTTCGGGGCACCGATGGTCGCTACGGAGACCGGAGCTTTGACCACTTTTGCCGAATTTGAGCCCTACCGTTATGAGGAACTGGGCTGGGAGACGCTGCGGGCCACGGTCGGGGAGCTGGCCGAGGAAGCTGAAAAATGGGGAGTGTTCCTCGGGCTGGAAGGCGTAAGCACCCATACATTGTCCACTCCGGCCAAAGTGCGCCGGATTCTCGACGAAGTCCCCTCCAGCGCAATTGGCGTAGTCTTTGATCCCTGTAACTTGATCGGAGACAATGTCCAGAACCAGGATGAGATTGTAGATGATGCCTTCAGCCTGTTCGGAGACCGGATCATCCTGGCCCATCTGAAGGATATTTATGCCGAGGGAAACCGCATCCGCCATGGCCAGGCAGGCCGGGGATTGTTCCACACTGCAGAGTTCCTGAATAAGCTCCAGGCCCACAAACCGATGATCGATATCTCGCTGGAGGATATTCAAGGCCCCGAAATCCGTGAAACGGTGAAGCTGCTGGAACGCCTAAGAAGCCCTCAGTCGTAATGCTTCCAGTTCAGCAGATGCACATCCTCTTCCTGCAGCCATTTCGCGAGATACACAATCTGGCCGGTATGGTAGGCGTAATGCTCTGCCGTACCGATCAGTACCTTTTGAATACTCCAGCTGTAATTCTCCATTTCTGAACTCTCGGTATAATGCACGGTGACGGCCCGCTCCAGATCCTTTTCCGTCAATCCATTGACTACAGCCCGGCTTTCCCGTCTTACTTCCCTCAATGACTCCAGCAGCTCCTCCGGAGTACAGCCTCCACGGGTCAAAAATTCTGAAGGTCTGTCCCTCTCTGCCGGACGCCCCCCGACCGCGCAGACCAGATGCTGATATTCGTTGCCGGCCAAATGCAGGCACAGATTGCCTATCGCGTTCATCTTTGGCCGTGGACGAAACCATATCTGGTCCTCCGTCAGCCTTCCGGCTGCCAGCTCCAGATACCCCAGCGACTGATCCAGTCTTCTCATACATTCGCCAATAATCTCATTCATTTTTACTTCCTCCTTTTTTGGGGATCCGTTAAAATTTAAGGGCTGCAGTCCCGGCACTTTTCGACATTCGCTGAATAAAATAGTATACATAACCAGTGTTTGCTATTTTCAGCTATATTGTAGAAGGGAAGAGATCATCCATGAGGTTTACATTTCCCATTCTCACCTTATGCCATGGCGGGGCGCAGCGCATGCTGGTAGAACTCACCAACGGGCTCACCGCCCGGGGCCATGATGTTGTGATCCTCATGCCATTAGGGGGCGACATTTCCTATGAGGTCCATTCTAATATACTAACGACGGACCACACTGTGCTGCGAGAATCCGATTTCCCTGTCAGTGATATTATTGTGTCCAATTTCTATACAACTGTCCCCGTGTCAGAGGCGGCAAGCCAACAGGGAAAAGGCATGCATATCCGCCTGTCTCTATGCTATGAGCCGCTCTTCCTGCCGGAGAACGAAGTGTCCTTCCCTTCCTATCATATCACTGACAAGCTGCTGGTTTTATCACAGTGGCAGCAGGAATTAATAGCTTTGAGCCATGGGATTACCGGGAGCATTGTGCCGGTAGGCATCAGCACGGTGTTTCGTAACCAGCATATCCGCCACATGCTGCAGGAGCCATTGAATATCACGGCGATTCTGCGCAAGGAAGAGAACGGCTTTGCCTCGCACCGTGAACAGGGCTACTTGGTGAAACAGCTCGATATCGTCAAGCACAACATGCCGCAGGTGAACATCAACTTCATAAGTCCGCCGGATGAGTTCTATTCTTCGGAATCCTTGCAGAGGATGCATGCCGGGGGCAAATACCGGTTCTTCACTCCGCAGAATGATGAAGAGCTCTGCTACCATTATAACGGGGCAGATATTTTTGTCAGCGCCAGTGCCTTCGATGCCGGTTCCCTGCCGGGACTGGAGGCTATGCGCTGTGGGGCAGCGCTAGTATCTGTATACTCCGGGGGAAATCTCCAGTATGCCCGCCACGAGGAGAATTGCCTGCTCTCCTACCGTTATGAGAACCGGCTGGCCCAGGATGTGGTACGCCTGATTGTTGACTCTGCGCTCAGAGTCCGGCTCGCTGAACAAGGTGAAGCTGA
Source organism: Paenibacillus graminis (assembly GCF_000758705.1). Classification (NCBI taxonomy): domain Bacteria; kingdom Bacillati; phylum Bacillota; class Bacilli; order Caryophanales; family Paenibacillaceae; genus Paenibacillus; species Paenibacillus graminis. Next base: position 2,936,715 of record NZ_CP009287.1, on the reverse strand, counting down.
TTCTCTGGCCTGGACCTGGGATAATAGTGTGAACAGCATGGAGCAGGCTGTAGTGCGGTTTATGCAGAATATACCCCATAATGAGTCAAACCGGGCTCCCTTATTGCGCCGAATGGCCGGATATAGAATAAGCAGAGGCCTTTAACCTGAAGTTAATATGAAGCAGCTGCTTCCGGAATCACGGATCTTGCAGCTGCTTATTCGCATGACCCGTGACGTTTATACATAGGCAATGCCTTCATGAATGGTTTACACTAAGATTAAGAACAATATAGTTTCGGAGGTGTGGCCATGCATCAGAATGAAAATCATTCGGCAGCTGCAGAGCTTGAATATAAGTATATGGTGAGCGGAGACTCCATTTCGAAGGGTGTAGTCTATGACGAGTCCAGAAGCAAATATGTAATTCTAGAGGATAATTACGTCTCTCTGCTGCAAGGCAAGCTGAAGGGGGCGCTGCGCAACACCGCCAGATTCGGCAATACGCTGCTCAAGGGCTTCGGCAATCTCAAACGGGATGTACTGAAGGAGAAGCCGGATATGGTGCTGATTGAATACGGGGGGAACGACTGCGATTTCCACTGGGAAGAGATTGTGGATAACCCTGAAGCTGAGCATAATCCCAAAACGGATTTCCCGGCATTCGAAAGCATGCTCCGGGATATGATCGACTTCCTGAGAACTCAAGGGATCATGCCGATTCTGATGAGCCTGCCGCCGCTGAATGCGGACAGCTACTTCAAATGGGTGAGCCGGAACAATCCGGCCTCGGAAGCGAACATTATGAAATTTCTCGGTAGTGTCACCAAAATCTACTGGTGGCAGGAACGGTACAATTCCACCATTATCAGGGTCGCTGAGAGCACCAAGACGAAGATTATTGATGTCCGGGGCGCTTTTCTTCAGCAGCCGGATTATACAGAGTTCATCTGCCGTGACGGGATTCATCCCAACCGGGCAGGACACCGGATTATCTATGACAAGGTACTGGAGTTCATCTCCAGCAGCGAACCCCACTTGCTGCTCGACGGCAAGGGACAGGCTCTGCAAAGCCGCTGATCCATTGCTGCCAGGCAGCCTGTTCCCTTGTTTAATGGAACAGAATTTCATGGAACGGGCAGAACCCGCGGCACATTCAGATGTGCCGCGGGTTTTTTTACCAAATAAAACTTAGGCGAATACTTTCTGCTGAGGACAGGTGATCCGTTATTGTGGCGGACCAGGCACCCATGGTCGATTGGCATACCCAAGAATGAGAAGCCTCGCTTACCTCGCTTACCTCGCTTACCTCGCTTACTCCGCCTGCTCTGCAATGGGCTGCAGCTCGACATATTTGTCACCGAGCAGGGTTTTAAAATATTTCCGGTTATACAGCATGCTGGGATGGGCCGGGTGATAACGCAATGCCGTTTCGTTGAACTGGTTCGCCTTCTCATGCTGTCCAAGACGGTCGTAGCATAAGGCCAACTGCAGATTCGGCAGCCAGGTGCTGTAGCTCTCATTGCGTATGCCCATAGAGTCATTCTGCCGGGGCAGCATCACAGCGAGCTCATACCAGTAGACGGCCTGAAGCAGCTGATTCTTCTCCAAGTGCCAAGCACCGAGCCTGCAGCAGAATTCCGCCCGCGGCTTATCGATCTTCAGCGTCCGGCAGAGTGCCTGGAAGGCTTCCTCCTTATTCCCCAACCGTTCCTGGCATTCGGCCAGCCGCAGGCAGGCCTGGTAATTATCCTCGATCCAGCCCTCTTCCCCTTCCAGAAAAAGAGTATAATACCGGCAGGCTTCCTCATGCTGCCCGTGGTCCCGCAGCTCATTCGCGTAATAATACTGGTCCCGCGGGGAGAAGGCTTCACCGGCTGCGGCCCGTTTCTGGTAAATCCGCAGATTGCGGTCCGTGTAGGCTTTGTCTTTTTCATGCGTAATGCAGACATCACTGCTGTAGGATGGGCCGTATACCTCCAGATATTCGTGCACCGGCCCTATCCATTTGAAATTGCAGCTGCGGCGGACCAGACGATTGCGGCGGAGCGAGGTAACCACATTGCCGGCAGCGTCAAAAGCAAGATTATATGGCATATTCACGCTGTCCACATGCCCTGGAAGACTGCTCTTGAGTCCTCTGAACAGCTCCTGATCCTTTGGTTTCAAGTAGTCATCGGCGTCCAGCCACAGGATATAATCCTTGGCAGCCTTGCTGAAGGCAAAGTTCCGGGCCGCCGAGAAATCCTCGATCCACGTAAAATCATAAATCACCGCTCCAAAGGACGCGGCAATTTCTTTGGTCCGGTCCGTTGACCCCGTATCGACAATAATGATCTCATCCGCGATAGTTGCTGCGGTAGACAGGCAGCGGGGCAGACTGTTCTCTTCGTTGCGGACGATCATGCATAAGCTGATTTCGATCATGGCAGCCTCCTAAACGTTGTACTTCTATATGGATATGCAGTTTGCTCCGGTGAGAACCCGCCTCCTACCCACCGCCTTTTCCTGCTGTTCCCATTTTCCCTTAATTTTTTTTACCAAAAAAAGAAACTTTTCCAGGAAAGCGGAGGTCAATACAGTAGACGAGTTCCCGCCGGAGTGCGGACACCGGGAATGTTTTTTGTTATAATATCGTAGAGTTTAAAAGATTCCACCTGAATTAGGCTTCATCTATTCATATACCAGAAGGAGACGTTCGCTTTGTCAAAAATCATTAAAACTCTAACCATTGCCGGAAGTGACTCCAGCGGAGGTGCCGGTATCCAGGCTGACCTCAAAACCTTTGAGGAGTATGGCACCTACGGCTTCAGCGCTTTGACCACTATTGTGACGATGGACCCGGATAACGGCTGGCATCACAATGTCTATCCGATTGATGCAGCCCTCGTTGCGGAGCAGCTAAAAACCGTGTTCGCAGGGGGTCCTGTAAATGCCATGAAGACCGGCATGCTGGGCAGTGTGGATATCGTTAAGGTGGCAGAAAAAGCGATCAAGGAGAACCTGCAGACTAACGTAGTCATTGATCCGGTTATGGTCTGCAAAGGGGAAGATGAAGTCTTGAATCCGGAGAGCGCCAATGCGATCCGTGATCTGCTGCTGCCTCTCGCCACAGTGGCTACACCCAATCTGTTCGAAGCCGGTGTGTTGTCCGGGCTGGGCAAGCTGACTACCATTGACGAAATGAAAGAAGCTGCCCGCCTGATCCGCGCGCTCGGCACCCAAAATGTGGTCGTCAAGGGCGGCAAAGCACTGGGCGGCGATCTGGCAATAGATGTGTTCTTCGACGGCTCCGAATATACTGTGCTGGAAACAGCCAAAATCGAACCGGCCTACAACCACGGAGCGGGCTGCACCTTTGCCGCTGCCATTACAGGCGGCCTGGCCAACGGCTTGTCTGTGCATGATGCAGTGGTAAAAGCCAAGGACTTCGTCTCCGCTGCCATCCGCAGCGGCTACGCGTTTAACCAATATGTCGGCCCTGTCTTCCACGGCGGCTACCGGTTGGAGCGTTAATCCCGGGACAAGACTTAGCAAGGTGTGCACCTGCTGCAGTTGATCCTTCAGCGCACAGCTGCGCTATAACACAAATAATGGCGGAACGGAAAGGCATGGTGCCCTTCGGTTCCGCCATTTATTGTTGTCCATCTATTGAGGCTGCAAATACCGGCTGCAGGAAGCTCCTCCCGAAACAAAACCTTTTACTTCGCTGCGCCTTCCTCGGTGATATGCTTCACGAATTGAATGATCTTCTCCTTCGGTTCATCCCCGCCCAGCACTCCAATTTCAATAGACTTGGTGTTATGGTTGATCGGCAGGGAGGACACAAACTTCGAGTCTGTGATGTCAACAGCGTACAGCTGTTCCTCAGTGCTCTCTCCCACCTTTCCCCACTTCAGGCGGGGATCGTCTTTGGAAATCTTGCCATCCGCCAGAATGGGCTCCAGATTCTGAAACCCATCCTGCTTACCGATCCATTCAAGCGTAGCTTCATCGAGGATCAGAATATCCGGCGTGTTCGCTGCCAGCTCGACTACGGCTTTTTGCATATAATTCATATCCAGGGTATCCGAGCCTTCGCCGGTCTTGGGAAGATAGACCATGCTGCTGTCCACACGCTTCCATTCCGGGTACTGCTCAATGATCGCCTGGTTCAGCGCATCCATTTTACCGTCCTCATCCTTCACGCCGAAATTGCCTATGAACATAATCTTCGCGTCAACCGGCGGCAAAGTGGCCAGATACTTTTTATGCTGCCAGTTGTTATAGAGCGCGTTGCCGGCAAAAACAAGCACGATTACAGCAATAATCGAAATGATGACATGTGTCTTATAGAGCCGCATAAAGCGCTCCCATTTACGCGCTCCGCCCGCAAGACTGCCGTATTTGGCCAGCCGCTGGTCCTCAGCCTCCTGAATTTCCTGCTGATCTCTGGAATCCAGAATAAACTTGATCGCCTGAAAATCCGCTTCATAAGCAGCGATTTCCGCTTCAGTGTTTAATGAGCGCCGCCGTCTTAGCAGCAGATCGAACCTTTTGTTAAGTTCCTCCCTGGTTACGGTTTCAGGCAACCCTAACCTTTCATAGGCTTGCGTCAGTTTCTCGTTCACAATCAAGTCTCCTTTGGGTTGATGCCGGTCCTGCATTGCGCCGCTGCCGGTACAGTCTGGAATCGTTGTGTATTCATGCTACCATCTGCATTTCTATTTTATCAGACATGGGCCTACATTCTCCAGTCAGCGGATGAAAACACAAAAACCCTTTCCGCACGCCGCTCCGGAGAACAGATACAGAAAGGAACCTGTGGGATCAAGCTATAGAATGAATGCTCCACTGTTTAAGAAGTATAAGACCGTCCCAGACCCAATTCAGTCAGCAGCTGGCGGTAAGCGATGGACGTGCGGTCAGCTGGTATATGCGCTTCGGCCTGCAAATCGAGCGGCAAATCCTCCGGAGTCTGTGACTCCACCATTTCCGCGTCTTCTGCAAAGACCTGCAGATTGAACTTAATCGTATCCTGGACCGGGGCACTCTTGTCGAAGTTCCTGGAAATCGGACAGAACAAGCGCGTATAGCGTGCGGATACCGGGGAAGCACAGTTCAGGATTTTCAGTCGGCCTTCGCCGGGAAAATAGACGGTAAGGGAAGCCGCAAATGGCGGGAACACACGGAATTCACGCAGCCACATGAAACCCTCCGGTGCCGGATTTTCCTGGCCTTTCCCATAGTTGCTTACCGTACTCCAGTATTCAGCGACCAGCTCATTGCCCTCGCGTCTGACCTTGTACTGGGGAACCTCAGTGTTGTTCCGGTCCCCAAAGGTGGCTGTATGCACATAAGCAAAATGGGAGACGTCAAGGAACCCCTCCATCTGGCGGCCGGACGAACCGGCAATATCGAAACTCGGCGGTAAAATATTAATATAGTCCGGGTCATCCCAGCCCGGGAAATCCGGAATCTGCTCCGCCGCGGTACCCAGGCAGGTCCAGATCAGGCCATATCGCTCCACCGCCGGATAGACGATCAGCTTCAGTTTGGGTGAGATTTTGGAGCTGGGATGGGCCGGTACAGCGGTGCATTTGCCTTCACAGTTGTAACGGAAGCCATGATACGGGCACACAATTTCACCGTTCTCGACCCAGCCCTTGCTGAGCGGCGCCCCCCGGTGGAAGCAGAGATCCCGGGCGATCACCACGCTGCCTTCACTGCGGTAGCATACCAGCTTCATATCCAGAAGCTTCACTGCCAGCGGTTTGTCCTGTACTTCCTCCGCAATTGCCACCGGATACCAGTATTCAGCCAGTACCCGCCAGTCCTCAGGGGAGAACGTGCAATCACGGGGAAGCTCGAGTTCTTGCACCGGTTTCTTCTTTTCCTCTATCATGATCGTTCCACCTCTCCACTCCCTATACACTCCGTGAGAGCATTTTATTATATGTCAGATTATATAACTTGTTGTGTATATTTTAATCTTTTTCCGTTAAAAAAATCAATTGCGAAACATCTTATTTTGTATTTCCAACTAAAAATACCGTCTAAATGTTATGCATTATAACATAAAGGACAAAAAAACAGCTTTCTACGAATCAGAAGGCTGTCTCAATATTTATTGCTTGAGCATCCTCCTACCTTACAGCCGTGTAAGCTTACTTTAAGGAACTTTAAAGGTAGACGTAAGCTAAATCTATGGGTGCTGAACATCTTGTGAACTATGCTGGATATAGTGTTCATTTGACTTAATCCCAAAGGAGTTCAGAAACATGAAGCGTACAGAAAGAACAATTTTTTCCCGGAGACTTTCCCTCAGCATGATGGTTGCCGCAAGCTTGATAGTTCTATGGGGCTTCTCCCCCCACATGAATGCTGAGTCCGATAAGGCGCCCACTGCCGGAAGCGCAGAGGAATTCAAGCAATATCTGGACCACAAAGTCCCCCAGTGGCAGGAAACTTACGGAGTACCTGGTGTGGCAGTAGGTGTGATACATAACGGAAAAGTCGCCTACACCTTGAATTATGGTGTTGCTGATACCAAAAGTCACCAGCCTGTGAATGAGCATACGCTATTCCAGGCAGGGTCGATCTCCAAAAGCCTGACCGCATGGGGCATCCTGCATCTTGTTGACCGAGGTCTGCTCTCCCTGGATGATCCGGCTGCAAAATATCTTACACGGTGGAAGCTGCCGGACTCGGAGTTTGATCCGGGTCAGGTGACGCTCCGGCGGTTGCTTAGCCATACCGCAGGTTTGCCTGCACACAAAGGCTACCTGGGAACTGCTCCGGGAAAAAAGCTTCCGGCACTGGAGGAATCGTTGTCCGGGGCCGGTTGGTTCAACGATCCTGTAAGATTGACCACAGCTCCCGGAACTCAGGAAGTGTATTCAGGTGCAGGCTATACCCTGCTGCAGCTGGTGATCGAGGAAGTGACCGGCCAGCCTTTTGAACAGTATATGGACGAGCAGGTGCTGAAGCCGCTAGGGATGAATTCCAGCACCTTCGCAGCAACTACCGGCAGTCCCTTCACGTCTACTGGGTATGGATATTTCGGCCAGGCGCTGCCGGATTATCAATTTACCGAAAAAGCCGCCGCCGGCCTCTCCACCACCTCTGCTGATCTGATGACATTGATTATTAACAGTATGAATGGGCGGAATGGACAGCTGCCGGGCAACCCAGTGGCTGCAAAACCGCTTATTCAGGAGATGCAGACACCGGTTCTGACTGACAACGGTTTGGGGATCTTCGTTAGAACCCTTCCGGGTGGTCAGGTTATGCTGTATCACCCGGGGGATAACCGCGGATTCCACAGCTTTTACGGGTTCGTCCCGGAGTCCGGCGACGGACTTGCAGTTCTGACAAACAGCGAGAACGGAATTGACCTGCGGCAGGATATTTATAATGCATGGGTGCGGTCACTTACCGGTTCTGTGCCCGATGGATACGATGCCCTTGCCGCCGGAAGGCAGACTAATGCATACATTACGCAAGGACTTGCAGCCGCGCTCGGCCTATATCTGGTTATCTTTGCCATCCGCTTGCGCAAGCGGAGAAGAGTGTTCATAACGAAGCATTCACCGCAGCCTTTTATCCGGCTCGGGATACGCGTGGTTCTGCTTACAGCAACCGGTACTTGTTTGTTCCTGGCCTCTTATTCCTGGAGCATTCTCGGTCTCCAGTCCGGTTTAAAAAACATCGTACTCGCGGTTTTTGCCTGGCATCTCATTTTGCTCGCCGCCGGCTTTTTCCCGAAGACCAGAATACGGAAGTGACAGCAACATTTTAAGATAAGAACGGCTGCGCGGCCTTTACTAAAGAGCGCAGCCGTTTGAGGCCCGGGCTGTCCGTCCGTGAACCTTACAGTCGCTGCTTCAGGGCAAATTAACCGGCTGCTTGCCAGCTATTGCTTCATGAACCCGGGAGGCAGTTCTATAGTGGAAAAAGGGCACTTAATTCTCCCCACTCCCGCCCTCCGCAAACGCTAGTTGGGAAAAGTAAACTTAATCCGGCCCACTTGTACCTTTTCAGGTGAATTTGCGTCTACTAATTCCCACTAAACCTCACTGTTCAACGATTTTGTGCACATTTAAGTTCACTAATTCCACTCCACTCCCCGAAAGTACCTAGTGAAACCCAAACGGTACAGCTGCCTGTTAGCTGCGAGGCGACTTGGCTCTTACCTCGACCGGACTTTCACCGGCTAGTTGTGCCTAGCATGGCTAGGCGCGCATCGGCGAAAAAATCCCGCCCCGATGCATTCTCACTTGGAGAATCCAACAGGGGCAGGATTAATTTTTCGAGTGAAGTGCCAATGTCAGCACCTTTTCTCAAATGCTCTTTATAACACCTTTTTTCAGGATAATATTGCCGTACAGCGCTTCCTCCCCGGTCACCACAATGGCATAGGCACTCTGGGCGCGGGTATAGAAGGCAAAACGTTCTTCATGAGTGATCACAGCTTCCTTGTCATGTCCCGAGATGATTTCCTTATAGGTGTCCCAGATTACGGGGACGGTAGGATCTCCCGTTACGACACTCATCAGGGCAGCCTGATGGTCCGCATAATGATCCAGCGGGAACAGCTCCAGCAACGCGTCCAACAGCTCCGGTATGCCGATGCCGTCGCAGCGGATGACTCTGGAATGCAGCGCATGTCCGGGAAAGTTGGCGTCCGCAAGTACAAGTTCGTCGCCGTGGCCCATTTCCATCATGGTCTTCACCAGTTCGGGAGAGAGCAGCTTGGGGATTTTCTTAAGCATCTGCCGCTCTCCCCTTTACATTCCGTAGAAGGACCGCAGCGCCACCAGCTCTTCAATCCGGTTCGGCGGCAGCTCCCGCTCTCCGTGGATCATGCGGGTCAAAAAAGTCAGCTTGGCGGTGTATTCCAGCCGTTCCATATTCATATAAGCTCCCATCACATCCTTGCCCCAGGTCAAAGCCCCGTGGCTTTCCAGCAGTACGGCTGTTTTCTTGCCCAGGAACGGCATGATGGAATCGGGAACCTCCTCTGTGGAAGGGGTGCCGTATTTCGCCAGCGGGATTTCACCCATGGCAATTACGGATTCCGGCATCATCATTTTGTCGAGTGCTTCCCCTTTAATGGCAAAAGCAGTGCCAAATGGCGGATGCGCATGAACCACCCCGTTCATCTCGGGAAGCTCGCGGTAAATCCGCAGATGCATTTTGACTTCCGTTGAAGGTCTATAGCCTTCCCGGGCTTCCAGAATCTCTCCCTGAAGGTTGACCTTGACCAGCATGTGCGGCTCCAGGTAGCCTTTGCTGACCCCGGTCGGGGTAGCCAGCACCTCAGTTTCGCTCAAACGGGCCGAGATGTTGCCGTCATTCGCGGCAATAAAATCCTTATTGAACAGATTTTTGCCGATATCACAAATCTGCAGACGCAGTTTCTTTTCCAGCTCATCCATGGTTTACTCTCCTCAATTCTTATTTATTCGGCCGGTACACTGTCAGGGTCTCGGATGCGCCCACTACCTCAGCAGCACGGCTGAAATCCAGTTCTCCCAGCGCAGCCAGCTGCACCAGCAGATTGCCCAGCGCACTGGCTTCAACGGGGCCGGCGATAATCTTTCTTCCCGCAGCATCCGCCGTTAACTGGCAGAGGAGCTTGTTCTGTATGCCCCCTCCGACCATATGAACCTTGCGGATCGTTGTGCCCGTAAGGTCCTCCAGTTCCTTAAGCGCGGCCGCGTAGGACTTGGCGAGGCTATCCAGAATCGTGCGGATAATGGCTCCTTTGGTTGCCGGCACCCGTTGGCCGCTGCTCCGGCAGTATTCCGCGATCCGTCCCGGCATATCACCGGGCGTGCTAAAGAGCGGATCATTAGGCTCAATAAAAGACTGTGCCGCCCCCTCATTCCCGGCAAGCGCAGCCATCTCGCTGAAGCTGAGGTCTTCACCGGCTTCTGCCCAGACCCGCCGCGTTTCCTGCAGCAGCCACAGTCCGGTAATGTTCTTAAGCAGCCGGTTGCCGCTGCCGCAGCACCCTTCATTCGTGAAGCCATATTCATAGCTTAACGGAGTAAGGACAGGCGCCTTCGTTTCCATCCCGACCAATGACCAGGTGCCGCAGCTGATAAACGCCGCGCCGTCCTTGTCCGCGTACGGAATCGAGGCTACGGCTGAAGCCGTATCATGGGATGCGCCGGCAATCACGCGGATAGGCCCGCAACCGAGCTTGGCACAGAGCTCGGGCCGCAGCGTGCCGATTGCGGTTCCCGCCTCAACACGGGGCGGAATCAGCCTTAGCGGGATGCCGAGCCTGCCGAATACTTCGGAAGAAGGCTCACCCGTAACGGCGTCCAGCAGCCCGCTTGTGCTCAGGATCGTCCGCTCCGCGGAAGACGCTCCGGACAGCAGGTACAGGAACAAATCCGGCATCATCAGAATGTGGTCAACACGCTCCTGAAGCAGCGGGTTCTCCTGCATATCTGCAAACAGCTGGTAGACTGTATTGATCGGGTCCGGCTGATTGCCGGTCAGACGGAACTGTTCCTCCGGCGGCAGCAGCTCCTCCAGGCGGGGGCGGTATTTGCCTACCCGTTGATCGCGGTAATGATGCGGGGAATTCAGCAGCTTCCCCGCATGATCCACAAAGCCATAGTCTACTCCCCAGGTATCCACACTTAGACTAACAATTTCACTGCCGCCCTGGACCGCCAGCAGGATTCCCTGCTTGATCTCCTCAAGCAGCGCCGGAACGTTCCAGTACAAATGACCGCCTGCCTCCACCGGGGTGTTGGCAAACCGGTGGAGCTCCTCTGTTACAATCCTGCTTCCGTCATAGGTGCCGAGAATCACTCTCCCCGAGCTTGCCCCGAGGTCAACGGCCAGCAGCTTCTTCAGCTTGCTCATCACATCCACCTGCCCGCTCCCAGAAATTAATATAGCGGTCCGAAACTCTGGCAGGCCCGGTAGTCGGCAGCTTCGAGGCTCTCCGTTCCGAACAGCGACCAGACGCGCGGTCTGAAGATCCGCGCCGCTTCCACATTGTGCATGCTCACCGGGATGCGCAGCATGGATGCCAGTGTGATCAGATCCGCACCGATATGCCCATAGCTGATCGCTCCGTGATTGGCCCCCCAATTGTTCATCACGTCATATACCGAGCTGAACGAACCGGAACCTGTCAAAATTGGCGCGAACCAGGTTGTCGGCCAGGTAGGATCAGTCCGTTCATCCAGCGTGCGGTGTACCTCTTCAGGAAGCTCCACAGTATAGCCTTCCGCCAGCTGCAGGACAGGTCCCAGCCCTTTGACCAGATTAAGGCGCGCCATCGTTACAGGCATGCCGCCTTTGGTCAGATAATCAGTAGAGAAGCCGCCGCCGCGGAAATATTCCTGCGATGCCGCACGGAATTGTGTTGCCTTCAGAGTGGCATCCACCTCTTCATCGGTAATCTCCCAGAACGGCTTGATCACCGGTTGGCCGTCCCTGGTCTGTTCACCGGCGCCGTCCAGCGCGGCAGAGCCTGAATTGATCAGATGGAGCAGGCCGCAGGCCGCCTCGCCCTGCAGCTCATATCCGGTAACACGCTTCACAGCTGCCGGACTCCAGTAAGTGCGGACATCAGCGAAAATCTGTGCCGTATTCGTAAGCAAATAATTGAACAGCATCGTTACACCGTTCAGGCTGTCATTCTCCGTAGCCAGAATATAAGGCGCCCGCTTGCCGTTCCAGTCGAAGGAGGAATTCAGGATCGTCTCCATGAAATCACCGTTCGGGAAGTGATCCGTCCATTGGCGCTGTCCCTGGAAACCGGCGGCAAGCGCGTTGTGGCCTTGAGCTTCTTCCTCAAAGCCAAGCTCAGCCAGCACCGGATTGCCAATCATCAGGTCGCGGCCGATAAGCGCCATCTTAACGCAGGTTTCCAATTGAACTGCCTTCTCTTCGCTGCTGACCTGCAGATGTGCCGGGTTATTGTCAGGTCCAATCTGGCAGTTCTCCTTTGTCCATTGAAGTGCACGGGCAAATTCCTCCTGATCGTAAATCCCTTCCTCGAAACGGCGGACGAACTCGGACATATCGATATATTCATTGCGCATGCCCAGGTATTCCTGAAAGAACTGGTCATTCACAATCGAACCGGCAATCCCCATAGAAACCGAACCCATGGACAAATAGGAGTTCCCCTTCATTAAGGCAACGGCAAGTGCCGATTTGGCAAACCTCAGCAGCTTGGCCTGCACATCAGCCGGGATCTCCTCGCTGCCTGAATCCTGCACATCCTCCCCATAGATCCCAAAAGCCGGAATGCCCTTCTGGGCGTACGCCGACAAGACAGCGGCAAGATAAACCGCTCCGGGACGTTCCGTACCATTGAAACCCCATACCGCATGCGGGATGCCGGCATCCATATCCATCGTTTCCGAACCATAACACCAGCAGGGTGTCACGGTAATGGATACGCCTACATTGGCACCTGAGAATTTGGCCTGTGCAGCCGAAGCTTCCTTCACACCGCCGATTGTAGAATCAGCAATCACACATTCTACAGGTGAACCATCAGGGTATCGCAGATTTTCCTGCAGAAAAGCAGCGACCCGCTCTGCCATGCCCATGGTCTGGACTTCCAGTGATTCGCGCACACCGCGGCGTCTCCCGTCAATCGTCGGGCGGATGCCGATTTTGGGATAATGAGTTGTCATGCCTTATAACCTCCTCAGAATGATAAGAACAATATTAAGCGCTTGCATCTCCTCCTATCATAAATCATAATCATGGAATGTCAACATAAAACCACATTTTATTGTGTATTTATGTGGTATTCAAAATGTCAATGTGGATTTTTCTGTGGATTTTCCTTTTATTTATACTTCGGTTTATAGTAAAATAGATAAAAAAGATTAACGATGCCAGGAGGCCGTCTTAGTGAGAGCGTTCGAACGCCGTGAACTCATTATCAATAAACTGTACCGCAACAAAAAAGTCCATGTCGCTGATCTGGCCCAGGATTTCGAGGTTTCCGAAGAAACGATCCGCAGAGATCTGGAGAAGCTGGACAAAGAAGGCATTGCCAAAAAAAGCTATGGCGGGGCCATCCTGAATGTCCACACCAACGAGGACCCTTCCTACTCCCACAGACATGCGGTGAATATCGAAGCCAAGCGGGCCATTGCGGCCAATGTCCTGGATCTGATCAATGACGGCGACAGCCTGATGACAGATACCAGTTCTACCGCCTTTGAGGCGCTGAAGAAAATTACCGAAGCCAAAAAAAACCTGACGATCATTACCAATTCACTGGTCGTCCTCTCCGAGTTTCAGCATTCCGGGCATAAGCTGATTTCCACCGGCGGTGTGCTGGGAGCGGAGACCAACTCGTTTGTCGGGCCGAGCGCTTCCCATACCATTCAGCGGTATAACGTGGATGCGGCGCTGTTCAGCTGCAAAGCCCTCTCGATGACGGGGGGACTAAGCGATTCCAACGAAGCCGAAAGCGAGCTTAAGATTCTTATGCGGCAGCAGGCGAGCAAAGCCGTCCTGCTGGCCGACTATTCCAAGTTTGACCGGATTGCTTTTGTCAAGCTGTTTGGTTTTGAAGAAATTGATTATATCGTTACCGACGAGAAGCCTTCGGACGAATGGATTTCATTTCTGAGCAAATATCAGATATCGCTTCTTCACAATCCCGCAGAGTAACCGGGGCCACAGCGAAGAGAGCTGGAAATGTTAAGGGATCGGTTTCCTTTCCTTTATTTTATTTCATCACATGCCCTATAATTAAAGGAAACAAGTCCATGAGGTGTACAGATGAACGAAGACAGATATGACAAAATCGACGAGCTGATGGAAGCATTCCAGCAATTCTCCAAGATCAACTGGCAAAAGAATAATCCATCGATGCTAAAGCCCAGTGAAATACGCGTGCTGGTCACGATCCGGTTAGGAACCGAGAAATCCGGGAAGCCGGTGCTTACCATCTCCGACATCAGCAAAATGCACAAGGTCACCTCCCCCACCATCACCCAAATGGTGAACAGCCTGCTGGCACAGGGCTATGTGGTCCGCACCAGCGATGCCCAGGATAAGCGGGTCAGCGGGATTGCTCTGACAGACAAAGGCGTACGTTTGGCCGATGCTGCTGTTGCCAGAATCCGCGATACGTTCAAGGGGATGATCGACTATCTCGGCGGGGAGCGCAGCAGAGCGCTGATTGAGCTGTTGAACGGGGTCTATCACTATTTTGAAGAAATCAACGGGCAGCTGGAGGACTGAGGAACCTTATTTTCTGCACAAAAAAAACAGCAAGCACGGGGGGCAAGCCCCATACTTACTGTTTGCGGATTACTGCTGGTCCGGCCGGTCCGGCAATTGCAGCAGATAGCTGTTCGACATGTTCAGCAGCCGCTCCGCAGCTTCGAACTGCGCTTCTGTAGAGCCGCCCTGGATAACTGAATTATCGTTTAGACTGTAGTTGCTCCCATCCTCGTAATCATTCCCCGTCAAATAAATGCTCGTATTATTCACGAAAGAACCTGTGGGCAGGAAATGTCTGAACGGGATCAGGTTCGATGCCGAGTTGAGCAGATCCTCACCGAAATGCAGCTGATTCTGCAGCGGCACGCCCAGCAGATTGGATACTGTCGGCAGAATATCAATCTGTCCGCCCGTCCGGTCCACTACCGCAGGCAGTACGCCGCTTGGCGAGTGGACGATAAACGGAATATTGAACATATCCGTATACCCATACTCATGTCCGAGCATCTCTTGCAGCAGAGCCTTCTCATCCTCACCCAGGGTGTACATCGGCACGCCTTGGTGATCTCCGTAAAACACAATCAGGCTGTCATCCCACAGTCCGCTGGCCTTCAGCTCCTCCAGAAACTGCCCCATCGCATAGTCGGCATAATTCTGGGCCTGAATATAGTCCCCCAGCAGCGTACCTTCAAAGCGCTCCGGCAGCTTCATCTTGAACTTCTCCTCGGGGATGCGGAACGGATGATGGGCGCTCATGGAAATGACCATCGCATAGAACGGCTGATCCTTGGCATCAAGTGCAGCCAGCTCCGGTACCGTTTTGGCGAACAGCACCTCATCCGAAGAACCGAATGCAATATGATCATCATCGCCATAAAAGCTCTGGTCATAATACTTGTCAAAACCTACCGCCTGGTATAAGGCCTTGCGGTTCCAGAATTCCACACTGTTGGTATGGAAGGTAGCTGTATAATACCCGTTCGCACTCAGCAGCTTCGGCAGGCTGGGCACGGATTTTTTCATATAGGGTGATGACGTTGCCGGTTCGTTCTTGGGCACATAAAAAGAGGAGTTCACCACGAACTCGGCATCCGAGGTCGTCCCCTGGCCGGCATTGGTGTAGAAATTGTTGAAATACGTATTGCTGTGCGCCAGCTTGTTAATATTCGGTGTAATCTCCTGCCCGTCAATAGTCAGTCCGATCAGGAAGTTCTGGAACGATTCCATCTGCACGATAATCAGGTTTTTACCCTTGTCGGCCCCGGTGTACTTCAGCTGTTGCGGGGGTTGAACCCCTTTAACCGTATCCACGGCCTGCTGGGTAATCTCTTTGCTGTCGATAAGCTCTTCCTTCTCTGTGCTGTCTGCGAACAGCGTGTAGACTTCATAGTTCAGAATCCCCATGCTCTCCGCCTTTTTGATCTCATTCATGCTCGCATGGTTAGGCCAGATATTGAAGAAGCACAGCGCGAGCGAAACGGCAGCCACGGTAAGCAGCACAGGGCGGCTGATGCGGTATGCGCCTCTCTCCTTCCATTTGGCAATATATTTGGGACGGAACATAAAGAACAGGAAGAAGACGATATCCACAAAAATAAACAGATAATACGGTGTAATCAGGGAATAGGTGCTCTCTCCGACCTTAGTGACCTTATCCGCTTGCTGCAATGCATGATAGGTCGCAATTACGCCATAATATTTGTAATACATCAGAACAGAGAAATAAATAATCGTAATGAATAAGTTAGCAATCATATAGTACAGAATCTTCCGTTTGGAAGACAGCCATTCAATCAGGCTGAACACAATGATGAAAAAGGGAATTTCGGTGAAGACCATACTCCAGTTCGGACCGTCGCTGAACACGACAAACCAGGCCACGGCGCTTTTGAGCAGCAGCACGAAGCTGAATAATAGAATCGGCCGGTTTAGAATGCTATTGAATGATTTCTTCATGAAAAAATTCATTTCCTTTCAAAAAAATGGATGGACTGCCCCGCTCGTGTTATCAATACCCCTCCTGCATTAAATCACAAAGTACATAGGTTATCAACCTATTTTTAGAAATAAAAAACACACTGCTTATTATATATGCGCAGCAAAAAAATGTGCACCAAAAAAACTCAATTGGGGCGAATTACTCAGCCATTCAGTGTAGGGCAGCTCTCCACCTGGGAGTACGGCTTGGACAGAGATTAGGAGCTGCCTCATCCACCGCCTTCATAACCCGCTCTCCCGCTGATGAACGGCATGCTGGTCAATCAGGAAATTTAACAGCAGGCGGTTAAAATGCTGCGGCTGGCACAGATGGCTGGGATACATGGCATCATCCAGCACCACCAGCTGCGCCGAAGGCAGCATGGAGGCGTTCTTGCTCGCCTGTGCGAGCCTCCACTCATTCTGGCTTCCCGTTACACACAGCACTGGAACCTGCAGCTTAACCGCATAGGCAAGAATGTCAATCTGGCGCAGGGCAATCCGCTGTTTGATGCCTTCGGTTGGCCGTTTATGCAGCAGCTCATTCCTGAGGATATGATAGGCGGGCAGCCATTTGTTATAGGCGATTCGCAGGGAGCGCAGAAGCAGTTCAGGCGGCAAATAATACGATATCCATGAACATCTCTCGATAATTCCCCATATTCTATTATTTTTCATGGAATCATTGCCGCTTGAGCAGTTGTCCACCAGCACAAGCGCACGCACCAGCTCCGGGTTCTGCACAGCGAATTTCTGGGCGAGCACACCCCCGCCCGAGCTTGCGACAAGAATCACACTCAGCAGCTCCAGACGGCGGAGCAGCTCCTTCAAATCTTCACATTGGGTGTCCAGAATGCGGTGAACCTCGACATCCATTTTTCCGGACAACCCGTTCCCCCGCAGATCCAGAACAATCACTTGAACACGGTCACGGAAATACTCAATTTGCGGCTCAAACAGATGATGCGAAGTCAGGTGATCATGAATAAAAACAACAGGCACCCCTGTACCATAGGTTTCATAGTAGATAGAAGTTCCATTTAATTGAATTTGCGGCAACTCATTCGTCTCCTCTCTTCTACGCTTACGGGGTTAGCTGACGGATTCGGGCCTGAAGAGTAGCCCTACTCGAATGTTCGAGATTCACCCCTTGGGCATGGCAGCTTCGAAAACTGCACACACCGGTGGTTCCCCCGCTTCTTTTACAGAATTCAGCGAAAAAGACATATTCTTTAGTTTACTCTAACTTATGCTGTGTGTCAGTCTGCTTCGTCTCCCTCTTTTTGAGCACCGGCTTCAGATCATCCTGCACACTGCCCTTCCATAAAGGCACACCCGAGCGGTAAGCCGCACGGCCATTCAGATGCCCTGCAACCGGAGAAGTGATGAAGACGAATACTATCCCGAGCAGCAGTTTGATGCTGACTACTTCTATATAGAAGAAAAAAAATAGAAAGGCTCCTGCCAGCACACATAATACACCCAGTGTAGCGCTTTTGGTGGCGGCATGGGAACGTAAATAGACATCAGGGAGCCGGACCAGCCCAAACGCGCCAAGCCCGCACAATAATGCCCCCAGCAATACCAGTATCGCAATTAGCAGCTCACCGATCAAGTTTATCACCTCCAGGCTCGATAACCGCGTCTCTTTCAATGTATCTGGCTAATGCCGCAGTTCCGATAAACGTCAGAATTCCGATCACAAGCACCATATCAATATAATCCTCTGTCCTCTGCTGCATGCCCAGCACCGCGATCACTGCCAGCAGGTGGATGCCGATCGTATCCAGCGCAACAATCCGGTCCGAACGGGTCGGTCCTTGAATCAGCCTGTACAGGCAGGCCAGCATGGCCAGTGCCAGGATCACCAGCGAAATATTAAGCAGTACTGAAATCATAGCCGGGTCACCTCCATGATTGCTTTTTCAAAGGTTCCCTCGATCTGGCGGGAGAGCTGGCCGGCGTCCTCAATATCCATAGCGTGAATATATAGGGTCTGTCCGCTGGCCGACACTTCCAGTGTAAGGGTCCCCGGTGTCAGACAAATGAGGCAGGAGAGCAGAGTGACCTCAAGGTCGGACCGAAGTGCGGTTTCGTAAGCGAAGATGCCCGGGCGGACAGCCAGTCTGGGACTTAAGATTTGCCGGATAACTGCGAAGTTGGACAGGACCAGCTCCCGCAGAAACAGCGCCAGCAGCTTCACTATGGACCACACCCTTTTCAAATATAACGGTTCAGGAAGGAACCTGCGCAGCACCAGCAGAATTGCGCAGCCCAGCAGATAGCCGATTGCAAAGCCTGAGCCTGACCCGTCGCCGATCAGCATCATCCACAGAAACGCAGTCATCAGGTTTAATAAGATTTGAACAGCCATCTTCATCTACTCCTTCAGTACAGCTTCGATATACAGCTTGGGAGAACCAAGCACATCCCCCGCCTGTGAAACATAGGTATTCACCCGCTCTGCTCCAAGGCCCATCAGGATGACCAGAACGAGGAATCCGGCTGCCACTGCCGTCCCGCCTTTCAGCTTAACCTTGGGCGGTTCTGTACCGGGCGCATTGCCCCAGAAGGCGAGCCTGAATACTTTGATCAGCGAGTACAGCACAAGCAGGCTGGAACCCAGCCCGATCAGGGATAAAGTCAGCATTCCTGCATCCAGCCCTCCCCGGATAATCAGCACTTTGCCGGGGAAGCCGCTGAACGGAGGAATACCGGCTAGTGCCAGCGCCAGGGCGAAAAAGCTCCAACCGAGCAGCGGATAACGTTGGATCAGCCCCCCCATCCGCTCAAGCCGGTCCGTACCCGCAGCGGCAATAAGCAACCCGCCGAGAATGAACATAAGGGCCTTGCCCAGCATATCGTGCAGCAGATAAAAAACAGCTCCATCCAGTGCATCCGGTGTTCCTGCGGACAATCCGAAGGCGACAAAACCCACACTGACAATGACGTTGTAGTTCAGGATGCGGGGGATATCGTTATAAGCCACAGCACCCAGTGCGCCCAGAATCATCGTAGCCGCTGCCATCCAGGCGATCCAGCCGTTCGTGACATCAGGATCTTCGGCAAAGATAAGCGTAAAAGTTCTTATAATGGCGTACAGCCCCACTTTGGTCAGCAGCGCCCCGAACAAGGCCCGGACTGCCGCCGGCGGTGCACTGTAGGAGCCGGGGAGCCAGAAGAACAGGAACAGCCCGGCCTTCAGAGCAAAGACGGTCAGGAACAGCACAGCGATCACATTCAGCACACCGCCTTGCCCGGCCTCGTGAATACGCTGGGACAGGTGAGCCATATTCAGTGTTCCCACTGCGGCATACAGGTAAGCAACTGCGGCTACAAACAGCGTGGAGGACACAATGTTAATCAGCAGATACTTAGAGGTTTCCCGGAGCTGTAACCTGGTTCCGCCCAGGGATATCAGAGCGTAGGACGAGATCAGCATCACTTCAAAGAACACGAACAGATTGAAGATGTCTCCGGTCAGAAAAGAACCATATACGCCCACGAGCAGAAAATGAAAAAAGGTATAGTAAAAGAATTTTTCCCGCTCCGCACCGATACTGGTGAAGGAATAGAGCAGAATCCCCAGGCTCACAACCGAAGCGGTCAGCACAAGCAATGCTGCGAACATATCTCCGACAAACACAATGCCGTATGGCGGAGTCCAGCCGCCCATCTGCAGGGTTTGGATGCCCTCCTCATGGATTCGGGTAACCAGCACACAGGCCAGAACAAGATTCAGAATGCCGCTGAAGGCGCTTATCCGCCGCTGCAGCAGCACCTTCTCTTTCAGAAACATTAATATAACGGCGGTACACAAGGGAATCAGGACCGGCATTACCAAGAGATTATTCATTGCTCCTCCTCCCGGATGTTATCCATTTCATCGGTCCCGTGTGCCTGGTAGGCACGGTAGGCCAGCACGAAGAAGAACGCCGTAACACCGAAGCTGATCACGATGGACGTCAGAATCAGCGCCTGCGGCAACGGGTCCACATAGGCATCCGCCTTGCCGCCTAATACAGGAGCTGCCCCTTTTTTCAGTCCGGCCATAGTCAGGAGAAGCAGATGGACGCCATGCGTAAGCAGGGAAGTACCGAGTACAATCCGCAGCAGGGTTTTGGACAAAATCAAATATACTCCGACGGTAAATAAAACACCGACCGCTACAGCCATCATCCATTCCATTTCACTCATCCCCCCCTATGGTAAAAATAATATTCATGGTCACGCCTATGACCGCCAGATATACACCCAAATCGAACAGAACGGCTGTCGCAAGCTCCGTATCCCCAAGCAGCGGCAGGTCAAAATGGCCAAAGGCATGGCTCAGGAATGGCGCGCCAAACGCAAAGGAGCCTGCCGCTGTCAGGATCGCGGTCAGCAGCCCCGCCGCCGTGAGGATGCGGTAATTAACCGGGAGAAGTGTGCGGACCGTATCCACTCCTAGTGAAATCGCCATCAGAATCAGGCCGGCGGATGTCATCAAAGCTCCGATAAAACCTCCGCCCGGATGGTTATGCCCGGCAAAGAACAAATACAGCGAAAAAGTAAGGATAATGACTACTATCACCTTGGACATCGTCCGCAGAATCACATCATTGCTGCGCAGGGGAAACAGATAGGCTGCCGGTTTATTTTTCGCTGCTGGCGGAACTCTCCCTGACTCCATTCTCAGATGAACCAGAGCATAAATGCCAAGGGACGCAATGCCGAGAACCATAATTTCGAACAGCGTATCGAAGCCCCTGAAGTCTACCAGGATTACATTCACTACGTTTTTGCCGCCCGCCAGGGAATAGCTTTCTTTCAGGAAAAATTCCGAGATCGGCGCAAACGGGCTGCTGCCCATCGCCGCCAGCGCAATCAGTGTCATCGTCAGGCCAACTCCCACGGCGGCAATGAGATTCAGCCATTTAAAGGATGCTTTCTCCTTCTCCCGCTTCAGCTTCGGCAAATATTTGAAGCACAGCAGGAACAGAATCACCGACACCGTCTCCACGATCATCTGCGTCAAGGCAAGGTCAGGCGCCCGGAAGATGACAAACAGCAGGGTTACCATGTACCCGACCGCGCCTGTGAACAGAATGGCATTGACTCTCGACTTGGCAAAAGGAACGGCAAACGCTGCCGCCAGCATAACCGCAACCACCGCTACTTCGTACATCGAGACCGGTGCGTAGTCCGCCATGCCCAGGGTAATTCCTTGTGCTCCCAGCAGTGTACTCCCCAGGGCAATAATGATGAACCCGAAAATATACAGCAGGTAATGCCGGTTGCTGCCGGTCATATAACGGTTGGTGAAACGGGCTGAACCGCCTTCCAGCACGCGAATGCTGAGGTCATATATACGGTTAAGCGAATCCCGCCCGCTCCACTCACGGTCCAATATCCGCAATCTGCTATAACCTCTGTACAGAAGCGTTCCGGCGGCGATCACACCAAAGGTCATGAAGATTTCCGGAGTCCAGCCATGCCAGAAATGGATCGAAACATGAAGGCTTTCCTCCGGCGGCAGATGGCCATATTGAATCGCCGCCACAGCCGGTTCAATTAAAGATGAGCTTAGGAGGTCCGGGAAAAAGGCAAAGAGAACAGCCAGGGAGACAAGCGCCACAGGAGAAAACAGCAATCCAAGCGGAGCTTCATGCGGTATTTTGTCCAGCTTTTCCGGCTGCAGCTTGCCGGTGAACGTCCGGAACACCAGGATCATGCTGTATACAAAGGTAAGCACGCTCGCTGTCCAGGCCAGGACCGGAAACAGCAGCAGCCAGGACTGTGTGCTCCATACATTCATCTCCCGAATATTAAGCACGGCAGTGAAGAACATCTCTTTGCTCAGGAAGCCGCTGAACGGCGGAAGCCCGGCCATGGAAAAGGCGCCAATCAGCGCTACGGAAAAGGTGACCGGCATCAAGGACATTAATCCGCCCAGCTTGCGCAGATCCCTTGTATTCGTCTCATGGTCTACAATGCCAACCACCATAAACAGGGTTCCTTTGAACACCGCATGGTTGATCAGATGAAAGACGGCCGCCGCAGTAGCCATAGCATAGAATACAGACTCTCCTGTACCTGAAAAGAAGGCCGACGCAGAGCCCAGTCCCAGCAGGCACATGATCAACCCCAGCTGGCTGACCGTAGAAAAGGCGAGCATCGCTTTTAAATCGGTTTGTTTGATGGCTTTGAACGATCCATATAACAGAGTGACCAGTCCGCAGACGGAGACCAGCCAGAACCATTCGGACTGCCCGCTGAATACGGGACTTAGCCGGGCCACCAGATACAGCCCCGCCTTGACCATCGTCGCGGAATGGAGATAGGCACTGACCGGAGTCGGCGCCTCCATGGCATCGGGAAGCCAGATGTGAAACGGAAATTGCGCAGATTTGGTGAAGGCTCCCAGCAGAATCAGCAGCATGGCCGGAATGAACGTCGGCTCCAAAGACAGCTGGCCGGCTTGCAGGGTGATTTCCCGGATGCTGTAGGTTCCGCTCATCACATAGAGAAGGTTGAACCCGGCAAACATTGCCAGTCCGCCAAACACGGTGATCAGCATCGACTTGAGCGCTCCGTAGCGCGATCTCTCCCGGCGGTGCCAGAAGGCAATCAGCAGGAAAGATGTAATACTCGTCAGCTCCCAGAACCCGTAGAGCACCATTAGGTTGTCAGACAGAACAACGCCCAGCATCGCTCCCATGAACATAAGCAGATACATATAGAAGTTACGGATAGATTCCATCCGCTTTTCAAGATAATAAATCGAATATAGAACCACCAGGGCTCCCATCCCTGTAATCAGCAGGGCAAACAGCAGGCTCAGCCCATCCAGCACCAGGGTAATATTAATCCCAAGCGAAGGCATCCAGGCTACCGAAGCTACTGTATTTTCACCGGATTGAACACCCCGGATCTGCATCAGGAAGTACACAAAAAGAGCCGTTGGAACTGGCAGCACCGCCCAGCCTGCGTGAAGACGCGGAAAACGCTTGACGAGCGGGACCAGAACAGCCAGCAGAAATGGAATCAAGATTGCAGCATGCAGCACAGCTTAGCACTCCCCCTCTTCAAATTCGTAATCTCCTTCCTATAATTCCCAGAAAAAAACGCAAAAAGAGCCCGCTGTTGGCAGGCTCCTCCGGGTACATCCATATACAATTAAATTGATTATATAGGCTACCGGGAAGATTGTAAAGGAACAAGCGGGTCAGCCGTTGGCCTCACCGCCACAAGCGTTATGTACACAACGCCTGTAATATCCCCTTTTTCCCGGAAAGTTATTACATTATGTGAGCTGCAATTAAATATTCTTGACTACTTCATATGCATCCCAGATGGCATACATAATGTTCTGCACCTGTTTGGCGTCTCCCAGCAGATACGTTTCCGTAAGCTCCTGACTCAGCTCCTCATACAATTTCTTCTGTGGAGCATAACCTACTGCAAGAATCGCTGAATCCGCCGCAACCACCCTCTCCCCGCCAGCTTTACTTTTCAGCACAAAACCCCCGGCTGCAGCCCCGGCCACCACGGTATCCGTGAGCAATTCGATCTCCTTAAAGGCCACCAGATCGCGGAGCATATCTTCATTGGCATGGCACAGCGGACCCCCAATCGTCAGAATGTCCTCCTGCATTTCTACGAGAGTGACTTTCTTCCCCTGTTCTTGGAGCCATAATGCCGTTTCGCAGCCAACCAGCCCGCCGCCAATGATAATCGTGGAATCTCCCGGGTCCTTTTGACCAAGCAGCACTTCTTCAGCAGTATAGACATTGGAGGAGTCTCCGATAGCGAAGCTTTTGGGCGTTGAGCCTGTGGCAAAAATCACCGCATCCGCGCCACTGGCTGCTATTGTTTCTGCGGTTACCTCACTGTTCAGGTGCAGATCAATCTTCAGTGCGTTCAGTTCCACTCCGTACCAGTCGGCTAGCAGATGGTCATCCTCCTTGAACCCCGGCACCCCGCCGGCAATCAGATTGCCGCCCAGACGGCTGCTTTGCTCATGCAAGCTCACCTCATGGCCGCGAACCGCGGCCACGCGTGCCGCCTCGCAGCCAGCCGGGCCTCCGCCGACGATCAGCACACGTTTCGGCTGCTCTGCCTTGCCGATGGCATAGTCTTTCTCCCGGCCGCAGGCGGGATTCACGGCGCAGGAAATGGCAGCAAAAGACGCCAGTCTGCCCATACAGCCCTCCTGGCAGGACAGGCACGGACGAATCCGCTCAATTTGGCCCGCCCGGATCTTGTTGGGAATATCCGCATCCGCCAGCAGCGGACGGCCCAGGGCAATCATATCGGTTGCACCGTCACGAATCGCGTCGCTGGCCCGGTCCGGATCATCCAGTCTTCCGGCGGTGATGACAGGAACCTTAAGAATGCTTTTGAGAATTTTGTTGTATGGCAGATACAGGCCTTTCTCCTGGTACATCGGCGGATGGGACCAATACCAGGAATCATAGGAGCCGACGTCCCCGTTGAATGCATCGTATCCGGCTTCTTCCAGAATCAGTGCCGCCTCTATGCCTTCCTCGATATCCCGGCCCTGTTCAGTGAATTCTTCGCCGGGCAGGCCGCCCTGCCGCCAATCCTTGATGAAGCTCTTGATGCTGTACCGCAGCGATACCGGGTAATCCTGGCCGCATTCCGCTTTGATGGCCTGAACAATTTCGATAGCAAACCGCAGACGGTTTCTCAGGCTTCCCCCGTACTCATCGGTCCGCTGGTTGAAGAAGGAAATAGCAAACTGGTCCAGCAGGTAACCTTCATGCACGGCATGAATCTCTATTCCGTCGAACCCGGCTTTTTGGGCAATGGCAGCGGATTCGGCAAATTTTCTTATATAGGTATGAATTTCTTCGATCGTCAGCTCCCGGCAAGTTACATTAGGCAGCCAGCGGTGAGGAATCGGTGAAGGAGCCACGGCAGTTTTGCCTACAATCGAAGGAATGCTTACGCGCCCGAACCCTGCGGACAGCTGCAGAAAGATTTTGGCCCCATAGGCATGAATCCGTTCGGTCATCATCTTGCCGGTCTTGATGAAATGGTACGGGTTGAGCGTTGGGCACGGCATGGACGGCAATGCGCATTTCTCAATCTCATTCTCGACCATCGTCACGCCTGTCATCAGCAGGCCGGTGCCGCCTTTGGCCCGCTCCACATAATACTCCACCCCGCGCTCATTGAATGTTCCGTCCGCATTGCAGAGTCCGCCGGGTCCCATCGGAGCCATAACGAATCTGTTTTTCAATTCCAGCTTGCCGATCTTAAACGGTTCAAATAAAATTCTGTGGCTGTCCTTCAATGTAAGTCCTCCTAAGAAAAATCGGATTGTCGTTCGGTGAATGCATTCACTGAACAAATTCATTATAAAGTCGGAGGCCGCTGAATAATGTGATTATTTTCACTAAGTTAAATTGACAAAAGAAATCCTAACCCCTACATTAAATAGAGATTATCTGAGACGGAGTGTACCAAAATGTCCAAAAACAAACCTTTAACCTCAAGGCAGCTGCAAAGCATCCAGACCAAAAACAACTTATTCGAAAGTGCCGTTAAGCTGATGAAACAGCACTCCCTGGAGGACATTACCATCGCTGAAATTTGCCGCGGGGCCGGTGTCTCTGTAGGTTCGTTCTATAATTATTTCTCCACCAAAAGCGATATTCTCATCCAGATGTACGAGCAGGCTGACGGATATTTTGACCAGAAATTCAGGGATCTGGAGCCTTCGGCTTCGATCCGGAATGATATCGTGGACTACTTCAAAATCTATGCGGACTACAATCTGAATGTCGGCATCGAAACGGTGAAGCAGCTGTATACCTGCAACAATAAGCTGTTCATCGCCAAGGGACGCTATATGCAGAATGTCCTTCAGGCTCTCCTGGAAAAGGGGCAAGCTGGCGGGCAATTGATCGCAGATATGACTGCGGAGGATATGACAGAGTACCTCTTCATCGCCGCGCGGGGTGTCATCTATAATTGGTGCCTGCATGAAGGCAGCTATGATCTGGAACGGAAAATGGAAGAATACATGGGGCGGCTGGTAGTTGTTTTTGTGAATGCGCCCCCTACTCTCCCCTAATCCATGAGCGGTAGGCCGCAGGAGTCCGCTGTTCGTATTTCTTGAAAATTTTGATAAAATAACCTGCATCGCAAAAGCTCAGATGATCACTGATCTGATTAACCGACAGGCCGGTCGTTTCCAGCAGCTGTTTGGCCCGTCCGATTTTGAGCCGGGAGACATAGGCCGAGAAGTTCTCTCCGCTCTCCCGTACGAACAACCGGCTGAAATAACTGGGGCTGATATGACAGAGCCGGGCCATCGCCTCCAGTGAGAAATTCTCATGCTCGCGGCTGTGGATATAATCGAAGGCTGGCTGCAGCGTTGGGTTGGAACAGCTGACGGCTTGACTGGCCGGAAGGATAGATGATTCGCCTCCGCTTTCTAAAAGCGCACCGGAATCGGACAGCTCTTGCTGCACCTCTTGTAAAGCGGGACAGGCCGAATCTGCCAGCCTCATATGGGGCAGTATATCTACAGGCGGTACAGCCATGGCCTGCCGGTACAAATCCATGATTTCATTCTTCCGGCTCGCTTCTTCAACGATATAATTGCACAGATGGGACAGCATTTCGGCGATGGTGACCACTTGATCATACGGCATAACGGGCAGCTGCTCATATTCCTGCCTTAACGCTGCGAATGTGCCGGCGCTCTCCGGTGATGCCGGACGGGTTACAATCTGCTCCAGCCGTGATCCGCCGTTGTCCGCTAGCCGGACCTGCCCCGCCATCACCGCTCCGACATACTGGTTGTCCACCGTTATGGGGATAGCTATATCCAGAATGTTAAAGTGGCATAAGTACACATAAGGTTCGTTCAGCCGGACTGCCTCCAGGCCGCCGCGCGCATCACATTTCTGGCAGTAAGAGGACAGTTCGGCATCCTGGCGGACAGCCTGGCAGAAGGCCTGGCAGTGGCTGTGCCGGGTAACCGGAACGCCTTTGTAGTCCACTGTAATGATAGCCATTTGCGTGACGAGTGACATTGAATCCTGAAGCGCATGCCATTTCTCAAGATCAATAATCGACTTCAGATCATATTTGGATAACCTCATAGCCGCTTGCCCCCATCCCCGGCAAATATGCCTGTTCTATACTGAATTATAGCGAAACCTGGCGCGAGAGAACAAGATAATTATATTTTCCGGGAGTATAACAAGAATTTACGATCTGAAAACGCTTAAATCTGTCAGTTTCCTTCCATGCATCCAGTTTGGCCCGTGTCTATAATAAAGATATGCCCACAAAACTTAAGCGTATGTTTTTCGAAGCGAGTTTTGTACGAAGTGTATTCAGGAAGTTATGCTCACAAAACTTTTAGGAGGAATAAGCCATGAGAAAAGTGTTCATCAGTCCTACTAAATATATTCAGGGAGAAGACGAGCTGCTTAACCTGGGGTATTTTGTGAAAACCTTCGGAGACTCCGCCCTGCTGATTGCCCACCCCGATGATGTGCGGCGGGTCCAGGCTAAGCTGGATGCTACCAGCAGTAAGTTCGGCATTACTCTGGTCACGGGAAATTTCCAGGGAGAGTGCTCCCGCCCGGAAGTGGCCAGGCTGCAAGCCTTGGCCCGTGAACATGCTTGTGCCTGTACGATTGGGCTCGGGGGAGGCAAAGCCATTGACACAGCGAAATGCGTAGCCGAAGGCGAAGCCTTAATCATCGTTCCCACGATTGCCGCAACGGACGCTCCCACCAGCCATTCTGCGGTCCTTTATACACCGGAGGGCGCTTTCGACGACTATGCTTATTTCAAACAAAGCCCCTCCGTGGTCATGATCGATACAACTGTCATCGCTGAAGCCCCTGCCCGGTTCCTGGTGTCCGGCATGGGGGACGCTTTGTCAACCTATTTTGAAGCCCGGGCTACTGCGAGATCCTTCTCCAATGTGAATGCCGGGCTTCCCTGCGGCGTGCGCGAAGGCGTGAGCCAGGAAGCCAAAGGAACCAAGGCCGCGCTTGCGCTGGCCCGCGTATGCTACGAAACCCTGCTGGAAGATGGCGTCAAGGCCAAGCTGGCCTGTGACCAGAATGTTGTTACCCCGGCACTGGAAAATATTATCGAGACCAACATCCTGCTGTCCGGCCTCGGTTTTGAGAGCAGCGGACTTGCGGCAGCCCATGCCATCCACAACGGACTGACGGTTCTGGAAGGCAGCCATCATTATTACCATGGCGAGAAAGTGGCCTTCAGTACATTGGCCCAGCTGGTGCTGGAGAATGCGGACAGCCGTGAAATCCAGGAAGTGCTCGCCTTCTGCGCTTCCGTAGGCCTTCCTGTGTGCCTGGCTGACATCGGCGTCCGCTCGATCACCAGGGAAGAGCTGCTGGAAGTGGCCCGCAAGGCCTGCATTCCGGAGGAATCGATCCACTCGATGCCGTTCCCGGTCACACCGGAAGCGGTAGCCGCAGCGATTACTGTGGCCGACCAGTTGGGTCAGGCCTTCAAGAAAGGCAAGGTGTAAACGCGCCGTGAAAAAGATAATCAATCAGCCGGAAACCTTAGTCCGCGAAATGGGCAGCGGCATGGTGATGGCCCACCCGGAGCTGGTTTTTGACCGCAAATATAAAATCATCGCCAAAAAAACGCTCAACGGGGACAAGGTCACCCTGATCAGCGGCGGGGGCAGCGGACATGAGCCTGCCCATGCAGGCTTTGTGGGCCTGGGCATGCTGGATGCCGCGGTATGCGGAGATGTCTTCGCCTCCCCTTCCCAAATCCAGGTGTATCAAGCCCTCCGCAGCTCCACAGGCAGCAAGGGCGCCCTGCTGATCATCAAAAATTACAGCGGCGATATGATGAACTTCCAGAATGCGGCGCAGCTTGCCCGGGAAGACGGCATTGCCGTCGACTACGTGAAGGTGGAAGACGATATCGCAGTGGAAGACAGCCTGTATACCGTCGGCAGACGCGGTGTGGCCGGAACCCTGTTCGTGCATAAGATTGCCGGAGCCGCAGCAGAGGCCGGCCTGTCGCTGGAAGAAGTGAAACGCGCAGCCCAGCATGCGGCGGACCGGGTGCGCAGCATCGGCTTTGCTTTTACCTCCTGTACGGTTCCGGCCAAAGGCACCCCCACCTTCCAGCTTGCAGAGGATGAAATGGAATATGGAGTCGGCATCCACGGAGAGCCGGGTATCCGCAAAGAAAAGTTGGTCAGTGCCGACGAGCTTGCCGTGCGAATGACCTCCGCCCTGCTGGCAAGCCTGCAGCTGGACGGACAGACCGGCCAGGAGGTGGCCGTTCTGGTCAACGGCTTCGGGGCCACGCCGCTGCAGGAATTGTATGTTCTGAACCACGCTGTGATCCGGGAGCTGTCAGAACGCGGCATAACGGTCCGCCGCACGCTCGCAGGCAACTATATGACCAGCATCGACATGGCTGGAGCCTCAGTAACCCTGATGAAGCTCGATGATGAGCTGAACCAATGGCTGGCCGCCCCGTGTGATACGCCGGCCCTGAGAATTACAGGACCAACCGAACCCGTTCTGTATGCCGGCCCGTTGGAACGGCAAGTGGAGGCCAGCGAGGTGAAATACACCAATGAGACTGATCCTGCCCATGCAGTGATAAGGGAAGAACGCCTGTCGACAGCCAATATCATCTATCTTGTTGACCAGATGAGCGAAGTGATTATCACGAACGAGGTGCCGTTCTGCGAGCTGGACGCCCATGCCGGAGACGGGGATTTCGGCATGAGTGTGGCCAAAGGCTTCAAGCAATTGAAGTCAGAGTGGCAGGATCTCCTCCAGAACCACTCTACAGACATCGGCAGCTTCCTGCAGGCCTGCTCTCTGATTATTATGGAGCACTGCGGCGGTGCATCGGGGCCAATCTGGGGCTCCGCGATCCGTGCAGCAGGCAAATCCGCAGGAAACAAAACCTCCCTCTCGATTCAGGAAGTGGCTGACATGCTGTCCGCAGCCGTCAAGGGTATTCAGGATACCGGTGAGCGTTCCTTCGGCCGGGGAGCCGTCGTCGGCGACAAAACGCTGATTGATGCCCTGGTTCCTTGCGCCGAATCGTGGCAGAGCAGTGCGGAGCAGAAAGACACGCTGCATAAGGCTTTCACCAAAGCCGCCCAAGCTGCCGTTCAAGGTGCCAAGAGTACGGAGGGCATCGTCGCCCGGATGGGCCGGGCGGGAACCGTCGGTGAACGCAGCATCGGCTACCCGGATGCCGGAGCCTACGCGCTCGGTGTCATCTTCACGGCACTGGCGGAAGCCGTCCAGTAAGCGAAGCCGGCGTAAGCGTTTATCCCCAAGCCGAAACGGCTGTATCGTCCTTCACCAGACAACGTAGCCGTTGTGGATTTCAGTTTAGCGTGGCCTGGAGAAGCCTACACGAATCCTTCAGTCATCCTAAGTGGAAAAAGGATAACTAATCTTGCACATTTCACTCCTAATGAGGTAAAATGGCCCAACTAAGTTCCCTTATTCCACTTCAGTCTCACAATTGCTGATTCCGGGGAGAAATAAGCTCCCTTTTTCCAACTAGCCACTGCTGACCTGCTTCGTTGCAAGCACTATTTAGAAAAAGACTCAACAAGGTTATCTGCTTCGGATGATTGGTGGCCTCTGCTGAAGGCCCCCCTGTTATCCGGGTTCATGATTTCCCCTACAACGGGAAAAAGAGTACTCCACAGCTGTAATGAGCTGGAGTACTCTTTTTTGCTAAGCTGCCGGCATGACTCTCGCCCGCAGCTGCCCATCTATTATGAATTCGCCCCGATCAGCAGATTTTTGCGGGCAGCACCACTATTGAACGCCGCTTCGGCAACGGCTACGCGGATTCGTTCCACCACACGCGGATCAAAGGCATCCGGAATGATATACGTCTCATGGAGATCCGCAGGATCAATGACTGAGGAAATTGCTTTTGCCGCCGCCAGCTTCATTTCATCATTGATGTCGGTGGCTTCACAATCCAGCGCCCCTCTGAAAATTCCGGGAAAGCACAGCACATTGTTAATCTGATTCGGGTAGTCTGAGCGGCCTGTCGCCATAACTCTTACATGAGGCGCAGCGATTGCGGGATCGATTTCCGGCATCGGATTCGCCATGGCGAACACGATGGGGTCCTTGGCCATGTTCAGCACATCATCCAGCTTCAGCACATCCGGGGCGGAAACCCCAATAAATACATCGGCACCCTTGATCACATCCGACAGCTGGCCGGCCTCCAGGTTCGGATTCGTCATCCGGGCATATTCGCTCCAGTGTGTCCGGCTGTAGGGAACCTGCCGGTTGAGGGCACCTTCCCGGTCCACACCGATCAGGTTCACAGCCCCTGCATGGAGCAGCATTTTGGAAACGGAGATGCCTGCTGCGCCGATCCCGTTCACCACGATTTTGACATCCTTGATATTTTTGCCGCAGACCTTCAGGGCGTTCAGCAGCCCGGCAAGCACCACGATGGCCGTTCCGTGCTGGTCGTCATGGAATACCGGAATGTCCAGCTCATTCCGGAGTCTCTTTTCAATCTCAAAACACCGCGGAGAGGAAATATCTTCGAGATTAATGCCTCCGAATGTAGGGGCGAGCGCTTTTACAATAGCAATAATCTCTTCCGTACCTTTCGTGTCGAGGCAGATGGGCACAGCATCCACATTGGCGAACTGTTTGAACAGCGCCGCTTTGCCTTCCATCACCGGCATGGCCGCTCTTGGGCCGATATCTCCCAGACCCAGTACAGCCGTTCCATCAGATATCACAGCCACTGTGTTTTTCTTTGTTGTCAGTTCATAGGCCTGCGCCTGATCCTGTGCGATCGCCTGACAGACCTCCGCCACACCCGGTGTATATACCTTGGACAAGTCTTCTTTGGTCCGGATCGGATTTTTTAATGTTGTCTCAAGTTTTCCGCCTTTGTGGAGCAGCATGATCTCATCCAATAAATCCACAATATTTCCCTCCATTAATCCGCTAATCTCCATTCCGTTACTGAACCTCTGTATGTATACCTAATAGTTATCGGCAATACTCACCAGATTCACAAGATAATCGTCCTAAACATATGGAGTTTTTGATTACCTATGTTTTTAACTCTACATCGCTCATGCATTCTTTTCGCTGAAGAACATCACAATCAGCCCCTCTTTCGTTTTTTTTCGACAAAAATGCTGAAATGATCCCCAACAACGTGACTTTGCCGGAGGTATGCACATGCCCAAATAACCCCACGGAGTGGGGTTATTACTTGGAACTCTTATAGAGCCACTTCAAGCGGCAGTCTGATTCAAGGCGGCAGCCTTACTTTTCCAGCCAATAACGCCGGTATTTCATAACTTTCCTGTACATGGATTTGTCCTTCAGCTGATTGAAGATATAGGGATCGGGTTTCATATTCACTTCAATCACCCAAGGGGTCAGCGACCGGTCCAGACCGACATCAACGCCGATTTGCCGGATACGGGGATAGGTTTTCTGCATATGAGCTGCCATGCGGGTGCCGAGCAGGCTCAATTCCCCGGTCAGATGGGCAAGCTGATGCTGGGTCAGATGGGTTGAGAGCAGGGTTTCAATCGCCATCGGTCGGCCGCCGCTGTGGTAATTCGTAACAATTTTGCGCGGATGGCCCAGCCGTCCGATGATTCCGGTAGCTTCCCAGACCCCCTTAGAGCTTAGCTGCACCATCACCCGGATATCAAAGCGGCGGCGGTTGTGCTTCAGGAGGTGGATGCCTTTTTGAATCAGATAACTCCTTTTGCCTGTTTTTTTGGCCAGGCTTTTGTGAAAAGCTTCAAAGGTGTCAAAATGGCGGACCGTTTCCTCATACTGGTACGTAAAGCCCTTGTGCTCCCCCCGCTCGGCCCGAATGACCCCGTTGCCATAGGTTCCCCGTTCCGGCTTGACATATATCATTCCATAGCTATGAATCATCTGCTCCAGATTGCGTCTGGAAAATTTCCGGGTATCCGGGATAAAGGGTCTGACCGCATTGCTGCGCAGCAGCAGCTTCGTCTTCAGCCATTTGCTCTGAACTAAGTTACCTGTGTTTGCCTTCACACTTGCACTCTCCTATCCGGTAAGGGCACCTACCCCTCCCTGATTTGCAACGTCACTGTATCCTATGCGGAAGGCAGCTTTGCCGAATTAAGCATCTATCCCGTGCAGGAAGATTAACTTTACGGCGGCCCTTGCCCGGTCCTGAACGGTTACAGCCGCATACATTAGTTGTAGACGCCCCAAGTGTCAATATGTGTCCGGAGATGAAGCTATGTCAGCAATATCAGGCTTAACGAACAAGGGCCCGGCAATCGATGTCCTGATCCCGGCCATTGAAAAAGATCTGGCAACCCTCCCTCATGTGATAGACAGTCTTCGCCGCTATGTCCGCCATCCGGTCAGCAATATCTACATTGTCTCACCGAACAGCAGCAAAATCAGATCTCTGTGCACACGGAAAGGCTGTATTTTTGTCGACGAGACCCGTGTTCTGCCGTTTACCAAAAAGGACATCCATTATTCCTCTACCCGCTGGAACCGGTCGGGCTGGCTGTATCAGCAGCTGCTGAAGATGAACGGGGATCATATCTGCCGGGAGAGCTTTTTTCTGGTTATAGATGCCGATACTGTGCTGATCCGTCCCCACCGGTTCCGTTCCGGGAACAACAGCATTTTCTACTGCCGCAGCTGGAGCCAGCCCGAATATTTCCGTACCTACCGGAAGCTGATGGGTGCCCGGCCGCCCTCTCCCAGATCATTTGTCACCCATTACATGCTGTTTGAGAAGGCAAAGCTGGCCGGATTAAAACGAAAAATCGAAGACCGGCACGGCATGTCCTGGCATGCTGCCATTATCCGCAGTATCGACAAGAAGAAGCAGTTCGGCTTCTCTGAGTACGAAACCTACGCCAATTATGTATACAGCGGTGACAGCACCTCTGTCATCTTGAAGAATGCCAACAATAAATCGCTGAAAAGCTCATTTGCGTCTCTGGGGAAAGCGCAGACTCTGCGGCTTGCCCGTACGTACCGTTCCCTTTCCTTTCACCAGC
Organism: Paenibacillus graminis; assembly: GCF_000758705.1. Taxonomy (NCBI): domain Bacteria; kingdom Bacillati; phylum Bacillota; class Bacilli; order Caryophanales; family Paenibacillaceae; genus Paenibacillus; species Paenibacillus graminis. The sequence goes on along the minus strand of NZ_CP009287.1, from coordinate 2,902,484 downwards.
GTAAGGGATACTCCACTCCAGCCAGGCACTAAGGAGGCAGACAGCTGTGCATACCATTCTTCTATGCGGCGGTTCCGGTCAACGGCTATGGCCGCTGTCGGGCCGCATCCGTTCCAAAATGTTTCTGGAGCTGCTCCCCGCACCGGATGGGGGCAAAGAGTCCATGCTTGGGCGGGTATGCCGCCAGTTGGACCATGCCGGTCTTGGTGCATCGGCATTGTTCGTCGCACATGAGGATCAGATGGCCCTCACGCGGCGGCACACCCGGAACCGGTATCCGGTGATTGGCGAGCCCTTTAAACGTGGTACATTCACGGCTGCCGCGCTGGGTGCCCTCTACTTATATTCCTCAGGAACAGCGAAACCGGAAGACACCTTGTGTGTGGCCCCGGCGGATATGTATGCGGATGACGGATTCTTCCGTTTATTCCATCAATTTTCGGATGTTTTGGCTGAATCTAAGGCCGACCTTGTGTTGCTTGGGACAAGGCCCGCCCACCCCTCTGACCAGTATGGCTATATTGTCCCGGGAAACGCCGCTGGCAAGCGGTATTCTCCGGTGATCTCTTTTGCAGAAAAACCGGATACCGCCAAGGCTGAGGAGCTGATCGGGAGAAACGCCTTATGGAACTGTGGTGTTTTTGCTTTTCCGTTACGTTTCATGCTCGCCCATCTGCAGCAGATGGGTCTGCCTGTGGAACTGGCTGCATTTACAGAACGGTATCCCGGATTCCCGGTCCGCAGCTTTGACAAGGAGATTGCTGAGCGCAGCAGCTCAGCCGTCGTACTTCGGCATGAAGGTGAATGGCTGGATCTGGGAAGCTGGGGATCGCTCACCGCTCAGCTTGCTCAGCCGGTTATTGGAGCAGGCGGAATTTGGGGGGAATGCCGGAATACCCACATTGTTAACGAATTGGACATTCCGTTACATGTTATCGGCGTATCCGGCGTAGTTGCTGTAAGTGGTCCCGAGGGGATTCTGCTTGCCCGGAAAGAGGACGCAAACGCGATTAAAGGAATCATCCGGGACGCTTCCGCAGAATCCAGATATGGCGAAACCAATTGGGGAAGCTATACCGTCCTCGACCGGACCTCAAGCAGTGCCGGCCTGATGCTTACGCTGAAATTGTCCCTGCTGTCTGGCCGGACACTACCAGAACAGCTCTGTCACCATTCCACCAAGAGCTGGGTGATCTTGTCCGGAGACGGAGCAGTCATTCTGAACGGCCTGACCATTGAAGCACAGTCAGGCGGAATATTTACATTCTCCAGGGGAGACAGCCATGGAATCACAGCTTTTACCGCTATGAAGCTGATTGAGATACGGACAATTGAAGAAGAGGAATAGCTGGCTCTACCTTCTTTAAAGAAACGCAAAAAAGAAACCTTTCTTTTAGGAGAGGTTTCTTTGTAATTCAATATACCATGGACCAACTTTACCTGTAAGACAGACCCTTCCCCTTACAGCTCACTCCCAATCCCTTTTTCCCTTGCTATCTTTACGTAGTATACGGCTGTAGCGATATCGAAGACGGCCATACCCATCGGGCAGAAAAGAATCGGCTCATCTGCGGCGAAATCCGCAAAGCAGCGGCGGCTGACGACATCGGTAATCGTTCGCGTACCTTCACAAGTCAGCCCCTGCTCCAGATGAAGCCGCTCGATATCCGTATTCTCACGGCACACTTCATCCCAATCGTCCACGATGATGGCTTTTACCGAAGTCAGTGCCTCCGGCTTGTAATCACGCAGCGAAACATTCAGCAGAAGGCTGCCCTTGGCCGGGGGAATATTAATATACCGGTGTTCTGACACGGTACAGGTGATGAAGATATTGGAATGCCGGTAGGCATCCGTCCAATTCTTAACTACTTCCATCCTGTCCCTGTACATAGACGGGATTCCCGACAAATCTGCTCCCCTTATATCAAAGATACGGATTGATTCGATCCGGTCCCCATACAATGCTGCAGCCATTTGAAAATGATACTGTCCAATCGGCCCCCAGCCGATAATGCCGAGATGAATTCGGTCCGCCGGGCGTGCCTCCATAAAATAACGAATCATCAGCCCGCTGATGGAGGCCGTCCTTACAATGCTGGGGATCGGCGAGTTGAGGATGGCTGAAGGTTCGCCCGTAGCGGGATTATTGATTACTATAATGCTATGCGCGCGGGGAAGACCAGCCTGGGTATTATCCGGGAAGCTGGAGATCCACTTGATACCTGCCGCGTTCACGGTTCCCCCTACGTATGCGGGCATGGCAATTATCCGGTTTTGCGGATTCTTATAGCGCAAGTAAGGCTTTACCGGCTGGGCGTAATCACCGGAATCCATAATGCGCACTGCAGAATTTACCGACTCCACAAGGGCAGGCCAATCCAGGCCAACTTCCCGAAGGTCCCGGTCGTTTAAGTACAGCATCCCGCTTCATATCCTTTCTTATATTCCAAGGCCGGTTCTGTCCTCAGCTGAAAGCTCCCGGCCGAATTGGCTCAGAATCCAGGCGTCTGAATAGACAGTATCTAGATAACGTTCTCCCTTGTCATGCAGAATGACCGCGCAGACCGATCCCGGTGTCAATTCCGGCTCCATCTTCTTAACGGCTGCAATAATTCCCCCGGAGGATGCGCCAGCCAGAACCGATTCGCTCCGGGCGAGTGCCCGGCAGCCTTTGACAATATCCCAGTCCGAGACATGGATGATACGGTCGATCAGACCGGTTCTGCAGAAGGGCGGTACGATACCGGCACCGAGTCCCGGGAAGCGCCGCTGCCCCTTATTTCCGCCAAAAATAGCGCTCCCCTCTGCGTCAACAGCCACGATTTGGGTCATAAGCCCGTGATCCCTTGCGTATTCCGCGAGGCCCCGAATCGTGCCGCAGGTACTGACACTGCAGAACAAGTAATCCACCCGCCCAAGCTCAGCCACAATTTCCTTCATGGTCGTATGGTAGTGGGACAGATAATTATTGGGATTCGCATACTGATTCGGCCAGTAACTGCCCGGTATTTCCGCCAGGAGCTGCTGTACACGGTTCAGCCTGGCAGGCAAAAACTCGCCTGTTTCAGGGTCGGGACCCGGGACCAGGTCTATTCTAGCGTCCAGCGCCTTGAGGATTTGCAGATTCGTGTCTGTTGTTCTGGGGTCAACCACGCTGATAAAACGCATCCCCAAAACCTTGCAAATCATCGCCAGGCTGATCGCCATATTTCCCGAGCTCGATTCAATGATGGAAGTTCCCGGCCCAATGATCCCTTCCTTCCAGGCTTCCCGGATCATCTGCAGAGCGGGACGGTCTTTCGCACTTCCGCCCGGGTTCAGCAGCTCCATTTTCGCGTAAACCTCAAATCCGCTTTTCTGGAACAAGTTATTCAGCTTGATTAATGGTGTGTTTCCGATAGCCGACAAAATGCCGCCATTCAGATATATATCTGGCCTGCTATTATCTTTGTCTTTCTGGTAATACAGTTTTTTGTTCTTCACCTGCCCGCTCTCCAGCGGCTCATCCGCAGTTACGGTAATGACCTCAATAGCATCAAGCAGATGGTTTCGAATCATCCTGCCGATTTCGGGAATACACTCCCCGATTTCTTTCCGGATGGCCGGAATAGCGGAGTTTTCCGCAGATTTGCTCTGAATATATACAGTCAGCGCATTGTCCTCTACTCTAACGCGGATGATCGCATCCTCAAGATGACGGTATACAACCCGTTCAATATCGTACAGGCTTATTTTTTCCCCGTGCTTTAATTCCCGGCCTACCCGTTTGACAATAGACGCAAAGCTCTGCTTCTCTACACCGCCTGCCTTCACAGGCCTGAAGTCTCTTACAACGTCATAGGTAACAAAACGGATAGCAGGCAGCATCTTGCGGACGCTTGAGGTAAGCACCAGGATACTCTCGTCCTTTGCCAGCGGTCTCCATTCCTCGCCTAACTCCTGTGTCCCGATCCCTTCCGCATAGATGCCGTCGGCGAGAATATACCGGCCAAGATCATGGGAGTAATAAGCAATCGTCCCGATTTCAATGGAGCCGTACGTATCGATGATGTCACGCGGCTCCAGACCGAACAGGCGGGCCATGTTACACTGCCACTCAGGTGTGGCGATTTCCCCGACCAGAATGATCTTGCGGATTCCGAAGGCAAGCGGATTATCCGCAGCATATACGATATGGTCGAGGATAGAAGGCATCGTATACAGCAGGTCCGGCCGGAAAGCCTCAAGCTGTTCAATGTGCTGCTGAATCGGCAGTTCAAACGGGATCGAGCTATTTTCCAGGCCCAGCCGTTCAAATATGGTTAGTGCAGTGTTCGCTGCATGTCCGGTACCCATGTCTGCCAAGGCTCTTGTGCATCCGCTTCCTGCGATAAGCTCACCGAACAGCTTTGTTTTGATATCTATATAGTGCTGGTCATCTTCCTCGGAATAGAGAATCGCCTTCCTGCGGCCAGTGCTTGTGCCCGATGTCCTGTATACGGCAAGAGAAGGGTCAGCTGGCTCTGTATAATAATAGGTTTCAAGAATTTCTGACGTCAGCAGCGGAAGCTTCTGAAGGCTATAATTGGTTTGCCCGCCGCCGATCAGCCCCTTGTACCAAGGAAAGACCCCGATAACCTCAAGCACCTTATCCTGTAATTTGTCCAGCAGCATCTTCGCCGCCTCCCGCTCTGCTGCATACTGCAGCCTCATTAGATACACACCTTAAATCATCATATGTAGCACGCTCCGGGTGTGTTCTTTTATCATCTGCTGCCCAATCAAAAGTTCAACTATCCCCGTAAGATAGCCTATAGGGCTTATTGCAACGGAGGGACATAATGAAGGAACAAACCACACGTATATCCAACAAGCTGATGAAGACAAAGGTGCTGGCTGGAAGCCATGAGTTAAGGATGCATATCCCGGTATCGAGAAAAATGAATCCAAGCACGCTAAAAGAGATGCTGCAAAAATATCATATGGTGTACATTAAGCCATGCTGCGGTTCATTGGGGCGGGGCGTGATCCGGGTTGACAAATTTCCGGTCAAACGCTTGAAACGCAGCAGCGGAAGAGATCATGACCCGGGGCAAGAGATGGCCTACCGCTATCAAGCCGGTACGCTAGTGCATAGATTCTCCGATTACGACACCGCCTATCGCGCAATCTATAGGGAAACCAAGGGAAGATCCTATTTAGTACAAAAGGGAATCCGGCTGCTTACCTATGATAGTCGGCCCTTCGATATCCGGGTGATGGTGCAGCGGAATCTTAAGAGGGAGTGGGAAGCTACGGGGATTGCAGGACGCGTGGCGCCTCCTCACAAAGTGGTGACCAACGGCAGTCAAGGAGGGACCATATATCCGGTTGAAGTATTGTTGAACGCCTACACAACCCTAGAAAAGCGTGCAGCATTGATCGCGGCAATGAAGGAAATTGGAGTAAAGTCCGCCCATCAGTTAAGCACTGCCTTCCCCGGCCTTCAGGAAATCGGAGCTGATATTGCCTTGGACCGGCATCTGAAGCCCTGGATCCTGGAAGTGAATACAGCCCCCGATCCCTGCCCGTTCACCAAACTGCAGGACCGTAGTATGATCAACCGGATCGTTAGATACGGCAAGGCCTATGGGCGGACTTACAATCTGAAATGTATGAAGGCGAAGCAGGGTGTGATGTGACTCGAGCCGTGAGGCTGAGGAAGGTTTTTCAGATTCGTATTAAAACAGAGGTTGGAACAACCAATAGACCGCCCTGTGGGAGGCGCACCACACACCAAAAAGCCCGCGTTTGTGCGGGCTTTTTGGCGTACAAATCAAACCTTACGGCGCCACAAAGAAGAATAGCTGATTGTCCGCTCCGAAATAGGACCACTGCTGGATTTTGGTACCGTTCATGGTTGAAGAGTCTGGAATATCCAGCACTTTGCCGCTTTGTCTATTCACAACCTTATAATAGCCGCCGCCAACTGCTTCAAGCTTCCACTGCTGATTATATCCTCCTGTACCGGTAAGCGCCCACTGCTGAACACCCGCACCGTCCGCGGTGGAGCCGTTTATCACATCCAGGCCTTTACCGCTGGCTGTGTTAACGATGTTGACATACCCGCTTCCTGCATCGCTGATCGTCCACCGCTGGTTATTGCCGCCTGCATATTCCCATTGCTGGACAAGCGCGCCATCCGCCGTAGAAACATCAGTCACATCCAGGGCCATTTCGCTTGCTTTGCTCAAAATCTTATAGGTGCCGCCGGTCACCGGGGCCGAGTTGGACGGCCATTTGAAGGTGATCGCGCCTCCGGCAGGAACGGTGTACGTGAATGACTGGGAATTCCACTGAATCTTGACGGTCTTAGTGCTGGAGAGCCGGTTGGACAACACAAGCGCAATGGTGCCGTCAGGATTTTTATAGGCTACGTCCTCCATGCTGTCCTCAAACGTATTCGAATCAATGCGGGACGCATTCAGGTCGACAAATTTACTGCTGTGCCCCAAACCGTAAAATTGCGGGTTGTAGGTCACTGAGTCCGTAGTGTCAGAGCGGATGGTCAGCAGGCCGCGGTTGGCAGCATCAATTCCGGCGAGCGCAGGGCCGCCATTCTGGTCCAGCGCGACATTCCACATGATATAGGACTTTGCCCAGTTTCTGGGGAAGCGGATCATATGCATCATCAGATCCTGGAACATTCCCGCGTTCGTGCCGCCGCCAATCCACGTTCCGCTGCCGCCTTCCGTGAACCAGATCCGTTTGGTCGGATAAAGGTTATGCAGCGTGGTCAGTTTGGAATGGTCTCTATCTTGAGTGTAGTAATGAAAAGCACTGCCCTGCGTATAGGCAGAAGCGCTAGATTCCAGCACTGACTTGGCATAGCTAATATCGTCATAGTTGTGGTCATAGGCCATAATTTGAGTGTTAAGTCCGTTCTGTGCCAGCTTCGGGCCCAGCTGATTGATCAGTTTGATTTGTTCAACGTCAGACATTAGAAGTCCGGAATAGTGTTTTGGGGCATATTTCGGTTCATTCTGCAGGGAGAGGGCATAGACAGGTGTTCCAAGTGCGGCATACTGCTGCAGATATTTCACCAGATAATTGGCATAGACATCATAGCAATTCTCACGCAAGGTGCCGCCCGTATCACCGTAGAGGCTTTTTTTCGTCTTCATCCAGGCTGGAGGACTCCATGGGGCGGCGAACAGCTTGATCCGGCCCGGATTAACGTTATAGGCCTGATTAAGCATAGGGCGGATATAGGCTTCATCCCTCCAGAGTGAGAAAGCGCTCAGGTTCATATCATCGCTGTTCCCGGACGTATCATCATAGGTCCACATTTCCCAGTTGAAGTCACTCGCGCCGATCGGCTGGCGGAGGGCGCTGATGTTGATGCCGCTGGCGCTGAACAGCTGATTCATGACCTCGGTTCTTTTGGCTGCAGACAGTTTGTTTTGCAGCAGCCAGCTGGATGAATCAGTGAGTGAAGCTCCAAAACCGTCCATCGTCTGATACGTGCTTCCTTCATTGACAGCAATCGTATAGTCGGCACCTGTGCTGGATGGAGAGAACCTGACATCCGGTTGTCTTGCCAACCAAGTATTTGTGTTGGGATTGGACAACCATACCTGTACGTTTTCACCTGCAGCCTGCGCCTGCTGCGGGGAGGACACCGCCCCCATGGGCACGGAAATAGCCAGAACAACTGCCAGAGTCAGCATTTTTTTGTTTGCCATAACAGTTCACTCTCCCTGAATAATATGAACTTCTCAAAATGCCCTTATAGTGCCAACCGTTTTAATGACTTGACCCCTTTCTTTTCTGAATATGAACTGGAACAGCGGCGAAATTGCCTCCGCCGCTGTTCCTCATCATGCCAAGTTTTATTTAATTCCTTTTTCGTCAAAATACTGATTCGATTGTTCCTTCACATAAGTCAGGAGTTTTTCGATCCCGGCTTTTTTCAGCTTGTCGCGGTAGGTCTTGAGTGAAGCGTCCACATCAGGTATCAGCCCGAGCATCAGCGGTTTGCCATATTGCTCAAACACCTGGTTAACCGCTGCAAGCTCGGTTTTGACCGGATCATAATCCATATAAATGGGTCCGAAAATATCCGGTTTGCTGATTGGCTTGAATTCTTCCTTCAGCTTATCGAGACCGTCCCAGCCTCCCTCTTCTTTCAGCATGTTGGGCTCATAGCGCCAGCCCCAGCTAGCGATATCGAAACGAGGCGTTTCATTAAGATCGACACCCGGTGCCGGAATGACAATCGTTTTGGCGTCCTTGCCCTTGGCCCAGTGCTTGCCTTCGATCCCGTAGGTCATCAGATCAAAGTAAACAGGGTCGTTGCGAAGCTTATCGAGCACCATCAGCGAGCGCTCCGGATTCTCCGAGCTCTTCGGAACAGCCATCGCGTTCGAGCTTGGCAGCGTCGGCATTACATAATTGTGAAACCGGGTGAACGGGAAGTAGCCGATTTCCATATTCAGTTTTTTGGCCTTCACCTCATTAATAAAGCCTCCGGCGCTGGACGGGTTGCGCCAGTAGATCGCTCCTTGTCCGGTCTTGATGAAATCGCCAGCTTCCTGTTTCGAGGACAGCGAGTTTTTGTTCCAGTAGCCCTTGTCTGCCCACTCCTTCATCTTCTTGACCCAAGCTTCGTACTTGTCGGTAAACGGTACGATTTGAATGTCACGCGGAGTATCGTAAGATGTGGCTGCGATCAGCTCGTTTCCGCCAATCATCTGGAAATCATTCCAGGATTTGAACAGGACGTTCACGTTATCATAGACCAAGCCATTGATCGGGGTAACATGCTTCTTCGTCTTCACGGCATCCATGTAAGCCTCAATCGAATTCAGGTCGGTGAACTCCGGCAGGCCCAATTCCTTGCGCCAGTCCTCCCGGTAGACGTAGCCGGATGGCGTGTATTCCGGATTCGTATTCGGCACCGCGTAAATACCTCCGCCGACCGTGACGGAGCCCCAGTCATCCTTCGGCACATTGCCCCAGGTTACCGGCGCATATTCAGGGAGCAGCTTGGTCAGATCCAGAAAGGCCCCCTGCTTGGACAGCTTGTAGAAATCTGCCCAGCTCGATGCAAAGATCATGTCGATCTTCTCACCGGAGGTTAGGAGCAGATTGTATTTAGTCTGCCAGTCGTTCCAGGTGGTAAACTTGAGATCGACCGTAGTGTTCAGATCCTTTTCCAGCATTTTGTTCCATTCGGCCATCACCTTGTCCATATCCTTATGCGTATCGCCGACCAGATACCAGGTCAGCTTTACCTTTTTGAGCGGTTCCTTCGATGCTGTAGCCTCACTTGCCGATGGGCTGGCATTGCCGCCGGACGCATCCGAATTGTTCTTTTCCGCTGCATTGTTATTCGATCCGCCACAGCCTGACAGCAGCGATGCCAGCATGGAGAGCGAGACGAGCAGCGTCCATCTTTTTTTGATTTTTCCCAACTTGATTCCTCCTCAATGAATGTGCTAAATGCTTCGAGCCTGTCTGACCTTGCCCTTTATTACTTATAAAAAAATACTATGTTAGCCGGCAAGCCGGGTCTAACCTTTGACTGCTCCAACAGTAAGCCCTTTCACGAAGTAGCGCTGGACGAAAGGATACAGCAGGATAATTGGCCCTGTCGCCACCACAGCAACGGCCATTTTGAGTGTTTCCGTCGGCGGCACGACATTTGCGGCCAGGTAGGCCCCGTTATTCGTCTGCAGCACCGCTGCGCTGGACAGGATTTTATAGAGCAGGAATTGCAGTGGATATTTACTATCCGTTGTAATGAACATATTGGCATTGAACCAGTCGTTCCAGTAACCAAGTGCGAGAAACAGCCCGATTGTGGCGAGTCCCGGCGTCGACAGCGGCAGAATCAGCCTCTGGTAGATTTTGAAATCACCGGCGCCATCAATTTTGGCGGACTCTACAATGGATTCAGGGATCGACTTCATGAAGCTGCGCATCAGGATAATGTTCCAGGCACTCAGCAGCGGAGGCAGAATCAGCGCCCAATAGCTGTCTTTGAGCCCCAGATTTTTGGTCATGAGAATATACCAGGGAATGAGGCCGCCGCTGAACAGCGTTGTGAAGTAAATAAAGAACGAAATCCCGTTGCGCATCGCGAAATCCTTGCGGGAAAGGACATACCCTGCCATCGAGGTCAGGAAAATGCCCAGCAGCGAACCGGCGATGGTCACACCGATCGTTACACTATAAGCCCGGTATATTTGCTCCGGTGTACTGAATACGGACTTATACGCCTCGAACGAGACCGTGTCCGGGAATAATTGAAAGCCTTTTGAGATAATCTCCAGCTCATCGGTAAAAGAACCGGCGACGATTAGCCAGAAGGGGATGAGACAGATCAGGGAAACGAGTGTCAACAGCGTGTAGCCGATGATATTAAAAGCGATGGTTTCCTTGTCCTGCTTAATCCGGTTGCCCTTGAAGGCATCCGCTTTGGCCAGTTGTTTGACTTGGGTACTCATGCGTATACCTCCTTTCTAAAACAAGGAGTAGTCCTTGTTCGTCTTACGGATGATGAAATTGACAATCATGATTAAGGCGAAGCCGAAAAATGATTGATACAAGCCGGCTGCCGTACCCATACCGATGTCAAAATTGACTGTCAGGGAACGGAACACAAACGTGTCGATAATATCTGTGGCATCGTACAGCATACCGTTGCTGCCGATAATCTGATAGAAGAGATCGAATTGCCCCTTCATAATGCCGCCTAGACTGAACAGAATCAACAGAATGAAGGTAGGCTTCAGCAACGGCAGCGTGATATTGCGGATTTGCTGAAAGATAGTCGCCCCGTCGATTTTCGCCGCCTCGTAATATTCATCGCTGATTGCCATAATGGCCGCCAAATAAATGACAGTGCCATAGCCCAGCCCTTTCCAGACACTAAAGAACACAATAATGAACTTCCACGGTGCGGTATGCAGGTAGAAATCATAGGAATGAAGTCCAAGCTGCTTAAGTACGCTGTTGACTACCCCAAGATCTGAGAACAGGTTATAGACGAACGCGCCTACCAGCACCCAGGACAGAAAATAGGGAAGAAACATCAGCGACTGGGCTGTCTTCTTGAACAGCTTGCCTGACAGCTGAGCAAGGAATACGGCACAAATAATCTGCATGATATTCCCCAGGAAAATGAACGCCAGATTATACAGCACGGTATTCTTGGTCAGATTCCACAGCACTCCAGTATTAAATAAGAACTTGAAATTCTCCATCCCGACAAACTGGCTTCCAAACAGCCCTCCGTCAAAATCAAACTTCGTAAAGGCGTAATATACGCCTATCATCGGGATGTAACTAAACACAATGAAAAACACAATTGTTGGTGCAATCATTAGCAGAAGCGTCTTGCTCTGACGCAGCTCCCGGATGATCCCGCTCTTTCCGGACATCGAATCGGCCTCCTTCTCCTTCTGTTTGTATATTCCGCCGGTACTCCCGGCTACAAACCTTATACTAGGAGAGAGCCTATTTCCGGGCAACTTACCATATGCGATATGACTCACTTTCCGCTTAAAAAGCAGACTAATTTTTTCCGAACTGACTGCTTAATTGCTACCTTTATCCGTTAAAAAAGGCGTTCCTGTGCGATTTCTTCGCCAAGAACGCCTTCCCTTCTATTCAGCTGCAATGCCTGCCTCTACACCGTCCTCATCCGTTCGATTCCGGCCCGTTCTGCGGTATTCCGCAGGCGTTACACCATTGTACTTCTTGAACGCTTTAAAAAAGTACGGGCTGTTCGAGAAGCCGGCACGTTCTGCGATTTCTCCGACAGGGGCATCCGTATGCAGGAGCAGCTCGCGCACTCTGCTCATCCGCACCTCCTGGATATAACCGAGTATCGTCTGCAGCGTATGCTGTTTGAACACACGCCCGAGATAGGTGGCGGACATGCCGAGCTCCTCTGCCAGCATGTCCAGAGACAGATTCGGATCAGCATAACGTTCATCGAGAATTTTTTTGATCCGGCACGGCAATTCATCCTGCCGGCTCTTCTTCCGTTCATTCATCTGATTCTCCAGCTGATCAAACAGGGACATACAACGTTCAATGAACTGCCCCATCGTCTCTGCCCGGGAGTGAGGCATATACAGGTGCAGGTTAATGAACTCCCAGTCCTCGTTCGATGGAGAATGCTGGCGGATAATCCGCAGTGCGTTCTGCAGCGCAAAGGTCAGGTGTGAAACAGCAAACTGGTAGGATATATAGGTATAATCAGCCGTATCTATAATGATCTCACGGAACAGCTGCCTTACATCAGCTATCCGCCCCAGCATCAGCTCATCAATCATCTGCTTCTCTTTCTGCAGCGGATATTCATAACGTTTGGTCTTGTTCTGTTCCACTTCTTCGGCTTCGATATGGCTGCCGGCTCCGCTGAATACCCAGCTGTATGAGGCTTCCACTGCCTGCTGATACAGGGCATGCACCGCTTCGATCCCCGGACCGCTCAGGCTGGAGGATACAGTGACCGACAGCTTTAAATATTCGCTGACCGCCGTTTGAATCCAAGCAGCATAATCTCTGCACCGCTCCCGGTCAACATCGGCTTCGCCTGACATCTGAAGCAGCACCGCCGCCTGTTCATCCCCGATATCCGCCGCAGCGGCTGGAATGCCAGCGGCGGCGAACAGCTCCTGGGCAATGTTGAGCACTCCGTAGAGCAGCAGCTTGCGGTCCTCCGCTTTGTACCGGTTCACGAACAGCAGGTGATCGTCCACCAAGATCAGCAGGACACGGATCGGCTGTGCAGGATCCAGCGGAATGCCGTACCGTTCAAACCGGGCGGCTGCATGCCCGGCGTTCATCTGTGTATATCCGTTCAACAGGCTGCGGAGATATTCCGAGCGCATCGCCTGGACGCTCTCCCGCTGTTCTGTTTCCAGCTTACCCAGCCGGGAGAGCTTATGGCTCAGCCCGCTGAAGATCCGCCGGGACAGCAGTGAGGACAGCGCAAGTCCGGCGAACAGGATGGCCCCGGCAACGATCAGCGTCTTGATCCGCATACTATCGATATTCCGGCTGATCACTGAATAAGGCACAATGCGGATATATCTCCAGCCCAGATAGTCCGGACTGCTGTAGGTGACTAGACTTTTGACATGATCCACCTCAGCGGCAAAATACCCGGAATCGTCCGGTTCCCGCAAGATCCGGTCAATATACGGCGTACCCTTAAGGTTGGTCAGCATCGGTGTCTTCCAGCTGTTCGTGACAAGCGTGCCGTTCTCGTCGATCAGAAAGGTATTCGTCGGATCATTCGTCAGCGAACCGTCGATATGTTTTTGCAGCTGCGTCTCCTTGATGTTGACAACAACCGCATTCTTCCGCGGCTTCTTGCTGAGGGTGTCATACAGCAAAAAAGTATACGTATCCCTTTCCCGCTCAGCGATGTTTCCAACGAGCCCGTCGATCTTAAGCTTACGGGGAATCGGCATCAGTGTTTTGTAATCGTTCACATGCTGGAGCATGCTGCTCAGTTCCTGGTCGTAAAATTCCGCCTCGCTGAATACCGAGGGCACGCTCATATCCGAAGTGATATAGAAGGTGCGTGCCTCGGCATTATAAACATAGATGGAATCGATAAACGGCGAGGTTTCACGGTAATTGGTTAACTGGCGGATGGAACTATTGATGTCCTGCGCGCTGAGGTCGGGAAAATTAAGCAGATTGGCGATATTCTGATCGCTATGAATCTGCTTGGCGAACGTAGCGGCGGTCACAGCCATCACGGAGGCTTCCTGAGTCGTCTGCGCCAGACTGTCCATCGTCTGATCGTAGGATTGGCTGAGCGCGATTTTCTCAAAATTCATATACAGAATGATGGACAGTATGGAAATAGTCAGAAATATCGTAACAACCATTACAGAAAAAAACTTCCCGAAGTAGCGATCTACTTTTTTGTGCGGCATTTTCATGTATGATCCCCCTCAAAGGATAGTGTTGTTCCAGCCGCGTGAGTAGGCATTCATATCGAATCAGCCCCTTTTTGCGAAGAACCTTTGACAATCAGCCTGGAATTGATCACAAAATCCTTTTGACCCGGCTGGAGATCACCGTTAATCTGATCGATAACCTTGTCCGCCAGCAGCCCCCCCAACTCGTACAGCGGCTGTTCAACGGAGCTAATCTTAGGCGAAACATAGTTGGTAATCCGGATATTGTCGACACCCACCACCGCCATGCGGTCCGGAATTGCAATGCCATACTCAGAGCAAGCTTTGTATACTCCGAGTGCCATCTCATCATTGGCGGCAAATACCGCTGTAAAATCGCTGCTCTCTTCCCATAAACGACGGAAAGCCGCGTATCCTCCATCTTCGGAAAAATCTCCTCTGTCAACTAGATTTGGCAGAAAAGGTAGTCCCGCCTCAGCCAGCCCCTCCTTGAACCCTTGCAGCCGCTCGATGCTGTCCAGCGCTTCCTCGTAGCCGTTCAGAAAAGCAATCCGCCGGTGCCCGTTTGCCGCCAGGTGAGTGACCACATCACGGCCGATTTTCCAGTTATCCGTAGTAGAGCAGGGAATGTTAAGATGTCCAAGACGCCGTCCGATAACCCCAATGGCATAGCCTTCACCAGCGAAGGATGCGATCTCCCCGTCGCTAAGCATTGGCGCCACCAGGATAATGCCGTCTACAGTCCGGTTCTGAAGCAGCGATAAGTACTCCAGTTCCTTCTTCTTCTCATTTTGCGAGTTGCAGATGAGGATTTTGTAATTCATTGCGTTTGCCTTTTGTTCTATGCCCTTGATAATCTCGGCATGATAAGATATCCCGATATCGAGTACGACGACGCCGAGCGTCATGGTCTTTCGGGATCGGAGTTGCTTGCCCATAGCGTTCGGTGTGTAATTCAATTCCTGAATGGCCTTCAATACTTTATTTTGCGTTTCCTTGGTTACCAGAGGACTGCCGTTTAATACGCGGGATACCGTCGCGGGCGAGACATTGGCAATCCGGGCAACATCGATAATTTTGCTATCCTTCATCAGTTCACATACTTTCAAGGTTTGATAAACCCATTATAACACCAATGAAATCGATTTCAATATCCTTTCCTACACTGCCTCCGTTCCACTGCAAATCTCAACAATCATGGTGGTCATCAGTCCGGAACGGCTGCGATACCAGAACCAAGCGCGGGAACAGTTGCGGAGTGAAGAGGACTACGCCTTATCTGTACGTCTAATGACGGAGCCGGAAAGTGTATTTGGACAACTGAAAATAACCGGGGCTTCCGGCGTTTTCTGCTTCGTGGCATCGACAAAGTGACGCTCGAATTCGGTTGGCTTTCACCTGCCCATAATCTATTGCAGCGAGCAGCCAAGGACCAAAAACATAAGAGCAGCGCTCCTCCAATAACAGGAGGAGCGCTGCTCTATTGACTTTTATGCTTTTAATATTCACAGAAACGGCCCGCCAGTTCAACTAGTACATTATTCCATACAACCGGTAAAGCGTGACAGCAGCTTCCGCCCTTGTGATCGGCGAAACGGGCTGCAAGTAACCGTTATAGCCCTGGAACAAACCAGCGGAAACCGCACGGGTTACACTATCCCTGGCATAAGCGGATACCAGAGAAGCATCCCTGAATTCCGGCACTGCTTCCCCGCTGCCCACGGGGTATTCCTTGCCTGCCGCAAGCATGGCTTTGTCCAGCATCATCATCATTTCCTGACGGGTTACCGGCTGCTTCGGCCGGAACTCATCACTGCCCGTACCGCGAACAATGCCCAGCGTCCGGGCAGCATTCACATCTTCATAGTAATAATCAGCCTGCGCTATATCCGTAAAGGAATGGGAGGCTTGCGCCTGCAGATCAAACAGCCGCATAATCATGACCACCGCATCTGCTCGGGTAATAGTTTGAGCAGGCGAATACGAATGCTGTGAGACTCCCTGGATAGCTCCCTTAGAAGCAAGAGCTTCCACCGCTGCCTGCGCCCAGCCGTAGCGGTCCAGATCGCCGAAACTCTTGGCTACTGAGACAACGGCATAGCGGCTGAAGTGATGTGTGGTGAATATCATCTCACTGCCTGTGCTGTCATATCGTCCGCTGATTACCGGCTGTCCCTTGCCGTTTTCCCCGATCTGCCAGAACGTCAGCTGAGACGGGTTGAGCGCTTCGGCGGAGGAAAGCTGGTAAGGCGTGCGGAACGTAACGGTCGCTAGATTGTTCTGCCAGCTGACAGGGTTACCATCCACGGCCGCGCCCAGCTCGACAACTGGACGGCTGCCCGCAGCCTGCTTGACGTCTCCATCCGCACCGGACAGATCCGCGAACTTAACGGACACAGCAATCTGCTTCGCGTCTTTAGCCGTGCCCGCAAACATATCCCCCGGAAGTAGCAGACTTCCTGCAGGGGTAATGAATTGGATCCGCACCTGCTTCATCGAGACCAGATATGAGGCAGGCAGCTGCAATTCGAATGTTGTTTTACCCGCAGCTGGTCCGGCCTTAAACGTAAGCGTCCGCACTCCATTGGCATCTGGCGGAGCGGCGGCGAGCGCCTTCGTAAGCTCCGCTGTGCCGGGAGCAAGAACATACTTCGTACTGTCTGCTGCGGCTACAGAGACAGAAGGGGCCGGTGTGGAGGTTCCGGCATCAGGAATCGGAGTCTCCGTTCCCTTCTTACTAATAACCAGCATTTGCGTTCCAGGCACGGCTTCGTAATAGACGAATGCACCTTCACCTTCCCGGACCGGCTTCAGGTTATAAGAAGTGGCTCCCCGTGTGAGAGTAACCTCGTTCCACTCGGCCGGAACCTTCGTTCTCAGGGTTAGCGGCTCATTGTATACTGCCGGGTCCAGTGTACCCTCCAGCTTAACCTCGATTGCACCGGAAGCGGCTTTCGTTGCCTTAGCTGTGGCGTTCTGTCTTTCACGCAAATATTTGCCCACCTCGGCAAAGGTACCGTTCCAAAGAGCATCTTTCCGCTGGGCTACATAACCGTAATGACTGTCATACAGACTGAGCGGAGGTGAGGACCAGCCTTCACCATCATTGCCATGGCCGGTCAGAATCAGCCAGTTGCCCTTGGCGATACCAAAGTCGGTCCAATCATCCAGCTGGACAGCCGTTGTCGTACTTTCAACCATTGTACTGCTCAGATTGTAATACTGCTCTGTGCTGCTGGCGTTGCCGGCATTGTTACCTCCCTGGCGCGCAGCAACGAAATACTTGGCTGCTTCCGCCGCAACCGCCGCATTGCCCGTATTGTACGGGAGCGCCAGTGATTCCGGCTTATAACCGGTCTTCTCCTTGATCCGGTCGACAGAATCCTTCAACTCGGAGGACACCTCTGACGCGCTGAGCGTGGTCAGATTGCGGTGAGTAACCGTATGGCTTGCTACATCGAAAATCCCTTTATCCAGCAGTGCTTTCCACTGCTCCCATGTGCCCGTGGAAGCGCCAGTGTCATTATAGGCATTGTCGATCCAGCCGCTGATCAGCGCCAGCGTTCCTTTCAGGTTGTATTTTTCATGCAATCCGGCGAACCGTAAATCAGATTCGTAGATACCATCATCATACATAATCGAATACGCGCCGGCCTTGCCGTCTTTCCAGGTGGTGACCTCCGTATCCCCGATGTTGAAAAGTCTGCCCCGGATGGCTTTGGCCACTGTATCGGCTAAAGTCCAGGCTCCTTTCGGATTCGGATGAATCTTATCCGGGAAGTCGCTGCTGCTTCCGGCTGTAGCCGCGTTCACGTCGATCAGGGTTGCGCCTGTCTCTTCGGCCGCCTTCCGGATCAGAGGAATGACCCCGTTTTGCAGGACGGAGTTGACAATGCCATAAGCCTGGTTGGGATCGTCATTGAACACTGCCGGCGGCAGATTGACAAAGACCTTCGGATGACTTGGCAGCGCCTGATATAATTGAATCAGCTCTTTATAATCGCCCAGGAAGTGGTTCTGCCCCTCCTTCCAGTTCCAGGCTTTCGTGTCATTGGTACCCAGCTGGATAACCACGACGTCAGGAGCATAAGTCTGGCTGGCCGCAAATGCTGCTTCATTCCAGTACGGATCGTCGCCGTCCTTTTGCAGCGTGCGGCCGCTGACGCCGAAGTTCTTGACGGCAAAGTTGCTGCCGAGTAGCGACTGGAGCTGGGCCGGATAACTCGTTACCCCGGCATATTTCAGCCCGGCTCCAGCTGTGATACTATCTCCGACCGCTGCTACCTTGATTTGACCTTCCGGGCGGTTCTTCTCTGGAATCTTTTCCGTATATGTGGCGGGAATTTCATCCGACGGATACTCAGCGAAGTACAGATCGTCAAAATAATAGGTGCCGGGATTCCACTCCGACAACCGGATTTCCTTCAGACGGCTGATATCCGCAGAGGTCTTCATCAGCGGAAGATACACTTTCGTCCACTGCCCCTTGACTGAACTGACATCGGTCCAGTTGTTCACGGAGACCGTGCCGTCCGTATCCACAAAGGTAACGTGGACGGTGTTCGATCCCTGCATATCCTTTACATAGAAGGCCAGATAATTGAACCCGGAAGCATCTATGGAAGCTGCGCCGCCCTGTGGCTTAATGATGACAGATTGCTTATCCGCTCCCGGTGAGCCGGCGTCTCCAGTGACTTCCAGCTTCACACTTCCTGTTCCTCCAGGATTGACCCCGAATGTCCGGTCCACCGCCGCGGTGGCATTCACACCCTGGCCGACCTGCACATCCGGTTCCTCAAAAGATTGGAACCAGCCGCTGGAACCTACAGGATACGAAGCGGGCTCCACGCCAGTCTTGTAGGTTGCCGCGAAGAAGTTGTCGACCCATAGCTGCTCAGAAGCGTTCATACCGATCCTGATCTGGGTAATCGCCAGCGTATTCAGCTGCCGGCTGGACAGTGGAACGCCCTGCGACTTCAGAAGCGGAACACTCAGCCGTGTCCATGCGTTTTTCACCGTCTTCCCATCCGTCTCCGTTGTCCAGGAATGCCCCTCGGCATCCACGAGTGTAACGGAAAGAGGTCTGTCCCCCGCGCTGTCCTTGGCGTAGAAGTTCAGGTAATTGTAGCCTGTCAGATCACTGTTGATCGCGCCGCCCTGCGGAACAAATGCGGCATAAGTCCCGTCCGCGCCGGAGCCCGCTGTGATCTTGAGACTCTTCGTGCCATTGCCGGCCGCACTGTCTGCTGCTGATTCCAGCTGCAGCTGAGGGGAGGAAGATAAGTACCCCCGGCCTGATTCAAAACTCTGGAACCAAGCCGAGATACCGGCCGGGTTCGGCTGCGTTCCGGCTGAAATCCGGTTATACCGGTTATACCGCTCGGCCAGAATATCCTTCACCTGCTTCGGCGTTGTCCGGTCCATATGATACAAGCCCATCGTCTGCAGGCCCGTAATATTGGTATACCAGTTATATGCAGTCCACCAGGCTGCACCGCTCAACAGTCCGCCCGGGTTCGGCGTTCCGTCCTCCGCACGGGTAGCTATGCGGGCAAATGCATTGAAGGTACCGGTGAACAGCGTCGTCTGCTTTGTGTCCGAGGCGGTTTCATCACCTGTCCAGTAGCCGTACTCTGTAGCAATGATCGGCTTACCCGGATGCAGCGCATGTATGGCCTCAATTTCCTCCTGTGTCTCCAAGTCTGGATTCGCACCGTAGAAGGCGCCGAAATACATGGTCATTCCGATGATATCGGCCGGGGAATGTGAATGGTCGCTCACGCCTTTGTACGGATTCGCCACGGCGGACTGGCCGACCAGTCTTGTTCCATCGATGGCATGTGCAGCGTCCCGCAGCTCTTGGATAAAGTTAACACGTTCCAGCTGCCCGCCTGACTCATTGCTGACCCCGTCAAACCAGACGGAAGGACGGTTGTAATTACTGAAGATCATTTCCTCCATCATTTGCTTAGCCTGGCCCCGCTGACGCTGCAGGTCGAAGGCTTCTCCGCTGAACCAATAGGCCGGAATTTCCTGCCAGATGGCCAGACCGATCCGGTCGGCAAACTGATAGGTCGGCAGGCTGTGCGGAAAATGCCCAGTCCGGACGAA
Source organism: Paenibacillus graminis (assembly GCF_000758705.1). Classification (NCBI taxonomy): domain Bacteria; kingdom Bacillati; phylum Bacillota; class Bacilli; order Caryophanales; family Paenibacillaceae; genus Paenibacillus; species Paenibacillus graminis. The sequence continues at coordinate 2,882,460 of NZ_CP009287.1, read as the reverse complement.
ATTGGCCTTCAGCTCCTCCTTGATCTTCAGCAGGTCGCTGTACCGGGTTGCATCATTCAGCGAAGGTCCTTTGTCGCTGCTGTCCTCTGTATAACCGACCCCGGTGAGGAACGGGGCCAACTCTCCGTTCAGCTTAAGCTGTACACCATCCGCTTCCAGTGTACGGATACCGAACTGGGTATAGAAGGTGTCGGTTACTGCTCCACCTGTCTTCTGCTCTACCTTTAAAATATACAGATTCGGTTCAGACGGACTCCACAGCTTCGGTTTAGGTACTTTTACCTTGAGCGTTTGTACCGCCTCCCCGCTGGCTGGAACCGTTAATGCGCTTCCTTGCGCCGCTGCCGCTTCCGTACCCGTCAGATCCTGCGCATATTCGCTGAGCCGGTTACTCTCTCCGATCTTCGCTTCATAGATTGTATAGGACAGCTGAACCTGCTCCGCCGTTTTACCCGTATGATTCAGAAACGTACGGACCGACAGATTTCCATCCGTATCCAGCGTACGCACATCACTGCGCACCACATAGGTGTCCGGCATAAATTCAACGTAGGCGTCCCGCAGGATTCCTGTGTAGTTGAACCAGTCGGATGTCGCGTACGGCAGGATTTCCCCGTTATTGAACATGTCCCATTTCGGATTATCAACCCGCACAGCGATCACATTGTCGCCGCCATAGTTCAATAGATTGGACGCGTCCAGTGCGAACGGCGTGTAGCCGCCCTGATGCCCGCCCGCATATTTCCCATTGATCCATACATCCGCGAAATAGTTGACGCCGAGGAAAGTAAGCTGTGCAGGCTGCCCCTCAAGAGAGCTATTCACCTCAAAATGCTTGCGGTACCATACCCCGCCCTGATAACCCGACTTGTCACTCTTGTTCTCCGGTCCGCTCAGCGATTCGTAAGCTGTGCTCTCATCCTCCGGGAGAGGCAGCGTCTTGCCGGCCCAGCCGGAATCGTTGTAGCCGGTCTCCTGTCTGCCGCCCGCCTCTTCTTCAAGGCCGGCAGTCCTGGCGCTGTCCCGGGGTGCTGCTGACAGATTGGAATCCAGCGTGGTTCTTTCTTTTTTCCAGTCCCCGTTTAAGGAGAGGTACGTTCTGTCCTTCTGCTTCTCGAATGAACCCAACGGCAAACTACCCGAATAAGGCATCGCTTCGCCGTCCACATCCTTCAGCACCAATTGTGTAAAGCCGGCATTCGGGAACCCTGCGCTTTCTTTTTTAGCGAAATAAAACTCATCCAGATAATAGGTCCCTGCTTTCCCGGGAATCACCGTCACCGTGCTAAGGCGTGCAAATTGGAATTTCAGGCTCTTGTCCATAGGCATGACGATCCGGCTCCAGCCGGCTGCTGTCGTCTTTTCGGTCTGCCAGTCTACCGTTTTGCCGCCAGCATCCTTCAACTGTACGGACAGCGTCTGACCGCCCTGCTCATCCCACACATAAAAGATCAGATGGCTGAAATTTGTGGCGTTGAACTCCGGCTGATAAGCGTAAGGCTGGTTCTTATCCGGAGACTCTTCGAGCGCCTGCGGCCTGACGGTTATGCCATTCATGGCTGGGTTAGTCGAATCCTGGGACAGCACAGCCCGAATGCTCGCAGAGTTGTATGCATTCGCTGACTTCTCCATGCTGAGCGCGGTGCTCACCTCTGTACCTGCCGTAATCCCGTATTGTCCGTCCTGCCCTTTCGTCTCGAAATTCTGATACCAGACCGCTCCGATATTCTGGGCTCCGCTGATGAAGCCGGCCAGTACATCGTCTTCGGCCATGGCAAAATACATATCATCGAGATAATACACTCCGGCATTGTAAAAGCCGATGTCGACGGAGACGATTTTTGTCAGGTCAATCTTCGAGGCTCCTTCCAGCGAAAGCTGCATTTTGACCCATTTATTCTTGGTAGATTTGGAGGTTCCCCACGTGTCCCAGACGCCCCCGTTGGCGTCCTTGATACGGAATTCCACTCCATTGCTGCCCTGGGTGTCCTTCAGATAGAAAGCAAGATATGAATAAGCTGACGCATCGAACGTCCCGCCTGCTTTGGGCTGTACGCTCAAATAACTCCCGACCGCATAAGGCCAGTCATTTTTGACTGTCGTGACCATGACACCAGCCATGCCCGCTGCGTTGGCTATATCTCCGGAGGTCTCGGCGGTGGCAGCGCTGCCTGCAGAGTAGCCGGTTCTGCTCTCGAAATCATTGAACAAGGCTGTGCGCTCTGGCTTAACGGCAGGCGAAGCATCCGTTTCGTTCTGGGCCAGATAAAGATCATCGTAGTAGTACACATTACCGTAACCCCAGTACGTTCCAAGCTCAATCTGCTGCAGTCTGGACAAATTAATTTTTGATTTGTCCAACTTTACGGTCATTTTCACCCATTGCTTCGACTGCGTCTTGACCGCTGGGCTTGTTTCCGTATCCCAGACCCCGCCCTCGGCATCCTTGAATACAACATGAATACTGGATCCGGCGGCTGCTGTCGTATCCTTGACGTAGAACAACAGATAACTGAAAGGGGAAGCATCCATATACGTCGCACCGGATACGGTCAAGCTGCCTTCAGGTTTAATTCCGGCTCCATAAACGCCGGTGTTCCAGGCTTCGTTCCGTTCCTTCCCTTCCCCGTCCGTATAGGTATTCTGCACCATTTTAAGACTGCCGGAGCTTGAGGAATAAGCAGCATCCGCAGTAACACGCTGAGCGACCGTCGCGGTTCCCTGACCTGCCAAGCCATAGCTGCCATCACTGCCGGGTTGTTCGAAACTCTGGTACATGACAGGCGCCGACGGCTCTAAGCCATCACCCGGATAAGCGGGCGGCAGAGCGGCAGCAGATTTGGCAAAGTACATCTCGTCAAAATAATAGATGTTGCCCCAGCCCCAATACTCGCCCAGCGAAATGGAGACAATCCGCGAAAAATCGAGTTTTGTCTTATCGAGCGGAATCGAAAGCCTCGTCCACTCATCCTTCACGGACAGGGTCTGGTCCGTATTGGCATTCCATTCTTTCCCGTCTGCATCCCGGATGACAACATTCGGATTATGAACATCGGTGTCCAGAATGTAAAAATTTAGATAGTTATAGTCAGAAGCATCATAATAGGTCCCTTCTGTAACTGTGTCCTTCTGTGGCGTTACCGTGAATCCGTAAATGTCGGTGTTCCAGGCTCCGCCGCTGGGATTATTGTCATTCGTCTGGATCAGGCGCACACTTCCCCGACTTCCACCTCCCGGTGTCCGGTCTGTAACCGACGCTGTTGATGAGGTGCCGACGGCAGAAATCCCATAGGTCTTCCCCTCCCCGGCCTGCTCAAAGTTCTGATACCACTTGCTGTCTGTCTGCGTCTGCGGCGGTGTCTGCGGTGGTGTCTCCTGCGCGTAAGCGGTATCTCGTGCCATTCCCCCGAATACTCCCGGGAACAGCAAAACCAGTGCCATGACCGCCGCGAAATATTTGTTATGCCCCCGCTTGCGCTTTACCGATTTGCTTATGGACTGCATACATACTCCTTTCGACTCTCTTATTTGAAATCGATTTCATCAAAAAAGAAAATAGAATTAATTTTCATTCCTCCCTCTCTCATCTGTATAAAAAGTGTGAGTGCCTAAGTCATCCAATGTAGTAGGACTCCATTGGACTATCATTTTTTTGAAATCGATTTCATTTTGATATAAAAAAACAGATTCCCCTGTTCATTCCTCCCACTCTTAAAAGCTTATAAACCGGCTGAAGCGAATAGGGCTGCAAATGAAATCGATTTCAAATTTATTATATGAATACTCTATTAAAGATGTCAACGCTTTCTTTGATGTTTTTATTCTTCACTTTCCGAGTCAAGTCGACCGTTTTGATAGGGTCTCCTTAATCAACACCCGGAGTGTATCCACTTTCCTTCTATTCGCTGCACCTTTGAATAAGTGATCAAAGCTTCAAAAGTGATTTCCTTATTAAGGGTTACAGCAGATTGTATCTATTGAATAAATTGGCTTTACTGCAGTATTCATCTTATAAGAACCTTGACCATAAAATTTAGGTTCAGTTAAAACCAGCATTAGACCCATACACCGGATGGGGTACATATGCATCTTCCAATAACGATATTTCTTCAGAAGTTAAGGTAATGGTCAGGGCAGCGGCGGCGTCTTCAAGATGAGAAATTTTCGTAGCGCCGATAATCGGAGCAGTAACAGGTTCTTTCTGCAGCAGCCACGCAAGTGCAATTTGCACGCGAGGAACGCTATGCTTTGCTGCAATTGCGGCAACTTGGTCGATAATTACCCGGTCGGCTTCAGCTGTCGCGTCATACTTAGCTTTTTGCACCTGATCGGTTTCTGAACGCTGTGTGGTTTCCTGCCTATCACGGGTCAACCGGCCCGAGGCAAGCGGACTAAATGGAATGACACCAATGCCTTCTGCCATACACAGCGGCATCATTTCCCTCTCCTCTTCACGGTAGATCAGATTGTAGTGATTCTGCATCGTTACAAACCGGGTCCAGCCATGTTTCTCGGCGACATACAGTGCCTTTTGGAACTGCCAGGCCTGCATGACGGAAGCTCCGATATATCTCGCCTTACCGGCCTTTACTACATCATGTAATGCCTCCATCGTTTCTTCAATCGGTGTATGTTCATCCCAGCGGTGAATTTGATACAGATCCACATAGTCCGTTCCAATTCGTTTGAGGCTCTTATCAATTTCACTCATAATTGCCTTTCGGGAGAGGCCGGAGCCGTTAGGGCCTTCATGCATGCGGGAAAACACTTTTGTCGCAATAACGATTTCATCTCGATTAGCATAATCCTTAAGTGAACGGCCAACAATTTCCTCGCTTGTTCCTTCCGCATAGACATTTGCTGTATCAAAAAAGTTAATGCCCAGCTCCAATGCTTTTTTTATGATCGGACGGCTGTTCTCATCATTAAAAAGAAGCTTTGCTGATTAGCTCAAATCATTTGTCTGTATAGTCCAAAATACAAAAACTTATTCATTGACTATCTCAAGTAGTGCCTCTATCGGTTTATTATAGCTAGCCAGTTTCTTGGCATTATACTCTATACTTCCCAGCTTAATTAGTCCCGAAGCATATCCGGAGCTTTTGTAAAATATCGCAAGGTTCCCCCAAGGGGCGTAGTAAGCAAGGTCTCCTATTGAAGCGGCTGTCCCTGGCGGAGAACCCTCGGCGGATAGACGTGCTGGAAGATCACTGATTTTCTCAGCGCCCGCATAGTCCTGTAAGGTTAGCTTTAAAGGAAGCTGGGTGATGAATCCTTCCACTGCTTTGCTATCTATTAATGTGGCTATATATTCATCCTGCCCAATTGTCATTTTTAATTTCATGCTAGTTTCACTCCCATTCGTTCTATGGATTGATTACATACTTTGAAAAATTTCAATCCCCCGCTTCAAGCGCTGCAAGCCATCTTCCAGACGCGTTTTGGGGCAGGCGTAGTTTATTCTTATAAACCCTTGTCCATTCCCGCCAAAAATAGCTCCTTCAGAAATGTACAACCCGGTTTCTTTTCTTATACATTCGCCTAAAGCCTTCGAATCATTAGTTACAGCTGTGCAATCAATCCACGCCAGGTAGGTAGCCTCTGAATGAATGACCTTAAGCTCTGGAAGCTCTGCTGCCATAAAATATTCAATCCATTGCTTATTGACCATTAAATATTCCAGCAGTGCGTCAAGCCAAGGTTCTCCTTCTGTAAAAGCAGAAATGGCTCCTTCAATGGCAAAAGCATTAGGTTCAGCCACTTCATCGGTATTGATTCCACGATTTACAAGCGCCCGCAGCTCCGGATTAGGTACGATAATAGATGACGTTTGGAGTCCTGCCAGGTTAAATGTTTTGGTTGGAGCCACACATGTGATGCTATTCAGAGCTATCTCTTCGGATACCGAAGCGAAGGGAGTATAACGGTAGCCAGGATGCGTTAAATCACAATGAATTTCATCAGAAAGGATCAGCACATGATGTTTAATACAAAGGTTGCCGATGGTCTCAAGTGTTAGTTTGTCCCACACCTTGCCTATTGGATTATGCGGATTGCAGAAAATCAGGAGTGTTGTTTCGGGATCGGCCAATTTCACTTCCAGATCGGTGAAGTCGATGGAATACCTGTGATCCTTATAGACCAGCTCGCTCGTAAGAACCTTTCGCTGATTATTCACGATCGAGTTATAAAAGATATTATAGACTGGAGCCAGCACCAGTACTTTCTCATTCACTTTGGTCATTTTACGCACAATGGAGGAAATTGCCGGGACGACACCAGTACAGAACATAATCCATTCCTGTTGTATCTGAAATTGATGCCTCCTACTCCACCACCCTGAAACTGCATTGTAGTACGCATCAGGAACCATCGTGTAGCCAAAGATCTTATGGTCTAATCTCTTCTGCAGAGCTTCTACAATTGCCGGAGACGTCTCGAAATCCATATCTGCCACCCATAGTGCAAGCTCGTCCGAATGAACATCCCATTTATAAGAGTTCGTGCCCAAACGGTTGGTCATTTTATCAAAATCAAACACGGAATGGTTCACCTGCTTCCCCAGATTAAACAAGTTGCTTCGTCGGACGAATTAAAATTTCACTTACGGCAACCGTTCAGGTGTACTAATGACATAGGTTACTGCGTGCAGGGATTCAACAAGAGATTTTCCCTTTAATATTAGTCATGTTAATTCCTCCTCAGTTATTGATACAGGCCAAGTTTACAACTTCAAGTTAACTTGAAGTCAAACTTCTTTTTTGATTTACGTAAACTACACCAAATCCAGTTATGGCAATCAATAAGAGAATCATTGCATTAGTGAAAACCAATGATTGTATACTTGGAGCATGAAATAGCTGTCTGACCAATGTCCCTTCATAAGGTGAAAGGGTGGCTCCTAAGTTATAAGCGACCAATACGATCGTAGTGCCCAATTTTGCCATATTCGCAATTTGCTGCGTAAATGTATGCAGTAAGTAAGGCATAATACACCGAAATGAAAAACCGATAACCATCGAACAAAATGTAGTCAGAACAATACTCTGTGAGATCGTCGTCACAAACATGGATACTCCCAGAAAAAGGATGGCCAAAGGAACAATAGAGTGTCTGAGCAATTTATATAATTTTCCAAAAGAGAAGCCGGCAATAAAGGCTCCTAAACCTATAAAAGCAATCATATTGCTGCCGTTCGTCGCGTTCCCAATACTCTTCTCCATTATCAAAGGAGTAATCTGAATATTGTAGTTGATAAATAGAGTAACAATTACAAACAATAAAATGCCAAAGCCAATTATCACTCGTAAGGGCCTTTTATTACTTGGCTGGTCTGAGGTCAGTGTTAGTTGTTCCGCCCCGCCTTTGTCTATCTCCCTTTTATCTTCCGGAACAAAGAAAAGGAACGCAACAAAAACGGGAAGTGCCAATGCATAAACATAAAATGATGTATACCAGTTAATTTTTAATAATTGACCCACGATTAGCGTCAGACAGATACCTCCTAATCCCTCAAAGGCACTCTCAATTCCAATTAAAGATGCCTGTTTTCCTGGATTATTTTGGTATATATCATTGATCATCTGAATGATTAAGCGGTTAAATAAGCCAATACCCAGACCAAACAAACAGCGGGAAACGAATAATAATGAAAAAACATCGTGCTTCATTGCCGGGAATGTCCCTGCAATGAATACGAATCCTAATCCTGTTAAAATGGTTCTCTTCTTTCCGATCCGCAGTTCCAGCCGATTCCCGATTAGAACACCAAAAATAACAAACAGGGAAGGTATTGTAGCCAGTAACCCTACCTGTGTCAGAGAAATAGCAGGAAAATCTTTCGCTATCGCCGGAATATTAGCGGCGATTATTGGTCCTGAAGATATTAATAACGCTACTGACAATAAGGAGTACGTCTTTAGTTTTTCCTTAGGTTTAATATGAATCCCACTCCTTTAGCTACCGAATTCTGATTTAGTCATGCTTCGCTTCTATTACGCGTGTGCCTTTGAGCTTCCCCTCTCGTTCAAACAATTTTCCGTCGTAGTCCTTAATTTTCACGGCTAATCTGCTGATAGATTCGTCAAGTTCTTTCCGTTTCTGTATCAGCTTCTCCCTCTCATCGACCAAAATCTGTTTGCGTGCTTCTAAAGAGTGATCACCGCTAGCGAATAATGACGTATATTCAATTAATGCCTCTATCGTCAAACCTGAATCCCGCATACATTTTATAAAATCAACCCATTTGATATCTTCCTCGTTGTAATCACGCACACCGCTTTCTTTCCGGTTAACCGGCGGAAATAAACCAACGCTCTCGTAGTATCTTAATGTGGCTGGCGAAAGATCAAACAGCTTAGCAACCTGGGTAATATTCATACCTTCACCCCAATATCAATTTTTGTTCAAACTTATCACTTAAAGTTAACTTTAAGTCAAGTGAAGCTGGTCTATTCATTTATAAAGCAATAACGCACCGAGTCCATGACTCAATGCGTTATTACGTCTTCATTCATTAGCAGACTACAGCTCTATACCATTGCTGTGAATTACTTTTTTGTACCACTCAAAAGATTGTTTCTTCCTGCGCTCCAATGTGCCATTTCCAGCGTCATCTTTATCCACATAAACGAAGCCGTATCTTTTGCTCATTTCTCCGGAACTGGAGCTTACGAGATCTATACAGCCCCAAGTAGTATAGCCTAGCAAGTCGACTCCATCCTCTTCCACTGCCGTTATGAACGCTTTGATATGTTCCCGCAGGTACCCGATTCTGTAATCATCTGCGATATATCCCGTTTCATCAGGTGTATCCAGCGCTCCCAATCCATTTTCTACAATGAATAACGGCTTTTGATAGCGGTCATATAATGCATTTAATGTAATTCTTAGCCCCAGCGGATCAATCTGCCATCCCCATTCACTTGTCGTTAGATGTGGATTGCGCAGGGTCGGAAACAGATTTGCGGCGGTTTGCGTATTTACCTCAGGGTCCGCACTGGTTAACCGTGAGCCATAGTAACTGAACGATATAAAGTCAACGGTATTATTTCTTAAGCATTCCTCATCTCCGTCTTCCATTTCCAAGTGAATATCCATTCGTTCAAGCATTTTCCTGGCATAGCTTGGGTATTCTCCACGGGACTGTACATCAACGAAGAAGTAGTGTTCCCGGTCTCTTGTCATTGCTTTCCAAACGTCATCTGGTGCACATGTATACGGATACGTGCTTGCACCCGCCAGCATACAGCCTATCTTAAATTCCGGATTGATTCTGCGCGCAATTTCAGTTGCTTTCGCACTTGCGACCAGTTGATGATGTGCTGCCTGATATTTTACGGCATCTTCATTTTCACCCTCTTCAAATACCAGGCCAGAGCTTCCAAAGGGCAAATGCAATAACATATTGATTTCGTTAAAGGTTAACCAATATTTCACTTTATCTTTGTACCGGGTGAAGATGGTTTCACATAGTCTCTCATAATATTCAACCATTTTGCGGCTTCTCCATGAGCCGATTGTTTTGACCAGATGGATAGGGACATCAAAGTGGGTAATCGTTACTAAGGGCTCAATACCATATTTTAAACATTCATCAAAAACACATTCGTAGAATTTCAGTCCCTCTTCATTTGGGAGTTCGTCATCTCCATTAGGGTAGATCCGCGTCCATGCCAAGGATAAACGGAAGCACTTAAAACCCATTTCCGCTAATAATGCGATATCTTCTTTATAGCGATGATAGAAATCAATAGCTTCATGACTTGGATAGAAATGTTCTTCGTCACACTCCAGCATGCTGACCTTGCCTTTCATAACAGGAACCCGATCCTTCCCCGCTGGAATGACATCGACCGTTGACAGCCCTTTATTACCTTCTGCGTATCCGCCTTCACATTGGTTTGCAGCAACCGCTCCACCCCAGAGAAAATCTTGTCTTAAGGTCATCTAAAATACACTCCTAAGAATGAGTATTGTTATTTATGCTTTTACTAGCAGCAGCGCATTGTTGAAATCTATATAATCACGACTACTCTCTGATACCACATCTGAATAATTATAGGTATTGGTTACAATAACAGGAGTTTGAGTAATATACCCCTCTTGTTTGATTTTCTCCAGATCAAAGGTCAATAAGGTCTGGCCTTTAGCGATTCTTTGACCTTCCACAACATGGGCTTCGAAATATTTCCCATTTAGTTTAACGGTGTTAAGGCCAACATGAATGAGGATTTCTACACCGTCATCGGATAATAAGCCCATGGCATGCTTTTTAGGAAACAGTGAAACGATAACCCCAGCAAAAGGAGCCACCACTTTCCCCTCACTTGGCTCTATAGCAATTCCCTTCCCCATGGCTTCTGAAGCAAAGGCAGCATCCTGTACATCTTGTAATGGAATGATTGCCCCTTTAATTGGGCTCATAATCACAGAGTCTTTAATCGTAATCGTTTCTTCATCACTAACAACCGTTTCTTGAGTGGTCAATTCTTGTTCATATTTCAAACTTAAGAAGTAGGTAATAACCGCAGTTACAACCGCTGTAATTACTAATGCAATCAAAATATTATATAGATTCCAGATATTCTCTCCGATGTACAGTGGAATAGCTGGAATTCCTGAAGCACCTGTCGCATAACGAGAGACATTCATTAGTCCTGCATATAGTCCTCCACTGGCAGCACCAATCATAGCAGCAACGAGAGGATATTTCTTAGGCAAGTTCACGCCATACAAGACGGGTTCCGTAATTCCCATAAAAGCTGTTATCCCGCTGGAAGTTGAAATTTGCTTTAACGCCTTATCCTTTGTTCTCATCCCTACCACCAATGCAGCGACACCTTGGGAAATACAATTTATCATCGCTCCAGGGCCGATAATGTTCTCGTAACCCAGGGTGGTGATTTGAGCCAACGATAAAGGAACGATATTATGGTGTAATCCGAACATAACCAGTATCGGCCATAAGGTTGCGATAACGAATATAATCATCCAAGATCCGTGCGACCCCAGGAAATCAAATCCCATAGCTAAATACGTTCCGAAAAATGACCCTAGAGGTCCTAATACGGTTAAGCTGAGGAGCCCAACTACCAAAATCGTAAACATCGGAACAAAAATAACTTTGACTGCGTTTGGAATGATCCTTTTGAATATCGCTTCCATATAAGATTGTGCCCAGACAGTTAAGAGGATTGGAACGACAGAAGAACTGTAAGCAACCAGTGTCAACGGGATTCCAAAGACGCTAACTTCATTCCCGTCTGTCCGCAATTGGGTCAAGTTTGGATGGAGTAAAATACCCGCCAGCACCAAAGCCAAGACGGGACTGCACTTTAACTTATTAGCAGCAGAGTACGCCAATAGAAACGGCAGGAAGTAGAAAATGGCATCCGACATAAAACTTAATACATAATAGGTCTGGGACTCCTTTGAAACCCAACCAAATAAAATAAGTAGAGCGAGCAGCGCTTTTATCATACCTGCGCCAGCAATAGCTGGAACGATCGGACTAAATGTACCGGAAACGAAATCGATTAATTTGCCGATGAACCCTACCTTTCTCTCTTTAGCTAGTTCACGACCTGAACCTTCTACGGATTTCAGATGCTTAATAGCCTCCGTGTAAACGTCTTCAACATGAGTACCAATAACAACCTGAAATTGTCCGCCGCTTTCAATAACATCAAGAACGCCGTCCAATGCTTTCACGGCTGGTTGATCTGCCTTATTATTATCATTCAGAGCAAATCTGAGTCTGGTCATGCAATGAGTTAATGTAGATACATTTTCACTGCCGCCAACTTTCTCTACAATTTCTCCAGCTAATTTTTCATACTTTTGGCTCATACAATTATGCCCCCTCCTAATAAATGCTGCATAATATGAACGAATACGGAAGCGCTTTACAACAACAAAAGGCTATTTATAAGCGATAAGTAAAGGCTTCATTCACATTACACCTTTAAAATATCACTATATAAACAGCTATAGCCAATGCCTATATTTCATTCTTCATTATGCCTGCAAGGCATGCTTGATATATTGTAAAAACCTGGCCGCAGCCTGACTGAAAATTTTGTGTTTTTTCCAGACAATCACACATCCGAATTGAAGTACAGGATAGAAGGGCCTAAAGCATAAATGATCAGAGTGCTTCATTGCGAAAGCACCCTCAATGCAAATTGCCGTTCCCATTCCCTGCTCCACGAGATTAACCACATTGGATATTAAGTTATAGGTAGCTACAAAGCGTAATTGTGAGTGCTCATCGGCAAACCAACTGGCAATTTCATTCTGTAATACTGACCGGCTGGGTATAAGCAGGGGTACTCCGGCCAGGTCTTTGGAAGTAACATATTCCTTCTGTGCCAGCGTTGACGAGGTTTTGGTAAGAATTCCCCAGCGTTCCTTTTGCGGCAGTCTGATAAAATCATATTTTTCAATATGAATAGGCTCCAACAAAATGCCAATCTCAAGTAAGCCCTTATCTATTTTTTCCTTTATATCATCACCTGTCCCGCTGAAAATATGATAGGTGACCTGTGGATATTCAACATTAAACGCTTGTAATAACTCGAAAATAACATTTGATGTTAATGATTCAACACTTCCAATGGATATTGTTCCTCCAACCAGATTGCTCTGATCTTTAAACTCTTTCTCTGTTTTATCCGCAAGGGTAAGGATTTCTTCTGCTCTTTGACGCAAAAGCATCCCCGCATCGGTTAGTGTGATCTTACTTTTTCCACGTGTGAACAATTGAGTTCCTAAGTCTTTTTCAAGATCGGCCAGCTGTCTGCTTAACGTAGGCTGTGTAACATGCAGGATAGTAGCCGCGTGCGTAATATTTTCAACACGGGCTACGGTTAGAAAATACCGAAGTACTCTTAGTTCCATTGTTCCTCCTGATTGCATTTATTGTAAAATTTCAGCAGCCGCGAATCACCCGCTACCCACACAGAACCATCCGGATAAAACTCTGCTTTGCTGAGAAGCTCATTTCATTTAATCATTCAGCTCATATATAATATTTGAAGCAGCAATTCCTTCATCGTCCAGTATTATTTCTCCAATTCCATTCGCTTTAATGATTCCGGAGATTGGATTTTTGACACTGTCAATCATTGTAGTTGTTGTCACATTAATTGTGGAATATTCAAAGGCCAAATCCGTATTGATTATGCTCCCATCTTCAATTACCACGTTCTCCATGTAACACATTCCCTGATTACTCTCAATAGTGCAGTTAATAAACGTAATATTTTTAGAATTCCATCCTAAATATTCTCCGGTGATTAACGAATCATATACGGTGACATTTTCACAGTTCCAGAATGCGTCTTTTGAGAGGAGCCGGGAATTACGGATTTCTATGTTTTTCGCACCATCGAAAACATAGTTTCCGGTCAAAGTTAAATCATCCACTCTGATATTTTCGCTGTTCATCCCAAAATAATCTCCTCTTGCAGTTACATGTAACAATTCAATATCCTTACAGTTCCATAGCGTCTCCTCTGCATTAGGCATATCCACATGATTCAGACGGATATCACTTGCCCTGCGAAATGTCTTGGGTGCTTCAATGACACTGTCATTCATAGAAATATGATGACTGTACCAGATTCCGGAGCGTGCCATTTCCTGAAGAGTTGTTCGCTTTAAGCTAATGTTCTGGCAATACCATAGCGGATACTTCCATTTAAAAAAACTGTTGTGGATAGTAATATCTTCACTTTCCTTCAGCGGTGATTCACCTTCCGCAAAAGTAGAGTTCTTAATCAAAAGATTCTTGCTCTTAAATAGTGCGCGTTCTCCTGTTAGCTTTTGTTGGTCAATAGTTTGCATTGCTAATCCCCCTGTCTCAGATCAGCTTACAACTTAAAGTTAACTTGAAGTCAAATATTTTCGGGCACGAATAGATCGATAATTATTGATCTCTACTTGCGTTAAAGTCCACTTGAAGTTGTACACTAGATGATGTTGCAGCTAATACATGAATGGAGGATGGTAACAATGGCAGAGAAACAAACTGCAGGAAGAGACAAGCTGGGAGAATTTGCACCTAAATTTGCTGAACTGAACGATGATGTATTGTTTGGTGAGGTTTGGTCAAGGGAGGAAGAACTTTCTCCCCGCGATCGCAGCATGATTACAGTAGCAGCTCTAATCACAGGAGGAAACTTTGAACAGTTAACTCCACATCTTCATAAAGCGAAAGCAAATGGAATTACCCAAGAAGAAATTGCCGAGATCATTACACACCTTTCGTTCTATGCCGGTTGGCCCAAAGCTTGGTCTTCTTTTAACATCGCTAAGGAAATCTATAAAGAATAAAAATAGAGAGGATGTCCATGATGTCAAATGAACAATTAAAGGGCAGCACCATTTTTCCATTAGGAAAAAAAGTTGAAGCTAATTTTATCGGCGATGCTTATTTACAAATGGTCTTTACTGATCCAACTCCTTTAAATGCCCCGATCGGAAATGTGACCTTTGCCCCCGGCGCCCGTAATAACTGGCATTCACATAAAGTTGGACAGGTTTTATTAGTTACAGGTGGTGAGGGTTGGTATCAGGAAGAAGGAAAACCTGCACAGTTGCTTAAAACTGGTGACGTAATTAATATTGCACCAAATGTGAAGCATTGGCATGGTGCTACCCAAGACAGCTGGTTTGTCCATCTGGCTATTACACCAGGCGAAACCGAATGGTTAGAGCCTGTCGATGACGCATGGTATGGTAGTTTATAAACATTATTTATCACATTATAAAAGTCCCGATATAGGAAATTCCTAATCGGGACTTTTATTGTGTTCATTTAAAAAAATCAAAGCCGCTAATTTCAATGCGTTTAAATGCATAAAAAAACTCACTTGAATATTTATGCATTCTATTAAATAGATTAATCGATTATCATCTTTCATGATCCACTTTTATTATCATTTGTGGCCGTTTTTGCAGCTTTGGTGATCCACCACATATGCGTGTATATCTGCCTAAGCCCTTATCCTTACCCGCACCGGCTATACCCGCAATTGCTGCAGGTCTTGCAGCCTTCGATGTTGATCAGCGAGGCGCTGCCGCAGGATGGGCAGAGGTCGCGGGAGGCGGTGGCGTGGCTGTGCGCACTGTGGCCGCCGTGGCCGTCATCGGCCGAAGCTGCCGCTGGAACGCTTGATTTCAGCTCGGCGCTGAGCGCTTCGTTGAAATCAAGCTCCAGGGTGGCCGCGATTGGAGCGGGCACATGGTCGTCATGGGCGTTGTTCAGCACATGGGTTTCCAGGGCTTTGGCTACCGCGTCGGCGATGGACTCGACGCGGTTCGCGCCGAAGCCGATGGCGCCGGAGCCGCCGATGCCCTTGAGATGCTTGATCAGCAGCTCAACCTTCTCGCCGTGGTCGCCGTAGCGGAGGAACAGCGAGCAGACACGGCCCAGCGCTTCGGCCATGGCGAAGACGTCGGAGCCGGCTTTGCCGACATTCAGGAAGATTTCGGCCGGAATGCCGTCCAGGTCATTGATGGTGATATACGCCATGCCGAATGGCGTGTTGATCTTATAGGTAGCACCGCGCAGCACTTGCGGGCGTTTTTTGTATTGTTTGTCCACTGCGCTTACCTGCGGCGCAGGAGCTGCAGCCCCAACTGCGCTGGCTGTTACAGCCGGTGCAGCGGGTTCTGCTTCCGGAGCTGCGGCTTCCACTGCCGGAGTATCCTTCTTCTCTTCCTTCTTCGAGGTTTCCAGCACCTGTACGTCACGGCTGCCGTCACGGTAGATCGTTACGCCTTTGCAGCCCAGATCGAAGGCCATTTCATACAGCTCTGCCGTTTCCTCCACGGTGAAGTCGGACGGGCAGTTCGCCGTTTTGGAGATCGAGCTGTCCACCCAGCGCTGGATTGCCGCCTGAGCGCGGATATGATCCTTGGCCGACAGGTCCATCGACGTTACGAAGTAGTCGGGAAGCTCTTCACCCGGATGGGCTTCCAGCCATTCCTGGGCAATCGGCACAAACTGCTCGTCGTAGCCGAGACGGCTCTGACGGAAGTATTTGAAGGCAAAATAAGGCTCGATGCCGGTCGATGTACCAACCATAGTACCCGTACTGCCTGTAGGGGCCTGAGTAATAACGGTAACGTTGCGCATGCCGTTCTTACGGATCGAATCACCCACTTCAGGGTAGGTTTCGGTAATATTTTTCATGAATCCGCTGAGCAGATATTTCTCTGTGTCAAAAGCCTGGAACGATCCCTTCTCACCGGCAATTTCGGACGAGGCCAGGTAGGCTTCCCGGGCCATGAAGCCGTAGAGCTTGTCCAGGAACTCCAAGGATTCGGGGCTGCCGTAGCGGATGTTCAGCTTGATCATCAGCTCGGCCAGGCCCATGGTTCCCAGACCTACGCGGCGTTCTTTGCGCTGGTTGGCTTCATTCTCCGGGAAGTGATACGGTGTCTTGTCAATGACGTTGTCCAGGAAACGGACGGAATAGCGGGTAGTCGTCGCCAGATCCGCCCAATCCACATCATGATTCTCCGCATCATAGAACTTGGAGAGGTTGACGGCGGACAGATTGCATACGCCCCAGCCCGGCAGCCCCTGCTCCCCGCACGGATTCGTGCAGATAATCGGGTTGAAGTACCAGCTGTTGGACATCTGGTTGTAGTATTCCATGAATACGACGCCCGGCTCAGCCGATTTCCAGGCCGATTCAATAATGGTATGCCAGACATCGCGGGCCTTAACCGTGCGATAAGGAATGACTGCGCGACCGTCAGCCTTCCATTTATCCAGATCGCCGTCCCAAACCGTATCATAGTCAGGATCGGTGGTATCCGGGAAGACCAGTTCCCAGTCCAGATCCTCCTTCACAGCCTTCATAAAAGAGTTGCTCACGCATACCGACAGGTTAGCATTCGTCACCTGGCCCATGGTCTGCTTCACGGTGATGAAATCGACAACATCGGGATGCCAGTCATTGATCATCAGCATCAGCGCGCCGCGGCGGCTTCCGCCCTGCTCAATCAGTCCGGTCGTGTAGCTGAACAGTCCGCCCCAGGATACGGAGCCGCTGGACGAACCGTTAACGCCTCTGACAATAGCGCGGCGCGGACGCAGCGAGGACAGGTTGATGCCAACACCGCCGCCGCGGGCCATAATTTCGGTCATTTCAGACAGCGTCTGCATGATGCCGCCCCGGCTGTCTTTTGGCGAAGGCACAACATAGCAGTTGAACAGGGTCAGTTCTTCGCTTGCTCCGGCACCTGCGGCAATCCGGCCGCCCGGAACGAGCTTCCAGTCATCCAGAATCGAACGGAATTTGCCTGTCCACTCTTCCTGAAGCTCAGGGGTTGACTCTACGGAGGCCATGGCGGACGCAAGCCGGTCCCACATTTCTTCCGGGGTCTTCTCTATGTTAAGCGTCAGCTTCTCTACATCAGATTGTACAAGCTCGCCGCTGCGTGTCTTTACCGTAACAGTGCGTCCGTTCCGTTCTACAATTTCTCCGACTTCCTTGGTAGGGAATTTCGGATCATCTTTGGTCAACACCAGCACCACATCGCCTACCTTGGCATTGTTGCTGTCCGCATCCTTCCAGGCGTAGCGGTCCAAAAATATTTTTTCGCTCAGACCTTCAAGACGCTGTTTGCGTTCCACTGTACTCAATAGAAAAACCTCCCGGATAATGTGATATGTAAAACCATGAAATACAAGGATGCCTCATGGCACTGTATCTATAAACCCCTATATTCCAGCAGAAACTTTGCGGGTAACCGCCGCAGCCGGCGTGTACTCCGAAAGTTTCCCTTGTCAATAAAAAATAACCGCAAAATTCCCGCCGTAATCAAATATTTCAAGCATTTGTAACAATATATGGTGTCAGTCAGCTTTTCAACTATACCACATATTGTGTGGAAGGTCTTTTTCGAAAATGGGAGCATCTCGCCGAAATATCGGCAAAAGATGGCACTTTTACTCCCTCTTGCTCGCTATTTTACAACATCCGGCCGAAAATAGCAGGTTATGAATTCTCTCTTTTAAGAGCATACTACTGCTACGTGTCCGATATGAACCAAGCACCGGAGGAGGCTGCAACATGACGCAATTATTCCGCAATCCCTTGCCCGAAGAAACGGGTACCCCGGCCCCCCTGCTTCCTGTTCCCCTGTCTTTTGAACGAAACTGGCTGAATGATTTAGAGTCAAGGCTGGACAAAGGCGGACCTTGGGGTGACTGGAGATTATCCAGACTGGCCATTGAGGGGGAAAAGTCCGGGCTTGTAACCAGCTTTGATGAGCTGCAGTGCATGAAGCATCTGTCCGGGCTGTCCCCGCTCCCCCACCAGCTCGATACTGCTCATAAAGTACTGTTCCAAATGTCAGGCCGCGCGATTCTCGCCGATGAGGTCGGGCTTGGCAAAACGATTGAAGCCGGGCTTGTGCTGAAGGAATATCTGGTACGGGGGCTTGTAGCCAAGGTGCTCATTCTCGTTCCCGCTTCACTGGTGCTGCAATGGGTGCGTGAGCTGAACAACAAATTCGGGATTTCCGCTGTAGCCCAGAAAAAATCCTACTCCTGGGGCAACGACATTGTGGTCGCCTCCATGGATACCGCCAAGCGTGACCCCCATAAGGAAATGCTGCTGAATAATGAATACGACATGCTGATTATCGATGAAGCCCATAAGCTCAAGAACAAGAAATCCACCAACTACCTGTTCGTCCAGCAGCTGCGCAAAAAATACTGCCTGCTGCTCACCGCAACTCCGGTTCAAAACGATCTCGGTGAGCTGTTCAATCTGATTACGCTGCTGAAGCCGGGCCAGCTGGGAAACCAGGGGGACTTTGCCGCTAATTTCGTGGTGGACAAGCGCCAGCCGAAGAATGAAGTCCAGCTGCGGGACGAGCTCTCCAAGGTCATGATCCGCAACCGCCGCGGCGAAGGTCCGGTCACCTTCACGAAGCGCAAAGTGCGCAATATACCGCTCACGCTCTCACCGGAGGAAAAAGTATTATATGACGGTGTCACCGCTTTTGTCAAAGACCAATATCAGGAGGCTGGCGGCAATCTCAGCAGCATGCTCTCTCTGGTAACGCTTCAGCGGGAGGTGTGCAGCAGCCGGGATGCTGTCTTCATCACCCTCGTCAATCTGATCAAAAAGCTTCCGGCGGACTCTCCCAAGCGTGACCGGATGATGGAGCTGCTTCAGACCATCCGCACCGTCAAGAGCAACACAAAAGCGGAGAAAGCCATGGAGCTGATCCGGGAAATGAACGAAAAGGTGATTGTCTTCACTGAATACCGTGCGACCCAGGAGTATCTCCTCCAGTATTTCCGCGAGCACGGGCTCCAGTGCGTCACCTACTCCGGCGGCATGAACCGGGGCAAAAAAGACTGGATGATGGATCTCTTCCGCGGCCGCGCCCAGGTGATGATTGCCACGGAAGCCGGGGGCGAGGGCATCAACCTGCAGTTCTGCCACCATATGATTAATTTCGATCTGCCCTGGAACCCGATGCGTGTCGAGCAGCGGATAGGCCGGGTGCACCGGCTGGGACAGGAGAATGATGTGGTGATCTACAATCTTTCTACGGAAGGCACCATTGAGGAGCATATTCTTCATCTGCTGCATGAGAAAATCAACATGTTCGAGATGGTGATCGGGGGGCTGGATGTGATTCTGGAACGCTTTGAGAAGAAGGAATCGCTGGAAAAAAGCCTCTATAAGATCATGCTGGAAGCCCGCAGCGACGAGGAGCTGCGCAGCGGGCTGGATCACATAGGCGATTCGCTGAGTGAGCTGACCCACGGGGTGCGGGACGGACAGGAGGCTGAAGCATGACACTCACCGCACAGGAAATACGCAAGCATGTGATGGATTACCTCGAGGCAACGGAGTGTTCGATTATCGAGGCGTCGCCGCTGCATGTAACGGTGAAGCTCTCGCCGCGCGCGGACCGGATGCTCACAGACCGGCCGTATTATTGGGGGTTCGTCGAGCGGACAGGCGTGGACCCGGAGACCCTGTCGTTCACTTTCGTCTTCGAGCCGGAGAAGTACGACAATCTGGCCGCCGCGGCGCAGGCGGCTCCACCCTCCCGGCCGCTGCGTCCGGGGAACCCCGCAAGTGCGGCGGGCCTGCCGGCCGGAGCCGGAGCGGACGGGATGGAAGCCGCCGCAGATACGGGCGGCGCCACTGCCGGAGGGCCGCCGGTATCTGCGGCACCGCCGGGGGGCCCGGCTGATCCGCAGGACAGCATCCTCGCCCGGTTCTTCGGGTTCGTTCCGGCGCTGCCCCGGATCGGTCCAGGCATGATCAGGCGCGAAGACATCATCTACGGCAGCAAGCGGCTGCGGCAGATCTGGGCGGCCGCCCGGGATGAGGGCAAATGCCTGCAGCTCTTTGAGGACCCGGGAAGCAGACAGAAGATGACCTTGTTCTCTGCAGCCTATGAACCGTGGCTTGCAGTCTGCTACAAGGTGGAAATGAGCTGCGACCTGAAGCGGGAGGAGCTGCATTTCATCGGCGTCTCTCTCACCTCCGGGCGGATCATCCCGGACTTTGAGGCCAAACTGGCCTCCCGCGAGCTGACCCCGCGCCTGCCCGAGAACATTCACATTCAGCCTTCCGAGCTGACTGTTGCCGACGGGGCCGGCCGGCTGGAGGGTTATCTGACCTCTAAGCTTGCGCTCATGGACTACAATTGGGCCGAGGAGGCACGCGAACGGCTGCGGCTGGAGCTGAGCATCGTGGACATATACTACGAGGAACTGCTCAAAGAACAGGACGAGGAAAAAAGGCTGGCAATCCATGAACAATACAACCGCCGGCGCAAGGAAACGGCTTGGCAGTATGAACCGCAGATTGCAGTTTCCGCCGTAACCTATGGCCTCTTCAACCTGCGGAGCACATAAGATGTGACCCGGCTCGCTAAAAGCAGGCAAAAAAACAGCGGAATTCCCGCACGGCCGCGCGACAGCAAGCAACAGTCTTTTTAGAGCTTGTCCCCTACAATAGAAGCAGGCTGAATCGTGTGACAATCCTTATATTGTATGAAAGGTGAACGACAAATGAAGATAAATGCAAGGCAGAAGGACAGACTCGGGCGACGTGTACGCCTCCTCCTCTGTCTGTGTCTGGGACTTACCCTTTACTCGGCGGGTTCTGCGTTTCCTGCCGAGCTGTCCGCTACTGGTACCCGGGTAACCGTTACGCAGGCGGTCTCCCAAGCCACAGCGCCAATACTTGAAATGACAGCGATTGCTTCACCGGAGTCCCTGCAGGACTTCGCCCGTCTGACCGTTGGCAAGCTGTCTGCCAACCCGCCCTTCACCGCCTGGAAAAATGCCGGCACCAAGTATTATCCGCTGGGACCGGGAACCCACAGCTGGCTGGTGAATGTCATGAATGGTGAGCAGCGGATCGGTTATTTGATTATTACCGCCAAGGAGCAAGGCGGATATATGCTCAGTGAATATGGAGCCGGAAGCTACGGCCTCCCTTACAGCTTGCAGGATCTGCACCAGTTTCTGGTGCAGCAGGAACTTATCCCGTCTACTAATTCCGGGAATTTTGAACTTACGGCACTGTACGCTCCGCTGCTGCCGGTATGGAAATTAACGATAGACAACAAAACAATGTATATTAACGCTTCAGTATTACAGATTCTGCCATGGAGTTTAGATAAAGCGGAGGATATTCTTCATGCGAAATCCGCCGGTACTGGCGCATTATCCAGTTTGAATACCGGCCTTACTCCCCTCCCTGTCTACCAGACCGGGGGGCAGGATAATCCATATGCCGATTTGCTGTGGTTGTCAGCACCGCCGCTGACTCCCCTCAGCGGTGACAAATTTGCGCTTGCTCTCGCTTCAGGCGGCAGCCTTGCCTTTCAGTCCTCTGGCCGTAATGAGGCGTATGGATCTCCGTTTATGATTACCGGTTGCCAGAGCTGGGGTTTATACACCTCCGGCACCAGCACGGCAACCGGCAGTTCAGCCATTGTCTACGCTGCTTCCGGTCCGGGAGGCCAGCGGTATCTCCCGCTGGCAGCGCTGCAGGACAGCGGCACCCTGCACACGCTGACTTCGGAACACAGCCCCAAGCTGGGTTCTGCACCAGGAGAGGTTTCGTTCCGTAAGTGAAACTTTTTTTGCCTTAGGCGCAAGCTAAAGAACCTTCCCGTCTACCGTCAACTGGCATGAGAAGGTTCTTTTTTTGCTTTCAGCCGAATTAGCTCTTCAATGTGACTGGACCGGAGTTGCTCTCTCTATGTTCCGAGTTTCTCCATGTCTTTATTAT
Organism: Paenibacillus graminis; assembly: GCF_000758705.1. Classification (NCBI taxonomy): domain Bacteria; kingdom Bacillati; phylum Bacillota; class Bacilli; order Caryophanales; family Paenibacillaceae; genus Paenibacillus; species Paenibacillus graminis. Next base: position 2,860,162 of record NZ_CP009287.1, on the reverse strand, counting down.
TGTCTGGCAAAGCCGCCCGGTTCCTGTCCGATTTACCGCCGCGAGTCCACTTGCTGCGCCATATCGACCAGCCAAGCGGAAGCATCCCGAACCATTTTTCCGCCCACGGCTGCTTCTCAGCCTTTCTGCGTTCCCGGCTGGCCCGCGGGTCTTCCATATAGACGACTACCTTCTCCGTAATAAACTTCACCAGATCATCTCCGCCGGAAGCCATCTTGACACCTCCTGTTTCCTTTGATCGGGAATTCCCCTTTATCAGCTTTAAGCTCCATGTGTCTAGTGTGCTCCAATCTGCCTTTCCCTAAACCATCGCTCTGTATTTCGTATAGGTTCGCCTGCGGCGGTACACTCTAACAAAGTATCCATCCCAAAAGATCAATATCCTGGGCAAAGGAGGTTTTTCACTTGAGAGGCTGTATTCACTTGAAAACACAACCCTCAGCGGGCGCCCGCAGAGCGCAGACCCGCCGTTTGTGGCTGCTTCTGACCGCTGCAGGACTGCTGCTGTCACTCCTGTCGGGAACGGGTGCAGAGGCACAGGCGGTACCCGGAACGTCCGGGGCTGAGGCAAGTCCGGAACGACAGCAGATGCTGGGACATGATCAACGGATCATTCTGATCGATGCAGGCCATGGAGGCATTGACGGGGGCACCTCGCATGGCTCCATTCTGGAAAAAGACATTACCCTGGCGATTTCCCGCCGTCTGTTCCTGCTGCTGCGCAGCGACGGCTTCGACGCCATCCTGAACCGGACCGGCGACTATGCGCCCAGTGATGACAACCGCTGGCTCCGCAGCTCCTCACGGCATATGCGGGATCTGGCCCAGCGGAAAGAGCTGGCAGAGACACTTCCGGCGAACGTTGTGGTCAGTATCCATATCAACTGGGCGCCATCCCCGGCGAAAAAGGGCCCTTTGGTTCTATACCGCCAAGAAGGACGCAGCTTCCTGCTCGCAAGGTCGATTCAGGACCAGTTGAACCAGCTCTATGGCGCACAGGGAGCCCCCAGACCCGGTAAACCCTTTTATCTGCTTAACAAAATAACCGCCACAACGGTTATCGTTGAGGCGGGATTCATAAGCAGCCCGACCGACCGGGATATGCTGTGCAGCCCGAAAGGTCAAGAAAAGATTGCTGAAGCCATTGCGGGTGGCATAGCTGCCTATCTTATGGAAGTGTAACACTGGAATTCCATTTCCACTGGTCTTTGACCAGCTCAGAGATTCCGACAAATTCAACACTGTCCTTCAATTCGGCAATGCCGCTGCGGATACCTGCGGCGGTTTCTTTGCCTTGAATGCCGACATGTCCGATGGTCACACAATATTTTTGATCCAGCGCCCTTTCCTGCACCAGCCGCATTTGCTTCGCGACGTGGCCTGATGTGTGGACATCGTCCAGAAAAATGTGATTTTCTACCGGAGGCAATCCCATCTTCTGTGCCATTTTTCCGGCAATCGAGCGGTAATTGGTATGGCTGTCTACAAAGAACAGCCCGCGCTCCTTGCAGACGGTGAGAATAATGCCCATCACCCGCTCATCCCCGGTCACTTTGGAGCCCATGTGATTGTTGATTCCGATGGCAAACGGAACATTATCCAGCGCCGCCTCGACCGATTTCCGGACCTCTGCATCGCTCATCCGGGTCAGGACGGCTCCGGGTCCCAGCCATTCCGGTTTGCCCTGGCGCGGCTCCATGGGCAGATGGACCAGCACATCAAGCCCCTGCTCATGAGCCCTTGTGGCATCCTTCACGGAAGTCGGCAGGAACGGCATTACCGCTACGGTGAATTTGACCGGGAGCGCAAACATCTCTTCGGTTCCCTTCATGCCGTTGCCGAAATCATCGATGATGATAGCGACACGGCTGCGGCTTGCGCTGTCCTCCGCAGGCTGCACCCTGGAGCCGCGGCCGCCGTTTGGCGCAGCGGGCTCAGCCAGCAGAGCAGCTGCCGCTTTTTGCCCCGCGCTGTGATGAACATTCTCCGAAAGGCCGGCCCCACCTGCGGCCGGAACAGCAGTGCAGAGTGTGGCGGCTATAAAAATGGCGGCAGGGTAAAAATACTTCTTGGTGCGCTTAACCATACGTTTGCCCTTCTTCATAGGGAACGCCTCCTTCGAGTTCTACAACCCTTGTTCTCATTGTTTGGAACACGAAGGATTAATATGTACCGTCCGCCTGCGCAATTATTAACAATCGTCAGGAAACCTGCTGTCCCCGCAGGTCTGCCGCAAGTATTGCATCCAGCACCTGCTGCGGCGAAACGGCAAACGGCATGTTCCCCATCGGGTTGTCCGCTGCACAGCTGGCTTCGGCGGCAATCCTCAACCTTTCCGCCTTTGCAGCGTTCAGACCCAGTTCGCCCAGGGTTACGGGCAAGCCTGCCATCCGGCAAAAAGCAGTCACCTCTTCGATCTCTTCTACCGGTGCCTGTTCCAGCATCAGCTGTGCTAGTGTGGCGAATGCAACCTTCTCCCCATGCAGCATGTGGCGGCATTCCTCCAGCTGCGTCAGACCATTATGGATCGCATGGGCCGCGGCCAGTCCTCCACTCTCGAAGCCGATGCCGCTGAGATATATATTGGCTTCCACGATCCGTCCAACAGCTTCTGAACCGGTCCCTTCCCGGCAATCCCGCAGAGCCTCCGCTCCATAGGCAATCAGGGTGTCATGACAAGCCTTGGCCAGGGCAAAGGCGGCTATAGAGCTGCGGCCCCCGGCCTGGGTGACTACGCCGGAGCGGCGGCAGGCCCGGGCTTCATAGTAAGTAGATAGAGCATCCCCCATACCTGCAGCCAACAGTCTGGGCGGCGCTTTCGCGATAATATCCACATCGGCAATCACCATATCCGGGTTGTGCCGCAAGGGAAGGTAGCGGTCCAGTCTTCCATCCTCCGTGTACAGCACCGACAGTGCGCTGCATGGCGCATCTGTGGAAGCCACCGTTGGAACGAGCACCACTGGAAGGCCGGCAAAGTGGCTGACGGCTTTTGCCGTATCCAGGGTTTTGCCGCCGCCAATCCCTACAATTACATCGCTGTTGACCGTTGCCTGCGCTGCGGATACAATACGCTCGACCTGCTCAATCGAACATTCCCCCCTGAACTCCTCCTGAACGAGTGCAACGGAATACTGCTCAAAACTACGGTTAACCTCTTCTCCATACATGGAGTAAACGAACGGATCTAAGATAGCATAAACCCCTTTCGCCCCAAGCTGTGAGCAATACAGTCCGAGCTTGGAAATCTCGCCGCTGCCCTGAATATATTTGAACGGAGCACCAATCATCTGCGTCATATGCAATCCCCCCAAAAAGTTTGGTGCCCGGGCTTCCCGAGTATCCTCTTACAGACTGTTTCGGAAGCCTGCGCTGACCAATTCCTTTCATTCTAAGCAGCCTGCGGGAAATCGTGCAATGAAAAAAGCCCCACCCTAAAGGCCGGAGCTTCCGAATTTTATCTGATTGTCCGCCGCACCGGCATTTTTTTCCGGTCAACAGTGAGCTCGCATTCCTGCGGTCCGAGGAAATTCTGGTCCATTTTACTGTCGATCAGGTCTACAATCTGCTGCAGCGAGGCGATCTGATCCAATATTTTCTGCTTATGGTTCACAATCATCTCATGCAGCTCCGGAAATTCAGACAGATTGGAATCAAGCGACAGGTCCAGAAAAGGACGCATGTCGTCCAGCGGCATTCCTGTTTTTTTGAGGCAGGTAATCAGCTTCATGGTCTCAATATCGTTGTCGCCGTAGATACGGTGGCTGTTTCCCTTGCGCTGTGCCCGGGGGAGCAGTCCAATCTTTTCGTAATACCGGATGGTATCCTCTGTAATTCCCGTCAGCTCAGAGGTTTGTTTAATGGAATAACCCTGCACAATATGCACGCCGGTATCCACTCCAGTTTCACTCATAGGATCACCTCTCAGATTATTTGTGTACCGGTAGGACTATTATATAGCTTGGAGTCAGCTCCAAGTCAACTCTTTATCAATCCGAAAACGCTTCTTGACTTGGAGTCGACTCCAAGTTATACACTGAGCGCATTCACTGGCTGGCGCGATTCCATGCGAACTGCCTGCGACTTCATTACAAAGGGGAAATGACTAATGACAATAGGGCAACAACACCACGGAACAGCACTCATCACAGGTGCAAACAACGGCATTGGACTGGAACTGACCCGCAAAATGCTGGCCGAAGGCTGGCAGATTATTGCCTTAATCCGTTCAGGGTTTACAACTGACGATCCATTAATCACTGGTGCGGTTGCAAGCAGGCAACTGCGGATCTACAAAGCGGATCTGAGTGATTTCTACGCATTAAGCCATGCCCTGGATGAGATCAAGTCAAAGGAGCAGAAGCTCGATATTCTATTCAACAATGCAGGCGGAAGCTTTCCTGAGCTGAAAAATTCCAAGCAGGGGCGTGAAATGCATTTTGACCTTCAGACTGTTGCACCGTATATAATTACCATGGAGCTCAAAGCACTGCTGCAGAAGGGCCAATTAAAAACTGTAGTCAACACTTCGTCCAACGCTTTTATGACCATGAAGCAATTTAACCCGGATACACTGGAGCACCCCACTGAATTTAAAAAGCTCTTCGGTCCCTATGCCGCCTCCAAGCTGGCCCTCTCGCTCTGGACCCTGGAGCTTGCGCCGCAGCTGGCCGCAGAAGGAATTATGCTCCGCAGTGCTGACCCGGGAGGCAATAACACTATCCGCAGCGGAAAAAAATCCGGGCTGCCCTTTTGGCTGAAGCCGGTCATCAAGCTCTTTTTTCCCCATCCAAGCCATGGTGCCAACCTGCTGTATAACGCGGCCTTAGGCCAGCACAGCAACCTGCCCGGCGTCTTCCTGGTCAAGGATCAGGTAACTGGGCTGAAGTTCGCAGCCCACAGCTCCAAAGTGCTGTCCAAGGTGCAAGCTATATATGAACAGGAATTTGCCGCAGCGGAAAGTATGCATACTTCGTGATCACGTTCAGCCCCTTTGCGAAAATAACCCGCATTCTATTGCACTCTCTGACCCCAGAATTAAAGTTGCTAAAAAGCACTCCGGGCAATAGCGGAGTGCTTAACGCACAGTTTTTCTGCGCTGCTGTTATCCCATGCTGCACAAATCCCCCCGCTCTGCTGTGATTATTCCCATCTAGAACGAATGGTGAAGAATGGATTCATAACTGTCCATACCATTGATTTAGATCCCTGGTTAACATAAGCTATTGATTAACAGGCCCCGGCCCTCTATCCGCTTCGTCTGATGATTCAAACTGCGGAGTGGAGTTAAATATATGCGATAGCATATTATAGAATAAGCAGAGGAGGGCATTATGAAGAAAAGCGCCGCCGGAAGAGCTTTTTCCTTTTCCAAACAGCTGTACCAAAAGATCAAACTTGATGATGTGCAGGGGATCAGCGCGCAGCTTACTTACTACTTGATCCTGTCTTTGTTCCCTTTCCTGATTTTTATAATGACGCTGATTGGCTATGCCCATATTTCAGTAGAGGACAAGATCCGTGATCTGGAGCAGATCATGCCTGCAGAGGCTATCTCGATTATCGAGGAAATTCTGAAGGATGTGGCGGATGGCCGCAGCCAGGCCCTGCTGTCCTTTGGGATGCTGGCTACGTTATGGGCTGCTTCCAAAGGAATCAACGCTATTATCAAAGGCCTCAACCGTGCCTATGATATTGAAGAGAGCAGGGTGTTCTGGAAAATACGCGGTATTGCATTCCTGGCTACTCTGTTCATCGGATTCGTGGTGCTGCTCAGCATTCTGCTGCTCGTGCTTGGCACCTGGCTGAAGACACAGGTTTTTCTGCTCCTGGATTTGCCCTATGGCTTCCAAAAAATATGGGACCTGCTGCAATATGCCGTCCCGCTGTTTGTCATGTTTTTGGTATTCACCCTGCTCTACTGGATTGCCCCCAGCCGCAGGCTCACGCTTAAAGAGGTTATGCCCGGCGCGATGTTTGCCACCCTCGGCTGGATCATAACCTCTATCCTCTTCTCCGTCTATGTCAACCAGTTCAGCAATTTCACCGAAACCTACGGCAGTCTTGGCGGAGTAATGGTCCTCCTGATCTGGCTCTATATCAGCTCCATCATCATCCTGGCTGGCGGGGAGATCAATGCCATCCTGATGAAGCGTTCGCACAAGCGGTAATTCAAGAAGAGGTCCCCCCGCCGTCCTCTTCATTCCTTGTCTTTCCCGCAGTGGCTGCTGCCGTTTCAGCTTCGGTATCCGGCAGATATGCGCCTTCCTCCCGCAGACGTCTGCGAAGCGCCGCGATATTTACAGCGTGGACGTCAGGCGCTGGCTGAACGGAGGCCATGGCAGCCGCAATCCCGGCAGCCTCACCCATGGCGAGACAGACCGGCATCACTCTCACACTGCCCTGCACCTCGCGTACACAGGAAATGGAGCGTCCGGCAACCAATACATTTTTCAGAGATCGGGGTGTCAGGCAGCGGTATGGAATACCGTGAGATTCCCCCGGACCATAACGTTTAATGACTTCCTGTTTGCCGCCTGCCTGCTTCTCTTCTTTCTCCGTTCCATGAATATCTATGAAGTAGCTGTTGCGGCAGATTTCATCCTCAAAGCTGCGGCGGCCCACATAATCGTCGACACTAAGCACGTAATCGCCGGTAATTCGCCGTGTCTCCCGCACGCCCATCAAAGATCCCGTGTTGGCTACATAGGAGCTTCCAAAAGAAGCCGGCATAAATTCAGCAAGCGCGTCCCTGTAAGCAGCCGCCAGCTTGCGTCCCTGCATCAAGGCCTCCGATATGGACCCGGCATCTGTATTGTCCACGTCCCATAAATGCCCGGCGTTGAACCCCACCGTTCTGGGAGCGATAATATTGTTGCAGATATGCGCATCGGGAATCAGGGGATAGCGGCCCGAGCCGAGGATGTCATAGATCGAACTGGTTTTGTTGCTGCTGTGCAGCAGCGGACCATTGAGGTAAGCGTATTCATCCACATTGCCCAGTGTGAAGCAGTGCGTGGCAGGCATCAGCTCACCGGTCTGCATATCACCCTTAAGATATTCCGCTCCCGCCCAAGCGGCAACATCCGCATCGCCCGTACAATCGATATACACCTTGGCCTGGAGAGCCTGGAGTCCATTCTTGCTGGCAGTAATCAGTGTCGTCACCTTGCCGTTGTCATCCGTATCTACCGCCCCAAGCTGTGTCATGAACTGAACGACCGCCCCCGACTCCCGGACCAGTTCGTCATAGATAACCTTCAGCTTCTCCGGGTCAATCGGTACCCAGTCCATAGCATCCTTGCGGACATGCGGCATCTGCGCCTTCAGGGACTCGAACACCTTCATAGCCAGCCCCCGGTAAATGATCTGCTCCAGATCAGAAAATGGACACCACGCCGGGACAAGTCCCGAGGTTCCCATTCCGCCAAGGCTGCCGGTGGCTTCAACCAGCAGGGTTCTTGCCCCCTCCCGCGCCGCTGCGGCAGCGGCAGTGCAGCCGGCCGGGCCTCCACCCACAACAATAACATCCCATGAATCCTGAAGCGGTATTTCACTGTTCATCCTATAGCTGTTCATACGCGTTCCTCCCGGCTATTTCTTCACCGAAGCATACCATTCATTGACTTCCTTGCTGCTTGCTTCTCCGCCTGCGGCGTTGTATTTCCCGATGAACGCCGCCACGGCGCCGGTAGATTCCTCGCCCACAATCACTTTGACGGCAAAATCATTGATCATCTGATTCAGCGACGCGTTGTTCTTCGAATATTCCGGCAAGGACGGCGCCATCGCCAGCGGATCGGAGATCCGGTCTTCTGCCGGAATTTCCCTGTTCAGGAAGGTGAAGCCTGCGAACAAACGCGGGTCTTTCTGGACACGGGCCTGCCAGTAGACGGGATACAGCTTTTCATCAATTCCGGTCAGATAGTTGCTTGCAAGCCCGCGTTCATCCGTGAATAAGGGCAGAATCGGGCTGTATACACCGTCTTTGTAGGTGAAGTGCTTGCCTTCTTCGCCGATGGCGATCAGCTTGAAGGTGTCTTTATCCAGCTTGGCGTTAATCCACTTTATTGCGTCCTCCGGGTGCTTCGAGGATTTCGGTATAAATGTCAGCCGGTCGAAGCCGCCGCTCATCCCTAGACCTGCCTGCCCGTCCTTGCCCTTCAGGGCTGGAACATATGCGTATTTGGCATCCGGGAAGTTCTTGGTCAAGGCATCGGCAATGCCCGGGATGTCATACCACGGAAGCGGAATCACACCGGCCCGGCCGCTGGTGAACTTTTCCTTTAGCGTAGCGTCCTTGTTCACGGCGAATTCCTTGTCCAGCAGTCCCTGTTTATACAGGTCTGACATATAGCTGAGATATTCCTTGAACCCCGGTTGCAGCGGCGCCGCAACCAGCTTGCCGTCCACCTCACTCCAGCCCGTGGCAATGCCGAAAGCTCCGGTTACATTAACCATCGTAGCCATTGCGCCGTCAATGGACAGCGGAGCGCCTTTATCTCCGTTGCCGCCAGGGTCTTTTTGTTTAAAGGCTTTCAGGACTGCAGTCAATTCATCCAGTGTTGCGGGCATCTTCAGGCCGAGCTTATCCAGCCAATCCGTGCGGATCAGCAGACTGCTGCCAGCGAACTCGGAGGCCCGGTTCGGAATAGCGTAAATTTTGCCGTCCACCTTCATGGCCTCGAAGGACTCAGGGGAGATGGAAGCTTTGATATTCCCGCCATACTTGTCAATCAGTGGGGTCAGATCGACGAGTGCGCCCATTTTGGCATAATCGGTATAGACGGCCTTTTCCCCAGCGATCGTAATGACATCGTATGGCTCGGCGGAAGAGATCAGCAGATTCAGCTTATCCATGGCCTTGTCGGCAGGCAGCATTTCGTATTTAACCTTATAGCCGGTTTGTTCCTCCACCACCTTAGCCAGTGTATACGTGTTGTAATCATCCTTCGACCATAAATTAAGCGTCTTCAGCTCCGGTTTGGAACCGCTCTCCGTTTGCGCGCCGGCTGTTTGCTCCGCTGCACCCCCCTTGTTCGTATTGCCGGATGAACCGCAGCCGGCCGCCGATGCCACCAGCCCCGCACACAGCACAAGTGTCAGCCATTTTCTATTTATCATATGAATAAAACCTCCCCATAATTTCTAAAATCCGCAGGTCAACCCTTCACCGAGCCAATCAGCACCCCTTTGATGAAATACTTCTGCATAAACGGATATACGAGCAGGATCGGCACCGTGGATGCGACGACTGTGGCTGCACGGATGCCTTCGGGAGACATATTCATCAGATCATCTATGCTTTTATTCGTGAGATTCGCGCTGTTTGCGTCCATCACCACATCCTGCAGGTAGAGCTGCAGCGTCTTGAGCGCGGTGTCATTAATGTAAATCATCGGGCCGAAATAATCATTCCAGTAACCCACAGCATAGAACAGGGCGATAGTGGCAATCACCGGCATACTGAGCGGAAGGATGATCCGGAACAAAATGGTATAGGTCTTCGCTCCGTCGATCCGTGCCGATTCCTCCAGTGCTTCGGGCAGGCTTTCATAATAGCTTTTGATCACCAGCATATTGAATACACTGATCATCCCCGGAAGAATCAGCACCCAGAGATTGTCTACGAGGTGCAGCTGACGCATCAGCAGATAATTGGGAATCAATCCGCCGCTGAACAGCATCGTGAAAATGAACAGCACCATGCAGAAGGAAATGCCGGGAAGATTGCGTTTGGATAGCGGATAGGCTGTAAGCGCCGTCATGAGAATGGAAATCAGGGTTCCGATGAGAGTAACACCGGCGGAAATACAGAAAGCCCGAATGAACATGGATGAAGAAATGACCCTCATCAGGGTGTCGAGCTGAAAGCCTACTGGCAGAATCCCCACCTTCCCGGAGGTGATCGCCCATTCTTCACTGACAGATTTGGAGAAAACACTCGCCAGAGGCAGCAGCATGATCATTCCGAGGGCAATCAGAAACAGATACACGCCGGTATCCAGTAAAAGATCGCCTTTGGTCCGTTTTGTCATTGTTGTCCTGCTCCTTTCTTGCTCACCAGATCCCGCGCTTCAGCAGCTTGCGGCTGATATAGTTGCCGGAGACAATGAGAATAAAACCTACGACCGAATTGAATAATCCGACTGCCGTGCTGAAGCTGTAGTCCATTTTGCCAAGGCCGATCCGGTATACAAAGGTTCCGATGACATCTGCCGTCTCGTAGACTACCGGATTGTACATTGTTAGGATCTGCTCGGTCCCGGCATCCAGCACGGAGCCCAGGCGGAGAATGAACATCAGCACCACAGTAGGCAGAATCCCCGGGAGCGAGATATGCAGCATTCGGCGGATTCGGCCTGCCCCGTCAATGGAAGCGGCTTCATATTGTTCCTGATCAATCCCGGCGATGGCGGCTATGAAGACAATGGCATTCCAGCCCACCTCCTTCCACCCGGCAGTGAAAACTACCAGACTGCGGAAATACTGGTTGCTGACAAAAAAACTGACCGGCTCACCGCCGAACCACTGGATGATATTGTTGACTAGCCCCCCTGAGGTCGAGAGAATCGTCACGAACAATCCCGAAATAATAACCCAGGACAGAAAGTGCGGAAGATAGATAATCGTCTGGATCGTTCGTTTGAAAAACATCAGCCGGACCTCGTTCAGCACCAATGCGATGAGTATCGGAACCGGAAACAGCAGCACGATCTTATACACGCTGATCAGCAGCGTATTCATAAACACCTGTCCGAACTCTTCGGACCTCACCAGCTTGTGAAACTGCTCCAGCCCCACCCATTCACTGCCTCTGATGCCGTCAAAGATATTAAAGTCCTGAAAGGCGATCAGTACGCCATACAAAGGCGTATATTTGAAGAGCAGCAAAAACAAAAGACCGGGTATCAGCAGCACATAATAGTCCCTGTTCCTCCAGGCGATTCTCCACTTGCTTGCGGACCTGCTTCTGGCTGCGGCGGCTCTGCTCTTCCGGTTCAATTCAGTGGCACCTGTGCCCAAGTTCACTCACCCCCATTTGCTTGTGAGTTGATTATACCGGGGAACGGGGAACGGCTTGTAGAGGGTAATCTGATTATTTCTGGTCTCTGGCGACTGTAAATCAAGGTGCTATATCCCGCCGAGGCCATTGAAAAAGGAACTTTAATTTAAATGTAGAATAATTAATATAGAATATTTAATGTAATCGGATAACTAAAAATTTGATAACAGACAGGAGTAAAGTACGATGATAAAAGGGTTCGGAGGAATATTTTGGAGAACCAAGAATCTTGAAGCTACAAAAAAATGGTACAGTGAAGTGTTGCAGGTTGAAATAGGAGATTGGAATGGGACTGTGATAAAACCCCAGGCAGGAAATGAGACGGTCTTTTCTTTCTTTACCGAGAGTAACAGTTACTTCCCGACAGAACAACAAGTGATGTTAAATTTCCAAGTATCTAATCTTAACGAGACGATTAAGCACCTTGAACATATTGGAATACCTCTTGCAAAGAAAAAAGAGAGCAGCGAATTTGGACAGTTTATTTGGATTGAAGATCCTGAAGGTCGCCTGATCGAGCTTTGGGAAAAATAACGAGCTTAATAAAGCAGCGGCAGTCCAGGCCTTTATTTTCTGTTCCAAGGCTGCAAACGGCTGTGCCATCCTGCACCGGACAACGCTGCGTTGTGGATTCCAGCTTAGCGTTTCCTTGAGAGCCCCTTATCAATCCTTCGGCAAATCCAAGTGGAAAAAGGATAACTAATTTCCCCATATCCCCTATTCTCCGCAGGTGAAGTGGAAAAAGGGGCACTAATTCAGCTCATTTCGCTCCTGAAGAGGGAATTGCACCCAATTAAGTTCCCTTTTTCCATTTAAATCTCACAATTGTTGATTTTGGGGAGAAATAAGCTCCCTTTTTCCAACTATACCTGAGCCCACGGTGCCAATTCCCGTCTCCAGGCAAATGATTGAATAATTGGCATCGGTGCAACAAATATTTTATTTTCTTATAACTGCTTTCACAGTAACCCTTACGGCTGTGCCCGTGCCCAGCTTCGTTTCGATGGACAGGCCATAGCGGTTTCCGGCAAAATAACGGATTCTTTCATGCACATTGTATAATCCGAACGAGCCGTCCAGTCCTTCCGCCGTTTGTCCGGCGGCGGGCTGAAGCAGCAGGCAGTTCGCCTGCTGCGGGTCCATCCCGATGCCGTCATCCGCTACAGTCAGCACAACATCGCCGTTCTCCAGACGCACAGAGATTTCTATCGTTCCCTGCTTGTTTTTCGTCTTGCGTATACCATGCAGCAGCGCGTTTTCAACTAGTGGCTGGAGCGTCAGCTTAGGAATGATATAAGACTCCAGACCAGACTCAGCCTGGATGGAAAACGTAAAGGTAGAAGGGAAACGGTTCTGCTGAATCTCCAGGAACACCCGGGCCAGCTCCAGTTCATCCGCAATGCTGACATTATCGCGGCCTTTGTTCAGACTTAGCCGGAAATACTGGGCCAGCGCTTCGATCATTTCGCTGGTATCCTCTGCATCATGGGAAATTGCTGACCAATTGATCATATCCAGGGCATTGTAGAGAAAATGAGGATTGATCTGGGCCTGCAGCGTCCTCAGCTGGGCTTCACGCTCTTGCATCTTTGCCCGATAGGATTCTTCCATCAGATTGTTGACCTTATGGATCAGATGATCAACGCTGCGTTCCAGCAGGCGGAAATCCCCGTCCGGCAACGACCGGCGGTCCTCCAGCCACCCGATCCCCTCCTTGCGGATCATCCGCAGGATCATCTGCACCCGTCGCTGCATGCCCTGGATCATGAACATCAGCAGCACAAACACCAGCACAAGGAACATGACCGTAATTCCCGCGAGGGTAGCAATACTGGTGAACTGTCCAAGCGCTGTAGCGCGGTGCGAAATCTCCGCTTCCGATACCTGTGCCACCAGCTTCCAGCCAGTCGTGCCAACAGTGGTGTATACCACATTTACTTTGTCGCGGCCGATGGTTCTTTTTACAATTCCTTCTTCGGAATGGCTGACAGCGCTAAGCAGTTCTTCGGGAAGCTGGTTCAAGGCTTGCGAGGAGTCTGCTGCAGCATCGGGTTCCAAACCTTCAGGTCCATCTGTCCCATAGATCAGCTTACCGCGCCCGTCGATTAGATACGGTGCATACTTCTCCGAGAATTGCAGCTCCGACACAATCTCCTGAACCAGCATTTCAGATACATCCATCACTAAAATGCCGACAATTTCCTCATAGTCCCTGGGGTTGCGCAGCATCCGGGCAGCGGAAAAAATCTTCTTCTCTCCATAATCGTTATAGATTTCCGGATATACCCCCGTCCAGACAATGCCCCCGCCCGCCTCCTTTACAGCTTCGTACCAAGGGTATTTGTCCATATCCGCCAGCGGATACAGGTTAATCCGGTCACCGCCGTACATCCGGGAAGCATCCACAAAAAAACGCAGCCGGAAAATATCCTCATTCTCCTGGGCGGTTTCGGCCAGATTCCGCAGCTCCTTGATCTGGCCCAGCTGATCGGTAATCTTGTCCTTTTGCAGCAGATTGTCGTACAGGATCTGGTTCATGAAGACAGAGTTGCTGCTGTCGCGGATATGGTTCAGCTTATAAGTCAGGTTCATTCCCGCCTGCTTCAGAGTGAGCTGCATCGTGCGGGTTACTTCCTTCTCCAGAATGTCATTGGAGCGCTGATAAAAGGACCCCAGCATAATCGACACAGGCAGCAGAATGAGCAGTGTATAGGCGAGCAGCCAATTTCTCGCAGAGAGAATCCCCTGACTAAGGCCAGTCAGATAAGTCCAGGCTCTTTTCATCATGCAACCTCCCCGCTCTGCCCGGCCTGTCCCCGCAAGGGTTCAGGCGGCCTCATTTAAGCTGCTCCCTGTATGCGCTAGGTGTACTTCCGGTTATTTTTTTGAACAGCTTGCTGAAGTGGCTGGGGTCGGTATAGCCCACCGCATAACAGACCTCATACAATTTATTCTGCGGATCTTTCAGCAGGTTCTTCGCCTGCTCAATCCGGACCTTGGTCAGATATTCAAATAAGGTTTCTCCGGTTTCCTGCTTGAACAGCAATCTGACATAGGTGGGGCTGAGATATACGCCTTCAGCGATGTCCGATGCGCTTAAATTCTCGGCAAATCTCTGCCCGATCAGCATGCGTACCCGTTCAATAACCTCGCCGGCCTTTCCACTGCGCTTCAAATGGGAGAAATCGCAAACCTCTTGCAGATATGCCGCGGTATACCGCAGCAAATCCTGCATCGTTTCCTGGCGCATTACCTGCTTCCAGGCTTCCATCTCTTTCTGCTCCCACTCTTCTGACATCCCGTTCAGCTCAAGCATGACCTGCCCGGATTGGAGAATCAGATGCAGGCTGACATTCTGGGCATAACGGGAGCCATGACCGCGGTTCTGCTCCAGCCGTGCAAAAATCTGCTCCAGCTCGTTCAAGGTGCGCTTCCGGTCTCCGGACCGCAATGCCGCGAGCACCCGTTCACTCCACTCCGCTTCATAGCGGTACCGCAGATGCTCAGCGGATTCCAGCTTGTCCATCGACAGGATGCGGTTTTTGCCCAGATACCATTTCTGGTCTGCCGCACCTCTCGCCTGCTTGTAGGACGACGGTAATTCCGGCAAGCTGCTGACGCCTTCGCCCACTCCGATGGTCACACTGAGCTTCAGCCATTGCCGCAGATTGTCACGGATGGATTCCGCCAGCAAGAGCAGCTCCTGCTCGGGAGACTGAACCTCCTCAGCCTCTTCCGTATCTCCGTCATCCAGCTGCCGGGTCAGCAGAATACCCACATATTCTCCGGGCTGCTTCTCAAAGGTAATCCCCCGCATCTGCTTATCGATTAATTCCTGTATAATATTCAGCACCGTATAGGAGAGCAACTGCTTATCCTGTTCGGTGCGGGTATCCAGTACCTCCGGTATATCATCAATCATAATGACAATAACGATGTAACCGTTTGCAGATAACAATGCCAAATCCAGAAACTCAAGCTTCTCCCGGATATGCGCCGGATTGATGCGGTCACTGATTACGGACAGGAGGAACCGCTCACGCAGCAGCGGCAGGCTCTGTGCCAGCTTAACCTGCATCTCTTTCACCCGGCTGCGTTCCCTTGCTTCCGCATCAAGCGCTCCCGTCACCTTGCCCATGACAGAAGCCAGCTCTTTGCGGCGGATGGGCTTCAGGAGATAATCCACTGCATGAATCTGCAGCGCAGACCGCAAATAATCGGCATCGTTATGCCCGCTAATGAACACGATTTTAGTAAAAGGCAGTACCGCACGCACTTCCGCAGCCATCCGTATGCCGTCCATCGCAGGCATCTGCACATCCGTCAGCACAATATCCGGCTTCAGCTCCTTGATCATCTCAAGTCCCGTATCTCCGTCATCCGCCGCGCCAATCAGCTCGATCCCCTGCCCCGCCCAGTCCACATAACTGCGCAACCCGTTCAGTACAGAAGGCTCATCATCAACAATGACCAGTGTTTTCATTGGAATGTTCCTTTCTGAATCTTCCAGTTATTCCATGCTCCTAGCCGGCCTAATCCGGCAGTACAAAATTCCTCCTCACCAAAAATTTCTACAAATGCAGAGGTTCTCCTTCCTCAAACAAATTCTTAGACACCGGGATATTCCTTTTTCTACATTTCATAGACCAAAAAAAACGCCCGGTTTCCCGGGCGCTTCATCATTCGTTCTCTTTAGCTGTCAAATCGTATGCGAAGCAGGCGGCGGACTCGGCTTGCTTGAAGCCTTCCCCTATATACAGCGAATTGGCACGCTCGTTTTCCGCATTTACACAGAGTATTGTCCGGGTGTATGCATTGTCCTTGGCGAACCGCAGTGCCGCTCTCAGCAGAATCCGTCCCAGCCCTTTCCCTTGATATTCCGGCAACACAGCCAAAGGTCCAATGTTCATGATCGGAGAATCTTCGTAATCATCATCCGCTCCACGCACAATGCCGACTGCCTGGCCGTTATGGTAAAGTATTAATAAGCCGTTGGCAATGTAGTCCTTGCCGGAGATCATCTCAGTAACCATTTCCGGTGTGGCCGGGGTTTCGCTCCCCTTCAGCTTGGCAAAACCGGCATTCCTGACCTCACACCAGACAGCTTCATCGCTTCCTGGACGAAAGGACTTAATCTCGTAGCCGGCGGGCAAGCTGAAATCAGGAACCGTCTCTTCATCCCTGACCAATAAAAAGGAATATCGCTCTATGGCAAATCCGGCAGCCAGCATATTCTTCGTCTCTCTTGTATTAACCGCCGGCACAAATAAATTCAGCTTATCCAGACCTGCCGTATGCGGTAAAATGGCTTGCAGCAGCTCCTGGTATATCCCCTGGTCCGCTGTATCTGCCTGAAAAATCCGAAAACGGCCCTTCCGCCCTCTGCGGTTGTAGTCATTCAGAATCAGCGAAGCAGCCGCAATTACCGTGCCCTGTGCATTAACCGCAACATAGGTGGGGTTCTCTTCGGACAGCTCAAACTCTGCAAGGTCTTCTTCATACAGAAAAGAATCATCAATATCCGCCCGGTGTTTCCGGCAAAAATCCAAAAATTCGTCCCTTCTGTCCTGACTCAACGCTTCAATTTCCATTAGCTTGTCATCCTTCCAGCCTGTAATACTGCTGTTCTAAAAATATCAGAAGTTCAGCTTTTCGAAAAGGATAAAAAACAATTATGGACCATTCTATCATCGATGCTATGACCAAAAGCCCGCTAAGAGGCTCACTATACCATTTCACAAGAGCCAGGAACCTTCCCGGCATGGCCGCCTTGGATGCGATCTTCGCTTCCTCCCTGCTCTACCCTGAATATGCTAATGGCGTACGCCGGACAGAAGCCCGGGAAGCGGCCTTTAACGGCCAGCTTGCAGTGCTTAACGCCCATCTGCGAATCACCCCCGAGGCTATGGGACCGGGAACAACGGCTGAACAATTCCGCGCCTGCCTGGACCGCCATGTCTTCCTCTGGCCGACTGAACGTGACTGTATGGCTATGGCGTCTATGTACTCCCGCCGGGAACCGGGTGAGGCTTTTGCCATTCTGAGATTTGCCGCACGTCCGCTATTAACCGAACATTTCGACCATATCCGGTTGTCCAAATATGATTCCGGGAGCTCCCCGCGTTATCCGCACCGGATGTCCTACCGCAAGAGCTGCGACATGCTGCTGCCTATCGGACAGTTCATGACGAAGAAAGGCGCAGCCCTTCCGGCTGCACCTTCCCAGATCAAAGAAGTGCTTGTAGAACTTCAGCTCACTCCGTTAAGCAGATATCTACAGACAGTATACTGTTCTGATCCCGGGCGGGTCCCTGTGGCTTGGAGCGCTATCCGTGAACCGCTGGTACTGCCTGCTTCCCAGCCGCCTTAACGAATCCGTTCACAGAGATTCTTAGTCAAGCCTATTCCGCCTATAGGGGCAGACAATGTGGGAAAAAGTACCACTATTCAAGCTATTCGGCCTACGGACCAGACTATGTGGGAAAAAGGACCACTAATTTGGCTAAAAGCAGCCGTTTAGGGGGATTATGCATGAATTAAGTATACTTTTTCCAACTTAAACCTCCTGCAGCGAGGATTTCAGCGAAATAGCTATCCTTTTTCCACTTCGCCCCTGTTCCGGAAGGGCCTCATTGCCTTCTCCAAACCCTCAAGTTCACAAAACCATCAGGTTCACAGTTCAACTCCTATAGTCATGTGGCGGCAGATAGTTTTTGAAAGGGCCGGATTTATCTATACGCGAACTCCTCTTCCGTCAGCTCCATGTTGATGGACATGGCGGCCTTGCTGCCCTGGGCAGCGGCGTAAATTAACTGCGAGGGCATCACATAGGAGGCATCCCCGGCCGCGTAAATTCCGGGTACTGAGCTTTTTCCCATCTCATTTGCGGCAATTCCGCCCGACTCAGTCACTTCATAACCCAGCTGTGCCTGAAAATCCGCCTTCGGCTGCAGCCGTGGAGCAACAAAACCGCCTGTCCGCTCAAAGTGCGTACCATCTGCAAATTCGACCTGCCGCAGCTTTCCCCCACTGCCTATAAATGCAGCCACTGGCTGCTCAATGATCCTAATATTCCTGGATTCCAGAAGCTCCCGCTGCTCCATTGTCAGCACATCCGCCCCGCCTGTGGCAACAATCAGGTCTTTGCTCCAGTTATACAGGATTTTGGTCATGTGGAACACTCCCGGCTGACCGGACACCACGATAAGCGGTTGATCCCGCAGCTCCCAGCCATCGCAGTAGGGACAGTTGAAAAGGCTTCGCCCATAATGCTCGCTTAACCCGGGAATGTCGGGCATAATCTCGCGCAGCCCCGTAGCGATCAGCACCTTGCGGGCCGTAACGGAGCCGCCGTTTTCTGTCGCGATTAAAAATTCATTGCCGGCCCGGCAGACATCAGTGACTTGGAAAGATTGCCTAGTAACCGACGGATACCGCAGCACCTCTTCATAGGCCATACGCCGGAATTCAGCCGGTGTCACGCCATCTCTGGTAATAAATCCGTGGGAGGCATGAGTTACTCCGTTTCTGGGCTGATTGTCGTCGAACACAATTACCTTCCGCCTCGCTCTGCCGAGCACCAAAGCCGCATTTAATCCTGCCGGTCCCCCGCCAATAATTGCACAGTCGTAACTCATCCTGCTTCTCCTGAAGCCAGAGCGCGCAGAGTACCTGCCGGAAGAATCCCTGTCTCCTTATACTTTAAGGTACCGTCCTGAAAAATAAGCGTGGAGGGAATACTCATAATCCCATACTGGGCGGACGTTACCGGATTTTCATCCACATTGACTTTAATGACACTAACCTTCCCTTCTGCCTCCTTCGCAAAAGCCTCCAAAACAGGAGCAAACATTCTGCACGGCCCACACCAGGAAGCCCAAAAGTTCACTACTGTTACTCCATTTCCCTGAACCAGCTGATTAAAATTCTGATCTGTAGCATGTTGAATTGCCATTGCTATCGCCCTCCTATTATAACCTTTAGAGACTGATTATATCCTTTATTGAAATAAAAGCATTAAATAAAGGACTTAATATATCTATAATATACCGGATAATTCAGTATGTCAAATCAACTATACACAGCTCCCTTCCACTGAAGGGGGGTTGCTGTCGGGAAAGTCTCGACAGACTGAGATGTCTTGCAATAGCGAAAATCACTTCGTAGAAACTTGCCTGTCGGTGGGTAGAATATCAAACCAGAAACATGATTTGGCTTTTGCTGGGTATGCAGCACATACCAGGCGGTAATGAGTTCCGTCTGCGGGGTAATATTCCACACACCCTGTAAGGGTAATCTCTTTGCTCCATCAGCGTGTACGGAACATGGGGGATGTCCAGCCGCTCCATGATCTTGCTAGCTATCACCTCATTGTACGGTTCTGGTTAGGCGCCCCGCTCCCCCCTTTGACCCAGACAATGTTTTCTTCTGAAAGGAATCTCACTTATATGAATCAAGAGCCGCAAAAGAATTTTCCACTCAACGGTTTTCCGATAGTCCAAAAAAATATGTAAAAAGCTCTTGAACCGTCACAAGGACAATTCAAGAGCTTATTCATTGTTAAAATAATGCGGTCGAGAGGACTCGAACCTCCACGGTATTGCTACCACACGGACCTGAACCGTGCGCGTCTGCCAATTCCGCCACGACCGCATATCATTAGACTCGCTTTCGCGGTCACAAGATAGATCATACCATGCAGGAATTACGAAGTCAATATCTTTTCGTAATTTTTTTATATTCATAAATTTTTGTATAAATATTGCTTTTATTTGCTGGTTAGGAGTATAATGAGAACAAAGGTTCGCATACTATAAATGAGGTGATTTATATGGCGACTACCAAGAGAAGTACACTAAATGCACCATTGATCCCAGAAGATATAACCAAAGACGAAAAGTCACTTGTCCGGAGCTATTTGCTGCTTACGTTCATTCATAAAGTATTTGAACGCGATTGCCGTGTCATCGGCAGGAGCGGATTGTTCAAGACGCCGCAGCTGTATATGGAGCTGGTGTCTGGTGCAACGAAGAAGACTTCTCTTATGCTGCAGGAGGTCACCCGTGAACTCACCGCGCATAATTTGAAGATCACAACCATCCGCCAGGATCAGCGTGGTGTAGAGGCCCAGTATTCCTGCCGCGGATACGCCGGAGAGATGAATATTCCATGGCCGGGCTTCCGTAATGAAATGATGCTGCGGATGCGTGCCTACCTCGGTCTGAATCCTGAGCTTAATGTGCTTCCCAGAGAAGAAGCGGTGGAGCAGATGGCTCTATCGATTTAAGATCTGCCTAGACGCTGCAACAGCCCCGTCCATAACCGGACGGGGCTGTTAGTGCTGCTGTAAGTTATATATTCTCCGGCCCTTGTCTGGGTTCGGCGAAGGGCTGGTATATATAGTTGCGGTCCAGCTTCACAACCCGCTTATTGGGCCGGCGGATCATCACCTGCGACTCGTCCCAGGCCAGCACAATCCCTTTTACATCATTGCTCTCCAATCCGTCGCGTACAACACGTATCTTCTCACCGGAAATCCGGTAGGCATCCAGCTGTTCATCACTGATCATAAGACTGAAGTCACCTTTCCTTTCCAACACATCAATTCCGTAATCCAGCCGTGAAAAAGACCCAAATGAGTAATCATCCGGGTCTAGTTGCTTGCAGATCAATCCTTTTATCTTATGAAGTTCTTATATCAGCGCTTCATTCTTCTCAAACCAGAAGTCAAGAACTTTAGCGGACATCACACGTTGCTCCAAATACTCCACCTGATGATCACTGAATTTCTGTCTCCAGTTGAAGGACAGCTCTTCACACAGACTTGTGATGGTCAAAAGCTCAGACCAAGCGACATAACGTTTGTACCAGAAAAACTGAGGATGTTCGATCATATAGGGATACAGATCGTCGAATTCCGTATGTTTGCAATCCAGCGCACGCTCGAAGTGATCCTTGGCCTCGGTTAGTTTATCAATAAAAAATTGCTCTGTCACCGGTTCTTTCCCCATTGTGACGCCTCCTCTCTCATGTCTAATTTTTATTATAAAGGAAAAGTTATAGAGTGAAAAGCAGATGTTTTAAAAATAGGCTAAGTTCCTCTAATTGTCACCCTTTACTCGTCAAAGACAATTTTTCCTTCACTCAGTGACATAATGCGGACAAGCGACTCCAGCCGGATCCCCTGTTCCCGGATGGTTCTGGCCCCTGCCTGGAAGCTTTTCTCTACGACTACACCGAGTCCGACCAGTTCGGCACCGGAACGGTGGATGATTTTAATCAGACCTCGCGCAGCATCGCCGTTAGCAATGATATCATCAATAAACAGCACCTTGTCGTCCGGGGAAATAAACTGCCGGGAGAGCATAATGTCTGTAACGATGCCTTTGGTGAACGAAGGAACTCTTTCACAGAGCGCATCCGGATCAGCGAGCAGCGTTTTTTTGCGGCGGGCAAAAACCAGCGGCACCTTCAACTCATAAGCGGTGGCAAATGCCACGGCAATACCCGAGGATTCCACGGTAACCACACGGGTAACTCCAGCATCAGCAAATCTCCCGGCAAACTCCCGTCCCATTTCCATCGTCAGCATAGGATCAACCTGGTGGTTGAGCAGAGCATCCAGCTTTAGCACCTGATCGGAAAGGACAACCCCTTCCTCCAAAATCCGTTTTTTCAATAATTCCATGTTATGAACCTCCATTACCCTTTATAATTCCAGACATTCCGCTGTAACCACTTCATATAAGTATTAGGCGGAAGTCATGTCCTTCTGCTCAACATCATAACCTGTACTATATGGACTGCACAAGGCTATCCTTGGTATAGCTATTTTTATCTTGGCAGCATTTTTAAGGAGGGAGCCATGAAATCCCATGTCCGCACACTGCAAATCGCCTTTACCTATATTGGTACTATCGTAGGCGCCGGTTTCGCTACCGGCCAGGAAATCCTCCGTTTCTTCACACGTTATGGACACTGGGCGGTGCTGACCATCCTGTTCTCCACCGTCCTGTTTATCTGGCTCGGCACCAAAATGATGATCATCGCCCGGCGCGTTCAAGCAGAGTCTTATGAGGATTTCAACCGCCATCTTTTCGGTGAACGTACCGGGAGAAGCATCAGCCTGTTCACCATGATTATCCTGATTGGCGTGAACAGCATTATGCTGGCCGGGGCCGGAGCTATTTTTCAGGAGCATCTCGGAATGCCCTATCAGGCTGGGCTTCTGTTGACCATTCTGGGTTCCTACCTGCTGCTGAAGCGCGGAATTTCAGGTATCCTGCAGATCAACAGCCTGGTGGTGCCGTTAATGCTTACTCTGTCGCTAATTATTATTTTTAATACGCTGGGCGTGCCCGGTGCGGAACGTTTTTTGTTCCTTCCGACGGATCACAGCTTCTTTGGCGCCTGGATGTCCCCCCTGCTCTATACGGCGTTCAATCTCGGAATGGCCCAAGCCGTACTGGTGCCGCTGGCCCGGCATACGAATGATGAAAAAGCTCTGCTGCGCGGCGGGATTCTCGGGGGGATAGGTATTGGCTTCATGCTGCTCGCGGCACATTTTGCCATGAGCTCGCAAATGCCGGGCATCCTTCAGTATGAGATTCCAATGGGCACCATCGCCATCCGTCTTGGCCCTGCCGTACAGAGTATCTATCTCCTGCTGATTTTCATGGAGATCTTCAGCACTTTTGTCGCTGATATCTTTGGTGTCGGCGTACAGCTTCAACAGCGCCTGCCGGTCGCCCCTGTCCTCGTGACTCCACTCTTGATGCTGATCTGCTACGTGTTCAGCCAGTTTGGCTTCAGCTCGCTTCTGTCTATATTTTACCCTATCTTCGGCGCAGTGTCGCTGGTATGGGTCGTAATGCTGCTGCGTGCCCCAATGTCCCCGCCTCCAGGCCCGGCAGATCCTCCTCCAGGCAAGGAGGGTAAAGGGATCACTATCGCCGCTGTTAAACCAGTGATCCGGATTACACGAAAATAACGGCTGCCGCTGGAAGCGAACCTGCTCTGTACATATACTAAGAGGGTAATGTTGAAACATTCCTCTGGGTGAACGAACAGGACCGGATCAAATCCGGGCGGTATATCCGGGCGAGGCCGGTTCCTGCGGGGAGGCCAGTCCTGCGGCGAGGCCGGTTCAAACGTATTTTACCCTTTGATTGCGCCATTCCGGTGGTTTCAAGGTAGTAAAGAGTCTACGTATCTTCTTGGCGCTTTGTTTGCCGGTTAAGTGGAAAAAGTATCACTAATTTTTTGAGTATCAAGCACCCCGGAAGTCTAAGTGGAAAAAAGTACACTAATTCAGCTCATTTCGCTCCAGATATGGAAATATCACTGAATTAAGTTTCCTTTTTCCACTTAAACCTCAAGATTGTTTAATTCTGAGGAGATTAAGTTCCCTTTTTCCACTTGCTTGCCCCACTGCCGAAATCAAAGGCACTTTCTCCACTTCATTCCCTTGCTGCGCTCTAACAAGCGTATTTCTGCCATGTCTTGGATCGCTCACGCATGCGGTGCTTCATCAGCCTCCAACAATCGCATTCCTGCGGTTGTTTTGGGTGGATCATGCTTGCTGCGCTCCAGTAACCTCCAACAAGCGTATTTCAGCTATTGTTTCGGATGGCTTATGCCTGCGGTGTTTCAATAACCGCATTTCTGCTGTTGCTACCACCCACTTCCGCCTGCTTCCTGCGGGCGGGGCCGGTTCAAAGGTGCTTTTACATTTTGATTCTCCCAAGCGAATCTGGCAAATGAGTTTTCGAAGGTGCTCGTTAACCGTACGAATGGTGAGATCCGCAATATTAGGCTCTAGACGGAAATAACCTGCGCTGCGGGAATGATCCTGGCTGCCGCTTCAACCACATGCCGGTGGCAGGTCATCATGATAATCTGCCGGTTTGCAGACAGCTCGCCGAGCAGGGCGAGTGCCGCATGCAGCCGGCGTTCATCGAAATTAACGAACAGGTCGTCGAACAGCAGCGGGAGATTTGCCTGCCGTGACATCGTCTCGGCAAGCGCCAGCCGGATAGCCAGGTACAGCTGCTCCGCCGTTCCCCGGCTGAGCAGGCCGCTGTCCAGCAGCCCCAGGTTCTTATGCTCCGCTTTTAGCTCCTTATTGCCAAGTGTCATAACCACCCGCCGGTACTCCCCTTCCGTCAGTTTAGCAAAATACTCGGACGCCAGCAGCAGCACCTGCGGCTGCTTCTCCCGCTCATAGATACGGCGCGTTCTGCCCATTAGTTCAGCCGCCAATGCTGTTACTGCATATTGGCCTGCAATTACCCGCAGCGCCGCCCGCTGCTCCTCTAGCTGCTGGAGGACTGAATCCTCCAGCCCACGCTCCAGCAAATATTCACGCTCCTGCAGTAGCTTGCCCCGATGCTGCAGCATAGCATTGCGTTCATCTTCAATACTAACTGCGTTCTCCTCCGCAGTATTCCGTTCCTGTGCCAAAGTGTATGCATCATGAGTCTCCAGCAGTGTCAGCAGCTCGGCGGCGGCTTGATTCTCCCAGCCTCCGAACATAGCCAGCTCCCATTGACGGATCGATTTCGTCAGCTCAACGCGCCGTTGTACAGCCGAGGACCGCCGCAGAAATTCCTCACCGTCCACAGCTCCGCCTTCGTGCAGCAATTCGCAGGAACGGCGTGACAGTTCCTCCAGTTCCCTGCTGCTCACTGCCAGCTCTTCCTGCAGTTCCAGCAGCCGAACGTTCATTCCTTCCCGGCGCAGCTGCTCCATCTGTAGAAGGTCCCACTCCCGCTTCCTCAACTCCAGCCAGCTGAGAAGAGATAAACCCACAGCTTCGAATTGCTGTTGAAGCGGAGTAGCTGAGACAGAGGTCGTCTTAGAACCCGAAAATGGATGTTCGTGATCAGCTGCTGCAGGAGCATTGGGCATATCAGACCGGTCGGTAGCAGCAACACCGTCTGAGCTTCGAAGAGCTTGAACAGCTCCGGCAGAATGCTCTAATTCATTCACCGGGTCATCCGAAGACAAGTTCTGGTGGCCTGCATCAGCAGACGTACCCACGTCCCTCCCAGCCCCTTCATTCTGCCCCGATCCCACTTCAGCTATAGCTCCATCTCCGGCTTCAATCATTAATGCCGATACTTCCCGTTCAAAGAAAAAACACTCGGATTTCAAGTTACCCAGACGCACAGCAAGCTTATGCTCCTGACGCAGCAGCTCGTTGCCTTGCTCCACCATGGAGAATATATCCGGCAGGCCCTCGGGCGAGAGGCCGTCAGGCAGCTTGCGTTCATGCAGCCATTCCTCATAGCGTCCGGCCAGCGCTGTGAAATCAGCCTCGGCCTGCTCCAGTTCCGCGGCGAGTGCATGTTCCTGTCCCGAAAGCGAGTCCAGCTCAACCCGGCAGGCCTCCCGTTCGGCAGCCAGTTTTTCCACACGCTGCCGCCATGCGTTCCATGCATCCATAAGCCTGCGAAGCTCTTTCATCCCGGCCTCCAGCCCGCTGGCGTCAGGGCTTACGCCTCCGGCCGGCCGCTGCCCCGGCCTGCCAAGCCCGCTCTCCGGCGCCGCGCCGGAGAGCAGCAGCCCCCGCAGCCGCCGCATCTCCGCAGCGGCTGCGCTGCCCTCCCCGCCGTGCCCCGGCGGGGCCGTGTCCGCCCTGCGCTCCGCGCGCAGGGCCACCCACAGGGCCAGGTCCGCTGCGGCCAGCAGGCCGAGTGCGGCCCAGGCGCTGACCGGCGGTGCGCCGGTCAGCCACAACGCTGGCGGCAGCAGCAGCGTAAGCGCTGCGCCCGCCAGCAGCATGCGCCGGTAGCGCTGCGCCCGGCGCCCGGCGCTGCCGGTGCCGCTGCCTGCGGCGCCGCGGCCGCGCAGCGGCTCTCCGCCGAGCTGCGCTTCGCGCCAGCGCTCGGCAGCCAGCTGCAGCTCGTCCCAGAGCTGCAGCAGCTCGCGCGGGCTGCGCTTGGCTAAGCCCGCGAAGTCGGTTGCACCGGCGGCGTGCTCGCGCGCCAGGGCCCGGTCTGCCGCCTGCAGCGCAGCGGCGGCAGCGGCCAGGCGGGAGCGCAGCGTCTGGCGCTCCGCTTCACGCGCTTCCATGCGGCGGTCATACGCACTGAAGCCTGCTGCAAAGCGCCTTGCAGCTTCACGGTCTGCCGCCGTAGCGGAGAAGCCCGCCAGCTCAGCCTTGCCCCAGCCCGCCCCGATGCCGCGCAGAATGCGTTCCAGATGCACTTGCAGCGCATCAAGTTCAGCTGCAAGGCGTTCCGCTTCGGATTTCTTATCTTCATAGCTGCTGCGCCGGCGGTCCAGAGCTTCGAGGTGCGGTCCCTGAGCCTGCAGCCGTTCATCCGGCGGATGCTTCTCCAGTTCAGCTGCAAGTTCCCTGTGCTGCCTCTTTAGACGGAAGACCACCCCTTCGGCATTCTGCACTTCAGTCTCCAGTGTCCGCCAGCGGGCGGCTCCATCCTCAGGAAATGCCCCAGCGATCACCGGAAGCTCCGCCAGCTCCAGTTTGGCTTCGCTCCATTTCAGCCACAGCTCGCGGATCTCCTGGGCTTTGCGCAAGTGAACGAGTCTTCCGGCTGCGATCCGCCGTCGGTCCTCGATCTGTGTCAACTGCAGCTCAACAGCTTCCAAGTCGGCTATGTTCTGGTTATAGCGCGGCAGATAGGAACGGCTTTCGGCCGCCTCCCTCTCCAGCTTCTCAATCGACTGCAGGACTTTAGCTGCTTCCTGCAGCTTTCCGCGCGGCTTGTAGAGCTTCTCCGCGTCCTGCTGCAGCCGCCGCTCGGCCCGCATAATCTCACCTCCGCCCCCCATACCGGCATGGAACAGATAGCTGCTCATTTCCTCGGACTGCAGCGCGCCAAGCTCCTGCAGCTCATCCAGCGAAACCGCAAACAGCTGGCGGAACATGCTGCGGGAGATACCGCCCAGCAAACGCCGCTCCATCTCCGTTTGGCCTGCTTCTTCGGTTCTTCCGTCGGGGTAACTAACCGTAATGTGCAGCTTTTCACTTCTGCCCGGTGTCTCTCCACCTGTCATATACCGGCGGATTCTCCACTGGCCGCCTTCCCGATCACGCGCGGTCAGCATTCCGCCATGCTGCCCACCTTGCGCAGGCTCATAGCGCTCAAGAAGGTTGGCTCTGCCCGGAATGCCGAAGAGCATAGCGCGTATGAACTGCAAGGTCGTGCTTTTTCCGGCCTCATTGCGGCCATAGAGCAGGCTTATACCGCTGTCCAGCTTCATTTCACGGTTATGCAGGCGGCCATAACCGCCAATCTGCAGCTCCTCTATTTTCACCCGGCATCCCCCCGTTCCTCCCGGACAGGCTTCACTGTCTTAGCCCGTGCCGTCTGTTCTGTGCCGTACGGCACTAACTCTTCGCCGTTCTCAGTCTGGAATTTGCTTTCGTCCTCTGAGACAGGAGACTCCCCTAGCTCACCGGACAGCATTCCTGGCTCTATATGGAGCTGTTCCTGACGGTTATGGTCTTCTTGCCGGGTTTCGCTCCCGGCCAGCATGGCTTCAGCATTCTCATCCATTCCTGCAAGCAGAGTAATGCCAAGCTCGGCTGCATTTCTCAGCCAGCCCAGCTTCTCCTCCCGTGAGACAGAAGCAAGCATTCCGCGCAGCTCACGATTCTCCATCAGCGGCTTGAGCGCGCTGTCCATCAGTTCCTCCAGCCCGGCAGAAGAATGTTCACACCGCCCGGCCAGCCTCAGCATTTCGCCAAGAAAGCTGTCCTCCTGAAGCAAACGCCCGCGGTCAATGGCCAGTCCGGTTTCCAGAACGAGTCCTTCGGTCCAGACCAGACCTGCGTACTCTTTGCGTTCTGCGCGTATGGCCTCCCGCCGCTGCAATTCAGCGAGCAGATCCTCTGCCGCACCTTTCTCCGCCAGCGCTCTGTGTACTGCGCCTCGTCCTGTCAGCCGGAAGCGCACCACAGACATCCGCTCCGGCAACTCGTCCCTGACCTTCTCTACGGCCTGTTCCACGGCCCCGGTCCACTGCGCTTCATCCGCCAAGCCATCTATGGAGAGTTCACGGACATGCCAGCGGACAACATCCAATTCATGAAACTTGAGGGCCGCCTGACCTGCCTCATTCACATCCACAACATAACAGCCTTTCGGTCCGGTCTCTTTGACACTGCGCCCCTGAATGTTCCCCGGGTATACAATCGGCGGCTGCTCATGCAGAATACTGCGTTTATGTATATGTCCCAGCGCCCAATAGTCGTAACCGCGGCTGATCAGATCTTTGCGGCTGCAGGGAGAATAAGTCTCATGCTGGGGATCTCCATCTACGTTGCCGTGCAAAAGAGCGATATGGTACAAATCGCTTCCCGGCCTGCGTGTAAATTGCAAAGCTGTGTTCTCGGTCACCTTGGCGGTAGGATAGGAAATTCCGCTGACTACAGCCACCTCCCGGCCATCACTGCGGCGCCGGGCAATAGCTTGTCCTGGTTCACTGCCGCCGAATACGGTCACATGCCCCGGAGGCTCGGTGCGGAGACGGGGCCCGTCCAGCGGATCATGATTGCCATGAATCAGGAACACTGCAATGCCGTGCCTCCCCAGCTCCTGAAGCGCCTCCTGAAAGCGCAGCTGCCCCTGCAGCGAAGCGTCCGAGATATCGTAGACATCCCCGCTGATGACCACAAAATCGGCTTTTTCCTGAACCGCTACGCCAACAAGCCGCCCGAGGGCGGCAAAGGTGGACTCCCTTAAATAGGAGCGTATAGCC
Organism: Paenibacillus graminis; assembly: GCF_000758705.1. NCBI lineage: Bacteria > Bacillati > Bacillota > Bacilli > Caryophanales > Paenibacillaceae > Paenibacillus > Paenibacillus graminis. The sequence continues at coordinate 2,831,367 of NZ_CP009287.1, read as the reverse complement.
TGCGGGAGCTGCGCCAGTCCGGCAAACCGGCTGTCCAGGTGCAGATCTGCGGCATGCAGAAAACGAAAAGGAATCATAGCCTCACCCTTTCGTTCCCGGCTGATACTGCAGATAGGTTTTTTTGAGCTCATTGGCTACACGTGTTAATGAATATAAGCTCTTCGCTTTATCCCAGGCCGAACGGGACAGCTCGTAGCGGTATCCGGGATCGCTGATCACTTTTTCCAGAGCATCCGCGAGTGCCACCTCATCATCCGGATCAACCAGCAGGCCGTTCACCCCGTCTTCAATCTGCTCCGGAATTCCGCCTACATTGGTGCCTACCAGCGCCAGACAGCTTAGCGCCGCCTCCGCAAACACCGATCCGAAGGCTTCCGCGCGGGATGGCAGCACAAAAATATCAAAGAACGGCATAAATTCTTCCGGGTGCAGCGTATAGCCGTAAAAAATCGTTTCATTATAAATGCCCAGATTCTGTGCCAGCTGCTCCAGTTCTGCACGGGAAGGACCATCACCGATAATATGCAGCACATATTCATGATTGCGTTTTTTCAGTTCGGCGCAGGCTTTGAACAAGATGTCTATTCCTTTGGCCGGTACCAGACGGGTTACGGTTACCAGCTGCGGAATGTCGTTGTCATGCGGCACCGGCTTGAATCTTTTCTCATCAAAACCGTTCGGAATCACTCCGATCCTGTCAGGCTGATTAATATATGGGGCCAAGTAGTCGGCAAAAGAACGTGATACCGTCATGAGCCGGTCGCTGACATGCTCCAGTTCGCGGTATATCGAGACGAGAAATTGATGCTCTGGTCCGCCTTCAAGAATGGCTCCATTCAGAATCAGCTCGCGCTCATAGCTGGAGTGCAAAGTTTGAATCAGCGGGATTTCGGGATAGATTTTTTTCATCGCCAGTCCGGCAATCGGATGATGGGCATGGATCAGATCATAGTTTTTGCTCATACGCAGCTTGGTCCACCATATATAATCCTTGTAGGTCTGAATGTATTTTTGTACAACAGGACTTTCGCCATAGAGGGTCCAGTCAAAGGTTTCAAAACTAACCTCTTCGCGCCCCTTGCCCCGGATGCGCTTGGGCAGCCAGAACAAATCCATGTCCCAGCGGCTTGAACGGAAGCGTTCCTGCAAATACGGGATCATAGAAGATACACCACCGGGTTGCTCCGGCGGGAAGAATAGCGCTTGCAGCAAGTTCATAAGGCATTCCCCTTTACAATTGCCCGTTTACGATGAGACCCGGCAATTATGATATAGTGGTATATATGTACATTTACAGGTACGCTTAGGTCCCATACCTTGATTTTATCGGTATCCACCTGAAACAGCAACTAAGAAGAACTTTTTAGATTTTGACAAAAGGAGAAATGATGTATGAATGAAGAACGGCTCCCTGCCGCTTATACTGCCGCCATCAGAGAGATGCTGGGGCAGGAGGCGGACGCTTTTCTGGAGAGCTGCACCGCCCGCAGGACCCAGGGACTGCGGTTCAATACGCTCAAAAGCACCTCGCTTTCAGGCCGTGCAGCGGCTGCACACGCAGCAGATTTATTCGCCCTGACGCCAGTGGCCTGGTGCCCTGAAGGATACTATTATGAAGAACCTGCCCGGCCGGGCCGCCATGCTTATCATACCGCCGGATTATATTATATTCAGGAGCCCTCCGCAATGTCCGCAGCCGAACTGCTGGCCCCACGCGCCGGTGAGACCGTGCTTGATTTTGCGGCAGCTCCCGGCGGCAAAACCACCCATATCGCTGCTCTGATGCAGGGTCAGGGGCTGCTCGTTTCCAATGAGATTCATCCGGAACGGGCTAAAATCCTGGCGGAGAATGTCGAACGTCTTGGCATCTCCCACGCCATTGTAACCAGTGCAGCCCCGGGTGAACTGTCCCGCCGTTTCCCGGAAGTTTTTGACCGGATTATGCTGGATGCGCCCTGTTCGGGCGAAGGAATGTTCCGCAAAGACCCCGCTGCCATCGGCGAATGGTCCCCGGAGCATGTCGAGATGTGTGCGGCAAGGCAATGGGACATTCTCCAGGATGCCTATATTATGCTGAAACCGGGTGGCAGCCTGGCCTACTCTACCTGTACTTTCAACCGCAAGGAGAATGAGGACACGATCTCGCGGTTTCTGAATAGCTATCCCGATATGGAGCTGATCTGCGAGAAGCGTTTGTGGCCTCATGTGGAAAAAGGCGAAGGCCATTTCGTCGCCTTGCTCCGCAAGGAGGCCTCCGGAGAAACTGTGCCTAGCCAGAGTAAACGCGGCAGCGGGCGGAGCAAAACCAGTCCGAAGCTGCCTTCTACTGTCCGCGATGCCTACCAGCAATTCATGAGCTGGGCTGCCGGAGAGCTGCCGGGATTTCCTGGACACGGTATGCCTCTGCTGTTCGGAGATTCCCTGTACCTGCTGCCTGAAGCGTTCAGCGCCAGCTTGCATACCGGCCTCTTGGACGGGCTGAAGGTCCCCCGCGCAGGGCTGCACATTGCCCATCTGAAGAAAAACCGCATTGAACCGGCACATGCCCTCGCCATGGCTCTGGAGCCGGACCAGGCCGCACGCAGCTACGATCTGGCGGCAGACAGTCCGGAAATTCAAGCCTGGCTGCGCGGCGAGAGTCTTCCTGTCTCGCCTGAGCTGCACGGTTGGACATTAGTAACCGTAGACGGACTTCCAGTCAGCTGGGGCAAAGCCAGCTCCGGGCAGCTAAAAAACCATCTGCCCAAAGGGCTGCGGATTCTCAAAGCCCAGACTGATGAGCAATAGGCAGCCAGGGAGATCCATGCACATTTGCGGTTTACTTAAGCATAATGAAATTCAAGCGACCGCCCCGATCAAAAAGTTTGCGTAAGGAGGCACGTATCTTCTTGGCTGTTCGTTAGCTGATTAAGTGGAAAAAGTATCACTAATTTGCTTAAGCATCGAGTAACCCGACAGGTTAAGTGGAAAAAGGTACACTAATTCAGCCCGTTCCGCTCCATAGAAGGGAATATTGCCGAATTAAGTTTCCTTTTTCCACTTAAACCTCACGTTTGTTGATTTCTGAGGAATTTAAGTTTCCTTTTTCCACTCGGCTTCCCACCACAGGGCTCCAGCTATGGCACTTCCTCCGTTGTTTCTGCACCTACCAACCCACGGGGCTCCAACTATGGCACTTCTGGATTGTTTCTGCACAACCCCAACCCACGGCGCTCCAGCTCTGGCACTTCCTCCGTTGTTTCTGCACCTGCCAACCCACAGGGCTTCAACAACGGCAATTCTGCCGTTGTTTACGGGCAAACCGGCGTCAGGTCCATATTCGTCCTTTTGACGAACCAAACAAACCTTAATCCCTCACACACCTTATCACAACAGAAAAAACTCATGATTTCCTCAACAACACAAAAAAATCCGGCAGGAGCCATTCCCACCGGATTTATCCGCTTCATATCGAATTTAAAGAGGCCACAACCAGAAGAGGACCCTGGAAAGAATATCCGTCAGGACAAGCAGTACTTCACCAATGCGTCGCGAACGCCATGATCATTGTTGCTGCCCGTAATTGCATCCGCTGCCGCCTTGACCTCCAGTGGCGAGTTGTCCATGGCAATGCCAAGGCCGGCGTATGTCAGCATGGATATGTCATTATAATAATTCCCAATGGACAGAACTTCTTCCTGCGCAATCCCCAGCTGGGAAGCCAGATTCATCAGCGCATTGCCTTTGGAAGCATCCGGATGCATGAAATCAACAAAAAATTCCCCGCTGCGCACAATATTATATAGATGCGTCCAGGTGCTCCATTCGCGCTGGGCTTCGTCCAGAATATCCGATTTAGTGAATACCGTAAATTTGACAACCGGTTCGCGGAAATCCTCCCAAGCCGGGAGTGATGCAGGCGTAATCCGGAAATGTTCGTACATAAACGTCGCTTCTTTGGTGAGGTTGGCCACATTGTCCACATACATGTCAAAAGCAGTATTCACATCATAATGAATATCTCGCGCACGGCAATAATCAATATAAGGATCTAGTCCGCGGGCATCCAGCCCGTAGATATGCAGTACCTCACGGTCCTCCACCCGAACTGTGGCGGCTCCATTGTGTCCCAGTACATATCCGGCCAGCCCCATCTCCTCCATGAAAGGAATCGAATTTTGCGGACTGCGGCCTGTGCACAAGACGATTTGCCCGCCCTGCCGGGTCACCTCCGCTATAGCCTCCCTATTTTCCGGGCTCAGCTTGTGGTCGTCATTCAGGAGCGTCCCATCCACATCCAGCGCTATCAGCTTGTATTTCATACCCCACCATCCTTGTCTTTCTTTATCTGTAAATATTTCATTGTATCTATTATCTGTTAACCGGACTACAGTGAATGTTTGGACTTCTGGCCGCTGCCCAACTGCAGATTTCTTGATTCTAACCCGCTGGTCGCGATTAAATCCGCAGACAAAGACGGACGCTACCGCTCCTACAGTTCCAAACTTCTCCTACGCCACTTTTCCCCTTATTCTTATTTTTTCAAGTTCAATCTATATAGGGATAAAGTTTGGCAGTTCATTGCCTTCAGCTTCCCCGCCGCCAAGCACCCGCAGCTCTTCGGCCGTCAGTTCCCGGCAAGCCCCGGGAGCCAGACGCTCATCCAGCTTCAGTGCGCCCATGGAGACTCTTTTTAGGAAGATTACTTTTTTGCCTACCGCCAAAAACATCCGCTTTACCTGATGGAATTTCCCCTCGGTAATGGTCAGTGAAATCTGCGATAAGGTCTTGCTTCCGCGTTCTCTGCCCAATATGGTGAGCTGTGCAGGCAATGTCACATACCCGTCATCCAGCTCAACACCGGCGGCAAAAGCAGCCACATCCGCGGCATCCACCTCGCCCTCAACCGTAGCCTCATACGTCTTCGGCACATGCTTGCGGGGTGAGAGCAGCTCATGGGCCAGCTGTCCGTCATTGGTCAGCAGCAGTAAGCCTACCGTATCCTTATCCAGCCTTCCGACCGGAAACGGCTCGAACTGCGCATAATCCGGCTTGAGCAGGTCCAGCACTGTACGATCCCGCTTATCTTCTGTAGCAGACAGCACGCCCGGCGGCTTATTCATCATCAGGTAGATATATTCACGATAGACCACCGGCTCGCCGCTAACCTCGATTTGGTCAGCATAGGGATCAACATGGAAGCTGCTGTCTTTAATTACAGTGCCGTTCACCCTAATCAGTCCTTGCTTGGCCTGTTTGCGGATATCACTGCGGGAGCCTATCCCCATGTGGGACAGCACTTTATCGAGCCGTTGTTTTTTGGGAGAATTTCCTGCCGCACTCATACGCTATGTCCACCTCCAGCCTGCGGGATATTCATTCTTCAGCATGCCGTCCTGCCATTTGCCCCAGCCTGCACTGTAACCGTCGATACAGACCAGTACGTATCCCTTGGAGGGACTGCCGGGCTTTACAGATAAACGGTCTGCCGTAATAGAGAGCGTCTCTCCTTTCAGATACGAGACACCTTCGCCACTTGAACTGGACAAGGAGAGGCAGCGGGTACTTTCGGCAGGATGCAGCGCGGTAGCGAGCGGATGTCCGGGAATGAACCGTCCGCTGCGGATATGCCCTACATACCAGCCGGGACGAATTGTCTTCAGCCCGTCCAGCGCAGCCTTTGGCAGCGGGGAGAGATACAAATGATCTCCGAACAGTACCGGGTATCCGGAAGGCTGCCAGCCCAGCTGTTCTTCGGCGAATATGGCATATGCAGCCAGTGCTGCCTCTTCTCCCATGCCCTGAGACTGGCGTCCCGGAGCCGCGCCGCCAGATTTGCCGGCAGCGCGGCCGGGTTTGCCACCGCGTCCGCCATCCGCTCTCGCAGCAGCGGCCTTGGCGGAGGCCTGCGCCTTCCCCCCTTTGTTCCGCGGGGAAACAGACAACGCCTTGTCCCGGCCGTTATGTGCCGGATATACTGCGCCTTCCTCGGCGGACGCTCCGCTTCCGTCATGGCGCAATACGGCCATAAAGTGCCCTTCGCCTTTAACTTTATGCGGCCACAGCCGGGCTGCTTCCGGCAGCCCCCCAAGGCCTGGCGCAAAAGATCCGGTTCCGCCTACAGGAATAAGCGAAAACTCCGGATGGCTGTTCAGAAACTCCCTGATCATCCCTTCATTCTCTTCTACGGCAAAGGTGCAGGTGGAGTAGACGAGTGTTCCTCCGGGCCGCAGCGCCTCTGCGGCGGATGCCAGAATTTCACGCTGCATTGCCGCGTACTTCAGCGGCGTTTCCGGCTCCCACTGCTTGACCATATCTTCATCCTTGCGGAACATACCCTCGCCCGAGCAAGGCGCATCGATCAGGATACGGTCAAAAAATGCGGGAAAAGCCGCAGCAATCCGCCCGGGGCTTTCATTCAGCACGATGCCGTTGCGGACACCGTACAGTTCCAGATTCTTCGCCAGAGCTTTGGTCCGGTCCGGGTGCAGGTCATTGCTGACCAGCAGCCCTTCACCCTGCAGCTTGGCGGCAATCTGTGTGGACTTGCCGCCCGGAGCCGCACATAAGTCAAGCACCCGGTCGCCGGGCTGCACACCAAGCAGTTCAACCGGAGCCATTGCGCTGGGCTCCTGAATATAGTACAGGCCGGCGTGGTAATACGGATGTTTGCCGGGTCTCGCCCCTGCCTCCGTATAGAACCCGGACGGGCACCATGGAATAGGCTCAAGCGTAAAAGGGGAGAGAGCACGCAGCGCCTCCACGGAAATTTTTAATGTGTTGGCACGGATGCCGCTATAAGGAGTCTCTTGGTACGATTCCGCAAATTGCTCATAGTCCGATCCCAGCATGTCCTTCATGCGCTGCATAAAAGTGCCGGGCAGCTCAACTGCCATGATGCCTTCCTCCAATAATCAAGGAACACCCCTGCGGGTGCTCCTGTGGTAGCCTTGCTATTCATTATGCCTTAATTGCGGCGGGATGACTCCGGCCGCTGCGGACCGCGGCGCTGGGGATGGCTCGGAAGGATATCCCGGCCCGCCGCAGCCACCTCCTCTGCAAGCTTCGGGTCCAGCAGTTCAATCGTGAGATCATAGTACCCGAACGGCTGCTCCGCGTAGGTTTCCAGCTTCCTGGCATAATCTCCGGCCTCGCGGGCCAGCTTGGCAAGATTGATGCCAAGCATATCCGCAGGATACCGCTGCAGCACCTCATGCGCCCGGTTCAGCATAATCATGCCGCCGCGCACATTGCTATTGCGGAAATGGTACAGGCCTACCGCTGCCTGCAGCAGCGCCTTATAGAGCGGGTCCTTGTCCCGGGCCAGCCACAGCTCTTCAAGCACCTCATGGCATTCGAAATAATCCCTGTCCCGGTTGAAGTAGACTAGATATGCCAGGTACAGCCGTTCATAGGCCATCCGGCAGGCTGTCCTTTTTGGCATTCGACAGCAGCTCGCGCACATGATCCAGCAGTTCCTTCATCGCTTCCATATCCTGCGCCTGCCAGATCTGGTTGAAGCGCTCCTGGCTCTCAATCGCCTCATTGACCAGATGGTAGAAGTACAACTGGTGAATCGCCTTCAGCAGTTGGGTCGTCGTATTCGAATTTTCCTCGAAGGTCTTCTGGGCCTCAAGAATTTCATCCCGGATGCTGGACATCTCACTGTCCAGAATAGAGGCAGCTTCCGCTGCGGTCTTCAGGCGCAGCCGCATTTCGTCGGGCAGGCTTTCCCGGTATTTGTAGTTCAGGGAATGCTCGATGGTTGCCCAGAAGTTCATCGCGAGCGTGCGGATTTGAATCTCGGCGAGCACGATCTTTTGCCCCAGTGCCGTCTGCACCGGATATTTAATAATCATATGGAAGCTGCGGTACCCGCTTTCCTTATAGTTGGTGATGTAGTCCTTCTCATAGAGGACTTCCAGATCCTTACGGGCGCGGATATATTCCGCTACTCTGCGGATATCCTCGACGAACTGGCACATAATGCGAATGCCGGCAATATCCTCGATCCCCGTTTCGAGATCCTCCATTTTTACATTTAACCGCTGGGCTTTCTCCAGTATGCTTGACAGCCGCTTGACGCGTCCGGTTACGAACTCAATCGGTGTATATTCTTCTCTTTTTTTAAGCTCCGAGCGCATCGTTTTGAACTTAACCTTCAATTCCTCCACAGTTTGTTCATATGGAAGCAAAAATGTTCCCCAGTCCCTGACGTCCATCGCCTTCGTCCTCCTGTCCATTCATCCTTCAGTGATGATCAGCGCCCACCGCTTCTAGGATATGAGAGAATCCGTCCCGCCGCAGCAGCTTCCGTAATCCGGCATGCACTTTGCGGTTAACCTCTGGTCCTTCATAGATGAGAGCTGTATAGATTTCGACCAGGCTCGCGCCTGCCCGGATCTTGTCATATGCGTCCTGGCCGGTAAAAATACCGCCTGAACCGATAATCGGCAGCTTGCCGCCTGTCTGGCGGTAGATTCTGCTGATAATTTCAGTCGAACGGTCGCGCAGCGGTTTGCCGCTGAGTCCGCCTGTCTCTCCTGCCTTGTCACTCCGCAGCCCTTCACGGCTGAGTGTGGTATTGGTGGCAATCACACCATCCATTCCGGCCTCAGCGATCGTATGTACCATATATTCCAGTTCACCGTCGCTGACGTCAGGTGCGATTTTGACCAGCAGGCTCTTGGCAGTGCCGCTCTGTTTGTGCTGAAGCGCCATTTCCTCCTTGACCTGGGCCAGAAGGTTCGACAACTCGCTGCCGTGCTGAAGACTGCGCAGATCCGGCGTATTCGGCGAGCTGATATTGACCACAAAAAAATCACCGTACGGATAAAGCGTACGGATACACTGGCGGTAATCCTCATGCGCAGATTCATTGGGCGTCGTTTTGTTGCGGCCGATGTTCACAGCCACCGGAATCCTGCGCTTCTTAACTGCCTTCAGCCGCCCCGCCATGGCTTCGGCGCCTTTATTATTGAAGCCCATCCGGTTAATCAGCGCTTCGTCCGGCAGAAGACGGAACAGACGCGGGCTGTCATTGCCCGGCTGGCCCTTCGGCGTGACAGTGCCCACTTCCATAAAACCAAAGCCGATGGATGAGAACCCGCCCACCGCTTCAGCGTTCTTATCGAGGCCTGCCGCAAGTCCCACCGGAGTCGGGAAATGCAGGCCGAACAGATCCACCGCAAGGTCGGCTGTTTCGGGAACGCCGTACATAAGCCGCATAGCCGCACTCCCGCCAGGCACCAGATCTGATTTATTCAGTCCGCCTATGACGAGATGGTGCGCTTTCTCCGGGTCCATTTTAAAGAAAATAGGTTTGCCTAAATGTCGATACAGCACCGTTCTCGCTCCTTCAAAGGGAACCCTTAAGTGATGTCAGGTAAATCCCCGATTCTGTAGGTTTCATCTTAATTTTAGCCGTTTCCGGGGGAAAAGAAAAGTTTTTTACCGGGCGGTGCTTCCCGGTGAAACGCAGAGTATAGTATTTTTCTTGTAAACGCATTACAATGTAAGGGTAATCAACGATAAAGAGAGAAAGAAGGATGGCTAATATGTCTACAAAGCGCAAACCCCCGACACTGCAGCAGAAAAAAGAAGAAGTCAACCGCAAAGCAATCCTATGGATCAGTGTCAGTCTGGTGCTTCTGATTCTTCTGATTATTGTGTTGTTTATTGTTGCCGGAAATTAATTGAGCCAATGGTAGACTTTGTTGGGGTTGGTCTGATCCGGCGGTGTACGTGACGGGTAACGCTCCCCGGGCAGCATCAGTTCGTCAGGCAGAACCCCTTTACTAATTTGGACCTTCGTCCCCATCGGCACCATTGCGAACAGCTCCTCCACATCCTCGCGTTTCATCCGGATACAGCCCAATGATTCATCCTTGCCGATGCTGTCCGGCTCATTCGTGCCATGTATGGCATAATTGGTGTCCGAGAGCTGCATGCCGCGGCTGCCGAACTCCCCGTTGTCATGCCCGTTCGGATTGACCACCTTATCGGAGACCGCAAACTCCCCTTCCGGTGTCTTCTCGCCCCCAAGGCCAACCGCATAGTTCCTTAGAATGATATTGCCGCTGGTGACTGCCAGGCGGTGATTTTGTTTATCCACAATAATGGTAAGCGGGCGGCTAAAAAAGGGCGGCTGCCCCTTGCTCAGATTGGCCGTATCTTTCACTCCAACTGCCGCTGTGCCCTCTGCTGACGGGGCCGTGGAAGGCTGCGCTGAAGCCTGGAGCGGCTGCAGGGTCGAGGCCGCACGTAATGCCGCGAACTCCTGTTTCATGAGCGGGGTCGTTTCGCCCAGAACATTCCCCGGAAAAGGCCGGGTCAGCTCCTTCAGCGATTCCGGCGGCTTTCCTTTGCTGCTGTTGTAGGAACGTATAGCACTCCATAGAGCTGCCAGCTCCTCCTGCTTCTCCTGCCATATCTCCGCCTGCTTCTGCAGCCCGCCAGCTTCCGGCGGTTCGCAGGCACAGGTTGCCGGATCATAAGACTGGTAGACAATCTTCCCCTTCCGGCTCTGCTCCAACGTAGCCGCAAGCGGCAGGTTCTTCTTCCAGATCAGCCAGCGCCCTGACTTTTTCATGGCCAGCACAGCAGTTTGGGAAGGCGCCTTCCGGTTCTTCAGGATGGCGGCCAATGCCTGGCCCGCTGAAGCTGCATCTTCACCAGACGCTGTAAACGTCAAGACAGCCGGTACCAATGGTTCCTCTTCCTCCGCAGGCTCAGCTGCCGCAGGCTCTTCAAGGTCCCCGGCAGCAATTTCCGGGTCTGAAGCCCCGGATCCGTCCGGATTCACGCCAGGGGCTACAGCCGACGGGATCAGCAGCAGCAGCATGAGCAGCGCGAGCAATCCCCGGCGCAGCCTCAGCCTGGATTCATGCCGCTGCCGGTTTTCCCGGATCAGCCCTTCCTCATACTCCCGGAGCATTTCCGCCGGTACCTTGCTGTGCTCAAAAGCTTCATACACTTCACCAGCCTGGTTGAAGCAGTAATTTGCTTTTCCATGCTGTCCGTTCTTATAATATTCTTTACCAAGCAAGTACCATGCCATCTTGTTATCGGGATGCATTTGAACATAGGCTTTGAGATGCTGCGAGTTTTTCATCGGGGCCTCCGCGGATTGTGGAATTCTCAATCTTTATATTTTATATCGGCACGCTCACGAAAAAAAGACATCCCCAGCCGCATTTATCGCAGCAAAAGGAATGTCTTTATGGAAATATAAGGATTAGAAATAAGGTTTACCTCATTCTAATCCTTATATTTTGCGCAGATACGAATAACCCGGAGGTTTAGCCTTCTTTGTTAAAAGGTGCGTCTGCAATTTTGATGGAGTCCGTAGGACATCCGTCGGCAGAGTCCTGCAGATCATCGAACAAGTCGTCGGGAATCGCGGTCACCCCGTGGTTGCCGTCGTTTTCGTAGATCACTTCCGCCAAACCTTCATCATCATAATCAAAAATATCAGGGGCCGTCGCGCCACAAGCACCGCATGCGATGCAGGTATCTTTTTCGACCCAAGTGTATTTAGCCATTTCTTCTCTGCCTCCCGTTGAACAATACAGACCTATTGCAGCAGCCTGTTATTTTGTCATATTAATATAAATAGAAAACAATTTCAATGGATTTTCAGTACGTTTCCAATTTTGACGCATGTTGCGGATCGGCAATCAGCCATGGGATAGGACTTGAATCACTCCTCCGCAGGGTCCACCTTGTGAAGATTATCCTTTTGCAGGGAAGTGCCCCGTTCCTTGTGGTTGCGCAGGCGCGCCGAATGGCTGTCGCTCAGCATACCGGCCGTAAGGACCGCGTTCTCGCCGAACTTATTGCGCAGCATGTCCATCGTTTGGTTAAGCGACTCCTTCTTGGGCTGGCGTTCATAATTGAACAGATCCAGTTGGATGGCGGAATCCTCCTTGGGCGTCAGCCCTTGCAGCGTAACCCCCAGCAGACGCACCGGTTTGTCACCTTTCCAGTGCCGGGCGAACTGGTCACAAGCCGTCTTGTAAATATCCTCGGCACTCTCCGTAGGCGTCTCCAGCTGGCGCGAGCGCGTGATCGTCTTCATATCCGGCGTACGGATGGTGAGCTGTACCCCAGACGCCACCAATCCCTGCTTCCGCAGCCGCCGGGCCACCTGGTCGCTCAGATTCAGCAGGATCGGCCTTGCTTCAGCTAGCCCGACAACATCGCTCGGAAGCGTCGTGGTGTGCCCGATGGACTTGCTCTGCTCCCTTTCCGGGTTCACAACGCCATGATCAATGCCGTTCCCCGCCCGCTTCAGCCAGGAGCCCATCACCCCGAAATGCTCCACGAGCATCCGTTCATCTGCTGCTGCCAGCTGTCCGATGCTGTAGATGCCGAGCTTCCGGAGCTTCTCTGCGGTTTTGCTTCCGATCCCGAACATCTCATTGCAAGGCTTGTCCCACAGAATACCCGGCACATCACGCAGCCGCAGGATAGAGATGCCACTTGGCTTCTTCAGATCGGAAGCGATCTTCGCCAGCAGCTTATTGGGGGCGATGCCGATGGAGCAAGGCAGTCCAAGCTCCTCCATAATGCGACGCTGAATCGCTTCGGCAATTTCCAGCGGGGTCCCGAATTGGCGTGAACCGGTAATATCCAGATAACATTCATCTATCGAGACAGCTTCCAGCAGCGGAGTATAACTGTAGGCTATCTGCATAAAAGCATTAGAGTACTTGCGGTAGAGATGAAAATTCGGCTTGATTAATAGAAGCGAAGGACAAATGCGCAGCGCTTTCTGCACCTGCATCCCTGTTGAAATCCCCAGTCTGCGCGCTGCATAGGAGCAGGTAACAATAATTCCCCTGCGGAGCTCCACGCTGCCGGCAACCGCCGTTGCTTTTCCTTTATATTGATCCGGATCTTCCGCCTCATGCACAGAGCAGTAAAAAGCATTCATATCCACATGCAGAATCACCCTGCCGCTTGCCGGATAATATTGATCCACATTCTGCACAATATCTACCTTCTTATCTTAGGGTTTCCATTGTTGGTTTCAGCATACCTCTTCTCCCGGCGCAAGGTCAACCAGGTGTGAATCTCCTCTAAAGTTCTTTGTTACATTCCCGCGTAAAAATGCTATAATATAAAAATTCAAAAACTTTTAGGAGGACTCTCATGTCTAAGTCCATTTCCATCTTCGATACGACGTTGCGTGACGGCACCCAAGGTGAAGGCATCAGTCTGTCGGCGGATGACAAGCTGAAGATCGCCAAGAAACTCGATGATCTGGGTGTGCATTATATTGAAGGTGGCATCCCGGGGAGCAATAACAAGGACATTGAGTTTTTCAAAAGAGTCAAGGAACTGCATCTTCATGCCAAAATCACCGCATTCGGCAGCACCCGGCGCAAGAATTCCATCACCGAGCATGACGAGAACCTGCAGCGGATGATTGATGCCGGTGTTCCGGCGGCTACTCTGGTCGGGAAGTCATGGGACTTCCATGTTCACACTGCACTGCAGACGACGCTGGAAGAGAACCTTGCCATGATCGGCGAGTCCATTGCCTATCTGAAGCGCAAAGGCCTTGAGGTCATTTTCGATGCAGAGCACTTTTTCGACGGTTATAAGAACAATCCCGAATATGCAGCAGCCGTTCTGGGAGCGGCCCGTGAAGCCGGTGCGGATTGGCTGGTCATGTGCGATACGAACGGCGGAACCCTCCCGAATGAAATTCAGGAGATTGTATCCGGCATAGCTCTTCAGCTGCCTGGCGCCCCGCTCGGCATTCATACCCATAACGACTGCGAGCTCGCAGTGGCGAATACACTCAGTGCCGTCAGCGCTGGTGCGCGGCAGGTCCAGGGTACGATCAACGGCTACGGTGAACGCTGCGGAAATGCTAACCTGTGCTCGATTATTCCTACCCTGCAGATCAAAATGGGGTATCACTGCATCCCCGGTGATTCCTTGCCTCAGCTAACGAATACCGCCCACTATATCAGCGAAGTGGCCAATGTGAACCTGCCGGTGAATCAGCCCTATGTAGGCAATGCCGCATTTGCACACAAAGGCGGGATCCACGTGTCGGCCATTTTGCGTGATTCCCGCACCTATGAGCATATCGCTCCCGAGCTTGTGGGCAACAAGCAGCGGGTGCTGGTCTCCGAGCTGGCGGGTCAGAGCAATGTCCTGTCCAAAGCACAGGATATGGGCTTAAACCTCGATCCGAGCAGCGAGCAAGCCCGCAAGGTGATCGACAAGATCAAAGATCTGGAGCATCAGGGCTATCAGTTCGAAGGTGCGGACGCCTCTTTGGAACTGCTGCTGCGCGAAGCCACCGGCGAGATGAACGAGCTGTTCACCTTCGAATCCTTCAAGATGCTTGTGGAAAAGACCGCCGGAAGCCCCGTGGTCTCAGAAGCCTTCGTCAAACTGAGAGTCGGCGGAGATAATCTCTATACCGCAGCCGAAGGCAACGGTCCGGTCAATGCGCTGGATAATGCGCTGCGCAAGGCGCTGCTGACTTACTTCCCGCAACTGAAAGACATGCATCTCTCCGACTACAAGGTGCGGGTGCTCGACGAGAAGGATCAGACCGCCGCGAAGGTCCGCGTATTGATCGAATCCAAAGACTACAGTGACACCTGGAGCACTGTCGGGGTATCCAGTAATGTGATTGAAGCAAGCTGGGAAGCGCTGGTAGACAGTATGCGCTATGCCCTTCTGGGCCAGATTTCGCTGGAGAATGACACGGAAGCAAGCAGAGGGCCAAGAGGACTCGTGAATCACTAATTCAGAGTTTATAGTCTATATTTCAAGTCAAAGCCCCTCGCACCCGGGAAGATCCCGAGGGTGCAGAGGGGCTTTACTAACTATACCGTATCCCCTTTGTTCAGGAACCGGTCAGGGCGATGATTTTCTTTTCAAGCTCTTCCGGGGACAGGAGTCCAAGTATAACCTCGGCAATGACTCCGTTGTTGTCCACAAGCACATTAGTCGGAAATACGGCACCCTTATATTTGTCAAAAACCTCGCCTTTCAGATCATACATAACGGGAAACGCCAGCATATACTTCCTGACAAAACGTTCCGCGTTAGGTTTGTAATCCTGGCTCGTCACGTTGATTCCATAAATATCGAGCACATCTTTGTACTTCAATGCCAGCGCATTCAGCGCCGGCGCCTCCTGCTGGCAGGGATCACACCAGGAAGCCCAGAAATTTACCAGCACCGCTTTTTTTCTGGTCCCCCCAACGGAGTAGCTCTCACCATTCACTCCCTGTAAGGTGAACGCAGGTGCCAGCAGGCCCGCACCCGCTCCGCTTTCAGGTTTGGAGCTTCCCTGTTGCTCCATGGCAGGGACCGCTTCCGGTTCTGACTGGGTTGTACGCTCTATCGCCAGAAAAGCCAGGAAAACAATGACCGCTATAACCGTTATATTTCGTTTATTCACAGCTTTCATAGTGGTTTGTCCTTTGCAAATGGGATGGTTTTTTTCTATTGTACCCCCAATTGCGGCAGTTTCAAACCAACCAAGCAGAAACGGCTACAGCGCCCTTAAAAGGACAGGCCCGTTTCAGCGAGAAATAGAAGGATCATTTATAACGCGAAGCATATAAATGCTTATATTTCAAAAAAGAGGATTTCGCCAATGACGAAACCCTATGAAGAGAGAGGGGTGAACAAGTGACAGCATTCCAGGGAAACCTCCAGCCGATTAAGCTGGATGCCTCCGTGCAGCAGGCGCTGGGGAAGCACATGCTGACCTGTTATCCGCATGAAGCATGCGGAGTCCTGCTGGGTGCTGCCGCAGCGGGCGGCATGCGCATCGGCAGGTATCTGCCCATGCGCAACGTAGCGCCTGACCCGCTGCATGCTTTTGTCCCCGACCCGCAGGAATGGGTTGCCGCTCTCTATCTAACTCCTGTACCAGTAGGGATATTCCATTCCCATCCGCATACAGCGCCTTGGCCTTCCAGCGCGGATATCCGGGGCTTGTCTTCGCTCGGTGCCGGATTCCAGGTCTATCTGATCGGTTCTCCAGGACTCAGCGGCAGTGCCCCCCGACTAAACGGTTTCCTGATCGACCGGCAGCCTGATTCCACAGGCAAACCCAGCTATAGACTGCTGCATTCTACCCTTACGCTCTGCTAAGATAGGCGTATAGGTCACCCAGTGTTTCCACCTGCTTTTTCCGGGAAATCTCCCGCAGGTAACATACCCATAACTGTGCTGTCATCTTGGCATCCTCCAGCGCATTATGCCGGCCTTGAATCGGTATCCCGTGTACGGCCAGCAGCTCATCGAGTGAATAATTGCTCCGGTGCGGCTCCAGCCAGCGGGCCAGCATCATTGTATCGAGCACTCTGTGGGTAAGCTGAACCTTGGAGGTCTTCCACAGGGCGGCATTCAAAAAAGATTTATCATGATTGCTCCCATGTGCCACCAGTACCTGCTGTCCCACAAAAGACATGAAATTATGCAGCCCGTCGATCAATGAAGGTGCCGCCGACGTCATCTCTTCGGATATCCCCGTTAGCTTCGTAATGTCCTCCGGAATTGAGGTTTGACAGTTCACCAGGGTATAAAAGCATTCCTCTTCCTTAATTTCCTCTCCGACGACCTTGACAGCGCCAAAAGACAGAATCTCATCGCCGTGCTGATGGGAAAAGCCCGTCGTTTCTAAATCAAAGATAACCGTCTCCAACTCCGAGAGCGGGGTATGCAGTACTTCAGGGCGCCGCTTCTCGCGCATCAGCGACCGGATAAAGGCCATCTGCTGCGCCGTTTGCTGTGCCGTTTCCCCGCCCCTGATGGACGCGATGGCGGATGGCATTCCGCCCTGTCTCAGATTGTTCCAGAACCCCCCGCCTTTGTTCGGCTCCTTCATGACTGCCTCCTTTCCGCTGACCGGAGCTGACGCTGCAGGGCTTTGTGCAAACGCCTGACAAGCAGCAGACTATCCCGCAGCTCTGACAAGAGCTGCTTATTCTTCAGATCACTCTCAGCAATATAGTCACTGCTGGACAATAAGCCGTCCTGAACAGCATAGGGTGTATTCACACGCATACGCAGCGCTGTTAAAAAAGCACGCCTGATATCATCCAGATGCTCATACTTCCCGAGCTTGGCCAGCTGCTCCAGCCTATTGAGCGTTGAGCTGTCCCTTACACCGTGCAGAAGCATCAAATGTCTGACGATGTTAACCAAAGGAATATAGACACCATATTTAACGTCAAAACCTCCCGCATAATCGCCAAAGCGCTCCGTAAGCACCTGGCCCAGCAGATTAAGCGTGGCTTTGTGACGGACAGTATTGCGGAGCACCGCTGTAGACAGTTTGTCATTATTAACGAAGCCTGCATGCAATGCTTCCCGCCACTCAGTGGACAACGCTTCGCTTCCCGCAACATGGCGCATATCGGAGGCAATAATGAGGTAACGGATCGGTTCCCATTCCAGTTGGCTCATCCAGCCTTCAAGCTGCCGCTTCCATTCGGGCAGCGTTTTGCGCCACAAGGGTTCAGAGCACATCACCTTGCCGTCGCATTTCTCATAACCTACTTCTTCAAGCACATCGGACAGCATCACACCAAAGACTTCAAAATATACTTTTTTAATACCATCCGGTTCCCCTTCAACAATTAGGCCGTTATCCTGATCACTCCATAGGGTAGCTTCCTGTCTGCCGGCACTGCCGAACACAATAAAGGAATAGGCGCAGGGAGGCGGGCCGTAGCCCGCCTCTTTCATCTGCGCCTCACATATATTGACTGCCGCCCAGGCAATCCGGTCATGCATGGCATTGACCCGGGACAGCCATTCCTCAATGGGGATAACGTTTAACTGCTCCAGCAGTACTGTTTGACAAGCGATACGCTTGGCCTTAAGCTCCTGCGGCGAACCGGCCGTTGCGATGGACAAATATCTATTATCCTCATTCCAGTCTGCCGTCTCCATCGAAGCCACTCGGTCCGCCTCCCAACAAGTGAAGTTATTAGTGTTTAAGGGTCTTGGATTCCGATTCTGCAATCAGTTTCATTTGTTCCGGATATCCGTAAGTCCCATGTTCACTGATGTCCAGACCCATCAATTCTTCTTCCTCTGTAACACGGAGTCCGATAACCAGCTTCATGACATAGAGGATGATGAAGGACATTACAGCTACAAATACGAAGGTACCTGCAACCCCGAGAATCTGAACACCCAATTGGTGGAAGCCTCCGCCGTAGAACAATCCAGCATCCCCGACAAGTGCACCTTTAGAGATCAGATCAGGTGCTGCGAACAAACCTGTGGAAACCGCACCCCACATCCCTGCAATACCATGTACGGAGAAAGCATAAATCGGGTCGTCAAGTCCGGCACGTTCCAGCCACTGCGAAGTCATGAATGTGAATGCGCCAGCGACAAAGCCAATCAGAATAGCAGCCCAAGGCTCTACATATGCGCAAGCCCCAGTGATGGCAACCAATGCAGCCAGCACCCCGTTCAGCATGGCCGGAATATCCGACTTGCCAAAGTACAGCCAGGAAGCGATGAGCGCAGCCAGACCGCCTGCAGCTGCAGCAATATTAGTTGTCAAAGCCACATGGCCGAAGAATCCGCCCATTGGGGACAATGCGCTCCCAGGGTTGAATCCGAACCAGCCAAACCACAGAATGATCACACCGAGAACAGTGAACACTTGGTTATGGCCTGGAATAATAACAGGTTTGCCTTCTTTATTGAATTTACCAAGACGAGGCTTAAGCAAAATTGTTGCAACAACCGCCGCCGTAGCACCTGTAAGATGGACAACTGTGGAACCTGCATAGTCCTGCATGCCCAGCTCTGCCAGCCAGCCGCCGCCCCATACCCAGTGGGCAACAACCGGATAAATCACGACGGAGAACAAAATACCGAATACGATATATACGCTTAGTTTAGCACGTTCTGCCATACCACCGGATACGATAGCCAGGGAAACTGCTGCAAATGCCATCTGGAAGAGGAATTTAACATTTAGAGTTACATCGGAGAAGGCCAGGGAATCGAACGATGCGGCTTGAGTATCCCCGCCGTACAGGAAGCCTGTAGTTCCGAAGAATCCATTGCCGTTACCGAATCCAAGGCCAAAACCGATAGCCCAGAAACATAAGCTTGCGATAGCCAGCGTCAGTACAGTCTTGCCGGCAACGTGGCCTGCGTTCTTCATCCGGACCGAACCGGCTTCAAGCATTGCAAATCCCGCTTGCATAAAGAATACCAGAATGAAGGCCAGGAACGTAAACGCCGTATCCAAACCGATTTGCAAATCCGGTGCTGTCGGGCCGTCAGCGGCAAAAGCGCTAACCGGATAGACCATCAGAGTAATCATGGCCAAAAACATCATTATCATCTTTTTTCTCATTCTTTACCCCACTCCCCAATGTTATATTTTCTAACAAAGCGTGAAACTCTTAATGTCATTATAATCAGAAGTCAGGTAAATTGACAAGACTATTTTTTTGGATGTTTTAATTTATTTATGAAAGCTCATGTTTTCTTCAAAAATGGACGTTTCCCCGCCTTAGTTAAAAATAATCCGCAGAATTCTCCAGCTTCTTCAGGCTTTTCTTATGAGAACGGTTACATCCGCTTTTAATGAATTAAACCATTTATATGTATTTTTATTAATTTTTTAACCGAAACATGCAGGCAAGCAATCAAAAACAAGCAGTTAAAGACAGATTATTTTCTTGATTATATCGTCAACATCTTTGTACTTTACTTTCTATTATCCTTGTTGTTCCTTAGCAGGCAGTGTTTTTTGATATAAGTTAACATGGTATGTAATATATATCATCGATACATTAAGCCTTTCCCTAGTGGATTTCATTCACTGAATGTAAGGGCAGCCACCCAGGCATCTTATAGAATTTCCAACATATACTTAAAGTAAGTATGACGTTTGACTGTACGGTTTGTGATTTGCTATCATTAAGTATGCTCTCTTATTATAGAAAGAAAATATATCCTTTTGATCAAACGAATTCATACAACGAGGTGAGGACCCATGGGGATATGACCCTTTACCGGATTGGCGAACTGGCCAAAGCCGCCCATACCAGCGAACGGACCATTGATTATTATACGAAGCTGGGTTTGATTGCGCCGGAATCAAGAAGTGTTAAAAATTACCGGTTATATAGTCATGAAACCCTTGTCGCTTTGGAGCGTATTAATCAACTAAAGCAAGAGAAATATACATTGGATGAGATCAAATCCATAATGAGCAAGTGGAATGCAGCCACCTCCGAAAACGACGTTTCGGACAGGTTGGCGGAGCTAGAGCTGCAGATGCAAAGGCTAGAGCGTGAAGTGAAGGCGCTTGAACCTGTCATCAACGGTTTGAAGCCCGTTCAGGCCAGACGTGCACTGGCCGCGCTTCTGCCCCAAGGAGTTGCCTGCATGGAGGCGATCAAGCTCTTGCTCACGCAAGGACCGCCAATGTAAGTCAGCTTATTAACTATTGTGGAGGAATGACATATGATGCCATTGATGTATCTGCTCGTAATAATCGCTTTTCTATTTTCATTGTGGGCACAGTTTCGGGTGAAGGGCAATTTCAATAAATGGGCCAAGGTGGCCAATACAAGCGGGATGACCGGCTATGATGCAGCGCGGCGGATGCTCGATGCAAACGGTCTGGGCGATGTGCCGATTGAGCCCGTCCGCGGCGCTCTTTCTGACCACTACGACCCTATTCACCGGGTTGTGCGTTTGTCAGAGCCGGTTTATTACGAACGTTCCATCGCAGCCATTTCTGTAGCGTGCCATGAGGTTGGCCATGCAATCCAGCACAAAGTTCATTATCCGATGCTTACGCTGCGCCACCGGATGTTCCCGGTCGTTAATATCGCCTCCGGCGTCGCACCTTTTATGCTGCTGGCAGGTTTTCTATTCAGCTCCTTTAACCTGATCGGCCTCGGCATCATCTTCTTCTCAGCGGCCGTTGCCTTCCAGCTCGTAACGCTTCCCGTAGAATTCAACGCCAGTAACCGGGCGCGCCAGGTCATGGTCGAGCAAGGGTATATACGCAATGAAGAAGAACGCGGTGTGGCGAAGGTACTGAATGCGGCAGCCCTGACTTACGTGGCCGCAGCTCTGGTCTCCTTGCTTGAGCTGCTGCGCTTAATTACCATGTTCCTTGGAAACCGCGACTAATCGTGATAACGGTGTGAACCAGATTAATCCTTATTCTTTAACAAATACCCCGGAGGCTAGGAGCCTACCGGGGTATTGTTGTTTCTGTCTCTGAAATAGGTCAGCAGAAAGGTCCGAAAGGACCGGGCTACCAAGGGCAGCTTGCCATCAGCCCGGTGGATAAGCCCAACCGTTCTGGTTACAGGAGGTTCTACGACCCGTACTTGAGCAGGCTGCATCGGATTGGTCTGATACAGAGCCATCTCCGGGAGCAGGCTCACCCCCATGCCCGCAGCAACCAAACCGCGTATGGTGTCCGTTTCTCCGCCTTCAAAGGCTATTTGGGGTTTGAAGCCTGCCTGCAGACAGGCCTGCCATACGATCGGCCTCAGTGAATATCCCTGGCTGAACAGAACAAACTTCTCTTCCCGCAGTTGCTCCAGCCGGATGACCTCTTCCCCGGCCAGCGGATGATTCTGCGGTAGGATGGCAAACAGTTCCTCGGTCATCACAATATCCCCCGCTACATGCTCATCGTTCTCCGGGAAAGGAGAGACAAAGGCCAGATCCACTTCTCCAGAAATTACATCCTTAATAAGGGAAGGGTAGGACCCTTGCTTAAAGCGGAATTTCACATGCGGATAGTATTTCCGGAATTCCGCCACGATCGAAGGGATCAAATGCGTTCCCAGACTATGAGGAAATCCGATACGGATCTCACCGCGTTCCGGGTCGAGAAATTCATGCACCTCCGCCACAGAACGCTCCAGCTCTTTGAGCACCGATTCCACCCTTTTGCAAAAGAGCTGCCCCACTGGTGTCAGCTGCAGGTTACGCCCCTTTTGCATGAACAAGTCGACACCAAGCTCCTGCTCCAACTGATGAATCTGGCGGCTTACTGCGGATTGTGCAACATGCAATTCCTCCGCAGCTCTTGTTACATGTTCCTTCTGAGCAACCTTTAAAAAATATTGCAGCTGTCTGAGCTCCACTTGAGAACCTCTCCTATCGTCGGCTTCTTTTGAAAATACGAATAATCAGTCCATAAAGGAAAAAACCGGCGGCCAGGCCGCTGAGATGTGCCATCCAATTAACGTATGGAGTAGCGAAGGACATAATGATCCCCATCACCAGAAGACCGTAAAGTGTCTTGCTCGAGTTCTCATCCATCATCCCTCTCTGCAGCAGGGCAATATAGAGAAACGCACCGTAGACGGCATAAATTGCTCCTGACGCGCCTACAGAAACTGTAGCCGTATCCACAACCGAACGGCTGCTGAAGATCACGGACAGATAGTTGGCAATGTAACCGCCGGCCATGTAGAGCAGCGCATAACGCCACCAGCCCATCAGCCGCTCAAGCGGCGGAGCAAACACCAGAAGCGCAAAGCAGTTAAAGAATAAATGGGCAAACCCGTTATGTAAAAAGGTCGCTGTCACATAACGCCACATCTCATCCATTTCCGGACCGGCATTCAGCGTAGCCCCGTACTTCAGCAGGGTTTCCAGATTCGTCGAGCCGCCATTGGCGGTAAGCACAATGAACATCAGGACATTCAGCAGAATCAGAATACAAGTCACCGGATAATAGCGGATGTATCCTTTCCATTTCTCATACCTTATAAAGATCATAGCACCATCCCTTATGTATCATAATGGGTCCTCGTTGGACATTAAGCTTCTAAAAAGATTATAATTTATTGTGGCAGTAAGAATCCAATCATGCAATTCAAGGAGGAAACAGGATATGACGCAAGAAAGAACAGGTGCAGCCACTTTCAAGGGCAACCCCATTACTCTCGTAGGGCCAGAGCTGAAAGCCGGCGATACCGCGCCCAATTTTGTGGTAAGCAAGAATCTTTTGGAAGACGCGTCCCTCAGCGATTATGCCGGTAAAATCAAGCTGATCAGCGTTGTGCCTTCTCTGGATACCGGTGTATGCGATGCGCAGACCCGCCGCTTCAATACTGAAGCTGCAGGGCTCGGTGACGATGTGGTCATACTCACCATCAGCATGGACCTCCCTTTCGCCCAAGCCCGCTGGTGCGGCGCTGCCGGCATTGACCGGGTCATTACCCTGTCTGACCATAAAGACGCCTCTTTCGGACAAGCTTATGGTGTCCTGATTAAAGAATTCCGCCTCGATATGCGTTCCATCTTCGTGATCGACAAAAATGATACCGTGGCCTATGTAGAATACTTGGCTGAGATGGCTGAACACCCGAATTATGAAGCTGCTGTAGCAGCCGTAAAAGAACTCCTGTAACAGAGCAGACAGACAAATATCTCAGCGAATACACTCGAATCTGTGTAAAAAAGCGGCAGAAGGTCATCCTTCTCCCGCTTTTTGTTTATTAGCCGATACCAAAGATTGTTCGGAGAAAGCCCGAAACCGCATACAATCCAGGAACAAAAGAATGCTGTGTTCCTCAGTCCACTTTATATTTGCCCAGCTTCTTATCCAATGACTGATATAAGCGTTGAATAACACGGTAATTGGCTCCGAGATCCCCGAGCGATCCTCTGGATGCGGAATAGATATCAACCGCACAGCGAACCGGAGAAGTGTTCAACACTGACACGGTAATGTCCAGCGTCCGGCCGAAGCCTGTTCTTTTTTCCAAGGTGATTTCCCCGACGGACTCTACTTCATGCAGGACTTTGTAACCAGGAATCTTCTTCAGCGTAGAGGATACTTCATCCCACGCTTTGTCTCTGGAAAGATTGTAGTAACGTGTCTTTAATGCCGGGTCTTTTGCACGGTCGCTTGTACCGTCATGACTGCGAAATAAACCGACCAAGGTTCTTTTCAACGACAAAATACTTCCCCCTCTTCAAATCCCAAGTTCATTAATCTAAGTGTAACATTCTTATCCCCGGAACAAAAGGGCATTGCTCACTTTCAATTATTGCTGCTATACACAAAAAGGCACCCCGTATCCGCAGCCAAGCGGGAAAACAGGGTACCTTGTCAATAACAGTAGAAAAACCCGCCTATGCCGTCCGGCTACAGTGTCTTCTGAACCTGCTAGAGCAGGTGGGTGACCGCAGAAGTCGTTTTTGAATTCCCCAGGTCGTATAGACAGGGCTGTTCAGCTGCGCTTCATGTAGATCTCCCAAGACATTATCATTGGTTCAAAACAACGAGCAACCGTAACGAACATCGCAGGAATTACACTTATTATATTGCGTTTTGACGAAAAAGTAAACCTGTATGCGCTTTAATTAACACCTGAATCAAAATCCCGCCCATTAATCACAGCTTCTGCCTCACTGTTCTTAAATGCGCTTGAGATCTTTATCGCTCTCATCTTCTGCCTGATCGTCATCATCGGCTTCTTTCTCTGCAGCCTCCAAAGCAGCCAGTTCTTCCTCTTGTTTTTTCTTCTCCACCTGCTCTTGAAGCTTGTTATATGTGGCATAGAAATTAAAGAAGGCCAGCATTGAAATCAGGGTCGGTATACATATCGCATAAAGCACCGGATACCGCAGACCTATATAGACGAGAACCGCTGCACCAATAAGTGTCGAGAACACTCGAATCGGCCGCGCGATGGTCAGCAGAATCGAATTCGTCACCACTTCCTTGAAGGTCATTTGATAATGAACCACAATTGAGAAGAAATTAAACATGGAGACGAATAAAATAATCATCAGCACCAGCATTAAAATGCCCACAATTCTAAAATTGGCCATCTGTGTCATATATACGGTCACATCCACGTACATAATGACAGTCAGCAGGGTATAGATGCCTCCTCCAAGCATACTCTTCAAATAATTCTCTTTATACCCCTGAAAAAAAGTGCGGAATGTGCTGACATCCGTATTGCCCATCACCCATTTGCGTACAACGGTAAAGAGCGCTGCCGTTGCCGGAAATACAGTGAAAGGCGCCAAAATGCCAAGTACCCAGTTGAGTGTGATCTGTTCATTGGGCCCACCAGCACCTGAACCCAGCATGATCATTTTTGTCACTGCGATGAACAGAAACGGAATCGAACATAGCGCCCACAAAATATTGCTGAAGGCGATACGCGATATCCACTCCGTGATGCGGTATAAACCGCCCATTGCTCCCTTAAACTCCAATTCCCTTCCTCCTGTCTGTCTCGCGCATACTGCGTATCTTAACTATACCCTATTTGACCCGGACTTTTCCAGCGCCCAAGTTTACGATTCTGGGTCAATGTCTAAGCAGACTTGGAGAAGAGTCCATATATTAGAATCGTAACCACTAAATTACCACTTCCGAAGGAGGTTAACCTCATGTCCTCACCTTGCTGTTACAATCCTTGGACTTCGACTGGCACGATTCTTGTTCTCTTCATCCTGCTTGTGATCATCACCCGCACTTTTGTCTAAATAAGCAAGCAAAAAGAAGACGAAGACGCCTTGCGGCATCTCGTCTTCTTGTATCAGCAGTAATGCTGATTAGATATCGTAATCTTCGCGCTTAGCCGGACGTGTGCTTGTGCTGCTTGGACGCGTAGATGGTTTGCGTTCTCCGCTGCGTCCAGCAGCTCCATCACGGCCTGTACCGGAATCGCGGTTGCCTTTGTAGCCGCCGCCATATCCGCCGCTGCCACTTCCGCCGCCGTATCCACTGCTGTAACCGCCACGGCTGCCGCCGCTTGCATTGTCACGGTTGCCACGGTATCCGCCGCCGCTGCCTGATCCTGTGCGGTTACCGCCATATCCTCCGTTCGGCTTGCGTCCGCTGCGGATATCATTCTTGCCGCCACGGCGTTTGGCACGGATCGGATCTTCAGGTGTCAGTTCAACCTGGGCATCCTTGTTGTCGCCGGTAAGGAGCTTCATTGCCGCTGACAGCAGCTGCACCGAATCATATTGCTCAAGCAATTGAATAGCGATGCCTTTGTATTCGTTCAATTCGCCGCCTTCGCCCTCGACCATTGCCAGCAAACGTTCAGCCGTAATGCGTTGCTTGCCTTCGATAGCCTCAGCCATTGTCGGCAGCGGTTTGCGTGTAATACGGTGACGTGTAACACGTTCAATCAGATGCAGGTGATCCATTTCGCGGGGTGTCACGAAAGACCAGGCAGTCCCTTCCTTGCCCGCACGGCCTGTACGGCCGATACGGTGTACATAGCTCTCAGGATCCTGCGGAAGGTCAAAGTTGATAACATGAGTTACACCGGAAACGTCGAGTCCGCGGGCTGCAACGTCTGTAGCCACAAGCACATCAATGCTGCCGTCACGGAATTTACGCATTACGGCATCCCGCTGATTCTGGGACAAGTCGCCATGCAGGCCGTCTGCGGAATACCCGCGTTTTTGCAATCCTTCAGCAAGCTCGTCAACCCGGCGCTTGGTGCGGCCGAAGACGATTGCCAAATCAGGGGATTCCATGTCAATCAGGCGGCTCAGGGCTTCGAACTTCTGGCGCTCAGGAACCTCAATATATGCCTGATCGATCAGAGGTGCGCTGATTTGTTTCGGTATCACAGAAACATGCTGCGGATTCTTCAGAAACTGCTGGGCAAGACGTTGAATATTAGGAGGCATTGTAGCTGAGAACAGCATGGTCTGGCGTTCTTCCGGTACAAGCTTGAGAATGGACTGGATGTCTTCCATGAAGCCCATATCCAGCATTTCGTCTGCTTCGTCCAGTACAATAGTCTGGACATCATCGAGGCGGATGGTTTTGCGGTTAATGTGGTCCAGGAGACGGCCAGGGGTACCGATAATGATCTGCGGTTTCTTCTTCAGTCCGCGGATCTGGCGGCCGATATCCTGCCCGCCGTAGATGGCCAGGGAGCGCAGTCCTTTGAAACGGGTCAATTTGCCGATTTCTTCAGCTACCTGAATAGCAAGCTCACGTGTCGGCGTCATAACAAGTGCAAGGATTTTCTCTTCTTCCCGGGCGATTTTGGAGATGAGGGGAATCCCGAAAGCAGCGGTTTTACCTGTACCGGTCTGTGCCTGGCCGATAAGATCCGATCCGGTCAATGCGATCGGAATCGCCTGCTCCTGAATGGGTGTTGCTTCCTCAAATCCTAGCTCTGTGATTGCTTGAAGCACTTTTGGCTCCAAGCCGAATTCTGCGAATGTTTTCAAATTATTCATGCTCCTTCTATACAGTGGACATTCCACATGCTTGTCTGTATTCTTAAGTAGCGGTAAACACATTTATAGGCTGTCCAATCATGCCGGATTCTCTGCATGGTTTAGCTCGCATTGGGACCAAAAGCTGTCCTAAGATCAGGCCACTCAATATGCCTGAACAATTGTATATTGCATCCGAAGCAATGCAAAAATACCATTGTAACGTCCTACTCAAGAATATCCTATACATTATATCACAAACCCGATCAGGAATACCAGTGTATTCCTTTCTTTCATTACTTACATTACGCGTCAGAGGTGAATTTGCTTGTTAAGACTAAAACAAATCGGGAATTACCTTGCGGTTATCTTCGGTTCAGCGATGATTGCATGCGGCTTCAATCTGTTTTTAATCCCTCACAGACTGCTGAGCGGAGGAGTCTCAGGACTCGCCATGCTTGTTGGCTACTTTACTCCGTTCAACATTAGTTTGCTGTACCTGCTGTTCAATGTGCCTTTGCTGGTGGCAGGCTGGTTTCAGCTGGGGCGGAGATTTATTGTTATGAGCATTCTGTCGGTAGGTGCAACTACCTGGCTGATGGCCCTCATTCCAACAACAACCGTAGCGTCGGATATGCTGCTGGCCTCGGTTTTTGGCGGAGTGCTTGTGGGCGTAGGAGCAGGTGTCTCTTTCCGGGTGGGGGGCTCTTCCGGAGGATTTGATATCCTGGGGTCCATCATCACACGATACCGCGACTTTCCAATAGGCAGCGTTCTTGTGGGACTGAATGCTCTCGTCATCCTTGCTGCAGCCTATTTTGACAACAACTGGAATTTAGCTCTGGCCTCCATGGTTTCCATTTACGTCTCCGGCAGAGTGGTGGATCTGATTCACATCAGCCATATCAAAGTTACGGTATATATTGTAACAACCCGGACCGATGAACTGCTGAAACAGCTGTTGGTGCTTCAGCGCGGAGTTACAAAAATTAAAACTGAAGGTGCTTATTCTCATATCGAACGGGACATGCTAATGACAGTGACGACACGATATGAGCTTGCTGAACTCAAGCGGATCATCAAGAACAGTGATCCCCAGGCTTTTGTGAATATTGTAGAAACGGTCGGGGTCATGGGCTCCTTCCGGAAAAGATAGGCTCCCGAAAAAAATGCGCATGCCTGATAATTGTGATATATTAGAGTCACGCAGGACCTTACAAATTTCATGAAGATTGTGATTTACCCTCTTTTTTCCTGGCACTTCGTTTTCCGATGAACCTGAATTTCAATTCAGCACTATTCGAAAAAGGAAAGGGTGATTGTTGTGGAAATGGAAACGGTAAAACTGTCAGCAATCGTCATGAGATGGTATCCGGATATGATACCTTTTCTGAAGCAGGATGAATTGAATTCCGTAATTGTTCTGCGTGACGGTCTAAGTATTCTTGAACCCGAGGATGCTATGGATATTATCCATTACAGCATTTGCGAGCATCAGAATTCTGCGTATCTTCAATAAGCAAGCCGCTTGGACATCAGTTTGGATAGCTGCCGCTTTGGATTTGGCCACGTGCCGGACCCGGGCGGCATTTACTTTTTAAATACAGCGTTTAGAATCTGTACATCCCGTTTATAAACAACAAGAGCGGTTATTATGCGACCAAAATTACGGGGATTGTTACAAGTCTGTTCTTTTTGGCCGCCGCCGTTCCTTTATACTTTAAGGGAATGTACATAAAGGGAGAGAATAAACAAATGAACATCACCTGGGCTCTACTCATGATGGCTCTGGGAGGCGTCGGCGTTCAGCATCCTGCACATGAAGCCGATGTGGCCGCAGCACTGCAGTCTGCCATGAATCCAACCATCACCGCACAGCACACAGCAAATCCTGACGCATCACAGAACACTGCGGGCGGCAATGCCGCAACCCCTTCTCCAGGCGCTTCGCCCGGGACAGAGGCCACACCAGGCACGACTGCCGAAGCAGCAGACAGTGCCATTCATGCAGATCCCCAGCCGGATGCCCCCAAGGTTAAGGGTATTTACGTAACAGCTTACAGTGCAGGCGGATCCCGGATGACGACCCTGCTGGACCTGCTCGACAAAACCGAGCTGAACTCAATGGTTATTGACATTAAGGATGATGCCGGATACATCACATACAAAACGGATAACCCTGAACTTCAGAAGCTGGGCCATCCGCAGCCGTTCATCGGTGACATCAGCCAATTAATGGCCCGTCTGAAAAAACATGAGGTATATCCGATTGCGCGGATTGTTGTGTTTAAAGATTCTGTGCTCGCCAAGAAAAAACCGGAACTATCCTTTGTGAATGCCAATGGCTCTGTCTGGACAAACAAAGGCGGTGACAGCTTCGTAAATCCATATAACCAGGAAGTCTGGAAATATAATGTGGATATTGCCAAAGAGGCTGTGAAGCTTGGCTTCAAAGAGATCCAGTTCGATTATGTGCGGTTTCCTGAAGGCTTCGAAAAACGCGCGGAATCGCTCAAATATACCAAAAGCGACCGTCCGCGTGTCGAGATTATTTCTGATTTTGTCAAATATGCCAAAGCAGAGCTCGGGCCGCTTGGCGTCCGCGTGTCGGTGGATATTTTTGGATATGCCGCTTCGGTGCCTGCTGCCGAAGGCATCGGCCAGGATTTTGTAAAGATTTCGAAGAACGTGGATGTCATCAGCCCTATGGTCTACCCAAGCCACTACTCTACCGGATGGTTTGATGTGAAAGATCCCGACAAGAACCCGTATGCCACCATCAAAGGCTCTATGGTTGATACACATAAAAAGCTGAATCCCCTGGGCAGCTACAAGCCCATCATCCGGCCCTGGATTCAAGACTTCACCGCAAGCTGGCTTGGAAGCGGACATTATGTCAAATACGGCAAGCAGCAGGTAGAAGACCAGATCCGTGCCCTGAAAGAAAAGAACGTCGATGAATTCCTGCTTTGGAATGCCAACAACCGCTATACGGCTGGTGTAGATTACGAAAAATAATCATAAGCTTCCTGCAATCATCAAATCCTCAATTTAACACACGCAGCATTGAAGACCCCACTTTGTGGGGTCCTTTTACTGGGGAGTTCACCCTAAAATCTATAATAAGAATTAAGAATAAAGAGGCTTAAATATAATGATACCTACTACTTCAATGAAACAAAAAGCAAGACAATTTCTGCATATTTTATTTCCCATCCTCATTACACAAATTGCTCTGTCAGCTATAACCTTCTTCGACACGAACATGTCCGGCAAATTCGGTACGAACGATCTGGCCGGTGTAGCCATTGGAACCAGCCTATGGATTCCGATTCAAACAGGACTCAGTGGAATATTAATGGGGATAACACCGTTAGTGTCACATTTGATGGGGAGTAAAAAGGAAGGGGACGTTGCCTACCAGGTTACTCAAGGCATATGGCTGTCTCTGCTCGTTTCACTGCTTGTCCTGGTATCTGGAACCTTCGCGCTTTCACCGGTGCTTCAATTCATGAATCTGGAACCGCAGGTTCATGATATTGCCTTTCGTTTCCTGTGTGCGATCTCAGCCGGTATCATTCCGCTCTTTGGCTACACGGTCGTCCGCAGCTGTATTGATGCTTTGGGCCAGACACGGGTCTCCATGTTCATTACACTGATTGCCCTGCCAGTCAATGTAGGGCTTAACTATCTGCTGATCTTTGGTAAATTCGGCTTTCCCCGCCTTGGTGGTGTTGGTGCAGGGGTTGCATCAGCAATTACATATTGGGTGATCTTCGGTATCTCTCTGCTCTTTGTCTACCGCTCCGAACCTTTCCGGAGCCTCCGGCTGTTCCGCAGCTTTCACTTCATGTCTCTGCGCAGCTTCAAAGAACTGCTGAAAATCGGCTTACCGATCGGCTTCTCCATCTTTTTTGAAACGGCGGTCTTTTCAGCCGTGACCCTTCTCATGAGCCGGTTCGATACAATAACTATTGCGGCCCATCAAGCCGCCATTAATTTTGCTTCCACCCTATATATGATTCCGCTGAGCATCTGTATGAGCCTGACAATTCTGGTCGGCTTCGAGAACGGGGCCGGCCGGCTGAAGGATGCGCGGCAATATGGAATCATGGGCATTGGAACAGCGGCTGTCCTCTCACTCGTTACAGCTCTTGTACTTCTGTTCGCAGGCAGCCATGTTGCCGGCCTTTACTCCGATGAGCCTGAGGTTATTTCACTCATCCGGCACTTTCTGATCTATGCTATTTTCTTTCAGATTTCCGATGCCATCGCCACTCCTACACAAGGGGTGCTGCGGGGCTACAAGGATGTGAATCCGGCATTCATCATCTGTTTTCTAGCCTACTGGGTAATCGGCCTACCCACAGGATATCTGCTGGCTACTTATACCAGTCTGGCAGCCTATGGCTACTGGGTCGGCCTCATCGCAGGTCTGGCTATCGGAGCTATTCTGCTGCTGTCCCGCCTGGTCAAAGTGCAGCGGCGATATGCGCACAACAAGCCGAGTGCTGCCTAGAATACCGGCAGCATAAGCCTCCAGAAACCTCATCAAGCATCCGCATGAGCCCGCTCCAGAATGAGAAAAAGACAAAAGGCGTTCCAACCAGCCATTTCATGGCTTGTGGAACGCCTTTTTATTGCATTCTTATTGGGTTAGCATGAGGTTTGACTTAAGGCGTGATCGTGTAAGGCAACTGAAAGGTCCATAGGCTCGTGCCATTCTCCGCTGATTCGCTGCCTACGCCAAAATCGTTGTCATTAATGATGGCGATGGTGTTCCCGTCCACCAATGTCAGGCCTTCAATCTTTTCATAAGGAAACTGGAAGGCCACGGCATCCAGCACCGTGCGCTTGGAAGGAGGCATAATTGACGCTGCTGTCAGATTGGAAGTACTCATCTCTTCCAGCGTCTTGCCGCCAGCTGCAGCCTGGTCATACTTGCCCAGAATATTGGTAGCATCGGATAAGTCGATCTGGAAAATCCGTTTCAGCTCAGCCTTATCTCCAGCGTTCTTATCCCGCTCATCAACAAGGAGGGTATGATCATTGACGGCGTACAAATCGGAGATCACGATATCCGACTGCTTGAGGTCCTTGAACCGGGCAGCATCCTCTGTGACATAAACGTATTCTGCCGTTGGAGCAAGTGTGGCCAGGTCAATCTTGATAATGCGCAGCTGACGGGAGTTATCTGTACTCTTGTCAGGATTGCGCAACGGGCTTTGCATCGCCATGAACATCGTGCTGCCGTCAGGTGTAATGCCTACCGCTTCTGCACCGCGGTTTTGGCGGAGCTTGTTGTAAACCTCTGGCAGCACCTCGCGGGCAGGTACCAGCGGCGTGCTTATTTTGTTATTTCCCCAGCCCTTGGGTACAATGCGCTCAATCAAGGTGCCGTCCCGCTTAACGTGAACGATGGACGGCCCGTACTCATCAGAAATCCAGAAGGTATCATCCTTCGAATTATACGCCAATCCTTCAATATCAAGACCATAAGGATCATAGCTCAGCTCCTTTTCGCCTTTAGCATCATACGGCGCCTCGTCCCGGCCCTTAATGTTGCCTACACCCGTTATGTTGGCGGTCCCGCTGACCGGATCAATGCCGTTCACCTTCAGCGGAATTTTGTCCAGAATCTTGATTTCTCCTGCGGATGCCTCAATCTTGTAAATGGTAGGCGTATAGTCAGACAACGGGAAGGTCCGCCGCGTAGCGTCATTTACCTTCAGCTCGCCATTCGGTCCACGGTCCGCCGTAGAATAGAAGATATTGGCCGGATCACCGGGCAGATGGGTCAAGGAGGAGCCTACTCCCATCTTAATTCCCGGAGCCAAATCCGCTGCCTTCAGGTTATATTTACCGGTTAATTTGGGTTTGTCTGTAAAAGCAATGCTTCTGCGGAACGGATCCCAATCCACGTACTTGTCCATCAGATTAGCCATGTCGCGTACCGGCACAAAAAGGCTTCCGTCCGCTGATCTCATTTCCGCCGCTGGTGCTTCCAGAGCCTGTCCGTTTTTGCTGTACTTGATCTTGCTTTTGCCTGCGGCCTGCTGTGAATCCGCTACGGCATTGCCGCTGCCAACAGCTAATGCAAGCACCGCTGCGGCCATGACGGCATATGGTTTTCTCTTCATCTGAATAACACCCCTTAATGTCATTTATTACTGATTTTTTAAATATATCATCCCTTTGTTTTCTGTATATTTTTCCAATTGCATGATTAGGTTAAGGCTCCCTTGCATAAAACAAAAAAATGACGTAAAACGGTTGCCCGCTTATACGTCATTTTTTTGTTTTGCCGTCTAGCGGCTCTTCACGAGCAGCTCCACCGCGTCTTTTATGACTTGGTTCGGAGAATTCCCTTGTTCCAGCTCCTCTTGTATACAATGCTCCAGATTGGCTCCGATGACGGCACCTGCCGTACGGTCTACTGCCGTTCTTATGGCGGTCAGCTGGATAACAATTTCGCGGCAGTCCTGACCTTCCTCCAGCATGCTTAATACTCCCCGCACCTGTCCTTCAATGCGCTTTAGTCTGTTTTTGATCCCTTTATCGTACTCCATTGATATCCACATCCTTTAAATGAACAGATTGACGCCTGAACCCTCAGCAGCACCCAAATAACTGGCTACACCGCCAAATTCAACGCCTGCTATTAGCTCCTCTTGCTTAATGCCCATAATATCCATGCTCATCGTGCAGGCCATCAGTTTCACTCCTGCATGGATTGCACCCTGCATCAGTTCTTCCAGAGAGTTCACATTTTTGCGTTTCATGGTATGGCGGATTAATTTGGCCCCCAGACCGCCCATGTTCATTCTGGACAATGGCAGCTTTCGGGTTCCTTGCGGCATCATCAGACCAAACAACTTATCCAGCACATTCTTTTCTACCCGAGGCCCATGCTCACGCCGCAGCAGATTCAACCCCCAGAAGGTAAAAAACATCGTAACCTGCTTGCCCATTGCAGCCGCCCCCGTGGCGATAATGAAGGAAGCAATCGTCTTGTCCAGATCGCCGCTGAAGACAACCATTGTCGTCCCATTCTTCACATTCCTCACTTCTGGCATTGGCAAGGTGAATGAGGATTGCGCTGGTTGTTGTGTCCCTTTACGCACCAGAGCCTGAACCTTGCCCCCTGAAACCTCTACAGACTCCAGAGTATTCTGTGTGGTAAGACACCACTGCCGGATATCTGCAGCAAAACCGAAATCAGTTGCTGCAATTTCAAGCTGCTGCCCGTCTTTCATGGACTGCACGGTCTCATATACCTTGAGTATAGGGCCAGGACACTGTAAACCGCAAGCATCCAGCACCAGCCGCTGTCCAGCAGTTTCTGGCGCCTTTTGATCCGCCGCTGCCAGCAATGAAGAGCCCGCTATAATTGGCTGCTCCTCTCCATGTGGAGCAATCCCTGTGCCTCTGTTCATCACAGCGTAGGTTTTATACCCTCCGTCAACATTTTTCACATGAAATCCGTGCTGTTTAAGCATTCTTGCCGCGATGTATCCTCTGAGACCGACTTGGCAGGCTACCGAAATCTCTTGGTCAGAAGGAATTTCTGCCAAGCGGCCCCTCAATTCGGACAGCGGAATGTTGATAGACCCGGGAATATATCCGGCAAGACGCTCTGCCTCATCCCTGACATCGATAATGAGCCCGCCCGTACGGGAAAACTCATCCACCTCATGCCATTGAAGATTCTGCACCATCCCCTCCATGACATTAGAAGCTGCGTAGCCGGCCATATTCACGGGATCCTTGGCAGATGAATAAGGCGGTGCGTAGGCCAGCTCGATATCCGCCAGTTCATTCGCCTTGAGGTTTCCGCGGATAGCTGTGGCAACCACATCAATCCGTTTATCGGCCCCTTCACTTCCCACTGCCTGTGCTCCGTATATATCTCCCGTATGGGGGTTGAACAGCAGTTTAATGGCAATTGGTGCTGCACCAGGATAATAGCCTGCATGTGAATTCGGGTGAATGTGAATGGCCTCGTAAGGAACCCCAAGTGATTTCAACATCTTTTCGTTGTTCCCGGTGAGGGCTGAAGTAAGGCCAAAGGTCTTAATGACCGCAGTACCCAATGCTCCATCATAGGAAATCGGCCGCCCGTTGATATGATCAGCGGCAAGGCGGCCCTGACGGTTGGCCCCCCAGGCGAGTGACACCATCGTTTCATAGCCTTGAACCCGGTCCTTGACCTCAATAACATCACCGACTGCATAAATTGCAGGATCACTGGTCTGCAGCGAGGTATTCACTTTCACCGCTCCCCGGACCCCCAGCTCAAGTCCACTATTTCTAGCCAGTTCATTCTCAGGTGCTACTCCAATTGCCAGAATAATCATATCCGTAGCAAGTGTTGCGCCGGAAGCAAGCTGAAGCAGCCTGCCTTCCTGTGAGACAGCCTCGACACCTTCATTTAATCTGAACTCGACTCCATGCAGCCGCATATGCTCTTCAACAGGTCTTGCCATTTCCGGGTCAAGCGGGTTCAATATTTGTGTCCCCCGGTCAATAACTGTCACTTCAAGGCCACGTTCCCTCAGATTCTCCGCCATCTCCAGTCCGATAAAACCTGCTCCAATCACCGTGGCATGCTTAGGATGCTGATCATCAGCAAAAGCCTTGATTTTGTCTGTGTCAGGGATATTTCGCAGTGTGAACAGGTTATTGGCACCGGTGATCCCCGGAATTTGCGGTACAATGGGCTTTGCTCCGGGAGAAAGAATCACAATATCATAAGGAATCTGCTGGATCTCTCCTGTGGCTGCACTCCTGGCCGTGACAAGATTGCTTGCGCGGTCAATGGATGTAGCCTCCGTCAGCGTCCTTACATCAATATTAAACCGTTGACGTATCCCCTGAGGCGTCTGAAGAAACAGTTTCTCCCTGGAATCAATCGAGCCGCCAATGTAATACGGCAGGCCGCAATTGGCAAAAGAGACATGCTCACCGCGCTCCAGCAGGATAATTTCATCCTGCTCATTTAGTCTGCGCAGGCGTGCAGCCGCTGAAGCCCCGCCCGCTACTCCGCCGATAATTACAATCTTCTTACCCATTTGTATCTTCCTCCTTAATATACCCTATGGGGTATATATTATACCCATGGGGGTATATGGTCAAGTAAAAAAAGACCGTCTTCTTAAGACGGTCCGGATGAAGGCGATTATTTTATTGGGAAAGACGTGACGCCAGCTCGTAAAGCTCAATATCGAAGTCTTTTTTGGTATTCACTACAAGATCGATATCGGTAAGTGTCAGCTCGCCTTTGATGATGCCGCAGGCTTTATCCGAATGGCCTTCAATCAGGGAACGGACAGCAAAGTCGCCCAAACGGCTGGCCAGGTTGCGGTCCCCAGGCGTCGGCGTGCCTCCACGCTGAATATGTCCAAGCACAGTAACACGTGCATCCAGGGAGGAGTGACGGTCTTTCAGTGCTTGAGCCACATCCTCGCCCTTGCCTACACCTTCAGCGACAATCACGATACTGTGGCGTTTGCCTCTGGCGAAGTTGTCGCGCATACGGTCAGCTACTTCATTCAGATCATAAGGCATCTCCGGTACCAGAATCGTTTCCGCTCCGGAAGCAAGACCCGCGTGCAGCGCGATATCTCCGCAGTGGCGGCCCATAACTTCAACGATGGATGAACGCTCATGCGAGGACATCGTATCCCGAAGCTTATTGATGGCATCAACTACAACACCTACCGCAGTATCAAAGCCAATGGTATAGTCCGTGAACGAAATGTCATTATCGATGGTACCCGGCAAAGCCATGGTGTTAATGCCCAGCTTGCTGAGCTTGTTGGCTCCTTTGTAAGAACCGTCACCGCCGCAAACTACCAACCCGTCGATACCCATCTCGTTCAGGATATCCGCACCCTTTTGCTGGCCTTCAGGGGTCAGGAATTCCAGACAGCGGGCAGACTGCAGAATCGTGCCTCCGCGCTGGATGATATCACCTACACTGCGCAGATCCATTGGAAAAATGTCACGGTTAAGCAGTCCCTGGTAACCGCGCTGGATTCCGAACACTTCAATGCCAAAGTAGATTGCACTGCGCACCACAGCGCGAACTGCCGCGTTCATGCCCTGGGAATCTCCTCCACTGGTTAATACTGCGATTTTTTTTACGTTTGCCATCCTGTTTGTTCCTCCTTAAAATAGTGCGGAGCCCGTTCTTAGTCAGATCATGCCCCACAGCCTCTAATACATATGCCTGCGAATCCAACGGCTGTTCACGAAGAAGAACAATCTTGTCAGTGGACTTCTTCTCATGAGACGTCTGGATACAGAGCGAACCTCCCGCTGTTCGCTGACTTTCGGATCGGATAAATATAGTGCCAGCAAGCCCTCGATGACCATGCGATGCATTGAGGTCTCGGGCAGATTCCGGACATCCCTGCGGGCCCACTCCACAATGGAGGCGATCCGATTCAGCATGGTATCGCTGGTGTCATAATAATTGCAGAAATTGAGGTCACCGCCGGCCCGGTCCTCATCCTGATCAATCAGGTAGTCCAGCATAATGTGCAAACCGCATAAATGCGGAAAGTATGCTGCACGAATGGAAGCCGCTGCCGATGTGCTCAGCTTGGGATCGCAAGAAGCCAGAAAAAGCATAAAAACGCCGAGGGTAGAGCCCGTTGCTGCCGCAAACTCATTCCACTGCAGATGCGGGGCCGCCTGGCCCTCCACCTCCCACCATTCCTTCAGGGCAGCCTCCCTGAGCTCGGGGCGAATGTGTTTGTAAACCTGCAAATCCGTATAGAGTACGGCCAGACCACGCACCTCTTCAACCGCCGCGGCATAACCGGGCAACAGCGCAGTCATCTCCTGGCATTTGCGGACAAGCCTGTGCAAATATCCGCCATCGTTCTGCTCACTGCGGAGCGCATAATAATTAACAAGCTCAGCCTTGGGATTGATAGCATCCAGCATGGATTGATGCAGCAGTCTGAAATCGTCTGGATCAAGAGAAGTGCTGCGGTCACATAGGTTGTCCAGATAATCACTGATCGTTTGATAAGCAACAATAAGCGGTATAAGTATATGTCGCATCGACAAATTGCCGGCGGCATATATTCCGCCGCCCTGGCAGTGAAACTCTTTGGTCTCAATGCTGGCAAGCGCTTGCTTCCGCAGCTCGGGATCGGGAATCCCTTCCGCATCCTGGCGCCAGAAATGGAGACATTCCCGCACTTCCGGCAGCACGTACTTGTAGACCCTGCTCATCAGCCCAATCGGGCCGCGAGGGCTAAGGTAACGGCCTTGCTCAAATTCATTCAATGACAGTGCCTCCACATTGTTGTCTCCTTATCCAAATCATCATTATTATAATATGCAGAGCGTATTTGTACAAACAACAAAATCACTTTCGCAAAACTGTGAAAGATTCAGAAACAATAAATTCACGGACATCCGGGGTATGCTTTATGCTATACTAGAACGCGTTCATCACTAGAGTATATGGATACTAAGCCGTAGTTCATATTCGGAGGAGTGCAGGCATCATGACACCAGGACGGAGCAGCGGCCAGTACAGCGATCAAAACTGGCTGCGATCCTTTATGTTCACGCTTTTCGGCACCAGTGTGCTTGTCGTCTCTTATTTCCCTTTGTTTTACACCCATCTTGGCTTCACCAGCCCGCAGATCGGAATCCTGTATTCCATCGGACCCCTGGTCTCCATTCTGTCCAACCTGTTCTGGAGCATGGTCAGCGACCGGCTGGGCACCATCAAAAAAATCATGGCCATTCTACTGGCCGGCCAACTGGTTACTGCACTCATCCTGGCAAGAGCCACAGATTTTGGGGTGGTTATGCTTATTTTGTCCCTTTTCTATTTCTTCTATTACCCGCTTTTCCCGCTTGCAGATACGATGGCGATCAAAATTGCCCAGCGCCACGGGCGCAACTTCATTACCATCCGGGTTTTTGGCTCGCTCGGCTACTCCTTTTTCGCGCTGACGATCGGATATGTGCTGAAAGCGCTGGGCTCGTCCTCCATCATAGCCGTCTGTATTGTAATCGTAATCATTGCGCTTCTAATCACCATTGGCCTGAAAGATGTCAAGCGGACCGGAGAGAACAGGCCAAGGGCTATCGATGTTGCAGCCGAGCCTCCCAAGGGTGAAGGTCTGAGACAGATTTTGCTAAAAAAAGAAGTGCTGTGGTTTTTCAGCAGTGTTTTCGTTCTGGCCATTGGCTACAGAATGAACGAAGCTTTCCTTACACTCAGCCTGAAAGCCATGAATGCAGGCGATGAGATCGTGGGCTGGTCGCTGCTGGCCTCTGCCTTGAGCGAGATTCCGGTCTTCTTCGCCCTGAGCAGATACGGTGACAGATTCAAGGAGCTGCCTCTGCTCGCTTTTGCCAGTCTGATGTTCGCCGCACGCTTCCTGTTCATGGCGCTGGCGGATGAGCCTGGTGCCGTTGTTGCGATCCAGGCCATGCACAGCGTCTCCTTCGGTATATACTACGTGACGGCCGTCCGGTACATTACGCGGATTATCCCGGATCATCTCCGTGCAACCGGTATGGCGGTCTTTACAGTCGTCTGGTCCAGCGCAGCCGGTCTGCTCAGCGGCACCTTTGGCGGACTTATCTATGAAGATGCCGGACGCACCGTTCTCTATGTGGTGGCTATGAGCTTCTCATTGCTGGCCTTTATTGGTTTTTTCTCCAAACACCTGGTGGATACGGGATTCGGGTTCGGACGTTATTTGCGCAGAAAAGATTATTAGACTCTTGCTTCGCCCCGGCGGCAAGCCCAAGTGGAAAAAGTAAACTTAAATTTCACCAGTCCCCCTCCTCCGTGTGCCATAGTTGGAAAAAGGATAACTAATTTAGGCTCATTTCGCTTTGACGTAGTAATATGATCCAATTAAGTTCCCTTTTTCCACCTAAATTACTTAATTGTTGATTTTCAGGAGAAACAAGCTCCCTTTTTCCACTTAGCATTGCTCGCCTGCGTCTTCGCAAGCGCTATAGGCGATCGAATCAGGATAATTTTCACCTTTTTGAGTGAATTCGCTGATTTCGCGCCTACCAGAAAGGGGAATCATACTTTCATACTTTCATACTTTCATAATTTCCTATAAAACAAAAAAACACAGTTCCCGTAAGAACTGTGTGCTTTGAATTTCTGGTTACCACTCTTGCAAGTGCTGCCATTTCAAAAATATATGTTGTGACCGACAGACATGCTGTCCAGCCGTTTCTTATAATTTAACTACGTTAGCTGCTTGAGGACCGCGGTTACCATCAGTAATATCGAATTCTACCGCTTGGCCTTCATCCAAAGTCTTGAATCCGTCGCCTTGAATTGCTGAGAAGTGAACGAATACATCTTCGCCGCCTTCTACTTGAAGAAAACCATAGCCTTTTTCTGCGTTAAACCATTTTACTGTACCTTTCAAATGAACAACCTCCTAAAAATACCGCCATATATGGCGTATGCTTACATTATACCCCAACTCTGCCTGCAAAGCAATCCATCAATTCCCTTATCCTGTGATAATATTTGCTTTTCACTTCCCCCGTGCGTTATCATTGAGCCAAAAGTCAAAAATCGCCAGGGTGGTAATGAAAATGATCAAAAAACATGAAATATACAAAACAGACAAATGGAATATGATGACCGTAGAGGTTCAAGGGCGCTATATTGTCCTCCGGGAGATTTCCGACCAGTGGGGAGAAGAGACGCATACCTTTATGAGCCGTCCGGCCATGATGCAATGGGTCAACAACCGCTTCAACAAGGAATCGTACAAGGATAATGAAGAAGAATACAAGAACATTATGGCAGCCTTCAAGCAGGTCTAGCCGCAGATGGATAACGAGAATTTAGTCATCTATATTATTGTTGTTCTGTGCCTGGGAGCCGTTCTGGTCATGGGCAGGGAAAAGGTGCCGCCGCGCCTCAAACGCGGCATGGCCCTGACTGCGGTAGTTCTGATTGCCTTAGCTTTTGTCTTCATTATTTATAGTTTGGTGGCATAGCTCTTGCGGCTGGTTCTTAAGGATACGTATTCAAACCCTAACATTGGAGTTGGAATACGCGGGAGTTGGAATACGCGCCATAGGATAAATAATCAGGATTTGGCAGGGCATACTAAGCCAACCTTAAAGTGCTAAGGAGGCTTCTGTTATGTCCTTTACTGTCAAGTCCCTCCCGTTACTGCTTGCCTTAAGCCTGCTGCCGGGCGATTTGTCTTCATTCGCCGCACCGCAGAAGAATATGCCTACTACATCCCATCATCCGAGGAGGATTTCTATGGAACAATTATTGAAGAGAAGTGAAGTGCCCGCCGAGAACCGCTGGAAGCTTGAAGATATGTTCGCTTCACAGGAGCAATGGGATGCGGAATACAAGGAAGCCAAGGAGCTTATCCGCAGCGCCTCCGGATTCCAGGGCAAGCTGGACTCACCCGATGCACTCAAAAAGTGCTTCGAACTGGACGACAAGCTGTCCCTGCTGACCGAGCGCCTGTATGTCTACGCGCATATGCGCCAGGATGAAGATACAGCCGCTCCAACTTATCAGGCTCTCTCCCAAAAAGCAAAGAAGCTTGGAGTGGAAGCCGGAGAAGCTACTTCTTTTATCACACCGGAAATTTTGGCCTTGCCCGATGAGAAGCTGGACCAGTTCATAGCCGACCCTTCCCTCTCGGATTACACCTTCACCTTGAAAGAAATGAAGCGTGAGAAAGCGCATATCCTGTCCAAAGCGGAGGAAGCACTCCTTGCACAGGTCGGCACGCTGGCCCAGGCCCCGCAAACCGTGTTCAGCATGCTCAACAATGCCGACCTCAAGTTCCCGAAGATCAAGAACGAGGAAGGCAAGGAAGTAGATCTGACGCACGGAAGCTACATTCAATTCCTGGAAAGCCCTGACCGCGAGGTGCGCAAAAATGCGTTCAAAGCAGTCTATGAAACGTATGGCAAGCAAAAAAACACCATTGCAGCAACACTGAGCGCGAACGTTAACAAAAATGTCTTCTACTCGCGAGTGCGCAAGTATCCTTCTGTGCTGGAAATGTCCCTCTACGGAGACAATATCCCCAAAGAGGTCTACACCAACCTGATTGATACCATTCACGAAAGCCTGCCGCTGATGCACCGCTACATGAAGCTGCGCCAGAAACTGCTCGGCGTTGACGAGTTACATATGTATGACCTGTTCGCTCCGCTGGTGGACGAATACAAGATGGATATCACTTTTGATGAAGCCAAGAAAATTACTAAAGAAGGCCTGAAGCCTCTCGGTGAGGATTATCTGAGTGTGCTGCAGGAAGGCTACGACAAGGGCTGGATTGATGTCTACGAAAATGAGAACAAACGAACTGGTGCATACAGCTGGGGAGCCTACGGCACTCACCCTTTTGTGCTGCTGAACCATAACGATAACCTGAACAGCATGTTCACGCTGGCGCATGAAATGGGCCACGCCCTGCATTCCTACTATTCGGACAACGCGCTGAAATACAGGGATGCGCAGTACACCATTTTTCTTGCAGAAGTGGCATCTACGACCAACGAGGCGCTGCTGATGGATTATCTGCTGAAGAAATCCACAGATCCCAAAGAAAAAATGTATCTGCTCACTTATTATGCCGACCAGTTCCGCACTACTGTATTCCGGCAAACGATGTTTGCTGAATTCGAGAAGATCATTCACCAGCGCGCCGAAGAAGGCGAATCGCTGACGCCTCAGGACCTGTCGTCCATCTACTATGATCTGAATGTCAAGTACTACGGCAAGGATATGGTGATTGACAAGGAAATCGAGATGGAATGGGCACGGATTCCGCATTTCTACAACAGCTTCTATGTATACAAATATGCTACCGGCTTCTCGGCGGCTACCAGCTTCGCTAAGCAGATTCTGGAGGACGGCAAACCGGCGGTCGACAAGTACCTTGGCTTCCTGAAGAGCGGCGGCAGTGATTATTCGATCAACATTCTCTCCAAGGCAGGCGTCGACATGTCCTCTCCTGCTCCGATCCGCGAAGCGATGAGTGTTTTCGAAAGCGTGATTGAGCAGATGGAACAGTTGACCAAATAAGCCATAAAGCTTAGTATTACTGTAATCCCTTGCCCTTTGCGGGCAGGGGATTTATCTTGTCACCCATGCTCAAAGGAGGAAGTATCATGAGATTGCAATGGTCACTGATATTAGGTCTGATCTTCGCTCTGCTGACCGCTGTATTCGCAGTCATCAATGTTGATCCGGTTCAGGTTAATTTCTATTTTGATGTGGTCAGCATTCCGCTGATTCTGGTCATTCTGGGCTGTGCGCTGATCGGGGGGGTTATTGTCGGTTCCTATGGCATTTTCCGCCAATATAAGCTGCAGAAGCAGATCAAAGGCCTTACAGCAGAGCTGAACAAGCTCCGTGATGCGGGGAATTCCCTGGATGCGGTGTCTATGAATCAGGAT
The DNA here is from genome assembly GCF_000758705.1 of Paenibacillus graminis. NCBI lineage: Bacteria > Bacillati > Bacillota > Bacilli > Caryophanales > Paenibacillaceae > Paenibacillus > Paenibacillus graminis. Next base: position 2,787,714 of record NZ_CP009287.1, on the reverse strand, counting down.
AGCTTGTCTGCAGACAGCACATCCCAGCTCTAAGCCGGCCTGCACGAGAATCAAAGAGAAATAGAATGTAAATCACGGGAGGACAATAATCTTGCTTACCATTCAACCTAACGAGGCTTATATCTTATCGATTCTAAAAAAACTGCTGGACACCCCCAGCCCCAGCGGCTTCACGGCTCAGGTCATGAAGCTTGTGGCTGAGGAAGCGGCAGCGCTGGGCGTCCCCTTGAGCTGGAATGAAAAAGGCGGAGTGATTCTGGCCGTCCCCGGACTTGACCCCACACGCACCATCGGCATCAGTGCCCATGTGGACACACTTGGAGCCATGGTACGCTCCATTAAGCCAAACGGCACGCTGCGCCTGACCTCTGTCGGCGGCTTCACCATGAACAGCATCGAAAACGAATATTGCATCATCCATACCCGTACCGGATTAACCTACACCGGCACGATTCTGAGCAGCCATCCCTCGGTTCATGTCTATGCGGATGCGCGTGATTTCAAACGTTCAGAGGAAAACATGGAGATCCGCATCGACGAGGTGGTATCTACCAAAGACGACGTGCTGAAACTCGGCATTTCCGTCGGCGACTTCATCTCCTTCGATGCCCGGGCAGTGATTACGCCGAGCGGCTACATCAAATCGCGCCATCTGGACGACAAAGCCAGTGTGGCGGCTCTGCTGGGTCTGCTGGAGAGCATTAAGCGCGAAGGCTGGAAACCGCTGCACAATCTTTCCCTGCTCATCTCCAATTATGAAGAGGTCGGTCACGGGGCTGCCTGGATTCCCGGTGAGATCAGCGAGATGATCGCCGTCGATATGGGTGCCATGGGTGATGACCTCAGCTGCAAGGAGACCGATGTCTCCATCTGTGCCAAGGATTCTTCCGGACCGTATGACTATGCCATGACCGGCAGGCTGATTGAACTGGCGAACGGGCTGGCAATTCCGTTTGCGGTCGACATCTACCCGCAATACGGCTCCGATGCTTCCGCCGCGCTGCGGGGCGGGAACAATATCCGTGCCGCGCTGATCGGGCCGGGTGTGCATGCCTCCCACTCCATGGAGCGCACCCACAAGCAGGCTGTGCTGAACACGGCCAAGCTGCTCGCGGCTTATGTGGGCGCGAACTGAGAGCGTCCGTGCCGGTCTGCGCCGGGCATGGCAGCGCAAGCCGCAACTGGCCGCCGCCGTTCTCTTTGCGGCGGCCCTGACGGCGGCCATCGTGCTGTGGACGAGGCCGCAGCCGAGGGAGGCCTTCCATGGCCTCCCTCACGTTTACAGCTACCTGCAGGCGGACAGCTCCGGCCAGGTGAAGCTGCATATGATGTCAGCTCTGCCTGCTGACATCATACTGCGCAGCGCAGGTTCGCCGCTGCGCCCGATTGCCGCCTTCGGGATTAACGGCGGCTTCTTTTACGGCAGCGACCTGCTGTCGGTAGCGGTCGTGAATGACCGCCCGGTGAACGGAGTTCAAGGGGCGTACGGCTCGGGGTGGTTCAACGCCAAATATCCGCGTGGAACACTGGTCTGGGACGGGGCCAGCGGAATGCTGTCGGTGCAGGTCGTCTCCTCAGGAGATGACCTGGACGTCACGGACCGCGGGCATTACTGGGCGCAGGGCGGCATCAGCATGAACCTGCAGCGTGAAGGGCTGTGGCGGGCGGCAGCCGCCGCAGAGCATCTTCCCTATGCTGACGAGCAGCGGATGCGCTCGGGGCTGGTGTACAATGCGGACGGGAAGCTGTGGCTGATCGTCACGCCAACGCGCTGTACGGCAGAGGCATTCCGTACAGCCATTCTGGAAACCGTCCCCGGCGGTGGACGGGAAGGGATCTTCCTCGACGGCGACGGCTCCTCGCAGATGAACGCCGAAGAGGCCTTGCTGACCGGCGACTCGCGCCCGGTCGTGCAGATGATTGCCCTGGCAGGAGCGGAGCAGCCCTAGAATAAGTATGGATAAAGGGTACAGATTCAGTGATCCCCGCTGAATCTGTACCCTTTTCAAATCATGCGGAGTCTGCGGCAAAAATCACCTGACGCTCAGCGGGCATGTCTGATACCTGGGGTCCGTATTTTTTTTGTCCCTGTTTAGAATCCGGAGTGCCGCTCCCGATTTCGCAATAAGATAGCGGACATTCACCGTTTCAATTGCCTCTATCGGATCCGCAGACAGGACGGCGGTCAATCTGATACGCGTAGCGCTCCGCTCCGTGACTCTGATCCGCAGGGGAATGAAGGAAACGAGGCCGGTATCGCCTACAATAACGTACAGCCTGTTGTTCCGCGAAACAGTCTGGAGATTGCAGAACATCCGGTTGCTCATTGCAATTCCCCAGTATTGCCGGAAATAAGCGATGACCTTGGCCCTTGTGCTGAATCTCAGCGGCAGCCGCTTATACTCCACCCCGCCCACAGTAATCACCCTATTTATATCCGCGGAATCATACACATTGAACCAGGCCGCCTCCGCAGTGGCGATGAAGGCTTTTAATTCACTGTCAGTCTGGGCTGCTCTCACCATAATATCTCCTCCTTGCAATATAGTATTGCAAGCTGAGGGAAATGCTTGTGTACTGGTCCACGGGGAAAAGACCATAGTTTTCCTGCAGACAGAGCATTCGAATGGGCACCTGTATGCGGAAAAAATATAATTGATTTATTCCCACACCTGCTCCAGCTTATCCGAATAGTACAGGATAGCTTTACGGTAGCTCCCGATCCCTTCGTCGGAGGAGGTCTCCGCGAGCAGGGTCAGCAGCAGCTTCATAGCTTCCCTATGCTCGCCCAGGTTGTGCAGGGTCATGGCCAGAAAAGCCTGAAATTCCTTCTGCTGCGGGAATTCCCGCACGCCCTGCTCAAGCACTTCCTTGGAACGGGCATATTCGCCCAGTGTTCTGTAAGTGCTGCCAAGTCCCAGGAGTGCGCCCATCCGCTGTTCAGAAGGCAGGCCAAGCAACAGGCTCCGCTCGTAGTAGGGAACCGCCTCCCGTTCCTGGCCCAGCACATCATGGGTCCAGGCCAGCTGATAGTGCAGTTCGGCATTCTCTTTATCCCCGCTCAGCAGGGCTAGGAGCAATTCCCTTGCCTCTTCAGCCTTCCCGGCGCTGCGAAGGGCCGCCGCAGTTGCAAGCAAATCTGTCATACTCATCTGCCTCCTCATTGTGATTTATAGCTGTACGCTCCAGTGTAAAAGGTTCGGCTGTCCTTGGAAAGCAGCCTATGCTTCCGAAGCAGTGATACAGAGTATCGCTTAGAGTATTGCTTTCAGGTACTGTTTCAAAGGAAAATTTATAGCGTGAAGGCTATAAATAATGTGTACAAGAAAACACAGCACTCAGGGCAGGACCTCTGAATGCTGTGTTCATGTCACAAGCTGTGAGCCATCCAGCTTAAGAGCAGGATAACCTCTCTGGTATGACGCGGAGAACGCCGCTGGATAACCGCAGTTATAAATGCAAGCGTACTATGCTTTTCCGGCGATCTTTTCCGCAAGCTCGTTCAGATATGTCCAGCGTTCCATTAGACGCTCCAGCTCGGCTTCACCCTGCCGCTGCTTCTCTACCAGCTCCTGAAGCTTCCCGGAGTCCGCAAAGGCAGCTTCCATCTGCGAGCTAATGTCGGACAGATGCTGCTCTGCCTGCTCAATCGCCTCGTCGATTCCCTCATATTCACGCTGCTCCTTGAAGGTGAACTTCAGCTTCTCTCTTGCCGCAGGTGCAGCTGGCGGTGCCTGATCCTGTACCGGTGCGGAGCTGTTTTTTCCCGTTCCCGCTTCTTTGGAGGTGTCGACACCGCGTGCCGGAACGTTATTTGCCATCCATTCCTCATATTCACTATAGTTTCCGACATGCAGCCTTATGCTGCCATTCTCGAAGGCAATCAGCTTATCCACCGTGCGGTCCAGGAAAAACCGGTCATGGGACACCGTGAACACCACGCCGGGGAACTCGTCCAGATAATCTTCCAGTACGGCAAGGGTCCCGATGTCCAGGTCGTTGGTCGGCTCGTCCAGCAGCAGCACATTGGGTGCGCCCATCAAGACGCGGAGCAGGTAAAGACGCCGCTTTTCTCCGCCGGAGAGCTTAGCGATCGGAGTCCATTGCATGGCCGGCGGGAACAAAAAACGCTCCAGCATCTGTCCGGCTGTAATGACGCTGCCGTCCGCCGTACGGATAACTTCCGCTTCCTCCTTCACGTACTCTATAACCCGCATAGTGTCGTCCATATCCTGATGCTCCTGGGTGAAATAACCCAGCTTGACGGTAGCCCCCAGCTCCACCTCTCCGCTGTCCGGTTGAAGCTTCCCGGCAATCAGATTCAGCAGGGTCGATTTGCCACTGCCGTTCGGGCCCACGATCCCTACCCGGTCCTGCGGCACCGCGATGTAGGTCAGATCCTTAATCAGCTTGCGTCCATCGAGCGATTTGGCCAGATCCTTCATCTCGATGATTTTGCGGCCCAATCTTGTCGAAGCGACAGAAATATCCAGTGCGCCCGCCGATGCCGAGCCCTGGTTTTCCTTCAGCTTCTCGAAGCGGTCGATTCTGGCCTTCTGCTTGGTGGAGCGGGCCTTGGCGCCACGGCGAATCCAGGCCAGCTCGGTGCGCAGCAGATTTTTGCGTTTCTGCTCCTCCGATGCTTCACGCTCCTCACGCTCCGCCTTCAGCTCCAGGAACCGCGAGTAGTTTGCTTCATAACGGTACAACTGTCCGCCATCCAGCTCCAGCATGACACTGGCCACACGTTCCAGAAAGTAACGGTCATGGGTGACCATCAGCAGCGCGCCGCGCCGCTTCTGCAAATATTGCTCCAGCCAGGCCACAGAGTCCGTATCGATATGGTTGGTAGGCTCATCCAGGATCAGCAGCTCTGAAGGTGTAATCAGCGCCGCCGCCAGAGCCACACGCTTGCGCTGTCCGCCGGACAGCGATTCCATACGTGCATCAAACTGCGTGATGCCAAGCTTCGTCAGGACGGTTTTGGCTTCACTTTCCAGCTGCCACGTCCCAGCTGCATCAATGGCTTGTCCAATCTGCACCAGCCGGCGCTCAAGGGCGGAGTCGCCCGGATTGGTCTCCAGAAGAGCCAGCGTCTCCATGTACTCCCGCATGGCAGCAAGCTCAGGCTCATCACCGGCAAAAACCTGCTGCAGCACAGTATTATCCGGCACATACGGCGGATTTTGCGCCAGGTATTGTACCCGTACCGCATTTCCAATGGAAATTTGTCCGTCATCCGGTGTATCCAGACCGGCAATAATCTTCAAAAAGGTTGATTTCCCCGTACCATTCACACCGATAACGCCAATTTTGTCCCTGTCATCCATTCCAAACGACGCATCCCGGAACAGTGTTTTTTCCCCATAGCTCTTGGAAAGATGTTCCACGGTCATAATATTCATGCTCTGTCCTCGCTTGCCTTATATTTGTAACCGGTCTGTGTTCTTTATTGCTCTGCCGGCAAATCTCCAAGTGATGCATTCATGTTGCCGACAGCCCCTCCGATAAAAAGGCTGGCGGCAAACTTCGCCCGTTTGTGCGCTTCCTCCTCCGTGAAGAAGGGATCAAAAAGAATATCCATTTTCAGCCGGTCCAGCATGCCAATGTACGACTGGGCCATCAGCTCGGGCTCGGTCGCCCCGCCTTCCAGCAGCACCTTCACCACAGCCTGCATGTACTCTTCCATGAAAAGCGCCATGTAGGCTACCAGCTCAGGGTTGTTGTTCGGCGCACGAAAAAAAAGCTTGGTATGCTGCTTGCGCTCATAATAATAGAACAGATGATGCCCGGCAATAACGGACAGCTTCCCGGTCAGGCTGCTGCATGCCTGGAGCTTGGCTTCCAGCTGCTGGAGGAATCCTTCACAGTCCCGCCGGGTGACGGCCATGAACAAATCCTCTTTATTTTTGAAATACAAATACACCGTGCCCTTGGCAATGCCTGCACGTTCCGCTACTTCCGAAATCTTCGTTTCGTAAAAGCCGCCTGAACCGAAGAGCTCGTAAGCGGCATCCAGGATGGCTGTATGTTTATGAATGGATGCGCTGCCCACCGGTTCACCTCCTTCAATATTGCGAGTATAAGGTTACTTTTGTATGTGAAGGCCCAACATCGGCCTCCCTGCATTACAACCCGCCAATCAGCAAGGCGGCGAGCCCGCCCAGAATAGAGCTGGCGGCATTCACAGCATCGTTGTTCATCCAGCGCCAGCCCCGGGCATACACCGTCGGCTGGCCGCAATGCCGCGAGGCTTCCACCTCGCGGCCGCACACGGTGCAGCGGTTCATGCGCTGCACCGTCGCCCCCAGAACCGAGTCGGCGAAAGCGCCGACGAGGCCCCCGAGGAGTCCTGCCAGCGTAAGCAGCAGGACGGAATGCTCCGGCATGCCGGAGGCTGCCCGCAGCAGCCAGGAGGCAAGGCCGATCAGGGCGCCGCCTGCAGCGGCGGCCAGGGTGCCCGGCAGCGAGACGCCGCCGGAGGTGCCGGGCGGGAGCATCCGTCCCGTCAGCACGGAGCGGGGCGGCTTCTTGGCGAGGGTGCCAATCTCCGTCGCCCAGGTGTCCGAGGTCACGGTGGCCATGACGCCGATGAACAGAAATCCCCATAGCTCCAAGGGATAAATGGCATTCAGGAGCACCAGCAGCATGCCAAGCCCGCCATTGGCGAACACCTGGCCGGCATCCCTGCGTCCTGTTTTGTCATAGGTAGCTTCCAGCTCCGCTTTATTCTCATGATGAAGCTTCGAGAGCAGGCTGGAGGAGATGAAGAACAGCAGCAAAATGCCAAACCAGAAGGCATTTCCTGCTCCGAAATAGAGGGTTCCCATCACAACCGCCGCCAGCATCCCGGAAAAGCTGAGGGACTGTTTATAATAAGCTGCTCCTGCTACCAGCAAGGCCCCGCCGAAGCCGGTCACCCATTGCAGCACATCAAGTCCTGTCGGCATAAGTTAACCGATCAGACAGGTGCCCAGCAGAGTCCCGCCCCAGAACAGCTCGAACGAATCCCCTGAAGCCACCGGACCTACACCTGCCGGAGTACCGGTAAAGATAAGATCATCCTTGCCCAGCCCATAACGGGCGGCAATGAACTCCACAATTTTTTGCAGCGAAAAAATCATGTTCTTGACGTTTCCGCGCTGCACTTCCACACCATTCTTGCGTACAGTGTAATCAGTCGCTTCCAGTTCTTCCGTCTCCGGAAACGCAATGTATGGAGTCAGCGGGGCAGCGTTCTTGAAGCCTTTGGCGGGCGTCCAGGGCAGCCCTTTCTTCTGAAGATCATTGTGCACATCGCGCAGGGTAAAATCCAGCCCAAGGGCCATTACATCCACCAGCTCCTGCACACTCATGCCAGGCACATAATCCCGGGCAACTCTCAGGACAATCTCACCTTCATAGTGGATCAGCCCGGCATCCTTGGGAAGCTGAATGATCGCCTTGTCGAGGGGGACCGCCGCATGGGAAGGCTTCAGAAAGATCAGAGGCTCCACCGGCACCTTGTTGCCCAGTTCCTCTGCATGTTGCTTATAATTGCGTCCAACACAGTAGATATTGTTAACATCAGCGCACATATATTCTTCAGCTCTCTTTCCCGTCAATTTCATCCTTTAGCTAGACTTCCAGAAACGTATCACCCCAGATGTCGGGGCGGTTCGTACAGATCATGATCTCCGAATGCATCCCGGCCAGACGGCGCATTTCCTTTGCCTTGTTCACCGTCCAGGCCATCACCCGTATCCCCCGCTCGGCAAGAAGCTCCGCCAGACGGGGATTCAGCCGGTCAAAGCTGATGGACAGAAATGAGCAGTCCAGCTCCTTCAACTTCCGCGCGGGGTCACCGGATCTGGAGTCATAGATCAATCCTGTCCGAAAGCGGGGGTCCAGCCCCTTGATCCGCTGCAGCGCGCTGGCATCGAACGAGGTCAGAACCACTTCGTCGCGCATGCCATGTGCATTCACGAGATCAATGACTGCCTGCTCCAGCCCCGGATACATATCACCGCTGGTCTTGAGCTCAATGTTCAGCCGCAGTCTGCCGGAGGCCAGTTCCAGCACCTCCTTCAGCGACGGAACGCGTTCTCCCCGAAAAGCACGCCCTTTCCAGCTCCCCGCATCCAATCGCCGGACATGCTCGTAGTCCATATTTTTGACCTTGCCATGCCCGTTGGTTGTGCGGTCCAGCGAAAAATCATGAATCACTACCGGCACGCCGTCCTTTGTGAGCTGAACATCAATTTCCATCCAGCGCACAAACGGCAGCGCTATCGCCATCCGTACGGCAGCAAGCGTGTTCTCCGGAGCTTTTCCGGAGAAGCCGCGATGGGCCACACACATATTTTTCATCGTAAGCACCTCCGGCGGAAGTATGGTCTATATCTGCACTTTACTTGACAGCCTGAGCTACACTTCCGTCACTGCCGATCTTCACCAGACCGTAGGACAGGGACTCTACTCTGTGCAGCAGCAGCTGGCCGTCCACCTCATTCATGGGCACCGGCTGAGCCAGCTCCGCATTCATCGGCTTAAGATTCAGGGAACACTGTCCCTCTATGCTGCATTCCGCTTGAAACACAGCGGTATCCCAGGTGGCCCGGGTTTGGGAACGGGTAAAAATAAAGTTGCCGGTGCTGTAAGCAATCCATTTGCCCTTGTAAGGCTCAATCCCTTGCAGCACATGCGGGTGCCCGCCTATGACCAGATCCGCGCCAGCATCAATAAAGCTGTGCCCAAGAGACTGCTGGACGGAATCATATTGTTCCATCCGCTCTTTGCCCCAGTGTACGGCCACAATGACCAGGTCGGCCTTCTTTTTGGCATTGGCGATAGCCTTCAGCGCCTCCGCACTGTCATACACCGAAGCCACCCCCGGTTTGCCGGCCTCCGCCTTCCACTCCATCACAGGCATCACACGCGTGAATCCAAGCAGGGCGATGCGGATGCCGTTACGCTCAAAATACTTGGCGCTGTACGCCTCTGCTGCATCTGCTCCGCCCCCCACATAGGGAATACCGCGCTTGTTCAAATGCTCCAGCGTGTCCAGCAGGCCTTCCTCTCCCTGATCCAGGGTATGGTTGTTGGCCAGATTGACGGCATCTACACCGGCGGCCTTCAAGGAGTCGAGTGCCTTTGGCTCTCCTTTGAATACAAACTGCTTGTTTGCGGCACCTACCCCTCCGGTGGTAATGGGGGTCTCCAGGTTAAGTATGGTCAGGTCATCCTTCTTGAACATGCCATCCAGAGCGGCGTAGGAGTAGTCATAGCCTTTTTGCATCAGGAGCTGTCCTGCCTTGCCTGAAAAAATGACATCTCCGGCAAAATTCAGCTTCACGGTTGTCCCGGCATTCTCCGGCAGGCCGGAGATTAGGCCGCTGTCAGTATTCTGCGCGGTTCCGGTATCTCCCCGATCGTCTGTTTCTTCCGGTGCGGCGCTTTCTTCAGGTGCGGGTGAGGGAGTTGGTTCCATAGAAACCGGTGATATCTCCGCAGTCGGTTCAGATGAAGGCTCCTTATCGGGTGTGGCTTCCGGCGCTGGCGATGGCGTTGGCGTTGATGCTGGCGGAACGGACGCAGCAGCCTCGCCTTGATCCGGTGAAGGCGAGTTCACCGCTTCTGCGGCAGGCGGCGGCTGATTGCCGCCCCCATCCGCTCTCATAAACGAATAGGTTAGCAGTGCAGTAATCAATAAAAGCAGGCTTACGTTAATCCATGCCCAAACCGTTCTGCGCCGGCGCTTTCTGCTTTGTTTGTTATTTTTTCTGGTACGTGAACGCGGCGGATACATAGCTGCAAGCAATCTCCTTTGCCCTAAAATTGTTTCTATTATAGCATAAGTCACTCCCGCTCCTCCAAAAAGAGAGACAGGTAAAAGAACCGCTAACGAGTCATAACACCGGCTTCGCCGTCCTTCACTAATTAAGGCAGCCGTTGTTTTGGAGTTCAGTATAGCGTTGCCTCGAGAACCCTGCATGATTCGTTCGGCAATTCCAAGTGGAAAAAGGATCACTAATTTGCCCGAACATCCTGTTTTCCGCAGGTGAAGTGGAAAAAGGTTACCTAATTCGGTACATTCCGCCTCTGACGAAGTAATATTGCCCAATTAAGCTCCTTTTTTCCACTTTGATTTACCAAATGTTGATTTTTAGGGAGAATTAAGTTCCCTTTTTCCAACTGTAGCTTGCTCACCTGCTTTATCGCAAGCGCTAAATAGTTTGGACTTAAAAAAGTAGGAATGGAAGCAAGCAGACTCATCCAGAGGCGGAAGCCGGTGCGAGTCTGATACGAGTCCGATACGTATGGTACCGAGTCCGATGCAATTCTCTTTCTATATAGAGTGAACTTAAGAATCTAACCTACTGTAGTCGTAAAATCCTTGGCCCTCAAGGGTTTCGCCAATCAGCTCACCTTCATTCTTAAGTTCCGCTTAGATGATTAGGCCAGAACTCGCCTTCTCTTGCATTGTCTGCAGAAGAATAACCCATAAATCAGTCGAAAAGCTAATTGATTGCACTCTGTACATTAGAATCCCTTGAAAAATCTGTTTGGGAAAAAGGCGGGCGAATCCGACTGATCTCCACCTCTTTGAGTGAATCCGCCGAATTCACGCCAGCTTGCCCCAATTTTATAACACGCCTTATTCACAAGAAAAGGGATCATCATTTCCAAAAAAATAAAAAACGGTGAAGCGGCTCCTTCCGCGCTTCACCTTTCCGGTTATTTCAACACCGCTGGCGGTTCGGGCTGCTGCACAACCCTCCCTGCGGCGCTCTCTGCTGTCTGCTTGGCCTGCTTGATGCAGTCCGGCATGCCAATCCCGTCATAGCCGGCGCCAAAGGCGTACACTCCGGGCAGCTTCTGGGCGAGCTCGCTGCGCAGCGCCGCTATCCTGGCCGGATGCCCCACCGGATATTGCGGCATGGAGTGCCTCAGCCGGGTGATTTCCGTGAACATCGGCTTGGCCGTGATGCCCATAATCTCCTTGAGATCCTTAAGCACCAGTTCTGTCAGTGCTGCGTCCGGCAGCTCTACGTTCTGTTCGTCGCCCGAACGGCCGACATAGCAGCGCAGCAGCACGCGGTCGTCGGGACTGGTATGCAGCCATTTGGTCGAGGTCCAGGTGCAGGCGGTAATATTGCGCCCTTCCTTGCGCGGGACCAGGAAGCCGGACCCGTCATACTCGGTGTGAATGTCCTGCTTCGCAAATGCCATGACTACATTCGCCACCGATACATAGTTGACGCTGTCCAGTGCCGACACATCCACATGGGGCCGGAGCAGGCCTGCCGCGGCAAAGTTCTGCACCGTAACATAAACATCATCTGCCTGCACTAGTTCTCCATTGTCCAGCTCGATTTCATAACGGGGTGAAGACCCCGTTCCCGCAGCCTGTGAAGACGATCCGGCAGCCTCCTTCTCATCGCGCACATGAATGGCAGCGACTCCCGTTCCCGTCCGCTGCTCGACATCATGCAATTCATGAATTAAGGCATGGACCAGGCTGTGCAAGCCTTTGCGGAAGGTCAGAAAAGCGCTTTTTTTGGTGCCGGTATGCGTTTCAGCCGGTTTCCTTCCCATCATCATCCCGCGAATGAGACTTCCGTACTCCCGTTCTACATCTCCAAACTGCGGAAAGGTCGCCTGAAGGCTGATTTTGCGCATGTCCCCGGCATAAATCCCGGCTAAAAGCGGCTCCGTCATATTCTCCAGCACTTCCGTCCCTAGACGCCGTTCAATCAGCGCACCCAGTGATTCATCCTCTGTACTGCGCCGGGGCGGAATGATGAAATCCATCATCGCCCGCATTTTGCCGCCAAAAGTAACAAGGCCGCTCTTCAGAAACGGCTTCAGCTCAGTGGGAATGCCCAGCACAAGGCCTGCCGGCATGGGATGCAGCTTGCCGCGCTGCAGTATGTACGTTTTTTTGGCATTCGGATTGGTGGTTACCAGCTCATGATCGATTTCCAGCTCCTTCGCCAGCTCGCTCATCACGGTCTTGCGGGCCAGAAAGGAGTCCGGTCCCTTCTCAATGACAAAACCCTCGCGGTGCAGTGTTTCGATCTTGCCGCCAAGGCTTTTGTCCTTCTCCACGAGAATGATATCCGGCTGAATTCCGGCTTCACGGTAATATTTGCGGACATAAAAAGCGGCGCTGAGGCCGCTGAGGCCTCCGCCGACAATGACTACTTTTCGTGCTGAGCCGGTCATAACTGGCTCACCTTGAGCTGTCCAGCCGCCGTTTGCACCACATCGCTGAGCACAGACATATATGCCGGATCACTGTTAAGCGAATCAATCCGCATCAGCCGCATATCCAGTTCAGAGGCCAGCGCCTGTGCTTCAATATCCAGGTCGTACAGCACCTCCAAATGGTCGGATACAAAGCCGACCGGAGCTGCCAGCACATATTTCACCTGCGCCTCGCTAAGCTCGTGCATGGTCTCCAGAATATCCGGTCCCAGCCATGGCTCGGCTGTGCGGCCGGCGCTCTGCCAGGTGAACTGCCAGTTGGTGACTCCCGCCTGCTTGGCGACAGCTTCAGAGGTGGCCAGCAGCTGGTCACGGTACGGGTCACCCATGGACAAGATACGCTCCGGCAGACTATGCGCGCTGAATAATACCCGGACATCCTCACGCACCGCACCGGTTTCCTCGAACAGATCCAGCTTGGCCGATACTCTGCGGCTCAAGACATCAATCAGCTCCGGATGGAGGTGATAGCTCTCCACGAAGGCCATTTCGATTCCGCTGGCTTCCGCCTTTTCCTTGGCGCGTTTGATATAGGTGCCGACACTCATTACCGAATAATGCGGGGCAAGCACAATCCCCACACCATGGGTAATGCCGTCCTTCGCCATCGCTTCCACACCATCTTCGATAAAAGGACGGGCGTGCTTAAGCCCCTGATAGCAGACAAATTCCACTCCTTCTCCGGCATGACCGTTGTTCAGCGCGGCCTGCAGCGCCTCAACCTGCCGGTTCGTATTCTCCCGCAGCGGAAACACTCCGCCAACGATGGCTTCATAACGGTCCTTCAGCTCCTTCAGCTGCTCTGGAGAAGGCGCATGGCCCCGGCGGATATGCGTATAATACGCCTCCACCCCTTCCAGACTTTCAGGCGTGCCGTACGACATAACGAGTACACCAATTTTAGTGGTCACAGATTCCATCCCTTTCTGCGGATAATGAACATCTTACAGATCTATTTATAATGATAGACGCGGTTTCACGGTTTGCTTCAGAGCCTCACGGGAATAGTCATGGATATATTCCGTCAGTTCCTTTAGCGTGTCCAGAGAAGCCTCGGGAAATAATCCGTGCCCCAAATTAAAAATGTAGCCTGGCTCGCGGATGCCTTCATCAATCAGACCTTTGGCCCGCTCCTTGAGCAGATCCAGCGGAGCCGTCAGCAGATAAGGGTCCAGATTGCCCTGGACCGCAAAACGGCCACCGGTGCGGCGTCTGCCTTCAGCAAGACTTACGCGCCAGTCCAGACCGATGACATCCGCCTGGAGATTCTTCAGGCTTGGCAGCAGCTCTCCTGAGCTGACGCCCGGAAAATAGATCTTCGGCACATTAAGATCGGCAAGTCCGGCAAAAATACGGGAGATGGTCGGCAGTACGTATAACTCAAAATCACGCGGAGCAAGCGCACCAACCCAGCTGTCAAACAGCTGGAACGCTTTGCCTCCGCTGGCGGCATGGGCGCGCAAATAGGCGATGACCATGTCGCCCAGCTTATCCATAAGCATGAACCATACCTGCGGCTGGCTGTACATCATTTCCTTGGTGCGGTGGTAGCTCTTGGAAGGTCTGCCTTCGATCAGATAGCTGGCAATGGTAAAAGGCGCTCCGGCAAAGGTGATCAGAGGCACATCAAGCTCTTTGTCCAGAATAGCTATAGTCTTCAGGATATGGCTGAGATCGCCTTCCACATCGATTGGCTTCAGGCGCTCCACATCCGCAGCACTGCGGATCGGATTGTCGATAACGGGACCGATGTTCTTCACAATGTCGAATTTCACGCCAAGGGAAGCAACTGGATTCATGATATCGGAATACAGAATGGCCGCATCCACACCCAGCTTACGGACAGGCATCATTGTAACCTCTGCCGCAAGCTCCGGCTGTTCGCAGATCTCCAGGAGCGAGTAGTTTTCCTTGATTTTACGGTATTCGGGATCATACCGGCCGGCCTGCCGCATGTACCATACGGGAATGTGGTCCGTGTCTTGCTTCCTGCAGGCGCGGATAAAAGTGTCATTGTAGGTCATGATAAGATCTCCATTAGTTTTGATAGAATGTGTGTATACGCTTATCCTTTATTATGCTCTTTTTGAAAGTTCGGAACAACCGCTGAACCCGTGAGGGAATGACAATCCCATGACATTACTATGACAAGTGTTGCATCGGTCCTCTCCAAATCTATGATATACTGATAGAATGTCTTTTTTCGTGAACTCTTGACCTTGAATTCCTTGAAAGGAAGTGAAAGCACTTTGAAGAATTGGGAGACATGGAAAGTCAACCTCATTGTGCTTTGGTTCGGCCAATTCCTGGTTAACGCCGGAATGACCATGATCACCCCGTTCCTGACCTTGTATCTGGCGAAAGACCTGGGGGTACGAGGCGATGCGCTCGGGTTATGGGCCGGACTTATTTTTGCCGCGAACTTCATGACCTCATTCCTGTTCCAGCCGCTGTGGGGCAAGCTTGCCGACAAATACGGACGCAAAATCATGCTGCTGCGCTCCAGCTTCGGCATGGCCCTGGTCATTGTGCTGATGGGCTTCGCACAAACGCCCTTGCAGCTGCTGCTGCTCCGCCTGCTCAACGGGACCATTTCCGGTTTCAATCCGGCGTCTATCGCACTGGTCTCCGGCAACACGCCAAAAGCCCGCATGGGCTTTGCCATGGGGCTAATGCAGTCCGGCTCGGTCGCCGGAACCATTCTTGGCCCGCTGATCGGCGGGGCTATGGCGGACTGGATCGGGTACCGCCCGATCTTTTATATCGTTGGTGTTCTGCTGTTCGCCGCCTCACTGCTCGCCTTATTTCTCGTCAAAGAGAAATTCGACCGGGCCGAAGCTGCACAGGTGCCGCAGATTTCCGTACTTGAGGGCTTCAAGGAGCTGGCCAAGGTGCCGCAGCTGCCTGCGCTGTTCGGCGTAACCTTCCTCCTGCAGTTTGCGATGATCGCCCCGATGACACTGCTTCCGCTCTATGTAGAGAAGCTGCATGGCACTGCCGTGAACATTGCCTTTTGGGCAGGGGTCGTCAGCGCCGTAACCGGCGTATCCAACATGCTGGCTTCACCTGTGCTCGGCAAGCTGAGCGACAAGGTTGGGGCACACCGGATTCTCACCTATGCTCTGATCGGTGCTGCTGTGTTCATCATTCCGCAGGCTTTTGTGACAAGTGTCTGGCAGCTGATTATTGTCCGCTTTCT
The DNA here is from genome assembly GCF_000758705.1 of Paenibacillus graminis. NCBI lineage: Bacteria > Bacillati > Bacillota > Bacilli > Caryophanales > Paenibacillaceae > Paenibacillus > Paenibacillus graminis. The sequence goes on along the minus strand of NZ_CP009287.1, from coordinate 2,772,266 downwards.
GATGGGTGTCTTCATGGGCGGCCTGCTGCCAAGCGTCAACGCCCTCATCCGCTCGTATACGCCTGACGGCAAGGAGAGCCGGGCGTTTGGCTTCAACAGCAGCATGCTGGCTCTCGGGAACATGCTGGGAGCAGTGATCGGGGGCTTTTTATCCGGCTTTATCGGTATTGAAGGATTGTTCCTTATCTCTGGCGGTTTCCTGCTGGTCAATACGGTGTGGGTGCGGCTCAAGCTGTACAAAGGGGCCGCCCCACGATTATTCAGATAACGGAATCAGCGGCGCGCAGCTTACTTTACAATCGCCAGCGCCAGTCCGTCGTACGCGGGAAGCAGTGTGCTGGCCAGCCGTTCATCACCCGCAATCATCTCATTGAAGCGCCGCATCGCCTGAACAGCCGGTCCGTTCTTCTCTGCATTCAATGTGCGTCCGCGCAGAAAGATATTATCTCCGGCGATCACAGCACCCGGCACCGCCAGCTTAATGGCATACTCCAGATAGTTCGGATAGTTTTCCTTATCGGCATCAATAAAAAAGAAATCGAAGGTCCGGCCCTCCGCTTCCAGCAGCTTCAGGCTGTCCAGCGCGGGGCCGAGCTTGTATTCCACGGCTTCACTGAATCCCGCTTCTTCCAGGTGTCGTCCGGCAAGCTCCGCGTATTCAGCCTTCAATTCAAGCGAAGTCAGCCGGCCCCCATGCCGGAGCCCGCGGCAGAGGCAGATGCCGCTGTAGCCTCCAAGTGCGCCAATCTCCAAAACCCGCGTGGAACGGGACGCCGCCACCAGCATCGTCAACAGCCGCCCATATCCGGGCGCAATGGACACCTCGGGCATTCCGCTATCTGTAATGGCCTGCTTCACCTTGAGCAGCAGCGCGTCCTCTGTATATAATTGTTCACTGTATTCTTCCTGATTGGGCATATGTATTCTCCTTTGTGGTTAGTACTGATGTTAGAAGATCAGCCGCGCTGATAACGGCGGGACGGGCATTGTGCTGCGCCCCTCATTCCCCTATACTTGATAGGCAAGCCGTATGAGGACTTCCGGAAGCACCGCTTCACCTATTGTAAAGGTTATGTGTATTCATCTACAAGTTAAACGGAGTTGAGCGAATTTGGGCAAATTAACATTGATCGCCACCGCCCCCATGGGGCTGGAGGCCGTCGTAGCACGTGAATTGAACGAACTGGGTTATGAGACTACGGTCGAAAACGGCCGGGTATTGTTTAATGGAGATTACATCGACATCTGCCGCTGCAATTTATGGCTGCGGACCTCGGACCGGGTGTTGGTCAAAATGGGCCAGTTCCCGGCCCGGACCTTCGATGAGCTGTTCGAAGGTGTCAAAGCCATCGAGTGGCAGGACTGGATTCCCGAAAACGGAGAGTTCCCCGTAGAAGGAAGGTCGCATAAATCCCAGCTTACCAGCGTACCCGCCTGCCAGGGCATTGTCAAGAAAGCCATTGTCGAAAAGCTGAAGCTTTCATACCGTACCGAATGGTTCCCGGAGAACGGCCCGCGGTATGTGGTGGAAGTAATTCTTCTGAATGATACCGCTTTGATTACGCTGGATACCACCGGTCCCGCGCTGCACAAACGCGGCTACCGCCGCCAGGCAACGGAAGCGCCGCTGAAGGAAACGATGGCGGCCGCACTGATCCAGCTCAGCCGCTGGAACGGCCACCGTCCGCTGTACGATCCGTGCTGCGGCTCCGGCACGCTGCTGATCGAAGCGGCGATGATCGCCTGGAACATTGCGCCGGGCCTGCGGCGCTCGTTCCCGTCCGAGCATTGGCCTGAAATCCCGCAGCGCCTCTGGGAAGAAGCCCGCGAGGAAGCCTTCGATGCTGTGCGCGACGACTACCCGCTGCAGCTCACCGGCACGGACATCGATCCCGCCGCGATTGAAATCGCCGAAGCCAATGCCAAGAGAGCCGGGCTGGCCGGGGAGATTACCTTTCAGGCCATCGCTGCTGCCAAAGCCAGACCTCAAGGCGAGTACGGCTGCATCATTACTAATCCCCCGTATGGGGAGCGCATCAGCAATGACAAGGAAGTGGAGAAGCTTACCCGCCAATTCGGTGAAATGATGCTGTATCTGCCGACCTGGTCCTTTTTCGCCATCAGCCCGTATAAGGAATTCGAGCAGTACTACGGACGCAAGGCGGACAAGCGGCGCAAGCTCTACAATGGACGGATCGAGTGCCAGTATTATCAATACCTCGGCCCCCTGCCGCCGCGTAATCCGCAATAAGCCGGTATAAAGGCAGGATAAGCAGCTCTGCACAAAGAAACGGACAGCCCCCGAAAGGGAGCATGTCCGTTTTTTCATTCATGAATTTTATGGAGTCAATTGAAAGTGCGGAAGCTGTCTAATTCTCCAAAGTTATATTACCTGAAGCTGAATGCACACTCAGTGTAGAAGTCTCCGCACTCTCTGCACCCACCTTCCCCTTCAGACTCTGGCCGCCACCGTCTGTCTGTACCTCTGAGGACGCCTGGACCTCCGAGTGAATGGTGCCCGATTGTGTGGCTGCATCGATCTCCCCCGCAAAGCCGGAGACGGTGATGTTGCCTGAGTCGGCGTCCAGCACGATTTGCTCCCCCTGGCCGTCCTCAAAGGTAATATTGCCGGAAGCTGTAGCCAGACGGATGGACTCGTAGCTTTGTTCCGGCAGCTCCAAATAAATGGTCTCATTCTTTAAATGGATGAAGCCGGACGCCGGTTCAGCGCCGACAGTAAGCACACCCTCCTCCAGCACCGCCGGCAGCTCACCTTCCGTCTTCATACGGAGCTTCACATCCGAATCTTTGGAACGGCTCACCTGAATGGATTGTCCGTCCGTTTTCACCTCAATCTGCTGCACTTTTGATCCTTCGAATGAAGCTGTTTTCTCTACGGACTTGTCCCCACAGCCCGCAAGTATGAGCATAACGAACGCTGCCGGGATGAGGATAAGCCATGTACGGCGGATATATTTTGTCATATAGATCTCCTTCTTATTGATAAATTTCCAGTCTGCCAGAGACGGACGGCTGCGCCTGCTGTGAATAAAAGCACAGTGAACACGAGATAATGCGCAGGGTTCCTTTCGGACACCCCCAAAAAGTCGAGTGAGGGAACATGATTGAGCGGTCCCATATACCACCAGAGCAGATAAATGACTTCGAACAGCTTTTTTGACCCGCCCAGTGTACCGAGTGCAAGCGCCAAGGTCGGAATGAACAGGAGGCCTGTTCCCCATGCCAACAGGGCCGGCATCTGGTTCTCCGCGATGAAGCGGAAGATTGCCCCCGAAGAAAACAGCAAGGTGATGAATACGCCGGAGAGCCATTCCGTCCACCACTTCGCCAGCGGCGAGCTGCACGACAAGGTCAATCCAGTGGTGAAATAATGCTGATCCCGCGTGCCCATCTGCGACCATAAAGCGAGAGGCCATATCATGATAAAGGGCAGCAAGTTGTTCACGGAGTTTGCCGTAACCAGCAGAGGCGCGGCAATGAGCGCTATGGCGGGCAGTGTCCACCAAAGGGACATGCCTTTCAGCATAAGCTTCAGCTCGGCTTTGACCCGTCGGGGCAACCTTGCACCCTTCACCTTCACTGCGGGAGACAGCTTAAGGGAGCGGCTGTGCTCCATGGCTATAACCGGTAGAACGGGTGTTTCCCCCCTGTCCGAAGCATGCGGATGAACCTTTGATGCTTCCGGGTGTTCAAAACGGCGGAACAGCAGGGCCGACAGAACGATCCCTCCTATGCCCGCTGCGATCCAGACGAGCCGGACGGGGACATGCGAAGAATCCCATGCTGCGCCCTGCCACTCAAATGTGGGGATCTGCCCTTGTGTCGGGTAATATCCAAAGCTTCCGCTCGCCTCAAGGCTGGAGAGTGAAGGATAATGCTCCGCTGCGCTGTGGGCCATTGCGTTCAGGATACCGCTCACGCCGAACAAATCCCACCACTCGCTTGGCGCGGCTATGGAAACCACCCCGACAGCAATCCACAGGCAGAAGAACAGCACATTCCCCACAACCCCCTTCAAACCGGGAAATACATCAAACAGGACGGTTAAGGAAGCGAGCAGAAACAGGGATGGGAAAGTTACAAAGAAAAAGGGAGCCATGTAATCCGTTAACCGGAGCTGGGAACTTTCCCCCCGCAGCAGTTGCATGGCCATAAAGGCCCCCAGCAAGACAGCTCCTATCACCAGCAGGACGACAAAATTTGCCGCTGCCTTAGCGGTGATATACCTGATTTTCCAGACAGGGGCTGAGGCGATCAACGGCCCAAGCTTCAGGCGTGCATCTCCGGATATTTGGCTTCGAAGCATAAAAAAACCGAACAGCCAGAGCAGCATCGTGGTCAGCATCGCCGCAAGTCCGCCCAGCCACGCCGAGTTATAGATGCCTCTGACCCCGCCGATATAAAAGATTTCATATCCGGCAGCGGCATCCGGCACGCAGGCATAACCGGCGAATACGCTGATCCCTATGACGAACAGGAAGGAATAGCTGCGCATCTGACTGACCAAATTGCTTTTGATTAAATAAAAGTAGGCTGAGAGAGTACGGATCATGGCTGGACTCCTAACGAGGACACTGTATACAGGTACGCATCCTCCAGTGAAGCGGGCAGCAGGGTGGCGTTTGCACTGGGGCGCAGGTCGGAAACGATCCGGGTGTGGATGCCGTCGCTGCGCTGAATGGCGCTGCTGATCGTGTATTTAGCCTGCATTTCCGGCAGCGAGGCAGCAGGCAGGATGCAGTTCCAGACCTTCTGCTCCACACTCTGAAGCAAGTTCTCCGGTGCCGCATACTTGACCAGCCGGCCCTTCGCCATCAGGGCGATGGAGGGGGCAATGGATTCAATGTCGGTCACAATATGCGTTGATAAAATAATGATTCTGTCCCCGGACAAGCTGGATAATAAATTCCGGAAACCGATTCTTTCTCCGGGGTCCAGGCCGACCGTGGGTTCGTCGACAATAAGCAGCGACGGATCATTAAGCAGGGCTTGGGCAATACCCACCCGCTGTCTCATGCCGCCCGAGAAACCGCCGAGCAGCCGCTTCCGGTCATTCGAAAGATTTAAAATTTCCAGCAGCTCGTTGATCCGGGTCCGCGCGTACCGGGGGGACAGTCCCTTCATCGCCGCAATGTATTCCAGAAATTCAAGCGGGGTCAGATTCGGATATACACCGAAATCCTGCGGCAAATATCCCAGTTCCTTCCGTAAAACCTGCGGTTTCCCGGCAATATCCACCCCATTCCATGTAATGCTCCCATGTGTTGGCTTCTCTATAGTTGCGAGCATCCGCATTAACGTGGATTTCCCGGCACCATTTGGGCCAAGCAGACCGGTCACCCCCGGTTTGAGCTTCAAGGTGATGCCGCTGAGGGCATGCTTTGCACCATAGTTTTTCGATACCTGTTCAATTTGCAATTCCATGTCTATTCCTCCGTCACAACCAATTGCCGGACCATTCCTTGGCGGCGCAACGTTAGAATAGCCCCCGAAAGTAAAATCAAAGCAAACTCACGGTTAAAAGGACACAGGAAACCAGAAAAATTCCAAAATGAATGCTAGACTTAGAGAGAACTTATGCACTCAGGGAGGAAACACCGTTGCTGAATGACCATACGAACGCAGAGAAAATTTTGCTGGTTGACGATGAGAAGGGAATTTTGACTTTGCTGGAGATTACGTTGAAGAAGGAGCGCTACCATAACATCTCCAGCTGTACAACCGGGGAACAAGCGTTATTTTTCGTAAAAAATCATACCTATGACCTGATCCTGCTGGATGTGATGCTGGGGGATGTCAATGGCTTTGAGCTGTGCCGCGAGATCCGCAAGCATACAGATACGCCTATTTTTTTTATTACGTCGTGCGCAAGCGATTTCGATAAATTGACGGGGCTCGGGATTGGCGGGGACGATTATATCACAAAGCCTTTTAATCCGCTTGAGGTCATTGCCCGGATCAAAGCCTTATTCAGAAGGCAGAGCCTCACCCAAGCCTCGTCTAACGGAAATTCGGAAGGTGCAGGAAACAAAGAATATAATTATGGGCGTTTTATTCTAAGGCCTGCAGACGCCTCATTGATCGTGAATGGAGAGAGTGTGGAATGTACAGCCAAGGAATTGGAGCTGCTGAGCTTCTTTTGCCGGAATCCGAACCGGATCTATACAACCTCGCAAATCTATGAACTGGTGTGGGGCAGCCCGGGATATGGCGACGAGAAAACGGTCACTATCCATATTTCAAAAATCAGAAAAAAACTGGACGACAATCCGAAAGCCCCTGAGCTGATCATTAACCTGAGAGGGATCGGTTACAAATTTGTACCGCCGGTCAAAGGAGCCTGAGATGAAGACGGGACTAAGGTTCAGTATCCATTTTGTCATCGGATTAATCGCCTGGATGCTTGGACTCGGCCTCACCATGATGATTAGCGTGGAGGTGCTGTTTCCGCTGCTGGGCCTTCTGGAAGGGCAGGAGTATTATGATCTGTACATTCTGGCGGTATTCGGGGTTAATATTACGGCATGCAGCGTGCTGTTCGGCTGGTATTTCGGAAGTCCGTTAAAATTTATGATGTCGTGGATTGCCTCCTTGTCGGGCGGGAATTTCGAACCTCCGCCTGCGGTGCAGAGCATCTTCAAGCGGAACAGGAAGCTCAAATCCAGATACCGGTTGTACGGTGAATTAATTGTGAACATCCAGTCGCTGTCTGCCAGCCTGAGACAGGCCGAACTGGAACGCCGCAAGCTGGAAGAAAACAAAAAGGATTGGGTGGCTGGCATCTCTCATGATCTCAAAACGCCATTAACGTATGTCACGGGATATTCAACACTGCTGCTGAACGAGGAGTATAGCTGGAACGCGGATGAGCAGCGGACGTTCCTGCAAGAAATTCACTCCAAAGGGCTGCATATTGAGGAATTGATCAGCGACATCAACCTCTCTTTTCAGATGAATGAGGATCATGCCTCCCTGCCCATGCAGCTTGGCACGCTGGAGCTGATCGGATTTCTCCAGCGGCTGACGGCTGATGTCGGCAACGACCCGCGAGCGGTGTCCCACCTGTTGAGCTTGGAAACGGAGACCGAGTTGCTGGAGCTTGTTGCCGACGAGAAGCTGCTCTACCGGGCGCTGCAAAATGTGCTGATGAATGCGGTGCTTCACAATCCGGCAGGCACTGCCATTCATGTGACTGTGCGGCGGGAGGGGGATGAGAGTGTGAGCATCACGATATCCGACAATGGCACCGGAATGAACGAAGATACACTGAAGAATCTGTTCCAAAAATATTACCGCGGAGCAAAAGACGGCTCTCCGAACCTGGGGACAGGACTCGGCATGGCTATTGTGAAAAAACTGATCCTCGCGCACGGCGGCTTCCTGACCGTAGAAAGCGAAGTATCCAAAGGAACTGCCTTTCATATCTCTTTGCCTGTCCGGCAGCATGAAAAGTCTCCCTGAGCGTAAGCATTCAGGGAGACTTTGTGAAATATACGTATTGAACTAAAACAATAACTTGTCCGGATCAGAACCAATCCGCTCACTGGCATCCAGTCCGCTGATGGCAGCCAGCTCTTCCGCCGACAGCTCGAAATCAAAGATTTCGCTGTTTTCCTTAATTCTCGAGGCGGTTACGGATTTCGGGATGATCACAATCCCGTTCTGCAGCCCCCAACGTAAAATCACCTGGGATACCGTCTTCCCATGCTTGCCAGCAATCCCCTGCAGCAGCTCGTTGTCCTGCAGCCTGCCCTTCATCAGCGGAGCCCAGGCTTCGATCTGAATCTGGCGGCTGGCGCAGTAGTCATGCAGCTCTTTCTGGATAAAACGCGGATGCAGCTCCACCTGATTCACGGCAGGCACAGTTTCGCTGTCCTTCCGCAATTCCTCCAGATGGTGAATCTGAAAATTGCTGACACCAATAGCGCGTACGCGTCCTTCAGCATAGAGCCTTTCCAGTGCGCGCCAGGTAGCTTTATATTTATCCGTGCCCGGCCAGTGGATGAGATAGAGATCAATAACGTCCAGGCCCAGCTTCTTGCTGCTGGTTTCGAAAGCTCTTAGTGTCTCATCGTAGCCCTGATCCGAGTTCCATACCTTCGTTGTCACGAACAGGCTGTCCCGCTTGATGCCGCTGGCGGCAATCGAGCGTCCCACCTCTTCCTCGTTGCCATATACCGCAGCGGTATCAATACTCCGGTAACCCAGCTCCAGCGCAGTTGCTACAGCACTCGCTACCTCTTCCCCCTCGGCTTTGTAGGTGCCCAGTCCAAACCGGGGCATGGCTATCCCGTTGTTCAGAATCGTTACATCAGCAATATGCTTCATTGTGCTACATTCCCTCCTATGTATCTTCTGATGTTGAGAACATTCCTATTATACCATGGGCCTCAGCGAAGCCCCAGCCTGGCGCACCAGGATAAACAACTGCAGAAAGTGCAATTGATTCATACCGCCGCGCGGCACCCTAGGGATACAAAAAACCTCCGCTTACTTAGCGGAGGCCCTGCTAAACCCAATGCCCTATTCCTTAGCAACCGGCCGTTTGACAAAAGCTTCGGCCTTAGCCAGCACCTCGTCTTCTGTCGGGCCGCTGACGTACCGGCCGTTGATATAGACAAACGGCCGTTTGCCGCAAGGTCCGCAATAGGAGATGCATCCGGTCTTGATCTCGGCGTCAGGCGCCATCTTGCGCAGCTTGGGGAGGATACTTTTCATCTTGATATGATTGCACTCGTCGCAAATGCGTATATCGTTAGCCATGGAGCAACCCTTCTTTATGTCCGTAAAATACGGGCGAACACTTAGTGATCGCCGTGATTTCCTTTAGACGGATTAGTAATTACAAAACCTTCTTCAGGGAAGTACAGATAGTCGATCTTCACACCATCCAGCAAGGGCTGATTCGGATCAAGAATGACATCAATCTCTTTGTCAGTGGATACAACAACGTCACTTTCTTTGGGCGTGTCCAGATCAAGGCCGTAGTGGGCATGATCACCGTGGGCGTGTGTAATGGCTACGCGCAGCTTCAACTCGCTGTTGCCTTCAAGTTCCATCGTTTTCTTTATCACTTTAGCCGCGTTGCGGGTAATTTTGACGTTCATCCTCATCCATCTCCCGTGCATCTATAGTTTAAATACTCAATAGTTTATTTTAAGGAAATCAGCCTGTAAAAGCAACTGTATTGGCGAAATAGATCAGTAAAACCATGAAAAGATTCGCTAATCCTTCATCTTCCGGCTCTTTGGGCCGGGTATTTGCGCTCCATCCGCGAGACGAACCAGCCCGTCAGCAGCATCGTCACTCCAATATCGTCAATCGGCAGAAACGGCATGAAATCGGGAAGCACCCAGTATAAAAGCACCGGAACGGTGAACAGGAGCTTGTCTGCCAGGGCTACTTGCGGGGAGATGACAAACTGCCAGGAATTGCGGAAAATATGGGACCATTGCTTAAGCGAGAGCAGTTTTTTCAGTTTCATCACGGTCCTCCTAAAAGTTTTATGAAGCTTTACTGCCGGAATAAACTCCGCAATAAAATCAGCTTCCGAAGGCAGATGCTCCGTTTTTCCACAAAAAAAGGATCCAGCCGCGAAGCGCATCTGGAAATGACTGCGGCCGTACCCTTTGCTGTTATATTACGCAAATTTGCAGAAATTGTTTCATTTTTATTTGAAATTTGAAAGGATCGATGCCAAAATAAGACCGGTTTCCAGCGCCATATCCTCAAAATCAGCCAGCGGCAGCGGATTTTTGCCAACTCCCAGCTCCACAGTGAAACCGGGCTTGCGGAAACGCTGGATAAACCAGTCCTTGTATCCCGCATCGCTGCCGGTCAGCTCAACCGCCCGGTAGCCGCTCGCCGCCGCTAGCTGTGCTGCAAGTGCACGGCTCTCCAGCGGCTCATACCCCCGGTAGTTCCAATAAATCTCTCCACCCTGGCTGTGCAGCGATACAGCGGCATCGCCGGGGACTCTCTCTGCCAGCTGCGCCAGGGCAGCGGCTTCCGGCTCGCTTAGCGCAGCCGTCCCGCCGTAGTCACGCGGCCCGGGTCCAGGCACTCCCCGCCGGGCCTGCTCTTCTTCCCAATGGGCCGGGAACTGGTCGCCCAGATCCACCCCGCGGATGTTGGCCTTCCAGTGCCGGAAGCTGCTCCGTCCACCGTTCCATGCCATCAGCTCGTCATAATACGGGTGACCGGGAAGTCCCCCTTCCTGTACCAGCTCCACCCCATCGGGATTAGCCATGGGCACAGCCCATACCGTCCAGTTGCTGTACCAATCCATAGGGTTGTGGCCATTCCAGTCCTTTCCTTGAGCATATGCTGCCGCATACTGCTCCACAAAAGACATGAGGCAGGGCGAGGTCAGCCATTCATTCGCATGCAGTGCGGCATTGACATGAAGCTGGTGCGGCCCCCTGCCGATCCGCAGCAGATGCAGCGGCTTGCCCAGAACGCTTGAACCAATAGATTCATGCTGAAGGAAAGGATATTGGTCCAGCAGCTGAATAATATCCGCTTCCACCTCGGCAGGACCATATTCTCCGCGCAAATGCACCACTTTGTGCGGTGCCGCCGGAGGAATGACCAGTACCTTGCCGGGGGTACATCCATATACTGAGCCAACGCCCGGATTCAGTTTTTCAAGTTCATTCACATCCACTCCGAACAAGGCAGCAATGCTCCAGGCATCGTCACCTTGCTGTACGGCATACCGTTTACGCGGAGCGGAAGGCAGAAACAGAATCTGCCCCGGAATTAAATACGGCTGCCTGCCTGCCCATGGGTTCCCCTGAATTACATGCTCCGGTGTGAGTCCATGCCTCGCGGCAATCCGGCTAACCGTATCTCCCCTGCGGGCAATATATTGCTGCATATGCCTCATCCTCTCGGCCGTCTAGTTGGCGTCATCCAATGCCGTCAGCCGGAGAATTCACGGGAGACATTCGGACACAGCCTTCTATTCCATTGTATGCAGACCGTGCTGTCCACCATGAAAGAATTGAATCGGCCTATCCCGCTTAAGATGTCCAGAAACGCGGACCAGCTTCTAAAATAAACAGCAAAGACCGGAACATTGCTGTTCCGGCCTCAAGTATTGGTTCTAAAACTGCCCCTGAATCAGGGGTTTGTCCTTATTCAACTCACCACTCCCGTTGCTTACAGTGAAGAAACCTGCCACACAACAGGTGTACGCTTAATCTGCTCCCCAAGCCAGTCACGCGCGATCCGTTGGAACATCTCAGCATCCCCGCTGCAGAAAAACTGGTGGATGGGACTTTGGTCTCCGCTGGCCAGTTTGCCTTTGTCATAGAGGATGGTACTGATTTCTCTGGCTGTCTCATCCGCTGAACTGATGAGCTTCACCCCTGGTCCCATTACCTTGCCGATGGGCTCCACCAGGAACGGATAATGGGTACAGCCCAGAATCAGTGTGTCGATTGGCTCATACTTGATGCCATTCAGCGATTCCGCCACTGCGATATGGCTCTCCTCCGAGCGGAACATCCCTTGTTCCACAAAAGGAACAAGTGCCGGACAGGCCTGGCTGACGACCTGGACAAAAGGGGACAGCTGCTTCAGCGCAGCAGTGTAGGCACCGCTTTTGATCGTACCGATGGTGCCGATGACGCCGACCTGGCCGGTTTTGCTGGCACTTATGGCTGCACGCGCACCCGGATGAATGACGCCGATGACGGGAATGGATACTTTGGCTGAGATATAGTCAAGTGCGGCCGCAGTTGCTGTATTGCAGGCGATAACAATCATTTTGGGATTAAATTGAATTAAATAGTCCACAATCTGTTCGGTGAACATTTTCACTTCTTCTGTCGAACGGGGTCCGTACGGGGCCCTGGCAGTATCACCGAAATAAATGATCTTCTCCCGTGGGAGCTGTCTCATCACTTCCTTGACAACCGTGAGTCCCCCCACACCTGAATCTAGTATTGCGATAGCTTGCTGCACGAACACACCGCTTCCTTTTACTTGTTTTGTGTAGCTTATGTAAGGCTAAAACAAAATGTACCTGGGCTTCAGCCCCAATTGCAGATGATACTCCAAAACCCTGGACAGTTCAAGAGCCGCCTTCCGCAAGAATGCGAAAAGCGGCTCTAGGCCGGAAAAAATTCACCATACCTCTCCGCCAAGGAGAAACGGCTTCGCCGTGCCCTGCAAAAGGCTGATTCACTTGATTTCCGCCAGCTTAAGCGATTCCACTGCCGTCTTTGCCGTTTGTTGTGTCATCTTCCACAACAGTATCAGCATCTGTTTCGGCGTCAATCCGGGCTTCCGCTTCATCCAGCGCTGCTTGAGCAGCTTCATCAAAGGCGGCTTCAGCGGTGTCTCCTTCGGCAGCAATTCCGCTTACCACAACCGCCTTTTCTTCATCAGCCCCGGTGTATTGTCTGCTCCACTCCTTAACCTCAATGACAACAGACTCTACCGCGTCTTTGGCTTTGCTGTACAGCTCTGTGCTTTTGTCGCTTGCCGCTCCGGCAATCTCCTGCACTTTGTGGGCAGCTTCCGTGGTTCCCTCCGCAATGTCTTTGCGCAGCTCTTTACCGGCTTTAGGAGCGAACAGCAAAGCCGTTACCGAACCCACCACACTGCCGGCCAGAATACCCCACAGCAAGCTTTTGGTGTCTTTTTTCATGTCTCATCTCTCCCTTGGATTCTATTTGAGCCTCTGCCCGGCCATCCGGGCGATCGCCTAGTTCTGCTATATCATAAGCAAAGAGAGTTTGTCCTGTGACTGTTATACACTCAATTCCGGAGATTTGCCTTTCTTGCTGGGAATAATAGCGTACCGGCAGCTCTGTCCGCCTTCAGCCATACATTCCGTGCGTGTAACCTTCGCCCCCAGCAGCTCCTCGAACAGCGCTTGTTCACACTGGCAGGCCTTGCGGTATTGGGTTGCAACCTGGCGGATTGGACAGTTATATTCCTGCATCACATAAGAGCCGTCCTCTTCCTGATTCCACTCGGCCATATAGCCGCCCGCATTCTGGATGGAGGACAACTCGGCGACACGCTCTTCCAGATTCCGGTTCTCCATCATGGGCGCATACTGGGCCAGCATACGCTTCCTGCGGCCTTCAAACAGAACATTAACCGCCTCCTGTCCGCTGCCGTGGTCCAGCTCGCGCAGCAGCTCCAGCGCCAGATTATGATAGCTTTTGGGAAAATGGTCTTCCGCCCGTTCTGTCAGCGAATACACATGAAGCGGACGGCCCATAGCCTGGCGGACGGCTTTGGTTTTGGCCAGCGATTCCTGTTCCAGCTGAAGCACGTGGCGCCGGACACCCATTTCCGTGATCCCCAGCTCCTCCGCGAGCGCAGCGATCGTCAGCGGCCCTTTCATCTTCAGGAGCGTCATAATCATCCGCCTTGTTGATCCGCTTTCCTGCCCCTTCTTCATCATTAAGGACCTCCTTCCTTTCAGGCTGACGCTTGTGTTCACACCTATATATGTTCCTTTATAACCAGTAAATCCCGGCTGCTGCCGTAAGGTTACACTGAGGCTTGTGCACCCAGTTCCTGATCCAGATAGCTCTGCACTGCAGCGGCGAATTGCTCCAGTGCTTCCGGCAGCTGCGCTGTAAGCGGGTGAAGTGCTGTCCGGTCCCAGACATAGTAGTCCTGTACCAAAGGCTTGCGGAGTGCCACAAGCCGGATCAGTAAATCGTACAGGCTGCTGCCTTCAAAAACCTTTTCCTCATGGATGATGGAAATGATGTCCTCATAGCTTCCGGCATCACGCATAATGAATCCGTCAATCAAGGAGCTGCCCACATCCGTAACGACCTCAATCGCTAAATGCAGGCATCTTTCCTGAACCAGTCCCGTGAATGTTCCGCCATCCCACGAGGTTGCTGCTGCCCGGAGCCCTTTATTAATATCTGGAATCTGTCCGAGTATAATTTCGATCTGTTTCCGGTTGACATAGTACACTGTAGACCCTCCAAGTATGGTAATATAGCGCAAGAGCAGCGATCGGATTCCGGATTATTTTCCCCGTCTGCCACGGCGTTTCAGCCAGAACAGCATGATGATGCACGCAGCCAGAAATACGACCAAATAGGTTAACGCTTCCATCGGGTACTCAAGCTCTCGCATAACGTCCCCACCTTCCGGTTGTTGATGGCGGTTAGCCGCCGTCTCTCCCGTGTTCTCTAGATTTCGTAATCTACAGCAAATGAAACCTCTTTGACCTCATTGATGTGCGCGATGACTTCCTTATGCGCCGGATGCACCTGATAGGCCTGTAAATCATCCAGCGAAGCGACCACCGTCACCAGCGCAATATCAAAAGAACGCTCTGAGCGAATGATATCGGCACCTACCTCGATGGAGATCAGCTGCGGAATTTTACCCTCCATGTTCCGGAGCACTGCTACGGTTTCCTGTACCTTATCTGGAGCCCGGTCTTTTAATTTGAAAAATACAATGTGCTTAATCATCTATATCGCTCCCTGCGTCCTGAATTATAAAATAGATTACTAAAAATATATCATACCAGCATCACTTCTGAAAGAAACTTAAGCGCTGGCGGACCGGCAAGCATTTCATCTGGACGAAAGCATAACCGAAATGTTAAAGTCATATCAAGCCAAACCAGAATATTTACTAAATTATCAAATCAGTATATCGGAGGAATTATGCCTAATAATCAGCAAGAAACACATAAAATTCAGGCCTGGTCTCTGATCAACCGCAAATATCTTGGACAAGGCGTACGGGTCAAAAGATTCCGCCGGCCGAAGCGCAGCCAAATCCGCAACCGCGTGCTGCTGGCCGTCCTGATGGCCAAAGACATCAAGCTGTCCCGGCTGGCCGAAGAGCTCTCCGTCTCTTCACGCAGCGTCAGCGCCTGGGTATATGAAGGCCGGATTCCTTCCAGAACCAATCTGGACAAGGTCTGCCGTATCCTTGGCTACCCGTCCCATATCTTGTTCAATGAGGCTCTCCTGCGGCAAAGTCCGATTGTGTGCCAGCCTACACCTTCAAGATTCATGAAAAGAGCAAATGCCCGCTCCCCGCACAGCAATGTGATCCTTACAGGACTGTGCATGGTCTATGATTTCTCTGTCACAGATGTCAGCATCTGGATTGGAGTCCATCCCGGAACCTTCCGGAAATGGCTGCATCAATGCCACCTCCCGACGCTGGCCCTGCAGGAAAAGGCCGAGAATTTTTTCCATATTCCGCGACATATTCTGTTCGCTGATTGTGAACTGCGCTAGCCATGAAGCCGCAAGCTACATACGGTTACTTCCTTTAACTTCGCCAGGCCCTCCTCCCTTTTGGAGAGGGTTTTTTGGCCGTTTCGCATCCTCCCGTTTGTTTTCTTCCCTCAATCCTATTTGTATTTTGTAAAAAAGGCCATACTACAGGAAGACATCACATTGAACCTAAAAACAATATAGGAGGTACGAAGGTGGAACTGAACGGGATATTGACTTCCGGCTTGACTGATACATGGGAGGCAGCAGAAGGTGTGGCCGCCCTTCGGACTTTGTTTGTCAACGTTGCCTATATAGGCCATTCTGTAACGGAATGGATTCTGGTTGACACCGGACTTGGCAATTTCGCGGGGAGTATATTGCAGACCAGCTGGGAATGGTTTGGCAAGCCGCCGGCGGCCATTGTACTGACACACGGCCATTTTGATCATGTCGGCAACCTGAAGGAGCTGATGGAGGAATGGGATGGAGTTCCGGTGTACGCACATCCTTTGGAGCTGCCTTATCTCACAGGCTTCCAGGATTATCCTCCGGCAGACCCTGCTGTAGGCGGAGGCCTCATGGCCGCCGTCTCACCGCTGTATCCGCACAGGGGCCTCAATCTGGGGGGAGCTGTACATCCTCTTCCGGAGAATGGCAGTGTACCCGGAGCGAAGGGATGGACCTGGGTGCATACACCGGGGCACAGCCCGGGCCACGTCTCTCTTTTCCGCCCTGCTGACAAAGTGCTCGTATCCGGGGATGCCGTGATTACCGTCAAGCAGGAGTCGGCTTTTGCAGTCATGACACAGCACAAGGAGCTGCATGGGCCTCCGGCCTATTTCACAACTGACTGGGTAGAAGCTGAGAAGTCCGTACGCAAGCTTGCTCTTCTGGACCCCCAGATTGTGCTTCCCGGACACGGCCTGCCTATGGCCGTTCCGGAACTGCCGGCGCAATTTGCCCATTTATGCAAGACGTTTAAAGAGCTGTCTGTCCCTTCCCAGGGAAAATTCGTATAAGTCACACTCTTGACCTATTTTCTCTTGCGGGCAAAAATCTCCCGGAGCAGATACTCATGTGTCCCGCCTCCGTGGCTCTGCAATGATTCCTTAAACGTTCCAGTCTTCACTACCTCTGCCGCAAAAAAATGCTCGCGAAGGTCAACATCGCTGAAAAAGTGGGCGTACTTCCCTTCTTTGTATTCATATGTGCCCGGCTCCACCATCCTCCCATGGCCGTTGTTGGAATCCTCATCGGAAAAGCTGGTGAAATACAGCAGGCCTCCGGGACGGAGCTGCGAAAGACTTGCGGCAATAAGCTGACGGCGTTCTCCAGCAAGAAATAGATGCAGCACATCATAGCAATAGACTGCATCTACCCGGAAGTCCAATTGGGGCTCCAAGGCCGATCCTTCAATGAACCGGGTATGGCTGTCCCAGCCGGCGGCAAGCTCCAGCGCAGCACCGCTCAATTCGACGCCATAGGTGTCCAAATCGGAGGAAAACACCTTGGTGTTCCGCCCATAACCCGCACCGGGAACCAGAACAGATTTTACGCCCTGCTCAAGGAACCACGCTTTTGCCCGCAAGGCAGATGGACTGGGCTGATCTCCCCAGATCATGCCTTCGCGGGCAAATCTGGTGCTCCAATACTGTGACATTTGATTTGCTCCTTTCTACACCCGGCTTTTCACTCTGTACCAGTATTGATAAATCTCTATGTATCGGTATAGCTCATGTTCTGTCTCCCTCATAGTTGGTATGATTGGTCATCATTGATTGCGCTTGTTTATTATCATAGTTCACCACGCTTCATCAGGCAAAGCCCTAAGCCCCCGGTATAATGATAAATCCATAAATATATTTCAAAACGGCCGTTCCTCCGCCTAAGCAAAGAAACAGCCGTTCTATGTGAAGCTGGTATCAGGTAAACCGATTACCAGCTTGATTTGGTGATGCCGGGAATCTGCCCTTTGAGCGCAAGTTCACGGAACACGATCCGTGAGACTTGAAACTTGCTTAAGTACCCCCGGGGTCTGCCGGAAACGGCACACCGGTTTTTTTGGCGGGTAGGCGATGAATCGCGCGGCAGCTTTTGGAGGGCCATATAGTCCGCCTTTGCCTTCAGCTCTCTGCGTTGGTCAGCGAATTTCGCCACCAGCTCCTGTCTCTTCAGTTCCTTGATAATCTTTGATTTTTTAGCCATGCTGCTGCTCCTTTCATACATTTGTCAGGTTCATATGGTTCTCTATTCATTCAAAGCGGTCTTCAGCGCTTCAAGGTTCTGGCGCATAATGGCGAGGTAATCAAGATTGCTGCTGCGGTCCTCATCGGTTAAGCCTTCAATCGGGTTCAGGACCGCTGACTTGGCGCCGAGTTCCCCGGCAATTGTATCCGCGACACTGGACGATACAAGGGTTTCGAAAAAGATCGTCTTCACCTTATGCGCCTTCGCGAACTCCACAATTTTGGCCATTTGAGCGGCGGAAGGCTCCTGCTCCGGCGACAGTCCGGCGATAGGCACTTGAGTCAGGCCGTATTCTTTGGCCAGATAGCCGAATGCGGCATGCTGGGTTATGAAATCTTTACGCTTCGTGTCTTTCAGACCAGCCTTGAAATCCTGGTCAAGCTGCTCCAGCTTGGCGATATAGGCGTCGCTGTTCGTCTGGAAGGCAGCGGCATTCTCAGGAGAGGCAGCAGACAAAGCGGCTTCGATCGTCCGAACCTCCTTGATGGCAAGAGAGGGGGCAAGCCAGACATGCGGATCCAGGCCGCCGTGATCATGCTCGTGGTCGTGGCTATGGCCGTGATCATGATCTTCTTCGGCTGTCCCGTCCGCCTCATGATTATGCCCCGCTTCATCGGCATGCTCGCCTGCCTCGTGATCATGATCCGCTTCATCGGCATGATGCTCTTCTTCCTCTTCCACACCTTCCATAATATCCAGCCCCTTACTGGCCTCTACGGCCACCAGTTGGGTCCCCTTGGCACTGTCGATCACCTGCTGCGCCCAGCCCTCCATACCTGCACCGTTATAGACGAGCACATCGGCGGCAGAAATCTCCGCCATATCCTGTGCCGTAGGCTCCCAGTCATGCGGCTCGATTCCGGCCGGAATCAGCGTTTCCACATCGGCCAGGTCGCCGGCAATATTTTTGGTGAACTCATACATAGGGTAAAAGCTGACCTTGATATCCAGCTTGTCTGCCTTGGCTGCAGCTCCAGCGGCGGCCGGCTCTGCGGCTGCGGATGAAGCCGGGGCAGCTTCTTCCTCATTACTTGCGGTGTTTTTGTTGCCGCAGCCGGAGGCAATCAGCATGGCGGCAAGGGAAAGGACGGCAAGGTGACGGATTTTCACATTCAGCATCGTTCTGTTCAAGCTCCTTTTTCTAATATGGATTTACGGACACTGCGGCGTTTCTGGAAAGCCAGCAGCTTCTGTACAGCAATTGCGCATAGCAGAAAACACAGTAAAATGAGGGCAATCGTGCCTCCGGGAGGCGTGTTGATATAGTAGGAAGCGGTCAGGCCGCTGAAAACGCCCGCAAGGCCAACACCGATTGAAATCAGAATGGCTGCACTAAAGCCGGATGCAATCCTCAGGGCAATGGACGCCGGCAGGACCATCAGTGCTGACACCAGCAGAACGCCGACAACAGGCATTGCAGCCGCAACCGTCATGCCCGTGAGCACTGCAAACGAAAAGGACAATAAGCCTGTGTGGACACCGCCGATAGAAGCTGTCTCTTCATCAAAAGTCAGGCTGTACAGCGGGCGGCGGAGAACGATGAAATATAACAGTCCTGCAGCGGCCACTATGGCAATCAGCCCCAGCTGAGTATCGCTGACAGCGACGATGGAGCCGAACAGATAGGAGCTGAAGCTGCGGCTCAGATTCTGTTTCAGGCTCATCAGCACCACGGCCAGCGCCAGGCCGGAGGTCATAATGATCGCCACCGGCAGCTCGCTGTATGTACGGTAAGAACGGCGGAGCTGCTCAATGACCAGGCCGCCTGCTACGGCTACCGCAAATCCGCTGAGCGCCGGGCTGAGCTGCAGCACCGAGCCGAGCGCCACTCCGGCCAGCGACACATGGGACAGGGTATCGGCCATCAGCACCTGCCTGCGCAGCATCAGATACACGCCCAGCAGCGGACCGATGATGCCGATCAGGCCCCCGGCCCAAAATGCGCGCTGCATGAATTCGTAACCAAGCATTTCCAGCCCTCCTGCTCTTCCCGCTCCAGGCTGATCACCGTGTCCAGATAGGGACGGGTCTCTTCCAGACCGTGTGTGACCATGATGACGGTCCGCCCGTGATTGCTGACATCATGCCGCATCAGCTTGTAAAATCCGCTCCGGCTCCCGATATCCATGCCCGTTACCGGCTCATCCAGCACCAGGACCTGCGGCTGCTGCGCCAGTGCCCGGGCAATGCAGATCCGCTGCTTCTGCCCGCCAGACAGCTCGCCAATCCTCCGGTTGCGGTATTCCCACATGTCCACCTGCCGCAAGCTCCGCTCAACAAGCTCTTCGTGCTCCTTCGTGAAGCGTCCAAACCATCCCAGCCGCGGGTAGCAGCCTGACCGGACCAGCTCGATCACCTTGCTCGGAAATCCGGCATTAAAGGATGCTACCTGCTGCGGCACATAACCAATTGCCAGCTTTCCTCCCTCCGTAATCTCCTTGTTCAGCGTGACGGTTCCGCTCCAAGGCCGGAGCAGGCCAAGCAGGAGCTTGAGCAGAGTCGTTTTGGCGGCCCCGTTCGGGCCGGTGATCCCGATAAACTGCCCGGCTTCAATATCAAGTGAGAGGTTGTCAATGACCGGCTCACTTCCATAACCGAACACTACATCCTTCATGGATGATAAAATCATGGCTTATACCTCCTTTCATAATCTGGTCTCTGCTGGGACAGAGCTGCTGGCGTGGGCGTTGGTGTTTGGGCGTTTGGTGTTTGATGCTTAGACGTTTATTTTATCCGTAAACATTACGCATTAGCTCCAATGATATTATCGTAATTATTACGATTTGTAAACACAAAACCAATAATTAATCGTAATTATTATTAATAATTTCATTCCGCCCTTTTGCCCGCACATAGCGAAATCAAAAGCACTGACCCGCAAGTGTTGATAAGCAATAGTTTGCGGTACGCCAAAAAGCCGGGATCACAAGACTCCTGATCCCGGCCCGAACCGGTCCTGCCTTGCAATCAGGCCTATCTCCAGATCCCGGGGTTGGCTTGCTCTAGTCTCTAGCTCGCTTATGCCGGAGAAGTCGTCAAAAACTCTTCCGCCGGCCAGGGAAGCGGGTTGTTCCAGCGGCTCCAATCCTGCGTCATCTCTTCTTCATTCAGCAGGCATCTGTCCAGCCGGGCTTCAATGTCGGACCGGTTCATGCCGACGCCGATGAATACGATCTCATTCATGCGGTCGCCCCACTGCTCGTCCCATCTGGCCTTCACATCCGGCTCCGTGGCGAGCACTTCAAGCTGCTGTTCCTCAGGCAGGGTTGCCAGCCAGTAGCCGGCAGGACCGAACTGGATGGACGGCCCCGCCTGGCTGAGGCTGGCGGCAAGGTCACCTTTCGCCGCCAGCCAGACCAGACCCTTGGCCCGCACCACCTCCTCCGGCCAATTGCTGAAGAAGAAGCTTAGCCGCTGCGGGTGAAAGGGCACCCGCCGGCGGTAGACAAAAGAGCTGATGCCGTATTCTTCGGTTTCCGGCGTATGCTCCTCCTTGTTCAGCTCGGCGATCCAGCCGGAGGACATGCTTGTTCGTTCAAAATCGAACCGCCCTGTATTCAGGACCTCCCTCAGATCAACGATGCCCTTGACGGTCCGGATGATTTTGGCAGAGGGCTGCAGCTTGCGCAATATGGCCTCAAGCTTGTTCAGCTCCTGTTCTTCCACCAGGTCGCATTTATTCAACAGCAGCACATCGCAGGTTTCAATCTGATCAATCAGCAGGTCAACGATATCGCGGGAATCTCCTTCTCCAGCGGTGGTGCCACGGTCAACCAGACTGTCGCCGGAACCGAAATCATGCCAGAAACGGTTGGCATCGACTACTGTAACCATAGTATCGAGCCGGGCCAACGCTGTAAGATCGATATCCAGCTCGGGATTGGCATAGGTAAACGTCTGGGCTACCGGTACCGGCTCGCTGATGCCGGAGGACTCGATCAGAATATAATCGAACCGCCCTTCTGCCGCCAGAGTATGCACTTCGCGCAGCAGGTCGTCACGCAGGGTGCAGCAAATGCAGCCGTTCGACATTTCAACCAGCTTCTCCTCTGTCCGGGAAAGTGTGTTTCCGGATTTCACCAGACCCGCATCAATATTCACTTCGCTCATGTCATTGACAATCACGGCCACCTTCAGGCCGTCGCGGTTGTGCAGAATGTGGTTAAGCAGTGTCGTTTTGCCGGAGCCCAGATATCCGCTGAGCACAGTAACAGGAATGGGTTTCATAGGTTCTCCTTCACTTCAAATTTTATAGTTGGTATTGTAATTCCCGCCGACTCAGCGGGTTTCACGGTGCAGCGTAACCCGTTTCAGGCGGGGGCTGTATTTTTTCATCTCGAGGCGTCCCGGCTGGGTTTTCTTGTTCTTGGTGGTGGTGTAATTGCGGTCGCCGGTTTCAGTACAGGCAAGGGTCACGATAACTCTCAAAAAGATCAGCTCCTTTTCATTTATTCGTAATTATTACGATTAACACATTCTACATGTTTTATCCGCCAAGTGTCAACCATAGCCCCGCAAAGTTTCAACTCTCTTAAATTTGTGGTCTTTCCGGGAGAGCAAGTACGTATAGATGGATTATGAAAATATGATTCTTGCAATTGCAGGAATAAAAGCAGGAGGGAGAAATATGAAGATACCGGTAATCATACTTGGAGGTTTTCTGGGGAGCGGGAAAACAACGCTGCTGCTGTCGCTGCTCAAGGAGAGCAAGGCCAGGGGGCTTTCTCCGGGCATTGTGATGAATGAGCTCGGCAAAAAGGATGTGGATGGCTACATTCTGCAGGAACATACCGGCGCAAATGTGGAAAAGCTGCTGGACGGCTGCGTCTGCTGCAGCCGCAAGGATGAGCTGCCAAGGACTCTGGAGCTGCTGCTCGCCCGGCGGCCGGATGTGATCTATATTGAGCTAACCGGGGTGGCCGATCCCGAGGAAATTGCCAAATCCCTTCTGGAGCCTGCGCTATGCGGGCGGCTGGTGCTGCACTATTCCATTACCGTGCTGGACGCAGAAAACGTGCTGGAATACGGCAGCCGTTTCTCCGCCGACAAGCAGCTCGTACGGACGCTGCGCCGGCAGCTCTCCAGCGCCGATCTGATCATCGTTAACAAAAGCGATCTGGTTGAACCGGAAACCTTATGGCGCATTGAAAAAATGGCCAGCCGGCATAATACGGATGCCGAGATTGTATTTACACATTACAGCAAAATCAATCTTGCCCCGCTGCTGGGAGGAATTTCGCCCCAAGAGCAGCGCATTCCGGCTCCGCAGCGCGGGAGCCGTGAACTACACGGGATGGCGCTTAAACGGATCAACAGTGTGGCCAGCGGACAGGGAGCAACTGCCGTTCAGGAGCCGGAATCCGCGCAGCTGAGCTCTTATTCGCAGGTGGCGGCTGTAACGCTGACCTTTCCGCCGGGAGCGGCAGACGGAATCCGGCAGGAGCTGCTGGAGGGCTTTTTCCGGGAGTGGGGGGACAGCCTGGTAAGAGCCAAGGGGCATGTCCGGCTTGCGGGACGGGACGGGGTCCAGCTAGTGCAATATGCCGGAAACCGCTGCAACTGGGAGTTTTCACGGTATCCCGGTCAGCCGTATGTCGTGTTCATCGGACTCAATCTGGATGAGAAGCAGCTGACCGACCGCTGGTCCGCCTTGTTCTATCGGCCTTGACCCTCTTTTCACCGCTCAAAACACTGCCGCTGCTGATCCCTGCCGCATTTATAATTACCGTCGGCACCCTCTGGCTCCCCCGCCACCCGCAGGTGCTGAACAATGCCTTCACCGAGGCCTTTAAAACCGGCTTCATCGGCATCCTGCTGGAAGCTTTGCCGTTTGTGCTTCTAGGCGCATTGCTCTCTTCACTGCTTCGTGTATTCGTGCCGGACGAGATGATCTCCCGCTGGATTCCGCGGCGGCCGTTCCCGGCCATCCTGTTCGGCTGTCTGCTCGGCATCCTCTTCCCCGTATGTGAGTGCGGGATGATTCCGCTGGTCCGCCGCTTGATGCACAAAGGCATGCCGTTATACGTGGCTATCGTCTTCATCCTCTCCGGACCGATTCTGAATCCGGTTGTGTACGGGGCCACTCTGACGGCATTCCGCGCCCATCCGGAGCTGGCATATGCCCGGATGGGCCTTGCTTTTATTGTAGCTGCTATTATCGGATTTATAGTGTATGCCACCGTCCGAAAAACACCTCTTCGGCTCTCCATCGCCCGTGAAAGCGGAGAACCCCATGAACGGAGTACGCGCGGCGGCAAGCTGGTGGCCGTCTTCGTGCATACATCGGACGAGTTTTTTGAAATGGGCAAATATCTGATTATCGGCTGTCTGCTTACCTCAGGCATCCAGACCTTTATGGACCAAGGCAGTCTGGCCGCCATTGGCGGGAAACCGCTCGGCTCCTACCTGTTCATGATGGGACTTTCCTATGTGCTCTCGCTGTGCTCCACCTCGGATGCTTTTGTGGCCTCCACCTTTCTGCATACTTTTCCCGGTGGCTCCCTGCTCGCCTTCATGGTGCTCGGACCAATGCTTGATTTCAAAAACTCGCTGATGCTGCTCTCGCTCTTCAAGACCAGATTTGCACTTTATTTGTTTTTTCTGATTTTCTCTGCCGTATTTATCGGTTCCGTTCTGGCCTCACTGTGGCTATGAAACGGTCATGACGTTCAGGAGGTCCCCGTATGAATGATTCCCGGAGCATCCGGATTCACTATGGCTTCAGGGCGCTGCTCCTGCTGCTCTTCGCGCTCTATATAGGGCACCTGGTTCAGCAGGATGCGCTGCATTATTATGTCTCCCCCAAGCTGGCACGCTGGATTCGCCTCTGCCCGGTTCCGCTCTCGCTGATGGCGCTGAGTCTGGGAATCCAGGCTTTATTCGGCAAAAGCGCACGGCTCTGCGACTGTGAGCACCGCCTGCCCCGTTCCGGGCTGAACAGCGTTATGCTGTACGGCCTGTTTCTCTTCCCGCTGCTGCTCGGCTTCCTGCTCCCTGACCGTTCACTGGGCAGTGCGGCAGCCGCCAAAAAAGGCATGTCCCTATCCTACATTGCCGATGAAGCCGTAGAACATGTGAAGTTCAATGCCGCCAGTCCCTACTTGGAGGAGTTCGCGGAGCTCGCCGGGAAGCTGTATGTGCAGCCGGTTATTCAGGTGTATCCGGAAATTTTCTCTGAAACCTTGGGAGCCATCGATTTGTACAAACAGCAATTCGAGGGCAAATCCATTACGGTAACCGGCTTCCTGTACCAGAAGAACGAGGACGGGGCTTCTAAAACGTATGCGGTTAGCCGCTTTCTGGTTCAATGCTGCACAGCGGACGCGACACCTCTGGGCCTCCTCCTGGACCCCCGAACGCAAATAAGCCTGCCCGCCGACACCTGGATTGAGGTTCGGGGCAAGCTTCGGATGTCGGCTTATCTGGGCAAAAAAGTGATGGAAATTGCACCAGAAAGTATTATTCCTGTTCCACAGCCTTCCACTCCATACGTCTATACCAATGCCGACTCGGTAGCTGCCTGGGCTGAAATCCAGCAAGCCGGGCTCAAGGCTGAATAACCGCATCCAGCTCATTATCGTCATTGATAGACCGCTGCGGATTAAAGACTTCCACCATCAGCCGCGCCGGAATACAGAGAATCTGCTGCTTGGGTCTGGAGATAAACCCCATGTCGAGGGCAATCGGGAGCGGGGCATCCGAGTAGGTCATACGAATTCCGTAGTCATATACTTTTAGGATGTTGTGGCCAAACTTTGTTTGGATATCGATCATTTGCTCTTCCTTGGTCAGGGATACCGTCTTGTACTCCTTGCCGTCCACTGTAATAACTGCTTTCAATTCACCTTGTGCATAATGTTCATTATGGTCCTTGTAAGCCTTGATTCCGTAAAGGGTACCTGCCGCCAGCAGCACCACAAGAATGAGAATCATATCACCGCGTTTCATGTTTGGATATTCCGCTACCTTCCTACTGGCTGAATTATATTCGTAATAATTACGAATAATTTAAATATAGCCAGGCCGCAGAAGTTTGTCAACGCCTGCGCAGCCGCTTCAAGATGATCCGTAACCCAACTGTGACCGCCGCGTAAATTAAGAGGACCACAATTAGTGTAAGCACCCGCTCTCTCGCAGAGCCGTCGGCAAACAGCACCGGTCCGAGACCAAAAAATGTTATCAAAATATACAGCACAGCAAACAGCGCATACAGCAGCCCTCTCATTTACTTGCCCCCTTTCAAGTAGCTGAATGACATGGTAATACACGCTATAATATCCAAAAAGGCCGTGAAGCACACGCCGCTTAACAGCAAATCCGTCCGGAAAGATCTGGAGGGATTGGAGTTAAGCGGCTTTTCTTTTGTCTTGCAGTGTAACTCAGAAAACTGGATGTTATTTACTGTCAGGAGGGGTTCAAAATGACACGGATATGCAGCGTGGCCCCGGCACTATTCATCATTGCCCGTCTCTTCTTTTATCTGCGGATATGGGCCGACCAATCTCTTAGCACCCGGTCCACCTCAACCGGTGAAATCGGCTTGGAGATGAAGTCCTGCATGCCTGCTCTGAGACACAGCTCTTTGTCCTCTTTGCGCGCAAAAGCCGTTGCTGCCACAATAACAGGCGACAGCCCCATCTCGTGGCGGATGATACTTGTCGCCTCGATTCCGTCCATCTGCGGCATTTGGATATCCATGAACACCAGATCATATGGATGCGAGCGCACCATTTCGACGGCCATTTCCCCATTTAAGGCCACATCGGCATAGTAGCCGCGTTTTTTGAGATAAGCCTGAAGCAATTGGAGATTTACCGGATGATCTTCGGCAACCAGAATGGACAGCGGGCCATATTCGCCTTCGGAAGGCGTTCTGCCCGCAGCCTCCTTTCCATTCCTGTTCTCCATGCCAGCAATAGGGATTTGCTGATAGGCAGGTTCCGACAGAGGCAGAAAAACATGGATCGTGAAGAAGAATTCTGCCCCTTCCCCTTCATTGCTTTCCACACCAATCATCCCGCCCAGCAGTTCAACGAGTTTTTTGCTGATCGCCAGCCCCAGGCCCGTGCCGCCATACTTGCGGTTAATGGAAGGATGCAGCTGGGAAAAAGACTGAAACAGCAGTCCCTGGCTTCCCTGGGGAATGCCGATCCCGGTATCTTTTACCGTAAATTTTATAACCAGATCTCCGGTCTCGGCTATCGATTGCAGCTTCGCTGTAACGTGAATTTCACCTTCCTCGGTGAATTTCACCGCATTGCCAAGGAGATTCACCAGAATCTGCCGCAAGCGGATCTCATCCGTCACCACAAGCAGCGGCAGATCGGGGTCCAGCTTACTATCCAGAAGCAGACCTTTCTCCAGGGCTTTCGGATAAAACAGCTCCATGACATTCTGGATCACCTGGGCCAGGTCCACCGTCTGCAGCTCCAGCGTCATCATGCCGGCCTCAATTTTGCTGAAATCCAGCACCTCGTTCAGAATATGCAGCAAGGACTCACTGCTTTTGTTGATGATTTCTGTGTAGTATCGCTGTTCCTCATCAAGCTCTGTTCCAGCCAATAGATCCGCCATGCCAATAATCCCGTTCATCGGCGTGCGCAGCTCATGGCTCATAATTGCCAGGAATTCAGACTTGGCCCGGTCCGCCTGCTCCGCCGACTCTTTCGCCCGCACAATAGCCTTCTCTTCGGTAATGTCCCGAAAGACGACAACCGCTCCCTTTCGTTCGCCATTATCAAATATTGGAGACATGCGGTATTTAACCAGGAAGCTGGAGCCGTCCTGTCTCCAGAATACTCCTTCCTTGTCCTCGTAAGAGACCTGGCCCGATAAGGAATCCGGCTGCGCCCACCGCCCGCTGACATACGGCTCGGCGTCCAGCCATCTTTGTTCCACGGTATGCAGCTTAATGTTCCTAGCCAGTTCACCCGGCTCATACCCCAGCATCGTCGATGCAGCCGGATTAATGAACATCGTTTCTCCCTGCAGATTCATGCCGAAGATACCTTCTGAGACTGAATTCAGAATAAGTGCATGCTCATAACTGAGTTTCTCTATCTGCTGCAGATGGCGTTTGTGTTCCGTAATGTTGCTGGTAATACTGAATACACCGACGACTTGGCTGTTCACCATAATCGGTACATAGATCACGCTGACTTCAACGGAATAGCCTTCCCGGTGGATCAGCCTGCTTTCAAAAATCTGGGGGAGACCCTTCGCAGCCAGCTCAAAACGCTGCTCAGCCATTCCCAGTTCATCCGGATCAATAATGTCGGTGTGACTGGCATGCAGCAGGCTATCATGCGGATAACCCGTTAATTGCTGCAGGCTGGCATTCAGCGATTGGATATGCCCGTTCAAATCCATGGCGCTAATCGCCGAAGGATTATATTCGAACAGGGATTTATAGAGGTTCTCGCTCTCCAGCTGCTTCAGCTCATATTGCTTGCGCTCAGAGATATTGCGGGTAACGCAGACCATTTCCGCCGGGCCTCCCGGCCCTGAACTGATATGGCGGAGCGTCGTTTCCGTCCAGAGGTAAGAGCCGTCCTTGCACAAAAACCGGAACATAATAGGCTCCAGCTTTTTGCCCTCCATGCTTTCCTGTAAGTACGCACGAACTTTGTCCCTATCCTCCGGATGAACATACCGCATACCGCTTGAGCCTTCCATCTCTTCCGGCGTATAGCCGAGCATCGGCAGGCAGACCGGAGAAGCATACAAATAAGTAGCTTCGTCGTCCGTCGCATTCCGGGAGATAAAATCCAGCGAATTCTCCGATATCAGCCGGTAATTGCGCTCACTCTCGCGCAGCTGCTCCTCCATCCGGTAACGTTCGGTGATATCCTGCACTATGCCGTTAATCTGCAGGGTTTTTCCGGCTGTATCCAGCACTACTTCCCAATGGGTATATATGAACTTGCGCTCACCTCTGTCATTTTGAATTCTAAATACCGATTGGCCGTTGACCCCGGACTTCAAAGTCTTGCTCAGTTCGGCTCGAAGCTGAGCCATATCCTCAGGCACCACACGGGCCAGCAGCTGCACATAATCGATATGGCTGTGAGTAGCCGTGCCATTGTCCTGGCACAGATCAAAAATGGAGCGCAGCTGCTTCGAGACGGTCATTCGCTCATTCAGGGAATTCCATTCCCATGAACCGATGTTCCCCAATTCCTGGGCAGTTGCAAGTAAATTCTCATATTTCTTGCGTTCCGTAATGTCGCGGGCAATGGTCAGAATCTTCTCCACGCTGCCCTGGCTGTCGCGCATAACCTGAAACGAATTTTCAAGCCAGAGATAGTGTCCGTCTCTATGCCGGGCCCGCTGGGTAAAGACATCATTGTCAGAATACATCTTCCCATGGTGTTCCATTTCTATCGCATCTTCTTCATGGTAGAAATCAGGCCTTTTCCTGCCGATCACCTCATCAATGGAGTAACCAAGCAGCTTCTCAACAGACGGAGACACATACCGCACCGTTCCGTCCGCATCAGCAAAGGAGATCATGTCCGGCGTATTTTGCGTAATCAGATTATAGAGAAGCCGGTCTTCTTCTATTTTTTGCTCGGCTAGCTTGCGGCTGGTAATTTCCGTCATCTCGGCAATCAGATGAAGAGGGACGCCAGTAGCTTCATCGAATGTTAAAAAAATATGTAGTGCAATCCAGATGATCCTGCCGTCCTTGCGCACGAATCGTTTCTCTTTATCTACAGCCGCTACGGGACTTTGCAGCAAACATTTCATAATGAGCTCATGATCGGCAGTAGGCTCATCCTCCGGCAAAGCGATATCCAGGTAACGGAGCTTCATCATTTCCGCTTCCGTATAGCCGAACATGCTGCAGAGCGCAGGATTCGCCATAATCATGGTTCCGTCTTTCGTGGAGACTACTGCGAACCCTATAGAGGACCGCAAATACAGATGCTTAAAGAGTGTGTCGGTCAAGTGATAGATCCTCCTCCGTAAAAGTGGGGACTGAAACTAATCATAGTATACCTTTTTTTCGGAAAAGTTGCTTCTGATGTGAAGGGGCGGGGTTAATTACGGATGGAATTTCTGGGGAAATTGGAAAAAGGGAGCAGACTATTCAGTCATACTCCCCCCAAAAAAGCCTTGTTTCCACAAGGCCGTTTTCGAGTTATTCGTGTCCGGCTTCGGATTCTCCGGCCCCGGGTTGCTTGCTGACCACAAGCTCAAATACAGTTAGTCCGTTCCGGTTATCAAGTCTCAGCTCTCCTCTGTGCAGCTCCAGGATTTGCTTAGAGATCGCCAGCCCCAGCCCGGTGCCCCCATCTCCCGGCCGGGCGGCATCTCCGCGCACAAAAGGATCAAAAATCACATCCTTCAATTCATCGGATATTCCGCCCCCGTTATCCTGTACCCTGATCCTCACTTCCTCAGGCAATTCCTCCAGAGCAATCAGGACCTCCGTGCCCCCGGTATTATGCCGGACGGCGTTGGACAGCAGGTTGGCTATGGCTCTGCGCATAAGGCCAGGGTCATAATCCGCCATAACCTCACCCGAAGGGATGTCCAATTCCATGACCATTCCCTTCTCCTCCATGGAATCGTAATAATCGGCGGCAATTTCTCTCAGCAATTCAGCCAGGTCTCCCCGCTCAACCGATATAGGATAGTCCGGACGCTCCAGCTTGGACAGTCTGAACAGATCATCAATCAGCGCAGTGACCACGGTTGCTTTGTTATAGATAAGCTGCAGGTACCGTTCCCTCTTCTCCTCACTATCCACCAACCCCAGCTGCAGTGCCTTGGCATAGCCTTGGATTGTCGTAACCGGTGTTTTCAGATCATGGGACAGATCAGCCAGCATCCGCTGTTTGCTATCCTGCAGTCTGCGGTTCTCCTGCTCAGCCTGCTCCAGCGACTCTGCCATCTCATTAAAACGGTGCTGAATCACCGAGAATTCGTAATCCGCTGTAATAGAGAGACGCTCTTTATACTCTCCTTTGCCCATTCTCTCTATTGCCTCCGCAATATGTTCCAGAGGTCTGGTAATGCGTTTGACCATCAACTGGCTGAATATATAAATACTCATGCCAAACAGCCCCAGCATCAGCAGCATGGTGGGCAGTGTAAGTTCTATGGTTTGAGTATCGATATCTAGAGTAATCATCAGAAAAACTGCAGCAACCAGCCCCAACGTGAGGGCAAAGTAAACATAGGACCGGATCAACTTGGAGAAAAGCTTCGTTTTTTTCAGCGGAAATCATCCTTTTTGGCAAACTTATAACCCAGCCCCCGGATCGTCCTGATATACACAGGCTGCTTCGGGATTTCCTCCACCTTGTCCCGCAATCTGGAGATATGCACCATAATGGTATTGGCATCCTCATAATAATGCTCCGACCAGACCTGCTCGAACAATTGTTTCTTGGTAAAAATGCGCCCAGGCGCATTCATCAGCGTGGCCAGCAGCTTATATTCGATTGCGGTTAATGAAATCTCCCGCCCGGCCTTATACAACACGCAGTCCGTGTGGTCAAGCATCAGCTCACCGATACTGGTAGGCTCCAGGGTATCCTGAACGGGTCCTGCCGGTTCATTGAAATCATAGGTACGCCTTAGCATGGCATGTATCCGGGCTACAACCTCCAGCGGATTAAACGGTTTGGAGATGAAATCGTCGGCGCCAAGACGCAGGCCCAGAATCTTGTCACTGTCCTGATTTTTGGCAGACAGCAGAATTACCGGCAGCTTGTACTCCGCGCGGAGCAGCTGCAGCAATTGAACACCGTTAAGCTCAGGCATCATAATATCAAGCACGGCCAGATCAATGGATTCGTGCTGGATGCATGTCCATGCCTGAGCACCATTATAAGCCTCCAAGATACGCAGTCCTTCCTTCTCCAGAAAAAGCTTCAAAAGCTCTATAATTTCCCGGTTGTCGTCGACGAGCAGTACCGTTCGCTGCACATCCAAGCCTCCTCATTCATTCCCGCT
The DNA here is from genome assembly GCF_000758705.1 of Paenibacillus graminis. Classification (NCBI taxonomy): domain Bacteria; kingdom Bacillati; phylum Bacillota; class Bacilli; order Caryophanales; family Paenibacillaceae; genus Paenibacillus; species Paenibacillus graminis. The sequence continues at coordinate 2,740,803 of NZ_CP009287.1, read as the reverse complement.
TTCATGTTCATTAGTCTATCATATTCCGGGCTTTTTTTAAGTGATTTAAGGTTATTGTAAGATTGGCGACATAGCTGTGAAAGAATTCTCCCTTATGCTAATCACAGAAGATTTAGACAGCTCTAGTTTTGGAGGTTCTGATGATGAAGTTGAAATCTGTTTTAATCGTTTCTGTTATTTTATGGATGGGCACTTTCGGAACCGTCTCTGCAGCTCAAGCAGCCGGCACGGATGACGCCCTTACGCAAGAACAGCTTGAGGAAACCCTGACTCCTCTCCTTAATAAAATCATGGAGGCAGATCATATTCCGGGCACGGCTGTTGTGGTAACAGAGGGCGAACGCATTGTATTCAGCAAGGGATACGGTTATGCCGATGTTGGGAAACAACTTCCTGTCGATCCCGGACATACCGTAATGCGGGTCGGATCGCTCACCAAGTCCATGACTGCAGCAGCGGTCATGCAATTGAAGGAGCAAGGTAAGGTAGCGATGGACCAGGATATTAACACTTATCTGACAAACTTCAAGGTCCCCCTATACCACAGCCTTCCCATTACCCTGCATCACCTGCTGACGCATACGGCCGGGTTGGATGAAGGTGTCTACCACCTGGCGGCGCCATCCGCCGACAAGGCTGTGCCTGCGGAGACATTCCTGCAGCAGTATCTGGCCACGCAGCCCCCTGTCCGTGAGCCAGGGACAGAATATGCTTACAGCAATCCCGGAGCGGGGCTTGCCGGCTTCCTCATCGAGCAAGTAACGGGAAGTACGCTGGAGGCTTACATGCAGCGCAATCTGTTCGGGCCCCTGCAAATGCCGAGTGCCAGCCTGATTCATCAGGACAGCGACCCGGACATGGCCAAATCCTATCAATATGAGAAGGGGAGCTTCCAGGAAATCCCCTATTCTTACCCGAATCTGCCCGGGGCAGGAGCCCTCAGTGTGATCCCTGATGAATTGGCCCACTACATGATCGCTTTGTTGAATGAAGGCAGCTATCAGGGACAGCATATCCTTAAACAAGCTACCGTAGAAGAAATGCAGGCCCGGCAGTTTACAGAGCATCCGGGTGTGGAAGGTGTAGGCTATGGCTTATTCCGGAATCGTACGGGCAACGGGATTCTCACGCTGTCCCACACAGGAGACATCGACGGCTTCGCTGCCAAGATGCAGCTTATTCCTGAGCATAAGCTTGGCATATTAGTAGTGAGCAATGCCGAATCACCCGGAAAGCCGCTGCGCGATCAAGTGACAGATGCTATTGTGCGCCTGCTGCCTGCACCACAGATTCAGGACCCGGCAGTAGCTGCTCCTTCCACTCCTGACTTGGAGCAATATGCGCGTACCTATACCATGGGTCTGGGGCCGCAGCATGGCTGGGGCAAATGGTTCAGATGGCTGGGGGGCAAAAACTTTGAAGTGCAAAATGCAGGGGAAACGCTGCGGATCACAGGGGTTTTTCCGGAGGGAACGGGATCGGAGGAGTCTAAAACGTATATTCCTGTTCGGGAAGGATTGTTCCGGGACAAAGAGAGCGGGGAGCTTATCTCATTCCACCAGCAAGCTGGCGTCTGGAAGCTAACCTTTATCCAGGGGGTAACTATAGAGGAGAAACCCGCGTTCTTACAGCAGCCCTCCACTCTTCTGGCCATCTATGCCGGTATTGGATTGGCGTGGCCCGTCATGATTCTCATAGCAGTGATTCGAAGCCTGCTGAGATTAATCCGGCGCAAGAAGCAGCAAAGGCTTGGACATGCCGCATTCATTGCTGTCATATTTTCCATTTACCTGATCGGCCAACTCCTGTATGGCAACTCGCAGGTTATCTTCGGCTATCCGGCATGGTACGCCTTGGGATTCTCGTCTCTGCCTTTTCTTGCTGCCGCTGCGGCAATCCACCTGGGCATTCAGACTGTAAGGCATCAGCAGCAGAATACGGATGAGAAGCGGAGGGTCCGATACGGACGTTACCTGCTGGTAGTCATGAGCTTGGGCTATACTTTCTTTTTGTACTATTGGAATATGCTCTCTGTTCACTTTTCTTGAACATTCAGAGACGGAATGTAGTACAAATATACCCTTGTGGGTGAACACCAACGTGAAGTTATGACCGGGTGTTGTAAAACGTGCAAAATTAGCGCCAACCTGGCGTGATTGAGCATACTTTGTTGTACATCGTGCAGGATAGGCCAATCGGACACAGCTTCCGTTAATAGGCTTCATTCCCCTCCTTTTGGGTTCAAATGAACAAAATAACGGAACCTGGGTCCGAATCAGCCGGAAAAGGTGTATATAACCCCAAATAGTATCTTCTCTGGCCGCTTCATCCAACAGAAGGACTTGGCTGCTGCCGCATCGCATGATTCTTCTGAAGCTTCCAAGTAGTCCACATCCTTCTGCGCTGTATAATTTCCTAAAAGAAAAAAACCGTTCCCTTAGTTAATGGATAGTACTCCATTTCACCAAAGGAACGGTTTTTTGTGTGATGCGGTCAAGAGGACTCGAACCTCCACGATATTGCTACCACTGGCACCTGAAGCCAGCGCGTCTGCCAATTCCGCCATGACCGCATATTATGTAACTCAGCATTTTGATCGCTATACGTAAGACTATACTCTCTTTTTGAATAAAATGCAAGGGATTTTAATTGCAGCTTAGACAGCAAGAATAAACTTCTTTCAGGCCCAAAGAAATCAGCAAGTGGAAAAAGTAAAACTAATGAGCTGAAATCCTGGCTATATAAAGTTTTAGTGGGATTTCGTACAACTAATCCATGCATTTTTCATCCCACACGGCCGCTTTCAGCCGAATTAGTGGTACTTTTCCCCACATAAGAACTTCTACAAACCAAATGAGTTCGATTAGTGATCCTTTTTCCTGCTAAGGAGGATTGCTTTGTTCCTACATTATTTAAGTTCAATTGATTCTAGAGGTGGGCATAGCTGTTGCCCCGGCAATCCGCAGGTTATAGGCTGAGGCAATTACATTTATATGTATTATATATTTCACTTATAAGTGCCCGCCATGATACAACAGTAGTAATTCCCGATTCACCCGAAAGGAGCAATCTAATGAACCAGCATTGGAATACCGGAACCTATGATAAGGATATGGCTTTTGTTTCCCGCTTTGGAGCGCCGCTGATTGAATTGCTGCAGCCTCAGCCCGGCGAGAGGGTTATCGATTGGGGCTGCGGCACCGGAGATTTGGCTGCGGCCATTGCCGGCTATGGGGCCTCTGTCACCGGAATCGATGCATCGCCGGATATGATTGCCGCCGCCCGCAGCAAACATCCGCAGCTGGAATTCGTGCTCGCCGATGGCCAGGCCTACCGTTCGGAGCCTGCCGCGGACGCCATATTCAGCAATGCCGCACTCCATTGGCTGCGGGATGCAGAGGGAGCTGTATCCAGCATGGCCGCCAGCCTGCGTCCCGGAGGCCGCCTTATCGCCGAATTCGGCGGGCAGGGCAACATCGCCTCTGTTACAGCCGGGCTGCCGCGCGCCTTCGATGCTATCGGGTGCAGCGGCAAGCTGGAGCTGCCCTGGTATTTCCCCGGCATCGGAGAATACGCTGCCTTGCTGGAGCAGAACGGCTTCACCGTCGAGCTGGCCCTTTGCTTCGACCGCCCTACTCCGCTACAAGGCGGAGAACAGGGCTTCCGCCAATGGCTGAATACCTTTGCAGATGGAATTCTGAGCGTATTATCTCCTGATCAGCGCACTGCAGTTCTCGCTTCTCTTGAGCAGGAGCTGAAGCCGCAATTATTCCAAGGGGACCAATGGGTTATGGACTACAGGCGAATCCGTGTGGCCGCCAAGAAAAATTCCTGATTCACGCATTCAGGCGGAGACTGCTTCATCGGCCTTACTTGGAGTCGCCTACAAACCGGCTGCTGCCCGCACCAAGCCCTGCCACGAACAATAAGACGCTCGCTACAGCCAGTAAGGCCAGCGGCACGTTCCAGCTATGGGTGACATCATGCAGCAGCCCAAACACTGCGGGCCCCATTGCCGCCAGCAGATACCCGACAGATTGAGCCATGCCTGACAGCTCGCTGGCTTCCTGTGTGCTGCGGGTCCTCAGACTGAAAAACATCATCGCAAGACCAAAGGCAAACCCCCCGGCGATTCCGATGCCAATCGCCCAAACAGCCATCCAGGCGGTACTGCCCAGCCAGACACCGAGAATACCAATCATAAACAGAATAGATGTGATGATCACCAGGCTGCGCTGGTTTTTCATCCGGCCCGCCCAGAGCGGCACGAAAAAGGTAAACGGCAGCTGGGCCAGCTGCATGAGGGACAGAATCCAGCCTGCATGGCTGGAGGACATCCCCCGCTCACTCAAAATCACGGAAAACCAGGCGATCAGCACGTAATACAGCAGTGATTGCAGGCCCATGAACAGGGTAACCTGCCACGCAAGCGGGGATCGCCAGATCCGGATGGAGGATGGTTTGTGATCCGCAGTACTTCCCTTAGTCCTATTCCGCATCTGAGGAATCCAGAATATTGTTGCTAACGCGGCTACTGCAAACCATAGCGCCAATGTGCCCCGCCAGCCGAATCCGGCATGCTGCGCCAGCGGAACACTGATGCCTGAGGCGGCAGCGGCACAGATATTCATGGATACGGTATACACACCGGTCATAAGTCCAATCCGCTCTGGAAATTTCCCCTTGATGAGTCCCGGCAGCAGCACATTGCAGATAGCTATGGATAACCCGATCACCGCTGTACCTGCGTACAGCATAACCACGCCCGCCCCCGAACGGATCAGAATACCTGTGGACAAGGCCAGCAGAGCCAGCATAAGAACATTAGCGGTGCCAAACCGGCGGGCGAGCTGCGGCGCAAAAGGGGACAGCAGGGCAAATGCCAGCAGCGGCAAGGTCGTAATGGCTCCCGCCAGCGTGCTCGACAACCCCAGATCATCGCGGATCATGCCCAGCAGAGGTCCAACGGATGTAAAAGGAGCTCGGAGAGCCGCAGCCACAAAAATAATGCCTACCGCCAGCAGGATGCGGGTTGTTCCGGTGTCCGGCCGGGTCTTATCCAGTTCTAGAGTAGCAGCAGTTTGTTGTTTGGATCTCATGAGTTCCTCCCGGTTACAGCACATTCTCCGAACCAAACCACAGGCTTGTCCGAGGGATGTGCGGTTTTATGTAATAATCACATTGTTACATTATATTCTTTTACCGCTAACCCTGCACAGGTTTTTGAGACGCCTGCCGCTGCATGCAGGAACAAAACGGCTGCGCCGTCCTTGACTGGATAGGCAGCGTTTTGGATTTCAGTTAACGTTTGCACAGGAACCCTGTATGAATCGTTCGGCAATACAAACAAAACTCTATATCCGAAAATCTGTTGCACGAAATACAGCAGAAGGCGATGCTACGCAAAAACCAGAAGTATTCTATCCTGAAAATAAACCAAAGTTTCACAAGAAAGGGGGAGCATCATATCCTAAAAAACAAAAAAAGCCAGTCTTTGGCGACTGGCTTGTTGAACATATCAAAGGAATTGCAATTATACCCAGAGAGATTTAGTAATGATTACGAGCAGGATGAACAGAACCAGAATGGCACCAGTAGACGTAAAAGCACCGCCGTATCCTCCAACATTTTCGCCCATGATTACTCCTCCTTCTTACTGGAATACATTTAAATTATGTAGAAAAGGTGGATTGGGATTGGGTATTTAGGCAAAAAACGCCGGCACTGTCCATTATAATTACCTTTGCCGTTGACAAATCCCTCCAGCCTCTTTAGTATCCTTAACATGAGGTTCTTATTGAGAATGACTCTCACCAGGGAGCACAACTATACAGAAATGAGTGAACAAGAGATGCTGCGCCGCTTTTTTTCCTATTACCGTCCTTATAAAAAATTGTTTATTCTCGACTTCACCTGTGCGGTGGGAGCGGGACTGCTTGAGCTGGCCTTTCCGGTGGCTGTTAATAAATTCATCGATGATCTGCTGCCTGGTCAGGACTGGCCGCTGATTCTGATCGCCTGCCTGGCGCTGATGGCCATTTACGCCTTAAATACCGCGATGCAGTATATCGTCACGTACTGGGGCCATATGCTCGGGATCAATATCGAAACGGATATGCGCAAAAAGCTGTTCGATCATATCCAGAAGTTATCCTTCCGTTTTTTTGACAACAACAAAACCGGGCATCTGATCGGCCGGATCACGAATGACCTGAACGATATCGGCGAGGTGGCGCATCATGGGCCGGAGGATGTGTTCATCGCGGTAATGACCCTTGTGGGAGCCTTTATCCTGATGGCCGATATTAATCTCAAGCTGGCGGTGATCACCTTCATTGTGGTTCCGCTCATGGCCTGGATCATCATCCACTTCGGCCGCAACATGACCAGCACCTATCATCAGCTCTTCGGCAACGTGGGCAGCTTCAATGCCCGGATCGAGGATAATGTCGGAGGCATCCGTGTGGTTCAATCTTTTGCCAATGAAGAACATGAGAAGCAGCTTTTTGCCGCCGACAACCAGATGTTCCGCTCAACCAAGCTGATGGCGTACAAGCTGATGGCCAAAAGCTCGTCGGTCAGCTATATGATGACCCGTCTGATTACAATCGTTGTGATGATCTGCGGAGCCTGGTTCTTCATTCAGGGAGAGCTTGAGATCGGTGAATTCGTGGCCTTTATTCTGCTGTCCAATATCTTTTTCCGCCCGATTGACAAAATCAACGCCGTGATCGAGAGCTATCCGAAAGGCATCGCCGGTTTCAGACGCTACCTTGAGGTCATTGATACGGAGCCTGATATCGCTGACAAACCCGGCGCTGTGGATGCCGGTCCGCTGCGCGGAGATATCGTTTTTGACCAGGTCAGCTTTGGCTATGATCCGGGCCGGCCGGTGCTGGATGGCATCAGCCTGAGGGTAAATGCCGGGGAAACCATTGCTTTTGTAGGTCCTTCAGGGGCCGGAAAAACGACCATCTGCAGCCTGCTGCCCCGCTTCTACGATGTCACCGGCGGCTCGGTCTCCATTGACGGAACCGATATCCGCGACATGAAGCTGAACGCGCTGCGCAAGCAAATCGGGATTGTGCAGCAGGATGTCTTCCTCTTCTCCGGCACCATCCGCGAGAACATTGCCTACGGCAAGCTGGATGCCGGACTTCCGGAAATCTGGGAGGCGGCCAGACGCGCCCATCTGGAGGAGCTGATTAACGGCCTCCCGGCCGGAATGGATACCGTGATCGGGGAACGCGGCGTGAAGCTCTCCGGCGGGCAAAAGCAGCGGCTGGCCATCGCCCGGATGTTCCTGAAGAATCCGCCGATTCTGATTCTGGATGAAGCAACCTCGGCACTGGACACCGAGACGGAAGCGGCGATCCAGCAATCGCTGGCGGATCTGTCCGTAGGACGGACGACACTTGTCATCGCCCACCGTCTTACCACGATCAAAAATGCCGACCGGATCATCGTCGTCAATGAAGACGGCATCTCCGAAGAGGGCCGTCACGAGGAGCTGGTGAACGCCGGAGGCACCTACAGCCGCCTGTATCAGGCGCAGTATCATGCGTAGACAGCTTGCTGCGTTGTGTACAGCAGGAGGAGTGGATTAAATGAAAAAAACCTTTCGCTGATCAGCCGTTTAAGGCCGACTGTGAAAGGTTTTTTTTGCGGATCCTTGTCTCAATTCACCTGAAGCCCCGGATGATCCCATCTCCGCGAGAGCACATACAACCCGTAGCCAAGCACATTCGTTAACAGGAAAAGCAGCACCCAAGCCACATTGCCGCGGCGCTCATAATACGCGTTCATACTTGCCCATACGGCAAAGAGCAGAATATATCCCCCAAGCAGGAACAAACCCAGGCTGTAAAAGAAAGTGTAGTTAAAATAAGTCATTGCCACATGAACAACAAACGGATACTGCGTCTGGTCAAGATCAGGATCTGCGGGATTATAGCCAAATTCGCTGAACGCATTGGTTTTGACCAAAAATCCCTCTTGCTTGGGTGCGGGAGCATCCTCTGATAAATTCACAAATCTCAGCATCCCTTCCGCAAGCGGGTTCCCGGCATACATGAACAGGTTCACTCTATGATCCATGGCCCCATAAGTCGGCTCAACGCTCACCCCTTTGACCCCCCAGGTGCGGTCCACCCAGTTCTGCAATTTCCGCTGCAGAGGCTCAGGCAATGACTCAGTTCCACGGACATTGGCTTCCCCCTGTACTATAGCATAGGCCTCTTTAGGATACTTGGACACCGCCCATTCATTCCATACTCCGATGATCAGCCCGAGAACAACGGCGCTTAGTAAAAGCAGAGAGAAGGCGCCTTTAAGGACAATGCCTGCAAAAGTTCTTTTAATTTTGTAGATGCGCACCAGTTCTTTCTTCACCTCACCCAACTCTCCAAACCGGGCAAGCGCTTCGGTTACGGCCTCCTCCTCCGGCAAGCCCTGATGCATCTGTTCAAGTACAGATGAGGTAAGATTGGCCGTCATTTCCTCGCGGAAATCATTCACCTGGTCGCTTGGCTCCTTCATCTGCCGGCACAGATTCTCTACATATGCTGCAATACGCCCGGCAGATTTACCCTTAAGCTTGTAATCCGTCATGATCTATTCCCTCCCCAATAATGAATCCATAAAATTCCGGAAGATCGTCCAGCCTTGTCTGCTCCCGCGCAGCCGGTCCTCCCCCGCAGCAAGCAGACGATAATATTTTCTTCTGCCGCCGCCGCTCGCTTCGTGTTCCCCGCCCCAAAAAGCTTCCACGGCTCCCTGTTTCTCCAGCCGCTTCAGCGCCATATACAAGGTAGCCTCTTTGAGGTCAAAAGCTCCGCCGCTGATGTCGCGGACTTTCTTGGCAATCTCATAACCGTACATCGGCTTCTCTTTTACAATGCTGATCAAAATAATATCGATGTAACCCTTGAGCAGCTCTTTTTCAAACTCCAATCTCGTCCCTCCCCAAGTACTTCGCGTTATTAAGTACATCGTAATATAATATTCCAGAGAACGCAAATAGGGATGCAAAAATAAACCGGAGATCTGTGATCCCCGGCCTCTGTGACCCGCGTGTTTTCCTTACACCCGGCTCCGTCTGCGGTATTCTGAAGGGCTGACGCCCATGGCTTTGGAGAAGACTCTGCTCAGGTAAAAGCCGTTCTCATACCCGCAGCGCTCGGCGATCTGTGCGAGGGTGAGCGTGCTTGCGGCCAGCAGGCTGCGCGCTTTTTTGAGCCGGACCGCTTTCAGATAATCGGAAGGCGTCTCCTGAAAAGCCTCGCGGAACCTTCTGGTAAGCTGTACCGGACTTAATGCCAGCCGATGGGCCAGCTCCTGAAGGCTGACAGTCTCCCCGGCCTGTTCTTCCAGCAGCACTGCTGCTTCCGCCATCAGTACATCCTCGGTGAATTTCCGCTCCTTCAGCCGGCTCTGTCTGCGCTCCAACTGGAATAGCTGCCACAGATCCATAAGAAGATGATTCTTCCAGAGTTCGGATGGCAGGTCATTCTCCTCGCTCGCCTGACGCAAATAAGCATAGGTTGAAGCGAGCCGTTTGGTATCGTTGATTAACGATCTGCCGGCAGGCGGAAGAAGCTCAGCCGCCTCCTCTCTGCTGGCGCTGAACTGCAAATAGTGAAAGGTGAGCGGAGTGATGGCCGCCCGGCGGAAGGGAACTCCCGGCGGACACAGCACCACATCGGCAAAACCTGCTTCTCCAGATTGGACCCCAATTTCATAACGGAATATACCTTCTTCCACCGCAAAAGCCACCCAAGTATCGTAGAGATCTTCCGCCAGGTCGAATGCCCCTTTCTGCCGCCAGTAAATATGGTTCAAAAGCTGCACGAATCTTTCACTCCCTACGAAATAAAGTGTATGTTCAATGATAATATAGTGCATTTAAAAAGTAAATTGCGGAGCTTATGATGAAATTATAGATATACAAATATAACTCAGGGTTCATCCAAATGAAGTCACGGGAGTGAATAGTTATGAAGCAGGAGCTAGTTAACAATGACATTACGGTAATCGGCGGCGGACTGGCCGGGGTGTGTGCAGCCATTGCTGCAGCCAGATTGGGGCAAAAGGTGGCGCTGGTGCAGAACCGTCCCGTCCTCGGGGGCAACTCCAGCAGCGAGGTGCGCGTCTGGGTCTGCGGGGCAACCGCGCATGGAACGAACCGATATGCCCGGGAAACAGGCATTATGGGCGAGCTGTTTGTGGAGAACCAGTACCGGAACCCCGAGGGCAATCCTTATCTTTGGGATCTGGTGGTTCTGGAGGCTGTAAAAGCCGAAGCGAATATTACCCTGTATTTGAATACAGATGTTCATGAGGTACAGGCCGAAGGCCGGGAGGATGACCGGAGGATCACTGCCGTCGTGGGCTGGATGATGGGCTCAGAGCGGCGGATCACATTCAAGAGCAATGTATATCTGGACTGTACAGGTGATGGTCTGATCGGCTTCCTCGCCGGGGCGAAATTCTCTCTGGGGCGGGAAGCCCGCAGTGAATACAACGAAGAGTGGGCTCCGGAGGTGGCTGACGGTATCACACTAGGCAGCACTATTCTGTTTTATACCAAAGATGCGGGGGTACCGGTGAACTTTGTCCCGCCTTCTTTTGCCAAGGATATTTCGGAAACGTCGATTCCGCTCCGCCGGGTGATCCGAAGCGGCGACTCCGGCTGCCACTACTGGTGGATTGAATGGGGCGGCGAGCATGACACGGTGCATGATAATGAGATGATCCGCGACGAGCTGTGGTCCGTCATTTACGGCATTTGGGATTATATCAAAAACTCCGGCAAATTCGGCGCCGAAAACATGACGCTGGAATGGGTCGGCTCGCTGCCCGGCAAGCGCGAATACCGGCGGTTCATCGGCGACTACGTGCTGAACCAGAATGATATTATTGCCCAGCGCGAGTTCACGGACGCCGTGGCTTTTGGCGGCTGGTCGATCGATCTCCATCCCCCGCAGGGGATGTACGCCGAAGCCAGCGGCTCGAAGCATATGCATGCAGACGGGGTGTATCACATCCCCTTCCGCTCCCTGTATTCCGCGAATGTGCGGAATATGCTGATGGCCGGGCGCGATATCAGCGCCTCCCACGTCGCCTTCGGCACGACGCGCGTAATGGCGACCTGCGCCGTCATCGGCGAAGCCGCCGGCACCGGGGCGGCGCTGAGCAGCCGCCTGGGCATCACGCCGCGCGAGCTGCACGAGCGGCACCTTGCAGAGCTGCGGCAGACGCTGCTGCGGCAGGATGCCTCGGTCATCGGCCTGCGCAGCAGCGATGAAGCGGATCTTGCGCGACGGGCGCGGGTCAGCGCCTCCAGCGTGCAGACCGCACTTGAGCTGGCGCAGCCGGGCGAAGCCTGCAGGCTGCTGCATGATGTGGCCGTGCTGTTCCCGGCGGATCCGGGAATCAGCGGCTTTGACCTGCTGCTGGATGCGGAGCAGGCAGCGGAAGTGACGGTGGAGCTGTGGGACACCGGCCGCGGGGAGAATTACGTGCCGCATACTTTGCAGGCACGGGCAGCCGCACCTGCCGAAGCGGGGCAGCGGCAGTGGGTGGCCTTTGATCTGCAGTGGCAGCCGGAGAACCCGCAGAACGCTTTTGTGATCATCAAGGCGAACCCTGCGGTCAGCCTTTATCATTCGCTGGAGCCGCATAGCGGCGTGCTGGCCTTCTTCAAAGATGAGCAGCCGCAGGTCTCCAAGGATCTGGAGGACCACTCCACGGATCAGCTTGTCGTCCTCTGGAAGATGAAGGGCCAGGCGCGGCGGCCTTTCTGCTTCCGGCTGGGTTCGCCAACGGCGGCGTTCGCGGCGGACAAAGCGGTGAACGGCTATCACCGCCCGTACGGCGGACCGCAGCAGTGGATGTCGGAGCCGATGAAGGACGGCAGGGCGGAGTGGCTGCAGCTGGATTGGGATTCTGAGCAGACGTTTGGTGAGATTCATCTAACCTTCAACGATGATGTCAATGAGGACCTGGTGAATCTGCACCATCACCGCACAGCTTTTGCCATCATTCCCGAACTGGTCCGCAATTACCGGGTGGAAGCCCTCGGCGCCGGCGGAGTGTGGACAGAAATTGCAGCCGGAACCGGCAACCGCAAGCGGAAGGCCGTTCACCTGCTGCCGGAGCCTGTGCAGGCGCGGAGCCTTCGGGTTATAATTGAATCCACGAACGGAAGCCGCCATGCGGAGCTGATCGAGATTAGGGCCTATGGGAGCGCTCAATAGCAGCACCGTTAATCTGCCCGCTCGCCCGAAGTGGAAAAATTACCACTAATTTGCTCATCCCCCTGTTATTAGGCAGCTTAAGTGGAATAAGTATCACTAATTCGGCTCATTTTCCCTTCAACAGGGTAATTTAGCCAAATTAAGTTTACTTTTTCCACCTAAATCTCCACGATTGCTTATTGAGGTGGGATTAAGTTTACTTTTTCCACTTAGCTCCTTGCGGGTGGAGACGTAATAGGATGCTGTAGAATAAGCAGAACCGGCTTTGCCATCTTTTTTAAAGCAACCTACGCTCCGAGGCAGCGATACAGAGTGTCGCTTTCAGGACCATTTCAGCAAGAAAGAGCAGGATAATTTATAGTTGGAAACTTATACATTGGAAACAAAGCCGCTGCAGGGCCCAAAAGGCGATGCAGCGGCTTTGTTTCCACTTGCCAAATATGTTTATCTCCTTGCCCACTTTGCTTCATCCCTGCCGCTACGCACCTACTTCTTCGCGACATGCACCTTAAGCAGCTTGCCCTTCACGGTGGTTTCACTTGCCAAATATTGCTCTATCTCCTTGCCCACTTCTGCTTCATCCCTGCCACTACGCCACCCTACTTCTTCGCGACATGCACCTTAAGCAGCTTGCCCTTCACGGTGGTGTCCTTCATCGCCTGCAGCACCTGCGCCCCTTTGCCGTTCAGGATATCTACATAAGTAACATTGTCCTGGATCGTGATGATCCCGATGTCGTCAGCGGTGATTCCTTCCAGCTTCGCAATGGTGCCGACGAAATCGACGGCTCTCAGCTTCTTTTTCTTGCCCCCGTTGAAATAGAGCTTCATGATGTCCTCGTTCATGACCTCAGTCTTGCCCTTCTTGCGGACCTGCTGCTTGCCCAGCTTCGCTTCAAAAGCAGGCTTGGCGTAGGCCACGGCAGCCTCCGAAGGAGCTTTCATCACCGGGAGGCTGAATCCGATATAGCTCTCAATCTCCTGTACCCACTTGTGTTCATTCGGCGTGGCGAGGGTGATCGCTTTACCGCTTTTGCCGGCGCGTGCGGTGCGTCCGGTACGGTGCACGTAGCTCTCTTTTTCCATCGGAGTATCGTAGTTGATCACATGGGTGATGTTCTCAATGTCAATCCCGCGCGCAGCAACGTCGGTGGCGATTAGATAGCGGAACTGGCCTCTCTTGAATGCGTTCATGACCTCAAAGCGCTCGTCCTGCATCATCCCGCCATGAATCTTGTCCACCGGATACTCCAGATCCGCCATACCACGGAACAGCTCGTTCACCTGCTCCTGCGTCCGGCAAAAAATAATGCAGCTGTCCGGATTCTCCACCGTCAGCAGGTCAAGCAGCACCCCAAACTTCGCAGCTTGTCTGACTTCAATCAGGGCATGCTCAATCGCCGCTGTCGTAATGCCGCTGGCTTCGATCTCAATATCCGCCGGCCCGTTCATATACTTCAGGCACAGATTCTTCACGGCATCCGGCAGCGTCGCGGAGAACAGCATCGTCACGCGCTCCCGGGGAAGCTTCTGGATAATCTGTTCAATCTGCTCGATAAATCCCATGCTCAGCATCTCATCCGCTTCATCGATCACCAGATATTTGATCCGGTTCAGCGTCAGCGTGCCGCGCTCGATATGGTCGAACACACGTCCCGGTGTACCTACGACGACATGCGTTTTTTGTGTAAGCTCTTGTTTTTGCGGGGCAAACGGCTGCTTGCCGAACAAAGCGACCGCCTTAATCCGCTTGAAGCGCCCGATGTTCGTGATGTCCTCCTTAACCTGTGCAGCCAGCTCCCGGGTCGGTGTCAGTACCAAAGCCTGCGGCTTGTTCTCCGCCCAGTCTACCAGTTCACAGAGGGGGATGCCGAACGATGCGGTTTTGCCGCTGCCGGTCTGTGACTTGACGATCAGATCCTGGCCCTTCAGGGCCGCTGGAATGACCTTGCTCTGCACCTCTGTAGGCTCAAGATAATTCAGCACATCCAGCGCGCGGATAATCTCTACATTTAAGCTGTAATCTCTAAATACACTCATGTAGTTGTCTACCTCTTCTATGCCGATTGTTCCGGTTCAAGCGGGATTTCCCGCGTTCCTTCCATCTTGTGCATTCTAATATTATAACAGCTTCCGGCTCCCTTGATTCCATTCCTTATAAAATTGCTCCAAAAAGCTCTCCATAAACGCGTGCCGCTCCTCCGCCAGCTTGCGCCCGTAGGGTGTATTCATCAAGTCCCTTAACTTCAGGAGCTTCTCGTAAAAATGGTTGACCGCCGTTCCCTTGGAATAGTCGCGGTACTCCTTCTGGAGGGATTCGTCACGCGGCGCAATTTCGGGATCATAGACCGGACGTCCCTTGGCCCCCGAAAAAACCATCACACGCGTAATCCCGATCGCCCCCAGCGCGTCCAGCCGGTCAGCATCCTGCACAACCTGCCCTTCAAGTGTGGACATGGGCTCGCCCCCGCCGCCGCTGAAGGACATCGTTTCAATAATCAGCATGATGTGCCTGATCTGCCCCTCATCACTGAGATGCTCCGCCAACCAGTTATGTACTTTTCGCAGTCCAGCTTCTTTGGACGGGTTCAGCTTCTCATCGGCCACATCATGCAGCAGCGCCGCTAAGGTGCAGATAAACACATCCGCCTGTTCCATCTCTGCGATCAGCCCAGCCGTATTGCGCACACGGTCCGTATGGAACCAGTCATGGCCGGTGGTGTCCTGGCCCAATTGCTCTTTGGCGAAATTTTCGGCTGCGGTAATGATCTGTGTATAGTTCATAGTAAAATCCTCCCTTTACTTTGCAAATGATAGAATCAGCGGGCCGGGCCTTGCACGACTTCTCCCGATCCGCTATAATGTGCTGTAATCCAGCCTTGAGAGGATCTGATGCTCATGAACAGCATAACTATCATACTGAATCGGCATCATCACCACAAGCAGCGTTAGCACTCCTGAACATTTTCCAGGGAGGGCTGACGCATTTTGCGTTTGGCCTCCCTGCCGCATATTGGCGCGCAGGACCAGGAGGTCCGGCGCGTTTTTTGTTTGCACAGAGCTGAACATGAAAAGGGGTTAATCATTATGCAAAACGTTAAAGGAACCTATGATTATTTCGGCCGGGAGCAGGCCATCCGCCAGAAGGTCCGCTCTACGCTGAGCGAACTGTTTGAACTCTATGATTTTGAATCCATGGAGACCACCCTGCTGAATGAGCTGGAGCTGCTAACCTCCAAATATGCAGGAGGCGATGAGATTCTCCGGGAAATGTATCAGCTCACCGATCAAGGCGGCCGCCAGTTGGGACTGCGCTACGACCTGACGATTCCTTTTGCCAAAGTGATCGCCCTGAATCCGGGCATTGAATTTCCTTACAAGCGCTATGAGATCGGCAAGGTATTCCGTGATGGTCCGGTCAAAAAAGGCCGCCTGCGCGAATTCCTGCAATGCGACGCCGATGTGGTGGGCATTGCCGGCCCGCAGGGAGAAGCCGAGCTGATGCAGCTTGCGGCGGAAGCCTTCCGCAGACTGGAGATTCCCGTCATCGTGAAATGGAACAACCGGCGGTTTCTCGGGGAAATTCTGACGGCGGCCGGCATGCCTGTGGAGGAGCATCTCTCAGTGATGCTGTCGCTCGATAAGCTGGCCAAAATCGGCAGCCGCGGTGTGCTCGCGGAGCTTGAAGGGAAAGGAATAGCTCCGGCTGCTGTAAGTGCGCTCGCGGAGCTGCTGAACATGGATGCTCCATCTTTTGAAGGGCTGGTGGAGAAATATGAATTAAGCGGGCAACCGGGTGCTCTGGAGGTGCTGGCTCTGCAGCGGCTGATCGCGGCGGTTGGACTCGCGGAGACCTGTGTATTCGATCCTTTTCTGTCACGGGGCCTGTCATTCTACACGGGGACGGTATATGAGATCTTCGATGCTTCCGGTGCTTACACTTCCAGCCTGGGCGGCGGAGGCAGATATGACTCGATCATCGGAAAGCTGGTGGGGCGCGAAGATATCGAATACCCTACGGTGGGCATATCCTTCGGTATGGAGTCGATTATGGCTCTGCTTGGCGAACGGCCTGTCCGTGAAGAGGCTTCAAGGGTGCTGGTCATACCCGTTGGAGAGTGCTTGCCGCAGGCCTTGACAACAGCCGCCGCATTTCGCGCTGCCGGCATCCGCACTGCCGTGGATACCGGTAAACGCAAGCTGAAGAAAACGCTGGCCGCAGCGAATACAAAGGGTATCCGCTACATCATTCTAATCGGGGAGAGTGAAGCGGCCGAAGGCAAGATCCGGCTCAAGGATATGTTGCAGCAAAGCGAAGAACTGCTTACGGTGGAGGCAGCCATTGCTGTCATCAGCAAATAAAGCAGTAGACCGGATATCTTAATTCCACGTCGAATTGGCAAGGATTTTGAATTCAACAGAACCAATCAATAACGGTAAAGCTGGATGAAACTGCAAATGCTCACCTGGAGCTGTACCGGCAATTTGATGTCGAGCCTGTAGCGGAGCTCGAGAGACATGACGGAATCTCTTCGATCAAGGCAACGGCAGCCGCACTCGCCAACCGTTTCCGTAACATCACTGGCTATGAGCAACCTGCCAGATTAAGCGAGCTGGCGGTGCAATGGATTCTCGCCGATCCTCAGCCCATTTTTATGACACTGCCCGATGATTCCCGTTAAGTCTTCTAATCCCGGGCCCGTTTACTATGGCAGAGCAGTTCTCCCGGTTCAGATCCTAAATGTAAACCTCTCTGCCTCTCCAATTCGGCTGCCTCTGACATACCCTAACCGGCAGCATATTTGCAAATCGGCTCCTTACGCTTCCGCCGGTTCAATCCGCTTGAACACAAACGGGGTGCCCTGCAAATATTCTCTTATATAGGCCTGGGCGTAGGGCTGCTCCTCCCGCAAGCGGGCGGCTTCCTCCGGGATCGGAGCATAGTGACAGTAATTTCCGATCATCACCATAATGAAGAAGCTTTCCAGCTTCCGGGCGTAATCCGCTTCCAGCTTCATTACACTTTCGTAGCCTTCGATAAAAACCTTCCGCTGGTCGGGATACAATTCAAGCAGCGAACCGGCCATATCATAGAGGTAGTACCCGTAGCCGCATCTTCCAAAATCAATCGGATGCGGCTCATCTCCATGAAAGACGACGTTGCCGCTGTGTAAATCTGCGTGAATCAGTCCATAAGTATCATTGCTGACATCCATCTTCTCCAGCTCGGCGATTATTTTTGCGGCAGCCGCCTGATAGGACTTCCAGGCCTTCTTTGAGAGGAAACCGGGATAATGATGTTCCAACTTAATCATTTCCCCTCTAAAGCTCTCAGCTCCCCATACCGGCCGGGTAAACCCTGCTGGCGGGTTGAATTGCGCTGCCGCCTGATGCAGCCGCCCCATCATTTTACCCATTTTTAGCAGAGCGGGTTCCGTCAAATCTTTTGCCGCCTCCTCCCCCTCCACCCATCGCATCAGGGTAACCCAGGAGAACTCCGGCTCCTCTCCGGCTACAGCGAGCAGATCATCCCCACCGATGCCTGGAATCCCTTCAGGGACAGGGAAATGCAGTACTCCGTTCAACATACGAAGCAGCATCAGCTCTGACCTGATTTCCGATTCACTGACCTGTGCCCGGTGAATACGCAGCAAAAAGCGCCCTGCATTACGGGTCTGTATTTGATAGGTAACACTATCAGACATCCCAATATACCTAATCCACTCCCATTCGAGATCATACTGCGGTAATGCCCACAGCACAATCCGTCTTGCCCGATTTAACAGATGCCGCCTGTCATGACAATGATCTCTGCAACATGATTCGTCCATGGTTCTCCCCCTTACAGCATTATCCAACCATTATAGCCGCAAGCCTTAATCAGGAGATACGGAATGAACTGTTCTAAACCAAATATTCCTTAATTCAAACAAGCATTCATTCATAAACAAGCCGCACCGGAGAATAACCCGATGCGGCCTTTGTCGCTTTTTATTTTTTTCCATAGGCGATTTTTTTGATGCTGTCGCAGGAGAGGCAGAATTGGTCTGCCAGATGCTCAATAGCGAGTCCTGCCCTATACTGCTTGCGGATTTCATTATTCCTCTGGTTCAGATATGCTCTGCCGCCGGAGTTCTCGCCCCACCGGGCCCGGAGCCCTTCCGGCTTTGGCACGTAGAGCATCCCGCCGTGTATATATTTCTGGACTTCCTTCAGCAAATCTTCCGGCAATACTATATCTGCGTTAATGTATTTCATCGTAGTTTCGCTCCCTTAAATTTATTGAACTTTTTAAGGTGGCAAAGTCTACAGGATGATCAACGATATTCTTGCAGGCAATTATAGCGGTGTTGTGCTTCCCGCCCTATGCAAACAACCGCAATTGTTGTTCAACCATAGACTCTGCATAGAGCGGAACCCTAATCTTCTCATTTTAATCCTCCCTTCAGTATCAAGCGGGTATTCATATCCCTTTTCCTTATTGTACCATTGATCGGAAAATGCAGAAACTCCTCATGGACAGCCTCTAGCCGCACGCCTCTGCAACAACCGTTCCCGGTATTCTTTGGGGCTTTTACCGCTGTATTTTTTGAAGGAGGCGCTGAAATCACCGAAGCCGGAATAACCGGCAAGCCCGGCGATGTCGCCCACCTTGAGTTCGTTGTCCTGCAGCAGCTCCTCGGCTTTTGCCATCCGCAGCTTGGTAATATAGTCGCTGAAGGTTATGCCGACATGCTGCTTGAATTGTCTTGGCAAATCGGCCTCATTCAAGTAAAACATTTCTGCCAGGAAGGATAGCTCCAGCCTGCAGCAGAAATTCTCCCCGGCAAATTTCCGGACTGCCTCAATGAGATGCCAGCCGTCTGAGAAGCGGACCTTCTTCACTTCTTCCATTACGAGCTGCGCCAGCTCATCCAATAAACTCCGCACCCCTTCGTGCGAGGGAGTTTGGATAATGGCCATCCGGGAGTTCCATACATACCTCTGCAAGGAGGAACTGCCCAGCTCGAACTTTTTGGCAGTGGAGGCAAGCAGCAGGATCAGCCTGAGGGCCAAAAAAGTTAACTCAGGTGTATCTCTTTCACTGCTAAGCATGTTGTCCAGTTCCCGGCGGAAGCCGTGCGTGTCCAGATTCTCAACCGCCCGCTTCAGCTTTTGTTCAACCTCAGGGGTGAAGGCCTGGGACAGCTCCTGGTCACGGCAATGCCCATCCGCTTTCCCGCCGCTGCTGCTCCGGCTCCAGGACAACATGCAGGAGGCATAGCCGTGCTTCAGCCGTTTCAGTCCCTTCACTTCCCCGCCAATCCCGCTCACACATTCCAGCTTCAGTTCACTGGTTACGCTGTGATTCAGCTGCTCTATGAACCTCTGGGTCTTCCGGGCATGATCCACTCCTGGTTTCAGGATCACAAGAAAATACATCACTGCCACGTCCGCATCGTTGCCAAACGGATAAATCCCTTTCCAATGAGAGGACGTTACTTGGCAGTGCTCTTGAAAAGCCTGCTTTATCAGGTTCCGGCGTTCCTGGCGGCCTGCCATTATCTCTGATGGCATTCTTACTTCCACCGCCGCAAACTGCAGCCTCAAATCCCCCGCCGCCAGCGGGGCTAACCCTAGCTGCTGCAGACGTTCCCTAACCACCGGGAGACTAGGCCCCTCATCCCTAACCATTTGCAGTAGAAAGCTCTCCTGCAGCAACTGTATTTGGTTACTCTTACCCATATTTCCGTGATCCGGAGCACGTTGACTCTGCGCCTTCGCCTTCTGTTCGAATTCCTGGCCCAGATTGCTAAGCAGCTCATTCAGGTCTTCACGTGCCCCCGGCTTCAGCAAATAATCTCTCATTTTGCCCTCACCTCTTGGTAAACATTATGGACCAAAAATACGGTTTATAATGCCGTTGCCATTGTGCCCAAAGGAGAACAAAACAGCTGCGATCCTTCAGCTTCACGGGACCGCGCAGCAGTCTTTGATTTCAGTCCAGCGTTACCTGGAGAACGACTCCCTTGAACCCTATGGCAATCCCAAGTGCAAGAAGGGGGAACTCATCATTTCCCCTCAGCCGCCTACTTCTGGTCAAATCCAGGGTATTTATACCTCTCATTTGCCCTCGGCCGCTCACTTCTGACCTGATCTAGGGTATTTATACCTCTCATGTCACTCAGCTGCTTACTTCTGACCCAATCTAGGGTATTTATACCTCTCCTTCTCCTCAGCCGCTCACTTCTGGTCAAATCTAGGGTATTTATACCTCTCATGTCACTCAGCCGCCACTCTGGATGGCGTAAAGTAAGTTATGGACCAAGATTTGGAGCCTGGCAGGCACAAAAAAGCAGGGGATACCCGGGATCGCGAAACCATCAAGAAAGGAACCCTGCTTGATGACTTTCGTACCCGGAAATATGCTGACTTTACCCCTAAATGTACCTGAATGGCCTCTGGATATGTAAAAAAGGGCCCCGCCGGCAACCGGCGGGGCCAAAGCTATAATTAAAGGGGGGTTATGGATTTAATATACCCCCGCAAGCTTAAATTCAGATGAAGACAGGTTAAAGATTACATTAACTAATTTATATTTTAAATTGTTCCACCAGTCGCTGCATTTCTTTGGCGCTTTGTGTATTCTCATCAGCCATTTTTGCCTCATGGAAGGTTTTTTCTACGATATCCGCAGTTTTCACAGCAATATCCTGCACCCCAATTGCACCTTCATTAACGGTAGCTGCTACCTCGTTGACGGCAATGGCTATGCTGGACACTGTTTCGCTCAGATGGTCGGCGGCTTCCTCAAACTGGCTCATCAGCCCGTTTATCGCTGTGGCGTCACTGTTGTACTGCTCGCTGACCTCCGCAAGCCGCTCATAATCTCCCAGCACATTCTGATCAATAAAGTGCAGGATCGCCTCGGAATTCCCCTTCATCTGTTCTACGGAAGAGTAGACATTTTTGACAACGTCCTGAATGCCTGCTGCTGTTTCGGAGGATTTCTCAGCCAGCTTGCGGATTTCCCCCGCCACCACGGCAAATCCCCGGCCCGCTTCTCCGGCCCGCGCCGCCTCAATCGCCGCATTCAGCGCCAGCAGATTGGTCTGGCTGGTGATAGAAAGAATCGTATCGGCGAGGACGTTGATTTCATGAATGGAGTCTGACTGCTCAATCGCTTTTTGCATTTCCACTTTTACCGAATCATAGATTTCGCGGGTATTGCCGATGGACTCGGTGGCATCATGCTGCAGCGCCAGAGCCCGTTCGGTGATCTGTACAGATACACCTGCACCTTCCTTGACACGTCCGGAGATCACCCGGACATTGTTCTCCACCTCATGAATCGCCGCTGTCATCTCCTGGGTAGAGGCTGCCGTCTCCTCCATGCCTGCCGACAGCTGCTCTGTAGTCGCCGAATTATCATGGGCGTTCTCCCGTACATCAATGGACAGCTTCTCCAGCGTCTCCGCATTGTCCAGCACCTTGGTGGAGATCGTAACCAGACTGCCGGCCATTTCCCGCAGCACAGCCCGCGTATGGAACATCGCTTTGGCGATCGTGCCGGTCTCGTCTTTATTTTTAGTCAGGTACTCATATTGTGTATCATATTTGAGATCCAGCTCTGCAGTACGGTTAATCAGCTCTGTCAGCTTAATGATCGGCGAAGAAATCCGTGTGGCCACAGAGACGCCTACCAGTAAGGTCAGCAGCAGGCTCCCTAGTCCCAGCAGAACAATAAATTTCGTCATATTGGTGACCGGCTTCATCACTTCATCGACATCGCCGGTCAGCACCAGTGTCCATTTCGTTTGCGGCAAAACCGTAAATGCTGCTTTTTTCTCCGTACCTTCGAAGGTATATTCGACATTGCCGTCAGCTACCGTCCCACCGGCCTTCACCTCTTCCACAACTGCTTTGATCTGTGCATTCTCCACCGGTGATCCGATCTTGGCCTCATCAGGATGATACAGAATATTTCCCGTCTCATCCACAAGATAGGCATAGGAAGAAGGCGCATTCGCCACCTTAGCATCGGCCAAATATTTGATAATGCTGTTCGCGTTGACGGCGGAACCCACGAAACCGATCATTTTGCCGCCGCTCATCACCGGATGTATAAAAGCGAGGACATACGCGCCTGTAGATTTGGACTTCAGCGTTTCACTGATGACCGGTCCGGCGGTTTTGAGCACATTTTTCGTATAATTTCTTTCGCTGAAATCCGCTCCTATGAGCTTGGTATCGCTGTCCGCAATCCCTATTCCTTTCATATCAGCCACAAACATATGCTCCAGATTGCCCGCGTCCTTCACCATTTGCTGAAACTTGGCATTCACCTCGGCCCGAAGCGGGTCCCCGCTGGTAAGACTTCCGCTTGCAGACTTCAGCAGCAGCTCGGCAATTTCCGATTCACCCGCAACAAGCTCCATGCTGCGCTTTTCTTTGTCTATCATCGCTTCAATGGTCTGCGCTTTGTTTGTATTGACCTGTGCCATGGCGGTTTCAGTCAGATCAAGAATGGTCCGTGTGGATTTACTGTACGTAAAAACCCCCATTAATACCGTAGAAATCAGTGTGACGACGATCATTAATACTGAAAGCTTCATCCGAATCTTCATTTTCTTCTACATCCTTCCGTCCTGATTTCCTCGGTAGTTCTGTCCCCATCTTTAAGCAGTAACATTTATTACAATAATTATCGGATTTAAGCCTGGGATAGTGAATATTACATAGAGAAAATTAGGTTATATTATCGCATTTTGTCGAAATCTAGGTCCAAAGTAACATCCGCTACAAAAACCTGAAAAAATAGACCGCAGCACCAGGCTGCGGTCTTGTTTATCATCCATCCTCCGGCGCGATTCCGCCCGGACATTAAGCGAATATCCGTTGCAGAGGACTTATACTTCCTGCGGGAAGAGAGCATCCAGTGCCGGGCAAGGAAGCTTGTCAAGGAAATCGGAAAGCGGTGCAGGCATATCGCTGTATAGATCTTTTAACGAGGTGCCTTTATAAATATTGCCGATAATGACCGGGTGGCACAGCTCGGAGATCAGAATATCCCCGTTGCCGTGCAGGTGAAGCTGCTTCTTGCCTTCAATGCAGTGCGGGAAATATACACCAGGCTGCTCCTGAAAGCCCAGTTGCTCCATAAAACGGTCCATACAGGTGAAATAGAGGGTCGTATCCTCTTTTTTGCGGGCAATCAGCCCGTTCACGGCGTTCTTCAATTGTTCGCGGGCCGCGATCGCCTTCCAGCCGGTATGGCCCATAATAATGCTGTTCTGGATTTCGTGGGTCCTAACTCCCATCGCATAGACATGATCGCTGATCTCCTGCATGTTGTCCTGTGTCTCGTTGAACAGCAGCGTTTCCAGCACTACGTCCACACTGGTTTTGGCGAACATCGTGATGTTCTCTCTGATTTTGTCATAAATGCTTGTGTGAATATTATAATAGCGCGAGAATGCCCCGGCTGTCGTAAAGTTAAAGGAAATATGGATCGTGGTCAGTCCGGCCTTCTCCAGCTGCTCAATCCGCTCCGGGTTCAGCAGGCTGCCGTTGGAATTCAGCTGGGTCTGAATGCCCCGGGAAGCGCAGTAGCTGACAATCTCCACACAATCTTCGAATTTGAGAGTGACTTCGCCGCCGGAGAGACGGACCCGCTTAAGATTCGGCAGCTCCTCCAGGATGCGGATCACTTCTTTGCCTTTGATGCTCTGTCCGTCATTTCTGTTATACGCGCAGCAGTAATCGCAGCGGAAATTGCAGTTCGAGGTTACCCCGACCTCCAGTCCCTCCAGCTCATAGGTCAGCGGTTTGTCCAGCTCCAGTGATTTATATTTCATGCTCATGCTCTGTATTCCTCCTGAAAGTAAGAATTCTCCCGCTAAGGTTAACCTTACAAATTATACAGGCTCGCCGCTTAAGTTAATGTGACATTTGTTGTGCCAGAATCTCTTGTCTCGCCTGTTTCCATTTCTCATTCAACTTGGCGTACTCAGCGTCAATTTCTTTGGCTAATGCCAAGGTTTGAATCAAACTGGCATCATCAATATTAACACCTGACAATGATGAAATCTTCTTATGAAGATCATCAAGCTTAACCGATTCCAGCATATGAGGATTATACGCCTGGAATTCCATAATCTGTGGAATCGATCTGCAATATACTCTAAGGAGTAGTCCTTGTATTTATTAAAAACAAAATCCATATTTTCACAATAATGAATTATAGTCTGCTCAGATGAATTCGAAACTTCATCCAGAATGGAATCCTTGGCTACAGAAATAACTTCACACCCATACTTTTTCTAGGGTGCATATTAATTTCCACTCTTTTTTTCTCCACCGTAAATCTGACTGCTCTTGCTGATTGACCATTTTCGCACCTCCGGGATGATTTTCCACATCATTTCTTATCGTCAAAATTAGCTAATTTATTAGTTATTACGCTAACAAATAAAAAAACTATTTTGATATAGCTCATATTTCAAAAAAAAAGCCACCCGAAGGTGGCTAAGATGGCTGTAAAATATTCAATTTGTATTTTTTCAAATCCCGGAATGCTACAATTCTACCGATTGCCCCATTTCGCTCCACACCGGCTGCCCGATCAGACCGAGGCGCCAGATGGCGATCCCCTTTAGGCCATAACGTTTGGCCAGGCCGATCTTGGCATTGACCGAGGTTTTATTCTCACTGTATACCGAAATACCCAGAATCAGCTTGTCCTTGCTAACCTGCTGGAGGGCCAGACGGATGGCTTCATCCACCTTGTTCATCGGCTCCGGCCCGGTTTCACCTTCATATGCGTAAGCCATAATCACCAGGTCGTCGGCAATCGAGGCCAGCGTCTTATAATCATAACCTTTATAGGAGCTGTTGAGCGGATGCAGAATGACCGTAAGCTTAAGGCTCGCGGCCTTGGCTTTGGCGGACAGATTCTTGACAAAAGTGTTGTACTGGCTCTGCACAACCGTCTTGTCCCCGGTCATGCCAAGTCCCTCCAGGTCAAGGGCAATCCCCTGGAATCCTTTCTGCGCTGCAGTATCTACGATACCGGCAATTGTCTGCTGCTGAAGCTGCAAATCTTCCACATTCTTCGTCAGCTCCAATTCCTTATCCCCTGAGTATACCATCAGATAAGGTGCTGTTCCCCCGGATGCGGCATTCCGGACGATGGATTCCGGTGTGACATCACCGGCTGCCTGCGGCCATCTGAACTCTGGCCCCGAGGTCGTATATTGGCCGCTGCGGTCAATCCGGCTCCAGCCAAAGGCAACGGCATCAAAATCCGGGATCAGCGAAACCTCACTGTACGCTCCCTGCGCGTAGAACCCAAGGGTATATAAATCTTTCTTCGGGGAGGTGATTGACACCGTCTTGGTTGCCTGATTCCAGGATACGCCTGCACCGAACTGCTGGCCAAAAAAGCTGAGCGGAATCATCGTGGTACCGCGGACATTCTGCGGAGCGACGGCCAGCTTCACGGCTGCGCCGTTCACCGATGCACTTGTGCTGCCTAAGGTAAGTATAACTTTCTTGGTACCTGAAGCCTCTTTATTCGTTGCAGTGATTTGCCTGGCGGCCTGATTCCATTCCACCTTGACACCCAGAGCTTCGGATATCGCCCGGAAAGGCACCATCGTAGTCCCGCTCATCACCGCCGGTTCTACCGGAAAAGGAAGCGGGTATCCATCGAGAACGATACGGACACCTCCCGCGGCGGCCTGGGCCCCTTTGGCTGGAAGTGAAGTAAAACTTGCTGCGGTAATCGCTGCGCACAATAGTATTTTAGCAAAACATTTCATTTCTCAATTCCCCATTCTGATAGATAGATTCACAAATCTCTCAACCACTTATTTCTACCATTTTACCAAATCGGGTATTATTAGCAAATCCCTTACCTTTACATGAACGCGCTCAAAAAGATCCCGACCGCCCGTTCGGCGTCCACTGTTCATCAGATAGTTGGCTTCCCGGTAAAATCTAAACGGCAATCCCAGTCCAAAAAAGCCGCCGCTTCCGTGAACCTATTCAGTTCAATGGAGAAACGGCGGCCTATGAATAGGCGCAATCTTCTTAATTTACATAAGGTGCAGCAGCCTGGGCGAAACGCTCCAGCGCTTCGGCCAGAATAGAACGCGGACAAGCGAGATTAATCCGCAGATGACCTTGGCCTTCCGTACCAAAAACGGAACCTTCGTTAAACGCCACTTTGGCCTCGCGGTACATCAGCTTTTTGAGACCCTCGGGATCGAGTCCGAGTTCACGGCAATCCATCCACAGCAGATAAGTAGCCTCCGGCTTCATGGGCTTCACTTGCGGCAGATGCTCTGCAAGGTAGCCTATGGCATACTCCGCATTGCTGCTGATATGCTGGATAAGCTGGTCCAGCCATTCCCCGCCTTCGTTATATGCCGCTTCCACCGCTTCCGGCGCAAAGAAAGCAGACATATGCAGGCTGAGCGTCTTCAGCTTATATTCAAATTTCCGTCTCAATTCAGGATTGGAGGCTACGATATATGAGGTCTGCAGGCCCGGCAGATTAAAGGTCTTGGTTGCCGCCAGTGTGGTCAGCGTAATATCCGACAGCTCTTCCGACAAGGATGCGAAGGGAATATGCTTATGGCCCGGCATCGCCAAATCGCAATGAATTTCGTCCGAAATAACCGTCACGCCGTAGCGCAGGCACAGTTCTCCAAGGCGCAGCAGCTCCTCGCGTCCCCACACTCTGCCGCCCGGATTATGCGGATTACACAGCAGCATCAGCTTGGCGCCGCCGCTCATCAGCTCTTCGAGCTGGTCATAATCCATGACATAATGGCCGTCTTCGAGTTTCAGCGGATTGCTAGCCACCTTGCGGTCATTCATCCGGATCACATCATAAAAAGGATAATACACCGGCGACTGCAGAATCACCTGATCGCCCGGGTTGCTGAACAGCTCTACCGAAAGGCTCAGCGAGGTAACGATGCCGGGGGAATCCGTGATCCATTCCTTTTGAATCTCCCAGTCATGGCGTCTGCGGTACCAGCCGGCAATCGCTGATTTGTAGGAGTCACTTGTCACGCTATAGCCGTATATCCCCTCCTGCACGCGGCGCAGAATTGCTTCCTTCACGGCAGGCGGGCTCTCAAAGTCCATATCGGCTACCCATAGCGGAAGAATGTCTTTGTCTCCGAACAGCTTCTCGGACTGGTCCCATTTGTATGAGCGGGTATTGCGGCGGTCAATGATACGGTTAAAATCATACTTCAACTAGAATCCCCATCCTTTCTGCTTGTTCACTTATTGTAACATGGGGAGACACTTCCGGCACCTGCTTCAGACTCGTGGAGTTTCAGATTGCTATAACCTTAGCTTCCCCTGTTTTCCACCGGTGCCCGCCCAATGGCCGCGCCTACCTGCTTGAGAATCTCCGACATGGAAGCCGGATCGTTCACATCATAATCGTCAATGTTCAGGCGCAGCACCGGGCAGGCGTTGAACCCGGCAATCCACTGCGAATAGCGGCCGTGCATGTGCTCCCAGTAGGAGACATCGGTCTGGATTTCCATCTCGCGTCCGCGTTCATTAATGCGGGTCAGGATTGAGGGCAGGCTGCCTTCAATGTAGAGGAGTACATCGGGATGCGGGAAATACGGCGTCATGACCATGGCCTCATACAGGCTGGTGTAGGTGTCATAGTCGGTTTTCGACATGGTGCCCTGGTCCGCATGCATTTTGGCAAAAATACCGGTATCCTCATAGATCGAACGGTCCTGCACAAAGCCGCCGCCCAGCTCGAACATTTTTTTCTGCTCCTTGAAGCGTTCGGCCAGGAAATAAATCTGCAGATGGAAACTCCAGCGCTCAAAATCATGATAAAACTTCTCCAGGTACGGATTATGATCCACCTGCTCGAGCGATGTCCGGAAGTTCAGGCGCTCCGCCAGGGCCGCAGTCAGCGTCGATTTACCCACACCTACTGTGCCGGCTACTGTGATAACGGCATTATCCGGGATATTGTATGCGTTCATTTCATTAGCTCCTTTAGCTGTGAGGCGATAGCGGTGAAGTCTTCTTGGTTTTCCACAAAATCAACCTGTTTCCCATCGATGGTAACTATGACCGTGGAAGGCCCGGTAAGAGCAAGTGAGGCCATGGCAGCATCATAATCCTCAATTAACTGCTGCAAATAGGCGGGGGCGATTTCCTCCTCGAACGGACGTCCACGCTTCGCAATGCGTTCCAGCAGAGTGTCCAAATCCGCGCGGATGTAGAGAATAATATCCGGCTTCGGCAGATCGTCGGTCAGCACGTGATAGATCTGCCGGTATTTTTCCCGTTTCGTTCCCTTCAGAGTACGCTCGCCAAAGATCAGATTCTTATAAATATGATAATCCGATATCACCGGTTTACCTTTATCTATATACTGGTACACGGTATCTTCAAGCTGCTTGTAGCGGTTGCACAGAAAAAACATCTCAAGCTGAAAACTCCAGTCGTCCATATTCTGATAGAACTTGTCCAGGAACGGATTTTCCTCAACAATTTCTTTAATAACCGGGAGCTGCAATTCTCCGGCCAGCATGGTTGCCAGTGTGGTTTTGCCGGCCCCGATCGGGCCTTCCACGGCGATAAAAGGTGCATGTTTCATTAACGCTGATGTCCTCCTCAAATACGGTCAAATCCGAAGCTTGCTTAACTCCGAAGTCTGCACATCTTCCCCAAAAAACAGACTAAATTATTGTATCACAGGAGTGTTGCCTATGAGTGTTTTTATTTTGGAGAAACCTTTCGGGGGTTCAAGGCGTCTAAATGTAATGTAATATAATGGGTTATTCGTTGTTGCAGACTACAATAATTATCGAAAAGAGAGGGACGCTTATGAAAAAATGGACACTCTTCTGCAGTACTCTTCTGGGAATCAGCCTCGTTACCAGTGCCAGTGCTTCTGCCGCTGCTGGTGCGGACACAACCCCCGCCTCCAGCATTCAGTCCTTCGGAACAGATTGGCTGACCAAAACAGACGGAAGCTTCTGGATCTGGGATTACAACCAATCCGTTCCTACACAAATTCCGGAGCTGACCGGTACCACCGGTTCCTATCCGGGAGGACTGGTGGTAATGGGGGATCAGACGATTAAGCAATGGAGTAACGATTATTATACTCCGGCGATAACGGTCAAGCCGGTCAGCGGATTAAGCTCCATCCAGGATGTGCTCGATTGGAACGGCACCCTTATCGCGGATGCTGCCGGGGCGGTGTATACGAAAGTCAGAGCAGACGATTCCCAGCCTCAGAATGAAGTAACCTACACCCCGGTGACAGGCATAGACAATGTAGCGGACATTGAAATATATGCGGAGGAATATTCGGATTCAATGAGATACCGGCATTTGTTTCTGAAAAAAGACGGAACAGTCTGGAGAGACAACGGGGAGCTGCAGGAGTTCGAGCCTATTCAGAACCTGCATGATATTGTGCAAATTGCGGAGAACTATGCCTTGCAAAAAAACGGGACAGTCTGGACTTGGCCTGCCACCTTCGCAGAAAAGAATCCTCCGGCAAGCGCTTTGGCTGCCTCCAAATTCACCGCATTAACCAGTATCCAAACCCTTAAACACGAGCAGAAGTCCACGCTCGCCATCGACAAGCAGTCCCGCCTGTGGTTCTGGGGCGGTACGGTAACCGGTTATGCAGACGGCTGGACGTATGCGGATCATCCCGATCCTGTTCTTATAACCAGCATCCAGAACGTCAAGGATGCTTTTGTTGTCGAGCATTCTCTGATCGTCCAGACGCTTGACAATAAGGTCTATTCAACATCCGTTGCCCGGGATGCCATGCCGGCAAATCCAAACTTTGTGCTGCTCGCCTCGGATATTAGTACGATTAAGAACGGCGGAAGGCATATGATTATGCAGAAGAAGGATGGCAGCTTGTGGGGCTGGGGTGTGAACAAAAATTCGGAGCTTGGATATGGGGATTATGAATTCATGCATGATACCCCTGTCCCTGTGCAGAAACCGATCGCCGTTTCCCTGAATGGGGAGAATGTGCCCCTTACCGCCGGAGTAATTACCCGGAACGGCCAAAATTTCGTCCCGCTCCGCTCTCTGTTCGACAAGCTTGGGGCCGAAATCGGCTTCGATGGAACGAGCAAGCTGGCGGCCGTCACGCGCACCGATCCCAGCCTTCCGGCACTTAAAATCAGTGTCAGCGCCAAGAATGGCCAAACCACATTAAATGGTCAGGCCGTGACGCTCGCGAACAAGCCGTTTACCGTAAATGGAACCCTGTACCTGCCGCTGCGCTTCATCAGCGAGAAGCTGGGAGCAAAGGTTGAATGGCTGCCGAAGGAAGAGCGGATTACAATTATGCTGAAATAGCGGCACTAAAAGATCCACAAATTAACATGCTCCCCTTATGTAGCGGTATATAATTCCGCTTTATAAGGGGAACATCTTTTGCAGACACCTGTTCAAATGCTTGAATGCGTAACAAATCCGCAATGATTAAATTCGATGGTCAATGGCTCAGGCCGATTCCACGTTTTGCACCCTAGTCCAATTTGGACAATTTGTCCAATTTCAGAAGCCTTGAATTCCACACTTTTACGCGACTGGGCGGAATGCAGTTCGAATAGGTAACCATTCTTCTCCGTTCTAATGCTTAATGTAAGAGGCTGGGCATAGAGCTCAGAAATAAACAACTCCTGAAATTCACCTGTTTTCCCAAGGACTACCGACTTATTGTTCATGATTCCCCAAAAGTATAAATCCCCGGGGGCTGTTCTGAAAATTAGTCCTGCGTGAAAAAAAACCTCGCTGCTCAAAGAGGAACATTCGATATCCGCTGAGAAACAAAAATCTTTAGCCAGCTTCTCTGTTTGCTGATGCACTGCCTTTGGAGATTCATCTGTGATCCAGCAGTTATACAGCTTATCTCCTGTAAAATTAAAGATTACCTTTTCGTTGGCTAGCGAAATAATCTGATCAGCATTGTTTTCGAACGCCATCAGCGTCTCCTTTTGCTCATCATACCTTTGCAATTCCTCTCGCAAATCTGAAATGATCCGCATCAGCGATTCTCTCAGTGCACCGTCCGCTTGGATAAATGATTCGGCTTTGTCCTCAATGTCAAAATGTTTTCCCCTCGTTTGACTGACGACATAATTATTGATGAGTAAATATCCCTGGGCTAACATTGCAGCTTTGTGTTCATTGAGCTCTTTAACGGTTGCTTCAGCAACGCTGCTTTCGAGCATAACTCGTATAATTTCCGAGTATAGTACATCCTTGTTCTTAATAATTTCGAATAACGGCAAACTGAGCGAATTGATCGAGGGGACCTCCCCACAAATACCGTTCTTCATCATTTCAAGCTCTTTGTATGGCTGCGTTGCCAGCTGCGTAGATATAAAATCAATATAGTCCAATAAAATTCCAATTCGCCCCGGCGGCGGATTATCTGATTTGATGATAGAGAAGACACAAGGATAACCGTATGTTTCGATGAAAGAAGAATTCAGCTGGTCCATAATTTCAAAGGGAATTACAAACTCCTCGTAGTTATGTTCCTCGTTTTTCTTCTGACATCCGTCAATCACCATGAACAACTTCTTATGAACGTCGTATCCTTTAATAAGAAAATTATGCATCCAATCCGAGGTTTTATAATGATTGGAATAATATAATTCCTTTAAATTCCCAAAAACAAAAACAGGATTTCTCCGGTCGATTTCCGCTTTCACCACAGAAATCAAATCCTCTACCCCGTTTAAAAAATTCAACTGTAACCCGCAGGCTGCCAGCGCCTGCCCCATGTAAAATTGAAGTGGCTCCCCTTCTTCGGCCTTTAGATGATGGTTGTAGGCTCTAAAGAGCTTCAGGCCGATATAGAACAGAGCTCCGTACTGCGGCCGGATTCCTTCAACTGCGAGACCTATGGGATTCTCCAGACAATTGACATAATCCAGTGTATAGGAGCTATATAGGGGACGAATATGACCGAGAACATTTCTTTCCTGCTTATCGGCACCATTTCTTGTTAACATCGCATTCCACCCTTTATTGTCTTAATTCGCCAGCGAATTGTTCTTTTAATGTATTAACCACTCGTTCATATACCGGATAGATATCATCATCCGTAAGCGTCCGGTCCGGATGACGGAACACAAGTGAGAAGGCAATGCTTTTCTGGCCTGTCTGGGCCAGACTGCCGCTGGAATAGACATCAAAAATAGACACATCTTCCAACCATTCTCCTGCGGATGATTTGATGCCGGCAATCATTGCAGCGGCGAAAACATGGGCATGCACCACTACCGCGATATCCCTTTGGACCGAAGGATACTTCGGTGCCGATTGAGCGGATATTCCAAAATCGGTTAGCCGATAGATAGGCTCGAGAGAAAGCTCCAGCACAAAGGTTTCCTTAAGGTCATATTGTTTCTGGACATCCGGATGCAGCTGCGCCGCATAACCAGCGTAAATTGGATTACCGTCGTTATCCTTTAAGTAAATGTTTGCTGTTCGCCCTGGATGAAGACCTTGAATTTGGGCCCCTTCAAAGGAATAGCTTTCAATCCCCAGATAGTTCAGCATCTTCTCGACAGTTCCCTTTATGTCATAGTAAGATACTGGTTGGGCTGGGCAATTCCAGTGGGGGTGGTTCCGTTTCCCCGTGAGCAACATCCCCAGGCAGGGGAACTCCTGCGGCAGCTGCGTTAAAACGGGCTCATTACTGCAATAGATATTACCAATTTCGAATATAGCAATGTTCTCTGTACCATATTTCAAGTTGAAGGACGCTGTCTCCAGAAGGTGAGGCAATAGACTCATCCGCAGCATGGAGCGGTCTTCTGTCATGGGATTGTTCAAAAAGACGGCTTGTGGATACAGCGGGTTTACAGGGATCATATTGAAATGCTTAGGGTGAGTCAAAGAATATGTGATCGTCTCATTAAACCCGCTTTGAATTAGAATATGTCTGATGCTGCGCCGGATCCGCTGTTCATTCGTTAATCTTCCTGGTGTTGTAACGCCCTGTACCAGAGACACAGGAATATGCTCATAGCCGTACAATCTGGCGATTTCCTCGATGATATCGACCTCCTGGGTAATATCCCCCCGTCGCTTAGGAACGGAGATGATATAAACAGAATTCTCCGGAATCTCAAATGGAAAATGGAGATATTCCAGAATTGCTTCAATTTGTTCTCCGGATATTTCAGTACCCAGATAGCGATTGATCTTTTCTTGGCTCACTTTGATAGTCTTGTGTTCAATAGGTGCATACTGCCAATGTGAGACACCGGACAGTTTAGCCCCAGGTGAAGCAGCGACGATCAGCTCCGAGATCCGCAACAGGGCAGGGAGAATCATCTCCAAATTAATTTCTTTTTCAAAGCGGACAGTCTTTTCATTGCGCAACCCAAGCTTCCTGGAGGTCTTACGAGTGACACTTCCTGAGAAGTGGGCGGATTCTATCAATATTCTATGGGTACCCGGTGAGATTTCATAGTCGGCAGCATTGGCAATACCGGCAATGGAAGCAGGCTTCTGTCCGTCTGAAATAAGCAGGGCCGTGGAATCGACTGTCCTTTCCAGACCATCTGCAGTCATGATGTTTTCTTCATCGGCAAACCGGATCTGTATCTGGGCGCCGGAAAATTGATCCGCATCATATATATTAATAGGTTGACCGCATTCAAGCATAATATAGTTGGCATAATCAACCACATTATTGACCGGTGCAACTCCCAAAGAGGACAAGCGCTGCTGAATCCATAGCGGAGAAGGCCCTATCTGAACATTCTCTATTAATGCGAGTGCATAACACTTACATTCCTGCTCCGCCTCGTTATTAACCGAGAATGAATTCAGAGGTGAATAATTATAGGAGGACACGTTGTAACGGTTCAGACTGTTGCTATCCATATATCTTCCCAGCACTGCCCCCATTTCATATGCCGTGCCGATGATACTGAGGCAATCTGAACGGTTGGGTGTAAGGTCCAGGTCGAGAATGTTATCCTCCGTCTCTTGAAGCGAAGACTCCTGTCCGTAAAGTTCAGCAGCTGACAGCACACTGTCTACTTCAATTCCATGGGCAGTTAATTGTTCTGCCAGTTCTTCGCCTGTATATCCTCTCAAATCTATATATTCGGATAACCAAGTAGTAGATACTTTCATCTTTATTCCCCTTTAACTATGATGATATGCCGGAAATAAACGACGGGTTATATATGATTAAATTGTGTCAATAACCGTAAATCATTGGTGTAGAAGTTGCGGATATCGTTCACACCATATTTAAGCATCGCTATCCGCTCTACACCGATCCCAAATGCAAACCCGCTGTATTGGGTTGAATCGTATCCTGACATTTCCAATACATTCGGATGTACCATTCCTGAGCCAAGCACTTCGATCCACCCGCTGTTTTTGCAAATTCTGCACCCTGCCTGACCGCAGAACATACAGGATATATCCACTTCCGCACTGGGCTCCGTGAACGGAAAATAACTGGGCCGCAACCGGATTTGCGTTTGAGTCCCAAACATCTTCTGCACAAATTGAAGCAGGGTTCCCTTCAGGTCGCTCATTCTGATATGGCGGTCAATCACCAACCCCTCAATCTGTGTGAACAGATGGGAATGGGTGACATCATCGTCGCGGCGGTATACTTTCCCCGGGCAAATAATTTTAACCGGAACCTGACCTTTCATTCGCTCCATAGTTCTTATCTGCACCGGGGAAGTATGGGATCGCAGCAAAATCTCTTCCGTAATATAGAATGTATCCTGCATATCCCGAGCCGGATGATCCTTGGGAAGATTCAGTGCTTCAAAGTTATAGTAATCCCTCTCTATTTCGGGGCCTTCCTCGACGGAATATCCCATGCCAATAAAGATATCCTCTAGCTCCTGCGTAACCTTGCTGAGCGGATGAACCGAGCCTATAGGAGCCGGATTTCCCGGCAGTGTAACATCAATGGTTTCCTTAGCCAATTGTTCTTTTAGTATTCCCTGCTCAATTTCTTTGGATTTCTCGTTCAGCTGATCTTTTATAGATTCTCTGACCGAATTAACCATCATGCCGATTATGGGTCTGTCTACCGGGCTGAGGGTGTTCATTTTTTTGGAAATCTCGGTAATGAGTCCTTTCTTTCCGAAATATTTCACCCGCAACTCATTCAGTTCGGCAAGACTCTCCGCCTGTAGTATAGCTTTCTTTGCCTCAAGAGACAGCTCGTCTAGCTTGGTTTTCATTTATATTCCCCTCCATAATAGCGCAAATAATTAGATTCCATTCATACTTCGGCGGAGTTAAATAACTCCTGATACAGAAGATTTCGCTGTGTTAATTCTTCAACATTTCCGGAGGCTGCTATCCTTCCTTTCTCCAGTATGACAATCCGATCCACAAAGGACAGGGAAGCAGGGGAATGCGTCACAAAGATACACGTTGTTTCTGTTGGCAAGTTTTCCAGTAAGCGTTGAATTTTCATCACATTCCTGCGATCCAAAGAAGATGTAGCTTCATCTAAAATAAGCAACGGGGCATTCTTTAACATTGCCCTTGCAATGGCAATCCGCTGTTTTTGTCCGCCGGATAGTGTAGCTCCCCCCTCTTTGACGGGAGTGCTGTACCCCTGCTCAAGCCGGGAAATAAACTCATCCGCATTGGCTGCTTCAGCAGCGCGTTTGATATGGTCATCATCAAAGGAATTCGCTCCGAAGGATATATTCTCGCTGATTGTTCCTGTAAACAAGTAATTATGCTGTGGAACATAAGAATAAAAATCCTTTACTTCAGAAGTTCCGTCAACCTGCTTATCAAAGATCTTTATTATTCCGCTGTCATGCCGGTACAGACCGGTTATCAATTTCAGCAGGGAGCTCTTCCCTGAACCGCTTGCTCCAACGATGGCAACCTTTTCGCCTCGGCGGATTTCAAGATCAAAAGATTCAAACAGCGGCTCTTCGACGCTTTTGTCCGGCTTAAACGATACATTGCGCAATAAGACGGCAATGTCTTCCTCTGCAGGTAATAATCGAATTGTGTCTTCTATCTTCTCCGAATGCGAATATGGTCCAGAGGAAGCAAGATCCAGTGCCCGATATGCAGATCCGTAGCTGTTATTCAGTGTTCTCCAGCGATCTGCGATAATTACAAACGGCCACAAAACCTGACTCATCAGCAACGTAAAGGTAAGCACAAGGCCAACCGTCATTTCTCCGTTTATTGCGGAAAAACAGATCAGAAATACACCTATGATCCAGACCGATTCCCTCATAATATTCAGGAGTTGCTGCATAAACACATTGGTGAGTATGCTTTTCCTGTATAACAGATAAGTATCCCTTCTAAACTTTGCGTACTTCTCTTCGAAATAGCTTTGCAGCCCGTAAGCTTTCACTACGGAAATTCCTTGCGCCATTTCTTTAATTAAATTCTTGATATCAGACTCCTTGTTATATATTTCCGAAGACATTTTCCGGAGCTTGGGATTAAATATATTGCTGATAAAAAAGATAAGGACGCCCGTAATAGCCACAGCAACGGCCAGCGGAAAATTGATAAAGCACAAATAGGTCAAAGCAACAGCAAACTGCAGTGCGTTCTCAAAAATCCCGAAGAGCCCGTCTTTTAAATGTCTGCAGCAGTCTTGGACATCATAGGAGGCGCGGGATATCAAATCCCCGGAGTGCCGTCCCTTGAGCTCTTCATAAGGCAACTTGTTTACCATCGAGAAGGTGTCAAACTGGAAATTTCTTGTCATCAAAGAAAAAGAATATTCTCTGAAGAAATAGCCCACAAAGGTAAGAATCATCGCAAGCAAGAAGCAGATGGAAAACGCAATCAGATAGAAGGATAATCGCTTGAAATCGCCTTGATTCAGAACATCCAAAAAGGACTGCTGAACCTTGGCTATACCGATATTAAATGCGACATCAACCATCAATAAAACCAGGCCAAACAGCAGCAGGTTTTTGCCGTTCTTCACATAAGTGAATACTCTCAAGAAAATGGAGGCTCCTATATGCTTCATGCGATATCATGCTCCTCTGCATATCCGTTTAGCAGGTTATAGTATTTGCCCTTCCGGGCAATCAACTGCTCATAAGTTCCCTGTTCTACAATCTGTCCATGGTCCAGATACAAGTATTGGTCCACCTGCTCCAACCGCAACGGCTTATGGCTGACAATAATTAGCGTCTTACTCTTAATCATGTTCTTAAATTCCCGGAAGATAGCCGCCTCATTCTCTCCATCCAGCGCAGAGGTAGGTTCATCCATTACAAAGATGGAGGCCTGCTTCATCAGAGCCCGGGCAATGGAGATTCGCTGACACTCTCCCCCGGAAAGTGTCAGCCCGCCTTCACCGATCAAGGTACCATAGCCTTCAGGCGTACTCATGATCATATCGTGCATATTTACTTTTTGGGCTGCATCCATAACCTCTCCCAAGGTAGCATCAAGCTTACCCAAAGCAATGTTCTCAAAGAAAGTCCCGGAGAATACATACATTTCCTGGCTGATATAAGCAATATCGCTTCGCCATTGCAAGATATCATGCTCCGCCTGCAATGCGGAACCAATCCTGATCTCTCCTGACACCGGTTGCAGAAACCCGAGGAGTAACTGAAGTATTGTACTTTTTCCGCTTCCGCTCGGGCCAACGATTGCGGTAACAGTGCCTGCTTTCACCGTAAAAGAAATGGTGTCGAGCACAACTCTACCTGGAGAATAAGCAAAGCTTACATTGGAGAATTGTACCATCTCCGGCTCACTATTGTTTCGGGACAGTATTTCATTGCCATTAGGTATGCCGCGTTCTTCCTCTATTTCAAAAATCTCCAAAGCACGGGACAATTGACTTAACGAATTTTGAAATTTGGGCCACATCACCATAGCATTGGATATCGGATTAAGCATTCTCCAGAATACGAGAATAAAGGCCACAACGCTGCTGACACCAATGATCTCCTGCTTGACGAGAACACCGCCGTAGCCAATGATGAAGATCATGCCGCCGATACGGATAAAAAAGTTCACCTGATTCGTTAGCGACTCAAACCAGATCCCTTTTTTGGCCCATTTCATGAATTCCGCATATTTGCTGTGGAAGATTGAATCCGTCCGTTCCCCCAGCGAGGTGGTACGGACCACCTCGGCGCCGTCAATACACTCCTGCGTGAATGCATTCAGCGCCGATTCGGCATTGAGCTTACGCCCATAAATGACATTTAATTTTCGGGACAAGTATTTTAGAGCGAAGGGAAGAAGCAGCGCGACAACAAGGCAGCTAACGGTAAACAGGCTATTAATAGCGCTCAAATACACCAGATTTAGAACGATAACTGCAAATACCCGAAAACCATCCATCAGATTATTGTTCAGTGCGATTTGGCCGTTGCGTGCATTGTCGCTTACCCTCTTCACCAGGTCTCCGGAGTGGTAATTTTTATGGTAGGCAATATTGATATGAAGTAATTTTTGAACCATTAAAGATTCCAGATGAACCGAAGATTTGTAATTTACAAATTCCGTGAGCAGGGAAGCACAGGACCCTAGAATTACAGTTCCCGCTATAATTCCTCCGGCTAGCAATAAGGACTCCCGCAGAGCCTCCATATTTCTGGCGGTAGCGGCCGAAATCATGCGTCTGAACACTTCCGTTCCCGCCACATCAATTCCAGCGGCCAAAATAATACAAATGATTAAAAATACATACTGTGGCCATAATTTTCTGTTGATTTGCAACAGGGAGATGAGCACTTTCCAGGAAGACCCCGCCTTATTTTCACTCTGCTTCAACAACCTTTTCCCCTCCTACCCGGAGTGTTACTGCCATTAAATTGATCAGGTCCAGCTTTTTTTTCTCTGTAAAGTGTTCTACTTCAACGGAGTCTTTTTCGCTGCAGCTGATTACAATGTGGTCATCCTTAATTCGGGACCATTGTCCGGATTGAAGCACCGGTACATCAGACAGGTATGTATAGTTCATCTCATCATCATCCGTTATTACATAGGAGACCTCAAAGTTCTGTTCTCTTAGAAGATGGACCAGTGCATATGAAATTTCATTCACGTGATACACAATCAATTTCCGGCCCGGCTGGAGCTGCGCAAGAGTATTTTCGATAAGAACCCGATATTTTCGGTAGATCCGTTCAACAAATATCTTTTTGATCTGCACATCGTATTCCAGCATAATTTCATAGAGCCGGTGCTGAGACATCATCTCATCATTCAAATAAAAGCTGTCGTTCTGGCTTCTTAGTTTGACCCATTCCTGAAAGGGCCTATTATAGAACTTCTCAGTATGCGTATATCCATAATAAAGCATACGGTTCCACTCTACAGGCTCCTGTATGATCCCCCTTGTCTTGCCCTCCTCCCAGAGCTCCGTACCAGGCATCGGAGACAAAATGTTCGCAGCCACTTCATTCAGCTTTCCTTCACGCATATTCCTGACAACAAAATCATAGGTCATCCGCAGATCTTCTTCAGTCTCTCCAGGAGAACCGACAATGATTGAGGCACTGATGGGAATGCCGTTCCGGTAAAGTAAATCAAGTGCATTCTGTATCTGAGGCACGGTTAAAGTGCCTTTCTTGAGGTAATTCAGAATACGGGGGCTCGCAGACTCCATACCGAAATAAATGAAATTGGCATTCAACACCTTAAGCAGCTGGCACATTTCATCATCTACCTGATCTGCACGGATAGAGATGTTGATAAGCAATTTTCCCAGAATATTGCGTTCTTCCATAAGACTGATAATGTTACGCAGTCGTTTTCGGTCAGCGGTAAACAAATCATCCACGAAAGTGATTTCCTGAGTGTCTGGGAAGTCTCTTAGGATGGCAGAAATCTCGTCAACCACATACTCTGCGCTGAATCTTCTAAACCGGCTCCAGAAATTGGTGGAAGAGCAGAATACACATTTAAAAGGGCAACCCCGTGAGGAAAACAGGTTTTGTTTCTTTTGCCACCACGGTTTCATTAAAGAGGTTCTGTCGGGAAAAGGGACCGTTTCCATTTTCTTGATCGGCTCACGCAAGGGATTGATCTGCACGTTTCCTTTATTGCGGTATACAATTCCCTTGACATCACTTAAGTACTCAGGCAACAAGGAACCGTTCCTGGCTCTAATATCCAGAATCTCTCTGAAGGTTTCTTCTCCTTCAAATCTTACGCCAACAGCAATTTCCTCCGGAAGCGTTTCCGGCATTAAGGAAATATGATATCCCCCCAGAACAATGTCCCGCACCCGTTTCCGAATCTCCTGTAACTGCTCCTTTAAAAGTTCAAAATCTTGCGACATGCAGGATATAGCCACAACATCCACATCATCCGTCAACTCGTGAAGCCGTTCGATTATCGTAACATTGTGATATTGTTCACAATATTGTTCGGCATAAGATTTAAGATAACGAATTCCAAGAGGCATATACGTAGACTTGTCATTCTCATTGGTATAATGCCAGAGCGCTACATTCATT
This sequence comes from Paenibacillus graminis, assembly GCF_000758705.1. Taxonomy (NCBI): domain Bacteria; kingdom Bacillati; phylum Bacillota; class Bacilli; order Caryophanales; family Paenibacillaceae; genus Paenibacillus; species Paenibacillus graminis. The sequence goes on along the minus strand of NZ_CP009287.1, from coordinate 2,700,048 downwards.
TGGACAAGCCCCTTTCCATTGACTTATCCTGTTCCTCCTGGCGAAAATAGATAATATATCTGTTGTGAGAGCGGGAAAGCTCACTCACAAGCGGAGCATATTCCTGTTTGTAAAGAGAGAAGATTTGGTTTTGATCGATCAGTTCACCGTTGTAATGCGATTTGAAGATGTACGGATTATCCGGGTCAGAATCAATGATATTGAATTTTTCCGGTGCACTGTACATATCGCAGTTGCGTTCCAAGCGGTACAAACCGGCGAAAACCCCCTTTAAATTGGGTGAATTTTCCTTAAGTTTATCAATATCATACCATATCTCTTCTTCCCTTTGTGAAGGAAACCCACAAATCATCCATATTATATTCTTAATTCCAAATTTACTAAACATACTTAAATTTTTGGATATGTTTTTCTCGGAAATGCCTTTACGAATCATTTTTATAAGCCGCAAATTAAACGTTTCTACGCCAAACAAAACCAGCCGGCAACCTAAAGCTTTGGCTCTCTGTACAAGATCATCCGTATATTCCCCGCTGATCCGGGAGTAATACATCCAATCCAACGAGTTCAATTCACGTTCTTCCATCTCCGCTACAATTTCCTTCAGTTTCTCCGGTTTAATTGCTTCATCGACAAATTGTATATGTTGGTTGTTATATTTTTTTTTCAAAGCAGCTAAATTTTCTACAACCGTCTCAGCAGTTTTGCTTCTAAAATTATACCGGTAATTGGCATCATGGTCGCAAAATGTACAGTGGCCCCAAAAACAACCGCGTGAGCTCTGATAGGGAAGCATAATTTCAGGCATCAAGTATAATTCAAAATCCAAATCGTTGAAGTCAGGTTCCGGCAGCTGTTGAAAATTTTCAAATTTAGCCGCATTATGAACAACCTGTCCCGAAGAGTCCATAAAGCAAAGATTAGGAATATCCGCTAATTCGCCTTGTCCATTGGAGGTGTGCTGAATAATTAACTCCAGGGCGGTTTCTCCTTCTCCGTTTACTATATAATCACATAAATCGAAGATCTTTCTCTGTTTGTCAGGGCGCACCGTCTTCATAAGCACAGGGATGTAGCTGCCGCCAAATACAATTTTTACCTCAGGGTGTATCCTTTTAATCATCCTGGCGTAAATGCAGGAAACAATGAATTGATCGAAGCTGGTACTGGAAAATCCGATCAGCCGAAGCCCTTGCTGAATCAACGTCATGCATCCGTTGCCAAGCAAGGTGTCCGTTAACAGCTCGCTGCTAACCTCCTCCATAATACTGTCCAGTTCAAACTCCATTAATTTATTCCAATAGTTCTTTTTATACAGCTGATTAAAATAAATATAATGAAAAATGCCATCCAAAAAATTAATTTCATCCAATGTAAATTGATAGAAATTTTTCTTGAGAAATTGTCCGCTTAATTGTCCCGGCTGTATAAAGGCACTCTTTCTGGTAAACTCTTTTGCATCGTTTGCTTTGAACACATTTTTATATGCAGTGTCCAGACCGTCATAAACATCATTATTTTGCAGTTCTTTAAGAATGGCGTACCCCTGCTTATCGATCATCCGGTTGAAATGAACAATATTCAAATCAAGCTGCCGTACAGCGAATCCTTTGGAACGCAGAAATCCGCTCAAACTCGGCAAAGCCAGAAAGGGAGAGTAAAAATCCCAATACGGAGGAGAGATTAAGAGTAAATCCAAGTCCATTACGAAACCCCCTTATTTTTCGACTTATGCGGTTATCCCGGCGATATTCGTCGTTTATTTCCTCCAAGCGGTCAAATAATACTCGTACATCCTGCATTGATGCTTCGCTATTTGATCTTTAAGGAACGTATTCAGATAATCGATATCGCACCGTTCTTTGTTCTTCCAATAATACGAACTCACTGTTTTGACAATCAGGTTCTTGGAATTCAGCTGTGCATAAGTTTTAGCCATATGGGCGTGCCGGTGTGGGAAGACATGATCCGAAACATTGACTGTCTTTTCTTCGCGAAAGCCTACGTCATTTAGCAATTCTTTATAATCCCGTTCCGTCAGAAAGTCCTCCGGTGTCTCTTTGAAGTACTCTCCGATCTTCAGCATAAACTCCTGATCTTCACCCCGGAATTCATGAAACGGCCTTGCCAACGTGGTGTAAGCCAAAACCAGTCTGCCGCCAGGTTTGATTCCATTGTATAAATGCTGTAGAAATTTCTCTTTATTACGGATATGGGTCAAGATTTCAATGCCGTATATCTTATCAAAGAGTTGTCCTCTGAGGCCTTCCTCTTCCAGGTTGACTTCGTTCAAATGGGCTCGCTGCACTACACGATATTCTTCCAGCAGGCTTCGGCACGCTTCAAGCTGCAGCGGATCAATATTGAAACCGGTCACAGACTTGACTGAAAATGTACTTAAAAGCCTCGTCATAGCTCCGCCAATACCACAGCCCACATCTGCTATATCTTCATTCACTTCCGGTTTGAGCAATTCGAAAATATGGTCAACCATCTGGATTTGCTTCTGTCTGGAGCTTGTCTTTTCAAGAGAGTACCGTTCATATCCAAGATTCATAAATCCTTTGGTGCTCCCGGCTTTAACAATGTTGCCTTGACGGCTTTCACTATAAGTTGCAATCATATTGCCTTTATGCTGATCCATTCCGATCCCCCTGTCATTAAGGCTTAGAAGAATTCTCCGTTGAGCCTTTTTTCGCGCGCCCACTCATTCTCCATCAACACATGAATCGCATCGGCACTGCATTCTGCACGTAAATCGAGAGCTTGTTGTAATTGATCCATAGGAAAAATATGCGTCCGAAGGCGCGGTGTCGGCAGAATCCCGTCGGCGACCAACTCCATCGCATCACGCCATAGTTTGCGGTGCTCGAATACACCTGAAATATTCATACTTTCTTTAACCACAGAAAGTCCCTTTCTGTGCAGTTTAAAGTAGTCAAATCCGTCACAGGGGCCAATTCCGCCAAAGTTAACGATCTTCCCTCTTATTCTGGTCCAGTCGATAGCTTTCTCCACATCATTGCCGTCCCGCGTGGCAATAATGGCAATATCAACGCCTTCAGGAACAATTTCTTTGATTCGCTCTGTCACATTTTCGGTAGAAGCATTAATGAAGTAAGTTGCACCGAATTCTTTGGCAATCCGCAGCTTTTCTTCATATAAATCGGCAACGATCAGTTTTTTACAACCGAAGAACCGGACCAGTCGGGTCATGATCAGTCCGGTCAAACCTTGACCATAGATCAGAACATCGCTCGATTCCGTGATTCCCGTTTTCATGGCTGTCATCGCTATACTCGGCAAAACTTCAACTATACTGCTGTCAACTAAAGAAAGATCAGGGTGCAGCTTTAACACATTCATCGGCTCGGTGACTACATATTCGGAGAAACAGCCCCAGACACCTATACAGGTAACACGGTCACCAACCCTTAAACCGGTGACCATGCTCCCTACCTTGTCTATAACTCCCGATGGTTCATGACCAAGCAATACTGGGCCTTCCGTATACATTTCCGGCGATCGTTTACCGAGATAGATGGAAATATCCGAGGCGCATACACCGGTATAAGCTATTTTGATGCGGACTTCATACGGGGACGGCTCCGGAATTTCAGCATCCACCGGTATCATATTTTTGGGTCCTTCTAAAATGTACGAAATCATGTCTATTACCTCCGGGGTTTTTATAATGTGGTTTGTTCTGTGATCCGTTGCTCTACCAAATGAACTAAATCTTCCAATTTCAAAAAGTGTTCCATCGACATATCCTGGTCTTCAAATTCAAAATCCAGCGCTGTCTCTAAGTTCACTATCAGCTGGATTAACTGAATGGAATCGAATCCTAGACTGTTCATCAGATCCGTATCAGGAGCCGCTGAATCGGGTAAATCCATTTCGGGTTTAATCTCCTTGATTAACTTCCAAACTTCTTGCTGGACGGATCTCATCGCCATTGCCCCCACTTCCCTTTCGGTTGATTTTACCGGTTAACCCCCGCTCCAGCTTGTCCACAAAATAAAAGGCCGCCGGCACTTTGCGATGATCCAGTCTTAGCCGGCAATGACGGACTAAATCTGCAGTGGACAATATTTGTCCAGAGCAAGCTTCTATATAGGCGGCTATTCTGCTGCCTCCCAAGTGATCGCTTTCTTCCTTAACCAAAGCCAGATGAACATCATCGTGCTCCAATAAGACCTCTTCGATCTCGGTTGGATATATATTAAGCCCGGCCTTGATAATCATGTCATCTTTACGCCCGCAAAGAAACAAATAACCGTCGTTGTCCAGCCAGCCAATATCCCCGGTGAGCAGCCAGCCTGCGCGGAATGGCGCTGCGGTTGTTTCGGACAAGTAACCTTTCATCAATGTTGGACCCGCTATAGCAACCTCACCGATTTCGCCGGCTTCGGCGGATGTTCCATCCGGCCTCTGAATATCCACTTGCACTCCTGCGATAGGCTTGCCAGAAGAGCCAGTGAGAAGACCCAGCTCTCTTGTCTTGATATATGTGACCCGCGAGGCCGCTTCCGATATTCCATAACCATAAATAATCTCTGCCTGGGGAACTTCAGATATCAAAGCCTGGATAAGAGATTGACCGGCCGGAGCGCCGTAAAAGTGAATAATCCGCAATTTCGTCTCCCTGAACCGGGGCAATAGCCCCGCTTTCCTTATCAGTTCAAGCAATGTAGGAACCGTAAAAAAAACAGTGACTCCATAATTCCTGATTACTCTGATCAGCCGGGAAAGAACCAGCACTTCAGGTTCAATTACAATAGAAGCTCCAACCGATAACGCGGCAAACAATTCGGAATTCATACCGGATGAGTGAGCTAAAGGTTTGGTCAAGAGAACTTTGTCGGCTGACTGTAATTCCAGATAAGTGTGTACACTGGTGGCGCAATGCTTAACATTGTCCTCTGTGAGCAGCACACCCTTGGGAGTGCCTGTTGAGCCTGAGGTGAACAATATTTCACATACATCCTCATCCATCAATCTTGGCGCCAAGCTGCCGGCCGGAGAAGCTATCTCCTCAATGGCCAGTTGCCCGCTTCCTTCGCAGAAGTCGATACAAAGTACCGCATGCACTTTGTTTCTGAGAAGCGTAAGCACTTCTTTATCGATGCAACTCCGGTCAAATATAACAGCAAAGGGCTGCGTTTCGTGAATGATGAACTCGAATGAACGCGCCGGCGTGTTGTGATAGAGGGGAACAACAACTCCATCGCAAGCAAGTGCTCCAAGAATTGCACTAAGCATTGCCGGGGAGTTCCGCATCATCATAACTACATTCATATACCGGGTAATTCCCAGCTCATGCAGTCGTTGTGACACCCGTGTTGAATTGTCGCAGAGCCAAGTATAATCGCCCGTCCAGCTGCCCCACTGGAGCAAGCTGTCTTTGAACGAATTCAGGTCCGGAAACAGCCTGTTCATTCTACTCATCGGCATTCCCCATCTCTAACATCTGCAAATGAATACATTCGGCTTCTCTCGCTGCTTCCGTACAATTTCACTCTCGCTTAAAATATTGTGCTGAAAGGCAACGTCTCGCTCCATACACAGACAGGCTGCGGAAGCGAATAATTCCATGAACACTTCTACCTCATCAAAATAATTCGTATAGACATTGAAATGGTCCAAATTGGATTGAATGACTTGTATATATTCCAGCCCGGGAATCTGCCGCTCTCTAAGCACTCTTCTAACCATCTGATGAAAAAACACATTTCCGTACAATTTTTCTTTGCAGCCTTTGATCAGATTGATCTCCCGGCCTTCAAGGATTGTAAATGTTGGGCCAGGATTGCCGCAACCGCAAGTATCTTCATTAAAGTATCCGTAATCGCCCGACAGATAGCGTGTAAAGGGTAGCAACCGATTCGAAAGCGCAGTCAACAGTAGCCGTCCCGTTACAAGGGGCTTTGTGATAGGATTGTTGTCATCATCAACCAGTTCAACATATACATTCTCATTAATATGTAAATTGCCGCAGGCACAGCTTAATCCGATTGTCCATGTTTCAATTGTTCCATACTGATTGACGACCTGAACATTGAAGTATTCCTCAAGTATCTTTTTCGTCTCCGGTCGAAGATACTCTCCGTTGCACTCGATCACTTTTAATTTGGGGAGATCAAGCTGAATATTATTTTTTTGTAAGGAAACAACGTGATGCTGAATGGTACTGGGTGGAGTATGCAGCCAGCGGGCGTTTGCATCCTTGACTTTGCCGTAAATTTTCAATAAATTCTCAGGATCATAATTGTAAATATCCAATTTATCAGCATCTTTGCCGATATGATTGAATTGAAAAAGATTGCCGGGGCTAACCTCCCGGTCCACCTGCCGTCTCTGCTTCCAGATCCCCAAGGAGAGTACTGCCCGTTCCGGCTTGGTCTTAGCACACCGAAACGGAACACCGCTGGTTCCTGTAGTTTCTTCAACGATAATATCTTCGGAAAAGTACAGCTCATTGTCTGTACGGTCTTTTTGTATTGCGGGATTCTGCACAAACTCAACCAGGCGATCTTTTACTTCGGCAAATTCATTACTGAAGAATTCGCCGTATTGTTTGCGGATCATGTCCTTTGTCATTATTGGAAGTTCCGCAATGGAAGTAGCTCGGTGGTTTCTCTCCATATAAAAGGGCACATGCAATTTTAAATAGTTAAGATGAGACAACAGCCGTTCCATTGTTGCTCCCCCCTTTAAGAAAGCTGTCGGCTACTTGTTTGCAATAGCCGCACTCAGTACAGTTGAACTTGCACTTGGAGCGGCGGTTCCAATAATCTTGGGGATATTTCCTGTCCACATCAATCTCGGCCATGAACTCCGGATTATACCTGAAGCGTGTGCCGCCTTGACCAATGGTATAGATAATATCTCCCAGGCTGACTTCCTCGCCATTCAAGTAGAACTCCATAATTTTTGCGATTTGATCTGTGGGAAGCCATCTGGAAGATATTTTGAAGATATCCATCTGGCCAAACCAATGATGGATATCGCTCGGCAGAATACCTTGGCCTGTAAAATAGCGCCACCAGTTATGCTTTTGATAAGAAGCGCACAGAAACCGTTCGACGTGCAAATATGAGTTGTGGGCCTTCATTTGGCTGTGCAGATCCGAATCCAGACAATCCCTGGTGCAGAACTCATTGAGGATTATCTTATATTTGATACCGGGGAATTCCCTCTTTAATTTTTGAAACAGCGGCAGCTGGTAAACCGAATTTCTGCCCAGATTGATGCAATAAATCGAATCTTCTCCGTATTTATCTACCAGAAATGCGACTTTTTCGAACGTGTCAATGTTCAATCTGACAGATAAATGGAGCTTGATATGGGGAAGTTCTTTCATAATAATTTCGGCCAGCAGCAAGTTTGAGACGGAAAGCATCTCAATTCCTACGTCCAATTTTTGCGGAATATCTAGCAATTTCTTGATTTTATCCGGCTTTAAATGATCTCCCATACAGAAGAAGTTGTACAGCATGTTTAAGCCAATGTGGGGATACGCAGCTTTAATCTCGGTCAATTGTTCTCTGTAAGCTTCCAGTTCCAGTTCCTTGTAATGCTCCTTACCGTTGCCTAGCTTCAAAGCAAGCGGGGGTGAGAAGAATATTTCGGTGATATACTCTTGGTACTTAGCTGCTATTTCCGGAATAAACTTCTCATCCTGATTCCAACCCAGGCTAATTCTGTTGTAAAGCTCATGTGTATATACAGCCATCATCTGTTGATCCTTTCTAGTGGTTTCTGAGAAAATTGCATATTTTTTGCGAGACTGCTTCAATTTCGGGTTCTTTCCCTAATGAAATCCGCCAGAACGGCTTATGGGTCAGCCCGCTGCTGCAATACATATATTTGGAACTATTATTTTGCACGAAATTAATTTTTGGAAAAAATTTGCTTCCGGAGGTAACTCTCACCCCGGTCATCTTCTCTAACGAATACGTCCATTCATTTAACGCTTTATCCGAAGTGATGGACATCCCCCCCAGATCGATGCACCGGTACAAATGATTATCAGAAGGAAGCAGCCTGGCGGCTGAGCTGTTCAAGGCTTCAAAGCTGCTCGCAAAGAGATGATGCCGCATCCTTAAAGAGGATTGAATCGCTTCGATCAGTCCTTGATGATTCTTCAGCAAATAACCGATAAACAAATACTTCAGTGCACTGGGCAGCAGCGAATGGGCGCTCTTAACGGCTCTCAGCGCACTGCAAATTTGTTGATTTCTACTGAAGGCCATCCCTAACCTGAGACCCGGCAGACCAAAAATTTTGGAAAAACTGTCGCAATAAATGGTCCGTTCAGGATCAAATTGGCTTAATGCCTGTTGAATATCGCCTTTGTCCGTAAATCCCGCGTAGACCATATCCACAATAATTGCGCAATCGTGCAACCGCGCCGCATGGTTGATTCTTTCCGCATGATCAGCGGTAAGGATGTAGCCAAGCGGATTTTGCGGAATATTGACCAGAATGGCCCCTACCGTTTCATCAATGCAATCTACGACCCCTTGGGTAAACTCATCCCCTGAAAAAGCCTGGAACAGTTTCACGCCGCACTTCTGATTAAGGATAGATGCAGCATAAGGATACGAGGGAATGGCTGCAAGAACAAATTGCTTATTGCGGTAGCCGGAGCCAAGCGGCGATACTGTGCAAGAGATGACATTGGATATGGCATCCTGCGCACCGTCAAAAAATGTGATATGCCTTTCGTCAAGTTCAGACAAACCGGTTAACGCTCCTGCATGCTTGGCGGTTATTAATACCGTTTCAAGAGTTCCTTCAGCCCCCCCATATCTGGTCAGTTTGTTCTGCAAATCATGCTCTGTAAGAAACCGCTTATACAGACCATATTGATTTTCGGAATAATGGACATTTGCAATTTCACCCAAGCTCATATCATGGACAGGCGTACGCTTGTCCGCAACCAGGTAATCGTTATAAAAATGCTCGATGTTCAACGACTCAAGACTGTTCTCGATTACAGTGTCAAGAATTGACAAGGCGTGTCTCCTTCCCTATGCCTAAATATGCTCGAACCATTGCGGCTGACGTGTGCGGTTGGAACCGGGATAATAATAATTGACAAGCATTTTGTTTAAATGATATATGCTTTGGCGTGAATAACGGTAATAGATGCGTTCGAACAAATCCTGATCATTATGTCTTCGATACAAATAGCGGTTGCCTTGGTAGGCTTGAATCTCCTTACGCCTCGGGTGGAAAGTATTCCAGTAGCCGCCGATCTCCCTGAATACAGAAGCCCTATGCATCATTTCATTGGTATCGATATATACGGCAGCACCGAATTCGCTTTCGGTCAGCTCCTCACAGCTGAAGCATGCACAATCATTCCCGCTATAGACTAGTTTTCGCTGATCCGATGCCATAACACGCTGGAGTACTTGAGGCGGATAGAAATTAAGACTGTTGCAATGGACAAGCTGCATCTCCGGGTTCATCTCCAGCACCTTCGACATATCCCCGATAAACGACGGCCACCATTCATTATCCGAATCCAGATAGGCAACATATTCACCTTGGGCCAGTCTCAGACCATCGTTACGCGGCTCCCATTCCTGCGGGGCAAGCCTGCTGTTCATTTCATTCCGCACACTGCGTATACGTTTATCCATCTTTTCATATTTGCTGATTAATTCAGGCGTGCCGTCAGTCGAGCAATCATCGACAATGATCAGTTCAAATTTTGCATAGTCTTGGTTCAGTACACTTTCAATGGCGCAGCTGAGAACTTCCTCACGGTTATAGACGGGCATAATCACGCTAACTTTTGGCTTATTCCACATTATGTTCACGCAAGATTTCATCTCCAAGATCAATAATGGTTTTTAAGCAGCCCAGGATATTCTCTTCCGTAGAGTTTGGATTTCCAAACATCAAGCGAAGCGGATAGAATTGCACGCTCTTGTCGCTACTGATTACGGACTCATCATCAATACTGGGAAAAGTGTGAACCATATACGTTCCTTGTTCAGTCATGCGTTTATGAATCTTTTGGTTAACCTGGTTAAAAAGCAAATGATCATGCCTGTATCCCGGGGTTTTATACATAAGCATGACGGAGTTATGCTGTGGTTCAGGATTAAGTACTACCAACTGTTCGAATTGTCCGGTCATGTCAACGGTTCTTATTGCAAGCGCATGCCTCCGGTCAATCTCCAGCCCAACATTCTCCAGTCCCCAATGCCTCAGCATGAAATACAGTTTTAGGGATATAAATCCCTTGCTTCCGATCCCGGGAGTAAATTTCCCCAAAGAATCATCTTCATTGCTGATAATTGAGGACCCCTTCGGCAATAAATATAAATCCTTTGGATTTTTTAAAAAGAAAGCACTTAAATTATAAGGCAACAAAAACACTTTATGCGGATCAAGCGCTATGCTGTCGCATTGCTCAATTCCGTTCAATAACGTTCTCCTCAGTTTAGGACTAAACAAACATTGCCCGCCCTGGCAAGCATCCACATGCAGCCATATGTCATGCTTACGGGCAAGTTCAGCAATCTCCGCTAATTGGTCAAATCCCATGGCCCGGCTTTCACCGGCGATGGCATAGATGGCCATGATATCTGTTCCGTCCGCCTCCGCTTCCACAATCTTGCGTTCCAAATCAGAGATATTCATGCGGAAATGCTCCGTTTCCACATGAATGGTCGCTTCCCGGTCAAGCCCATTTTCCGCCAGTTGGATATCGGACAGATCCTTATTGCCCAGTCCGAGAATGTCCAGGCTTCTGCGCAGCGAATAATGGGCAAAAGGCACCGCCGCTATTACCTTTGTTCTTCTGGGATTAAATATCTTTCCTTGTGCTCTCAACTTCTCCTTAAGTTTCTCTCTTGCAGCCAGCAAGCAGGACATGTTGGAACCATAACCTCCAAAAGTAAAGGCACCGCCGCTATTGACGGCAAGCAGTTCCGGATTGGGCAGCACTTGGTAACCAATAATTCCCCGCAGCAAAGTAAGAAGTTTAATCTCCAACAATGTCGCTGCAGGTGAATATTCATAATTGACGGTATTCTGCTGTAAAAAAACCTTGCCGATTTCCCCCAGTAATCCGGCTATTGAATTGCCGCTATCAGGCTGGGCGAGGAAATTCGCGGAACTGAAATTAAGCGAATACTTACCAAGCGTCTCAAAGTCATTCAGAAGCTCTACAAGCTCAATGCCTTCTTGCTTGACTGTAAAACGATCAAGAATACCGTTCAGTTCACCCGGCTCAACAAAGTTGATTACGGGTTCTCTCAGCTTGAATTCCACCCCTTTTTTCATCAACTGCATGAACATGTTCATGAAAATCTCTTTATTGCCTGAGCTAAGAACCAGATCATCGGTTGTTGGCCGAAATCCGCTGCTTACTGCCATCCTACTCACTCCTTAAACCTATACAATGTCCTAGATTCCAATACTCACCCATTACATATGCAATGCCTTTGGCATTCTGAAGCGATACGGCATCGTTCAAATTATCGCAGTCCCTGTCAACAACGATCTTCTCATCAAAATAAGTTTGCAGAACCTCGGCGACAAAAATGCTGTGTGTTCCGCCGATCTCATAAGTCTCTTTCATAGCGCATTCCATGTTGATTATACTGTCACTTAACAGAGGAGCCTTGATGTGTTTACCGTAAAACACTTTGCATCCGGTCTCGCGCAGCTTGTCCTCGGAGTAACCGCTTGTCCTGACACAATAATCTGTAAATTCCGTTTGATTCTCATAAGGGATATTAATTGCAAATTCTCCGCTTTGTTTAATATATTCCCAAGATAAATATTTCGGCCTTAGCGCAAGCGCTATCATAGGCGGATCCAGGTTTACCGGCATCAGCCAGGCACAAGCGTCAACGGTTTCTTTCCCCTCGTATGCGGTAGAGATAATTACAGTAGGCATCGGAAATAATACGGCATGCGGTTCCCAAATCAGTTTGTCTCCCAAACCCATTCCTCCCAAGCAGGCATTAGGTGAATTGTGATATTTTTCACCTATTTGCTGATGATATAATCACCAATCACAAGAATATCTATGTTAGTAGATTTATAACAGTTCAGAGCATCGGCAGGGGTTTCAACAATCGGTTCGCCGTTTACGTTGAACGAAGTATTGAGAATCAATGGGATTCCGGTTAACTGGGCATATTCTTTAATCAATCTGTAGTAAATGCCGTTTTCTTCTTCCGTCACAGTCTGGACCCGGGCGGTACCATCTACATGCACTATTCCGGGCACAACATCAGCTTTATCCTTCTTGACATCAGTGACCATGAGCATAAATGGACTTTTGAAATCCATTTCAAAAAAATCAGGAGCATATTCTTCCATGACACTCGGGGCGAATGGCCGGAAGCTCTGCCTGAATTTCACCCTCGCGTTCAGGGAATCCCGCATTTCAATACTTGTAGCCTGACATAGAATACTGCGGTGTCCCAGCGCCCTCGGCCCGAATTCGCTTCCTTCCTGAAACCAGGCGATAATCTGATCTTCGCTCAAGTACCCTGCGACCTCTTTGCAAATATCCTCGGATTTGCGGAATTGCAGCCCGGAGTTCTCTATGGCCTGCACAATCTCCTCATTGGAATATGTCTTCCCCAGATAATCATTGAGAAAAACAAATTCCTTGGGCGAACCGCCCAGTTCCCGGTACCCTTTAAGCGCGCAGCCGATGCTGATTCCGCTGTCGCCGGCAGCCGGTGGGATAAAAACGGATTTGAACGGCGTACGGTCAAGAATTTTCTTGTTGGTTACGCTATTCAATGCAATGCCTCCAGCCAAGCACAGGTGATCAAGTCCCGTCTCTTTGTGGATACGATTGCACAAGTGAATAAGCGAATCTTCAAGTTCTGTTTGCACCTGATATGCCAAACCGGCAAATTCCTCAAATCTGTCATTCCACTGATCCATGGATAGATGCGGCTTATCCAGTTGCTTCAGCCACTGATCATTGAACGCGTACCCTTCTTCCGTAAATGAAACAGCGCCCAACGGATAATCGGCTTTGCCGAAAGGAGCAAGTCCCATGGTCTCCCCCGCTTTGTGACCATCTCCGAATATGTATTCCGAGACCTCATGATACATGATGCCGAACCCTTTTATTAAGCTGTCATACGGTTGTGTGTCCCGTGCGAAACGTTTGCTTATTGGCGTAATTATTCCGCCCTTGGCTGTGTATACGGATTCCCTCTCCCACCCTCCGGTGGCACGGTACCCGGAAGATAACAGAAATTCCCGATCTTCTCCCTGAAAAAAATTCATCACAGAGTGATCTTCATTGCCCATAGAATCAATAACCAATATCGCTGCTTCATCGAAAGGAGATAAATAGTAGGAAGAGTAGGCATGTGCTAAATGATGCGAAATAGGAAGGACAGGATGCTGTGTCATATTAATGATTCGCTCGCTGTAATCATGACTGCCTTTGTAGTGTCGAAGAGTTTCATAGTAGGCAGGATCGCTGAGGTATGTAAAAATGCTGTTCTGGACAATTAAATCGACATCGTCAATGGAAATTCCTGCATAGTCAAGACAATATTGAACGCTTTCATTATCAAAGTCACCTTTAGAGCATCCATGCCGTTTTATGCGGGTTAGTCTTTCTTTGCTGATCGCAACCAAAATTCGGTTATCCTTGATTAAGCATGCGGAAGAATCATGATCTGATAAACATAAGCCTAATATGTACTTGCTCATAAACGCCCTCCTTGTAATTAAGTAAACGTTCTAAAGCCTTTTTCAAGAATACTTCATTGAGCATTACATCTCTTTTAAATTTTTGTTATCAAATAAATTTATTATATATTTGCTAAATTTATACTTTATTCGATAATATAGACCATTCTAGTACACAACAAATATAGTGTCAATTACATATTTTTGTATAAATTCAATTCAATTCATTAATATTTTATATAGATAATTAAGGCAGCTTTATCGTATTAAGCCTAGGTAATTTATTCAGCGAAACAGCACAAGATGGATGCGGACAATAACCGGAAACATCCATTTCTTTTTGAAGCACAAAAAGACATTCCGATAACCACTTGACATGGTACATCAGAATGTCCTGTTTGAATAATCGTTATAATCGTTTAAGACAACCGGCCGCTGAAATCGCTGTATTCAAACTCCCGGATCACCTTAAGGCCCTCTTCATCGTTATACGAAGCGATGGCCGGCAGGTTCACGCCGTTGAACATATGGTTCTTGACCATGGAATAGTGCGCCATGTCGAGGAAGACCAGCTTGTCGCCGTACTTGAGCGGCTCCTTGAAGGAATAGTCCCCGATGACATCGCCCGCCAGGCAGGTCATGCCGCCGAGTCTGTATGTGTAAGGATACTCCCCCGGTTCGCCTGCGCCTATAATACCCGGACGGTACGGCATCGCCAGCACATCCGGCATATGGCATTCTGCCGAAGTATCCAAAATGGCGATATCCATCCCATTGCGCATGGTGTCCAGTACAGTTGCTACCAGATACCCGGTGTTCAGTGCAACCGCCTCACCAGGCTCCAGGTAGATCTGCACGTCATAGGTTTCTTTCATATGAAGAATGCTTCTGATCAGCGTCTCCAGGTCATAATCCGGACGGGTAATATGATGTCCCCCGCCGAAGTTAAGCCATTTCATGCCGTGCAGATATTGTCCGAACTTCTCTTCAACCACCTTGAGCGTACGCTCCAGGGTGTCAGAGTTCTGCTCGCACATGGTATGGAAATGCAGGCCGTCAATGCCGTCCAGCTCTTCCGGCCGGAAATTCGGCAGGGTTACACCCATACGGGAGTAGTTGTAGCAAGGATCGTACAGCGGCACTTCAATCTCGGAATACTCCGGATTGACGCGGATTCCGCAGCTGATCGCTTTGGGTGCACTCTGCACCCGTTCCTTGAACCGGGCCCATTGGTCAAAAGAATTGAACACTATATGGTCCGTATAGCCGAGCAGCTCGTCGAACTCGCGGTCCATGTAAGCTGGTGCATAGACATGCACTTCTTTGCCCATTTCTTCATACCCAAGTCTGGCTTCGAACAGGGAGCTGGAGGTCACTCCGTGCAGGTATTTGCCGACCAGCGGATACAGTGCGTGCATCGAAAACCCTTTTTGCGCCAGAAGAATCTTGGCTCCGGTCTTCTCCTGCACATAATTCAAGGTTTCCAGGTTCTTCTTCAGCAGCCGTTCATCAACCAGATAGGCAGGTGACGGGAGCTTGCTGATGTCAATATCTATATCCTTCATTGCCTTACGCCTAATCCAGCAGCGTTGGCGAGAAATCTTCTTGCCAAGGCAGCCCGTGTTTGTTCAGTGCATCCATGAATGGGTCCGGATCGAATTCCTCCACGTTATATACGCCCGGTTTCTTCCAGATGCCTTTTATAATGAGCATGGCTCCGATCATTGCAGGTACGCCGGTGGTGTAGGAAATGGCCTGGGAGCCAACCTCTCTGTAGCATTCCTCATGATCGCAGACATTGTATACGTAATAGGTTTTTGGCTGGCCGTCTTTGGTGCCTTGAATAATGCAGCCAATGTTGGTTTTGCCTTTGGTTCTTGGTCCGAGAGAAGCCGGGTCTGGCAGGATTGCCTTCAGGAACTGCAAAGGAATAATCTCTTTGCCTTCATACACAATCGGCTCAATGGAAGTCATGCCCACATTTTCCAGCACCTTCAGGTGAGTCAGGTAGTTCTGCGAGAAGGTCATCCAGAAGCGGATTTTCTTCACGCCCGGGATGTTGGCAGCCAGGGATTCCAGCTCTTCATGGTACAACAGGTAAATATCTTTCGGACCGATCTCCGGGAGATCATAGACTTTCTTTTCGGACAGCGGCGGCGTTTCAATCCATTCCCCGTTCTCGAAATAACGTCCGTTGGCGGTGATTTCACGAATATTAATCTCAGGATTGAAGTTGGTGGCAAACGGATAACCATGGTCGCCCGCATTGGCGTCAACAATATCAATGGTGTGGATTTCGTCAAAATAGTGCTTTTGCGCATACGCTGTGAACACGCCGGTTACGCCCGGGTCAAAGCCGCTGCCGAGCAGCGCGGTAATTCCGGCCTTTTCGAATCTTTCTTTATACGCCCACTGCCAGGAATATTCGAATTTCGCGGTATCCTGCGGTTCGTAGTTGGCGGTATCGACATAGTGCACTCCCGTTGCCAGGCAGGCATCCATAATGGTCAGGTCCTGATATGGGAGAGCGACATTAATCACGACATCCGGCTGGAAGCTCTTGATCAGTTCGATTACCTCGTCCGTGTTGTCTGCATCAAGCTGCGCCGTAGAAATCTTCGTCTGGCCTCCGGCCAATTTATCTTTCAGAGCATCACATTTCGCGAGGGTTCTGCTCGCTATGCAGATCTCTTCAAATACATCCGGGTTCTGGCAGCATTTATGAACAACAACGCTTGCTACACCGCCAGCGCCAATAATTAACGCTTTTCCCAAAATTGATTACCTCCTAAAAATACATTTGAAAAATCAACAAGGCTGATTATACAGAATGCGCAGCAATAAATCAATAAAAAACGACAAAAATTGATACCAAGACTGTAAAATCTTCTGTTTTCCCCGTTAATACTCTGAAACGCATGGAAATACACCGAAATGCTCCGTTTTCCTGCGGATTATTCTTCAAACCCAGTGTGTGTCAAAGCACTATAAGAAAGAAACTTCACGGTCCCGGACAACTAGACTATTGTATCACAGCAGCTGTCTAGTTCATAATACTTTTTGAAAAGCAAGGAAAGTGGTCTGTTGCATAGCGCAATATATTCTTTTTACCCGCTTTCCTTCCTAATAATAACCCTCATGTAATAACTCTCATGCCGCTGCTTCACCAGAATCTCCCGGTTATTGTTGTTATTATATGTAGTCCTGTTAATCCAATACCCGCCATCGTAAACGGTAAGGAGCGGCTGCGGCCGCCTGAAACAACAATACCAAAGCCAGCTGCAGCATTATTTTCCCATGACTGATCAGAACAAAACGGCCAAGCCGTCCTTCACTGGACAACGCAGCCGTTTTGGATTTCTTTCAGTTTAGCATTGCCTGGAGGACTTCACCATCAGACTTGCGGCAATCTAGGTGGAAAAGGATCCCTAATTGCCCCAGCACACGGATCTCTTCAGCCTAAGTTGGAAAAAGGATCACTAATTCAGCTCGTTTCGCTCCTGAGGCAGTAAAATCACCCAATTAAGTTCACTTTTCCCACTTAAATCTCACGATTGCTGTCTTTGGGAGAGAAATAAGTTCACTTTTTCCAACTAGAGCTTGCTCATCTGCTCCAAACAGCCATTTCAAGGCCACCGGCAGCTGACGGCTGAAAAACACACTGTCATGAGTTCCTTGCCGTTCCCTATCGAAGTGCAGCTCATCTGGACCTAACCCTTGTTCCAGCAGCAGCCTGTGCGCCTCCAGAGTCTTGGGCACCATTTGCTTCTGCACATTGGTTTTGTAGCATCCCTCCAGCTCCCCGACATACATGTAGAGTTTCCGCCCTGAAGGGGGTGCCGGACAGGTCCGCATAAACTCCAGCAGCCCTTCGTACCAGAACGAAGCGGAGAGCAGCCCGATCCGGCCAAACGTATCCGGGTACAGATAATAAGCGAACATAGAGATTAAGCCTCCGAGTGAGCAGCCTATCAGCCCGGTATCCCTGCTTCCCGGTAAGGTGGCATACTGTCCGTCGACATAAGGTTTGATGATCTCCACCAGTTCCTTCAGATACCCCCTCCCGCCTCCGCCAAAATCAGGCGAACCCGGCACGACCGCCGGAGACGGCCAAGGGGTATATTCATCATTGCGGTCAGGGGAAACAATTCCGACAAAAATCAGCTCCGGCAGCTCTCCGGCGATGAACAGATGCTCCAGATAGTTGGCTGTTTGTTTCATGACGCTTCCTTCATCCTGCAGATACACAACCGGATATCTCCGGCCTTCTTCCCCATAAGAGCGCGGCAAATAGATCAGCAGCCCGCGGCCCTGAACCACTTCCCGCCTAAATGTTCCTTCCATACATGGAGTGTCCTTTCCCAAAAGCGTATTTCGTACGTTGCTGCCACCGCATCGCATCCTATTGTTTCCGTGTCTTGAACAGCAGGAACAGAAAATACGGCACGCCAATAATTGAAACTACAATCCCTACCGGGAGCTGGGCGGGAGCAAATACCGTTTTACCGATAAAATCACATAGAACAACCATCAGCATTCCAATCATTCCGCACAGCGGGGCGATATACCGGTAGCTGTTGCCGACCAGGCGTCTGGCAATATGCGGGGCGATCAAGCCCACAAAACCGATGCTTCCCGATACAGATACGCAGGCGCTGACCAGACCGACACAGCATAACAGCAGAACCTGCCGTTCTCTGCCTGATGCTACGCCCACTCCTTTGATACTCACTTCATGCAGCTGAAGCAGATCCAGAACCGCTGCGCGTCTCCAGATCACCGGAATGAGAATCACCAGCCATGGCAGAATCGACAGGATTTGTCTCCAATTCGCGTTGTAGACACTGCCGGCCAGCCAGACGGCGGCCATCTCAAAATTCTGCGGGTCCATCTTCAGCGAGACGTACAGCGTAATGGCGCCGAAGCCGGAGGCCAGAGCGATCCCCACCAGAATCAGCTGCTGCGGATCAAATTCACCAGCCCGCCTCGCAAAGATAAAGAGCAGAACGATGGCGGCCAGTCCGCCGAGGAATCCGAACACGGGCATGGTCAGCACCGACAGCCAGCCCGGAGCCTTCATCGTGCCTGCGGTGAAGAACATGAACACTACGACAAAAGCGCCCGCAGCAGCGTGAATGCCGAGAATTCCCGGATCAGCCAGAGAATTGCGGGTGATGCCCTGCAGCACCGCCCCCGCAATCCCCAGGCCGAATCCGACCAGTGCGCCCAGAACAATGCGGGGCAGCCGGAAATCAAAGATCACCAGATCGTGATCCGCGTTCGGATGAATGCGCAGCAGTGTGCGGACGGCATCTGCGGCTGAAATATCAAATGTGCCGTTCGTCAGACTGACATACATGCCGCACAGCGTCAGCATACCAATCAGCAAAAACAACATCCAGAAGGTTCTTCTCTTCGACGCCAGCATTAACCTGCGCTTATTCACGTGACCCGCCCCCTCTTGTCTTGATTAAATAGAGGAAGAAGGGCACGCCAAACAGTGCGGTTACGACCCCGATCGGCGTCTCGAACGGAAAGTTCATGAACCGGCTGATCAGATCGCACAGAGACAGGAACAATGCACCGAACAAGGCGGAAAAAGGAATGATTCTGCGGTAATCCTGTCCTACCAGGTAGCGGGTGATATGCGGGATAATCAGGCCGATAAAAGCGATTTTACCGGCTATTGCTACCGAAATCCCTGTTAAAATCACCACACTGAGCAGGGTCAGCCCTTTAATAGCATTCACTTTCAGTCCCAGGCCTGATGCCGTTTCATCTCCAAGCGAGAGCATGGTTACTGGACGGGCCATCAGCAGCGCGAGCGTTAGCCCTACAGCAGCAAAGGGAAGTGCCAGCTTAATAAGAACCGGGTCCATCGTATGCAGGCGGGCATTGTACCAGAAGCTGATATTCTGCGACACCTGAAAATAGGTGGCAAGTGCCTGGGAAACCCCGCCGAGAAAGGTGCCAATGATCGTACCCAGTACGGCCAGGGTCAGAGGGGAAGCTCCTCCGGGCAGCAGTTTGGCCGTGCCGAAGACGAGAGCCGCCCCCAGCGCCGAACCGGCCAGCGAATACAGGATCAGGGACAGGGAAGATGCTCCGGGCAGAAACACCATGCCTAACGTAACGGCAAACACCGACCCGTCGCTGATGCCCATAATCGAAGGAGACGCCAGATAATTCCGCGTCATACCCTGCATAAGCGCCCCTGACACTGCCAGAAAAGCGCCGATCAGCAGCGCGCCCGCTGCCCGGGGAATCCGCGAGGTGCGTACGATCAGATGATCGATATTCTCCGGGTCCGGGTGAACCAGCGCATTCCAAACCGTCTCATAGCTGATGGATTTGGTGCCATACAGCAGCGACAACAGGCTGATAAATAGGATGAGCAGAGCTCCCGCCATCAGCAGCGAGGAGGTCTTGGCTCCGGCAGTCCATTTCATGTCATCTCACTCTTCTATACATGCTTGGATTATTTGTTAAGCTGTTCTACAGCAGCCTTCAGGAATTGCACACGGCTCCATGCGGGTCCGCCTTCAGCCAATGGATCGATCACATTCACGAAGGTTTTATCATTTTTCATCGCATTGATTTTTCGAATAATCGGGTTATTCTGCAGATCCTCCAGCGCTGTGGCGGCCTCAGCATTTTCGTCCGCAGCGAACTGCAGGAACAGAATATCCGGATTCATTGCCGCCAGCTGCTCTACCGAGATCGCTTCCTGTGCTTTGGCCGCTTCAACCTCTGCCGGGACCGCCAGTCCCAAATCGTTATACAGAATCGGATTAACGAATACTGCTGCCGGGAAAATAAAGACTTGGCCTGCCCGAATGCGCAGTGCCACTACCTTTTTATCCTTCAGCTTATCTCCCAGCAGCGCCTTGGCTTTGCCGAGATCGGCCTGGTATTCGGCAATTGCTGCTTGGGCTTTATCCTGTTTGCCTGTGAGTTCCGCGAGCAGATTCAGGTTGGCTTCCCAATTACTTGCGATATGCGAAACTTGAATAAGCGGAGCGATTTTCTTCAGCTGCTCTACCACTTCAGGCTTGAATTTTGTCGTACCGAGAATCACATCCGGCTTCAGCTTGAGAATAGTTTCGAAGTTTGGTTCGGTTTTCTCCCCAATTGATTCGGCCTTGTCCGTAATCGCCGCGAACCGCTCCGGGAAGGCTCCGCCGAATGTAATGGCACCCACCGGATGCACATCCAGCACCAATGCGTCTTCCATAGCTTCCATGGCCCCTGTGATTACAATCCGTTCAGCATTTGCGGGTACCGTATACTGTTCACCCATGTATTCAATCGTACGCGTTGCGCTTTCCGCAGCCGCCGGAGATGATGAGGGCTCAAGCGTTACTTCGGCTGTTGCCGACGGTGCCGCATTTGCCGCTGACCCGCCTGCCGCCGCACTGTTCCCCGTCTGATTATTGCTGCCATTTCCTCCACACGCCGTTAACGCCAATACAAACAAGACTACAAGCCCCGCTATCCAAAATGATCTTTTCATCTTTTTCATGATCCCCTTCCGCTAATCTAATTGATAATGATTATCATTTTCGAGTATAACGAAGGGCTTGCCATTTCACCATGGACAAAATACCGAACAACTATGGACGATTACCCGGGAAAAGCTGAAGCATCTGCCGCAGCATCCGCAGCTGGGCATAAGCAGAGTTCTCACGCCAGGGATCTGAATTCAGCAGATGCACGCGATGCCTTTGCACGGCGGGCAGCTTCATCCACTGCGGATCATTCTGCAGCCTGCTCCACTCGCCCAGGGTCTCGCTCTCCCGGCGGATCAGCATCAGCAGATGATCTGCCGGCACATAAGCAAGTTCTGCCGGTGTTACCGGCACATCGTAGAGCTCTGTTCCACTCTCATAAGCTGGGCGCAGCTCCAGCTCACGGTAGAGCATCCCCGCCATTCCGCGGTTGCAATGCAGAGATAGCCTGTTGCCCAGCATTCGGATCACAACAACCGATTCACCGCCCAGCAGTCTCTGCAGCTGATCCTTGGCGGTGCGCACCTCCCGGTCATATGCAGCGAGCCACTGCTCCGCCTGCCAGCTCTCGCCCAGATACTGGGCCAGATGCAGCAGTTGTTCGCGCCAATCCCCCATTTCTGCCGGCGGATAATAGACTGGAGCCATGCGCTCCAGTTCAACCCTTTCCTCCGCGTGCAGCTCACCGGCTGCCAGGATCAGATCGGCAGAGCTTTGCCGCAGCAGCGCCAGATTGGCCTGCCAATCGCGGTTGCTGCGGTACGCGCTGATATGTACCGGAATATCTGCACGGTAGTTCCGGTAATAATACTCCGTCCACTTCGGGTGCAGCGCCGCCGCATAAGGGACAATATTCAGCGGCAGCAGCTGACCAAGCAGCGCCGTTGTGTAGGCTGCGAGCTTGCGGCGGCGGCTCTTCATATATACTGCCGGAGGAACGCCTATCATCTTTTTGAACTTGCGGCTGAAATAGAATTCATCCGCATAGCCCACCTGATGGGCGATGTCACGCAGCCGGACACCGCTATGTGCCATCAGGCGTTTGGCCTGCTGCAGCCGCAGCTCTGCGGCGTATTCCAATGCGCTTTTGCCATACTTCTTCTTGTACAGGTCAATGAAATATTTAGGGCTGAATTCCGC
Source organism: Paenibacillus graminis (assembly GCF_000758705.1). Classification (NCBI taxonomy): domain Bacteria; kingdom Bacillati; phylum Bacillota; class Bacilli; order Caryophanales; family Paenibacillaceae; genus Paenibacillus; species Paenibacillus graminis. The sequence goes on along the minus strand of NZ_CP009287.1, from coordinate 2,677,699 downwards.
TGTCTGGGCAAGCTGCTCTACAGTCAGCGGTTCGGTGTAATGCGCTTCTATGTACTGCTTGGCCTGCTCCAGCGCAGAATGGGCATCCCTGGATCGCTGGCGGCTGTTATTTTGAAGCTGATACAGCAGTTCCTGAAAATCAATTTGCGTGCGGAAGCTTAGATTTTGGCCACAGGTCTTATCCTTGCAGGACACCTCTCTCCCAATAGAAAGAACATGCTTCATGTCATTCAGCACCAGATTTCCCTGCTCCGGAAACAGCGGAAAGTCTCTCAAGGGTGAGATACTGGTCTCTTCAGCCTCAGCCCCGCCGTGTTCAAATACATCGAAATAAAAAATAAACATCTCCACACCCCAGGCCGGCCGGGCGGTCCCAAAGGTCTGTTCAGGCAGGCACAGCACAGCTGAAGCAGCCTTCATTTCAAACTGCTGTTGATCGACCATAAGTTCTACTGCACCGCCAGCCACCACGATCAGCGCATAAGAGAAGACCAATTGCTGCGGGAGCTGCACTTCCCCGTTGTCTTTTACCGCCTGAACCGACAATAGCCTGAAGGAGAGCCGGTCCCAGCTCCGAAGATCCCTGTGGCCTGTGGCCTGTGCTGCCGTTTTTTTCATCACTGACATCCCCCGTGTTGAGCTTTGTATAATATATCAAGTATATTGATAACCATTCTCAATAACAATGCCGGGAAAAAGTATTTTTACCGGGGCAGCGAACAAAACGGCTGTGCCGTCCCACGGGGTGCAGCCGTTTTTGGATTTCAGTCTAGCGTAACCCGGAGAACGACTCCCCGTGATTCCTACGGCAACTCCAAGTGGAAAAAGGTTAACTAATTTGCTAGAGCATCCTGTGTTCGACAGATGAAGTGGAAAAAGGGACACTAATTCAGCTCCTTTCGCTCCTACCGGGCGAATATGGCCCAATTAAGTTTCCTTTTTCCACTTAAGTCTCAGAATTTTTGAATTTCCAGAATAATAAGCTCCCTTTTTCCAACTAGCGTCCTGCGAAGAAGCCGGTGAGCAAGCGCTAGTTGGAATGAGAAGATCCAGACCGGCTGATCCCTCAGCTTAATAGTTTAAAAGATAAGGGCAAATCAGCCTGTGCCGCTCCAACAACGGTATTTCTGCCGTTATTCGCTATAAATCCACAAGCGGAAGTGATCATATTTTCCTATACAACAAAAAAAGACCATTCCTTCCGTTCCTGGACAACGGGGAATAGCCTTGAAAAACTACATGAATGGATAAAAGGTTAACCTTGCAGAATGGAGTCTTTGCCGTCTGTACCGCCACTCATGGTGCAATTGCCCAGAACCAGCCAGCAGTTAACATTGTCCCCTCCTTGAACTGTGCCTTCAATAAGATAATGCGGGTACAGATAGCTGTGATCCACCCGGGAACGGACTGGTCCATACGCTGTCACCGCATAACCTCCGTCAGATAAGGCAATATGAATGCCGTGGATCGAAAAAAACATAATAGCACCAGCCACACGCCGCCCTTCAGGATACCTCTGCCTGGTCCGGTTCCATTCCTCCTGGTAGGGGGCCATTGCCTTGGTCCAAACCGCCTCAAATTCTGCAGATTGAATCGGGATATCTCCCTCCATCCACTCCACGGACTGGTCCGTTAAGTAAAAATCGGGGCTGCCGGACACACGGTAGGTGCCTTCTTGCCGGGCAACAATCTGCCGGTAAGCGGTCTGCTCCTCACCAATTTCAAAATACCAGATTTCATCATCTATAACTGACTTTATATACTGGATGGTTTTCCTCTCCTTGTTATTGCCCGAATCCGACCCGTGGACGCTCGCGCTCTTTGGTCTCCACAGCCACAGCGCGGATCGAGGTAATGGGAATGTACAGCACCTGATATTCCGTACGGTACTTCACAAATCGCTCGTCGATTTCCTCCAGAACGCCGCCTCTTACACTTGAACCATCCAGAAAATTCACACTGACCTCTTGGCCTTTCAAAGCTTCCAGCATTGTAGAATCCGCTCCTCTGCTTACAGTTTGGTAATGACCTTGTCGATAATGCCGTATTCCAGCGCCTCCTGGGCCGACATGAAATAATCCCGGTCCATATCCTTCGCCACCTTCTCCGCCGGCTGTCCCGTGCGTTCCGCGCTGATCTGCACAACCTTTTCCCTAATCTGCAGGATACGGCGTGCGCTGATGGCAATGTCGCTGGCCTGCCCCTGTGCTCCCCCATGCGGCTGATGGATCATAATCTCGCTGTTCGGCAGCGCATACCGTTTGCCGGTCGCTCCGGCCAGCAGCAGAAGGGAAGCAAAGGAAGCCGCAAAGCCGGTGCAAATTGTACTGACCTGCGGTTTGATTACCTGCATCGTATCATAAATGCCGAAGCCTGCGGTAGTTGAACCTCCGGGGCTGTTGATATACATCTGGATATCCTTATCCGGCTCGTCTGCCGCCAGGAAGAGCAGCTGCGCAATGATGCTGTTTGCGAGTTGATCGTCGATGGCCGCACCTACGAACACAATCCGGTCCTTCAGCAGCCGGGAATAAATATCGTAGGAACGCTCACCCCTGCTTGTTTGTTCAATGACATAAGGAATTACGCTCATGTTCATGCCTCCTTGAATAGCTTTGGTTGATACCCTGTAAACGGATGGAACCCTGCAAAGGATACGGTAGAGCTCCCGGGAAAATAACTGAAAAGCAGCGTATCCTTTACATTGTGCAGATCGTTTATATAATAGAGGCAACAGAAAACTCAGGATGACCGAAAAGGAGATGATCGCAAGTGTCGATCCTTGAACCATACAGCACCGCAGTATTCACGGATGACCAAAACCTGCTTCCGCTCCGGGAAGCCCTATCCCGGTATTGCCTTTCCTTGACCCGCTCCCGTGTTGAAGCCGAGGACTTGGCTCAGGATACCTGGACCAAAACGCTGGCTTATAAAAAATTTGCAGACACCCCAAATCCAGAGGCCCTGCTGCTGCGGATTGCCAAAAATACCTGGGTTGATGCCATGCGGCGCAAGGCCTCGCTTGGACGTGTGCTGGAACATACGCAAGCTATGGCGGCGATCGTTCAAGGGCAGATACCCGGTCAAGCACCGGAGAGCGGACGGTCTGAGATTGAGCTGGCTTTCCAGGCGCTGATCCGGCATTTATCTCCGCTGCAAAGAACGGTGTTCGTGCTGCGCGATGTACTTGGTTACCCGGCAGGTGAAACGGCGGAAATTCTTGCGACCACCGAAGGGGCCGTCAAGGCGGCGCTGCACCGGGCGCGTCAGGCGCTCGGTGCGGTCCGCAAAGACCTTGCCGAGGACGAAGGCCCTGCACAGCCGCAGGACCTGGACTTCCGGATGTTGCTCCAGGCGCTGGCGGAGTCTTATGAAAAAGGCCAGCTACCCGTCATGCTGGAGCTGCTACGGCAGGAGACAGCTACGGAGATGACGATGGCGCTCAGCAGCAGCAATGTGCAGGCGCTGGGTTGTGGCAGAGGAAGCTCCGGTACCAGCATGTCGGCTGGCGGTATGACGGCACTGCGGATGGCTGCTTAACAAGCGAAATAGGACGGCGCTGCGGATGGCCGGGAGGCAGTGGTTCTAAGTGAAACAGCTGACCAAGATATGCCGCCGTATGGAATCGAAGAATCCTGGTACATGGATACAGCAAAAGCCCGCGGGGCGGGCTTCCAGCTTCTGAAGCTGGCGGAGTGGTTCCCGGAGCTGGCCGGGGAACTGGTAACGAAGCTGGATGCTTCACTCCGCGATCGCGAGTAGCGGACCTCTGTCCTCATTCTCGGCTCTGGTTTCTTCCATAATAAGCAGTTGACCGGCCGGGGCATCCGTTCCGGTCTCTTCTGCGATTTGGAACACATTAATCTCCCGGAACAGCTGCTGCGAAATTTCATGGATCTCCACCGCCTGCCGGGCGATATTACGGATCGCCTGATCCTGCTGGGTGCTGGAAGCGTTGACCTCTTCCACGCCCGCTGCCGTCTGCCCGGCTACAGCCGCTACAGAATGCACAGATTCAGCCAGCCGGGTATTGATATTCCGGGTCTGCTCCACCTTCTGGTGAATTTGCCCGATCTGGCGGCTGATCCCGGTAATGGATTCGTCAATGGCTTCGAAGGAAGCAAGAGTCTCTACCACCTGGTGGTCCTGCGCCTCCAGGCTTTTTTTAGTCCCCAGCATATACTTCTGAAAATCCGTCATACTGTCCTGCAGCTCACTGATGATCCGGCTGATATGGTTGGAGGAGTCATTCGTCTGCACGGACAAATGCCGGACCTCGTCCGCAATGACGGCAAAACCTTTGCCCGAAGCTCCTGCCCGCGCCGCTTCAATGGCGGCGTTCAGGGATAGAATATTCGTCTGCTTGGAAATTTCCGTAATGGAATTAGTGATGCGCGAAATATCGCCGGACTGCTGAACGAGCGTTTCCAGCGCCTCATAAACCTTCGTGATGGAATCACGGGAATGCCGGGAAATCTCCCGGAGCGCGGTAACCGTGTCTGCACCTTTGCGTGTATTCCGATTGGCCGTTTCACTCGTTGAGAGCATCATATCCGTATAATCGGTAATCTCCTGAACCCCGCGTTCCAGTTCCTGCAGCAGCACCGTACTCTGTTCTGACTGCTCTGCCTGCTGCTCTGCCCCCGCGGAAATTTCCTGGATCGTGCGAAGAATATCCTGATTGGTATAGGCGGTAATAGTGGAGGATTGCTGAAATGAGTGCGAATAATCCGCCAGCGAAGAGGCCGCGCTTAAGGTCTGCCGCAGCATGTCGCGCACACGGCGCACCATATGGTCGAAATGGTGACTCAACCGGCCAAGCTCATCGTTATAAGGGGAATTGATCTGCTGCCGCAGATCTCCTTCGGCAATCTCCCGCAAGGCTGCCTGCAGCTTACCGACGGGTGACACAAAAGAACGGATCAGCAGCCAGCCGAGCAGCAGCATGAACAGGATTACTCCCCCCGCCGCATAGATGACAACTGAAACGGTGTGGTCCAGCAAAAGAAAAGAATAATTCTGCGCCCGCTCGGCATTATCCGCCGCTGCCGCATACAGCTTGCCGTTCGTCTCCAGCATGGACTGGCTCAGTGCCAATGCTTTCGTATGTAATTCATCTGTCCGTTCCAGTACCGTCAATGGATCGAGGCTGTCGTCTCCCAGGGTCTGAACCAGTTGATTAATGATCCCGCTATATTCATCAGTCTGGGTCCGCAGCAGCTCAAGGATTGTGAATGCGGGGGTTTCGGCCTCAAAATGTATTTTGCCCATTTCCCGGGCAAGTTCCTGCTGCTTGTCCTCAAGCGGGGCCGCCAGTTCCGGATCATTGGCTTCGGCAAGTGCCGTCTCTGCACGGTTCAACTCCTGCAGCAGCTGGGTAACCGTTGAGACGGTGATCCTCTTTTCCATCTCCGTTTTTTGCTTTTCCATAGAAAGCTCCACTTGGCCGATCTTATTCCCTTGGTACACAGCCACGCCCAGAAAAATAAGCGCAATGACCAAAAAACTTAAAATCAGCTTCCATTTCATAGAAAAGTGCAGCGGGTTTCCCTTCAAGTGAATCATCCCTTCATATCAAGCTTCGAAATACAATAGGTATATTTTACTAACACACTCATTGTAGAAGCTGGATATTAAATACTCTCTTCACTTTTGTATGCGGACCGTAAAGAATCTGTTGCGAAAATGTTAACACGGGGAGGCCGCCCGGCTATCGAACCGCAATCCGGTTCAGGAAACGGTTCATGAGCAGCGGCAGTGAAATAAGTATCGGCGGGTCGTCCAGTCTTGGGGGGTGCAGAGTTACCTGTTGATGCGGGACCAGCGAACCTGGCCCGACATGGATCGGGGCCCTCGACCGGGTACGCAATGTGGCATGTGGAAGCAGGAAATCCAGCGTCCGCGTTTCCCAGGAAATCGAGGTGGCAAGCAGGTAATAAGTCCCGGGTGCAACATGATCGAAGTGAAAATGCCCCAGGGAGGAGAGCAGGGTGCCATACAAAGGCAGTCCCTCGGGGATGGGTTTGGCGAAGAGGCCAATAAGAATAACCCCATTAAAAGGAACCTCCGCGGAAATTGTGCCGTGTACGGAAGAAGGCAGCCTGCTGATGGGATAAGAAGACCGCCAGTCCTGCAGCTTCCTCAGCGAGCTCATCTGATCTCCGGCATACTGGACCGAATTGCGGAACTCTGCCGGTGACATCCCGACCCTGGCGGCAAAACGGGACGTGAAGGTCCCGAGGCTTTGCTGCCCGATCTCCAGCGAAATATCGCGGACGGTAAGACCTGTGCGCAGCAGCATGTCCTTTGCCCGCTGCAGGCGGTGGGAGGAGACATAGTACAGCGGGGAAAGTCCGGTCCGCTCTTTGAACATGCGGGCAAAATGATAAGGACTGTAGCCGGCGTAGCGGGCCAGGCGCTCCAGCGGAAGATGATCATACATATGCTGGTGAATATAGGCGATAACGCCGTCAATCTCTGCAAACCGTTCTGTCACTGTAAGGTCCACCCTTCTTCGGGGATTGATCTTAAGAACGTAAGTTCGCATAAATAATATCACAAATTCTAACTAATTGGAACCGGAAAATTGAAACCGCCGCAGTGCAGCAGCATATCCAAAAAACACCGCTGACCGAAATCAGCGGCGTGCTTAATATGTCCAGCGCAGATGCCGGCTCATTCCATTTTAGATCTGTCCCAAAATTTGAATCCCCTTCACGATTTGTTCATCTGAAGGCGTAGAGAAATTCAGTCTTATTGCGTTGCAGGGCTCACCCGGATCAACAAGAAACGCTGTTCCTGGAACGACAGCAACCCCTTTTGCCGCCGCTATTTTACAATAATCCAGCATGGTTATCGTCGAAGGAAGCTCGCACCATAGAAACAATCCCCCATCGGGCCGGGTAAATGCCATTGAACCATCCGTATATTGCTCCATGCAGTCCGTCATCAGCGTGCATTTTCTGAGGTAAACCTCCCGGATCAGCTGGACGTGGCCTGCGTAGTCGTATTCCTTCATGAACTTGTACGCCAGAATTTGCGGAAGCATTGCCGTGTGCACATCTTCCCCTTGCTTGGCAACTACCATTTTCTGGATGATGTCATCCGGGGCGAGAACAAAACCTACACGAAGGCCGGCGGACAAAATTTTGGAGAACGAACCTACATAGATAACCAAGCCCTCCTCATCCAGAGATTTGATCGTCGGCACATCTTCCCCGCCAAAGCGCAGCTCTCCGTAAGGATTGTCTTCAAGAATGACAACACCATACTTTTTAGCCAACGAATAAATCGCTTTCCGTTTCTCCAGGCTTGTTGTAATTCCCGTCGGGTTCTGGAAGCTTGGAATCAAATACAGCAGCTTTACATTGGGCTCTGACTTAAGGGCGTGTTCCAGCCTGTCAAGATTGATCCCATCCGGCTCCATTGGGACGCCAACAAGCCTTGCACCGGAAGACCGGAAGGAATTAAGCGAACCAATAAAGCTCGGACTCTCACAAATAATCGTGTCGCCTTCGTTGCAGAATACTTTGCAAGCCAGCTCTATCCCCTGTTGGGCACCGGATACGATGAACAGGCTGTCTGAATCCTTTCCCGTATTAAATCCCGATCTTAAATGATCCGTAAGCGCTTGACGGAGGGGGAAATATCCCTCAGTTATACCGTACTGCAGCGCAGTTATCGGGTCTTGTTCCAGAATGTCTCTCGTAAACGACCGGATAGCTTCAATGGGAAAGGTCTCGGGGGCCGGATTGCCCGCAGAAAAAGGGATAACATCCTGACCCGATGTGGCTTTTAGAATTTCTCGGATGATAGACGGCTGGAGTGCCGCGATACGGTTGGAAAAAGAGTAATTCATATGTACCTCCTCTGGAGCTTGAATGAACTTTTGGTATCAGTATAACTTACTTGGCATACCAATCCTACCTGAAAGTCGATTCAGCCCCGGAATGAGGACAGAAATCCTTGATTGATTCATTTTCACGCAAAACGGATTCGCTCTAAGTCTCAGCTGCTTACCCTTTCGTCCGTGACAGTTGGATAGTCCGCTTGCTCACTATCCTGAAACTCCCTCCGGTAGAACCACCCGATCAGGACAGCAATTGTCGTCATGGCCGCAGCCAGCAGATACACCTGCACCATTCCAAAACGGTCTGCATACCATCCCAGGAACAACAAGGATAAACCAAAGGTAAGGTTAGTAAGCACATCAATTCCTGCCATTACTTTGGGGAGCTGGGCAGCAGGAGCGCTTGTTTGCAGCAAGGTGCGGCGAATAATCCCAGCCATTTGCACCGGTAACCCTGAGACGGCAAAAAGAACAAGCGCAGCCGCCGGGATCGTATTGACAGCAAATACTACTGTAATCAGCACATACACAAACAATGCTCCAAGCATGTACAAATAACCGTTTTTTTGCAATCGTTTGACCAAGCCAACAACAAGCACCCCGCCCAGAATCATTCCGCTAAAAAAGGAGGCATTCATGAATCCCCACCAGCTTGCATCCTTGTGCAGCACCTGGGTTACATAGGCCAGAATAAATACTCCGAGCCAGGAGGTTCCCCCTATCGTGTCTATGCTGTCCACGATCATCAGAGAACGAATACGCCGGTTATGCCAAATGATCTGCCACCCTTCCCCAAGTTCTTTCCAATAACCTCCTTTGGGTTCGGCTGCTGCCGGACTGGCAGCGGATGTTGGGGTTTCGGAGCCTGATTTCTGATGCTCCAGCGGATCACGGATGACTGAGGTGACAGTTGCAGCCACCAAATAGCAACAGGATGCGATCACAAGTGTACTCAAGGTACCGAGCCAGGCAACAATAATCCCGCTGAGCGCCCACCCTGCGCATCTAACTACTTGATCACTGACTGCCATCAAACCATTCGCGCGCATGAGTCCCTCACCGCTGGCCAAGCGGGGCACAAGCGCATTTCGTGCCGGATTGGTCCAGCCATCCAGAAAGGACATGCCAAACACCAGCACAAAAATGAAAAGAAAGGAACTTTGCCCAGGCACGGTCCACAAGTAAAGCAGCAGCAGTGTAAAAATAACAAACTGCCCAAGTTGGGAGAACAGCAAAATCCGCGTGAGCCTGAACCGGCTGAGAATTATAGGTGCAACCAACCCGCTAACCACTTGGGCAGACAAACGGAACAACGGAATTAAAGTAGTCTGCATTAGAGAATTGCTTGAGTTGAACACCAATACCGTTATACTCAAAATATAGATAATATCTGCTATATTCGAGATCGTCTGAGAGCCCCAAAGATAATAAAAAGACCGCTTAATCAACAAATCTCTCCTCTCTTCCTCATAGTAATTTGTGTATTCCCGCAACAATCTTTTACAGTTAATTTATGTAGGTTTAATATATTCAATACAAACCCTTTAATTTCCTTCTTTTGTTTATAAAGGAAGCAACTAAGGGCCTATGATTGATAGGAAGCATGAGCCGCAAGACCTCGTGAGTTCACCGACTCCACTCCATTGGACCTGCAGCGAACACATAATCTCCTCAAGCAAGCAGCCAATGACCAAACACAACAGAGCAGCGACTCTCCAATAAGTGGAGAATCGCTGCTCTGTTGTGTTTACGGACTTTTTTTCACAAGACTATTTCAGGGGTTGGAAACTCCTCTTTGGGGACAGCCCCTGAATGTAGCTTTAGAAGTCAGGGTCTTTTCTGGAACAACCGTCGGACAATGACCGCAGCCTGTGCCCGTGAAGCATAAGCCTTGGGCGAGTAGAGATCATTGCCGACACCTTGGATGATTCCTGCGCCGCTCATGGACTGAACGGCCGCAAGGGCATCCACTGAAATCTGCGGGCTGTCTGCATAGTCCGGTGCCGGACCCGCAGCTTGAAGCTGCAAGCCTGCCTGCTCCGCCGCCCGGTAAGCCATCAGTGCCATCTCTTCCCGGGTTATGCTTTCATGTGCATCGAAGGTTCCATCCGTTCTGCCCCGCACAATGCCCAGCTGCCCGGCAGCGGCAGCATAGCTGTAATACCAGTCACCGGCAGCCACATCACGGAACTTGCTGTCCCCGCCGCTAAGCGGCAGATCCAGAGCCAGCAGCAGCATCTTCAGAAAACCGGCCCGGGTAACATTCTGTTCCGGTCTGAAAGCTTGTGGTTCAGGGCCCTGCACAACTCCCCGCGCTGCCAAAGCTTCAATGCTGTCCTGCGCCCAGGCCAAGCCGGATAGATCGGTGAAGGCAACCTCCGCATAACCTGCAGCATAGATACTGAAATGTTCCGGCCTGAAGGCCACTCTACCGCTCTGCGGATGGTAAGCGGAGTTTCTGACAACCTCTAAGCCGTCTTCATTAATGCAGTAAGCGACAACGGTATCCGCATCCGCATGGACTGGACGCTCATAGTTCAGATTCACCTTCAGGCCGCCGCCGAAGCTGTCCACAGGTTTCCCGTCCACGGTGAAACCCAACTCGTATGCGCTACCGATGTTGTCTGCCTGAACTGCAAGCTGCCTGCTGTCCATCCGGGCGGCGGCAAGCTTGATGGAAGCTGCGTCTGATCCGGCCGCCTTGAGTATCAGGCCGGAATCAATCACGAAGCTGGTCAGGCCCAGATCGGCCTCTACAGTCCGGACCCCCTGCGAGGCAGCCTTAAGCAATTCTTGTGCGGGGAGCACCAGTTCAACCGCCGTAATGTCTGCCGGCAGCTTCATGCTAATCCGCAGCGTCCCCTCCTGAATTAGGCCCACCGCCTGCCGCACAACATCACTAGACAGCTCGACGGCAGCTTTGCCGCCAGCATTCCCCGTGACCGTAATGGCAATGCCAGCCGCTCCCGCTGTAGCTTCCGGCGGTTTCTTCTCCTGAGGACTAGCAGCCGGGGCGCTTGTTCCCGGCGGCGAGGCCGTATCCGGGTTCTTAATGGTCAGCTTCAGGGTTCCGGCGGTACCGGAGCCGCTGCCCGCTGCCGCTGTTACGATCACCTCACCCGCCGAAAGAGCGGTCAGCAGCCCCCCGCCGGTGATGGATGCCCTTGCGCCGGATGAACCCTCCCCATTCCGCACGGACCAGACTACCGTCTGGCCGGCAGCCTCTGGCGGCTGAACCTCTGCCAGCATTTGCAGCGTTTGACCGGTGAACAACTCGCTCACCTCTCCCGTGGAAGCTACCCTGATCTGCTTCACCGGTACAGGAACCACCCGGACGATTATTCCTGCCGCATACGGAATATCATAATCCTGCCTTCCATCATATCCCCGGAAGGCAACAAATCCAAGCGGCGCCAGTACTTCTTTTGCAGTCTTCCGGGCGCGGAAGCGAAGTTCAATGAAGCCGGCACCGGCAGTAATGGCATGTTCCGCCCCAGTGGCGGCGGCACGGATCACAATATAGCCCGGATCGCCCTCGGAAACATGGCTCAGCTCAAATCCGTCCACCAGCTTCCGGGCCGAGAGAAATTCAATCCCCGTTGGGTCATAATCGAGGGCAAACTCCACTCCGTAGACGTCCTTGTAAACAGAAGCAGTAACATTAGCCAACCCAGCGCGGTACACGAATTCCTCACCGGCTGTTACAGTTTCAGGTCCAGTCAGGGTTGCCGAAGGCATATCCGCCGCTGCCTCCTGCTGGCCGCTGATGGCAATATCCAGGCTGGCGCTGATTCCGCTGCCGTCCGCCGCGCTGGCGGTCACCCGCACCGTCCCGTTCAGCCTTGCCTTCAGCAGCCCGTTCTGATCGATAGCCGCTTTGGCGGTTGAAGTGAGGCCGTCTGTCTCTGTCACGGTCCAGACAACGTTCCGGTTCGCCGCCTGTTTCGGCAGTACCTCCGCCTGAAGCTGGAGAGTCCCCTTATCCGCTTCAATGGCGCTGATATTGTCTGCCCCTTTCACTGTAATTGAGGTTACTCGTGACACCGGTACATCTTCAGCTCCGGGTACAACAACGGGAGTCTGCGGATTCCAGCCGTCGCTGCCGCCAAGCACCGATTGGACGGCATAGGCTGCCGCTTCCCCTGCGGTAAGCTGTCTAGACCAGTTGTAGCGTGCAGCGGCATCCGCTCCCGCCCCGATGCTTAAGTATTCAGAGAACCGGGCAGTCTTAGAGCGGCCTTCATACCATTCATGCCAGCCTGTCGGGCGGATATGCTCCGCCATATCCGTATGAATAAAAGTGGAGCTGCCGTAATCTCTCCACGGCCTGCCGAGATCAACGGTGCCGGGTGCCACCTGTGCACTGGCGGTCAGCCGGCTGTTCAGGAACACATAGCCCGGTTTGCCCGCTTCCGTGGAAGGAGCGGTGATATAACCCGCGCCGACACTCCGGATCTCGTTGTTCTCGAAGACGGCGGCGGCATTGCCGAAGATGAAATCGACCGTGCCTTCGATGAGGCTGTCCACGAAATACGCCCTGCCCTTATCTGCGAACAAAGTATCCTGATGGCCAAGAAGCTTGACATTGCGGTAAACTCCGCGATCCCCCTCGGCATACAGCGCCACAGCCTGCCCGGCATCCCGTCCGGCACTGTTCTCTACCGTCATATTTTCCAAGGTGAAATCCGCTCCCGCCGTCCTCAGGGTATAGCTCCCGCTGGTGCCCAATTCCTTACCGTCTGCACCCAGCGTCTTGGCCGAATCGCCGTTCACCAGCACTGTGCCTTCCCGGCTGCTGCCGAGGATGCGAAGATGCTGTTTGCTTGCAGGCACCAGCACCTTTTCCCGGTAAATCCCGTCCATCACCTTAATAACAGTGGGTAACCCGCTGTAGTCGGGAACCGCCTGAACGGCTTCCGCAAGAGTCTTGAAATCCCCTGCACCTGCGGCATCAACCACAATGGCCTGTGCCGGAGTTTCTTGAACCGCCTGCGATGGCAGACTCCCGGCGCCGCTGCCTAAGGCAATGACCGCGTAGACATAGGTGGTGCCGTTCCGAAGCCCGGTATCTGTATACGCCGCTGCTTTAATACCGTCGGCAACGACAGCGTATGGACCGCCATTCTCCGCACGAATGATCCGGTAGCTGACGGCTCCCTCCGCCGGATTCCAGCTTAAGCTGACTTCACCGCTGCCGGGTTCAGCCATAAGTCCCTGCGGAGCAGGAGGCTGGCCGTTCTCCTTGTACGGCACAGCCGCGACGGCTGCGGAATCTAACCCGCTGCCCCCCGCACCGGCCGCCGACACCTTGTAATAGTACGGTGTGCCGTTAGCCGCACGGTTATCGGTGTAACTTGTGCTGGCGATACCTGCAGCCAGGATTTCATAAGGGCCGCTTGCCGATAATGCGCGTGTGACCGTATAGCGGTCTGCTCCGTTGGCCGCCGCCCAGGTCAGTGCTACTGTGCTATCGCCGGCCAGCGCAACGACCTTTGGGGTTCCCGGCGGAGCGGCGGGAACCGCCTCAACAGGCTCCGAGGCCGCACCCTCCCCGGCAACGTTGGTGCCCGAAACCGTGAACCGGTAGCGTTGACCGTTCACGAGGCCGCCGATGCGGTAAGCCGTACCTGCAATGTTATCTGCCAGCGTTTCATAGCTGCCCGCTGCTTCATTCCACCTCTTGATTGTATATCCCGCAGCATCATCAACCGCACTCCAGCTCAGATCAAGCTGAGCGTTGCGGCTTACCGCTGCAAGCCCTTCCGGTGCTGGAAGCTTCAGTGCAGAAGCGGATGGAGTGATGCTGACTTCATTGGAGATCCCGGATTCCCCGGCCGGTCCGGCCGCTGTGATGACATAATAGTAAGTGGTATCATTGACGACGGCTGCATCGACATAGGAAAGTTCTGCAATACTGCTTGCGATCAGGTCATAAGGACCGCCGCTGGTCAGACTCCGTTTCACATTGTAGGCTGCTGCACCTCCCAGTGCCGGCCATTTCAGCTGGGCCGCCCCGTTACCGGGGAAGCCGGTCAGGCCAAGCGGTGTTTCGACCGGTTCCGCATATACCTTCAGATTATCGAAATAATAATTGCCCGATCCTCCGCCCGGTGTTTTAGACAAAATACGCCCGATCCCGTAGCTTCCGAAATTAGCGGTCGTGAATGGAAAGCTGCCTGCCGGCTGATTGTCGATATAGATATCCACCTTGCTCCCCTGAACATCAGCTTTCAGCTTGAGATTATACCACTGGCCGAGGGAATAGGAGTTCATCAGTTGATGATACTGGCTGCTTCCCCTGCTGACGGTCAGCGTGTATTTGCTGCCGGCTGCGGGAAGCGTTGGCTTGCGGCTCTCCAGGGAGAATGCGGTTTTGCTTCCATCGGCATTCTGGGCCTGCAGCAGCACCGAGGTTCCTGATTCCGCCGCGAACATGAAGTCAGCTTCGATTACCAGCGCCCCCGCAACCGGGGTGAATTTGCGGACAAACTGCACATTGCCGCTGCCTGTATCGTATACGCCCAACACCCGCTGTGAGCCGTTGCCCATGCTCATTGACGGAGTGGCGGAGACGGCAACCTTCTGCGTATCGGTCTGCGGGTCCGGCGCTACCTCATAGTAAACCGGGGGGATATCCAGCGCAGCCTGTTCATAATCTTCTTCGACATAATAGATATTACCGCCATCTGCCAATGCCTTGGCGCCGGCTTCTGCCGAATCGAAGCTTTCTCCGGATTCATTCACCGCACTGACCACATAATAGTAGGTTTTGCCTGGGCTGGTTCCGGAATCGGTGTACCTGGTCTCCGCAAGGCCTGCGGCAATTGTTGAGTAGGGGCCGCCCGGCACCTCGCTGCGCTTCACAGTGTAAGACTCGGCAGACTTTGTCTTCTCCCAGCTCAGCCTAATCTTTGCACTGCTGCCCGCCGTTGCCTTGAGCCCGGACGGAGCAGAAGGATAACGCTCATCCAGCGTCTTCAGCTCCACACCGCTGAATCGGGAGGTGTTGTACCTGCTCACCTGGTTATCCGCCTGGGCAGCATCGGCGGCAAGGCCAAAGTAGGCGGTGTCTCCCAGATCGAGGCTCACCGTTCCCATCTTGCTCCATGTCGTCTTATCCGGTGACACCAGCCCCGTAATCTCGTCACCAAGCCGGACCAGCTTCACCCAATACGGGGTGCTGATGAAGTTTCCGGGCTCCTTCTTGACTACTTTCGCTCCTGTGGCGGAACGGGTAATCAGCACGCCTTTCTTACCGTATTTGACATAGGGTATGGCTAGCATCGCCATCTTGGCATTGTCATCCAGACTGTCTCTGATCATCACGCCAGCCTTGGCATAATCATCGGTCGGCGTCACCGATTCAATCTTGGCGATGATCTCCCCATTGCCCTTCAGCGGCTGGTAGGCGAACTGAAAGTTGTCTGCGGCACTTTCACTCTCCGAGGTCGCCCCGACAAGCCCGGATGATTTGACCGTAATCTCCCCGCTCTGCAGACCAAGCTCTGTATGGCCCGCAATACCCGGATGGCCGATGTCTTGTGAGGTCCACGGACCGGTGTCGCCTGAGGTGTTGACATGCACAGCGACATTATCGGACTGAGTCTTCAGACCCTTATTGTCCGTGGCCTGGACTACCAGATAATAGGTGCCATCCTGCACATGGTTCCACGCAAAACTGTACGGTGCTTCCGTTGCCTCGCCCTGCTTTACGCCGTTGATGATAAATTCCACTTTGGCGATTCCGTCCCTGTCGCTGGCGGAAGCTTCCACGGTCACATCGCTGCCCGCCTCAACAATCTGGTTGTTCAGCGGATAGTTGACAGCGGTTTCAGGATTGTCCGTATGCATTCCGTCCGCTGCGGCCGCCTCGATCAGACCATTCAGATAGACTTCAAGATTCGTATAGCCTTCCGGGGACAACTCCGCTTGATTGCGGTCGTCGGGGTCTGTAGGCGACAGTCCGTGAGCAAGTTCCCAGGTATCGTCCATCCCGTCATGATCCGCATCCGTTACTGCTGAAGATGTCTCGGGATAATCGGGATACCCGCCGATTTCAGCCGGGGAATTAATGTGCTGTCCCGTGCGGTTCTTCACATCACTGATGACGCGCGCATCGTAGGCATCCCGCCGGGGCAGGGTAGCGCCTGCGTCCGCCAGCACGTTCAGATAGGCTTCTTCCGCCGGTTCTGCCGTATATGGATTGGGCATCACCGCCGGCTCCGCCAGCTTTGAGCTGTCTGAATAGCGCAGCACCCCTTTCCAGTTGTCCGTGGTAACTTCCGGGCTGCCATCCATCATGTTGCCGGCCAGATACAGCTGGGTGACCGGGGCCAGTTCTCCGAACAACTGGCGCTTGACACTGCTGTAAGTGTTTGGACCGTACTTATAATAGTTGTTAGTCAGATTGTACAGATAGCCTTCGGCTCCGCCGCCGTAAGTTGAAGCGAAACCCCAGTTGTAAATGACATTGTTAGTCATTTCTGTAAGATCGGCGAGCCTGGTGATCGTGGGCAGCCGGGGGTTGCGGCTGACGCTGTGGGCGATCAGGTTGTGGTGATAGCTCGCATTCTTGCCGCCCCAAATTCCGCCATAGCCATGCCGCCCTTTCTGGTGGGTGGTCATCAGCATGCTTTCCGCCGAGATCGACCACTGGACAGTGGTATTTTCATTGTCGTACAGACTTACAACCTCATCCACCGACCAGCTGAACGAGCTGTGGTCGATGATGATATCCTTATGGTAGCGTGAGCCGAAGGCATCGTCTTCGCTGGCCACCCGGTCGCCGAGCCTGAAGCGCATGTACCGTATAATGATATTATCCGCCTCTATGCTTGTCGTGTAATCGGCGACCGTAATTCCGTCACCGGGTGCGGTCTGGCCTGCAATCGTCAGATTAGAGCCGGTAATCTTCAACGACTCCTTCAGGTGGATCGTCCCGCCCACGCGGAATACGATAGTCCGGTTGCTTCCGCTCACCGCATCGCGCAAGGAGCCGGGAACCGGTGCGTCTTTGCTGCTGTAATCGGCAAGCGTGGTCACCTCGTATACCGCTTGTGCCCGGCCTCCGGTTACATATTTGCCACCGCCTTCCGCGCCGGGAAAGGCGGGAAGAGCCTGCAGAGAAGCCGCTTGCACACCGCCGGCGGGAAAGCTTGTTGCCAGCAGACCTGCGATGAGCACCTGGGCCAGCCATTTCTTTTTCATATAAGACCTCCTGATCTATTGAAATATCGAGAAGCTCCTGGCAGACGCATGGAGCTCCTCTAAAAAGTGAAACCGCCAGGGAAGAAGCCCAGTGGTTATGAGTACCAAAGGGCATGAATTAATTTCGCGCTACCTACGGATTTACCGCTTTGTAGGCAGCCTCGTATTCGGAAATGATCTTGCTGCCGCCGGATTTCTTCCATTGATCAATTTCGCCTTTGAATTCATCCAGACCCATTTTGCCGAGAATGTATTTATAGGTTGCGTCAGTAATAATCTTTTGCAGTTCAGAGCCCTGTGCAGTATTGGTTTCGGATTCAAGCGAAAAGGCCGGGTTCAGTACCCCGTATTCCGCATTCTCCTGGATCAGCCGTTCGGCCTCCACCTTCAGCGGATCAGCATCATGAATCTTGTACCCGGTCTCATTCGGGCGGGAAGCTGCAAACGGCTGTACCTCCTGCTGCCACAGATCGGTATCCTTGATGGTTACCGCTAGGTTCGCATCTGCTGTATAATGCACGCCTTCGATACCATATGTCATCAGAGCGTACACTTCATCACTCATCAGGTCGTTGACAAATTTCAGGAGCCGCTTCAGTTCGGTCTCATCTTTGACCTCTGATTTAGGGAAGGACAGCAGGCCGCCGATGCCATTACTCGATGACCAGATGGCCCGGTCTTCAGGCTTGCCGGTGGAAGTAATGTCATTGACCATCACCAGCTCCATGCCGTCCTGGATGCCTTTGGCCAAGTTCAGCAGGTTTTTGCTGTCAAACAGCGCACCTACATAAATGCCGGCTTTTCCCTGCGCGAAATTCTGTTGCTGATCGTTCTTAGCCGTTACTGCAAAGTCCTGGTTAATGTAGCCGCCGTCATACAAGGCTTTCATATAGTCCATTGTCTGGATGTAGCCCTCCGTTGCAAATTCGGGCGTCATTACACCGGCATCGTCCACCGCCCAGTTGTTCGGGGTTCCGAAATAGGAGCCGAGCGTTTTGAACGCCCCGTACACCAGATCGCTGCGGTCCATGAATCCGGTAGTATCCTTTTTGCCGTTGCCGTCCGGGTCCTTTTCAGTAAACGCTTTCGCAACTTCCTTCAGTTCGGCGGTTGTTTTGGGAACAGCAAGCCCCAGCTTATCCAGCCAGTCCTTGCGGATAATGACTCCGTTTCTGGCTTTGGACTTCTGGAACGGCACACCATACAGCTTGCCTTCAATGGAGGCTGAGGTGCGGGTATCCTGGGAAATCGCTGCCAGGTTCGGGAATTCGTCGAGATAAGGGCTCACCTCCCAGAACATGCCCGATTTCAATGCGTTGCGGACCGAAGAGTTGTCTAGAATCGTCAGCGTTACGATATCTGCAAGAGAATCGGAGGCCAGCGAGGTGTTGATCCGCTCTTCCTTAGAGGCATCGGGAATCCAGGAAAACTCGATGTCAGCGTTGGTGAATTCTTCAATTTTGTTCAGCACGGTATCGGTTGGCGGTGAAGCGGTATGCAGAACGTTGAGCCAGGAAATCTTCGTTTTGGCCTGCGTTCCTCCATTTGCTCCGGCGCTGGCTGCCGCATTTTCTGACCCGCCCTTGCTGTTGTTGGCGTTTCCGCCGCAAGCGGTAAGCAGCAGACCGCTGCACAGCATTAGAGCAGCCAGTTTCTTGTAATTGCGATTCATGAACATTACCCCTTTGATTACGAATTGGCATTGCTGTATCTTCCACCCCGCCATTGGCGTGGGTACGAATTCACAAGTGCGGTATGCTAATAGACACCGTCTTCCCCGATTTTTTTCGCCAGTTTGTTCGACAGCATAACGAGGATCAGACCCACGACCCCTTTGAACAAACCAACTGTCGTACTGAAACTGAGCTGGCCGTTCTTGAGCCCGGCAGTATAAATATAGGTATCGAAAATTTCCCCGACCTCCCGGTTCAGGGAGTTGATCAGCAGGTACATATGCTCGAAGCCCAGATCCAGGGTATGTCCGATTTTCAGAATCAGCAGAGTAATGATAACCGGACGGATCGCCGGCAGGGTGACATGCCAGGTTTTGCGCAGCCGTGCCGCTCCGTCCATTTCCGCAGCCTCGTACAGCTGTGTATCTACGACGGTAATAGCCGCGAGATAAATAATCGTGGACCAGCCCAGCTCTTTCCAGATAATCTGGCCGATATAAACGGTGCGCAGCCATTCGGGAGAGGTCAGGAAGCTGATTTTGTGTCCGCCCATGGCGGCAATGATCTCATTCAATACCCCGCCGTCCACATTCATGAATACATAAGTAATGGAAACAATGATGACCCATGAGAGAAAGTGGGGAATATAGATGATCGTTTGGACCACATTTTTGAACATCTTATGCCTGACTTCATTAAGCATCAGCGCCAGAATAATCGGCAGCGGAAAAAAAATCACGATATTCAGCGCAAACAGGATCAGCGTATTCTTCAGCAGCATAAAGAAGGTGGGCTCTGTAAACAGCCTTATGAAATGCTTGAGTCCGACCCAGGGACTGCCCGTGATCCCGAGGAAAGGCTGGTAATCCTGAAAAGCGATAATCAGCCCGCCCATAGGCAGGTACTTAAAAATAACAAAATACAAAAATCCCGGAAGTATCATTAAATACAATAACTTGTTTCTTTTTAGACCCAGCAGGCTGTGTCCCGTCCGCTTTTTCCTTTCCGGTGTCACTTTCCTCTTCATCGTGGTGACATTTGCTTCTTCCACCCTACCGTCCTCCTTGAGCGCATTTCTGTAACGCTTCCCAGATTACGGTCCTTTGCCTGTTACGTAAATAATCATTAGTTACTCTGGGCCGCGAAGCCGCGCCGTTATGCCGTTTTCCGTAAGCTCACCCTATGCAGGGATACCGACCGCACATAAGGATTATGCCGGATTCCGCCTGCTTCTTCCACCCTGGACAATGCCAAAGCTAATGATTATATACGGAATGAAGACCCCCTGATACAGTGTCATTGAAACGATAACAAGGAGGATAACCGCATGGCACAATCTTCATTAAAAAAAGAAACTATGGGCAGCAAACTGTTCACCATAGTCAACACCACCCTGCTGGCATTCATTGCCCTCATCTGTCTTTTACCTTTTGTCAACGTGTTTGCCAGCTCCTTTGCCTCAACCCAGGAAGTGGTGGAGAAAAAATTCATCCTGTTCCCGACCACCTTCTCTCTGGATGCCTACCGTTATATCCTGTCTACCCCCACCATCTTTAGGGGCCTCGGCATATCTATCGGCGTCACCCTTGCCGGTACTGTAGTAAGCATGATCCTAACCGCCCTGATGGCCTACGGACTATCCCGAAAGTATCTGGCAGGCCGCGATATCATCAATTTTATCGTCGTATTCTCCATGCTGTTCAGCGGGGGAATGATTCCTACATTTTTAGTGGTCAAAGCCTTCGGACTGATCGACTCTTACTGGTCTCTGGTCTTCCCGGTCGCCATCAACGCCTTCAACCTGATCATCATGCGCAACTTCTTCCAGGCACTTCCAGAGGGATTAGAGGAATCGGCCAAAATTGACGGGTCCAACGACTTTGGCGTCTTCCTCAAAATCATGCTGCCCCTGGCACTGCCTTCCATCGCTACCTTGTCCCTGTTCTACGGCGTAGCTTACTGGAACACTTATATGACCGCTATCCTGTACATTACGGATTCCACAAAATGGCCAATCCAAGTGCTGCTGCGCCAGATCGTCATCGTCTCCAGCGGAATGCAGGCCGAAGGTACGTCAGTCGATGTCATTCCGCCCGCTCAGACGATCAAGATGGCTGTTATTGTCGTCGCTACTGTACCGATGCTGATCGCTTATCCGTTTGTGCAAAAGCATTTCACTAAAGGTGCTCTCCTGGGGGCCGTAAAGGGCTGAACAACCGGCCACCCGCAGTACTTCAGCAGCGGCACAAAAACAGCCAGCTTCCGTAAATGGCAGCTGGCTGTTTTTTGTTTTTTTTGAAATTGGTGCCGCTAATCCTGCTTCACTTATCCTGCCTCAAGGCCCGGTAAGCACCCGGTGTGACATGCTCCTTTTTGCGGAAAGAGCGGATAAAGTTCTGCGGGTTGTGGTACTGGAGACGCTCTGCAATTTCCTTGATCGTCATCTCGGTCTCCACCAGCCATTTTTTTGCCATTTGCAGCCGATAGCCCATTACATATTCACTGAAGGTCAGGCCGAATTCCTTCTTGAAGATACTGCTTAAGTAGTTCGGGCTGTAATGCAGGCGCTCACCGATCAGCTCCAGTGACAGATCCTGATCATATTCAGTGCGTACGATGTTCGCAATCTGGTCGGACAGGCCGCGGAACTGGCGGGTGGTCTTCTCCTTCATCGCAGCAACCATCGGCTGAATGACTTCCTTTACAAGGATCCGCTCAATTTCCTCCGGGTTGCGGATATCCAGCAGGCGGTGATACAGGGCGTAATTATCCTCAGTCAACAATACCTCCACGCCGATCAGCTGCTCCAGTTGGATCAGATTGTTCACGAAGCGGATCAGCATTACTTCGAAATTGAGCGGATTCTTGCTGTGCTTCATCATTTCGCCTAGCAGCGGGTAGAGCGCACGCGACACCTGCTCTTCATCCCCGAGCCGGATGGCATCGAACAGCTGCGACTCCAGCTCTGCCGGATAATGCAGCAGCACCGGCCCCGAGATCACTCTGGAAATATCCTCATAGAAAATAATAGATTCCTTGCCCAGATTCAGCCGGTGATGCAGCGCCTGCTTGCTCATCTCACAAGCCTCTTTGCTGAAGGTAAGGTCTGCGTAGAAATCGCTGATTCCGACACTGACCGACAGCTTCAGGATATCCCTGACTGTGATGACGATCCGCTTCGCATCCTCCAGCACCTGCTTGCGGCTTCCGGGCCCGCTGCCTTCCTCAAAGATCAGAATCGTGGCCTGCGTCCGGTCATTCAACAGAATCGGGGTCATCCGCCGCGAATCCGGAACCAGCTCTTCCACCAGCCTGTTCACGGCAACAAGCAGCAGATCCTTGTCGCTGGCCTGCCGTTCCCCGTAATTGTCGAGCTGAATCAGCATCGTTGCATACACCGTGCCTTGGGTAAGGGAATATCCGAAGCGGGACATATTATGATCCAGCTCCTCCGCCGTAATCCGGCTGCGGAACAGATTAAGAATGAATTGGGTTTCCAGCTGCGGCAGCTCCGATTCCAGCAAATCCTCCAGACTTTCCTTCTCCATGAGGATGTCGTCGATGGAGCTGATGATCCAGTCGATCTCATCCTTCAGCGCCGGCTGGGTACTGCCCGACAGCCGCCGCTGGATCTTCTGGATCGGCTTGTTGAAATAAACTGCGATTACGTAGGCTACGACCACAATCAGGAGCGTAATGACCAGAACCATCATAAACAAGCCGAAGCGGGTGGTCTTGAGGGCATCCGCTATTTCCTGCTTGTTGAGAAGCGTAACATAGATCCAGTTATTATAAGAAGATTTGGCGTAGATCGCCGTAACCTCCTGATGTTTCTCCTTATCCAGCACCACACTTCCCGTCTGGCTCATGTTACCGGCGGTCTCCGTAATGCGGCTCAGCTGGGCTCCGGTCAAGCTGGGGGCGGAGTCCGATTCATAGAGCAGATCCCCCTGCCGGTTCAGCAGATATACGGGTGTGTTCTCTTCGGTCTGCAGGGTGTGCTGCAGCGACTGCAGCGAAATATCCGATAAAGCGATGGCCTGCTTCGTCTGTGAGAAGACGGGCAGCGTATTGACGAAACGGATGCCGGTATCCGTCTTGATCCAGAACAGGGAGTTGCTCTGGTTGCCGATGTAGCTCTCAGACAGCTTTTTTTTGCCATCCTCCGTCAAATAAGACAGCCGGCCATTGGAAATCTGCCAGTCCTTCACCAGACTGATCAGCGAATATTCAACGCCGTCCATTCCCATGGAGGCAATATAGTTAAGTTGGGAATTAATATCGCGATAGGCCTCAAAATCCCGCTCCGTGATCGGATTTTTGATGACCTCACTGAAAGAATTGGTGGTGCTGTAAGTATTGAAAGCATATTCAATCGTTTTTATTTTTTGCTCCAGCGTGTTTTTGATCTGGGTGATCAGACTCTTTTTGCTGTCCGCGACCCTGTCAATGACCGAATGGATGGTCGTTAAGTAAATATAACCGCCAAAGCTGATGACCAGACCAATGCCGAGAATCAGAATGGGGATAAAGATCTTGTAGAACATTCTGCCTTTTTTCATAGGTAGACTCCTTCAATTATGTAATCATTTTCAATTATAGCGTTTTCATAAATTGAAATTCAAGGATATTTAACGTGTGCATTGTCTATATTCTTGAATGCGTGCTGCCATCCGGCTAAGATGTAAGCCCGCGCAGTTATGTCGGGTTCTTAAGCAAGCCGTCAAAAAAGCAGGCCTCCCGACTCAGGAGGCCTGCTATCTTTTGACACATATTCTCTATGGTTACGCGTTCTCTGCCGTGCCTTCTTCCATATACATAGTTTCCCACAGATGCCCGTCGATGTCCTGGAAGCTCCAGCTGTACATGAATCCGTGGTCGACCGGATCATTATATTTCGTGCCGCCTGCAGCCAGCGCCTTGTGTACCAGCTCGTCCACCTCTGCCCTGCTGGATGCGGAGAAGGCCATAATGACCTCAGTGTGGCTGGAGGTGTCGGTAATTTCCTTGGAGACAAACGTTTTGAAGAACTCTTTGGTCAGCAGCATGGCAAACGTGTTGTCGTTGATGATCAAACATGTGGCGTTCTCATCGGTATACTGCAGATTGAATTCGAAACCAAGTGCCGTAAAAAAGTTAATCGAAGCCTGCAGATCATTTACCGGCAAATTGACAAAAAGCTGGCCTGCTTTGAATCCCATTCTCTGATCACCTCTGCATTTTATTTGAGTGTTTACCGCCCGATTATAGCATGAAGCGGCGGCAGCAGTTTCTTCCCGATTGCTGTACTTCTTGAAATTGATTAGGGTGAGGAGTAACCTAAAGGTGAAGAGGCACGGTATGACGGCTTACCATCTTGCTCATCAAGAGAATTACAATCCGCTTGAGCATTATTCAATCTCTTTTAACATGAAGCCTGTATACTGGAGCTAACTACGATCACAAGGGGTGAACTGTATGCCGAACATTTGGATGCATCTGGAGTATGGGCAGCAGCTGGCGGACGAATTCAGCCGTGATTTCCCTTTTCTGGCGGAGAGGAAAAAACGTCCTGAGCTGTACCACCTGGGCTGTCAGGGGCCGGATTTCCTGCTGTACCACAGCTTTCTTCCCTGGAAAAAGGATACCCGGGCCATCCGCCTCGGTGACCTTATGCACACAGAGAACTGCGGACCTGTACTGATTGATTTCTGGCAGCGGGCTTTGTCCCTTCCCTCCGGTGAGCTGGAGGAGGCGCAGCAATATTTCCTGGGTTTCCTTACCCACCATTTGCTGGACCGCAACCTTCATCCCTATATCAATTGGAAAGCAGGCTACAAGCACCGCAATCACCAGCGTTTTGAGATTGTCCTTGACACGCTGTTCATGAAGCGCCTGAAACAGCTGGATACCTGGCGGCATGCGGCCTGGAAAAAAATCAACGTGGGTTCCCGCCTGCCCTTTCCGATCCACACTATTCTCCGCGAAACAGCGTCAGACTGGTATCCCGAGTCCCGCCGCCTCCCGTCTGAAATCTGGCATGAGGCCTACCTCGACATGATTTTAGCGCATAAATGGCTATACGATCCCAAGGGTTGGAAGAAATCGCTGCTCAGGGGTAAGGCCCGCCGCCTGTTTTCACAACAGCTGTCCCCTGCGGAAGAGAAGCTCGATTACCTGAACGAAAAACACGGCGAGTGGCGGCATTCGGCGCTCTACTCCGAGGTGCGGACGGAAAGTGTCTGGGACCTGTGGGAGGAGGCGCTTGCGGAAGGACGGACAGTGCTGCGTGCTCTGGCTTCGTGGCTGAACAGCACAGTGCCGGCAGAAGCCGCCCGCGCGCTGGAGCGTTTCAAGCAGGTGCTGGGGGACCGTTCCTACGATACAGGCAAAGAATGCAGCAGCAAGCTTAGGAATCTGTATGCCGAGCCGATTTGGGAGGCAGGCATTATCTCTTGAAGGCGTACGGGTACGGTGTAAGCCGTCCTTATAGGACATTAACTGGGCAGATCTCCGCAGGGAGATCTGTTTTTTCTGGTTGCAGCCGCACAACACCTGCCGCTTCCGCAGCGGCAGGTGTCAAGAAGGCCTCTCTGTGCAAGACTTATTTATCTCCGGGCAGCACTGAGTCCGTGGAGAGCAATTCAGCGGTTATACCTCTGCTGCCGCATGTGCCGGAATATGCGGCGGAGCCGGCGGAACTGGCGGATCTCCATCCTGCAGTGCGTCCTGCTTCCCCTTCTCCACATCGAGCTTCAGCACTATCATAATCCCCAGCCCGAAGAACAGCAGCAGGGAGAGAATGCCAAGTCTTGGATTCCCGGTGAGCTGCTGGGTCAGCCCGAAGACAAACGGGCCAAAGATCGAAGAGAATTTGCTGGTGATGTTCACAAAGCCAAAAAACTCACCGGTGCGCTTCAGCGGCATCAGATCACTAAGCAGGGAACGGGAAATGGACTGGCTTCCCCCCTGAACCAGGCCCACCATAACCGCCAGGATATAAAAATGAATAGCTTGGGTCATGCCGAAGCCGAGGATTACAATCAGCACATAGATGAACAGCGAGACCAGCAGCATCCGTTTGGCACCGAGGCGTTCCGCAGTTTTGCCGAGCAGGATCGTGCTTGGAAAACCGACAAACTGTGTAATCAGCAGCGCCAGAATCAGATCGCTCGAGCCGATCCCCAGCGTCGTTCCATAAATCGTAGCCATTAAAATAATCGTGTTAATCCCATCATTGTAGAACCAGAAAGCAGCGATCAGCCGGACCAGCTGCGGATATCGCTTGATGTCACGATAGGAACCGCCGATTCTTCGGGCCGCTGCCCGAACATACCCGCCGGCAGTTAAGCCGCCAGCCTGCCGGGGGAGATTAGGCACACGGCGGATGACCGGAATGGAGAAGATCAGCCACCACATTCCGACGGTTACGAACGAGAGCCGTGTTCCGGTCAGCGTATCCTTCATACCCAGCAGCTGCGGCTGTTGAATCATCAGCAGATTAACCGCCAGCAGCACCCCGCCGCCTACATAACCAAGGGCATAACCTTTGGCGGAGACATCCTCTCTTTTCCCGGAGGGCACCAGGTCTGGCAGCATCGAGTCATAAAAGGTTAAGCTGCCGGCAAATCCAAGCGTAGATAGTACCAGCAGTGCGGAAGCGAGCAGCCAGTCCCCCTCTCCGACCAGGGCGAAGCCCATCGTTGAGACGATGCCAAGCAGTGCAAATGCCGTCAGAAAGCTGGTTTTCCGGCCCGACAGGTCGGAAATGGAGCCAAGCAGCGGCGACACCAGCGCGACCAGTGCCATCCCGATCGCGTGAGTATACGCGAGATATGAAGCTGCCGTATTTTCACTTAGGCCGCTCGCCGCCACCGAACTGTAGAAGATTGGCAGCACTGCTGCCAATACCGTTGTCGCATAGGCTGAATTCGCCCAATCATACATGAGCCAAGCGCGTACCGCAGATTTATTCATGCGAATCATTTTCCCCTCACCCGAGTAAATTCCCCTGCATTTGAACCGTTATCCGTCGGATAGATTATACAGAGGAAACGTCATGGAGGTTCTAAGCAAATGTTTGCGGAGTATTAAGCCGGGGGCATTAATTGGGGGTGTATCTCTCCTTATATGCCGCTGCCCTCTCTATCGTTACGGAAATACGATCCGCTACTGCCCGCCGCGGTCATGCTCCACTACCACACAGGCTCCGCCTTCCGGTGTGTTGCGCAGCCGGATCGATCCGCCCAGCTTTGCAGCCAGCTGTTTTGCAATATACAGGCCAAGCCCGGAATGACCGTCCCTGCTGGCTCTGGCATCATCTCCCCGGTAAAATTTCTGAACAGCCTTTTCCAGATCCCTGCGGCTGAAGCCGGGGCCGGTATCACAGATTTCGTACAAGACGCGGCTGCCGCGCAGGGCAACGGACATCGAAACCGAACCCCCGCCGGGTGTATATTCCAGGCTGTTCATTACCACATTGTCGAGAATACGCTCCAGCAGCTCTGCATCGGTGCAAAGGCAGATCCCCGCCGCGTCTTCCATCCGCAGAATAATGTCAATCCCTTTCCGGCCCGCCTCCAGCCTGTAAGCCTGGATTTTGCGTTCCAGAAACGGTGCCAGCTCAAAAGTCTCCGCATGGAGTACGGTATCCGTCCGCTCCATATCCGAGGTGTACTGCATCTGGCGCACCAGCTCGCTGCTTTTACCAGCATTCTCGTGAATCACGCCAAGATAGCGCCTCAGCTTTTCATCGTCCGCCTCTCCTGAATCCATCAGCGCTTCGGTGTAGCTGCGGATAATGGAGAGCGGAGCCTTCAGATCATGCGCCAGCGCTTCGACCATTTCTACCCGTTCCTGCTCCATCCGCCACTGTGCCGAGAGCGAGCTTTCCAGTTCTGTCTTCATTTCATCAAAAGCGCTGCTCAGCTGGCCCAGCTCATTGTCCGAATGGTAGCCGATTTCGAAGTCAAGGTCCTTCTCTTTAATCTTGCGGGCAGCCTCCATCAGCAGGCGCAGCGGCTTGTTGATGTTGTTCGACACCACCCGCGAGAAGAGCAGGGCGAACAGGATGATATAAAGGAAGGGTGACACCAGTGCGCCGATAAAAATCACTGTCAGCCACCAGTTGCCGGATTCATTCACATAGGTAGGCTTCAGGGCATAGGACAGCAGTACCGCCCCTTTGACTGCACCCTCCCCATCGATAATCGGCACCGTCCGCACATACCTCCCCTGAACACTGGAGGTCGTATTTAGCAGCTTGTACAGCTCCGTTCGTCCTTGTATATGTACGGTGTCCAGTGTGCCATATAGTTTATCTGCATTCCTGTCCACCACCTGGTAGGTGATGCCCTCACCCGGTATCGCCGCTTCCAGCGCCGTTCTGGCAGAAGAGGCAAGCAGTGCCGTCTGCTGCTGCAGAATGTAGCTTTCGATGGCAGGCAGGCGTTTCTCATAATGATTGGCGGGATAGACCAGCTTGTTCTCCACCCGCATAAAGAGCAGCACGGCAAATGCATAGGTAATCACCGTCGCCACTACACTGGCCAGGATAATATAGGTGAAGGCCAGCTGAAACTGGGTTTTAAGCGGTCTTTTGTTCATACAGCAGCTCCTTGCTTACGGATTTGTCCATTTATAGCCGATTCCCCACACTGTAGAGATATAATCCCCGGATGGATCGGCAGCAGCCAGCTTGGCGCGGATTTTCTTGACATGCTCCACCACGGTGGAGGCATCCCCTTCGGCATCATAACCCCACACCTTCTCATAAATATGCTCGCGCGAAAAAACCTGCCCGCCATGCAGCGCCAGCAGCTCGGTGATCTCATATTCCCGCCGGGTTAGCGCAACCGGCTCTCCTGCCACACTGACCAGCCGTTCCTTAAGGCTTAGCTCCAGCTTGCCGAACCGCAGCCGGCTCTGCTGCTGGGGCTTCTGCCGCGACCGCTCCTCCCGCCGCAGGTTGGCCTCGATCCGGGCCAGCAGCTCCCGGAGGCCAAACGGCTTGATCACATAATCATCGCCGCCCAGTGTCAGCCCGCGCACACGGTCCGCTTCGGACTGCCTGGCGCTCAGGAAGATAATCGGGCAGCTTACCCGGTCCCGGATGCTGCGGCAGACCTCAAAACCGTTCATCCCCGGCATCATAATGTCGAGGATCACCAGATCAGGCTCGCTGGCCGCCAGCCTGACCCCTTCGTTGCCGTCATAAGCGGCCAGCACCTCATGCCCTTTGGACTGCAGCTCATCGGTGAGCAGCAGAACCAAGGCCACCTCATCGTCGATGATCAGAATTCTGCCCACCTTATCCCTCCTATCTTGTGTTACTCGTAGCTCTTGCGGCCTTCCCATCTGCAAAACCATAGTATACTACAAACGGAAGCAAGCAAAAATACCATGCATGCCGGAACGAGGCCACAGATCAATTCATCCTGAAGAAACCGTGATAATGCGAAACCCTCCGGCAGAGGGAGCCCGGGCATAGCCAAAGCTGGAAGTCCGGCCAGCCGCGCCGGCCAGGACCAAGGTACACAAGGCCAGATAGCTTCTCCAATGGAAGTGGTGCCTATGATGGCCGCAACCAGCAGTCCCGCTCCTCCTGCTCCGACAGAAGCGCCAAGCCCAAAGGCGAGTGCCAGGAACAAATGCAGCACGCATAGAGCCAGGCTGCCCGCCAGTGCAAGCAAGCCGCTGAGCATAAATATCCCGGTGCCAGGCTGCCCGATATGCAGCAGATAGCGCATTCCGGATAACAACACCAGCATAGAGCCGAACAGGAATACGGTCACCAGCAATACCAGCTGCAGCAGCTTGCTTAGATAGATCAGCGTTCTCGGGGCGCTCTGCCCCAGCAGGCCGTTGAAATGCCCGGCGTTCTCTTCCTGGGCCGCGAGCAGCCCGGCCAGCAAACCTATGCCGACAGGCAGAATAATGCTGGCCGATTGAAAAAAGGCCTGATGGATCTCATAGGGCAGCTCCGCCGTACGCACAGGGCGGGCGAAATACCAGAGCAGAAGCGCAGGATAGCCCAGAATGGCGGCCCCCGTCAGCCAGCGGACCGGCGTCCGCTTCGTTTTGAGCCAGTCAGAAGATAGCAATCGCAGCAGCATCGTTATTTCACCTCTTTCCGGGCAAACCACATTCCCGTGAGCCAGGAGCTGGCCGCAAAAAACAGCAAGGATACGGCAATTCCCACCGGAATCACCGAGGTGTCGAGCAGCGGGCTGCCGGATTCCAGCGGGACTCCGTTCGGATGCACACCGGCTACCGGACACATCAGCCGCAGAGCCCAGCTCCAAGGAACATAGAGCCAGTTCGGCCCGGGTGCGGCAATTACACCGGCGAACATACCGGCAACACCCAGCCCGATGGATGCCGCCATGCCCTTCCACGCCGCTGCCAGCAGCTGGAGCGGAATCAGGCTCAGCGAGACCAGCCATGTAAGCAGGCTGGCAACCACAACCTTTTCAACAGGAAGGGTTGCATCGGTAATCAGCAGGCCGGCAATCAGAACAGCAGCAATGGTTCCCAGGGAGGACAGCAGCATATAGTAGGCCAGCACCATGATTTTGCCGAACCATAATGCACCGGGACGGACATTGTGCAGCCGGAGGCCGCGGTAATTCCCGGCCTTGCGTTCCCTAACCTCAGCCAGCGCACAGAGAAGCGCCGTGCCGAGCGGCACAAATACAAACGGCCACCAGTTAAAAACCATACTAAGAAACAGGTCACCCGGCAAGCTCTGTCCTTTGGGAAGATACAGCAGTGCAACGAGCGCGAACAGAACAAAAAACAACGGGGCCGCCCAGACCAGCTTTACCGAAAAGCTGCGTCTGTATTTTAAATGCTCAGACTGAAGGATATTAAGCATGGTGCACCCCCGCCTGTTCCCGGTTCCGGGCAACGACCTGCATGAACAGGGTTTCCAGATCTTCGCCATCGTGTATTATGCTCTCATAGCCCAGCCGCCCGCCGCTGATAATGCCGATATAATCGGCAATCAGCTCCACCTCGGACAAAATGTGGCTGGAGAGAATCACCGTAATGCCCTGCGCCGGAAAGGAGCGGATCAGTTCCCGCAGCTCCTGAATGCCGAGCGGGTCCAGACCGTTCGTCGGCTCATCCAGAATCAGCAGCTCCGGACGGTTCAGCAGAGCAATCGCGATGCCCAGTCTTTGTTTCATGCCGAGGGAAAATTGGGAGGCCTTTTTGGAGCCGGTCTCCTGTAAATCCACGGTGTGCAGCACCTCATCTATTCTTCGCGCAGGCTGCCCCAGCAGCTTTGTATGAACCGTCAGGTTTTCCCGGGCCGTAAGGTTCCCGTACAGCGCCGGAGATTCAATCAATGCGCCAATCCGCTCCAGCTGCTTTCTCTCCCAGGGCTTGCCGCCGATCAGAATCTCTCCCCCGCTCGGGCGCAGAAGTCCTGTAATCATTTTCAGTGTCGTCGTTTTGCCTGCCCCATTCGGTCCAAGCAGTCCGTATACCCTGCCTGCCGGGATCTTCAGTGAAACGTCCTCCACGGCCTGCTGCCGCTTGAACCGCTTGCTCAAATGCTTAGTCTCCAAAATGTATTGCATCTAATCCCATCCTCTCTTGCTTATCTGGACACAGCTTACCAAGAGAAAATAAAGATTTTATAATGTTTTGGAATTACTTTTTGTCCACCGTGTTTTGTTTAACCTCCGGTTAACGCCCTTGAAATATTCGCCTGATAAGATTAGGGCGAGTAACATATAGGGAGGGATTCCATGCGCCTGGCCTTATTTACGGACACGTTTCTTCCGCAAACCAACGGTGTTGCCCGCACGCTTGGCCAGTTAACCGGCCATCTGAACCGCCGGGGGATTGAGCATCTGCTGTTCACGCCCAAATCCGCCCCCGAAGACAGCTACCCCGATCCGGTCCGTCCTGTTGCCAGTATCCCGTTTTTTCTCTATCCGGAATGCAGGCTGGCTCTCCCGAGCATGTCCTCCATTCAGAGCCAGCTGAACGCCTTCCAGCCCGATCTGCTGCATATGTCCACCCCGTTCAATATCGGCCTCTGCGGCCTCCGTTATGCACACAGGCAGGGCCTGCCCCATGTAGCCTCCTACCATACCCATTTCGACCGTTACCTTGAATATTACCGCATGCGCCGGATTGTCCCACTCTACTGGAGGTATATGAAATGGTTCCACCGCTCCTGCGGTGCCACCTTTGCCCCGTCGCGGGAAACGGCAGAGATCCTGCGGGAGCAGGGCTTCGAACGGCTGCGCCTCTGGTCCAGAGGCATTGACTGCCGGCAGTATTCCCCGGATAAACGCCAGGCCGCCGGCGTAAAGGAGCGCTACGGAATAGCCGTTCCGCTTGTACTGCTGTATGTAGGCCGGATTGCCCCGGAAAAGGATATCGCCACCCTGCTGCACGCTCTGCAGTTGCTGCCGGAATCCGTTGCCGCCGGAGTCCACCTGCTGGTGGTTGGCGACGGACCGCTGCTGCCCGAGCTGCGTGCCCGGGCACCGCGCAATGTCACCTTCACCGGCGCCAAGCACGGCGAAGAGCTGGCGGAGCTGTACGCCTCCGCCGACCTGTTCGTGTTCCCGTCCAGCACGGAAACCTTCGGCAATGTAGTGCTGGAAGCTATGGCCTCAGGGCTGCCTGTCGTTGCCGCCGGTGCAGGCGGAAGCAAGGAACTGGTCATGCCCGGGGTTACAGGGGTGCTGTTTCAGCCGCATGATCCGGGCTCGCTCGCGGAGGAACTATGCCGCATGTCCAGCGATTCCATGCTGCGGACGGCTATGGGGAGTGAGGGGCGGAGACAGGCGCTAGGCCGCTCCTGGGAACAGATTTTTGACGGACTGATCCGGGATTATGAAGAAATAATCGACGGCAGACGCATCAAGGCCAGTGCGCAGATATTTACCGCCTGAGGACGAGGCATCGAGAACGTTGCCCGCTCGTTCCATCCAAAGAAGGACGCCCTAATTCGGGCGCCCTTCTTTGATGCAGATAATGGATTAGAGACCCATACAGGCTGCCCCTTCCCGTCTTCCTGTGCCGGTTGAACCTTGACGGGTTTAACCCCAGTTTCTTCCGTCTCCAGAAAACGGCCTATCCCCGAGGAAGGGATAAGACCCGGATGAACGGCAAAGGCCCGGCCTCCATACGCTTTGGCTTTCCCGTCCAGGGCAACCGCGAACAGCACATTCGCGCTTTTGGACTGGGCATAAGACTTCCATTTGTCATATTCCCGCCGCTCAAAATTCGGATCGGTGAGATCAACACCGCCGAGACGGTGCGCCCGGGATGAAACCGAGATGACCCGGGCCCGACCCGCTTGCTGCAAGGCAGGCCAGAGGCGGGCCGTCAGCTGAAAATGCCCCAGATGGTTGGTGGCGAACTGCGACTCATAACCGCGTGCATCACGCGTCAACGGCGCAGCCATAATACCCGCACTGTTGATAAGGAAATGAAGCGGCCGCCCAGAAGCGATGAACCGCATGGCGAAGCTGTCGATCGAGGCGGGGTCCATCAGATCAAGAGTTTCCAGCTCCAGGCGGGGGATGCCGGAGACGGCAGCTTTGGCCTTTACCGGAGTCCGTGCCGGAACGATTACAGTGGCCCCCGCTTCGGCAAGCACACGTGAGGTTTCCAGACCAATCCCGGAATATCCGCCTGTTACAATTGCTACCTTGCCGGTCAGATCCAGGCCGCCGATCACCTCGGCGGCTGTCGTCCGGGCACCGAACCGACTTGCGAGCGGCGCTTGAACCGTTAGATAAGTGTTGGTTTGTGATTCCATATATTATCCCTCCGTTCTATTCTTCGGGATCATCATATTCCTTAATGTTCACTTTAAGGCAAGCATTAAGTACTCCAACTCCGCAGGCACGCCAAGTGGAAAAAGGAAACCCCGCAAGCAATAGATGGAAAAAGGATAACTAATCTGAACGATTTCCCCCTGTTCAGGTGAATCCGCTTATAATAAGTCTACTTTTTCCCGCTAATCCCTCTGCAGCAAGCTTTTTGTTCCATTTAAGTTAACTAATTCCACTTGGCTCCCCGCCCCTGCAAAATCATAATCCGCTGCCGGGCATTTCACCTGTCTTCAAGGCCAAATAGGCCATGCCCATGCGCCCGTGCCGATAATGGCATTCACCGGCCCGGTGCACGTTTCCATTCGAAACCATATTTTTCCACTTGGAGAACAAACTCCGTCCCGGCCATCACCGTCATTTCAGCGGTACTTTTCCAGGATTAATGCAGCTTGGCTGTGCATTCTCCGTCTCAGACGCTCTGGCTCAAGCACCGTAATCAGTTGGCTGTACTCCAGCAGCTTACCGAACCAGCCACGCTCCTCTTCCGGGACAGTAAAGGACATCAGGAACTCACCTTCGGGCTCCTCCAGCAGCTCAGCTTGCGGAAACGCCTCCTGGAGCAGCACCCTGTGCTCTCCCTTACAGGCCAGACGGACTTTCACTTGCGGCCGGACGTCGCTGTGCTCTGACAGGAGCTGCTCTGCATCCTTATGCGTTAAAGTAAATGCCTGGGACATCAGGTGAACGGCCCGCATCCGGGAGAGGCGGAACAGCCGGTAATCCAGCTTGTCGCAGCAATATGCGAACAGATACCAGGCGTACCATTTATAGGTCAATAGCAGCGGCTCCACCCCTCTGTCCGTTACGCCGCCGCGGGCATCCGTATACTGAAATCCAAGCCTTATTTTCTCTCTTAGCGCCTTTTCCACCATAGCTATATTCCCGTCTGTCCCCTCTCCTTCACGCAGCACGCCCAGGTTCAGCTGGAGCATTGGCCCAAGTGCCGCTTTGTCGGGAGCGAGAGAAGTCATAATCTCAACAGTGCCCTGTGCCCGCTGGTTGTCATACCCGGATAGCAGGCCCTTCAGCGCAGCAAGAATATATGTATAATCTTCGGAATGGAGGAGCTGTCTGTTCATTTTATAACTGTCAATGATGTAGTAGCCGCCATTCAGCCCCTGCTGCGAGCCCACAGGAATTCCGGCCAGACTGATGGACGCCATATCCCGCTGGATAGTGCGCGGCGACACTTCAAACTTCTCAGCCAGCACCCGGGCACTGACCGTTTCACGGTTAAGCAGATAGACCACGATCCCCAGCAGACGGTCAATCTTCATCCCGGCTATACCTTCCGACTCTGCGGATCTGCCTGGTTGCTGTTCAGCCATTCCCTGTCAAGGATTCCATAGGCATAGGTGTCATGCCAGAGGGGCTGTCCTTCATTGTCACATTTAAAATATCCGGTCTGAAGCAAATGCCCTTCGCGGCGCAGCTGGAGACGCTCCAGCAGACGCCAGGAGGGGAAGTTGCGGGGATCACAGTGTGCGGTCACTCTTCGAGCCTGCAGATTACAGAAAGCGTATTTCAGTAACCTTTGACAAGCCTCCGCCGCATAACCCTTGTTATGGAATTCACTGTTGAAGACATAGCCAAGCTCCCAAGTCCGGAAAGTCAGCGGCTCCTGCTGCTGAAAATACAGATTCCCGATCATTTTCCCGGACTCCTTCAGGCATACCGCCCAAAAGGCAGGGTCCGCAGAGCGCCGAAGTGCCTCCGCCCGGCTCGCTTTCGCATCAAAAACCCCGTATGGCTCGTACCTCACCACCTCTTCCCGGGAAAGATATTCATGCAGATCCTCCCAATCCTCCGGCTGGAAGCCTCTAACCGTTAACCGCTGTGTTTCCAGAACTTCCATAGTTTTATCCCCCTTCATCTCTACTTCAAGGTGTTAAATTCATCCACAATATAGCAAGTGTAATGCGGAATTTTCAATAACATTTCTTATGACAGCCTGTTACTGAGTCCGCACCCATCCGCATAATCCGTTTTTTTTCGCTGAATAGCGTCTTCTCAGTCCGTTTTATTTATTGCGTATAATAATCCAAGCAGTAAAAAACCACGGCCTGCGTCCAGAACGCCTGCCGTGGTTCCTCTCTCTACTTCCGCCATACCGCCGCGAGACTAACTCAGCTCTTTTTTCCGCAATCCGCCCAGCACAGCCCCCTGTACAAAAAAGCGTTCAATCTTCCGTTCCACTGCCGCATCCGGAATCAGCGGCGGTGCCTGATGCGGCTTCACACGGGCATCGATCATCACATTGTCACAGAACCAGTGCTTGTGCTCTACGCCGCTGTTCACCCCGTAGATATCATGTGAGGGATTGCTGCGTGTGAAGGTCGCCCAGAGGAAGTTGCTCAATGATTCACTCATGAACGTGCTGTCATCGCATAAAATGATCATCGGGCATGCATCCAGCCCCCCCTGCTCTTGAATCGCGGCGCTCAACATGTCCGTTTCCTTCCGTGCTTCCGCATAATTCGTGAACTTCGTTCCCTGCAGGGCCACGATCCCCGGCATAATCAATTTCGCCTGTCCGAACCCTTGCAGCTTTTCCAGATTCTCCAGTTTCTCCAGTATCTCCGGCACCTCCGTACACAAGGTCCGCTTCTGTTCTCCCACCGCTGCAAAAACCACTTTACTGCCGCTGTTAATTCCCGTGCCGGAGTAATCCAGAGTGTCTATGGTTGTATTAGTCTGAAAATGGATGTCCCGCCGCAGATTGATCCGCTCCAGAATATACGCCAGGAAATCCCTGATGTTGTGAGTGCTGACCGGCCTCTCTTCCTCTGCAGTAATGAACAGATACTTCGCCAAGCTGAGCTGGCCTGTCCCGAGTATCCGGTTAGCGATGGTCAGCAGCTCCGCCGGCTGCTTCAACTGCTGGTAAGGTGTATAACGCTCGCTGCCAATAGCGAACAGCAAAGGATGTACGCCTGCCGCATCGACCGCATGCACCTCTTTCACTCCCGGCACCTCCTGCTTCACCGCACCGCCTGTCAATTCATGAATCAGTTCCCCGAAAGAGGTATCCTCCTGCGGCGGGCGTCCTACAACAGTGAACGGGAAGATCGCCCCTTGTTTCGCATAAACCTTATGCACCTTCATCACAGGGAACGGATGGGTCAGGCTGTAGTAGCCCAGATGGTCGCCAAAAGGCCCCTCCGGCCGGGTCTCGCCGGGATGAATCTCGCCCGTAATCACGAAATCGGCGTCACTGCTCACACAAAAGCCGTCCACATAGCTGTACCGGAAGTGGCGGCCCGCCAGCAGCCCGGCGAAGGTCATCTCGCTTAACCCTTCGGGCAAAGGCATGACTGCCGCCAGGGTATGCGCGGGAGGTCCTCCGATGAAGCAGCTGACCTTGAGCGGCTGACCTCTTTTCGTCGCCTTGGTTTGGTGAATGCCAATGCCCCGGTGAATCTGATAATGCACGCCGACTTCCTTATTGATCTCATACTCATTGCCGCTTAGCTGGATACGGTACATGCCCAGATTGGAATTCATGATCCCCGGCTTGTCAGGGTCCTCGGAATAGACCTGTGGCAGAGTAACAAAAGCGCCGCCATCGCCGGGCCAATGCTTAATCTGCGGCAGATCTGAGATCCGAATCTCCTCGAAGCCGGCCGGTATACCGTTTCCCTTTTTCAGCGGCAGCGCTTTTCTGGCAGCCAGTCCTGTCCCGATGTATTTAAAAGGCTGTTTGAGCGCCTTCATAGGATCACTGCGTAAAGCGATCACATCCTGGGACGATTCCCAGGTATCGCGGAAGATAAATTTGCTGCGTTCTATAGTGCCGAACAGGTTCGACACTGCACGGTATTTCGAGCCCTTGACCTTCTCGAAAAGCAGGGCCGGACCGCCTGCCTCGTAGACCTTCAGATGGATCGCGGCCATCTCCAGATCAGGATCAACTTCCTCCTGTATGCGGACCAAATGTCCATGTTTCTCCAAATCGGCAATACATTCTTCCATACTGCGGTATCTCATGGGTCTTACTCCAATCTCCAGAAGAAATGTGAACTCTCCTTATTATCAATGAGGGAACGCACCAGGTCAACGCCGCACCAGGCGATGGCCTGAATCAAAGGTACAAATACCTTTGATTCGGCTGTTCCGGCGCTGCCGGGCAAATTCAAAGGTACAAATACCTTTGATTCAGCCGTTCCGGCGCTGCCGGGCAGATTCAAAGGTACAAATACCTTTGATTCGGCTGTTCCGGCGCTGCCGGGCAGATTCAAAGGTACAAATACCTTTGATTCGGCCGTTCCGGCGCTGCCTGGCAGAGCCGGGAACCGCCGGGCAGCACAAAGGGGGCTCCCCTCTCGCAGATAAATCTGCCAGTGAGACAGCCCCCTGATTGTCAGCCCAGCGTTTTCAAAGGCCACGCTCCGGTAAACTCAACCTCATCATAAGCGAAAAATGCATTTAGGATGGCTTCGCGGTTATCCGTGAACAGCTGGTCGGCCACCCCAGCCACAAGCTTTGGCACGGCATTCTTCATGCCGGAGATAGCCGAAGCCGACAGGCCGCAGCTGGCAAGCGCTGAATAGTTGAAAACGAACAGGCCGTGAACAAGCGCCCGGCCCGCTTCATCCCGGCTTTGGAGCGCAAAGCCCGGAGTGAGATACGGATGCGCATCCAGCAGCGGGTTCGCCAGCTCCGGCGGCGCTTCGTAGCAGTCGCTCCAGCGGGCGATATGGCTGTCTACCAGCCGCAGCTCCGCACGCAGCCCTGGGTCGCTGAGCAGTCCGGTGCTGACCACAAGAAAATCAAAGGAGAATTCCCCTTTCGGCGTTGTCACGACCGCCTTGTCGCCGATTGCTTCCACCTTCAGCCACGGTGAACCGAGATGAAGCTGGAAGCCCGGCCAAGCCGCCGCACGGGCGAAGGTATCATTGGTCGGCGGCTGATTCGTTTTGAAAAAATGTGAAATTACGGCGTATTTATCAGAGTCAGGCAAGGTATGAAACCGTTCAATCATGCCCGATACCTCCATCTGGCGGATCGGGTTGATATTCGGAAGCTGCTCGCGGCGGACAAATACATGAACCTCCGCCACCCCCTCCGTGAGCAGAAAGTTCGCATTGTCGAAGGCCGAGGCACCGCCGCCGAGAACCGCAATTCTTTTCCCGCGCAGGACATTGCAGTCTATCGCCTCGGAGGTATGGGCGTATAGAGCTTTCGGCAGATAGTCGGCCACCATCGGCGGCACATGCCATTCGCCTCCGCCCTGGATGCCTGTGGCCAGCACAACCTTGCGCGCCAGCAATTGCCCGGACGGTGCTCCTGCACCAGAGATATGCAAGCGGTGAATCCCTTCTTCGCATGGTTCTATCAGCTTAAGCTGCACCTCATTGATCACAGGCAAACCCAGAATCCTGCGGTACCAGCGAAGATAGTTCATCCACTCGCCGCGCGGGATCTTATCTATGGCGTCCCAGCCCTCAGATCCGTTCTGCGCCTCCCACCAGGAACGGAAGGTCAGTGAAGGAATCCCTAAATCCACAGAAGTTAAATGTTTGGGAGTCCGCAGCGTGACCATCCGCGCATAAGTCTCCCAAGGCCCCTCGGCTCCTTCACTGTTCTCGTCAATGACCAGAATGTTGGATATCCGTTCACGCAACAATCCAAAAGCCGCCCCCAGGCCGCTTTGTCCCCCGCCGACAACCACAACATCATACACATGGCCTTCAGGATGGGTTAGCGGCCTTACCCAGTCTGCGCCTCCATAAGCAAGATAGGAAAGATCGGTGATCACACGTTCATTTAAGGCTTCCAGACTCATCATTCCTCAGACCTTTCGGATGGATCTTTAGGCCATATTATAGCGTGTAACCCCCGTCTTTTGAACGGATATGTCAGGTTTATTGTCATTACATCTAAAATTCCTCAACCGGATTGTACCCGATCACTAATATTTGAGGCCTGACCCGGCTTTTATATTGACAAAAGATAAAACCCGGCTATGCGAAAGATTTCCGTGTAAGATTTCCTCCGTTGTTGGACCGTTTCAATCCCTCACACGCTTAGGGTGCCTGATTCTTAATCCGCTGAAGAACTGGATTGTCAACCATTTCATTCAAATCCAAATAATTGGTAGACATGCTTATGTCAGCCCATTTCTCCACTTCTTCCGCACGGGCCTCTGAGGCTGCACGGGCCAGTGCTACTGCTTCAGGACCTAGCAGAAGGCGCAGCGGGGGCTCCTCCAGCCGGACCAAACCCGCGATGATCCCCGCGGCACGGACCGGATCACCGTTCTCTTTTCCGTTTACGGATATACGGTATCTATTCATCGCCCCCACGGTCTGCTCATAGTCCTCTCCGACGGGAGGAATGATCATTGAAGACCCGCCCCAATCGGTCCGGAAGGCTCCCGGTTCAATGATGGTGACCTTGATGCCAAGCGGTTTTACTTCGTTATGAAGCACCTCCGAGAAGCCGGCAACCGCGAATTTAGCCGCCTGATAGGCTGCAAGCCCCGGTGTCCCTCCCACCCGTCCGCCGACGGATGAAATCTGAATGAAATGTCCGCTGCGCTGCTTGCGCAGCACCGGCAGCGCAGCTTTGGTCACATTGATCACGCCGAACAGATTAGCTTCAATCTGTGCCCGGAAATCCTCGTCAGGCGTCTCCTCAATTGGAGAGCTGTTGGCATAACCGGCATTGTTCACTACCACATCCAGCGCTCCGAATTCATCCAGTGCCAGCTGGACTGCCGCTTTTGCTGAAGCAGCATTGGTGACATCCAGCTCAGCTGTGCGTACCTGATCGCCATATTTCTGTACAAGACTGTTAAGCTGCTCTGGACGGCGGGCAGTTGCCACCACTTTATCCCCATTGTTTAAGACCGCTTTGGCAATTTCCAGACCTAGACCACGCGAGCTGCCGGTAATCAGCCATACTTTACTCATCATTATGATCTCCTTCAATTTGGAATGTTTAATCCAAAGCAAGTATAGTCCTTCAAAAGAGAAAGATCAAGCATTTTTTGGATTATTCATTCCAACTACGATGAATATAAGTACATAAAAAAGGTTAAAACGCATAAAAAAATAAAATTCATTCTCGAATTTTCGGAGTAAATAATCCATTAACTTGACACTTCAGCAGACGGGCACTACATTTAAGCTTATGAGGTGTATATGATGAGTAAACGCGACGATATACTGAACGCCACATTGGATCTGATTGATGAGGAAGGTCTGCAGTCTGTGACCATTGCCAAGATCATGAAGAGGGCAAAAGTGGGCTCCGGCACGCTTTTCAACTATTTCAGCAATAAAGAAGAATTGGTCAACGAGGTGTACAAGGCGGCTCGTAAGCATATGGGTGAAGCCCTGCTGCGGAATTATAATCCCGGTCTAAGCCTGTATGAAAGATACAAATGCCTGCAGCTGAACAGGCTGCATTTTGGATTATCCTCTCCAAAGGAATTTCTGTTCATCGACAGTTATTCCTATTCTCCTTACATTTCAGCCGATCTCCGTAAAATGGAGGATGCTTCGCGGGAGATCATGCTCTCTC
This sequence comes from Paenibacillus graminis, assembly GCF_000758705.1. Taxonomy (NCBI): domain Bacteria; kingdom Bacillati; phylum Bacillota; class Bacilli; order Caryophanales; family Paenibacillaceae; genus Paenibacillus; species Paenibacillus graminis. Next base: position 2,636,600 of record NZ_CP009287.1, on the reverse strand, counting down.
TGATTGAAGAAGGACAAACTCAGGGAATATTCAAGGAAATGGACCCGCACTTGTCCCATCAGATTATTCACGGGATTATGGTATCCATTGTCAAGGGCTTCATCATTCAAAAATACCCCCTGGACGAGCTGCAGGTGCAGCAAACGCTGGAGGCTTGCTGGAAGGCCATCAGAGTGTAATAAACAGCCCTGGCAGGATCTGCGCGATCTAGGCCAGGGCTGTTTTTAGACAAGAAGTACTTTTACTGAAACCGCTCAAAGCAATCATAATTACGCTGGCGGTAGATCAATCCGTCTTTACACACTTCCAGTTTCATAATCCCGCTCCTCTTAAAAACTTCAACAGCCTCTGCCTTTATTTCTACCGGAATGATGGTGGCCACGCCCTCAGCTAAGATCATTTTGCATCACCTGCTGCTTCCTTCTCAATCTGATCCAGCATATATCCGGCAAAAGCGGCCAACTGATCTGGCTGTACCTGCCTGTTTTCCGAAACTCCATTATATTGATTCAGGCAGACCTGTACGAGTTCCCTGAACTCCAACGGCAGGTTTGCTGTTCCCCACTCTCCGCCTTCTCTCTTCGAAGCGATCTTACCTTCCTGTAGGTAATACAGCACGCGGCACAAATTCAGTGTTATGTATATCGGGTTATCCATAATCTCCGCTGCCGCCTCCGCGATGTCATGCAGAATAGATGAGAGATAGGCGCCGGGGTTAACCGGAGGATATTGCATGGCCAGAGGTTCCCCGTATAACGTTCTGCCCCGGTAATAAGCGACAGCGATTTGTGAAGCCAGGTCTGCGTCCTCATAACCTCCACATAGATAATCCGCATCAGCCCGGTACCTCTCCCGGTGGTAATCGGAGAAATGCAGCTCACATGGCGTCGGACAGGTCACGGATGCAAGTACTTCTTTCCGGATAACACTAATCTCCAGGCCGTTTGCTATATCATCACGCAGGGACAGCAGCTTTTGTGCGATTCTTGCTGCGCGGGCATGGGGAAGCGGTGTGCGGATTACCACCAGAATGTCGATATCACTTCCAGCCGGATTGAAGCACCCCATCGCCAGAGAGCCATGCAGGTATATCCCTGCCAGGTCTGCTTCTAATTCTTCTCTGAAAATCGCCGTAAACCGGTCCAGAATCGGCTCCACTTGAACATTCACTTTTTTGCGCCTCCTTGCAATCATTGGCTTCCATTATATTTAAATGACATTTATATTTAAATGACATTATGTCAAGACCCGCTGAAGTCCTCCAACTCCTGATTGACCCAGCCGATCATGGACTGAATAGAATCCTAGTCATATAAGAACGAAATGCCGGTGGGAATCGGCTCTGCGGTTTCATGATTGAAGTCGGTAAAATCCATGCCTTCAGGAAGCTCATACACTTTGACGTCCTTCAGTTCATTCCATGCCTTGATGTGAGACTGCCTGCTCAGATCAATCACATTCACCAGTGCATGGCCTGTATCCACTATACATTATAGTAATTTCTTTTATACAATATCATGGCGGCTGGAAATATAAAACGTGGCTGATGTTTCATAAACTACTATTCCCTGGGATAGTCATCCCGGAAATTCACGTGACGGGCAATACCACCAAAAAGCGCATACCGTCAAAGGTACGCGCTCTTTGGATTCACTCTTTTATCGGGATTAGAATCTGGCTACATAAAACTCGCGGTCAGCAGGGACACTTTTTTGTGTTAATTGATTGCCCGCTGCATCTCTTATTCTCAGAATATAGGGTACCGTTGTCAGCGTAGTAATCGTAGGGAAACGGGCGACACCAAAATCGTCAAAATCGGTAGTTACCGTAGTTGCACCGCTAGTCAGGGAAGCGGTCCAGCCGGTGGAGTCCTTAGGCACATTGCCCAGACTTGTAGCAAGAACTACGAATCTGTCAAAGGTTTGTCTGATTCTGCGTCTTCTTCTCACAGGCGTTGCTTTCGCTTTGCGGGCCATCATTGCTTTTTTGGCCAGTAAAGCTTTTTTGGCCATTACTGCTTTTTTGTCAGGAGCTTTCATATCTCTTCACCACTTTCTGATAGGATACAGTAGTAGATGCAATTTGTACGTGCAGTGAAACACGTTTTTGCCTATTAATCGAGAAATGTGGTAGTGTCTTAGAATTATAGCTATGTACCCATTGCGCCTTTTCGTGCATACCCTGTATCGGAGAGGTGGGTCGACAGTGATGCGCGATAAACTGTGGGTGAAGCAGTATGCTTCCAAAATGAACCGTCCGCTGAGGACCGAAATTCGTAAAACATATCATTCCGGCAAGGGGCCAGCGGCGCTGCCTGTTATTGTTCAGTTCAATCACAAGATAACCCCAAGCAAAATGTTGGCCTTACACAAGCATCTAGGCACACATGCTTTTGCTATTAAACACCGTATTCCTATGCTTAATGCCCTTTCCTCCCATGTCTCAGTGAATTGCCTGAAACGGCTGTGCTGCTCGGAAGGTGTTCATAAGGTATATCTGGATCATGTCAAATCCATATCGCTGGATATTGCTACTCCTTCCATTGGTGCGGCTGCTGTTCAAAGCAAGCTGGGGCTTACCGGAAAAGGCATCAACATCGCCGTGTTAGACACCGGAGTATTCCCCCACCCCGATCTGGTCCGTCCCGTGAACCGAATCGTGGCCTTCAAGGATTTCGTCAACCACCGGAAACGCCCCTATGACGACAACGGCCATGGCACACATATTGCCGGGGATGCAGCTGGCAACGGCTCGAGCAGCAAAGGAAAGTACAAAGGCCCTGCACCGGAAGCGGGTATAGTAGGCGTTAAAGTGCTGGATATCAACGGAGATGGTTATGACTCTACGATTATTAAAGGCATAGAATGGTGTATTGCGGAGAAGAAACGGTTAAAGCTGCGCATTCTGTCCATGTCGTTCGGCGGACCCGTAAACACCTCCTGTAAGGACGATCTGCTCTGTCAGGCCGTAGACAAAGCCGTCCAAGCCGGACTTACCGTTGTAATCGCTGCAGGCAACAGCGGACCGGGCCGCAAGACGATTGAGTCACCGGGCATCAATCCTGCGGCGATTACGGTTGGAGCTGTAGATGACCGCCGGACCCTCACGCAAAAGGATGACCGGATTACCTTCTATTCCAGCCGGGGTCCAACATCCTGCGGGAAGATTAAACCGGATATCGTAGCCCCGGGAGAATCCGTTATTTCCCTTCGTGCCCCCGGCTCCCAGCTGGCCCGGAATTCCCCGTACCTGCGGATTGGCAAACAATATTTCGTATTGTCCGGCACCAGTGTTTCTACTCCTATCGTCTCCGGAGCCGCCGCCCAGCTTCTGCAGAGCTGTCCGTCGCTTACACCCGGCCAGGTAAAAGCCCGGCTGAAGAGAAACGCATTCCGGCTCGGCTTGAAGCCGAACACTGCAGGCAGCGGCGAGATTAATATGCGCTTTTTGCTTGGAAAGAGATGATTAGCTATCTGCCCCAATTCTAAAATCTGCCGCGCCCAGACCGCCAGTGCCTCATCCCGGCCGTAACTGCCGATGCACTGAAAACCGAGCGGCAGGTTGTCCACACTGGCTGATGGAAGGCTGACAGCCGGGCAGCCGGCGCGTTCGATCCGGAATGTCCTTAGCAATCAAGGAAGTTGAATTGAGAAGCATACAATCATCTCCAAAGTAAAGTGAACATCTCCCCCTACTTACGAGAGGCAAGGAATTTGGTGGTGGTTTTTGGGGTTTATGCCCTGCCTTCCCTCTGATATTCACCCGGCCGGAACTGAAGAGCCGCAGCCACACGATCATCAAAACATCGGCAAGCAAAAAACAGATATGATAAAAACTTTGTGGTCCACCGCCTCGAAATCATATCTCTCATCCGGATCATTTTTGCGCAAGCTGCATACAGAGGACATTAAACTGCTGTATGCGCAGAGCAGGATGGTTATAACCACCCAGAGGCTTCACCGCAAAAGGTTAAAGCAAGCACATGCATGGCTCTGGTACAGGCTATATAGAGCATACTCCGGTCGAGCTCTGTCCTATAATTCACTGCATCACAAAAAGGGATAATCACCTGATCGAACTCCAGCCCCTTAGCCATATGTGCGGAGGTGATCATAATCCCCTCATGAAATCTGTCACTGCTGAAATCCAGCAGAACCATATCCTTGTGGGCACTTTTTACTGCTTCGTACAAACTTTGCGCCTGCTCGTGTGTCTTGCAGACCACCCCGAGGGAATGATGCCCCGATTCACGGAAGCGCGCGATCAGCCTGTTGATGTGCGACAATTCTTCTTCAGGCGTGTCTGCACCAATGATCACCGGAGGCTCACCATGGCGTTCGACCGGAACTATCCGGGTGTTATGATTAATTCCCTGGGCAAAATGAATAATTTCGAGGGTGGAGCGGTAGCTCTTCAGCAATTCAACCGTACCGGCTCCGGGAAAAACCTGTTTGATCTCCGAGATGGATGAGGAAGAATACGGATTCACGGATTGGCTGCTGTCACCGAGTATCGTCTTTTTGCATTGAAAAAGAAGCGCTAGAACCCTGTATTGGATGGCCGTGTAGTCCTGCATTTCATCCACCAAAAGATGTTTTACAGCATCGAAGCCTTTAGTTCCTTCCATTCGAAGCTTCAGATAGACCAGGGGAAAAACGTCGCAGAATTCAAGCAGCTTTGCCTTTTTCAGCTTGAACAGCTCCGGCCTGCCGGTATGCTCGTAGAAATCCTTATAGAGCGTAAGCATATTAAGCGATTTGAACATTTTTTTGACAGCGGTTTTGATGGTGTTGGCTGTGGCTGAGGGTAAACTCCGCCCGTTCTCATCCCGGGTCCGGCCTGACAGGATCGATGCCGTCTTCTCCAGCCTTTGTCTAACCGGCAGACTGCGTGCGGACTGATAGGCACTCAGCACTTCTTCTGCAGGAATCCGCACCTGACCAACGGATATATCAGCAGGAACAAAATAGGCTTCGCTAATATGCAGAATGTAGCTCTCCAGCCCTTGAACAAAATCCATATCCGCCTTGTATCTGATCCGTTCAATTGCGGAGTCATCCACCGAACCGGCCAGCTCTGCGACCTGCTGGTAAAAGGTCTGGAATCCGCATATTCCCGCAAGCTCAGCGGCAGCAAGCTCATCGAAGCTGAGTTCCATGATTTTCTCTTCGCCCAGCTCCGGCAGGACATTCGAAATATAATCCGAGAACACCTTATTCGGAGAGAGGATCAGGATATTTTGCGAGGTTAAGGTTTCCTTATACCGGTACAGCAGATAAGCCACGCGGTGCAAGGCGACAGAGGTTTTACCCGAGCCGGCAACACCCTGGATGATCAGCTCCCGGGCGGATTCATTGCGGATGATCACATTCTGCTCCTTCTGAATGGTAGCGACAATATTTTTCATTTTCTCGTCCGAGGTCCGGCTGAGCTCCTTTTGCAGCACATCGTCATTGATGTTCAGCGAGCTTTCGATCATATATTCCATTTTGCTGTTTTTGATGCTGTATTGTCTTTTTAGCGTGATTTCCCCGGCCACTTCTCCGGAAGGTGAAGAATAGTTGGCCCTGCCGGTATTGAAATCATAGAACATGCTTGCGATGGGAGAACGCCAATCATAGATCACATTCTCCTGGCTGTCTTCTTCGGCAAAAGAATGCACCCCGATGTAACAGGTCAAGGCTTCCGAATGATGATCTGACTGGAAATCAACTCTGCCAAAATATGGGGTCTGAAGCAGCTTCCGCAGCCTGCCCCGCTTGACTACTGCTTGTTCTCCATGGCCAATGCTTAGGGATATCTCAACTTTGTTAGCCGCCCGTTCCGCAGGATCGATCTGCGCGGAGTTGGCCCAGAGGTATTTTTTGGCCTCAAGAATCTCTTGCCGGGCTGAGCTTATCCGTCCATCGATTGCTTCCAGAGCATACTTAAGCCTTGCTACTACCTCCTGCAAATATACCTTTTCATCTGTTTCACTTCGATTAACAATCATATTGGCCCTCTTTTCCTGATGAGAATACTCATAAGTATAGAGAGAAACCCAAAAAAATATAGACTTATACTTCCCGCTGTAGTATTATGCAATTATCGTGGGTCCAAAAAAGGTCATACACAAGAACCCGAACTCCCAATTCAAGAGTACATATCTGATGAACTCATAGATAATATTTAATGAACCCATAGATGTCGTGAAGTACACGCCGTTTTGCTGTATTTACTGTCTGAGATTACCGGACGGGCTGCAGTGAGGCGGCTTCTTTATTTGCCGAAGAAGAGAAGTAAGTTTCGGATTAACTGCTTATGGAGGCAGATTGAAACGTGTGTTCCTTCAGGCTCCGATTGCAAGTATATGGATTTGCGCGGTATCCCGGCCTGCCATTTATTTACCAATTGATACGGATTCAGAATCCGTTATTTCAGACTATACAGCCTAAGAAAAGGCATTCATATGAAATAACGGATCTCCTGTCCCCGGAAGCCAATTAAGTGCCATGTTTACAGGGGATTACTACATCAATGCAGACAAAATGGCATCGCACAGCTCCATGGTTTTTACATTATCCCGGCCGCTGGAGACAGGCGTCAGCCCTTCACGGCAGCATTGGATGAAATGCGCCATTTCGCCGACGAAGCCCCGCAGATACAAATCTCTGTAGCCGCCGGACATCGCAGATGCGGAAGGGGTGAACACCATATCCTGCTCCGCAAGCGATTGCCAAGGCAGCCCGCTGGCCGCCAGAGAATGATGAACCGACAGCTTCACGACTTCATCCGCACAGACGAACCCGTGATCGAAGGTAACTGTCAGGCTCTCGCTTTCTCTGGACCATGCGCTCATCCCGGCAAAATAGACGCTGCCCACGACGCCATTGGCAAATTTCAGCGAGATGCTCTGGGCGATCCGTTCATTGTCATTGTTCGTGAACCCCGAGCTTTGGACCGCTTCACCAAACAAAAACCGCAATAAATCCACAATATGAATGGCAGCGAGCTTCATAAACTGCTCCTCGTCCTTGCAGAAAGGTGTGCTGTCCACCGCGAACCGGGCCTGGAAGGAGCGGGCTTCCCCCAGCGTTCCTCCCGCAATCAGCTCCTTCAGCTTCAAGTAGACGGGGGCATAACGCTTCATGAACCCCACCATCAGCACCACTCCGGCTTGTTCGGCAGCATCTGCAAACTGAAGCGCTTCCGGGCCATTCCAGCCAAGCGGCTTGTCTACATAGACATTTTTTCCGGCATGGATGCAATCCAGCACCAGGGCGGTTTGATCCTGTGGCTGCGCGACCACCACTACTCCATCGCATTCTACTTCCTGCAGCATCTTCCGGTAGTCGCTGTAAGGTTTGCCGCTGCTGCCAAACCGCTGGAGTGCGGCCCTGGAGCGCTCCAGATTCCGGGTCGCAATCGCAACAATTTCTGCCCCCGCTTGGGTGGCCGAAGGATAAATATTCGTAGATGCATGAAATCCCGCACCGATAAAACTGAGCTTTGCTGTATTCAAATGTGTTCTCTCCCCTGAATATGGATTCTTGTCCCTCATCATAGAGCAATTTAGGAAACAAAAAAAGGACGCCTGTCCTCCTGCGGAATTGCCAGTGGAACCCCTGACGAATATCCCCTATACTTGTCAAGGAAGCGATTGCAAAATCTCACAGAATGAAAGGAGCATATGATGCAAATATCTGTGTTTTACAACCATATAGTGACTGCAAGCAAACAAACAGGGCTTCCGTTGCCGGAGGTGCTGGGTCTTGCGCGCGGGTATGGCATTCAGGCTGTAGAGCTGGATCTGGATGAAGTGCAGCCGAACCCTGAGGCTATGAAAAAGCTGCTGGAGCAAGCCGGAATGTCTGTGGCTTCCATGTACGCTTTTTTTGATTTCGGCAATGCTTCCGATGTCCAGCCCGGCCTTGCATTCATTGATACGGCTGAATTTTTGGGTGCGGGCAAAGTTCTTGTGATTCCCGGTTTCACCGGTGAATCGGCAGACCAGGAGCTGCGGAAACGCTCGCTGCGGCACATGGCTGCGGCACTCAGGGAAATGTGCGAGTATGCAGAGCGCACAGGTATTGTTGTCACGATGGAGGATTTCGATGACAGCCGGGCGCCATTCTCCACTTCCGAAGAACTGCTGTGGTTCCTGAATGAGGTTCCAAAGCTTGGCATCACCTTCGATACAGGGAATTTCATCTACCGGGGCGAAGATGCGCTGGAAGCCTTCGAGAAGCTGAAATCAAGAATTGTTCATGTTCACTGTAAAGACCGCTCACTCGAAGAACATCCTGGTGAAGTTCCGAAAATCAGCACAGACGGGACCAGGCTGTTTCCTTCTCCTGTCGGCTCCGGCTGCATTCCGGTGCAAGAGATCTTAGAGCGGCTAGTGGCTATCGGGTACAAAAACACGGCAGCCATTGAGCATTTTGACGCTGCGGATCAACTGGCTTACATGAAACAATCTGCACAATGGCTGCAGGCCAAATTCAACCAGCTTCAGACATAACAGACAGCAAGAGGGAACCGCAGAAACTGTGGCCCCCTCTTGCTCTGCATACTTGTCGCTTGCTTTGCACACTACCTACTTGCTCTCCACATTGTTTTTGTGAAAATAAAGGTTTTACGGTTTGTAAGGAGCAGACTCGCTTGATGTTGTTTCTCTTCATCGAACCACGGAGGGTCCGTCCTTATTTACAGATTTAGAACTGTTGCTATACTAGCCTATTGCTGCTGTGCCGCAAACGCATCGGCTGCCGCGCTCAGATAGTACGCCAGTCCGGTCTGCTGCCCTTCAAGCATGCGGAGATGGAAGTCATCCCTTAGGAAAAAGCGGTTCTGCGCGGCAAAATCCGCAGCAGACATTGGGTGCCCGTGCTGTCCCAAAAAATCCAGATGGTTGCGGATGAATTCCACTGTGCTCACATCTCCTGCCTTTACTCCCGACCGCAGAGCATCTGCCATAGCCGTCATAAATGCTGCGGCTTCCGCTGCCATATCGTTCATGTGCTGGACATCAACCGGAGCACCGTCAGCCATCAAGTCATAATCGTACGATTCTTTTAAGTGTTCTCCCTGCTCCTGCAGGGCCGCTTTCCATTCTTGCTCACTAGCAAGTCCCTTGAACATTTCTGTATCTTTCATGATCTCGCCTCTTTCTCTGCTTGTTATCGATTTCCGCAAGGTTTCAATAATTGTATCGAGCCTCTGTCTGCGCAGCAGCAGGAGCTTTTCCTGCTCCACAAGAATAGATAAGCGCTCCGGCTCCTCCTCCAGCAGCTGCCCAATCTGCTCAAGCGTGAAGTCCAGCTCCTTATAGAGCATAATTTGCTGCAAGCGCTCCAGCTCCGCCATCCCGTACAGCCGGTATCCGGCTTCGCTGACCTCTGCTGGCATCAGCAGACCCATTTTGTGATAATGATGCAGGGCTTTCACCGTAGTTCCGGACAGTACGGCTACATCCTTTACTGTGTACAGCATTCTGATTCCTCCTTTCCTTGATGAGTTTACAGGCTCCCCTAAGAGGAGAGTCAATACTGCTTAACTGTTTATTTGCACTATGATTACTCCGAGCTATCCTTCCTTCTTCCACACCCCGAACTCCACATCCATCTCAAACCCGATATGCTGGTAGAATGGCTGCATAGGACCTGTATATACCTTAACCATACCGAGTGAACGCAGGCGGTTCAGCGCTTCATAGATAACAGCCTGGCCGAGCCCCCTCTTCCGATAAGCAGCATGGGTTCCCACAGGTTCAAGAATTCCAATCCGGTTCACCTCGTCCACAAAAGCATTGCAGAACGCGACGACCTCTCCCTGCCCGTTAACCAGAGACAAGTCCAGCTCTGGACAGTAGCCTGGTGCTTGGCGGATTCCCCCGTATAATCGCAGCATCTCCTCTGCATGAGCAGTGCCTGGATAGTTAAACGCCATGATATGTCCCTGTGCTTTCGCCTGGTCCGATACCTCTTCCCCGCATTGAAGCGAGAAGCCCGCAGGGATAACCACCTGGAGATCCTCCTCCAGCTTGATAGAGACAACATTATCACTTTCGTTCGGGAGAAGCACATATCCTCTGCTGTGAGCCATCTCTTGCAGCTTTGGCATTAGTTTGGGAACCGCCAGCTTCACGGCACCCGGCGCAGACTTCGCTTCAATGAATCCGAACATCTCACGCAGTAGCTCCTCCTGCGGATGCTCCGTATCCAGTTGGAAGTAGAAATCCCCATCCCTGCAAACGACGGCAGCCAGTTCACCATTATCGTGCTCCCATAGCCCGATATTTTGTTCCCACTCGGGAAGCAATCCCGCTCTCAGCTGATAGAAAAAAATCTCGAACTGAAAACGGGCAATTGTCCAGCTGCTCGGCCGGTTAAGCCTTGAATGCGCATGTGAAAGAAACCGGCTCACTTTCATCATGTCGTCCGACGAATAGGCTCTATATTGGGTCCCCATATGTACCCCTCTCCCTCAGTATGATATTGTCTTTATGGTAAAACGATAGGTGATGCAGCGGTATGCCAAGTTCGTATGTAAAAAGTTTTTTCCCATAGAACTCGGCCGGTTACGCGGCCCATTCCACATCAAACACCCGCAGATCTATTCTGCGGGTGTCCAGTTATTTCTTGGAATATATTATTTTCTTGATGCTATCTACGGACAATCCGTATTTCCCGGACAGCTCATCCACACTGGCGCCGGTACGGAAAATTCTGCGGATTTCTTCGTTGCGCTCCTGATAATACTGTGCAGCACCGGAGCTCTCGCCCCATTTTCTCCGTCTGCTGGGAAGGGTGGGAATATACACGAATTCCCCTTGAATATACTGCTGAATCTCTCTCAGCAACCACTCCGGTAACACCTCTGCCGCTTTTACATATTCCATAAAGGCTCCGCTCCTTAAAATGATTTTGATCTTTTAAGGGCAAAGCCTGCGGGGTTAACCATTCATTCCTGAATCCAGGCGAATTTTATTCGCTCCATGCAAGCTTCGCCTTGGGTCCCACAGGCTTTGCATGGAGCTTTTTGAGTAAGAAATCAAAAATCGGGTACATCACTTCCACCTCCTAATCAACGGCAAATGCGCCAATTTCAATGTGATTTTGATGGATATTCACACATTGATTTTATAATGCGTCCGGAGGTGGGTCAACGACGAAAGCTATAGAATGCTCAGGATAGCAGCATTCTATTGCAGAAAGTGCAATCACGCAACCCCATTAATTACAGTTCCAGCCCTTACTGTCCAGCGCCAGGCTGAAAAAACTGCGGCAGATAAGCCTTGTTCCGCTCCAGCATCTCATTTAGCATCGCCTCTGCATCATTCACAGACGGCACCAGCGGATGATGTGCCAATGCAGTCAATGCCATGTCCCTGCTGCCGCTGACTGCCGCCTCAATCGCGAGCTGCTCATAGGTTTTGACGGCATGTATCAACCCTTTCACGGCAGGAGGCACAACCGTTACCGGCATAGGGACAGGTCCATTCTTCAGCACTTTACAGTTCACTTCGATACAGGCGTCGTCCGGGAGGAAATCAAGAATCCCCCGGTTTGCCACGTTAAGCGTTTGGATATCGCCGGAGTTGTTGTACAGCGAATTCATCAGCCGGACCGCTGCCTCCGAGTAATACGCTCCGCCGCGCAGCTCCAGCTGCTTCGGCTTCTCGGCCAGATTCACATCCTGATACAGCTCAAACAGCTCATCTTCCAGCCGCTGCACAACCTCCGCCCTTGTTTCTCCTTTGGCTGCTGATGCCAGCTGCTCCTCCAGAATCTCCCGCTGCAAATAGAAATATTTCAAATAATAGGAGGGAATCGAACCCAGCGAACGCAGCAGGCTGGCATTCCATTCATACTGAGGCACATTCCGCGCCGAGTATCCATCCCTGTTCGCCAGAAGCTCGGGGAGCTTGGATTTCCCGTCAATCGTAATCTTGCTGATAAAGTGCAGATGATTGAGACCGGCAAACTCGCAATAAATCCGGCTCTGGGGGACCTGATAGAGTGACGAAAGCCATTTATAAGCCGCAATGGGGGAATTGCATAACCCGATCGACTTAATGCCGGAGTGCTTGTTGATGGCCTCCGTCACCATTCCCGCCGGATTGGTGAAATTCAGCAGCCAGGCATCCGGGCACAGCTCTTCCATGTCCCGGGCGATCCCCAGCAGCACCGGAATCGTGCGCAGCGCCTTCATCATTCCTCCCGGGCCGGTTGTTTCCTGGCCGATCATGCCGTACTTCAGCGGGATCGTCTCATCCCAGCCGCGGGCTTCCAGCATACCCACGCGCATCTGGGTCGAGACAAAGTCTGCTCCGGCAAGCGCCGAACGCCGGTCAAGCGTCAGCTTCACTTCAATCGGAAGTCCGGATTTCGCGACCATCCGCTGGGCAAGCTGGCCTACAATGGACAGCTTGCGGAAGCCTTCTTCGATATCAACCAGCACAATTTCTCTTACTGGAAAAGTGGAATAATTCAGAATGAAGCCTTCGATCAGCTCTGGTGTATATGAGGAGCCTCCCCCAATTACGGCTACCTTCAATTTTTGTGCCATAGCGCATTCGCCTCCTGTACCGATAATTGCTCATCAAGCTCATGATAGACGGATTCGCCTACCGGATTCCCGCTCTTTTCCATAGCCATGAATAACGCTCCTGCCACAGGTTCAAGTCTGAGCACCATAAGCCGGCAGCCCGGAGCTGCTGCACATACTTCCGCCTCAATGTAAGGGGAGATAAACCGGCTGTCGCCCCTGGTCAATAGGCTTCCGGCCATTACCAGATCGAAGCTGTCCTGCTGCATGCCCAGCTTGCGGATCACCGCACTTGCGGCAATTCCCAGCTCCCGGCCTTGCCTCCGAAGGATATCACGGGCGAGTTCATCGTGCTCTGCAACTTCAAACAGCAGCTTGGCAATCTCAAGCGGGGCCCGCATGCCATGATCCAGATAATGATGGAACATCGCTTCTGTAGATGCGAATCCCAGCAGATTCAGTGTGGCCTGGGACAGCCTTGTCGGTTGTTCACGCCCTTCCCATGCCCGGATCACGGAGCGGAATACTTCTACGGCCAGCTCTCCACCGCCGCCAAAATCACCAAAGGCATAGCCGAAGCCGCCGACCTGCAGCTCATGCCCCTCCCTATTGATTCCATAGCAGTTGGTACCTGTTCCGCAGATGACCACTACCCCATGGGACTGCCGCGTTCCGGCACGCAAACCAATGACCGTATCGCATACAATGTGATGCCGCTCCAGGCCAAGGCCTGCAATCATCGGCCGCAGCACCTGATAGTCCGCCTCCCGGTCGGCTCCCGCCAGACCGAACGTGGAGTATGTGATCCTCTCTTTTGTCAAGCCCGAAGCGTGAAGCGCCTCATCCACCGCCAGCCGGATATTCTGTTCAGCTATCGCGGCTCCGGATTGATGGTTGCCGCAGCCCGTTGCCGCACGGCCCATAACCTTTCCATCCTGGTCCGTCACAACAGCCAGCGTCTTGCTGCCTCCTCCATCAACACCCAAATAGTAGTTCAATGTCTCCCGCTCCTGTAGCGCTGCCGGGACCTCATGTCCATTGCCAGCTTCAGTACCCGGCAAGCGCAGTATTAGATTGTGATTTTACCCTATTACCCGAGTCCGATTACTTCAGCTTGCTCAGGTTCTCCTGCCACTTCCGGGTTTTGAAGGCCAGCAGATCGGCATAGCCCACAGCCTGGGCATCCTTGTCCGCTTTGTCCAGAATGGCAAGCACCTCTGCTTCGCTGCCTGCGTTCATTACCGCCTGCGCTCTGGCTTTTTCATAGATTTCAGACACGCTTTGCGAGATAATCCCCTCCTGGGAATCGCCGGCCGGAGCCAGGTTTACGAACTCTGTAGTGTCATACTGCGTTTTCCAGGTAATTTCGGATTGCCATTTCGTTTCCCAGCTCTTTTTGTTCTCCGGCAGCGTGGACTCGAACTTCATCTTGGAATTATCCACATATACTGTGTTGCCGTTCCATTGCAGATTGACCGTAGCATTCATCAGCTCGTCGCGCCCTTTGGTATCCGTAGTGAAGGCATCGGTAAAGAGCGGCGCACCTTCCTCGTCCGTTCCTTCCCAGTACTTGCCTTCAGGTCCCCACATAATAATCCGCTGTCCTTCAGGTCCAGTGAACCAGTCGAGAAAGGCAAAGATGGCTTCAGGGTCCTTCGCTGCTGTAGTGATGACGCTGACGTTCCAGCCCAACCGATTATAAGAGCCGGGGAAAATTTTATTCTTGTCCAGTCCCTCCTTATGGACCGGCCATACCATAATGTAGCCTGCCTCGGGGTCCTCTGCTTCCAGCAGCGAGTTGCCGATGGCGCCGAATTCCGTCGGGCTGGATGCAGCGTATACAGCCGCTTTGCCCGTAATGATCTTCTGCTCTACCTGCTCCCGGGTCTGCGTGAAGGCATCCTGGCTGATCAGCCGGTCCTGGAACAGCTTGTTGGCGTAGACCAGCGACTCACGAAAAGCCGGGTCTGTGAACACGGAGGTCAGCCCGCTGCCGTTCGGGACCGCCATCATGCTCTTCGCGCTGTATTGGTAAGGCCGGTTCTCCGCAAAGGCCGATGACAATACATCGATGCCCTCCGCGCCTTGTCCTACTTCCAGCGGGACCACATCCGGATACTTCTGCTTCACCTGCAACAGATAATTATAGAGATCCTCCGTTGTTTCGAGACTTGGAGCTCCCAGAGCGTTATAAATTTTCTTGTTCACCATGTAACCGGTGTTTCCGTTCGGCTGGGTCGTGTACCAGTTCGGGAACTGATACAGCTTGCCGTCTTCCGAACGCAGCATGTTCAGCGTTTCTTCGCCCGCCCATTTTTTTAGATTGGGGTATTTATCCAGATAATCATCGAAGGGAACCAGTGCGCCCGCCTGTCTCAGCTGTTCCACGTCCGCTCCCCGCTCGGTCCAGATCACATCCGGCAGCTGACCGGAGACGATCATCGTGCTGAGCTTTTGCTTCGCGTTGCCACCCGAGCTAATCGGCACTACGTTAACCTTCTTATTGTCCTTGATCCACTGGGTGGACAGATCCTCGCCCCAATTCGGCATGGTGTACCAGTCGTAATGACCATAGAACGAAAATTCCAAAGGCTGTTCTCCAAGAACATACCCGCCTCCCGGAGCCGCATTAGCCGAGGAATTGCTATTTCCTGCAGCATTAGCCGGAGCGCCATTGTCCTTTGCCGAATTCCCGCCTGAGCACCCCGCGATACCCGCGGTCAGACTGAGCACAGCAGCTAAGGATACCGCCATTGATCGAACAGATTTCATCGCAGATTTCCCCCTTCGTTTTTGCTATTCTTTCAACGAACCGACCATCACGCCTTTGACAAAGTATTTCTGCAGAAACGGATAGATGCACAGGATCGGGAGCGTAGCCACCATCATCGTGGCCATCGACAGCGATTTGGTTGTGACAGCCTTCATCCGGCTCATCCGTCCCTGGGCGGCTGAATCCATCTGCGCCAGCTGTTCACTCATAATGTTCGAGTTCAGAATCTGCTGGAGCTTGGTCTGGATCGGCATGAGTCCGGTATCGCTGATATAAATGCTGGGCGTGAACCAGTCGTTCCAGTGATAGACGGCGGTGAATAAGGACAAGGTGGCAATAACAGGGCCGGACAGCGGGAAAATAATCCGGAACAGCACCATCCAGTTGGAGCAGCCGTCAATCCGCGCAGATTCCTCCAGGGCTTGCGGGATACCTTTGAAAAAGGTACGGAAGATGATCATATTCCACACACTGATAATCCCCGGAATGATCATGACCCAGAAGGTATTGAACAGATGCAGCTCGCGGATCAGCAGGAAGGTAGGAATCAATCCCCCGCTGAAGTACATCGTAATAATGCACAGAACCATGTAGGGTTTACGGCCAATCAGCTCCGATTTGCTCATTCCGTAAGCGAAGATAGCCGTAGCAGCAATGGAAGCCAGCGTGCCGGTGACAGTTCTCAGGATCGAGATCACAAATCCGTTAATCAAACGGCTGTCCTCAAAGACCACCCTGTAATTCTCCAGTGAAAATTGCCTGGGCCAAAAAGTTATGCCCCCTTTCATCGTGTCAGTTCCGTTGTTAAACGAAATTACAGCAGCGTTCCAAAATGGATAAAAGGCCAGAAGCCCCAGAAGGAACAGCAGACTGTATATGACCGCTATCAGGACTTTATCGCCGGTCGTGGACTTCATGAATATCTGCCTCCATTTCTGCTACCACAAGCTGTTGCCGGATTTGCGTGCGGCATAGTTGGCCCCCACCAGCAGGAACACCCCGATCAGTGATTTGAAGAGGCCTGCCGCCGTAGCGTAGGAATAACGGTTATTTTGTATCCCTATCCGGTATACATAAGTATCTATGACATCGCCGACATCACGCAGCACGGGGTTCGAGCCAAGCAGCAGAATATCCTCGAAGCCGGCACTGAGAAGATTGCCAACCGCCAGAATCATGAAGACAATGATTACCGGCAGAATGGAGGGCAGCGTGATCGAGAACATCTGTCTCAGCCGGCTTGCGCCGTCCATTGCCGCCGCTTCATGCATATGGGGATCGACACCGGCGATAGCTGCCAGATACACAATTGAGGAGAAGCCGATTTCCTTCCACACCCCTGTAGCCACAAGAATGGTCCAGAAGTATTCGGGAAGCGAGAGAAAATTGACGGGCTCGTAGATCAGGCTCAGCTTCTGCAGCAGCATATTTACGCTCCCGTTCTCTGTGGAGAGCATGGACATTATGAAACCGGAGACAATGACCCAGGATAAAAAATGCGGCAGATAGCTGATGGTCTGAACCGTCCGCTTGAATACCCGGCTTTTGACTTCGTTCAGCATCAGGGCCAAGGCAATGGGAGCCGGAAAGCCAATCAAAAGCTTAAGCAGACTGATGACTATGGTGTTGCGCATAACGGTCCAAAACTCCGGGGCATGAAAAAACATCTCAAAGTGCTTGAATCCAACCCACGGACTGCCCGTGAAACCTTTAAAAAGATTGTAATCCTGAAATGCCATCAGCACACCATACATGGGGATATAACTGAACACGAGGATAAATAACAGGGCGGGCACCACCATGAGTTGAAGATCCCACTGCTTGAGGATCCGTTTCAGCAGTGAATCGTTCCCGGTCTTTTGTCCATGCTCCAGCTTATATGCGATTTTTTGCATTTTGACCTCCCTCGCCTCTAATTGTGTAAGCTGAAATTACCTGTGGAGTTATATAATCTAACCTTAGTTTAACGTTCTTCTGCAGCTAACTCTCCGCCTAACTGCTCATAAACTAACACTATCTTACTGCAAGCTGATTTTGCTTTGTTTCTGACGTTTCTTGGCTCGGTCCCCATATGGCGCTTGAACAGCCGGTTGAAATTGGAGAGTGTGCGGAAACCGCATTCCAGGGCAATGTCGACAATTTTACGGTCCGATGCTTCCAGCAGGCCATATGCATTTTCCAGGCGAAGGTGAATTAAATACATGAGGGGGGACACGCCGACGGTCCGGCGGAAAATATCGCTGAAGCGCGAGGGGCTCAAGTAGGTCAGGGCAGCCAGCTCTTCCAGGGTCCAGGGATATGCAAACCGCTGTTCCATGATCCGCGTGACATGCCGTATTTTTTCAAGCTGCGGGGCAGTAATGGTTCCCTTGCTCTTCTTCAGGTTGTCCACACGAAAATAGCGGTTGACTGCCACTAGGAATTGCAGAAGATAAGCATATACGATGGAGTTGTATGAGCACCTTCCGCCCTCGTGTTCCTCTTGCATCCGCAGCAGAAGCCCCCGGAGCTCGTCCATCTTGGGATGGCCGCGGTCAAGCAGGTTGTTGAACGAAATGCCCATTTCCTTGAAAGGACACAGTATGTCCGGATCACAGCGCAGGCTGCCCAGAAACCATGAGGGATCAAACGTAATGACCTGCATGACCAAATTATCGGTCTCGTAGGCACAGTGCAGATCATTGGAGTTGATCAGCAGAATATCCCCTTCCCGGAAATCATAACGCTCCCCGTTGATTCTGTAGTAGCCGGTGCCGGATTTGATCATGTTAATCTCCAGCGCGTCATGGGCATGCAGCCGTTGATAATGGGAAGTGACACCGATCGTGTCCTCAAGAAAGATTGGATACTCCCTTGGAAACAAAACCTTCTCTCTGAACCTGTCTTCGGTAAGGATAATCTCCATCCGCACTCGCCTCCAAGTAACGTAATTTGAGAAAAGACCTGCTGTATTTGCTGAAAATCAAGCTCTCGAAACAAGATTAGGTCCATCCTATGTCATTCCTATTTTCATGTCAATAATAGTTACATATAATTACGTTCCTCTGTAGTTTCTGAAGCAACATCCTATGGATTAGATTTTCCGCTTAGTGTCTGCCTGCTTCTTTCTCGTACAACTGAATATATTCTTCCACAGTAACCTTCCGGCATAGTTCAGCAATGAGATCATAGGGAAGGTTGTTTACTTTTTTGAACCGGACACAGGATTTGCCCATATCCAGCTTGGTCTGGACATGCTTCGGATACTCCGCTTTGAACCATGTCAGCAGTTCGGGGAACATATACAGCCCCATATGGTAGAGTGCAATAAAATTCTTCTGCGAGGCTATACTGACAAAAGGGAGCGGCTGCTCCGGATTGACATGATAGCCTGGTGCATAGAGCTGATGGGGAACTACATAGGTGATCATTCCGTAGGACATGGTTTCCTGAAACCCCTCAGGCAGGTTGACCTTAATCGTCTGTCTAAGTTTCGATACGGCTTCCCTCCGTTCCTCCGGCAACTGGCTGATATAATCCTCAGAATTGTTCCATTCTTTTTTCAACCTTGCTCCTCCTTTGTGTACAAACCGTGATACAGAATAGTACCAATATACAAATAGCCGGATGGATTAACAAGCGTCAATGCCACGATACATCTCAAGTTTCCGTTTAAATAGTGCTTAAAATTATTTCAGATAATATAATGAAAACGAAATGTTTATGAAAGCTACCTGAAAGGATGTTGATGATTTCATGAAATTTAGCGAATACCGGTATGAACGTCCGGATGCTGCCAAGCTGAAAGTACGCTTTGCCGAGCTTTTGAAAGGTCTTAACGCAGATCGCCTTGAGGAGCAGAAATCGGCCTTTAGTGAAATTAACAAGCTGCGGAATGAATTTGACACGATGGCAACCCTGGTCAGCATCAGACATTCGATCAACACAGAAGATGAATTCTACAAAGCTGAACAGGAATACATGGATGAAGCGGGACCTGTTATTCAGGAGTATGTAACCGACTATTACAGAGCACTTGTGCAGTCCAAATTCAGAGCCGAATTCGAACAGGAATGGGGCTCACAGCTGCTTCAGATTGCCGAGATCTCATTGCGGACGTTCAGTCCGGAGGTTATTGAAGACCTGCAGCTGGAGAATAAGCTGTCTACCGAATACAACCAGATTATTGCTTCGGCGAAAATTCCGTTTGAGGGTGAGGAGCGCACACTGCCGCAGCTCGCACCGTTTGAGCTGTCGACAGACCGCGGGATGCGCAAGCGCGCTTCGGAGGCCCGGTTTCAATTCATGGCCGAGCATGAGGCTGAGTTTGACCGGATTTTTGACGAGCTGGTCAAGGTCCGTACCGGTATCGCCAAAAAACTCGGCTATAAGAGCTTCGTTGAGCTTGGCTACGACCGGATGCTGCGCACCGACTACAATGCCGATATGGTCGCTAATTTCCGCAAGCAGGTGCAGGATTATATCGTTCCGGTCTCCCGGAAGCTGAAGGAACGCCAGGCGGCCCGTCTGGGTCTGGAGAAGTTGAAGTATTATGATGAAAGCCTGAATTTCAACAGTGGAAACGCCGCGCCGAAGGGTGATCCCGACTGGATTATTGCGAATGGGGCCAAAATGTACAAAGAACTGTCTCCTGAAACCGATGCATTTTTCGGCTTTATGCTGGAGAATGAACTGATGGATCTTGTCAGCAAAAAAGGCAAGCAGGGCGGCGGATACTGCACCTATCTCAGCCTGTATGAGGCCCCTTTCATTTTCTCTAATTTTAATGGAACCTCCGGAGATATCGATGTGCTGACTCATGAGGTTGGACATGCATTCCAGGTGTATCAGAGCCGCCATATTCATGTGCCCGAATACGCTTTTCCAACCTATGAGGCTGCAGAAATCCACTCAATGAGTATGGAGTTTTTTGCTTGGCCCTGGATGGATTTGTTCTTTGAAGAGGACGCCGCCAAGTACCGTTTGGGCCATCTGGGGGACAGTCTGCAGTTCATCCCGTACGGCGTTTCCGTCGATGAATTCCAGCATTTTGTCTATGCCAATCCGGATGCGACACCTGCCGAGCGCAAGCAGGCCTGGCGGGAAATCGAGAAAAAGTATCTTCCTTTGCGCGACTATGAAGACAACACTTATCTGGAACAAGGCGGATTCTGGCAGAAGCAAGCCCATATCTTCCGCTCCCCGTTCTACTATATTGACTATACGCTCGCCCAGCTCTGCGCCTTCCAGTTCTGGAAGCGGTCGAATGAGGATTTCACATCAGCCTGGGCCGATTATCTGCGGCTTTGCCAGGCCGGCGGAAGCCTGTCCTTCCTCCAGCTGGTCGAGCTGGCCGGACTGAAATCCCCCTTCGGGGATGGCAGCATCCGTTCCGTGATTGGAGATATTGAAAACTGGCTGAACAGCGTAGACGACAAGCAGCTGTAAGCTTAAGGATGGCTGCTCTGGCTGACCCGACTGCTCCGGCTGCTCTGGCTGCTGGCTGCTCTGGCTGCTCTGGCTGCTCCGGCTGACCCGACTGCTCCGGCTGCTCTGGCTGCCAAAGGACGGCCATCTTTAGTGGACAAAGGTTCACTAATCCAACCAAGTTTGGCTTCTCAAGGTACCCTAGTTGGAAAAAGTACCACTAATCTAGCGTGTTTGGCTCCTGAGGCATCCTTAGTTGGAAAAAGTACCCCTATTCCCGCTGAAACCACCCATAATTGGGGGTTTGACTTAAAATAAGTGTACAAATTCCAACTAAATCCTATAAAATCCAGAATTTCGGCTAATTAGTTTTACTTTTTCCACTTAAACTTCGGCTTCAGATGAAGCGAGCAGGTTTACGAGCACTCAGCTTTTCCGGTTGAACTCAAAAAGGAACCCGCTTAAAGCCTAAGCAGGCTCCTTTTTTTTGGACACTGTCGCGTTCATTCCGTACCTTTGCTGTCGCGTATATACCTATTTTTTTGCTGTCCCATTCATTCCCTTGCCTTAGCGGCCCCGCTTATTTCTTGGCCTTCGCTGCCGCCTTCTCCCGATTCTCCGCTGCTCTGAATTTCACGATCCGGCTAATCAGATCAAGCGGCAGCGGCTTATCCAGAGGAAACTGTACAGACCCTTTGGCTCCCTTGTACTGTGCCAGCTCCTCCTGAAAAGCCTCAATCCCGCTGGGGGCCGGGTAGAAGCCGATATGCTTCTTGAAAGCTGCAAAATGCACCAGATTCCCATGCAGGAAGAAGGTCGGCATCTGGTAGCTAATTTTCTCTTCGGCCTCCGGCGCCGCTTCATGAATTACCTTCCTTACCGCTTCCAGCTTCTTGCGGATTTCCAAAGGGGCTTGGGTAATATAATCGTCGATGGACTCATAAGTGATCTTAACAGGTTCCATAACCGGCTCCTCTCTGTTATTCTGTTCTTATATCTTGCTTATGGAATCCAAATGACTGGTCAAAACCCGGATAATCCGCTGCTTGTCCAGGCGCTCAGGCTCCAGCATCGCATGCAGGGCCAGTCCGTCAACCAATGCGTACAGCCTTTCGGCTTCCACGGCCTTATCCAGTTCTTCTCTCAGTATTCCCTGCCCGTCCAGTAAATCGACCATCTCGCGTATCCCCGAATAGATATCGTCGTTCAGTTCGCCGTACTCCCCGTCCGTATATTTCAGATGAAAGACAAAGGCGAACCATACCTCCATTTCAGCCATGGTACTGTCATCTACAGGAATCATCTCCATCAGCACCCTTGTCACCTGCTCCTTGGGCGGCAGATCGAGTTGTAGAACAGTGTCAATCCTGGCTTGGGCCCGGTCCTTCACCAGATTCATGGCAAAAGCAAGCAGCTCATGCTGTGTAGAGAAATAATGGCGCAAGGCCCCAAGAGAAACTCCTGCTTCCTGCGCTATTTTTCGTACAGTCGCCCCTTTCATTCCCTGATTCATGATGACGCGCCAGGTCGCTTCTGCAATATGCGATTTTCGCTCCGAATGATCCACAATTTTTGGCATGTTCCTATTGTAGCATACTTAAAACTTCTTGCGCAATTTTAATAATACAATTGTATTATTTAAAATCCGCTGCTATAATTTCATATATAAACGTATCAATTAGACATAAGGGGTGGATTATGAATTTTGTTGCTTGGGCGATTGTCGCCTGTGAGGTCTTATTCTGGGTTGTTATTCTTGCCGGTTTTTCAGCACGTTATCTATTCAAACGCCAGAAGCTGGGACTGTTCTTTCTCGCCTTGACTCCGGTTCTGGATCTGATTCTGTTAATCATTGCCGGCATCGATTTGTACAACGGCGCTTCCGCCACTACGGCACATGCAGTTGCAGCCATCTATATTTCCGTGTCGATTGTGTTCGGCAAAAGTATGATCAGCTGGGCAGACGAACGCTTCCGCTATTATGTAACCAAGCAGGGAGCTGCACCGGTCAAACGTTACGGCATGGACCATGCCAGACATTATTTCAAAAGCTGGCTGAAGCATTTGCTTGCTTTTATCCTTGGAGCCGGGATTCTTTATGGACTCATGATCTGGATCGACGACCCGGCACGTACGGAAGCGCTCTTTAGCATACTGAAGATATGGACCGTTGTAGTGGGGATTGATCTCCTTATATCAAGCTCATATTTTATCTGGCCGAGAAAAGCAAAATCCTGAGCCGCCTGGCTTCCCATGCCAGACTTCAGGCGCTCTGACAAAAAAACACACCGTGCGGTGTGTTTTTTTTCAAAATATAGAATTTATATGCTTCTCGCCATAAACGATCCTTCTACTTGTAAGACATGATACGCATACATCTGCTGAGTGCTAGTTCACCTTGGTCAGCGCCCACTTCTGGGCGTCGCTTCCGTTATCCGTCCATTGCTGGACCGCTGCTCCATCTGCAGTAGATGAGCCTGATACATCCACGGCCAAACCGCTTACTTTGGAGATCAGCTTGTAGTAGCCCCCGCCTGCATCTATGACACTCCACTGCTGGGCATTACTGCCGTTGTCGTCCCACTGCTGCAGCTGTACTCCGGCCGATGTTGAAGAGCCCGGTACATCCAGCACTTTGCCGCTGTGCACAGCGGTTAGCTTATAATACCCGTCTCCCGTGCTGTCCACTCTGAACTGCTGATTGGCGGCGGTATAGTTGGTCCACTGCTGGATTTTGGCTCCGTTCGCCGTGGACACATCCACCACATCCATCACCTTGCCGCTGGCCTTGGATGCAAAGGTGTAGACTCCGCCGCTAACGATATTCGGCGCATTGGAGGCCTGATAGACACGCACATAGTCAACCAGCATTTTGGCCGGGAAAGGAGTAGCAGCATCGGGACTTCCAGGCCAGTTGCCTCCAACGGCAAGATTCAGCAAAAGGAACGACGGCTTCTGGAATTCCTCTGTATTTCCGGTCCCATTTTCAATATAAAACTCATTGAACTTATTGCCGTCCACAAACCAGCGGATATATTTGGCGTCCCATTCAATGCTGTACACATGATACTGGGAGAAGTCCAGATTTCCGGATATCTGCCCGTAATCGGCCTGGCCGTTCGCATCCCAGTGCACAGTTCCGTTGACAAAAGCATTGTTGTTCACGCGTTCCATAATATCCGTTTCCCCGCATTTGGGCCAGCCCACGCCAGGTACGTCAATATTTGTTCCCAGCATCCAAAAGGCCGGCCATAGCCCCTGACCTGAAGGCAGCTTGATTCTGGCTTCGATTTTTCCATAAGTGAAGCTCTTCTTGCCTTGTGTTTTTATACGTGCAGAGGTATAGCTGCTGCCGTTATAAGACTCCTTCAACGCCGTAATTACGAGATTGCCGCCTGTGACCTGCAGATTCTGCGGGCGGTTGGTGTAATATTGCAGCTCATTATTCCCCCATCCGCTGACGCCGGTACCAATTTCGGCAGTCCAGTTAGATGTGTTCAAGGATGTACCATCGAATTCATCGCTCCATGCCAGATTCCAATTCGTAACCGCGTTTACATTGCCTGTGGGAAAGAGCGTAGTCAGGAGTGTAAATATCACCAGCAAGCTAAGCATTTTACCTCTTTTCAGCATCTTATTCCTCCTCAAATGTTACAACTATTTCAATACACGCCGCGCGAACGTGCTCTTGAAACCCAAGCGATGCCTTGCCTATGTATAGCCTCCACATGAATCAGCCAGCAATTGCAGAGTTTAGCACTCACGCCGCTTTGGAAGCTCTGTTTCCCCAACCGGTTTCGTTCCTCCCGCAACATTCCCCTTGCTTCCGCAACCGCTTTCGTTATCCTCTCTTTGCATTGTATATGTTTCCCACCCATAATATTCCTGTTATTCATGACTGGCTGCGGGCTGCCTATCCCTTTGCTGATATTCAAACAAAACAGCCCTCTTCCTTATACAGGAAGAGGGCTGTTGCAGCATTATTCACGATAAAAGAACGGGATGGCTTACTCCATGCCATGTTCTTTCCGGATGTTATACAAGCCTTGAAGCAGCAGCTCCGATGGATCGCGGTTCAGCTGCAGATGGATTAACAGCATATGCAGCGGGATTGCGCATACGTTATTCCCTTCGGTAACCGCCGGAAATCCGGCTTCAAACACCGGACCATGGGTTTCATTCCAGGCCAGCCCGGCATGTACCTGCTCAGGTGCAAACTCTTCACGTACAGCTTCAATACAATGCGGCACCAGCACGTTATCGATCATCGCCTTGGCTTCTTCTTCACTGGTTGGAGGCGGTGTGAGAGCTTTGCCCCCCTTGACCTTCATCAAGTCAATGAAGAACGAAGCCATCCAGACATTCGGACTGTTGTTTGTCTGGAATCTGGTAACCAGTTCATGCAGGAAAAAGCCGCAGGAATAGACATCCTTCGCTTCATCCAATACATGAAATACAAATACCGGGCCATAAGCCTCCATATTCATCACTTGGCCCTGAACTTCATTGAAATGCATCTTAAGGGCCACGATGCCATTATGGTGAACCGCCTTTACAAGCTCAGCCATCTGTTCTTCAGTCATGGTATGCTCTGTGTTGGTTGCTTCCTCGCCTGTTTGTACCTCATTTGTTGCTTCGTCAGTCGTTGACTTATTGTTCATTATCATATTCACCCCACTTCCTATCATACCATCCCAGGGCTGTAAGCGACATCTTGTTATGGACAAGACATGCAATTGACAATATTGCAAGCAGAAAAGCGCTGCGCCGTCCTTAAAAGGGCGGTACTCAAGCCAGCAGCCCCAGGGCATCGCGGACAGCCTGCTTTTCCTTTTTCAGCACAGCTTCATCCAGTGCCTGTTCCAGCAGACAGCGGATCTGCTGCAATTCAGCAGGGCTGAAGACCTCAGCCCCGGTATTGCTATACAAAACAGGAAACGCAGCGATAACGATCTGGCGCTGAACGTCACTGCCGCCAAGCCACATTACAATGTCGGACGGTGTGGGCTGTGAGTGAACATAAAGTGTATCCCACCCGTCATAAGGAAAAGCGATCTTATCCTCCATCCACCCCAGCACCCTGCGGCTGTGAAAATCCTGCAGCAGCGAGTTCGCTTGATAACCGCTCAGCTTTTGGGTTGCCGCCAATTGCTCCAGCAAGCGGAAGACACGCTCCAACCCTTCATCCTCCGGAAGACAATGAGCTGACAGGTAAGCAAGTGTACTCCGGCTTACTTCAAGGGGAAGAGTCTCTGCCCAGATTGAGCGTACGAGATCCGCTGCCTTTTCCTTAAGCACATCTCCCGCAAGACAAAGGATGGCTTCTTTGTTATGGCTGTCACGCTCCTGTCCTGCCCGATCCAAAAAAGCCTGCAGCACCTCATCCGCGTCATATCGGCCAAAAGCTTCAGCAGTCTCCTGATCCATCCCGAACATTTCTGCATAGCGAAGGAGTAAGGAGAGCTCCTTCTGTGCCTGCGCCAGAGTCAGTGTCAAATATTCATTCAACCAGGCCATCCATTGTCTGCTGGCGGGCTTCTCCGGGTCCAACCCGGCCTCACCGCAAAATTCCGGGTACTGCCATTCCTCCGCACCTACACAACCCAGCGCCGTAACCTTGCCGATGAAATCCGTGATCTTTGGAGCCAGCAGCAGATATTCCGCCGTTTCGTGGGCCCAATGCACGACTGCGGTTTCAGAAGCGCTATGCAAATCCAACAGCAGCTCATCCCCGTTGCCTGCCGGATGTAAACTGAGATAACGCTGAGTCTCCCCGGAATCTTCTTCGTCGGGAGTAACGAAAAAATCCAGCTGGTCCGCATCCCAGCCCAGCTCTCCGCTCACCTCAAAGGGAAGAATCGCTGCATCTGGCAGATTCCAATAGACATAAGCTTTGCCTGCCCCCTCTTTCAGCAGGGAACGCAGCTCCAGCGGAAGCCGGATTCCGAGCCTAGCTTCCACTCCGGCAAGCCTGCTCTCCGCAGCAGGAGGACCAACGTTAAACCGGGTGTTTGCACCTTTTTGCCCAAGTGCCTGAATAAGCTCCTGCCATTGCCGTTTCCAGACATTCATTTGCTCTTTCATCAGAGCTGCTACCTCCCCAGGTTGTCAAATGTCGTGTAATTCAGGTATCTTACAGGTTGTTCTTCTCCCAAAGCGCTACTTCCTCACGGACGCGGGGCGCCACTTCGGTGCCGAGCAGCCTGATCGCTTCCATCACCTCAGCGTGGGGCATTGTGCCGTGCGGAACATGCAGCAGAAATCTTGTAACGCCTACATGCTTTCGCAGATGAATGATTTTGTCCGCGACACTTGCCGGGTCCCCCACATATAAAGCTCCGTCGAAGCTGCATGCCGCATCGTAATCCGCGCGGTGATAAGGCGGAAGCCCTTTCTCTGCCGCTCTGACATTGGTCCGCGCATAGGTGGACGGAAAAAACTGTTCAATCGCCTTCCGGGTATCCGCCGCAATAAAACCATGCGCATGCGCCGCAATCGGCAGCCGTGAGCTGTCATGGCCTGCATGGGCAGCCGCTTCTTTATAGAGCTTAACCTGTGACGCAAAGTCCAGGGGATGCACCGGACCAATCATAGCCAGCGCAAAAGGCAGCCCAAGTGCTCCTGCACGTACGGCTGACTCGGGACTTCCCGCACTGGCAATCCACACAGGCAATGGCTGCTGCACCGGACGCGGATAAATTCCCAGGTTATGTATGGCAGGTCTATGCTGCCCTTCCCAGCTTACCTTCTCGGACGTCTGGAGCTTCATCAGCAAATCAAGCTTCTCTTCGAATAAGGTTTCATAGTCTTTCAGATCGCATCCGAATAAAGGAAAGGACTCCGTAAACGAACCACGGCCCACCATAATCTCAGCCCGTCCGCCCGACAAACCGTCCAGTGTGGCAAAATCCTGATAGACGCGCACCGGATCGGCTGACGACAGGATCATCACCGCGCTGGTCAACCGGATTCGGGAGGTCAGGGACGCTGCCGCAGCCATGACTACCGCAGGCGAGGATGCGGCAAAATCCGGGCGGTGGTGCTCCCCTACACCATATACATCCAGCCCCACCTGGTCCGCGAGCATAATTTCTTCTACTACTTCACGCAGCCGCTCCGCATGGCTCATCGTTTCACCTGTGATTACATCAGGTGTGGTTTCGACAAAAGTGCTGATTCCAAGTTCCACTACTTTGTTCCCCCAAGCTGTTGTCAATTCAATTACTATATTCTATATCTTTATAGTTGAATATTCAAAATTTAAATTCCGGACGCATTCGCTCCGTAAGTATCCAAACTTCTCTTCCGCCACTCAAAAAGCAGATCGAACCGTCACATGGGTGACGGCCCAATCTGCTTCTAGTATGCGGATTTCTCTGCTGCTCTTATTTATTAGCGGTTATTTCAGAAGCCAGCTTCTCAGCCCCATCAAAGATTGAGTAGCTGTACCCCCAGAACTGGTTGAAGTCGATCGCATAAATGGTTTTGTTCTTAACAGCATTCAGACTTTGCAGGGAAGGGTCGGCATAAAAAGCCTTCAGCGTCTTCTCCGGGTCCACGCCTCCGGTATACACCGAGAGCAGCAGGACATCGGGGTTAGTTGCGATCAGCTGTTCTTTGCTGATTTCTCCGGTAACCGTGCCGAAGCTGTTTTTGAGTCCCAGCAAACCAAGGACATCTCCGGCAAAAGTGTCGGTGTTCCCGCTGTACACGGCGATTGCCCCATTGCCGCCATCAGACACATAAGCAAAGGTTTTTTCCCCACTGGCTGCGGCCTTATCCTTAAGCGATTGTGCCCGCTTTTTCAATTCAGCGGTATAGGCGGCTGCATTCTCCTGCACATCAAAGATTTGCCCGATCTGTTCAATGTCCTTGTACAAGCTGTCGAGTGTGGCTCCCTTAACGCTGGTATTTTGCACGAACGTTTTGATGCCCAGTTCGTTTAACCCTTCTACAGTCCCGCTGCCCCAATCCGCATCCGCATACAGGTCACTGCGTCCCAGAACGAGATCAGGACTTGCGCCTACAACCAGCTCTTTACTTGCATATTCCTTGGAGATAACAGGAATCTTCTTGAACTCCTCCTGCACCGCCGGATCGCCCGCACCGTAAAGGGCAGCTACGCCGACCATTTTGTCCGTCAAGCCCAGCTTGATCAGCAGCTCAGCCGCTCCCTGGGTATTGGCTACCACCTTTTCAGGCGCCTTGTCAAAAGTCTGTGACTTAACCTTCCATTCCGTTCCTTCACCGTTATTGGTGTAGTTCTCAATGGTGAGCGGATATACCGTCTTGGTGCTTGGAGCAGCTTCCTGCGTGCTGGCCGGAGCGCTGTTTGCAGGTGCAGCCGATTCAGACGGTTCATTCGCATTCTTCGTACCGGATGAACATGCTGCAAGCATAACTGCCATTACCAAAACCGCCAGCAGCGGCATATATCTTTTAAATGATTTCTTCATTGCCTAGTCCCCTTTTCTGTATGTACATTTGTGTATCCTGAATGAATTGTGACAAGACGGTGTCCTGCAAGGGATACAAACGTAGAATATAGAAAGTTGGACTGCCTGTCAATGAGAATTATTATCATTGACAATCATTCTCATTATGAATTATATTTTAAATTAAACATTTTAATTTAATATAAGGAGCCTTATGAATGACATGCAAACTGATCTAGCAGCACAATCCGAACCCAAGAAATCTATCATTCATACCCGATATGGCTTTTTGACTGTCATAGGCATCCTGCTGATGATTACAATTCTGTCAGCGGGTGCGGCTGTCTCCTTTGGACAGGTCGATATTCCCGTTTCGCAATCGTACCGGATTCTGCTCCACCACATCACGGGCATTCAAATTGGAGATATCCAGGAGCTGACCTCCGGTTCATTCGTCGATATCATCTGGAAAATCCGCTTTCCCCGCGTTCTCATGGCCATGTTCATTGGTGCCGGGCTGACGCTGTGCGGAACGATTATGCAGGCGGCCGTACAGAACCCTCTTGCTGATCCGTACATACTCGGTATCTCTTCCGGCGCTTCGCTTGGAGCAACTTTCGCCATCCTGATCGGCTTCGGCTCTATGGGGCTGCTGGGCCAGACGGGCGTTGCCTTCTGGGCCTTCGCGGGTGCGGTCGGCGCTTCACTTCTGGTCTTGATTCTGGCCAGCGCGGGCGGCAAAATGACCTCCGTCAAACTCGTCCTGGCCGGTATGGTTATTAATGCTTTATGTACGGCCTTTGCCAACTTCATTGTATACTTTGCCAACAATGCGGAAGGCATTAAGACCGTTACCTTCTGGACGATGGGCAGCCTCGCTGCTGCCAGCTGGGATAAGCTGCCGCTGATCTCAGTAGCTGTCCTAGCCGCCATTTTCTTTTTCCTGATGCAATTCCGGGTTCTGAACGCCATGCTGCTTGGGGATGAAGCTGCAGTCACTCTGGGGATTCATCTGGGGGCATTCCGCAAAGCCTATATGATGATTACCGCGCTGATTACAGGGGTGATGGTGGCAAGCTGCGGCATGATCGGATTCGTGGGGCTCATCATTCCCCATTTGGTCAGAGGCCTGGTTGGCTCCGATCACCGGAGGCTGCTGCCAACGTCCGTTCTGTTCGGTGCTATTTTCCTGATCTGGACCGATGTGATCGCCCGGACGATTGTACCAAATGTGGAGCTCCCGATCGGGATCATTACCGCCTTGATTGGCGCCCCGATGTTCATGTACATGCTGATCAAAAAAGGCTACGCATTTGGAGGGAAAAACTAATGAATTTGAATGTTGAGCATTTAAGCGTATCTTTTGCCGATGCAAATATCGTAAAGGATGTCTCCCTGAAGGTCAGAAACAAACAATTCGTCGGCCTCATCGGTCCGAACGGCTGCGGCAAATCTACGCTCCTCAAGAGCATTTATAAAGTTATCAAACCGCGCCAGGGCAAAGTATCCCTGTCTGAAATGAATCTGATGAAATCCAGTCCCCGACTCGTGGCGCAAAAGCTGGGTGTGGTCGGCCAGTTCAACGAACTGAGCTTCGACTTCACCGTGCGGGAAATGGTCGCGATGGGCAGAACCCCGCATAAAGGGATGCTGGAGACAGACAATCAAGAGGATGCGGATATCGTCTCTGCGGCTCTGCGCAAGGTCAATCTGGAGGGTTATGCAGACCGCAGCTATAATTCATTGTCAGGCGGAGAGAAGCAGCGTGTAATTCTCGCCCGTGTTCTGGCCCAGCAGCCGGAATTCATGATTCTGGATGAACCCACCAACCATCTGGATATCAAATATCAGCTGCAAATTCTAAATATCGTCAAAAAGCTTGACATCGGCATTCTCGCTGCGCTCCATGACCTCACTCTTGCGGCGGAATACTGCGATTATCTGTATGTGATGAAAAAAGGCCAAGTGGCCGCCAGCGGGAAACCTGAGGATATATTGACGAAGGAATTAATCGGCCAGGTATTCGATGTGGCCTGCGAGACTTACCGCAACCCTGTAACCGGGGCGCTTGGCATTGCTTATCTGGAGGCACGGTAAGTATTGCTGCGGAATAATGAATGTAGCATAACTGAAAGTCGAGAAAGCAACTGCCCGCCCTTTCGCTTCCCAATAAGAAGCCGGAAGGGCATTTCTTTGGGTTTCGGACTTATTATTCTACGCAAAAAAAGAAACGGCATTTCTGCCGTTTCTTCAGGATGGACTCTCAGGGACTCGAACCCTGGACCAATTGATTAAGAGTCAACTGCTCTACCAACTGAGCTAAGAGTCCACATATGCAGTACCGTCCTATTCTAATAAAGAGGCTGCAATGTGATTTGTAAATTTCTCACGTTTAAGAGTGTAACATTTTTGAGCCCACAATTCAAGCTTTTATTTCTTCCGAGCGGTACACTGCCTATTGCTTTATTATCCCATTAACGCAGAGACCGGGCCAGACGAAAACCAAGATCATCAATATGGAACCAAATGTGATGCAGATCAATCCGCCCGGTTAAGGAGAGCAACCTTCTTGAACAGCTCATCAAAAGGGTCGTCCTCGCATAACTCCTCCAGTGAAATACCGCTCTCTCCCTGCTCACGCATGTTCTCCGCAAATTTGGCGACCGTATTCAGGACTTGTGTGCTTCGCACCGGATAATGGCCGACCGAGCTTTCCGCTGACAGCATCACGCCATCGCTCCCGTCCAGAACAGCCTGAGAGACATCTGTGACCTCTGCGCGTGTCGGAACCGGATGCTCCACCATGGATTGCAGCATTTGGGTAGCCGTAATTACATAGGTCTTGGATAGACTGCACTCGCGGAGCACCATTTTCTGAATGAACGGGATTCGCTCAAAAGGAAGCTCCACCCCCAGATCTCCGCGCGCAATCATGATTCCGTCGGACGCCTCCATGATGGCTGGAAAGTTACGGACAGCTTGTACGGTTTCAATCTTGGATATAAGCCCCGGTTGGCTGTATTTCCCTAGTTGGGATACATACTCCCGGATTTCCTGCAGATGCGAAGCCTCGCGGATAAAAGAACAAGCAATCCAATCCACATGATGCTCCAGCAGGAATTGAAGATCCTGTTTATCTTTTTCCGTAATGGCCGGCAAGCGGATTATCGTTCCCGGAAGATTAACGCCTTTTCGGCTGCCGATCATACCACCGACTATAACCTTTGTTGTGATCCTTTGCGGATGCTTCTCCGTCACCTCAAGCCTGACTTCCCCGTCATTGATTAAGATAGCAGCTCCTTGTGAAATATCTTCCATCACCCCGGGATTATCGAGCGCAGCCCGGTCCCGGTTTCCCGGTTCATCTGACTGGTCAAGGATAAACGTCCGGCCCTCTTCTAATGAAACCGCGTCCCCTTGGATGCTCTTCAGACGGATTTTCGGTCCCTGCAAGTCCCCCATAATCCTCAAGGGCTGTCCCGTTTCGGCGGCGGCTGCCCGCACAGCTTCAATAACCCGCCCATGCTCCTCATGGCTCCCGTGTGACATGTTGAGCCGGGCGGAAGTCATCCCGCCCAGCAGCAATTCCTTGAGGACAGCAGGAGATGAACTGGCCGGACCTATCGTGCAGATCAAATCAATACTCATGTGAACTCACCCTCCCTGCCTGATTGGCTTCCCTGTCTTTTTTCATCTAGTTTGCATTGTTCGTTTTTTCTAACTAAACTATACATGATTGAAACAGTTGTCATTCACTTTACGGAAGGGAAGGGGACATATCCATGAATACGAAACAATTGGAACGGATTCACACAGGTAAGGGTTTTATTGCAGCTTTGGATCAAAGCGGCGGAAGCACTCCCAAAGCGCTGCTGCAATACGGTATTCAGGAAGACCGCTATTCCAATGAAGAAGAGATGTTTGAACTGGTGCATGAGATGAGAACACGTATTATCAAGAGCCCGGCGTTTGATTCCAGACATATTTTGGGTGCAATCCTTTTTGAGAACACGATGGACCGCTCCATTGACGGCCAATTAACTGCAGATTATCTGTGGGAGCAGAAAGGCATAGTGCCTTTTTTAAAAATCGATCAAGGGCTGGCCGAGCCTGAAAACGGGGTTCAGCTCATGAAGCCTATCCCCGGATTGGATGATCTCCTGAAGCGCGCCGTGCAAAAAAATATCTTTGGGACCAAGATGCGCTCACTAATCAAGGAAGCGAATCCTGCCGGCATCAAACAAGTGGTTGAACAGCAGTTTGCCATCGCGAAGCAAATCGCCTCCTATGGCCTGGTGCCGATTATCGAACCCGAAGTGGATATTCACATGGCAGATAAAGGACAAGCCGAACGGCTTCTAAAACAGGAAATCTCCGCCTTGTTATCCGCTCTTGGCACAGACGTAAAAGTCATGCTGAAGCTGTCTATCCCGTCTGAAGATGATTTCTACCGCGATTTAATCCAAGATCCGCATGTGGTACGGGTGGTGGCTTTGTCCGGCGGTTATACACAAGCGGAAGCCAATGACAAGCTCGCACATAACCACGGGCTGATCGCCAGCTTCTCCCGCGCTTTATCGCAAGGGCTAAGCGACCAGCAATCAGACGATGAATTCAATGCGTTGCTCGCACAATCCACTGAGGCCATTTACAAGGCATCCATTACCTAAGGAAAAGCACAACAACCCCTGTGCTTTTTAACAGCCAGGGGTTGTTGTTTAGGATGAGGCCGTTATAGAACCTTGATTGTGGAATTAGCCCAGTTTTGCGATAACCGCTTGAGTTACAGCAACCGTCGACTGTGGATTCTGGCCTGTAATCAGGTTGCCGTCCACTTCAACATGAGAAGTCCAATTCGGCGCAGCCACATAGATAGCACCCAAATCACGCAGCTTGCTTTCAAGCAGGAAAGGCAAATGCTTATCCAGCGTCGTGTCCGCCTCTTCACGATCCGTAAAAGCATTTACGCGCTTGCCGGCCACCAGGGGTTGACCCGAAGACAATGTAGCACCCACCAGTCCGGCAGGTCCATGGCATACGGCAGCTACAATCTTGTCCGCTTCATAGAAATCGCGCAGCAGCTTCTGAAGAGCCTGATTATCAGGCAAATCATACATTGTTCCGTGACCCCCCGGCAAGAAAATAGCATCAAAACCTTCAGCAGATACCTCATTAAGCTTTGCAGTATTCTCCAGATATTTTTTGGCATCCAAAATTTCCTGCGGTGTCTGCCCATCCACACTGCCTGGATCGACAGGAGCTTTTCCTCCTAGAGGACTAGCCACCAGAACTTCATACCCTTGGCTGGTAAATCCCATATAGGCTTCGGCAAACTCAGACAGCCAGATCCCAGTCGGTCTGCCTTCATGAATTTCCGTATGATTTGTAACGACGATCAACACTTTTTTTGCCATTATACTTGCCTCCAATACTATATTTTTTTGCCTCCTTTATTCTAATTCCGTTAATGCTATAAAACAAATTATGAAATAGCAGGTTAACCATAAATATTTTTATACATCGGATATAGACTGGCTGCGTTTTTTACCCATTTTCACGTATGATTGTCATCATCTCATGGATCTGGGGCAGTTGTTTATCTTTTAGTTTATAGGCGAAGAACAGCTCATTGTTCACTTTTAATTCCCCGAAAATAACCTTTGTCCGTTTATCACCCGAATTTTCCAAAAGATAAGTAGGAATAACACTTAGGCCTGCACCGTCCCCGATGGCCTTTAGGATCATATGCAGATTAGGAATGACATGGACCGGTCTGATTTGCGGACGTTTTTTGAAATGCTCTCTCCAAATTCTCCGGATGATCGGTAAATCAAGCCCATAGCTGATCCAATGCTGCGCAGAGAGCCAATGCTCGGTATGCTCCAGACTATCGGTAACTGGAAGCTCATAAGCTGCAGGGGCCACGATTACAAATTCTTCATCCATAACCTTCTGGTACTCAATGCCGGGGGCTGGAATCTTTTTTGAAGTGACAATGAGATCTAATTTATCTTCCTTCAGCAGCTCCAGCAGTTGATCCGCAGTTCCAAAACTTGAAATGACCGAACTATTGGATTGATGAAGCTGAGGAAGGATCTTTTCCGTATAAAATTCATGTGCTGTCCCTATTTTTATAAAGGTGAGTGTAGGTAACGAAGCCGTCTTAAAATTCATCGTGGCCTCCTCCAGCGATTCGATAAGCGGAGCCAGCTGTGAATACAACTGCTTCCCCCGTTCCGTTGGAATCATTTTTCGCGGGGTTCTGATGAATAACGCTTCACCCACCTCAGCTTCCAGAGAGGCTAAGTGCTGGCTCATTGCCGGTTGGGTCATCATCCGCAC
Organism: Paenibacillus graminis; assembly: GCF_000758705.1. Lineage (NCBI taxonomy): Bacteria > Bacillati > Bacillota > Bacilli > Caryophanales > Paenibacillaceae > Paenibacillus > Paenibacillus graminis. The sequence continues at coordinate 2,601,116 of NZ_CP009287.1, read as the reverse complement.
CTTTGCCGCTTCGGACACCGAGTTGTATTTATAGATGATGCAAAAGCTTCTGTACCACTCAAAATCGACCATTTGCTATAGCTCCTCCGGTTCAAATAGACTATTGCCCGCTATACTCTATAATACATATATAATGATAAAATTGAAAAATCACAGAGGAGTATTTAAAAACATGGAACTGAGCCTGAACTGGATTACGCTGAGGGTACGCGATCTGGAGACCTCCCTTAATTTCTATCACGGGATTCTGGGGCTTCCGATTGAGCGCAGATTTGAGAGCAGAGGAAAACAAATTGTGATGTTAGACACAGGGACGCACCCCAAGCTTGAGCTTATTCAGGGAAACGATCCGGCCCTGAAACCGGAATGCGGTGTTTCCGTTGGGTTTGAAGTGAAATCGCTGGATGAGGCCATGGAGTACCTGAAAAGCCAGGGTATCCCCGTAGCGCGCGGGCCGATCACGCCGAACCCCCACCTGCGGTTCTTTTACATCCTGGACCCGGACGGCTTTGAGGTACAGTTGGCGGAGCATAGCTAGGGAGAAACAGACCGTTTTCGACAAAAGATTACGGTCTAAATTACTTCCCTTAATTTCTGCATCATGGTATGGGTCAATTTATGAATATCGCTGTCATTTAACCGGTAGGCGGAGGTATCTTTCCGGACAGTCTTTTGGTGATCAGGCAATAGGTCAGCTATATGCAGGTCGATAAGTACAGCGGGTTCTGTACCTGCTCTTTTGTGGAGATCGCCTGTCAGCTTCGGGTTGGTGCCGTCCGCTCCACCGCTGATGGACAGGAACCCGTACCTTTGCGGATGTGACTTCAGATACTTGAAGTATGCACGGAGCGGTGCGGCCACATGCCCCATCCAAACCGGTCCAAAAAAGAGAACCAAATCATATCCCCCTATGGTTTCCGGCGCTGGCTGTACCCGCGGTGTCCTGCTGAAGATCATGTCCAGGGCAATTGTACCCGTCGTGCGGGTCTTCGGTTCGGAGATTTGAATATGCTCTGCCGACAGCTCCTTGGCTATGCTGCCCGCTAATAACTGATTGTTTCCGGTAAAAGAATACGAAATGACTGCAATGTCCATGTGAATCCTCCTCTTACGATTTATTCTGTTTGTTCCTGCTTAAGCGCATTTTCAGTGCCTTAAGATGTGTGAATGAATATTATGTGAATGAACAATATTAAATTCATTCATTTTATTCGGTAAATGAACTGCCCCCTTTAGTTCGGTCAGGAGCAGTCCGTCAAACCCTTCATAATCAGTTCCGTCATATGGTCCAGAAGCTGCGGAAAATACTCCGGCCCGATTTCTTCCTTGTGAGTCTCTACGTTGATAATCGCGGTGAACACCATCATGATCATTTTGCTGTCAATATCACTCCGCATTTTACCTTCAGCTTGCCACTGCTTCACAATCTCAAGAAAGCTGTCATAGAGAAAGTCGACCGACTGAGTACCGTTTTCCTCCCGGAAAAGCTGCTCAATTTTCCCAAACACGCTTTTGTTATACCATTCTTTAAGTATAGGATTTGCAGTCATGCCTTCCATGTTGAGCATCATCATTTGCCGAACTACAGTCAGCGGGCTTTGGCTCAAATCAAGAGACTGCATACATTCTTGTTTCAGCTTGGCATTTTCTGCGAGAAAAATTTCCATAAAGAGCTTTTCCTTGGAGGAATAGTAGTTGTAAAAAGTCCCTACCGCCATTCCAGCCTTTTTGGTGATGTCTGAAACATTCGTATCTTTAAACCCCTTATCGCTAAACAGTTCTTTTGCGCAATCATAAATCAGTGATTTTTTATCTTCCACATTAAGCAGCTCCGTGAATGAATAATTATTTTTTCATTCACATCATATGATCTGGATGAAAATTTGTCAATCCAAATCGTTTTAGTAAAAAGATAGAACCTACCGTTTTTTGCGGGACAGCACATAGTAGACCGGGAGTCCGGCCAGCGTAATGCCGATACCGACCAGGGAGCGCAGCGGATCACTGATGATCGTGCTGGCCAGAATATAGATTCCGCCTGCCACCCCAATGATTGGGGTAACCGGATAGAGCGGCACACGGTAGCGCCCCTTTTCCGGCGGCATTTTGTGACGCAGGATGAATACCCCGAACACCCCCATGGTAAAGAAAATCCACAGCACAAACACCAGCAGATCGGTCAGTGTATTAAAGGTGCCGGAAAAAATATAGATGACCGCCAGCACACTTTGAAAGATAAGCGCATTGGCCGGGGTCTGGAACTTCGGATGGATGCTGCGGAGCACCCGGGAAAATGGAATCTGGTTGTTCTCCCCCATCGCCTGAGGTACACGCGCAGCGGTCATCAGATAACCATTCAGCGCACCGAGCACGGACACAATAATTCCTGCAGTTATAAAAGCCCCGCCGCCGTTGCCGAACAATGCCTCTGCCGCATCAGCCCCCGGAGTCGGGGAAGAAATGATCTGACCGTAAGGCAGCGCCTTGAAAACTGCAATATTAAATAACACATACACGGCGATCACAAAGATAACCCCGATTGAAATGACTTTGGGCAGCGTCTTTGCCGGGTCCTTGATTTCTCCTGCCATATTGGTCACACTAATCCAGCCGTCATAGGCCCAAAGTGTACCCAGAACAGCTACCCCAAAACCTGCACCCGCCGCCGAAGCCTCAATTCCTCCAAAACCGGGCGCCAGATTCGAGAACAGGCCCACGCCTACAATACCCACCACCGGAATCAGCTTGCCCACCGTCGCTACCGTCTGGATGATCCCGCCGAATTTGGTGGCAATGACGTTCATTATCAGTATAAAAGCTAATATACAAACAGCGAGCAGCTTCTGCTGCCAGCCATTCAGCGGCAAAAAGTAGCCGGAATAGGTGGCAAAAGCAATTGCAAGCGCCGCTACAGAAGCCGGATAGGAGATTACCGCCTGTACCCAACCCAGCAGATAGCCGAATACCCCGCCGTATAACTCGCTCAAATAAGTGTACAGGCCCCCCGACTTAGGAATTGCGGCTGCAATTTCTGCTACGCTCAGGGCTGAAGCCAGGGTAATGATTCCTCCAATCCCCCAGGCCAAAATACTCATCCAGGGTGTACCTGCATTATTCAGCACAATACCGGGCTTCAGAAAAATCCCGGAACCGATGATCATTCCTACAACAATGGCCAAAGCTTCAAAGAATGTTACCGTTTTTTTTAACGACTTCTCAGTATTCATAGTGAATTTTATTTTCCTTTCGGTCATGACATTATTTCATATTCCATCTGCTGATATTACCATGAAGCCGTGAACTTGAAAGCGAACAATTTCATTTCCGCATCTCTAGTTTGCCACAGGGCTTCTGCCTTAGTATCTTTCTTCATCCTGCTTCTTACACGCCGCATCTCCCGGGCAAGTTTGATTATAAAAAAACTCTCTGTTGTGTCATCCATTGTTTGGAAATATACTTATTGAGAGCGCTTTAATAGAGTAGTTACCCATGCATGGCGTAAATATTATAAGGAGGCCTATATCTTATGCTGCATACACCAGGAGTTACCGACTGTCCACCGGCAGAGGTGGGTTATGACACTTCAAGAATCGAGGTTTTGAATGCCCATTTCCAGACCCTGATCGATCAAAAAAAGATCCAGGCCGCATCTTACTGTGTCTCCAGGTATGGAAAGACATTCATGCACGGTGCTATCGGACCGCTTTCGTTCCGGGATGACAGGGCAGATCCGCTTTTGCCGACAACCGTTCATAATATCGCTTCTATTACCAAAGCCGTTACCTCAGTAGCGGTCGCCAAGCTTGTTGAGGACGGTATTCTCCGGTTTGACATCCCGGTAGGCGCCATATTGGAGCCGTTTAACGTGGCCCCGTTCAATAAAATCGATATCTACAGTCTTCTGACCCATACCTCCGGCCTGTTCCCCGACTGTGCGGGCAGCCTGATCCCCTATCATAAGTCTTATTGGCAATTAATCGGGGAGTATTTCGAAAAGTATAACCCCGGGGATGGGGAGCCGGACTGGATCACAGCCGCGCTGAGCGGCGGGGTCAGCAAAAAATTGGGCGAGGAATGGCAATACTGCTCATTCGGATTCTGCATCCTCGGAGAAATCATCAAGAAGGTGACCGGCGTTACCGCTGAACAGTACATAGAAGAGCAAATTCTGAAGCCTCTTGGCATGAAGGACACCGTTTGGGAACTTACTCCGGAACTGGCGGGGCGCGCCATTATAAGAAACGAGAGACATGAGAAACGGCTGAACGATCTAATCAATGGTAATCAGCCGGAATTTTCGCAGTTGGAGAAGCTGTGGGATACAGTCTCCAGTACCGGTGGAGGTCTGGCCTCTACACCAGCTGATCTTATCCGGTTCGCCAACATGCTGCTGGGCATGGGGACACTGGGCGATACCCGTATTATCGGCCGCAAGGCTGTCGAGAAAATCACAACCCGCACCCTATACGGAGTACCAGATTACTGCTGGGGTAACGATGTCAAAGACCGGAGCTATGGCATTGGACTGGATATGAGAAGAGGCCCTGCCTTCCTCTATTCTCCGACCAGCTATTTTCATGAAGGCGCGGGAGCCTGCTGCATGGCCATCGATCCTACTGAGCAGCTCGCCGCCGTATGGTTTGTGCCTTTCACCGAGGATAATTGGTACGCAGAGGCATTGTTTAATGTGACCAACATCATCTGGTCAGGACTGAACTAATGAACAGGTTGAAACACAACTGGCTTATTTGCCGGACGGTAGCGGAGGTGACCTACAAAGAGTGGAGTGCCTACCGTACTCATTCCCTGGTGTCCGTTATCGTCGGCCCTGTATATTTCATGGTGCAATATTTCATCTGGACAGCGGTATATGGCGGTCAATCTTCACTTGGAGGCATGGATCTCCCCCAGATGATCCGCTACTTCGGTGCTACTGCGCTTATCGGCTATTTGATCATGGATTTTGCCGACTGGAACTTATCGATGCTTGTACGTACCGGTAAATTTCTCACCTTTCATCTGCGCCCGATTCATCACCGTTCGTTCGCATTATTTCAAAAAATCGGACATCGTTCTTTGGGCTTCCTGTTTGAATTTTTGCCCTGCCTTTTAATCTTTATTTTTATTTTTGGAGTCGATATGCGGCCGGCAAGCCTTCCATGGACCTTTCTGTCGGTACTGCTTGCCTTTTTGATGAATTTTTATGTGAACTATACGATTGGCCTGGCTTCATTTTGGATTATCCAGTCGAATGGAATACGAAGCGCGTTTATGCTGGTATCGGGTATTTTTTCAGGGGCGCTCATTCCGCTTGGTTTTTTCCCGAATTGGCTTCAGGTGGTCCAGTTCTTCCTGCCGTTTCAGTACATAGCCTATATGCCTGCAATGGTTTTCACCGGCCATTATTCGCTTGGAGGCCTTGAGCTCTCCACTCAGCAAGCTGTAGGCATACAGGCGATGGCGGTGTTGATAACATTTGGTTTTAGCGAGCTCGTTCGCCGTCTGGCCATGAAGCAGTTTACTGCTGTCGGCGCGTGAATGACCCTATGAAAGGACAGTTCTTTACATGAAACGGTATATGGATATTTATAAGCAGTGCATGTATTCCGCCTTGCAGTCGGCTGCGGCCTATCGCATGAACTTCATCGTCAGCAGTCTGATCACGCTGGCCGGCAACATTCTGTTTCCGTTGGTGACCCTGCTTATATACCGGGCAGGCTCCAGCTTTCCCGGATGGAGCTTATTCGAGGTGTTGTTGATCCAGTCTGTATTCACCATGTCCAGCGGGCTTACTAGTCTTATATTCGGCGGCGTTCTATGGACCACAATGTCGCATGTCCGTGAGGGAAGCTTCGAGGTCATTCTTCTTAAACCGCTGAATCCGCTGTTTTTTATTATTGCCACTACATTTTCAATCGATAGTGTGGGGCTGTTTCTGGGCGGTGTTTCCCTATTCATATTCTCCGCTATGCATGTAGGCCCTATTCCGGTCTTGTTCTGGCTGCAATTTGCCGGGATGTTTATTGCAGGGACTGCAGTCCTGGCAGGATTATCGCTGATGATGGCTGCTATTTCCTTCAAATGGGTAGGCAATTCGAGAATTTCCGAGCTTGCTGACAGTGTGCTTCACATCGGAAAATATCCGCTGCCCGTATTTCCAAAAGCTGTACAGGCTGTGGCGACATTGATCATTCCTGTGGGAATGGTGGGCTTCCTCCCTGCATCTGCTCTTCTTGGACGGATGCATGCCAGCGATTACGCGGCTATTCTGCCCTGCTTTTTATTTCTGGCAGCAGGAATATGGATTTACCGGCACATGATCAGATTGTACGAGGGGGTGGGCGGATGATGCCGGTTATTGATGTACAGCATTTGACCAAAACATATAAAACCTATAAGCGCGGTGCAGGCATGGGGCAGACCTTGAAGAGCTTCTTCCAGCGCGAAGAGGTCGTAGTCCACGCAGTCAACGATATCAGCTTTGCCATTGGGCAGGGGGAGATCTGCGGCATGCTGGGTCCCAATGGTGCAGGGAAATCGACGGCGATCAAAATGCTTTGCGGCGCGTTGTATCCGACAAGCGGTGAAATTCAAGTTCTTGGTTATTCACCTGCCCGGGACAGAAAACGCTATGTCGGCAAAATCGGAGCTGTATTCGGTCAGAAATCCCAACTGATCTGGGATATTCCGCCGATCGACAGCTTCCATATGAACAAGGCAATCTACGGCATCGCCAACCCGGATTTCAAAAGCCGTCTGGAAGAGCTGACAGAGCTGCTGGATATTGCGCATGTGATCGAAAAGCCGACACGAGTCCTGTCCCTTGGTGAACGCATGAAATGCGAGTTCGTCATGGCTATGCTGCATCGGCCGGATATTTTGTTCCTGGATGAGCCGACCATCGGGCTTGATGTGATCGCCAAGGTCAAAATCCGCGAATTCATCCATCAGATGAATAAAAAGCAGAATATGACGTGTATTCTGACCACCCATGATCTTGAGGATGTGGAGGAGCTTGCCCACCGGGTCATTGTCATTAACCATGGGGACAAGGTTTTTGATGATTCCCTTCAGCAATTGAAACTTTTTTTGGGGGAGAAGAAACGGGTCAATTTTACTTTTGCAGAGTCTGTGCAGGGCACCGTCTTCGACAATGCCTATACTAAGGTAATCGATAGGGTATCCGACTTTCAGATTACGCTTGAAGTGGATACGGCCCATATTTCAATCAGCGATTTCATCGAAGGTATCTCCCGGAAGCACCGCTTCTCTGACATTTCGGTCAAGGAGTTGCCGATCCAGCAGGTGGTTATGAATATTTATGAGAATGCAGGAGGTGTGTCCGGATAACAATATGATTCGTCCTGTTGCTCAGGAAAGGATATCAAAAAGTAATAGACCGCGCCAGTCCTAAGGATGCGGTCTATTTCAGTCCATTAGAATTAGAACCGAGTGTCCTACTCAACCTTATCAGGTGTACGAACTCTTTTCTAGGAATCTTCATCCTCATATTCTTCCTCTTCTTCAAACCCGCCATATTGATTAGGCACAACTCCGCTACTCTCCATAATTAGGGGTAATTTCTGACCCGGTTTCACTTCTGTAACTCCCAGATACTGAACAATAAAATGCCATTCATCGCCATAATCGAATAAGAGCAGCAGCTTTTGTTTTGAAGTATGGAAAACTTTACTGATTTTCGCCCTTTTCACACCGGGAAACTCCATCTTCTCACCGATATCAGCAAACAACTCATAGCCTTTTTCAGAGCGTGTCCAGTTTTTGATATTATCATAGAAACCAAAGGCGTGATCCAGATCAAAATCAAAGGATTCAATGGTAACTGCCGCAAGATCATACAGGGAAGCATCGGCAGCAATTGCATTTTACGAAAAGGCCGTCCACGAACCGCTCCGTTCCAATCGCTTAAGGTTACTTTGAAAGATTGGGCTTGATTATTCATTATCGTTCCACCTCATTTAATCTGACTTTCTCCTAGCAGATACTGCATAATGTTCCGAAGTTCAGACAAAGTACGGATGCTTTATACATTACTAAATTAATAAATCCGTTGTAAATAATCAACTTCAGAAAATCATCTCTCCCAAGATTCCCCATATTCTGCTATGCTAATATAAACACAAAAGAAGAAGCAGGAGGCGCAAATTTGAATGGATGCATTTCAATATGAGCTTACTTCAGAGACTGCTATCAATCTGAAATATGAGTATGGAGGTGAGTACTTCACGTTCAGCCTGTACCGGGACGACAGAGGATGGGTTCTTCACCCCTTTGACGGCATCCTGCTGAGGAATCAGACGATGTGCGCTCTTGTCGTACAAGAGTTGTTCAAACACAAGCCTTTTCAAGTCATGCTGGCGAAAGAAGGTATTCTCTTTTCCGATATACGTTCCACCGTTAACCTCGAAAATGTGAACACGCCGATTGCAGCACGCAATGAGCGGGAGTATCGCGATAACCCGGCTGATGACCTGATGGAATTTGTTCAGCAGCATTCGGTTGAAGAGGTCATAGATTACGAATGTAGTCTTGTGGGAAACCGCATCTCCTTTTATAAGGAAATCCTCCAGCGCATGTTCATGGACAATCTGGGTCCCTCGGATCCGGAGTTCCAGAAGGTACAGGATATTGTCCGTATTTACGAGCAGTCCTTGGACATGCTATCCAGCCTAAACGGTCCGAATCTCGACGCCGGGAGACGTGGCAGATGATAATCTCCTCCATGTATGGGTCCTGGCTCTACAATCTTTTGAAAGGCTGGTTCTAATGACATTTGAGCTAATAAAAGGACAAAAATGCAACTTAACAAAAGACGATCCACTCCTTACCCGTATTATAGTAGGAATGGGTTGGCAAAATACTAGACCTGAGGTTGAGGTTGATTTTTCTGTTTTTTTGCTTACGCCGGCCCAGATTGTCGCTAAAGATGAGGATCTTATTTTTTATGGCAACCCTTCTACTCCGGACCAATCCGTAGCTATATTACCGTCCGATAAAAGAGTCAACACAGGGTTAACAGACAACACACAAATCGCCGTCGAGCTCCGTCAAATCCCTGCAGACTACGAACGGATTGCATTTGCACTAACGATTTATGAAGGTGAAAAGCGGCTGCAAAACTTCTCGCTATTGGACAATGTGTATTTACGGATCACCAACGCTGCTGATGGGACGGAACTTCTCCGCTACAGGCTGGGAAAGGCTTTTTCGATTGAGACTGCCATTGTCGCCGGAGAAATCTATAGATACCATAATGAATGGAAATTCAGCGCTGTAGGTTCCGGCTATGCCGGGGGCTTAGCCGCCCTATGCGAAAGTTACGGGATAAAGGTCAATAGCATACTGCCGTCAGCTCTACCTGCTAATCCAGTCATTCAATCGCAGCGGTCCCCACTTGTTCTCCCGGAGCTGCGGTCACGGCCTAAGGCGGCGGACAATTTGCCCTCCTCAACACCAGCACCAGCAACACCTCCAGTCCCTCCTTTAAATCTCAATACCATCCTGCTTAAGAAACGCGGGGAGAGGATCAATCTCCAGAAAGGCACGGAATCCCTGGGCGAGATACTGATCAACCTCAACTGGTATCAGAAAAAATCATCGGGCTGGTTCGGAAGCAAAGGTATCGACCTTGACCTTGGTTGTCTGTTTGAATTAAAAAATGGCATTAAGGGCTCTGTCCAAGCACTCGGTGAATCCTTCGGAAGCTTGAACAGGCCGCCTTACATCTCTCTGGACGGGGATGACCGCACCGGATTTATAGCTACTGGCGAGAATCTGCGGATTAATGGCCATTATCTTTCCGAAATTAGCAGAATTGTTATCTTTGCTTTCATCTATGAGGGGATCACGAACTGGTCGGAGGCTGACGCCCTTGTAACCATCAAGCAGCACGGCGGGCCGGAGATCAAGGTTCGGCTGGATGAGCATAACAACAATAAAGGAATGTGTGCTATCGCCATGATCCGTAATCAGAATGATGAGACATTCAGTGTGGAGCGGCTCGTAGAATATTTTAGCGGGCATCAGGAATTGGATCAGTATTATCATTGGAATCTGAGATGGGAAGCCGGCAGCAAATAGTGATCTCTAAATGGAATGAGTACGAGCTTCCCAGAAGGAAAAACAAAAGATCCGTACCAAATCGGGGACGGATCTTTTATTACTATCTAAACGCCGTTTTATTTGAACCGCTGGGCTTGCCTTGAAGGCATAATGGTTAGTTCCGGAATGCTGACATGCTCCGGCTGCTCCAATGCATAGAGTGCTGCCTCTGCAACATCATCGGGATGTAACGGCAGGACTTTCGAAGCAAACGCGCGTATTTCATCCTCGGAATACCCGGCCACCTGAGAAAATTCCGTTGCCACCGCCCCGGGCTGAATCGTCGTAACGCGAATCCCCTGATCGATTGTCTCCAAACGTAATGCAGACGCTATGGCGTTAACGCCGTATTTGGTAGCGCTGTATGGACCTCCACCGGCAATCACTTCCTTGCCGGCAATGGAGGAAATGATGATGACATCTCCCTTGCCCTGACCCAGCATTGGCGGAAGCCCGTAGCGCAGCGTCAACACTAGACCGTGTACATTCGTCCTGTACAGCTCCTCCCATCTGTCCAGATCCACTTCTACCAAAGGACTTCGGTACCCGAATCCGGCATTGGCAACTATAATATCAAGACGGCCCCAGCGACGAATCGTTTCATTGACCACATGCTGCACTTCTTCAGCCTTTTGAATATCAGCAGGTACCGCTATAACCTCGTACAATCCCTCTTTATGCAATTCCTGAACCAGCTCATCCAATCGGTCCCGCCGCCGTGCCACTACAGTCACATGGGCGCCGCGCTTTACCAGTTTCCTGGCGATCGATGCCCCGATTCCGCTGCTAGCGCCTGTCACCAAGGCCACCTTGCCGGTCAGACTCTCCTTCCCATGCCAAGATAGCTCCAAATCATCCAGAACCATTTTGTACCCTCCCAGATTCCAACCTTATTTTGTTAAAAGTACGCGATGAAGGCCCCTCACCGTTACCATTTCTCAGAGTTAATTTTCAATTCTTATGAAAGTTAAGTGATCGGTAACAATGTTTCCCTTAGGTATCATTGTATCTGCTTGATTTTCGAAAGTCAATACGATGAGGGTATCCCAACCAGCCATTCATGGCTTTTGGAACTCCCCCCTTTACTTTTTTTAATAATCGGTGCTAACTGTAATATCATGGTAGGTCGAAAATAATTTTTGCATTCCCGTTAACTTTTCCATTGCCCGCTGATATGCATCACTCCCTAAAAGCATTCGCAAAGGAACATCACCACGATTCATCAGATCATATATTACCTTTGCAGCTTTATTAGGGTCTCCCGGCTGTTGCCCAGATAATTCTCTAAGGTTTTTGATATTTTCACCTGCCGTTGCTTGATATGCTTCTATAATATTTGCATTTTCAGTTGCAGATCTGCTCGCAAAATCCGTATTAAAATCACCTGGTTCTACCAAAGAAATATTAATTCCTAGTGGCTCAACTTCTTGGCTTAAACTTTCGGAAAAACCCTCTAAAGCAAACTTAGTTGCATGATAGTATCCAAAACCTGCAAATGCACGTAAACCGCCTAGAGAAGATATATTTAATATAGTGCCACTTTTTTGCTCTCTCATAATTGGCAGCACATGATCTATCATGTGCTTGACTCCCCAGAAATTTACAGCAAACATATTTTCAATTTGCTGATCATCAGCATTTTCAATAGGTGAGAAGTAGGCAAAACCTGCGTTATTAACAAGAACATCAATTCCGCCAAACTTTTGTTTGGCTGCTTCAACAACACTTTTAATGTGCTGACTGTTTGTGACGTCTAATGGTAAAACCAAAAGATTGTCATTATCCTGTACGCTAGGCAGGTAATGTTCTATGTCTAGCGGATTACGCGATGTTGCTACAACTTTGCACTTTTTAGCTATTAGTTCTAAAACTAGGGCTTTCCCTAGTCCAGTCGAAGCTCCCGTAACAAACCATACCTTTTCCATTAATCATTATCCTTTCTCTATCAAGTATTTATAAGTTAAGATAAATATAGAACCTGAGAGTTACTCTCAGTCAAGAGAAAGGAAAATATCATGTACACAATTAATGAGGTAGCAAATTCAACAGGATTATCGCCCCATACTGTAAGGTTCTATGCAAAAAAAGAGCTATTTCCAAATATCACAAGAAATCATCAGAATGTACGTCTTTTTTCCTCAAAGGACGTGGAATATGTTGAAATCGTCAAAGCACTGCGCTTGACAGGTATGTCACTTGGGAATATCAAACGATACATCGATTTATGCGAACAGGGATCAGATACCGTGGAAGAACGCTATAACATCATAAGAGATCAACAATTATTGGCAGAAGATTACCTTCAAGAAGTCACACAGCAAATTATGTTGCTACGAAAAAAAGTTAATTATTATAAACAAGCTATTAATGAGGGTGAAGATAATATAATTTGGAATCCTAATAACCTATAAAAGTTGAAGGACACAAGTCTACCACCATAACTTAATCTATGTTCATTTTTAGAACGTTCTGTATCTGGCCGAGCTGCCGCTAGATCCTAAGAAAAAAACCTGAAGCTCTGCTTCAGGTCCTTTTTACGTTCGGTGTACCCCTCTATCATTTGGTACTAAACTATATGCGGCCGGTGCATGAGCCATTTTATAGAATAGTGCTCTGCTTTTACCAAATTAAATAGCCATTGTGTACGCCCATTTTGACGGGCACTCTAGGTGTTACGCTGTAGTTCAATTGGACATTAGAGAAGATTCCCTGTCGTCCGTTAACTCCTGCTGATGAACAAATTTCCGAAACAGCAAAAAAACGGCATTTCTGCCGTTCTTTCTGTGATGGACTCTCAGGGGCTCGAACCCTGGACAAATAGATTAAGAGTCTACTGCTCTACCAACTGAGCTAAGAGTCCATATGATGTTATTGGTGGAGCCAAGGGGGATCGAACCCCTGACCTCATCGCTGCCAGCGATGCGCTCTCCCAGCTGAGCTATGGCCCCATGACCCGTTTTAGAACTACAATATGTATTCTAAAAACTGACTTCAGGTGTAACTTTCATGTCGCTTTGTTGTTCATTTGTTCCGTAGGCGACTTCTATATAATATAAAATATCGCGATCTGTGTCAACACTTTTATTAAAAAAGTTTTTTAGACAGGAAAAAGCACCTCTAATCTGTCTGGCAGGTCCGCTGGATAATCCCCGAAAGTAATCCGTAGACTACTTCCAGGAATCCCCTGCAGACCCGTAGACCGCTTGCAGGATGACTAAGCCCCTACAATCTACAATCCCTCCAGCTCCCCTGTCCCTTTGGACAGCAGGCCCTTCAGTTCCTTCATGAACATGTTAATGTCCTTGAACTGGCGGTAGACGGAGGCGAAGCGGACGTAAGCGACTTCATCTACAGGGTACAGCTGTTCCATGACAAGCTCGCCGATCTGGCGGCTCTCCACTTCAGCTAAGGCGATGCCGCGCAAAGATTTCTCAACCTCGGAGACGATAACCTCCAGGCGTTCTACGGAGACGGGACGTTTCTCACAGGCGCGGATGAGACCGCGCAGAATTTTGTCGCGGCTGAATTCCTCTCGGCTGCCGCCTTTTTTGATCACGATCAGCGGCGTTTCTTCGATCATCTCAAAGGTTGTAAACCGCCGGCTGCATGATTCACATTCCCGCCTGCGGCGGATTGACTTATTCTCGTTGGCCGGACGCGAGTCAAGCACTTTGGTATTGGTGTGATCGCAGTAAGGGCATTTCATAAGCTTAATCACTTCCTTTTACAATATAGGTAGCATCCCGGTCCGGCAGGTATCCGGCGCCTGAGGTTCATTCTAATTTCCATAAATCACCGTTTTTTTGTTGTTATGAAGATGGCATGTCCGGCGCATAATACTGTTACCAACCGATAGGAGGTGAACAGCAATGAGCCAAAACAACAGCTCCAATAACCTTGTAGCTCCAAATGCACGCGGAGCCTTGGAACAACTGAAATATGAAGTTGCCCAAGAACTCGGTATTACCCTCTCCCCAGACGGATACCAAGGCAATAAAACTTCTTACGAAAACGGTTCGATCGGTGGTTTCATCACCAAACGTCTTGTAACTCTGGCTGAACAATCACTGGCAGGTCAGTTCAAATAACCTGTCCCCATAAGCTTGCCTAAGAAGTATTAAACGGTCTTCGGATCGTTTGATACTTCTTTTTATATGCAGGATTCCATCATGTCCTAGAACTCATTATAGATTTCCGTATATTGGTCGTAATAATAAATTACACGCTGCACATAGTGACGAGTCTCGCCAATCGGGATATTCTTCACTGCAGCCTCAGTACCGTCCCAGTCCCCTTCATTCAGCCAGCGCTGTACTTTGCCCGGGCCCGCATTGTAAGCCGCTATAACTGCTACGCGGTTGCCCTTGAACTGCCGGGAGAGGGAGGAGAGATACCAGGTGCCCAGCTCAATATTGGCCGAAGGCTCTACTTTTAGCCTCTCCAGAGATACATCCGGCAGCTTGGCCTTTTCAAGCGCCCACTTGGCGGTATCCGGCATCAGCTGCATCAGGCCGATAGCTCCCTTTTTGGACTCACGGCCGGTTTTGAAGTTCGTCTCCACCCGGATGATCGCCGCTACAAGGAACGGGTCTATCTCATAGGTGGTGCTGTGCGTGCGGATTTCATTCTTATAATAAATGGGATAAAACCAGGACATCCAGTTTGTACTTAAAAATAAAATGGCTGTAAAGCCTATAAACAGCAGGAGCAGCACCCGTTTTTTACGCAGCCATTTCATAACAGACCCAGCCTGTCCCACAACACATCAACCTGCTGCTTCGCATGAGCCAGATCACGGCTGTTGTCAATGACATAGTTGGCCCTGCTGCGCTTCTGCTCAATATCCATCTGCGCCTGCAGTCTGCCCTCAGCCTGCTCAGGCGTCAGATGGTTGCGTTCCATCAAGCGGGCCAGCTGCAGCTCACGGGGAACATAGACTACTGTGATCTTCTGAAACAGATTGTCCAGCTCAGACTCATACAGCAGCGGAATATCTACAAGGATCAAACGCTGCGGGTCTTCCTGCTCCAAGGCATGCATACGATTCTTGATTTCCCGGCGGATCGCCGGATGGGTCAGAGCATTCAGCTTCTGCCGGGCTTCGGAATCATTAAAAACGATCTCTCCAAGCCTGGCCCGGTTCAGTGTGCCATCCGGCTGCAGGATGCCTTCTCCGAACTGCTGAACGGCAGCGGCCAGCACCGGGTGACCGGGGAGCATTACTTCTCTGGCAATGACATCCGCATCCACCAGCCGTGCTCCCTTATCCACAAACATTGCGGATACGGTGCTTTTTCCGGAGGCAATGCCTCCGGTTAAGCCCATAATCATGTACTCACCTCATAACAGCTTCATTATTCCCATTGCAATTAATAATAACGCAGGCAGTGCAGCGGCATGTTTCATCCAGTAGCTTCCCGACAGCTTCAGCCCTGTCTTCATTCCCAGGAGCAAAAAGGTGCCGCTGAAAAGGGCAATCATCAGCGATGTGGACACCGGACTGAACCCGAGCAGGGCTGCTCCAAGTCCCGCGCCGAACGCATCCAGCGACAATGCAATCCCGAGCACCATCGCCTCCGCCGGGGAGATGCTGCCGGAGGCGTCCATATCAGCGGATGAAGGGGTACGGAGAATCTGGATGACTACACCCAGATGCCTCAGCTCCAGCGAGAAGACCGCTGACTTTTGAGATTTCCCCTCTTCTGCCAGGGGCATTTCCGCCGCCGCACCAATCTTGGTAAAACTGGCAGCAGTCTCCAGACGTGCGTCGTGGCCAGCCCGCCCGTGCAGTGCTTCTGGGCTTTCACCGTCATGATCTTTCTCCTTCTGCGTAAGCATCTGAAATAAGGACCAGCAGCCCATCAAGACGAGAATAACCGCTCCAATACTGGAAGCGGCATGCGGAGAAACCACCTTGGCCAGCAGCACACCGACCTGCATCGAGACCCCAATGACGATTCCCGAGCATAGCGAGATAATCAGGATCGAGAGCAGCGGAATTTTCATTTTTCGCAGCCCATATGTAATACCAACACCAAAACCGTCCAAACTCAGGGCAAACGCTAGCAGCAGCAGTGAAAAAAATGGGCTGAGCACCCGCAATCCCTCCCGTGAAGAACCGGCAGCCCGCCGGGATGACTCCGGGCAAGGCTCCGTTCGCTCTAATCAGCATTCTTCACACAGTATATGGGCGGGACGGGCAGTGAGTGCCTGACTTTTATAGCTGCATGGACAACCTTAACCTAATTCCGGCAGTCCGGCAGTGCCAAATCTTACGATGCAACGCTTACTTTTCGGCTTTGGCTTGCGGCTGGCATCTTGGACAATAATGCGTGCCTCTGCCTCCCACCACGCTCTTCTCGATCAGTGTTCCACAGCTGGCACAAGGCTGATCCTTGCGTCCGTAAATAAGCAGCTGATGCTGGTAGCTTCCGCTCTCTCCCTGGCCGTTGACATACGATTTGACGGAGGAGCCTCCTGCATTTACAGCCTCTGTCAAGGTTGCGACAATTGCATGATGCAGCAGATCCAGCTGACTGTCGGTAAGCGCTTTGGCGCCTGTTTCCGGATGAATGCGGGCACGGTGCAGCGCCTCATCTACATAGATATTGCCGATGCCGACGACATATTCCTGGTTGAGCAGCAGCGGTTTGATTTTGGTGCTTTTTCCCGAGACAATTGCCTTGAACCGTTCCGGTGTAAAAGAAGGTGCCAGCGGCTCCTCCCCCAGCTTCTTCAGCGGCGGAAGCAACAGATCCTCTCCCGGCTGGAACAGATGCATGGTGCCGAACTGGCGCACATCCGTGTACCGCAGCTCCGTGCCGTCAGTAAAATGGAAAATCACATGGGTATGCTTGTCCAGCGGCTCCTCCCCCTGATAAAGGCCGTACCGGCCTTCCATCCGCAGATGGGACACCATCACCAGACCATCCAGCACAAACCGTAAAAACTTCCCTCTTCGTTCCACTTGCACTACTGTATGGCCTGCCAGCATGTTGGCAAAAGCCTGAATATCATCCGGGCGCTGAATGATCCGCGGCAGCCGGACGGTGACGTTCTGTATCTGCTTGCCTGTAATCAAGGCATTTAGTGTTCTTTTGACCGTTTCTACTTCCGGTAATTCCGGCATTATGGCTCACCTCCTCTCCATTATACCGGATATGCCCTCCTTACGGGGAGCCTATTTCGCTTCATACCAGTTGCTGCCATAACTTACCTCCGCCTTAAGCGGTACAGAAAGCTTCAAAGCGCCTGCCATAACCTCCGGCAACAGTGTTTTCATCAGCTCCAGCTCATCTTCCGGCACCTCGAATACCAGCTCATCATGCACCTGCAGCAGCATCCGGCTTCTCAGTCCGCGTTCATACAGCGCCTTGTCCATGTGGACCATAGCCAGCTTAATAATATCCGCTGCCGTTCCCTGGATCGGGGTATTCATGGCTGTCCGCTCGGCAAAAGAGCGCAAGTTAAAGTTCTTCGCGTTGATCTCCGGCAAATACCGGCGGCGCTCCAGCAATGTAGTGACATAGCCCTGCTTGCGTGCTTCCACCACAATCTCATCCATATAGCGGCGTACTCCCTTGAATACTTCGAAATACTGCTCAATGAACTGCGAAGCTTCCTTACGCGAAATATTCAGGTTCTGCGACAGGCCGTAATCACTGATGCCGTACACAATCCCGAAGTTGACCGCTTTGGCAGAACGGCGCATGTTGCTGTCCACTTGATCGGCGCTGACACCGAATACATCCATCGCAGTCTTTGTGTGAATATCCATATCCTCCACAAAAGCTTCCTTCATCCGCTCGTCGCCGGAAATATGCGCCAGCACCCGCAGTTCAATCTGCGAATAATCCGCTGCCAGAATCGACCAGCCGGGCTCGGAGGGTACAAAGATTTTGCGGATTTTGCGGCCTTCCTCCAGCCGGATCGGAATATTCTGCAAATTCGGAAACTGGCTGCTGAGACGTCCGGTTGCCGCAATGGTCTGGCGGTAGAACGTATGCACCTTCCCGGTATCCGGGGAAATTTCCTTGAGCAGGCCTTCCACGTAGGTCGACTGAAGTTTGGCAATGGTGCGGTATTGCAGAATTAACCGGACTGCATCATGGTAAGGAGCCAGCTTCTCCAGCACCTCGGCATCCGTGGAATAGCCTGTTTTGGTCTTCTTCACCACTGGAAGGCCCAGCTTCACAAACAGGATTTCCCCCAGCTGCTTCGGAGAGTTGAGGTTGAACTCGGTACCGCAAATCGCATAAATATCCGCTACGAGCTTAGAAATCTGCGCCTCAAATTCCTTGCCGAGGTCGATCAAATCTTCTTTATTCACGGCAATTCCCTGCTTCTCCATATCGGCCAGAATGCGCGACAGCGGCATTTCCAGATCAACGAACAAGCCAGTCATATCCGTGTCCGTCAACTCCTGCTGCTGCTTCTGTACGATGCCAAGCACAGTGGCGCTTTTGCGGGCGACATGATTGCCCAGAATCTCAAGCTCAGGTATTTTATATTTGGCGCCTTTGCCGAACACCTCTTCATCCGGAGACAAGCGGGGCAGGCCATATTTGGCTGTAAGGTCGTACAGATTCTGGTTGGCTTCCGTCGGGTCCAGCAGGTATGCAGCCAGTTGAACATCATTAGCCGCTCCGGCAAAAGCAATCCCCTGCCAGTGCAGCGCCAGATCTGCACGGTGCAGATCATAGCCGCTCTTCGGCGCCTTCTCATCTCCCAGCCAATCCCGCAGCTTCACCGCTGCAGGACTCTTAAGTACTTCAAACGGCACGAAGTAGTGCCGCTCTGGAGAGGACAAGCCTATGCCGATCACTTCAGCGCGGTGCGGATTCTCGCCGTTAGACTCGACATGCAGCGCAGAAATGTCCGGCAAAGCGGCAATCAGGTCCGGCAGTTCTGCTTCGTGGACAATGGTGATGTCCAGCACAGCAGCCTCCACGGTTTCGTTGCCAGCTTCGCCGTTCCCGCCTGCAGGAGCATACGCGTTCAGCGACAGGCGTTCCAGCAAGGATTTGAATTCCAGCTTAGCCAGCGCCGGACCGGCAGTATCGCTGCGGATTCCGGTGAAGACCATATCCTCCCAGGCGTGTTCCAGTGGAACCTCACGGTAAATCGTTGCCAGCTTCTTGCTCATGATGGCACTGTCGGCATGCTCCTCGAGCTTCTCCTTCATCTTCCCCTTCAGTTCATCCGTTCCGGCCAATACGCCCTCCACCGACCCGAACTGCTGCAGCAGCTTCAGCGCTGTTTTCTCACCTACGCCCGGTACACCGGGGATATTGTCGCTGGCATCGCCCATCAGACCTTTAAGGTCAATGATCTGCTGCGGTGTCAGATCATACTTGTCACGGATCTGCTGGGGTCCGTACATTTCGACTTCGGTAACCCCTTTGCGCACCAAAGCCACCGTAGTATGCTCTGAAGCCAGCTGAAGCATATCCTTGTCCCCGGACACGATCATGACCTGCCGTCCGGCCTCGTCCGCCTCGCGGGAGATGCTGCCGATGATATCATCGGCTTCGTAGCCGTCAATTTCAAACTGCGGCACACCCAGATTCCGCAGCAGCTCCTTCAGCATCGGGAATTGTTCGGAGAGCTCAGGCGGCGTCTTCTGGCGGCCGCCTTTATAGTCTTCATACCCCTCATGCCGGAACGTGATCTTCCCCGCATCAAACGCAACAATCATATGGGTAGGCTTATGCTCTTCAATTAACCGCAGCAGCATAGTCGTAAATCCATACACTGCGTTCGTCTGCTGCCCTGCGGTATTCGTCAGCGGCGGCATTGCAAAAAATGCGCGGTAAATAATGTTATTGCCATCTATAAGAATCAACTTGTCCACTTTAGCACCTCGCCTTTACATGCATACTCCTTACATTTTAACATATGCCCCGCTCAAGCAAAAACGCCAAGCGCTATTACCCGGCATTTTGTTTGATTGCAGGAGGTCCATCCGTTTCCCGCTTTAAAACCGGTAACAGTATCTCCACATCAAAAAAGCAAGCCTCCATTATAGAAAGCTTGCCTTTTGCATTGAACAAAGCCATATCCGCCCCGTCTATATAAGTTGAACTTTTGTTTTACATTGTGGGGTAGGGTCGTCACTGCGGGGGAATGTTTGGACTTCCACACGCTGTTGTCGAAAGAATTTCTTGATTGGAACTGCCGTTATCTGCTATTGATTCAGATCCGGACGTTTGCCGGTTACCAGGTAGACTACACTCTCACCAATGTTGGTGGCATGGTCGGCTATCCGCTCGATATAACGGCCGACCAGCGTCAGCAGCATTGCCTGATTCAGGGATTCCGGTTTTTCAACCATAAAAGCATACAGCTCATTGATCATACCGCTATACAATTGATCGACCTGATCGTCGTCCTGAGCCATTTTGTAGGCCAGATCGGTATTCTCGTCCAGATAGGACTGGATCGCTTCCGTTATCATTCCTGTTACAAGCTCTGCCATACGCGGAATATCCACAAGCGGTTTAATGAGCTGCTGACCCTGGACGCGCATAGTGACCTTCGCCACATCAAGCGCCAGATCACCCATACGCTCCAGATCGCTGGATATTTTGAAGGCCACAATGATACGGCGCAGGTCCTTCGCTACCGGCTGCTGGGTGATAATAAGCCGCGAGCCAATTTCCATGATTCTGTCTTCCATGGCATTCAGCCGCAAATCCGCTTTCACAATCTCCTGTGCACGGGCAGTATCCAGAGTCTGCAGAGCCAGTATTGCGCCTTCCAGCGCATCCGTCACATGCTCGCCCATCTGTTGCAGCAGGCTGCGCAGCTCTTCCAAATCTTTATCGAATTCTTTTCTGCGAATCATGATAAAAGCGTTCCTCCTCAAAAACATATGGTCAGCTTGCCATTCCCAGGAGCTTACTGCACCCCGATCAGCCGAAACGTCCTGATATATAGTCCTCGGTGCGGGAGTCTTTGGGATTCGAGAACAGCATCTCGGTATCCGCAGCCTCCACAATCACACCGTTCAGGAAAAATACTGTGCGGCCCGATACCCGTGCGGCCTGATGCATATTATGTGTGACCATAACAATCGTATACTTGTCCCGTAATTCCTGCACCAGTTCCTCGATTTTGAGTGTGGAAACCGGGTCGAGTGCAGAAGTCGCTTCGTCCATCAGCAGAATATCCGGCTGAACCGCGAGCGCACGGGCAATACAAAGACGCTGCTGCTGGCCGCCTGACAGGCTGAGAGCAGATTTCTTCAGAAAATCCTTGACTTCCTCCCACAGGGCCGATTGGCGCAGGCTTTGTTCCACCAGCACATCCAGCTCGGCTTTGCCGCGGATTCCATGCAGGCGGGGCCCGTA
The DNA here is from genome assembly GCF_000758705.1 of Paenibacillus graminis. NCBI lineage: Bacteria > Bacillati > Bacillota > Bacilli > Caryophanales > Paenibacillaceae > Paenibacillus > Paenibacillus graminis. Next base: position 2,579,643 of record NZ_CP009287.1, on the reverse strand, counting down.
AGCCACATTGTCATAGATCGATTTGGGGAATGGATTCGGCTGCTGAAACACCATGCCCACCTGCTTGCGCAGGCTTTCCACTTCTACCTCATCGCTGTAAATATTTTTGCCGCCAATGTTGACCTTTCCTTCGATCCGTGTACCCGGGATCATGTCGTTCATCCGGTTAAGCGTGCGCAGCAAAGTGGACTTTCCGCAGCCGGAGGGCCCGATAAAAGCAGTCACCTGTTTCTCCGGAACTTGCAGGTCCACGCTCTTCAGCGCGTGAAATGACTCATAGTAGAGATCTAGCTTCTCTATGTCAATGATGGATTTCATTAGTTTTTGCGTCTCCTTCTCATCATCTTCGTACCCCATGATAAGCTTTCAGTGTAAATGCAGTTGAAGAGAATTGTTAACGCTGTGTAAAATCACATGTCAGGTCTAACAAGTAGAAACGGCTTCGCCGTCCTTTTAAAGGACGGTACCGTTTCAGCGGGAAATGTAAGGAACAATTATTGCGTGAAGCAGATACATGCTTATATTTCGAAAAAAACGCCGTCATCTTAAATGACTGGCGTTCTTTTTTTGTTCACTACGAGTTTATAGCCTACGCCGCGAATGGAATCGATATGCACCGATTCCGGGTCCAGCTCCAGCTTTTTGCGCAGGGAGCTGACATGCACATCCACTGTACGCTGCCCGCCGATGTAGTCAAAACCCCAGACAGCATTCATTAGATCATCACGCGTCAGCACTACCCCCGGCTTGCGGGCCAGATACAGCAGAACCTCAAATTCCTTGGGCCGCAGATTGATGCTCTGTCCGCCCAGTGAGACCTCATACCGCTCGGGATAGATCTCCAGCTGTCCCAGGATAATAGTTGATGCGGACACTGCGGTTTCCGGCTGAACTTCCTCGGCAAGGCCGGAGATCCGCCGCAGTACCGCACTGACACGGGCAAGCAGCTCCGATACGCCAAAGGGCTTGGTTATGTAGTCATCAGCTCCTGATTTCAGCCCTCTGACTACATCCTCTTCGGCATTTTTGGCCGTCAGTACAATTACCGGCGTGCGGATGCCCTGGCCGCGCAGCTTATCCAGAATATCAATCCCGTTCATCCCCGGCAGCATCAAATCCAGTACGATTAAGTCAAAAGGTTCTCTAGCCGCACGGTCGTACCCTGCTGTTCCATGATCCTCCACTGTGACTTCGTAGCCTTCCTGCGTCAAGTTATACGACAGCAGCCGGGACAGTGTCGGTTCGTCTTCAATGACAAGCAATCGTTGTGCCATAGTTTCCCCCGTCTTCTATGTTTTCAATTTTACAAAACTGCAGGCAAGCCCATCATATCACCGGAATGTTAACCCGGTGTAAAAAAATAAAGGTTTCATGATATTTCCGGTTTTCCACACTAATACTAGCGCTTCAGGTCCTGGCTGGCAATCTGTCTAAAAGGGGAAGGTTGCCCCGAACTATTCATATAAATCCTGTAAGCTCAGTGTGAACCTTCCTGCAGGAGAGGAAGCTCCAGGATAAAGGAGCTGCCGATTCCCAGGTCGCTTTCTACTGAAATCGAGCCGTGATGCAGTTCGACCAGGTGCTTGACGATCGACAGTCCGAGTCCGGTTCCGCCGGAGCTTCTTGATCTGGCTTTGTCCACCCGGTAGAATCTCTCAAAGATCCTCGGCAGATCCTTGCGCGGTATCCCCATACCGGTATCTCTGACGGTAAAAACGACTGTCTCCGTACCATCAGCCTTCTGGCCGTTCACCACGTTGACATTCACACTTCCGCCATCCTGCGTGTAATTGATAGCATTGGAGATCAGATTGATGAAGATCTGGCGCAGCTTGTCCTCATCCCCCTCCATGAACAGCTCTTCGGGAACTGTTGCGTTCAGGCTGATATTTTTCTTCTCAGCCACCTTGCTAAGCGTTTCCAGCAGAGAATCAAAGAACTCAATGAGATGCACAGGAGAGCATTCAAGCTGCGCCCGTTTGGATTCTATTTTGGATAACTCCAGAATGTCACCAATCAGCCGGTTGAGCCGCTCATTCTCATCATAAATAATCTGCAGAAAAGAGCGCGCGGTCTTCTCATCCTTGACCCCGCCACCAAGCAGCGTCTCCGCAAAGCCCTTGACGGCAGCGACCGGAGTCTTCAGTTCATGGGAGACGTTGGCTACAAACTCGCTGCGCATTTTCTCCAGGCGGCGGATTTCCGTCACCTCCTGCAGCAGAAACAGCATCCCCCTGTTCGAGCCGTCTTGAATCATGGGCACACCGTCGAGCCGCACGATCCGTTCGGTAGGATTATAGATACTCCGCTCTTCATGAACTGCCTCATTGCGGGAGACCCCTTCCTCAATCAACCGGGTCAGCTCATAGTGATGCTTAAGCTCCTTGAAGGAGTGGCCGGCCATCTCGCTGTTCTTCACATCCAGCAGCCGCTCCGCAGCCCGGTTCAAAAGCGCGATCTCACCTTCTGCATTAATCATTACGATGCCGCCTGTCATATTATCCAGCACGCTCTGCAGGAGGTCTTCGTTGTCACGTATCGTCTTGAGCTGAGCTTGCAGGCTGTCAGCCATAGCATTAATCGCTGTTGCAAGCTGCCCGATTTCGTCCCTGCGGTTCATTGGAACTCTGGCATCATAGTCCAGATCTGTAATTCTCCGGGCTACCCGTGTAATCTGCTCAAGCGGAGAGGTCATGCTGGAGGCAACCTTGTAGCTTACAAAGGTAGCTGCAATGAACAGCAGCACCAGTCCGCCCGCCATGATCATCCACGCCCGGTTCAAGCCCTCGGTGACCGCGTTCAGAGCCATGGAAAGACGGATATAACCATCGAAGCCCTGATCGGAAACAACGGCGCCGGCTACATACAGCATCTCGCGGTTAAGCGTGTCACTGTACCGGATCGCACGGCCGATTCCTTCTTTTGCCGCCAGCACTTCCTCTTCGCGGGTGGAATGGTTGTCCATCTCCAGCGGATTTTTCTCGGAGTCTCCGATGACCTTGCCGTCCTTAGTAATAAAAGTAATCCGTGAATTGGTTAGCTTGGCAATATGTTCTGCCTGCTCCGTATAGTAGCTGACTGCCCCCGGACTGTCCGTGTCTGTAAACTGGAAGGTGCCGGAGAGCAGCTTTATTTCCCGGGACATGTTCTCTTCCAGCGCGGAAATATGCGAATCCTTAAACAGCTTGGCCATGGTGATACCGGCACCGATCATGGATATGCCGATCAAGGCCATTAGTATGAATGTAAGACGAATGCGAAACGGTCTCATGGGAGGTATCCTCTTTCTCGTCAATGTGTCCTTGAGAATATCCTACCTTCATTTTGGCCAAAATACCAGTTCCCGCAGCAATTATCAACGCAGTGTAAAATGGGCGGCGATGCTCATGCGCCGGGCTTACATCCGGTTATTCTGACTAGCCTTAGCATGAAGTTAAGTCCTTCAATATGCAAAACAAAGAGCAGCCCGCTCAGAGCCGCTCCTTGTTTAAAGTTTTTGTGCATTGCCGCCAGGATTTACCGGCAGTATTCCTAATGCTGTTATTGATCCTTCCAGCGCTGTACGGTCAGGTTTACAGTCTGCGCTCCTCCGGCTGGTGTCAGCGTCCGGTTCGCAATATCCGCACCGCTTGAGCTGGTCTCCACTGTAGCCCAGCTTCCGCGTGTGATCTTGTATTGCACCGCCGTGCCTGCGGGCAGGCTCAATGTGACGGAATAGACTCCGTCGCTGCCTTTGGTCAATTGGTATGCAGGGTCTGCTGCGTTCCAGCTGTTGAAGCTGCCGGTTAAGTACAGCGGATCGTTTGCAGGGGTTGTGCCCGGCACGCTCACCCGGAAAGTCACGCTGTCCGCCTGCGGTTCTCCTGCTGCAATGCTGCCGTTCACCAGGCTCCACGTGCCTGCTCCAAAGTGATAATTGCTGCCGCCATTGTTGTCCCAGATCCCGCTGCCATTGTTAAAGGCGGCGGTCAGGCCTGCGGCACTGCCCAGTTGGATCGTAGCTGCCTTATAGCCCGTGTAAGATGATGACTGCATCTGCTCTCCCGGCGAAGTGGTCCATACTGCCGAACCGTCCAGCTTATAATGAATATAGGAGTTCGTAAATGCTGTGTTCTTGTAATAAATGGTCACTGAATTGCCAACAGGTGTCGCTGTAGGTGTAGCAGTCGGTGTTGCCGTTGGTGTGGCTGTCGGCGTCGCTGTTGGCGTTGCCGTTGGTGTGGCTGTTGGCGTAGCCGTTGCTGTCGGTGTCGGCGTTGGTGTGGTTGTCGCAGTCGGCGTGGCTGTTGGTGTGGCCGTTGGCGTAGCCGTTGCTGTCGGTGTCGGCGTTGGTGTGGTTGTCGCAGTCGGCGTGGCTGTTGGTGTGGCCGTTGGTGTCACCGGTCCGCCCGATTTGATATTTCCGGTCGGTGTATAGGTCCAGGTGCCGGTGCCAAACAGATAGTTGCTCCCGCCGTTGCTGTCCCAGGTGCCGCTGCCATTGTTAAAAGCGGCCTCCAACTGGGTGGCGGAGCCGATATTGATCGTGATCTTGTTATAGCCGGACACCTCGGCTGCTGGCATAGCCAGTCCGGGTGCTGTCGTCCAGGTTCCGCCAACAGGACGGTAGTGAATGTAAGGTGTAGTGTAGCCTTGCTTGTAATAGATCGTTACATTATTTCCGGCAGGAGTGGTCACCAGCGCCGCTGCGCTGAGAGCCGACAGGTTCCCTGCGGCGTCAAAAGCTTTTACCGTATAGCTGTAATTGGTCTGCGATGCCACAGCATTATCTGTATACGATGTGGTTGCAGATGTGCCGATTTTGACTCCATTACGGAAAATTTCATAACCGGTAACCCCGACGGCATCAGTAGAAGCTGTCCAATTGACAAGCACACTGGATGCGTTCTGCACGGCGGCTGTTACATTGCTTGGAACAGACGGAGCCACGGTATCTACTACCGGCTGTGTTTTGGAATAGATTTTAGCTGAATTCGCTCCCACTGTTACGGTAATTTGCTTGCCGGTTGCACCACCTGACTGCACAGTCACCGTGTCGGAAGTATTTAGTTGGTTAACTAGGACTGTTCCTGCAGTTAGGGTGCTTTCTGCACGCAGCGGAAGCGTAACCGTCTGTGAGCCGCCGGATGCATTGCTGAACACAGAAATGACTTCCTGTCCCACATTGGTTCCGCTGTCTATACGGCGCGAGAAGGCATACAGATTCTGGGCTGACCACATTTCACGCTGGGTGCCTGTGCGCAGCGCCGGGTTATTTTTGCGGATTTCATTCAGTTTGGCAATATGCTTATAAGTGCTGGAATTCTCATTAAAATAGTTCTCCAAAACATTGCCGCCCGCATCCCGCTTCACCATCGACCAGCGGTTCCAAGTATCGGCGATTCCGCCTGTCATAATCTGGCCGTTGCCGTTGCCTTTATTTTGTTCAGTACCCTGAAAAACTACCGGTGTTCCACGGACTGTAAAGATAAAGGACAATGCGTTCTGCATTTTGTCTACATTGCCTCCAGCTTCCGTCAAGAAGCGGTTGCGGTCATGATTATCGATAAAGGTAACCATATGGTTCGCATTTCCGTTGTAATAAGAATCCTGAGCAAGTGTGCTCTTAATGTTGGAGTCAAAGGACTGTCCATAAGCGAAACTGTTCAACACCGAGAAGAACAGCGGGAAATCCAGCATGCCCCACTCCTTGTTGTTGCCTACCCAGCGGGAGACAAATTCGGCATTGCCGTCAAAATTCTCACCAAACGTATTAACTCCCAGGAGGTTCTGGAGTTCACCAATATCCGTCGGCTTGATCAGCTTGGCGGCATCCACGCGCGCACCGTCCGCCCCCGTGTAGTCAAACCACCCTTTAATGGAGCTGAATATTGCCTGTTTGGCTGCAGGAACATCAAGATCGATATCATCCAGCCCGCCAAGATCGTGATTCTCCATATAATCCTGAGCCCATTGATCATATCTTCCGTCAACCAGTGACCAGTTAATATCGCCATTATGGTGATACCAGGCCGGATTATTGAACGGTGCTGCGGGCTGCAGTCCTGGGATATCGTAATAAGCCTGATTTCCCAGCATATAGTCCCCGATGTGATTCGGCACAACGTCGATAATGACTTTTATACCGAGCGCATGCGCGGAATCCACAAGTTCCTTAAGCTTTTCTTTGGTTCCAAAGTAAGGATTGGCCGCATTGGGGTTCTTAACATTGTAACCGTGGTAGGCTGTGTTTTTTCCTGTGCCGTTGTTGTCACGGCTCGTCACCTGCGGTTCTGCCACCGGTGAAATCCAAATCGCGGTATACCCCATGTTATGAATATAGGGGAGCTTGTCTATAACCCCCTGCCAATCGCCGCCCTTCATATATCGGAAATCCTCCTCCGAGGTTTCGCCGTAGCGGATAGCGGCACCCGTAGCATTATTGGAGGTATCCCCATCATTGAAGCGATCTACCATAATTTGATAAATCGTGTCATTTTCAGTAACAGTACCAATGCTGGCTGCCTCAACCTGTGTAGGTGGAAGCACAAACAAATTAGCCGTAATAGACAGAATAATGGACGTAATCATAACCGGAACAAGCCATAGTTTTCGTTTCATTCCTCATCTCCCTCTCATAAGAGCGCATATCGAACCTCACTGCCTGTGAATACCCTTACATAACTTACAAAACTATGCTGCAGGACAAGGAAACCGGTTTCCTTCATAAAAATTACCATGTATATGTATGCGTTGTCAAGCATAATAAATATCCCTCACCGGAATGGAGAATTCCTATGGATTAAAGGGTCCACGGGCTTTACAAGTACCGAACAGAAAGTCCAATATATGGTTTTTATGTATATTCATACACAAACTTCACTCTGATTTCTCTCGTGCATCTGCCATATTAGTTGAGCCCGGATAACTCGAAATCTTAAGGATGCAATGAAGCTCAGCAAGACTAAGCTAAGTGGAAAAAGTAAAACTAATTCGCTGAAATTCGGGAAACAGAAGGTATTAGTTGGATTTTGGACACCTAATTCAGGCATTTTCATCCCTTACGGCCGCTTTCAGCCGAATTAGTGGTACTTTTTCCAACATAGGATACTCCATAAGCGAATGAGTTCAATTAGTGAACCTTTTCCCACCAGGGACAACTGCTCGGTTCATAACTAATCAGAGGGCTGAAGCCTGTCCGTTGGCGTGGGGGCACACAAGCATTCAGCTGCCAGCGCATTTTAGTATAGTTAAAAAAAAGCCTCCTCCATCAGAAATGGAAGAGGGCCTGTGAAGCGACTATGGACAAGCTTTTGGCGCTTATCTGGGGCGCTTATTTAAACACCGGTTCCCGGAACTGCGCCAGTTTGGCGGCAGAATCCTTTTCCACATCAGCATGGAGGCTGTTGCCGTGCGCATCCATGGTCACAATTGCCGCGAAGCCGTCCACCTGCAAATGCCACATGGCCTCCGGAATGCCGAATTCCATGAAATCCACACTGTTTACCTTCTTGATGCATTCGGCATAATACTGCGCAGCACCGCCGATCGCGTTGAGATAGACACCGCCATGCTCCTGCAGCGCCTTAAGCGTCTTCGGTCCCATGCCCCCTTTGCCGATGACAGCACGGATGCCGAATTTCTTGATAATGTCGCCTTGATACGGCTCTTCACGGATGCTGGTAGTCGGACCTGCCGCTTTTACATGCCAGCCTTCCTCGTCCTTCAGCATGACCGGACCGCAATGATAAATTACCGCCCCGTCCAGATCCACCGGAGCGTCATGGTCCATCAGATACTTATGCAGCGCATCGCGGCCGGTGTGCATTTCTCCAGAGAGTATGACTACATCGCCCACCCGCAGGCTGCGGATGTCTTCCTCGCTGATCGGCGTGGTCAGCCGGACCTCCCGGGATTCCCCCGCCGCAGCCTCCGCAGGCTTCACGGTAAGCTTCGCCTCAGCTTCAGCAGCCGAGAGCACGGCAGGTGCCGCAAGGATCGCCGCATCCTCGGAAATAACTCCGCAGTCTGCTCCTTCGGCAGCGGCGCCCACTGCCTCAAGCACAGCTGCAGGTGCAGTGTTGCCGTCTTCAGCCCCCACGGAGATTCCCGTGCCGCTCTCATACAGCCATTCCTGAATATGGCCGGTGGCCGGATCAACCAGGATGCCCTGGCGGCGGAACGCCCAGCAATTATAGGCCACGGAGACAAAAAAGCTGGCCGGAAGCCGGTTCATTACGCCGATTTTGCAGCCCAGGAGCGTGACTTCTCCGCCGAAGCCCATCGTGCCGATCCCCAGCTTGTTGGCATTCTCCATAATGTACTCTTCCAGCTTAGCGAGATCTTCATTTGGATTGACATCCTCCACTTTGCGGAACAGCTGTTTCTTGGCCAGCTCATACCCTGTAGTCCGGTCCCCGCCGATGCCCACACCGATGAAGCCTGCGCTGCAGCCCTGCCCCTGTGCCTGATATACGGAGTGAAGGATGCATTTGCGGATACCGTCGAGATCGCGGCCCGCTTTGCCGAGGCCCTCCAGTTCCGCCGGGAGGCTGTACTGGATATTCTTGTTTTCACAGCCCCCGCCCTTCAAGATCAGACGGACATCCACCCCAGCTTCTTCCCACTGTTCAAAATGAATTACCGGTGTGCCGGCACCCAGATTATCTCCGCTATTCTCGCCAGTCAGCGAGTCTACGGAGTTGGGGCGCAGCTTGCCGTTTTTGGTTGCACGGATGATGGCGTTATGAATATCCTTCTTCATCTCAATCTGATTCACACCGACCGGCGTATGAATAATAAAAGTCGGCATCCCCGTATCCTGGCAGATTGGCGATACCTGAAGCTCGGCCATGCCGATATTCTGCGCAATGGTGGTGAGTGCGAGACCGGAACGGGTAGCGCGGTCCTCCAGGGCGCGTCCTTTGGCTACTGCCCGGCGCACATCGCCCGGCAGATTGGTGGAGGTTTCAACAATCAGATCATAAACGCTGTCTTCAAAATGCTGCATCTTCAGTCCAGCTCCTCTCCATGCGTTTGTGGTTGTCCAAACTCTGTTACAATTAGTTTTATCATAACATATTACACCACGCATGAAAGGGGTTACTTTAAAATTGAATTACCATTTTTCAGCCTATTTGTACCGGCTTCAGTATATCCAGCGCTGGAGCCTGATGCGCAGCACCGCACCGGAGAACGTGGCACAGCACTCGTTCCAGGTAGCCCTGCTGTCGCATATGCTCTGCTCCATCGGCAACGTCCATTTTGCCCGTTCGCTGAACGCCGACCGGGCGGCTGCAATGGCGCTGTTCCATGACGCCACCGAAGTCTTCACCGGCGATATCGCCACGCCGGTCAAACACAACAACCCGCAACTCCTGTCCAGCTTCCGCGACATGGAACGGATTGCCGCCGAGCGGCTGAAGGGGATGATTCCGCCGGAGCTTACCTCCGTCTATGCGCCGCTCCTGCAGCCGCAGGACAGCCCCGCCGGCTCCGAAGACGCCTATTTGCTGCGTTATGTCAAAGCGGCTGACCATCTTGACGCTTATTTGAAATGCGTCTGGGAGGTCGCCGCAGGCAACCGCGAATTTGCCGCCGCCAAAGCGCAGACCGCCGCGAAGCTGCGCGGGCTTGAGATGCCGGAAATGGAATATTTTCTGGCCCATATGGCCCCCGGCTTCGAGATGTCCCTGGATGAGCTGTCTGCCGGAACTGACGGCGGACAGGCCTTGGAGGACGGGGACACCCCATGAAGAGCAGGAGACAAGCTGTGGAGAACGGAAGAACAGTTCATGCAGGGCTTGGGGCCGCGAAGAAGAGCGGGTCCCCCTTCACTTTTCCAAGTAAACGGGCGGTTCGGATGCTGTGATTGATGTATAAACTAATGCGGGCTAAAGAGGTTCCCGCCGGATCGCAGGCGAGGTGACCCTTGCTGCAAAGTTAGGTGGAATTAGTATAGCTAATCCGCTGTATTTTGCCCTTTCTCGCTGTATAGTGGGATTTTCTCCACCTATTCCAGTTAAAAGCGGGGTCAAGACGCACATAACGCTGAAATAAATATACTTATTCCCACTAGAGGTGTTTAAGGAAGCAGACTGCCCGTTTTAGTTCTACTTTATCCACTAAAGTTCCTTCCCTCACAGAGAACAAACTCTCTTAAAATTCTCAGCAGGCGGAGTCAGATGGAATAAAATTTGCCGGCTATGAGCTGCTGTCACAGTCAACTTTCTATTACGCTTGCAGCCTCAGCAGATCCCAATCCTTGAAGACCGGCTGCAGGCCGTTTGCCTGAAGCATGTCCGTAATTTCTTCTACACTCCGTTCATCCGAAATTTCGAACTGCGGAGTTCCGCCATCCTGGGTGTGTCCTCCCACTTCAGTGGAGACGCCTGCGGACATTTTGGTGATGCCCAGGTGGATCAGATGATTACGCAGCGAGGCAGGCTCCCGGGTAGACAAGGTAATGCCGGAACGGGGCAGAAACAGGCGGTACGCCAAAATAATCTGCACCAGCGCCCGGTCCGTAACATCGCTATCCGGATTGAATTCCCCCAAATACGGCCGGAAACGCGGGGCGGATAAGCCGATTTCGCATTCCGGATACTTGTCCTGCAGATACCTCGCATGCATCGCGGTCATGAATGCCTCCTGCCGCCAATCATACATCCCAAGGAGCGCACCGATGTTGACAGAGCGGAAGCCGGCCTGACAGCCCCGCTCGGGGGCATCCAGCCGGTTGCGGAAGACTCTTTTGGGACCTTTTACATGCAGCTTCCGGTACGTTTCCTGATGATAAACCTCCTGATACAGGGTCAAGCCGTCCACTCCCGCCTCTCTAAGCTCCCGGTATTCCTCCGTGGACAGCGGATTCACCTCAATACTTACGGAAGGGAAGTACTCGTGCAGAATTTCTACGCATTCCTTCACATAAGAAGCCGGGCTGTCACTGCGCGATTCGCCGGTCAGCACCAGAAGATGGCGCAGGCCTGTGGAGGAGATCGCAATCGCCTCTTGCCTGACCTCCTCCGGCGTCAATTTTTTTCTCGGAAAATCATAAATGGAGCTGAAGCTGCAATAGGTGCAGTGATTCACACAAAAATCGGCCAGATACATCGGTGTGAACAGCTGCATCACATGCCCGAAATGCGTACGGGTCAGCCGCTGCGCACGCTGGGCTATCTCCTCCAGGCATGGCTCCGCAGCCGGAGACAGCAGGGCCAGCAGGTCGCTTTCATCCAGGCGGTCCTTGCATAGTGCCCGCTTCACATCCTCCACCTGGAACTGCTGCCATAGGCTCTCGTAAGGAAGCTGCTCCAGACGGGTCAGTGTTTCATAAAAACTCATGTTTCTCCCTCCTTTCGGTATGGCTCAGAATCACTTCAGAAATCCGGTCAAAGGCGAAGACGCGACCGCCGTCTCTTCCACCGGACCGAGCCCGGCCAAATAGGCCTTGCGGCCTGAAGATACGGCTTCGCGGAAGGCTTCGGCCATCAGCAGCGGATCACGGGCAGTAGCGATAGCCGTATTGAGCAGCACAGCGGAGGCCCCCAGCTCCATAGCTTCCGCCGCTTCGGACGGTCGGCCGATACCGGCGTCAACAATAACCGGAAGATCCACCTCAGAGATGAGAATGCGGAGCAGCTCTTTGGTCCGCAGGCCGCGGTTGGAGCCGATAGGCGAGCCAAGCGGCATAACCGCGGCAGCTCCAGCCTCTTTCATTCGAATTGCAGCGGAGAGGTCCGGGCTCATATACGGCAGCACCACAAAACCTTCGGCGGCAAGTATCTCCGTAGCGCGGATGGTCTCAAGATTATCCGGCAGCAGATATTTCTGATCGTTAATGACCTCAATCTTGACCCAGTTGCCAAGGCCTGCGGCTCTGGCCAGTCTGGCGATCCGCACGGCTTCCTCGGCGGTGCGCGCCCCCGATGTATTAGGCAGCAGGGTCATATGGGGAGGAATATGGCTGACAATATTGTCGCGGCTCTCCGGATCTATGCGGCGAAGGGCAACCGTGATCACTTGTGAGCCTGAAGACGCAACCACCTCGGGAATCAGTGTATTCCGGCTGTATTTGCCGGTGCCGATGAACAGCCGGCTTGATAACGTAATACCGCCAATCACAAATGGATCTAACATAAGCATGCCTCCTGGTATGAAATCGGATAATATCTGCTGTGGTTGCAAAATGAAGAGATGCTATGGGAACGAACGCCCCGCATTGTGCTCTCTCAGGAAGCAGTGCTTCAGCCCCCGCCTACAAAATGCACCAGCTCCAGCCGGTCACCTTCACAGAACGATGTCTCGCCGTAATGCTCCCTGTTCACAATTTCACCATTGCGCTCCACGATCACAAGCCGTCCGCTCCATTCGGGCCGGCTGAGCAGGTCAGCTACCGTCCGGCAGTCTTCCGCAATCTCCAGGGCTTTGCCATTGATGATCAGATTCATGCCTTCTCACCTCCTTTGCGTGACATATCCATAGCTCACTAAACGCATAACAACTTAAACACATAACAACTCCGGTCTTAAGCCTCCTGGACCGCCAACCGGTAAGCACGCGCAGCGGATACAGCGTCTCCGGCACCACAAATGCCGGACATGACTGCAATCCCGGCTGCCCCTTGCCGGATCACCTGACCGGCATTGCCCGGCTCTATGCCGCCGATGGCAATCAGCGGAATACGGCTGCAGCGCACCGCTTCCCCCAGCAGCCCCAAACCGCGCTCCTGCTGGCCGGGTTTGCAGGCGGTAGGAAAAACATGGCCGAACAGGCAATAGTCGGCCCCCTGCAGGCCCGCTTCCGCAGCTTCCGCCGCGGAATGCACCGACCTGCCCAGCCGCAGGCGGGGAGCGGCGGCACGGGCTGCAGCCGGCGGCAGGCTGTTCCAGGCCAGCTGAACAGCGCCTGCACCAGCGGCCAGCGCAACATCCAGCCGGTCATTGATGACTAGGCTGGAAGCGGGAACCCCCGCAAGCAGCAGCTGCTTCGCCATGTCCAGCAGTTCCAGGGCAGACCGGTGCTTTTCCCGCAGATGGATGTAGTCCACGAGCGGATATACAGCCGCAGCAAGGTTAATGAATTCTCCCGGCGCAAGCCTTCCGTCCGAGATCAAATGAATCTCCGCCACAGCTTCACCTTCTATTCGCTATATTCTTTGAGCAGACCGGGAACAGAACAAACCAGCCTTCGACCCTTCAACAAAGGCATTTCTGCCGTTCTTTCCGGACAAACCAGCCGTCAACTCTTCAACAAAGGCATTTCTGCCGTTCTTTCCAGGCCAACCCGCGTTCAGATCCAAATTTGTTCTTTAAACGAACCAAGTAAAAAATCCCTTCTCCCCTTACACACCTTATCCAAAACAGAAAAAACACATAATTTCCAGACAACAAAAAAACCGCCCCCGCGGTAGGAGGCAGTCATAAATGTGTACAGGAATACGGGCGTATGGATACAACCCCGCTGCAGTTCATTCATTCTCCGCTTTCCTACGCTGGGTTTAACCAGATCAGGTTCAAAGGGTCCGAACGGAACGTTCGTCTCAGCCTCGCGGCACCCCTAGGGACAATTCCATTATTCAGTTGCTGACGTGGTTCATATTAACATATAATTCCTCGGAAAAGCTATCCCTTTCGCTGAAAAACTGCTTCCTTGGCAGGTGCAGCAAAAAGAGCGGGCCGCGAAGGCACGCTCTTAAACTGCTGCTGTATTTCCAAGTAAACCTGGTCTGCACCACAACTCTTAGCCGTTGACCACTTCTCCGCCATTAACATGCATGACCTGCCCGCTGACATAGGATGAATCATCCGAGGCCAGATAGACATAGGCTGGAGCCAGCTCTTCCGGCTGTCCCGGACGTTTCATCGGCTGTGTGCCGCCGAACTCGCTGACCTTTTTGGCATCAAAAGTGGATGGAATCAGCGGTGTCCAGATCGGACCCGGAGCTACGGCATTGACACGGATGCCTTTTTCCGCCAGATTCATCGACAGTGAGCGGGTGAAGCTGAGAATTGCGCCTTTGGTAGACGAATAGTCCAGCAGCTGCGGGCTTCCCCGGTAGGCTGTGATCGACGTCGTGTTGATGATCGTAGAACCTTTTTTCAGATGCGGCATAGCGGCCTTGGTCAAATAGAACATGGAAAAAATATTCGTACGGAACGTCCGCTCCAGCTGCTCCGAGGTGATATCCTCAATCTTGTCCTGCGGATGCTGCTCGGCGGCGTTGTTGATCAGGATGTCTAGTTTGCCCAGGCCTTCTACTGTTTTGTTGATCAGGTCCTGGCAGAATGCTTCTACCCCAATGTCACCGGCGACCAGAATACACTTCCGGCCCTCCTGCTCGACCTGGCGTTTCGTTTCTTCGGCATCGGAATGCTCATTCAGATAGGAAATGACCACATCCGCACCTTCCTTGGCAAAATGAACGGCAACCGCACGCCCAATACCGCTGTCGCCTCCCGTAATCAGAGCCGCCTTGCCCAGCAGCTTGCCTGCCGCTTTATAGCTTGAGGTTTCAAATTCCGGACGCGGCTTCATCTCGCTCTCGATTCCGGGCTGCCGGTCCTGCACCTGAGGCGGCAAAGTTTTGGTGGATTGTTTGTTGTCTGGCATGATCCATTCTCCTTTCGCTGTGCAACTTTTTTGGGAAGTAACCACATCGTATTAGGATGGCTTATGCATCATCAATTATACAATCGCTTTACGTTATGTTACTTACCACACTTCCAGGTAATCCAAACAAAAAATCCAGCCGCTTTTGCTGGGGACGGCACCTCGTCATCATCACCTATACCCGCATTTCCACAGAAAAAAGCCCTCGCAGCCGGAGCCATTTTACGTGAGTTCAACTTAGATAATATGTCTGTACACCATAAAAAACATCATCACGATCAGCAGGACCATCAGCAGCAGGCTCAGGGTGCGCAGCTTCGCGGTATGGTCAGACACATCGCGGTTCTCGCGCATTCCGGCAGCTGCCAGACGCAGCGGCTTGCCCATAATGCCGCCTAAGGCAAACATCGCCAGCAGGAGAACTATAACCACAACCATCCAGGCTACGGTATAATCCCCTTGTGAAATCATATAGCCCCCTGTCAGCAGTTGAATGACCAGACCATACTGGGCGAACCGGTTAAATCCGCCGATAGCGCTTAACGTCCCCTCTTTGGCTGAAGCAGAGAGCTTGGCCGTACCGTTCAAAATAAACGGCAGCACCAGATAGAAGCCGAGCGCCAATGTCCCGATCATATGTAAGAAAAAGAAAATCCGATCCATGATTAGCCTCCTCATTTTTCGCTGTGATATATGTTACATTCTTATTATACCCAACCGCATCGCTTATGAAAAGAAAGCCCTCATTTCTTGAATGGAAATGAGGGCTTATATCCGTATGAACCTAGACCGTAACCACTGAAGTTACTGCACGTACTGAATCCGCAGACTTATCGAGAGCCGCTTTCTCTTCCGCTGTCAGCTCCAGCTCGAAGATCTTCTCAATGCCATCCGCACCCAGCAGAGCCGGGATGCCCATGAACAGACCGTCGTATCCGTATTCTCCTTCGAGAAGGGCAATGACAGGAAGTATCCGCTTCTTATCCTTCAGAACCGCTTCGGTCATCTGCACAAGAGATGCCGCAGGGGCATAGTAAGCACTGCCGTTGCCAAGCAGGCTGACAATCTCACCGCCGCCAACCCGTGTACGCTGCACGATCTCCGCAATCCGCTCTGCCGGCATCAGTGTTTCGATCGGAATGCCGCCGACACTGGAATACCGCACCAGCGGAACCATGTCGTCCCCGTGGCCGCCCAGAACAAAGCCGCGTACATCCTCCACCGAAACGTTAAGCTCCTCGGCGATAAAAGTACAGTAACGCGCGGTATCCAGCACGCCGGATTGGCCGATGACGCGGTTTTTGGGAAAGCCCAGCGTTTTGAAGGCCACGTAAGTCATGGCATCTACCGGGTTGCTCAGGATGATGACAATGGATTCAGGCGCCACACGTTTCACATTCTCGCACACCGATTTCACAATGCCCGCATTCGTATTCACCAGATCATCGCGGCTCATTCCCGGCTTGCGCGCAATCCCCGCCGTGATGATAACAATATCTGAATCTTCCGCATCCCCGTAGCTGGAGGTACCCGTAATCCGCGCATCAAATTTCAGTACCGGACCGGCCTCCAGCATATCCAGCACCTTGCCCTTGGTCGGGTTCTCCAGCTGGGGAATATCCAGAAGCACCACATCGCCAAGCTCCTTTTGGGCAAGCATTAACGCTGTGGTGGCGCCGGTAAAACCGGCACCTACGACTGTAATTTTATTACGTTTGATAGCCACGTTTATCCTCCTAAGAGTTTTGTGAGCATATCCAGCCTTGACACAGCTTCGGCAAACTGGCTTCGCAGCATAAGCTGAGGAGGGTTGGTCTTATAGATGACTGATGATTTCGTCAGCAAAGGCCGAGCATTTCAGCTCTGTCGCGCCTTCCATCTGGCGGGCGAAATCGTAGGTAACGGTCTTATTATTGATAGCCGTGCTCATGCCTTTGTAGATCAGATCTGCTGCTTCCTGCCAGCCCAGATGCTCAAGCAGCATTACGCCGGACAGGATCACCGAACCCGGATTGACTACGTCTTTATCGGCATATTTCGGTGCAGTGCCGTGTGTAGCTTCAAAAATAGCGTGTCCTGTAACATAGTTAATATTCGCTCCAGGTGCGATGCCGATGCCGCCGATTTGCGCAGCGAGCGCATCGGACAGATAGTCCCCGTTCAGGTTGAGCGTGGCGATCACATCGAAATCGGTTGGACGGGTCAACACCTGCTGGAGGGCGATATCCGCAATAGCATCCTTGATAATGATTTTGCCGGACGCTTCCGCTTCCTTCTGGGCAGCATTTGCAGCAGCCTCGCCGCTCTTCTCCTTGATGGCATCATATTGGTTCCAGGTGAAGACATGGTCGCCGAATTCCTGCTCCGCCACTTCATAACCCCAGTTCTTAAATGCGCCTTCAGTGAACTTCATGATGTTGCCCTTGTGCACCAGCGTCACACTCTTGCGGCCATGCTTGATTGCATATTCAACCGCAGAGCGCACCAGGCGCTTCGAGCCTTCGGAGGATACCGGCTTGATGCCGATTCCGGATGTTTCCGGGAAACGGATTTTGTTCACGCCCATCTCGTTCTGCAGGAACTCGATGACCTTTTTCACTTCCGCCGAGCCTTCCTTGTATTCGATACCGGCATAGATATCCTCTGTATTTTCACGGAAAATCACCATATCCACCAGCTCGGGATGCTTCACCGGAGAAGGCACTCCATCGAAATAGCGTACCGGACGCAGGCAGACATACAGATCCAGTTCCTGGCGCAGCGCCACATTCAATGAACGGATACCGCCACCGATAGGAGTAGTCAGCGGTCCCTTGATGGCTACAATGTATTCACGGATTGCTTCCAGCGTATCATTCGGCAGCCATTCACCATATGTATTGAAGGCTTTCTCGCCGGCAAATACTTCGTACCAGGCAATCTGCTTCTTGCCGCCGTAGGCTTTGGCTACTGCAGCATCCAGCACCCGTTTGGAGGCTTTCCAAATGTCGCGGCCTGTACCGTCACCCTCGATAAACGGGATGATCGGATGATCCGGAACGAGCAGCTTGCCATCTTCGATTGTAATTTGTTCGCCTTCTGTCGGCAGATCGTATTTTTCCAGTTTCAACATTAGTGGGTAGTCCTCCTAAAAGTTTTGTGAGCCTACACTCCCTTGATTCGTCTTCGCACAAAACGCTCCTTCGGCAGCATAGACTTTAGTTTGGTTTATAGTTCATTCTACTAAAGGGGTGTAGCGGCCCGCAAGGGCCGCTTTATCTCTCGTCCACCGGAACGTACTTTTGCTCGGACATGCCTGTGTATTCCGCACGCGGGCGGATGATGCGGTTGTCCTCGTATTGCTCCAGAATATGTGCAGTCCATCCGGAGGTACGGCTGATGGCAAAAATCGGCGTGAACAGCTCCCGCTCAATGCCAAGCTGCGTATAAACCGAGGCCGAATAAAAGTCCACGTTGGGTTTGAGGCCTTTCTGTGATGTGATCAGCTCCTCGACTTTGACCGACATATCGTAGAGCGTGGTGTCATTCTTCATTACTCCCAGCTCGTGGGACATTTTCATCAGATGCTTGGCGCGCGGATCGCCATTTTTGTAGACCCGGTGGCCAAAGCCCATAATCTTCTCACGGCGCTCCAGCTTGCCCTGGATATACGGCTCCACTGCATCCAGGCTGCCAATTTCCTCCAGCATCTTCATCACTGCCTCATTCGCACCGCCGTGCAGCGGTCCCTTTAAAGCGCCGATGGCCGAAGTGACACCCGAATAAATGTCCGACAATGTTGCTACCGTTACCCGACTGGCAAATGTGGAGGCATTCAGCTCATGGTCGGCATGCAGCACCAGCGCAGCATCGAGTGCTTTGACGGATATGATATCCGGCTGTTTGCCCCAGAGCATATAGAGGAAATTCTCGGCAAGCGACAAGCCTTCTTTGGGAGCAACAGGCTCCAGTCCCTTGCGGATGCGGGCCAGCGCAGCCACCACCGTCGGAATCTGCGCCTGCAGCTTCACAGCCTTGATCTCATTGGCCTCACGGCTCATATCGTCCGCTGCTTCATCGTACAGGGCAAGGCTGGATACAGCCGAGCGCAGCGCAGCCATGGTGTTGGCCTCTTTGGGATACAGCTTCATTTGTGCAATCACCTGTTCAGGGATCGGGGCAAAAGCGCTGAGATCACGCTGCAGAGCCTGCAGCTCAGGAGTCGTCGGCAAATTGCCGAACCACAGCAAATAAGCGGTCTCTTCGAAGGTGGCGTTCTCCGCAAGATCATCAATATCATAACCGCGGTAAGTGAGTACGCCGTCTACAATCGAACTGATCGAGGAGGTAGTGGCAACAATGCCTTCCAAGCCTTTAGTAGCTGTCATAGTATCTCTCTCCTTTGCCAACAAGGGTATAAAAGCTGTTTTTACGCTCATGAAAACATTTACATTTTGATGTATTCCAATCTTTAATAACCAGGCAGTTTAACCTCCTGCAGAGAATGCAACGAACTTTTCGCGTGTAACCTTTATTTATCATAACGGATTTTGACGGTTATGTGAACAACATGGAAGCTTTGGAGAAGATCAAATGATTTTATCGCACAGATAGAAAAAAACTTCCGATTTCCCTGTTTCATGTTTGCGCTTTCAGTTTAGTGCTTGGCTTCTATCAGCGGGATAAATGTTTCCGGGTAGTCTCAAAAATCAATCTCTGAATATATATTAGACGAGCCGCTGTTGTGTCCGGAGAGCCTGATCAGGAGGGATGAAGCATGGATTCGCTGGTATTAAAAAGAGTGCTGCGCGGCCTCTGGGTTGTGCTGGCCGCCGCATTGCTGCTGCTGGGGGTCTATGTGCTGCTGCCGCTCGTGTACCCTCTGCTGCTTGCCTACCTGCTCGCCTATCTGATGCATCCGCTGGTGCTGATTTTGAGAGGATTTAAGCTTCCGCGCTGGCTGGCCGTGTCGCTTTCACTGCTCTTTTATGTCGGTGGCACCGCACTGGTACTAACCGCGCTGATTACCCGCCTTGTCAAAGAATTGATTGGGCTGCTTCAGACATTCGATCTGCACACCGACCAGTGGCGGGAGCTGCTGCTGTCGATCAGCCGGAATGCCAGCATTCAAAATATCATTAATCAAATCAACCAGTTTTACCAGGATAACCCGAACTATCACGCCACAATCGATAGCAATATCAGCAGGACCACGGAAACGGTAGGCCAGGCTATGACAGAGCTCATCACCGGCTTCTTCAATATGGTCCTGAAGCTGATCTCCGCGCTGCCCAGCATGGGCTCCATTCTTATCGTCATCATGTTATCCGCCTTCTTCCTTAGCACGGGCTGGGAGCGGCACAACGCCAAGCTGAGGGCACTGGTGCCTGCACCGCTGCGCAGACCGGTATCAGAGATCTGGCAGGATCTGCGCAATGCGCTGTTTGGCTACCTGCGGGCACAGCTGGTGCTGATTTCAATCACAGCCGTTATTGTCATCGCCGGTCTGCTGCTGCTTGGCGTGAATTCCGCCTTTGCCATCGGACTGACGATCGGTCTGGTTGATCTGGTGCCCTATCTCGGCGTAGGAATAGTGCTGCTGCCATGGGCCCTCTACTCCTACATGACCGGCAATCTGGCGTTCGGCATCGGGCTGTCGGTGCTCTACGCCGTGATCCTCATCACCCGCCAGATTCTCGAGCCGAAAGTCCTTGCGAGCAGCATTGGCCTGGACCCGCTTGCCATGCTGATCGGCGTGTTCGCCGGCCTTCAGCTGTTCGGCATGCTCGGTCTGCTCCTCGGCCCCGTCATCCTGGTTGTGCTCGATGCCTTTCACCGGGCCGGTGTGTTCCGTGCCCTGCACAGTTATATTGTGAGCGGGAGGCTGCATTAGACGCAGGCGGGCCAGCAGCCGTCGCAGCCGTTAGAGCCGCCGCGTATCGGAGCAGCGGTGATTCCTGCTCAACACTCTACGACAGCTATCCGTCACAGGGAAAAGCAGAAATCAACACAAAAAAGCGTTTCTACTGCAGAATCTGCAATAGAAACGCTCCGGCAAACCAAGACAAACAAAATCATCCCTACCAGTGAGGGACTACATTACTATACCACGCCTTGCAGGATTGCCCTTAAATCGCATATCCGGCGAATTCAGAGGTACTTTTACCTCTTTTTCTTCATTTGGCGCATATCCGAAGCCATTCAGAGGTATTTTTACCTCTCTTTTCTTCATTTGGCGCATATCCGGACAAGCCAGAGGTATTTTTACCTCTCATTTTTCCCATTTGACGCCCGCGCAGTCCCGGCCGGCCCCTCCTCTTACCAGCTTATC
This sequence comes from Paenibacillus graminis, assembly GCF_000758705.1. Lineage (NCBI taxonomy): Bacteria > Bacillati > Bacillota > Bacilli > Caryophanales > Paenibacillaceae > Paenibacillus > Paenibacillus graminis. The sequence goes on along the minus strand of NZ_CP009287.1, from coordinate 2,558,741 downwards.
TGCGGTAAAAGGTGAAGGTGCCGTTTTTCATCTTTTTCTCAATCCATTTCAACAGAAAAACCCGGTACAACGGCCGGGTCAGCGGAAATACCAGCGAAAAGCCGACGATATCCGTCACAAAACCTGGGAGAATCAGCAGCAGACCGCCAAAAAAGATGCACAAGCCGTCCAGCATGGTCTTCCCCGGCACCCGGCCTTCCTGCATATGCGTTCTGCTGTCCAGCAGCACCTTCTTGCCCTCGAAACGCATCATCAAGAACCCGATCACGGAACTGGCCAGCATGAGCAGCAGCGTCTTGGGGGCTCCGAGAAAACCTGCCACGTAAATAAACCCGAATAATTCCACGGCCGGGATAACAAACAATGCAGCCCACAGCCATTTGTTCCTGATCATACTGCTCCTCCTTCTTCCCTCAGCGCCATGGTCATGGCCAAAAACAATTCCGGCAGCACCCGGTCCAGCCTTACAGGCTTCCAATCCGTATTCAGCCACACATGGCTCGTTGAGCCGGTAACCAGCAGCTCGCCGGGCAATTGCCCGAGATCAGCAGGTGCAGATAGCTCCGCAAGCACGGTTGCTTCCGGTTCACCCGTATCCGTCCCGGCCAAGCGCCGAATTTCATATTCATATACAACCCGGAGTGCCCCAAAAGTGGTAAGCCGTGCATACACAGCGACAAGATCATCATATCGCGCCGGACTTTTAAATTGCAAATCTGCGGTGGTCACCGGGAGAAGCACCCCCATATTTTCCAGCGAACGGTAGGCAAAACCAAGCTCCCGGAACATCTCTGTACGCCCGCTCTCGAACCAGCTCAAATAATTGGCGTGATAGACCACTCCCATCTGGTCTGTCTCCTGATAGCGTACGCGGAATGTTGTGCCATGCCAGCGGCTGGTCCATACCGGATTGCGTGATTTCATAAGTTCAATGCCCCTTTCCAGGCAGAAACAGTTCCGCCAATCTTAGCTATCCACAAGGGAATGTTATCCGTTACAGCAAGAAGTGAAGGATTTAATTATAACGTAAAAGTCAGAGATCCTCATATCCGCAGCTCCCCTAAAGGCTCGCTCTTTCGGACGCTGCCGGTATTAGAATGCGCTTCCGCGTGCTCCGGGAGACGTAAAAGATCAGCAGCACTCCCGCTGCAGAGCTGAGCATGCAGGATAAATTCATCAGCCATACTCCACCCTCCCTAAGCAAAATCCCGTTAAGCAGATTGCCCAGAATCCCCGCAAAACCGGAGAAGACGATGTTGAACACACTTTGGCCTGTAGCCTGCATTTCCGGCAGCGTAATATGCGATACATACTCCACGGCGGCGATATAAAAAAGCCCAAAAGACAGGCCATGCAGCACCTGGACGCCAATCATCACCCCCGGGGTCGGAAAAGCGAACTGAATTCCCCACCGCAGCACATAGATGAGCGCACCCAGCAGCAGCGTACGCTCCCTGCCCAGCTTCTTGATGACCTTCGAGGCATACAGCATCGAGGGAAAGTTCGTAAACGAAGCGATGAACAGCGCAATCCCGGCATGGCTGGTCGAGCCTCCCACAGATTGAAAGGCAAGTACAAAATAAGTACCGAAGGCTGTCATCGTCTGGTTTACAAGAAAACTCCCGCCCAAAAATGCCAAAAATATTTTGTTGCCCAGCAGCGTTTTGATGCCCTTGGAGAACGACTGGCTCATCATCCGGTTCTCTTCCGCCTGCTTGGGCAGGGTCAGCGCAAACACAACAGCCACACTGCTCAGCAGCAGAAACGGCACCCAGATGGTGGATACGGAAAAATGCGAAACATACTGCGACCCCGCATAGGCCCCTACGGCCGCTCCTATGCTCAGCATCATCCGGATGCTCCCGTAAGTGGAGCCGGCCTTGTTCGCCGCTACAATGGCGTAGGAATCGGCAATAGGCGCCTGTGTAGAGGAGAAGATGGTCGAAAGCGTATAAACCACCAGCAAAACAATGAAATACTCCGACTGGTAAAAAACCGCTAATACCGCCGGAACCCCCACACTTAAAATCAGCACGAGCCGGGCTTGATTATAGCGGTCAGAGATTACGCCCCAGAGAGGCTGAATACAGATGGCAATCAGCGTGCCTGTCGCCATGAGCATTCCGATCCGGCCGCTGTCCAGTCCACCCTGCTTCAGCAGCAATGTAAGATATGAGCCGAATGAGCCGCCGGCAAGTCCCAAGAACAGATAAAATCCGCGCAGCTTGAGCAGTTTTTTCATTTGTGCAATAAGTCCTCTCTATTCCTTTTTAACGGAATACCCATACTTTATAACTTTGCGCCGCATCTAATAGAGCAGCAAGTCTTAACTTCTATATCGATAAAAGGTGGTGGATATGTGAACAGAACTGAGCTTTCGAAACGCACCCGGCCCTGCGCTACGGACAAATCCCATTCGGGCAAAGCGCAAAGCACCGGTTTTGGCTGGAGCTCCGGCAACTGGAGCGGGTATGCCATCTCCGGAAAAAAAGGCGCGTTCCGGCAGATATCCGGCGAATGGATTGTCCCTTTGGTCAAACCCACTTCCAGTCCCACCTATTCCTCAGCGTGGATCGGGATCGACGGCTTCAAAAACAGCAGCCTGATCCAGACTGGCACCGGCCATGAATCTATAGGCGGGGTTGTCCGCTATTATGCCTGGTGGGAGATTCTCCCTGCCGCTGAGACCGTTATTCCTTTTCCCGTATCTCCGGGGGATCACATGAAGGCTTCTATCGTTAAGCTGGGCAGCGGCAAATGGTGCATCACGCTCTCCAATCTCTGCAAATCATGGACCTTTCGCACATTTCAGCGTTACACCGGGCCTCAAACCTCCGCCGAATGGATCATGGAAGCGCCCCAAGTGGGCGGAATCATCACAGCGCTGGCCAAGATATCAACTGTCCGCTTCTCCCGCTGCCGTGTCAACGGGAAAAGCCCAAGGCTGACACCTGCTGACGGCGGAATTATGGTGCAGAAGAAAATTACAGTAGCTGTACCCGGGAGTCCCAATGCAAGCGGCGATGCTTTTATAGTCAAACGAGTCTATCGTAAAGGGAAACCTCTGGTTCACTCCAGAAGCCCCATTATTGTCCGCTCTTAATGATATTTTTTTCCTCATAGCGCCCACTTCGGTACACAAGCATTGATTTTAGCAAAAAAAAGCAATGGCGTCTTGCACCATTGCTTTTTTGGCATTCAATCATCGTGGCAAAGAACAGATGTCCAGAAGCCTAGTCAGCTGGAATCGTGTCAACTTTTACCAGGTTCGTGGAACCGGAACGTCCAAGCGGAATACCGGCTGTAATGACAACCAGATCGCCGGCTTTGACGAGACCCGATGCTTTGCCGCCTTTAAGAGCTGTTTCCAGCAATTCATCGGTAGAAGTAGCTTCAAGTCCGTGAACCGGAGTTACGCCCCAGACAAGAGCGAGCTGACGCATCGTTCTTTCTTGTGTAGTCACAGCGATAATCTGTGATTTAGGACGGTATTTGGAAACCACGCGTGCAGTGTGGCCTGTTACTGTCGAAGAAATAATAGCTTTGGCATTCAGGTCCAGAGCGGAGATCGCTACGGATTGGCTGATTGCTTCAGTTACAGTAGTTTCTTGAGCGATCTGCTGCTTCATGAAGATTTCGCGGTGGTTCAGTGCGGATTCAGCCTTCTCAGCAATGCGGGACATGGTCAGCACGGATTCTACCGGATATTTCCCGGCAGCTGTTTCACCGGACAGCATGATTGCATCGGTTCCATCGAAGATTGCGTTCGCTACGTCACTCGCTTCAGCACGGGTAGGACGCGGGTTGCGCTGCATGGAATCCAGCATTTGTGTTGCAGTAATTACCGGTTTGCCGGCAATGTTACATTTTTGAATCATCAATTTCTGAGCCAAAGGCACATCTTCAGCCGGAATTTCCACACCAAGGTCGCCGCGGGCAACCATCAGGCCGTCGGAAGCTGCCAGAATTTCATCAAGGTTGTCAACACCTTGCTGGTTTTCGATTTTGGAAATGATTTGGATGTGGGAAGCGTTGTGCTTCTCAAGCAATGCACGGATTTCCTGAACGTCGCTGGCTTTGCGGACGAAGGAAGCGGCGATAAAATCGATGTCCTGTTCGATCCCAAAAATGATATCATTGGTGTCTTTTTCCGTAATGCCCGGCAGGGAAATAGCAACTCCAGGTACGTTAACACCCTTCTTGCTCTTGATCGTACCGCCGTTAACAATGCGGGTCTTGATTTCTGTGCCTTGAATGTCAACAACGGTAAGTCCGATAAGGCCGTCGTCGATCAGGATGGTAGATCCTACTTGAACATCGTTAGGAAGGTCGGCGTAAGTGATGGAGATACGGTTTTGGTCACCAAGGATTTCTTCCGTAGTCAGTGTCAGATACTCATCCTGAACCAGTTCAATCGGTTCTACTTCCAGTTTGCCTGTGCGAATCTCTGGTCCTTTGGTGTCGAGCAGGATAGCAACAGTTTTGCCAAGTTCCTGGGAAGCCTGACGGATCGTTTTGATCCGGTTGCCGTGCTCTTCAAAATCGCCGTGGGAGAAGTTCAGACGGGCTACATTCATACCGGCCAAAATCAATTTTTTGATATTCTCCAACGATTCACTAGCAGGACCAATCGTACATACAATTTTACTTTTCCGCATTAGGTTTTCCTCCGTTTTTTCGTTCTCTCTGTCTCACTTTTTCCAACTACAAAATCTACTATAAGGCATGCAATTTGCATAGGAACTTTGTCACATGTACCTTTTACTGCACCCTAATGAATATTACTGCAACTTGGACATAAAATCAATGTTGCAGCGACCTTTTACAGTAAATTTACTTTGGATTTTCAAAAAAAGCCGGCAAAACAAAAACAGCCCTGCAGCTGTTGCAGGACTGTTTTATTGGTAATAAATGTATAACGGAGCCCGTCCGGATCGAAGGCTTCCAAATATATACTTATGTCTGAAAGTGCAAATGAAAAACAGTCTTTAGTCGACGCTGTGCACTTCCGCCTCAGCGCTGACCAGTTCAGCCTCAGCTTCGGCAAAAACGCCAATTTTGCGGAATTTACGATAGCGGTCCTCTTTGAGCTCGGCAGAGTCCAGCTCCGACAACTCCTGCAAATGGTGCCACACGGCAGCCTTAACCGCCGCTGCGGTCTCTTCGTAGTCACGGTGAGCGCCGCCCCGGGGTTCCGGAACGATCTCTTCAATGACCTCCATCTCCAGCAGATCGGCGGCTGTAATCTTCATCGCTTCCGCTGCCTGCTCTGCCTTGGTGGCATCCTTCCACAAAATCGACGCCGCCCCGTTCGGGGAGATGGCCGAATAAATGGCATGCTCCAGCATCAGGACGCGGTTACCCACTGCCATAGCCAGCGCACCGCCGCTGCCGCCTTCGCCTATGATCACGCAAACCACAGGTACGGCCAGCTGCGACATTTCATACAGATTTCTGGCAATAGCTTCTGATTGGCCTCTTTCCTCTGCCGTATTGCCGGGGTAGGCTCCCTTGGTATCGACAAAAGTAATGATCGGACGGCCAAACTTCTCCGCCTGCTTCATCAGACGCAGGGCCTTGCGGAATCCTTCCGGATGGGCGCTGCCGAAGAAACGGAGGATGTTTTCCTTCGTATCTTTGCCCCGCTGCTGGCCGATCACTGTGACGGGCGTCCCGTTTAGCTTGGCAATTCCGCCAACCACAGCCAGATCATCCCCGAAATGGCGGTCGCCATGCAGCTCGATAAAGTCGGTAAACATCAGGCTTATCAGATCGAGTGAGGTTGGACGGCCGTGATGCCGGGCCAGATGCATCTTCTGGGACGGCGATATGTTGGAATATATTTCATCTTCCAGCACACGGTATCGTTCCTCAAGCCGGGCAGTTTCATCGCTGAAATCAATCCCTTTTTCTTCACCGAACTGTTTTAGCTCGGCGATTTTCTTGCGCATCTCTAACAGAGGCATTTCAAAAGGCAACTCTCCCGCCAACCTAAAATCCCCCTTTCGAATCATGCAGATCCAGCAGCTTGGCAAGGGTTGCCCGCATTTCCTTGCGGTGCACCACCAGATCCAGCTGTCCATGCTGAAGGTTAAATTCAGCGGTCTGGAAATCCTCCGGAAGCTTCTGGCGGATCGTCTGCTCAATCACAATCCGTCCGGCAAAACCAAAGACGGCTCCCGGCTCGGCGATGATAATATCCCCGAGACTGGCAAAGCTCGCCGATACGCCGCCCGTGGTCGGATCGGTAATGACAGAGATATACAGCCCGCCAACCTCGCCAAATCTGGCAAGCGCGGCGCTGGTCTTGGCCATCTGCATCAGACTGAGAATGCTCTCCTGCATCCGGGCTCCGCCCGAAGTCGAAAAGATCAGCAGCGGCAGTCTCTTCTCAGTGGCTTCTTCCACCGCTCGTGTAATTTTCTCCCCCACAACCGAGCCCATGCTGCCGGTAAAAAATTCAAAGTTCATCACGGCAACAATCACCGGATGTCCGCCAATGGTACCCTGGCCTGTGATCACAGCTTCAACCTGTCCTGTTTTGGACTGCTGCTGTTCCAGCTTGGACGCATAGCCCGGAAACTGCAGCGGGTCCACCGAGGCCATCTCACTGTCAAATTCAATAAACCCTTCAGGGTCCAGCGTCATCGCGATCCGTTCAGAAGCGTTCAGGCGCATATGGTAGCCGCAGGAAGGGCATACCTTCAGGTTCTTCTCCAGCTCCTTGCTGTACTGGATCGTTCCGCATTTGGTGCACTTGCTCATGAGCCCTTCGGGAATCTCCCGTTTGGGCCGTTCGCCTTCACCCGGTCCGCCGGTCCGCTCCACACGTTCTGAAGGAATGGTCGCGTACTTCCGTTTTTTCTGAAATAAATCTTTGAACAAGGGTCGCACCTCTTCAGCCGTTTATTTGCGTATGCCATCTAAATGTTTATCTAGGGATGCAGAATCAGATTAAGGACTTCCTGTACTTCCTCAAGCTCACCCGAAGGAACCAGAATCTCAAACTGCTGCTTGGACATATTGACCGGACGGCATTTTATCAGAAATCCTTCTTCCGTAAGCTTGCTCTGAATCATATCCGCCACTCTGGCGGTCGGCGCTATATAGATTACCGTCCACATGCCCTGCAAAGCCTCCCTAATCTAAATTCCCAGCCGTATCCCGTATAATGGAATCATGATAACACAGTTTTCTTTTTTCCCGCAACAGGAGCAGAGTGAAGGAATTCAGACCAGGGGGACGCATTCATATATTCCCGGGCAGGCCATTATTCCGTTCCGGTCACGTGGGGATATACCTTTGCCCCTTCATGCCGGTGTGCGATTCTGGCCGACGCCGCAGCCGCAATTCCGGCAACCAGATCGTCCAGAAACACATGAATTCTCCCTCTATCATCGTTCAATTTGCCGATAATTCCCAGCTTTATTTTATCGAGATAACCGAAACCTGTAAGTCCGATCATCCCGTATACCCCTGTGATGCCGAGTGCCAGCGTCTCATCTGCGCCGTAAAGTGATTCGTCCGCTTCAAGAACCGCCTGCAGCGGCTGGGGAAGCAGCCGCTTCTCTGCCAGCTCATCCAGCGCGACCCCGGTCATCAGTGTGTACTGGACCTCTCTTTTGCCTAGTACCGCCTTCACACTGGACAGGCACTCTTCTTCCGTTAAATCCGCATAATAAGCCGATTGCAAAATATATACGATCTCAGCAATGGACTCCAGCGATACTCCCCTGCGCTCCAGCAGTTCTGCTGCCATTTGATAGGACATGATGGAATTCCCCTTTCCGCACGGGCCTTGCCCTGTGGTTTCCTAATGTATGCGGAAAAGGGCGGAAATGTTCTTATTTTATTCTTACCGTTCCGTTTCCCAGCATAGCCTCAATGGCTGTGACCAGTTCCTCCGAGGGCTTGATCCGGTAGCCGTCGCTAAGCGCCAGCAGCTTCTGGTTCCGCTCATAGAACAGCAATGTGGCGGCAGGGCCGGGATGGCGCTGCAGCAGCGCCTGCAGGCGGGACAACAGCGCCGGATTCTCGGCGGACGGCGTGATCTTGATGAAGACACGCTGCCCGCTGTCCGCTGCCCCGGAGTCCCGGGCAGCAGCTTCTGCGGCGGCCTGGCCAGGCTGGCCGCCGGTTCCCTGGGCCGGGCGCGGGGCGGTTGCCCGCGCCGCCTCCGGCGCTGGCGCGGCTGCGTGCGCAGCAGCGCGCGGCGCAGAGGCAGGCGCAGCAGCTCCGCCGGCTGCGCCGCTGCGGGAGGCGCCGGTGCCGGCGGCTCCGGCTGGAGCAGCCCGGCCCGGTCCGCCGGCCCGGGCGGCGGCTGCGCTGCGGCGCTGCAGCAGGCCGCGGAGCGCGTCCGCGCCAAGCGGCGCGACCTCTTCGGCCAGCAGCTTGAAGCCCTCATCCTCCTGCTGCACCTTGGCGCGCAGGGCCAGCAGCGCACCCTTCACGATCTGGGTGCGGCTGCGTTTCCAGACCTCGGGGAAGAGTACCACCTCGCAGCGCTCAATCTGGTCTTCCCATTCGACGAAGGCCATTGCCTTCCCGGCCTTCGTCGTAATCTCCTTCACAGACACGACCATGCCCGCGGTCACGGTCTGGCTCTCATCCGCCGCTTCGCCCAGGTCCATGAGCCGCTGGATGCCCGGCTCCTCCAGCAGCGCGGCGGCATCGTCAAGCGGATGCCCGGACAGATAGAGCCCCAGCAGCTCGCGCTCCAGCTCCAGCTGCTGGGTAACCGTGAAGTTTGGGATATCCGGGTAGCGGATCTCCCAGTTGGGTGTCTCGATCAGATCATCGAAAAGCTGAATCTGCAGCTCATCGCGTTCCTTCCGCCACTTCAGCGCGGCATCCACCGTCTCGTCCAGCATCGCAAGCAGCTGCGCGCGGTGGCCCGGCAGCTGGTCGAAGGCACCAGCCTGCAGCAGAGACTCCACCACCCGCTTGTTGCAGACACGGAGATCCACGCGGCGGCAGAAGTCAAGCAGGCTGTCAAACGGGCGTTCCTTGCGGACCTCAATTATGTTCTCTACTGCGAGAGTCCCGACATTCTTGACTGCTGCCAGTCCAAAACGGATGGCTCCTGTGCCTTCACCCGGAACAGGAGTGAACAGCACGCCGCTCTCATTGACATCCGGCGGCAGTACGCCGATGCCGCTGCGGCGGCATTCCAGCACATACTCCGCCACCTTGCGGTGGGTGCCCATCACAGCCGTCAGCATGGCTGCCATGAATTGGACGGGGTAATGGGCCTTGAGATAGGCCGTCTGGAAAGCCAGCACACCATAAGCCGCCGCATGGGCGCGCGGGAAGCCATAGTTGGCGAACCGCACGATCATGTCATAGACAGCGTTGGCATCCGTCTCGGTGTAGCCCTGCTGAAGGCTGCCCTGCACGAAATGGCCGCGTTCCTTGTCCAGCGTCTCCCGCTTCTTCTTCGAGACGGCCCGGCGCAGCAGATCCGCTTCACCGAGCGAGAAACCGGCCATCAGCGAGGCGATCTGCATGATCTGCTCCTGATAGACGATAATGCCATAGGTATCGTCCAGAATCTGCTTCAGATCGGCATGGGGATACTCCACTTCGATCTGGCCGTGTTTGCCTGCAATATATTTAGGAATAAATTCCATCGGACCCGGACGGTACAGCGCCACCACAGATACGATATCCTCGAAGCCGGAAGGCTTCATATCCTTAAGGATGCGGCGTACGCCTGCGGACTCCATCTGGAATACTCCTGTAGTTTCGCCTGCGCCCAGCATTTCATAGGTGAGCGGATCATCATCCGGAATGCTGCGGAAATCAGGAGTGCTCCCGGTCATCTCCGTGATCCAGTTCATGCTGCGTTCAATAATGGACAGCGTGCGCAGTCCGAGAAAATCCATTTTCAGCAGTCCGATGCTCTCCAGATGCTCCATGGAATACTGGGTCAGCGCCGTGCTTTCATTGCCCGCCTGCAGCGGCACAGCATCGGTCAGAGGCCCCTTGGAGATCACGACACCTGCCGCGTGGGTGGAAGCATGGCGGGGCATGCCCTCGACCTTCATCGCCATGTCGAGCAGTCCTTTGATCTTCGGATTGCCGTCGTACAGCGCCTTCAGCTCCGGAGTGCCCTCCAGTGCCCGGCTTATGCTGATGCCGAGCTGCCCCGGGATGAGCTTCGCCGCTTTGTCCACCTCGTTATAAGGCAGATTCAGCACACGTCCTACGTCCCGCACTGCCGCTCTCGCGGCCATGGTTCCGAAGGTGATGATCTGCGCTACATGCTGCTTGCCGTATTTATCCACCACATAGGCGATGACCTCATCGCGCCGTTCATCACTGAAATCGATGTCGATATCCGGCATCGTGATGCGTTCAGGATTGAGAAACCGTTCAAAGAGCAGATTATATTTCAACGGGTCCACATCGGTGATCCGCAGGCAGTAAGCAGTCAAGCTGCCTGCGGAGGAGCCTCTTCCCGGACCGGTAACGATGCCCTGCCGGTGGCAGAAGGCGATGAAGTCCCAGACGATCAGAAAATAATCGCTGAACCCCATGCTCTCGATAACGCCCAGCTCATAGGCCAGCCGCTTCCCTGCGGCATCCTTCTCGTCGGGCGAAGCCCAGCGGGGTGTATCCGCATAGCGGGCTTCCAGCCCGCTCCAGCACAGCTCCCGGAGATAAGCGGCTGCATCCATCCCCTCAGGGAGCGGAGAATAGGCAGGCAGGATATGCTCGCCGAAGGTCAGCTCCAGATTGCATTTCTCGGCAATCTTCAGCGTATTCGCTATAGCCTCGGGCACATGCGGGAACAGCGCGGCCATTTGCTCCCCGCTTTTGAGGAACAGCTGGTCTGTGCCAATCTTCAGGCGTTCCTCGTCATCCACTGTCTTGCCGGTGCCAATGCAGATCAGCACATCCTGGACCTCGGCATCTTCCTTGGCCAGATAATGGACATCATTCGTGGCCACCAGCGGGATGCCGCATTCGGCGGCGAGGGCGATGAGCTGCGGATTAACCCGCTTTTGCTCCGGAATGCCGTGATCCTGCAGCTCCAGGTAGAAGTCCCCGCCAAAAATCTCCTTATAACGCAGCGCAGCCTTGCGTGCCTCTTCTTCCCGCCCGTGAAGCAGATGCTGCGGCACCTCGCCGCCAAGACAGGCGCTGAGGCAGATAATACCCTCGGCATGCGCAGCCAGGGATTCCATATCGATCCGGGGCTTGTAGTGCTGGCCCTCCAGATGGCCGATGGTCACCAGGCGCATCAGATTCCTGTATCCGGTCTCATTCTTCGCGAGCAGGATCAGATGGTAGATGGGCTGATCCTTGCGGCTGCCCCGCTCCCGGCGGGAGCCTGCAGTCAAATAGGCTTCACAGCCGATAATCGGCTTGATGCCGCTGGCCATGCATGCTTTATAAAAGGGGATTGCCCCGTACATCACTCCATGATCCGTAAGCGCAAGCGTCGTCATGCCGTATTCGCCGGCCCGGCGCACAAGATCAGTAATGCGCGCCGCCCCGTCCAGTAAACTGTATTCGCTGTGCACATGCAAATGCACGAAAGGGCTCATATCCCCACTTCCCTTCAGGTTCCAAAATCAAAACATAAGATGAAACTATTTTATCATATTCAAGGGGGAGCCGCCCATAGAATGAAGAAAGAGCACAAGGACAGGCTGAGTCCAAAACGGCCTGGTTCGGAAAGGAGCCTTGTTATGAACGTTTTTCTGAGCAAAGCCGTCCTCGATTTTTTCATTGCCTGCGGGATTGTGCTGGGAGGCGCCATGCTGGGGGGCATCGGGGCCGTAGTCTCGCTGCAGCCGCCGACGCAGACCATGCTGGATGTGGCGGACCGGATCAAAATCTGGGCGCTTGCCGCCGCCGTCGGGGGAACCATTGACCCGATGCGGGTCATTGAGAGCAATATGCTGGGCGGCAATCTCTCCCCTGCCATCAAGCAAATCCTCTATTTAGTCTTTGCGTTTCTGGGCGCTCATATGGGCAGCGAGCTGGTCAAATGGGTGTGCGGCAAGGGGTGAGCCGGCCATGAGGGTTCCTCCTTTTCGGCAATACCGCCGGTTTTCGCAGCTTTCTGCCATATTTGTACTGGGAATGGTGGTCGGAAGCATCATGTACAATGCCGTTTTTCATATGGGCTATAATGTGCTCTGGCTGAACAATCAGGATCTGCGGGTCCAGATTGAGCAGTACCGCAAAGATATCCAGACGCTAAAAAAATACAACAATACCTCTACCGTGATCCGGGAAATCAAACTGCGCACGGAAGACAGCAAAGCAAAGGAAGGCGCTGCCGCACTCGATCCCGTAACCGTAAAGGAAATTATCCGCAAAATGAGCACAGACCTGGAGCCGATGCGCGGCCGCAGCATGTTCGATATCGACGCTGACGGCAAGCTGGCCCGGCTGCTTCTGGACGGCAAGATCTACATTGTGCGCGAGAAGGAATACGCTGTCCGGATCCGCACCATGCTTGTTATGGAGGGTGTGCTGCAAATTTGGGTTGAAATCAGCCCCTATAGACGCAGTTGAGGACAATCATGGTACAATAGTGGGCACACGGCTTTTTATAATAATTGGCTATAAAGGAGCTGCCTGTCCATGATTCTGTTCATCAAGTATGTGCTGTTCGTTCTGATGATGGCCTGTTTGATTGGCGCCGCCGTCTACAGCTACACTTCCCGCAGAGCGCAGAACCCGCTCGAAAAAGGAGCCAAACGCTCCATCATGAACATTCTGCTAGGCGCCATGCTGGTCTCGCTCTCCCTGATCTGCATGTTTGTGTTCCGCGGCTCCACGGTGAATGTGATCATCGAGGCGGTGTTCCTGCTGATCGGGTCGTTCAACATCTTCTCCGGGCTGCGCAGCTATGGATTTTACAGCCGGAACCGGAAAAACGAAACGCCGCTTCATTGAACACTACACATTGAATAGAATATGCGACATTAAATACACTGGAGGAAACACCGTGAACCTTGATTGGTCCCACAGTAAGCTGGCAGCAATGCCTGATCTGGATGATCAGCCCTTGCATGAATTGACAGAACTGAATCTCTACGACAACCAGTTCGGCAGCATCCCTGAAGAGGTGCTCCAGATGCATAATCTGGAGATTCTGAATCTCTCGGTCAATATGCTGCATACTATTTCACCCGGAATCACAGCACTCCACAAACTCAAAATGATAGACTTCGGCCATAATCAAATCGAATCGGTACCCGCAGAGATCGGAAAGCTGGCACAGCTGGAGGACTACCTCTATCTCCACAACAATCGTCTCTATACCATCCCTCCCGAAATAGGACAGCTATCGAAGCTGAAATATTTGAATCTCAGCGATAATTCACTGACGGAATTGCCGGACGAGCTTGGCGGTCTTGCCGGAATGGTCGAACTGCGGATCATGAACAATCAATTAACCGGCTTACCCGAAGCTTTCGGCGGTCTCGGGAATCTTAGAGAGCTTCATTTGAAAAACAACCGCCTCTCCGGACTCCCGGAGATATTTGGCGGACTGCCGCTGCTCCGCGTGCTGGATGCTGAAGATAATGAACTGCTTCAGGTGCCTGAATCTTTAAGCGAGTGTACCAGACTGCGGAGGCTGAATCTGCGGAATAACCGGCTGTCCGTGCTTCCCGAGGGGATCGGAAGTTTGACAAATTTATTGGAACTGGATCTAAGAAGCAACCATCTCCTGGAAATCCCCGAATCCCTGCTGGAAATCAAAGGGCTGGAGCGTTTAGACCTGCGTTGGAATCATAAGCTGAACCTTCCGGGGTGGCTGCACCAGTTGGAGGACAACGGCTGTATCGTATATTTGTAATACGGTGTACCGCAAAAAGACTATCCCGGGCTTGTACAGAAGCGCAGGATAGTCTTATTGGTATTTGACAGCAGCGGTGCCGTTTAGAAAATGTCCCAGAGGCAGCTGAACGGCACCGGCTGGTTGCAGCTTTCTGCCGCACTGGTGTGCCTCCCGGCCGGAATCCCCGTCAGCCGTGGTCAATTGACTGCAGCATCAGCACCGCTTTGGCGACCAGAATGTCCATGTGGCTGATTTCGATCTCCAGCTTGCAGGTCCGGCGGCTGATTTCCAGCAGCTTCGGCATCACAATAATAGCGTGCTCGATCTGTACCGGACGGATGAAATAGGTGGACATATTGTCCAGCACATAATCATTCCCCGTGATATCCTTGGCTGCCTTGAAGGCGGAAAGAGTCATCAGGGTAGACAATACGCCTTCGGAAATGGTCCCGAGGTCCGTCGCCATCTGCGGGGTAATGAAGCCATGGAAAAACAGTCTCCCCTCTTCGTCCCTCTCATCGGCAAAGCCGTTCCAGATCAGATGGTCAAAGGTTTCCCCGAGCTGCGGCTGATTGCTGACATCCCGCAGGCTTTGCAGTACCTCTCTCCGGGTCAGCGAACCGACCAGCTTGCGGTTGCGGTCAACGATCGGCAGGAAATCAATCCCTTCCCACATCATAATCTGCGCCGCCGAGGCCAGTGAGGTCTGAAGCGCAGCAGTAACCGGGCTGCGGACCATGACCTTCTCAATGCTCTGGCCTTCGGCCAGCTCCTCCACGTCCCTGCGGCCCACGATGCCGATGACCCGGTTCCATTCATCCGTCACCGGGAAACGCTGCTCCCCGCTGTCCAGCGACAGCTGCCGCAGTTCGGCAACCGTACTCGAAATTTTGAGTGTGTTCAGGCGCGGCTTGCTGTCCACAATATCCTCAACGAGCATAATTTTCTTCTTGATCAGCCGGTCAAATATCGCCCGGTTAATCATCGAAGCCACAGTAAACGTATCATGCCTGGAGGAGATTACGGGCAGATCCAGTTCATCCGCCAGCATTTTGACTTCACGGCTTGTCCCAAAGCCCCCGGTCACCAGCACACCTGCCCCCTGCTCCAGCGCAAGCGAGTGTACATCCTCGCGGTTGCCCACGATCAGCAGGCTGTCCGCATCGATATACCGGATCATGGCGTCCACCTTCATCGCCCCGATGACATACTTATGAAGATGCTTGTTCAGTCCGTTCGCTCCGCCCAGCACATGCCCCTCTACGATATCCACCACATCACCAAAGGTCAGCTGTTCGGAGATGTTGCGTGGTTTCTTCTCCACCCGGACCGTGCCGATGCGCTCCTTCGTAATGACGATGCCGAGATTCTCGGCCTCCTTCACCGCACGGTAGGCCGTGCCCTCGCTGACCCCCATTTCCCTGGCCAGTTTGCGGACGGAAATTTTGCTCCCTACCTTCAGGCTCTCGATGTGCTGCAGCAGTTGCTCATGCTTGGTAATGTTATCGCCTTGACCTTCCAACTGTTACACCCCCATGCTCCGATCTGTACTACTCTGTACCCATTATACACGGTCCGAATGCAGGAGCACAACCGCTTTGCGGGGCAATTTGATCAGGATGAACGGGCCTGCAGGCAGATTGTCTTTGTTTCGTAGACTCTCATTTTTTAAGCATGAAAAAAACATGAAATCGGTAGTCTTCATTCTGGATCATAGTAACCGGTAATCTTAAGTCTGCTAATTCCACATCACCCTGGGGGTTCCCTGTCATCCTACTCTTCCGTTTTCTGATTTCCCGGTCCCTGCGGCATAGAAAAATCAGCAGATTCAGTATGTTACATGAAAAAAATCCCCCGTTCCCGCCTGCTTCTAGCGGACTTAGAGGATGCAAAATGTAAGACACCGGTTTTAAGATCTCTGTGACGCTCTGGCTGATTCTTCATTCCACTTGCCCTGCCACTGCTCCAGCTTGTGTCTGCGGACGGCTTCCAGCTGTTTGTGCTTCTCTTCATCCACGCCGATAATGAAATGCAGATGCGCAGCAATGACCAGAAAAGCAAAAATGCACCAGACCACACCAAAGCCAAACACCCAGCCGGGGCCGTTCTGAAAAGACAGCTGCGGCAGCGCGTAGAGCAGCATGGCCAGTGCCACCAGCATGTAGATGACATGCTTAAATTTGTTTCTTTTTTTCATTGAAGACAGCTCCTTCTTCCACAAGGTTGTTCAGTTGACTCTATATCTCTACTCTATGAACAGGCTGCCTGAAATATGAGACAAGTCGGAAAAAATATGCCGGGCTGAGCTTTTTCTTATAGCAAAGGGCTGCCGTGATATGAGATGATGGAAACATTTCAGGGGGGGATTTCCATTGAACAACGCATTTAACTATTCCGAGTACATAATCCGCAAAAAAGTATTTTCCATCATGGGAGCCAAGCTGCATATCTACAACAGCTCGGAAGAGCTGGTTATGTATTCCCAAATGAAGGCCTTCAAGCTGAAGGAGGACATTGCTTTGTTCACCGATGAGGGTATGGAAACAGAACTGCTGCGCATTAAGGCGCGCAATGTGATTGATTTCAGCGCCACCTATGATGTGCATGATTCCCAGACCGGTGAACATCTCGGCGCACTGCGCCGCAAAGGGCTTAAATCCATTGTGAAGGATGAATGGGTTCTGCTGGACAGCCGGGATCACGAGATCGGGCTGATCAAGGAAGACAGCACCTTTATGGCATTGCTGCGGCGTTTCATTACACTTATTCCGCAAAAGTATAATATAGAGCTGAGAGACATCACCATTCCAGCCTTCCGGCAGAACTTCAATCCCTTCGTCACGAAGATTATCGCCGACTTCTCTGAGGACCGCAAAGGTTTGCTAGACCGCCGCCTTTCGCTGGCTGCCGGGATTCTGCTCTGCGCAGTGGAGGGGAAGCAGGACTAAGGCGCTTGCAGCAAGCTTTACTGCGTTGCCGGGCAACCCTTATTGTGCTAAGCAAACCCGTGATCCGCTGCCTAAGCTGGATCTTGCGGTTATGGTTGCAGCTAGGAAAGAGGGGCCGTTCCTTCAGCCGTGTGGCTGGTGGAACGGCCCCTCTTTTTTGGGGGTATTTCCAGTGATCCGTAAAGATTGTAAAACTTATTGTGCACCGCCATACATTTGTGACAGGCTGTCCGTAATAATTTTGTTCACATCCTCAATAACCACGCTTAGGCGGCGTTCCGCATCGAATAAACGGCGGATGCCCAGATTCAGGTTAAGCACCTCGAACAGCTTCTCCATCTTTTCCATTTCTTCTTGCGGAGGCATTTCTCCGTTCATCATCCGCTGCTGCAGCTCGATCTGGCTCTGCCGGAAGTTGTCCAGCATCCGTTTGCTCTCCTGGTCTGCTTCAATCACCCTCATCGCACTTGTGATATCGGCTACCTCACTGCTGTCCTTAATGGCCCGTGCCAATTCATGCGCCTTGTCGATAACGTTCATAATAGTTCCTCCTAAAAGTTATTCTGCTGCTGATGCTGTTCCCTCCGCCGGCGGATGAATTCCGCCCAGTCCGGCTTTTTAGCAAATAGGTCAATCACCAAGGGTCAGATGTCTCCATATGATGAATGATATGTAACCCTTAAGATTCAAATAGCCGGCATCATGCTGCCTACCGGAAGGAGATCCACGATGTCTAAGTTCAAGATCCCGGTCCAAACGGTCCACTCGGGCATCCTGCAGGAAAACGCTGTAATGCTTGGCGACAAATCCATGAAGAAGCTCAAAATACCGGTGCATGGAACCATCCAGCTCACCTTCGGATCTTTCCGGCAGGAGGTCACGGTCATTCCGGTGCCCAAATCCGACATTCTCCGCGTCAGCGAAGGACTGGCGCGGCGGCTTGGGCTCCGGCAACGGCTGGCGCTCAATGTTTCCTACAGCTCAGGAAGCCGCACCTTGCGACTTGGGCCGATCATCGGAGTGCTGGTGAGCCGTGACCATCCGGATCAACCCGACAGGCTGTTCGGCCCGATTACCCTGTTCTGCCGGGAGCTGACCAATGCCTGCCATGCACAAGGAGCCTATGTATATTTCTTTACCCCGGAAGCGCTCGAATCGCACAGCACTTCCATACAGGGCTGGGTATACGATGAAGGCTGGCGTAAGCTGAGTCTGCCTATTGCCGATGTCATCAACAATCGGCTTACCACACGAAAGGTGGAGAACAAACCTAGCGTACAGCATTTTCTGGCGGATGTAAAATCCCGCTATGGGACACATTTTTTCAATGAAAAATTTCTTGATAAGACGGAGGTATTTGAAGCGCTCGCCCAAGACGCCACCCTGCAGCGGTATTTGCCTGAATCCCATGCCCTGAAGGGTTTCGCGATACTTAAGAAAATGTGCGGAACCTATAACAGTGTGTTTCTCAAGCCGGTTCGCGGCAGTCTCGGCAAAGGCATTCTGCGCATTTCCAAGGATGAGAGCGGCGGTTACCGGCTGTTGTCCACCACGCCAATGGGCACGCGCAAACAAACCTATCCCAGTCTGGCAAAGCTGTTCCAATCCGTTGCTCCCAAAATGAAAACTACCCGCTACCAGATTCAGCAGGGTCTGTCCCTGATGGAGCTGGGCCGGCGGCCAGTTGATTTCCGGGCCCTTGTGCAAAAGAACGGCACCGGAAAATGGGGTGTTACTTCAATTGTCGCCCGGACTGCAGGCAGCAACCATTTTGTCTCGAACCTGGCACGCGGGGGGACGCTTAGCACCGTACGGGAGGCTATAGCGAAAAGCAGCTTGCCCTCTGGCGTGAAGGAGAACTCACAGGTTCTGCTTCCGCGGGCCGCGCTGGCCATTGCCAGGGGTGTGGAAACGTATATCCCCGCACATTTCGGAGAGCTGGGTATCGATCTCGCTCTGGATCAATCGGGCAGAATCTGGCTGCTGGAGGTTAACTCCAAGCCGTCTAAGAATGACAATACCCCGCTGAACGACCAAAAAATCCGGCCATCTGTGAAACAAATGATTTTATACTGCCGTTATCTGGCCGGTTTATAAGGAGGACATCATGACGGAGACAGCAATGGGGTTCCTGGGCATTATGACAGGCCGGGGCCATGGGAATCCCCCTATCGCAGAACGGGAGTTCTGCAGCCAGCTATGCCGGGCAGCCCCGCTGTACAATCTCCAGGTCATCGTGTTTCACCCGGATGGCGTAGCCAGCGACGGTCAAACCGTGAGCGGATACGCCTGGGAGAATGGGGAGTGGAAGTCTACCCGGGCCTCAGCCCCCGACGTCCTGTACAATCGCTGTCTATTCACCAGCCCGCAGGAAAAAAGAGCAGCTTCCTCCGCCTTGGCTGCTCTATCCCGCTCTCTTCCCTGGTCGCGCGGACTGCCCGATAAATGGAGGGTCTATGAAATTCTCCGGCGAAGCCGCCATGCTGCGGGGATTCTGCCCGAAACCCGGCTCTACAAGAATACCAGGGGGCTGGGAACCATGCTTGCGGAAAGAGAACATGGGGTGTTTCTGAAGCCCAGGGCCGGCTCGCACGGCAAACGCACCCTTCATGCGGTTAGATTGCCCCGAAGCCAAGGCGGAGGGATGAACCTGCGCGGGCGGGACGGGGCGAATCACCCTTTTCACCATGTATTCGGCACGGTGGATGAAGGGCTGGACTGGATCCGCGACTTCATCGGCTTGCGCCGCTATATTATACAGCCTTATTTGCAGCTCACAGACAGCTGCGGCCAGCCGTTCGATGTGCGCGTGCTTATGCAGAAGAACGGCCGCGGCGTCTGGACGCTGACCGGCATGGCCGTACGACTGGGCAGCCGCAGCTCCCTTACTTCCAATCTGCACGGTGGAGGAACCGCAGTCGCCCCCCTGCCCTTCCTGCTTGCAGAATATGGGGAGTCTGGAGGGGAACTGCTGCAGGAACTGGCCGGGGCAGCGGCTTATCTGCCTCCATTGCTGGAGGAAGCCTGCGGCAGACTTGGAGAGCTGGGTCTCGATTTCGGCCTTGATGCCGCCGGTAGAATCTTTCTGCTTGAAGCCAATTCCAAGCCAGGGCGCACAGTGTTCCGGCTGACGGGCGACCGCCGGGCTGCTAGACTCGCTGCCGAGAATCCGCTGCGCTATGCCCGGCATCTGCTGCTCACGTCTGCGGCGGGCCCGAGTGTTCGCCGCTGGACCGCTCCATTATACACGGGAGAATGATATATCAATGGTTCCTAAGGAGGATTCATAAATGGGTCTCACTTTTTGCAATGTGCATTTCACCAAGCAGCCCCAAAGAGTTGTCTACGTTTCGGGTGAACTGATGAAAAGCCTCAAACTGTCCGGCAAGAAAAACATCCGCCTGCGGCTTGGCAAAGATGCGATTCCGGCAATGATCAAGCCGATCAAACGTGCCGGGAAACATCTGTTCCTTGCTTCCGGGGTGAAGAGCGCAATCAAAATTCCGAAGTCCGGAGGCGTCTACCTCCGCAACCTGCAGAATGATGAAGTTCAGCTGGGTCCGCTTGTCGGCGTGTTATCCGACGGGCCGTCTTCGTCGGGGAACCCTTTTGGCTCCCGTACCGGCTTCATCAAGCAGCTGCTGCGTGAGGGCAGCAACAAATGTTATATCTTTGCGTTCATGCCGCGCGATATTGACTGGCAGCAGGAGCAGGTCAACGGTTATTTCCTGAATGCAAGCGGCAAATTCGAGCGTAAGCTTGTTCCGCTGCCGGATGTCGTTTACAACCGGCTTCCCAGCCGCAGAGCGGAGACTTCCCCCTACATCAACCAGCTTCGCGAACGGTTCGCACGGAAGAAGATCCCTTATTTCAACTGGAGCTTTTTTAATAAATCAGATGTATACCGGCTGCTGGAGAATGACGGCGTGGCTAATCGTTTTGTCCCCGAAACACATAGCAATCCGAGCCCGGAACAGATGCGCGATATGCTCGACCGCCATCATTTCGTATATTACAAGCCTTCCGCCGGCAGCCTGGGACACGGGATCTACCGGCTGACCTATCTCCCGAAGAAGGGCTACTTTGCCCGATACCGGAAGAACGGCAAAAATGTGCTGCTGCGCTTTGCCAGCTTCGACAGCCTGATGCGGATGCTGCGGGGCCGGCATGGCCAAAGCCTGCAGAGCTATGTGGTGCAGCAGGGCATACGGCTCATTGAAATCGACAGCTGCCCGATCGACTTCCGTTTTCACATGCACAAGAACGGCAGCAATCAATGGGTTGTCGTCGGTATCGGAGCTAAAAAAGCCGGCCGGGGCAGTGTCACCACCCATCTCAAGAACGGCGGTGCGCTGCTCACTCCTCAGCAGGCCCTTGGCCGCGTCTTCGGGACCAGAGCCGACGATGTGCTGCAGCGGGCCAAAACGACTGCCGTGAAACTGGCCGAATCCCTGGAGCTTCAGCACCGGCATCTGCTCGGCGAAATTGGCTTTGACCTTGGAATTGACCAGGATGAGGACATCTGGATGTTCGAGGCGAATGCCAAACCGGGACGCTCGATCTTCCGCCATCCATCCCTGCGCGCTGAGGGCAAAGCTTCCATCGAGCATATCCTGGAGCATTGTCTATACCTCAGCAAATTCCGCAGGAGGGATGAACTGTGAACAGCCGAATCCCGGACCCTGGCAAACCTGTGATTGCCATTCTGACAACCAGTGACAGACTGCGGCAGTTCCGCGGAAACCGCGAAAACTTCCGTGATATCATCCGTACCGGCAAGGAAATGGGATACCTGGTGTATGTCGTCACCGTCCGCGATCTGAAGCTGGATGAGCGGGTGGTAAATGGCTACGTTCCCTCCGCAAGCGGCAGGATTTGGTACAGCACACCCATGCCGCTGCCTCAGGTCGTTTATAACCGGATTCCCAACCGCGAAGAAGAGGAAAGAGCCTCGGTCGCCCGCAAAATAGCAGAATGTCTGGAGCATCCGGAAATCCATCTTTACAACCCTAGCTTTTTTAACAAATGGAATCTGTTTGAATGGTTAAAGGAGTCACGGGCCACTTCGAAGCACGTGCCCAAAACTAGGCGTCTGCGCAGTGTCAACACACTGGTTGCGATGCTCAAAAATCATAACAGCCTCTACCTCAAGCCGGAGGACGGCAAGGCGGGCAAAGGGATTATGCGGCTGAGATACCGCATCGATGCCAGCCTCCCTTACCGGCTGCAAATTCAGAGCGGCAAAAAAAATGTGACGTATAAAGCGGCATCCCTTGACCGTGTGTGGGCACGGATCGGTAAGGAAAGAGGATCTTCACGTTATATTGTGCAGCAAGCGATTGAGCTTGCTGCACACCACGGCCGCCCTTTCGATCTGCGCGTGCTGCTGCAGAAGAACGGCAAGGGGGCCTGGGCGGTAACCGGCATCGGGGCACGGCTGGCCGGGGCACGGAGCATAACGACCCATGTGCCGCGCGGCGGCAGCATCGAAGAGCCTTCCAGCATGCTGGAAGGCACCTTCGGGGCAGAGCGGGCGGCGGCCATTCTGAAGAATGTGCCCATGACCGCCCTGCTGATCGCCCGGCAGATCGAACGGGCATCCGAAACCATGCTTGGAGAGATGTCGATGGATCTGGGTGTGGATGAGGAAGGCGGACTGTGGTTTTTTGAGGCCAACTCCCGTCCGATGAAATTTGATGAGCCGGCAATCCGCAAGCTGTCGCTGGAACGGATTTTCCAGTTCGGCCAGCATCTGTCCCGTCACCGCAAATAGCCCATGAAACCCAGTAAAGGAAGTGACACCCATGCAGATATCCTCCCTCTTTGACAGCAACCCGGAACGGTGGAAAATCAGGCTGGCTGGTCTGCTGGAGTTCTTGAGGGAATATGGAGAAAAGCGGATTACACTTCGCGGATGCAGAGTGCTGGCCCGGCTGACGCCGGAGCAGCTGTCACAGCCCGGCGTATCTCTTCTGGTCGCCACTGTACGCGGCCAGAACGGGCGCCAGCTTGCAGGCGTCAGCTTCGTGTCCGGCTTCGGCAAGGAAGCCTGCCTTGTCGCCGTCCATCCCTTATACCGGAATCGGCATACCGGGACAGCGCTATTGACCGCACAGCTGGAACGCCTCGGCACTCTAGAATGCACCGTGGCGAGCGACAATGCCGCCAGCCTGAAAATGTGCTTCAACACAGGGCTTGTGGCGGTGGCATTGAGCGAGGGGCCTACCGGCAAGCCGACACTGCTGCTCCGTTCACCGCAGCACCCAGCCAGCCTGCCCGCAAATCTTCTACAAGGAGGTGAACTCCTGTGCCAGAACCCGTCTTAGGCATCCTTACGCTCTATATGAACGATGCGAAACAGCTTGAAGAGAAAAGCGTATACCGGAGAATGATTATTGAAGGCAGCCGGATTGGCCTGGATGTCTTTGTGTTTACACGTTGATTATGGACGTCTATAAATTTTATATTGCATTGAAGGTTCAAGCTAAGGTCTCTATGAGAAGCACCAACCTGTTCGCTAAAACCTCAATCACTTTGCTCGTTCTGTTTATTCCCCTCCCTTCCTACTATTCTCAATGATACGCATCATCATATAGTCTGAATGGAATTCGAGGGATTTGCCACACATCTGTCTGGTTTCGTGGAGTGCTCCTCCTTCATTCTCGAATGGTTCAGTCTTAGCGAGTCACCCAGGCAAAAGCGATCTCGCCGCGTCCCGGATCTTCCACCACATAAGCCACTCCTCTCGTTACAATACGGGTTGGTAGTTTATTCCTGCATGCCCTTACAGTTGTTCCAAACCACCTCACGTATACAGCGAAATATTTTTCACATACAACTCAACCAAAACAGGACAATAAATTATGCATAAGCATGATCTTTTGTCCTGTTTTAGATTTCATACCTTATTAACCGAACGGGTCAATGAAATCTTTAAGATTATATCTGGAATTGATCAGGAAAGAAGCAAGAAGCAAAATCATCCCTACTGCAGAATCAGTAGGGATGTTGTACTGCCAGACAGACAATCCGATGAGCAGAAATACGTTAATGAAATCCGTGCTGAACAAAGTGGTTTATAAAAAAGGTCCCGGTCAGTATAAAGAGCAGTTTGAGCTGTTCCTGCATCCACGTCTACTATAGACGTATTTTTCAGATCACTTTCAACGCTTAATTCTTTTCAAGCGTTGCCAGTGAAACCATTACCCACGGAGAAAATTGATTTGACAGTTCACCCTTAGAATTGTGTATCCGGAAAAGGAATGCTTCCCCCGCCTGATTCTTCCACACCATATAATCTTCTATTCCCTTATCACCGGTAGCCTGCAGATATAATTCTGCAAAACCCAGAGGATGTTCAAACAGTTCCCCGCTATGGTCGCTAACTTTACCAATTGCAGAAAGTTCAGTTTGTCCCTGCTGCTTCAGGGCAGTGAGATCGTAACCGGATGGCAAGTGTTCAATTTGGGCATAATAGGCAGGGTCATCAGTGAGTGATAAACGGCCAGACTGTGCATCTAATGTGAAATCCTTAAAGACATACAGGGAATATCCATCACCTTGCTCAAGTGTACCTTCTTGCCCTGAGACTCCACCCTCCTGTTCACCGAATGCCTGGGTCTTCGGACGTTCGGATGCCAGAGGACCAGAATCGTCCGGACTGGCTGGCTCCTGTGCCTCCGTGGCTGCGGGAGCAGCAGCAGAAGGTTCAGGAGTGGCTGTAGCTTCAATAACAGGCATAGTCGCTGTACTTGACACTGCAGGCTTTGCCTCGTTTGCTGTTTCATTGTTACTGCATGCACCGAGAATTGAGGCGGACAGAAGAATGCAAGCA
This sequence comes from Paenibacillus graminis, assembly GCF_000758705.1. Classification (NCBI taxonomy): domain Bacteria; kingdom Bacillati; phylum Bacillota; class Bacilli; order Caryophanales; family Paenibacillaceae; genus Paenibacillus; species Paenibacillus graminis. The sequence continues at coordinate 2,534,155 of NZ_CP009287.1, read as the reverse complement.
GCTGTAGTAAAAAGCGTTTTTTTCATTATATACCTCCTCATCTTAATAATAGTTATTACCCAAATGTCAAACATTTCCGCCCCTTAAGGTTGAAGGAATTTTACCCATGTCAGGTTATTCTCACATATTTAGTAGCTTTGCTTTAAGTTTCACTCTTTTATATTAGTCCCGTCAGGAATATTCTGCATATCATTCGGGAAGGTTAACAGCAAAACTAACCGAAAGTCGAGCGCCTTATTATGTCAAACCAAACTCAGACCTCATTCCCTTCTGTAGATCAAAATTCCGATTACATCGAAGCGGCATTGTTCAATACAAATGACCTCAAAAAAAGAAGCATTTCCTTTCAGGGAAGGAAAGGAGTGGTCCTTTATCTGGAGTCCATCACTGACACAGAATTGATTGAACGAAATGTGATTATTCCTTTTAGCCGTAATCAGGATAAAGACCTTTCCGAGCTTTTCACCACCCTTACTTTCAGTTTGGAAACAGAATTAAACCAAGGCATTCAGGGGCTTCTTGAAGGGAGCTGCCTTTATTTTTTAGAAGGAATGTCTGAATTCTATGTCCTTCTCACTCCTGCCAAGTACGAACGAAGCATTAGCGAACCTGAGAATGAAGGGGTCATTCGGGGACCTCATAACGGTTTTATTGAACAGATGAAGGTTAACTTATATTTGATTCGGAAACAAATAGCTTCCCCAAACCTTAAGGTCCGCTACTTCACACTTGGAAAAACCGTCCCCAAACAGGTTAGCTTAGTATATATGGAGAATATCGCCAATCCTGAATTGGTGAAAATCGTAGAAGCAAGAATCCAGAAGATTTCACTCGATTGGATACTCTCCACAGGTTTTATTCAGGAATTAACGGAGGATAACCCCTTCTCCATATTTCCACAACTAATCAATACAGAGCGTCCGGACCATACCTCTAACTACTTGCTGGACGGATATGTCGTAATCCTGCTGGACGGGGACCCCACAGCTCTGATTGTGCCCGCGAGCTTCTTCAGCTTTTATCGGACACCGGACGACTACAATAATCGGTGGATGATCGCTTCTTTTGTCCGTTTTATCCGTCTAATCGGCTTTGTAACAGCATTTCAGTTGCCGGCGCTTTATATTGCCACCGTGTCTTTTCACTCCAATGTCCTTCCCTTGCAATTGTTCTTTACGATTCAAGGTTCATTGACCCGGGTCCCTTTTCCTCCGCTGATTGAAGCGATGCTGCTGGAGCTTATTTTCGAACTGCTGCGGGAAGCAGGACTTCGTCTGCCCAGCCGTGTAGGTCAAACTATCGGGATTGTTGGGGGGCTAGTCATCGGGGATGCAATTGTTAAGGCAGGATTGGTTTCTTATACGATGATTATTGTTGTAGCGTTGACTGCTATTTCATCTTTTCTTATCCCTTCCAACGAAATGAGCTCTGCTATCCGGTTTATGCGGTTTCCCCTGATGATTGCTGCCTCTTTATTCGGCTATATTGGGATATCCTTTGGGTTAACACTCATTTTTATTCATTTGTGCAAGCTAGAGTCTTTTGGGCAGCCCTACTTCAGACCATTAAGTCCGTTAAACTCTCAAGGCCTGAAAGATACCTTCGTACGCTTTCCAATTTGGTCTATCCGAAAGAGGACAAGCAACCCAAAAACGAATAAATGAACATTAATCTATACTGTACTTACAGGAGTTGATACGGTGGCTCAAAAGGAAAAAATGCTAACGAGGGGACAACTCTTCCTGTTTATTATTCAAGCCCAAATCGGTGTTGGAATTCTGTCTCTCCCCTTCAAACTTAACGAAACCGCCAAAGGCGGAGGTGCCCTTTCCGTTTTAGTTGCAGGGGTTATTACCCAACTTGTCATCATTCTTCTGTGGCTCCTGCTGAAGAAATTTCCCGGGCTTAACCTGTACAATATTTGCATAAAGCTCGGAGGCCCGATTATTGGCAGTCTATTGATTATTGTGTACATTGGTTACTTTATTCTGCTTGGCTCCAATATTATGCTTAGTGCCGTAGAAGTTCTTCAGAGGTGGATGCTGCAAACTACGCCAAGATGGGCTGTATTGGCTCTTTTTTCTATCATGACTCTCTACCTTGCAAGAGAAAAGCTAACGGTATTGGCAAGATTTTATACACTGGCCTCCGTGCTTTTTATTCCATTATTTTTATTTATCTGCTATGGATTAACTCAAGCCCATCTGGAAAATATGTTACCCCTATTGGAAAAAGGGGTCTGGAATATCGTAAAGGGAGCAAAAGACACAACGATATCTATGTACGGTTTCGAATTAATGCTGATCATCTACCCGCTATCTGAAGGTACAGATAAACAAAAGTTGATAACCGTCAGTCTCTCTAACCTGTTTGTGACCCTGTTCTATGTCTTCGTGGTCTCTACCTGCCTGATGTTCTTTAACTCCGAGCAAATCAAAATGATACCCGAACCGGTTATTTACTTAATGAAATCTCTAAGTTTTTTCATTGTAGACCGTGCAGATATCTTGTTTTTGCCGATCTGGGCCATAACCCTTGTATGTTCTATCGTAAGCTATTGCTATGCAGCGTCCATTGGGCTCAGTGTTTTACTGAAACGAAAAAGCCATCGGAATTTTACTCCGTTTGTGAAAATCACTACATTCATGATCGCGCTTGCGCCAGTAACCTCTGTCGGCATTCATCTACTGGATACAGCCTCTACATATGCTGCCTATCTCTTTATTGGCGGGCTTCCGCTGGTACTGTTAATCATTTCTCTATTTATTAAGAGAAAAGGAAGTGGCCCTGCATGAGATGCCGCATGAAGTTAGGAACGATTGGATTGTCGGTGCTGATTACGCTTTCCTCCCTCAGTCTCACCGGATGCTGGGACCGGGAATACTTGAAGGACTTGCATCTAGCCTACGGCGTGGGGTTTGATATAAGTGAAAATGGAATGATAAAAGAAACCGTGGAATTAATCATTCCACCTGAAGTTGAGCAAAAATCGACTACGAGCGAAATTCATACAAGTTATGGACATAACCTGCGCAGTTCCAGCAATCAGATGCGTAACCGCGTGAGGGGAAACATCAGATTTCTTAAAAATGGTTTTCAGTTACTTGGAAAGTCAGTGGCAGAGCAAGGCCTTTATTCTAATTTGGATGTGAACTTCAGGGATCCAAGCAACCCGACATCCAACGTTAGGGTAATTATTGCGGAAGGAAGTGCCTCCGACATTCTTCAACAAAAAACGGTTGGGGAGTTAAAGATTGGCGAATTCATCACACAAAAGATTGAAAGCCTTGAGGAAATGAGTCTATTTCCAAAAGAAACGTTAGATACCGTGTTCCGGTTCCTGAAAGATCCCGGGCAGGACTTTGCTCTTCCCTATATAGCTTTAGATAAAGATGAGATTATCACAAGAGGATTGGCCCTCTTTCATGATCAGTATTATAGCGGGATGCTGAACCCGGATCAGTCCATATTACTGGTCCTGCTAAAGGGGCAAAAGGGCAAAAATGCGAGATTCACAAAGAAAATTGATCTGGGCTATCCGGATCATATACAGGAGTACATTACCATTAATGCAGGTTTAAAAAAAGTGAAGCGGAAATTCAAGGTATCGGTTTCTGCTGACGGAAGTGTTGAAGTCCATTTGGAGTTAAAGCTACGAGCCGTCGTAGAAGAGTTTCCTGGGAAGCATTTGCTAAAAGAGGAAGATCTTCAAAAGGTAAATCAAGCATTTTCGGAAATCCTCACAAAAGAGGCTGAATCGGTTATAAAAGAAGTTCAAAAGGCGAACTGTGATATCTTTGGTGTGGGGAGAAAACTCATTGCTTATCATCACAATGTCTGGAGGGACAAAAATTGGTCAAAAGATTATCGTAAAGTACAATTCCATCCTAAAGTGGAGGTTAAAATTGTAGATACCGGCATTATTGAGTAGAGATATTCCCTTACGAAAAGACTTATAAAAGACCAAACCTCGCATAGGAAACTTACTCAAAGTAGAATTGAACTTTTCCGGTATCCACAAAACCGCGCTTGAATGAATTTAGAGTTTGAACAAAAAAAGCTTTGACCCGTTGAGACATGCTACCTCTCGATAACTGTAAGTGTCCACCAATTTCTTCAAGGCTTGGTCCATTCATACTTTATATCTTCAAGCTGCTCTTCATTGTCATTCCCTCTGCCAACAATCCTAAATCCGTTTCTCTCATAAAATTTCTGTGCCTTCTTATTGACTTCAAAAGTGTATAAAAATAGTCTGCCTTCAGATTGCTGTTTGGCGAGGTTCAGGAGCCTATTCCCTATTCCTCTCCCTTGATACTGCGTATGAACGTATAACTGATTAACCCAATTCTCGTTACAAGCAAGTATGCCCACTACTTGCTCCCCAGAAGCCTCGATTGCAAGGGTCACCTTATTATTTTTGAGCAAAATGTTATTCAGAAAGAATACATGATCTTCAAAAGAATGCATCGCTTTTTGCTCAATCGCTTGTTCCTTGCTCTCTCTCCACATCTTAACCGTTTGAAACGCATAGGAAGGGTCGTATTCTATAATTGTAATTTCCATTCGGATTAGCTCCTTTGTAATATTTATTCATACAACTTTGATGTTTCTACTTTCAATATTCCTGAAATCATCGCGTTATCCTGCCCGTTCGCTTAAGTAATTGCACAATTTCATTATTATGTAACACACAAGGGCTAGGACCTAACGTCATAGCCAAGCTTTGAATCAAATACCTCGCGGGCTCTTATGGGGCTATGTTTTGTTCATGTTCTTCTCCCCTCGGCCCAGTGAGCAATCGGATTATTTGATGTTGAATGTTCTGATAATGATAATGTTTGCTTCATTCCTGCTCTGCTTTGTCTTGCAGGCATGCCCAGGCGGCATCAGCAATAGCAATCTCCACTCTCTCCCGTTCATCCGGGTCTGTAACAAGATGTTCATCACAGATATGAACCTTTGTCTCACCAAATGTGTAGGTTGCAACAATCATGCCAGCACCCCCTGGCATTATGTGTATGCCGGAATGATCGGGGGACAACCATGATTTCCACCTCCTATTTTTAGTTTTAGATGTTATTGGATATTGGCTTACCCAATTAAAAACCGCTTGGTGTTACAGAAGCCGACACCCCTCTCAAATAAAGAGAGCGATGTCGGCTTTAAACTTAACGGTTAAACTCCTTGTTGAGTAATTTATCGTGAGCCTCTGTGGCTTCCGGTCCTACCGAGTTGATGGCCGTTACCAGAATATGCTTCCCACCTAGAGTTCCGAAGGCTCTTGTCTCAAATCCGAAAGTACCGCCGGCATGCCCCCAGTAGGATTGCCCGTCCGGCGTTCTCCCTTCAAAAATCCCTAGTCCGACTTTACCCAAAGGTGAATCTACTGTTGTGAGCATCTGGTCCATCATCTCTTGATTTAGTAGCTTTCCACCTAAAAGCGCACTGAAGAAGGTGGTCAAATCTTTGACGTTTGACACCATATCTCCGGCTGCATTTGCCCAGGATTGATTCATTTCAGTCAAATCATACAAATGGCCCGATCTGTCCATATTGTATCCTGTGGCATGCTTCCCCGGAATATGAGAACTATTCTCCATGACGAATGTCTCCGTCAGCCCGAGCGGTTTGATGAACCGCTTCCTGATCTGTTCCGCATACGTATCCCCGGTTACCTTCTGAATAATTTTGCCGGCGAGTATCGTATTGACGTTGGAATAGTTCCAACCCTGCCCTGGCGCATATACAGGCGGCTTTGCAAGGGCCAAGCCGATAAGATCGTCGACGGAATAGTAACGGAATGGATTGTGAGGCAAGATAATGTCTCGCATATCTGGATCCGTATAGCTCGCAAGCCCGCTTGTATGGTTCAATAATTGACGAATCTTAATATTGTTGCCGTCATACCCGTTCCCCTTTATGATCCCTGGCAGCCATTTTTCGACCGAATCATCCAGACTCAATTGTTTCTCCTCAGCCAATTGTAATATAACGGAAGCAGTGAACGTCTTCGTGATGCTTCCAATACGGAATGAAAAATCCGGCTCCACTGAGCGTGGAACTTCGTAGCTAGCTGTGCCTGTAGCATAGGACCAGCGTTCGCCATCCTGTAGTCCGCCGGCTATAACACTAGGGACTCTTTTGTTCGTTATCACCTCATCCATAACGTGTTTGACGTCTTCCCGATGCTTGATTTTCTTTTCCTTCTCGTTGAGTTCTTTTTTGGGTTCTTTTGTGAATTCCGTCTCTATAATATTGTTGATATGTCCAGCCGCATCTCCCAGTACATTAATATTGATCGAGATGACATGTTGACCGTCTTCCGTTCCGCCCGCAAAGTTGGTAAATCCGGGAATACCGCCGCCATGTCCCCATACAATGGTGCCGTCAGGTAGCTTTGTTTGATGTATGCCAAGTCCATACTTTCCAAATGGGGAATCACTTGTGCTAGTCAACATCTCCTTCTTCATCTCTGGCGTCAACAGCTTTCCGCCCAATAAGGCGCGGAAAAACGTCGTCAGGTCTTCCCCTGTCGAGATCATCTCTCCGCCGGAATTAGCAAACGATGGGTTAAGCACTGTAACATCTACTAATTTATTTCCTGTGTCCAAGTAGCCGCGGGCATTTTTTTTCGGAATATCCATCGAATTGCCGGGGAGGAAGGTTTCTTTCAGCTGAAGCGGTTCAATAATTCGTTTCTTAATCTGCTCCGCATAGGTTTCCCCGGTAGCTTTCTGGATAATGAGACCCATAATCGTGTAATTTGTGTTCGAGTATGCCCACCCCGTTACCGGCTTTTGCTCCAAACTCATGGCGATTAACTGCTCGGCTGTATAATTCCCAGCTGGATTCGCCAGTAACTTCGTTCTAAGTTCTGGCGTCAAGTAGTCTGGAAGTCCGCTTGTTTGATTCAACAATTGACGAATCTTAACTTTATTGCCGTCGTACCCATTGCCTTGTACGAGTCCTGGCAGCCACTTCTCCACCGTATCATCAAGGGACAGTTTCTTCTCGCCTGCAAGCTGCAAGGCAACCGTAGCGACAAACGTCTTCGTTGTACTTCCGATCCGGAAAGCAGAGTCGGCATCCACCATATGATTTCTTTCAATATTCCCTTCTCCGGAAGCATAGGACCAACTTGCATCTCCTTTCTTAACGGTTACGATCACGCCTGGAATATTGTCGCTATTAGCAGCTTTATCAATCGCTTGATAGATTGCGGTGTGACCCGCTGCGTGTAGTGTTCCATAAGCAGGGAATACCGGTGTAACCGCCAATATAGCTGTTAACGTAAGTGCAACTCCTCTTTGCATGGTAAATAATTTCATAATGCATCGCTCCTATTATTTTGGAATGGTGTGTTGGTTCACTCCTTCACACTACCCCCGAAGTTGTTAAATCGGATATTGATGAAACCGCCAAACTTTTGATGACATCGTGCCTGGACCTGCCACATATACCGTATGACAAATTGTCAATGTCTCATATGACATTCTTGCTACAGCCAAGTTCTAACCGTCCCCCCTCTCTCGCTTGACGAATAAGGAGGTAATGGTGCATGATAAGGGTCTGAATCAATCGGAAATTGATTATCATAAACATACAAGCAGGTGAACATAATCCGTGTTCTCTATCATGAAAAAATGGTTCTGGTATGATTGGATACTTGTGGCCACTCGAACAATTTGGCTGTTCATTATCGCAAGCGCTGGTTTTGTCGATTCGTCCTTGATCGCTGGGTCGCTTTGGATTGTAATTTCTTTTGCTCTCGTCGTTTACCTCGTTCCATTCATCGTCCGCTATCGAAAAGAAGCTAGGTATCTCGCTGTCGAAGTCACGGCAACGGGGTCTTTTTATCTTTATATAGCCTACACAGCTCCGGAACTGCTATGGTCTTTTGTTTTGCTTGTGATAACGATCGGCTTGTCGAGCAGCCGAACAACTTATGTGTGGACAGGGATCCTCTGCGGAATCGTATTCCCGGTAATGAACGGTTGGATCGCAGATCGTCTCCCGTTTGAGTTTATCTTTAGCTGCAGCCTAGGTTTTGCTATCGGCTTTGCGTTCAATATCTTAATTCAGTCCCATCAGCAAGCCCGAATTATTCAAGAGCAGAAGCAATTACTGGAGCAGCATATTAAGCGGATAGAGGAGCTTACGCTTCTGGAGGAGCGCAGCCGGATGTCACATGAGCTGCATGACACGATTGGCCATTCGCTTACCTCGCTCATCGTCGGTGTCGAATCGCTGCGATCGTCCGTACCGCATTCGCAGATCGAGAAGATCGATTCGCTTGTCGGTATCGCCCAGCACAGTATGGATGATATCCGTAAGCATCTGCACCAGCTCTCTCAAGTTCCGCTCAGCCATTCGTTAAGTGAGTCGCTGCGGCAATTAACTGAAGAATTCATGAAATCGACGGGAACAACGGTTAAATTCCGTATGATCGGCAGTGAGACACTTGTGATGCAAAAAATAAACTTTTGCTTACATCGCTGCCTTCAAGAGTCTCTAACCAACGCGGTTCGGTACGGACAGGCGAGCATGATATCCGTTCAGCTGCTTTTCGATAGTCAGCAGATCCGGTTACAGATCGAAGATAACGGCATCGGAATGGAAGAAACCCAATTTGGATTTGAGCTGAATGGGATGAAGGAAAGGATTGAACTACTTCACGGCACGCTGTCCATGCATTCCGGACCAGGACAAGGTACTTTCGTCATATGTAATATTCCGTTGCTGACCGAGCCTGTACATGACGCGATCCGCTTGCTGATCGCTGATGATCAGGTCATCATTACCGACAGTTTGAAGCAAATTTTGGATCAGCATGTTGATTTTAACGTCATTGGTACGGCAGGGAACGGACGGGAAGCATTAGAGCATTGTGAGCGTTCCCGGCCGGATATTGTGCTAATGGATTTTCGTATGCAGGGAATTGACGGGCTTGAGACATTACTCGAGATAAAACAACGCTGGCCTGATATGAAGGTTGTGTTCATGACGACGTTTGAGGATTCCTTACAGGCAGCATCTGCATTAGAGCGCGGAGCAGAAGGATACATGCTAAAGTCGATTCATCCGCGGGAGATGAAGGAAGCCTTGAAACTTATTTATAACGGTGGAACCTGGATCGACCAATCGGTTGCTACACGGGTTTTCGAAGAGATGAAACGTCAACGTGAGCAGTTGGAAAAGATAGGTTCAAGTCAGGAAAACTACCCGTATGGCCTAACGAAACGCGAGATGGAGATTCTGGAACATCTGTCGGGCGGACTGCGCTACAAGTCGATCGCCGCCAAGTTATTTTTATCGGAGGGCACGATCCGCAATTACTGCTCGATTCTCTACTCAAAGCTCAACGTCAACAACCGCGAAGAAGCGATAGAACTGGCGAGAACGGAGAATATCGTGTAGATGGCACTCACGATATAGTTGACTGGCTTTAACATGAAACAGCGGCGAGCAGTAACGTCACCCGACTCAACCTTTTTCAGAAGCACCTCCTTGAATTTAGTCACAACAACTCCTAAAACAACCATAATTTAACCTATTCGAAAGTTAGTATGTAGTGTTTTTTTAATACCCAGCCCCATATAATACATCCATAAATATTTTCCTTTAACCCAAAGGGGATGTACATGTTGGATGTAGCTCTATACTTGCGAAAATCCAGAGCAGATGAAGATGCGGAACGCCGCGGTGAAGGTGAAACCCTGGCCAAGCACAAGACTGCCCTGCTCAAGCTTGCCAAGCAATTACAATTAAATATCATTCGTATCCGCGAAGAGATCGTCAGTGGTGAAACCTTAGTCCACCGCCCGGAAATGCTGCAGCTGTTACAAGAGGTCGAATCCGGTGAATACGATGCTGTCCTGGTAATGGATATTGACCGTTTTGGACGCGGCAACATGCAGGAGCAAGGATTGATCCTGGAGACGTTCCGCTCAGCCAAGACCAAGATTATAACTCCGCGTAAGACCTATGACCTGATGGATGAATTTGATGAGGAATACAGTGAATTTGAAGCCTTTATGGCCCGTAAGGAACTCAAAATCATTACCCGCCGGATGCAGGGGGGCCGGAAGCGTGCTGCGGAAGAAGGTAACTTTATAGGTACCCGTCCACCATTCGGATACTTGATTGAGAATCTCCCGGAGGGCCGCGGCCGTACTTTGAAGCCCCATCCGGAACAAGCTGAAATCGTAAAACAAATTTTCGCCTGGTATACCCATGAAGATCCCGGACAACAAAAAGGCGGAAATAAAATCGCAGCTGAATTGGAACGGCTCAAGGTCCCCTCTTATAAAGGCGGCAGCTGGTCAGCTTCTTCTGTCTTAACTATTTTAAAAAATGAAGTGTATATTGGAAGAATTCAATGGGGGAAGAAAGAGGTTAAGAAGAGCAAGGACGGAAGCACACACCGCTCTGCACGCCATAGGAACCGCGATGAATGGATTGATGTCAAAGGAAAGCATGAACCCATTATTGACAGCGAAACCTTTCTGAAGGCAAACCGGAGGCTCTCAGAGCATCATCATTCCCCATACCAATTCAATATGAATGGCAAACCACGCATGACCTCGGCACTGGCCGGACTTGTAAAGTGCTCCGAGTGCGGAATGACCATGGTTTACCGGTCGTACACCAAACAGCCGGCTCATTTTCGCTGCAGCACAGTCGGCTGTTCTACGCGCAGCAGCAGATATGATACCGTTGAGGCCCGGATTATCGAAGGGCTGGAGGTTTGGTTAAGCGACTATAAGATTAAATGGGGAAAGAGAAACCATCCGGCTCCACTTAACGGGCTCAGGTTAAAAGAACGGGCACTGGCCTCACTGCAAAACGAATTAAAAGAGCTGGAGAACCAGAGAGGAAAATTATTCGATTTTCTGGAAAGAGGAATTTATACCGAAGAGGTGTTTATGGAACGGTCTCAGGATATCTCAACGCGGATAACAGCCACAACCTGGGGAATTAACAAAGTACAAAGAGAGCTGGATCTGGAATTGACCCGGAAAGAAGCAAGAAGCAAAATCATCCCTATTGCAGAATCAGTGGTTAAATCGTACTATCAGACAGACAATCCCATGAGCAGAAATGCGTTATTGAAATCCGTACTGAACAAAGTCGTTTATAAAAAGGGAACTGGCCAGTATAAAGAGCAATTTGAGGTATTCTTGTATCCGCGTCTGTAATGGCATACTTTCTCTTATAAAGACAGACCGCTGGCTGAGAACCGGCGGTCTGTCTTCTGAGCAGATCTTGTTTTTTTGCTTCAGCCCACCGTTATCCGGCAGCCTGGTACCGTTCCACTTCAAGGGAAGCTAATAATAATGGAGCTACTCCCATAGGCACATCCGACTGCACCTCCTCAGAGATATAGTAATCATATGAACCATTACGGTCTTTGCTCAAACCCGCCCCATGACAGATGTGATGCAAGTGAACACCATGTTCGTCCTCTTTAGTCAAATGCTCTATAATGCCTGCATAACCTTTCAGCATCGCCTCGCTAAAAGACGGTTCCAGATAACCCAGTCTTAGCCCTTTGGCCATCGCATATACAAACATGCAGGAGCCGGAGGCTTCCAGATAATTGCCTTTTCGCCCCGCTTGATCCAGCACCTGGTACCAAAGGCCGGTCTCCTTGTCTTGAACCTCCAGAAGCGCACCGCACATCCGCTGAAAAATACCGATGACCGTCCCCCGCTTCGGATGGGTGAGCGGAAAATGCTCCAAACAGTCAACCATAGCCATTGCATACCAGCCCATCGCCCGGCTCCAGAAATGGGAGGACAATCCGGTAGACGAGTCAGCCCATTCCTGCTCTTTGGATTCATCCCAGCCATGGTAGAGCAGACCGGTACGCGGATCGCGGGTCCGCCGCTCGACCAGCAGCAGCTGATGCGCTGCTTCATCGATCAGTTCAGGACGCTGAAAGACCTTGCCGTATTCCGCCAGGAATGGCGATGCCATGTACAGCCCGTCCAGCCACATCTGGAAAGGATACACCTTCTTATGCCACAATCCCCCTTCGGAGGTGCGGGGATGCCCAATAAGCTGTGCGGCCAGCAGATCGGCTGCTTTAGCATACCGTTCTTCTCCCGTTTTCTGGTACAGCAAGAACAGGTTTTTCCCCTCATTAATCTGGTCCAGGTTGTATTCTTCAAGCCTGTAGGTACGAATGGACCCGTCTTCGCCAATGAATGTGTCCATATGCCGCTCCATATAGGAGACATACTCAGGCTGGCCGAGCTGGACACCCGCGCGGGCCATTGCCATCAGCAGCATGCCCGGAACATAAGCCCACCGTTCCAGCACATATTCATCCTCTCCCTGCTTATTGCATCTGCCAAGAATCGTATCCGCGATTTTACCGGACCAGCGAACGGTTGTTGCTTCAGTTATAGACACTTTTATTCCTCCTTCGTTAATCATCCATCTAAGTCAATCTCAAGCTCAGGCAAGCTGCTTACGCAGCCAGGCAAAGGCCGGTTCACCATGAATCTCATGACCTCCGGTGAAGAAGTCCGCCTCAACCTGCCCGGAATGATGTGCTGCCCCGTAAATAGTCTCCAGCCGGGCTAAAGCAATTTTTGCTCCCCGCGGGCCAAACAGATGATCGGCATCGCCCGATTCGAGGAACAGGCCGCGCGGGGCAATGAGGCCTAGAAGATCAGGCATCTCCGCTTCCCGCAATATCCCCGGAATATAATTGTCGAGGCAATGATTGCGCGTCAGAATACTGTCCGCGAAGGTATTGGCATACCCGCTTACGACCGCACAAGCGATCCGCTCGTCAAGCGCAGCTGTGAAGCCAGCCACCAGTCCGCCGCCGGAAATCCCCATAATTCCAATGCGTTCGCCCTTCACCTCATGCCTTGTCTGCAAATAATCCAGAGCTCTCATGGTTTCGTAGATCCGGTAACCGGCCATCGTCTTCCCGGCCATCAGCAGAGCCGAAGACAGGCGGAAGCAGGAATTACGTCCAGGCTCGCCGCTGGTCAGGTCTTCTTCCAGACGTCTGTCGCCAAAGCCGAGCAGTTCCGGTGCAGCTACTACAAAGCCCTGTTCTGCCAGTGAAACGGCGAAGTCCTTATGCAGCCCGGGATCTCCCAGCCGCTCCGCACCGCCCGGATCCAAGCCGACGATCTCCCGGCTTCCATAGCCATGTCCATGAATGGCAAGTACGGCAGGGGCAGGGGTAGTTAGCGGCTGATCCGGGATCAGAAGATACAGCGGCATGCGAAGTCCTTCATAGGTAGTGATCTCTATACGTTCGCGGGTATACCCGGAGCAGACTATACGTTCCAGAAGAACCGGCTGCAGCTCCTCAGCTATTTCCGGAAAGCCGCCCAGCCGCTCCGTAAAGGCTGCGGCAAGTCCATCGCGCCACTCCTGAAATGGGAGGTCCTTGCTGAAAGCCGAATTGCGCTGTGTTGAGCCGGCCAGTTTTTGCATGTATTGTTCCAGAGGCTCCATCCGAAGTGCTCCTTCCCTTAATAGCCTTCGGGATGCCAGCCGTCAAGCACGGCCAGCACCCTATACTTCGCCGCTTCCTGTGGAATCAGCTGCCGCGACCAGGCAGCTCTGGCTTCAGGATTGGCCCCCGGGCCACTGCTGCCATACTCTTCATAGCGGCTGGTCTCCTCCCTGTCCGGCTGCCCCCAGTTATGCCAGCCTTCCCCGATAATCGAACTGTCCATGACAGTGCGGATAAAGGCCACATGGGCATAAGGCCGCCAAGGGCGTCCAAGATACACTTCGCTTACACCTTCACCGCTGGTAATTTCACAATCGAGGAACACATACCCAAACGGTGCACCTTCAGGTGTTGATGCGGCTGTAATATATCCTCTGGAACGCTTATTATGCAGCCGGCAGCGTTCAAACAAAGCCGTAGCAGCGCCAAAAATATAATCCACATCGCCTTCAATGCAGCACTCGTTATAATATTGTTTCCCTTGCCCCGTATACAAAGTATCCTGGTCACCCAGCAGGCGTACACGCCGGAATACGGCATAGCCTGCATCTACAAAAGCAGCCACCGCCTGACCGGTGCCGGGACCGGATGCATTCCGGATGGTCAGATTCTCAGCCGTGAAATGCTCAGCAAATACATTCAGGGTGCCGGATTTGAACGTGCCAAGCGGCTCTCCGTCCGGACCTAAAGTGTGGGCGTTGTCTGACCAGGTGATGATGGTGGAATTCGTGTCCTCCCCCAGCAGGAGAACCGGAGGCGTTCCCTGTTTCACTGTAATCTTTTCCTCGTAAATGCCGGGTTTGATGCGAATCGTTACTGCTTCCTTATATTCCTGCGGAATGGAATCCAGCGCTGCCTGTAGACTGCTGAATCCTTCATCGACACTCTTAGAGACTGTAATTAACATCTGCGGCTCCTTTCCTATGAACCTGTATTTATTCTATAATAACCGTAACGCTTCGTAAGAGAAGAGGAGAATTATGACCAGCCTGACCAGCCCCAATCACAAATATCATATTGAAGAAGGCCGCTACAGCATCCAGCATATGAAACGTAAAGGCATCACCGCAATGCCGCGTCCCCACAGCCACGATTTAACCGAGCTGTACTATCTGATGCAGGGGGAGCGCGTATACTTTGTGGACGACCGGGTCATTACGGTTCATAAGGGAGAGCTTATTCTTATTCCCGGCCGGGAAATTCATTCCACAGCAAGCTCTGAAGTCGCCGAATTTGAACGGATTCTGATTAATTATGATCCCGCCCTTCTGCCGCCTTCCCTGCGGAATGAAGCCATCTGGTTTCAAGACCGCGGGTACCGTTTGTTCAAGCTGACCCTGCGCGAGCAGGACGAAGCGGAAAGCCTGATGAACCGGATACTGGAAGAATGCCGGCTGCAGCGGTCCTATTACGAAACCAGCGTAATCACTTTATTCACCGAGCTGATGATTCTCCTCCAGCGTTCAGAGAACATCTCACAGGCCGGCGGGACCAGACATCCGCTTCATCATCTGGTAACCGATGTCGCCACCTATATCCGCGAACACTACCGTGAAGCCCTTACCCTGGAGGAGACTGCGAATAATTTTTACATTAGCCCTTCATACTTGAGCCGGGTATTTCACAGGCTGACAGGTTTTCACTTCCGGGAATACATCGTTCATGTCCGCGTAAGGGAAGCCGAACGCCTGCTTGCCGGGTCTGCAGGCAAAATTCAAGAGATCGCCTCCGCTGTCGGATTTGAACATCTCTCCCATTTCAATAAAACATTCAAAAAGTCAACCGGTCTGACCCCGCTCCAATATCGGAAAGAAGCAAGGTCACATCCTTCGCGGAAGGTCAAGACGGACTTTTATCATCAATAGCCATTAATTTATTTCTCAGTAATGCTCAAATCTTCGGAATGGGTGAGTGTGACTCGGCTGCATCTATGCGCTGTTATCTTCGGCATTTCCGCGTTCTGTAACCAGATGCGGTCCAGCGATAGTCCCGTGGCATACCGCAGGACAATTCCCCGTTCACTCACTGCGTGGAATTTCTCAATGGTGAGATCAGCGAGCGGCATCTCCGGCAGCCCATTCACGAGCAGCGCGGTTGCCGCTCCATGGCACACAATGTTCCTCAGTGTAATCTTCCGGAACTGGGGAGTTTCCTCTGTAACCGAAAATACCTGCTCGTCATACCCTTCCGATCCTTCAACCCCTGCATAGAACATATGAAAGGATACGGCCTCGTGGATGATTCCGGTCATGTTGATGTTCTCCATTAGAATATCCTCCACCACCCCGCCTCTTCCCCGGGTGCTTTTGAACCGCAGGCCAATGTCCGTGCCGATGAACAGACAGTCGCTTACCCGAACTGCATGCACCCCTCCGGACATCTCGCTGCCGATCACCACTCCTCCATGTCCGTGATATACCGTGCAATTCCGGATGGTAATATACCGGCAGGGCATCCCCCGCTTACGGCCTTCCTCATCCTTGCCCGACTTGAGACAGATGGCGTCATCCCCTACATCGAAGCTGCTGTGCTCAACTAGAGCATGAGTGCAGGATTCCAAATCGAGGCCATCCCCGTTCTGCGAATACCAGGGATTACGTACCTGAACATTCCGCACGGTAATCTGCTCGCAGCCCATAGGATGAAGACACCAGGCAGGTGAATTTTGAAAGGTTGGCCCGTCCAGCAGCACCCGCCGGCAGTTGCGGAGGCTAAGCAGCGTTGGCCGCAGATATGCACGGGCGGGAAGAAACGCCTCCATGCCGGTTTCTCCCTCGTCCCGCAGCTTCCGGCAGAAGTCTTCTCCCTCCATGGCTTCCCGGGAAGGCCACCATGCTTCACCCTGCGGATCAAGCACACCTCCGGATCCGGTCAGGTGGTTCCACTGCTTCTCCGTCATCTTGAACCGCTTGACCGGACGCCAGCCTTCGCCGCTGCCGTCGAATATGCCCTCTCCGGTGATTGCCACATCGCTTAGGCCTTCACCATCGAGCGGAGCCTGACAGCGCCAGCCCGCATTCCCCTCGTAATGGGAAGAGAGCAGCGGATATAAGGTGTAGTCCGGGTCAAACTGCACCAATGCCCCCTTGTCTACACTCAGATGAATCCTGCTGTGCAGAGTAAGCGGTCCCGTGCGCCAGATACCGGTTGGAATGACAACCTTTCCGCCCCCCATGGCAGCGCAAGCGTCCAGTGCAGCCTGAATAGCGGGGGTGCACAGGGCAAGTCCTCCTTCTTCTGCCCCATAGTCCGTGATTACAAAAGTCCGTTCCGGAATCCGGGGAAGCTCTGGAACCGGATAAGTTATTGTTACCGGATTGCTGCTCATTGAACTTTACCTCCCCTGTTATTCAAGTCCTTCATAGCTGAACCAGTCAAAATCGGCATAGTTTTCGCTCTTCGCGCCTTGGGAGCTTGTGTACATCCCGATATAAGCTCCTGTAAAACCTCCGGCCAGATCGGTGCTGAGCACTCTGCCATCAGCCTGTTCGAGGTAGGCTGTCCACTTGGCGGCTTCAGAGGATCTGTAATAGAAGCTGTATTCTTGTCCTCTGGCTTCCACCTTAAGCTGCACCTGATCCTGCGGATATGGAACAGATACCAGCAGTTGTTCGCTGCCGCCCATTCGTTGGATCAACTGCAGCACACGTTGACCTGCCTCCAGCCCCAATTCATACCGGAAGTGGTAATCTGCATTCTGGAGGAGGACCAGTCCGGCAACTTCCCCTTCAGCAGCGGGACGAAACGTCAGGTCAGCCGCCGCCCTGAAGCTCAAATGCTGCTGGCGTCTGCCGAGATAGGATGGATTGGCAATCTCCGAGAGCCGCTCTGCCTTCAAATGAAGCCGGAGGAATCCAGGCTTCTCGGTGAGACTCCAGAATTCCCCCCGCGGTGTCCGCAGGAAATTCCAGATCAGCGCAAGCTCACTGCCCGTAAACTCATCGCGTGCAGGCAGCTCCGGCCACTTGGTCTCCGGCAAATCGGGAGCCGCCGTCTCCCATTCGAGCACGCCTTTGCCGGGGTTGACCACCGGCCATTCATTCTCCCATATGACCGGTGTCAGGAAGGTTTCGCGTCCCAAATTGCGGTAATAGCCGCCGCAGGTCCGCGAAGCCAGACAGAACATCCACCAGTCACCGTGCTGGGTCTCCACAAGCTCCCCATGTCCAACATTGACGATGGGATAAGCTCTGCCGAGATGTCGGTGGGTCAAAATCGGATTGGCTTTATGGCCCTCATAAGGACCCGTCACACTCTTGCTTCTGGCAATCGTTATCGCATGAGTATGCCCAGTGCCGCCTTCGGCAATCAGGACGTAATACCAGGCGCCGATTTTATAAATATGGGGGCCCTCCTGGGCATGAGCCACCTTAAGGGCGCCTTGCCATATGCTATGCTTCGGACCAATCAGCCTGCCTTGGCTAAGATCGATCTCCTGCAGCCAAATATCCATATGCTTCGGATAATCCTGTCCTTCCGGCGGAACCCGGTTGCCAGTATAATACACCTTACCGTCATCATCGAAGAACAACGAGGAATCAATGCCTGGTGCATCTTCCAGCCATACGGGGTCAGACCAGTCTCCGGCCGGATCGGTTGCTGTCACATAGAAATTGTGCTGGTTTTTGTCATTATCAACATAAGTAGTAATCATATAAAAGACTCCTTCATGGTAGCGGAGCGTCGGTGCCCAAATACCCATGGAGGGGATAGCGTGATCCAGATTGAGCTGGGACGGACGGTCCAGGACATGGCCGAGCTGGCGCCAGTTGACCAGATCCTTGCTGTGGAAGATAGGAACGCCCGGAAAAAACTCAAAGCTTGAAGTCACAAGGTAATAATCTTCGCCTACGCGGATCGCGGAAGGGTCAGGATAAAATCCCGGCAGCACCGGATTGCGGAATGTTCTCATTACAGTAATCCTCCTCAAAACAATTCAAATGTAAGCACCACCAATTATAGTTTGTATAAGTTTAACTTTCTTGTATTTTCTATGTTCTATTTCTTCGTTTTTATACTTTCATGCTATATTGCCGATATTTCACTCCTTGTCAGCGAATGGCTTTTCCCTCTAGAATGGGGGTAATAGGATTTTCCTTTAAGGGGTGAGCAGCTTGGGAAAAAGAAAGAGATTATACACCCGCTTTTTTATGAGCCTGACCGCAATATCCGTCTGCTGCATTCTTGTACTGGCCGTTGTGATCTTTTATTGGTACCGGAATATTACGATAGATAATGTCAACAAGGCGAATCAGAATGTGCTGGTGAATACTGAAACCGTTTTTATTAACTATAAAGAGATTGTCCAGAATTACGCTATGGATTTCTATAGGAACCCGAACATCAACGCCCTCATGATGAACGGAGACACGAGCTGGAGCGACCAGCTGTACAGTGCCTTAAGCCAAATCCGCGGAGCGCTGGTTGTTAACCAGTATATGGAGAACGCCTACATCATGGGGGTAAAAGAACCCGTTGCGATGTTTGAGAACCTGCCGCTAAGCCCGGAATCTAAGCTGGAGCTGTTCTCGCGGATGCGGAATAATGTGATTGTTGAATCTCCGTTTCTGTGGGAAGCAACCTTAAATAACGGTACCCCAATCACCCTGCTCACCGTGTTCTATAATGACCGGGCGTTTGCAGACAGTGAATATAACGGGGCGGTAGCACTGACCGTCAATCTGGGCAAGCTGCAGAACAATCTGTTCACGCAAAAAGAAGGAGAAGCCACCCGTTACGCGGTGCTGGACGGGAGCGCATCCGTGCTCATGCACAGTGCACTGTCCGGCACCCCGCTGGAAGAGGGCATGCTGAAGCAGGTGGCAGCTTCCTCCTCGGAAAGAGGCTCCTTTGTCTATAGGGGAAGCGGAGAGCCGCAGCTGATTACCTATGTATATTCTGCTGCGGACAAGCTGTGGTTTGTGTCAGAGACTTCCTACAAGGACAGCATCCGCGATATCTCCAATGCCCGCAATCTGATGACCGGTCTGTGCTTAGCATTGATTATCGCCGCTTCCATAACCGCTAACCTAATCTCGCGGCAGATGTATAAGCCGATTGGCCGGCTGTTCGGCAATATCATTCACCTATCCGGCAATGAAGAGGTGCTGAAGACAGGCGGTGATTTCGATACCGTGAGCCAGGAACTGGAGCAGATTGGCGTGAAGCTGGAACAGCTCAAGAAAGAAAGCGATGACAGCGCCTTGATGCGGTGGCTGCTGTCCCCCCGGGGAGCACCGGAGAACAGCAGTACGCCGCTGATGAGCATAGCCGCCTCCGGAGGAGCGTTTTGTGTATGCGTACTGACTTTGCTGGAGTCCGAACAATCTGAAGGCTCCGGGCAGACCTTCGGGGAGGGCATTAAGCAGGTTGAACTTGCCTTCTTCGAACTTGCGGCGGTTCAATCCTTCCGTCCGCATCAGGGAACTGCCGTGCTTATTCTAAGCGAGCTGAGAAGCGGCAGCTTCGACGATTACGCCTTGTTCCGCGGCAAATGGGAAGGCATTGCAGCCCAGCTTCAGGATTCGGGTGTCTGCTGCGCCTTAGGCATCAGCGGGCTGACGGATGATTTGAACCTGCTGAGGGCTAAATATAATGAAGCTGCGGACAGCCTGCAGTATATTAAATTCCATGTGCAGCAGAACATCATCTTTGCGGATGATACCATTCATCTCAACAGCAGCCCCATGCCTGACAGCGCCCTTGAACCGGTGCTGCAAGCCGTTAGGCAGACGGAGCTTTCGGGCCATATTCCGCAGGCGGTGGAACGATTGCTGGCAGTAGCCTGCAGTTACCGCGCCGAGTCTGCCACTATCGCCTTGTCGAGACTGGCCTTTGAGCTCAGCCGCACGGCCGAGCTTAATGCGGACGTTCAGCAATCCGGCTTTCTCGATAATTACCAGCGCATCTGGCAGATCCAAAGCTATGACAAGCTGCTGCATTGGATTGTCGATAGCTGTTACACCGCCCTTGAGCGAATTGCGGGGATGAGGGCTGTACAGACCAAGAGCATTGCTGTAGAAGCCATTTGTTATATCAGAGATCATTATGACGACTCCAGGCTATCCCTTAATGCGCTTGCCGACAAGCTGTCGCTAAGCCCCGCTTATCTCAGCAGGCTGATTGCCGACGAAGTAAACTGCAGCTTTCCCGATTTCGTCAACCTGCTGCGCCTGGAGCAGGCACAGATGTTATTAGTCACTGAGCTTGGCTTAGATATCCGGGAAATTGCCGAGAAAGTAGGCTACAATAGCAGTACCTATTTTACAACCCAGTTTAAGAAGCGTTTTGGGGTTACACCCTCCAAATGGAGAATGAATCATATTCTGCAGCAACAGGAATCGTCCTGATTGACCCATAAGCAAGGAACGAAGGGGATGTCCCGGCAGCATTTTTACAGCCGGGGACATCCCCTTTTGTCACTTTTAATGTTACACCTTCACCTCGCATATTCTGTGGAATTCCCCCATAAAGAGGGCTTTTACATGCCTAAAGAACAAAAAAGTGATATCTTTTTCGTTTTTTTAACCTGCTCTTTCCCGCTTTTTTAACTTTTTTCCGTTTATTATGATAGCGTTTACATCCTTGGCCGATTTATGATTTTCCATGTAAAGCGTTTTCCTGAAACAAGGGACAGCAATGACAACGCTAGTATAAAGGAGTGGACTGTTAATGATGCAAGAGGCTACACCGGAGACACAGGGACGGCTAAGTCCGGGGATCAGGACGGCCAGAGCCAAAAGCTTCCGTAAATCCCTAAGGAAGGACAGCACCCTATACCTGCTCGCTCTTCCGGGAATCATCATTCTAATTCTTTTTGCTTATCTGCCGATGAGCGGTCTGATTCTTGTTTTTAAGAATTACAACTTCAACGACGGAATCTTCGGCAGCCCGTGGGCCGGTTTCTCCAATTTCGAGTTTTTCTTCTCCAGTATGGAAGACTCTCTTAGGGCTACACGCAACACAGTGATGCTAAATGCGCTTTATATGCTGACCGGCACTTTTTTTTCAGTAGCCATCGCCATTATCCTGAATGAGCTGCGCAGCAAATGGTTTATCAAAATCACGCAGAGCGTCATGTTTTTCCCGTATTTTATTTCTTGGATTATTATCGGAGCCATTCTGTTCTCCCTGCTGGATTACGACAAAGGCATTATGAACCAGCTGCTCCAGACGCTTGGCTTCTCCCAGGTCGACTGGTATTCCAGCCCCTGGCTGTTCGTAATCATTCTGGTGCTGGCGAATATCTGGAAAAGCGCCGGCTACGGCGCCATCATCTATTATGCGGTCCTGCAGGGCATCGACACTTCCTATTATGAAGCCGCAAAAATCGATGGTGCCTCCAGGTGGCAGATTATTACTAAGATTACCGTGCCCATGCTTATTCCGTCGATCATTCTAATGACGCTGCTGGGCATTGGGGGCATGCTGAAAGGCGATCTCAGCATGATTATGGGAGTAACCTTTCTGAATCCGCTGCTTCTGCCTACTACCGATATTATCGATGTGTATGTATACCGCACAGCCATCCGTTCCGGAGAATTCGGCTTTGCTTCAGCCATCACGCTCTATCAATCCGTCTTTGGCTTCATTCTGGTACTGGTAGCCAACAAACTGGCCGGCTGGTATGACAAAGACAGCAAACTATTCTAGGAGACTGATAAGATGCAAACCACCGAAAACAAAGGCCTGCTCATTTTCTTTTATTGCTGTATAGCCGTATTTTCAATCATCTGTCTAGTGCCTTTTATACTGGCCGTATCCGGCTCATTATCCACCGAATCCCGGATCGCTGCGGAAGGATATTCGTTCTGGCCCAGAGGCTTCACCTTTGAAACGTATGAATTCCTGTTTGGCTCCAAGGCGCAGCAGATTCTGCGGGCGTATTCCATGTCCGTGATCGTTACGATGCTGGGTACCGTGTCAGCCGTACTGGTGACCACCGCTTACGCCTATGTCATATCCGTTAAAAGCTTCCGCCTCAAAAATTTCTTCGCTTTCTTTGCCTATTTCACGATGTTGTTCAGCGGGGGGACACTGCCATGGTATCTGCTCAGCACCAAATACTATCATTTGGGCGATACGCTTATCGGCCTGTTCATCCCTTATGTGCTAAGTGTTTTTCTGATGTTTCTTATGGCCAACTATTTCCGCAGCATCCCGCATGAAATTGTAGAATCTGCGCAAATCGACGGCGCCGGGCATCTGCGGATCTTCTTCAGCATTATGATTCCGCTGGGCCGGGTCGGACTGGTCACAATCTCGCTTTTTTACGCCCTGCAGTTCTGGAATGATTTCTACTTGCCGCTAATGCTGGTATCGGATCAGAATCTCTATACGATCCAATATTTAATGTACAACATGATGGCGAACATTCAGTTCCTGGCCTCCGGCAATGCGGCTCAGGTCGGCGGAGCGATCATCGCACCACCACTGGAGACAGCCAAAATGGCGATGACCTGCCTGACTGTTTTGCCAATCGCCATCTTATATCCTTTTCTCCAGCGCTTTTTTGTCAAAGGCATTATCGTGGGTTCGGTCAAAGGCTAGTTCCCAGCAAAATGCCCTGTTATGTCCGGTTGCACCGGGTTTATGCTCCCCTGCTTCTTGATGTACAATAAGACTTAAGGGAGCACGACCTTTGCAATAGATGCCTCAACATTATGATTCTATTACATTACAGGAGGGTTCATCATGAAAAAGAAAAAAGGTTGGTTAAGCTTGCTCCTTGCAGCAGTGTTCTTGGTAAGCGGCTGTGCTCAGGGCAACAATGAAAGCGCTGCCCCTAGTTCCGGAAACGGAAATGAAGGTACAGCTTCTGTTACGGATAACGGCAGTAAAGACGGCAGCACCTTGGCTCCCGCCAAACTGAAAATTGTGCTGTACGGGGATGAGTCAAACCGGATGAAGGAACTGGCGAAGACGGAGTTCTACAACGTAATCAAGAAAGAAATCAACGCTGAGGTTGAATTTCAGTTTCTTCCCTGGACAGAATATGGCGGCGGTAAAACCGACCTGATGCTGTCTACGGGAGAGGACTTCGCCACCTATACCGATGCCAATTACATGGTGAAATCTGTGGCTAAAGGGCTTTATGCCGACCTTACCCCATATGTCAGTGTTGCAGCTGATTTGAGTAAAAATGTAGACGAGGCCTCCTTCAAGGCCTTTCAACTAGATGGCAAGCAGTATGCCATTCCAGTCGGCAACAAGCCGAATTCTGCGGAATTCTACAGCGCGCTGGTCAGACAGGATTTGCTGGAGGAAGCCGGTATGACGCAGGTCACCTCGCTGAAGGAACTGGAGCAGTTCTATGATAAGGTGCATGCCATTCATCCCGAACTGATCGGGTACGCCAACACCGATGCCCGCCGGATCCTGCAGTATGATTACACAGACAAAAACCTGTATTGGCAAAATGATTTTATTGCCCTGGACGAGTCTGCTAAAGATGATAAAATCATCAGCTGGTTTGAAACCGAAGAGTTCAAGAAGTATGCGAACCTGATGCGCGGCTGGTATGAAAAAGGAATCATCCCGAAATATGCCGCCACCAATGTGCCGCAGCTGCAGTCTGACTGGAACTCCGGCAAAGCGATGTTCTGGGCCGGCACAGCGGCACGCCCTTTTGAAGGGGCGGCAACGATCTCACAAGCAGTGCCTGAGGCCAAGCTGGTCAATTATTTCCTCGGCAGCGGCCGGCCAAAAATCAGCCGCGGCACGTACAGCACCGCCTTCTTCGTCTCTACCGCAGCCAAAGACCCTGAACGCTATGTCATGTTCTTCAATCTGCTGCAAAAAAACCAGGAGCTGTACGACTTATTTGCCTACGGGATAAAAGGAACCGATTATACGCTGGACGAAAACGGGCGTCTGACCCGAATAAACACCGATTCACTGATCCCGGACTGGCTGCTGATGAACAAAAACTTCATCCGTTTTGACAACACCGTTCCGGACGAATTCATCGCTGAATACAAGGCTTGGGACGATGGGGCCATCATTTCCAAGGGTGCCGGCTTCAACTTTGACAATACACCCGTCAAGAATGAAGAAACGAAACTGAACGGCGTGTTCACGGAATACCTCGCACCCATCGGCAGCGGCTTCAGCGACTATGACACCGCCTTCCCCAAAGCGCTGGACAGGCTTAAAGCAGCGGGGATTGATAAATACATCGCTGAATATCAGAAACAATTTTCAGCATGGTACGCCAAGCAGCAGTAAGTAATATCACAGAAATTACCGTAAGGGCACTAAAGAAGCGTGGCTCCTCAAGGGAGGCACGCTTTTTTTGTCCCATAGATTGTCTGCCTCCCGTGCAAAAAAAATCTAAACTTCTCCCCGTTCAACGCAGCCTTTGGCAGCTTAGAATTTCGTCATACCGGATTCTCTTTGAATAACTTCATGGTAGATTCTTAAATAACTGTCAGTCATCTTCTTATTGGTGAAGTGTTTCTGAACATACGCTCTCAATATGTGCGGCGAAGGATATTTCTTCTGCCGGACCTTAACTGCCATCTCACTTACATTATTACAAATCAGGTTAGGAAATCCGGATAATACTTCCGGTACTGCACCGTTTCTGAGCGCCAGCACCGGAGTACCGCAAACTAAACTTTCAACCAAGACCAGACCGAATGGCTCTTCCCATAATGCCGGGAACAGCACACATTCCGCATGCTTGATTAGTTGCTGCTTCATTTTCCCGCCCACAGGTCCAACATAACGGATATTGGGATTGTTCCGGATGCGCGGCTTAACCTCTCTCTCAAAAAATCTGGAGGCTTTCACGGGACCCGCGATAATGAGCCTCTTACCAGTCCTTTCGGCAACTTGTATAGCTTGCATAATACCCTTATTCCGGATAATCCTGCCTATATACAACAGATATAAATGTTTCTCCGCACTGAATTCATATTCATGCGTATTAATCCCATTGTAAACGCAGAAACCTTTGTTGTTCCCCATCAGCCGGCGGGCACGTTTACTTACGTATACAGGGTATTTAACCCGCCGTTTAACCGGGATATGCACAGTGCATACCGTTGGAATCTTAGGATTAGTTACGCCGAGCGCGGAACGAAAAGTATGGTCATGGATAATATCAACCCGCTCAGGTAATTTTTTCAACACAAATCTTGCTATGCTTTCGTGGCGGAGTCCTTTAGGATAGGGGATAAGCTTTGCCCTGCTCCTGCTCCCTAGAGCTGCAAATAAATAGACCTTATGCCCTCGCCTAACCAGTTCTTCCGTCAGCTCATAAACAATTTTTTCAGTCCCTCCTTTGATGGAAGGCACCGGCTGTGCCTTTGGATAATTCGAAATCACTTGTGCGATGGTTAACTTTCTACTTTTCGGAACGGCTTTTTCATACAAAAGTAATCCCCTCCAGCTTTTACTTCAGATAAATCCGTGAATATTTATGAGTTCATTTCTTTTAAAGGAGGAATGTGTAACTTCATCCGAACTTGTGATTTAGTTGCTCCACAGGATAAAAGACCAGGAATACAATAAACTATGCAGTAAAACAAATCTGGAGTGGGCACCAATCGACAGCGTTTTGAACAACCGTATTAAAAAGTTTATAACTATGAATTGGCAAAGAAAGATGGGAGCGTATACAATTGAAGAAAATAAAACGAAATTATACAGAAAAGATAATATTTAGTTCAAACTAATATCCTACGAAGGCCTACAAACTGAGGAATCCTGAAATAAGACTTGTGGAAATGCTGTTCCTGCACGCACGTCTATGACGAATGTGTTATTGTATTTACCCCCGCCGATGTGCACGTCAGCAAAGATCAGATTCATGCACTTGTGTATGACGTTAAAAGCGGAACATGGTCGCGCAAATGGCGCCCTTTTCCAAATATGATCTATGACCGCTGCCGGATTCAGCGCAGCAAGCGGTTCGAGCAGCTGCTGCGCTTCCGCGCGCGGTACGGCCACCTGACCTTCCTGAACCGGCCGCTGCGCAATAAATGGACCGTGTACCAGACCTTCTCGCAAAAAAGCCGGTTCCGGCAGCATATGCCGGAAACCTTGTTATATCAGTCTTCCGCTGATCTGCACCGGATACTGAAATCCAGTCCGGTCGTCTATGTCAAGCCGGCCAGCGGAACAGGCGGGCGCGGCATCCTGCGGATTGAGCGGCTGAAGGAAGGCAAGTCCCTCTACGATATCCAGGGACGCCGTCAGAGCCGGCAGATCATCGCCCCCCGTAAGGTTTCGCTCACCCGCCTAGAGTCCATTGTGCGCCAGTGGTGCCTCGGCGGGCGGTTCCTGGTACAGCAGGGCATCCCGCTGCGCCTGCCCAGCGGACGCTACCACGACTACCGTATGCTTGTGCAAAAAAACGGTCAGGGCGTGTGGGAGCTGACCGGCATGGCCGGCCGCGTAGGCGCCGCCCGCAGCGTCACCTCTAATCTGCACGGCGGCGGCCACGCCATCCGCGCAGAGATTCTTCTGAAGCAATGGCTCGGCAGCCAGGAGAAGGCTGCGAAAGCCATGAAGACGGCCGAGAAGCTGGGCCTCGATGCCGCAGCCTATCTGGAGGACAGCTTCGGTACCCTCTGCGAGCTGGCCCTGGACCTCGCCATTAACCGCGAGGGCCAGATCTACGTGCTGGAGGTCAACCCCAAGCCCGCCCGCGAGGTCTTCGCCCGCTCCGGCGACAGCGGCACCTACCGCAAGGCGCTGATGCGCCCGCTGGAGTATGCGATGTGGGTGTATAAGAACAAGAATACACCGAGTGCGGCGAAGGTGGTTGAGGAGTAGTGGGTGATCATTCTCTTCAATTCTAATCAATAACTATTGCATAAGAAATCAAAAAGACATCCTCCACGTGCGTCTGTGCGGAAGATGTCTTTGTGCTTCTAAATGGCATTAAAAAAAGTATGGTCCGATTTGACCATACTTCTAGTGTGCTTGGCGGCGTCCTACTCTCCCAGGACCCTTCGGTCCAAGTACCATCGGCGCTGGAGGGCTTAACGGTCGTGTTCGGGATGGGTACGCGTGGAACCCCTCCGCTATCGCCACCAAACATGATTTTTGCGCTGATTTCACTTCCGCGTATTCGCTTCCGCAAAATATCCGTCCTTATAAAGGACATGCAGCTTAAAATCGTTCAGGTCTTGATCGCCTGAAAACTGAATCCGAAACGAATCTGCGTTTTACTTTTTGGATAAGCCCTCGACCGATTAGTATTGGTCAGCTCCATGCATTGCTGCACTTCCACCTCCAACCTATCTACCTCGTCGTCTTCAAGGGGTCTTACTAATTGGGAAATCTCATCTTGAGGGGGGCTTCACGCTTAGATGCTTTCAGCGCTTATCCCGTCCGTACGTAGCTACCCAGCCATGCTCCTGGCGGAACAACTGGTGCACCAGCGGTACGTCCATCCCGGTCCTCTCGTACTAAGGACAGCTCCTCTCAAATTTCCTGCGCCCACGACAGATAGGGACCGAACTGTCTCACGACGTTCTGAACCCAGCTCGCGTACCGCTTTAATGGGCGAACAGCCCAACCCTTGGGACCTACTTCAGCCCCAGGATGCGATGAGCCGACATCGAGGTGCCAAACCTCCCCGTCGATGTGGACTCTTGGGGGAGATAAGCCTGTTATCCCCAGGGTAGCTTTTATCCGTTGAGCGATGGCCCTTCCATGCGGTACCACCGGATCACTAAGTCCGACTTTCGTCCCTGCTCGACTTGTAGGTCTCGCAGTCAAGCTCCCTTCTGCCTTTGCACTCTTCGAATGATTTCCAACCATTCTGAGGGAACCTTTGAACGCCTCCGTTACTCTTTAGGAGGCGACCGCCCCAGTCAAACTGCCCGCCTGACACGGTCCCCGTACCCGCTTAGGGTACCAGGTTAGAACCTAGATACGATCAGGGTGGTATCCCAACGGCGCCTCCACCGAAGCTTGCGCTCCGGCTTCTACGGCTCCCACCTATCCTGTACAGATCGTACCCAAATTCAATATCAAGCTGCAGTAAAGCTCCATGGGGTCTTTCCGTCTTGTCGCGGGTAACCTGCATCTTCACAGGTATTAAAATTTCACCGGATCTCTCGTTGAGACAGCGCCCAAGTCGTTACGCCATTCGTGCGGGTCAGAATTTACCTGACAAGGAATTTCGCTACCTTAGGACCGTTATAGTTACGGCCGCCGTTTACTGGGGCTTCGGTTCACAGCTTCGGGTTGCCCCTAACCGCTCCCCTTAACCTTCCAGCACCGGGCAGGCGTCAGCCCGTATACTTCGCCTTGCGGCTTCGCACAGACCTGTGTTTTTGCTAAACAGTCGCTTGGGCCTTTTCACTGCGGCCCCCTCGGGCTATTCACCCTACCGAGGCACCCCTTCTCCCGAAGTTACGGGGTCATTTTGCCGAGTTCCTTAACGAGAGTTCTTCCGCGCGCCTTAGAATTCTCTTCTCGCCTACCTGTGTCGGTTTGCGGTACGGGCACCTTCTCCTGGCTAGAGGCTTTTCTTGGCAGTGTGAGATCATGACCTTCGCTACTGTAATTTTCGCTCCCCATCACAGCCCAGCCTTACGGTGTGCGGATTTGCCTGCACACCAGCCTCACTGCTTAGACGGACATCCATCAGTCCGCGTCACTACCCTCCTGCGTCACCCCATCGCTCATAGCGGATTACGGTGGTACAGTAATTTCAAACTGTTGTCCTTCGACTACGCCTGTCGGCCTCGCCTTAGGTCCCGACTTACCCTGAGCGGACGAGCCTTCCTCAGGAAACCTTGGGCTTTCGGCGGATCAGATTCTCACTGATCTTTTCGTTACTCATACCGGCATTCTCACTTGTATGCGGTCCAGCGCTCCTTACGGTACACCTTCAATCTACATACAACGCTCCCCTACCCCAGATACATACGTATCTAGCCATAGCTTCGGTGGTGTGTTTAGCCCCGTTACATTTTCGGCGCAGAGTCACTCGACCAGTGAGCTATTACGCACTCTTTCAATGGTGGCTGCTTCTAAGCCAACATCCTGGTTGTCTGTGCAACTCCACATCCTTTCCCACTTAACACACACTTGGGGACCTTAGCTGATGGTCTGGGCTGTTTCCCTTTTGACAATGGATCTTAGCACTCACTGTCTGACTCCCGGCAAGAAGTCCATGGCATTCGGAGTTTGACTGAGCTTGGTAACCCTTGCGGGCCCCGCACCCAATCAGTGCTCTACCTCCACGACTCCATTCACCGAGGCTAGCCCTAAAGCTATTTCGGGGAGAACCAGCTATCTCCGAGTTCGATTGGAATTTCTCCGCTACCCCCACCTCATCCCCGCATTTTTCAACATACGTGGGTTCGGGCCTCCAGTGCGTGTTACCGCACCTTCACCCTGGACAGGGGTAGATCACACGGTTTCGGGTCTACGTCCACATACTCAGTCGCCCTATTCAGACTCGCTTTCGCTGCGGCTCCGGCTTCTCACCTTAACCTTGCATGTTAAACGTAACTCGCCGGTTCATTCTACAAAAGGCACGCCATCACCCATAGATCGGGCTCTGACTTTTTGTAAGCACACGGTTTCAGGTTCTATTTCACTCCCCTTCCGGGGTGCTTTTCACCTTTCCCTCACGGTACTGTTTCACTATCGGTCGCCAGGTAGTATTTAGCCTTAGCAGATGGTCCTGCCGGATTCATACGGGGTTTCACGTGCCCCGCACTACTCGGGATCCGTCTCGGAGGGAACAGGGTTTAGGTTACAGGGCTTTTACCTCTATCGCGGGCCTTTCCAGACCTCTTCACCTACCCTATTCCTTTGTAACTCCATGTGAGACGTCCCACAACCCCAGGAGGCAAGCCTCCTGGTTTAGGCTGTTCCGCGTTCGCTCGCCGCTACTGACGGAATCACTATTGTTTTCTCTTCCTCAGGGTACTTAGATGTTTCAGTTCCCCTGGTCTGCCTCTGCATACCCTATGTATTCAGGTATGAGTAACTGCGAATTACCACAGCTGGGTTTCCCCATTCGGACACCCCCGGATCAAAGCTTGCTTACAGCTCCCCGAGGCAGTTTCGTTGTTCGCCACGTCCTTCGTCGGCTCCTGGCGCCTAGGCATCCTCCGTGTGCTCTTATTAGCTTAACCATGCGTTTTCCCGTAGGGGAAACCGCTGTATCAACTAATAACTATTTCAACTTGCTTCCACAAGTTTCAGCTAAAAGATGTTCTAAAACGCATTTTCGTTTCGGTATCCAGTTTTCAAGGATCAAGGGACTTGCTTGAGAGTTTGGACTCTCAAAACTGAGCAACGAGTGAGTGTTCGAACCCAAGGGTTCTAATGGAAGTCAAGCTTCCGATTTGAATGTTTCCATTGCAGGAAACGATTCTCCATAGAAAGGAGGTGATCCAGCCGCACCTTCCGATACGGCTACCTTGTTACGACTTCACCCCAATCATCTACCCCACCTTCGGCGGCTGGCCCCCTTGCGGGTTACCCCACCGACTTCGGGTGTTGTAAACTCTCGTGGTGTGACGGGCGGTGTGTACAAGACCCGGGAACGTATTCACCGCGGCATGCTGATCCGCGATTACTAGCAATTCCGACTTCATGCAGGCGAGTTGCAGCCTGCAATCCGAACTGAGACCGGCTTTGCTGGGATTGGCTCCACCTCGCGGCTTCGCTTCCCGTTGTACCGGCCATTGTAGTACGTGTGTAGCCCAGGTCATAAGGGGCATGATGATTTGACGTCATCCCCACCTTCCTCCGGTTTGTCACCGGCAGTCACTCTAGAGTGCCCAGCCTTACCTGCTGGCAACTAAAGTCAAGGGTTGCGCTCGTTGCGGGACTTAACCCAACATCTCACGACACGAGCTGACGACAACCATGCACCACCTGTCTCAACTTTCCCCGAAGGGCACCTAATGCATCTCTGCTTCGTTAGTTGGATGTCAAGACCTGGTAAGGTTCTTCGCGTTGCTTCGAATTAAACCACATACTCCACTGCTTGTGCGGGTCCCCGTCAATTCCTTTGAGTTTCAGTCTTGCGACCGTACTCCCCAGGCGGAGTGCTTACTGTGTTAACTTCGGCACCAAGGGTATCGAAACCCCTAACACCTAGCACTCATCGTTTACGGCGTGGACTACCAGGGTATCTAATCCTGTTTGCTCCCCACGCTTTCGCGCCTCAGCGTCAGTTACAGCCCAGAAAGTCGCCTTCGCCACTGGTGTTCCTCCACATCTCTACGCATTTCACCGCTACACGTGGAATTCCACTTTCCTCTTCTGTACTCAAGCCACCCAGTTTCCAGTGCGACCCCAGGTTGAGCCCAAGGTTTAAACACCAGACTTAAATAGCCGCCTGCGCGCGCTTTACGCCCAATAATTCCGGACAACGCTTGCCCCCTACGTATTACCGCGGCTGCTGGCACGTAGTTAGCCGGGGCTTTCTTCTCAGGTACCGTCACTCCGGCAGCAGTTACTCTACCGGACGTTCTTCCCTGGCAACAGAGCTTTACGATCCGAAAACCTTCATCACTCACGCGGCGTTGCTCCGTCAGGCTTTCGCCCATTGCGGAAGATTCCCTACTGCTGCCTCCCGTAGGAGTCTGGGCCGTGTCTCAGTCCCAGTGTGGCCGTTCACCCTCTCAGGTCGGCTACGCATCGTCGCCTTGGTAGGCCGTTACCCCACCAACTAGCTAATGCGCCGCAGGCCCATCCTCTAGCAGCAGATTGCTCCGCCTTTCATCCCTAGCCCAGGGGGGTCAGGGAATTATCCGGTATTAGCTACCGTTTCCGGTAGTTATCCCAGTCTAGAGGGTAGGTTGCCTACGTGTTACTCACCCGTCCGCCGCTAACCTACTGGAGTG
This sequence comes from Paenibacillus graminis, assembly GCF_000758705.1. Classification (NCBI taxonomy): domain Bacteria; kingdom Bacillati; phylum Bacillota; class Bacilli; order Caryophanales; family Paenibacillaceae; genus Paenibacillus; species Paenibacillus graminis. The sequence goes on along the minus strand of NZ_CP009287.1, from coordinate 2,501,836 downwards.
CAAGCACTCCAGTAAATCCGCTCGACTTGCATGTATTAGGCACGCCGCCAGCGTTCGTCCTGAGCCAGGATCAAACTCTCCAAATAGGTTTTTTCGAGCGGTTGCTTCACCCGAATTACTCCGAGAAAATAACCATCCGAAAAAGATATTGAAAAGAGCGATTGCTCATTTTGAAACATCTGACGAGAATAAAATATTCTCTATTTTTGGATCTCACTTGCGTGAAATCCCACTCACTCGTTGTTCAGTTTTCAAAGATCAAGCTTACCAGCCATTCAACTTGGCCGGAATAATAATATATCATGTTTGACTCTATCAAACAAGTCATAATATTTTCCAGCTAGCTTTGAACTCATTTGAACTCTTAAGTTCTGCTTGCTAGATTTATTACTTTACACTGTAACCACAGGAGCAGCAAGTATTAAAATATTCCATTTTTATAATAAATGCTTCAGATCCTGTAACGGCTCGGGTTAACTCAATGCGTTATTCAAATCTTGAATCAGCAACTCGGCAGGCTCATGGCCTACAGCCAAACGGATCAGTGACTCAGGCATGTGCTGCTTTTTCAGATCCTGCTGATTATAGCCATAGTTTGGAGAGATAATTTGACTTTCTGCGCTTCCCCAGGATACGCCGATCCGGATCAATTGCAATTTGTTGACCATTTGACGGATTTCCTCGTACCCCGAATCCTTCAGTTCGAAGCTGAACAGGCCGGAATAGCCTTTGAACTGTGTGCTTGCCAATTCATGTTGTGGATGCGAAGGAAGTCCGGGATGATTGACTTTGGCAACCGCCGGATGCTCGGATAGAAACCGGGCTGCTGCCAGACCGTTTTTTTGGTGGGCGTCCATGCGGAGAGGGAGTGTCCGAAGACCCCTTATCAGGAGCCAGGCTTCGAAGGGCCCCAACGACCCGCCAATTAATTCATATTCTTCTTCATATATACGATCCATAATGTGTTGGGAAGAAATCACTGCCCCGGCAACCAAATCATTATGTCCACCCAAGTACTTGGAGGCAGAATGAACAACGATATCGACCCCATATTCCAAAGGCTTTAGGAAAAGCGGAGTGGCCCATGAATTATCTATTATGGTACGAATCCCTTTGGACTTTGCAAGCTCTGCTACTTCCGGAATATTCACAATGTCGAATGTAAATGAGGTAGGGGATTCCATAAGGATAACCCGTGTCTGAGGTTTCAAAGCACCGGCAACTGATGATATGGACGTGGAATGCACGATGGTGTAACTTATATTGAACTTAGTCAAGTATTTGATCAGACTTACGGTGGTTTCATAAATATGCCCGACCAGAATAACATGGTCCCCTGCAGCCAAGCTGCACATTAAAGCGGCACTGACAGCGGCCATTCCAGAGGCAAAACATTTACAGGCTTCCCCCCCTTCCAGTCCGGCGAGCATTTCTTCTACGATCTGAACGGTGGGATTTTTCCCCCGCGAATAGACATAATGGGTCTTTTCATCATTGGCTGCCTCGGAATAATGATCGTAACTATTGAAGAAGAAAGGCGCAGTTTCATAGATGGGAGGAGCAGCAGCGCTCACAATATATCCTGATTCTTCCTTCATTCGGAGACAGATATGCTGATCATTAGAGGAACTCAAGCTTGTCACCCCTTTTCCAGATAGTTAAATACCATAACCTCAGTTTTCACTATCCGCTCCTGAATTATCCCTGGCTCTATACCCAGACGCCAACACGGGTGCCCTTAACGCCGGATTATGCGGCGGTAGTGGCACCCGTGTGGACTTGCTTTTGAATATATGGACAATTCAACCTGGACTAGAGCCTAGCAGGAATTACGGAGAGCGTTTCGATTGCTGTACGCTCTTACACCGTGCTGTTGTCGTAGAGCCCAATGAGCTCATCAAAAGCGGAAATGATGACATCCGACCCTTTCAGCTCATCCTGGCGTCCAAAGCCTGCATAGGCACAGCCGATTACCGTCTGCCCGTTGCCTTTGCCGGCCTCCACATCGGACGAACGGTCACCGACCATCCAAGCCTCCTTGATGCCGTGCTCATCCAGCAGGATGCGCAGCAGTTCGGTTTTGGTGGCAGTGCCCTGCCCGCCTGCGCTGTACAGGCCAGCGAACAGCTCTTTCAGCTCATGCACCACTACAATGCTGTGAATGTAGTCTTCCAGCCCGTTGCTTGCTACGAACAGCTTGACTCCACGCTCATGAAGCGCAGCAAGTGTCTCGGTCACCTTAGGGTACAGCAGTGTGCCGCCTGCCTCCAATCCCTCGACTTCCAGCTGCAGCAGCAGCTCATCAGCGCGGCGGTGGACAGCCTCATCGGCATCCGGCATTACATTCTTCCAGATTTGAGACAGCAGCATACCCAGACTGCTTAGAATCCGCTCCTCTGGCGGAGTTGGTCCCGTGTACAGGCCCTCCGCCCGCAAAATGTCAAACATTTTATGATAAGCGGGCAACAGCAGACTTTCTGTCTGAAACAACGTTCCGTCCATATCAAATATAATCGCTTCCGGCTTCTTCAATTTCATGCTCATGGAATGACCCAGCCCTTCTGTAGTGTTCTGTATGTCTGCCTTGCCGGCAGCATGCGTTGATCATAAGCCCTATGATATAGGATTTTGGCAGGTATTGTCTATGTACCGTCTTTTACGGCAAAACATAAAAGGGACCAGAGAGCAGCACCGTTAAGGTGTCCGTCCTCGGGTCCCCGCTGTCAGAAAACGCTGGATGCCGGTGAGATTATACGTGATCGAAGCTGGCAATCAATTCGTCCAGCACGTCTTTGCTGACCATTTTGCCTTTGAAGTTAATGAGATTTTCTGCACTGCCGGAGAAGATGCAGGTAGGCTCATATTTTCTGAGAATAATTTTTTCACCGTCGACAAAAATTTCGAGAGGGTCTTTTATGTCAATTCCCATCGTTCTGCGCAGTTCAATCGGAATCACGATACGTCCCAGTTCATCCACTTTTCTTACTATTCCTGTTGCTTTCATCACTATGCATCCTCCCTTGAAATAACCCTTAAATAATCTTTGGTGTTAAAAGCTATCAATGCTTCTAATTAGTAGAAATGATTAACCTATATCTGCATTGTAAAGTGCTAGTTCTTTCCTGTCAATTTTATTTCTACATCTTTTGATATTTATCGACAAAATATTCGACGATGATTAGAGCAAATTCGACAAATTATTAAATTCAACCATTATTTTATCCAAAATCCGCTTCAATTAACAGTTTTTATTTTTATAAAATTAATATTGAGGTTACAAAGCTAAATAGACATATTTACAGAATAAGAAACCCCTCCATCAGCAAAGACTATCTCTCTGCTGATGGAGGGGGGATTCGGCAATTCAATATTTGGTTTGGCCCTGCCAGCAGCATGTTAAGCGTGAAGCTCAAACAGCCGGGCCGTCTTGCCCTGCGGGATCGAGACGGTCAGCACACCCTCGGACGGGCTCCAGCTCCATTCCGAATGATGCTGCTGTGGATATGCGCAGCTCACTTCTGCTCCCTGGCCTTGCAGCTCAGGAATCGGCAGCTTGACTGCTGCTGCTTCTCCGGAAATCCGCCAGACCGCCAGGTAGCGGGTATTGCCATGGCGTAGGCCAAAGCTCACCCACTCGCCTTCACTGTCCGGCAGGCCCAAGGGCCAGAAGGCGGTTGCCTGCGGGATATGTGCACGAATAGATTTGTAATAATCCAGCGCTTCCTTCACCAGTTCCCTGCGCCGGGGCTCAAGCTCGGCGAGATGGCCGCTCTGGTGCACACGGAGCAGCAGCGCATTGACCATGTTGAAGATAACCTCTTCATCATCACCCTCGCGCAGCGGGTAGGACCACACCGCCGATTGCTCCGGCGTCAGAGCCGCCGGAGAAGCTGCGGCAATCGCCGCATACTGCACGTAATCCTCCTGGTCGCTGGTGGACTGGATGCTGTGCCGGCTGAGCATGGCATAGTCCATGCGCATGCCGCCGCTGGAGCAGTTCTCGATTACGAGATTCGGGTAACGGGCAAAAATACTGTCCAGCCAGGCCAGATATGCCCGGTTATGCTGCAGCAGCCCGTCTCCGAAACTATCTGCATCCGTTTCCGTCCCGATGCCCGCGTTGATGTTGTAGTCCATTTTAATATAGCCCACACCATACTGCTCCACCAATCTTGAAATCACTCCGTCCGCATGGGCGATCACCCGGGGATTGCGGTAATCCAGCTGATAGCGGCTGCGGTCCTTGACCCGCTTGCCGTGGCGCATGAAGAACCAGCTGTCATCGGTCTCGGCCAGCTTCGGACTGTTGATCCCCATGACCTCCAGCTCCAGCCAGAGCCCGGGAATCATCCCTTTGCTGCGGATATAATCCAGCACATATTTAATTCCCTCGGGGAAACGCTCGGCAGATGGCTCCCACTGCCCTACGCCGTCCCACCACTCTCCAGGCGCATACCAGCCGGCGTCGATGCAGAAATATTCGCAGCCCACATCGGCGGCGGCATCAATCAGGGGCAGCAGCTTCCCGGTCGTGGGACTGCCCCACAGACAGTTCATATAGTCGTTGAAAATAATCCGCAGCAGCTCATTATCCTCATTAGGACGGCGGATCAGCCGCCGGTAGGCCGTAAGCTGCTCAGCCGCGCCCTGGAAGCCGCCCTGCACGGCGCCGACAGCCACCGGAACCGTGGTGAACTCCTCTCCAGGCGCCAGCTTCAGCCACCAGTGGTTGTCATGCTCTGTCGGCCCGCTAACCAACAGGGTAAGCTGGTCATACTGATCCGTCAGCTCCCAGTGCCAGGAGCCGTTGTGCTCAATCTGCCAGAATAAGCTTGTCCCGCTCTCCTTGTTGTGCAGCACCGCCATCGGCAGCAGCTCTGCCGCCGACCAGGAGCCGGTGTTGCTGGCGGCGATACGCTTGGAGCCGCGGTCTGCCAGATGAGACATGCCCAGCTCCGGCAGTCGGTAGGTCCGCCATTGCAGCTCGCTTTGCCAGCCGCTGTGGGCGATGGTGACCTCGATTTTGTCGTTGCGGCCGCCGCTGCCCTCTTTGTCTACTCCGGTAAGCGCAAAGGTCGATACATATTCCACGGCAGCTTCGTCAGTGCCTGTATTCTTCAGCACCGTCCAGCAGCGGACCGTCTGCACACCCGTATAGAACTGCAGATGCTGCTCTGCTCTTATTCCGGTGACCGGATCAACCAGACAGATCTCCAGCTTGCGGCCAAGGGCATTTCTGCTGTCCTTATGGCCTGCATATTCCATCCGCAGCCCCGGATAGGAGGCCCGGTGCGTACGCCCGTGATATTCATCCCGGTCCTCTCCCGAGAGCTGCAGCTCCAGCAGCCGGAATCCCGGTTTATTCTTCTCCGCGATCACCCCGTCCTGCAAAGGCGCTGCTCCAAAATGCAGCAGCCGGACGTCGTGCTCCCCTGTAATTTCAATTGTAAGATAAAGTCCATTTTCGGCAATTTCAATGAGCTTGCTGTCCATCATTTTATGGCCTCCTGACAAATGTTGGTGTCTCTCCTGATTATAAGGCGTCTTTTGTATTCGTAATTGAACATTTTAAAGCTTTTGCGTAATGGAAGAAGTAATGGAGGGGAAGTTTGGAATTGGAGGAGCGAACACGTCCGCCGGAAAGCTTTCCGCAGGAAAGCTCGCATCGAAAGCATAAGCTGTCTGCGGATTTCAACCGCGGACGGCGGTATAATCAGTAAATCTGCAGAAACAGCGGCCGGAAATCCAAACATTCCACGCAGTTACGACCATTCACGAGCCAACGGCCATTAAAACCATAGTTACATACAAAGGACGGCCCCTCCGGTAAAAGAATCTTACCCTCGAGACCGTCCCGGATGGAAACTATTCAGGTTTATTGTTCAGCGGAACCGAATTGAATCCAGGCTTTTTGGATTTCGTCGATGGCCTGATCCTTGGTTTTGCTGCCGCCGATGTATGCCTGCATCAGCTCGCCGAATTTCTGGTGGAAGGTATCCAGAGAATAGTTGACCGACAGGTCGCCGGATTTCTCGGTTTTGAGGATTTCTTCCATTTCCTTAGGCATTTGCAGGTCAGGCATTGGAGCATCCTTGATTGGCGGAATGACTTTGGCCACCGTGGAGAACCAGTTTTTTCCGTATTCGGAAGTATACAGCCAGTTGAAGAATTCAATGGTCTGTGCGGCTACAGCGGAATCCTTGTTAATGCGCAGCGCCTGATCGGCACCGGTAATAATCTGCGATTGCTCCGGCTTGTCGCTGACCGGATATCCGGCGATGCCGAGATCGAAGTCAGGGGTGATTTTTTTGATGGCTTCTTCATCCCATGCGCCTTTACCGGTCATAAATGCCGCTTTGCCCAGGGCAAAGTCGCTGACTTCAGCATTGCTGTCACGTTCCAGCGGCTTGTCTGTTCCGTGTTTTACTGTAGTGTCAATGAAGTTGAAGAAATTGTTGTACAGCACCGGATGATCCTTGAAGGTAGTATCTCCGGCGATAAATTTGCCTACAAGTGTCTTGGCGTCAATTCCGGCGTCCGTAGCGGCTGCATCCACGAAGTGCTGGAAGATGTGCTTCCAGACCCACCACTCTTTATAGGCATTGGCGAACGGTGTAATTCCCTTGGCTTCCAGCTTGGTAATGGCATCGTCCATTTCGGCTGTGGTTTTTGGAATGCTGGTAATGCCCGCATCGGCAAGCAGCTTCTTGTTGTACATCAATACGAACAGGTTGCCTTTGACCGGAAGTCCAAGCACCTTGCCGTCGGAGGAGCTCATATTGGAACGGACCGCATCCGTCATCGCTGCTGCCAGCGGCTCATTGGTCAGGTCGGCACTGTATTCGGCAAAGGTGTCAATATCTCCGCCGGCCGTAGTCTGAAAAACATCAGGGGTGCTGCCGGCCGCAATTTTGGATTTCAGCACTGTATTGTAGTCGGCCTGCATAATTTCCAGGTTGATGGTCACATTCGGCTTAACCTTTTTGTATTCGGCAATATATGCGTTAAAAGCATCGGTGTACTCGGGAGACGCCGTGAACATATTAATCGTAACAGGTTTGGTTGAATCAGTAGCCGGAGCAGCTGTATTGGTCCCTCCATTTGTTCCGCCTGCGTTGTTAGCGGCATTATTGCTGTTATTCCCGCCACATCCTGCCAGCAGCCCTCCTGCGAGCAGCAGGCTCGCGGATAGAGCCATAATTCTTTTTCCCTTCATGATGTTGCCCCCTTTTCCTTATGTTTCTTGTGGTCTTGGTGTTATTTTAAATAAAAAGAAAAAGGATAAGAATGTACATAAGTGATCTTCTGAGGGTAAAAAAGTGGGCTGATGTAACCGTTTCACTTTCCTCCCTCTGTCAGCAGCAGCCGAAATTCAGAAGGCGAACAGTCATAGTAGTTGCGGAACGCCTTGCTGAAATAGTTCTTGTCCTTATATCCCAGCCTCTCGGAAATATCCTGGATTTTGAGGGCCGGGTCCGACAGCAGCTCCTTGGCCTTGTCCATTCTAACCTTTTGCACATACTCATGAATGCCATACCCGTACTGGCCCTTGAACAGCTTCATCAAGTATTCTCTGCTCAGGAAATATTTATCCGTGAACATCGATATTTTAATATTCTCGAAATAATGGTTATCAATGTATGCTTTAATATTTTCCAGCACACTGCTCCGGTCACCGGCAAGCGATCTGCTGATTTCTCCCGCATAGACATCCAGAATGCTGCTGAGCACCGCCTCAAACTCACCAAAGGAGGCAAAATCACTGCTGATGCCCAGCCCCCGCAGCCCTTTGCTTTTTCCGCGGCGCAGCCGTTCCGGGACCGCATCCAGCTCTAAAGCGATGTCTCCCAGCAAAATAATAAACTCCTGAATCGTACGGTCTGCTTCACCCAGGCTAAAATGCTCCGAGGATTTCCATTTGCGGGTAAAATCACTGAGAATGCTCTTGGCATGGCCTGCGTTGCCGCTCTCCAGGCTGCTGCGGATCAGCGGCATCCGCCCTGTCAGGGTAGGGCTGTCCTTGGCTGCGGATTTCGTATATCCGCTGTTCGAAACCGTGCTGCCCTTCAGGCTCAGCAGATCAATCCCGTCCAATGTGGCTGTAGCCAGCTCGTAGGACTGCGCAATCTCCGTAACATCGCTGTACGGTTGTCCAAGACCGCCCGCGCAAAGAATGCCGAACAGCTCCTTCAGGGTTGAGGCCGTCTTCTTCATATGATGAAGCGAGAGAAACGCCGCATCTTCCCCGTAGCTGCCCTTCAAGGTAAAAATAGCGATAAATTCCCGCTCGCTTCTCGGACTGGCAAAGCTGAACGACTCAAAATGGCCGTCGCTGTTCTCGTTGATCACATTGGTGACGGCAAAATGCAGCAAGTCCCGGTCCTCATGAAACCGGTCCCGGCGAACCTGCTCCAAATTAAGCATCCGCAGAACGCCTACCGCGAAATGGTTCCCCGGCTTGTCCGCACCAATCAGCGGAAGGAATGCTTCATTGGACTGATTCTTGAAGCTGCGTTCAATAATCGACAGGTACATCTTCTCCTTCAGCTTCGGAAGGGACATGTTCAGGGTGATGTTCCGGTTGATGAACTCGCTTTCCCGCTTGCGTTTGGCCTCCAGCACATCGACTGCTTTGCGCAGCGCACTGTTAAGATCACTCCGGTTCACCGGCTTCAGCAAATAATCCACCACCTTGGAGCGGATGGCCTGCCGGGTATATTCAAAATCATTGTAGCCGCTGATCACAATCAGCAGCAGATCGGGAAATTCACGTTCCGCAATCTGCAGCAGCTGGCTTCCGTTCAGCTCGGGCATCTTCATATCTACCAGCGCCAGATCAATCTTATGCTTCCGGAGCATCTCCAGCCCCATCTTGCCGTCTGTCGCCTCCAGCACCTGGTCAACGCCCAGGCCCTCCCAATCGCCTAAGATATTAATGGCCTCGCGCAGCGGCTCTTCATCGTCAATGATCAGTACTTTATACATGTTGTCCCAGCCCTCCCCGCGGTAACCGCATATCCATTTGTGTTCCATGCTCATTGCTGGTTATCATAAGCCCCGCTTCTTCTCCGTATAAAAGCTTCAGGCGTGTATTCAGATTCTTCAGTCCAATGCTCTCGCTGTCCCCTTCTTCCGCCTCCCCTCCGCCGCGGTCCTCCCACTGGATCTCAAGTGAACTGAGCACCTGCTGAAGCCGTTCCTCCGTAATCCCCGGCCCGTCATCCAGCACGGAAATGACGCTGTGTGCAGGCGTAATATGAGCTTCAATCCGGATGGTAACCGTACTGGACACCTTCTCCAGCGCGTGCTTGATGCAGTTTTCCACCAGGGTCTGAATCGACAGCTTGGGAATCCTCAGCTCCAGCAGACTGTCATTCCAGTTGTATTCCACTTGCATACGGCTGCCGAAGCGGGCTTTTTGCAGCGCCAGATAACGTTCGATATGCTTCAGCTCCTCCCGGGCCTGCACCACATCCCTCCCGCTGATGCAGTACCTCAGGGTGAGTGCCAGATTGTCCACCATCTCAACAATATCATCATTGTTGTTTTTGAGTGCTTTGGTGGAAATCGCCTGCAGCGCATTATAGAGAAAATGCGGATTGATCTCCGCCTCCAGCGCTTTTAGTACAGCGTTTTTCTCGACAATCTTCATTTTGTACCGTTCATTAATCAGTTCGTTCGTCTTCTCTACCATCTTGTTGAAGTGCCTGGACAGGTAGGCGATCTCGTCATTGCCCTCTACGGCGGCTTCGGCATCGAAGCTGCCGGTACTGAAGCGCTTCATCTGCAGCGACAGATTCTTCAGGGGACTGGTAATTCGGTTAGAGGTGAAGCTGACGAGAATCACGGACACTATCAGGAACAGCAGGCCGACCGAATAGCTCCATTTGCGCGTTGTCGTCGCCGCTTCATAAATCTGCTTGTAGGGAATTGGCTTGACAAGTTTCCAGCCCTCTTTTTGGCTGATGTCATACATCACCAGATACTTCTGCTCACTGTCCGACCAGGTCAGGCGGCCGCCTTGGGCCGGGGTCAGCTGCTCCAGCAGCCCCGCTTCTTCACTCTTCCGGTAAAATTCGCGGTCATCGACCGCAAACGGCTCATTGTCCGGACTGATATACATTAGATGCTCCCCGTCACTAAAGGGAATATCCTTCATAATCTCATCGGTCACACTGGAATTAAAGTATAGGGACAGTACTGCCTGCGGCTCCCGGGTCACAATTGAACGCAGTAGCCGGTGATAGCCCATGAAGCTTTTGCCGGTATTGATAGGGTAATCGCCTTGGCGCTCCTCAGGAGTGCGCTCCTTCACAAAGGATTGATACGAGCGGCTGAAGGGACTGGCCAATGCCCGCTTATACCACGGTAAATTCTCAATCGGCGGATGCTCGGCCACCCGGACGGTAATATTATAGTTCTCCTTGGTGACAAAATAGTATTTGTGCTCCTTGATTACATACAGATAAACCGCTTCCAGATCCTTGCGGGAATAATAGAGATTCTTCAAATAATCCTCCACATACATCTTGGACGCATAGTCCCCGGATTCATGCAGGATCGCGTAATTGAACTCGTCATACGAGATTTGCGGCAGCGACAGCTGGGCGATCCCGTCCAGATAACTCTCCAGATTGCGGCCGACCAAAAGCAGGTTGCTGCGTGTGCTGGATATACTGCTGTTCACCGATTCCTTGCGCAGCATCCCGTAGGAAATGAACGTCAGTGAGGCAACGACCAGAATAATAATGATCGTGAACAATAGAATCAGCTTGTTCGCCAGACGGCGTGAAATCCGCTCCAGCAAAGGCTCAAACAGCTTGTACAGGGTTCTTTTGATGATGCCGGCCTCCTTATAGCAAAAAATTACACGTAAATGTTCAGTTCACCTTTTTACCCCTAACTGTACTCTTAAATCCATTTTTGAGTATAGGGGCCTGCTCTATAATACACAATATAGACTAACCGGAATGGTTATGTGTGGCAAGCCAGTACCAGATTCCACCCTATAAATCCAAAAGAGGTGCATCCATGTTAAAAACACTCGGCAGAAGATGGCGCGAGAAATTAGATTTCGGGCTGTTCACACTCCCCGTTCTAATCTGTATCGCTGTTGCGTTCTACATTCCTTTTGTCATGACCATCCGGTATTCCATGACCAAGTGGAACGGAATCTCCAAACATCCCAAATTCGTCGGCCTGGATAATTTCCAGCAGATCTTTACCGGAGACAGTAACTTTTCCAGCTCCGCATGGTTCACGATCAAATACGCGGTGCTCTACATTGTAATCGTCAACGTGCTGGCCATTCTGCTGGCCGTCCTGCTCGATATGAAGCTGAAGTCTACCTCCTGGCTGAGAGCGGCCTTCTTCATCCCTTACATTCTCAGCCTTGTGATTGTCGGCTTCATCTGGAAATTCATCTTCATGCAGGGCTTCAACTCTCTCGGGGAAAGCACAGGCTGGTCGTTCTTCGGACTAAGCTGGCTGGGAACGCCGGGGCTGGCATTCATCTCGATTCTGGGAGTTTCCATCTGGCAGTCAATCGGATTCTACCTGGTTATCTATATCGCGGGCCTGCAGTCTGTACCTGACGATCTTAAGGAAGCTGCCACGGTAGACGGTGCCGGAGCCATGAGAAGATTCTTCAGCATCACGCTGCCGCTGCTTGCACCATCCATTACGATCTCGGTCTTTATGGCACTGACCAACTCGATCAAGGTATTCGACGTGATTCTGTCGCTGACCGGCGGCGGTCCCGGAGGAACTACCTACAGTATCGCTTATGATATCTACCGGGATACCTTCCAGAATAATCTATACGGATACGGAACCGCGAAAGCGCTTATCCTGTTCGTGGCTGTGCTGGTCGTAACGATCATCCAGCTGACAGTCTTCAAACGAAGAGAGGTCGAGGCATAATGAAAACAAACAACAACAAAGCAGGCCGGATCATTCTCGAAGTGGTTCTGGTTATCCTCTCTCTTCTGTTTCTCTATCCGCTGTTCCTGACGATCATCAACTCGTTAAAAAGCTTCAGCGAGGTCATGACGGATGTCATCGCTCTGCCAAAACATCTGGCGCTCAGCAACTACTCGTATGTGTGGAAATTCATCAACTATCCGAGATTGTTCCTGAACAACTTCATCATTACCGGCCTTGGACTGCTGGGCATCGTGTTCATCTCGTCCATTGCCGCCTATAAGCTGGCTCGGACCAAATCCAGACTAAGCGGAATCATCTACTTCCTGTGCATTATGCCGATGCTGATTCCGTTCCAATCGATCATGCTGACCGTGCTGCAAACGGCCAAGAACTTGAACCTCTCCGAGAGCACCTGGGGACTGGGGCTGCTGTATTGGGGATTCGGCGCACCGCTGGCTGTGTTCATCTATCATGGATTTGTAAAAGGCATCCCGACAGAGATCGACGAGAGCGCCACAATCGACGGGGCTTCAAGCTTCCGGCTGTTCTTCAGTGTTATTTTCCCGCTGCTGAAATCGGTCACGACGACCATTGTCATCATCGACGTCATGTGGATCTGGAACGACTTCCTGCTCCCGCTCTTAATGGTCAACGGATCACCGGATACCAAAACGCTGACTTTGGCTGCCTATACTTTCGTCGGGCAATACACCTCCGACTGGCAGTATGCGATGACCGCAATGGTAATGGCCGTACTGCCTTCCATTATCGTGTTCATCTTCCTGCAGAAGTATATCGTCAAAGGCGTAGTGGCCGGAGCGGTGAAAGGCTGATCTAAGGTCTTATATTTCAGAAAAAAGCACGGCCGGAGCAGTTTTCTGCTTGGACCGTGCTTTTTGGGATTCGATAGGGCTACACTTCAGCCGCCAATCGTTCCTCAGCTTCATCCTTCAACTCCTCAGGCCGTTTTGCCGCGGTGATGCGGACTCAGATGACTTAAGCATCCTCTATCAGTCCGCCTGCCGGATCAACGCCACCCGGTACACCGGAACCGCTGTAACGCTGTGGAACACAGCCGCCGCTTCTCCGGTAAACTGCTTCTCGACCGCCATGGCTGCATCTGCGGTTACGGTCATTACACCCCGGCGCAGCGGTGTGGTCTCGAGGATAATCTCCCCGCTCAGCAGCGTATCCCGGAAGCGGGACAAGCCGATCTCCCATGGCGCGCCGTTATGGAAATGATCATGGAAGAGCCGGCCTCCGGCAAACGCATACCCTACATTTCCTGTGTAATCGATGCTCAGCAGTACCTCTTCCACACCTTCCAGCATCCTTGAAGCAAACTTAAGCGCCAGTTTGTGGTCGTGGATCTTCCGTGTCTCCAGCCGGACCTCCTTCGCGGGAAGCTCCAGGTCATAGCTGTGGAACCATCCGCCCCGGTGCTGCGCAATGGAGCATGCCGTATGCGCGGTTCTCCACTTGGCCGGAGCTGCCGGACCTCCGGCATATTCCCGGAAAGAGAAGCTGCTCTGGCCGCTGCTGAAGAATTCGATGCCTTCCCCGGTCTGTACAGGCGGAATTTCCGAGAACATCATCCGCGGCAGCCCTTCATCGTCCATCTCCCACAGCATGGAGGCTTCTTGGGCATTCATAGCATAAATGCGGATTTCCCGCGCTCCTTTCTGTGTGATCCGGATCATTCCCGAGCGGTCATGCGGGATCAGAACCGTGTAATGGTTCCCGGTATCCCTCTCCACCGTTCCGGCGTCTGCGGACACTCTGGCAATGCCCTCATGGGCATCAATCCGAAACTCCCCGTCCACACCCTTCGGCATGGAGAAGAAGTAGGTGGCCGCCTCCGCAGACTCCACCCGTGTCACCGGCTGGGCCGTAGCATAGCGCAGGTTCAGCCCGTCCAGCGCAAAATTGAATGGCAGAATGAACGAGGCATTTCTGTGGACGGTAAGTCCGCTTTTTGTTGGGAATTCAATCGTTTCCTCAGCCAGCCGGACGGCAAACCGGACATCCTCATGCCTATCCATCTCTACGTGGTCCTGGTAGTTATTGACGAACAGGAACCCCGCGCTGCCGTCTGTGCGGACCGCATACCGCAGCGTATGGGCATCTTCAGGAGTGATGGCCTCCGCGCCTTGCGGCAGGACTGTTGCCATCGGCGCCAGCCGCTCCCCGAACCGGCGGAGGAAATAATGCAGCGGCCGCAGCAGGTGGGCCGAATCACGGATCTGGCCAAATTCACCGAGAGGAGCCTGAAAATCGTAGGTAATTCTGGGCGTGGTGCTCTCATTCAGATAGCCTGTTTTCCCCACTGGATTCGTACCGCCATGGAACATATAGTAGCCGACAAAATTGCACCCGCCCGCAATCTTCATCAGGCTCATCGCCATCACGCTCTCCGGCTCAACCTGGAACCGCGACAGATACCAGGTCTGCATGCCTCCGCCCATCTCACAGCAGGCAAAGGGATATTTGGTTTTGGCATATGGGGGATTAAATTCGCCGCTTTGGGCCGTTTCATTGTGATAATTCACGAATACATATTCCGGGGTCGGCTTCTGGTCAGGATTCTGCTCGCTGATGCTCCAAGGCGTATAGGCGTATCCGCCGTACAGCGGAAGCACCTCATCTTCCAAAAGTGGCGCAGCACCCCAGCCAGTACTGGTGTATATGGGGGCAACCATTCCAGCCTCTACAGCATACTGCTTAAGCAGACGCATATGCTCGGTCCCTGCCTCGCCCCCGGTTCCGCCGCCCAGGTACTCGTCCCCTTGCTTCGCAGTCAGTTCCCACAGAGCAGCAGCGGCATTGAATTCGTTCTCCAGCTGAATGCCGATCACGGGGCCTCCATCCTTGAACATCTGTCCCGCTGTCTGCGCTCCAATCTCGCGGAACAGCCGGCGGACATACCGCAGGTAACCTTCGTCATTGGAACGCACATCGAAAGTACGCCCGAACAGCCAGTCCGGCAGTCCGCCGTTGCGGACCTCACCGTGGCAGAAGGGACCCACGCGCAGGATGACATACATCCCATTCCGTGCGCACACATCTACGAATCTCCGCAGATTGCGGTTACCCTGCCATTCAAATTCCCCTTCGATTTCCTCATGATGATTCCAGAAAATATAAGTGGCTACAATATTGATCCCGGATATCTTATCTTGCGGATTTCGGTTTCCCAGCAGTCTTCCGGGTAACGGGAATAGTGGAATTCCCCGCAGACGGCAAAATACGGCTTGCCGTTCAGCTCCATATAGTAATTGGTGAAGCTGATCCGGTCTCCCTGCGGATTGGTTCCGCCCAGCTTCAGGGATGCCGGATAGATATCTTTTGGGGCAATGCCCGCATGAACAATGTATGTCATAATTAATTCCTCCTTGATTTACAGGAACAAAACAGCTATGCCATCCTTGACTGAATAGATTTATAGTTTTGCTACGCCTGGAGAACCCTTTATCCATCCTTCGGCGATTCTAAGTGGAAAAAGGTTAACTAATTTGCCCCAGCACTCTGTTCTCCGCAGGCTAAGTGGAAAAAGGTTAACTAATTCAGCCCATTTCGCTCTTACCGGAGTAATATGATCCAATTAAGCTCCCTTTTTCCACTTAGCATTGCTCGCCTGCGTCTTCGCAAGGGCTAATTTCCTCTACAGTAAAAAAGCAGCCCCAAAGCTTATGCTTTGGAGCAGCCCGGAAGCCGTTACAGAAGCTTCTCTCTTTTCAGCTATTTTTTTTGTGCTGCCAGGAAGGCATCGATTTGGGCTTGCATTTCAGTCTGGACTTTGTCAATGCCGGCTGCTTTCAGCTGCTTGATCAGGTCAGCCTGGCCTTTCCCAATATCATCGATCAATCCGTATTCCAGCGGGATAGCATAACGCAGCATTACGTTTCCGATATTAGCCACTTCATTCTTCACTTTGGCGGAGTCGAAAACAAAGGTTTCCAGCGGGAAATGGTAGATGCTGGCCTGCCAGCTGTTGAACATATCGTCTGCTTCCTTCGGATAAGCCGCATCCTGGCGGTTCAGCGGGGAATTCCAGCCCCAGTTCGAGAAACCCGTGTAATTAGCCGCCGCAGGACCGGCAGTGTACTTGTCGTCCCCCTCAGGGTTATAGTTGGTTCCGGCAATGCCGTACATGGTCAGATCGTGAATTTCCTTATCGTTCTGCAGCAGATCAATCAACATCAGGGAACGTTCAGCGTTCTTTGAAGTTGCATGAATGGACATCCCGTTTTGTGTCGCGATCGCGGCGATTTTTTTGTGATCCGGTGTGAGGTCGGCAATCCCCAGCTCCACATCCGGTTTGTCGCGGCGCATTTCGGCAAGGTTAGCCGCTACCGTACCCAGGTTATGGGCATAAGAGGACACCTTCTCGGCTTTGATATCCTGCCATACATCATTTTTGTTGCTGACTACGTTTTTGGACCAGGCGCCATTGTCGGCCAGATCCTTATAATATTTCAGCAGCGATGTGAACTCAGGAGTGTCATAGATGTTGAATATTTTGCCTGAAGCATCATCTAGCTTGTAAGCCAGCGGCAGCAGGTTGGCATCCACCAGGTTGAAGTCGTTGTTCTGCTCCAGCAAGGTTTGATCAAGCTCATGCCATTTCCAGCCGTCGGCAGGTTTGGCCCCGTAAGCGGTAAGGCCTTTTTCTTCTTTAGCAACCGTTTTCAAGTAATTGGCATAGGTTTCAGGACTGTTGATTTCTGGAAGATTATACTTTTTGCGCAGATCCTCGCGGTACAGCACTACCTTGTCGGTAACCTCAACATTGTTGTTAGGGACCATGTAGAGCTTGCCGTCCACTTTCGCTTGCTCCCAGTTCACCTTAGGCATAGCTTCCCAGGTTTTTGGCATGTATTTTTGCAGCATATCATCGGTCAGCTCCAAAAATCCGCCTTTCAGTGCCTGATCGTTATAAAAAGCCCAGTTAGCTGTGTACACGAGGTCAAAATCCTCATTGGCGGCAAATTTCAGCGGATACTTCTGGGTCCAGTCCGACCAGTCAAGAAATTCCGTTTCCACGGTGGCATTGATTTTTTCTTTTAATTTGGTGTTGAGCTCTCCGAATACCTTGTCGTAATCGCCCGGCTGGCCGCCGATCAGCAGCATTTTGAGCTTGACCTCTTTGGAGGTGTCAGGAGCCCCGGAATTCGTGGCTGCTCCTTCTGTTGCCGCGGTTGCTCCGGCGTTCGTTGCTTCTGTAGCTGTATTGTTGTTGTTTCCGCCACCGCATGCACTGAGGATTGTCCCCAGTGTCATCATCGTTGCCAGCGTAACTGTGAGTTTCTTTTTCTTGTTAGTCATGACCTTTGTTTCCCCCTAATCGAAAAGTTGGTTGGGTGATATATTGATAACCGGGTTTCCCCGGATTTATCCTTTGACAGCGCCTATCGTGAGACCTTGCACAAAATACTTTTGAATAAACGGATAAGCCAGCAGGATAGGTCCTGTAGCCACGATGGTCATGGCCATCTTCAGGCTTTCGGTAGGCAGATCGGTATTCACCACTGCACCCGAGGCCATCATCGCCTTGCGCATACCATCCATATTACCAAGCATTTTATATAAATAGTATTGAAGCGGCATCAATTCGGACTTGGAAATATAGAGCAGCGCGTTATACCAGTCGTTCCAGTAAGCCAAGGCTATGAACAGGCCGATCGTAGCCAGTGCAGGCTTGGACAAAGGCACAATCAGCTGCAAAAAGATCCGGAAATCGCCTGCTCCGTCAATCTTGGCGGATTCTGTGATTGCATCCGGGATGCTGCTCATGAACGACTTCATGACGATAATGTAGAACACGTTCATCAGCATGGGCAGAATCAGCACAAGCAGTGTATCTTTGAGATGCAGGAAGTTTATAATCAACAGATAAGAAGGTACCAGACCACCGCTGAACAGCGTAGTGAAGAAGAAGAAAAACGAGAAACGTCCGCGCCATTTAAAGTCTCTCCGGGACAGCACGTAAGCCGTCATGGAAGTCAGGAACAATCCAAGCACGGTGCCGATTAGGGTAACGGTGATCGTTACACCGTAAGCTCTGAGCATATCAGCCGGATACTTGAACAACAAGCCGTAGGCTTCTGTGGAAAAGGTAGACGGGATCAGCTGGAAGCCTTTCTCGATGATGGAGCTCTCCTCGCTTAGTGAGGCGGACACCACCAGCAGGAAGGGTACGATGCAGAATATAGCGAGCACTATAAGGGTCACGTATCCGATGATTGACAGGGTCAGACGGTCCTTGTTAACCCGCTTGCGCACCTTTGTGGTTTGGATTTTTGCAGTAGTTGTACTCATGGCATTACCTCCTTTTCCTAGAACAGCGCACGGTCTTTATCGTATTTGCGTACAGCGTAGTTGGCCAGCATGATTGTTACAAAGCCCAGCAGTGATTGATAGAAGCCTGCCGCAGCGGACATCCCGATCTCATTCGAGGTTGTGAGGGACCGGAATACAAAGGTATCAATAACGTCGGTGGACGAGAACAGCAGGCCGTTGTTGCCGACCATATTGTAGAACATCCCGAAATCGCCGCGGAAGATGTTGCCGATGGCCAGCAGAACCAGAATGATCACTGTAGGGATCAGGTTCGGAACGGTAATCTTCATAATGCGCTGGAAAATATTCGCACCGTCAATTTCGGCTGCTTCATACATTTCGGTATCAATGCTGGTGATTGCCGCCAGATACATGATCGTTCCGTAGCCCAGCGCCTTCCAGGCGGACACCACCACGAGAATAACCGGCCAGTAGGCTGAAGTATTGTAAATGTCGACCGGCTGCATGCCCAGCCCCTTCAGCAATACATTGACGGTACCCACATCGAAGTTGAACAGGTTATAGGCAATGGCCCCAACCACTACCCAGGAAATAAAGTAAGGCAGGAACAGTATCGTTTGCGTAATTTTCCGGAACCATTTGCCGGCAACCTCGAACAGCAAAATGCCGGCAAAGATCTGAAGCACGTTGTTCACAATAATAAAAGCAATGTTGTACAGCGCCGTGTTTCGGGTTACGCGCCAGGCGTCACCGGAACCAAAGAAAAATCTAAAGTTGTCCAGTCCGTTCCATGGGCTGTGAATAATACCGTCGGTGTAGTTGTATTGCTTAAACGCCAGCACAATTCCCGCCATCGGCACGTATGCAAACACCAGGAAAAACAATACTGCCGGTGTCAGCATAAAAAGCAGGGTTCTATACTTCTTAACATCATCCCAGAATCCGTGTTGTTTCTGTTTCATCTCGAATCCCCTTTCCATCTCACTATTTCTCTATGTTTTTATTATAGAGAAGCGCTTCCTTGGTGAGGATTCAGCCCATCAACTAAAACTAATACTTTTTCAACGATCGATTAAAACATATGCTTCCCCGGAATGCAAAAAACGTTGCCTGCAGCCTGGAAACCGGCCCGACAACGTTTGGATTGGCTATATTTTGTGTTTTTTACGGTATTCTCCCGGGGTCATGCCTGTATTCTGCTTGAACTGCCGGTTGAAATAGATAATGTTCTTGTAGCCCATGCGCTCGGCAATCTCATAGATTTTGAGGGTGGGGTCCCTCAGCAGCTCCGATACCCGGCTGGTCTTGCGCTCATTCACATATTCACTGAAAGGCAGCCCGTATTCTTCCTTGAACAGATAGCCCAGATAATTCGGTGTGAAGTCGAAGTGGGCGGCCACCTCTTTTAATGTAATCTTCTGCTCCAGATGCTCCTCCACATAACGCATGATTTCATCGATCAGCTTGCGCTTCTGCCGCTGCCGCTTCACATAGAGCAGCTCCGAAAGCTCAAAGAATCTGCGCCGCAGCCAGGAGAGGATGTCATGGATCGTCTCGAACTGGAACAGGATATCCGGCTGATGGGATTCCCATTGGAGCAGCTCATACAGATTCTCGTTCTGCTGCTGAAGATCCGCATGGAGCTTGGAGGTAATGCGGATGATTAGCTCATAGACCTCTTTTCTTCCCCCGGACGGGAGATCCTTCGTGAACAGCTCCAGCAGATGGTCGTCGATCGATACAAGATCATACTGGATGATAGCCTCAAGCAGCCGCTCTACCGTTAGTTCAATCTGCGCCCCGGGTGTGCCCCGTGGTGACGACTGTGTAGTATCCCGGATCAGGCGGTTCTTGCCGAGCAGCCATTTGGCGCTGAGCGCAGCCTGTGCCTGCCGGTAGGACTCGTGCAGTCCTGACTCTTCAGCTGCGTACCTTCCGACACCTATGGTCACCGTGCAGGGAGAAGAATCCGCCACCTTGCGGATCAGCTCCTCCAGCAGACTCAGAAAGCTGTCCTGCGGAAGGGGAGACAGGATCACAAACCGGGTATGGTGAACTGCAATCCAGGTGCCCAGCTTGGCATCCTCGACAAAGGCTTTAATCACACCGGCAATCTGCCGCGTGATATTGCGGGTGTCTTCCCCGGACAAATTGCGCATTTTCCACTCCAGATCATCGATCTCCACGATCGCTACCGCCGCGCCGTTCTGCAGCAGGGGGGTCAGGACGCTGTGCAGATGCGGCTCCGCTGAATCCGGAGATGCTTCATCGAGCCAGCGGAGCAGGAGCTCCTTGTTCACCAGGGACAGAGCTTCGCTGAAGGAGCGGTCCTGCTCTCTGTCCTGCTCCATTTGGGCGCAGAGTGAGCCCAGCATTTCATATAAGTCCTTATCCTGAACGGGCTTCAGCAAATAGCCGGAGGCATTGATCTCAATCGCCTCCTTGGCGTAGCTGAAATCCTCATGGCCGCTGATAAACACAATTTTGGTCTTCGGACTCAGCACCTTCGCCCTGCGCGCAAATTCGGTTCCGGTCATGATCGGCATCCGGATGTCGGATAATATAAGATCAACCTGCGCTTCCTCCATAATTTTCAGCGCACCAAACCCGCTGCTCGCCGTGCCCACTACAGCAATATTTAGTCCGCTGGCCAGCACTCTTCGGCGCATCCACTCCAGATCCACTGCTTCATCGTCTACCAGCAATACATTGATGCTCATATCGTAATGTTCCTCCTGTGTCCTTGCGGGTTGCAGATTACGGGGCAAACCCTTCATCCATTTCTTCGTTGTCCTTCATCCCGGCGGGGAGCAGGAGCTGCACGGTTGTGCCTGCCCCAAAAAAGCTCGCAATAGTTACTCCGTAGTCGTCCCCGTATCTGAGCTTAATCCGCTCGTTCACATTCTTCACTCCATAACCCCCGGCCTGGCTTGGTCCTTGCATCATTCGCTTCATGTCCTCAGGCCGCATGCCGATTCCGTTGTCGATGATCTTCAGCTCAATATTGTTGCCCACCTGCCTGCCGGTCAGACGGATGGCAATGGTCTCGCCAAACCAGGCATGCTTGAACACATTTTCCACAAAAGGCTGAAGAACCAGCTTGATGACCTGCATGTGGAGAATTTCCTGCTCCACATCCACATATACCGTGAACGCATCGGCATATTTCACCCGCTGGATTTCAAGGTATGTGGCGACCTGCTCCAGCTCCTTTTCAAGCTCAATGTAGACGTTGCCCTGATTCAGGGTCAACCGGTAGAAACGTGAAAGTCCCTGCACCATGCCGGTGACCTTCTCGATCTCCCCTAGATTGGCCAGGCTGCTTATCGTTGAAAGTGTATTATACAGAAAGTGCGGATTAATCTGCGCCTGCAGCGCTTCCAGCTCCGCCTGCTTTTTCTGGATGCCCTGCACATACACGCTGTTGATCAGCTCCTGGATATGGGTTGCCATCACATTGAACGAATCCGCAATCTGCACGAATTCATCATTGCCGGAGAAACGGATGCGCTTCTGAAAATTCCCCTCCTGGAAGGAACGCACCAGCCCCACGATCCGGCTCATTTTGCGCCCGGACAACCGTGCTACGACAAAACCGATAACCGTCATTACCAGGAAGCTGAGCGCACATACCGCAACAATCACACGGCGCAGCCTGCCGGCGTCCTTTGTCAGATAGGTATAGGGCACCAACGATTCGATGACAAAGCTGCTGCCGGGGATCTTCTCATGAAGACTGAGAAAATCACCGTCTGCAGCAGCATCATTCACCCTGCCGCGCTGAAACAGAATATTGCCCGTAGTCTCTTCGACAAGCCGGAGCGTTATTCCCTCTTCAAGAGGAAAGGTGTCAAATCCGCCGAACAGATCCTCAAGGGATACCGTAATACGCACATAGCCAATCACGGTTTTGTAATCGCTGAAGTTGACCAGTCTGCGGACATGCGAAAGGTTATCCAGCTTCTGGTCTGTATCAATCTGCAGCCACAGGTTGTCCCGTTTCGAATCCTTAAGGGAATGATACCACTCGCTGCCCGCAATATCCGCAAGCGGCAGAATGTAATAGTCGCTGTCGTGGATCGGCTCATCCAGATTGTCTCCGGATACAATGTTGAGGTCACTGTTCGGCGTATAGAGCATGAAGCGGATCTTGTTCCCGAACAGCTGCAGCGGCGCGGTAATCTGGGGAACGATCTCATCCAGCATGGCCAGATATATTTCAAACGGCGTCCCCTTCAGCTCAAGGGCGCGCTGAAAAGGCTGGCTGCTAAACAAATTATCCGACATCCGCTGAATTTCATCCATTTGGTAGCGGATATTGTTCCTGGCCTGCCCCATTCCCGTCCGGATGTTCGACTCGGCCATCTCCGTCCGCGAATCGGTCAGCATGGAATAAGAGATATAGCCGATGATTACATCGGTCAGGAGCACCAGCAGCAGATAGGGAATCATCATTTTGTAGGTGAAAGGCATATATTTCTTCAGCTTGGGCATCACTTGTTGAACATCCTTCTGAATGGATTTGGGTATGTCTATATTAACGTTCTCCTGTGAAGAAATAAATAGGCGGCGGCAAAAGCGCCACACCCGCACCTCAATCGGCTTCCCCTCAGAGCCAGGCCGGCTTTGACCGCATGCGGAATGCGGATATCCCCTTTATAAAAACTCCAATTCGCAGCAAACCGGCTTCTGCTTCTTCCTGCTGCCATACTCACCCTGCAACGCCTCCTTACTGGCTATATTCACATTGTAAAATAGATGATTAGAGCATGGTTAGCACAATGCTAAGATGGAATAGCACAATCTGAAGGTGAGGGAGCCACGTTGCCTGACTGCGCCAAATTAAAACCACTTTCACCTTTCATTTCCTGTACAGCAAAAAAGCCCAAGCGATAGTCAGCTAATCGCTCAGGCCGGGGCTTAGACGTTCTATTCGGTTCGTTGGTGTTCCGCTCAGTGCTTCAGTTCAAAGGAGGCCGTTCACTGCTTCTCGCTAACTTCTCCGTCCGCTGCAATCCGGGCATTGAAGGAGAGCTGGTTCATCCGGCTAATGGTATCTTTATTGTAGCCCTTGCCCATAAAGCCCGGCTGACCGCCGGTAATTTTGACCGGCGTAATCCGGCCCTTTACGCTATTCTTGCTGATCTCAAAGTTAACCAGCATAGAATGAACAGTCTTGTCGCCGCCGCGTGTTGATCGGTTGAACACAAAATTACCCAGTGAATAATAGATTGGCTTATGCTTGTAGTACTCAATTCCCATCAGGCAATGGCTGTGGGCACCGATAATAATATCCGCACCACTGTCAATCATCTGCTTCGCCAGACTGCGGGCGTATGGCTCAGGGTAATCCTTAAACTCATTGTTCCAGTGGATGTACACGATGGTATAATCATTTTCTTTGGCCGATTTCTTGATGGCTCCCAGCATAGGCTCAGGCGTATAGGCCGAAGCTGCACCCGGATTGTTTTTCCCTGCATACCAGGACGGGCTGGAGAGCACGCGGCTTACCCCCAGTATGGCAATTTTTTTGTCTTTTACCGTCTGGATGTAGGGTTTGAAAGCTTCATTGCTGTTCTTCCCTGCTCCAGTGTGTCCAATCTTGTACTTGTCGAGATGAACCAGCGTATCCAGCATAGCATCCTGTCCAAAATCAAGAATATGATTATTGGCCACGGTCACGCCATCGATCCCGGCATAATTCAGCCCCGCCAGTGCCGCCGGTTTGGAACGGAAAGCAAAGCTCTTCTCTGCCGCCTTCCCTCTAACCGATACGGGTGTCTCCAGGTTGGCAAAAGCTATATCTGCTTTTTTAAGGACAGGTGCTACCTTCGCAAAAGGAAAATTGACGCCATAATTGGCGATCTGATCGCCGACAAATCCATCCAGCAAAATATCTCCGGCAAAAACAAGGTTAATCTTCTCCTGCGGGGAAGCCCCCTGACTGAAAGCTGCCTGCCCGGGAATCAGCAAAAACAATACTAAAGTTATGACTGCAAATCTGCGCAAAATCTTGGACCCCTCTCTCTTAATCTGCCAATTATTCTACTATAATAGAGGGGAAAATCCAAATTAAGGGTTGGTATTCTGCCAGGATTCTGATTTCTGCTAGATTCGCGCCTTTTTAAGCACGGCCCGGAAACAGTTGAGTCCGCCCCACTGCTCCGTCCGTACAGCATCCGCGGGAAGCTTAAAATCTGTCTCGCCCCAATACTCAAATCCGGCCTGCAGCAGCACTTCATTCATCCGCAGAAGATTAACCGTAGGGTAATCAAAAGTCAGTACAAGCAGTCCTTCTCCATTCAGTGTGCGGTGAAACTCCCTTACGGCTCGTACAGAATCCTCCAGTGATAAATGCTCCAGAACCGAGATGCAGAATATAGTATCAAAGCTTTCATTCTCATAAGGCAATGCGGTCAGATTAGCCTGCGCCAGATGCAGGCGGGTGGTCCGTCTGGCTTCCACCAGCCGAGCGGCTTCCTCGCCGATGTCGCTGGCAATGTCCTGCATAATGGCATCCCGGGACAGTATCCGCGCATCGATATCGCAGGCATGAACCTCCGCGCTGTAGCCGGCAAGGTAGAACTTGAGCGGATGGGAGATCCCGCAGGCCGCATCCAGCACCACATCATGGGGCGAAACAAAATTCGTGCACCATTCGTATTCATAAGGCCGGCTCCACCAGGATTCCGGCAAATCATAAATCAGCTTGTCGCGGCGGGCATCGGCATTCACAAAAAAACGGGAAACATACGGATGTGTTGGCATGGCCAGGACTCCTTTTAGAGGAAATTCGGTAGTGAGAGTATATTCAGGAATCGCTGTTTCATGCCAAACCTTACACCGGCCTGCCCGGTATAGTTTTGGTAGCCAGCACATAAGACTCGCGGGGATATCCGCACAGGGTTTCGCCCAGCACCTTTTCGGCTGCTCCTTTTTCGTAGACATTGGCTGTATCAAAAAAATCCATACCCGATCCGTAAGCGGTTTCAATAGCTTTGTGCGGTATTTCGTCTTGTACTTGCTCCTCTCCTATCCGGCTCTGCCGCCGGTTGCTATCGTTTCATATTTATTCTAGAGGAGTCTATATATAATAGAAAGAAGTGAAAAGTAGTTTAGGCAATTTCATCTATAGCTGCTTGACCATAAGCACGTGTGGAATGCCATCCTCCATAAAGACCTGCGAACTCGTTACATACCCCAGCCTCTGATAAAAGCCCTCGGCCTGCTTCTGGCCATGCAGCTTGGCTTGCCGGTGCCCCCGTTCAACCGCCATTTTTTCCAGTGTATCGATTATAACGGACCCCAGTCCGCTTTTGCGGTAAGGAGCGCTAAGGCAAATCCGTTCAAGCTTAGCCCACCCGTCCACACTCCTAAGTCTGGCCGTTCCCACAGGAAGCTCTTCCTGATAGAGCAATATATGCTCTGCGTGCTTTTCGTGATCATCAAATTCATCTGCCAGCGCCACGCCCTGTTCCTCCACAAACACTTCCCGTCTGATTCTGAAAGCCTCCTGCAGCCCTGCTTCGGTGGTAACCCGCTCTACCCGCATGGTACGATCCCTCCCCTTCGTTATGTCTGCTTAATGCCTGCCCAGAATATCTCCCAGATATCCTTCAGACGGCGCCCGAATTCTTCCTGGCTGTAAAAAAACATCTGCATGGCAATTCCATCCTGTAAACAATAATAAGCTGAGAGCAGGCTTTCCGTGTGCTGCCGCCGAATCTCCCCGGAGTTCATGCCTTCCTCAAAAATAGCCCGGTAAAATGCCGCTGAACGCTGCTCCAGCATTGAAATCTGCTGCTCCAGCATCTCCTGAAAGAAAGGCGCAGGGAATTGAACACTCCTTTTGTAAAAGGCGGTCAGAACAGGGTACTCTACCCTATAAAAATAGGTCCTGTATACAATTTCACGCAGTCTAACCTCTACAGAGGTGCCAAGGATTTCCCTGTACAACCGGTCAAGAAATTCAATATAATGCCGGGCCATTTCCTGAAATGCTGCGATAAACAAATCCTCTTTTTTAGGAAAATAGGTTGCGATGGACTGTTTTTTAATCCCTACCGACTGGGCAATCCCCGCCAATGATGCCCCCTCAAAGCCTTTTTCAGCAAATTGGAACAATGCGGCTTGCAAAATAGCGCCAGCTGTCATTCTTATACCGCCTCCCTGACGACCGTCAGGAAGAATTATCACATGCTCAATCATATTTGTCAAACCAGCCGTAGAGGCTGAATTCTATCTGCTGACTGATAGCCATTTCATCTATATAAATATATAATTAAATATTGTAAATTAGTGACTCTAGTACTAGAATAAAGGTTGCAAAAGTTTATATATTTGAATTTTCAACTATGATTCCTTTGTCGATTTCATTCGGGTTAAGCACCTGATTTCGGCTAATCACTGATCCATTTCATAACGGCAAACTATCTGAAAGGATAGGACGCAAAGCAATGGGCCTAAAGATGTGAACATCACCATCCATGGCTGCCAGGCTGCCAAGAAGACGCTGAACTGTGCGGGTATCCGTTTGGGTACCGTATCTGCCTGCCGGGATACTCTTATGTCCAAATGCCCATTGATTATCTAAAAAGGAGCCAAACGCAATGCCACAGCGCATTACTGAGAAAATTTTGAATAAGCCTGCCGGTCAGACCGGGATGAAAGAGAAAGAGACTGAGACTGCGGCTGCATCCCCCCTTCCTTCCCGGCCTTACGGGACACAGGATCAGAATGGCATTATTATTGTTCAAGATAACCGTTTTTACATCACCTCCCCGCTGCCCGGCGGCGAGCCGGCATTCCTCTCGGCGGTCCCGCCTGTAATGCTGGAGCTTAACAATCAGCCGGTAGCTGGTCCCGTACCCGTCGTATCCACTGACCGGGTTACCTGGTCCATACAAGAACCGCCTCCCTATCAGATCACCGTCTCCGAGGATAAACTCCAAGCCTTCTTTACCCTGAACCGTGTAGAACAGTATGAATGGAACCTGGTGAACACCCCGGCATCGAGCCATCTCGCGGTAAGAGCTGAAAGGGACCCTTCCACTCTGTTGTCCACCCTTGGCATTGAACAGATTATTGCCGATTTCGAGAAAAAATCGATTTCCCAAAACCTGAATATCCCCGCAATTTATGCGGAATTGAATCATCCGACCCACCTGCCGGTTTGTGTGGCGGAAGGCACGCCGCCTGCTGCAGGCGAGGATGCGAAGCTCGATTTATTTTTTGCCGGGCAGGCTGATAGTACTTTTGAAGAAACAGAAGGGGTTGTGGATTACCGGAGCTATCTGCGGATTCCTACCGCGAAGAAAGGCGATATCATTGCCCGCAAGCATCCGCCGCGTGAAGGTGTGCCCGGGTATGATGTATACGGCAGCATTTTGCATGCCCCAGCTCCCCGGGATATCAAAGTTATGGCCAAGGAGGGCACCCTGCTGCGGCCAAGCCATGAAATTACAGCCCTTGTAGAAGGCCGGCCGCGTGTTACTGGCACATATGTCAAAACTTTCGATATCACTACCGCATATACCGTTCCGGGCAGTGTCAACCGCCAAATAGGCAATATCGTATTTTCTGGCGATGTCATTGTGCACCAGGACGTGGAGGACAACTCGATCATCGAGTCTTTAGGAAATGTGTATGTATGCGGCAATGTCCATAATTCTACCATTACAGCAACAGGCAGTATTTACATACTGGGCAAGGTGGGCAACAGCCAGTTGTATTCAGGCGCCTTCGGTGTAACCTACAACCGTCTCTATCACCTCTCCGAGAAGCTGATCGAAGAAGTCAGCCTGCTGCGGCAAGCTTCCAGACTGCTGATCCAGGAAATACAATCCCGGCAGCAGACCGTAAAGTTCGGGCAAGTCATTCAGCTGCTCATGGAGAGTAAATATAAGAGGATCCCCGTCCTGATACGTGATCTGGAATCCGTAGTGGCCAGCATCAAGTATATCTCTCACCCAGACAACAAACAGCTGCAGCGGATTCTGGACGTTTTCTTACGGCCAGCCCTGTTCATCGATGCTTTTAATGATGCTATGCTGGTGTCGTTATTGAAATTGCTGAAGGAACTGTATACCGGAGTAGCTCGCATGGAGGAAACCAATGTCTGCGTTGACATCCCAGAGTGCCATAACACCATCATCAAATCAAGCGGCGACATTTGCATTCACAAGGACGGGACTCTGCAAAGCGATTTGCTCTCCCTGGCAGACATCACTTTCTTGATGCCGGATGCAGTCTGCGGGGAATCACAGCTGGAGGCAGGCGGGACCCTCACTGCACAAACCGTAGGAAGTGAAGCAGGGCCAGGCTCCACCCTCACAGCAGGCCGTAAGATTATTGTCGGCAAAATGTATGGGGGCAGCGTAACCGTCGGCCGACATTCCCAAGAGATTACCGAACCTGCCGAGGACATGATCTTTACTCTGCAGAATCCAGGGACTGATTGAAGAGCCTATTTAAACCAAGACTCAAACAAACTGTTAACCGGCCTATAGATCATTATTACCAGATACAGCGGGCTGGGGACTTTGACTTTGTTGAGCGAGCAGTAGACCGCGGCAATGCCCAGGGCCCAGAACATAAGCCAGACCAGGCGGTCGCGGAGCCTGCTTTTCTGCTTCAGCAAAGGCAGGTCGATGACAACACAACCTGCCGCAATCACGAGAAATAACAGCAGCATCTCGGGCTCACTCCTTGATATCCTTAATAAAAGAATTGTCCGTAACGCCGATCCGGGTAATCGACACGCTGGCAGCGTAATGAATGGGCAGCGACTTCAGGTAATCTTCTCCCTTCCGCTGCTGCAGTCTGGCCCAGGCCTGCGGTTCAGCACGGTAGATCATCTGGCCAAAACCCATGATATCCACATTGTAATCCTTATTAACCTGCTTAACAGCAGATTCCATCCGCGAGATAATCCGCTCTTCCGTTTTCTTCTCCAGCTCTGTGATCACCTTCTCCGACTCCAGATTATCCCGGCTCTGCACCTCTTCAATGTTGCACTCTGCCTGTACATGGATGTAAATATGCGGCTCACCGCCGATTATCTTTACTTTACGTTTTGTGGATGTATGCAGCGCTTCAATAACAATCGGGCGGCCATCGTCTCCTGGTATGGGGCCCGAGGCTTTGACAACTTTATCGGTGATAAAATTGTACCCGATCGTCTCATTATCGTTTAACCACCCGATCATCTTGTCCTTCTTGAATAGAGCTACACTGTGGTAACGCAAAGTGGCTTTGGGGGTACTTTCATCGAGATTGCTCTTCTTGCCCCCCTCTTTAGCATCGCCAGTCACCTCAACGCCGGCCAATACCGGATTAATCCCTTCAGAAATCAGATTTTCAATGAACGCGTTCAGAGGGACCGCGACAATCCTGGCGGATTCCTTATAGGCTTTGTCCATGGCACTAAACAATTTATTCGCCGGCAATTTGTCCAGCGGGGTAAGAACCTTCAGGACCTCTTCTGCGGTGGTGTCTTTTGCGACCATAACATAGTAATCATTCCGCGGCTCCCGGCTTCGGTTCAGCACATCAAGTGTTTCGGCGATACCTGCCCGGGCGAGCTCCTCTCCGATCACCAGTGCGCGGATATGACCTTTGTAGCCTGATCTCGAACTGAGAAGACTGTACTTTCGGTCTGCTTCATAAATGGTCGGGACATTGAAGCTGGATACAACCACTGGCACCCCGCCGCCGCCACTTCCTCCAACCGTCTGTGAGGAAATCGCGGAAGGAATAACCACCTGCATGGTGACCCTGTAGCCGGATTCAGCCTTATCCAGCCCCAGAGCCAGCACAAAAGCCATTTCATTTAACTCCCTTCTTTCCCAGCAGCCGCTGAGCAGCAGGGGAGCAAGAAGGGCAAGCAGCAGTATGGAGAGGGTTCTACTTTTTTTAGAGCTCATAAACAGACCTCACTTGGTTGTGTCTTGACGGTTGGGGTTTTGAATTTTACTGTTTGCCGGTCTGGACTTTAAGCGCGGCCAGGGGAAGCGGAGAAGGGAATCCTTCAGATCATCGGCTTGGTATGGACCAATCGGGCTCATATAGGGCATCCCGAAAGAACGCAGGCTTGCCAAATGCAGCACGATGATAAAAATACCGAACAAAATGCCATACAATCCGATAAAACCCGCCAGGGCGATTAATGCAAAACGAATCATTCTTGCGGCAATGGCCATTCCCGTTTCAGGGATGACAAAGCTGGAAATGGCTGTAATGGATACAATAATGACCATCGCCGAGGAGATAAAACCCGCCGAAACCGCCGCCTGGCCGATCACCAGCGTACCGACAATCGAGATGGCCTGCCCTACGTTCTTCGGTATTCTTACCCCCGCTTCCCGCAAAATCTCATAGGTCAATTCCATCAGCAGCGCCTCCACGACCGCCGGAAAGGGAACGCTCTCCCTCTGTGCGGCAAGGCTGATAACGAGCGTGGTAGGGATCATCTCCTGATGATAAGTAGTCACCGCCACATAAAAGGATGGGGCAAGCATAGTAATGAAAAAGGATAGAAAACGGATAAAACGCAGCAAGGTACCGATATCCGCCCGCTGATAGTAATCTTCTGGAGATTGAAAAAAGGCAACAAAAAAAGAAGGCACCAGCAGGACAAATGGCGTACCGTCCACAAGAATCGCCACTTTGCCCTCAAGGATTCCTGCCGCAATCGAATCCGGGCGGTCGCTGTTATAAATGGTCGGGAAAGGCGTGCCAGCCGTATCCTGAATAAACTCCTCGATATATCCGCTCTCCAGAATACTGTCCGTATCAATTTTGCCCAGCCGGCGTTTAACCTCCTGCACCAGCTCAGGGCTTGCAATGTGGGTGAGATACATAATGGACACGCTGGTCTGGGTCACCCTGCCGACCTGGAAGGTCTCCAGCCATAGCTGGCTGTCTTTGATTTTTCTCCGGAGCAGCGCCGTGTTCGTCCGTAAATTTTCCGTAAATCCCTCCATCGGGCCCCGTACAACCGTTTGTGAGCTCGGCTCGCTGACATTGCGGTCCTCCCACCCGGGCAGTCCAATCCGCAGAGCAGCCGGTGTTCCATCCACCATCACCATTACATTGCCTGACAACAGCTGGTGAATGAATGGCTCCAGGTCATGGGTGACCGACATATCTCCTGCCATCAGTATGCGTTTATGCAGAAGCTCAAACTTCTGCCCGGCATCCAGATCCCTCAACTGGTCCGGGGTACAGCGTTCCTGAAGTGAAAATAAAATCGAATGATGCAGTACCTGTGTGTCGATAAGACCATCAATATAAATCACAGCGATTTGTGTAGCCTGATCCGGCTGCAGTTCTTTGATGATCAGATCGGTGCTTTTTCCGAGAAGCTGAACCAGCTGCATCTGGTTATCCTTAAGACAGGATGACAATGTACCAAAGTTCGTATCCTTCAAGTGCATCCTCCACTTTCCATAGACAAGGTGTAAATAGTATGATGCATAATTTGATATTTATGCCCGCCCATCCTAATCCGGAGCAATGATGCATAATTGTGGAAGATCTTTGCATGCTAAGGAAAGGATAAAACATGGCTGAAGGACTGCTTGCAGCCGACACGGAGGAATCTCATGAGTCTTGAAAGGGACCGGATCAGCTCGGCTCAAATGATCATATTGGGGCTTTTTACGCTTATTGGGGATATGGCGCTTGTATATCCTTCAGTAATGGCAGCCGGAGCCCATGAGGATGCATGGATTGCCGGGTTCATTTGTATTCCGCTGGGATTGGCAACCGTTAAATTAATGGTATCTGCCGCAAATATCAATCCAAATAAAACAATTATCGAGCTTTCCATCCAAATTTTAGGAAAATGGGCGGGCGGGGCAGTTGCGGTGAGTTATTTATTCTTTTTTCTGATGGCAGCGTCCACTTATGTCAGGGAAATTGAAGACTTCATGTGTACACAAATTTACGAGGGGACCCCCGGCGGGGTAATCCGCTTCATGGCTATTGTTCTATTGGTGTACGGCTTACGGTTGGGTCTGGAGAATCTGGGCCGTGCGGCACAGATTTTCTTTCCTTTCTTTGCCCTTTTTTTAATCTCCCTCATCCTGCTGTTTCCCAATGTCCAAATGGATCGGATCCATCCTATTTGGAATACGCCGTTTCCGGATATGCTGCATACGATTATGTACGGTGTATTTTATCCTTACGGGGAAATGTGCGTGTTCTTCATGGTCTATCCCTTTGCCCAAAAGCACAGCAAAACGAGCCGCGATATCTTCATCTCCCTTTTCATCGGAGCTGTTGGCCTGAACCTGATTTTGTTTCTTTCTCTGACGGTACTCGGGGCCTATTTTTCCGAGCATGAATTCTATCCTGCCTATATTCTTGCCCAAAGAATCAACATCGGGAATTTTCTGCAGCGGATTGAAGCACTGTTGGCCACCACCTGGATTATCAGCACATATTTCAAAACAGTGCTATACTTCTACGCCTTTGTCCTGGGGATCGCCCAGTTGTTAAAGCTGAAAACCTACCGGCATCTGATCTTTCCGGTGGGATTCCTGATTTACGGCATGACGAACCTGCTGGCAAAAGATATTATTTTCTACGTTAAAGAAATCCCCCCTTTCTGGGTGGATTGGGACTTTACCTATGCCGTGGTCTTCCCGTCACTCCTGCTCATTGTTAATTTTTTCAGAAAACGCTCCGCCCAAAACAGGGAACAGGGGTAAACTAGAGAGTTTTTGTAATAATTAGAGACAGATTTGTTTTGCCCGTTGAGCGGCTTGTGCATCCGCATCTATAATAGTTTTGTGGGAGCGTATTCACACACTCAGAAAGCGGGGATGATGGAATTGGAAGATCATAAACAGACCCTTGCCGGCCGCAGGACGGAAGGACCGAAAGCACCCAGGGACCCGGCGGAGCAAAGAAGCGGTTTTTTTGTGCTGTTCGAAACAGCTATTGAAGCGACAGCCCGGCCTGAAGGCAGACCTTCACAGGAAATTTATCTGGAAGGCAGCTATCTGACCGATAAGGCCAGATTTACAGGCGGGGTTACGGACGAGCAGATGCTGGCTCTTCTCTCAAGCTGGAGCGGATTCCGCCAATTGGTCCACAGTATCGGAATCTCTGTGAAGACGGACAGTGAACAGGCGGAGATCTCTTTTCTGCTGCAGAACTGGGGCAAAACCAGCAAGTATGAATCGGGCACCCGTCTGCTTATTCCATGCCCAGTCGATGGAACGGAAATTATACTTACACTGGCGGATATCTCATGGTCTGAAGATGATGCTGCTCCGGGTAAATTTGCTTTTGAATTCAGCCGTGCAGGCGAGCTGGCAACGGCAACTATTATTTTCTATCTTAATGACGGCTACAAGGTGCCTGAACTCACGGCTGAGCTTCCTGTTGCATTTGGTTCGAATGAATACCGCGACATGATCGGTAAGTCCCTGGTCCACCCAGGTAATAATAAAAGATTAAAAACCGCCATAGAAAAAGCAGTAAAAGGCGAGGATGTGACGATCGCTTACATCGGCGGCTCCATTACTCAGGGGGCGGGAGCGAAGCCGATACATACCGAATGTTATGCCTATCAATCGTATGTAAGATTCAAGGAACTGTTCGGCCAAGACGGCGGAGAGAACATTCACTTTGTAAAAGCCGGTGTAGGGGGTACGCCCTCGGAACTTGGAGTGATCCGCTATGACAGAGACATTCTTAGGGACGGCGCGGTAACACCGGACATCGTGGTGGTGGAATTTGCAGTCAACGACGAGGGCGACGAAACGAAGGGCAACTGCTACGAAAGCCTTATTCTGAAGATTCTTTCTGCCGAGAACCAGCCCGCTGTGATTCTGCTGTTCAGTGTGTTTATGAATGACTGGAATCTGCAGGAACGGCTCTCTCCTGTGGGCCTGCACTATAATCTTCCCATGGTGAGCGTAAAGGACGCAGTAACCGGGCAGTTCCGCCTGAGCAAAGCCGAAGGAAATCTTATCTCGAAACGGCAATTTTTCTACGATATCTATCATCCTACTAATGAGGGCCACCGGGTAATGGCGGACTGTCTTGCCTTCTTGTTTTCCGAAACTTATAAATCGCTTGCGGACAGAGAGGATATCATACTGGATAAACCGCCGGTTCTGGGAAAAGATTTTGCCAACACCCGTTTGCTGGACCGCAAGAATCATGCCGGCGCTGTTATTGAAGCAGGGGGTTTTACGGAAACGGATACAGAACTGCAGATGGTTGAAATGGACCTTAACCCCTTCGGGACTCCGGAATTTCCATATAACTGGATGCATACGGCAGCATCTGGGCAGGACAGCTTCAAGCTGACGATAACCAGCAGAAATCTTATCCTTGTGTTCAAGGATTCGGGCAGCCCCGAGTTCGGGAAAGCGGATATCTATGTGGACGGCCGACTGAAACTCACCGCTGATCCGCATGAGAACAACTGGACACACTGCAATCCGGTGATTCTCTACCAGCATGAGCATAGTCAGGAGCATGTAATCGAAATCAGAATGGCACGGGAAGATCAGGACAAATGCTTCACGATTCTCGGTTTCGGCTATAACGTCTAAGAGCATAACGATATGCCACAAAAACGGGCTGGCCTGCAAATATAATCACGAAACCCGCAGGTATGAATAACGTATTAATGGGTAACTAAAGAGTAAGGCCGTGTTAAGCGGCTTAACCCACCCTAGAGGAGGAAAATATGATGCTAAGAAAAATTCTCGGCAAAGTACTGCACTCTATGGAACACTCCCAGCATGGAGGGCGGCACCGATCTTCAAGCAGCCATAAAGGGAGGCCAGGATACGGCAGACATTCAAGCAGCAGCCGCGGATACAAGAGCTACTCATCTTCAGACTCACACCATGGAGGAAATGGACATAAATATTATAAGAATCGCTACGGCAGCTCAAGCTGATCCTTGCTTGACCATTCCTGCACGAAACACAAGGCGCCTTTCAGCTTTTGGCTGAAGGCGCCTTGTGTTTAGGGTCTCACCGCAGACTCTTATACAAAGCCTCCGCCTCGCGGACAAACAATGCGGTATCCGAATAGGGTTCCTGCCCTCCAAGAAGCCGGGAAAGGAGCTGCAGCATCCCCGGCGACAAACTCAGTTCCTGGCGCCAGTTCCGTTCCGCTTCTCCCGGTTCAGGCTGGTAACCGGAATACAGCATGAACAGCATTAATTGTCCGACGTCATACAAATCCGAAGCGATAACCGGCGGCATCCGTCCCGGCATCTCCCCCGTCTTCGGCTTCCGATCACCAAGCACGGTTTCTTCCTCGCCGATCCGCCTTGCCAGCCCGAAATCAATGAGGTACATTTCTTCCCCTGTAAGGATCACATTAGGAATGCGCAGATCCAGGTGAACATATCCACGCGAATGGACATGGGCTACCAGTTCCATCAGTTTCAAGGTCGTAGCCAGACACTCCCGCTCCCCGTAGACGATACCCCCGTCAAAGATCAATTCTTCCAGTGTGTTTCCCTCAATATAATCAGCTACCAGCCAGCTTGAGCCTTTGTATTCCAAAAAATCACGGCATGCAGGAATGTTGGGATGATCCATGGACCGCAAAATATTACTTTCCTTGTGAAGCATTTCCCTGCCCACCGCTTTCTTGCTCGGCCTCGACTGTTTGACGGCCAGAAGAGCCCCATCCCTAACGTCCCAGCACCGGTAGGTCAGCCCGTAGCTCCCTTGCCCCAACAGAGATTCTATCTTATATCGTTCACCGACCCGTGTCCCGTCCGGAAGCGGGTAATCCCGCCAGGCCCGGATAAATCCCCGCCACCGTTCAAATGCCATGACTCTCCCCCTGTTCAACAGCCCGATGTTCAACCCTCCGCGGCCTCTTCCCACATCAGAAATATCCAGTACCAGCTCACATATTCCACTGAATGCAGGCAATATTTCCTTTCTTCTTTTATTATAGCGGCAAGTCGTTGTCAAGGGCACAATATAGTAGAGATTGAAGTCCAGGATCATGGGTTAAGAATGGATCATGGCTCATTGACCCCAAGTATGGTAAGAAAAAGCACCCTCGTGAGGTGCTTAAGCTGACACTGGGTTAAAGCATGCAAGCCGAAAGGAATGATTCCGTTCAATGTAGGTGTAAGGCTATCACAACAACAGCTCCATGGCTGCGCGTTCTTTATCCGCAATCTCGAGCAACAGCTTAGACGCATGCACGAGCTCTTGGTGCTCACCTGTTCTTCCTGCTCGGTCGATTGAAGCAGAGACGCTAACCCACATTGGAGCGATCTCTGTAAACATGCAGTGGGCTTGTTCGATCTTCGGGTCCTCCAACCGATCAGCACAATCTCTCAAATAATCCCTATACAGATTCCGAAATAAAGCGCCGCCGGTTCCTGCCCGCTCCATTAACATCGCGGTAAGACATAAATCATGTTCGGAATTGTTGCTGCGAGAAGGCCATTTCAAGATTTCATTGCTCATTTTAACAATGCCTTTATTGCCAATATTCCCAATGGGCGGGTTCAGATAGTCATGCGCATTCATGGTCAAGGATTCGCGTATAGCAGGAACAAGCGGAAGCAATGCGTCGCTTGGCTCGATCGTAAAGGAACGATTCCGGGAGCTCATGGGTCCCTTTGCATTTCTGGCAGCGGCCAAGCTTGTCAAACGCGTCTTCACAAGTCCACCCTGTTGTCTGGTGTCCGCCATGTAGGCGTATTCGTCATCTATACCGTAAAGTACCGCATAGTGACCGGCGAAGTGCACCTTGTTCTTAAAATAATCCAAGTAATAGGCATCTAATTTAAGGCCAACCGGAATGCCGTGTTCGATGCTGCTTCGGACGTTCTGCCACGCCTTATTGACGGAAGAGGTTTCTTGATATCTGACGTTCAAGCCGAGTCGTTCGGCGAGATAAGCGGTCAGTTTATCCGGTTTGACCCTTCCTCCGATGAAGGGGAAGTCCATTCCTTTCGAATCCCAGTATATGAATCCAAGCCCTTGCCCGAGTCCGAACAACATCGGCTCAGACAAGCGGTCTCCCGCATATTGCATTAAATTGCCAATGGCGGTTGTTTCGCAATGTTCGCCTTGATAAGGAATGAAACCTTCAATAACTTTGGCCATGTCTACTTGCCTCCTCCAATAATTCATGTATTAAACGGCTAACGAACGCTTGCTCGCTCTCGATTAAGCTGAATGGATGCAAGAACAATGCCCTTACGTTCAGCGGTAAGCTAGCTCCGCCTTGTGATTCGTACTTCTGTCTTATATTTATCGAGGCTTGTCCAAGAAAATCCAGTCGTTTCCGTAAAGCAATGACGGCCTCTTCCTTCCCGATATGGGGCAAAGCGGCCAAACCGAGATCGAAGCGGTTGTCACGTTCCCGGGTAGACGACAGACTATCAAGAATTTCATTTCTCAGCTTACTTATACCCACTTCGGTGAGGGCAAACCGGGTCGGCGTTGGCCCCTTACCGGATTTCTCGTCGGCTGTCTCAGGTGAGATCCAACCTTTATCGCTAAGTTTCTTCAATCCCACATATATCGAAGTTGTACCGATATTCGCCCATTCTTTATAACCCCGCTGCTCGACTAACTTCATAATATCGTATCCGGAAGCTTGACAATGTTCCGCGATCATTTGCAGGAGCATGAATTCGACATTCGACAATGTATGCATAGAGAGACTCCTTATCTTGAGTATTTCATATGTGTAATATAACATAGGTGTAATATAAATTCAATAACCGAATCTGCTAGAAAACTACAGCTTGAGAATGTTCAAATCTGGAACTGACGAACTAGGTGATCAACACACTTCGCGGAAAGCAGTTTTCCGTCGTATGACGCTGACGCGACGGCGTTGCTGGTGCAACGTGTACTTGAACTCCTACTGAGAGCAACCACAAGTAACGGTGAATTATAATTGCGGAAGATTACATGAGAAGCCCATCCCGAAAAATGATCGATAGGGGCTTGTTATTCAGGCTATTTCCGAAAGCATCCAGCCAGAGCCAGATCGTAGTAACTCGCGGGGAATGTAAGAAGAGCCGCAGATGCTGCTCCTGTGGCTCTTCTTATCAAACGATCTATTTAATTGTATATACATCATGTCAGAACACTCTCTTCTGCTCCCGCTCATCAATAATAATCTGCACCGACTCCTTAAACCGCAGCGCATGTACAATCTCCCGCTCCCGCAGGAACTTCAGGCTGTCCTGCAGATCCACGTCATCCGTCATGTCGATCAGCCACTGGTATGTAGCCCGAGCCTTTTCTTCGGCCGCAATGTCCTCGTAGAGGTCGGCAAGCGGATCACCTTTGGCCTGGATATACGTTGCTGTCCATGGCACACCTGCCGAATTCTGGTAGAACAGCGCATGGTCGCGCTGTGCATAGTTCGGGCCAAGCCCGGCAGCTTCGAGTTCACTAATCGATGCATCTTTTGTTAATTTATATATCATCGTAGCAATCATTTCCAGGTGGGCGAATTCTTCGGTTGAAATATCCGTCAGCACGCCTATGACTTTATCCGGAATGGCATACCGCTGATTCATATACCGCAGCGCGGCTGCCAGCTCCCCGTCTGCTCCTCCGTACTGCTCCGTCAGATAACGCGCCATCCGCACATCGCATTTGCTGACACGCACCGGATACTGCAGTTTTTTCTCATATATCCACATTCGGGAATGATCCCTCCTAAAGGTTTTGTAAGTATAAGCATCCGTGAATCAGCTTCGTCCAAAACTTCAATCGCTACATGCCCGCTAGACCTGCCAAGGCCAGGGAGTCTGATTCCATTCCCATGGACATTTCGAATAGGCGCGGCCGAAGTTCTGCAACGGTCCGTACAGCTCCTGGAACTGATTTGCCAGCCGGGTACGTTCCTGGGTCAGCTGGTTGAACTGCTCTATAGCTTTAAGGTCCTCAAGATGAGTATCCAGATACAAATTCAGCTCCACCAGCGCAAAATCCAGAACCTGGAGCTGTTCCAGCATCTCATAGTAACGGGGCTCGCAAGGATTTGCTTCCATGGGCTACTTGCCTCCTTTGCTCTTGGATTCATAAGGGCTGAAAAGCGCAGGCCACAGCGTACCTGCCCTCAAAGCCTCAGGCAGTGAAAACTGCGGCCAATTGGGCGGCTGAAAATTGATAAATTGGTTCGGCGGGACAACATACGTCTTGAACGGCACCGGCGGGCAAGGGTCAAACGGGCCCCTGTACGGTGTCCATACACGTTCCTGGGAATTCATGCTTTTTCCTCCTCTGGTTTACTTGCAGGCGCTTAACGTAGTAAACACAGTACTTTGTAATCATTCTATGTTACTCGCCTAGCCAGTAGACCAAGGAAAGTTCATATCCCCGCAAGCTGAAGCGGCCGCCAGATGAAGAATCCCCGAGAGAAATGTAAAGACTCGCCGTGAACCTGCCGCTT
This sequence comes from Paenibacillus graminis, assembly GCF_000758705.1. Lineage (NCBI taxonomy): Bacteria > Bacillati > Bacillota > Bacilli > Caryophanales > Paenibacillaceae > Paenibacillus > Paenibacillus graminis. The sequence goes on along the minus strand of NZ_CP009287.1, from coordinate 2,462,185 downwards.
CCAGGACTGAACAGCCAAAAGTGCCCCAAGAACCGCTAAACCGGGCCTTGGGGCACTCTGCCGAATACGATCCACTTTACTTTGCCTACGCGCTCTACAATTTTTTCAAGAAGCCGGTGATCAGGCGCTCGTTGGAATAAGATTGTGGACAGGAACGCCGTTATGTGGGAAGATTCGCCCCTTCCGCAGGCTAACCTGACTGAGTGTAAATTGGCTATTACCTGCACAACAAAAAAAGCTGTCCCAAGTCATCATGTGACTTGGGCAGCTTGGGGCATACCATACCGAAAAAAATTCGAAAAGCAGAAATCTGAACCATCAGAACACGTATATTCACAGGTGCATTACAGCGACTGGGCTGTTCGCTTACTTCAGGCCGTCCTCATCTTCACCGGTTTCATCCTCTTCGGATGCCACAGGCGTTTCACGGTGGATGTTGATTCTGGTGATCCGCAGACGCGTGGCTTCCTCCACCTCGAAGGTAACATCACCGACAACTACCCGCTTGCCTTTGGACGGATTGCCCTCCAGCTCCTTGAAGAGCCAGCCTCCGATCGAATCGACTTCGTCGTCTTCAATAACTACGCCGGTAAGGTCATTCACATCCTCAATCAGCATACGTCCTTCGACGGAGATATAATCGCCGTTGCGTTCCACGCTTGGACGTTCATCCTCGAATTCGTCATGCAGGTCCCCTACGATTTCTTCAAGAATCTCCTCGGCTGTGAGCAGCCCTGCGGTCCCGCCATATTCATCCACAACGAGTGTGAGCTGGGCCTTGTTCTTCTGCATAAGCCGCAGCGCATGGCTGATCTCTATAGATTCTGGCACATTAAGGATAGGCCGGACCAGCGATGCCAGATCGTTCTGCTGCTCCAGCGGGGCAAACAGCAGATCGGTGATATGAATGAAACCGATAATCCGGTCCTTGTCCTCAAAAGCCACCGGATAACGGGAATGCTTCGTCTCCGTAATGATCCGCATATTTTCTTCCAGAGAAAGATTGCTGTATAACACATCCATATCTGTACGCGGAAGCATGACCTCGCGGGCCAGCAGATCAGAGAATTCAAAGATGTTGTCCATCAGCTTCATCTCATCCTTGTCAATGACACCACTCTTGGCACTTTGGTTCATGAGAATGCGGATTTCTTCTTCCGAGTGGGCTGCTTCGGCTTCACTGGCCGGCTCTACTCCCACCAGCCTCAGGAGCGCATTGGCCGATGCATTCAGCACCCAGATAAATGGCAGAAACACATTATAAAAAAACATCAGCGGCGCGGACAACAGCAGCGCAGAGCCTTCCGTTTTTTGGATAGCCAGGGATTTCGGCGCAAGCTCACCCAGCACAATATGTAAAAAAGTAATGATTGAGAAACCTACAACTACCGATACCGTGGAGATCAGCGTATGGTCGGTCACGCCAATCTGGATCATCAGCGGCTCCACCAGCAGCTCGGAAATGGCCGGTTCCCCGACCCAGCCCAGCCCCAGCGAGGCAAGCGTAATCCCGAACTGGGTAGCCGACAGATAGGCATCCAGTTTTTTATTGACCTTCAGCGCATATCCAGCCATCTTGTTCCCTTCGCTGACAAGCTGCGTCAGACGCGACTGCCTCACCTTCACGAGCGAGAACTCCGCTGCAACAAATATGCCGTTCAACATTACGAGCACCAGAACCAGCAAAAGATTGAGCAGCAATCTCCCTACTTCAAATTCCGTATGCACTATAACAACGCCCCATTTCTACAGAGTGATCGCTTTTCTAGTTTTGAAATCAACCTTCGGATAATACATATCGGCTACGAGAAGATTGGGACCACAGCAGCCGGCTTCATCGCAGTGGCAATTCACCTTCTGATTGAGCGGATGCTTCTGCTGCCACTCGGTAAAGATATCATCCAGCTTGCCGCTGCCAATGTTGCCAAAGGCGGAGATATCAGCAAAATCCGTCACAAACACGTCTCCTGTGAACATATTGACATTCACACGGTTTCTGCCGTCCGGATCGTTGCGCAGGGTAACATTTTTTTCCTCCCGCAATCGGCGGAGAAGCTTCTGGTCTTCTTCCAGAAAGCTGCAGGCAAAGAAAGGAAGCGTACCGAACAGCATCCACATGTCCGGATCACGGTGGTCCAGCAGGTCATGTATCGCTGCTCCCATTTCCTTCAGGGACAGTACAGGCAGCTTGGAAGCAAAGCTGGAAGCATACATCGGATGCACTTCATGCCTTCTTGCCCCCATGTCCCCAATTAGCTTATGGATTGCCGGCAGCTTTTTATGCGTCCGGTAATTGATCATCGATTCCGCAGAAATCAGCATCCCGTCACTGCTTAAGCGGCGGGAGTTATCCAGCATCGTGTCATAGAGCCGGTAAGCCGCTTCCTTTGAGACCGAGTGGCCGCTGTTCGCAAAACCTACCTCATGAAAGTCATCTCCATTTATGTAGTTGAAAGAGATATGCATGACATCCAAATAGGGCAGCAGCTGCTCATATCGGGAATAAGGCATGGTCAGGTTGGAATTGATCTGCGACCGGATGCCCCGCTCACGGGCATACTTGAGCAATGGAACGATGGTATTCTCCACAGTACCGGCGCGGAACATCGGCTCGCCGCCCGTAATACTGATCGTCTGCAGATGTTCAACCTCTTCCAGACGGTCCAGGATATTTTTTAGCGGCAGCATGTCTCCTTCTTTAGTGGTCAGGCTGTCGCCAACCGCACAATGCTCACACCGCATGTTGCACAGATTGGTAACCGTCATCTCGACACTGGTCAGCACATGACGCCCATGCTTGCGCAATGAAGTGATCGGGTCCCAAGGATCATAGCTTGGCGACAGCTCTCTTATTGGTGTTGAGGATGGCTCTAATATACTCATTTTCGTGGTGCTCCTTCGATACGTATTCCTATTATTAACCCAAAATCAATGAAAAAGAACGGTAACTTAACCTATATCATACCACGACTGGGCAAAAAACTGCACTTTGGCGGCTGTCTGCTCCTCCGTTTGCAGAAAATAGTTCCAAGTAGAGGAGGTGAAAATTAAAATAACCCCACAAAGTGGGGCCTTTGCATAGAAGCTGATTCAGGTCCTTTGCGGGGACCCTAAATGTACACTGTCTTCATCGGTCACATCCACAATCACTACAGAAAGCTTGCTGCCCAGATCAAGCTCAAAGGGAATGACGGGCTCGCCATCAGGGTCATGCAGCACACGCACAACCGGCCTGTGCGGTATGGCTGGGTCAATTTTGACCACCACTCCGCTCTCTCCGGTGCTAAGCTTGACGGTCAGACCCAGCGGATAGATCGCCACGCGGTCCCGGAACAGCTCCAATTGCTTCTGCTCATAGAGCGTTCCTGAACCTACGTACAACGCTTCTACTGCCTGATGCGGCAGCATGGCCTTCTTATAGATCCGGTTCGAGGTCATGGCATCATAGGAATCCGCAACCCCCAGCCATTTGGCATATTCATGTATTTGCGGCCCTTTCAGCCCGCGCGGATAACCCGAGCCATCGATACGCTCGTGATGCTGCAGCGCACAGTGTGCCGCGAGCAGCGGGATATTCGGTTCATCCTTGAGAATCCGGTAGCCGATCTCGGTATGGGCCTGCATATGACGGAACTCCTCGTCGCTGAGCATACCGGGCTTCTGAATAATTTTGACAGGGATCTGCGTTTTGCCTATATCATGCAGCAGCGCGCCCATGCCGATGACCCGCAGCTCTTCCCTGCTATAGCCATGGGCAATTCCGAGCACCAGCGTATACAGACAGACATTCAGGGAGTGAACATACAGGTAGTTGTCGGCCGTGTGCATATCAAGCAGCATAATCATGGGATCTTCCTGTGTGGCCAGATCATCCAGAATGGAATCCATCACTTTGGAGAATTTTTTGTCCAAATGATAAAAACCCTTGGTTATGCCGGAAGCGCCTGACATCTGCTGAAACTGGTTCCGGACCACCTTGAGCGCCTGATTGCGCGTCTCATCCTGCAGCATGCCCGTAATCTCAACATCCTCGGTGACGGAGTCTTCTATGTAGATATAGCCGATGTCGATCTTAGCCAGCCGCTTGATCAGCGCATCCGTTAGCTCTACTCCATCCGCGAGCAGAACCAGTCCTTCATCATTATATATTTTTTTACCCAGCTTCATTCCCGCCTGAAGCCGATTCACGGATACTAGACGCACCTTCGTTCACTCCTGCCTTTAACGGTAAATTGCTATATTGTTCCAAAATCCCCAGTTGACCCTCTCTGTATATACCGTTACCTTGAGCGATTAGTCAAGAGCCTATAGATTAACGCATAATAAACAACCAGAACACCGCAGCCAAAATAAAGCGGTAAATTGCGAAATGGGTCGGCCGGATCTTCTGGATCAGCTTCATGAACGCAACCACCACCGCATAAGCGACAATAAATGAAATGACAAATCCGATCGCGAAATCCATAATCGTATCTTTGGTAAAATACTGATAGGAATCAAGCAGCTCATACCCGGATGCCGCACACATAATCGGTATGGCAATCAGGAACGAAAAGTCCGCCGAAGCCTTGTAGCTGACCCCGCTCAGCATACCGCCGGAGATGGTCGAGCCGGACCGGGAAAATCCCGGCCACAGCACGGAAATAATCTGGTAGAGGCCGATAGCCAGCGCCTGTCCGTACGATAAGTCATCCAGCTCATGCGCGGTAATCCGGATCTTCCGTCTGTTCACCCATTCTGCAACAATCATCAGCACCCCGCCGGCGACAAGCGCCCAGAGCACTGTGGAAGCTCCAAAGAGTCCTTTAATGAAATCACGGGCGAAAAAAGCTACTGCAAGCGCCGGTACAATCCCGAGAATGACATGAATCAGATTCAGTCTGGAGGCCGGCATCACTCCGCCTCTGCCTGAGCGGCTGCGTCCGATACCCAGCAGGTTCAGAATCCGCTGGCGGTACACCAGGGCAATAGCGAGAATGGCTCCAAGCTGAATAACAATCTCATAGGTCTTCATAATCGGCGACTGCTCGTCAAAGCCCAGCAGCTTAGTGGTTAAAATCATGTGCCCCGTGGATGATACCGGGATAAATTCAGTTATTCCTTCTACAATTGCCAGAATTATTGCTGTAATCGTGTCCATATAATCCTCCTGATATTGAAAATGAAAATAAAAATGAAATCATCACGGTTAGACAGACCGGCTCACCCAGCGGAGAACGGCACATTCATCCAAGCTTCCCGGCCTTTGCAGCTCCATCCGCAGCAGATCCCGCAGGAAATGAGGCAGCAAATACAGCGGTTCGGTTCCATCCGCAAGACTCTCATACCCTATGCGGAAAGTGAACATATCCAGTGTTCCGACAGAATAGACAGCCCTGTCATCCAGCGGCTCCCCCCCGACAAAAACAGCGATACCGTTATCATAAGGCAAGACCCCTGGATCGTACAGGATTTTTAATCCATCAACTGCCAGGCTGCCCAGCAGCTTCCCCCGGAAGCCGTAGCCAAAAATCGCCTTATTGTAGAACGCCTCGGTCCTGCTCTGCTCAAGAGCCTTGCGGATGTCCTCCCCTTTTAGCTGGATAATGCAGGCATTAACCGGAGAAGGGCACAGCGCATGCAGCATCCCTGCCGTAATGGTGCCTTGCGGCAGAGGTCCAAGCAGTTGTCCGCTGTTAACCAGGGATATTGGTGTTCCTGTGAAGCGGCGGACAGCCTGAGCCAGCAGATTGCCAAAAGGAGATTCCCCTTCTGTGTCCAGGGAAAGCTCGCGGTCTGTGATGGCTGCGGTTTCGTTAAGAACCTCAAGCCCGTGCTGCAAATGCAACGCCGCCGCAGGCGCAAGCACCTCTTCGGTAAGCGAAGGATCAACCGTGAAGCAGCGGCCGCTTACCAGCTCGAAGGCTGTCCCGGCATGAGCCCGCTCAAAAATAAGCCGTCCGATATAACGGCCGAATTTGCCGGCCCCGCAGACAGCCGTTCCGTTGATCATCTGCGGAGTCTCCAGCATATGGTGCGTGTGGCCGCCCAGAATGGCATGAACCCCCTGAAGCTGCTCCGCCAGCCGCTGATCCGCAGGAAGCCCCAGGTGGGAAAGGATAATCAGGAGATCCACTTGCGGAGCCAGCAGCTCACATTGTTCACGCAGCGCTTGTTCCGGGTCCAGCGCTTCCCAGCCCAGCAGCCCGTAGAACGAGGCAAATGCCGCAGTAGCCCCGGTAATGCCTATCTTGATGCCATCCTTCTCCAGAATGACATGGCGCTTCATCCATCCGGGCGCCTCTCCGGTAGCACTCTCTAGGATGTTGCTGCATACCACAGGACATTGGAGTCCCGCATACAAAGCAGAAAGAATCTCACGGGAGAACGTCAGCCCTTCATTATTGCCGATCGTAACTGCATCATAGCCGGTCAGGTTGATCATATCGATATTTGCCTGTCCCATGGTGCCTTCAGTCTCTACTGCCGCCCGGTCCATATGATCGCCAATATCCAGCAGCAGCACGGGCTCTTCACCGGCCGCTGCCTTCAGGTTAGCGATTTCTGCAGCAATGGGGCTCATCATTTCAAAGTGGCTATGTATATCATTCGTATGAATTAGGGTCAATCTTTGCAATGTTCGCTCCATATGCTTGTCTTCCCTCCCACCTGTAAAGCCGTTTTATATTAAGCGGCAGGCATGTGATCTTATAGTGCCTAGCATAACATTTTCAAGCTCAATATGGTATATTGGAATCATTATTGAAAGCTACATATCCTATACATTCCGAGGTGAATCAAGCATGCACGTGACAATTCGTCTGTTCGCCGGCCTGGCAGAGGTTATGGGTTCCTCCTCACTGGCCTTCCACTTCCATGAGTCTCCGCTTACTGCGGGAAGATTGAAGGAGCTGCTCTCAGCATCCTATCCGGAAGCCGCTCCGCAGATTAAGGTATCTTTAGTTGCCATTGACCATGAGTATGCACCGGATGACTCCGTCATATCCGAAGCTTCCGAGGTTGCGCTGATTCCTCCCGTCTCCGGAGGAGAGCCGGCCGCTGAGGATGCGGAAACACCGGACGGAAGGTTCAGCATCACGGATCTGCCCTTGAACGGGGAGGCCCTGCTGGATAAAGTGCTGGATGTAAATCATGGCGCTTCCCTGCTGTTCGTTGGCACAACCCGGGAAATGACCGGCGCCCAGCGCACAACCGCGCTGCATTATGAAGCTTATATTCCCATGGCCCTCGCCAAGCTGGAGGAAATCGGCAACGAGGTCGAGGAACGGTGGAATGCCCGCTGCGCTATTGCCCACCGTACCGGACTCGTAGCCCTCAAGGAAGCAAGTGTAATGATCGCCGTTTCTGCGCCCCACCGCGACAGCTGCTATGAAGCCAGCCGGTATGCCATTGAGAGACTGAAGGCATCCGTACCTGTATGGAAAAAAGACATCAGTGACTCTGGAGAACAGTGGCTGGGGGCTGATCCCCATGCTAAGGATTACCCTAAGCTGTGAGCTTTGCCGGTTGGGCATTACAAACCATTGAATAATTCCTGCTTTGTTGCTATGCTGGAAAAAAACGCTAATGTAAGGTGGCATAGTCATTGAGAGTACACGTAACAGATCTGAAACCGGGTGATTACCTGAAGATGGATACCTTTAGCTCAAGAGGGCTTCATGTATTACCCAAAGGGGCACAGCTTCAAATCGAAGAAATTGCTAAACTGATGCAGCACGGAGTAGATTACGTTGATATCGAAGCCATCCAGGAGGAACCTGTGCCTTCAAGCAGATCTTCCGTCATTCAGTCCGCTTCCAGGAATTTTGATACCATGATTGACGGGTTTGAATCGGTATATATGGAAGCCTTGACGAAGGGCAGCTTCAACCAGTCCGTTGTGGATGACATTCTTCAGCCCTCGCTGGATTCCTTGGACAAACACAAGGATGTGGTTTCATTACTGCTTCTGCTTGACCGGGAGGATAATTATACATATAACCATTCCCTGCAAGTGGGCATGCTTTCTTATTATATAGCTACCTGGCTTGGATATTCCAAGAAGGAGTGTTATGAAATCGGCCGGGCCGGCTATCTGATTGATATCGGCAAATGCCGCATTTCCCCTGATATTCTGAACAAGCCGGGCAAGCTCACTGCCGCTGAATTTGACGAAGTGAAACTACATACGATTTATGGCTATGAAATTATCCGCAATTCCATGGATGACCCCTATACCGCCCTGGTGGCGCTTCAGCATCATGAACGTGACGATGGTTCCGGATACCCGCATAACCTGACCAAAGATGATATACACCCCTATTCCCAGATTGCGGCCGTGGCTGACATTTACAGCGCCATGACCTCTCAGCGGATCTATCAATCCAAGCAGGAGCTGATCTCCGTATTGCGTGAGATTAACACACTCAGCTTCGGCAAGCTGAACGGCAAGCCGGTGCAGGCCCTCATCCAGCATCTGATGCCCAATTTCATTGGAAAACGGGTGCTGCTGAGTACTGGAGACATGGGCGTGATTATCATGAACAATCCGCTGGACGTCTTCCGGCCGCTCATACAGATGGAAGGCAAATTTCTGGATCTGGCCCGCGAACGTACAATTGCAGTGGTTGAGATTTATATGGAGTAAAGGGACACCCGGACGCTTGGCGGAAGGGAAAGTTATTATCACTACGTGGACGGAAGGAAGCTCAAGTGGAAAAATTGAACTTAAATCTCCACATCCTGCTTCCCAGCGAGTTTTAGTTGGAAAAAGGATATTTAATTCGGCCGATTTCCACCATTTTGGGTGAATTCGCTTCAATTAAGTCTACTTTTTCCAGCTCTCTCCTCCGCAGAGCACTTTTTCATCCGGATGAAGTGAACGATTTCCACTTCATTTCCTGCAATTCCCCCACAAACAGAAGGCAATCATAATTTTCTAAAAAACAACAAAACAGGAGACTCCCTCACCGGACGGTTTGGGAATCTCCTGTTTTCATTTTCTGCACATTGCGCACTAAAGCCGCTATCCGCCACAGCCACAGCTATGCTCAGCCGCTCCCAGGCTCCTCCTACAGCTCCGCACCGTTGCTGGCGATGACTTTTTTGTACCAGTGAAAAGAGTCCTTCTTCGAACGGTTCAAGGTACCGTTGCCGTCATCATCCAGGTCCACATAGATGAAGCCGTAACGCTTGGACATTTCTGAAGTAGACATGCTCACCAGGTCAATCGGTCCCCAGCTTGTGTAGCCAATCAATTCTACGCCGTCCAGGATCGCTTCTTTCATCTGGGCGATATGCTGGCGGAGGTAGTCAATGCGGTAGCTGTCATGGATGGAACCGTCAGCTTCTACTTTGTCATACGCCCCGAGGCCATTTTCCACAATAAACAAAGGTTTCTGGTAACGGTCGTACATGGTATTCAGCATAATTCTTAGTCCGACCGGGTCAATCTGCCAACCCCATTCCGAAGCCTTCAAATACGGATTCTTCACACCGCCGAACAGGTTGCCCTGCGCCCGCTCCCCTTCCGGACTGGCCGATACGGTCAGCGTCATATAGTAGCTGAATGCCACATAGTCCACAGTGTGGAGCTTCAGGATCTCATCGTCACCGGATTCTTTATGGAGAACAACATTGTTCTCGGCGAAGTAGCGGTCCATGTATTTAGGGTATTCTCCCCGGGCATGTACATCCGTGAAATACAGATTCATCTGATTCTCATGCTGGTTAAGCCTTACATCCTCGGGGTTGCAGGTATTGGCGTAGCTCTCCATCCGGGCGAGCATGCAGCCCATTTGGGATCCCGGGATAATCTCATGCAGCAGCTTGGTGGCCAGAGCGCTCGCCACGAATTGGTGATGAAGCGCCTGATAGATCGTCTGCAGCTTGTTCTCCGCCCGGTCAATGACAACGCCGCCTCCGGTGAACGGACTCAGGGTCATCATGTTGATCTCATTAAAGGTAATCCAATACTTCACCTTATCCTGGTAACGCCGGAACACAGTCTCCGCATAACGGGTGAAACATGAAATGACTTCACGTGAGGCCCAGCCGTTATATTTCTGCGTCAGGCCCAGCGGTGTCTCGTAATGGGCCAGCGTCACCAGCGGCTCAATGCCGTATTTATGCAGCTCGTCAAATACATTGTCATAGAACTGCAAGCCCGCTTCATTCGGCTCGGCATCATCCCCATTCGGAAAGATCCGCGCCCAGTTGATCGACAGACGGAAGACCTTGAACCCCATCTCGGCAAAAAGAGCAATGTCCTCTTTGTACCGGTGATAGAAATCCACCCCTTCGCGTTTTGGAAACCGGGCCTTAAATTCCCCGGACAAAATCTGCCCGATCCGCTCGGACGTAATCTCAATCGCATGGTCGCTGCTGCGCTCCGCCTTGGGCACATAAGCGACCATATCCGCACTGGACAAGCCCTTGCCGTCTGCATCGAACGCACCTTCCAGCTGATTTGCGGCGGTTGCCCCGCCCCATAGAAAGTTCTCCGGAAATCCTTTTTTCAGTTCAGTCATGAATATGTCCCCTCTCTTCCAATCTTCTTATGGTCCCTTAAAGCTCTAGTGGATTAGTGTTAGCAAAAGCTCGCCATTTGTTACTTCTGTGCCTGTATTCTTCAGTACATCCAGATAATCGGCGGAATTGGTTACTATGACAGGTGTCGCCGTCACGAACCCGGCTGCGCGGATCGCATCCGCATCGAACTCCAGCAGCAGCTGGCCTTGCTCCACTTTATCCCCTTCCTGCACCTTTTTCTGAAAATGCTTGCCCTTCAGCTTCACTGTGTTGACGCCGACATGGATCAACAGCTCCGCCCCGCCTTCTGAGGTGATGCCGATGGCATGGCCAGTGGGGAATACCGTCGTTACTGTTCCGTTTACAGGCGAGGTCAGCAGCCCGGACGAGGGCTCAATCACAATGCCTTTTCCCATGGCCCCTGAGGCAAAGGCTTCGTCCGGCAGACTTTCCAGCGGCAGCAGCGCTCCCGTTAATGGACTTGCGATCTGTTCTTTGCCGATTTGGGTCATTCCCTGCTTCACAACCGGCTGGGTTGCTGTCTCCTCCACCGCTGCTTCAGGGTCGTCGAATCCAAGCACATATACCAGGATAACAGCCAGAACAAAGGCCACGGTGATCCCGATAGCCGCCCAGGCAAATCCGGTGCCGAAATAGGTTGGCAGCGCAAGCAGCCCAGGCAAAGAGAAGGCGATGGCTCTGGCACCACCTACAGCAATGATAGCACCCCCAACCGCGCCGGAGATACAGGCATAGATGAACGGTTTTTTAAGCTTCAGGGTAACACCGTAGATTGTGGGTTCGGTAATCCCGAACACAGCAGCCAGTGTGGATGATCCGGACAAAGCTTTTAGTTGCGTATTCTTAGATTTCAGGAACACGCCGAATACGGCACCGGCCTGCGAAAGAACCGCAGCGGCCAGAATCGGCAGCATGGTGTCATAACCGAGTGTAGCAATATTGCTGAGCATAATCGGGACAAACCCCCAGTGGACGCCGAAGATAACGAACACCTGCCAGAATGCCCCGGCAATGGCCCCAGCGACAAGCGGGCTTAGATTATACAGCCAGGTGTATCCGGAAGCGAGTCCTTCGCTGATCAGCGAGCCCACAGGCCCAAACGCCAGGAAGGTTAAAGGAATAACGATCAGCAGCGCGAACATCGGAACCAGGATATTGCGAACCGATTCATGGATCATGGAACGGAACCATTTCTCTATATAAGACTGTACCCACACCGCCAGAATGATCGGAATCACACTGGAGGAATAGTTGACCAGTACAATCGGTATCCCCAAAAAGTCCAGCGATTCCGTAGAGCCGACAGCGGCGATAACCGCAGGGTAGATCAGCGCTCCGGCAATGGCCACAGATACGAACTGGTTGGCCTTGAATTTACGTGCTGCGGTTACCGCCAGAAACACCGGAAGGAAGTAGAATACGCTGTCTGAAGCAGCGTTCAGAATCAGGTAGGTTCCGCTTGCGGCGCTGATCCATTTCAGTGACAGGATTAACGCAAGCAGGCCTTTAAGCACTCCGGCACCAGCCAATGCCCCAAGTATCGGGGAAAAGATACTGGAGATAATGTCCACTGCTTTGCCGAGAACTCCGGTGCTTTCAGAAGCATCGTCAGCTTTGCCGTTTTTTTCGGCATCCTGCAGTGAGGTTTCCTTCATAATCTGTTCGAAGACCTGGCTGACATTATTGCCGATGACGACCTGAAACTGGCCGCTGTTCTCGACTACTGTAATGACACCCGGTGTTTTTTCTAGTGCGGCTTTATCTGCCTTTCCATGATCCTTCAGCTTAAATCTTAATCGTGTGGCGCAGTGAAATACCGAATTCACATTGGATTCGCCGCCGACAAGCATAATGATCTGTTTGGATAAGTCCTTGCTGCTCATATTGATTGCTCCTTTGAAGGATTATGTTGGTGGAACTTGTGATCGTTGCAGTAGGATTAGGATGTGCCAGCAGTTATCATTAATTCCTCTGCAAACAAGAAAAACCTGAACTCACAGCAAAATGAAACGCTAATTCACGTCGATTTTGCCATCAGTTCAGGTTTTGCCTGCCTTACCAGTAACACCCTGATAGATAATCATTATTTAGTTGCCGGCTCCATTTGCCGGTTGGCCGGTACAAGCTGCTATTCCAGGCTGTTGCGCTCCGTGACCCGCTGGATGTGAATCGTCAGGTAGACGTATTCGTCCTTACTGAGACTCTGGGCATACGCTTTTTCCAGGTAATCATTGATTTTGCTTGCGCATTCAAAGGCTTTGGCATACGTCTGCTTGACCTGGTTGTATAAGAAATCCTCACCGCTGTTGCTGGTTTCCTTCTTCAGTACCCGCATGGAGAAATACTGCAAATGCGTCAGGAACCGTGAATAGTTCAGCGAGTTTTCATCCAACACCACCTTGTAATGGTAGGTGATGATATTGAGAATATTCTGGACAATCTCCGTCATCTTAAGCGTGGACTTCATTTCATTTCCGTCCATCCTCGCGTTCACCAAATGCAAGGCGATGAAGCCCGCTTCATCCTCTCCCAATGTAAGTCCTGTAGCTTTCTCAATAAATTGCAGCGCGTCCATCCCGATGGAGAATTCCTTCTTATAGAACCGCTTGATCTCGAAGAGCATCGCATTCTTCAGCGTAATCCCCTTCTCAAAGCGCTGCACGGCAAAATGGATATGATCCGTCAGGGTCAGATATAAATTGTCGCTGAGCTCGGTGCCCAGAATCCCGTTGGCATAGGTTACAATCTCATTGGCGAGTTCCAAGTGGGCTACAGGAATATCATTCAGCAGTTCAGTCAGCCGCGCTGTGAATTCGTTTTCGTTCAGCAGGAAGATCTTATCAATTTTGTCCGGGTCCACGTAATCGCCAGCCACTTTATTGAAGGAAATGCCCCTGCCCATCACGATAACTTCCTTGCCCTTCTGGTTTTTCGTCAGCAGCACGTTGTTGTTAAGCACCTTTTCTATAATCATCTGTTGTCACCTCCCATCACATAGTTTGTACAAAAAAAGCCTAAGTTGATCCCAATATCATTAACAAAAATGATACTCGAATCAGCTTAGGCATTGCCCGCGTTACCGGTCACAATCCTGTATTACTGTTATTGTAGCATAAAAAAAAGCGATTACAAGATTTTTGTTTTAAAAAATATAGGGATTTGTTTTACGATAATTTTTCCAGGGATTTGTGTTTATGTTTGGAAGCCATTTTCTGTGGCTAGGCTGATAACAGCAGGGAATATACGAGTGCCACAAAACGTTCAGGAGGGAAAATATGCTAGGCATTCATCAGCGGCTTGCGGAACTGTACACCTTAAGCTGTCAGCGGCCGCTGACAAGCGATGAAGAAACCGAGCAGCGGCATTGTCTGCAGGCGAACGCCATGTACTGCTGGGAAATGGCGCGGCTGAACAATGAGGCAGCGCTGGCCGCAGATACGGATGATGCCCAGTGGCAGCAGGAGATCAGCGCGCAAATGTACGAAGTCCGCGTGACCGGCAGAGCGGGCAGGCGGCGCAACTAACCGCAGACTCAGCAGCGGCAAAGCAGCCCCTCCCACACTTGAACGTGCTGGAAAGGGCTGCTGCTGTTCTAGGCTACAGGAAGCGGAATTGTGCTTCGATCAGGCCGTTATAGATGCCATCCTGCGCCGTAAGCTCAGCATGGGTGCCTTCTTCCTTGATCTCTCCGTGATCAAGGACAACAATCTTATCCGCATGGCGGATAGTTGACAGCCGGTGGGCGACGATAAACGAGGTCCGGCCCTGGAGCAGAATCTTCAGCGCCTCCTGAATCTTGATCTCCGTCTCGGTGTCAATGCTTGCTGTCGCCTCATCCAGGATCAGAATCCGCGGATTGGCCAGCAGCGCCCGGGCAAAGGACAGCAGTTGGCGCTGTCCCATGGAGAGCGCACTGCCGCGTTCCTCGACCTCGGTCTCGTAGCCTCCCGGCAGCTTGCTGATGAAATCATGCGCATCCACGGCCTTGGCTGCCTCCTCGACCTCCTGATCCGTTGCATCCAGCCGCCCGAAGCGGATGTTGTCCCGGATCGTCCCCGAGAAAATAAAGGTATCCTGCAGCACGATCCCGATCTGTTCGCGCAGACTCTGCAGCGTCACCTCCCGCGTATCCTTGCCGTCGATGGTGATACTGCCGCTCTTAATATCATAGAACCGGCCGATCAGGTTAATGATCGTGCTTTTGCCGGAGCCGGTATGCCCGACAAGTGCGATCGACTGGCCGGCCTTGACGTCAAGATCAATACCTTTCAGCGCTGCCCGGCCTTTTTCATATTCAAAGACTACCTTATTAAATTTAATGTCGCCCTTAATCTTCGGCAGCGGCGTTGCCCCCGGATTATCTTGAACAGCAGGCTGTTCATCCAGATATTCAAAGATCCGTTCCGAAGAAGCCATCGCCACCAGCAGCTGGTTATACATCTGCCCGAGCCGGTTGATCGGGTCCCAGAAATTGCTGACATAGGTGCTGAACGCCACCAGGAACCCTACCGTAAGGTCACCCGTCTGGATCAGATAAGCCCCGAACCAGAACAGAATCATCGTGCCGAAGCCGCCTGTAATTTCGATAATCGGGCCAAACGCCTGGTTCATCGCCGAAGCCCTGTTCCAGGATTTGCGGCTGTCCATATTCATGGCGTCGAAATAGTTCATGTTTTCCTTTTCCTGTGTATACGCCTGAGTGACCCGGATCCCTTGAATCGACTCATTCAGATGGGAGTTAATCCGCGAGTTCTTCATCCGCACATCCTGCCAGGCTATCCGGATCTTCTGGCGCAGCTTGGTGGATACAAAGAACATGACCGGCACGGTGATCATCACCGCAAGCCCCAGCTTCCAGTTGATCAGCAGCAGAATCACCATAATGCCGATCAGCTGCACGCTGTCGATCATTAAGTTGACGACCCCGTTCGTGAACAGGTCCTGCAATGAGTTGATATCATTCGTTACCCGCACCAGCACCGAACCGGCCGGGCGTTTATCAAAAAAGTTGAAGGAAAGCTTTTGAATATGCCGGAACAGGTCGGAACGCAGATCATAAATGACCCGCTGTCCGATCACATTCGTATATTTGATCCGGTAAACCCCGGCGATCCACTGGATCAGATAGAGCACAATCACAGCGGCAGTCAATGTGTACAGCAGTGTCAGGCTGGGATTCCCCGACTTGGGGGCAATCGCCTTGTCGATGGCCATACTCGTCAGATAAGGGACGGTGAGCTTCGTAACGGTGCCGAGAATCATCATTACCGACACCAGCGGCAGCATCTGCCGTGCATAAGGCTTCATATAACTGAACAGCCGGGTGAACTGCTTCCAGTCAAACGCCTTGTCGATCACATCATCGTCTTTGTATACGAATCGTTCGTCAAGTGTCTGTTCCTGGGCTGTACCTTGCTTTATTTTGGCAGTATTCCCTTGGTTAGCTTCCAGCTTCATGCCGGATCACCTGCCCCTCTTCCGTTGTCCCTGGCGAGATAATCGGCGTACTGAATCCGGTAAACATCCCGGTAAGGACCCGGAACCTCAATCAGCTCCCGGTGGGTGCCCTGCTGAACCATATTCCCTTCATTCATGACAATAATCTGATCGGCATGCCGCAGCGAGGAAATCCGGTGGGCAATAATCAGCGTAGTCCGCCCGCGCATAACCTCCTGGAACCCGGCCTGGATCTCATGCTCTGTCTCCATATCGACGGCACTGGTTGCATCATCGAGGATCAGAATCCGCGGATTCTTCAGGAGCGCTCTGGCAATGGCAATACGCTGCTTCTGGCCGCCTGAGAGCCCCATCCCCCGCTCGCCAACTACCGTATCATACCCTTCGGGCATTTCCATAATGAAATCATGGGCTTTAGCGAGCTTGGCGGCGCGGATAATCTCCTCCATGCCCACATTCTTCAGGCCGTACGAAATATTATTGCGGATGGAAGAGGAGAACAGGAACGTTTCCTGGAACACCGTGGCAATCTGCGACCGCAGGCTGCGTACATTATATTCACGGATATCCACCCCATCCAGCCGGATACTGCCTTTGTTCACATCATAAGCCCGCATCATCAACTGAATAATGGTCGATTTCCCGGAGCCGGTCCCGCCGAGGAACCCGATAACCGCCCCCGGTTTGGCGCTGAAATGAATATCCTTGACCGCAGGCATTTTGTTGCCGTAGGCAAACGTCACGTGATCAAAAACAACCTCACCCTGCACTTCAGCGGCCACAAGCTCACGGGCATTCTCTTTATCCTTCACATCGATGTGCTGATTAAGCACTTCAAGCACACGTTCTCCGGAAGCTTTAGATTGCGTATAGTTGTTGATATGGAAGCCAAGGCCCCATACAGGGCCGATAATATACCAGATTAAGCTGAAAAAGGCTACAAGCTCACCAAGCGACATATGCCCCTTGATCACCAGCGTTCCGCCCACCCCGAGCAAGATCGCCACACTGACCGAAGCCAAAAGCTCCATCACCGGGAAAAACTTGCTCCACAGCTCTGCGGCAAAAATCTGATTATCCTTATAGCGTTCATTACGGTGCGAGAACTTCTCTACCTCGTAGGCCTCTCTGGCAAACGATTTGACGGTCCGCACACCGGTGACATTCTCCTGGACAGCCGTTGTAAGAGAGCTTAGTGCAAGCCGCATCTCCTGAAAAGCCGGATGAATCTTGGATTCGAATCTGAATGCGACCGCAGCCAGAAACGGCATGGTGATCAGCGTGATCAGCGTAAGCTGCCAATTGATCGTGAACATCATAATGGAGCCGAACAATACCATAAAAAACACATTCAGCAGTTGGGCAAATCCGAAACCGATAAACAGCCGGATGGCTTCCAGGTCCCCGGTCAGCCGGGACATCAGGTCGCCTGTCTTCGCAGTATCATAATAGCGGAAAGACAGGAATTGCAGCTTCTCATAGCAGGCATTGCGCAGCCGGTAAGCCAGAAAGTTGCCCAGCCGTCCTCCAAAAAATCCATGGGCGAACTGCAGGCAGGCTTTGACCAGCACCACCGCCAATACGCTGATAGCAAGTACGGGCACCTCAGTAAACTTCAGGGGAACAATAACCTCATCAATCAAACGTCTTAACAGATTGGGGGTAATCAGCCCCACTGCAGTCGCGGCAGCCAAACAAAAAATCGACAGAATCAGATAATGCAGCTTCTCCCGATAAAAGCCCCGCAGTTGCCTGAGAACATCCATATCTCTCCTCCTTAAAGCGTTAGATTTTTAGCGCTTCCATTTTAGTGACTTTATGCAGTTTATCACCCCTGTTTTAATGCAGCAAAGTGGAGAAATCACCGTTTTACGGTTATTCCTGATAAAAGCAGGCTTCTTCTGCAGGAAAAGGATGGCTTCAGCTTTAAATGCTCCCATTTCCTCTTAAATACTATTGGATTAAGATTAACCAAGATTCAGTCTATTTCCGCGTCAACAAAGCTAAACCTTTATTTGTATATTCTGCATAGTTATTCTTTTTTGATTAGCATGAAGCAGCAAAAAGCTGCCCCTCCAACAGATAAATCTGTTAAGGGGCAGCTTCTATGGAGATTTGATTCACTTTAAAAAGGTACTGTATAAGCAAGTCCGTATATCCCGGTTGCGCAAGGGATATGTATTATGAAGCCCCTATAAAAATTAGGCTAGAATAAAAACAGAAGAAGACGAACTTGAACGCTCGTCTCCTACATTTAAAATTTACTTTGTTATCCAATAGAGCCTTCCATCTCGAACTTGATTAGGCGGTTCATTTCTACCGCATATTCCATCGGCAGTTCTTTGGTGAAGGGTTCAATGAAGCCCATAACGATCATCTGGGTTGCTTCCGCTTCGGTAAGACCACGGCTCATCAGGTAGAACAACTGCTCCTCGGATACCTTGGAGACGGTCGCTTCATGCTCCAGCACGATGTTGTCGTTCATGATCTCATTGTAAGGAATGGTGTCCGATGTCGACTCGTTATCCAGAATGAGTGTGTCGCATTTGATGTTCGATTTGGCGCCTTCCGCCTTGCGGCCGAAGGAAGCAAGACCACGGTACGTTACTTTACCGCCGTGTTTGCTGATCGACTTGGACACGATCGTCGAAGTGGTGTCCGGTGCCAAGTGAATCATTTTGGCCCCTGCATCCTGGTGCTGGTTTTTGCCTGCAACCGCGATGGACAATACAGAACCTTTGGCTCCGCGGCCTTTGAGCACCACCGCAGGGTATTTCATCGTCAGCTTGGAGCCGATGTTGCCGTCAACCCATTCCATCGTAGCATTCTCTTCGGCTACAGCACGTTTGGTAACCAGGTTATAGATATTTGGCGCCCAGTTCTGAATGGTTGTGTAACGAACGCGCGCATTCTTCATGCACAGGATCTCAACCACCGCACTGTGCAGGGAGTTCGTGCTGTAGATTGGAGCGGTACAGCCCTCTACATAATGTACGAAGCTGTCTTCATCAGCAAGAATCAGGGTACGCTCGAATTGGCCCATGTTCTCGGAGTTAATACGGAAGTAGGCCTGCAGAGGCACTTCACATTTCACGCCTTTCGGAACATAAATGAAGCTTCCTCCCGACCATACCGCACTGTTCAATGCTGCAAATTTGTTATCAGCAGGCGGGATAATGGTGCCGAAGAATTTTCTGAACAGCTCCGGGTGTTCACGCAGCGCCGTGTCGGTATCGGTGAAGATTACACCTTGATCTTCAAGGTTCTTCTGCATGCTGTGGTAGACCACCTCGGATTCATACTGCGCCGATACGCCGGCCAGGAACTTCTGTTCCGCTTCTGGAATCCCCAGTTTATCGAAGGTTTCTTTGATCTCGGAGGGCACTTCCTCCCAAGTCTTCCCTTGTTTCTCCGACGGTCTTACATAATACTGGATATCGTCAAAATCCAATTCGTCGAGATTGCCGCCCCATTTAGGCATTGGCATTTTGTAGAACTGCTCCAGAGCTTTCAGACGGAATTCCAGCATCCATTCCGGCTCATTTTTGATGGCGGAGATTTCTTTAACAATTTCGGCCGTAAGTCCTTTACCAGACTGGAATATCGACTTATGCTCGTCACGGAACCCGTATTGGTACTCTTCCATATCAGGCGCTTTCTTAGCCATGGTGTCAGCCTCCTTGTTTTTAATGTTCTTGGTGATGCTCTTCTTCTACGTCTATGCCTTTGCGCAGCGCGTTCCATGCGAGTGTCGCACATTTGATCCGCGCCGGAAATTTATTAACACCGGAAAGGGCTTCGATATCTTCGTAATCTTCAAAATCCACTGCCTCCCCCTTCATCAGGGAGGAGAACCGGTCAGCCAGCTCAAGCGCATGCTCTACAGTCTGGCCTTTGACCGCTTCCGTCATCATCGAAGCCGACGACATGCTGATCGAACAGCCTTCGCCGCTGTAACGGGCGTCCTTCACGACGCCATCCTCCACCTTTAGCTGAAGCGTAATGCGGTCGCCGCAGGTAGGGTTATTCAGCTCAATCTTCAGGGCGTCATCTGCAAAAGAACCACGGTTCCGGGGATTTTTATAATGATCCATAATTACACGTCTATACAAGTCATCCAAGTTCATAGGCGAAATACTCCTTTGCCTTAATTAAGGCTTGGACCAGCGCATCTACATCCTGTTCTGAGTTGTACAGGTAGAAGCTGGCCCGGGCCGTCGAACTGACCTCCAGCCAGCGCATCAGCGGTTGGCAGCAGTGATGCCCGGCACGTACAGCCACGCCTTCAGCATCCAGCACCGTAGCCACATCATGCGGATGGACATCACCGAGATTGAAGGTCACCACACCGACTTTACGGTTTCTCGGACCATAAATCGTCAGACCCTCCACTTCCGAGAGGCGCTCCTCCGCGTAAGCGGCCAGTTCCATCTCATGGCGGTGGATTTCATCCAGCCCGATTTCCTGCAGAAAGTCAATCGCGGCCCCGAGTCCAACCGCACCGGCAATGATCGGTGTACCGCCTTCAAACTTCCAAGGCAGTTCCTTCCAGGTAGAATCATACAGGCCCACATCGTCGATCATTTCACCGCCGAACTCGACCGGCTCCATCGCTTCCAGCAGAGCCTTCTTGCCGTACAGGGCACCAATGCCGGTAGGCGCAAGCATCTTGTGGCCGGACAGCGCGTAGAAATCGCAGTCGAGGTCCTGAACATCCACCTTCATATGCGGTGTGCTCTGGGCTCCGTCCACAACGATTACTGCACCGTGACGGTGAGCGATGGCTGCCAGCTCTTTTACCGGATGGGAAATGCCCATTACATTGGAGACATATGCTATGGCGACGATCTTGGTCTTATCCGTAATCGTCTGCTCGGCATCCTCAAGCGTAATGGACCCATCCTTCTGCAGAGGAATGAACTTCAGGGTGGCCCCTGTCTTCTTCGCCAGCTGCTGCCATGGAATGAAATTGCTGTGATGCTCCATCTGGGTGATGACGATCTCGTCGCCTTCACCGACGTTAGCCGGGCCGTAAGACGAAGCTACAATATTCAGAGCCGTCGTTGTGCCGCGGGTAAAGATAATCTCCTTCGTGCTGCGGGCGTTAATGAATTTGGCCAGCTTCTCGCGGGCCCCCTCGTAAGCATCCGTAGCCCGGCTGCCGAGCGTATGGACACCACGGTGCACGTTGGAGTTATCCCATTCATAATAGGACTTCACGGCTTCGATGACCTGGCGCGGTTTCTGTGAGGTTGCCGCGCTGTCCAGGTATACCAGAGGATGCCCGTTGATTGTCTGGTTCAGTATGGGAAACTGCTCCCGGATGGCACTGCTGATCATTGGCCTAACTTCCTTTCCACAAGAGATTGGAGCTGATTGCGCAGTCCCTCCAGTGGAATTTGCGACACAACAGGTGCAAGGAAGCCGTAAATGATCAGTGTTTCTGCATCATGCCGTGAAATTCCGCGGGACATCAGGTAGTACACCTGCTCGTAATTGACCTGTCCTACGGAAGCGGCATGGCCTGCGGTTACATCATCTTCATCTATAAGCAGGATCGGATTCGCGTCTCCGCGCGCCCCGGGGCTCAGCATCAGAACTTTTTCTGTCTGCTGGCCATCAGCCCGGGTTGCACCCTTCTCGATCTTCGTAATTCCGTTAATAATAGAGGTTGCCGTATCACGCATCACCGCACGGGTGATCATGTCACTCGGCGTGTTTTTGCCGAAATGCTGCGCCTGGGTGGTATAGTTCAGCTTCTGCGAGCCTGATCCCACCGCGATGACTTTGGCATCAGAACTCGCTCCGTTGCCCTTGAGCACCGACTTGGTGTCGCTGGCCGTATCGCCATAGTTCATCTCGCCGACAATCCATTCAATCGTTCCGTCATTCTCCACAACGGCACGGCGGTAAGTCACGTCAGTCGTATCCTCACCTAACTGGTGAACCGTGGCATAGCGGACCTTAGCTCCTGCGCCCACGAACACCTCAACCGCACCATTGTGCAGTCCGGCTTCAGTTTTGTCTGACACATAGTTGTCGACATAGGTCACTGAACTGTTCGTGTCGGCAACAATCAGAATATGCGGAACAAAGGCCGCTTCCGCATCATCGGTCAACAGCACCGCCTGCAGCGGAGTCTCAATCACAACGTTCTTCGGAACATAGAGGAATACTCCGCCGTTCCACAGGGCCGCATGCAGCGCAGCTAGAGAGTGCTCATCAGGCAGTACGGCCTTGTGCAGATAGCGCTGCACCAGATCGCCGTGCTCTTTGGCCGCAGTCTGCAAATCGGTAAAAATAACGCCTTGTGCTGCAAGCTCCGGTGCAAGGCGGACATAGATGGCGCTGGAGTTGCGCTGAATAATCAGGCTGCCTTCCTCCTGATCCTTGATCAGTGCGGCAACAGAAGCAGGAGCTTCACTAAGTGCAGTGATCGCCTGGCCTGCTTTGTAGGTTCCATAGGTGTTCACATTCCAGCGGTCAATCCGGGTCTTCTCCAGTTTCGGCAGTGCCAGACCAGCGGCCAGCGTAAGTGCGTTCAATCGGCTGTCCTTCAGCCAGACCGGCTCGCCGCTGCTCTGCGACCAATCGCCGAGCAGCTGTGCATCTACCGGAAGAATGGTTTGCGTCGTCATAAGTGGTTTCCTCCTTCCTGGCGTCTCTTAAGCTTCCTGTCCTACGGTTTCATCTTCAATGCCGAGTTCTTCCTTCACCCATTCATAACCTTCTGCTTCCAGACGCTCTGCCAGTTCAGGACCACCGGATTTCACAATCCGTCCCTGCATCATAACATGTACAAAGTCAGGCTTAATGTAGTTCAGGAGGCGCTGATAGTGGGTAATGACCAGGAAGCCGCGTTCCGGGCTGCGCATCGAGTTGACGCCCTCAGCGACAATTTTGAGCGCATCAATATCAAGGCCGGAGTCAATTTCGTCAAGAATGACGATCTTCGGATCCAGCATCATCATTTGGAGAATTTCGTTGCGTTTCTTCTCACCGCCGGAGAAGCCTTCGTTCAGATAACGGTGCAGAAACTCAGGGTTCATATCCAGTTCCTTCATCTTTGCTTCCATTTGGCGGATGAAGCGGATCAAGGAAATTTCACTTCCTTCTTCGCGGCGGGAATTAATTGCGCTGCGCAGGAAGTCAGAGTTCGTTACGCCGCTGATTTCACTTGGATACTGCATCGCCAGAAAAAGACCGGCGCGTGCGCGTTCGTCAACAGCCATTTCCAGCAGGTCCTCGCCTTCAAGAACGGCTGTACCTTCGGTAACCTCGTACTTGGGATGGCCCATCAGAGCCGAAGCCAGGGTGCTTTTACCGGTACCGTTCGGTCCCATGATGGCGTGAATTTCGCCGCCCTTCATTTGAAGGTTGATGCCCTTCAGAATTTCTTTTCCTTCAATCGTCGCTTTCAGTCCTTCAATGACAAAATCTGCTGCCATAATAATGTTCCCCCCATTGTTCGATTTGCGAAATCAGAAAGCTGTATTGTAACAGGTAATCCCTGATGCCAGCAAAATTAGATTTTATATCATATTATAATAATTATAAAGTGTATCGCAGTGATTATCAATGATTCTCACTAATTTTATTACAAACCGATTTTTTTTACAAACATGTATTTCAAAACCCGTTTTCATGGATCGACAAAAAGCAAAAAATAAAGCCCCCATGCCGGAGGCTCTACTCTATTTTGAACTGCTAGTATGAGAGAGGAATGATCAACCGAGGAAAGAACGCAGCATCCATTGATTTTTTTCCAAATCGCTGCGGATTTTGATGAACAGATCGGCTGTTGGCTGATCGCTCACCTGCTCGGCCAGTTCAATGCCTTCTGTAAGCTCTTCAGCCACGGTGGCGAAATCCTCAATCAGCGTCTGCACCATGCCCCGGGTATCTTCCTTACCGGTCGCTTCCTGAATGGTTGCGAGTTCCAGATATTCTTTCATGGTTGCTGCCGGACTGCCTTTGATGCTGAGCAGGCGTTCAGCCACCTCGTCCATTTTGAGGGTAACATCATCATAAAGCTCTTCGAATTTTACATGCAGGGAGAAAAATTGCTCGCCCTTCACATACCAGTGATAATTATGAATTTTGACGTACAGCACGTTCAGGTTGGCAACCTCACGGTTGAGTACTTGTTCGAGTGAAGTAGTGTTGACTTTATTCGATGCTTTAGCCATTGTATAATCCCTTCCTTATCCATAATTTAGCCGGCTGCTTGTCCCTGGTCCGGCAGTGCAGTGTCTATACTGAATTTACCCTTCCGCACAGAAGACGAAACAATTAATATGCCCGGCCCCATCGCTGAAACCCCTGACGCCTCCATAACTCGAAAGCTATTCTATAGGATGAGCCAAGCCCGCCTCCCTTATGCCCCGTTCCGGATAAAACCGCCCTTCGCTTAGCTTATCAGGCACAGCAAAAAGAGGCCCGCAGGCCCCGCTTAATCCATGCACTCTGCATACAACCAGGCAGCGGCCTTACAGCATGAGGAGCAGGGCATCCGCTCCGGTCATCCCGGGTACGATCCCCAGCTTCTCGGCCTCTATCGTTACAGACTCCAGCGGAGCAGCCAGAAGCTGCGGCAATGTTCTCACTCCAACCGCCCGGGCTGCGATGATTCCCCTGTCGCTGAGCCTCTCGTTAAGAAGGCCCACATCGAGCGCCCCGCACATGATATAACCTTTGCTCGTGCTGATGGACAGCAGCGTAGTTTTCGGAAGCTTCACTTCAACACCAACCAATATATGCCCGCCTACGGCAACAGGCTCCATTGTAACCACTTGCACTACCTCCCTTTTACTTGATCCTCATCATGATGTATGTGTATGCTGTTATTCCGGGCAGCGTGTGGACGATGGACCTATATCCCCTGCAAACCCCAGGGTCAATAGTCCTTGTTTTTTCAAGAAGGAGGTATATGCTTATTGTTTAATTAGTGGTATAGTTTATATACTTTAAAAATTGTATTTCTAATTGTGTCTACTGACAAAGCTGGGGGATCTATGGACAAGAAACTACAACATACGGACGGCAATTATCTATTTAATGTCGACATCCTGATTAACGCCCGTACTAACCCGCTTGCACTGCAATATTTACTTGAAATATTGAACAGCACCGACAAAATCACAGATTTCAACATCAACTCGGGTCTCGAGCTTGGAAGAACGATTGACCACCTGCTGCGGTCTGCGAAGCTCGCCCTGAAGCATGAATCTGCAGCAGCCGTTCAAATCCCTGTTAAATTGCCAGTGAAGCCAGCGGACAAGCAAGCCGGCAAGCCCGTAACCAACAGTATTCCTGCTGACGCGCCCGGAGAAAGTCCTGCGGATGCATATGGAAAAATCAGATTATACATTCAGAACAACCAATTGGTCCGGCTCCGGGCCAACCGGCACGGCAAACAGGTGTCAATGCCCTGCCGTATTCTGAATTTTGACGAAGCGGCGAATTCACTCAGTGTATACCATGTGGATGAAAAGCAAGTATACACGTTCAAGCTCAATGAGATCGACGAATTTTCGTAATAAGTTTCTGCTGTTATCCCGCAACAACAAGCACCTGCCCGATTTTCCAGGCAGGTGCTTGTTGTTTTGCAGGGGACCTTGGGTTGTACCTCATTTAATTTTTCCGTGACAAAGCCTCCCAGGCCAGGCAAAGCCACCCCGCAAGAAAACATACGCCTCCAAGTGGAGTAATCGCTCCAAGCCCCTTGATGCCGGTAATGCTCAAGACATACAGGCTGCCGGAGAATAGAACAATCCCCAGGATCAGCAGCCTCCCTGCCCAGCGCAGGCGTGAACGCTCCCCCCATTGACCTGCAGCCAGACCGATAAGGATCAGCCCCAGTGCATGAATCATGTGGTAATGTACACCTGTCTCGTACACCTTCAGGTAATCCTCGCTAATTACCGGTTTGAGCAAGTGCGCTCCGAACGCGCCTATGCCGACAGACAGCATGGCAAGCAAGGCTCCCCAGGCCATAAATCTTCGTTGCATGGTACCACAGCTCCTTAAAATTGGACTTCCCCCTATCTTACCGTAACCTGGCCGTTTATTTCCAGCAGCGGCTGCTTGGGTACATTTTACAAACAAGGCTTGCTTTTGCCGCCATCTTATGGAAAAGTGGATACTATCAGGCATTAACCCATTTAGGACATAAGGAGTGCACCCATGAACGATTATTCTACACCCAAAACAGATCCTTCCTCCCCCCGGCCCCAGAGTACGATCCCGGAGACGGGACTGCCGCCGGAGCAGCATCCAACGTATGAAGAGAACAAACGGGATTTCAAACATTCCGGACCCGGAATTGCTTCGTTCATCATCGCCTTAATTACCCTTATAGGCTATATTATCGCCTTTGTAGTTGTAGGTGTCCGGTCCACTTCCCTTGTCAACGGAAGCGACTCATTCATTGCAGATAGTGCAGAATCTATTTTCTATCTCGGACTATCTGTGCTTATCCTGGCGGCCTTCAATGTCATCGGGGGAGTGCTCGGCATTATCGGCCTTACTCTCCGCAAACGCCGCAAAGTGTTTGCGGTCATCGGCACTACCATAAATGCGGTTTTTCTGCTGGTGTTCATGCTGATCATCTCCACCGTACTCGTGAATGCCGGTTCTGTTTAAAGCTTAACCTGCACCCACAGGCAGAAACGGCTTCGCCAGCCTTTAAAAGGGCGGCACCCTATCAGCGACAAATATAAGGATGATTTGGGGCGTGAAAGATGTAAATCCTTATATTTGCACAAAGGACCGGTCCGGAAGCTCTCCGGAATCGGTCCCTTGTTGTGCTTCTATTCTGTTAATATACGAGTTGAACTGGAGAAAGCTTGGGGATAGCGAACAGGCTCATCAGGAACTGTGGCTAAGTGGAAAAAGTAAAACTAATGAGCTGAAATTCTGGCTGCAAAAGGTTTTAGTGGGATTTTGTACACTTAATTCATGCTTATTCATCCCAGATGGACGATATCAGCCGGATTAGTGGTACTTTTCCCCACATAGGATACTCCGTAAGCCGAGTGAGTTATATTAGCGATACTTTTTCCACTAACAAAGACTGCCTTTTCATCATTGATTTTTAAGTTCCATTATAGAGCTCCTGCTATACTGCTCTCTCAGCTGGCCCCCGGCTACTGGCTGACCAGACTGTCCAGCGACGCGTAGACATGCGGTCCGAAGCCTTCCGAGGCTTCACGCTGCGGAATGTTCAGCCTGATCACATACCCCTGCCCTGCAATCTCCTTCACCACATACTCACGGGTCAGCCCTTTACCCATGGCTGTAAGATAGAGCCGGATACCGGACATCCGCCGGTCACGCTCTTTTTGATCGAGTGCGTTCACCTTCCCTGTAGCGGACAGTTCCTTTTCACCCTCCAGCTTGAGAGAATCGAGCTTGAAGTTCTTGGGCAGCTTGGTGATCTCAGCGTAATACCCTGGATCTACTTTCATGGCCAGTTTGCCTGTCTTTGCATCAAAAGTGAAGATATCAAATATATACAGCGAATAGCCCTCTCCGGCAGCAAGTGCAGCCGTCTTTTCTTCCTTCATACCTTCCAGTGTCAGACTGAATGGTTTCGACTTGGGGAGTGCCGCCGGAGATGGGGCTGCACTGCCGCTGCCGGCAGACTTGTCCAGCTTCGTAAGCACCCGCTGCAGGACGGAGGAATCTCCCTCTACGCCCCGTTCGACATATTCAAAAACTACCGGATCATCCATACTTAAAGCCTCTGGAGCCTTTTCCAGGCCTATGCCCAGTTCAAATGACGTCGCCCCTTCATCTGTCTTGATCTCTACGGAATGATTATCGATCTGCCCGACATAGATGCCTGTACCTTGAATCGACTGCGTTTCCTCCGCAGGGGAGGAACTCGGCTGGGCTGTAGGGCTTGGTGACGGCGAAGCCGTGCTCCCGGCAGGCGAGGGCGAAGCCGCAGGTGAAGGCTCTCCCGGAGCCCCGGCGGGTGTATTGCCGCCGCAAGCGGTGATAGCCAGCATCAATACAGCGATGGCCGCCATAACAGGTAATTTGCGTTGCGATTTCATGTTGACTGCCTCCTCTTTGTTGAAGCGGTAAAGTTATTGCCTGGCTTGGCTTACTCTTATTAACGTTTAACCCTTCTCCGGGGTTGCATAAACTTGCCGGCCGTTTACGGCTTGGATAGGCGTACGCCGGAGACAGGAGGCGTTGAAATTAATACAATGGTGGAGAGCCTTATTTTAGAGTCATCCCCTGAAGGAGTGATTTCCTTGAAAATCGATATCGGCTGCGGTTCTTGCAAGGAATCCGGTTATCTTGGAATCGACCGCACCGCTTGGCCCGGAGTAGATATCATCTGCGATATAAATGAAGGAATTCCACTGCCGGACAACACTGCCGAATTTGTCATGGCCAGCCGCGTATTGCCGTATGTGAACAATTTATTTGCGGTAATGGCGGAAATTCACCGGATAAGCGTCCACAAAGCTGTTATCTGTATTCTGGCGCCTTACGCCCACAGCTTCCCCCACCTGTCCAATCCGCTGTTCAAGCAGAAATTCGACGAATACACTCCCCGTTATTTCACAGGAAGCTTTTTTCAGCCTGCCTCCGGGGCAGTCTCACCGGAAATCCCCGATTATCCGGCGCCTGTGCCTCCCTTTGATTACAGGCTGCTGCGGATGGAGCTGTTCTATCAATATCCGTTTGACAACACGCTTTATGAATCTGAGGAACTGGAGATTTTGAAGACGCTGCAGTCTAATGTCGTTCATGAAATTATGTACCATTTCGTCGCAGTCAAGAAGCCCATCACCCCTGAAGAGCTTGCAGCCATGAGCAGGAAAGCTTATCCCGAACCGCAAGCGCTTCTGAAACGGAGAAGACACGCACAAAACAGGCAAGTATAAAAATAATATGCCGCTTTATCCATGGACAAACAATTTCCCGCCAATTTAAGCATAGCCTATGAAGAGTAGAAACAGAGCATACCGATGCCAACAAAGAGGCCGGTTTGCTTTTTTTCGTTCTCACTTATGAACGCATTATTTTCAAAAGGAGGTGAAAATTATTCCTCTAGTCGTTCGGGCTACCATTAACGCAACGGGAGCGATCACGTTCACTGGCAATACACTGGGACTGAGCCGCTCGGACACAGCGGGCGTTCCCGGGACACAGGACAGCATCGGGGCATTCTCTACAGTAAATACAGCGTCCGTATTCGGAACCTATCCGGCGGGGACCACGAGCTTATACCAGAGCAACAGCTCTTCGGCGGTACTGACAATCCCCTCAGGAAGTACGGTGCTGTATGCCGAGCTTATCTGGGGCGGCTCCTATATCAATGGTTCTGTCAATTTGAGTTCAGCCATCAACAATCCGGTCACCTTCACTACCCCTGCGGGCAGCACCTCCAGTGTGGCTCCAGATTCCGCTACCAGCAATACGGTAGATCTGGGAAACGGTGCATCTGCCTACGTCCGCTCGGCGAACGTAACCAGCATTATTCAATCCGGGGGTGCCGGAACCTACACGACGGGCGGTGTGGTTGGCACTATTGTTATTACCGGCGATACCACAGCCAATCATGCCGGCTGGACGCTGGGCGTGATCTACCAGAACCCGTCGCTTCCCTTCCGTAATATGTCTCTTCGGGCAGGGGCCGTGCTGGTGCAGGCCAGTTCAGCCCCTGTAGTCACAACCATTACAGGCTTTGCCACCCCGGTATCCGGAGCGCTCGGAGGCCGCATTCTGTTCAGCGCACAGGAAGGTGATGCCAACCGTTCGGGAGATCAGGCGCTGTTCGGTCCGACATCAAATACCCAGGTTGCGTTATCGGGTCCCAACAACTTTGCCAATAACTTTTTTGCCTCCCAGATCAATAATGATTCCGGCGCGCTCAATACCACCGGCACCTTCGGCACCCGCAACCAGACCAATGGCAGTCCCGGAACCAATATCATCGGCGGGCGGCAGGGCTGGGATATCACCAATGTAGATGTATCGGCGAGACTTGTGAACAACCAGTCTACTGCACTGCTGACCTTGACGACCTCCGGAGATGCCTATGTGGTCAACGGAAATGCGCTGCAAATTGATATCAACGCCCCTAAGATCTCCTTGACCAAAGGCTCCAATGTGACAGGGACCATCGTCGGGGATACCGTGACTTATACCGTAACAATCAGCAATACAGGAACTGCCAGTGCGACCAGCGCCGTATTGTCGGACACCTTGCCGGCAGGGTTAACCTTTGTGACCAGAAGTGTTGTTGTAGCCGGTGTATCCCGTCCTTCGTATGATATTACGGCAGGCGTCCCTTTGGGGACATTGACGCTCGGCACCTCTGTAACCGTTACATATCAAGCCACTGTCACTTCATTGCCGAGTCCGCAAACTGTAGCCAATACAGCCAATGTGGCATTTACGTTCCAGAGTGTGGCGGGCGGATCGGTTCTGACCGGAGTTATTCCGTCCAACACGGCCACCTTGCCGGTGTATTCGCCTGTTCTCGGCATCGTCAAAAGCGCCAACACCGCCAATGCTACAGTGGGCGATCAAATCACCTATACCCTGCAGATTGCCAATACAGGCAACATAGGAGCCGCTACTACGGTCACGGACAACATTCCGGCCGGAAGCACATATGTTCCGGGCAGCTTCACCGTTAATGGCACGCCTGCAGCAGGCAATCCTGCGGCTGGCATCTCTATCGGGACTGTGCCCGCCGGTGGAAGCTCCACGGTTCAGTTCCGGGTACAAGTGAACAGCCTGCCCTCCCCTCCTCAGCTTGTGGATCAGGCCACTGCCGCATACACGTTCCAGGTGCCGGACGGCCGCACCTTAGCCGGAACAGCCGCTTCCAACACACTGACAATACCGGTGACTCTGCCGAATGTAGCTGTTGTGAAAAGCGCGGGGTTCACCGACGTGGCCGTAGGCGATATTCTCTTGTATACCTCGGTTATCAGCAACAACGGTATTGCTCCTGTCACCAATGTCGTTCTGTCCGATCCCATCCCCGCCGGAAGCAGCTTCGTGCCGGGGAGTGTCACTGTTGCAGGCGGAGCCCGTCCGTCCGCCGATCCTGCGACCGGAATCACTGTGGGGACCCTTGCGGCGGGTACCAGCGTTACGGTTACCTTTCAGGTAAACGTAACCTCAGTACCCTCACCCGCGCAGCTTTCCAACCGTTCATCAGCCTCTTACAGCTCCGGTGTATTCACGGGCATTTCGCAGTCCAATACAACGGCAACCCCTGTCTATCAGCCGGTTATCAATATTGCCAAAAGCGCCAATACAACCAGCGCAACTGTAGGCGGCAATGTGCTGTATACGCTGCGGGTACAGAATACAGGCAATCTGGCCGCCACGGTTGTCCTGACTGACAACATTCCGGCCGGTTCCGCCTTTGTGGCGAGCTCTGTCACCGTAAACGGGGCCGCCCGCCCGTCCGATTCTCCAACAGGAGGCATTGCCCTCGGTGCGGTAGCCCCCGGAGCCGCCGTTACCGTTACCTTTTTAACGGCTGTCCAGTCACTGCCTTCTCCCCCTGTTCTTAGTAATCAGGGCGGCAGCAGCTATACCTATCAATTACCGGGCGGACGTTCTCTTTCAGGAACAAGCCTGTCCAATACGGTCAGCATACCGGTATCTGCCCCAGGCATTAGCCTGCTCAAGAACGCCAGCCTGGCAAGTATGGCTGTAGGGGAAAACTTGATCTATACAGTGGTTGTATCCAATCCCAGC
Organism: Paenibacillus graminis; assembly: GCF_000758705.1. NCBI lineage: Bacteria > Bacillati > Bacillota > Bacilli > Caryophanales > Paenibacillaceae > Paenibacillus > Paenibacillus graminis. The sequence goes on along the minus strand of NZ_CP009287.1, from coordinate 2,430,454 downwards.
GGCGTTCCCGTAAATAACGTTGTTTTGTCTGACCCTGTTCCGGCAGGCGCCGTATTCGTAGCCGGGTCAGTCACCGTGAACGGTGCATCCGTGCCTTCGGCCAATCCGGGAGCAGGGATTACACTCGGAACTATCGCGGCGGGTGCTTCATCAACCGTAGCCTTTCAGGTGAATGCAGCCCTTTTGCCTAATCCGGCCGTCCTTACCAACAGGGCCAGCGCTTCTTTTACGGCAGGCACGTTCAGTGGAGCCGCTCTGTCGAATACAGTGAGCACATCTGTATATATTCCTATTATCGATCTGGTCAAAAGCGCCAATGCCGCTCAAGCCTCTGTCGGCGGCTCTCTGTCCTTCACCATTCTGGTCAGCAACACAGGCAACATCGCCGCTGTTCTGAATCTGACCGATACCCTGCCGCCGCAGGCTGTGTTCGAGACCAACAGTGTCAGCATCGGCGGCACTCCGCTGCCGGGTTACAGCCCGGCGACCGGCATCCCTGTGGGGCCGCTCGCACCGGGAGACAGCGTTCCTGTTTCTTTTCTGGTCACCGTAACGGCGCTGCCTCCGAACCAGCAGCTGCTCAACTCCGCAGCCGCATCTTTCACCTTCACGCTGCCTGATGGACGGCAGCTTGGAGGAAGCGCCGCTTCCAATACGCTTGCCGTTCCCGTCTCTGCGCCTAATGTCAGCATCGTAAAAAGTGTGAACGCCATCGACGCCGTCACCGGCGACATTGTTACCTTTACCTCCGTGCTGACGAACAACAGCATTGCTGCTGTAAGCAACATCATTCTCAGTGATCCTCTGCCTGAGAATGCGGCTTTCATTCCCGGAACCGTAATTGTGGGCGGCCTTTCCCAGCCGCTATCAGTTCCGTCCGCCGGCATTCCAATCGGCAGTCTGGGCCCAGGGGCCTCAGTCGCCGTAACATTCGAGGTGAGGATAACAATGCCGATTCCTTCACAGATCAACAACCAGTCAACCGTAAGCTTTACCTCCGGTGTCTTCTCTGGCTCTTCATCTTCCAATGTCACCTCCACACCGGTGATCCAGCCGCAGATTTCCCTGGTCAAAAGTGCGAATGATCTCAACGCAACCGTCGGCGATACCGTCATTTACACAGTAGTTGTCAGCAATGCCGGCAATCTTGCCGCAAATGTAACCTTGACGGACAATATTCCGGCAGGTACTGTCTTTGATCCCAACAGTGTCATTGTCGGCGGATTTCCGCAGCCGGGTGCAGCGCCGGATACCGGCATTACTGTCGGTACGGTCGCTCCGGGTGCCAGTATTTCCGTCAGCTTCACGGTCATCATTGTATCCTTGCCTACTCCGCAGCAGCTTGTCAATCAGGCCTCGTCCACCTTTACGTATACTCCGCCGGACGGGAGACTGCTGACCGGCACAGCGGAATCCAATACTGTAACGGTCGCGGTGTCCGCTCCAAATGTTGAGGTTGTAAAAAGCACCACGGCAACAGCGGCAACGCTTGGGGATACCATTCCCTATTCTGTTAGCATAACCAATACAGGAATAGACCCTGTGAACAGTGTGCAGCTGAGTGATCCGACTCCGCCGGGAACCACTTTTGTGACCGGCAGCGTTTCGGTGAACGGGGTTCCCTTTCCGAATGCCCACCCGGCGACCGGTGTATCCGTTGGAACGATTGCACCCGGCGCATCAGCCACTGTCACTTACAATGTAACGGTTACTTCTGCACCGGCCAGCGCAGCAATCAACAACCAGGCTACGGTGACGTATACTTCCGGTGTTGCTTTTTCGGGTTCTACTTTTTCCAACCCGGTCAGCGTTCCGTTTTACCAGCCTGTTCTCTCTGCGGTCAAAAGCGCCAGTACAGCCAACGCCACCGTCGGCGATACCGTAACCTATACCCTGACGGTCAGCAATTCCGGCAACTATCCGGCAGCTTTGACCGTAACAGACACCATTCCGGCCGGCACCACGTTCGAGCCGAACAGTGTCCTGATTAACGGGCTGCCTCTGCCACAGGCTGACCCGGCTACCGGGATTGCGGCAGGAACGATTGCTGCGGGGGCAACCGTAGCGGTGGCTTTCTCTGTAATCATCACCTCGCTCCCTTCACCGCAGCTGCTCGTCAACCAGGGAACTATAGCATACAGCTTCACTTTGCCTGACGGGCGGACACTGAGCGGTTCGGTTCTATCCAATACGGTAACGATCCCTGTCACCAACCCCAACCTGGCTGTAGTCAAAACCACAGCAACCACAGCAACCACGCTTGGTGATACGATCATTTATTCTGTAACGCTGACGAATAACGGGATCGCTACCATCAATAATGTTGTATTTACGGATGCTCTGCCGTCCGGCACGGCATTTGTTCCCGGCAGCGTGCTGGTGGACGGCGTTGCCCGCCCGGCGGCTTCACCGTCTACAGGAGTTACCATAGGCAGCATCGCTCAAGGGGCTTCAGTAAACGTTACGTTCAGCGTATCCGTCACTTCGCTTCCAGCCAGCGGCTTGTTGAACAATCAGTCATCCGTAAGCTTCACCTCCGGCGTGCTCTCCAGCGTAGCCTTCTCGAACATTGTGACCACACCGGTATATCAGCCGGTTATAAGTGCAGCGAAAAGCTCAAGCTCTGTAAATGCAACCATCGGAGATACCATTATTTACACGGTTAATGTCAGCAATGCCGGCAACTATCCGGCTGCGGCTACTTTAACCGACACTATTCCAGCGGGGACTACACTGCTTCCGAACAGCGTACTGATTAACGGCTTCCCGTCTCCCGGAGCCGATCCGGCAACCGGAATCACGCTTGGCTCCATTGCCGCTGGCACTACTGTGGCTGTTACGTTCTCTGTGGTAATTGACACACTGCCGGCAAGCCAGCAATTGAGCAATCAGGCGACGATCTCCTTCGCCTACACGCTTCCGGACGGCAGAACCTTCAATCAGACATCGGTTTCCAATATCAATCAGATTTCCGTCTCCTCGCCAAATGTCCTGGTTGTTAAAAGCTCACCGGCAACGGATGCCGTTATCGGAGATACCATCACTTACAGCATTAGCGTCACTAATAGCGGCATAGCGCCCATAGACAACGCCGTGCTCAGCGATCCGATTCCCGCCGGTGCTTCCTTTGTCAGCGGCAGCGTAGCCGTTGACGGCACCCCGCTGCCTGGTGCCAATCCTGCCAATGGCATTGCGCTGGGTACTATCGCGCCGGGTGCTACTTTACAGGTAACGTTCAGCATCCTTGTAAACGCACTGCCGGCGTCTGCCAGCCTGAGCAACCAGGCTTCCGTAAGCTTCACCTCCGGAGCATTCTCGGGTGCCTCTTATTCCAACACCTTCGTGACTCCGGTATACCAGCCGTTCATCAACATTGTCAAAAGCGCGGATACGGCCAACGCAACCGTCGGAGATACGGTCACTTATTTCCTGAATATCACCAACACCGGCAATCTGGCGGCAAATGTTACCATTACAGATTCGATACCGGCGGGGGCTGTATTCATTCCGAACAGCGTGCTGGTCAACGGCGTGCCGCAGCCGGGTGCCGATCCGGCCGGCGGACTCAATATTGGAACAGTGGCTCCGGGAGCAACCGTCACCGTAACCATCACCCTGCAGGTCACGGTCGCCTCCCTGCCTTCGCCGCAGCAGCTGGTGAATCAGGCTGCCTCGACCTTTACATTCAGTCCGCCGGACGGACGCCTGCTCTCCGGCTCCTCAGTGTCGAACGTGCTGGTCATCCCCGTGTCGTCTCCAGACGTCACTGTAGTAAAGAGCACACCTGCCATTGATGCTGTAGTCGGCGACGTTATCACCTATACCATTGTAGTGACCAACAACGGAATTGCGCCTGTCAACAATGTCGTGCTGGTTGACCCGATCCCGGCTGGCAGCCAGTTTGTTGCCGGCAGCGTCACCGTCGATGGTACGGCCCGTCCCGGAGCCAATCCCGGTTCAGGCATTGTTATCGGCACCATTGCCCCCGGAGCTTCCGTTACAGTGACATTCCAGGTACAGGTAGTTGCCGTATGATCCGGGATTCCCGCCTTCAACCCGTCGTCAGCAATCAATCCATGGTGCTGTTCAGCTCGGCAGCAGGTGCGGATGTTATTACTTATTCCAATACCGTCCACACTCCGGTTGTCGGCCCGGTTCTGACAATCTTAAAAAGTGCAGATCAAACCAGTGTCTCCCTCGGGGAGACACTGGTTTATACGCTTATTGCCCGCAATGAAGGCAATGCGCCAGCCCTGGCTACCCTTGTGGACATTCTGCCTTCCGGGGTATCCTTTGTCGCCAACAGTGTGCTGCGGGACGGAGTCCCCCTGCCCGGAGTCTCCCCGTCCTCCGGCATCCCGCTGGGGGCAATCGCTCCCCAGGGGGAGATCCGCATTGCCTTTCAAGTGATCGTTGTCTCCCTGCCGCCTTCTCTTGAGCTGGGCAACAGGGCAAGAGCCGTGTATTCTTTTACTACTTCGGAGGGAAGGCGTGTGGAGGGCGAAGTCTACTCGAACCAGGTATCGGTCTCCCTGCTCGCTTATAAGCTCTCTATTCTATTGGCGGCGAGCACACCTACAACATTTGTTGGGGATGCCGTTACGTTCACCCTGCGGCTAAGGAATGAGGGAACCCGGCTGATGTCTGGCATCCTGGCCACAATCCCTGTGCCGGAAGGGGCGGCATTCCTTCCCGCAAGCGTAATCTCGGGCGGTATCTATTCGCCGGATGCCGGCCCGGCTAAGGGCATACCGCTCCCCCCTCTCGCCCCAGGCAAGGCTGAAGACATCTCATTTCAGGTAAGGGTTGTTTCCGTTCCGTCCTCATCCGCCTTAACCACCCGGGCAGTTGTCACTTACGATACGGCTGGAGATGCGGGTGAAACCAAGAGCAATACAGTCACTGTCGCCGTAATTCAATCCGGCCTCTCTGTCAGCCTGAAGGTTGACAAGTACAGCGCAGCTCCCGGTGACCAGCTGCGCTATGAGTTCACCATCCGGAACAGCGGGAATCTGGCCGTGGACGCCATGGTTGCCGACGCCATTCCTACCGGCACACTGTTTATCTGGGACAGTGTACGTGTGGACGGAATTCCGCAGAGAGGAGTCCGTCCCGGAGAAGGCATTCCGCTTGGCACCATCCGGGCAGGATCGGCAGCCGTTGTGGATTTTCTCGTATCAATCCCTGCTGAGGCTAACATCCACCATGTGCCGGCAATCCAGAATCAAGGCAGCGTGGAGTATACTTTCACACTGCCGGATGGTCGTAATGTAAGGGAAAGGGTCCGTTCCAATACAGTCGTCACCCTGCTGGTCTCCCCAATCATCTCTATTGAAATGACAGGCGAGCCTCCACTAGTTGAACCCGGCGGCATTGCCGAATTCAACATCACTGTCATGAACAGCGGCAACTATCCGGCTGAGGTATCGGTCATACAGATCATTCCCCAGGGAAGCACGTTGGAGACGGGCAAGGTTACGGTCAGCGTCCATACGTTACCCGAATCCACATATAGCGGCATAATCTCACTAGGAGTGATGCAGCCAGGGCAGACCATTCAGCTCAGCTATCTTGTGCGTGTCCATCCGGGTTATATGGGCAACGCCCTTCAGGGCTGCTCAACCGCGCTGTATCTGTATACCATCGACGGACGCCGGTACTCCGGCGAGGCCCGCTCCAACAGCTACAGACTTTTAATTGAAGAAATCAGTGAATAAGAAGGTTCACATATCCCCCAGCCCCATGAATATACTTTAGTTACAACCTGCCCTTCATTGTACCGGGTAGTGTCCGTATCGAATTATATTCCATGGGAGGTGGTCATCCTGCCGCAATCATCCGATCATTATGCGTTCGTCGTATCCAAAGAAGACTGGTCCCTTCACCGTAAAGGCCATCAGGATCAAGAGCGCCATCAGCAGAAGGTCCGGGAAGCCATTAAGGGGAATTTGCCCGACCTCGTGACCGAAGAGAATATTATTATGTCTGACGGTAAGCAGATCGTTAAAGTTCCTATCCGCAGTCTGGATGAGTACAGGATTGTCTACAACTTCCGCAAGCAAAAGCATGTCGGCCAAGGCGACGGCGAAAGCCAGGTCGGCGATGTGCTCGGCCGCGATTCTCAATCCGCCCAGCCAGGCAAAGGAGACAAGGCGGGCGATCAGCCCGGTCAGGATACAGTAGAAGCGGAGGTTGACCTGGAGGATCTGGAGGACATCCTGTTCGAGGACATGGAACTGCCTCATCTGGCTCCCAAAACACAGGAAGAGATCGAAGTCAAATCCATCGTCTTCAACGATATCCGCAAAAAAGGCATGATGTCCAACATCGACAAAAAACGCACCCTGCTTGAGAATCTGCGGCGCAACGCCAGCCGTGGCAACCCCGGCATTCACAGCATCAGCCCTGACGACCTGCGTTACAAAACCTGGGACGATATTACAGTTCCGCATTCCAATGCAGTCATTATAGCGATGATGGATACGTCCGGCTCCATGGGCACCTTCGAAAAATACTGCGCCCGCAGCTTCTTCTTCTGGATGACCCGCTTCCTGCGCCGCCAGTACGAGAAGGTCGAGATTGTATTTCTGGCGCATCATACAGAGGCCAAAGAAGTCAGCGAGCATGATTTCTTCACCCGCGGCGAAAGCGGAGGAACGATCTGCTCATCGGCCTACCAGAAAGCCCTGGAGATTATCGACAGCCGTTATCCGCCCTCCAGATACAATATTTATCCCTTCCATTTCTCCGACGGCGACAACCTTACTTCTGACAATGAACGCTGCGTTAAGCTGATCGGTGAACTGCTGAAACGCAGCAACATGTTCGGCTATGGGGAGGTTAATCAATACAACCGCAGCAGCACGCTGATGTCCGCCTACCGCCATCTGAAGCAGGAGCAGTTCATGCATTATGTGATCAAGGACAAAAAGGAAGTCTATCAAGCGCTGAAGACGTTTTTTGGCAAAAGAGAACCTGTAAAATAACAGTCCGTCAGTCCTCCATATCGGCTAAGAACCCCTGTCCCGTAAAGCCGGGATAGGGGTTCTTGGCATACAGCAAATATTCAGCCCGCTTACATCACATCTTCGGTATCCAGTATGATATCGTTATAATTAAGTTCAATCTACGGAGCTTACCTTCTCCCGGTCCTTGCCTTTGTCAGACTCGCCGGCGTTCTTGTTGGCCGCTTCCCGGTCCTGCATCATCTCGTCCACGGACTTCACCTTCAGCCGGGCTGCCCCGGCATTGCCGGCCAGTGTCGGTATGAGGCCGCCTGAAGCCAGACGCACCTTCGCTTCGGCAATCGCCGCACTGTACTGCGGCAGCCAAGCTTCACCTGCCACCAGCATCTCATCCACCATCTGCCAGATCTCCTTCGGATTGCAGACCGCTCCGACGAGCGGGTCCATCATGAAGGCCTGGCGCAGCAGCTGGTCATCGCCATGCACAGCAGCCTCGACAGCGAGACGCTGCACGGAAATGCTGACACTGCACACTGCAGCAGGACCCAGCGGCAGTTCGCCGACCAGCGGCATGGAGATGCCGTTATGATCGGCATAGCCCGGCGCTTCAATAATGGCATCGTCCGGCAGATTGGTAATAATCCCGTTATTGACGGTATTAAAGTGGCCCCTGTACACTCTGCCTGTCTCCAGCCCTTCAATTATATAGGAGCCGTGCTCCTCGCCCCGGTGCTCAGCCGTGTATTCCAGCGCCGGGTCCTTCATCCAATTGGGAAAATCGGTCTCGAACCAGTTGCGCCCCTCCGTGCAGACCCGCAAGTAGCCTCCGGTTTCTCCATTAATCCAGCTGCCCAGATCAATCCAGTCCATGATTTCACCGCTGCGCTTGCGGTACCACGGCACATATTCACTCAAGTGGCCGTTGGACTCGGTGCTGTAATAGCCGAAGCGGCGCAGCATATCAATCCGCACCTTTTCCGTCCGGCTGAATTCCGGGTGCTTTTCAAAAGCTTCAAGCAGCCCTCCGGTCAGATCCCTGCCCTTATGCTTCGCGGAGATATACCAGGTCTGGTGATTGATCCCGGCACAAATGATATCCACCTCGGATTTCTCCAGTCCATAGACCTCGGCAATCTGGTGATGTCCATGCTGGACTCCGTGGCAGAGCCCGATGGTCCGCACACCGCCGTATTTGTTGCAGGCCCAGGTCAGCATGGCCATTGGATTCGAGTAATTAAGCAGGAGCACATCCGGCGCAGCCGCCTCTCTGATGTCACGGCAAATCTCCAGCATCTCGGCAATCCCGCGCTGCCCGTACATAATGCCGCCTGCACATAAGGTGTCGCCCACACACTGGTCCACACCATACTTCAGCGGAATATCCACATCGGTCGCAAAAGCCTCCAATCCGCCCATACGGATTGTGCAAAATACGTACTTGGCATCCTTGAGCGCTTCTTTGCGGTCCGTCGTAGCCGAGATCACAATCTTGAGGCCATTCTCCCGGATATCCCGCTGGCACAGCTCGGTGACCATCTGCAGATTATGAGGATTAATATCCATAAAAGAGACTTCAATCTCCTTAAATTCCGGTACAGTCAGCAGGTCACGCAGTAAACCGCGGGTAAAGCCAATGCTGCCCGCCCCGATAAAAGCTACTTTAAAAGACATCGCCATCTTCCTCCCAATGTATGATTTCTACCTGTCCATTGTAGCAAGGAGGAGGCGGGAAGCGTTATCAATATCATGACCACTTTACCGGTCAACTGTCAACAATCCTCACCTGTCCCGGATGTCCGGCTGGGCATCGCTCCACGAAAAACGTTCCAGCGAATTACGGTACTCCACAGGAGTACAGCCCGTATACTTCCTGAACAGGAGGTGAAAATACTGCCTGCTGCTGATCCCCACATAGTCGGCAATTTCCGCAACGGGAATCTCGCTCTGTCCCAGCAGCATTCTGGCTTTCTCCATCCGCAGCATATTCAGGTAGTCGGTCAGTGTCCGGCCCGTATGCGCGCGGAAGATCCGGTGCAAATAGCCGGGATGCAGGCTCACCTCGGCGGCAATCTCTTTGACCTGTATACTGCGGTCATAGTTCTGATGGAGAAATTCAACTGCACGCCGCACGTAGAGCTGTGCCGGCTGCTGGCTGGCCTCCAGCTGTTCCCGGCGCAGTCTGGCGAGGCGCAGCAGCAGCTCGGAGAACAGCAGCCCGATCATTATGCTTCCCCGCTCCTTCCCCTGTCCTTCCCCTTCTACGCCATGCTGGTCCAACTCCAGTACCAGCGATTTCAGCACATGAAATACTTCTTCCGGGTCCGGCAGCACCAGACTCCTGAAGGGCTCCCGCAGCAGCCCGGCCAGGCCAGCCTCCGCTTCAGCCAGCCTGGCGATGGAAGGAACCGCTCCGGCAGCTGCCGTGAAGCCGAATTCCACATTCAGCATCCGGCAGGATGTTCCTTCTTCCACGATCAGCCGGTGCGGCACATTGGCATCAAGCATGATCAGCTCTCCCCGCTTCAGGCGAAAGCGTTCCTCCTCATTCTCGCTCTGCCGCACTTCGACTACACAGCTCCCCGAGATCAGGTACATAATCTCCGTTGAATTATGCTGATGGTACGCCATCGTATATGGATTCCACTGTTTATAATAGTAGGCAAAAAAATGCGGCCCATACTCTCCGTCCAGCAAAGCCTGCTGAAACAGGCTTCCGTTCAGTTCCGCCAAGCTTAACCCCTCCTTCCCAAGAGTGCCCTGGGCCTATGTTATAGACAAAAGCCTCTGCGCTGCCGATTGCCGGCCGCAGAGGCTGAACCAGAGATTTATTGTTATCCGGGTAAATCAATCCGATCTTAATCTTGAATAGATACTGAGATCCTTAAACGTTCCGTCTACTCTTTCACATTGTCTAAGGCTTCCTTCAAACGTAAAGTCCAGCTTTTGTAAAAGTTTGATTGAATTCGCATTTCCGGGTTCAACCTTTGCTTCGATCCGATTCAAATTTAAAGTTGAGAATGCATAATCTAACAAAGAACGGATAGCTTCTGAAGCATATCCTCTTCCCCAAAATGATTTGGCAATGTCGTAACCAATTTCTGCTTTAGCATTTTCAAAATCCAAGGAATTATAACCACAAGACCCAATGATTTCATTGGATTCAGTTTTAATTATGGAGAACCGGATAGCTTTGCCCTCCTGATAAAGGTTATCGAGGAGATTAATCATTGCTTTTGCCTGATTTTCATTAGTAAAACAACTAACATTCATAAACTTGGTAACTGCCGGATCAGACCAAATTTTAAACAAGCTTGATGAATCCGATACCTTCATTTTTCTCAAATGTAAACGTTCTGTGTGCAATTCTGTAATCAATACTTTTACCTCCATTAAATTTTAATAGTCAGGTTTAAAATATTGATATCTGCGCATAATTCAGTCCCTTCATTATATGAAGTAAGTTTCATTATACAAAAACTTATAGGATTTATCTACGCGCTGTGGCTTATCCGCCCTATCCGTGAAAGGAAACCAGCGACTGCTTCAATTCCTCCGCTAGCTTTTCCAGCTTGCCGGACAGCGCAACCAGTTCCTCGCTGACCGTGAACTGCTGCGAGGACATGGAGGCAACTTCCTCGGTGGAAGCACTGGTCTGCTGCACAACCGCATGGACACTGGCCATGGATTCGCCCAGCTGCTGCTGGTACTCCATCAGCTCCGTGATGGACGCCGACGATTCATTCAAATAGCCGATGAACTGCTCCATCTCCTCACGGACCCCTTCAAATATACTGGAAGATTCCCGCACGGAGGAAATCTGCTCCCGAAAGAGCGGAGCCGTATCGCCCACCACCTGGACTGTATTTTCAATCCGGCTGCTAATCTCTTCAGTAATCTTCGATACCATAGCAATCGATTGGTTGGACTCGTCAGCCAGCCCTCTGATCTCATTGGCGATCACAACAAAACCTCTTCCGGCCGCCCCGGCTCTAACAGCTTCTATGGAAGCATTAAGCGCCAGGATATTCGTCTGTTTGTTCACGGCAACCATCGGGGTCAGGATGCTGCGGATCAAATGTGTGCTCTCACGCAGCCTCATGGAGTTCTCCTGAATCAACTCCATCATCTGCACAGTTGATTCACTCTGGGCCACCAGTGTCTTCATCAGCTCTGCTCCCTGGTCGCTGACCGTGATCACCTTCTCCGCCGAAGCGTCCATGGCCCTGTTGGTCTCCTGCACTTTCGTGATCTGGAGGTTCATCCTCTCCACGTTGCGGTTGCTGTTCTCTGCTTCCAGAGCCAGACTGGCCGCACCATGGGCTATTTCTCCCGTAGCTGCAGCCACCTCTCTCGCATGAGCAGAGGTCACACTGGACGCATTCACCAGCTGCTCCGAGGTAGCCAGCACCTGGGCCGCCGAACGGCTGCTCTGTCCTGCCAGCAGCGAAATCTGTTCCATCATCTTGTTGAAGCTATGTCCCAGCCGCCCAATCTCATCCCGGCCTTTGAAATGGGTACGCACCTGAAGATTGCCCTGCTCCCCTTCCTCCATCAGCCCGGCGAGCTTGCCCAGCGGACGGCCGATCAGACGAACCAGAACGTAGCCGATGACCACTGCAATCACTGCCGCCGCGAGGACAACTGAAAGCGTTATGTAGAGCAGACGGTCAGCTGATTTCGTGAAATCACTGACCGGGGCATAACCCATCAGCGTCCACTTGGCCGTATCCAGCGGCTGATAGACCACAAGCTGAGAGGTGCCCTGCTCATTGCTGGCGGTAAACGACTGCCGTTCTCCCTCCGCCGGCTTTGCTGCCGGATGGATGTATGAGGGTTCGCCGAGCAGCTTGTTATCCGCTCCATATACAATGTTTCCCGACGGGTCCAGAATCCGGATTTCCCCCGTGAGCCCAATATGCAGATTGGAGAGGATATCCGTAAGCGCTTGACCCTTGATCTCGATCAGCATGTAATACTCCGCTTCGGGATGCTGTATATTCCGCAGCAAACGGCCCATTGTCAGCGAGGATTGGTCATACACATCAAAGAAACCTTTGGCCCGCACCGGGAACCAGACCGGGTTGCCCTTGGCTTCATCAAGCTGCTTCACTCTTGTCTGGATGCCTTCAGCGCTGCGGACGGAGCTGATGCCCGTCGACTTGTAAGAGTCAGCATCCACCAGGCTTTTTGACACCAGACGGATGCCCAGGAGCCGTTCGTCGGAGCCTTTGACCGAGTCCAGCTTGCGGCGGATGCGGTCCTCAGCCGCCGCTTTGTCGACGGTCCCGGCTCCGGGGCGGTTCACCGTTTCCATATCTGCCTTTAGAATGGAATCCACAGCAAACTGCCGGGAGAGCGCTTCGTACTCGGCAAATAAAAAGTCCAGCTTGTCTGCTGCCTGCACTATAGACTGGGAGGAAGCTGCAGCCACCTGATCCGTGATAATGCCTTTGGCGGCATAATAGGAGGTCAGGCCCAGGACAGAGGACAGCAGCACAATGGTACAGAACAAAATGACGAACAGCTTCATGCCTACCGATCTAAATCGCGAGTTACGCGGCTGTTTCATTACACACTCTCTCCTCATGACAAAATAAAGGTACAGCCCTTAATATCAACATAAAGGCTGTACCCTGTGTTTCTGCGATTCATAAAGCAGGCAAAACAACTATCCTTTGCTGGCACCCGCAGTCAAACCGTCCACGAGCAGCCGCTGCAGGAAGGCGAACAGAATCATAATTGGGACGGAAATCAGCACAGCCCCCGCTGCGAACAAGGTAAAATTGGAATTCTGCATGGTATTGACCATATCCCACATCCCGACAGCGACCGTCCAGTTATCCTTGGTCCGCAATATCAGCTTGGCAAAGATGAAATCCACCCATGGGCCAACAAATTGCGTGAGCGCCATATAGGTAATCATCGGCCGGGAGAGCGGAAGAATAATCCGGGCAAAGATCCCGAAGTTGCTGGCTCCGTCAATCCGTGCCGCTTCATCCAGTGAACGCGGGATGGTATCCAGGAAGCCTTTGGCGATCAATGTGCCGCCAAGCGGTGCTCCTGCCGCATAGACGATAATCAGCGCCAGATGCTTATCCAGCAGATTGAACTGATTGAGCAGCAGGTAAATCGCAATCATACTCATGAAGCCCGGGAACATCCCGAGAATGAGCAGTACCGACATGGTAGTCTTGCGGGTTTTGAAGCGGAATCTGGATAGCGCGTAACTGGTCAGCAGGGTCAGTACCACACCGATCAGCATAGAAAATACGGCGATCTTAAGTGTATTCGCATACCAGGTCCCGAACATATACACCGGTGAAGTGAACAGTTCCTTATAGTGGTCCAGAGTAAAATGTTCAGGAATCAGCGTCTTGCTGTACAATGACTTACCCGGCCGGAAGGATGACAACAATATCCAGAGCGCCGGATAGATCGCAGCAACCGCGAGCCCAATCAGAATAATGTAACTAAAGCTGAGGCGAAAAAAGTTCGCAAGCTTGCGTCCGATGATCATTGAATCATGTCCTCCTCTTTGAATGACTTGGTCCGGCGGTAATTGTACAGGGAGAACCCGGCTACAATGATGAAGAGTATAATGCCTATCGCGGAAGCCATATTATTTTTGTTCTGATCCAGCGTCAGCTTGTACAGCCATGTTACCAGCAAGTCCGTTGATCCGGCATACTGGTAATTCCCGTTGACCGGATTTCCCTGAGTCAGAAGGTAGATGGCATTAAAGTTGTTGATATTGCCGGCAAATTGCATAATCAGCGTAGGTGCAGTAGAGAACAAGATCATTGGAAGTGTAACAATGCGGAACTTTTGATAATTGGTCGCCCCGTCCACTTCGGCTGCTTCGTACATATCACGCGGGATTGTAGTCAGCACACCCATAATCAGCAGCATGGATACCGGAATACCTACCCACATGTTAACCATAATAACGGTAACCTTGGCCCAGAACGGATCGGTCAGCCAAGGCAGACCCCCCAGCCCGAAATAGCCGAGATACTGGTTGATCGGGCCAAACTGCCCGTTGAACAGGTTGCGCATCAGCAGCAGTGAAATCATCTGCGGAATGGCATACGGCACAATTAGAATCAGTCTCCACAGACCCTTGAAGCGGATACCTTTTTGGTTGATCAGCAGGGCAACGAGCATCCCGCCGAAGTAAGTAGTTATAGTTGATAAAACCGCCCAGACGATCGTCCAGGTAAGTACCCCGTAAAAGGTATGGCTCCAAGATTTAAGGACCAGCAGATTACGGAAGGTTTCAAAACCTACCCAGTCCACCAGCCTCGCCGGCGGGATGTGGTCGGGTGCGGCAAAGTTCGTAAAGGCCAACATGATCATAAAGATAATCGGCATGATTGTGAAGAACAAAATACCGATTCCCGGAAGCAGCAAAAAGCTCTGGGCAAATTTATAATCCAAAACGTAGCGTACGGACTGTTTGAATGTATTCGAAGGACGACCAGTTTCGCGTTCTTCTCCGGTTTTATGGGCATCCCTAATATTCATAAACCAGGCAATCAGGAATAATACAAAAAACATTAAGGTAATCAAGCTTTGAATCAAAATAACGATGGAATGATCTCCGGGCACCATTTTGGTGATCCCTTTTACTTTCTCCAGATGGCTGGGTGTATCCCCCAGTGAAGTAATACCCCAGAAGGCCCTACCCAAATTAGCAATGAAATAGACCAGAGCTCCAGCCTCTACAGCTATAAAAATAAGCCCTTTAATGAATTGGCGGTTATATATTTGTCCCAATCCCATAAAGATGGTCGACAGTATTGCGGCTCTGCTGCGGTGTCGCTGCATTTCCCTTCCGTTCTCCTCTCCGCGCGGAATTCAGGAACTGCCCGCCGCTACCCGGAGCGGCGGGCGAGTGAATTCCACTGTATGCTATTGTTTTGCTGTTGACAAACTGCTGTTACTTCGCAGTTGCACCGTTATTGAGGTCTTTGATTTGCTGTACTGCTTTGTCCATAGCCGCTTTAGGATCTGCATTGTTATCCCAGATTTCCGGAAGGGCTGCGTTCACAGGACTCCATACATTGCCCATTGCAGGGATGGACGGCATTGGCTGAGAGTTCTTGGCCTGCTCAGCAAAAACCGAGATATACGGATCGCCCGTAATTTGCGGATCCTTCAGTGCTTCGTTATTGGTTGGAATTGAACCAACCAGTTTATTGAGCTCAAGCTGGGACTCCTTACTTGAAGCAAATTCAGCATACAGTTTTGCTGCATTCGGATATTGCGTGTAGGCATTGACACCGAATATCTTGATGCCGGAGAACGTAATGGCTGTTTTGCCGTCAATCGTAGGCACTGGAGTGACCCCCAGATTATCGCCAAGCGCTTGCTTGTAGGCTGCAAGCTCCCAAGGACCTGTCATATCCATGGCAACATCGCCCGAGCTGAACAAGCTGCGCTTAATGTCCGCATTGATATCACCGCTCTTGATTGGCAGTATTTCTTTCAATTTGGCGTAAGTTTTCAGCCCTTCAATCGCACCCTCATTGTTCAGGCCGATATCGTCTTTGTCTGTGCCGTCTTTGCCGAACAGATAGCCGCCCGTAGTGGCGATGAAGGGATAACCAAAGTACATGTTGCCGACTTCCCACATAATTCCGTATTTGTTTTTGGCTTTGTCTGTGAACGTTTTGCCGAAGGTAATTACGTCATCAAAGGTTTTAGGCGCTTCCTTGACCAGTGATTTATTGTAGTAGAGGGCATAGGTTTCGGCCGCTCTTGGGTACCCGTACAGCTCGCCGTCGTAGGAGGAGCCTACGATGGAAGCCTCCGTGTTGTTAGCTTTAGTCTGCTCGGCAAAAATATCGTTTGGAAGCAGCAGGCTCGCGCTTACGGCTTTGCCCAGATTGTCATGCGGGATCAGCACAACATCTGCTGCCAGGCCGGATGGGCCATCCTGCGTAAGTTTGCCTACCTGATCCGGCGGTGCCACCTCTTCAATTTTCACTGGAACGTTATATTTAGCTGTAAATTGTTTGGCCATTTCCTCGGCAAACGGTCTCTCTTCTTTACTCTCCCATACGAGCAGCGATGCGCCCTCTTCCGGTTTAATGTCGCCTGCTGCCGAAGCGTTGCCGCTGTTCGCAGCATTAGTTGCTGTTGCATTATCTGCCGGTGCTGTGGTTGCCGAAGCATTTTTCCCATTATTGCCGTTGTTGTTAGAGCTGCACGCTGTAATGGACGCTGCCATAGAGAATGCTGCGGTGAGAACCATAAGCTTTTTCAATTCCATTGACTTAACCCCTCCTAATTTGTGTATCTTGCTTTGCGCTTACGATGTTGCTTCAGATCTTGCGCAAACGATTTCAGGGGTTTCAAAAAAAATGTATGTATTTATTTGTTCCCCGTCTATAATACGCTTCGGCAAGTTCCAGAAAGCGCTTCATTCCTCTATTTCATAATACAACAGTAATCTTAATTGTAAAAACGTTTGCACATAGTGTATTCAATCATATTTGCCCAATTTTCTGAAGGGAAACCGGTTTTCCTCCCTTTTTCAAAAGAAAGCTCCTATTCTTACTGGTTTACAACGAATCATTCCCACAAATCTGGAGTAAGCTTTCTTATTATCCTTTTATTTCATTTTAATGGATATTATTAGATTTTATTGGTTATTTATCCTGTAGAAAAACCGGTTTTCCGTCTCCTAAAATTTTGTGCAATGGTTTGAACTAAAGTATTGAACCCCTAATTATTCCATGCTATAATCCAAAACATTATAAGCAGCCTCATCTGCTGCACAGACATCACCGCAAACAACTAAAAGGCAATGTAACTTCAAAAAGGTACAACCTCGGACAAGCTACCGTTGTCAGTTGTGCCTTTTTTTGTTGCGGATAGAGAATGCGCCCATCAGTGCAACTAAGGCACATTAATTGTGCAACAAGGCACATCCGCCTCTGCCGCCAATGCTGCCGAAGTCCGTTTGTTCAGTCCTGTTCTGGCTGCTTATGCTCACAAAACTTAAGCGTATGCTTCCGAAGCGAGTTTTGCACGCAGCAGGCCGAGGATGTGTACGCTCACAAAACTTTTAGGAGGAATTATTTAATGTTACTGGAAGCTGTCTATCATCGCCCGCGGTTAAACTGGTCTTATGCCTATGATCACGAGACGATTCATCTGCGCCTGCGCGCCAAAAAAGGGGATTTAACCGAGGTTTTCGCCTGGGCCGGAGACAAATATGCCTGGGATGCTACCAAAGAGCTGATTCCGATGACGCTTTTCACCTCGGATGCTATGTTCGATTATTGGGAATGCTCTTCGGTGCCCCCGTACCGGCGCCTGAAATATGGATTTCTGCTGCAAAAAGGGCATGAACGCATTTGGATGACGGAAAGTGAGTTTGTGACTGAGCGTCCGGCGAATCCCAACCGGCTGTTTGAATTCCCGTACATAAACCGTGGTGATGTTTTTACTCCACCCGCTTGGGTGAAGGACGCTGTCTTTTATCAAATTTTCCCTGAGCGGTTTGCAAATGGCGATCCCGGCCGGAATCCGGCCGATGTGCAGCCTTGGGGCGGAACGCCTACACCGGAGAACTTTTTCGGCGGCGACCTGCAAGGGGTCATTGACCATCTGGATCATTTGAGCGAGCTCGGCATTACCGGCATCTACTTCACCCCGATCTTCACCGCGACCACCAACCACAAATACGATACGGAAGACTATATGTCGGTCGATCCTCATTTTGGTGATGTAGAGACGCTGAAAAAGCTGGTCGCCGCCTGCCATGAACGCGGAATCCGCGTGCTGCTGGATGCAGTGTTCAACCATTCGGGCCGGACCTTTGCCCCATTTGTGGATGTACTCGAAAAGGGTGAAGCTTCCCCCTTCAAAGACTGGTTCCATGTCCGTGAGTTTCCGCTGCAGGTAGTGGATAATATTCCGACTTATGATGCTTTTGCCTTCGAGCCCTTAATGCCGAAGCTGAACACCGAGAATTCCGCTGTAAAAGAATATTTACTGAAGGTTGCAGAATACTGGATCACCGAGGTAGGCATTGACGGCTGGCGGCTCGATGTTGCCAACGAGGTAGATCTTGAGTTCTGGCGTGATTTCCGCAAGGTTGTCAAGCGTGCGAATCCGGATGCCTATATTCTGGGCGAAATCTGGCATGAATCATCACCTTGGCTGGAAGGCGACAAATTCGATGCGGTCATGAATTATCCCTTCACCGATGCCGTGCTCGACTTTTTTATCTATGGCACACTGGATGCCGAAGGCTTCGCCAACGCTATTGGCAAACAGCTCTCCCGCTACCCGCTGCAAGCCAGCGAAGTAGCCTTCAACCTGCTGGACAGCCATGATACGCCGCGTCTTTTGACTCTGGCTGAAGGGGACAAAAATAAGCAAAAGCTTGCCGCATTGTTCCAGTTCACCTTCATGGGCACACCTTGCATTTATTACGGTGACGAAATCGGCATGGACGGCGAAGGCGATCCGGGCTGCCGCAAATGCATGGAATGGAACCCGGAAAATCAGGATCTGGACCTGTTCAGCTATTACCGCAAGCTGATTGAAATCCGCAGCAGCCATCCTGCGCTCCGCACTGGCACCTTTACCTTCCTGGAAGCCGGACCGCAGGGAAGCAAGCTCGCCTACGAACGCCGTCTGGGCGATAATATCATCCTGGTGCTTGTCAACACAGAGGAAACGGCGCAAACCTTCTCCCTTGATGTAGAAGACCGCAACTGGGAGAACCTGTTTACCGGCGACACCGTGCGCGCCGAACGCAGCAAACTGTCGATCAAGCTGCCCGCATACGGCTATGCGGTGCTCAAAGCGTTGCTGTAACAGCACAAGACAGCTATAAGAGTAACCAATCTGACTTGTCCCGCTTTTAAATTCAAAAAAAACCAGAACCTGATGAGCTCTTATCAGGTTCTTTTTTGATCTGCATATACGACCTTGCCCGGAAGTCCATCATTGTGTCGATATCCACCAAGCCATATGATTTCAGGGCAGTGTGTCTATCGGCTGTCAAAAATGAATGACCCTATGTTCTTTTGCGTTCCTGTAAGTTTCAAATACAAGCTCCAGCGTTTTTAAGTTGTCTTCTCCGCTCGTCTGAAATTCCTCGCCCGTGTTCAGACAATGTATGAAATGAGATTGCAGACAACGGATTCACAACTTCGATGAGCGCAAGCGGGGGGTTTTGTCTGCGTTGGCTGAGCATCATTTGGAGATTTCCAAAAGCAACATTCTGGCTGTGCCTCCAACCCTGTTCTCTTCCCAGTTACCCTTAAGGGAAAAATTGCACAAATTAATGGATAATGGACAGCCGTTTCCTACCGCTTTCTTCTGTGGATGTGATTATATAGCCATCAGCACCATGAGGGCACTCGCTGAACTAGGCTTCTCATTTCCAGAGGATGTATCGGCCGTCGGATTCGATAATATCAACGAATCTCTCATTCAGACGCCGGAGCTGACCACCGTTCACGTAGAAAAACAGCAAATGGCGCAATGGGCCGTTGACCTCTTGACTTCACCTTTTCACACTAGCTCAGCCGTGAGCGCAAAAATTAAAATCGATACCCTTTTTATGGAGCGATCCTCCTGCAAGCGGCTTAAATCCCCATAACTCGGCGCTGATTCACTGCAATTCATCGGTAAGACTATGGAATATTCCGTATGTATTAAAAAAGGAACCGGAACAGCCTTGCGGCAACCCGCAGGCCTGTCTTCGCTTATCTTCGCCTTTACTGCTATGCTGCCGACGGCTCGCCCTTGCTCCATAACCACGATAACGCCTTAACGCCATAGTACGATAGCGCCTCCCATGGACCTCCACCTTATCCGCTGAATTTCGTGATATCCGCAGTAATAAGGACCACTAATCTCACCTGGCGGCTCTGGAGAACATTAGCGGGAAAAAGTATCACTATTTTCGGCCTGACCGGCTCCTGGAGCACCATTAGCGGGAAAAAGTACCACTAATTCGGCCATAACCAGCCAAATGAGGTGAAATGTCTTGAATGAAGTGGGCAAATTCCCACTAAACCTTGTTGCGGCGGGGTTCTCGGCCAATTAGTTTTACTTTTTCCACTTAACTTCTGAGGTTTCAAGATGAAGGGACTTATCTTCCAACACCCAAAGGGCACTCTTCACTGGGAAGAGTGCCCTTTGGGTAGTCTTTATTTACTTTGCTAATCCACTCCTGTTGCTGTACTTTGCTATATTACTTTGCTAACCCACTCCTGTTGCTGTACTTTGCTATATTACTCTACTGATCCACTTGCTGCTTTCTCCTGTTGATCCACTGCTGCTGTACTCCTGTTGATTTCCTCAGCTCTTGAGGCCTCCCGAACGACCTACTTCCCAAGCAATCTATATATTACCTGGGCAGCTTCGGCCCGGGTCATCCAAGCTTCCGGTGCGAACTTGTTGCCTGCTCTGCCCTGCAGAAGTCCCTGCTCTGCTGCGGCACTCACATATGGTGCAGCCCACGAGCTGATGCTGGAAGCATCGGCAAACCGCAATCCGCCATTGACCGGGTCAAGCTTCTTGCCTTGCTTCATCTCCAGCGCCCGGATGATCATGACGGCCATTTCCTTACGGCTGATCACTGCATCCGGAACGAACAAGTCCCTGGTGCGTCCAGCCACAATCCCCTGACGGACTGCAGCCGACACATAGGAAGCATACCAGGCATCTGCCCTCACATCCGTGAATCCACTCTGTTCTTCCTCTTTCACATCCTTCAATGCGGCCTGCCCTTGGGCCTGAAGGCTAAGCGAACGCATAAGGAGTGAGGTGAATTCCGCACGGGTGACAGGGTTCCCGGGCTTGAACTCGGATGCCGTAACACCTGTAATCACCTGCTTCGCGCTAAGTGACTTAATCGCTGATTCTGCCCAATAGGCAGCCGGAACATCTGAGTAGACTTTATTGATTACAAGCGCTGCATATTTGCTGAAATGTGTTACCCCGGCTGTAATGACATCCCCTTGCTGCGATCCCCCAACATACTGTAGTGAACTGTTGTCCTCCAAATAGTAGACACCAAGCAGTTCCTTGTCGGGGTTCCCTTTAAGCTGGAAGGCCAGCTTGACCGGTTCTGCGAACGAGGTCACGGGGATCTTCTTACCGTCCTTGCGGATAATTTCAAGTCTAAACTCATAGAGGTCCGATGCCGCAGCTGCCGACATGTTGTCCTTGCTAATACCCGCAAGCAGCGCGCTCGCCGCATTGCTTGTAAGCGGTACTGCGCCCAATAGAATCTGCGCACCTTCTGCATCTGCTCCAGTTAAGGTTCCCTGAATGGTGCGCAGAACCTGGGCAGGCAGCGTTATGGATAGACCCCGCATAGTGAGCACCAGATCATTTGTCCCCAGCATGGCCGCGGCCTGAAGCGGAAGGAGCACCGCTTGCTTGCCAGAAGCGAGTTCCACTGTGACTTTGCCATCCTTGCCGTTCTTCAGACTGTCCCCGCTGATAAGCTGCGTATCAGCAGCAGGGGCAGCTGTTGCCACAATCACCGGATTCGAACCGGACCCGCCCGCAGGTTCCGGCGTTGGTGTTGGCGATGGCGTCGGGGCCGGCGTAGGCGTCACTTTAGGAACAACGGCCAGTATAACCGTTCCCCCGTCACCCCTGCCCGGCAGTTCAACTGTCACTTTCTGATCCCCTGATACCGTATAGGTTTTGCCGCTGTATTCATCCACAACCACAGCCTGTGCGGCAAAAGGGACCGGAAGGCTTACCGATACCGCCTCAGCCTTTGTATTGATAGCGGTCACAATATTTGCTCCGTCATACTGCTTGTCAAAAGCCAGATATCCCAGCTCATCGGAGCCTGCCAGCTTGGTACGGATACCTTTGGAATATATTTGGGAGTACTTGGCGCGGATATTCAGCAGCTTCTGATAGTGATCGTGAAGCCCCTGTTCTGCACCCAGCTGATCCCATGGCATATCCCCGCGGTTCTCGCTGAACTCTCCTTTGGACAAGTCCCCGGAATTGGCACCGGAACGTCCCAGCTCTTCCCCGTAGTAAATAACCGGCTGTCCCTTTGCCGTAATTTGCAAGGCGGCAGCAATCTTCAGCTTGTCCTTGTCTCCATCCACATAATTAGACAGGAAGCCGTTCTCGTCGTGGCTGCTCAGGAACTGAGCCATCATCCCGGTGTTGTCCATCTGGGCTTCCCGGTGTTGCAGATACGTATCCACAACCGAGATTTTGCCGTCTGTAAAATCCTTCGCGGCGTTCTTGAAGCCGAAATCCAGCAGACCGTCCATCTGGCCGGAGTGCAGGTTGCCGCCGTCATTGTCCAGCGTGCCGCCAAAATATTCCCCCGTCAGCTTGAAGGCTGGATCAATGGCGGTCAGCGCATTTTTGAACGCTTTCCAGGTGGTGCTGTCCACATGCTTCACGGTGTCCACACGGAAATAGTCAATCGTGTCTCCGCGCTCCGTCCGTGCGTTGTCGAGCCAGCCGGTTTGCCAGTCGATAAGGGTCTTGCGGACCGCCGGATCTTCGGTTTTGAAATCGGGCAGGCCTGCCAGCTCACCCTTGATCGGGTCCGTATCAGCGGATACGCCATCCTCGCGGAGCATACCGACAAAACGCGCCTTATCCTCAGCCGAAACACCCGGATAATTGTCTTCTGCCTTCAGGCCGTAGCCGGCATGATTCAGCACAACATCCACCATAATCTTGATGCCTTTGTCATGGGCTTTCTCAATCAGCTCTTTGAAGGTTGCCATGTCGCCCAGATGCTCATCCAGCTGAGTGAAATCCTTGGCCCAATAGCCATGGTAGCCATACTGCGTACCGCCGAAACCGGCACCTTTGTTGAAATCGATATTGTCCACAACCGGGCTAATCCACAGGGTATTGATCCCCAGCTTCTGAAGATAATCGAGACTGTCGATCATCCCGCGGAAATCCCCGCCGTGATAGGCTTCCAGGTGGGTTGTATCAACGTCCGCATTGTTCGCAGCATCCCCATCCTTGAACCGGTCCGTAAGAGCGAAGTAGATCCGCGCTTCATCCCAATCAAAATCAAGCGGGCCGCCCGTATACGTTCTCGCCTTCACTTCAACCCGTGCAGTCCCTTTGTGCGTATTTCCATATTCATCCAGCAGAGTAATTGGAATGCTTTTTATTCCTGCCGGCACGCTGTTCTTCACTGCAACCGTCTGCTGCATGAGCTCTGTATCCAGCTTCACTGCTTCCGGTCCGCCAAGGGCGGACAGATCCATATAACCATCCACGTAAGATACTTTTTCCTCGGAAGCGGCTTTTACCGTAACCACTGCATTCTCATTGGAGGCGATGGCCTCCGGCTGAACTGCTGCAGTAATCGTAACTTCCGGGATATGATAGACGACAACGGATTCACCGTTCACGGTGTTTTTCGGGTCAGTCAGCTCTTCGGTCACTCCGTCTTTGGTTACAACAAAACTATATTTGTACGTCCCTTCCTGCACATCCTTCAGCTTATAGCTGAACCATTCCTCCGCTGCCTCATAAGCCATCGGATACTCTTTGCCGTTCACCTTAACCTTAACCCCGCTGATGGCTTCCTGATGACCTGTGCGGAACAGCGCATCATCCCTGTACCGGAACGTGATCGTTCCGTCCCTCATCACCGGACCGCCAATCGCAGGCTTGATATCAAGCTCTTTTACCATGCTGGTTACAATCACTTTGGTAAAAGCTTCGCCCGCCGCCAGCGGAATGACCCGGTCATCCGGATAATCCTGCTTGCCGGTATTCCAGTCCGTACCCTTGCGGAGGACAAAACCGACACTCGTCGCATTCGGTGCCACCTCTATCAGCACACTGGCCTTGCCATCCTTGAAGGTGGTGAAATCGATCTGATCGTTTTTCACGCCCGTATTCCACACCCAGAGATTCCAGTCATTGTAATCCTTGTCGTCTCGGACATAGGTAATTTGCACATACCGTTTGGTGTCTACCGGCTCTTTGGTCACTTCTACATTCACCTTGGCAGAGAGTCCGCCAAAAGTGATTGTAATTGTGGCTGTTCCCGGCTTAACGGCCTTGACCATTCCTTTGCTTGTTACCGTGGCAATCGCCGGGTTACTGGAGATATAGGCTGCTGCATTCGTAACCGTTCTTGCGCTGCCGTCATCGTATTTGGCTGTTACAGCTGTCTGATGTGTACCGCCGGTCTGCAGCGCATATCCTGTGCTGTCCGTCCCCAGAGAAGCCAAAACAGCGGCGGCGGCATCCTTGCGGATAACCACAGCAGTAAGCGGGTCCAGGGTAATTGAATTTGACGTCAGCGTGAAGCCGCTCAGGCTGTCCACAGGAATCGCCGTCACTCCGGCTTGATCATTGTCCACAAGCACCTGGCCTCCGGTTAAATCCTCGGAAAGGGTCAAAGTTCTAGCAGCATTGTCGCCGTTCAGGAAGACATAGTAGAGTCCGGTTCCATCGGTCGCTTTATTCTTGTAGCCGATCACCAGGTCGGTTGCTTTGATTTCCGGTGCAGTGATCAGGTTGACATTCGTGTCCACCAGACTTTGATCGCCAAGCCGGAAGGCATCGGTTGATTTTCTCAGCTGAATGAGCCCGGAGGTGTATGCCCTTGTCGTATTCTGAACCGGGTAATTCACTTCGTCCGTCGCTTTGGCCCAGTCAAACCTATTGACCGCATCCGACGAATCATAGGAATCATGAATAAAATAGCCAAAAGACTGTCCGTTTGCATCCTTCAGTTCTGTATATTTCTGCTCAGGAACTCCGGCTCCCTTCCACTGCTTTGTACGTCCATACTCCTGGCCTGCCTGTATGAAAGCTGTGCCTTGGGAGGTCATCTCCAGCAGATTGCCCAACCGGATCCGCTTCTGAATTTCCAGCTCATTGGCAGGAATCGACGGGTCCTTCTTGATCGTCTGCGCAATGACATCATGCAGCGTCAGATTGTCATGGGCTTCGATGTACGGTACAACATCACCCGGATCATCTGCGGGAATGTTCGAAGGCCGGGCTGTGATATTGTTAAAAATCGTGGCGATAGAGCGGGCTCCGCCCGTAATGAACCGGGGCTCGCCTTCCGAGCCATAGCCGGACTTCAGCTCATTGCGGAATTCATCGGAAAATACGCCAACGCTGTCCGTCTTGTCCATCCATGCCTGATCGGCGCCTTTGCCGGCCAGTGCCGGATCGGAGGCATCCCCAGCGAAGGTTTTCCAGCCTTCACCGATGAACAGCGCCTTCGGATGGATGGCTTCAGCGGCATCATAAGCCGCCTGGACGGCATCGGAGGTGGCATCGCCCATCATGTCCCAGCGCATTCCGTCGATTTTATATTCGCTGAACCAGTATTTGACCGAATCCACCATCAGCTTCTCGGCCATCTTATGGCTGGTCGCCAGATTGTTGCCGAAGCCGCCGACAAAGTTTCCGTTGACATCCTGAAAAGCGTAGTAATTCGGTACGATATCATCCAGAAAATCTTTCTTCGCCATATGGGTATAGACGACATCAAGAATCACACCCATACCTGCCTTATGGACTGCATCAATCAGGCCCTTCAGCTCCTTGATCCGCTCTTCGGGATCGGCAGGCTGCTCCGAATAAGCGCCATCCGGCGAGAAATAGTTATGGGGATCATACCCCCAGTTGTATTCATTGTTTTGGGTTGAATAGCCGGACTCCCTGTTGGCCATCTGCGTTTCGTCCCCATTGTACCAGGCCATGACCGGCATCAGTTGAATGTGGGTGATCCCCAGGGATTTAAGATAATCCAGCTTTTTTGCAAAAGCCGCATACGAGCCCCAGCGCTCGCCGCCCAGTTCACTTTCAATCGATACGTCAGAGGTGAAATCCCGTACATGGACTTCGTAAATAA
Source organism: Paenibacillus graminis (assembly GCF_000758705.1). NCBI lineage: Bacteria > Bacillati > Bacillota > Bacilli > Caryophanales > Paenibacillaceae > Paenibacillus > Paenibacillus graminis. The sequence continues at coordinate 2,404,621 of NZ_CP009287.1, read as the reverse complement.
CAGCATCCTCGCGTTTCACGTAGCCGGGAATATCCCCGGCCCGGAAATCCGGCGGGTTCGTGCCGCTCAGGTCAACGATAGCCGCTTTCCCAACCGTATCCCCGTCAGGTCCTGCCGCCCCCGTGGTGTCCACGGTGAACACAGCCATCGACTTGGCATAGGGATCAAGCACCGGCTTGGTTACGCCGTTATTGGTCACCTCATACTGATAGTAATAGCCGCGCACATCGTCTGCTGCTGCACCCTTACTCAGATCCGACGGCTTCAGCTCTGCCGACCAGACGCCTTTATCGCCTAGAGTCAGGCTTACTTGGCCCACCTGCTGCGCGGCATTAGTCTTGCTGTACACATTCGCAACCACGCTGCTGGCCATTGGTGCCCACAGCTTCAAGGTAGCCGACTGGTCCGCCGGGTGATAGGTGGCGCCCAGATCGTCTCCAGTGTAGTTGTACATCTCATCAATCATCCGCCAGCCTGCGGAAGCGGATACATTTTTCCCGGCATAAGCTAGGCTCAGCGGAGCCTTCTCCAGCGCAAAAGCGGCGGTGTCCACCTCAACCGAAGTCGTGCTTTTGATGGCCGCGGCAGTGACAGGAACGGGTGTGCCTTCTTTGTCCGTTACTGTAATGGCGGACTTTAACCCGGCAGCATCCAGACCGTCCGTTAACGTGAAGGTAAGCATGATTTTGGTGGTTGAGAGAATTTCCGCCGACACCAGGCTCACCGGCAGTTCGCCAAACGGGGATATATATACATGATCATCCCCCTGCTTAATCCACAGCTGATTGTAGCGGTCCAGCAGCTTGAATGTCTTGTCGCCTCCGTCTTTATCGCCGCTGGAGCGGTTGACCACCAGGAAGCTTATTTTTTGGGCATCCGCTTTAAGCGGAACATCCACATAAGCACCGTAAGCGTCCGTATGCTCTGCAAGAAAAGGAGCAGCATCCCCCGGCCAGTTTACCGGCGCAGAGGCTACCTCATCCCACAGCCATAAGCCGTACTGGCCCGAATTGCTGTCTGTTCTCGTATAATGAACCCGGACTGTATCGGCAGGCAATACAACCGGTTCATACGGCGTCGCGGTATCCGATCCTTCCTTAACCCACACCTCATTCGTCTGCGGCGTATTGATCGTGAACAGTTTGTTGCCTCCGTCTTTGGCCTCTGTACTGCGGTTGACAATCAGGAACGAGACTTTTTTCGCTCCCGCCTTCAGCGGCACATCGACATAAGCGCCATAAGCATCGGTTTGCCCTTCAGGAAAAGGGGTTGCACCTGCCGGCCAGTTAGCGGATGGCGCAGCCACATCATCCCACATCCACAGTCCTTGACCGGCATAATCCCCGGCTGTCCGGCTATAATGAATACGCAGCTGCCCCTCCGGTACAGGAACGGTTATTCCTGGAGCAGCCGGCACGGTAAAAGTGGCCTTCACCCCATGATCCTGAGCGTTGTACGTAAAGGTGACTTTCGAATGGGCAGGAAGGTTCAGCTTCTGCTCCCCGCCAGGATAGAACATATCCGTATCCGGTGTATCTCCGGGAACGTAGACTCTATAAGCATATTCCCCTGCGGGAAGTTCAGCCGACCGTTCATAGACTCCATCCAAATCCGGATCAGACAACGTAGTTTTCGCATCAGCAGGAGAGGAATCCTGAGCATCGCCAAGCTCCGTTTGCAGAGTGCCGGTCAGCCTGGGCAGCTTATCAGCCTCAATCGGTGTGTAGTACGTGGAATCTGCAATTTTTTTCGTGAGGTCATTATAATAAAAGGTGACGCTGGTCTCGGCGGCAAGCGATATCTGAATATTGCCGTCTTTATCGACTCCTGCGCTATTGGTATAATTGCCGTATCCGTAGCTTTCCTCCCAGCTGCCATTCAGTGCGATCTTATACTCATAGACACCGGCGGGCAAGATACCCGTGAACCTGTACAGGCCATTGTCCACGTAGGTCATCTCCGTCACGCTGGCAGCAGGGTCCCAGTCCCCCGCAGGCTCGGCTTCCGTGGATAATTCCGATTGAAGGCTGCCCACAAGCACAACCTTGGACGCTGCCGCATTCACCACGCTGCCTGGATAAAAAGAAAAATAGGAACATACAAGCACCACAATCATACTAACCGAAAATGCCTTCTTGCCCCATAATGCCCATTTCATTGTAGCGGATACCCCCATAATTAAAATTTTCCCTCAAGCCACTCAAGCCTGCTCCCCTTGGTTCCCCTCCTCCCGTCAGAATAAATCAGTGCTGCCCTCTGAATTGCCTGTTCATGCGCAAACGTTTGCAAATAACGAAAAGCCACATTAGATATCATCAATTCAAAAATCGATACAAAACGGCAGCCCAAAACAGCAAATGTAAGCGCTTTTTCTATTCTGTTCACCATACTAATCCAGTATCTGGAATGTTGTCAACCTCCATTTCGAATAGTGCGCAGCGTCTGCTTCAGCGATCCGGATATTGCCTATGGCATGATTTGCACAAAAACACCCCTCAACTTGCACCAGTTTGCACAGATTCAGAATATAACAACATTGAAATAAGCCTTATCTTGCGTAAGAAAAAGCGGATTGTTTCGTTTGCACTTCCTTAACAAATATGCCCCGCTTCCTTGCTCCAGGCTGAAACATCAGCACCCCTTCCCCTTGCCAAATCGCATGTACCAGTGAGAAGTGCAGGGACTGCTAATTCCATCTCTCCAGCAGGACTGCTGCAAATATCCCTGAAAAGGAGTTTCACTATTTACAATTAACAGCACTTCGATTAATATTACAGAGTAAAGCAAACGGTTCCATGAGGAGGTTTCTATGACAGTTACCATCAAGGACGTGGCTAAGAAAGCGGGAGTATCTCCCTCCACTGTATCCCGGGTGTTGTCAGGTCATCCCAGAATTAGCCTAGAAACTTCCCGTAAAGTCAAAGAAATTATGGAGGAAATGGGCTACACTCCGAATATGATGGCCAAAAGCCTGGTTTCGAAGACCACGAACAGCATTTGCATCATTCTACCGAAGCCGGCTGAAGAGCTGTTCTCCAATTTATTTTTTATGGAATTAATCCGCGGGATCGTTACGCAGTCCAGCCGTTCCGGCTATGATGTGCTGATCAGCTCCGGAGCGAACGAGAAGGAAGAGCTGGAATCTGTATCGCGGCTGCTCAAGGGGCGCCGTGTTGACGGCGTTATTCTGCTGTATTCACGCAAAGATGATGCCGTGATTGATTTTCTGGAATCGGGTGGTTATCCCTTTGTTCTGGTAGGGCGAAGTGACCGCTATGAGGATATTTTATCGGTGGATAATGATAATATCATGGCTGCTTTCGATGCTACCAACCACTTGATCTCCATGGGACATGAACGCATTGGCTTCGTGAGCGGGCCGCCCAATCTCATCGTTTCACGCGACCGGCTGGAAGGCTACCGCAAAGCAATGGCAAAGAGCGGACTGGAAATGCGGGCAGAATGGATTGTCGAAGGCGAGTTTCTGCAGGACAGCGGCTACAGGGCCATGTCTTTTTTCATGAATCTCCCGAACCGTCCCACAGCACTCGTTGCAGTCGATGATATGGTTTCTTTCGGTGTACTGAGAGGGTTGAATGAGCTGAACTACAAAGTTCCTGAGGATCTGGCGATCGTCAGCTTTAACAATATTCCATTGTCGGAATTGTCCAGTCCACCGATCAGCAGTATCGATATCGGCATTTATCATCTTGGCTACACAGCTTCCCAGGTGCTGATCCAGAGTATCCAGAAGCCGGATAACCATGACGGATATACGAACCGGTTCGTGATTCCCCACCGCTTGATCATCAGAGAGTCATCCATGCACCCACCCGTAAAAAAGTAATTTGGGAACAAAATAAATGAAGCAACTGATGCTTCATTTATTTTTTCGAAACTTGTACAAACGTTTGCGCTACATAAAAAACTCAGCTTGCTGATAAGTTGTCCCGCTTGCGGTTGTTGCTGACATTACACAATTGTTGCACATTTTGCAGGTTTTTTGCCCGTTCGGCCCATTCAGCAGGCCCATGGTTGTACGTGGTCCAGAATATCGGTGATTTGACACCCTTAACTAACCGGATTGTTGCATACTATGGATGATTTCCGCCAGTCTTAGCGCCATCCGGGAAATTAATGCTTACTTATCATCACAACTTTTAGGAGGTTCATTATGTCAGAAATCAAAGCCTGTTTGTTCGATTTGGACGGCGTGCTCGTCGACACCGCCAAATATCATTACATCGCCTGGAGAGAGCTGGCCGAGCAGCTTGGCTTCATCTTCACTGAGAAAGACAATGAACGGCTTAAGGGCGTCAGCCGGACCGCATCGTTGAACATTCTGCTGGAAATCGGCGGGCTTACCCTCGATGAAACACGCAAAGCCGAGCTAGCCGAGCAGAAGAACAACCGGTACGTCGAATATATCGCCAAGATGGACAGTTCGGAGATTTTGCCGGGTGCACTGGATTTTCTGAAAGAATGCCGTACCCAGGGAATCAAGACAGCCCTTGGCTCGGCCAGCAAAAATGCGATGCTGATCCTGAACAACACTGGTCTTACCCCTTATTTCGATGCCATCATCGACGGTACGCATACCAGCGCCGCCAAGCCCGATCCC